>CAWIWO010000015.1:0-1631489 GCA_963839835.1 uncultured Actinomycetota bacterium
TCGTTGGCCGGGTAGACCGGCACGGCCGGCAGCGAGACGCCGGAGAACTTCAGCACCGCACCGAACAGGGCGTCCTGCGCCGGGATCTGGCTCCCGTCGACCGGCACCGAGTTGTCCTGGTCGCGGTCGTGCACCTCGGGGTCGTTGGGCTTGCAGGTCTGCATCCGCCACGGTGACCCGGTCTCCAGGGTGTTGGCGGTGTTGACCAGGTAGCCCGTCGAGCCGGAGTCGCCGGCGACGCCGGCGAGCGCGTTGTCGAACTTGTTGACCAGCTCCATCTGGCTCACGCCGAGCTTCTGCACCTCGTCGAGCTGACGGTCGATGGAGGCGTCGGTGCACTTCAGGTCGGGCACGCCGAGCTTCTCGGTGCACCCGAACGGCACCGAGGTCTCGATCCCCATCACGACGGCGAGCTTGCCCGCGTTGATCACCTTGCGGGCCTGGTCGGGGTTCCGCACGATCCGGTACCAGCCCTTGCCCGGGCCGCCGTTCTGCGCGTCGACGTAGTCCTGCAGGGCGTACATGTCCTTGGCCTGCAGCCGGATGGAGTCCATGTCGTCGCAGGAGTTGCGCTTGAGCGGGTAGAGCTCGCAGAGCTTGTTGTTCTCGACGAGCAGGTTGACCAGGATCCGTTGCCCGGAGCGCCAGGAGCGCTCCATCCACTTGTAGTAGGTGCCCTCGTGGGTCAACGAGTCCGGCGCCGGCCAGTCCTTGAACGTCGGCCAGCCGACCGGGTCGTGGGTGGGCTTCCCGGAGAGGAAGGCCTCCATCACCGCGCCCTTGCCGTTGGTCAGGTAGTGGTCGGGGCAGTCCTTGAGGGCCACCGTGACGCCGTACGGCGACCAGGGGCGACCGCAGTGCACGTCGCCGCCGAGGAACTCGAAGGCCATGCCGTGGGTGTGGGCGTCGACGAACCCGCGCACCTCCTGCTCGGAGGTGGTCCCGGAGAAGGGGTTGCCGCGGACGTTCGTGCTCACCTCGGGGAAGCTGGCGCACCCGGAGCGCATCCGCAGCCGCAGCGGCGTGCCCGCACCGGTCAGGGTCGCTGCACCGGTCGCGGAGTCGGTCAGCGCGCCCTTGCCGGGCAGGGTGAGCAGGAACTGGCCGGCCTGAGCCCCGGACTTGACCTGGGTCGCGGTCCAGTCGCCCTTCGGCCCGGGCGTGGCGGCGTAGCCGACCGTGGGCTGGCCGGCGAGGCTGGTGTCACCCAGGAACTTCGCGTCCTTGCTGTAGAGCAGGTAGCTGCCCAGCCTCGAGGGCTTGAAGTACAGCGGGCTGGCCGACCCGAGCGCACTGGCGGAGAAGGTGGTGCCGGAGAGCCACTTGCTGGTGCGGGTCGACTGGACGCCGTAGCAGGCGTTGAACATGTTGTAGCGGTCCGTGGGGCTGGCCGCGTGCGTCGCGCTGGTGACGGGGACGTGGCCCAGCGTCGGCTCGGTCTGGCTGCGCTGGGCGGCCGCCGCGCGGGCGTTGGACTGCGCCTGCGTAGGCGTGGTCGGGTCCGCGGTGTCCTTGTCGGTCACCAGGGCCGCACGGGAGACGGCGTTCTTCGTCGTCGGGTCGTTGTCGTTGTGCGGCACTCCTTCGGCGCCCGCAGCGCCCGGGTGCAGGTGGGTGCCGTCGGGGAGGAAGACGGTCTTGTCGCCGGCCTGCTGGCTCGAGCGCACGTTCAGCGACTTCGTGTCGTAGGTCTTCAGGTACCCGGCACCTGGTCCGGAGACCAGTCCCGCGAACGCGCCCGAGGGCAGCACCACGGCGGCGACGAGCACGCCGACGGAGACACCCACCGCTGCGACCAGGCGGCGACCGGCACCCGCGGGGCGGCGCGGGTCCGGTGAGGGGGGAGAGCTGGGCATGGTGAGTCCTTCCGACGCTGCTGCGCACAACGATCAGCGGCGGGGGTGGTCACGCGCCAGTCGGGGCGTCGGATCGTGGGACGAGCGGGCTGGCGATGACCGGGAAGGCGGCCGTGACCAGGAAGGTCGCGGCGTACCCCCACTCGGTGATGGCCAGCGCGGCCACCGGGGCGACGGCCGCGGCGGTGAGGTACTGGGCGGTGTTCTGCATCCCCAGGGCCCTGCCCGACCAGAACGCGCCGGCCCGCTCGGCGACGCTGGTGAACGCCAGTCCGTTGTCCGCGACGGTCACGGTGGAGGCGACGACGAGGAGGACGACGGCGACCGGCAGCTGCTCGAAGAGCCCCAGCAGCAGCATCGTCAGGGCCGCGGCGACGGCCACCCACTTCAGCGGTCGCACCCGCGAGCCGACCGAGTCGGAGAGCGCGCCGACGGCGATCCGGCCCAGGGCGCCGAGGACGTGCGTGACCGCGACCAGTGCGCCGGCCGAGGCCGCCGACCAGTGCCGTTCCTGCACCAGCCACACCAGTGAGTAGGTCCACACCAGGAACTGCGGGATGACCAGCAGCACCGAGACCCCGTGGATGCGCCACAGGAACCGGTCCTGGCGGTAGGGATTGGCGGTCAGGGCACGTGTCGCCTCCGGCCGCGGCGGGTCGATGACGAGCACCGCGGTCAGCACGAGGGCCACGACCCCGGCCCCGACCGGGATCCACAGGGCGGTCGCCACGCCGGCCCGGTCGGCGGTGACGGCCATCGTGGCGGCGGCGATCGCGACGCCGAGCGGCTGCGCCATCTGCCGGATGCCCATGGCCAGACCGCGGCGGCGTGGGGGGAACCAGCCGACGACGACACGCCCGCTCGCCGAGCTGGAGCTGGCCGCGAACACCCCCACGAGGAAGAGGAGCGCGCCCAGGGCTGACCGATCCCCGGACCATCGTCGCGAGCACGCCGACGGCAGCCGTGCCGCCCAGACCGGTCAGGAGGACGGCGCGCTCGCCGATGCGGTCGACGAGGAGCCCCCAGGCGATCAGGGCGACCATCACCCCGGCCATCGTCGTCGCGGCGAGCGTGCCCGCCTGCGCCAAGGAGAGCCCGCGATCGCGCTGGAGCGCGGGGATCAGGAAGGCCGGACCGTTGATCGCGACGGAGGAGGCCGCCTGGGCACCGACGGTGGCGCCCAGCATCGACCAGCGGCGTGCGGTGCCCACGGCAGCGGCGTCGACGGTGCTGGTCACTTGGTCACGCTAGTGGCGCGGTGCCCCCGCCCATCCGCCGGGTCAGAGCCCCTGCCGTCGAGGTGACCGCCTCGACGAGTGTCGTGGCATCGACGCGCTCGCGGCTGTCGTAGGTCACCGCGACACCCCCCAACGGCGTCCCGTTGTGGTCGAGCACCGCCACCGCGATCGAGGCGAACCCGGGGGTGACCTCGCCGTCCTCGACGGCGTACCCACGGCGACGGGTCTCCCCGAGCAGGGCCCGCAGCGCGCTGGGGCTCTGCGGTCCACGGCCGTGCCGGTCGACGAAGGCGTCCCGGTCCGGGTAGAGCGCCCGCACCTGCCGGTCGGACATGGCGGCGAGGATCGCGCGACCGCTGGCGGTCAGGTGCGCCGGCAGCCGCACGCCCACGTCGGTCACGAGCGGTGCCCGCCCGCGCGCCCGCTCCTCGAGGACGTAGAGCACGTCGCGCCCGTGCGGCACGGCGAGGTGGGCCGAGTGCCCGGTCCGGTCGACGAGACGCGCGAGCGGCTGGTGCGCGATCCGCTGCAGCGGAGCCTGGCGCGCGTAGCCGATGCCGACCTCGAACGCGGCCACCCCCAGGCAGTAGCGCCGCTCCTCGGCGATGTGGGTGACGAATCCCTGCTCGATCATCGCGTTGACCAGGTGGTAGGCCGTGGAGCGCGGCAGGTCGAGGGCGGCGGCCAGCCGCTCGAGCGGCACGGGGTCGGGCTGAGAGGCGAGGAAGCCGAGTACCCGCAGTGCCCGGGTGGCGGCCGGTACCTGGCTCATGTCCCGAAAAGTATCCTTTCCGGCACGACCTGGGTCACCATGGTCCGGTGAACCGACGACACTTCCCCGCGTTCCTGGTCCCGTTCCTGGCCCTGTTGGTCGGCTCCTGCCTGGTGATGGCCAGCGTGGCCCCGGCGCAGGCGGCCAAGCTGCCCAGCAAGCGCCACTGGGTCAAGGACACCCGCAAGGCGATGCGCGGGTCGCGCGCCTGGGTCCAGACCCGGGTCGCGCACCCGAAGCCGACCGACGGCCGGCTCGCGGTGAACCTCGACATCGACAACACCGCCCTCGCCACGAAGTACGCCCGCGGCAAGGCGGTCGCCGTGACCCTGCGGTTCGTGAAGTACGCCGATGCGCACGGTGTGGCGATCCTGTTCAACACCGGCCGGCTGGGAACCGAGCTCTCCGGCATCACCGCCCAGCTGCGCGCCGCGGGCTACCCGGTCGACGCGATCTGCGGTCGGCACGGTGGCGAGGGCCTGGTCCACGGCAAACAGCGTTGCCGCAGCGAGTACGTCGCCGAGGGTTACACGATCATCGCCAACGTGGGCAACCACAAGACCGACTTCACCGGTGGCGACTACGAGCGCGCGTTCCGGCTGCCGAACTACCACAACCGGCTGGGCTAGTACTGGTGGAAGAAGCGTCCTAGCTGCGCCGTCGCGCCGGGACAGGTGATGTTGCGGTCGCGCCCGCTGTCGACCCACTGGCCGAGCACGCCGCGGCCGCCCTGGATCACCCAGTCGGCACCGCAGCGGCTGACGGGCCTCGCGCTCGGAGGTCTGGCCGGCTGCTCGCCACTCGGGGACACCCAGGTGAAGGGTGCCCGCGACGTTGGCGTAGAGGTACGGCGTGGAGTAGACGCCCACGGCATAGCCGGCGTCGGTGTAGCCCTTCGCGGCGCCGCGGATCACGGCTGCGTTGGCCTGCTTGTCGCCGCCCCAGTCGAACTTCGGCACGCTCTCGACGTCGAGCCAGACGATCGGGGTGACCAGCCCGACCCGCTTCATCGTGGCGATGTTGAACCGCGCCTGCTGGTAGCCGAGCTGCTCGCCGGTGAGACCTCGCGGGGAGAAACGAGTCGGTCCGCTGATCACGGAGTACGCCGCGGTGAGCAGCTTGCGGCCGCGGGCGAAGGCCACCTGGTCCGCGACGCACGGGTTGGCGACGAACCCGGGGCCGTTGGTCAGCCCGATCACGATGAACTGCGCCGAGGTCTCCGGCATCGGCAGGCCGGCCGAGCGCTTCTCGGGAATGCCCATCCCCGGTGGGCACTGCGGCCAGCTCACGTCCTGACCCGTGAGCGGGCCGTTCACCTTCGCCATCGGGGAGAGCGGCGGGACCTTCAACGACGGCGGCGGTGACACCGTGGCGAGTGGTGGCGCGCTGCTGCCGGTCGGGGTATCGGTCGGGCTGGAGGTGCTGCTCGGGGAGGCGCTCGTCGGGGCGCTCGCGGCCGGGTCCTCGGTCTTCGACTTCGGCGCCAGCGGCGCCTCGCAACCGGTGACGGCGACGAGCAGGGCGAGGACAGCCGGCACGACGAGCCTGCCTCGCACTCGCACTGACGTCTCCTGCTGGTGAGTCTCGGATCCGAGACGGACGGCGGCTCTCCGGGCTGGTCGCACCCGTCCGGATGGAGGTTGGATCGTCGCATGACTTCCACCACCCCCTCCACCGATCGGGAAACGATCGGGGTGGGCGTCGGCGCACTGTCGTTCGCCGAGGTGGTCGCAGTCGCCCGCGGCGACGCGCACGTGCAGCTCACCGACGACGCCCTGGCCGCGATCGACCGTGCCCGGGAGACCGTCGAGGAGCTGGCCGCGGCGGCCACACCCGCCTACGGGATCTCCACCGGTTTCGGCGCGCTGGCCACCCGGCACATCCCCACCGAGATGCGCGCACAGCTGCAGCGTTCGCTGGTGCGCTCGCACGCCGCCGGTTCCGGCCCCGAGGTGGAGCGTGAGGTCGTCCGAGCGCTGATGCTGCTGCGCCTGTCCACGTTGGCGACCGGCCGGACCGGCGTACGTCGGCAGACAGCGGAGCTGATCGCCGGGCTGCTCAACGCCGGCATCACGCCGGTGGTGCACGAGTACGGCTCGCTCGGCTGCTCCGGCGACCTCGCGCCGCTGGCGCACTGCGCGCTCGCGCTGATGGGAGAGGGCTCGGTGCGCGACGCGGCCGGAGACGCTGCGGCCTGCGGCGGAGGCGCTCGCGGAGGCCGGGCTCGAGCCCGTCGAGCTGGTCGCCAAGGAGGGCCTGGCCCTGATCAACGGCACCGACGGCATGCTCGGGATGCTGGTGCTGGCGCTCGACGACCTGACCGTGCTGATGCGCACGGCGGACATCGCGGCGGCCATGTCGGTCGAGGGGCAGCTGGCCACCGACCGGGTCTTCGCGGCCGACCTGCAGGCGCTGCGGCCGCACCCGGGACAGGCGGCCAGCGCGGCGAACCTGGTCGCGATCCTGGCGGGCAGCGGGGTGGTGGCCTCGCACCGGGGACCTGACTGCAACCGGGTGCAGGACGCGTACTCGCTGCGTTGCTCGCCGCAGGTCCACGGTGCCGCGCGCGACACCCTCGACCACTGCGCACTGGTGGCCGGACGGGAGCTGGCCAGCGCCGTGGACAACCCGGTCGTATGTCGAGACCGGTCCTGGACGGGCGGGTCGAGTCCAACGGCAACTTCCACGGGGCCCCGGTCGCCTACGTGCTCGACTTCGCCGCGATCGTGGCCGCCGACGTCGCCTCGATCAGCGAGCGCCGTACCGACCGCTTCCTGGACCGCGCGCGGTCCCACGGCCTGCCGCCGTTCCTCGCCGACGACCCGGGGGTGGACAGCGGGCACATGATCGCGCAGTACACGCAGGCCGCCATCGTCAGCGAGCTCAAGCGGCTCGCCAACCCGGCGAGCGTCGACTCGATCCCCTCCAGCGCGATGCAGGAGGACCACGTCTCGATGGGGTGGTCGGCCGCGCGCAAGCTGCGTCGCAGCGTCGACGGGCTCACCCGCGTGCTGGCGGTCGAGGTGCTCACCGCGGCGCGCGCACTCGACCTGCGCAGGCCCCTCTCGCCGTCACCGGCCACCGAGGCAGTCGTCGGGCTGCTGCGGTCCTCCGGCATCCAGGGCCCCGGCCCGGACCGCCACCTCTCGCCCGAGATCGAGGCGACCGTGTCGCTCGTGCGCTCGGGAGCCGTCGTCCAAGCCGTCCAGTCAGTGATCGGAGAACTCTCGTGAGCGAAAACCCGCGCCTGCCCATCCACGCCCCGCACGGCACCGAGCTGACTGCCCTGTCGTGGCAGACCGAGGCGCCGCTGCGGATGCTGATGAACAACCTCGACCCCGAGAACGCCGAGCGCCCCGAGGACCTCGTGGTCTACGGCGGCACCGGCAAGGCCGCGCGCAGCTGGGAGGCCTACGACGCCCTCGTCCGCACCCTGCGGACGCTGAAGGACGACGAGACGATGCTGGTGCAGAGCGGCAAGCCGGTCGGCGTGCTGCGCACCCACGAGTGGGCGCCGCGCGTGCTGATCGCCAACTCCAACCTGGTCGGCGACTGGGCCAACTGGGAGGAGTTCCGGCGGCTCGAGGAGCTCGGCCTGACGATGTACGGCCAGATGACGGCCGGCTCGTGGATCTACATCGGCACCCAGGGGATCCTGCAGGGCACCTTCGAGACGTTCGCGGCCGTGGCCGACAAGCGCTTCGGTGGGACGCTCGCCGGCACGATCACCCTGACCGCCGGGCTGGGTGGCATGGGCGGTGCCCAGCCGCTGGCCGTCACGATGAACGACGGTGTAGCCATCTGCGTCGAGGTCGACCAGGCGCGGATCACCCGGCGGATCGAGCACCGCTACCTCGACGTACAGGCCTCGGACGTCGACGACGCCGTACGGCTGGCCGTGGAGGCGCGCGACGCGCGTCGCCCGCTGTCGATCGGGCTGCTGGGCAACGCGGCGCTCGTCTTCCCACAGCTGTTGGAGAGTGGTGCGCCGATCGACATCGTCACCGACCAGACCTCCGCGCACGACCCGCTGTCGTACCTGCCGGTCGGCGTCGCCTTCGAGGAGTGGCAGTCCTCGGCGAAGCGCGACCCGGAGGGGTTCACCAAGGAGGCGCAGGCCTCGATGGCCGCGCACGTGCGGGCGATGGTGGAGTTCCAGGACAAGGGCGCCGAGGTCTTCGACTACGGCAACTCGATCCGCGACGAGGCCCGCAAGGGCGGGTACGACCGGGCCTTCGAGTTCCCGGGCTTCGTCCCGGCGTACATCCGGCCGCTCTTCTGCGAGGGCAAGGGCCCGTTCCGCTGGGCCGCGCTGTCCGGCGACCCCGCCGACATCGCCGCGACCGACCGCGCGATCCTCGAGCTGTTCCCCGACAACGAGCGGCTGCACAAGTGGATCAAGATGGCGGGCGAGCGGGTCTCCTTCCAGGGCCTGCCCGCGCGGATCTGCTGGCTGGGGTACGGCGAGCGCCACCTCGCGGGGCTGAAGTTCAACGAGATGGTCGCGTCGGGGGAGCTGAAGGCGCCGATCGTGATCGGCCGCGACCACCTCGACGCCGGATCGGTCGCCTCGCCGTACCGCGAGACGGAGTCGATGCTCGACGGCTCCGACGCGATCGCCGACTGGCCGCTGCTCAACGCGCTGGTGAACACCGCCTCCGGGGCCTCGTGGGTCTCCATCCACCACGGCGGCGGCGTGGGCATGGGCCGCTCGATCCACGCCGGCCAGGTCTGCGTCGCCGACGGCACCGCGCTGGCAGCCCAGAAGATCGAGCGCGTCTTGACCAACGACCCCGCCATGGGCGTCATCCGCCACGTCGACGCCGGCTACGACCGCGCCCAGGAGGTCGCCTCCGACCGCGGCGTCCGGGTCCCCATGTCCGAGGGGTAGGCGGGAGGTCGGCCGGGAAATTCGGATAGTCCGAGGTCAAATCGCTGAGAAACACGAGTGGGGACGACGATTTGACCTCGGACTACCCGCCTGTCAGGCGCTTCCGTACGCGGCCGCGTGACGGCTGTCGTTCCACCAAGGTGGTGGGTCGAGAGTCCAGAGTCGCTTCTCCGGCGGCAGGAATAGCGCGTCGTGCCTGGCGCGATGCATGCGTCGTACGGCGCGGGGGATGTCCTGAAGGTCGCCGGTGACGAGCTCGAAGTAGGACAACCCGTGCTCGAGGAACACGTCTTCCCTCGCGCGGTCGCTGCGCCGCCTGTCCTGTTCGGTGTGGTGTCTCCCGCCGTACTCACCTACCACGCCGGCGACAGGATCGAACAGGTCGGGGATGCCGAGCAATCGGCCGTTCAGGTCGAACACCGGCTTGTTGCACCTCGGCTCTGGAAGATTCGCATCGACGATCCACACGAGCCGCATGAGCGCCTCCGGTGGCGAGAGCGTGTCTCCACCAGCCCACGAAACAACGCGGCGAACGAACGGCACGCCTGTCCAGCCGTTCCTCGAAGGCAGGAACTCCCTGAACGAGTCGAAGCTGAGCAGACCCGCGGCAACGGTCATCTCCACCTTCACCACGCCACCCCGGCGGTCACGGTCGCGACGGAGCTCATCGAAGAGTGCGCGTTGCGACAGAGCACATGGCACGCCATCGACGATCTCGAGCTCGTGCCACCAAAAGCGTTCCCGGCTCACTTCGATGTGATCGTCGCGCCCCAGGTCACGCCACCCGCCTAGGGCGACGGGGACCGGAATGATGGAGCCCGTGCGCCTGTCGATCCCGTCGAAGTAGTGCGCCCCGCGCCATCGCAACGCCGCCCATCCGGTGAGTGCACCGCCGACAGGAAGACGCACCGACTGTTCCAGGATTCGCTGCTCCACGATCGAATCGTCCACGTCGGCCGGGACGTACCACCCGTGCGACGTACGCCGCCAAAGCGGACCGCGGGTCTGGCCGGGTGTTGGCCCTCGGACTCCTTCAGGATCCGTCCGAACGGGGCGGACGAGGCCGTTTGGTCGTTCACATCGCGGTCGCCAATCCGGTACGGGCATGGGCAGTACCCCAGTCGAGTGCTGGCTTCGCTCGCTCGTGGCGGCCAACTGCCTGTGGAGTACTGGCCGCGGAACGGTGGCTGTGGACGCGAGGTGGTCGACCCGAAGTTCGGTAGTCCGAGGTCAAATCGTCGCGACATGGCTTTGTGTACGACGATTTGGCCTCGGACTACCCGGAAATTGGAGACGTAGGAGCCGGGGGGTCAGGTGGAGGGGGAGGCGTACCAGATCGTGCGCTTCTCCCACTGGCCCGGGCCGAGGCGGCGGCCGCTGCAGACGACGATGGCGAGCTGGGGGGTGCCGGTGCGGGAGTAGTAGTCCGGGGCCCCGGCGCTGGCGAGCACCTCGACCCGTCGGGTCACGCGGTAGCAGAGCTTCTGCGCGGGGCGCTGGCCCTGTACGACGATCCGGCCGTCGCGGTGCAGGCCGGCCAGCAGCTGGTTGCCCAGCGCGCTGCCGTCGGGCCAGGTGTGCGCGTTGAGCAGCACGTTGCCCTTGGGGTCGCCGGGCTCGACTCGCTGGTCGGGGTCGAAGGCGAAGACGTGCTTGCCGCTGTCGGTGAGCGGGGGTACGCCGGGAACACCGTGGGCGTCGCGGTGCGGCGCGATCACTGTGATCCCGCGGGCGACTCCGGTGACGTTGATGCTCGTGGGCTCGAACGAGCGGGCCACCACGTCCGGGCACGACGGCGCCTTCGCGGCGAGCTTGGCGGGCGACGGCGAGGGGCTGTTCGTCGGCTCGACGAAGCCCGTGCCCGGCTGCTTGCTGGCGGTGTCGTCGCCGGAGCGGGTGACCACGAGCACCCCGACGATGACCAGGACGACCGCCAGAGCGGCGACCACGACCATCACCACCCGACGGAGCTGCATGGCGCAACAGTAGGCACTGGCGCAGAAGCGGGACACGGGAACGTCTCATCCCTAGAGTTCTCCGGGTGACCGAACGTCCCGTGCGCGCCCGCACCCCGCTTCCCGGGATCAGCTCCCGCGCGTGGGAGCACCCGGCCGACAAGGGCGCTCTGGTCGCCCTGCGCAAGCTCCGCGGCTTCGACACGCTGCTCAAGGCGCTCTCGGGACTGATCAACGAGCGGGCCGTGCGGCTGGCGCTGCTCGGGTCCGCGGTCAAGGTCGACGAGCGTCAGTTCAGCCGCCTCCACCGACTCCTCACCGATGTCGGTACGACGCTCGACGTGACCGGGATCCCCGAGCTGTTCGTGGTCGCCAACCCGACTCTGAACGCCGTGACGATCGGCATGAACAAGCCGACGATCGTGCTCAACAGCGCCCTGGTCGACCTGCTCGACGAGGAGGAGCTGCGCTTCGTCGTCGCCCACGAGCTCGGTCACGCGATCAGTGGGCACGCGCTCTACCAGACACTGCTGCAGCGGCTGCTGGTGCTCAGCGGCGCACTGGGTGCGGTCCCGCTCGGCGGCCTCGGCCTCCGGGTGATCGTGGCGGCGCTGATGGAGTGGTCGCGCAAGTCCGAGCTCTCCGCCGACCGCGCGGGCCTCCTCGCGACCCAGGACCCGTTCGTGGCCTACCGGGTGCACATGAAGCTCGCGAGCGGCGGCAACCTCGAGGACCTCGACACGGCGTCGTTCTTCGCCCAGGGCACCGAGTACGACGAGTCCGGCGACCTGCGCGAGTCGCTGCTCCGACTGATGCTGGTCGAGGGCCAGTCGCACCCCTTCGCCGTCGTGCGCGCCAAGGAGCTGCGCCGATGGGTCGACGGCGGTGCCTACACCGCGATCCTCGCCGGCACCTACCCGCGACGCGAGGACGACGAGACGGCCACGATGACCGACGCGGCGCGCGAGGCCGCGCAGAGCTACGCCGAACAGTTCCGCAGCGCCCAGGACGCGCTGGGGCGGTTCCTGCAGGACACGGCCGGGGTGGTCGGCACGGTCAAGGGTTGGTTCGACGAGGCCTTCCGCCGCGACCAGTAGCGCGACGTCGCTCGCGCCACCGCTGCACCTCCACGTCGACGTCACGCGTCTTCGTGACCACCGGTGGGCCACCCTGCAGCTGGCGCCGTGCCTCGATGATGCGGCGGTTGAACTCCTCGACCAGCTTGCGCACCACCGGCTCCGCGGTCTCCCGGTCGAGCTCGGCGTCGAGGGTCGCGTCGTCCTTGCGCAGCTGCAGCGCCGCCGGCAGCACGCCGGTGATCTGCTCGCGCTCGATCAGCTTCTTCAGCCACCAGTCGCGGTCGTACGGCGACCCCAGGTCCCCGAGCGGCTTGCCGGCGCCGGGGAGGTTGTCGAACTCGCCGCGCTCCATCGCCTGCTGGATCTGCAGGTCCACCCACCGCGCCTGGTGCTGGATCCGCGCGGCCGCGGCGTCGGACCCGGTGCGGGCGTCTCGCTCGCGGCGCGGCCGCGGCGAGGTCTCCCGGGCACGTTCCTCGCGCTCACTCATGCTGTCCGAGATTACCGAAGCACCCTGACGTGGACGAGCTCCACTCGTGCTGGATCAGCCCGACCTAGGCGAGTGTGCGGGACGCGCGCGGGAGCAGCAGGAAGGCGACGAGGTAGAGCAGCGCGACCACGATCAGCAGGTTCGCGTAGCCCGTCAGCAGGGCGACGTACTCCAGGCAGCCGCCGACGATGGCGCCGAGCAGGTTGAGGCCGAAGGCCCCCTGGGAGTCCGAGGAGTCGGCGAACCGCTTCGCGAAGGCGACGTTGGCCAGGAAGATCGGCAGGAACGCGAGCAGCGTCGCCGCGAGCAGTCGCGGGCCGAACGGCAGCACCAGCAACCAGTCGGGCCGCACCACCCACGCCAGGGCGAGCGCGAGGGCGATGCCGGCGTACACCACTGGCAACGGTGGCGTCCGCACCCGTCTCGTCGTCTCCACCGCGGCCAGCACGATCACGAGCACGCCGCCGAAGACGAGCGCGTTCACCAGCCAGGTGGTGCCGAAGAGCAGCGCGAAGGTGGCCACGTTCTTGGTCTCCAGCAGCAGGAACGCCGCACCCATGAAGAACAGGTCGGCGTAGGGCCGCATCGCCCGGAACGGGCCGCCGACCGCGCGCACCAGCACCAACGAGAGCAGCACGATCCCCAGCAGGGTCCACAGGTACATCGCCGGCACGGACCCGCCGCGGAAGTAGAGGAACGGCGCGTTGTCGGTGGCGGGCGCGACGACAGGCGTGGTGGGCCGGTACGACGTACCGCAGGACTGGTCGTCGGCGTTCCGCGCGACCGTGACCACGGCCTGGTGCTCGGTGAAGCTGTCGACGCAGGGCTCGTGACCGAAGGCGGTCTTGGCGGTGCCGGCCAGCCGGTCGATCAGCCAGTTCTCGCGGTAGTAGTTGTACATCGCGAAGCCACCATCGGCCCGCAGGTGGTCGTGCGCCGCCTTCAGTGCCTCCTCGGTGAACAGGAACGACTCCAGCCGGATCTGCGAGGCGCCGTTGACCAGAGCCAACGAGTCGGGCAGCGCGAACAGGATCAGGTCGTACTTCTTGTCGGTCCGCTCCAGGAACGCCCGGCCGTCGTTGACGTGGGCCGTGACCCGCGGGTCCTGGTAGGCGTGGTCGGGGTTGTGGTCCTTGCCGAGCTGGAGGATCTTCGGGTCGATCTCGACGGCGTCGACGTGCTTGGCGCCCTTGCTCAGGGCGATCGCCACGTCGCTGCCGGACCCGGCTCCGACCACGAGCACGTTGTCGAGCCGGACGTGCGGGAGGCGTTCGTACGGCGTGCCGTACTGCTGCGACATGTTCGCCAGCCGCCACTTGGCTTCGGCCATCGTCTGGTGCGGCACCCCGTTGACCCAGATGCTCAACGCGCCCGGTCCGAAGGAAGAAGGATGCGTGGAGACCTTGTAGTACGGCGACCAGCCCACCCCCGCCGCCATCGTCTCGGTGAACAGCGCCACCACGATCACGATCCCCGCGAGCAGCGCGACGAGCCGATGCGGGATCCCCACGGCAAGGACGACCAACGCAGCCGCGGCCAGGAATCCCCAGACCACCGAGGGCGCCCAGAGGAACGAGAGCAGGGTGAACGCGCCGATGCCGATCAGCGAGCCCAGCAGGTCGTAGCGGTAGGCGGTCAAGGGCGGCAGGTCGGCGAAGCATCGCCCCACCACCTCGGCCGGTCCGGCGAGCACGGCGGCCACCAGCAGGAAGACGACGGGGAGCGCCAGCCACGCCGGAGGACCGGTCGTGTGCAGCCCGGTGAAGTAGATGACGTCGGCGCCCGAGCGCTGGATGTTGACCGGGAACACCAGGACGAGGACGACCGTGACAGCGAGCAGCGGTGCGCAGTACGGGAGGACCGTCCAGCTCTTGCGGCTGATCAGGAACCCGACGCCGATGCCGAGGAACGAGCCGAGCAGCACGAAGTTGGAGAAGTAGCTGAGGTGCACGATGTTGGCGCCGAGCCAGCGGATCAGGGCCAGCTCGATGAACAGCATCGAGGCACTGCCGAGCAGCAGGCGGCGCACGACGGTGGTCGGGGTTCGGACAGTGGTCGCAGGGGCCGCGAGAGCGCTCACGAGCGGCAGCCTCGCACGCGCCGGGCGGCTCGTGGCGAGACCCGGACTCAGTCGGCGAAGGCGTCCTTCGGTACGACGAACAGGCTGGCCGCGGCGACCAGCGCTGTGAGGGAGCAGACTGACCACACGATCAGGTACCCCGACAGCGGCGCGTGACCCGCCTTGGCGTCGGCGATGGAGCCGGCGGAGGCCAGCGCGATCGCGAAGATGCTGGACGCGATCGCCCCGCCGATCGTCTTGGTGGTGTTGGTCATCCCGGTGACGAAGCCGGTGCGGTCGGCCGGCGCCGCCGCAGCGGCTGCCGCCGGCAGCGCCGCCACGAGCGCCCCCGAGCCGATCCCGGCGATCGCCATGTTCACCAGCGCCTGGGCGGTCGAGGCGTGCAGCGGGATGAACAGCCCGTACCCGAGGGCGACCAGCAGCGCCGCGACGAGCATCGCCGAGCGGGTGCCGATCACCCGGCCGACCACGGGCAGCAACAGTGCGCCGGCGACGAGGGCGAGCACGTACACGACGATCAGCACCGTCACGAAGGCCGCGCTCGCCCCCAGCCCGTAGCCGGTCACAGCCGGGTCGGTGCGGGCGAAGGTGGACAACGGGATCTGCGCGCCGAGCACCGACATCCCGAACAGGAAGGCGGTCAGCTGCACCGGCCACTGTCCAGGCGTCATCAGCAGGCGTACGTCGATGAGCGGTTCCTCGACGCCGAGCTCGAAGCGCGCGAACGGCCAGAACGCCAGGACCCCCAGGACCAGCACGAGCCACGGCAGCGCGTCGCCGGGCCCCTGGATGCGGACCAGGATCAGCCCGGCCATCACCAGCCCGATGGCGAGCGTCACGAGCAGGAAGCCACGGACGTCGAGTCGTCCGGTGTGCACCGGCGGGGTGGGCGCGACGCCGAGGTAGACGATCACCAGGCAGATCGTCACGGCGATCGCCGGCACGGTGAGCAGCAGCGTCATCCGCATCGAGGTGACCAGCGCGCCGCTGGTGGCGGCGCCCAGGATGACCCCGAGCTCGAGGGCCGCTACCAGGAACGCAGCTGCCCGCCTGGTCAACCTGGTCTGGGCGCCTGTCTCCGCCGTGCGCCGGTGGATGATCGAGACCTCCAGCGGCAGCCAGACGACGTAGAACCCCTGGATCGCCCAGGCGACCAGGAACGTGCCGAAGGTGGGCGCGAACGCGACGCACCAGGACGCGGCGGCGGTCACGGCCGTGGAGAGCAGCAGCACGTTGCGGTGCCCGACCAGGTCACCGAGGCGGGCGAGCACCGGCACGACGAGCGCCGAGACGACGAGCTGCGCCGCCTCGAACCAGTTGACGTCGGCGTCCTTGATGTCGAGGTGCCGCGCGATGTCGCTGAAGATCGGCGTGTAGTAGCCCTGCAGGATGCCGCTGGCGATCTCCACGCAGACCAGGAAGCCGACGATCGTCCCGAGACCCGGCACCCTCCCGGACGCAGGCGCGGTCTCGACGGCGGCCATTCAGATCCTCTCGATCAGCCGGCGGTACCACCGCACGCCGGCCAGGAAGTCCTCGACGCCGATGTGCTCGTCGTAGCTGTGGATGCTCTCCCGCTGCGCCTTGGTCATCCGGAACGGTGTGAACCGGTAGACGCGTGCACAGATCTCGGTGAAGTTGCGTGCGTCGGTGGCGGCAAGCATCACGTACGGCGTCGGCACCGCGTCCTCGAACTGCTCGGCGATCGTGCTGGTGATCAGCTCGAAGGCCGGGTCGTCGGTGGGGGAGACCGGGCTCGGCTCGTTGGCGTCGAGCACGGTCAGCGTGATCGAGTCGTCGTCGATCGCCCGGCGTACGTGCTCTGTCGCCGAGGCGACGGTGTCGCCGATCAGCAGCCGCAGGTTGACCGCGGCCGTGGCGCTCGATGCGATCACGTTGTGCGCGGGCGAGCCGCTCAGCGTGGTCACCGCCATCGTCGTGCGCACCAGTGCGGCTGCCTCGGGGCCGGCCGCGGGAATGGCCCGCTTGAGGACCGCCTGCAGCGCGTGTGCGCGCGCGAACACGGGGCGCAGCGCAGCCGGGGCGTGCGGCGCGATCCGCTGGAACATCTCCACGGTCGGCTCGGGCAGCGACGCGGGGAACGGCCGCTTCTCGAGGCGTACGACGGCCCGGGCGATGCGCGCGGTGGGACCGTTGGAGGCCGGTGTCGAGGAGTGGCCGCCGCGGCCCTCGGCGCGCAGCTCGATGGTGGTGGTGCCCTTCTCCGAGACGCCGACCACGCCGAGCGGTGGCGCGATCCCGGGGAAGGCCTCGTGGGCGATGGCGCCGCCCTCGTCGAGCACGAACCACGGCGTGACCCCGCGCGAGCGCAGCTCCTCGACGGCGGCGGTGGCATCCGGTCCGGACACCTCCTCGCGGGCACCGAAGGAGAGCCAGACGTCACGCGACGGGACGAACCCGTCGGCCAGTAGCCGCTCGACCGCGGCGCAGATGCCGACCAGGGAGCCCTTGTCGTCCAGGGTGCCGCGCCCCCAGATCGCCCCGTCGTGCACCTCGGCGGAGAAGGGCGGGTGCTGCCACGGCGCCGAGTCGTCGACCGGGACGACGTCGATGTGCGCCATCAGCACGACCGGTTCCTGGGAGCTGCTACCTGTCCAGTGCAGGAGAAGCGAGTGCTCGAGCACCCGGTGCACCGTGAGGTGCTCGTGCACGAGGGGGAACGCCTCAGCCAGCGCGAGACGGAACTTCTCGAACGCTGCGGCGTCGATCTCGTGCTCGTCGGTGTGCGACACCGTCGCGATGCCGAGCAGGTCGCGGAAGCGCTCGACCACCTCGTCGTCCGACGGCCCCGCTCCCATGGCGGGCACGCTACTCGCTCGAGCAGGTCTCGGATCCGAGACGACTGGGGCGTGCCGGAGTGGCGATCGGGCCGCCGACCCGGTGGACTGGTGGCATGCCACCCACGCCTCGAGGACGCACGGCTTCAGGCTGTGTCCGGCGAGGGCGTCCAGCGGCCGTGGTGCACGACCTGGTCCCGTGGCTTGCGGCCGCGGCGGGTCGGCGAACCGGCAGCACCACCGGAAGCCGGGTGCCCGATCGTGATCGCGCCCACGGGCTTGAAGGCAGCCGGGATGGCGAAGGCCTCGCGCACCGCGTCGAGGCTCGCGGTCGGCACGCCGAAGAAGCAGGCGCCGAGCCCGGCGTCGACGGCCGTCTGCAGGATCAGCAGCGAGGCCATCGCGGCGTCCATGTGCCAGAACGGCACCGGCCACTCCTGCTCCTCCGCGGGGGTCGACCCCTTGTCCGGCTCGGTGTAGCGGTCGAGGTAGGCCTGCTTGCTGGAGCACGGCAGCACGACGACGGGCGCCCGGCTCATGCCGGCCAGCCAGTCGTCGATCTCGTCCTCCTCGTCGGCGGTGGCGTCCCAGAAGCGGCGCACCTCCTCGGGGGTGTCCAGCACCAGGAAGCCCCAGCCCTGGCTGAACCCGGCGCTGGGCGCCCGGGTCGCGTTGTCGAGCGCGCGCGTCCACGATCGGCGGGATCGACCGGTTCGTCGGTGTAGCTGCGCACCATCCTGCGTCGTCGTACGACGTCCTGGAACTCCATGAAGGCCAGCATGCCTGAGGACTTCGAGCAGATGTGGGCCACGCTCGCGCCCCTCGGCCGCTCCTCGGCGAGCGGCGGCTACTTCCGGCAGCCCTGGACCACGACGGAGGCAGAGCTGCGGGCCTGGTTCACCGAGCAGTGCGAGGCCCGTGGCCTCTCGGTCGAGGCCGACGGCAACGGCAACCTGCTCGCCTGGCCTGGGAGGTCTCGACGCCGCTCGAGCCAGCCGAGGACCACGCCGTGCTGATCGGCTCCCACCTCGACTCCGTGCTCGACGGGGGTGCGTACGACGGACCGCTGGGCGTGGTCTCCTCGCTGGCGGCGGTGGACCTCCTGCGCGAGCGGGGCGTGACGCCCTCGCGCCCCGTGGTGGTCGGTGCGTTCGCCGACGAGGAGGGGTCGCGGTTCGGGCTGGCCTGCCTGGGCTCCCGGCTGGCGACCGGAGCCACGACGGCGCGGGCAGCTGCCGAGCTCCGCGACCCCGCTGGCACGTTCCTGCCCGACGCGATGGCGACCGCCGGGTTCGAACCCGCTCTCGGCCCGGCCGACTGGGTCGAGCGGATCGGTTGCTTCGTGGAGCTGCACGTCGAGCAGGGCCGCGACCTGGTCGACCGCGACGCAGCCATCGGGCTGGCCACCGGGATCTGGCCGCACGGCCGCTACCGGTTCGACTTCGCGGGCGAGGCCAACCACGCCGGCACGACGCGGATGGAGGACCGGCACGACCCGATGCTCAGCTACGCGATGACGGCGCTCGCGGCCGCCAAGCAGGCGCGTCTCGCCGACCAGCGTGCGACCTTCGGCAGGCTCGAGGTCACCCCCAACGGCACCAACGCGATCCCCTCGCGCGTCACCGCCTGGCTCGACGCACGTGGCGACTCCGAGGAGTCGCTGGCCACGCTGGTCGCAGAGATCGAGCGCATGGGCACCGACCGCGCAGCCCGCGACGGCACGCTGCTCGAGGTCACCCCCGAATCGGTCTCCGGCGCGGTGAGCTTCGACCCTGCTCTGACCGCCCGGCTCGACGAAGCCCTGGGTGGCGGAGTCCCGGTGATCCCGACGATGGCCGGCCACGACGCCGGGATCCTGGCCAGCGCCGGCGTGCCCACCGCGATGCTGTTCGTGCGCAACCCCACCGGCGTCTCGCACTCACCCGACGAGCACGCCGAGACCGCCGACTGCCTCGCGGGCGTCGAGGCGCTGGCATCGGTCCTCGAGGAGCTCGTGGCATGACGATGCTGCGCCTCCAGCACGCCCTCCTGCCCGACGGCGTCGCGGACGACGTACTCCTCGAGGTGGAGGACGGGTTGATCGAATCGGTCGAGGTGGGCAGGCAGAACCCAACCCGGGCGGGCAAAGTTCTACCTGCCAGGGCTGGGTTTACCCGGGCGCCCGGGGAAACCGAAGCCATCCCGGGCCTGACCCTCCCCGGCCTCGCGAACTGCCACAGCCACGCCTTCCACCGGGCCCTGCGGGGGCACACCCAGCAGGAGCGCGGGTCGTTCTGGACCTGGCGCGAGCAGATGTACGCCGTGGCCGCCGACCTCACCCCGGACACCTACTTCACGCTGGCTCGCGACACCTACGCCGAGATGCGCGAGACCGGCATCACGGCCGTCGGCGAGTTCCACTACCTGCACCACCAGCCCGACGGCACGCCGTACGACGACCCCAACGAGATGGGCAGGGCGCTGCTCGCGGCGGCCGACGATGCCGGGATCCGGATCCGGCTGCTCGACACCTGCTACCTGGCCGCCGGCTTCGACCGACCGCCGGAAGGGGTGCAGGTGCGCTACTCCGACGGCGACGCGGATGCCTGGGCCGAGCGGGTCGCCGCCTTCGGAGACGACCGAGTGGGCGCAGCCATCCACTCGGTGCGCGCGGTGCCGCGCGAGCAGCTGAAGATCGTGGTCGAGGCGGCCGCCGGGAAGCCGTTGCACGTGCACCTCTCCGAGCAAGTGGCCGAGAACGACGCCTGCCTGGCGGCGACGGGACTCACCCCGACCCAGCTGCTCGCCGAGGCGGGAGCGCTCGGACCGAGGACCACGGCGGTGCACGCGACGCACCTGACCAACGACGACATCGCCCTGCTCGGCGAGAGCGGCACGCGCGTCTGCTTCTGCCCGACCACCGAGCGAGACCTGGCCGACGGCATCGGCCCGGCGCGCCGGCTGCACGACGCCGGTGCGGTGCTCACTCTGGGCTCGGACAGCCATGCGGTGATCGACCTGTTCGAGGAGATGCGAGCGGTGGAGATGCACGAGCGCCTCGCCACGCAACAGCGCGGGCACTGGTCCGCCTCGGAGCTGCTGGCTGCTGCGACGTACGACGGCCACCAGTCGCTCGGCTTCGAGGACGCCGGCCGGATCGCGGTGGGGCATCGCGCCGACCTCGTCACCGTCGGGCTCGACACCATCCGCACCCGTGGCACCGGGGCCAGCCCGGAGACACTGGTCTTCGCCGCGACCGGCGCCGATGTCGTAAGGCGGTCAGTCGAGATCACGGAGGACCGCGGATGAGCAGCCTGCTGCTGACCGGCATCGCCGAGCTGGTCACCAACGATCCCGTCCACGACGGCACCCCGCTCGGGCTCGTGCACGACGCCGCCGTGGTCCTCGAGGGACGCACCGTGGCGTGGGTGGGCAGGAGGGCCGATGCGTCGTCGGCCGACGAGGTCCGCGACCTCGGCGGCCGAGCCCTGGTCCCGGGCTTCGTCGACTCCCACTCCCACCTCGTCTTCGCCGGCGACCGGGCAGCGGAGTTCTCCGCACGGATGGCGGGGGAGAGCTACACAGGCGGCGGCATCCGCACCACGGTCGCCGCCACCCGCGCTGCCCCCGACGAGCTGCTCGTCGCCAACGTCGCGCGGCACGTCGCCGAGATGCGGCGCCAGGGCACGACCACCGTCGAGATCAAGAGCGGCTACGGCCTGACCGTGGCCGACGAGGCGCGCAGCCTGGCCGTGGCCCGCCAGTTCACCGAGGAGGTCACCTTCCTCGGGGCGCACGTCGTCCCCGACGAGTACGCCGACGACGTCGCCGGCTACGTCGAGCTCGTCACAGGCCCCATGCTCGACGCGGCCGCACCGCACGCGCGCTGGATCGACGTGTTCTGCGAGCGCGGAGCCTTCGACGCCGACCAGGCCCGGACCATCCTCGAGGCGGGGCGCGCCCAGGGTCTGCAGGGCCGGCTGCACGCCAACCAGCTGGGGGAAGGTCCAGGAGTCCAGCTCGCGTGCGAGCTCGGCCTGCACGCGGTCGACCACTGCACCTTCCTCGACGACGAGGACGTCGCGGCCCTGGCCGGGACGGGCACCGTGGCGACCCTGCTCCCCGGGGTCGAGTTCAGCACTCGTTCGCCGTACCCCGACGGGCGTGGGCTGGTCGACGCCGGAGTCACGGTCGCGCTCGCCACCGACTGCAACCCCGGGTCCAGCTACACCTCCTCGATGCCGTTGTGCGTCGCCCTCGCGGTCCGGGAGATGCGGATGACGCCGGCCGAGGCGATGTGGTCGGCCACCGCCGGCGGTGCCCTGGCCCTCGGCCGCGACGACGTCGGCGTCCTCGCTCCGGGGCGGCGCGCCCACCTGGCAGTGCTGGACGCTCCGTCGTACCTGCACCTCGCCTACCGCCCCGGCGTCCCCCTGGTCGCTGACGTGCTCGCCTGACCGCGGCGGTTGGCGGCGGGGCCGCCCTCGACGCCGCGGATTGCATTCGGCAGGATCGGGAACTCCAGAACACGTGTGGCGCAACGCGGCGCCGGACGATCCCTTTCAGGAGGACCAGATGAGCGAGACTCCCGACCAGCCCCTGGGCGACGACGAGATCGAGACCACTGACGCGGGCGGCAGCGGGACGACCGGCGACGCCGACGGCACCGACGGCGGCGACGGCGACTCGACCGACACCACGGACGGCGACGCCACGGACGGCGGCGACGCGGACGGCACCGACGGCGGCGACGGCGACTCGACCGACACCACCGACGGCGACGCCAGCGACGGCGGCGACGCGGACGGCACCGACGGCACCGACGGCTGATCGCCCCTGCATGGAGGCGCTCGAGCTTCTCAGCGGTGACGCCCAGACCTTCGTCGAGAAGGTCTGGGCGTCACACGTGCACCTGCACCAGGCCGAACCCGCCGACGTCGTCGGGCTGCTCTCCTTCGACGACGTCGACCACCTGCTCACCTCGACCGCGATCCGCACGCCCGCCGTTCGCCTCGCCCGCGACGGTGCGGTGCTGCCGCAGTCCAGCTACACCCGGACCGGCGCCACCCTGGCCGGCCAGGCCCTGACCGGGCTGGTCGATGCGCGCAAGGTCATCGACCTCTTCGAGAGCGGCGCGACCGTCGTGCTGCAGGGCCTGCACCGCTACTGGCCGCCGCTCACCCGGCTGGTCGCCGAGCTGGAGCTCGCCCTCGGGCACCCCTGCCAGGCCAACGCCTACCTGACGCCGCCCGGGTCGCAGGGCTTCGCGGTGCACAGCGACACCCACGACGTCTTCGTCTTCCAGACCCATGGTTCGAAGCTCTGGGAGATCCACCCCGCGCCGGGCGAGGAGGGCACCGGATCGGGTGAGGCCCGTGAGGTGCTGCTCGAGCCCGGCCTGACCATGTACCTGCCCACCGGCACCCCGCACGCCGCCCGGGCGCGCGACACCGTCTCCCTCCACGTCACCATCGGCATCAACCAGGTCACCTGGCGGGCCCTCCTCGACCGTGCCGTACGACGCGCGCTCGACGGCCTCGACGCCGATGCCCACCTGCCGGCGGGCCACCTGGACCACCCTGAGCTGCTCGCCGAGGGACTGGCGGAGCGTCTCGGCGCACTCGCCGGTGCGCTGGGCGACCTCGACCCCGCGGAGCTCGCCGACGCGCAGGTCGCTGCGTTCCTGCAGGCGCGCAACACCCCGTTGCGCGGTGCCATGGTCGACCGGATGGCGCTCGCGGACATCGCCGTCGACACCCGGCTGCAGCGACGGCCCGGCAAGCCGTGCGTGCTGCAGCCGGACGGCGACCGGTTGAACCTGCTGCTCGGTGACCGCCGGGTCTCGGTCCCGGCGCGGATCACGGCCGCGGTCGAGCACGTCCGTGACCTGCGCGAGCTCACCCCGGCCGACCTGCCCCTGGACGAACGGTCCAGTCTGGTGCTGTGTCGGCGACTGGTCCGCGAGGGGCTGCTCGAGGTGGTTCCCGAGGAGGGCCGTCAAGGACCGTCTCGAAGGGTCGTCCGCTGAGCCCACGGGTCCCGGACGCCGGCGGCTTCCGCTGCTCGGTCGCCTCCGAGGAGCGCGGTGACGACGTCGGCGGGACGGCCACCAACGTCCGCGCCTTCGTGCTCGTCGAGCACCACGGCCCGTGGGGCGTCAGCGCCCCCCGCGACAGCCGCCTCCCCGACGAGGTCAAGGAGCACCTCGGCGGGCACCGGAGCCTCAAGGTGCTGATGGCTCGTCGCCACCACCGGGCGCACCGCGGCTCGTCGTACCAGGCGCTGGTCTGCTTCCCGGCTCGTCGACTGCTCCTCCGCACCACCTTCGAGGACCCGCTCGAGCTGCTCGCCCTCGACCTCGACGCCGTCAGTCGCGGGGAGCCGCCGGTCGACGTGGCGGGCGGGCCGTCCTGGGAGCAGGTCGAGGGTCCGCTCTACGGCGTGTGCACCCACGGCCGCCACGACGCCTGCTGCGCCGAGCGCGGCCGTCCGGTCTGCGCAGCGCTCAGCGAGCTCCGCCCGGAGCAGACCTGGGAGGTCTCCCACATCGGCGGTGACCGGTTCGCGGCCAACCTGGTCGTGCTGCCCGAGGGCCTGTACTACGGCCGCGTCGAACCTGGGTCGGTGGCCGACCTCGTCGCTCGGCACGAGGAGGGGCGGCTCGACCTCGGCCTGCTCCGTGGGCGCACGAGCATCCCGATGGCCGTCCAGTACGCCGAGATCGCTCTGCGCAGGCACCTCGGCGAGGACCGGCTCGGCGCCGTGCGGCTGACTGCCCGCGACGGTGACACCTGCGAGTTCAGCCACGGTGACGAGCGGTGGCGGGTGACCGTGGGCCGCACCCTCGCCGAGCAGGCCTCGCTGACCTGCTCCGCCACGCGGCAGGGGTGGGTGCCGGTCTTCGAGACCGTCGCGCTCGAGCAGGTATGAGCCCGGCGACGGGTCCCGGGGTGCGCGACCTCGTCGCGCTGGAGCACCTCGCCGCGGTCACCCGCATCCTGAACGACCAGCGCCTCGCGGACCCCACAGGTGGACTGTGGGAGGCCGCCGACCTGCACTGGTGGTGGCGCAAGGGCCGGCACGAGGATCCCGACGACCAGCGTGTCTGGTTCGAGGACGACGTGCCGGTGGCGGCCGCGTTCTTCACTCCGTGGGGCGAGACGTGGGGCGCGGACCTGATCGGCGGCCCGCGCGCGCTGGCCGCGCACGGGGCAGAGATGTGGGACTTCGTGGGGGGCCGTCACCGGGCGGACGTGGTCGACATGCTCGTGCCCGACGAGGAGGAGGCGCTGGCGGCCGCGCGGGCTGCAGGCTTCTCCGAGACGCAGGGCGGCGACCGGACGGCGTGGATGGACGCCGCTGACCGCCCACCGGCCCGGGATCTGCCGGAGGGATACGCGATCAGGTCCTACGCCGGAGGGCGGCACTGGCTGGAGACGCGCAACGGCGACCACGTGGCGGAGCGGTTGGCCGAGACGTCGCTCTACCGTCGCGACCTGGACCTCGCGGTCACGGTGGGCGACGAGGTGGCCGGGTACGCCGTCTTCTGGGCCGACCCGGTCACCCGGGTCGGGCTCGTCGAGCCGGTGCGGGTCGAGGACGAGCACGCGGGGAAGGGGCTGGCCGGCGCGCTGCTGGCCGAGGGGCTGCAGCGCCTTGCCGCGGCGGGTTGCACTCGGTTGAAGGTCAGCTACAACCCGTCGAACACCGCCGCCACCCGGCTCTACCTCGGCGCCGGCTTCCGTCCCGTGTCGGCAGCCCGCTTCGTGCGGCGCGCACCTCGCACCTGAGGCACCGGCCCCGGTCACGTCGTACATCTAAGGCATCGCCCGATGTGCGCAGGACGCCTTAGCACTGGAATCGAGTCATCGAGATCGCAAGGTTCCAGTCGAGGAGATGACGACGATGTACAACCCGATGAACACAGACCTGATGTTCCAGGTGATGCACGACCGCGAGGTCGCGATGCGCGAGGCGCGCGTCGGCAGCACCATCCGCGAGACGCGGCGCTGGTGGCGCCGGTCCGCGTCGCGGCACGCGGGCTGAGGCCCGAGATGAACAGCCTCGTCAACGTCTACCTGTTGCTGCAGGAGACCCGCAGGCGTGACCGCGAGCGGAGCCGGCAGGCCGGACGGGCGGACCTGCGTGCGCGATGATGACCGACGTGCGGATGGAGCGGGCCAGGACCGAGAGCCTCGTCGGCCGTGAGGCCGAGCTCTCGGCCCTGCTCCGTGACGCCGGGCGCGACGACATCCGGATGGTTCTCGTCTCCGGCGACGCGGGGGTCGGCAAGACCCGGGTGATGACCGAGGCCCTCGACCGGCTCAAGGACGAGGGGTGGAACTGCCTGGTCGGCCACTGCCTCGACTTCGGCGAGGCCACGATGCCGTACCTGCCCTTCGCCGAGGTGCTGGCCCAGGTGGCCGCTGCCCAGCCCGAGGTGGCCTCGCAGCTGGCGGACACCCATTCCGCGCTCGCCCGGCTAGGTCGGCAGTCGAGCACCGACGAACCCGCCGAGACCCTCGACCGGGCGGAGGTCTTCGAGGCCGTGCACGCCCTGCTCGACGAGCTCAGCTCGACCGCCCCCGTCGCTCTCGTGGTGGAGGACGCCCACTGGGCCGACGCGAGCACCCGCGACCTGATCAGCTTCCTGCTCTCCCGCCGGTTCGCCGGTCGCTGCCTGGTGCTGGTGACGTTCCGCTCCGACGAGATGCACCGCCGCCACCCGCTCCGGCAGCGGGTCGCGGAGTGGGTCCGGGTCGCCGGCGTCGAGCGCGTGCAGCTCGAGCCGCTGCCGGCCAGCGCCGTGCGGACGATGGTGGACCACCTGGTCGACAACACCGACGAGGCCTTGAGCGACCAGTACGACGAGGACGTCAGCCGCATCGTCCAGCGCGCCCAGGGCAACGCCTTCTACGTCGAGGAGCTCGTCTCCGCCTTTCTCGGCGGCGGCTGGAGCCTGCCGGAGGACCTCGCCGACCTGCTGCTCGTGCGCCTGGAGAGGCTCGACGACCGGGCGCGGGGTGTCGTGCGCGTGGCCTCCGTCGCCGGGCAGCGCGTCTCCCACGACCTGCTGGCGCGGGTGGCCGGGATCGACGAGGCGGAGCTCGAGGTGGCGCTGCGCGCCGCGATCGACGCCCACGTGCTGGTTCCCACCGGCGAGTCCGGCTACGCCTTCCGGCACGCCCTCCTCGGCGAGGCGGTCTACGACGACCTGCTGCCCGGTGAGCGGATGCGGCTGCACACGGCGTACGCCGAGGCGGTGCGCGAGCTCCACGGGACGCGTGGGGCCGCCGACCTGGCCAGGCACGCCCTCGCCTCCCACGACCTGCCGACCGCGCTGCTCGCCAGTGTCGAGGCGGGCGACCTGGCGATGGCCAGCGGGGGACCGGACGAGGCGGCCGGGCACTTCACCAAGGCCCTGGAGATCTACCCGCGCGCCTCCCGCGAGCTCGCCGACCCACCCGACGAGGACGAGCTGGTCGCGCGCACCGTCGACGCCCTGTGCGCTGCCGGGCGCCCGGAGACCGCGATGTCCCTCGTCGACTCCCACCTGGCCCGGCTGCCGGCGGACGCCCCCGACCTGACGCGGGCCCGGCTGCTGCTCGCGCGCGTGGAGGCGATGCGGGCGACCGAGGCGGAGCTGCGGCCCAGCGTCGTGACGACCGAGGCGCTCGGCCTGGTCGGGCCCGGGCCCACCGCGCTGCGAGCCCGGATCCTGGCCATGCACGCCCAGGCCCTGATCTGGGACGACGACTTCGACGACGCCCGGGTCGTGGCGGACGAGGCGATCGAGCTCGCCGAGCAGCTGGACATGCCCCGGCTCTCCGCCGAGGTGAGCCTCACGCTGACCTGGCTCAGGCAGCACCTCGACTTCGGGGAGGGCAGCCGCGCCGAGCTCAAGCGGATCATCGAGGACGCCCACGAGCGCGGCGACCGGCTCAGCGAGATGCGAGGTTACGTGCGCACGGGTGGTCTCGAGCTCGAGTACGGCGACCTCGAGCGGAGCCAGGAGGCGTTCCTCACCGCGTCGCGGATCGCGGTCGCCCTGGGACGGCCGTGGTCGATCATGGGCATCAGCGGCCGCACCCAGGGCGCCATCGTCGCGTTCATGAGGGGCGACTGGGACGAGGCGCTGCGGATCGTCGACCACCACGACGAGGACCCGCCGCCGACACCGCGGGCCATGCTCGAGTCCGTCGTGCTGATGGTGGCGGCGGGGAGGGGCGAGGTCGCCGCGCTCTCCCGGCTCCCGGCGGTGCGGGAGCGCTGGCACCGCGAGGGCACGGTCGCGGTGAACGCGGGTGGTGCGGCGATCGAGCTGCTCGGACAGCGCGACGGCGCGGCGGCGGCGGTCGCGTCGTACGACGACGTCATCGGCGTGCTGACTCCCCTGTGGGGACCGGTGTTCGACGCGGTCGTGCGTCTCGCCGCCCAGGCCCTGAGCGCGGTCGCCGACGAGGCCCCGCGCACCCCGACGAGGGCGCGCGAGGACCTGCTGGCCACGGCCGCCAGGCTGGTCGCGGACGCCGAGCGGACGCTGGCCAACCGGGAGGCCGAGCAGCGACCGTTCGGGATCGAGGGTCGCGGCTGGGAGGCGCGGCTGCGCGCGGAACGGCTGAGGCTGGACTGGCTGCTCGGCGCCGACGTCGACCTGGCCGAGCTGGTGGAGCGCTGGCGCACGACGGCCGAGATCTTCGCCGAGCTCGGCCACCGCTACGAGGAGGCGCGCGCCCGAACCCGGCTCGCCACGGTCCTGCGGGCTACCGGTGACCCCGAGGCCGCGCGGCACGAGGCGGGCCTCGCGCGCGAGCAGGCCGCCCGGCTGGGTGCCCGCCCACTCCTGGAGGAGCTCGGCTCCGGGCGCGCCCAGAGCGAGACCGACCTGCTCACGGCCCGGGAGCAGGAGATCCTCACCCTCGTGGCCACCGGGCGCAGCAACGGCGACATCGGCAAGCAGCTGTTCATCTCCGCCAAGACCGTCAGCGTCCACGTCTCCAACCTGATGGCCAAGCTCGGTGCCTCCAGCCGCACCGAGGCCGTCGCCCTCGCCCGTCAGGCGGGGCTGCTCGGGGGGTGAACAGGGCGTCGCGGCGCCCTCCCCGTGGCGGCATACTCGGCGTATGTCGACGCGAGAGCTGACCGAGCGACGCTTCCAGCGGATGCGGCCGGCGCCTGCCACCGATGCGCCGCGCGTCGCCGCCGCCGAGCTGCCGGCGGGCCCACGGTGGCCGTCGCTGGTGCAGAGCATCGGCCTGCTCCGGTTCCGGCACCAGTTCATCCCTGCTCTGCACCGGCGCTACGGCGACGTCTTCTCGATCCGGGTGCTGCCCGACAACCGCGCGCTGGTGGTGTTCAACCGGCCCGAGCACGTCAAGGAGATCTTCGCCGGGGACCCGGAGGTCTTCCACGCCGGCAAGGGCAACGCCATCCTCGGCCCGGTGATGGGGGAGCACTCGCTGCTCCTCGTCGACTCCGCCCAGCACAAGCGGGCCCGGCGGCTGCTGATGCCCGCCTTCAACGGGCACGCGCTGCGCGGGTACCAGGACCTCGTCACCGGGCTGGCCAAGACGGAGGTGGAGCGCTGGACGCCGGGGCAGGCGTTCCGCTCGCTCGACCGGATGAACGCCCTCACCCTCGAGGTGATCCTGCAGGTGGTCTTCGGGGTCACCGACGAGGTGCGTCTCGCCCAGCTGCGGCCGCTGGTGAACAAGACGGTGAACATCCCGCCGCTGGTCTTCCTGGGCTGGGGATTCCCCAGGCTGCAGAAGTTCGGCCCCTGGCGCGCGACGGTGGAGAACCAGGTGGCGCTCGACGAGGTGGTCTTCGGGGTGATCGCCGAGCGTCGTACCGCGCCCGACCTCGAGCACCGCTCCGACGTGCTCTCCAGGCTGCTCCAGGTGCGCGACGAGGACGGGCAGGGCCTCAGCGACGAGGAGCTGCGCGACCAGCTGGTCACGCTGCTCCTTGCGGGTCACGAGACCACGGCGACGGCGCTGGCCTGGACGCTGCACGAGCTGGCCCGCGACCCGGCCCAGGCCGCCCGGGCCAGGGAGGCGGCGATCAGTGGCGACGACGACTACGTCGAGGCCGTGCTGAAGGAGTCGATGCGGCTGCACCCGGTGATCCCGATGGTGGTGCGCCACCTGATGGAGCCCGCGACCATCGGCGGCATCGACCTGCCTCGAGGCGCCAACGTGGCGGCCTCGATCCTGCTCGCGCACGCGTCGGAGACCAGCCACCGCGACGCCGCGCAGTTCCGGCCGCAGCGGTTCCTCGACGGCGAGGTCACCATCAACACCTGGATCCCCTTCGGCGGTGGTGTCCGCCGGTGCATCGGGGCCGGCTTCTCGCTGATGGAGGGAGTGGCCGTGCTCCGCGAGGTGCTCACCACCTACGACCTGCGCCTGCCGGCCGGGGAGACCGAGACGCCGCAGGTCCGCAACATCACCAGCGTGCCGCGGCGGGGCGCGCGCATCGTGGTCCGTCCGCGCTGACCCAGCGTGACCCGGAGAGTGACCCTGGCTACGGGCACGCAGAGGTGGCTGGCCCGGCGGGACACGACCCGGGGGTGTGGTCTGAAGCGTCCCGCCAGACCGAGCCACTGCGTTCCACGCCGACGCGGGGGTCGGGTCAGCGGGACAACTCCAGTGTCCCCGCGATGACAGTGCGTGACCTGAGTCACTGGGGCGATCTTCTGCTAGTGCGTATGCACCAGGGGGCGCCGTACGGCACGGCGGCTCAGCGCCCCGGCAGCAGGCCTTCGCGGACGGCGATCGAGAGTGCCTCCAGCTTGGAGTGCGCTCCCAGCTTGGCCGAGAGGTTGGCCACGTGGTTGCGCACGGTGTGGACGCTGACCACGAGCCGCTCGGCGATGGCCACGTTGGTCAGGCCGTCGGCCAGGAGCTCGAGCACCTCGCGTTCGCGCTCGGTGAGGGCCTCGTGCCGGGTGGTCGCCTCCCCGGTCAGCCGCGGCAGCAGCCGGGCGAGCAGCTCGGAGGAGATCACGGCCTCGCCCGAGGCCGTCGCCCGTACGGCGGAGAGCACCTCGCCCAGGCTCCTGTTCTTGGCGACGAAGCCCGCCGCGCCGCCCTCGATGGCACGCACCAGCACGGAGTCCGTGGCGTTGCCGGTGAGCACGACGATGCGCAGCGCCGGATGAGTGGCCAGGAGATCCGGGATCGCCGAGACGCCGTCCCCGTCGGGCAACCGCTGGTCGAGCAGGAGCACGTCGGGCAGCTCCTCGGCGACCAGGCGCCGACCCTCCTCGAGGCTCGTGGCGACGCCCACGCAGTCGAGGTCGTGCTGCCCGCCCATCACGTGCGCCAGGCCGGAGGCCAGCACGTCGTGGTCGTCGACGATGGCCACGCGTGTCATCGACGCCTCGCGCTCGGTTGTTGCCACGTCCGCTCCCTGTGCTGAGTAGGCCCGTGCACCTGCCCCACCCATCCCCCTGCCGGATCGGCACCGTCCAACGTACCCGGGCGATGCCCGCGGCGGAGGAAGACGTCGTACTTGCCCTGCCGGCGGCCGTTGACACTCCTGCATAGGGTCGAGCCATGAGCGCTCTTCTGGACGGGGCCCCCGTGGGCCGGGAACATCTACGTCGACGGAGAGTGGCGAGCCGGCTCGGCCGGGGACGCCGCGATCATCGAGCCCGCGACCGGCGAGGAGATCGGCCGGGCCGGGATGGCCGGTCCCGACGACGTCGCGGTGGCGGCCGCGTCCGCGGCGCGCGCCCAGCGGGAGTGGGCCGCTCGGCCGCACACCGAACGGGCGGCGGTGCTGCGACGGGCCGGCGACCTGTTCGGGCAGCACGCCGACGAGCTCGCCGGCTGGAACGTGCGCGAGGTGGGCGCGGTCCCCGGCATGGCCGGCTTCGCGCTCCACGTCGCCGCCGAGGAGTGCTGGGCGTCCGCCGGTCTGCCGGGTGCGAGCCTCGGCTCGCTGCTGCCGAGCGAGCAGCCCCGGCTCTCGATGGCCAAGAGGGTGCCGGCAGGTGTCGTCGCGGTGATCTCGCCGTTCAACGTGCCGCTGATCCTGAGCATCCGCTCCGTGGCGCCGGCGATCGCCCTCGGGAACGCGGTGCTCCTCAAGCCCGACCCGCGCACCGTGGTCACCGGCGGCGTCAACATCGTCCGGGTCTTCGAGGAGGCCGGGCTTCCCGCCGGGCGTGCTCCAGCTGCTGCCCGGGGGTGGCGACGTCGGGCAGGCGATGGTCGCCGACGAGTACGTCAGGGTGATCTCCTTCACCGGGTCGACCCAGGCCGGACGCGCCGTCGGCGAGGCTGCCGGTCGGCACCTCAAGCGCGCGCACCTCGAGCTCGGTGGCAACTCGGCGATGCTCGTCCTCGACGACGTCGACGTCGCGCAGGCGGTCAACCTCGCGGCGTGGGGGTCGTTCTTCCACCAGGGCCAGATCTGCATGACCACCGGCCGCCACATCGTCCACGAGCGGGTCTACGACGACTTCGTGGAGGCGCTCGCCGACAAGGCCGCCCACCTCCCGGTCGGCAACCCGGCTACCGAGGAGGTTGCCCTCGGGCCCGTGATCGACGAGGGCCAGCGCGACAAGATCCACGGCTTCGTGACCGCCAGCACCGATGCCGGGGCGAGGGCGGCTGCCGGGGCGTCGTACGACCGGCTGTTCTACCAGCCGACAGTGCTCGCCGAGGTGACGCCGGAGCACCCGGCCTTCACCGAGGAGATCTTCGGACCCGTCGCGCCGGTCACGCGGGTCTCCAGCGACGAGGAGGCCGTGGAGCTCGCGACGCGCGGTGAGTACGGCCTGTCGCTGGGGATCGTCACCCGCGACGTGATGCGCGGGCTCGCGCTCGCCGACCGGATCCCGACGGGGATCGTGCACATCAACGACCAGACGGTCAACGACGAGGCGAACGCGCCGTTCGGCGGTGTCGCCGCCTCCGGCACCGGCTCCCGGTTCGGCGGCGCCCCCGCCAACATCGAGGCCTTCACCGAGACCCGCTGGATCACCGCCCGCGGCGAGCCCCCGACCTACCCCTTCTGACCCCCGAATTCGGATAGTCCGAGGTCAAATTGCTGTCTGACGGCACTGATGACGACGATTTGGCCTCGGACTACCCGGAATTCCGGCGCTCAGAAGGCGGCGCGGACCTCGTCCTCGGTGAGGCCGTAGTCCGCGAGGTCGTAGGTGTGCCGGGGCTTGCGGCCCCCTTGGCGCGACTCCGCGTCGAGGGCGCTGACCGCGGCATCGACCTCGGGGGTCCACTCCAGGGCGAAGGTCTCGTAGATGTCCTTGGTGGTGCCGACCGGGTCGGAGACGAAGGCCCGGTAGTCGACATCGATGAACTGCGCCGGGTCGTACGACGCCCGCTCGCGCTCGAACCTGGCCACGGCCTTGCTCAGCATGTCGAGCTGGGTGCGGCCGATCACGTCACCCACGAACGTCGTCGACCAGCCCTTGGTGGCCTCGGCAGACAGCGAGCAGGCCGAGGCGATCGCGACCACGGGGTCGCGGTGGGTCTGCACGATCAACGCATCGGGGTAGACCGCCATGATCGCGTCGAGCCCGACGAGGTGTGACGGGTTCTTCAGCACCCACCGCTTCTCCGGGTCGTTCAGTCCGATCAGCTGCAGGTTGGCCTTGTGCCGCTGGTAGGCGTCGGTCCAGTCCTGCTTCTCCAGCCACGCGGAGTACGCCGGCACGTGGGCCAGCGACTCGTAGCCGATCGACTTGCCGGACTGCCGCAGGATGCGCCAGCACTCCTCGACGCTGGAGGCGTCCATGAAGTGGATCCCCATGAACTCCGGGTTGTCGACGTGGTGCTCGGAGAAGGCGGCACTCAGGGCCGCGTAGATCGGGTTCTGCTCCCAGGTCTCCCGCGGCGGCCGCGGCTGCGGGACCTCGGTCAGCCAGAGCTCGAGGCCCTGGTGGGTCGGGTCCGCGTTGAGCAACCGGTGCAGCGCGGTCGTCCCGGTGCGCGGCAGCCCGCAGACGAAGATCGGGCGCTCGATCGGCACCTCGGCGTACGACGGGTGCTCGCGGAAGCCGTTCTCGGAGAGCAGCCGGCCAACGAGCGCGCCCTTGACGAAGGTGCGCTGCATGTAGTTGCCCTCGGGGGTGAGGCCGCCGTGCTCGACGAGGTCCTCGCACAGCAGCCGCAGGCCCTCCTCGTGCTCGGTGCCGCCGAAGTCCTCGAGCCCGGTGGTGCGCACCGCCGCGGCGGCGATCTCCTCGAAGCTGCCGAGCGTCTCGCGGGTCCTAGTAGCCATGGAACTCACCGCAGCTGACGTCGAGGGTGATGCCGGTGACCGCGGAGGCGAGGTCGGAGGCCAGGAACAGGGTCGCGCGGGCGACCTCCTCAGGGGTGGCCAGCCGCTTGAGGTCGGTGAGGTCGGCGGTCTCGCGGTAGACGTCCTCGTGGGTGACGCCGCGCTCGCCCGCGAGGTAGTCGAAGTACGCCTTGTTGACGTCCTCGTAGATCCAGCTCGGCGCGACCGAGTTCACCCGGATCCCGCGCGGCCCGAGCTCGGTGGCCAGCGACGACGCGACGTGCACCAGGGTGCCCTTGGTCAGCTTGTAGCCGGCGAACTCCGGCTGCGACTGCCGCAGCACCGCGGAGTTGACCATGATGATCGAGCCCCCCGGCTTGTCGGGCGTGGCCGCCAGGGCGTCGGCGAACAGCGTCGAGAGCCGCAGCGGCGCGAAGGCGTTGGTGTCCAGGGACCGCCGGATCGCGTCGTGGTCGAGCTTGGTCAGCGGGTCCATCGGCGGGATCGCGAAGGCGTTGTTGATCAGGCAGTCGACCTTGCCGTACTCCGCGAGGGCGGCGTCCACGAGCGCCTGGCACGCGGCGGGGTCGTCGATGTCGGTGGGTACGACGAGCGCCCGACGCCCGTGCGAGCGGACCACCTCGGCCATCTTGTCGAGACGCTTCTGCGTGCGCGAGGCGAGCACGAGGTCGGCGCCCATCCGCGCGGCCTCCTCGCCCAGCGACCGGCCCAGCCCGGGCCCGACCCCGGACAGCACCACGACCTTGTCCTGCAACAGCGGCACGTCAGTCAACGCTTCTCCTCAATTCGCTGAGCGGGGGATTTCTGCACGCCGTACGACGCCGAGCGGGGGATTCCTGCACACCGTCGCCGTCCTGCCTGTGCACGGATCCGCCGCTCGGCGCGCTGAGGCGTGCGCAAATCCCCCGGTCGGCGAGATTCACGAGATCATCCGGCGGGCGATCCCGACCTGGCGGGCCTCGATCCGGTCGGCGTACTGCTCCGCCGTGACCTGGTTCTCCGAGAAGTGGGGGAGGTGCGAGGCCACGGAGTCGAAGGGCACCACCTCGACGCTCGGGCCGTCGGAGGCCTCCAGCGCGCGTGACAGCCGCTGCCAGCGCAGCATCATCACGCCCTGCGGGTGGCCGCACAGCTCCAGCCAGTTGGCGACGCCGGGGTTGCGCTCGCTGATCACGTAGCGGTACTTCCCGTCCGGGTCGGCCTGCGACTGCGACTTGTTCAGTGCCGTCTGGTGGTGCTCGTAGTCGGTGGAGACGTACCACCGGGAGCCGACCTGGATCGCCTGGTAGGCGCACTCGGAGACCGGCACCGTCACGATCATCGCCTCGTCGTCGGCCAGGGAGTAGTGGCCGATGGAGGAGAACTGGGAGGACAACCCTCCGGGCGTGGACTGCGGCGCGGTGAGGGTGTTGACCGGTTCCTTGTAGGTGAACCACTCCGGGAAGGCGAACCAGGTCTTGATCCGGCCGGTGAGCATCTTGGCCGCGACGCCGTACCGCTTCGCCACGCGTTCGGTCGTCAGCGCCCCGCGAGGCTGTCCCGCTGTGTCCAGCCGCTGGATCCGCAGGGTGCCACGATCCTCGGTGCCCCAGTCGTCGTAGACCTCCCGCACGATCAGGGTGCTGCCCTTCTTCAGCCCGAGCTCGGGACCGAAGCGCCACTCGAAGCTGCCGTCGTCGGCGATGTCGAGCTCGCGGTCGTCGAAGGCGGCCAGGGTGTTGGGGGCGCCGGCGTCGGAGTACGTCCCGTCCATCACCTGGAAGGACAGGTCGGTGGTGGTGCCCCGCCTCCCGCTGACGACGTACGACGCATCGGCGTCGAGGTAGGCGTTGAAGTAGACGGCATCGGGGTTGTCGAGGCCCTGACGGGCGTACTGGTGCGTGGGGTTGATCAGCACCGGGTGCTCGAGGTCGTAGTCGAAGGCCATCTGCAAGGAGCTGCGGATCGATCCGGCGAGGTAGTCGTAGCCCTCGGCGAGGTCCTGCTCGCTGACCTCGAACGGCGGGTGCGCGATCAGCTCCTCGGCCTCGCGCACCGCCTCCTGGAAGGCAGCGGTGATTCCTGGGGTCACTTCACGTGGTTTCGACAAGCTCAACCACCGTTCCGGATGAACGTCTCGGCGTACTTCTCGAGGTGGGCGATCTTGTCCTGGAGCGGCTCGGTGTCCGGGCCCTTGATGTAGGGCACCCGGAAGCCGACGATGCAGTCGGTCACGCCCTTCTCCTCCAGCCGCTTGATCCCGTCGCGGTCGTAGGCGTCGTAGGAGATGACGTGCACCTCGAAGTCGTCGCGGGTGTCGCCCTCGGCCTTGCGGATCTCGGCGAGCCGGCCCAGCAACCGGTCGAGCTCCTCGCCGTCACCGCCGGCGTGCATCCAGCCGTCGCCCTTGAGCACCGCGCGCTTGAGGGCGGCGTCGGCGTGACCGCCGACGAGCAGCGGCACCTTCTCGGTCGGGGCGGGCGTCTGCTTCAACGCAGGGAAGGAGTAGAAGTCGCCGTCGTAGCCGAAGTAGTCGCCGGAGGTGAGCCCGCGCAGGATGTCGATGCACTCGTCCATCCGCTTGCCGCGCTTCTCCCACGGCACGCCCAGGGCCTGGAAGTCCTCGGGCCAGGGCGAGAGCCCGATGCCGAGCCCGAGCCGGTTCCCGCTCAGCCAGGCGACCGAGCCGACCTGCTTGGCCACGAGCACCGGCGGTCGCACCGGGAGCTTGAGCACGAACGGTGTCAGCCTCAACGTGGAGGTGACGGCGAACAGGTGCGCGCACAGGATCATCGTCTCGATGAACGCCTTGTCCTCGAGGAACTCCCGCTCACCGGTGTCGGTGTAGGGGTACGTCGAGTCCGACTCCTCGGGGTAGATCAGGGAGTCCGCCACGGTCATCGAGGTGTAGCCCGCTGCCTCCGCGGCCTGGGCCAGGGGTGCGTAGTACGACGGGTCCGTCATCGCTTCCGCATAGGTGAACCGCATGGCGGCCACACTAGAACACGTTCTAGTATGGCCGCCAGAGCGTGGGACGCATCAGGCAGTGCGCCGCCGCTGCACCAGCGCCCTGATGCTCAGGACGGCGAGAGCGAGCACCGCCACCACGAAGACGATGAAGCAGGCGAACCCGAAGTTGTTCTCGTGCCCGACCGTGAGCATGGGCGACCAGGCGTCAGGACGATCATCGCCACGAGCGCCGATGCTGCCGGGCGTCTCATCGGAGGCCAGTGAGGCGCAGGTCGACGGTGATCGCTGGCCGTGAGGGGTGAAGACGAGCACCCCGCCGGCCGGCTGGTAGCGGCCGTTGCCGCCGAGCGACCGGCATCCGGCTGATCCGGCTCCCGTCGACCCCACCGGCAAGCGTCAGGTGTCCACCGGGCAGGGCGACGCTTGCGGTGCACATCGCCCGTCCGTCCGCGGCGGCGAGCACGCACACCTGGAAGCCGGAGCCGACTTCCTGCCCGCCCGGTGGAGGGTGAAGGTGTCGATCGCCTCGTCGCCCACCGACTCGCCGGCCGGGGCTTGGTCGACCTGCTTGAAACCGCTGATGCTCGCGGTCAGCCGATGGGGATACCCCCCGTGCCGAGCCGCCCCCGCGGAGGCACTGCCGGGTCCGGACAGGGCGAGGGCGACTGCGGTCGCGGCGAGAGGCACGGTGACGACTGGCGCGTCTGACGGTTGGGCTCATGGCATTCTCCTGGGTCGTCGTGCCGGCGATCGCCGGCGATGCGTGGAGAGCCTCCGGCGCCCGTGCTGCCCAGCACATCGGGCGACGGGTCGCTCCGTGCCGGTCCGCCTCGTCGTGTCCACCTGATACCGCGGGATGAAGACGCGGAGCCCGAGTGGCTCCTAGCCTTCACGCATGACCACGCCGGCGAGCGCTGAGGAGCTCCTCGAGCCACGCCGCTGGTGGGGCGGTCGTGTCACCGCCGTGCAGGTCGCCTGGACCGCGGCGGCGGTCGCCCTGCTCGCGTTCGGCGTGGCCGAGATCATCGGTGAACGCTGGCACGCCGGGCCCTGGCCGCTGGACCTGCCGTTCGTGGTGGCCGCGACCGTGCCCGTCGCGTTCTTCCCGACCCGGCCGTGCCCGCCGTCGCGACGGTCGCGGTAGCGGCCGCCCTGGACGCCTTGCTCTTCACCACCCCACAGAGCCTCGCGGTCATGTTCGGCTCCCTGTTCGCCGCAGGGGCCGCGGCGCGCTACGCGCCGCCGTCGTGCCCTGGCCCCGCTGCTCGCCCTGATCACGGTGATGATCGTCGTCGCGGCGCTGCGAGACCCGACGGAGGACAGTCCGTACAACTACTTCTTCACCTTCGGCATCTGCGCCACCGCGGCCGCGTCCGGCTTCGTGGTGCGTGCCCGGCACGCAGCGGTGCTGCAAGCCGTCGAGATCGCCGTGCGGGAGCGCACCGAGCACGAGCTCGGCGTCGAGCGGGCGTTGGTCGAGGAGCGTTCCCGGATCGCCCGCGACCTGCACGACGTGGTGGCCCACGCCGTCAGCCTGATGGTCATCCAGGCCGCGGCCGGTCGCGCGGTGGGCGCACGGGACCCGGAGCGGGCTGCGCGCGTCTTCGACACCATCGAGGTCTCGGGCCAGAGCGCGCTCGGCGACCTCCGGCGACTGCTGGGAGTGCTGCAGACCGGCGACTCCGCCGAGGCCCAGCCGCCCGGCCTGACGGCGGTCGAGGACCTGGTGGCGGCGACGACGGCAGCGGGTCTGTCCTGCCGGGTGCACTGGGCCGGGGACCTCGACGACGTCCCGGACGGCATCGACGTCGCCGCCTTCCGCGTCGTGCAGGAGAGCATCACCAACGCCCTCAAGCACGGTGCGCGGGCTGGGCTCGACATCACGATCACGCGCAGCGACGCCGGCATCCGGGTCGATGTCCTGGACCGGGCCGGCGGCACGACCCAGACGTCCTCGATCGTCGGGTCCGGCCACGGGCTGCAGGGGATGCGCGAGCGCGTCGCGATGTACGACGGCACCCTGGCCGCGGGCCCCACCCAGGGCGGCTGGCGGGTCGAGGCGTTCTTCCCGGTGGTCGCCGGTGCGTGAGCGGCGATGACCATCAGGGTGCTGCTCGCTGACGACGAGCAGCTGGTCCGCACCGGCTTCCGGATGATCCTCGAGTCGACCGATGACATCGAGGTGGTGGGGGAGGCGGTCAACGGACTGGAAGCCGTCGCGGCGGCCGCGCGCCTGCACCCGGACGTCGTGCTGATGGACGTCCGGATGCCGGTGCTGGACGGGATCGGGGCGACCGAGCGGCTGATGTCCCTCGATCCTGTTCCGCGGGTGGTGGTGCTGACCACCTTCGACGTCGACGACTACGTCCACCGGGCGCTGCGCTCCGGCGCCAGCGGCTTCCTGCTCAAGGACCTCTCCGCCGCCGGGTTGGCCGACGCCGTCCGGGTGGCGCACTCGGGGGAGGCGTTGCTCGCCCCGTCGGCCACGCGGCGGCTGATCGAGCGGTACCGCGAGGCACCGCCCGTCGACACCTCGTCGGCGGAGAGCCTCACCGAGCGCGAGGTCGACGTGCTGCGTGCCGTCGTACGCGGACGGAACAACAAGGAGATCGCCGCCGACCTGTTCCTCGCCGAACCGACCGTGAAGACCTACGTGGGGCGACTGCTGACCAAGCTCGACGCCCGCGACCGGGTGCAGCTGGTGATCCTGGGCTACGCCATGGGACTGGACCGGTACCAGGCGGCCGGGGGCGCGGGAACGAACTAGAACGTGTTCTCGTTCGTGGCCTAGGGTGACGTCCATGGAGCTGCAGGAGCTGGGGGACCGCGCGGACATCGAGGCGACCCTCGTGCGCTACACCCGCGCGATCGACACCGGTGACTGGGACGCGCTCGACACGGTGTTCACACCCGACGCGGAGATCGACTACACCTCGACCGGCGGCATCACGGGACGCTTCGCGGAGGTCAAGCCCTGGCTGGCCGAGATGCTGCCGCTGTTCCCCCGACGGATGCACACGCTCGGGCAGCTCGACATCTCCTTCGACGACGCCGGGGGCGCACTCCCCGAGGCGGCAACCGTCGCGGCGTACTTCCACAACCCGATGGGGATGCCGCAGGAGGACGGGCCGGACCACCTCGTCGAGTTCGGCGGCATCTACCACCACGACTTCGTGCGGACACCGCAGGGATGGCGCTCCCGCCGTCTGGTCGAGCAGCTGGTCTGGAAGCGCGGGATGTAGGCCGCATGGACCAGAAGCCACCGAACCTCGACAGCGAGCTCACCCGCCGCATCATCAAGGCGATGAGCAGCGTCAACGTGCGCATCTACCGGCTCACCGGTGGCCGGGTAGGCGGCACCTGGCGCATCGGTGCGGGGTGGCGCGACCCGGTGCCGATCTGCCTGCTCGAGCACCGCGGCCGTCGTACCGGCAAGCTGCGCACCACGCCGTTGGTCTACCTGCGCGACGGCGCCGACGTGGTCGTGGTCGCCTCTCAGGCCGGCCGACCGCGCCACCCGCTGTGGTTCCGCAACCTCGAGGCCGATCCCGACGTCACCGTCCAGGTCGGCCGCGAGCGCCACCAGATGCGTGCGCGGACAGCAGATCCGGCCGAGCGAGCGAGGCTCTGGCCGCGCCTGGTCGAGCTGTACGCCGACTACGACTCCTACCAGTCCTGGACGGAGCGGGAGATCCCGGTCGTCGTGCTCGAACCCCGCTGACACCGGAAGATCTCCGGTCGACGGGTGATTTCAGCGGTCACGATTCGGCAACGGGGCACGAGTCCGCTTGACCGTGACCCTCGCAGGCGGTTCCGTGAGGCGACCGCCTGCCCATGGCGGTCCTCAGAAGACACCTGAGCACTGTGGGGAGGCGAGCGAGCTGAGCACCCTGGAGGATCCCAGCTCCGCGGTCGCCGACCCGGAGGCGCTGCTCGTCGGCGTGGAGCAAGATCGAGGGGCGTTCGCTCGGCCAGATCGCCTGGACCCGGCTCAAGCGGGACAAGGTGGCGATCGCCGGCGGGGTCTTCGTCCTCTTCCTCGTCCTGGTCGCGATCTTCGCGCCGCTCATCGTCAAGTTCCTCGGCGACCCACCCGGTGAGTTCCACCAGAACCTCGTCGACACCGACGGCGGCACGCTGCTGCCGAAGGGCGCCTTCGGCGGCTGGAGCTGGCACCACCTGATGGGCGTCGAGCCGGTCAACGGCCGCGACATCTTCAGCCGGATCGTCTACGGCGCCCGCGTCTCGTTGCTGATCGCCTTCTTCGCCACGCTCCTCTCGGCCGTCATCGGCACCACGCTCGGCGTCGTCGCAGGCTTCTTCGGCGGCTGGGTCGACTCGACCATCAGCCGCCTGATGGACCTGTTCCTTGCCTTTCCGCTCCTCGTCTTCGCGATCGCCCTGGTCGGCGTGATCCCGGACAAGGCCTTCGGGCTCAGCGGCAACGGGCTGCGCATCGCCATGTTGATCTTCGTCATCGGCTTCTTCGCCTGGCCCTACCTGGGCCGGATCGTGCGTGGCCAGACGATCTCGCTGCGCGAGCGCGAGTACGTCGAGGCCGCCCGGAGCCTCGGGGCGACCCGCCGCTACATCCTGCGCACGGAGCTGCTGCCGAACCTCGTGGCGCCGATCCTGGTGTACTCCACGCTGCTGATCCCGACCAACATCCTCTTCGAGGCGGCCCTGTCCTACCTGGGGGTCGGCGTGATCCCGCCGACGCCGTCGTGGGGCGGGATGCTCTCCGACGCGGTCTCCTACTACACCCTGCCCAGCTTCATGCTCTGGCCCGGCCTGGCGATCTTCGCCACCGTGCTGGCCTTCAACCTGCTCGGCGACGGACTGCGCGACGCCATCGACCCTCGCGGTCGGCGGTAGTCCAGCCAAGACCTTCATCACCCACCGATGGATCACCTGAAAGGTAAACGCTAATGAGACGGACACGGATGAGGAGCGCGGCGGTCCTTGCCGTCGTCGGCGGCTTGGTGCTTGCCGGTTGTGGCTCCAGTGGAAGCAGCGGAGGGTCCAAGGACAGCAACAAGGACTCCTTCAACGCCGCGGTCGGGAAGGTCTTCGACCCCTCCACCAAGAAGGGCGGGATCCTGAAGTTCGCCGACTCCGGCCAGCAGGACAGCACCGACCCGGGTGACACCTACTACGGGTACACCTGGAACTTCGTCCGCACCTACGGCCGGGCGCTGACCATGTTCAACCCCGCCCCCGGCAAGGCCGGGCAGCAGCTCGTGGGCGACCTGGCCGAGGGCCTCGGCAAGCCCTCGTCCGACGCCAAGACCTGGACCTACACGCTGCGCAAGGGCGTGAAGTTCGAGGACGGATCCGCGGTGACCTCCGCCGACGTGAAGTACGGCGTGGAGCGGTCCACCGACAAGGACGTCTTCCCCGACGGTCCCACCTACTTCGACTCGCTGCTGAACTGGCCGGCCTCGTGGAAGGGCCCCTACAAGACGCCCAACGTGAACACCGACTCGGCGATCTCCACACCGGACCCCCAGACGATCGTCTTCCACTTCAAGGCGCCGTTCTCCGACATGGACTACCTGGCCACCACGCCGCAGGACATCCCGGTCCCGAAGGCCAAGGACACCGGCAAGAACTACAAGCAGCACCCGATGGCGACCGGTCCCTACATGTTCACCGACTACCAGGAGGGCAAGAGCTTCAGCCTGCGTCGCAACAAGAACTGGGACCCCAAGACCGATCCCAACCGCAAGGCGCTGCTGGACGGGTACGACGTGTCGCAGAACGTGAACGCCGACGACATCGACAACCGGATCCAGGCCGGTGACCTCGACATCGAGTACTCCAGCCTCGGCGTCTCCCAGGCCGAGCGTGGTCGTGCGCTGACCAACCCGACGTTGAAGGCGCGGCTGGACAACCCGAGCCAGGCGCGGCTCTGGTACACCAGCATCAACCCGACGGTGAAGCCGTTCGACAACATCGACTGCCGCAAGGCGATCGAGTACGGCATGGACCACACCGCCTACCAGGCGGCCTACGGCGGCAAGCTCGCCGGCGGCGACATCGCCACCACGATGCTGATCCCGATCATCCCGGGCTTCAAGAAGTTCGACCTCTACCCCACCAAGGACGACAAGGGCGACCTCAACAAGGCCAAGGACGAGCTGACCAAGTGTGGGCACCCCAACGGGTTCTCCACGAACATCTCCTACCGGATCGAGCGTCCGCTCGAGAAGGCGACCGCGGAGGCGTTCCAGCAGCAGCTGGGCAAGATCGGCATCAAGCTGACGCCGAAGGGCTACCCGAAGACCGACTACTTCTCCACCTACGCCGGCAACCCGCCGTACGTGAAGAGCCACGACCTCGGTCTGGTCGTCAACGGTTGGGGCGCGGACTGGAACGACGGCTACGGCATGCTGTCGCAGATCATCGACAGCCGCGTCATCCGGGACTCCGGTGGCTCCTCCAACACCTCGGTGAGGATCCCGTCGGTGAACCAGCTCATCGACGCGTCCCTGCTGGAGACCGACGTCTCCAAGCGCAACGACCTGTACGGCCAGATGGACAACCAGGTCATGGAGCAGGCGGTCACCTACCCAGGGGTCTACGCCAAGGCGCTGATGCTGCGGAGCAAGAACGCGACCAACGTGTTCATCAACGACAACTACGGTGGCTACGACTTCCTGTCGCTGGGCCACAAGTAGTAAGCGTCTGAATCCACTTCCACCTCATAGGAAGGTGTGACGTGAGGGCAGCCGGCCTCCCCGTTCGCGGGGAGGCCGGTCACCCGAACTGGACATCGTGTTCGCCTACCTGATCCGCAGGCTCTTCGCCGCCGTCCTGATCATGCTGGTCGTCAGCATGATCACCTTCGTGATCTTCTACGGGTTCCCGCGGCTGGCTGGGGCGACTCCCGAGGCCCTGGCGACCCGGTACGTCGGCCGGACGGCGAACGCCGCCACCGTCCACGACATCGCCAAGTCGCTCGGCTTCTACGACCCGATCTGGGTGCAGTACTGGCACTGGCTCAAGCAGGTCTTCCTGGGCGGTTCCTACGACATCGGCACCTCCGTGGAGCACTGCGCGGCCCCGTGCCTGGGCTACTCCTTCCAGGACGACACCCCGGTGTGGCCCGAGCTGATCAACCGGGCACCGGTCACGCTCTCCCTCGCGGTGGGCGCTGCCGCCATCTGGCTGGTCTTCGGTGTCGCCGTCGGCGTGCTGTCGGCGCTGCGCCGGGGAAGCGTCTTCGACCGTGCCGCGATGACCGTCGCCCTGGGCGGGGTCTCGCTGCCGATCTTCTTCACCGGCCTGATCTCGCTGGCCTTCGTCAGCTACAAGCTGGGCATCACCGCGCCCGGCGGTTCCTACACGCCGATCACCCAGAACCCCGCGAAGTGGGCCTACGACCTGCTGCTGCCCTGGATCACACTGGCGCTGCTGTTCTCGGCCCAGTACGCCAGGCTGACCCGTGCCGGCATGCTGGAGACGATGGGCGAGGACTACATCCGCACGGCGCGCGCCAAGGGCCTGCCCGAACGCACCGTCGTGATCAAGCACGGCCTGCGGGGCGCTCTCACCCCGATCCTGACCATCTTCGGCCTCGACCTCGGCCTGCTCCTCGGCGGCGCCATCCTGACCGAGAAGACCTTCTCCCTCAACGGGCTCGGGAAGTACGTCGTCGACGGCATCGAGAACCAGGACCTGCCCAAGATCCTCGGCGCCACCCTGCTGGCGACGTTCTTCATCGTGCTGTGCAACCTGATCGTGGACCTGATGTACGCCGTCATCGACCCGAGGGTGCGGACGAGATGACGAACGCGGAGAACACCGACATGACACTGACAGCGGCGCAAGGTACGGCGGGCACGTCCAGTGCTGGGGCATACCTCGACGTACGAGACCTCAAGGTGCACTTCCCGACCGACGACGGGGTGGTGAAGTCCGTCGACGGGTTGTCCTTCCACATCGAGCGCGGGCGCACCCTGGGGATCGTGGGCGAGTCCGGCTCCGGCAAGTCCGTGAGCAGCATGGCCGTGATGGGGCTGCACCAGGGCACGTCGGCCGAGATCAGCGGCTCGATCATGCTCGACGGGGAGGAGCTCGTGGGCGCCGACCGCGAGACCGTGCGCGGGCTTCGGGGCAAGAAGATGGCGATGATCTTCCAGGACCCGCTGTCCTCGATGCACCCCTTCTACACGATCGGCAACCAGATCATCGAGGCCTACCGGATCCACAACGACGTCTCGAAGAAGCAGGCCCGCGCCCACGCCATCGACATGCTCGACCGCGTCGGCATCCCCGAGCCGAAGAGCCGTGTGGACGCCTACCCGCACCAGTTCTCCGGCGGCATGCGGCAGCGCGCGATGATCGCGATGGCGCTGTCCTGCGACCCCGACCTGCTGATCGCCGACGAGCCGACCACGGCCCTCGACGTGACCGTGCAGGCGCAGATCCTCGACCTGATCCGGGACCTGCAGAAGGAGTTCGACTCCGCGGTCATCATCATCACCCACGACCTCGGCGTGGTCGCCGAGCTCGCCGACGACATCCTGGTGATGTACGCCGGGCGGGCCGCGGAGTACGGCACCGCCGAGCAGCTCTTCAACGACCCCGAGCACCCCTACACCTGGGGCCTGCTGGGCTCGATGCCGCGCTTCGACCGGCCACCGGCCGAGCGACTGATCCCGGTCCGCGGCACGCCGCCGAGCTTGATCCGGGTCCCCGACGGGTGCCCGTTCCACCCGCGCTGCGACTACCAGGACCGGGTCGGCTCCGCGTGCACGATCGACCGTCCGAACCTGCTCCCCGCGGCGGACCAGCCCGACCACGTGGTGGCCTGCCACATCCCACCGGAAGAGCGTCGGCAGATCTGGCGCGACGAGATCACCCCGAGGCTGTCATGACCGAGTCGACGACACCGCAGGCGAGCGTGCCTCGGGCAGAGACCCCGCCGCCCGCCCGCGAGAACCTCCTCGTCGTGGAGGGGCTGGTCAAGCACTTCCCGATCAAGGCCGGCGTGCTGCGTCGCCAGGTCGGCGCCGTGCAGGCGGTCGACGGAGTGGACTTCGAGGTCCGCACCGGGGAGACCTTCTCGATCGTGGGCGAGTCCGGCTGCGGGAAGAGCACCACCGCGCGGCTGGTGACCCGCCTGCTGGAGCCGACGGCGGGGAAGGTCACCTTCCAGGGCTCCGACATCAGCCACCTGTCCGACGAGAAGATGCGTCCGCTGCGGCGCGACATCCAGATGATCTTCCAGGACCCGTACTCCTCGCTGAACCCGCGCCACACGGTCGGCAAGATCATCGGGGCGCCGTTCCGGCTGCAGAAGGTCGACCCCCCGGGCGGCCGCAAGAAGGCCGTCCAGGACCTGCTCGAGACGGTCGGGCTGAACCCCGAGCACTACAACCGCTACCCCCACGAGTTCTCCGGCGGCCAGCGCCAGCGCATCGGCATCGCGCGCACCCTGGCGCTCAAGCCGCGCCTGATCGTCGCCGACGAGCCCGTCTCCGCGCTCGACGTCTCCATCCAGGCCCAGGTGGTGAACCTGCTCGAGGACCTGCAGGAGGAGCTCGACCTCACCTACGTGATGATCGCCCACGACCTGTCCGTCGTGCGCCACGTCTCGGACCGGGTGGCGGTGATGTACCTCGGCAAGATCGTCGAGGTCGCCGACCGCGACGACCTCTACGAGTCGCCGCGCCATCCCTACACGGTGGCGATGCTCTCCGCCGTTCCCGTCCCGGACACGCGGCGACGCACCCAGCGCGAGCGCATCCGGCTGGAGGGCGACGTACCCAGCCCGATCAACCCCCCGCCGGCCTGCCGGTTCCACACGCGCTGCTGGAAGGCCCAGGACGTCTGCCGCACCGAAGAGCCGCCGCTGGTGGAGCTCGGCCCCGGCCCGGGCCACCGCGTCGCCTGCCACTTCCCGGAGGACGTCAAGCAGCCTGCAGCTGCGGCCCCGTCAACGGTTGAGCTGGGGTGAGCGCTGGCGGCGCCAGGCCCCGCGGACCAGCCTGGTCCACAGGTAGACGTCGCTGAGCACCGGCCACCTCCACACCCCGCGGGCGGCCGTCGGGACGCCGTCCGGGACCCCCAGGTCGGGAAGGCGTTGCGTCGTCACCGTGGAGTTGACCGAGGGCATCGTGGGGTTGGCGGTCCCGAACAGGTGGTCCCAGATCGCCAGGAGGTTGCCGTAGTTGGTGTCCCAGTCCACCCCCTCCACCGAGTGGTGCAGCCGGTGGTTGGCCGGGCTGGCGATGAGGTAACCGAGGGGACCGTAGGTCCAGGCGAGGTTGGAGTGCTGGATCGTGTCCACGACGCTGCGCACCACCAGCACGACCGCGATCACCGGCAGCGTCAGCCCCAGCAGGAGCAGTACGGCGACCCGGACGAGGTCGATGAGGTGGCGCTCGGTGAGGGTGACGCGGACGCCGGTGAGCAACGTCATCTCGGTGGCAGTGTGGTGGACCTCGTGGAAGGGCCAGAGGATGCGCGAGCGGTGCATCACCCGGTGGGTCCAGTAGTCGAGCAGGTCGATCAGCACCAGGACGAGGACCGAGGTCGCGATGACCGAGAGCAGTCCGGTGCCCAGCAGGTGCCACGGGAACAGGTCCCGCGGGATGAAGCGGACGAAGACGTACTCGGCCACGGCGACGGGGGTGATCACCCCCAGGAGCGCGAGCCGGGGCACGTCGAGGAGCAGCAGGTAGGCGAGGTCGAGGCGCGCCGAGCCGGACGGCTTGGCCAGCCGCGAAAGGCTGCTGCGCTCGGACCCGCTCCAGAGCGCGTCCGCGGCGAACCCGATGGCGAACGGCACCCAGGCAGTCAGAGCGAGGAAGGCGGCGAAGTGGGTGGTGCCCAAGGCGGACCAGTTCAGGCCCCGCAACCAGTCCAACCAAGACCTCCCACCGATTCAGGACCCCAGCGTCCCGCATCTCCTCCGGCGCCCTCGGCATTGACGCGCCGTCCGGATCGGTACGCTCGTGGTCGACACGGCCACGACGACGACCGGGGAACGGGATGGACGACGAGCGTTCCGAACAGGTGCGCAGCGCACTGCTGAAGGCGTTCGGTGTCTTCGTGGCGATCGCTGTCGTGATCGCGCTGGGCACCATCTTCATGGTGCACGCGCTCGGGCTCAACGAGGGCGACGCCGACGGCTCGCTGGGGGCGGCGAGCACGACGTCCCCCTCGCCGCTGCCGACCAAGGCGTTGCCGGTGCCCAGCGACAGCGCCAGCCCGACCGACCAGCCCAGCGGCGCCGCGACGCCGGCCGAGGGGGCCAGCGGTGACATCCAGCTCGAGGTCTCGCCGGTGATCGCCAGCCCGATGGAGCGGATCAACCTGACCGGCACCTACAAGGGCGCGGACAACCAGCTCCTGCAGATACAGCGCTTCGACGACGGGACCTGGACGAACTTCGACGCCAAGACGACGGTCCGCGTCGGCACCTTCGCCACCTACATCATGACCGGCCGCGCCGGCGAGAACCGTTTCCGCGTCTTCGACCCGAAGGCGAACAAGGGCAGCAACGTCATCCTGGTGACGATCCAGTAGGGCTGCGGCGCCCTTCGAGACGGTTGCTGCGCAACCTCCTCAGGGACCCGGAGGGCGGTTGCTGCGCAACCTCCTCGGGGACCGCGGTCGTCAGTCGGGGATGTAGTCGAACTCGTCGGGGTTGGGGCCGGTGCGCCCGTCCTCACCCTTGTCGAGTCCGCTGATCGCGGCCACCTGCTCGTCGTCGAGCTCGAAGTCGAAGAGCGAGAAGTTCTCCTTCATCCGCTCCGGGGTCGAGGACTTGGGGAAGACGATGTCGCCACGTTGGACGTGCCAGCGCAGGGTCACCTGGGCGGGGGTGCGGCCGACCGCGTCGGCGATCTGGGTGATCGTCTCGTCGTCGAGCACGCCGCCCTGGGCGATCGGCGACCACGACTCGACGAGGATGCCGGCATCGCGGCTCGCTCCACGGGCGGCCTCGTTGGTGAAGTAGGGGTGCACCTCGATCTGGTTGACCGCCGGGGTCACGTCGGCCTCCTGCGCCAGGCGCTGGAGGTGTGCGGGCTGGAAGTTCGAGACGCCGATCGACTTCGCCCGGCCGTCGGCCTTGAACTCCTCCAGGGTCTGCCAGGTCGAGACGTAGTCGCCGTCGTACAGGGTGGGCAGTGGCCAGTGGATGAGGAACAGGTCGACGAAGTCGAGCCCGAGCTCCGAGAGCGTCTGGTCGAAGGCCTTGCGCGCCTGGTCCGGCTCGTGGAAGCCGTTGTTCAGCTTGCTGGTGACGAACAGCTCCTCGCGCGGGATGCCCGAGGACCTCACCGCCTCGCCGACGCCCTTCTCGTTCTGGTACATCTCCGCGGTGTCGATGTGGCGGTAGCCGACCTCGAGCGCCTGTCCGGTGATCTTCGCGGTGTCCTCCGGCGGGACCTGGAAGACCCCGAAGCCGAGCTGGGGGATGGTGTTGCCGTCGTTGAGGGTCAGGTTCGGAACAGATGCCATGTAGGGCCAATACCCGAGAGCCCCCGAGTATTCCGGTGAGGCTCACGCGCCGACGGCGTTCGGGTCGCGCCAGGCGCGTTCGAAGGGCAGCCGCCAGGCGTTCGGCGCGACCAGCTGGTGGATCGCGTTCGGTCCCCAGGATCCCTGCGCGTAGGGACGTACGACGGGAGGGTTGTCCAGCAGCGGGGTGGAGATCTCCCAAAGCCGCTCGATGCCCTCTGCGGAGGTGAACAGGGTGCGGTCGCCCCGGGCGGCGTCGTAGATCAGCCGTTCGTAGGCCTCGAGCACTGCGCCGGCCCAACCGGTCTCGTGCATCGCGAACTGCATCGAGAGCTTGTCCAGCCGCATGCCCGGCCCCGGCCGCTTGCCGTAGAAGGACAACGACATCCGCGACTGGTCGGCGAGGTCGAAGGTGAGGTGGTCCGGCCCGTTGTCGCCAACGCCCGAGCCCGGCGGGAACATCGAGCGCGGCGGCTCCCGGAAGGCGATGGAGATGATCCGGGCGCCCTCGGCAAGGCGCTTGCCGGTGCGGAGGTAGAAGGGGACGCCCGCCCAGCGCCAGTTGTCGACGTAGCACTTCAGGGCGATGAACGTCTCGGTCTCCGACTCCGGGCTCACGCCGTTGATGTCGCGGTAGCCGATGTACTGCCCGCGCACGACGTCGTGCGGCTCGATCGGGAGCATCGAGCGGAAGACCTTGTTCTTCTCCTCGCTGATCGCGAACGGCTCGAGCGCCGTCGGCGGCTCCATCGCGGTGAATGCCAGCACCTGGAACAGGTGGGTGACCACCATGTCGCGGTAGGCGCCGGTCGACTCGTAGAAGTCGGCGCGCTGCGCGAGGCCGAGCTCCTCCGGGACGTCGATCTGCACGTGCTCGATGTGGTTGCGGTGCCAGATCGGCTCGAAGAGGCCGTTGGCGAAGCGGAAGGCGAGGATGTTCTGCGCCGCCTCCTTGCCCAGGAAGTGGTCGATCCGGAAGATCTGCTCCTCGTCGAAGACCTGGTGCAGCTCGTGGTTGAGCCGGCGCGCCGAGGCCAGGTCGGTGCCGAACGGCTTCTCCATGATGATCCGGCTGTGCTCGACCAGGTCGGCTTCCTCGAGCATGTGCACCACCGGCAGCGCGGCCTTCGGGGGGACGCTCAGGTAGTGCAGCCGGCGCAGGTCGCCGTCGGGGAACTCCGACTCCGCGTCGGCCACCGTGGCCCGCAGTGCCTCCGGTCCGCCCTCACCGGGCGCCCACCGCAGGCGCTTGGAGAACTCGTCCCACCCCTTCGGCTCGGGCCCCTCGCCGCCGTACTCGGCCACGGCCTTCGCGACGAAGTCGACGAACGAGTCGCGGTCGTGCTCGTCCAGGGAGGTCCCGACGACCTGCACCTCGGGGAGCAGCCCGGACTGGAACAGGTGCAGCAGCCCGGGCAGCAGCTTGCGCTGCGCCAGGTCACCGGTGGCACCGAAAAGGACGACGGTGGTGGGGGTCGGCATGGGTCAAGCCTCCACCCCACGCGCTCCGCGCGGAAGAGTGCTGTGGTTCCGGCCACTGCGCCGCGTGCGAAAAGTTGTTCCCGTTCCCGGGAATGGTTGCTCGCTGCGGCTCGTTGGAGCAGATCGTCAGACTTGAGTGCAAGCGACTCAACTTGTTTGACATTGGAGTGGCAGCACCAGCAGTCTGCTCCGAGCCCGGTCCTACCGGACCGGCCCCAGGACCCACACGCAGTACTCACACGGAGGTAGCACACACATGGCACGAGCGGTCGGCATCGACCTCGGCACGACGAACTCCGTCGTAGCCGTCCTCGAGGGTGGCGAACCCACCGTCATCGCAAACGCCGAAGGCGCCCGGACGACTCCGTCGGTGGTCGCCTTCGCCAAGTCCGGCGAGGTGCTCGTCGGTGAGGTCGCCAAGCGGCAGGCCGTCACCAACGTCGACCGCACCATCCGCTCGGTCAAGCGGCACATGGGCACCGACTGGAGCGAGAAGATCGACGACAAGACCTTCACGCCCCAGCAGATCAGCGCCTTCGTCCTGCAGAAGCTCAAGCGCGACGCGGAGGCCTACCTCGGCGAGACGGTCACCGACGCGGTGATCACCGTCCCGGCGTACTTCTCCGACGCCCAGCGCCAGGCCACCAAGGAGGCCGGCGAGATCGCGGGCCTGACCGTCTCGCGCATCGTCAACGAGCCGACGGCGGCCGCCCTGGCCTACGGCCTCGACAAGGGTGAGACCGACCAGACCATCCTCGTCTTCGACCTCGGCGGTGGCACCTTCGACGTGTCCCTGCTCGAGATCGGCGAGGGCGTCGTGGAGGTCAAGGCGACCAGCGGCGACAACCACCTCGGTGGTGACGACTGGGACTCCCGCGTCGTGGAGTGGATGGTCAAGAAGTTCAAGGACAACAACGGGGTCGACCTGAGCAAGGACAAGATCGCGCTGCAGCGCCTCCAGGAGGCCGCGGAGAAGGCGAAGATCGAGCTGTCCGCCTCCAGCGAGACCACGATCCACCTGCCCTACATCACCCACGGCGAGTCCGGCCCGCTGCACTTCGAGGAGAAGCTGACCCGCAGCGAGTTCCAGAAGCTCACCTCCGACCTGCTCGACCGCACCAAGGCGCCGTTCCAGCGGTGCTCAAGGACGGCGGCGTGAGCGTGGACAAGATCGACCACGTGGTGCTCGTCGGCGGCTCCACCCGGATGCCCGCGGTCAGCGAGCTGGTCAAGAGCCTGCTCGGCGGCAAGGAGCCCAACAAGGGCGTCAACCCCGACGAGGTCGTCGCGGTCGGCGCAGCGCTGCAGGCCGGCGTGCTCAAGGGCGAGGTCAAGGACGTGCTGCTGCTCGACGTGACCCCGCTGAGCCTGGGCATCGAGACCAAGGGCGGCGTGATGACCACCCTGATCGAGCGCAACACCACGATCCCGACCAAGCGGTCGGAGATCTTCACCACCGCCGACGACAACCAGCCCTCGGTGGAGATCAAGGTCGCGCAGGGCGAGCGCCAGATGTGGGCGCAGAACCAGCCGCTGGGCAACTTCGAGCTCACCGGGCTGCCCCCGGCCCCGCGCGGCGTCCCGAAGATCGAGGTGACCTTCGACATCGACGCCAACGGCATCGTGCACGTCTCCGCCAAGGACCAGGGGACCGGCAAGGAGCAGTCGATGACGATCTCCGGTGGCAGCGCGCTCTCGAAGGACGACATCGACCGGATGGTCAAGGACGCCGAGCAGTACGCCGAGGAGGACGCCAAGCGTCGCGAGGTCGTCGAGACCCGCAACCAGGCCGACTCGCTGGTGTACTCGACCGAGAAGTTCGTCTCCGAGAACGAGGAGAAGCTTCCCGAGGACGTCAAGACCGAGGTGCAGGCCGACCTCGACGCCCTGAAGAAGCTGCTCGAGGACGACGACGCCGACCAGGACGCCCTGACCGGTGCCATCTCCAAGCTGGGCGAGTCCAGCCAGAAGATGGGGGCCGCTCTCTACGCCGCCAACGAGTCCGCCGAAGCCGCCGACCGGCGACGGGTGCCGAGGCGAGCGAGGGTGACGACGACGTCGTCGACGCGGAGATCGTCGACGAGGACGGCCCGGAAGGGGAGCGGCGCGAGAGCGGCGCGGAGGGCGAGACGAAGTGACCACGTCCGGACGAGAAGGGCCCGGAGCAGTCCGGGCCCTTCGAGACGGGCCTTGACGGCCCTCCTCAGGAACCCGGATCCCGGGTTCCTGAGGAGGACGCTCTGCCGATGAGGAAGGGCCTGTCTCGAAGGAGCCGGAGGTTGAGACTCCCCCGGAAGCCGAGGAGGTCGAGGCGCCGCCCGGTGCAGAAGCAGAAGCCGAAGCCGACGAGCTGATCCTGGCGCAGACGGCCCTGGCCGAGCGCACGCTGGACCTGCAGCGGCTGCAGGCGGAGTTCCTGAACTACAAGCGACGCGTCGAGCGCGATCGTGACCTGGTCCGGCAGAACGCCGTCTTCGCGGTGCTGCAGAACCTGCTGCCGGTGCTCGACGACATCGACCGGGCCCGTGAGCACGGCGAGCTCGAGGGCGGCTTCAAGGCAGTGGCAGATGCCCTGGAGCGCACCGTCGCGGGTCTCGGGCTGAGCAAGTTCGGCGCGAAGGGTGACGAGTTCGATCCCACCCTGCACGAGGCGCTGATGCACGGCCACAGCCCCGAGGTCACCACGACGACGGTCGACGTGGTCGCGCACGCGGGATACCGGATCGGTGACCGCGTCGTACGCGCCGCGAAGGTGACCGTGCTGGATCCTGGGACGGACGAGAGCTGAACGTGTTCTCGACTCCGCTCGATCGACGAATGCCCTGAGAGGAGGGGTGATGAGCAACGCTGACTGGGCCAACAAGGACTTCTACCAGGTCCTCGGAGTGGCCAAGGACGCCGACCAGGCCACGATCAAGAAGGCCTACCGAAAGCTGGCCAGGGCGAACCACCCCGACTCCAAGCCTGGCGACAAGGCCGCCGAGGACCGCTTCAAGCAGGTGGCCGAGGCCTACGACGTGGTCGGTGAGCCGAAGAAGCGCAAGGAGTACGACCAGATGCGCTCGATGTTCGCCGGCGGGTTCCCCGCGGGCGGCTCCGGCGGCTTCCCCGAGGGATTCGGTGGTGGCCAGGGCGGGTTCGACATCTCCGACCTCTTCGGCGACCTGTTCAACCGCGGCGGGGGTGGCGGAGGTGGCTTCGGCGGCTCCCGCACCAGGGCGCCGCGGGCGACGCGCGGGGCGGACATCGAGACCGAGACCACGCTGTCGTTCCGCGATGCCGTCGACGGCACCACGATCAGCATGCGGCTCAGCTCCGATGCGCCCTGCCCGACGTGCTCCGGCACCGGGGGCAAGCCGGGCACCCGCCCCCACGTGTGCGGCACCTGCGACGGCGCCGGCGTGGTGACCAGCTCGGTGGGCGGCGGCTTCTCGATGAACGAGACCTGTCCCGAGTGCCACGGCCGGCAGCTGGTCTACGACGAGGCGTGCCCGACGTGCCACGGCTCCGGTCGTGGCCTCTCCAGCAGGACCGTCTCCGCACGCATCCCGGCCGGGGTCAAGGACGGGCAGCGCATCCGCCTCAAGGGCAAGGGCGCCGCCGGCGAGAACGGCGGGCCGCACGGCGACCTGCTCGTCACCGTGCACGTCTCCGGCCACCGGATCTTCGGCCGCAAGGGCGACAACCTCACCCTGGAGGTGCCGGTCACCTTCGACGAGGCGGCGCTCGGCGCCGAGATCACGGTGCCCACCCTCGGCGGTGCTCCCGTGACCCTGCGGATCCCCGCGGGCACCCCCAACGGGCGGGTGCTGCGCGTGCGTGGTCGTGGTGCCACGCGCAAGGACGGCTCCAAGGGAGACCTGCTCGTCACCGTCGACGTACAGGTGCCCGAGGCGCTCGACGATTCCGCGCGCGCTGCCGTGGAGGCCTTCCGCGAGGCGCGCACCTCCAACGGCGCCGTCCTCGACCCGCGTGCGGCGCTCTTCCAGGGGAGCGCGTGATGGCCGGCCGTCCCGGGGGCAACCGCAGCGTCCCGGGTCCGACCGTGCCCGTGTACGTGATCAGCGTGGCCGCCGAGCTGACCGGCCTGCACCCGCAGACCCTGCGGCAGTACGACCGCGTCGGGCTGGTCTCGCCGGGCCGCACCGGCGGCGGTGGCCGTCGCTACTCGCTGCGCGACATCGAGGCACTGCGTGAGGTGGCCCGGCTCACCGCTGCGGGGATCGGGCTGGAGGGGGTACGCCGGATCCTCGAGCTGGAGAACCAGGTGGCCGCCCTCCGCGCTCGCAATGCCGAGCTGCGCGGTCAGGTGGCCGAGCTCACCGGCGCGCTCGAGTCGACCTTGGCCGAGCTGATGGAACGACGGCCCAACCTGCCCGCCCTGCGGAACCCGGGGCCGTTGTTCCACTGAGACGAGGCCCTCGGTGTCCGGGATCTCAGTGACCCGCACCCCTACCGGCCGTTAACCTCACGACGACCGGGAGAGGGGACACAGCGGTGCTGCTGGAGATCGACTGGACCTTCCAGCACGTCGACTGGTGGCACGTCCTGACGATCCCGGTGTTCACCGGCGTGGTCGGCTGGCTGATCAACTGGACCGGACTGGTGATGCTGTTCTCGCCGGTGCGCTTCCACGGGATCACCGTGCCCGGCATGCGCCAGCTCTCGCGGGTGCTCCCGCGCAAGCTGCAGGAGGTTCCCGGCATCCTGCAGGGCGGCATCGGCTGGCAGGGGATCGTGCCCGCGAGGGCCGCGAAGATGGGCAGCATCGCCGTGGACAAGGCGATCGCCAAGCTCGGGACGCCCGCGGAGTTCTACCAGCAGCTCGAGCCCGACCAGATCGCCGAGCACATCGTCAACGTCTTCGAGCCGGACATGCCGCAGATGATCGACCAGATCATGCGGCGCGAGCACCCCAGGCTGTGGCGCGACCTTCCTCCCCGCGCCCGGCAGGCGGTGATCACCCGCGTCCAGGCCCAGCTGCCCGGCGTCGTGCACACCGTGACCGACGAGATCGGCGAGCACATCGACCAGCTGCTCGACCCCAAGATCATGGTGATCAACCACTTCCAGGAGAACCCGGCACTCGTCGTGCGGATCTTCCGTGACTTCGGCCAGCGCGAGCTGAACCTGATGGTGGCCTTCGGTTTCGTCTTCGGCTTCGGGCTCGGCATTCCCGTGGCGGTGATCGACCACTGGTTCGGCCAGTGGTGGCTGCTGCCCCTGCTCGGCGTGGTCGTCGGCTGGACCACCAACGCGCTCGGGATGTGGCTGATCTTCGAGCCCCCCGAGCCGCGGCGCATCCTCGGGATCAAGGTGTGGGGACTCTTCCTGCGCCGGCAGGACGAGGCGGCCGAGGTCTACGCACGGATCATCGCCGACGACGTGATCACCCTGGAGAACATCGGAGACTTCCTGATGGACGGGCCCCGGGGTGACCGCACCCGGCAGATGCTGGCCGACGCGATGCGGCCTGCGATCGACCAGGCGGCCGGACCCGCCCGTGGCGCGGTCCGGGTCGCCGTCGGCGGCAGGCGCTTCGACAACATCCGCGAGGCGATGGCCAGCGAGGCCGTCGACCGCACCATCGAGCCCTTCCGCGACCCCGAGTTCAGCCGACAGCAGGCGGACAAGATCAACGCCCTGATCGCGCAGCGCACCAAGGAGCTGCCGCCACGTGACTTCGTGGAGATGATGCGCGCCGCGATCAAGGAGGACGAGTGGATGCTCTACGCCCACGGGGCGATCATGGGCTTCGCAGGCGGGGTGCTGCACCTGGCGCTGTTTCGAGCGGGCTGAGCCGGAGTAGGAGGAGCACGTGAGCGAGGAACACCCGGACGTGGGGCCCACGGGTCCCAACGGGCACCGGCCGACGCGGGCGACCCCGGAGATCTGGAGCGAGGCGACCGAGGCGCTGCCCGGGCTCGCCCGGATCGCCGGCCGGGCGGCGGCGCGCTCGGCGGCCTGGACGCTGGGCTCGGGCGTGCGCTCGAGCCGGCTCTTCGTGCGCGCCCTGACCGACCCGGACACCGCCGGGGAGCTCGTGCAGGAGGTCGCTCGCGACGTCGCCGAGGCGACCCGGACGGTGAGCGACGTCGCGCGTGCCGTCTCCGCCGGGGTGCCGATCCCGAAGGCGATCCGGGACGCCACGCTGTCCCTGACCGAGATCGTGATGGCGGTCGAGCCCGTCACCGCTGAGGAGGACCCCGAGCGGTCCCTGCGCGAGCGTGGCGAGCAGCTGCTGGAGCGCTCACGTGACGTGTGGAGCGAGGAGCACGGGCACCCGGCCTACGCGCGGATCCTCGACGACCTCGCGCCCGACGAGGCGCGCATCCTGCTGCTCCTGCTGCGTGGCGGGCCGCAGCCCTCTGTCGACGTGCGCACCGGCGGCCCGGTCGGCCTGGTCAGCTCCGCCCTGATCGCCCCAGGGATGTCGATGATCGGGGCACGGGCGGGCTGCCGCTACCTCGACGAGGTGCCCGCCTACCTGAACAACCTCTTCCGCCTCGGCCTCATCTGGTTCTCGCGCGAACAGCTGGAGGACCCGATGGAGTACCAGGTCGTGGAGGCCCAGCCCGACGTGCTCGAGGCGATGCACTCCGCTCGCTTCACCAAGGTGGTGCGCCGCAGCATCCACCTCACCCCGTTCGGCACGGCCTTCTGCCGCGCCTGCCTGGTCGACCCGGAGGAGGGCGGCGCGCTGCCGCCGCACCAGATCCCCGAGGAGTGACCCGGTCGGCTGACCCCTCAGCCCGGGGCGGCCGGCAGGCTGATGGTGAACACCGAGCCGCGCGTCGAGCCCGGCCGGTAGGTGACGCGACCGCCCTGGGACTCCGCCAGCGCGCGGACGACGTACAGGCCGAGCCCGGTGCCGCGGGCCGCGGTGCCGGGAGCGCGGGAGTACTCCTGGAACAGGTGCGGCCGGAACTCCTCGGGCACGCCGTCGCCGTCGTCCTCGACGTCCACGTGGACCTCCTCGTCCTGCGAGCGCAGGCGTACGACGAACGGCGCGGAACCGTACTTGCGGGCATTGCCGAGGAGGTTGCCCAGCATCTGCTGGAAGCGGTGCGGGTCGCTGAGCACGTCCCTGGTGCACGTGTCGATCGACGGTGACGTCTGGCATCTCGGCGGCACCGAGCGGACCAGCTCGCTGGGCGCCAGTCGCTGCGGCTGGAGGGCGAGAGTGCCGTGCTGTGCCTGCCCGGCGGTCAGCAGGTCTGCGGTGATGGCGTCGAGGAGGTGCGCCTGCCGCATGATCATCGCCAGCATCCGGTCCTGCTCGACGCCCTCGTTGATCTCCTCGTCGAGCAGGGCCTCGGCCGCCGCCGCGAGGATGCTGACCGGGTTGCGGATCTCGTGCGCGGCCGTGGCGATGGAACGACGCAGGAGGTCGGCCTCGTCGCTGGGCTCGGCCTGCGCGTAGACGACCTGGTCGTCGCCGCTCGGTCGCACGGTGATCTTCACCCGTCTCGGCGGCTCGCCCAGCTCCATCGTCGCCGTGCTCTCGCCGTCGGGGTGCGCGAGGAGATGAGCGGCGATCTGGGGGGCGGCCTCTGCAAGCGGCAGCTGGGCCGACGACAGGCCTCCGAAGAGCCGTACGGCCTCACGGTTGCTGCGCAGCACGGTGCCGTCGCGGACGTGCAGGAACCCGATGGGGGCGAGCTCGAGGTGGTCCAGCACGGCTGGGCGGGTGGTCGGCACGCGGCTGGTCGACGTCCGCGTCTGCAGCTGCTGCGGCCAGGCGGCTGGGGGCGTCCGGTCCGGTGGACAGCCGGGGCAGCCGCGTGCCGCGGAGCACCGATGCCCTCTCGACGTAGCCCCGGAGCTGCTCGAGCAGGAGCCGGATCGACTGCCCCTTCTGGATGTAGCCGTCGGCCCCCGACGCCAGGGCGCGCTCGGTCATCTCCGTCGCGCCGAAGCCGGAGAGCATCACCACGGCGGCCTGTGGGCAGGCGGCGCGGATCCGGGGCAGCGCCTCCAGGCCGTCCATCACCGGCATCGAGATGTCGAGCAGGACCAGGTCGGGCTCGTGCGACGCGGCCATCTCGATGCCCTCGCGGCCGTTGCTGGCCTCGGCCACGACGCGGTACTCACCGCGGCGCTCGAGCGCCATCCGGAGCAGGTCACGCAGGTCCGGGGTGTCGTCGACGACGAGGACGCCCAGTGGTTGCTCCGGGACCGGGTCAGTGCTCACGGGGCCGGGCCGTGGGCTCGGTCACCGGGGTGGCCGGGCGCCTCGGGCGCGGCTCGGGCTGCGGGCACGAGGGCGGGCGTGGACCGCAGCGGCCGGTTGGCGAGGTGCCCGCGCTCGTCGCCGATCAGCTCGGTGATCATCTTGCTGGCAGCCGCGATCGAGCCGTCCAGCGCGTTCATGGCGCGCTGGGGCTCGTTGAGGTCGAAGGACATCCGGGCCACGACCATGCCCTGCAGGACGGCGTCGTTGAGCTCGAGGGCGCGCTGCTCACGCTCGTGCTGGTCGGCGAAGAGCTGTGGGCTGGCGCCGACGCTGCCGAAGCCGCCGCGCAGGGTCCAGTAGTAGACGCCGATCACGGCGCTGAGCAGGTCCCAGAACGCCAGCTGCGGCCCCCATGCCTCGCGCATCGCCAGACCCTGGTGCAGGTCGACGCCGGCGTAGGGCATCAGCATGTGCACCATGTGCGCACCGTGGTGCACGGCGCAGCTGAGGAAGATCGCCGCCGTGGCGGCGCCCAGCCGGTTGGATCGGAGCTGGCCACCCTTGAGCAGGCCGCGGGTGATGACGAACGAGATCATGAAGTAGGCCACCGCGATCACGCCGTTGCTCGCGGCTCCCAGCATCCACCACTGCATCTCAGGACTCCTGTCGTTCGGCGGACGGGCGTTGTGCGGCGGTTACTCGATCGGGGCCGGAGGAGACTCGGGCGGTCGCAGCAGTCAGCGTCCCGGAGCTGACCGAGCGACGCAGGACAGCGACCCGCTGGTCGTGCTCGGCGGGGGTGGCCGGAGCCTGCCAGGCAGCGCGGCCGTGACGCGCGGCGCGCGACTCGCGCCACCCGGGCACCAGCAGCACGCAGACGCCGACCAGGCCGAGAAGGAGCAGACCGAGGTGCACCGCGTGCGCGACGAGCCCGAGCGCCTCGAGGGTCGCAGAGCCCACAGCCGTCGCCTCCGTCGTCGCCGCGTCCCCCGTTGCCGTCCCGACTCTAGGGAAGCGGCGAGCGGGCACCGCCCCGAATCGATGGATTTCGGGCCTTTCCGGTCCAGACCAGCCCCGAAGGGCCGGATCGGGGCCGCAGTTTCACCGGCCGGCCGGTGAAACTGCGCAGAGCGCGCGTTGTTACGCGCGCAACGCGCAGGAACTGTCACACAGCTCGGTACGACGCCGGCCGGACAGCCGTACGCCCACCGGGGGCGGACTCCCGGTGGGCGTACGAGTGTGTCTGGATCCTCAGAGGATGGCGTGCAGGATCGCCCGTCCGTGCTTCGGGGCGGCCTGCGCGGCGGGCGCGACCGTTCCCAGCGCGGTCGTGGCGACCAACACGGCGGCGACGACACTCATTGTGCTGATCCGAATCCGGCTCATCCTTGTGCTCCCTGATGTTGTGGTGCTGACTGTGACGGTCCATTTCTATCGAGGTAAATCCTGTTTTGGATGAGCAATTCGGACTATATAAACGGTACCGATCCTAGTAAATATGGACATAGCACACTGCAAGTTCATGTAGGCGGCACGACTTATGAAAACGGTCGAGTAACCCACAACGCTCTTAATCATCCTGAGCCGGACATCGCCCCACCCGCCCCACCAGTCCCAGAGTTGAGGGGAATGCACTCAAGTTTGGCGGCGTTGCGATAGACGTAGAGTCCCATCCCACGCAGGAGACAGTCCGTGGACGCATCCAAGCTCACCTCGCGCAGCGTCGAGGTGATCAACGCCGCCAGCACCCTCGCTGTCAACGAGGGCACCCCCCAGGTCGAGCCCGCCCATCTCGCCGTGGCGCTGCTGCGCCAGGAGCGAGGGATCACCCCCTCGCTGCTGACCAAGGCGGGTGCCGACCCGGCCGAGGTCAGCCGCGCCCTCGACCAGGCCCTCCGGGCGCTGCCGAAGGCCTCGGGCTCCACCGTCTCGACGCCCGGTGCCTCGGCGTCCCTGACCCGGGTGCTGGCCAAGGCGCTGGACCTGATCGAGCGAGATGGGCGACGACTACGTCGCCACCGAGCACCTGCTGCTCGCGCTCACCGTGGTCGACACACCGGTGCGCCAGCTGCTGCGCCGCGGCCGGCGCGACCGAGGCGTCGGTCCGGGAGGCGATCACCGCGGTGCGCGGCAACCGGCGGGTGACCAGCCAGGAGGCCGAGGCGACCTACGAGGCGCTGGAGAAGTACGCCGTCGACCTGACCGAGCGTGCCGAGGAGGGCAAGCTCGACCCGGTGATCGGGCGCGACGCCGAGATCCGACGCGTCGTGCAGGTGCTCTCGCGGCGTACCAAGAACAACCCGGTGCTGATCGGCGAGCCCGGCGTCGGCAAGACCGCGGTCGTGGAGGGGCTGGCGCAGCGGGTGGTCGCCGGCGACGTGCCCGACTCGCTCAAGGGCCGCCGGGTGCTCAGCCTCGACCTGGCCGCGATGGTGGCCGGGGCGAAGTACCGCGGCGAGTTCGAGGAGCGGCTCAAGGCCGTCCTCGAGGAGATCAAGAGCTCCGAGGGCCAGGTGATCACCTTCATCGACGAGCTGCACACCGTCGTGGGAGCGGGCGCCGGGGGCGACTCCGCGATGGACGCCGGCAACATGCTCAAGCCGATGCTGGCCCGCGGTGAGCTGCGCCTGATCGGCGCCACCACCCTCGACGAGTACCGCGAGCGCATCGAGAAGGACCCTGCGCTCGAGCGGCGCTTCCAGCAGGTCTTCGTGGGCGAGCCGAGCGTCGAGGACACCGTCGCGATCCTGCGCGGCCTGCAGGAGAAGTACGAGGCGCACCACGGCGTGAAGATCACCGACGCCGCGCTCGTGGCGGCCGCGATGCTCTCGGACCGCTACATCAGCGGACGCCAGCTTCCCGACAAGGCCATCGACCTGATCGACGAGTCCGCCTCGCGGCTGCGGATGGAGATCGAGAGCTCGCCGGTCGAGATCGACCAGCTCCGTCGCGCCGTGGACCGGATGAAGATGGAGGAGCTCGCGCTCGAGCGGGAGACCGACGAGGCCTCGCAGGACCGGCTCGAGCGCCTGCGCGCCGACCTCGCCGACCGCGAGGAGGAGCTGCGCGGGCTCGAGGCCCGCTGGGAGCGCGAGAAGGCTGCCCTCGAGGGCTCCGGCGAGCTGCGCAAGCAGATCGACGAGCTGCGCGTGGAGGCCGAGCGCAAGCTGCAGCGAGCGGTGACCTCGGTGCCGGCCTCGGAGATCATCTACGGCCGCATCCCCGCTCTGGAGAAGCAGATCGAGGCGGCCGAGCAGGTCGGAGTCGAGACCGAGACCGAGCGGATGGTCAACGAGGAGGTCGGACCCACAGGAGATCGCCGACGTGGTCGAGGCCTGGACCGGCATCCCGACCGGCCGGCTGCTCGAGGGCGAGACCGCCAAGCTGCTGCGGATGGAGGACATCATCGGCGGGCGCCTGGTCGGCCAGCGCGCGGCGGTCAGCGCCGTCTCCGACGCCGTACGACGCAGCCGCGCGGGCATCGCCGACCCCAACCGGCCGACCGGCTCCTTCCTGTTCCTCGGTCCCACCGGCGTCGGCAAGACCGAGCTGGCCAAGTCGCTGGCCGACTTCCTCTTCGACGACGAGCGCGCGATCGTGCGCGTCGACATGAGCGAGTACTCCGAGAAGCACTCGGTCTCCCGGCTCGTCGGTGCCCCGCCCGGCTACGTCGGCTACGACGAGGGCGGACAGCTCACCGAGGCGGTGCGCCGCCGCCCCTACAGCGTGGTGCTGCTCGACGAGGTGGAGAAGGCCCACCCGGAGGTCTTCGACATCCTGCTGCAGGTGCTCGACGACGGCCGGCTCACCGACGGGCAGGGCCGCACGGTCGACTTCCGCAACACGCTGCTGATCCTGACCAGCAACCTCGGCTCGAACTTCCTGGTCGACCCGACGCTGGACGAGGAGAAGAAGCGCGACTCGGTGATGGCCGTGGTCCGCCAGGCGTTCAAGCCGGAGTTCCTCAACCGGCTCGACGAGGTCGTGCTGTTCGACGCCCTGGGACGCGAGGAGCTCGCCCACATCGTCGACCTGCAGCTCGAGGCACTCGACCGGCGCCTCGCGCCGCGACGGATCACCGTCACGGTGAGCGAGTCGGCGCGGGCCTGGCTGACCGAGCACGGCTACGACCCGGCGTACGGCGCCCGGCCGCTGCGGCGCCTCGTGCAGACCGCCATCGGCGACCCGCTCGCGCGGATGCTGATCAGCGGCGCAGGTGGCCGACGGCCAGCAGGTGCGCGTCGACCAACGCGACGGCGAAGACCTCGTGCTGACCGTGGCGTGAGCCGGTTGGTTCAATGAGGTCATGACCGAAGCCGACCTCGCACCGCGCCCGCGGCAGCTCGATGGTCGCCGCGGGCGTGGTGATCGCCGGCTCGGTGTTCCTGGTGGCGGCGGTCTTCGACTCGCTGGCCAACCTGCAGAGCGTCGACACGCGCGAGCAGCTGCAGCGGGTGGTCACCTCCTCGGCCGGTCGGGACCTCGGGGTCAGCCTCGACCAGGTGATCAGCGCGATGCGCACCGCTCTGGGCGTGACTGCGGTCTGCGCGGCGGTCGCGGCAGTGCTCGGCGTCTTCGTCCTGCAGCGTCACCGGGGCGCCCGCATCGGCCTGAGCATCGTGGCCGTGCCCCTGCTGGTGAGCGCGCCCCTCGTCGGCGGCTTCCTGGGCGCCCTCGTCGCGGTGGCCACCCTGATGCTGTGGAACGGCCCGGCCGGCGACTGGTACGCCGGCCGGCCGATCCGGGAGTCGGCCCGCGCGAAGCGACCCGGTCCGGACGCCCGTCCCTCGCCCGAGGCGCCTGCCCCACCGCCGGTGCCGAGCGCGCCCTCCGACGTGCTGCCCGAGGCACCCCCGTCGACGCGCGAGACCTCGACAGCCCCCGGGCGCGACTCACGGGTTCGGGGTGGTGGGCGTTCCCGCCGTGCCGCCCGGTGCAGAAGCCCCGCCGCCCTGGGTGGCGCCGCCGCCCGGCCCCGCGAACCAGCCCGCGACGGCACCCGCCGGGCCCGTCCCGGGGCAGGTGAAGATGGCCTGCATCCTGACCTGGGTGTTCTCGGGCGTGGTGGCAATGCTCTACCTCGCGGCAGTTGTCGCGCTCCTGGTCGACCGGCAGCCCATCGTGGACCGGGTCGTCGAGTCGCCTGCGTGGCGCAGACTCCGGGCTGTCCGACGACATGCTCGTGCCGATGCTCTGGGTGGGGGTGCTGCTGTTCCTGGCCTGGAGCCTCGGCTCGATCGTGCTGGCCTGGTTCGCCTGGCGCCGACACAACTGGGCCCGCTACCTCCTGGCCGCCAGCGCGGTGGTCACCCTGCTCATCGGCGTGGTCGCCTTCCCCGTCGGCATCCCGCACCAGATCGCCTGCGCCTTGGCGGCGGGCGGGTTGTTCGCGCCGCAGTCGCGTGCCTGGTACGCCGGCCACCAGGGTGTCCGCGCCCCCGCGCCCACCCTGGTAGGCGCTCAGCGGCGCAGGTCGCTCGCGCGGAGCCGGGCGATCCCCTCGTCGAGCACGTCGCGCTCCTTGCAGAACGCCCACCGGACGAGGTGCCGGCCCTCGGCCGAGCCGTCCTCGTAGAAGACCTGCGACGGGATGGCCACCACCCGCGCCCGTTCCGCCATCACGTTGCAGAACTCGCGTCCGTCCGCCCACCCGAGCGCGGAGACGTCGGTGGTGACGAAGTAGGTGCCCTGCGGCGGGTGCACCTGCAGCCCGAGGGAGTCGAGGGCCTCGCACAGGTGGTCACGGCGCCGCGAGAGGTCCTCGCGCAGCTGCTCGTGGAAGGCCTCCTCGTGGTCGAGCGCGTGCGCGATCGCCGGCTGGAACGGCGCGCCCGAGGAGTACGACAGCCAGTTCTTCGCCCCCTCGACCGCCGCCACCAGCTCTGCCGGACCGCTGGCCCAGCCGATCTTCCAGCCGGTGAAGGAGAAGGTCTTGCCCGAGCTGGAGATCGTCAGGGTGCGCTCGAACATCCCCGGCAGGGTGGCGATCGGCACGTGGCGGTGGTCGCCGAAGGTCAGGTGCTCGTAGACCTCGTCGGTGACCACGACCAGGTCGTGCTCCTGCGCCACCCGCGCGACACCGGCCAGCTCGTCCGCGTCGAGGACGCGGCCCGTCGGGTTGTGCGGGGTGTTCAGCAGGATCACCTTCGAGCGGTCGGTCACCGAGGCGGCCAGCGCGTCGAGGTCCAGGCGGTAGTCGGGGGCCCGCAGCGTCAGCGGGCGTCGTACGCCGCCAGAGAACTGGATCATCGCCCGGTAGGAGTCGTAGAACGGCTCGCAGACCAGCACCTCGTCACCGGGGTCGACCAGGCCGAGCAGCGCTGCGGCGATCGCCTCGGTCGCCCCCGTGGTCACCACCACCTGCTCCGGCGCCAGCTCCAGCCCGTAGTGGCGGCGCTGGTGGCCGATCACCGCCTCGACCAGCTCCGGCGAGCCGTGGCCGGGCGGGTACTGGTTGCGCCCGGCGAGCATCGCCTCGTGGACACGCTCGATCACCGTGGGCGGACCGCTGAGGTCCGGGAACCCCTGGCCGAGGTTGACCGAGCCGGTGCGCACGGCGAGCGCGGACATCTCCGCGAAGATCGTGCTCCCCACCCCGTCGAGGCGGCGGGCGGCGCGGCGGCCCTGACCAGCGGTGACCGGACCGGTGTCGACTCCCGAGCTGGGATTGCTCATCCCGGCAACCTAGCCGCAACGCCGTGCGGTCACCCGCCTGGCCGTCACAATGAGGACATGGCCGGATCCGGGGGACGAGTGCGTCGTGCGGCGTACTGGCTCGGGATGGCGATGATGCTGGCCGGACTGGTCCTGCTCGGCTACGTCGGCTGGCAGTTCTGGGGCACCAACTGGACCTCGCACCGCGAGCAGCGGCAGGTCACCAGCGACCTGGAGCAGCAGTGGGCCAAGCCCGGCCCCGCACTGCAGAAGCTGCAGCCGCGATACGTCCCGAAGGGCAGGGCCTCGGCCCTGATCCGGATCCCGAAGTTCGGCAGGAAGTACGTCGTGCCGGTGCTGGAGGGGACCTCGACCGACGTGCTGGCCCGCGGCTACGGGCACTTCGCGCACACGGCCCATCCCGGCCAGGTCGGCAACTACGCACTCGCCGCGCACCGGGTCACCCACGGCGAGCCGCTGCGCAGGATGCCCGAGCTCCGTCCTGGAGACCGGGTGATCGTGGAGACGGTCTCCGACACCTACACCTACCGGCTCGACACCAACCCCAACTCGCTGGTCGTCCCGTTCACCGGTGTCTGGGTGCTCAACCCCGTGCCGAAGAACCCGGAGAAGGGCGGGACCCAGCCCGCGCAGCGGCCGGGCCAGCGGCTGATCACGCTGACCACCTGCTCGGAGCTGTTCCACACCGACAACCGGATGATCGCCTTCGGCCACCTGGTCAAGGACGTCCGCAAGTAGCAGGACGGATAGCGTTGTCACGTGACCGATCCCGACCTCGCCCGTGACGTCGATGCCTGCTGCCGGTTGACCGGCGAGTTCACGCTGCGATCGGGTCAGGTGGCCTCGGAGTACTTCGACAAGTACCTCTTCGAGTCCGAGCCGGCCCTGCTGGCCCGGGTGGTCGAGCAGATGGTCGACCTCGTGCCCGCCGGCACCGAGCTCCTCGGCGGGCTCGAGCTGGGCGGCGTCCCGATCGCCACCGTCCTGTCGGCGCGCACCTCGCTGCCGAGCCTGTTCGTGCGCAAGCAGGCCAAGCAGTACGGCACCTGCAAGCTCGCCGAGGGGCCCGAGGTGGCGGGACGGCGCGTCACCCTGGTCGAGGACGTGATCACCACCGGTGGCGCCGTCCGCGACGCCACCCGCGCGCTGCGCGAGGCCGGCGCGATCGTGGAGACCGTCGTCTGCGCCATCGACCGCAGCCCCGAGGGCGCCAACCCCTTGGCCGACGTCGACCTGGAGGTCCGCGCCGTGCTGACCAAGGCGCAGCTGGACGCCGCCCGGGCTCTCGACTGATCGCACGGTCGAGCGAAGTCGAGACCCCGGGTCAGCCCCTTGGCGCCGGCTGCCGGCGCCGGTGCTTCCAGAGCTCGTAGGCGACCGGGATCAGCGAGAAGGCCAGGATGGCCAGGATCGCCTTGTCGAGGTTCTCGCCCAGGGCGGGGAAGGCGGAGCCGAGGAAGTAGCCGAGCAGGGTCACGACGAGGACCCACAGCACCGCACCCACCGCGCTCCACAGGAAGAACCGCTGCCGCTGCATCCGCGTCACCCCCGCCACCACGGTGACGTAGGTCCGCACGAACGGCACGAACCGGCCGATCACCAGCGCCTTGCTGCCGTGCCGCTCGAAGAATTCACGCGTCTGGTCGAAGTACTTCTGCTTCAGCATGCGGCCCTCGCGCTCGTAGAGCGGTGGCCCGAGGGCCCGGCCGATCTCGTAGCCCACGACGTTCCCGGCGAAGGCGGCGATGCTGAGGAGGAGCAGGGCGAGCGGCAGGTCGAGGGCATGCGGCCCGGGGACGATGTCGTCGCGGCTGGCGATGAACAGGCCGACGGCGAACAGCAGCGTGTCACCGGGGAGGAACGGGAAGAACAGGCCGCACTCGACGAAGACCATCAGCAGGCAGACCCACAGGAACCAGGGCCCGAACTGGTCCAACAGCCAGTTCGGGTCCATCCAGTTGATCCCGAACAGCAGGGGGTGCAGGCCTGTCACGCCGTGAGCGTAACCGCGGGACCTGACCGGAGACTGTCAGGTCCTAACCTGTGCGCTGTGGTGCAGGGCGACGGCGAGGGCGAGCAGCGAGCGCCGTACGACCCGATGCCGCACGGGGCGCCGGAGGTCGGTGTCGGGCCGTGGCCGGGGGAGTGGCCGACCGGGCGCGAGTACGACGAACGGCTCCTGGCCGAGGGGGACCGGCGCAACGTCGTCGACCGGTACCGGTACTGGAGCCTCGAGGCCGTCGTGGCCGACCTCGACACCCGCCGGCACGCCTTCCACGTGGCGATCGAGAACTGGCAGCACGACTTCAACATCGGCACGATCGTCCGCACCGCGAACGCCTTCCTGGCCCGCGAGGTGCACATCGTCGGCAACCGCCGCTGGAACCGCCGCGGGGCGATGGTCACCGACCGCTACCAGCACGTCCGGCACCACGAGGACGTCGAGTCGCTCGCGTCGTACGTGCACGAGCGGGACGTGCAGCTGATGGGGGTGGACAACCTCCCCGGCTCCGAGCACCTGGAGACCTGGGAGATGCCGCGCCAGGTCTGCTTCCTGTTCGGCCAGGAGGGGCCGGGCCTCTCCGAGCAGGCGCGGGAGCTGTGCGACGGCACCTTCTCGATCGCCCAGTTCGGCTCCACGCGCTCGATCAACGCCTCGGCGGCTGCGGCCATCGCGATGCACACGTGGGTGGTGCGTCATGCCGACCTCGAGCGCGCCTGGCGCGGCTGAGCAGGCGTGGTGCGGGCGGCGCGTCAGGGGCTGGGCGTCGGCTGTGGCGGGATCGGGCCCAGGCAGCGGACGAACCTGTCGTCGGCCGCCCAACCCTGGCGGCTCGGCACCTGGAAGAACCCCCCGAAGCCCCGCAGCAGCTCGTGGCAGCGATCGCGCGCGACCTGGGTGCTGACACCCGGGTAGGTCGCGCCGGGTGCCCGGAAGACGCCCGCGACGCGGAACGCGTGCGGGCGGGTGCAGGCGACCTCGACGCCCGCCTGGGTCTCGCAGACGCGGAGCTGCTCGGGCACGCCGTGGGCGAGGAACGGGGTCGCCGCAGGCAGGGTCGCGAGGCCGTCCCCGCTGCGGGCCACGCACGTCGCAGCGCACCCACCGGGCGCCACGGAGCAGCTCGGCCTGCCCCGGGGTGAAGAACGTCCACGTCAGGATCGACTGCGCCCGGTCGGCCAGGGTGCCTCCGGCCAGGGCGCGGAACGCCGGGGCGCACACCTTGGTGGCCAGCGCGCGACGGGTGGCCAACGGGGTGACCGGGGTGATCGCCTGGGGCACGTAGCCGACGTAGGCGACCACGGTCGTGTGCGGCTTGCGGCAGTTGACGCGTGCGGCAGCGGCGACGCTGGCCCTCGTCTGGGCTGCGGTCAGCGTGAAGCACTGGCCGACCTTGGCCACCCCGGCCCCCGGGTCGGCGGCCGGCTTGTCGCTGTTGCTCGCGCTCGGGCTCTTGCTGGGGGAGCCGCCCTTGGAGCCCTTGCTGGAGTGGCCGCCGCAGCCGGCCAGGACCGCCACGAGGACCACGAGCACGGCGAGGAGGCGAGCAGGTGGGCGGACGGGCACGGGACTAGTGTGGTCGATACGTCCCATGCACGCGTCGAGAAGCACCCCGAGAAGGAACTGAGCATGCCAATTGCCACCCCCGAGAAGTACGCCGAGATGCTCGACACCGCCAAGGAGCGGCAGTTCGCCTTCCCGGCCATCAACGTCTCCTCCTCCCAGACCCTGAACGCCGCGCTGGCCGGTTTCGCCGAGGCCGAGAGCGACGGGATCGTCCAGGTCTCCACCGGCGGCGCCGAGTACCTCTCCGGCTCGACCGTCAAGGACATGGTCACCGGCTCGGTGGCGCTCGCCGCCTACGCCAGGGAGGTGGCGGCGAAGTACCCGGTGAACGTCGCGCTGCACACCGACCACTGCCCCAAGGACAAGCTCGACGGCTTCGTGCGGCCGCTGCTCGCGATCTCGGTCGAGCGGGTCAAGGCCGGTCAGGACCCGCTGTTCCAGTCGCACATGTGGGACGGCTCCGCCGTACCGCTGGAGGAGAACCTGCAGATCGCCCAGGAGCTGCTCGAGCAGGCGGCCGCGGCGAAGATCGTGCTCGAGGTCGAGATCGGTGTCGTCGGCGGCGAGGAGGACGGCGTCGAGGGTGGTGCGGGCGACAAGCTCTACAGCACCCCCGAGGACGCGCTGGCCACCGTCGAGGCGCTCGGCACCGGCGAGAAGGGCCGCTACCTGACGGCGCTGACCTTCGGCAACGTCCACGGCGTCTACAAGCCCGGCAACGTCAAGCTGCGCCCGGAGATCCTGCAGCGGGCCCAGCAGGTGGTCGCCGAGAAGCTCGGCCTGCCCGAGGGCGCCAAGCCCTTCGACCTGGTCTTCCACGGCGGCTCCGGCTCCACCGCCGAGGAGATCGCCGACGCGGTGAAGTTCGGCGTGATCAAGATGAACGTCGACACCGACACGCAGTACGCCTTCACCCGCCCGGTCGCGGCGCACATGTTCAGCAACTACGACGGCGTGCTGAAGATCGACGGCGAGGTCGGCAACAAGAAGGCCTACGACCCCCGCGCCTGGGGCAAGGCCGCCGAGGCCGGCATGGCCGCCCGCGTCGTCGAGGCCTGCGGGAACCTCTCCTCCACCGGCCACACCATCCGCTAGCTAGCCCGCCTCCCCATGTAACGCGGAGTTATTGCCGCTGCACAAGCGGTACTCCGCGTGCACAGCGTCAACGACCCCGCGTTACATGCCGAGTGGGTGCATGTGGTCCTGCCGAACGCGCGGGGGGTTTTCCACAGACGTCGGGCATGGCCTCGCGCAGCAACGAGGAATCCTCGAAGGTCGAGTGCATGCGTCCCTTGCTGCGTGCCCTCGCATCCAGACAAGGTGGTCTGTTCACTCGGAGGCAGGCCGTCGAAGCCGGTTGCACCGAGCGGGAGCTGCGCACCATGACCGCCGTGCACGGCCCTGGGTGATCGTGCGGCGCGGCGTCTACTGCGAACGCGAGCTGATCGACGCCATGACGTCGTACCGCGACCGGATGCGGCTTGTGGACCGAGCGGTCCACCTCACCGCAGACACCGAGCACGTGATGAGTCACGACTCGGCCGCGCGAGCCTGGCGCATCCCGATGCTCGCCCCGGCGCACGATCTGAGCCACCTCACGCGGACTGGGGTCGGCGGAACCCGGACGGAGCGAGGGGTGAAGCACCACTTGACCCGCTTCGACCTGCCGGGTGTGGAGACGGTCGCGGCATCCCCGTCACATCGATGGGGCGCACGGCTGTCGACCTCGCCCGGGAGCACGGGTTACCTACAGGTGTGGCGGCATGCGACCACGTGCTCGCCTCGGGTGTCGCCAAGGCAGCACTGCTCGGCGAGCTCCAGCTGATGTGGTCCTGGCCGCACATCACCCGGTCCCGCGCCGCCGTCGAGCTTCGCCGACCCGGGTGCCGAGTCGATTGGCGAGTCGCTCCTTCGTCTAGCTGTGACAGAGCTGGGCATCGGCAGGCCCGAGACGCAGTTTCCGGTGCGACTCTCCGCCGGGGTTGCCTGGACGGATCTACGCGTCGGCTGCCACGTGTTCGAGTTCGACGGCCGGGTGAAGTACCGGCGCATCGACCAGGGCGGAGTAGCCCAGCGGCCGGCCGAGGAGGTCGTCTGGGAGGAACGCAACCGCGAGCGCGAGATCCTCGGCGAGGGTCTGGGCGTGTCAAGGGTGATCTGGAACGAGCTGTTCGGCACAGCCCGTGACCGGCTCAAGCAGCGGCTGCTGCACCGAGTACGCCGAAACCGCGCGGCGGTCTCGGGACGACGCTGCCGCCGCACCTCGCCGAGTTCGCCGCCGAGATGCGGGGACGGCGCCGTCGGCTCCGCCTGAGCCCGCGAGCCACTTGCACCGTGCTGTTGACGCTGCGTGCACGGCGTACCGCGGGTCAGTGGCAATAACTCCGCGTTACATGTGGGTCCGAGGCGACCGGGCGGGTCAGGCCGGGGTGGCCTCGGCGGGGGAGGCGGGGCGGGTGGCGTAGCCCTCGTGGCGCGGCTGCTCGTAGGCGAGGACGGCGAGGAGGCCGATGGCGTAGACGGCGGTCGGGAGCAGGAACGCCTGCTGCATGGCGCGCGAGAACAGCTCGGCCACCCGGGGGTCGGCGATGTGGCCGGCGCCGGCCTCCCCGTGGGTCTCCGCGCCGGGCAGGTAGTGGGCGATCCGGCTGTCCATCACGACTGCGATGGCCGCGGCTCCCATGACCGACCCGACCTGGCGGGTGGCGTTGTAGACACCGGCGCCCGCACCGGCGAGCCGCATCGGCAGGTTGCGGTTGGCCGTGGCTGCGGTCGGCGCCCAGATGAAGGCGTTGCCGCAACCGAGGACCACCTGGAAGACGCAGATCATCCAGATCGGGGAGTCGACGTCGAACTGCGTGGTCAACAGGATCATCCCGACCAGGCTCAGGCCGAACCCGGTGCCGACCACGATGCGCGGATGCATCCGGTCGGTCAGGTTGCCCACGGGACGGGCGAGCAGGATCGACATCGCAGCCATCGGCAGGAAGAGCAGGGCAGCCTGGAGGGGGGAGAAACCGCGAACGGCCTGGGCCCACAGCATCAGCGGGAAGCCCATCGACGAGGCGACGAAGCCCATCACGGTGATCGCGACGTTGGACACCGAGAAGTTGCGGTCGCGGAACAGGCTCAGCGGCACCAACGGCTCCAGCTTGTTGCGCGCCTGCCAGAGCACGAAGGCGACGAGGAACACCAGGCCACCGGCGATCATCGCGACGATCCATCCCGCCCAGTGCTTCTGGTGGCCCTCCTGGACGCCGAAGGCGAGCAGGAACAGCCCGACGCCGGACAGGGCGACGCCCCACCAGTCGAAGTGGTGGGAGTGCGTGGGCAGGTTCGGGACCAGCCGCATCGCCATCACGAATGCCAGGACACCGACCGGCACGTTGACGAAGAAGATCCACTCCCAGCCGAGGCCGTCGGTGAGCACGCCGCCGAGGACCGGGCCGACGACCATCGCGATGCCGGCGGTGGCACCCCACACGGCCATCGCCTTGCCGCGCTCGGCGGCGGGGAAGATCCGGGTGATGATCGCCATCGTCTGAGGCGTCATCATCGACGCGCCGAGGCCCTGCACCACCCGGGCGAGGATGAGCATCTCGATCGAGGTGGTCAGCCCGCACCACAGGGAGGCGGCGGTGAACACCGTGAGGCCGGCGAGGTAGAGGCGCTTGGATCCGTAGCGGTCGCCGAGGCGACCCATGATCAGCACCGGGACCGCATAGGCGAGCATGTAGGCGCTGGTCACCCAGACGACTTCGTTCACGCTCGCGTGGAGCTTGTCGATGATGGTCGGTGTCGCGACCGTCACGATGGTCAGGTCGACCAGGATCATGAAGAAGCCGAGACAGAGCGCGAACAGCGCCGGCCACGGCCGGGCCTCGTCCGGAGCGCCGCCTGCCGGGGGAGCACTGCTTCTCAGAGCGCTGTCACCGGGCGTCGGTTGCGTCGTCTGGGCCATGGCAGCAGTGAACACCGGCGCACCGACATTGCTTCCCGCTTCGCGCACGAACTTGCCGGGGGTGCTTTGATGCGGCCATGAGCGAGAGCTTCCTCGGACGCGACCTGGTCGCCGGCCCACCGCCCACGCTGCTGCCCGTGGACCCTGCCGCCGAGGAGCTGGCCTCGGGCACACCCACACGCGACGTCGTACGCCGCCACCCCGAGTCACCGCTCGCCTGGGCGACCCTCGCGGAAGAGGCGCTGGCCGAGGGGACCGACGACGTCACGGCGTACGCCTTCGCGCGGGTCGGCTACCACCGCAGCCTCGACCTGCTGCGTCGCAACGGTTGGAAGGGGCACGGCCCCGTGCCGTGGGAGCACGAGCCCAACCGTGGTTTCCTGCGCGCCCTCGCAGCCCTGTCCATCGCCGCCGGACGGATCGGTGAGGACGCCGAGCGCGACCGGTGCGAGCAGTTCCTGGCCGACTCCAGCCAAGAGGCGCGTGCCGCCCTGCTGTGATCAGCGGTACTCGGGGTTGGCGTAGTCGAACCGCGCGCCCGCGTCCCACGCCGAGCGTTGGTTGCCGTACGCCGGGATACCGCCGGCGTTCCTCAGCATCGCCGCGAGGTGCATCAGGTTCCACGTCATGAACGTGGTGTTGCGGTTGGTGAAGTCGTTCTCGGGTCCACCACTGCCCTCGTCGAGGTACGACGGGCCGGGACCCGCCTCACCGATCCAGCCGGCGTCGGCCTGCGGCGGGATGGTGTAGCCGATGTGCTGCAGCGAGTAGAGGACGTTCTGCGCGCAGTGCTTGATCCCGTCCTCGTTGCCGGTGATCAGGCAGCCGGCGACCTTGCCGTAGAAGGCGTACTGCCCGGCCTCGTTGAGGAGTCCGGAGTGGGCGTAGAGCCGTTCGATCACCTGCTTGGTGATGCTCGAGTTGTCGCCCAGCCAGATCGGTCCGGCGATCACCAGGATGTCCGCGGCCAGCACCCTCGGTGAGATCTCCGGCCACGCGTCGGTCTCCCAGCCGTGATCGCGCATGTCCGGGTAGACGCCGGTGGCGATGTCGTGGTCGACCGCGCGCAGCGTCTCGACCTCCACGCCGTGCCGTCGCATGATCTGCGCGCTGGCGTCGGCGAGCCCCTGGGTGTTGCTCACCTCGGGCGAGCGCTTGAGGGTGCAGTTGACGAACACTGCCTTCAGGCCGGTGAAGTCGTGGTCCGCTGGCTGCTCCATCCCACCGACGCTAGCGCGTGTGGTGAGACCTGGGTCACATCGGTCTAGAGTGCGGTGCCATGGCTCACGTGGACCCCTCGGGCGGGGCCGCATCGGACGAGAGCGCACCGCCCACGAACAAGACCCTGCTCGTGCTCGCGGGGGTCTGCCTCGCGATCCCCGTCGTCGCCCTCCTGTGGGTGAGCTCCTACGCCAAGGAGGACCCGAAGCTGGGCGGCGTCCCGTTCTTCTTCTGGTACCAGTTCCTGTGGGTGTTCCTCTGCGCCGGGCTCACCTACACCGCGCACCGGCTGGTCCTGGCCGCACGCACCGCGGGACCTGGGACGACGGGGCGCCCGGGCCGGATCGGGCAGGACGCCCCGATGCCGGCTGACGGATCGGAGCCCGCAGGGCGGCACGCCGGCACTCCGGAGGACGAGCGATGAGCGCGCACCTGACGGCCCCCCTCCTGACCACGCAGCTGGTCAAGGGCGGCGGCGTCGACGGCGTCGCGTTGACCGTGCTGATCGTGCTCTTCGTCGTGGTCACCGTGCTCGGCTTCATGGCCTCGCGCTTCCACAAGGGCGACTCGTTGGAGTCACTCGACGAGTGGGGGCTCGGTGGGCGCAAGTTCGGCACCTGGGTCACCTGGTTCCTGCTGGGTGGTGACCTCTACACGGCGTACACCTTCATCGCGGTCCCGGCGGCGATGTTCGCGATGGGCTCGATCGCGGGCTTCTTCGCGGTGCCCTACACGATCATCCTGTACCCGATCATCTTCATCTTCATGGCGAGGCTGTGGTCGGTCAGCCATCGGCACGGCTACGTCACCCCGGCCGACTTCGTGCGCGGCCGCTACGACTCGCGTGGGCTCGCGCTCGCCGTCGCCCTGACCGGCTTCGTCGCGACGATGCCCTACATCGCGTTGCAGCTGGTCGGCATCCAGGCCGTCCTCGACGTCGTCGGGCTCGGTGGCAAGGGCAGCGCGTTCCAGCAGGACCTGCCCCTGCTCGTGGCGTTCGTCGTGCTGGCCGCCTACACCTACACCTCGGGGCTGCGGGCACCGGCGGTGATCGCCTTCGTCAAGGACGCGCTGATCTACATCGTGATCATCGTGGCGGTGATCTACCTCCCCACGAAGTTCGGCGGCTGGGGCCACATCTTCGATGCCGCGCAGGGAAAGATGGCCGCCACCAACCCGGTGACCGGCAAGCCCAACGGGGTGTTCATCCCCGGTCCGGGCAGTGACGTGAAGCCCGGCTACTTCGCCTACGCGACCCTGGCGCTCGGCTCGGCGATGGCGCTGTTCATGTACCCGCACTCGATCACCGCCACCCTCTCCTCCAACAGCCGTACGACGATCCGGCGCAACGCCTCGATCCTGCCGGCGTACTCCTTCGTCCTGGGACTGCTGGCGCTGCTCGGCTGGGTCGCCATCGCGGCAGGCACGAAGCCGATCGGCGTCGACGGCAAGCCCAACCCACAGCTGGTGATCCCGCAGCTGTTCGAGGACTCGTTCCCGAGCTGGTTCGCGGGGGTGGCCTTCGCCGCCGTGGCGATCGGCGCACTGGTCCCGGCGGCGATCATGTCGATAGCCGCGGCCAACACCTTCACGCGCAACGTCTACCGCGAGTGGATCAAGCCCGATGCCACGCCCGCCCAGGAGGCCAAGGTCTCCAAGCTGGCCTCGCTGGTGGTCAAGGCGTTCGCGCTGGTCTTCGTGCTCACCCTCGACCGCCAGAACGCGATCAACTTCCAGCTGCTCGGCGGCATCTGGATCCTGCAGACGTTCCCGGCGATCGTGTTCAGCCTCTACACGCGCTGGTTCCACAAGTGGGCGCTGCTCGCGGGCTGGGCCGCCGGCATGGTCTACGGCACCTACGCCGCCTACCAGGTGGCCAGCCCGGTGACCAAGCACTTCGGCGGCTCGCTGAAGGCGGTCTCGGGGATCGAGCAGATGGGCTACATCGCCGTCACGGCATTCGTCCTCAACCTCGTCGTGGCAGTCGTCCTGTCCGTGGTGCTCAACGCCACCAAGGTGTCCAACGGTGCCGACGAGACCACGCCGGGCGACTACTTCGCGGACGCCGGCGACCCGCGGGTCGAGAAGGACAAGCGCAGCGCGAGGCCGCTGACGCGGAGGGCGAACCGGCCTAGCTCGGAACGATCATCGAGTAGGCGGCACGCTCGAGGCGCCAGCTGCGACGGCGCTCCGGCCCCTGGATCTCGCCGTCGGCGGAGAGCCAGAAGTCCTCGCCGGAGACGGTGACCTGCTTGGCGCGGCGGTAGAGCACGTCGTCGCGCTCGGGGTGCGAGCCGCGGTAGAGCTGGGCGGCGTAGACGAACCGCTCCACCGGGCCGGTCGCGTAGGAGACCATCACGTCGAGCTTGCCGTCCTCCGGATCGGCCTCCGGGGTGATCTCGGTGCCGCCACCGACGCTCGCACCGTTGCCGACCGCCACCATCAGGACGTGCCGGTCCATGTCGGCGAGGACCTCGCCGTCGACCTCGATGAGCAGCCGCACGAACGGCGGCCGGACGGCGGCGAGGGCGGCCCCGACCGGGTAGCCGAGGATGCCGAAGCCGTAGGGACCCAGCCGCTTCTTCCACCGGTGCCCGCGCCGGCTGGCCTGCGCGCTGGCGCCGGCGTGGACGTTGTTGACCACGACGCCGCCGAGCTCGTCGACGATCAGGTCCATCTTGCGCACGGATCCGGCGGCGATGATCGCGGCAGCCTCTCCCGCGTCCAGCGGGATGCCCAGGGTGCGGGCGAAGTCGTTGCCGGTGCCGAGCGGGATCAGGCCCAGCGTGCGCTTCTCGAGCTCATGACGCCGGTACAGCGCGGCGACCACGCTGTGCAGGCTGCCGTCGCCGCCGGCCACCACGATGCGCCGGCAACCCGCGCGGTGCAGCACGCCGTCGAGCTCGCCGAGGTTGCCGGTCTTGGCGACCTCCACGTCGACGTCCTCGCGCAGCACGCCGAGCGCGGTCTCGAGAGCCTCGGTCTCACCGGCGCCCGCATCGGCGTTGGCGATGACCAGCACGGGATCCACGCTGGACAGAGTAGACAAAAGTCCCGGCCGCCGGACCCGTACGATGTACGCCGGGGTTTCGACGAGCTCGACCACTGTGGGGGCCGAGGAGGGAGCGGACGATGCCGGGGATCGTCGTGCTCGGAGCCCAGTGGGGCGACGAGGGCAAGGGCAAGGCCACCGACCAGCTGACCACCGAGAACTCCATCGACTTCTGCGTGCGCACCAGCGGTGGCCACAACGCGGGTCACACGATCGTCGTCGACGGCCAGAAGTTCGCCACGCACCTGCTGCCCAGCGGCATCCTCACCCCCGGTTGCACCTCGGTGATCGGCAACGGCGTCGTCGTCTCCCCTGAAGCGCTCTTCCGCGAGCTCGACGCGATGCTCGAGCGCGAGGTCCCGATGGGTCGCCTGGTGGTCAGCGCCAACGCCCACGTGATCGCGTCGTACCACTCGACGATGGACAAGGTCACCGAGCGCTTCCTGGGCAAGAACAAGATCGGGACCACCGGGCGCGGCATCGGGCCGGCGTACGCCGACAAGGTCAACCGGGTCGGCATCCGCGTCGCCGACGTCTTCGACGAGGCGATCCTCGTCGAGAAGGTCGAGGCTTCCCTCGAGGTCAAGAACCACATGCTCACCAAGGTCTACAACCGGCGCGCGATCACCGTGGAGGAGGTCGTCGAGGACCTGCGTTCCTACGCCGACCGCCTCGAGCCGTTGGTCGCTGACACCGGACTGATGCTCAACCGCGCCCTCGACGAGGGCAGGACGGTCCTCTTCGAGGGCGCCCAGGCCACCATGCTCGACGTCGACCACGGCACCTACCCGTTCGTCACGAGCAGCAGCCCGGTGGCCGGGGGCGTCTGCACGGGCTCGGGGGTCGGTCCCACCCGGCTCGATCGCATCATCGGGGTGGTCAAGGCCTACACGACCAGGGTCGGCTCCGGTCCGTTCCCCACCGAGCTGTTCGACGAGGACGGCGAGAAGCTCTGGCGCGTCGGTGGCGAGGTGGGCGTCTCCACCGGACGTGACCGTCGGTGCGGCTGGTACGACGCCGTCATCGCCCGCTACGCGGCGCGGGTGAACGGGCTGACCGAGTTCTTCCTGACCAAGCTCGACGTGCTCTCCAGCTGGGAGCAGGTGCCGGTGTGCGTGGCCTACGACGTCGACGGCGAGCGCCACGAGGAGATGCCGATGACGCAGACGGCGTTCCATCGCGCGCGACCGGTCTACGAGTTCCTCGACGGCTGGGCCGAGGACATCTCCGGCTGCCGGTCCTTCGAGGACCTGCCGAAGAACGCCCAGCGCTACGTGCGCGCCCTCGAGGAGATGTCCGGGGCCCCGTTCTGGGCCGTCGGCGTCGGGCCCGGACGGGAGCAGACGCTCGTCGTCCCCTGACGTGGGCTGCAGTCAGCGCGGCAGCAGGGCGGCCGCCACGGCCTCGGCGACGAACTGCCCGTAGTCCTCCGCCGACCAACCGCGGTCGAGGACCAGCACGTCGTAGAGCTCGGGCGAGCTGTAGGTGAACAGCACGTCACGCGCACGTTCGAGACTCATGCCGTGCGCGAGGTGACCGCCGTCGAGCAGGTGCCGGGCGTTGTCGGTCATCCTGCTCAGGCGGTCGTCGTCCATCTCTTGGTGCAGGGCCGCCAGCGTGGTGTCGACGGCGGCGGCGTCCCGTACCAGGAGCAGGACCGGCGCGACTCGGGGCGCCACCTCGGCGGCGAGCCGTCCCCATCCCTCGATGACCCTGCGCGGGTCGGCCTCCTCCTCGTGCAGCCGGTCGGACCGGGTCTCGGCAGGGACCTCGTCCCTGCCCAGCAGCGCGCGGTCGCGGATCGCAAGCACCAGGCTGGCCTTGGTGCCGAAGGCCTTGTAGATCGTCTCCACCGAGACCCCCGCCCCGGCAGCGACCTCGGGCATGGTCGTGGCGGCATAGCCCTGGGTCACGAAGATCTCGCGCGCAGCCTCGACGATCGCCGCGCGCGTCTGCTCCGCCTGGCGGCGCCGGTTGGTGGAGTCGTAGGAGCGCGCCGACTTGACCACCGCCTCTTTCTGATCCATAGTCACTGTATCGGTTACAGAGAGACTGTAACTCAAGGACGGTCCCGATGAGCCCTACTCAGAGCGACATGCCGCAGGTGATCGACCGCCTCGCCGCCGCGACCAACGAGCACGACGTCGCCGCGATCGCCGGGTGCTTCGCCGAGGACTACGTCAACCGGACGCCCGCACATCCCGCGCGCAGCTTCACCGGCCGCGACCAGGTGCAGCGGAACTGGGAGCAGATCCTCGGCGCGGTGCCGGACATCAGCTGCGTCGTGACGCGCCACGCGCGCCAGGGCGACGAGGTGTGGACCGAGTGGGAGCACCGGGGGACGCGACGCGACGGCGCCAGCCACCTGATGCGCGGCGTGATCGTCTTCACCGTCGCCGGGGAGGAGATCAGTGCGGCGTCGTTCTACCTCGAGCCCGTCGACCCGGACTCCGGCGGGATCGACGACGCCGTACGCCGGCACGTGGGGCTGGACGCCGGAGGCAGTCGATGACCGGCGACCCGGGCGCCGCGGCCCGGCCCGCGCGGGTCCTCGTCGCCGGTGGCACCGGCCGGCTCGGGACCATGGTGGTCGCCCGGCTGGTGGCGCAGGGCATCCCGGTCAGGGTGATGACCCGCGACCGGGGGCGCGCGGCCGGTCTGCGCGGTGAGCTCGTCGAGATCGTCCAGGGCGACGTCCGCGAGCCCAGCCAGGTCCGTGACGCCGTGCGCGGGTGCGACGTGGTCGTCTCGGCGGTGCACGGCTTCGTCGGGACAGGCGGGGTGTCGCCCGCGACCGTCGACCGGGACGGCAACGCACGTCTCGTCAGCGCGGCCGAGGAGGCCGGCGCCGACGTCGTCCTGGTCTCCGTCTTCGGGGCCGCCGCCGACAGCCCGCTGGAGCTGGCCCGGATGAAGTTCGCGGCCGAGGAGCGGCTCCGCGGGGGGACGGCCGGGTGGACGGTCGTCCGCGCGGCGCCCTTCGTGGACCTGTGGCGTGACCTGCTCGAGGCGACGGCGTCCAGGTCCGGTCGTCCGCTCGTCTTCGGGCGCGGCCAGACCCCGATCCCGTTCGTCTCCTGCGCAGAGGTCGCCGACGTGGTCGTCAGGGCGGTGCTCGACCGCTCGTTGCGCGGGCACGTGCTCAGCGTCGCGGGCCTGGAGCCGCGGACCCTCAACCAGCTCGCGACCGAGCTCCAGGCGAGCGCCGGCCGCCCGGGCACGCCGAGGCACGTTCCGCGTGCGGTCCTGGGCCTCCTGTCCACGGTCACCTCCCCGTTCCGTGCCGAGCTCTCCCGGCAGACCCGTGCCGCCCTGGTGATGGACCGCACGCCGCTGCTCACCGACGACGGCGAGCGTGTCCCGGCCGCGTGACAGACACCGGCCCGTGTGCTGAGGTGGTCGCTGCGCGAGCCGCCGACGACACGACCGGAGCAGGCAGATGAACCCAGGGTTGACGATCGTGATCACCGGGGCCGCGCGCGGCATCGGCGAGGCCACCGCGCGACGGCTCGCAGCCGCCGGCCACCGGGTCGCGCTGGGCGACCTCGACACCGACCTGGTGCAGCGTGTCGCCGACGAGATCGACAGCTGACGAGGCGATCGACGCCGCCCGCTCGATCGACGGCGCCCGCTCGATCAACGGTGCTGCGACAGCGGCGCACCTCGACGTGACCAGCCCGGACTCGTGGCGCGCGTTCCTCGCCGCCACGCAGGAGCTGGGTCCGATCGACGTCCTGGTCAACAACGCCGGGATCATGCCGCTCGGTCAGGTGCTCAAGGAGCCGGACGAGGTGACCCGCAAGATCTTCGACGTCAACGTCTTCGGGATCATCAACGGCACCAAGGCCGTGGGACCGGGCATGGTCGAGCGCGGTCGCGGCCACATCATCAACGTGGCCTCCGCGGTGGGGCGCGTCCCGGTCGCCGACGGAGCGTCGTACGCCGCCTCGAAGTTCGCCGCCGTCGGCTTCAGCGAGTCGACCCGGCTCGAGCTCAAGCCGCACGGGATCGACGTCACCGTGGTCCTGCCCGGCATCGTCCGCACCGAGCTGGCCGCCGGTGTCCCCGACGCGCGGGGCCTGAAGTCGCTGAAGCCCGAGGACGTCGCCGAGGTGATCGAGTCGGCCATCAGGCGGCCCCGTCCCGAGCTCTGGGTGCCGACGTGGACGAGGTCGATGGCCAAGGTCTCGGGGATCCTGCCGCTGCGCGTCCAGGAGGCGATCGCGCGGGCGTTCAAGGCCGACCGGGTGATGTCGGACGCCGACCCCGTGGCCCGGGCGGCGTACGAGGAGCGCGCGCGACGCTAGGACGTGGCTGGCCTCACTCGCCAGGCCGGACGAGTCCGGACTCGTAGGCCGAGACCACGGCCTGCACCCGGTCGCGAAGGCCGAGCTTGGCCAGCACCCTGGCCACGTGGGTCTTGACCGTCTGCACCGAGACGAACAGCTCCGCGGCGATCTCGGCGTTGGAGAGCCCGCGACTCAGCTGCACGAGCACCTCGCGCTCCCGCTCGGTGAGCTGGTCGTAGCCGCGCGGTGGCCGGGCCCTCTCCAGCCGGGTGAACTCCTCGATCAGGCGGCGGGTGATGGCCGGTGCCAGGAGCTCCTCGCCGCGCGCCGCCGCCCGCACGCCGCCGACGAGCTGCGGTGTCGGGGTGTCCTTGAGCAGGAAGCCGCTGGCGCCGGCGGTCAGCGCGTCGTAGACCAGACGGGACCGGTCGAAGGTGGTCAGCATGACCACGCGCGTGTCAGGCGAGCTGGCCACGATCTGCCGGGTCGCCTCGATGCCGTCGGTGCCCGGCATCCGGATGTCCATCAGCACGACGTCGGGAGAGTGCAGCCGCACGGCCGCGACGGCCTCGTCCCCGTCGGCCGCCTCCGCGACCACCTCGAGGTCCGGCTCGGCGCCGAGGATCATCCGCAGGCCGCTGCGCACGAGCTCCTGGTCGTCGGCGACCAGCACCCGGATCGTCGCGGTCACGCGGGCACCGGGGTGCGGCGAGCCGGAAGGTACGCCGCCACCCCGTAGCCGCCCTCCGGCGTGGGCCCGTGCTCGAGCATCCCGCCCTGCGCGGAGAACAGGTCGCGCAGCCCCACGAGGCCGCGCCGCGAGCCTGCGACGTAGCTGCTGCTCTCGCTCGCCGCGTTGGTGACCTCGACGACGAGGCGGTCGCCCTCCTGCGCGATCCGGATGTGTGCGGACGTGCCGGGGGCGTGCCGCGCTGCGTTCACCAGCGCCTCACGTACGACCCGGCGTGCCAGCGCGCGCTCCTGCGCTGACAGCTCGGTCCGGGCCGACACGGTCACCGGGACGCCCAAGGAGCCGGCGAAGGCGCGCACCTCGTCGGCCAGCTCGCCCGAGGTCCCGGGCTCGGTCTCCAGGACGCCGAGCCCGGTCCGGAGGTGGGCCATGGCCTCGCGCGCCGCCGACTCGATGACCGCCAGCGACTCCTCGACGGCCTCGTCGTCGGACCACTGCTGCTGGGCGGCCTCGGCATGCAGGCACACCACGGTCATGGCGTGCGCGACGGTGTCGTGCAGGTCGCGCGCGATGGCCTGCCGTTGCTCCGCGACGGCCAGGCGCACCTCGTCCTCGCGGCCCGCCTCGACCCGCGCCAGCAGGTCGGCGAGGCGTGTGGCGCGGTCGGCGTGCTGCGCGGCGACGACGCCGGCGCCGAAGGCGAGCCCGAGCCACACCAGGCTCGGCACCAGCCCGTCGTCGGTCCCGCCCGTCGTCGTCGGGTCGGCGAGCGCCACGAGCCAGCCGCCGACGAGGAGCAGCAGGAGCCCGGCGGCGCGGTGAGCCCCACGCGTGTGGGCGCCCAGGGCGTAGGCCACCAGGGACAACGGCAGCAGGATGGTGACGCTCCCGCTCAGAGGTGTGAGCAACGAGCTCATCGCGACCGCGAGGGCCACGAACGCTGCACCCGAGAGCACTGGCCGGGACCTGCGCCACACCAGGGGAAGTCCGAGGGCCGCCCCGACCACGACGTTGGCGAGCACCGGGCCGTGCGTGGCGCTCGAGCTGACGCACTCGACGGCCACCGGGATCCCGGAGCAGCCCACGACGAGGTCGACCCACCCCAGATCCGGTTCCTGTCGCTCGGGGGCCGCGCTCGCACGATCGGGAGAGTCGGCCGGTGCGCCGAACGCGCCGAGCACCTCGCGCAGCTCCTCGAGCGTCTCGCGTCCGCCGGCCTCGACCCGCGCGACGGCGTCCCGGTCGCGGTGCGACGCACCTTCGCGTCGTACGCCGGAGACCTGCACGACCAAGGCGCTCATCCGCTGCATCATCGACCGGGTGACGCCGGCGTCCACGCGGGTGCGCTCCTCGAGCCGCGCGGCTTCGATCTCCCTGGCCCGCTGCTCCTCGCGGATGGCGGAGAGCTTCCGCAGCTCCCGTACCTGTGCCGCCCGCGCCGACACCAGGTTGCCGGCCAGCGCCACACCGCCCACGAGGACGGCGAAGAAGAAGAAGTCGTTGGCGGCGGTGTACCGGCCGGGGTCGGCCAGCTGGTTGGCGGCAGTGAGCATCGCGACGACGGCGAGGCTGGTCAGGGTGGCGAGAGCGGGAACGAGCCAGGCTCCCACGAGGTAGCTGCCCACCACGGTGCCCAGGGTGAGGACGAGGCCGCCGACGAGCCGGCCACCCAGCTCGGCATCCACGAGTGCCGTGCCCGCGACCCCGAGGAGGAGGCACGGAGCCACCCACGTACGCCAGGACATGTGGTGAGCGTAGGTGGGCGCAGGATCATCCGGCATCACTCCCGGGAGGGACGATCCGACGCGGGGTCCGGCCGCAGCATCGTGGTCATGAACCTGACCCGATCGGCCTACGCCGCCGCACTCGCCACCGTTGCCCTCTGGACCGTCAAGGCGGTCGCCATCGCCGTCGCCGGGGGGCTCGGCAAGAGCCCTCTGGAGAGCCCCCTGTTCCTCCTCGGGCTCCTGGCCTGCTTCGTCGCGACGCTGCTCGTGGGAGCCGCCGCGTTCGCGCACCGCGCGTTCGGCTGGCGGATCCTCGGTGCCGTGCTCGCTCTGGTCGTTGTCAGCGTGGCAGGCACCCTCGCGTCGGTCGTCGTCACCGCCGTCCAGCCGGCACACCCGCAGTGGTTCTGGGGAGAGATCAACCTGTGGGTGATCATGCTCGTGGTCCTCGCTGGCGCCGTCGTCCTGCGCGCACGTGCGGCAGCACCCGCTCACCTCGATAGGGTCGCTGTGTGAGGACTCTGGTCATCGGAACGGGCGGCCGCGAGCACGCGCTGGCACTCGCCCTCTCCCGCGACCCGTCGGTGAGCGAGGTCCATGCAGCTCCCGGCAACCCGGGGATGGCGGCGGTGGCCACCCTCCACGAGGTGGACGCCATGGACGGCGACGCGGTGGCCAAGCTGGCCGAGTCGCTCGATGCGCAGCTGGTCGTCATCGGCCCCGAGGCCCCGCTGGTCGCCGGCGTGGCCGATGCGGTCCGCGAGCGAGGGATCAGCTGCTTCGGCCCCTCCCGCGAGGCCGCCCAGCTCGAGGGTTCGAAGGCCTTCGCGAAGGACGTGATGACCGCGGCAGGAGTCCCGACAGCCCGGTTCCGCGTCTGCACGGACCCGAGCCAGGTGGCAGACGCACTCGCGGAGTTCGGGGCGCCGTACGTGGTCAAGGACGACGGGTTGGCCGCCGGAAAGGGCGTCGTGGTGACCGAGGACCGCGAGGCGGCGCTGGACCATGCCGCTGCGTGCGGCCGGGTCGTGGTCGAGGAGTTCCTCGACGGGCCCGAGGTCTCCCTGTTCGCGATCACCGACGGCCGGACCGTCTACCCGTTGCAGGCCGCCCAGGACTTCAAGCGCATCCACGACGGGGACCAGGGTCCCAACACCGGCGGCATGGGTGCCTACACCCCGCTCCCGTGGGCCCCGCCGGAGCTGGTCCCCGAGGTGCAGCGCACCGTGCTGGAGCCCACCGTCGCCGAGCTGGCCCGCCGCGGCACCCCGTTCGCGGGTCTGCTGTACGCCGGCCTCGCACTCACCTCGGTGGGCGTGCGCGTGGTGGAGTTCAACGCCCGCTTCGGCGACCCGGAGACCCAGCCACTGCTGGCGCTCCTGGGCTCGCCGTTGGCGGAACTGCTCAAGGGTGCCGCGGACGGCACCCTCGACCAGGTCGAGCCGCCCTGGTTCCGCGACGGCGCCGCGGTCGCCGTGGTGATGGCCAGTGCCGGCTACCCGGAGTCCGCCAGCAAGGGCGACGCGATCACCGTGGGCCCGCTCCCGGACGGCGTCGACGTGATCCAGGCCGGCACCGCCCTCGGTGGCGGCGACCGAGGCGAGGACGAGCTGGTGACTGCGGGTGGCCGGGTGCTGGCGGTGACCGCCGTCGGTGCGGACGTTCACGAAGCGCGCGACCGGGCCTACGAGGGCGTCTCGGCGATCTCCTTCGACGGTGCGCAGTGGCGCACCGACATCGCAGCCGACCTCTGACCTGCCGCCGACCGCCGCGTGGACGGCAGCCGCGGCCCGACGTGTGAGAATTGGCCTGTGAGCGTCCCCAACGTCCTGGCCACCCGGTACGCCGGCGCCGACCTGGTCGAGCTCTGGTCACCCGAGCACAAGGTGGTCCTCGAGCGCCGGCTGTGGCTGGCGGTGCTGCGGGCCCAGGACGACCTGGGGCTGGACGTGCCCGAGGGGGTGCTGGCCGACTACGAGCGGGTCGTGGACGAGGTCGACCTGGGCAGCATCGCCGCGCGGGAGCGCGTCACCCGGCACGACGTCAAGGCGCGGATCGAGGAGTTCAACGCGCTGGCGGGCCACGAGCAGGTGCACAAGGGGATGACCTCCCGTGACCTGACCGAGAACGTCGAGCAGCTGCAGATCCGCTCGTCCCTGGCGCTGGTGCGACGGCGGATGGTGGCCACGCTGGCCCGCCTGGGCCGGCTCGCCGCCGAGCACGAGTCGCTCGTGATGACCGGTCGGACGCACAACGTCGCCGCCCAGGCCACGACGCTGGGCAAGCGCTTCGCCACGGTGGCCGACGAGATGCTGGTGGCGCTCGAGCGGCTCGACGACCTGCTGGCTCGCTACCCGCTGCGGGGGATCAAGGGCCCGGTCGGGACCTCGCAGGACATGCTGGACCTGCTCGGCGGCCCCGACGACCGCGGACAGGAGCGGCTCGCGGCGCTCGAGCTCCGGGTCGCCCGGCACCTCGGCTTCGACCGCACCCTGACCAGCGTCGGCCAGGTCTACCCCCGCTCGCTGGACTTCGACGTGGTCTCCGCCCTGGTGCAGGCGGTCGCCGGTCCCGCCAACCTGGCCACCACCATCCGGCTGATGGCCGGGCTGGAGCTGGTGACCGAGGGCTTCAAGGAGGGACAGGTCGGCTCCTCGGCGATGCCGCACAAGATGAACACCCGTTCGTGCGAACGCGTCAACGGCCTTGCTGTGGTGCTCCGGGGTCACCTGTCCATGGTCAGCGAGCTCGTCGGTGACCAGTGGAACGAGGGCGACGTCTCCTGCTCCGTCGTACGACGCGTGGCGCTGCCCGACGCCTTCTTCGCCACCGACGGGCTCTTCCAGACCTTCCTCACCGTGCTCGACGAGTTCGGGGTGTACCCCGCGACCGTGCAGCTGGAGCTGGACCGCTACCTGCCGTTCCTGACCACCACGAAGGTGCTGATGGCCGCCGTCCGCGAGGGGGTCGGCCGCGAGCAGGCCCACGAGGCGATCAAGGAGCACGCCGTCGGTGTGGCCCTCGAGATGCGGGCGGGTCTGGCCGTCAACGACCTGTTCGACCGTCTGGCCAGCGACCCGCGCCTGCGCCTGACCCGCGAGCAGGTCGCCGGATCGGTCGCCGCACCGATCGAGTTCACCGGCGCGGCCCGCGCCCAGGTGGCCGAGGTCGTACGACGGGTCGCCGAGGTCGTGGCCACCGAACCGGACGCAGCGTCGTACGCGCCCGGGGCGATCCTGTGAGCGAGGACGTCGCAGCGCTCGACCTCGTGGTCACGGGACGGGTGCAGGGGGTCTTCTACCGGGCGTCGATGCGCACCGAGGCCGACCGGCTCGGCGTCTCCGGATGGGTCCGCAACTCCGACGACGGCACCGTCCACGCACACCTCGAGGGACCGCGCGCGGCGCTCGAGGAGCTCCTCGTGTGGTGCCGCTCCGGACCGCCCCGCGCGCGGGTCGATGAGGTCAGCACGACGGATGCCGAGGTGACCGGGAGCAGCGGCTTCGAGGACTGACCGTCCCGCGGCGTCCTGGCGACGAAATCGGTGTGCAGCTTTTGTCCTTTTTATTCGTATAAGACCGGAATATCGGGTACCGTCGTCTCACAGGTTGGACCGGCGGGGTCCACCACTCGAGGAGGAAACAACATGAACTTCACCAGCCGCACGTTCCGTGGAGCACTGCTGGCCGTCACCGTGGCCCTGGCCGTCTCGGCCGTTCCGGTCGCGGGTCACACCGCCGACGCCAAGTCCGGTCACGGCAAGAACGCGATCCTCGCGATTCTCTGAACGCTCTACCCCGAAACGGGGGCGCACCCGCCGATCCTGGCCGGTGCGCCCCCGTTTGTTCTGCCCGTCCCTGGTGCGTGGCCCCGGCCGTCTTTCTGGCTGTCTGTTCTGGCCGTCTGTTCTGGCCGTGCCTTCCGGCCGACTACTTCTCCGCGGCCCAGCCGTAGGGTGTGCCCGTGGCTCACTCATCCGGCGCGCCAGGACACAACATCCCGCCGGCGCCCGTGCTGGAAGGTGCCACCCACCTGCACTCGGGCAAGGTGCGCGACCTCTACCGCCTCGACGACGGCAACCTGCTGATGGTGGCCAGCGACCGGATCTCCGCCTACGACCACGTCCTGGACACCACCATCCCGGACAAGGGCGAGATCCTCACCCGGATGTCGCTGTGGTGGTTCGCGCAGCTGGCCGACCTGGTGCCGCACCACGTGCTCTCCACCGACGTGCCCGAGCAGGTCAAGGGCCGGGCCGTGGTCTGCGAGGAGCTGGCGATGTACCCGGTCGAGTGCGTCGCCCGCGGCTACCTCACCGGGTCCGGGCTGCTGGACTACCAGGCGACCGGCGAGGTCTGCGGGATCGCCCTGCCGCCTGGACTCGTGGACGGCAGCAGGCTGCCGGAGCCGGTGTTCACCCCGGCCACCAAGGCCGCGCTGGGCGACCACGACGAGAACGTCTCCTTCGAGGCGGTCGCCGGTGACGTCGGACCTGATGTCGCCGCCCGGCTCCGCGAGCTGACCCTTGCCGTCTACGCCCGCGCCGAGGGGATCGCCCGGGAGCGCGGCATCATCCTGGCCGACACCAAGTTCGAGTTCGGCTCGCGCCTCGACGAGTCCGGCCGGATCGCCGGCGGGATCGTGCTGGCCGACGAGGTGCTCACCCCCGACTCCAGCCGCTTCTGGCCCGCCGACGAGTGGGAGCCGGGGCGCGCGCAGGCGTCGTACGACAAGCAGATCGTGCGCAACTGGCTGACCTCCCCCGCCAGTGGCTGGGACCGGGCCTCCGGCGAGCAGCCGCCGCCGCTGCCCGAGGAGATCGTCGAGCGCACCCGCTCCCGCTACGTCGAGGCGTTCGAGCTGCTCACCGGCGAACGGTTCTGATGGCCGACCAGGGCGGTCCGCGCATGCGCGGCGGCACGGTCGACTTCGCGGTCCCGCTCGACGTGGCCTTCGCCTACCTGGCCGACCCCCGCAACCGTCCGGAGTGGCAGTCCTCGCTCGCCAGCGTCGAGATGCTCACCGACGGAGAGCCTCGGGTCGGGACCCGCTGGCGTGACCACACGTTGGCACGCGTCGTGCCCGAGATGGAGATCACCGCGCTCGAGGGCGACCGGCTGTGGGCGGAGTCCGGCACGCTGGCACGCCGTCCAGGCCGACCTGGAGCTGCGGTTCGCACCGACCGAGTCCGGGTGCCGGGTCGACGTCGGCTTCCGGGTCACCGGCAGGGGTGTACTGCGCGTCGTCGGCTGGCCGATCACCGTGGCGGGCGTGCGGCCGGTCCTGGCCGACGTACGCCGGGCAGCGCGGATCCTCGCCGAGCGGCAGGCGGGCTGATGGGCCGGGTGATCGGCCTGGTGGTGGCCTTCGTGATGGTGGCCGCCGGTGCGGTGTGGACGCTGCAGGGGCTCGGCGTGCTCGGGGGCAGCTCGATGAGCGGCGAACAGTTCTGGGCGATCGTCGGTCCGGCCGTCGCGGGACTCGGCATCGCACTGGGCTTCGTGCTGCTCACCGGTGGCAACCGGCGTCGATAGACTCTGGTCGTGACCCGAGTCGTCGTCGACGTGATGCCCAAGCCAGAGATCCTCGACCCGCAGGGCAAGGCGGTGCAGGGGGCGCTGCCCCGGCTCGGCTTCCAGGGCGTCAGCGACGTCCGCCAGGGCAAGCGCTTCGAGCTCGAGATCGAGGGCGACGCGACTCCCGAGCTGTTGGCCGACGTGGAGCGGATGGCCGAGCTCCTGCTGTCCAACCCGGTGATCGAGGACTACACGGTGACGTTGGTCGAGCTGGTCGAGTCTGGCGAGACGCCGTCGTGAACGGCAGCGACGTGAGCGGTGCGCGGCCCAGGGTCGGGGTGGTCACCTTCCCGGGCTCCCTCGACGACGTGGACGCCCGCCGCGCCGTACGTCTCGCCGGCGCCGAGGCGGTGGCGCTGTGGCACGGCGACCACGACCTGCAGGGCGTCGATGCGGTGGTGCTCCCGGGCGGCTTCTCCTACGGCGACTACCTGCGCTGCGGCGCGATCGCCCGGTTCGCGCCGGTGATGTCTGAGGTGGTCGACGCGGCGCGCGAGGGGATGCCGGTCCTCGGCATCTGCAACGGCTTCCAGGTCCTGTGCGAGACGCACCTGCTGCCGGGGGCCCTGATCCGCAACGACCACCGCAAGTTCGGCTGCCTCGACCAGCGGCTGGTCATCGAGAACAACAAGACCGCCTGGACCAACGCCTACGACGCGGGCCAGGAGGTCACCATCGTGCTGAAGAACGGCGAGGGTTCCTACGTCGCCGACGAGCCGACCCTGGACATGCTCGAGGCCGAGGGCCGCGTGGTGGCCCGCTACATCGGGAACCCGAACGGCTCCCAGCGCGCGATCGCCGGGGTCACCAACGAGGCCGGCAACGTGGTGGGCCTGATGCCCCACCCCGAGCACGCCGTCGAGGACCTGTGCGGCCCGGGAACCGACGGGCTGGCCTTCTTCACCAGCCTCCTCGGCGTCCTCGTCAACACTTAGCCGGTCGAGCGTCCGTCCAGCTGGTCGAGCGGAGTCGAGACCTACCAGCGACCGGCGCGCAGCGCCGCCCAGGTCTGCGAGGCCACGACCCTGGTCGGGCTGATCCCGACCTTCTTCTGGTAGGCACCCACGGCAGCAGCGGTCCTGGCGTCGTAGATCCCGTTGGCCCGGAGCCGAGCCGCTCCCGCGGCGTTGAGCGCGCGCTGCAGCCTGATCACGTCCGCACCGGTGGAGCCTGTCTTCAGGGTGCCTCCGCTGTTGCCTGCCGAGAGCAGGGTCACCCAGTCGTTGCGGAGGAAGGAGTACCGCGCCGCGTGGTGCACCGAGCGCTGGTAGGCGCGCAGGCCGCCGAGCGTCGCGCTGTTCCACCTGCCGGTGACCGCACCCGGGTAGCGGTGCTGCTGCTTGAGCAGGCACTGCAGCGGCGCGTACAGCCAGGCGCGGTGACGTGCGTTGGTACGCCGGTACAGGGCCTTGCTGATCGAGGAGGTGGTGCAGTGGGCGTCGCGCAGGCTGGTGCTCTCGGGCAGCGGCGCCGCAGTGGTCGCGCCCGCGACCGCCGGCGTACGGAGGTCGAGGTAGCTGCGGTCGATGTTGATCCGCACGCCTCCCCAGGTCTCGTTGTGCCCGCCCTGGTACTGGTGCGCGCGCCGGTAGGGCATCCAGCCGTCGCTGCGGATGTAGGAGGAGGCGGTGTTCGCCTTCTTGTTCCAGTCCGCGACCCAGATCTGGTCGGGGAGGGTGATCTTGTTGCCGGGCCGCACCCGCATGTCGTCCAGGATCCGGATCCCGGAGGCCGCGCTGGAGTAGACGCCGGAGACGTAGTGGTTGGCGTGCAGCTCGCGGGTCCAGCTCGCCAGGTACCACAGGGTCGAGTAGTTGCACGCCGTGGAGTGCCGGGTGTTGAACGCCTCCAGGTCGTAGAACAGCGTGCTGCCCGGCACGATGCCCAGCGCACGAGCAGCGGCGACCGCCCGCCGTGCCTCGAGGACACCCTGGCTCCGCGCGGTGGCGTAGGTGTTGGTCGTGCTGGCGCTGATCACCGGGTCGATCTTGGCGCCGTACCGGGGGAAGCGGGTGGAGCAGTTGGCCTGCGGCCCGAGCGTGATCGGCATCAGGTGCCATCCGGCGGCCAGCTGGTTGCTCACCCACGTGGCGGTCAGGTTCGTCTGCACCCGGCAGGCGCGGGAGTTGCCGGAGATGTAGATGCCGGCGGCGCGGAACGGCGACTTCTTGACCCAGGTGCTCATCGCGCTCTGGCTCGGCGTCGCGCACTGGTCGAACCCGAGCCCGCGGAAGTTGCCGGGGGTGACCGGGTTGGTGCCCGCCGACGCGGCCGGCGCGAGCAGCGTGGGCGCAGCGACGAGGCCGCCGAGGCCGGTCGCCAACAGGGTGACGACGATCGTCGAGGACCGGGAAAAGCGTCGCAGCATCGAGATTTCCTTACGGAATTGTCGGAAAAACTGCGTTTACCTAACCCCAACTTTCACATCAGTAACAGGGCTTTGAATTAACTACAAACATGTAATTTCACGCGCCGAGGGCTGAGCCTCGCGAAGCCGCTCGAAAGCGCGGGAGGTTGAGGAGCCGCCTTCAGACCCGACGAAGGAGGGGCTGACGGCGGCGTCTCGAAACCCGCGTGCGGCGTCGAGCAAGGGCGTCGACCGGCGGTTGAGCTTGTCGAAACCCGGTATGCCGGATTGCGGACCCTTCGAGACAGGACTTCGTCCTTCCTCAGGGACCCGATCGGCGGACGTCTCCGAAACCCCGCACGGCGCCAGCAAGGGGCGACCCACGGCGGTTGAGCTTGTCGAAACCAGGTACGCCGGATTGCGTGCCCTTCGAGACAGGACTTCGTCCTTCCTCAGGGACCCGGCGTCGCTCGGGTCCCTGAGGAGGGCCGGCAAGGCCCGTCTCGATGGGGCCCTCCGCGCCTGTAGCGTTGCCTCCGTGGTGCAGTCCCCGCCTGAGGCCGTCGTACATGCCCTGGACACCGTCTCCCGCGCGGCGGAGGACCCCGATCGCGAGCAGCCGTGGGCCGAGCTCGGCCTGAAGGCCGACGAGTACGCCCGGATCCGCGAGATCCTCGGGCGCCGGCCGACCAGCTCGGAGCTGGCGATGTACTCGGTGATGTGGAGCGAGCACTGCTCCTACAAGTCGAGCAAGGTCCACCTCAAGCAGTTCAGCGAACTGTCCGATCGTCTGGCCCAGGAGACGCGCACCGGCAAGATGCTCGCCGGCATCGGCGAGAACGCCGGCGTGATCGACGTCGGCCAGGGCTACGCCGTCACCTTCAAGGTGGAGAGCCACAACCACCCGTCGTACGTCGAGCCCTACCAGGGTGCGGCCACGGGCGTGGGCGGCATCGTGCGCGACATCCTCGCGATGGGCGCACGTCCGGTCGCGGTGATGGACCCGCTGCGCTTCGGTCCGCTCGACGCCCCGGACACCCACCGGGTGCTGCCGGGGATCGTCGCCGGTGTCGGCGGGTACGGCAACTGCCTCGGCCTGCCCAACATCGGCGGGGAGGCGGTCTTCGACGAGACCTACCTCGGCAACCCGCTCGTCAACGCGCTGTGCATCGGCGTGCTGCGCCACGAGGACCTCCACCTCGCGAAGGCGAGCGGAGTCGGCAACCAGGTGATCCTCTACGGCGCCAAGACCGGTGGCGACGGCATCGGTGGGGTCAGCGTGCTCGCCTCGGAGACCTTCGACGCAGGCGGTCCGGCCAAGCGCCCCAGCGTGCAGGTGGGCGACCCGTTCATGGAGAAGCTGCTGATCGAGTGCACCCTCGAGCTGTTCGCGGCCGGGGTGGTCGCGGGCATCCAGGACCTCGGCGGCGCGGGCCTGTCCTGCGCGACCAGCGAGCTGGCGAGCGCCGGTGACGGCGGCATGCACGTGGACCTCGACGTGGTGCCGCTGCGCGACTCCTCGCTCGCGCCCGAGGAGATCCTGATGAGCGAGTCGCAGGAACGGATGATGGCGGTCGTCGAGCCGGCCGACGTCGCGGAGTTCCTCGCCATCTGCCGCAAGTGGGAGGTCGACGCCACCGTCGTCGGCGAGGTCACCGACGGCGACCGGCTGCTGGTCGACTGGCACGGCGAGCGCGTCGTCGACGTCCCGCCGCGATCGGTGGCGCACGACGGTCCGACGTACCACCGGCCCTTCGCCCGTCCCGACGACCAGGACGCGCTGCAGGCCGACGCGGCCGAGCGGTTGCCGCGGCCCGACCACGCCCGAGGAGCTGCGCTCGACGTTGCTGCGCCTCGCCGCGAGCCCCAACCTGTGCGACAAGTCCTGGATCACCGACCAGTACGACCGCTACGTGCAGGGCAACACCGTGCTGGCCCAACCGAGCGACAGCGGCATGGTGCGCGTCGACGAGGAGACCGACCTCGGCGTGGCCGTGGCCACCGACTGCAACGGCAGGTTCGCCCGCCTCGACCCGTACGCCGGCGCGCAGCTCGCCCTCGCCGAGTCCTACCGCAACGTCTCGACCGGGCGGAGCGACACCGCTCGCGATCAGCGACTGCCTGAACTTCGGCTCGCCGGAGGACCCGGCGCGTGATGTGGCAGCTCGCGGAGGCCTGCCGCGGCCTCAAGGACGCCTGCGTCGAGCTCGGCATCCCGGTCACCGGCGGCAACGTGAGCCTCTACAACCAGACCGGTGGGACCGCCATCCTGCCGACGCCCGTCGTCGCGGTCCTCGGGGTCATCGAGGACGTCACCCACCGGACCCCGACCGGGTTCCCGGCCGCCACCGGTCCCGCGGGGCACCGGGTGCTGCTGCTCGGGGAGACCCGCGAGGAGCTGTCCGGGTCGGAGTGGGCGCACGTCGTGCACGGGCACCTCGGCGGGCTGCCGCCGCGGGTCGACCTGCGCGGCGGAGCGAGCGCTGAGCGAGCTGCTGGTGGAGGCCACCGGCGTGCTCTCCTCGGCGCACGACCTCTCCGACGGCGGGCTGGCGCAGGCGCTGGTCGAGTCGTGCCTGCGCCACGACGTCGGCTGCCGGGTGCAGCTGGCCGGCGACCCGTTCGTCGCGCTGTTCAGCGAGTCGGCCGCCCGGGTCCTGGTCACCGTCGCCCCCGAGGACGAGGAGCGGCTCTTCGAGCTGGCGGCCGAGCACGGAGTCCCGGTCACCTCGCTGGGTGTCACCCGCGTCGGCGACCTCTCGGTGACCGACCTGTTCGACGTAGGGCTGCAGGAGCTGCGCACGACCTGGTCCGCCACCCTCCCCACAGCTCTCGCGTAGTCCCAGCTAGCGCGGCAGCCGCACCTTGACGAACAGCGGCCGGTAGAGGAACGGGTCTCCCTGCACCTTGCCGCCGTTGGTGTTGTTGCGGCTGTAGGAGACCAGCACGGAGGCCGGGTCCGAGAGCAGCTCCGGGTGGGCCAGTGGCATGTACCGCAGCTCGCCGGACTTGGGGTCCGACGGCAGCGCCGCCACCTTCGTGCCCTGGTCGAACGGCCCGGTCGGCGAGGGTGCAGTCCAGATCACCAGGTCGGTGCCGAGGACCTCGTCGCGCTTGCTGACGGCGTACCACCGACCGCCGCGCTCGAAGACGCTCAGGGTCTGGGACACCCCGCCCTGTGCCGGGATCAGCACCTTCGCCTTCGCGGCGTGTGACTGCCAGGACCGGCCGTCCCAGTACTGCCAGCGGTCGCTGTGCAGCAGGTCGGTGACGTGCGTGCGCGCGACCCGCAGCGAGTAGCCGAAGATGCCACCGTGGTCGGGACGAGCCGTGCCGTAGAGGTAGATCCAGTCCCCGGAGACCGCCGCGGCCGCGCCCCACATGGGCCGGTTGGTGTCCACCAGGTCCGGGCCGATGTCGACGTTCGTCAGCAGCTGCGGGGTCTTGCCTCGCGGCACCACGAACATCGCCATGGCCGGGCCGAGGGTCTCGAAGGCGAAGATGCCGTCCGGCTTGTTCGTGGCCCGGACGCGCTGGCTGGCCACCCCGACGATGTCGTAGCCCTTCTTCTGCACCCTGGCCACCGACATCGGCCAGTAGCCGACGCTGCCGTGCCGGTCCGGGATGAGTGCACCGTGATCGGCGGGCAGCACCGTCTCCAGGCACCCCGGGTCCAGGACGAGCATCGAGTTGCGCACGAACTTCTGCCCGTCGAAGTCCGGTGCTCGCAGGGTGTCGGCGAACAGCCAGAGGCGCCGCCCGTCCTGCAGGCCGACGTCGGCGCCGACGTCGGCGCCCTGGAAGGACGACTGCCCGCGGACGGTGAGGATCTGCTGGTTCAGCTGCTCGACGTCGGTCACCTGCTGCCGACGGAGGCAGGCGGTCTGCGAAGCGCCCTGCACGGGCGTCGCGGACACGGTCGTGGTGCCCGTCGGGACCAGGAGCGTGGCCGCGGCAAGGGTGAGGGCCACGGGAACCACCACGGCCGCGACCCGCTGCCTGTCACCGTGCCGCGTGGTCGTCGGTGACCCGGGACCTCCCACGGCGTAGGCGAGCAGGGCCAGCGCCAGCACCCCCGCGAGCACCAGGGCGGGTCGCACGAGTCCCGCGCTCCCGAACCACGTGAGGGAGGTGGTCAGCTCGAACAAGGAGCCGTGGGCGGTCCACGGCGTGACCTGTCGCCACGGCGTGGGCAGGAGCCGCGGGTCGCGCCCGGAGAAGAGCGGAGCCGTCAGGAAGACGAACAGCGTGCTCCCGACTGCGACCCCGACCATGCCGAACAGGTTCGCGAGTGCGGTCGTGCCGGCGGCCGTGGTGAGCGTCGCGACCAGGCCCAGCACCAGCGTCGTCGTCATCGAGCAGCCACGGGTGGCCGCCACCACGGCCACCAGCGAGGCTGAAGCCGGCACACCCCGCGACGAGGACGGTCGCCGACCTGCGGGTGCTCCAGCCGGGCCGCATCAGGGCGAGGGCCACCGCGAGGAAGAAGCCCACGAGGAGCCACGCACCCACGGCGACCTGCACCGTCGAGCGCGAGACGTCCGCGTGGTGCCGGGGCGTGACTGCCTGGGTGACGAAGGGCCGGTCGAGCTGGGTTCCCACCCGTCGTGCCAGGTGCCGCAGGGCGTCGACGAGCGCGGGGTCTGCGACCGAGGAGACGTACATGACGTCGTGGGTGGAGTCGATGTCGACGACGTAGGCCCCCGCGACCGAGCCGTTCCTGACCACGCTGCGCGCGTCGACGTCCTGGGGCAGGGCGGTGGCGCGGACGGGACCGCCGGACAGCTGATCGAGCCGTTTCGCGACAGCCTGCGCGACGACGTCCGGGCCCTGGACGGCAACTGGCACGTCGTGCGGGCTGGTGGTTCGACGACCGACCTGCGAGAAGACGAAGACACACTGCAACGCCAGGAGCAGGGCAAGCACCGCCCAGGTCGCCCGAGGCGGCGGTGCGGTCACGTCAAGCTCGGTGCCACAGCAGTGGGCACCGAGCGGAGCACGCGCCTCCGCTTCACCGTCACCAGGACGGTCGTCCACCCCACCAGTCCCCACAGCACGAGCACGAGGGTGGCACCGACCACCGAGCCGACTCCACCTCCGGAGACCAGCTGGCTGGCGGAGTTGACGTAGGCGGTCAGCGGCAGCAGGCCGTTGAGCCGTTGCAGCAAGGACGGCGCGGTCTCGATCGGGAGCACGTTGCCGAGCGCAGCGAGCTGCAGCACCAGCAACAGCACGAACAGCACCGTGCCGCCGCGCCCGGCGGCGAGCCGCAGGGCGTAGGCCAGCAGTGCGAACACGAGGGCGGCGACCAGGCTCGTCAACGCGAACGGGACCACCGCCGACGCACTGACGCCGAAGGCCAGGGTCGCGACGAGCACCGCGACGCCTTGGAGGATGCCGATCCCGAGGACCGGCATTGCCTGGGCCACGGCCAGTCGTCGCGACGAGACGGTCGCCAGCGCGTGCCGGGCGACCGCGCCCACGTCACGTCGCTGGGCGGCCAGCAGCGCAGTGAGCCACAGGACGACCGCGAGCAGGACCGCGAGCAGCCAGCCGTTGCCGTGACCGTCGTGCTGGAGCGAGCTGGTCAGGGCGACGGGCTGGCTGACCACGGGGGCCAGTGCGTCCTGCTGGTCCGTCGAGTACGTCGGGCTCTCCTTCGCCCCCTTCGCCAGCCCGTCGCTGAGCTGCTGCGCGCCGTCGTCGGTCTTGGCGGCGCTCGAGCTCAGGTTCGCGCTCCCGGAGGCGAGCTGGCCCGCCGCGGACGACGTCGACTCGGTGCCACCGGCCAGCTTGTGCGCCGAGTCGTCGACTGTGCCGGCCCCGCGCGCCACCGAGCTCGCCCCTGAGCTCACCTTCCGCGCTGCGTTGCCGAGCTTGCCGCTCGCCCGGTCGAGCGAGCTCGCGCCGCCGGCCACCTTCTGGTTGCCGCCGGCGAGTCCAGTGCTCCCCGCCGAGAGGAGCCGGTTGGCGCCGGCGAGCCCGTGGGCGGCGCCGTCGAGCCGCGCCGCGCCACCCGCGAGGGTGCGGGCGTTGTCGCCGACCCGGTCGAGGGCAGCGCAGAACACCGGGCCAGCACCCGCACCTGAGCAGGCGGCGCGGAGAGCCGCCAGCTCCGCGGCCACCCCGCGGCTCCCGCGGGAGAGCTCCTGCGCCCCGCTGGCCACCCCGGACGAGGCCGAGGCGACCTGTCGGGACTTCTCGGCGAGGGTCGCGCTCTTCTGCGCCAGGGTCCGGGAGCTCCGGGCGAGCGATCCTGCGCCCTGGTGCAGCTTCCGGGCGCCTTGCGCGACGCCGGAGGCGCCGTCTGCGACCTTCCGCGAGCCGGAGCGCACCGAGGCGGTGCCCTCGGCCAATCGCGTGCTGCCTGAGGCGACCTGCCCGAGGCTGCCGGCCAGCTGGTCGGTTCCGTCGTCGAGCTGTGCCGCCCCCGAGGAGAGCTGCTGCGTGCCGTCTGCCAGCTGACCGGCGCTGGAGGCGGCCGAGCTGTTGGACTTCGCGATCTGGTTGAAGCCGCCGTAGACGTTCTTCAGATAACCCTGCGTCGACTGGTCACCGAGCGACTGGGCTGCGGCAGACACCACGGTCTGGCTGATGTAGGGCAGCGTGGAGCTGGCGGCGGCGTTGCTGACCAGGGACAGCTTTCCCTGTGCCGGCTTGTCGGTGCCGGTGGACAGGATCGAGCTGGAGAAGTCCGTCGGGATGGTCAGCACGGCGTAGTAGTCGCCCCGACGCAGTCCCCGCTCGGCGTGCTCCTTGTCGGTCAGCGTCCAGTCCAGCTGCCCCTTGCCGGGCTTGCTGGGCTCGGTCAGCGCGGCGGTCAGGGCTCGCCCGGCGGCCATCTTCTGCGGCGAGGTGATGATCTTGTCGTTGTTCACGATCGCCACCGGCACCTTGTCCAGCCGGTCGGCGCGGTCGTGCACCGACCAGAGCAGCATCGACACGGCGACCAGTGGCAGCAACACTCCCAGGGCCGCGACCCGCAACCACCGCCCGCTCACGTCAGCACCGCCTCTCGCGCCCTGCCTTGATCGCCCACGGCCACGTGCTCGAGCGCGACCACGGTCAGCCCACGCGCCTCCGAGCTCGGCGGCCAATTCGTCCAGGCGTGCCTGCTCTGCGGGGGCCAGGTCAGCACCTACGAGGACCGCCAGATCGGCTCCCGAGGCGAGGGCGAGCGCCACCTCGACCACCGCCCGGCGAACACGAGGGCTGTCCGTCGTACGACCCAGGTCGTCGACGAGCTCGCGGGTCCGCCGTAGGAACTGCTGACGTCGGCGTCGCGGCACCAGCGCGGCGCGATCCGGCACCGGGTCGTGGTCCTCGTCGTGCTCGCCCCCGAGGACGACGAGGCTGGCGCGCTCGCCGACCACCTCACGCTGCTCCGGCAGCAGCAGCCCGTCCACGACGAGCTCGCCTGCGAAGGCCCGTTGGTGCCCGGTCAGCACCCGGCCGAGGGCGACCGGGTCGGCGCCCGCCGTCAGCCGCGTCACCCCCGACGGTCGAGCGGTGACCTCCACGGGGAGGTCGCCGTCGTGGACCACCAGGCCGCGCGCGAGCATCGTCACCTGCCCGTTCTCGGCGGACCACTCCTCGAAGGCGATCCGACGATGCAGCGCCGCACCCTCGACGTCGACCGACGGCAGCCGGCGCTCCAGCCAGTGCGGCAGCCACCAGGCACGCCGGTCGAGGATCGTGAGCACCGCCGGGACGAAGGTCATCCGGACGACGAACGCATCCACGAAGACGCCGACCGCCAGCCCGAGGGCGATCTGCTTGATGGTGCTCGTGCCTGCGGGGATGAAGGCGACGAAGACGCTGGTCATGATCAGCGCTGCGGCCGTCACCACCCGCGAGGAGGCTCGGAAGCCCTCTTGCACGGACTCGTGGGCGTCGTCCGATGCGACGAAGTGCTCGCGCATCGCGGAGACGAGGAACATCTCGTAGTCCATCGCGAGCCCGAACAGCACGCCCATCACGAAGATCGGCAGGAAGCTGACGACCGGCCCGTCGGAGATGCCCGGGAACAGGCTGTCGGTCCAGCCCCACTCGAAGACCATCACCACCGAGCCCAGCGCAGCGCCCACGGACAGCAGGTAGCCGAGGGTCGCCTTCAGCGGCACCGCGATCGAGCGGAACACGATCATCAGCAGCACCAGCGAGAGCCCGATGACGATCGCGCCGAAGGGCAGCAGGGCCTGGCCGAGACGGGCCGAGGCGTCGATGTTGATGGCGGTCTGTCCGGTCACCATCATGTCCGAGACCTTGTACTTCTTCTCCCAGCCCGGCACGTCGTGCCGGATCCGCTGCACCAGCGCCGCGGTGGCGGGATCGGTCTGCCCGTTCTTCGGGATGGCCTGGATCAGCGCGGTGTCCCCGCCCTGGTTGGGCGTGGCCTGGGTGACCGCGACCACGCCCGGCACCGCCCTGACTGCGTCGGCGAGCTGGTCGACGGTGTCGCTGGGGCTCGAGCTGGTGATCACGTTCGCGGTGATCGTGAGCGGGGAGTTGTACCCGACCCCGAAGGCCTTCGAGACGGCGTCGTACGTCGTGCGCTGGGGTGTCCCGCCCGGGGCGGTGCTGTTGTCGGGCAGTGCGAGGTCGAGGCTGAAGGCGGGCACGGCGGCCAGTCCGAGCAGGGCCACGACGGCCACGACCGTGGCCAAGGGGAACCGGGTGACCGTGCGCACCCAGGTCGTCGCGACGCCGACCTTCGCCCGAGGGTTGCTCCGGCGGCGGAGCTGCCGGGGCCGCCGGGACCGTCGGCGGGGCTTCGGCCGCAGCCGTTCGCCGAGCAGCAGCGCGATGGCAGGCAGCAGGGTGAGCGCGACCAGCACGGCGACGGTGACCGCGAACGCCGCACCGAGCCCCATCACCGTCAGCACCGGGATCCCGGCGACGGAGAGTCCTGCGAGGGCGATGATCACGGTGGCGCCGGCGAAGACGACGGCGCTGCCGGCCGTGGCCAGCGCACGCGCCATCGACTCGACCACGTCCACGCCGTCGGCCAGCTGGGCCCGGTGCCTGGAGAGGATGAACAGGGCGTAGTCGATACCGACCGCCAGCCCGAGCATCTCGGCCAGCGTCGGGGCTGTGCTCGAGACGGTGACGACCGACGAGGTCACCACCACCGCCGTCAACGTCGTGCCGACGCCGACGAGCGAGGAGAAGATCGGCATCCCGGCCGCGACCAGGGAGCCGAAGGTCATCACCAGGATCAGGAACGAGACGAGCAGCCCCAGCAGCTCGGGCACCTTGCTCGTGTCGGCAGCGGTCTTGTAGGCGTCCCCGCCCACCGACGTGGACAGGGTCGAGCCGCCGGGAGGCTCGGCAGCCTTCTGCACCGCCGCCAGCGTCGCGTCCGACGGGACCTTGTCGTCGAACCGGACGGCGCCGAGCGTGGAGCTCTTGTCCTGGTTGACCACCGGGATGTCCGCAGTGAGCGGGTTGCTCATCGCAACCCCGTGGATCTTGCCGACGGCCTTGACGATGCCGGCCACCTCCGAGGAGGGCTCCTTGTCGGTGATCGCGCCACTCTTCACCGAGAAGAGGACCTGCCCGCTCGTCCCGGTCAGCCCGAAGCGCACCCCGAGGAGGTCCTGGCCCTGCTGCGACTCCGTGCCCGGGATGGAGAAGGAGTCGTCGTAGTGGTCGCCGAGCATGCTGGCCGCGCCGCCGAGGAGCGCGAGCATGAGCACCCACGCCCCGAGGACCAGCCCGCGGTGCCGGGCGATGGCGCGACCGAGTCGGTAGAGAAAGATCGACATCCGCGGGATCCCTTCCGGAAGAAGCCCGCCTCACCCGGGACCTCGTGTCTGCCTCCTGCGTCCGCAGCGCCACCCGGGAAGCAGAGTTATGGCAGTCAGCATGCCAGAACTTGCCGCCCGCGCAACGCCCCGGTGCCGGTGGACTAGGAGGGCCGGTGCAGCAGCGCGGTGAGCCCGGCGACGAGGACCTCTCTCGTGCGCTCCTGCGTCATCCCCATGCCGGCCCTCAGCAGCTCCAGCGACTCGAACTGGAACAGGGCCTCGATGCAGGCGAGCAGGGCGTCGCCGGCGGCGGGGGCGAGGTCCTCGATGTCGGGGGCGAAGTGCTGCCGGGTCTGCACGGCGAGCTGGTCGCGCCGGTGCTCGACCTGCCTGGCGATGGCCGGCTCCCGGTCGGCAAGTGCGAACGCGGCGCGAATCGTGTCGCCGGACTTCGTCGTAGAGGAACAGCCGGTGGTCGACGAACCGGCCGATCCGCTCCGCGAGGGTCCCCTCGCCGAGTCGCGGCAGGTGCCAGTCCTGCTCCACGGCACGGGTACGACGCTCCAACGCAGCGGCCATCAGCTGGCGGGTGTCGGGGAAGTAGCGGTAGACCGAGCGCAGCGAGACGCCCGCGCGCGCGGCGACCTCCTCGACGTTCGGCACCTGCTGCTGCTCCACGAAGAGCGAGTGCGCCGCCTCCAGCACCGCCTCGCTGTTGCGCTCCCGCCGGGCCGACCGACCGTCGACCGCACGTGGTGCCGCTTCCTGTGCTGGGGGGTTCACGTCGTCCTTCCGTCCCGAAGGACGGTACTCACAGACATCGGCGCCGACGGTCGCGGCGGGGGCTGTCCCACGGAGCGGATAGCGTGCCGGAGTGCCCCGCCTCGCTCCCGCCGATCCTGCCGCCGTGGCGGAGGCGCTGGCCCGCTCCGAGCGCAGTCCGGCGGACCTGAAGCTGCTCACCAGGCACTTCCTCGGGGTGCTGTCGCAGCAGGCACCCGGCCGCTCCGTGGAGGTCCGCGTCCCGCCGTACGCCGCCGCGCAGGTCGTGCCAGGCGTGCGACACACCCGCGGGACGCCGCCGGCGGTGGTCGAGCTGGACGCGGAGACGTGGATCGCGCTGGCCGTCGGCGAGACCAGCTGGCAGGACGCGGTGGCGGCCGGACGGGTGCGTGCCTCGGGCGAGCGCGCCGACCTGACGTCGTTCCTCCCACTGACCCGGACACCGGGTCCCGACTCCGCGTAAATAGGTTGGTGCCGTGAACCTCGACGAGCTGCGCACCAGGGTCCAGGCCGAGCTGCCGCGGATCCGGCAGGACCTGGAGAGCCTGGTCCGCATCGAGTCGGTCAGCGCCGACCCCGCCCGCGCCGCCGAGGTGCGGCAGTGCGCGGAGGCAGTGGCCGACCTGTTCCGTGCGGAAGGCTTCCAGGACACCAGGATCGTCAGCGCCCGCGACGACGGCGGCGCCCCGGCCGTGATCGCCCGCAAGCCGGCGCCCGAGGGGCGAGCGACCGTGCTCCTCTACGCCCACCACGACGTGCAGCCCGAGAACGACCACGCGGACTGGGACTCCCCGCCCTTCGAGCCCACCGAGCGGGACGGGCGGCTCTACGGTCGCGGCGCCGCCGACGACAAGGCCGGCATCGCCGCCCACCTGGCAGCGATCCGGGCGCTCGGCGACGACCTCGGGGTGGGCGTGACGATGTTCATCGAGGGTGAGGAGGAGGTCGGCAGCGACACCCTCCCGGACCTGCTGCGCGAGCACGCCGAGCAGCTGCGCGCGGACGTCATCGTGATCGCCGACAGCAGCAACTGGGACATCGGCGTGCCGGCGCTGACCACCAGCCTGCGTGGCCTGGTCCGCGTCGACGTCTCGGTGCGCACGCTGACCCACGCCGTGCACTCCGGGATGTGGGGGGGCCTGGTGCCCGACGCGCTGATGACCTTGGTCAGGCTGCTCTCCTCGCTGTACGACGAGCAGGGCAGCCTCCTCGTCGAGGGGTTGCGCGCGGGCCCGGCGGCCGACGTCGACTATCCCGTCGACCGGCTGCGTGCCGAGTCCGGGATGGCCGACGGCGTGCAGTTCGTGGGCACCGGCACCTCGGTCGAGCGGCTCTGGACCAAGCCGGCCCTGACGATCACCGGGATCGACGCACCGAAGGTCGACGGGGCCAGCAACACCCTGACGCCCAGTGCCCGGGCGAAGCTCTCCCTGCGGATCGCGCCGGGTGACACGACGGCCAACGCCCTCGAGCGCCTGCGTGCCCACCTCGAGTCCCACGTGCCGTGGGGTGCCGAGCTCGGGTTCGAGGTCGTCGACACCGGTGAGGCCACCCAGATCGACGCCGAGGGACCGGCCTACGACGCCGCGCGGCGTGCGTTCACCGAGGCCTGGGACGGCACCGAGCCGATCGACATGGGCGTCGGTGGCTCCATCCCGTTCATCGCCGAGTTCCTGGAGACCTTCCCGGAGGCGAGCGTGCTCGTCACCGGCGTCGAGGACCCGGACACCCGCGCCCACGGCGCCAACGAGGGCTTGCACCTCGCCGAGTTCGAGCGCGTGTGCCTGGCCGAGGCACTGCTGCTCGACCACCTCGCCGACTCCTCCGCCGTCTGAGCAGGGAGCCCGCCGTGCCGCTGTCGACGCAAGCCGTCCTGGAGCTGATGCAGTCGGTGGCTGCGGAGGTGATCACGCCGCGGTTCCGCGCGCTCACGGAGTCCGACATCGACGAGAAGCGTCCCGGCGACCTCGTCACGGTCGCCGACCGTGAGGCCGAGGAGCTGCTGACCGCGGCCCTGCTGGAGGCCTATCCCGATGCGGTGGTCCTCGGCGAGGAGAAGTACGCCGAGGTGCCGGCGCTGTTGGAGCAGTTCCGTGCGGCCTCGCACGGGTTCACCGTCGATCCCGTCGACGGCACCAAGAACTTCGTCAAGGGGTCGGAGGACCACGCGGTGATGATCGCCGAGGTCGTCGACGGCGTCACCGAGCGAGGCTGGATCTGGCAGCCGCAGCACGAGACGGCGTGGGTGGCCGAGCGCGGTGCCGGCGTACGACGCAACGACGAGCCGATCCGTCGTACCCCTGCCGGCGAGCAGCCTCAGGGAGCCACGTCGATCTGGTCGCGCCGCGGCCGCAACCCCGTCGGCCTGCCGCCGCTGAACGGGTCCTGGGTCTGCTGCGGCGTCGACTACCCGAGGTTGATCGAGGGGGAGGCCGACTTCCTGCTCTACGGCCACACCAACCCGTGGGACCACCTGCCCGGGACCCTGATGGTCGCCGAGGCGGGGGGCGCGAGCGCGCATCCCGACGGCACCCCCTACACGGCCCGCTCGCAAGGCCGAGGGCTGGTCGTGGCGTCCGACCCGGTCACCCTCGAGCGTGCCGTCGTGGCGTGCGCCGACCTCTGGCCCCAGCGCGCCTGACGGTCGGTCACGGGACCCGGACCCATCGCCCCGTACAGTGATGACCGTGGCCAGCAACAGAGGCCGTCGTGGAGACGGCCGCCTGACGCACGATCTCGATCCCAGCGAACGCGGCCCCCAGGACGCCTGTGGCGTCTTCGGCGTCTGGGCCCCCGGTGAGGACGTCGCCAAGCTCAGCTACTACGGCCTCTACGCGCTGCAGCACCGCGGCCAGGAGTCGGCCGGGATCGCGGTCAGCAACGGGCGCCAGATCCTGGTCTACAAGGACATGGGCCTGGTCAGCCAGGTCTTCGACGAGGCCACGCTCGAGGCCCTCAAGGGCCACGTCGCCGTGGGCCACTCCCGCTACTCCACGACCGGTGCCAGCACCTGGCACAACGCCCAGCCGACGTTCCGGCCCACCGCCGACGGCTCGATCGCGCTGGCCCACAACGGCAACCTGACCAACACCCGCGACCTGCAGCGGATGGTCGCCGAGCTGCCGCGCGGGCACGGCGAGCTCGACTTCGGCGCCCGCAAGCTCGAGACCGTCACCAACGACACCTCCCTCGTGACAGCGCTCCTGGCCGCGCACCCGGACACCTCCCTGGAGGAGCGGGCCGCCGAGCTGCTGCCCAAGATCAGCGGTGCCTACTCCTTCGTGTGGATGGACGAGTCGACCCTCTACGCCGCCCGCGACCCGCAGGGCATCCGTCCTCTCGTGCTCGGGCGGCTCGAGCGGGGCTGGGTGGTCGCCAGCGAGACGGCGGCGCTCGACATCGTCGGGGCGTCGTACGTGCGCGAGATCGAGCCCGGCGAGATGGTCGCGGTCGACGAGCACGGCCTGCGGACCCGGCGGTTCGCGCCGGCGGTGCCGAAGGGCTGCCTCTTCGAGTTCGTCTACCTGGCCCGCCCCGACACCTTGATCAGCAACCAGCGGGTGCACAGCGTCCGGGTGGAGATCGGCCGGCGGCTGGCCCGGTCGTTCCCGGCGGACGCCGACCTGGTGATCCCGGTGCCCGAGTCCGGCACGCCCGCGGCGATCGGCTACGCCGAGGCGAGCGGCATCCCCTACGGCACCGGGTTGGTGAAGAACTCCTACGTCGGCCGCACGTTCATCCAGCCCAGCCAGACGATCCGCCAGCTCGGCATCCGGCTGAAGCTGAACCCGCTCCGTGACGTCATCGAGGGCAAGCGGCTCGTCGTCGTCGACGACTCGATCGTGCGGGGCAACACCCAGCGCGCGCTGGTCCGGATGCTGCGGGAGGCCGGCGCCCGCGAGGTGCACGTGCGGATCTCCAGCCCCCCGGTGAAGTGGCCCTGCTTCTACGGCATCGACTTCGCCACCCGCGCCGAGCTGATCGCCAACGGCCTGTCCACCGAGGAGATCTGCGCCTCGATCGGCGCCGACTCGCTGTGCTACATCTCCCTCGACGAGCTGATCGAGGCCACGACGGTGCCGCGCGACGACCTGTGCCGCGCGTGCTTCGACGGCATCTACCCGGTCAAGCTCCCCGAGCCCGAGCACCTCGGCAAGCACCTCCTCGAGATCGCGCCCCTGCTCGATCCCGACGGTCTGGTCACCGCCGCCGCGGGCGCCGGGGCCGCAGACGCCTTGACCGGCCGTGACGGCGCCGCTGGTCGAGCAGGAGCCTGAGATGAGTGGACACGGGTGCGACGTACGAGTCGGCGGGCGTCTCCATCGAGGCCGGCGACCGGGCCGTCGAGCTCATGCGCGTGTGGGTGGACAAGGCCCGACGTCCGGAGATGATCGGCGGCATCGGGGGCTTCGCCGGCCTGTTCGACGCCAGCGCCCTGAAGGCCTACGACAAGCCGCTGCTGGCCAGCTCGGCCGACGGGGTCGGCACCAAGGTCGCGATCGCGCAGGCGCTCGACATCCACGACACCATCGGCTTCGACCTCGTCGGCATGCTGGTCGACGACCTGGTCGTCTGCGGCGCCGAGCCGCTGTTCCTCACCGACTACATCGCCACCGGCCGGGTGGTGCCCGAGCGGATCGCGGCCATCGTCAAGGGCATCGCGGAGGCCTGCGTCACCGCGGGGTGCGCGCTGGTGGGCGGCGAGACCGCGGAGCACCCCGGGCTCCTCGGCCCCGACGAGTACGACGTGGCCGGCTCGACCACGGGCGTGGTCGAGGCCGCACAGCTCCTGGGCCCCGGGCGGGTCCGTCCCGGTGACGTGGTGGTCGCGATGGCCTCGAGCGGCCTGCACTCCAACGGTTACTCCCTGGTGCGGCACACGCTGCTGTCCCCGGGGGCAGCCGGAATGCCGCCGTTCCGGCTGGAGTCCCACGTCGACGAGCTGGGCCGCACGCTCGGGGAGGAGCTGCTCGAGCCGACCCGGATCTACGCGCGGGCCTGCCTCGACCTCGCCCGCGACACCGAGACGCACGCCATGTCCCACATCACCGGCGGCGGCCTGGCGGCGAACCTCGAGCGGGTGCTGCCCGTCGAGCTCGTGGCCCGGATCGACCGCGCGACCTGGGCGCTCCCGCCGGTGTTCTCGCTGGTGGCCGAGGCGGGCGGGGTGGCCCGGGACGACCTGGAGCGCACCCTGAACTGCGGCGTCGGGATGGTCTCGCTGACCGCCCCCGAGGACGCCGAGCGTGCCGTCGCCGTCCTCGCGGGCCACGGCATCGAGGCCTGGGTGGCGGGCGTGGTCTCTCCGGCGGAGTCGGCGGAGGAGGGCGGCCGGGCACTCCTGCACGGCTCGCATCGCTAGCAGCGTCGTACGGTCCGACTGGTGATATCGGACAGCGAACGTCAGCGCGAATGGGCGGGCCGACGTGCGGGAATCACCGTCCGCCGGTTAGGGTTGTGCCACGAACTGTTGATCTGAGACCGGCACGTGCCAGCAGGCCCGCCGGCTACATGTGCGAGGGGGTCGACCCATATGGGGCGCGGCCGTGCGAAGGCGAAGCAGACCAAGGTTGCCCGCGACCTGAAGTACCGCTCTCACGAGACGGACTTGAGCGCGCTGGCCAAGGAGCTGCATGGTGACGAGCCGGAGGACGTCGACAAGGTCGACGAGCCGCAGCCGGACCCCGACGAGATCGCCAAGTGGTCGGACTACACCGAGTCCCGTCGCGACTGAGCGCGTTCCGCTTCTCCTGAGCGCACCAGCCTGAAGCCTCAGGGCAGCCAGATGCGGCCTGCCCCCGGCGCCTCGGCCATCCGGCGCTCCGCGATCCTGTCGGCCGCCACTGCCGGCGGTACGCCGTCGAGCCGGGCGGCGTCGAAGACCTCACGGGTGGTCTCGAAGATGTGGCCCGCCCGTTCGCGGGCACGCTCGAAGTCGAAGCCGTGCAGCTCGTCGGCGACCTGGATCAACCCGCCGGCGTTGACGACGTAGTCCGGGGCGTAGAGGATCCCCCGGTCGGCGAGCTGCTTCTCGATTCCCGGGTGCGCGAGCTGGTTGTTGGCCGCCCCGCAGACGACCTGGGCGGTCAGCGCCTCCACGACCTCGTCGGTCAGGGCGTCCCCCAGCGCGCACGGTGAGTAGACGTCCAGCTCGGCCACCACGAGCTCCTCGGCGCTGGCCACCACGCGCACCTCGGGGTGCTCGTCGGTGACGAGTCTCAGCGCCGGCTCGTAGGGGTCGGTGACCACCACGGAGGCTCCGGCCTGCACGAGGTGGCCGACCAGGTGACGGCCGACCTTGCCGACCCCGGCCACGCCGACGCGCCGGCCGCGCAGCGAGGCCTCGCCCCAGACCGCATCCGCAGCGGCCCGCATCCCCTGGAAGACGCCGTACGCCGTGAGCACGGAGCTGTCCCCCGCCCCACCACGTGCCGCCGTACGACCGGTGACGAACTGGCACGACTCCGCGATGACGTCCATGTCCGGGGAGTAGGTGCCCACGTCGCAGGCGGTGTAGTAGCGCCCGTTCAGGGACTGCACGAAGCGGCCGTAGGCGGCCAGCAGCTCGGGTGTCTTCTCGGTGTGCGGGTCGCCGATGATCACCGCCTTGCCGCCGCCGAGACCGAGACCGGCGATCGCCGCCTTGTAGGACATCCCGCGCGCGAGGTTGAGGGCGTCGCGCAGGGCCGCGCCGGAATCGGGGTAGGGATGGAACCGGGTCCCGCCCAGGGACGGGCCGAGGGCGGTGGAGTGGATCGCGATGATCGCGCGGAGCCCGGAGTGCGGGTCCTCGCACGCGACGACCTGCTCGTGGCCGGTGAACTGGGCGAACAGGTCGGCCGTCTCGTCTAGGGTCACGGTAGTGACCTTCCTGAAATATCGCGCTTTAGGGTGATTACACGTTTTTGTGGCGAAGGCAAGGGTGGGCCTTTGCTGGTCTAGACTACAACGTCCGGTTTTCCACCTATTTCTCAGATCCGGACATTTCAGGTTTCACCGCCCGGCCTGCGGTGGCACACTTCGACGCAGAGCAAGGAGCTCGAGAACCAAGCAACAAAGGGGTAGCGCCGTGGTTACGCGACCGACCGAAACTGAATCTCTCCTCACCCCAGCTGAGGTTGCCGCCATGTTCCGTGTGGACCCGAAGACGGTCACGCGCTGGGCCAAGGCCGGCAAGCTGTCCGCCATCCGCACGCTTGGCGGCCACCGCCGCTACCGCGAGTCCGAGGTCAAGGAACTCCTTGGCGACGTGATTCCGGCACAGCGCAGCGCACAGGACTGACGCACCGCCCAAGACATCTACACACCGCCGTCGGCACTTCGCGACGGACCGGTTCCCGGGCTCTTCGCCATGCGGCGAAGAGCCCGTGTGTCTTTCTCGGGGCGGTGCAGTTTCACCGGCGGGCCGGTGGAACTGGCAGTTTGTGACCGAAGTTTCGCGCGCTTCTGGAAGTTTCACCGGCGGGCCGGTGAAACTGCGGCCGCTCAAGAAGCCCCGTGCCGCCCCTCACCGGCGGCGAACCGGGAGGCGCCGGCCAGGGCATCGGACTGCAGCGAGACCAGGCCGTGGCTCAGCTCCACCGACATGGCCGCCTCTTCGTCGAGGCCCCACTGCTCCAGGACGGACAGGCGGTCCTGGCGCAGGCAGGTCTGCGGCAGCGCCGCGAGGGTGTGAGCCAGCTCGCGGGCGTCGCGCAGGGCCTCCCCGGGCTCGCTGAGCCGGCTGACCAGCCCCATCGCGAGGGCCTCCGTCGCGGGCACCGGACGACCGGTCAGGACCAGGTCGAGCGCGCGCGCCTGGCCGATCAGTCGCGGCAGTCGGACCGTGCCTCCGTCGATCAGTGGCACGCCCCAGCGCCGGCAGAACACCCCGAGCACCGCCTCGCGTGAGGCCACCCGCAGGTCGGCCCACAGCGCGAGCTCGAGGCCGCCGGCCACGGCGTACCCCTCGATCGCCGCCACGACCGGCTTGGAGAGCCGCATCCGGGTGGGTCCCATCGGGCCGTCGCCCGCTGCCTCCACCCGGTTGCCCGACTCGGTGCCGACTGCCTTGAGGTCTGCGCCCGCGCAGAAGTGGTCGCCGGCGCCGGTGAGTACCGCCACCGAAGCTGACTCGTCAGCCTCGAAGCCACGGAAGGCATCGGCCAGCGCCAGAGCCGTGGGGCCGTCGACCGCGTTCCGCGCCTCGGGGCGATCGATGGTGATCGTGGTGACGGGACCGTCGTGCTCGACGTGGACGCTCATCCGCTCAGCCTAGGAGCCCCGAACCGTGCCGCAGCGCGGCTGCTCCGCGCAGGGGCCTAGGCGACCGAGGCGATCTGCTGTGGGTCGCTGAGGAGGGCCACGGCCTCTTCAGCGGCCCTGCGCCCGTCCGCGATGTGCTGGGCGGTGCAGGAGAAGTCGGTCATCCCGGCGCCCCGGTCCTCCGTGCGCAGGTGGTGGACCTCCACCGCGCCGAGGTCGGGTGCGGGGTTCACGCGCATGGCGACGCCGAAGCTGGCCACCAGGATGTCGATCGGCGTGCGACCGCGGGGCAGCCGGGCCGGGACGCTGGCGTCCAGCACGAAGACTCGGGTGGGCGCGAGATCTGCTGCCCCCCGTACGGGCACCAGGTCGGAGACGCCACCGTCGACGTGCGGTCCGGCGAAGCCGCAGCTGGCCGGCAGCACGATCGGTGAGAAGACACCGGGTACGGCGGCCGAGGCCAGCAGCAGCTGGGTCAGGTTCCCGTGCCGGTGGTAGACCGCGCCCTGTCCCGCGAGGGGCGTGGTCACGACCCGGACCGGGGTCGGCAGGTCCTCGAGCCGGCGGATCGGCATCCAGCTCTCGATGAGTCGCAGCAGGGCGTCGTGGGAGAACAGGTAGGGCCGCTGGCGCAGGAGGTGACCGACGCGGCTCAGGGTGCCACCGGGGAAGATGTCGCGGGTGGTCAGCGCCATCCACCGGTGCCGCAGCTCGCGCACCCGGGCGAGGTCAGGGCGGCAGCCGACGAAGGCCGCGTTGAGCGCGCCCACCGAGGTGCCGACCAGGGCGTCGGGCACGATGCCGCGCTCGAGCAGTGCCTCCATCATGCCGACCTGCACGGCGCCGCGCGCCGCACCGCCGGACAGGACGAACACGTCCCGGTGCTGCTCCCGAGAAGTTGAGGTGATGTCCATGACGCCCTCTCGCGCTTGGCCCCCGTCTTCTCTTCTTCCGCTTTCATGGTGCTCCCGCTATGTCCGCTTTGCAGGGGAATCAATGGAAAAGGGGAAAACTTACGTACTTCGGACGCTTGGTCGTTGATCGTCGATGGGTCGGGGTCGGGTGGCGGTGCTACGTTTTCGGCTTCAGCGCGAACCCTCGGACCCGCGCCACGTCCACGCCGGACCGCCAGGCGCCCTTCGGAGCCTTCGAGCCTCCGTCGACCCAGATCGCGGCGCGGAAGGTGGCTTTCGGCGCCGACCGGGTGCGCCGCTGGCTCGGCCGGGAGTGGGCACACGCCTAAGGCAGCACTGGGCGTGGTGGGCACGAAGCCGGAGCCCGGGGTGGGTCTCCGACTTCGTGGACCAGTGGTGGGCAGGGGCGGGGTCGAACCGCCGACCTTCCACTTTTCAGGCGGACGCTCGTACCAACTGAGCTACCTGCCCCTGAGGAGATGACTCCCTCAGCGACCCCGACGGGACTCGAACCCGCGGCCTCCGCCGTGACAGGGCGGCGCGCTAACCAACTGCGCTACGGGGCCTGGATGGTGCAACTCGGACCTGCGCCCGGAGCCACGAAATGCTAACAGCCGGGAGGGGTCGCCCCGAAATCGGCTGCAACCTCCGCCGCCGCACCACCGAATGGACTCGAAGTCGCGCCTTCTGGTCACGCCGGTTGAGGTGCCCGAGCCCCAGCGAGGGCCTCGAAACCTGGTGGGTCGGCAGGAGTGCGGACCCCGGTCGGGCGTACCGGGTTTCGAGGCTCAGGCCTTGGCGGCCTTCGCACCTCAACCAGCGGGACCTTCGTCGCACCCCCAACGGGATTCGAACCCGTGCTACCGCCGTGAAAGGGCGGGGTCCTGGGCCGCTAGACGATGGGGGCCCCGCCACCTCGCGGTGACCGGCAGAAGTCTAGGGGAGCCCGTTCTCAGGCGTAGCCGAGGTCGTGCAGGTGCTCGTCGTCGATCCCGAAGTGGTGGGCGATCTCGTGCACCACGGTGATCCGGACCTCGTCGAGCAGCTCCTCGGTGGTCGTGCACATCCGGGTGAGCGGGCCGCGGAAGACGAAGACCCGGTCGGGCGGGAGGAAGGTGTAGCCGCTGTCCCGCTCGGTCAGCGGCACACCGTCGTACAGCCCCAGCAGGTCGGGGTCGTCGGCCGGCGGCTCGTCGGCGACCAGTACGACGACGTTGTCCATCAGCGAGGCCAGCTCCGCCGGGAATCCCGTCGAGCGCGACCGAGACGAGTCGCTCGAACTCCGCCTCGCCGACCTCCATGCTCATGACGGTAGACCGATAGTCCAGGACGAACGGGCCCTCAGAAGGGTCTCCCGAGGACCCGAACGTCCTGGACTATCGGATTTCCGCTCAGGCAGCGACGGGCTGCTCCTCGCGGCGGGGGAGCGGGGTGGGGTTGGCGTTGACGCCCATGAAGTCGTTGGGCAGCGACAGGCGGATCACCTTGTGCCACGCGGAGGCGACCTGCTTGGGCAGCGAGCCGGTGACGTAGGGCAGGTCGTACTTCTCGAACAGCGCCTGCACCTGCGGGGCGATCTCCTTGTAGCGGTTGCTCGGGAGGTCGGGGAACAGGTGGTGCTCGATCTGGAAGGAGAGGTTGCCGGTCATCATGTGCATCGCGTTGGAGCCGGAGATGTTGGCGGCGCCGAGCATCTGGCGCACGTACCACTCCGCCTTCGTCTCGCCCTCGATCGAGTGCTTCTCGAACGTGGCCACGCCCTCGGGGAAGTGGCCGCACATGATCACCGAGTGCGTCCACCAGTTGCGGACCAGGTTGGCCACGAAGTTGGCGCTCAGCGTGTGCAGGAACGACGGCCCCGAGACGAGCGGGTGCACGACGTAGTCCTTGGTGAACTGGCGGCGGATCTTGCCCAGCGTGACCTTCGTCTTGGCCTTGAACTCCGCGCTCTTGGTCATCTTCTTCTTGATCATCTTGCCGAGCTCGAGGTCGTACGCCGCGATGCCGTACTCGAAGAAGCAGGCGTTGATGAAGTTCCACAGCGGCTGCGCGAGGTAGATCGGGTGCCAGCGCTGGTCCTCGTCGACGCGCATGATGCCGTAGCCGAGGTCGTTGTCCTTGCCGACGACGTTGGTGAAGTTGTGGTGCACCTCGTTGTGCGAGTGCTTCCACTGCTCGGCCGGGGAGGCGTTGTCCCACTCCCAGGTGGTCGAGTGGATCTTCGGGTCACGCATCCAGTCCCACTGGCCGTGCATGACGTTGTGGCCGATCTCCATGTTCTCCAGGATCTTGGCGATCGAGAGGCCCGCCGTACCGACGAACCAGGCCGGCGGGAACAGCGAGAACAGGAGCACTGCGCGTGAGCCGAGCTCGAGCTTGCGCTGGGTGTCGATCACCTTGCGGATGTACGCCGCGTCGGTGGCGCCGCGCTTCTCGATGAACTCCGCGCGGATCGCGTCGAGCTCGCGGCCGATGTCCTCGATGTCCTCGGGGGACAGGTGGGCGATCGGGTTGTCGGACTTCTTCTGCAGGACGGTCATGCGATCTCCTCGGTGGTTGAGCTTGTCGAAACCACGCAGTGGTTGAGTCATGGTCAGTGGTCGAAGGTGCAGCTGCCGGCGGCAGCGTTGATGCAGGTCTGGACGCGGACGCCGTCGCCCTCGACGGCGCTGGTGAGGTCACCGCTGCGCAGGTCGCGCACGGTGCCCTCGCGGAGAGGGAGCACGCAGCTGTAGCAGATGCCCATCCGGCACCCGCTCGGCATCAGCACGCCGGCTTCCTCCGCCTGCTCGAGGATCGGCCGGTCGCCGGTGGCCTCGAACGTGGTGCCGGCCTCGGTGAAGGTGACGGTGCCGCCCTCCCCGGTGACCAGGTTGGCGACCCGGAACTGCTCGGTCATCAGGGCCAGGCCGTGCTGCTCGTGGTGGCGCTCGAGCGCGTCGAGCAGTCCGGCCGGGCCGCAGGCGAACGTGGTGCGCTCGTGCAGGTCGGGCACCAGCTCGCCGAGCTGATCGACGTCGAGGAGACCGTGCTGGTCGTCGTACCGCGCGACCAGGCGGATCATCCCGGCCTCGTCGAGCGAGCGCAGGTTGTCGATGAAGATCGAGTCGGGCTCGGTCGGGGCGACGTGCACCACGACGATGTCGTACGACGCGCTGCGCTCCAACCGGACGACGCCGCTGTCGGCGACGGGGAACAGGTTGCGCAGCATCCCGATCACCGGGGTGATGCCAGAGCCCGCCGTGACGAACAGGAGCGGGCCGCCGTCGGGGGGCAGCACGAACTCGCCGGCCGCCTGCTCGAGGTGCACCAGCGTCCCGGGGCGCATGTCGCGCACCAGGTGGTGGCTGACCTTGCCGTCGGGCACGGCCTTGACGGTGATGCTGATCCGGCCGTCGGCGCGAGGACCGTGGGTCAGGGAGTAGGCACGCCAGAGGCGGACGCCGTCGACGTCGATGCCCACGCGGACGTACTGGCCCGGCACGTGACCGGCCCAGTCAGCGCCCGGGCGGATCACCAGGGTGACTGCGTCTGCGGTCTCGGGGTGGACCTCCTCGACGCGTCCGCGGAGGTCGGCACCCTTGCGCAGGGGGTTGAAGACGTCGAGGTAGTCGGCCGGGACGAGAGGCGTGGCGGCCAGCTCGGCCACGCGACGGGCTCCGTCTCGCAGCGCCCTGCTCCACGACGGGGTCGCCGCCGGGGAGGTACGCAGAAGAGAGGTCAGGGCCATGTCTTCAGTCTGATGAAGATCCGGGCTAAAATCCTGACCAAGCGGCGTGAACCGACCCCGCCGTTTTGTTCACAGGAGACAAATGCAGTGACCGCCGCCACGGAACCCGCCTTCCGACTGACTCCAGAGACGGTTGCGGAGCTCCGGCGGGTGCTTCCGGGACTGGCCGAGCAGACGGTCGCGACGATCATCGACGCGGTGCCGAGCTACTCCGACGCGCTCTCCGGCGCCATGGGCGAGACGATCAGGCTGGCCGTGGAGACCGCGCTCGGCGGCTTCGTCCAGCTCGCCTCGCGCTCCAGCGGTGAGACCCCTCCCGCAGAGGCCGTGGACGGCGCCTACCAGCTCGGCCGCGGCGAGGCGCGCGGGGGACGTACGGTCGACGCGCTGCTCTCGGCCTACCGCATCGGCGCGCGGGTCTCGTGGAGCGAGCTGTCGGCCGCAGCGGTCCGCACGGGCGTCGACGCCGAGACCCTGGCCCGCTTCGCCACCCTCGTCTTCGCCTACATCGAGCAGCTCTCGGCGGCCAGCATGGCCGGCCACACCGACGAGCTGGAGAACACCGGGCGGGTCCGGCAGCGCCTCCTGGAGCGCCTGGCGGTCCGGCTGCTCGACGGGTCACCGCCCGAGGCGGTGGCCGAGGCGGCCGAGCGCGCCGAGTGGCAGGCCCCCAAGACCTTGACGGCGGTCGTCGTACCGGGGTCCCAGGTGCGCCCGGTGCTGGCGAGCCTGTCGGCGGAGACCCTGCAGGCCGCCGAGGCGCCACAGCTCGCGGACGGTGACGGCGAGGTCGCCCTGCTCGTGCCCGGCGTGCACGGCCGCGGGCGCGCCGGACTCCTGCGCAGCCTTGCCGACCGCGGTGCCGTGGCGGGTCCGGCCCGTCCGTGGGAGCGGGTGAGCGAGTCGCTCGACCGCGCCGTGCGGGTACGGCGCCTCGGGCTCGGCCCGGACAGCGAGGAGCACCTCGTCGACCTGGTGCTCAGCGCGGACGCGGCCGCCCTGGCGGACCTGCGCCGCAAGGTGCTCGCCCCGCTCGACGAGCTGGGCGACACGAGCGCCCAGAAGCTCACCGAGACGCTGCGCTCGTGGCTGCTGCACCAGGGACGTCGCGAGGCGGTCGCCGCCGAGCTGTTCGTCCACCCCCAGACCGTGCGTTACCGCATGGGCCAGCTGCGCGAGGTCTTCGGCGACCGCCTCGAGGACCCCGACGCCCTCCTCGAGCTGACCATCGCGCTGGGGCTCCGGGGAGGTGCAGTTTCACCGGCTGACCGGTGAAACTCGCAGAAGCGCGCGAATTAACGGTCACAAAGTGCCAGTTTCACTGGTTGGCCGGTGAAACCGCAGCCCCACCCTCACCAGTCCGAGTGCACCAGCACGCCGTCGACCCAGGTGGCGGCGACGTGCATCTCGCGGAGCGCCTCGGCCTGGTCGGCGGGGGAGCCGGGGGCGAGCGGGTCGGCGTCGAGGAGGACGAGGTCGGCGGGGTGGCCTGCGTCGACGGTGCCGAGCCCGTCGGTGCTCGCAGCCAGTGCCTCGCGGGGAGTCAGTGACTGCTCGGGGTGCCACGGCGTGCGGCCGTCGACCGAGCGGTGCACGGCGGCCGCGACAGCCAGCCACGGGTCCAGCGGTGCCACGGGCGCATCCGAACCGAGCGCCAGCTCGACCCCCTCGTCGGCCAGCCAGCGCAGGGCGAAGCACCGGTCGCACTTGTCCGGCCAGAGCCGCTCGGTGAGGTCGCGGTCGTCGAGCAGGTGGGCGGGCTGCACGCTGGCCCGGATCCCCGCGGCGGCCATCCGCTTGGCGTCCTGGCGCTGGATCAGCTGGGCGTGCTCGATCGAGCCCCGGGCGCCGGTCCGCTCGAAGGCGGTGAGCGCCTGGTCCACCGCCGCATCCCCGATCGCGTGGATGGCCACGGTCAGGCCATGACGGTTGGCGGCCTCCATCACCGCGCGCAGCCCGTCGCCGGAGATGTTGGCCGCGCCGGTGCTGCCGTCGTGGTACGGCGTGCTGCACCATGCCGTGAGGGTGTTCAACGAGCCGTCGGAGATGACCTTCAGCGGACCCATCGTGACCAGGTGGCTGCAGCCGGGCATCTGCTGACCGGTGCGCAGTCCGGCAGCGAGGAAGGCGTCCAGCGTGTCGACGTACGCCCCGACCCGGACGCGGAGCAGCTCGGCACCGACGGCCGTACGTTCGGGCCACTCCTCGACGGCCTGGTCGAACTCGAGGTCGACCACGCCGACGACGCCTCGGGCCGCTGCCAGCCGCATCGTGTTCAGGTAGGCCTCGGGTGAGCCGCCGTCGTCACCGACGAGGTGGTGCAGGCGCGGGTACGCCGCGAACCACTCGGCCTCGCTGACCATGCCCTCCCGCTCGCGGATCCCCAGCCCGCGCATCGCCACCGAGTTGAGCCAGGCGTGGTGGCCGTCGCCGCTGATCAGCACCACCGGACGGACCCGGGAGAGGTCGTCGAGCGCGGAGACCGTCGGCTGTTCGGCCCAGCTGGCCGGGCGGTGCCCCCAACCCACGACCGGCACGTCGGGCAGCGTCGTGAGCCGCTCCGAGACGAGGTCCAGGGCGGAGCGGAGGGTGGGTGTGCCGCGGAGGTCCAGCCGCTGCGCCGTCTGGGTCCACTGCCCCAGGTGCACGTGCTGGTCCCACAGCCCGGGCATCAGCCAGCGCCCGGCGGCGTCGTGCTGCTCCACGTCGTCTGGCACGTCCAGCCCGGGCCCGACCTCGTCCACGCGGCCGTCGCGGACGAGCACGTCGACCGGCTCCGCCCCCGCGAGACCCGGCTCCAGCGGCACGAGCCGTGCATCGCGCAGGAGGAAGCCGGGCATGTCTCGAGGCTAGGACACGGCGGAACCGACGCCGTACCCCAGTGCCGCGGTCAGCAGGCAGCCGCCGATGGTCATCAGGACGTACGCCGCCCCACGCCGCGCGCCGGCGTCGACGGTCTGCACCGAGAACGACGAGTACGTCGTCAGGCCGCCGCAGAAGCCCGTGCCCAGGAGCGCCATCGCGGACGCGGAGACTCCGGCCGTCGTCAGGAGACCGAGCACGAAGGAGCCCACCAGGTTCACCGCGAGCGTGCCCCAGTGCACCCGCGCCGTCGAGCAGCCGACCCAGGACGAACCGCACCGGTGCGCCGACGGCCGCGCCCACCACGACGAGCAGCGGGGTCATCGGTCGCCCTCCTCGGCCTCGAGCTCATGCTCGCCCAGCGGGTCGAGCCTGGCGATCGCGCCCACGAGCAGCAGCGCGGCGCCCAGCGTGCCCAGCGCGTACGCCGTCCCGGTGATCGTGGCGCCGTGGTCGAGGAGCCGCACCGTGTCCACCGAGGCCGCGGACATCGTGGTGAATCCGCCGAGGACGCCGGTGCCCAGGAGCACCGGCAGTGCCGGCCGCCGGCGTACGGCCGGCAGGATGCCGAGCAATGCCAGCAACCCGGAACCGATCACGTTGACGGCGAAGGTGGTCCAGGGGAACGCGGTCCCGTGCGCGGGGAAGCTCTCCTCCAGTCCCCACCTGGCCAGCGCGCCGGCGGCGCCACCGGCCGCGGTCAGCAGGATGCCGGTGGTGAGCGGGACCGGCGCGGCCATTGCCAGCGGTCTCAGGACGGCATCGAGGTGGGACCGGCCCAACGGGTCGGTTCCTCGCCGCGTGCCTGGCGCCCGAACTCGCTGAAGTACCAGTCCTGCAGGTCCATCAGCACCTGCGGCGGCTGCAGCGCGAGCAGGTGCTCGGAGGAGAACAGGTCGTAGACCTCGACGAGCAGGTCGCGGATGCGAGTCATCGTGGTCGGGGCGGAGACGGGGATGGAGTACTCCAGGTCGACGGAGTCGGCGCCATCGGAGATGGCCTGGTCCAGCAGGGAGATCCCGTTGGTGGAGCGGCGGTCTCGGTCCGCGCGGACGAAGATGTCGGTGAGCTCGGTGGCCAGCGGGTAGGACTCCGGGTCGGTGAGAGCCAGCAGCCGCATCTCGCGGCGGACCTCGAAGTGGTAGCGGCGCAGCTCGCCGAACAGCCGGGCCGGCACGCCGAGCAGGTGCAGGGTCATCCGCTCGCCGTCGGCGGTCTCGTCGGTGTCGCCGAGCTGCGGGTCGAAGGCGAAGATCTCGCCCTCGTGGTGGGCCTCGGCGCTGAGCTCGCCACTGGGCTCGAACCACACCGACTTGCTGCGCCCGTCGTGGGCGAGGTCGGAGCCCCAGCGCGTGGACATCATCGCGACCAGGTCCAGCCCGCGACCGAAGGTGGTCAGGTTGGCGTCGTCGACGTCCTCGATCTCCGGGACCACGGCCACGCGCTGCGGGGGGACCGGCGAGGAGTCCACGACCTCGATGCGCGGGTGGTCGATGGTGCCGCGGACCCGCACGGACAGGGGCGGGCGCGAGTGGATCAGCGCGTTCGTGACCAGTTCCGAGACGCCCAGCTGCGCGGAGTCGACCAGGTCTTCCCGGCCGATCTCCTCGAGGACTTTGGACACCCAGGACCGTGCGAGCTTCACCGAGGGTGGACTCGCCGGCAGGACCAAACTTCGCTTGGTCAGGGTCACCGTCCCTCACTCCGGCTGAACTGACGTGAGCGGACGCGCGAGAATTCCCCATCCGCCTCGACAAACCCTAGGGCAGTAACAGGGGTTCGGCGGCTATTACCGGATCAATTTCAACAATGCGTTCTCGACGACTTCCGCCATCGCCGGGTGGATCCAGTACTGCCCGTGCGCCATCTGCGGGACCGTCGTACCCAGGCTCATCCCCTGGATCAGCGGCTGGATCAGGTTGCTGGCCTGCGGGCCGATCAGGTGCGCGCCCAGCAGGTGCTGGCCGTCGGGGCGTGCCCACCAGCTTGACGAAGGAGTCTCCGGGAAAGGACTCCATCGCCCAGCCGTAGGCGATGTCGGCGTAGTCGTGGGTCACCGCTGCGGTGCTCGACGCCCTGCTCGACCGCCTGCTGCGTGGTGAGGCCGACGCTGGCCACCTGGGGGGAGGTGAACACCGCGCTCGGCACGAAGCGGTGGTCGGCCGCGACGAGCTCGTCGGGGGAGAGCAGGTTGTGGCGCACGACCCGGGCCTCGGCGTTGGCGACGTGCTTGAGGTCCCAGGTGTTCGCGACGTCGCCGAGCGCCCACACGCCCGGCACCGTGGTGCGCTGGTACTCGTCGACCACCACGATGCCGTCCCGTACGGCGATGTCGGTGTTCTCCAGGCCGAGCCGGTCGGCGTTGGGCACGCGGCCGGTCGCGAGCAGGAGGACGTCGCTGTCCAGGGTGGTGCCGTCGGAGAGCGTGGTCACCACCTGCCCGTGCTCGCCGCGGGCGACGTGGGTCACCGTCGTCGACAGCCTCACGTCCCACTGCGCGGATGCCAGTCGCGTGAACGTCGCGGCGACCTCCTCGTCCTCCTTCCGCAGCAGCGCCTCGCCCCGGTGCACCAAGGTGACCGCGGTGCCGAGCGAGGAGAACACGTGCGCGAACTCGGCGGCGACGAAGCCCCCGCCGACGATCGTCATCCGCTCGGGCAGCTCCTCGAGCCGCATCACCGTGTCGCTGGTGTGGTACGTGACGTCCTCGAGGCCGGGGATCTCTGCGGGAAGGACGCGGCTACCGGCGGCGATCACCACCTGGTCGGCAGTGATCTCGCGCTCCTCGTCGCCGTGGATGTGCAGCGTGTGGTTGTCCGCGAAGGTGCAGTGGGACTCGTAGAGGTCGATGTTCTCCAGCGACTGCCGGTACTGCCGGCCGGACTGCTCGATCGGGTCGATCCGCCCGAAGATCCGGTCGCGGATCGCCGGCCAGCTCGCCCCGTCGTACGACGTCCGCAGCCCGAGCTGGCTGCCGTGGCGGGCCTGGTGGGCGACGTCGGCGGGGTAGACGAACATCTTGGTCGGGATGCAGCCCACGTTGAGGCAGGTCCCCCCGAAGAGGTTCTCCTCGACGATCGCGACCTTCCAGTCCTTGAAGCGGCGGTCGACCACGGAGTTGCCCGAACCCGTGCCGATCAGGACGAGGTCGTAGTGGGTCACGGTGTCATCGTGCCCGATCGGCGGTCGCGCCGGTGCAGCCGATGTGACGGATCAGACGCCCACGCGCAGGTGCGGATCGGCAGGATTTGGGAACCGTGGACGTTATGGCTGATGTGAATGCAACGACGAGCCTGCACACTCGAGCCGTGACCCCCGACGAATCGCAGGAGCCGTCGAGCGCGGCGCCGCGGTCCGGAAACCTTCCTCGGCGGCCGCACCGAGTCGTCATCATCGGCTCCGGCTTCGGCGGTCTGTTCGGCGCCAAGGAGCTGCGTGGGGCGGACGTCGAGGTCACCGTGATCGCGAAGACCACGCACCACCTCTTCCAGCCCCTGCTCTACCAGGTGGCCACCGGGATCCTGTCCGAGGGCGAGGTGGCGCCGGCGACCCGTGAGGTGCTCGCGCGCCAGCGCAACGCACGCGTCCTCCTCGGCGAGGTCACCGGCATCGACCTCGAGCAGCGCACGGTGACCCACCACGTGCTGGGCCGCGAGAGCGTGACGCCGTACGACTCGCTGATCGTCGCTGCCGGCAGCGGGCAGTCCTACTTCGGCAACGACCAGTTCGCGGAGTACGCGCCGGGCATGAAGAGCATCGACGACGCGCTCGAGCTGCGCGGCCGCATCTTCGGCGCCTTCGAGCTCGCGGAGAACCTCGCGGTGAACGGCGAGAACGTCGACCACCTGCTCACCTTCGTCGTCATCGGCGCCGGCCCGACGGGCGTGGAGATGGCAGGACAGATCGCCGAGCTGTCCAAGCTCACCCTGAAGCGGGACTTCCGGGCGATCAACTCGCGGCAGGCGCGCGTGATCCTGCTGGACGCGGCCGGCCAGGTGCTGCCGCCGTTCGGCAAGAAGCTCGGCGAGAAGACCAAGCGCGACCTGGAGAAGCTCGGCATCGAGGTACAGCTCGGCGCCATGGTCACCGACGTCGACGAGCGCGGGCTGGTCGTCCAGGACAAGGACGGCGGCGAGCGCCGCATCGAGGCCGTCACCAAGATCTGGGCGGCCGGCGTCCAGGCCAGCGTGCTCGGCGAGCAGCTCTCCGAGCAGTCCGGAGCCGCGCTCGACCGCGCCGGCCGGATCGAGGTCAACCCCGACCTGACGCTGCCCGGCTACCCCGAGGTGTTCGTGGTGGGCGACATGATCTCGCTCAACCACCTGCCCGGTGTGGCGCAGGTCGCCATCCAGACCTCGAAGTACGCCGCCAGGGAGATCAAGCGTCGTCAGGCCGGCAAGGCGCCGCAGAAGCCGTTCAAGTACTTCAACAAGGGCGACCTGGCCGCGATCTCCCGCTTCGACGCGGTGATGAAGGTCGGGAAGATCCAGATGACCGGGTTCATCGCCTGGCTCGTCTGGCTGTTCATCCACCTCTTCTACCTGACCGGCTTCAAGAACCAGGTGACGGCGCTGCTGCACTGGACGGTGACGTTCCTGTCCAACGACAGGTCGGAACGTACGGCGACCGAGCAGCAGATCTTCGCCGCGAGCCGCCCTCAAGCAGCTGCCCGGAGGCGCCGCGACGCTGGTCAGCGCGCCCAGCACCTCGACCGACCGGCGCGCGGAGCTCGAGGCGCAGGCGGCCGAGGAGTCGCGGCTCACCGACACCGGGCAGCGCGGCCGTCCCCTCGCCGGCTAGCGGCCTCCTCACTCGAAGCGTGGCGGGCGGTGCTCTTCCTCGGACATCGCCTCGCGCGCCCACTTGGGCAGGATGAAGATCCCCTCGACCTCGACCGTGGTGCGGCCGTCGTCGCGCCGGAACTCACCCTTGACGATCGTCTTGATCCCCTCGACGTGGTCTACCCAGGCCTCGATCGAGCAGTCGCCGAGCGGGGTCGGGCGCACGTAGCGCAGGGTCAGGGTGCCGGTCATCCCCGGGGAGCCGCCGTCCGCCGCTGACTCGCCCAGCACCTGGTCGAGCAGCAGGGCGAGCACGCCGCCGTGGACGCAGCCGGGAGGACCCTCGTAGAGCGCGCCGAGGTGGAACTCGGCGGTCGCGTGCCCGTGCCCGTCCTTGTGGATCTGCAGCGGTACGGCGATCGGGTTGCGCAGCCCCACCACCGCGTTGCCGTGCCCACGCACGGTGCCGTCGGGGGTGAAGCTCACCCCGAACGCGCCCGGGATCTGCTCCCGGCTCAGCTGCTCGGTGAGCCGGTCGACCTCGGCGCGGATGGCGTCGACCTCCTCGGGAGCGATCGTCGTGCGCAGCGACGCCTCGTTGAGCAGCCGGATGCTCTGTGCCAGTCCGCCCAGCACTCTCCGCTCGGTCTCGACCTCGGCCTCGGTCATCTCCACGACGCGGTACTGGGGCGTGCTCACCGCAGCAGGCTAGAACACGTTCCACTACCCACGTGACGGCAGACTCGGGTCAGCCGGTCGTGCAGCGAGCGCACCCTGCGGTCGTCGAGAGCGCGCTCAGGCGTCGAGGTACGGGACCGGCGCCCGGTTGAGCAGCACCCGCGTCGCTGCCGCGCCGAGGGTGACGACCACGGCGAGGACGGCCAGGGCAGCGACCACGGGCTGGCTGGTCACCTGGAAGACGACCGCTGCGACCAGTGCCACGAGCAGGGCGGCCGCCGTCACGATCCTTGCCCGGCGGACGATGTCTGCGCGTCGTACGACGGCGACGAAGTCGATGTCCGGCGTCGCCGGCCGTTCGAAGACCGGCACGGCCTCGTCGATCGCCCTGGTCGGCACCGGGAGCTCCCCGCGGGGGGAAGGCAGCGAGGGCTCTGCGTGCTCGTCCGCTGCCGGGAGCACGAAGGAGTGGTCGAGCCACTGCGGAGTCAGGTACGGACCCCGCTCGTCACCAGACTGCTCCCGCGCACGCGTCTGCATCCGGTCGCGCACCGACTGCTGGTCAGTGACCGCTTCCCTGCTCCGTGCCGAACCCATCGCACCTCCGCAACGCACCGCACACCCGAGCACGAGTGTGCACCCATTCTGCCCCGTGCGGGGAGAAATGAACACGCCTGCTCGCGTGCGATTCGGCGGCTGGCTGCCACCGTCCGCAGCCGTGTGCGCGCCGGCGCTACGCGCCCTGTGCCTTCTTGGACACCTCGGAACGACCACCCACCGCGCGGTAGGTGAGGAAGCCCACCGCGACCATCCCCACGCCGAGGAGCAGGTGCAGCCAGTTGTCCGCGGTGTTCAGGGGCACGAAGTTCGCCTGGCTGTTCATGTCGACCACGAGGCCGTAGATCCACAGCACCAGGTAGATCACTCCGCCCACCACCAGGAACAGGAAGGCGCTCCTGCTCACGCGGGAGAGGGCGAGGCCGGCAATCCCGAAGAGCAGGTGGACGATGTTGTGCAGCACCGAGACCTGGAACAGGCCGAGGAGCTTGGCCCCGCTCATGTGCCCGGCGAAGCTCAGATCCCCGTAGTGGCTGGTGATACCGGGGATGAACCCCAGGATGCCGACCAGCAGGAAGACGGCTCCTACTGCCTTCGCCGCCGTGCGAACTGCCTTGCCGTCTGCCGCCATCGGCGAGTTCCCGTAGCTGGTGGTGCTCATCTCGTGACCTCCTCGTACCCGTGCGTCGGAAAACACCCGGTACCCGAAACGGCACGTCGGATTCGTCGTCGACGGCCCCTAGGTTGCCTGGGTCCTGCCTGCCGCCACGTGCCCTGCGGCCTCCAGGACGGCGGGCAGCAGTGAGTCCGCGATCACGCCGTACCCGGCGCTCGAGGGGTGGAAGCGGTCGGCGGAGAACAGGGAAGGGTCGGTGGCGAAGGCCCTCGATGCACGTTGGTCGGGATCGGCGACGCGGCCGCCCTCGGCCAACACGACCGATGTCTGGCGCTCACGCAGGAGGTCACCCGCGGCCCGCACGGTCTCGCGCAGGAACACCGGCACGTGCGGCACCGCGCTGAGGTCGGGGGCCGGCGCGACGACGACCTCGGCGCCGGATGTGCGCAGGCGTCGTACGGCCTCGGCCAGGGCCTGAGCGGCAGCCTCGACAGGCACGAGGTGGGTGAGGTCGTTGGCGCCGATCACCACGACGGCCAGGTCGGGACTCCAGGACAGCGCCTGGCCGACCTGTGCCGCCAGGCTGGCGCTCCGCGCTCCCCGTACGGCGAACACGCGCGCCTCCACGTCGTAGCCCCTGGAGGCCAACCCGTCGACCAACCGAGCCGACAGCCGGTCACGCTCGCGCGCGGCGCCCTGTCCCCAGGCGATCGAGTCGCCCAGCACGGCCATCCGGATGCTCATGCCACGAGCCAAGCAGGGACGATCAAGCGCGTTCGCACCTGCATGTGGTGGGCCTGAAGACGTTCGGTTGATGGGTGACAGATCTACTTCGCCTGATCCGTAACACTCGTCTTGAGGTTACGTTGTCCGCCGGGCACTTGTGCTCGCTTCCTTCTCACCTCCCCGGTGCTGGTCCTGGCTTCGGTGCGTAGGAGCTTCTCGCCGTCGTAGAACTGGAGCACGGCGTCGGTGACCCAGACGTCGATGGGTCTGCCGGCGGCGGCTTTGCCGAGGCAGACCTGTTGCCAGCTGACGCAGACCACACCCACGGCGCTGGCACGCCTGGTGACCCAGGCGCCGTCGGTGCGGTCCTCACGGGGGCGCCCGGAGCCGTCCCAGGCGCGGTGGCCGTGCAGTGCAGTCACCGGCGCGTTCTCCTGGCGCAGGAACCGGCTGGCCGGGGTGGCCATGTCGAGGCCCTGGTGGGGCCGGCGGGTGTTGTAGTCGGCGACCCACTCATCGAGCTCGGCTTGCGCGATGCCGATGGAGGCGAAGACCCGGTCGGTGCGGAACTCGGCTCGCAGCGCCCGGTGGAACCGCTCGATCTTGCCGGTGGTCGTGGGCGACCTGGGTTGGGTCAGCAGGTGCTCGATGCCGTTCTCCCGGCAGACCCGGTCGAAGAGCACCTCAACCGGTGGCCGGCCGAACCGGCCGGTGAACACCTTGCCGTTGTCGGTCAGGATCTGCCCCGGGACACCCCAGGTCCGCATCGCCCGGGCCAGGCCCTCGCAGACGTTGCCCGAGGTCTCCCGTCGCATCAGGAACGCGCTCACGCAGAACCGGGAGTGGTCATCGACCCCGGTCAACGCCTTGGCCCTGAAGGTCCCCGACTCCGCGAGCCTGTGCGATGACGAACCCGCCCACCGTGTCGATCTGCCACAGCTCCATCGGCTCCCCGCGTTCCCACCGCTTCCACTTCCTGTCCCGGCGTCGCCGTCCGGTGGGGTCGATCAGGTTCAGCCGCTTCAACGCCCGATAGACCGCCGACTCCGAGGGCACCGGACTGACCCCAGCCCGCTCGAGCTCGAAGACCAACCGCCGCGGACCCCACCCCGGATGGGCATGCCGCATCCGCGCGATCGCCACCTCGACCCCCGAGTCGATCTGATGAGGACACGACCTCGGGCGATGAGACCCATCGCCCAGACCCTCAAGACCACCGGCCTCGTACTTGGCCAACCAGTCATGGACCGTCTTGCGAGCCACCCCGAACCGGGCGGCCACATCCTTGACCGTCTCACCGTCGCTGATCACTGCCAGCACGGCCTGATACCGCTGCTCTGCCACGCTCAACTCCCGCATGCCGGGAGTGTCACCAATCAACCGAAGTAGGTGTCACCCATCACCCGAAGGTGTGTCACCCCTCAACCGAACCCCGAATGTCACCCCTCAACCGAAGTAACACACTGCATGTGGTGGGCCCCCCGGGGATCGAACCCGGAACCCGCGGATTAAAAGTCCGCTGCTCTGCCAGTTGAGCTAGAGGCCCGCGACATCGGAGGTTCGGGCTCTCGGGACTACCGCCCCCATCGGCCTCCGATGACCGGGCCACATCCTCGCAGAACTGCTCGACGAGGTTCAGCCCGTCTGCCCTTCAGCGCGGCTCTCGGCGACGCGGTGGGGGACGCGCAGCAGCCGTACGCCGGTGACGAGCACCAGCCCGCCGACCAGGTTGCCGAACGCGGACCAGCCGAGGGCGCCGAGCCAGTCGAGGTAGGTGTAGTCCGCCTTGCCGGTCAGCAGGCCCGCGAACATCAGGATCGAGTCGAGGACGGAGTGGAACAGCTGCGCCCCGACGAGGACGAACGACATCATCACCGCAGGCACCAGCTGCACCCCGAGGTTGTCCGTCGCGTGCTGCATCCGGGTGAGCAGCGTGATCACTGCTCCGGCGAGCACAGCGAGGAAGAACGAGCGCCACGAGACGCCGAGGTGGGCGTAGTGCGACCCCGAGGTGACCGCGACCTTGCGGACCTGTGGGAGCGCGACGACGATCATCCCGGCCATGGCGAAACCGGCGACCAGGTTGGCGGCCAGCGTGACTGCCCAGAGTCGGACCAGCTGGACGATCGTGCCGTTCTTCGCCGCGACCGAGATGACCGGCACCAGGAAGTTCTCGGTGAACAGCTCGCTGTTGGCCAGGAGGAGCGCGACGAAGCCGACGGTGAAGCCCAGCGAGGCGAGCAGGGAGTTGTCGGTCTCGGCCTTGACCACCAGGTACAGCAGCACGCCGACGGCTACGTCGACGCCGCCGAGGAGCCCGGTGGAGATCAGGGGGAGGAGGGGACGGTCCAGCCGTTCGTGTCCCTCGGAGAGCAGGCGCTCGTAGGTCTCCTCGAGCTCGGGCTCGTCGCGGGACCCGGGCGGGGCTGCGACGTCGCGGGAGTCACCGGTGGGGCGGCTCATCCGTGGAGCTCTCGGCCGAGGTGCGCAGACGAGGAGTGGGCAGGGAAGGTGGGCATGACCTCCAGTACCCGTTGCGGGACGGCTCAGGCGCAGGGTCGTTGAAGGTTCAGCGGCCGAGATCGCGCAGGACTCGTTGTGCGGCCAGCCGGCCGGGAGAGCCGATCACGCAACCGCCGGGGTGGGTGCCGGATCCGCACTGGTAGTAGCCAGCGAGCGGGGTGGCGTACTGGCTCCAGCCCGGGGCCGGGCGGAAGAAGTACATCTGCGGTGCCAGGAACTCCCCAGCGAAGATGTTGCCCTCGGTCAGCCCGGTTCGTGCCTCGATGTCGACCGGGGTGATCACCTCGCGGTGCAGCACGAGGTCGCCGAAGCCGGGGAAGTGCGACTCGAGCACGGCCTGCGCCTTGTCGCCGAAGGGCTCCCGCTCGGTCTCCCAGTCGCTGCCCTTGAGCTCGTACGGCGCGTACTGGACGAAGCACGACATCACGTGCTTGCCGGGAGGGGCCATGTCGGGGTCGACGACCGACTGGATGGCTGCGTCGATGAACGGCTTCTCGGAGTACCAGCCGTACTTCGCGGCGTCGAACGCCTTCTCGACGTACTCGATGGTGGGGCCGATGTTCATGAACCCGCCGTAGTGGTCGACCGTGTCGGGCAGGGCGGGGAAGACGGGCAGACCGTCCAGCGCGAAGTTGACCTTGGCCGAGACTCCTCGGAACCGCATCCGCTCGACGCTGTCGACCAGCTCGCCGGGGAGCTCTTCGGGCTCGACCAGCTCGAGGAAGGTGCGTCGTGGGTCCAGCGCTGAGACGACCACGGGCGCGCGGAGCTCGGTGCCGTCCTCGAGCACGACTCCGGAGCTGCGGCCCTCCTTGGTGAGCACCGCGGTCACGGGAGCGGCGAGCCGGATCTCGGCGCCGAAGGCCGTGGCGGCGCGAGCAAGCACCTGGGTGAAGCCGCCGTTTCCGCCCTTGTGGAAGGCCCAGGAGCCGAGGTGGCCGTCGTGCTCGCCCATCTTGTGGAACAGCAGCACGAGCCCGGAGCCGGGCGACATCGGCCCGACCTTGGAGCCGATGATGCTGGAGGAGGCGTGGAAGCCCTTGACTGCGTCGTGCTCGAAGTAGTCGTCGAGCCAGTCGGCAGCACTGCCGGTGAGCAGGCGGACGACGTCGTGCATCACCTTCTGCTCCACGCCACCGAGGTGGTCGAGCAGCCACTTGACGTCCACCTGGTCCTGGGGGTCCTTGCCGAAGATGTTCGGCGGGGCGTTGTCGAAGAGCGGGCGGATCGCCTGGCAGACGCGGTCGAGGTCGTGGTGGTAGCGGTCGTAGGCGTCCGCGTCGTGCGGCGAGTGCCGCCGGATCTCCTGCACGTTCTGCGCGTGGTCGTCTCCGAAGCGCAGGTAGTCACCGTCGCCGGTGGGGTGGAACGACGACGGCATCATCAGCGGCATGAACCCGTGCTGGACGAGGTCGAGCTCGTGGATGATCTCGGGGCGCAGCAGGCTCAGCGCGTAGGAGAACGTCGTGAACGAGAAGCCCGGGACCAGCTCCTCGGTGATGGCCGCACCGCCGACCATCTCGTTCTTCTCCAGCACCAGCGTCCGGAGACCGGCCTTCGCGAGGTACGCCGCGTGGGTCAGCCCGTTGTGGCCGCCGCCGACGACGATCGCGTCGTAGTCGTTGGTCATGCGGTCTTCCTCTCCGGGTTGAAGAACGGCAGCTTCGTCGTGCGTACGCCGACCGTGGTGTTGTGGTGCAGCAGCGCGATCTCCAGCCGCAGCGCGGTGTCCGCCGCGGCGAGGTCGGGGCGCACCCGCGCGAGACCGATGTGGCGCTGCAGCACGGGCGAGTAGACGAAGCTCGTGCAGTAGCCGACCTCCTCGTGCCGCTCGTCGTACAGCATCGACGCGTAGGGCAGCGTGGTCTCGGACTTCGGCGGCAGCAGGCCGGCGTCGCGGTGCAGCGCGTCCCACTCGGCCCAGTCCACGACGATGCCGGTGGTCGCCCAGCGCGAGGTGCCCTCCAGCAGCTCGCGCCTGATCGCCTCGCTGCCGAGGAAGGACCGCGATCCGTCGCGCACGCCGCGCAGCATCCAGCCGAGCCCGAGCTCCTTCGGTGTCACCCGCTGCGCGTCGGCGAACGCGAGCCGGCTGTTGGTCCACTCGACGTCGACGAGGGCGAGCCCGGCCTCGATCCGCAAGGTCATCAGCGCCTCCTCACCGAACGGCCTCATGCCGTGGCCCGCGCCCGCCTCCAGGACCGCGTCGAGCACGGCGACGGCGTCGTCGCTGCCGACCGTGAGCTCGTAGCCGAGGTCGCCGGTGTAACCGGTGCGGGAGAGCGTGACCGCGGCGCCGGCGACCTTGGCGGGGGTGTGGTCGAAGAACGCGAGCTTCTCCGCCTCGGGCATCAGTGCTGACAGGACCGTGCGCGAGCGAGGCCCTTGTACGGCGAGCATCCCGTGCTCGTCCGAGACGTCCTCGAGCTCCACCCTCATCCGGGAGCCGAGGTCGGCGAACCAGCCGAGGGCGGGACGGGCCGAGGTGAGCAGGAAGTCGGTCACGGAGTGGCGGAAGACGACCCCGTCCTCCATCACGAAGCCCCGCTCGTCGCACCAGGCGGTGTACTGGGCCTGCCCCGGACGGCACGACCGGACGTCGCGCACCAGCGCTCGCGCGAGCAGTCGTTCGGCGTCAGGGCCGGTGATCCGGTACTTGAACAGCGGTGAGGTGTCGAAGACCCCCACGGAGTTGCGCACCGCGAAGTACTCGTGCTTCGGCGCATGGGTGTAGCGCAGCGGCGAGAGCGTGCCCTGCCAGTGGGTGTAGAGCCCCTGGTCGTTGAGCTCGCTCAGTCGCGGGTGGAAAGGCGTCGTCCGGATCATCGGTCCCCACGCTAGTCGTTACTGACTCGCAAGTCAGTAGTGGGCTCACCGTTGGTTGAGGTGTGAGGAGCGTCAGCGACGAGCCTCGAAACCAGGTGCGGTGCGCGGGGTCGGGACCACAGTCGAGGTCGCCGGGTTTCGAGGCCCTCGCCTGGCGGCTCGGGCACCTCAACCAGCGAAGGGACCCGTGGCGCTGACTCCGGTGCAGCGATGCCGGGCCGCTGGTTGAGGTGTGAGGAGCGTCAGCGACGAGCCTCGAAACCGGGTGCGGCGCCTGAGGTCGGGACCGCAGTCGAGGTTGCGGGGGTTTCGAGGCCCTCGCCTGGCAGCTCAGGCACCTCAGCTAGCGCAGGCATCGATGGCGCCGAGCTTGTCGAGGAGCCAGGCGTAGACCTCGGCCTCGTAGGCGAGGTGGGCGAAGCGGCCCGAGGGGCCGGCGTGGGCGCCGGCGCCGGTCTCGGCGCGGAACACGCAGCGCGGGGACCACTCCGGGTCGCTCTCCCGGAGCGCGGCCACCCACTTGGCGGGCTCGAAGACCATCACCCGAGGGTCGTGCAGTGCCCCGGTCACCATCAGGTCCGGACGCCGGCCCGCCGCTGGGAGGTTGTCGTACGGCGAGTAGGCCAGCATCCACTCGAAGTCCTCGGGCCGGCGAGGGTCGCCCCACTCGTCCCACTCGTTGGCTGTCAGGGGTACGTCGGGGTCGAGCATCGTGGTGACCACGTCGACGAACGGCACCTCGGCCACCACCGCGCGCCACCTGTCCGGCCGCTGGGAGAAGACCGCCCCCTGCAGCAGCCCGCCGGCGCTGAGGCCCCGGGTCGCGATCCGGCTGCCGTCGACAAGGCCCTCGGCCGCCAAGCCGTCGGCCACCGCGATGTGGTCGTCGAAGGTGTGCTGCTTGTGCTCGAGGTGCCCGTCGAGCCACCAGTGCCGGCCACCCTCGCCGCCGCCCCGGATGTGGGTGTGCACGAAGACGACACCGCGGTCGAGGAGGCTGGGCAGGGCCGGGTCCCACTCGGGCTCGTCGACGGCCTCGTAGGCGCCGTACCCGTAGAGCAGGCAGGGCGCCGTTCCGTCCAGCGGCGTCTCCCGGTGCCGTACGACGGTCGCGGGGATCGGCAGTGCCGTCCGGCGCCGGGAACGTCCTGGTCTCGGCCAGGTAGCGGGCCGGATCGTGGCCAGGCGCCTCCCGGCGCAGCCGCGGGTTGCGACTGCCGTCGAGGAGCGAGACGTCCGACCAGGCAGACGGCTCGACGTACGACTCCTCCTCGACGGTGATGCGGTCGGTGACGAACTCCGCGTTGGTCGCCAGTGCGATCGATCCCGGGGTGAACTGCGACTGGAGGACCAGACCTTCGCCTGCCAGGTCATCGATCGGCAGGATCCGCAGCCGCTGCGAGCCGCCGGACCGGTACGACAGCACGACGTGCCCGGCGAACGCGTCGGCCTGCTCCAGCCGCTCGGCCGGGTCCTCGGGCCGTCACTGCCGACCAGGCCCCGTGGTCCTGGTCGCCGCTGCGGGGGACGGGGCAGCGCGCGAGCCTGAACTCCGTCGCGGAGTCGTTGGTGACCAGCAGCAGCGTCTCGCTCCCGTCGGGCAGCAGGGCGTGCTCGGCGTGGTACTGCACGCCGCGTCGCCGACCGCCGACGGACCGGGGAGCGCCGAGCGGCTGGCGCGCGTCGAGCACCCACACCTCGCTGGTGTCACGGTTCTCGGAGAAGAGCACGACCAGGTCGCCGGAGCGGGAGGCGCGCACGTTGAGCTCGAACTGCTCGTCGGGCTCCTCGAGCACGAGATCGTCCTGCTCGGCCGGGGTGCCGATCCGGTGGCGCCAGACCTGGAACGGGCGGTACGCGTCGTCGTGCACGGTGTAGAAGAAGTACGTCGAGTCCGCGCTCCACGCCCCGCCGTAGTAGCTGCGGGGGATCACGTCGTCCAGGTCGCTGCCGGGTCCGGGACCCGTCGTGAGGTCGCGGAAGTGCAGCTCGTAGACCTCGTCACCGGTCCGGTCCACCGACCAGGCCAGCAGCCGGTCGTCGGGGCTGACCCGGGTGAGACCCAGCTCGACGTACCCGGACTCGTCGACCAGGTCGTTGACGTCCAGGAGGACCTGCGGATCGCCACTGATTCTGTTGCCGGACGCGCCGTCCCCAGCAGATTCCGGTGGCGCGGACTGGTCCGGAGTGTTGATTTCCCGCAACAACTGGGCGTACTCCCTTCCCGCCGGGAGCGCCGTGTAGTAGGAAAAGCCATGGTGACGCCAACTGACCGACGAGTCAGTAGCAGGCACCCTGTTGGTCATCTCTGACCGCAGCGTCTCGACCAGGGAGCCCAGATGCCCGGTGGCAGAGTCGTACCAACCTCGCTCGGCGTCGAGATGGCTGAGGAGCGCGGGGGAGGAGAGGTCGCGCATCCAGTGGTACGGGTCCGGCCGGTGCACGCCGTGAAGCACGTGCTCGAACGGCTCACGGGAAGCCCGTGGCGGAGACGTCATTCGGGGATCGTCGCATGCCTCGCGATCGTCCTCGCCTCGCTCGCCCCGTCACTGGCTGCCACCCCTCCGGCCAGCGGTGCCGACAAGGTCACGTTCACGGTCGCCTTCACCGACCCCGTCGACTCGCTGAACCCGTTCCTAGGGGTCGAGGCCGACTCCTACGAGATGTGGTCGCTGATGTACGACTACATGGTCGGCTACTCGATGAAGGACATGTCCCCTGAGCCGGCCCTGGCCACCAAGTGGGACACGTCCGCGGACGGCAAGACGTGGACCTTCCACATCCGTGACGGCGTGAAGTGGACCGACGGGGTGCCCCTGACCGCGGCCGACATCGCCTACACCTACAACCGGGTGCTGCACGGGACCGTCGAGGCCAACAACTGGTCGAGCTACCTCAACAACGTCTCCACGGTCACCGCTCCCGACGCCAAGACCGTGGTGCTGTCGCTGAAGAAGTCCAACGCCGTGCTGCCGCTGCTGCCGATCCCGATCGTCCCCGAGCACGTCTGGAAGAGCATCAGCGAGAAGCAGATGAAGAGCTTCTCCAACACCCCTCAGGGCGGGAAGCCGATCGTCGGCTCCGGCCCGTTCAAGATGGTGCAGGGCACCGAGGGCGGTTCGTCGTACACGCTGACCGCCAACAAGGACTACTGGGGCGGCAAGCCGCACGTCGACGAGGTCGACTTCAAGCTCTACAAGGCCCAGGACCCTGCGGTGCAGGCACTGATCAAGGGCGAGGTCGACTTCGTCGAGGACATCAGCCCCCTCCAGGTGCGCGCGCTGAAGGGCAAGGAGGGCATCACCGCCCACAACGGCACCTCGCCGAACTTCGACGAGATCGGGTTCAACACCGGTTCGGTGGACACGAAGACCGACAAGCCGATCGGCGACCCCAACCCCGCCGTGCTCGACCCCAAGTTCCGGCACGCGCTGGGCTACGCGGTCGATCGCGACCGGCTGGTCAAGAGCGCCTACCAGGGGGCCGCGCTCCCGGGCTCCGGCGTCATCCACCCGGCGTACCAGCGCTTCCTCTGGACGCCGCCCAAGGAGGACGCCTTCACCTTCGACCTGAAGAAGGCGGGCGAGGAGCTCGACGCGGCGGGCTACAAGAAGGGGTCAGGCGGCAAGCGGACACTCCCCAACGGCAAGCCGCTGGGGACGCTCCGGCTCTACGCACGCACCAGCGCACCGAACTCGGTCGACACGATGAACTTCTTCAAGGAGTGGCTCGGCGATCTCGGCATCGACTCCAAGGTCACCGCGATGGACAGCAGCAAGCTCGGTGACGTCATCCTCGAAGGGACCTACGACGCCTTCGAGTGGGACTGGTACGTCGAGCCGGACCCGGACTCGATCCTCTCCGACTTCACCTGTGCGCAGCGCGGCGGGCTCTCCGACTCCTGGTACTGCGACAAGGAGTACGACGCGATGTACGCGCAGCAGAACCAGGAGACCGACCTCTCCGCTCGCGAGGACATCGTGAAGAAGATGGCCCAGAAGCTCTACGAGGACACGCCGTACATCGTGACCGCCTATCCGCAGATCGGCGAGGCCTTCCGCTCCGACCGGTTCGCCTGCTTCGAGCCGCAGCCCAACCCGGGCGGCGTCTGGCTGGTGCAGTACGGCACCAAGAACTACACCCAGCTGCGTCCGGCCAAGGACGCGGGAAGCTGCAACGGGATCCCTGACGCCGCGGGCGCCGCGAAGTCGGTCTCGTCGTCGTCCGGTGGCGACGACGGGGGCAGCAACACCGGCGCCATCGTCGGCGGCGCGGCGCTGGTCGTCCTGCTTGCCGGTGGCGCGGTGCTTCTCGTCCGGCGCCGCAGCACGGCCGCGGAGCGTGAATGACGCGGCGGGAGTGATCCGGCCGTGAGCACCGTCGTCGCGAGTGCGCCGACCCAGCCCGTCTCGCGGCCACGCACCTACGGGCGGTACATCGGCTCGAAGGTGCTCGGGGCCTTCGGCAGCCTGTGCTTCGTCCTGGTGGTCAACTTCTTCCTCTTCCGGGTGCTGCCCGGCGACCCGGCCCGCACCCTGGGCCGAGGGCGGTTCCGGACCGCCGCGCAGCTGGAGGCCTTCCGTCACGAGTACGGCCTCGACCAGTCCATCGGCCGGCAGTTCGTGACCTACCTCGGCAACACCTTCACCGGTCACCTCGGCGTCTCCTTGCGCTACCGCGTGCCGGTCAGCGACCTGATCCTCGAGCGGCTCTGGCCGACGCTGCTGCTGGTCGGCACGTCGACCATCCTGGCGATGGTCATCGGCGTCTGGATCGGGACGCTCGGCGCCTGGAACCGCGGCGGCCCGTTCGACAAGTTCTCGACCGGCTCGACGCTGACGCTCTACTCGATGCCGGAGTGGTGGCTCGGGTTGCTGCTCATCGCCGCCTTCGCCGTCGGGCTCGGTCCCTTCCCCGGACTGTTCCCGACCGGGGGCCTGCACTCGACCGGGGTCGATCCGTCCAGCATCAAGGGCTGGCTGGACACCGCACGACATCTGTTCCTGCCCGTGCTCACCCTGACGCTCGCCTACCTCGCGGAGTACTCACTGATCATGCGGTCCTCCCTGCTCGACGAGCTCGGTGAGGACTACCTGACCACCGCCCGCGCCAAGGGCCTGCGCGACCTCGCGGTACGTCGCCGGCACGCCGTGCGCAACGCGCTGCTGCCGACCACCACCGTCTCGGCCATCAACATCGGGTTCGTCGTGTCCGGCGCGATCACCATCGAGACGGTGTTCTCCATCCCCGGTCTCGGACTGCTCACCCAGGAGGCGCTGTCCATCCCGGACTACTGGGTGCTGCAGGGCACCTTCCTGATCGCCGCCGGGGGCGTGATCCTGGCCAACCTGCTGGTCAACCTGTTCTACGGCGTCCTCGACCCGCGGGTGCGGACATGACCACGACCGCGACCCCGAGCGCCCAGCTGACCTCGGCGCAGGTGGCTCGGCGTCGTCGCTCGGCCGCCCTGCGCAGGAACGTGGCCCTGTTCCGCCGGAACCGGTCGGGGATGGCCGGACTGGCGCTTCTCGTGGTGTTCATCCTGGTCGCCGTGCTCGCGCCGGTGCTGGCCGACCCGTCCGGCCTCGAGGTGACCAAGGCGACCGGGGGGATCCTGGCGGCACCGGGCCACGGTTACCTGCTGGGCACGGACGAGAACGGCCGTTCCATCCTGACGCTGCTGATCTGGGGCTCCCGCATCTCGCTGTTCGTCGGCTTGTTCGCGACCCTGATCTCGATGGTCCTGGGCACGGTGATCGGACTGGCGTCGGGATTCTTCGAGGGATGGCCGGGAGCCATCCTGTTCCGGTTCACCGAGTGGTTCCTGGTGATCCCGTTCCTGCCGCTGGCGCTGATCCTCGCCACGATCCTGGGTCGCTCCCTGCTCAACATCTCCATCGTCATCGGCATCACCAGCTGGCCGGCGACGGCGCTGCTGATCCGCAGCCAGACCCTGTCGATCAAGGAACGGCCCTACCTCGAACGTGCGCGGGTGCTGGGTGCCAACCGGCGCCAGCAGATCAGCCGGCACGTGCTGCCCAACGTGATGCCGATGGTCTTCGCCAACACCACGCTGACCGTGGCGGTGGCGATCCTGACCGAGACCACGCTGAGCTTCCTCGGGCTCGGTGACCCGACGCGCGTCTCCTGGGGCTCGATGCTCGACGACGCGTTCGGCGTCGGCGCGATGACGACGGGGGCCTGGTGGTACATCGTGCCGCCCGGTGTCTGCGTCGTGATGGTGGTGCTCTCGTTCACCCTGGTCGGGCAGGCCCTCGAGGAGGTCCTCAACCCCCGGCTGCGGAGAGAACGATGACTCACCCGATGACTGACGACCTGCTCGCGATGCGCAACGTGTCGGTCTCCTACCGGACCTCGGAGGGGCTGCTGCCCGCCGTACGCGGCGTCGACGTGGCCGTGCGGCCCGGCGAGGTGGTCGGCATCGCCGGGGAGTCGGGGTGTGGCAAGTCGACCCTGGTGAGCACGGTCCTGCGGCTCCAGCCCCGCGAGGCCACGGTCACCGGCGAGGTGGAGGTGCTCGGCGGCGACGTGCTCACGATGAAGTGGGGCGACCTCCGCGCGCTGCGCTGGGCGGGTGCGTCGATCATCTTCCAGGGCGCCCTGCACTCCCTCAACCCGGTGCTCCGCATCGGGGCGCAGATCGGCGAGGGCATCCGCGTGCACGAGCCGGGCCTGGCGAAGGACGCCGTCGACCAGCGTGTCGAGGAGCTGCTCGAGCAGGTCGGCCTGGCCCGTGACCGCAGTCGCGCCTACCCCCACCAGCTCTCCGGCGGTCAACGACAGCGGGTGATGATCGCGATGGCGCTCGCGTGCCGGCCGCAGCTGATCGTGGCCGACGAGCCGACGACCGCCCTCGACGTGATGGTGCAGGCTCAGATCCTCGCGCTCCTCGGCGACCTGGTGCGCGAGCTCGGTGTCGGCCTGCTGATCATCAGCCACGACCTGTCGGTCCTCGCCGACGTCTGCGACCGGGTGCTGGTGATGTACGCCGGCCGCGTGGTCGAGAGCGGGACCGCGGAGCAGGTGTTCTCCGATCCCCTCCACCCCTACGCGCACGCGCTCTCCGACGCGTTCCCGCGGGTCGGCGACCCGCAGGCGCGCTACGCCCCGGCGGGCCTCGACGGCGATCCGCCCGACCCGCGCGACCTGCCACCGGGATGTCCCTTCGCGCCGCGCTGCCCGCGCGCCGTCGAGGCGTGCAACGCGGCCGAGCCGCCGCTGCTCGAGGTCAGGCCCGGGCGCACTGGTGGCCTGCATCACGGGTGGACGCGGACGAGCGCGCCCGTGACTGAGACCCCGCTGCTGGAGGCCCGCCAGGTGCAGGTCGAGTACGTGACCCGCACCGGGCACGCTGCGCGCGCACTGGACGGCGTCGACCTCGTGGTCGGCCGCGGGGAGATCCTGGCGATCGTCGGCGAGTCCGGCTCCGGGAAGACCACCCTGGCCCGCACGCTGATGGGCCTGCAGCGACCGACGACCGGCGACGTCCTCGTCGAGGGTGCTCCGCTCGACTACTCGATCCGCGGCCTGAAGCGGTTCCGCCGGCAGGTGCAGATGGTCCTCCAGGACGCCGCCGGGTCGCTCAACCCGCGGCAGACCGTCTACGAGTCCGTCGCCGAGGGCATCCGCCTGCACCGTCGTACCGCCTCCGACGAGCAGGGCCGCTCCGAGGCCGACCTGGTCTCCTCGGCGATGGCCGAGGCGGGCCTGCGCCCACCCGAACGGCTCTTCCTGCGCTACCCGCACGAGCTCTCCGGCGGGCAGCAGCAGCGGGTGCTGATCGCCGGCGCGCTGGCCCTGCGGCCGGACCTGATCATCGCCGACGAGCCGGTCTCCTCGCTCGACGCCTCGATCCGCGGCGAGATCCTGGCTCTGTTGCTCAAGCTCCGGGCCGACCTCGGCATGGGCGTCGTCGTGGTGACCCACGACCTCGGGCTGGCGTGGAACATCGCCGACCGGATCGCGGTGATGTACCTCGGCCGCGTGGTCGAGTGCGGCACCACCGAGGAGGTCCTCGGTGCCCCGCGGCACCCGTACACGCAGGCGTTGCTGTCGGTGGTGCCGGAGATGGAGGAGCTCGAGCCGGTCGTCCTCACCGGCGAGATCCCCGACCCCACCCGGATCCCGTCCGGCTGCCGCTTCCACCCCCGCTGCCCCAAGGTCGTCGACGGCAGCGCCGAGCGCGCGGGGGTCGCGGAAGACTGCTACGGCACCCCTCTCGACGGTCCTGCCCCCCGAGGGCCCCCACCGAGTCGCCTGCCACCTCGACGCCGTGAGGTCACGGGCGGATGATTCAGCCGGTTGAGGTGCCGAGCCGCTAGGCGAGGCCTCGAAACCAAGTGAGGTGCCGGGGGTCCGGACCACGTTCCAGTCGAGGGGTTTCGAGGCTCAGGCCTGGGCGGCCTTCGCACCTCAACCGACGAGTGGCGGTCCAGGGATTCCGCGGCGGCACCATGGTGTGGGACGATTCTCTTACTGACTGGCGAGTCAGTAAGGAGGTCTGATGGGTGAGGGTTTGCAGGCGGCGTTGCCGCGCGAGCTGTACGTCGACCCACAGTCCTGGTTGGCCGAACGCGAGGCGGTGCTGTTCGGTGAGTGGTACTGCCTGGGCCGCACCGACGACCTCGGCCTCGCAACGCCGAGCAGGGTGCTCACGGTCGACGTCGCGGGGGAGTCGGTGCTCGTCACCAGCGACGAGGACGGTGGCCTGCACGCGGCGTACAACGTCTGCCGGCACCGCGGCTCACAGCTGAGGCCTCCCGAGCAGGGCGCGTGCGACGCGGCGGCGCTCCGCTGCCCGTACCACTCGTGGACCTACGCGCTCGACGGCCGACTGCTCCGGGCGCCGCACGCCGAGGTCGGCGAGCCCGCTGACTTCGCGCTCCACCCGGTGGGCGTGGACACCTGGGGCGGATTCGTCTTCGTGCACCTCACCCCGGACCGCGCCCAGCCGCTCGCGGAGCAGGTGGAGCGGGCCGGCCGCACCCTCGGCAACTACGGCCTGGCCGACCTGGTCACGGGCAGCACGATGACCTACGAGGTGGCCGCGAACTACAAGGTGCTGCTGGAGAACTACAACGAGTGCTACCACTGCGGGCCCGTCCACCCGGAGCTGTCGCGCCTCGTGCCGGCCTTCGCGGGCGGTGGTGACGGGCTCGACTGGGACAACGGCGTCCCGCACCGCGAGGGCGCGTGGACCTTCACCACGTCCGGCACCACCACCCGCGAGTTCCTGCCCGGGCTCGACGAGCACGAACGCGCGCGCCACAAGGGCGACCTCGTCTACCCGAACCTGATGCTCTCCGGTTCCGCCGACCACGTCGCCGCCTTCGTCCTCGAGCCGCGCGCCGTCGACCGCACCTCGGTCACCTGCCTGCTGCTGTTCGACCGCGCGGAGGCCGCGCGCGCCGACTTCGACCCCAGCGACGCGGCGGAGCTGTGGGACCTCGTCAACCGCCAGGACTGGGCGGTGTGCGAGTCCGTGCAGCGAGGGATGTCCTCGCGTGCCTATCGCCACGGCTGGTTCGCGCCGATGGAGGACGACAGCCTCGACATCCGGCGGTGGTTGGGGTCGAGGCTGAGGGCCGCAATGACTGAGCGGTTCGACGTCGATCGTCGTCGGCCTCGGCGCCCTCGGCAGCGCGACCTGCTGGGAGCTCGCCCGCCGGGGCCGCTCGGTGCTCGGGCTGGAGCGGTTCGGCTTCGGCCACTCGCGTGGCGCCAGCCACGACACCAGCCGGATCCTGCGGCACAGCTACCACACAGCGTCGTACGTCCGGCTCACTCAGGAGGCGTACGTCGACTGGGCGCGTCTCGAGCAGGAATCCGGTGAACCGCTGGTGACCACGGTCGGGGGGCTCGACCTGTTCCCGCCGCCCGAGATCCCCGGGCAGCCTGCGATCAGCCCGATCGACTACACCGAGTCGCTGGACGAGGTCGGCATCGCCTACGACGTGCTGGACGCCTACGCGGTCACCAGCAGGTGGCCGCAGTTCCGGCTGCCTGAGGGGACCCTCGTCCTCCACCAGGCCGATGCGGCGATCGTGCCGGCGGCTCGCGGCACCCGGGTGATGCAGGACCAGGCCCGCACGCACGGGGCCGACCTGCGCGAGCACATCGCGGTGAGCGGGCTGCACGACCTGGGCGACCACGTCGAGGTCGACACCGAGGGAGGGTCGTTCGTCGCGGACGCCGTCGTGGTGGCCGCCGATGCCTGGACCAACGACGTGCTGGGGCACCTGGGCATCGAGATCCCGCTCGAGGTGACGCTCGAGCAGGTCACCTACTTCGCGCCGGAACAGCCTGCGCAGTTCCAGGACCTGCCGCTGTGGATCTGGATGGACGACCCGTCCTTCTACGGCTTCCCCTGCTACGGCGAGCAGACGGTCAAGGCCGCGCAGGACTGCGGCGGCCCGACGGTCGACCCGGAGGACCGCACGAGTGACCCGGACGACGGCATGCAGCGCCTGCTCTCGGAGCACATGGGGCGGATGCTCCCGGCGAGTGGCCGGCCCGTGCGCTCGGTGCGCTGCCAGTACACGCTGACTCCCGACCGCGACCTGGTCGTCTCCGCCGGTTCCGGGCCACGAGCGGGTGGTCGTCGGACTGGGGGCCGCCCAGGGCTTCAAGTTCGCGCCCACCATCGGGCGGCTGCTGGCCGACCTCGCCGTGGACGGGGCAACGACGACCGACCTCACGCCGTACCGCTTCGACCGGCCGGCGCTCACCGACCCCGCCTACGCGAAGCACTGGCTGGTCTGACATGACCCCTGGGATGACCTCAGGCGAGCGTCGCGACGTCGACCCCGAGCTCGGTCGCCACCTGCTCCGCCACCCACTGCCGCAGCTGCTTCCGGGTGATGCTGCGGTGCACGACGGTCGCCACCGAAAGGCCGTCGAGCAGTCCACGCAGTCGGGCAGCGGAGGCCTCGGGGTCGGCGCAGGTGAACGCACCGGCGGCGACACCGTCGTCGACCACCTGGCGGAGCAGGGCCGTCCAGCGCCGGTCCATCCGGCGCAGCACGTCGCGGATGTGCGGCTCGCGCTGGGCCAGCGCCCACGCGTCGATCCACAGCCGCCAGCCCAGCGCCTTGCCGGTCGGGCCGTAGAGCCGCAGCACCCGCCGCAGCCGTTCGACGGGGTCCGCCACCTGGGCGGCCTTCTCGAGGCGCGCCAGGTCGCGCTCGACGGCGTACCCGAAGGACTCCGCGACCAGGTCGTCCTTGGTCCCGAAGTGGTAGAACACCAGCGACGGGCTGACCCCGAGCTCGGCGGCCACGTCGGCCACGCGGGTGTTGGCCAGGCCGATCCGGTCGAGCAGCTGCACCGTGGTCGCCAGGATCTCGTCGCGGCGCACCTCGACGCTGCGTCGCGCCCGGCGCGTCACCGCTGCCCTCCCATGTGGCGCAGCATAGAGACAGGAAAGGCCGTGCGATGACCGATCTACACGCACCCGAGACCGAGGCTCACGCCCGCGACCCCCTGGAGGTCGTGCGCCGTGGGTCGCCCGTCGACGGACAGCCGGTCCGGATGCTTCCGGCGGAGGCATACACCTCGCCGGAGGTGCTGGCGTGGGAGAAGCGCCACCTGTTCGCGGGCAGCTGGACCTGCCTGGGCAGGCCCGAGGACCTGTTGCCGGCCACGGGGCCCAAGCCGGTCACCCAGCGCGCCGTCATGGTCGGCGACATCGCCTGTCTCCTGGTGCGCTCGGAATCGGCTGCGCCGGTGCCGAGGGCGGGCTCCGCCTGTACGCGAACACCTGCCGCCACCGCGGCCACGAGCTGCTCCCCGACGGGGAGTCGTCGCAGCGGCGGAGCATCCAGTGCCCGTACCACGCGTGGACCTACGACCTCGACGGCGCCGTGATCGGTGCGCCCGGCTTCCGGGACGACCCGACCTTCGACTCGGCCGAGCACGGCCTGGTCGAGCTCCCCGTGCGGGTCTGGCACGGCTGGGTCTTCGCCCACGCGCTGCACCCGCTGGGGAGCCCGTCGGTCCCGTCGTTCGAGAAGCACCTCGGCGAGATCACCGGCCTGCTCGCGCCGTACGACGCGGGGGCGCTGGTGCTGGCCGACCGGCACTCCTACGAGGTGGCGGCGAACTGGAAGGTGATCGCGGAGAACTACCACGAGTGCTACCACTGCCCGCTGATCCACCCCGAGCTGTGCGAGGTCACGCCTCCGGACTCCGGGGAGAACTACCGGATGGCAGGCGCGTGGATCGGCGGCTCGATGGACCTGCGCGAGGGCACCGACACGATGTCGATGACCGGTGAGCTGGCCGCCGTACGGCTGCCCGACGCCAACCCCCGGGTCGTGGAGTACCTCCACGTGCTGCCCAACCTGCTGGTCTCGGCGCACCCGGACTACGTGATGACCCACCGGATGCTGCCGCTGTCGCCGGACCGGACCTGGGTGGAGTGCTCCTGGCTCGTCCTTCCCGCTGCCGACGGGACTGTGCCCTCCGCCTCGAACGCCGTGGACTTCTGGGACATCACGAACCGGCAGGACTGGGCCGCCTGCGAGTCGGTCCAGCGGGGGCTGGCCAGTCCGCACTTCCGCCCTGGCCCGTTCGCGCCGCGCGAGGACGCGGTGGCCCAGCTGGTCTCGACCCTCGGCCGCGCCTACCGCACCGGCTCGCTGGAGGAGTGATGAGGCGGCTGGGCGTCCTGGTCCCCCTCGTGCTCGTCGGGAGCGTCCTCGGGACCGGCGCCGCGCACGCCGGGCCGGTCCCGCCGCCCCCGCACCGCCTCCGACCTGCTGCACCCGCGCCGATCGCTCCCGCCTCGGGAAGGGTCCGGGTCGGGACGCTGCAGCTGCACAAATGTGGGGTCGTGGCGCACGCGCTGTGCGGGTCGGTCCGGCGCTACTGGGAGCCGGACCACCCGGCTGCGGGCACCGTGACGGTCGGGTTCGCGTTCGTGCCTGCCCGCAACCGGCACCGCCGCGTGCTCGGGACGGTCGTGCCGCACGAGGGCGGTCCGGGGTACAGCACGACCGGCACGGCGAGCGCGTACGCCGCCATGTACGGACCGCTGCTTCGCCGACGCAACCTGCTGCTCGTCGACCAGCGCGGCACCGGTCGCTCCCAGCCGATCAGCTGCCCAGCGCTGCAGGACCTGCGCATCGCCTACCGCGTCGCCGCGGCGCAGTGCGCCCGGCAGCTCGGTGCACGCGCCGACGACTACACGACTGCCCGGTCCGCCGACGACGTCGCCGCGGTGATCGCTGCCCTGCGGCTCGGCCGGGTGGACCTCTACGGCGACTCCTACGGCACCTTCTTCACCCAGGTCTTCGCGGGCCGGCACCCCACGATGGTGCGCAGCATCGTGCTCGACGGCGCCTACCCGGCCTACGGCGAGAACGCCTTCTACCCCACCCAGGGGCCGGCCATGCGGCGGTCGTTCGACCTCGTCTGCCGCCGCTCGCCGGCGTGCCGCGGCGGGGGAGCGTCGTTCCTGGACTCGTTGCAACGCGTGCTGTCGGTCGTGCGCGCGCACCCGTGGCGCGGGACGGCGTACGACGCGGACGGCCGCCGGATGCGGGTGACGGTCGACGGACCCGGACTTGTCGCGGTCGCCTTCGGGGCGACGTACGGTCCGGCCTGGTACCGCGAGACGACCGCGGCGCTGCGATCGGGCCTCCGCGGCGACCACGCGCCGCTGCTCAGGCTGGTGGCCGAGGCGACCGGCGGGGGGACGGACGCGGGAGCGCCGCAGGACTACAGCGAAGGCCTCGACGCGGCCGTGGCGTGCCACGACTACCCGCAGCTCTACGACATGACCGCACCTCCGGGGACTGCTCGGGAGAGCCAGTACGCCGCGGCGCTGGCGGCCGCCGGGCCCGGTCCGTACGGCCCGTTCACGGTCGGCGACTACGCGGCGTCGGACTGGCAGGAGCTCGACTGGTGCACGCGCTGGCCGGTCGCGCCGGGGAACAACCCCGCGGGACCGCCGCGGCCGCCGTCCGGGCACTACCCGGGCGTGCCGGTGCTCGTGCTCAGTGGCGAGCTCGACTCGATCACCACACCGGCCGAGGGGGCCCTGGTCGTTCGCCAGTTCCCCCGCGCGCAGCAGGTCGTGGTCCGCAACAGCTTCCACGTCACGGCGGTCGAGGACACCGACGACTGCGCGCAGCGGATGGTGCGCACGTTCGTGCGGGCGTTCTCGGTCCCGTCGCGACTGCGGACCTGCGCGGCGTCGATCCGCCCGGTGCGCGCGCTGGGCAGCTTTCCGGCCACGCTCTCCTCGGTCGCACCCGCCGGAGGTCGCGGCACCGTGGCGGCCCGGCGCGCGGCCCGGGCAGCCGCCCTGACGGTCGCCGACCTCGAGGACCGGTGGTGGAACAACTACTCCGGCACCGGCGTCGGCCTCCACGGCGGCAGGTGGGCCTACTCGGGCGACGAGACGGTGACCTTCGTGCTGCACCGGGTGGCGCTGGTGCCGGGAGTCGCCGTCTCCGGCCGCGCCCGCTGGGACCGCAGCCACCACCGGATGACCGTGCACCTCCGGCTGTCCGGCCACGGTCCCCACGGGCGCCTCCACGGGCGCTGGAACACGGTCCGCGTGCACGCCGGGGCCGTGCTCGCCGGACGCCTCGGCGGCCATCGGTTGCGCGTGGTGCTGCCGGCTCCCTAGGGGTGGGACTGGTGGCGCAGCCACAGGCTGATGTGCGCGGGCTGCCAGGTGTCGTCGACCGCTGAGCGCAGGTCGCTCGCGACGGCGTTGAGGTCCAGCTCCTGGCGCAGCCGGGCGGCGAAGTCGTCGAGCGTGCGGGTGGCGTCGTACCGCTTGCGGTAGAAGCGGCGGTCGACGGCGGCCTGGATGCGCAGCCGGGCGGGACGGAAGAGCGCGGCGGCGGTCAGCGTCGAGCCTGCGACGGCCACGTCGGACTGCGTGGTGATCGGCTTGAGCACGACCTGGAGGACCAGGACGAGCCCGAGGTAGACCGCGCCGAGCGTCAGCGTGAGCATCGAGTAGACGAGCGCGCGGTTGACGATGGTCTCGATCTGGTAGAGGCCGTACTTCAGGATCGCGATCGTGATCGCGAGCGGGACGCCCACGATCACGACGACCCCTTGCGCGACGTTCGCCGCGGCCGCCACTGGGGAGGCCGTGCAGCCGCAGCTGAGCTGCGCGGCCGCCGCGATCACCTGGAGCGCGAGCCCGGCGCCGACCGCCAGCACGATCCACAGGATCTGGTGGCGGACCTCGGTGTTGCCCTGGCGGTAACGGGTCACCAGCGCGGCCAGCGCGAGCACGAGGAGGACCAGGTAGGTCACGGCCAGGCCGTTGAGAGAGCCCAGTCGGCTGCCGAAGGTCCCGAGTCCCCCCACCGCCGCCGGGTTGTCGTAGACGAGAGAGACCCCGCCGGGCGCCGGCAGGGCCACCTGCCGTGGGGCGAGGACGAACAGCACTGCCTCGAGCGTGACGAGCGTGAGCACGACCGTCAGGGCGGGACGCCACCGTGCCGAAGGCAGGCGACCGGTGGGGAACACCAGCAGCATCAGCGCCATCAGTGCGAACAGCGGGAGGAACAACCACTCCGAGACAGTGCCGACCGCGCTGCCCGCCGGCAGCGCGCTGGGATGGGAGGCGATCGCCACCACGGCGTACGACGAGGTGAGGCACATGGCCGCGAAGTTGAGCGCGACCGCGATCAGGAACCACCCGATCCGGTTGCCGGCGCGCACGATGACGAGCACGCCCAGGGTGGCGTAGAAGACGCTGGCGAACGAGCCGGCGAGGTTCGTGTAGCTGTCCACCGACTTCAGGTCGGCCCAGCCGATCACGGTCAGGACGCCATTGGCGACCGCGAGGACGGCAGTCACCAGCCAGAGCGCCAGCGCCCACGTGCGTGTGCGATCAGCCACGGTCGGCTCCCTGCATGCCCTGACCGTCCTGGGCGGGCGACCAGGTGCTCAGGTTACTAGCGGGGGAGCCGGTTTGGTCCAGCCCTCGTCGTCGCCGCCTCGAACATGCGAATGTGTCTCCAGGGGCGCAGGAGCACCTCATCGGTACCCCCAACAACATTCGCATGTTGGGGTCGGCGGTCGCCCTCAGCGAGGAAAGTGCTCGCTCCACACCCGGTGCGACACCGGGTGGTCGCCCTCGAACGCGGCGGCGGTGATGGCCACGTCGTAGCCCTCCGCGTCGACGTCCACGCGCATCGTCGAGCTGACCCGCACGTCCGCCTCCGGCCAGCGCAGCCGGTAGCTGCACTCCGCCGCGGCGCCCTGGGCGAAGGTCCGCCGGTCCACGACCACCTCCCCGGCGTACTCCTCCGAGGCGGTGCCGTCACCGGGGATCGCGTACGTCGACCCGTGCCGGACGACGCAGGTCGTCGTACGGCGCAGCACGTCCCTGGAGACCGTCCAGGTGGTCTCGCCCGGGTCCTCACCCGACGACGCGGCCCCCGGCGTGAGCTCAGGTGGCTCCGCGCCACTGCCCGACCAGAGCGGGAGGGCGACGGTGCCCCCGTGGACGGTGAGGCTCACCGGAGCCGGGGGCGCGATCGTGTTGGGCCAGTCGGAACCCGCCACCGAGAGCCGGAGCCGTTGGCCGGGATCGAGCCGGTAGGCACAGGCGTCCAGCGACACGGTGACGTCGTACACCTCACCCGGCTCCAGCGCCACGGGCGCCGGGCCGTCGCGGAAGGCGAGGTCGAGGGTGCCGCGCGCGATCAGCGCCGAGGTCCCGTCCTCGAAGACGTCGCACAGCTTGACCGACAACGACGCCGCCGGCGCGGAGGCGCTGACCTGCAGCCGGACCTGCGGGTGACCCAGGATCGGCTCGTCGGGCGCCGGCCACTCCCAGGTCAGCGACCGGGCGTCGTCCTCGCGCTGGTCCCCGGACAGCCCCCACGGCAGGTGCCCGGCGCAGTCGATCCACGCCGCTGTGCCGACGTCGGGTTGGACGTCGAGGGTGCGGGGGCCCTCGAACATGCGAATGTCGCTCGTGGTGCTGATGTCCGCCCCAGGATCATCGGCAGCCACATTCGCATGTTCGAGGCGGGCCCAGTACCCCCGGTGCAGCTCGAGGTCCGGCTCCGGTCGTGTCGAGGTGCGGACGAAGACGTCGAGCCGGTCCTCGTGCTCGCCACGTCCCCGCAGCCACCGGTCCCACCACGCGACCATCTCGCGGTCGAGGTCGATCCGCGGCCCGGGAATCGCCGTCGCGGGATCCGCGTGCGCCCACGGACCCGCCAGCAACCGGTGCGGTACGCCGGCCCGCCGAAGGGCCTCGGCGCCGCGGAATGAGATGTTGCGATAGCCGTCGGCCCACCCGGCCACCAGCATCGTCGGGCACTGGATCCGCTCCCAGCCGGGATCACCCGGGAAGGCCTGCCGCACCGACCCGCCCCGCCAGTAGGGCCCGTCGCGGTTCTCCCGCAGCCAGGTCAGCACCCACGGCTCGTTGGTCTCCAGCCGCCGGCGCCACTCGCTGCGCCAGTCATGGCCCGAGTCGGCCGGCCACTCCGACGGCACGGGCGGCAGCACGTTCATCGCGGTCATGTAGTGGCAGTAGTCGACGAGGTCGAGCAGCTTCAGCGCGTGCCCCCGCCAGTGCACGTCGTCGCTCCACCGGTCGTCGCTGGCGTAGATCGCGCAGATCGCCTTCAGCGCGGGAGGGCGCTCGCAGGCCACCTGCAGGGAGTTGAACCCCGAGTACGACGTACCGAACATGCCGACGTTCCCGTCGCACCAGTCCTGCTCCGCGAGCCACGCGATCACCGTGCACAGGTCGGCTCGCTCGACGGCCGGGTACTCGTCGGTCGCGTCGCCCGCCGAGGAGCCGGTGCCGCGCAGGTCGAGGCGGCACACGGCGTAGGAGTGCTCGTCGCGCAGCGTGCGGTAGCCGTCGACGTACGACGACGTGAGGTCGTCCTTGCGGTAGGGGAGCGCCTCGAGCAGGCACGGCTGCGGCTCAGCGGTCTCGGGCAGGAACAGGGACGCGGCGAGCTCGACGCCGTCGGCCATCGGGATCCGGACAGCCTCCTCAGCCCCGGGCACGGTGCTCCTCGAGGAGCCGGCCGACGACCTCGGCGTCCAGCCCTTCACTGGTGTTGCCGTCGCGGCCGACGACGGTCGGCGCCTGCAGCAGCGAGTTCAGCACCGCCTCCTCGCTGGCGTCCACGACCGCCTCGAAGAGCGGGTCCAGCGCGCGGCCAGCCACGCGTTCCCCCGGTTCCGGGCGTCCGTCGCGGTCGGCTCGAGCGGTCGTGCTCGCGGCCAGGAAGATCTCGCCGCTGCCGTGGTGGGCGGTCGAGCCGGCGCGGGCCAGGCCCAGCCCGATCCGACGCGCCAGCCGGGCGCAGTCGGCCGAGCCCACCGGGGCGTCGGTGACCACCACGCCGATGCAGGAACCAGCGGGCGCCGGACTGGGCTCGGGAGCCGGTCCGACCAGCCTGCCGACCGGCACGCCGGCGACGGTCAGCCGGTCGCGCTGGCCGAAGTTGGTCATCAGCAGGACGGCGACGACGTGCCCCGCCGGGGTGAGGCGCGACGCCGTGCCGATGCCGCCCTTGAACCCGAGGCAGGACATGCCGGTGCCCGACCCCACCGCCCCTTCGAGCGGCGACTCCCTCCGGCCACGCGAGGCGACGGCTTCGTCGTACGCCGCTCGCACGTCCCCGGCGCCGACCTGCATCCGCCTGCAGTCGTTGAGGAAGGAGTCGTCGCACTCGGCGACCACCGGGATGACGACCTCCTCGGCCACCCCCGGGCGGAGCTCGAGCTCGATCTCGCAGGCGGCGTCGTACACGCGGCCTAGCTGCATGGTCGAGGTGAGGTACACCGGCGTCTCGATCAAGCCCCACTCGGCTGCGCTGAGGAACCCGGTGCACTCGCCGGCCCCGTTGAGCACCGCGCCGCCGGCGGCGACCGGGCGGGTGTAGGCGTCCTCGGCCAGCAGCAGGCAGGTCACGCCGGTCCGAGCCGTCCCACGGCCCTCCGGCGGGGCCGGCTCGTCGCGGTGCAGCGTCGCGTGCCCGAGGCCGACGCCCTCGATGTCGAGCACCGAGTTGGTGGGCCCGGTCGGCAGCGAGCCGATCTGGATGCCGATGTCGCGGGCACGGGGCATGCGCTCATCCTGCCCTGTCTTCGCCGGGTCCCCGAGGAGGGCGCCCCGCGCCCGTCTCGAAGGGGGATACTGAGTCATGAGTCAGTACGACGTCCCTGTGCTGTGGTCACCGGAGACCCGGCTGCACGACCCGCGGGGCGAGGTGTGGGTCGGCGTACCCACTGTCGGTACCGAGACGGCCGAGCGCGTCGACGCGATCCTGGCGGCGCTGTCGTCGTACCGGATGGTCGAGGTGCCGAGTGGCCCGGACGATGCCCTGCGGTCGGTGCACGACGAGGAGATGCTGGAGTTCCTGCGGACCGCGGCCGCGCGCTGGGCCGAGGGGCCCTACGAGTCGTTGGTCGGCCAGGACCGCGTGGTGCCGTACCTGTTCCCGACGCCGGCGATGACCGCGGGCCTCCCCGCCCGACAGGCCGTGGCCGTGCACGCGGACGCCGGGCGGTTCGGCTACGACACGATGACGCTCGTCGGGCCGGGTACGTGGGAGGCCGCCCGTGCGGCCGTCGACTGCGCGATCGAGGCGGCGCGGATGGTGGCGGACGGCGCGCCGCTGGCCTACGCGCTCTGCCGTCCACCGGGGCACCACGCGACGCCCGCGGGGTACGGCGGGTCCTGCTACCTCAACAACGCGGCGGTCGCGGCCGTGACACTGCGAGGCGCGGGATTCGCCCGGGTCGGCATCGTCGACATCGACGCGCACCACGGCAACGGGACGGCGGCGATCTTCTACGAGCGGGACGACGTCCTCTACGGGTCGGTGCACGTGGACCCGGGGGCCGGCTGGTTCCCCCACGTCGTCGGGTACGCCGCGGAGACCGGGACCGGTGCCGGCCTCGGCGCCACCCGCAACCTGCCGCTCGCCCCCGGCTCCGGCGACGACCCCTGGTTGAGCGCGGTGCATGAGCTGGTGGACTGGGTGGTCGAGGCGGGCTGCGACGCGCTGGTCGTCTCGCTGGGCGTCGACGCCGCGGCCGACGACCCGGAGAGCCCGCTGATGGTCACGTCCGCCGGGTACGGCGCCGCCGGCTCCCTGATCGGCGGGACCGGGCTTCCGTCCGTGGTCGTCCAGGAGGGCGGCTACCACCTACCCACCCTCGGCCCCCTCGTTGCGGCGTACCTCGCGGGTCACGCGGGGATGGAGCGCCCCCCGGACATGCGAATGTGACGAGTGCGTCGCAGGAGGCGGTCATGGGTCCCCTCAGTCACATTCGCATGTTCGAGGGGAGGGTGCTCAACCTTCGTCGGGGCGCTGGTGGGTCTGGTGCCAGGCCACGATCCGGGCGAAGGGGCGGCGGTGGACCTGGTAACCGCGTACGACGATCGGCTTGGCGTCCGGGCGCTTCACGGTCAGCTTCCACGCGGGTGACGCCGGCTTGCCGGAGGAGTCAGCGACGACGTTCGGGTCTCGCAGATCAGCCTGCTGCCCCCTGGAACCGTTGTTCACCTCCAGGACGCCGTCGCGCACGGAGACCACCGTCGGCTCCCAGCCGAGCATCAGCCAGGCCGAGGCCAGCGCGATGACGAGCACGGCACCGGCGCGCAACAGGCTGTTCGTGGTGCCGTCCTGGACCGCCAGGAAGATCATCAGGACCGAGACGACCGAGGCCCCGACGAAGACTGCTCCGAGCGTGTAGAGGGGGAGGTGGGACGGGCTGTACTCGACGAAGCTCGGGAAGTCGGATTCGTCCTCGTGCCCCGGCTCCGCGTCAGCTCGGCGTCGGTCTCGCCTGCGGGCTCGGGCTGGGCGTTGCCCTCAGTCTCCGGCTCCGGTTCCGGCTCGGGCTCTGCCTCGGTCTTGTCCTCGGGTTCCGGTTCCGGCTCGGGCTCGGGCTCTGCCTCGGTCGTTGTCCTCGGGTTCCGGTTCCGGCTCGGGCTCGGCTCTGCCTCGGCGTTGTCCTCGGGTTCCTCGGTTCCGGCTCGGGCTCCGCGTCGGCGTTGTCCTCGGGTTCCGGCTTCCGGCCTCGGGCTCGGGATCAGGCTGGTCCGCCAGCTCCGCCGCAGGCGTCGCCTCCGCCTCGGGTCCAGGTTCGGGCTCGGTGGGGGCTTCGTCCGCGGGCGAGGTCGACGGCGCTGGTTCGGCGTCGAGCTCGAACGCCAGCTGAGCGTCGTCCTCCGGCTGGGGCGTCGGCTCGGGCTCCCGGGCTGCCGCGGGTACGGCGTCGACCTCGGTTGCCAGGTCGACTGCCGGGGCTTCAGGCTCCGGCTCCGGGTCCGCGGCGGGCAGGGCGTCGACCTCCGTTGCGAGGTCGGGTACGGCGGCCGGCGCTGCCGCCATCTCGGCCTCGGCCTCCGTTGTGTTGAGCTCCTCGGCGTCGAGCTCAGGCCCCGGCGGGGTGAGCATTTCCGGCTCCGGCTCGGGCTCGGGCTCGGGCTCGGGCTCCGGTCGGGCTCGGCGGCTCGGGCTCGGGCTCGGGCTCGGGCTCGGGTTCGGCCTCGGCCTGGGTTTCGGTCTCTGTCACTGCCTCGACCTGGGACTGACCGGGCGCGAGCTCGACAACCTGGCCTTCCTCGGTCACGGTGACGCCGTCGGCGAAGTGGTAGAGCCAGCCGTCGTACCCGTCCTGCTCCGCGTCGTGCAGCAGCCAGCCAGGGTCGGGCGCCGGGGCATCATCGCCCGGGCGGGACCAGTCGACGTTCGCCGAGTCCGAGGCCGACCCGGGTTCGGGCGCAGGTTCGGGCGCCACCCCAGCGTCGTCGGCGGAGGGCGTCGCGGTGCCTTGGCGAGCGAAGCGCGAGAACAACCCCCCTAGGCGGGAAGTTCCTTTTGTCGGTTCGGTCGCGGGATCGGTGGTGTCCGTCGTACCCGCCTCCTGGGTCTCTGCTGTCTGCCAAGCCTGCCGCAACACAGCCACGGGGTCGACAGGGGAGTCCAAGTCCGGTGCGGGGACGAGGCTGAGATGCGGTTCCCCAGCGGCAGCACTCGTGCTGCGGCCGCGGTCGTGACCCACCTCCGTTGCCGGAGGCAACAGCGCAGCGGCCGCCACCAGGACGGGATCGACCCCGGCGCCGAACGACCGCGCTCGGGTGGACTCGAACCGACTTGCCTCGCTCATTTCTGCGTCTCCCTCCGAGACCCTCCGACCGCGTCCGGCCGGGGCAGCCGGTGCTCTTGGGGTGGCTGCTGGAGGTACAACGACTCGCCGGGCCTCAGGGCACGCTCGCGCCTGGCGGGACCCGAACTGGAGGGTCGGGGTGCATCCGGGGCCGGAGTTGGTAGGCTCGGCCGTGCAGGGTGCAGGTTCCAGCGGTTACAACAACGCCTGTTGGGGTTTGTGATCCAACGGCGTTTCTTCTTGAAGCTCAAGGCTTGCGAGGCGGGACGGCGTATCACCACCTTGCGGAGACCGCTGAAGTGGTGGTCTCCCGCCTAAGTAACAAGGAGAACAACCAGCATGGCTCAGGGCACAGTTAAGTGGTTCAACGCCGAGAAGGGCTTCGGCTTCATCGCCCAGGAGAACGGCGGCGATGACGTCTTCGTTCACTACTCGGCCATCCAGTCGCAGGGCTACAAGTCCCTCGACGAGAACCAGAAGGTCGAGTTCGACGTCACGCAGGGTCCCAAGGGCCCGCAGGCGGAGAACGTTCGTCCTCTCTGATCGGACGATCATGATGCGAGAGCCCCGGCCGTAACGGCCGGGGCTCTCGTGCGTTGAAGCCTGTACCGGCTCGCCGGTGCTGGTTTCCGCGCGCCCCGGCCCGGGTAGGGGTTAGGGACGCCTCCCAGGGGAGATCAACGGGAAAGGGACTTGGCTGCGTGGATCCGTTTGACGTGCGCCTCGAGGACACGGAACTGCTCGACGAGGTCGAGATGACCGCCAACCTCATCGTGGCCGCGAACCAGTCCGCCGAACACATGTCGGCGTCCGAGATAGACCAGATCCTCGGCATTCCGCCGGCTCGCCGCGGCGGCGCCTGAGTCGTTCCGCCCGGTTTGAGCTTGCCTCCCAGGCGTGGGGCCCCCCGGACATGCGAATGTGACTTGTGTGCCCGGTGGAGCACTCCCACGCCCCTGACGTGACATTCGCATGTCGGTGCGGCGGGCAGATCCACCCCTCCGCCACGCTGCCTGGGTTGTGTCCCTGAACCTGACAGGTCCTAGCATGTGGATCGTTTGCCATTCGGCTCGTCAGGAGTGATCCGTGGCCTTGCGTTTCAAGCCCGTCGACAATGCGTTCTACACCCTGCTGAGCAACTCCGCGGGTCAGCTCGTCCTCGGCACCGGGATCCTGGCCGAGCTGCTGGGCGAGCACGTCGACCGTGTCGCGGTCGCTGACCGGATGCGCGACGCCGAGCACCAGGCCGACGAGATCACCCACGAGATCGCCAAGCGGGTGAACTCCACCTTCGTCACCCCCTTCGACCGCGAGGACATCTACGCGTTGGCCTCCGGTCTCGACGACGTCATGGACTTCATGGAGGAGGCGGTCGACCTCACCGTGCTCTACGAGGTGAACGCGCTGCCGGCCGAGCTCGCCGAGCAGGTCGACGTACTCCAGCGCTGCGCGGAGCTCACCGCGGAGGCGATGCCGCAGCTGAAGTCGATGAAGGGGCTCGAGGAGTACTGGATCGAGATCAACCGGCTGGAGAACGCCGGGGACAAGAGCTACCGGCGCATCCTGGCAAAGCTCTTCAGCGGGCAGTACGAGGCACTCGAGGTGCTGAAGCTGAAGGACATCGTCGACTCCCTCGAGCACGCCGTCGACGCCTTCGAGAAGGTCGCGAACATCATCGAGCAGATCCACGCCAAGGAGTCCTGACCGGTGGATCTGGCCATCGTCGTGGCCGTGGTGGCAGTCGCCCTCTGCTTCGACTACACCAACGGCTTCCACGACGCCGCCAACGCGATCGCCACGTCGATCTCCACCCGGGCGCTCACGCCGCGGATCGCGTTGTTCCTGGCCGCGGTGATGAACTTCGTCGGCGCCCTGCTCGGCCAGGAGGTCGCCCACACGGTCAGCGAGACGATCAACCTCGACGCGCTCACCACCAACGAGGGGCTGGTCGTCGTACTGGCCGCCCTGCTGGGGGCGATCACCTGGAACCTGATCACCTGGTACTACGGGCTGCCGTCGTCCTCCTCCCACGCGCTGATCGGCGGCCTGGTCGGGTCGGCGCTCGTCGCCGGCGCGGTGGTGAACTGGCAGACGATCATCGACAAGGTGCTGATCCCGATGGTGGGCTCGCCCCTGCTCGGCTTCGCGCTGGCCTTCCTGGTGATGACCGCGATCATGTGGATCTTCCGCCGTCGCAGCCCGCACCGGGTCTTCCGCGGGTTCCGGCTGGCCCAGACCGTCTCCGCCTCGGCGCTGGCACTCGGCCACGGCCTCCAGGACGCCCAGAAGACGATGGGCGTCATCTTCCTGTCCCTGGTCGCGAGTGGCCACGCTCAGGCCGGTGACCGCCTCCCGCTGTGGGTGGTGATCGCCGCCGGCGGCGCGATCTCGTTGGGGACCTACTCCGGTGGCTGGCGCATCATGCGCACCCTGGGCCGCCGGATCATCCACGTCGACCCGGCGCGTGGGTTCGCAGCGGAGTCGACCGGCGCCGTCGTCCTCTACGGGATGGCCATCCTGGCTCACGCACCGGTCTCCACGACCCACACGATCACCTCGGCGATCATGGGCGCTGGCGCCACCAAGCGCTTCTCCGCCGTCAGGTGGGGGGTGGCCCGCTCCATCCTGACCGCCTGGGTGCTCACCTTCCCTGCGGCCGGTCTCGTGGCCTCCCTGGTCTACGTCATCCTGAGGTTCGTCTTCCGGATGCCCTAGGGGTGGGGCGGGGGCCGCGGCGTTCGAACATGCGAATGTTGCTCGCGGTAGGTGAGTGGCGTTCTCCCATCCCTCACGCCACATTCGCATGTTGGGGGGACGACCGGATCAGCGCGACCGCCCTGACCAGGAGCTCCTGGACGTACGCCGGGTCGAACATCACCAGCACCCAGCTGACGCGGATCACCCGCAGTCCGAGCAGGACGAAGGCGTTGTAGCGCCGACAGTCCCGGGTCAGCTGAGCCGACTTGCCGTGCCACTCGAAGCCCTCCGCCTCGAGAACCAGGTCCTGGCCGCGGTCGGCGAGGTCGGGATGCAGGGTGAGGTCCTCGTCCACCTGCACCGAGACCTGCGCGTCGACATCGAGGCCGGGGACGAGCTCGGCGAAAGCCCTCAGCGTGGACTCGAAGATGTTGGCCGACTTCGCCGTCGCAGCCTCGGCGACCGCCATGATCCGCGTACGTCCCCGGCCCCGGGTGCCGGCCGCCAGCTCCACCAGCTCGCTCTTCGTGATGTCTCCGGCGCGCAAGGCGCTGTCGGCGATGACGAGCGCCTCGTCCCACGGCAGGTTGCGCATGCAGTCGACCAGGGTGCGCCGCGGGGACGTCACGCACCCCTTGACGACGTCCTCTGGCGGCAGGTCCGACCAGTGCGGGATCAAGGTCTGCCGGAGACCACGGTCCACGCGCCTGTTCCGCGGCACCGTGACCTCGGGGAGTCCGTCCGACTTCTTCTGGGCCCAGCCCCAGTACTGCGCCGCGCTCCGGTGGGACAGCACGCCGGCGACCGAGCTCGCCGTACGGACTCCTTGTCGTGCTGCGGGCAGGGCGTAGCGGCCACGGGCATCTCGCACGAGCGTGCCGGTGCGCAGCGCGCCGTCGACCTCATGCGCGCCGCGGAGCCGGACGAGGTGGGCGCGGTCGGTGACACCGCCCATGAGGGTCACTTGGCTGATCAGATCCATGCCGGAACGGTGGCCGCGCCGACGCGATCCCGCTCAGGCGAACGTCGAGCCTGTGGATCAACCTCGCCGGGAGGGCGCCTGTGGACGCGAACTGGTCATGTCGGGGTCGTCGACGCCCGACACCGAACATGCGAATGTTGCTGGAGCGGCACACGAATGCTCCTCCAGCACCGCTCGCCACATTCGCATGTCCGGCGGGCGCGTCGACCGGCCCACCCAACCCTCAGCCGAACCGGCCGGAGATGTAGGCCTCGGTGGCGGACTCGTCGGGGACGCTGAAGATCTTCTTGGTCGGGTTCATCTCGATGAGCTTGCCCGGCTTCCCCGCGCCGGCGATGTTGAAGAAGGCGGTGTCCTCGGAGACCCGGGCCGCCTGCTGCATGTTGTGGGTGACGATGACGATCGTGTACTCGGTCTTCAGCTCGTGGATCAGGTCCTCGATCGCGGAGGTCGAGATCGGGTCGAGGGCCGAGCAGGGCTCGTCCATCAGCAGCACCTGCGGCTCGACCGCGATCGCGCGGGCGATGCACAGGCGCTGCTGCTGGCCACCGGACAGGCTCATGCCGGGCTTCTGCAGCCGGTCGTGCACCTCGTTCCACAGGTTCGCGCCGCGCAAGCGACTTCTCCACGACGTCGTCGGCCGCCGAGCTTCGAGAGCTTCTTGTTGTTCAGCCGCAGCCCCGCGAGGACGTTCTCGTAGATCGACATCGTCGGGAACGGGTTCGGCCGCTGGAAGACCATCCCGATCATCCGGCGTACCTCCACCGGGTCCACCGCGGAGTCGTAGAGGGACTGCCCGTCGACGGCGACCTTGCCCTCGACGCGGGCCCCGGGGATCACCTCGTGCATCCGGTTCAGCGAGCGCAGGAAGGTCGACTTGCCGCACCCGGACGGGCCGATGAAGGCCGTGACCGAGCGGGCGGGGATGGTCAGGTTGACGTCCTCCACGGCGAGGAAGTCGCCGTAGTAGATGTCGAGGTTCGAGATGTCGATGCTCTTGGCCATCGCTGTCGTGTTCCGCCTTTCAGCGCCCGGTCTTGGGCGCGAGGAGCCTGCCGGCCAGTCGAGCGAGCAGGTTGAGCGCCGCGACGATGATCACCAGGACCAGCGCCGCCCCCCAGGCCATGTTCTGCCGGATGTCCGGGTTCAGCCCGGGCTGGGTGTAGCTGAGGTAGATGAAGACCGGGAGGCTCTCCATCTGCCCGTTGAACAGGTTGGTGTTCACCGAGTCGGTCACGCCGCAGATGATGATCAGCGGCGCGGTCTCACCGATCACGCGTGCGATGGCCAGCGTGATCCCCGTGACGATGCCGGCGGCGCCGTGGGCAGCACGACCTTGACGATCGTCTTCCACTTCGGCACGCCCAGGGCGTACGACGCCTCGCGCAGATCGGACGGGACCAGCTTGAGCATCTCCTCTGCCGAGCGCACGACGATCGGGATCATCAGGATGCGAGAGGGCGACGCCGCCGCCGAAGCCGATCTGGGTGCCCGGACCGAAGATGATCCGGAACAGGGCGTAGGCGAACAGGCCGGCCACGATCGAGGGGATGCCGGTCATCACGTCGATCGAGGAAGCGGAGCGCCGCGGCTCAGGCGCGACGTTGCCGCCGTACTCCACGAGGTAGATCGCGGTCAGCAGCCCGACCGGGATCGAGATGACCGCGGCGGTCGGCGGTGATCAGCAGGGTGCCGATGATGGCGTGGTAGATGCCGCCCTGCTGCACCCGACGACGTTGCGCATCGACCAGGTCAGGAACTTCACGTTCAGGACTCGGGACCGCCCATGGAGACGACCTGCCACAGCAGCGAGACCAGCGGGATCAGGGCGAGGCCGAGCGCGACCCAGATGAGGGTCGGTGACGAGCCGGTCGGCAGCCTTGCGCTGTCCTCGACCACGCGTGACCAGGTGGGCAGCGCCACTGCGAGAACAGGATCGTGGCGATCACGACGATGCCGGCAGGACCACCAGCCGATGGCGAGCCACGAGCAGCCCGGCGGCGGCCAGAGCGACCACCCCGACGAGGATCGGCGCCCAGCGTCGGCAGCAGGAGCGTTGCAGCGAGCTCGGTGTCGCCGGCGCCAGCTCGGGCGTCAGTACGTCGGGCATCAGGTGACCTTCGTCTCGTAGCGGCCGACGACGGCCCGCGCGGCGAAGTTGACGCACGAAGGTGATCACGAAGAGGACCAGGCCGCTGAAGATCAGCACGTTGACCTCCTTGCCCTGCGCGTTGTTGAAGGTCAGGGCGATGTTCGCGGCGATCGTCGAGGGGTTGGTGGCCGAGATCAGGTTGACGGTCACGACGCCGCTGGCGGAGAGCACCATGGCCACGGCCATCGTCTCGCCGAGCGCGCGGCCCAGGCCGAGCATGGCGGCGGAGACGATGCCCGGAGCGGGCGTAGGGGAGCACCGCGAGGCGGATCATCTCCCAGCGCGTCGCACCCAGCGCGAGGGCGGCTTCCTGGTGCAGCGGCGGGGTCTGGTTGAAGATCTCGCGGGAGATCGAGGTGACGATCGGCAGCACCATGATGGCCAGCACGATCGAGGCGGTCAGGATGGTGCGGCCGGTGTTGGAGGCCGGCCCGGCGAAGAGCGGGAGCCAGCCGACGTGCGTCGTCGAGCCAGGCGTAGACGGGCACGAGGTGCACGCCGAGGAAGCCGATCCCCCAGAGGCCGTAGACGACGCGACGGCACGGCGGCGAGCAGGTCGACGACGTAGCCGATCGCGGTCGCGATCCGGCGTGGGGCGTAGTGCGAGATGGAGAGCGCGACCCCGATGGCGAGCGGGGTACGGCGATCAGCAGGGCGATCGCCGCGGCCAGCAGGGTTCCGAAGACCAGCGGCCAGATGTAGGAGACCAGGCTGGAGTGGCCGGAGAGGTCGCTGGGCTTGGCGCCGACGGCGGGCGCGCCCTCGACGGCGAGGAAGATCGCCACCCCGGCCAGGGCGACCAGGATCAGGATGCCGGCCGACCGGGTGAGGTTGGCGAAGACCAGGTCACCCAAGCGACGCTTGGGTGACCCGGTCTTCTCCGTGGAGGTCATGCTCACGGGCTGTGGATCACTTCTTCTTGATGCCAGCCACGATGGAGGCGGCCTTCGTCTGCAGCTCCGCGGGCAGCGGGGCCGACCCGGCGTTGGAGGCTGCGTCCTGCTGGCCCTCGCTGCTGACCACGTAGCTCAGGTACTTCTTGACCAGGTCCGCCTTCGCCCCCGAGTACGTCGGGCAGGCGATCGCGTAGGAGGTCAGCATCAGCGGGTAGGCACCGGCGGCCGTGGTGGTGCGGTCGACCTTGATGGCCAGGTCGCCCTCGGTGCGGGTGTCGTCGACCGGCGACGCGGCCAGGGCCTTGGCGGCTCCGTCGGCCGACGGAGCGGTGAACGCGGAGCCGACCTTCAGCGTGGCCTTGGCGAGGTCCCCGGCCTGGCTGGCGTCGACGTACCCGATCGAGCCGGCGCCGTTCTTCACCGAGGCGACCACGCCGGAGGTGCCGCTGGCGGCCTCACCCTGCGTGAACGGCCAGACCTTGTCGGCCGGCTTGGCTTCCAGGCGCCACCGGCGGCCTTGGAGAGGTAGTCGGTGAAGTTCTTCGTCGTGCCCGAGGGGTCCGAGCGGTGGACCGGCGAGATGCGCGTGCTGGGGAGCTTGGCTCCCGAGTTCAGCGCCGCGATCTCCGGGTCGTTCCACTTGGTGACCTTGTTGGCGAAGATGTCGGCGATCGTCTTCGCGTCGAGCTTGAGGTCCTTGACGCCGTCGAGGTTGAAGACCACCGCGATCGGGCTGACGTAGACCGGCACCTCGAGCGCGTTGGCCGCCGCAGCGCTTCTTGGCTGCGTCGACCTCGCCCTTGGTGGGGTCGAGGGGCGGGTCGGAGCCGGCGAAGTCGATGTCGCCACCGTTGAACTTCGAGACTCCCGTGCCCGAGTCGGTCGCGCTGTAGTTGACGGTCACGTCCGGGTTGGCCTTCTGGAAGCCGGCGCGCCAGGCGGTCTGGGCGGCCTCCTGGGCGCTGGAGCCGTTGCCCTCCAAGGTGCCGGAAAGGCCGCTGCTGGAGCCGCTGTCGGACTCGTTGCTCGCGCCGCAGGCGGAGACGGCGAAGCCGAGGGCAAGCACCGCGGCACTGGGGGCGACGATGCGGCGAAGGGAAGTGCGATTCACTTCGTTCTCCTGAGTTCAAGGGTGTTGGACGGCCCGAACGTAAGGAGCACAGGTGTCCGCGTGCTTCGGTGCCGGTGAACGGCGGATGAACGGTGTCTTCCCAGTTGGCGACGCCGGTTCCCGGGAACGGCGGCGACGGCGTGAACGGCCGCTGTCCCGAGCCGCGTCGGCGCAGGTCAGCAGGCGTTTGGCCGGGGTCAGCGCACGGAGTGGCGCTCGGTGTCGACGAGGGCGTTTCCGCGGTGGTGCACCACCACCAGCTCACCGGGTGACAGCTCCTCCTCGGAGACGCCCAGGAGGGCGAACAACCCGGGCAGGACCGGCCGGTGGCTGCACAGCGCGGTCGACTCGGGTGCCGAGAGGAGCCCCGTGAGCAGCTGCTTGGCGCTCGGCTCGTCGTACTCCTCCTCGGAGAGCTCGACCAGCTCCTGCAGCGGCAGCACCTGGTCCTCGCCGTACGGCGCCAACGTCTGGACGCAGCGCGTGCTGGAGGAGGTGACCAGCCGGGAGACCCCGAACGCGTGCAGCAGGGGGACCAGCGCGTCGGCCTGCGCCCGGCCGACGTCGTTGAGCGGCCGCAGGGGGTCCGGGGCGTCCCAGTCGCCGCGCTTGACGGCCTTCGCGTGGCGTACGACGAGCAGGGGGGTGGTGCGACGGCGCCGGGCGCGGAACTGCTCGAGCAGGTCGAGGTCGTCGAGGTAGGTCAGCCGCTTCTTCGCCTCGCCGAAGCGGAACCACCCGACGTCGTCGATCTCGTCGTTGGTCACGTAGCCCGACACGTCGTCGTCACCGAGGACGTGGCCGACCCAGTAGTGCACCTTCTTCATCCGGCCGCCGCTGACGGAGTAGAGCTGGGGGCGCAACGGGCGGCCGAGCCGGATCTCGACGCCCGTCTCCTCCAGCACCTCGCGCACGGCCGTGGCGGTCACGTGCTCGCCGGGGTCCTGCTTGCCCTTGGGGAAGGACCAGTCGTCGTACTTGGGCCGGTGCACCAGGAGCACCTCGCGCTTGCCGTCGGCTCTCTTCCGGGACACCACGGCACCGGCCGAGACGACGTAGGAACCGCTGTCGCGTGTCGGCGAGACAGGAGCCATGACGCAAGTGTTGCCGGGCAGGGACGTGCCCGGCAAACGGCTACCCTCGCCCAGTGTCAAGCCCAGTGCTGAGGCGGAGCGTGCTCGTCGTCGTGGCGGCCGTGCTCGCGGTCGCCTTGGTCGTGGGCGCGGCGGTGGTCGGCACGACCGTGTGGCACCGGCTGCACCGCACGCCGCTCGAGGACGCACTGCACCGCGTCCCGGCATCGTCGCTGCGGGTGAGCTTCACCGACTGGTCCGTCGTACGCCGCCAGCTGGGTGCCAACCTCGGCTCGTCGCCCTCCGACAGCCGGATCACGGCGTTCATCCAGCAGGCCTACGACAAGGACTACTCGGCCGCCTCGAGCATCGACGAGTCGGCGGTGGCGCTGCAGGACAAGTACGGGTTCAGCCCGGTGAACGCGCAGTGGGAGGCCTACGCGCAGGGGCGCAAGGGAGCCACGATGGTGCTCAAGCCGGCCGAGGGCACCGACTTCGGGGTCCTCGGCGACAACCTGCGCACCAACGGCTACCGCAAGCCGAAGACCGACGACGGCGTCTGGCGCGGGGGCGTCGACCTGGTGGCGAACCTCGACCCGACGCTGACCCCCGAGCTGCAGTACGTCGTCCTGCTGGCGCACCAGGGGCTCGTGGTGACCAGCGACTCCGAGTCGTACGCCGCCCAGGCGGCCGCCGTCGCGACCGGTGACAAGGAGAGCCTCGCCTCGACCGGGAAGGTGGCGGGGCTCGACGACACGCTCGGCCGGCCGGCCAACGCGCTGCTGTGGGCCGGCGACTTCGCCTGCGAGGACCTCGCGATGTCCAAGGCCGACCAGGACTCCCAGGACCAGGCCGACGACCTGGTCCAGAAGGCCGGCGGGGTCACTCCGCTGACCGGCCTGGCGATGGCGATGTCGCCCACGCGGACCCTGCGGGTGGTCGCGGCCTTCGACAGCTCGGAGGAGGCGCGGCGAAACCTGCGGCCGCGGGCGAGGCTGGCCGTCGGTGACGCAGTGGGCCGCGGCGGCGCCTTCTCCGACAACTTCCGCCTCACCCGGTCACGCACCTCCGGCTCGACGGTCCTGCTCGACCTGCGCCCCCGGCAGAAGAGCGGCTTCGTGCTCTCCGACCTGTACGACGGGCCGCTGATCTTCGCTACGTGCTGAGGGCCGGGTGGGACCTCGCCGGAACATGCGAATGTGACGAGCGGGGCTGGGGGAGCGTTCATCGGCCTCCTGAGTGACATTCGCATGTTCGGGCCGGGCGGGACGACCGACGCTGTCCTCGGTCCGGGGAGCTGGGTCGTGGTCAGCCGCGCCGAACATGCGAATGTGACGAGCGGGGCTGGGGGAGCGTTCATCGGCCTCCTGAGTGACATTCGCATGTTCGGGCCGGGCGGGACCACCGAGCTGTCCCCTCGGGGAGGCTCGGGCCCCTCAGGCCGGCACCGGCCCCCCGTCGGCCAACAGCACCGCGTTCGGCGGGATCGCGAGGTACCCGGCCTCGAGCGAGGGGTCGCCGATCTCCCGGGCGGTGTCGTGCAGGTAGGTCCTCGCCCGCTCGAGCACCTCGTCGGCCCGCTCGTCACCGGCGAGGCGGAGCACCTCGACGCAGCCGCGCAGCATCGTCGCGGGGAGGCACGTGCCGACCATCTCCGAGCGCGACAGATGTGAAAGCACGGGCTCGAGCAGAGCCACGGCCCTTGCCACAGATCCGCGGTAGGCGATCGCCCAGGCGCGGGCCGCGATGCACTCGCGCGTGAGGGCGTCCAGGGAGAGCCCGTCGAACAGGTCGTAGGCGAGGGCGAAGTGCTCGTCGGCCTCGTCGAAGCGCTCGGCCCAGCGCAGGGCGTACCCGACGCTGAGGTGGGTGTAGGCCCGGTCGAGGTCGGAGGAGACGTGCTGGCCGACCTCCACACCGAGGAGCCCGTACTCGACCGCGTCGTCGATCTCGTCGTGGATCAGCGCGATGTGCACCAGGCGGGTCAGCGCCTCGGACTCCAGGGCGAGGTTGCCGACGCTGCGGGCGATCGCCATCGCCTCCTCGGCGAAGGACCTGGCCTCCTCCAGCCGGCCGGTGAACAGCGCACCGTGGGCGAGCACCAGGGAGGCGACCGCGATCGCCTCCAGCTCTCCCAGATCACGACAGATCTCGATGGCCTGCGTGGCGTAGCGGTCGCTGGTGGCGAAGTGTCCCTGCTCCACCGCGATGCTGGCCAGGTTGCTCAGCGCCACGCCCTCCCGGTAGCGGTGTCCGGCACGGCGGAAGATCGGCAGGGTCTCCTCCAGCGCTGCCTGGGCCTCGGCGAACCGCGCCATGTTGAACAACGTGGTCGCCTGCTGGGCCAGCGCCGCACTCTCCATCTCGGTGTCCCCGGCCCGGGCGAAGACCTCGCGGGCCTGCCCGGTCATCTCCAGCGAGGTCGGGTAGTCGCCGACGTTGCCGGCGAGCATGCCGAGGTAGCGCAGGCCCTCGCCGACGACGAGGGGCAGCTCCGCCTCGCGCCCGGAGGCGACCGCGAGGTCGAGGCAGGAGCGTGCGGCGTCGGTGTCGTCGGCCCAGGTCAGCGCCTTGCCCTGGAGCAGCAGGGCCTCGGCGCGCAGGTCCTCGCGTCCCAGCGCCTTGGCGGCCTGGACGGCCTCACCCGCGAGCCGCCTCGTCCCGTCGTAGTCGCTCTGCACGAAGACCCGGTGGCCGCGGATCACCAGCAGCCGGACCCGCCGGGCAGGGTCCAGCCGGTCCTCGAGGGCGAGCATCTCCTCGATCTGGGCGGTCTGGCCGTCGCGGTCGCCCAGCCGGTCCATCAACGCCTCGCGCTCCACGAGTACGTCGAAGCGCAGGTCGGCGTCCTCGCGCGCGGCCAGGACGTACGCCTTCTCCAGGAGCTGGCCCGCCTCTGTGAGGGCGAAGACGGAGGCGGCTCGTCGCCCGGCACGCAGGTACCACGTGGCCGCCTGCGGGTCGTGCGCCCGCTCGAAGTGCTCGGCGATGACCGAGGCGTACTCCTCGGACCGCCCCACCGCCTCGACGGTCTCAACCAGCCAGCGAGCCGCCCCTCGGTGGTAGCGCTCCCGCTGGGCGCGCAGGATCCCGTCGTACGCCACGTCGCGCAGCAGCGCGTGCTTGAACAGGTACTCCCGCGCCGAGGCGAAGCGTGACACCTCGCGCTGCTGGATGATCTTCCGCTGGCGCAGCGCCTCGAGCGCGTCGTCTGACAGCTCGGGCGCGAGCCGTTTGAGCGCCGAGTCCCAGAACACCCGGCCGATCACCGACGCCTGCTGGAGCAACCGGCGCTCGTGGACGCCCAGCGCGTCAAGGCGCGACTGCAGGACGCCCCGGAGGTTGGGAGGTACGGCGACGGCGCCGACCAGCTCCTCGACCACCAACCACCCCTGCTCGGTCTTGACGACGACGCCGGCGTCGACGAGCCAGGTGACCAGCTCCTCGACGTAGAAGGGGTTGCCCTCGGCGGCGTCGACCACCATCGAGACCAACTCGTGCGGCAGGTCGTCCGCGCGCTGCAGCAGGTGGCCCAGGAGTTCCCGGGTCTCACGGCCCGACAGCGCCGGCAGGTCGACCCGGACGTGATGACTGAGCCCCTCGCCCCACCGGGGGCGGGTCTCGAGGAGTGCCGGGCGCGCGGTCGCCACCACGAGGACTCTCGAATCGCTCAGGATCGGATCGGCCGCGTCGAGCCAACGCAGGGTGCCCTCGTCGGCCCAGTGCAGGTCTTCGAGGAGGACCACGACGGGGTCGCGCTCGGCGAACGCCCGGAGGTATTCGCCCAGCGCCACCGTTCCCTGGTCGCGCAGCGCCTGCGGATCGGTGGGCAGCTCGTGGGTGACATCGCCGGTGTCGAAGCCGAGCCACACACCGACCAGAGCTGCGGCCCGTGCACCTGGCGGCCCCAGCGCCTCGGTGAACGCGGTCGTGAACCGGTCGCGCACCAGCTCACTGTCGTCGTCGACCTGGATGCCCAGCCGTGAGGCGAGCACGTCGCGCAGCAGCGCGTTCACCGTGTTCTGCATCGTCGGGGAGGCTCGGCCCCCGAACCACCGCACGTTCTCAGGGATCTCGGCCAGCCAGGTGTCGAAGTCGAGGAGCAGCCGCGACTTCCCCACCCCGGCGTCACCCAGCACCGTCACCACCCGCCAGCGCGACTCCTCGACGACGTCGGCGAGGCGGTCCTTCAAGAATCGCAGCTGCGACTCGCGCCCCACCGTTGGGGTGGTGACAAGCTCGGCGCCGATGCTCTGCAGGTTGAACTGGGGTTTCCGCTCGTCGTGCACCACCCACCCGTCGACCGGTTCGTCGATGCCCTTGAGTCGCAGCCCGGGCATCTCGTCCATCCCGAACACGCCGCGGATCTGGCGCCGGGTGTCGGCCGAGACCAGGACGCCGTCCACCGGGGCGGCGGCCTGGAGCCGGCTCGCCCGGTTCACGGTGGGGCCGACCGCGACGAACTCGTGGCCGGCACGCTCACCGAGCGTGCTGACCACCACCTCGCCGGTGTCGATGCCGACACGCAGGTGCAGCCGTACGCCGTACCGCGGCTCGATCTCGGCGTTGAGCTCGTCGAGCCCGTCGATGATCTGCAGTGCCGCCCGTACGGCGCGGTGCGCGTCGTCCTCGTAGGACCGGCGCAGGCCGAAGACGGCCATCACGGCGTCGCCGATGAACTTCTCCACGACGCCGCCGTGCTCCTCGATGGCCTCCTGCCACCGGGCGAAGTAGGCGTTGACGACCTCGCGGGTGTCCTCCGCGTCGAGCTGGCGCGAGAGCACGGTGAAGTCGACGAGGTCGGCGAAGACCACGGTGACCAGCCGGCGCTGCTCCGAGGCGGGCGACGCCAGCTCCTCGCGACGCTGGCGCAGGGGGGCCAGCGCCGTCTCGACGACTGCGTCGCCGAGGACGGACCGCTGGCCCTCGAGGGCGGTGATGGCCTTCTCGATGGAGGTGATCTCGTCCTCGGCGTGGGCACCGACGACGGTCTCGTCGCTCGAGGACGGCCCGGCCATGCTGGCCAAACTAGAACAGCACCCGGAGGGACGCGAGGCGGTGGAGCGCAACTGATCGTCGGTCGAGCCGTCGAGACCCCGTTCCGCTTGTAGATTCGGCAGCATGCGCGTCCAGGCATCCGTCGTCTCGCTGTCGTGGATCCCCACCGACTCGTTGCGGGGTCCGCTCAAGACAGGCATGGACCTGCGCCTCTCCCACTGGGACGACCCGTTGCCTGACCGGGTCCAGGTCCCCGAGGAGGTGCACGAGCTCCGCCGGCGTGACAGGTTCCGGTTCGCGAACGTGCTCACCGCCTGGGCGGACGTGGAGGGCGGCCAGATCGTCGCCGCCGGCCTCGACCCGACCAGCGGGGTCCAGATGGGCTCGACGACGGTCCGGGTCGGCAAGGTCGGCGCCACGTTCCGGGCCGTGACACTGCCGGTGATCACGGCGGGGCCAGTGCACGAGGACGGTTCGGTGCGGTTCGTGCAGACGGTGGGTGGCCGCACCGGCGTACCGCTGCCCCGGCCGGTGCCGCATCCGCCGTACGTGCGCTGGCAGGCGCCGATCGTCTGGACGACGCTGGCGCTCACGCTGCAACCCGACGGCTCCAGCGAGGTTGCGCTCGCGGGTGCGAGCTCGTTCCCGCGGCACTGGGTGTACGACGCCGAGGGTCGCGTCGTGCTGAAGAGCGGCCTTGCGGACCAGGGCGGCTGGATGGCGCACTCGTTCGGCGAGCGCACGCCCTGGGCGGACCACGACCGCGAGGCGTTGGTCGTCGCGGTGGAGAGCGACCTCGAGCGCGAGCTGTCCACCGAGATCATGCGCGGCGGTGAGCGGCCCGAGATCCGCAACCTGCCCGAGGGGGCGGAGCTCACCCGGCAGGGCGAGCCCGGGGACGAGCTCTACCTGGTCCTTGACGGGGTCGTGAGGGTGGACGTCGACGGCAAGGCGCTCGCCGAGCTCGGGCCCGGTGCGGTCATCGGCGAGCGGGCGCTCCTCGAGGGCGGGGTGCGTACGTCGACCGTGGTGGCCGCGACCCCGCTGCGGGTCGCGGTGGCCGCCAGGGGTGCCGTCGACCTCGACCGCCTGCGCGTCCTGTCCGAGTCGCACCACCGGGAGGACCTGGTCGAGGAGCCCTGAGGGGTGGGCGCGCCTGCCACCCGCCCCGGACATGCGAATGTTGCGGCCGGGGCGGAAGAAGCGGTCGTCACCCTCATCAGCAACATTCGCATGTTGGGGGGCCGCCGGTTCGAGGCCAGCCGTGTCGATCCGCCGAGGGCATCTGGCTGCGCCGTACGAACATGCGAATGTGACGAGCGGGGCGGAAGAAGCGGTCGTCCTCCCCACGAGCAACATTCGCATGTTCCAGGCAGGGCAGGACCCCAGACCAACCCTCAGCGCCTCCGGCGGTGCCGCTGGATCAGCGTCTCCTGGAGGTCCCGGGTGCCGTCGTTGAGGGTCCAGCTGCCGTCCGAGGACAGGTCCCAGGCCCGGGTCTTGGGGTCGAAGGCCAGGTCGAGCAGGCCGCCCACCTCGTCGACCTCGGCGCTGGACGGCAGCTTGACCAGGACCTCGACGCGACGGTCGAGGTTGCGGTGCATCAGGTCCGAGGAGCCGATCCACGCGGCCGGGGTGCCGCCGTTGGCGAACCACATGATCCGGCTGTGCTCGAGGTAGCGGCCCAGGATCGAGCGCACCGTGATCGTCTCCGACAGCCCCGGCACGCCCGGCCGCACGGCGCAGATCCCCCGGATCAGCATCTCGATCGGGACCCCGGCGCGCGAGGCGGCGTACAGGGCGTCGATCAGCGCCTCGTCGACGATGGAGTTGGCCTTGATCCGGATCCGGGCCGGCTCCCCCTTGCGGTGCGCCTCGACCTCCCGCTCGATCTGCTCGACCAACCCGCTGCGCACCGAGTCGGGCGCCACCATCAGCTCGCCGTACGACGCCTTGCGCGAGTAGCCGCTGAGGTTGTTGAACAGGTGGGCGACGTCCTCGCCGATGGCCTCGTCGGTGGTGAGCAGCCCGAGGTCCTCGTACATCCGCGCGGTCTTCGGGTTGTAGTTGCCGGTGCCGATGTGGGTGTAGCGCTTGATCCCGTCGGGCTCGTCACGCACCACCATGGCCAGCTTGCAGTGGGTCTTGAGCCCGACGAGGCCGTAGACGACGTGGCAGCCGGCGTGCTCGAGCTTGCGCGCCCACCGGATGTTGGCCTGCTCGTCGAAGCGGGCCTTGATCTCGACGATGACCAGCACCTGCTTGCCGGCCTCCGCGGCGTCGACCAGCGCATCGATGATCGGGGAGTCGCCGGAGGTGCGGTACAGCGTCTGCTTGATCGCCAGCACGTGCGGATCTGCTGCCGCCTGCTCGATGAAGCGCTGCACCGAGGTGCTGAAGGAGTCGTACGGGTGGTGCAGGAGCACGTCGCCGCGGCGCAGCGCCTTGAACACGTCGACCGGTGAGGCCGACTCGACGGGCGCGAGCTTGGAGTGCGTGCCGGGGACGAAGGCGGGGTACTTCAGGTCCTCGCGGTCGAGGTCGGCGATGTCGTGCAGCCCGCGCAGGTCGAGCGGGCGCAGGCAGCCGGAACACCTCGGCCTTGGTGACGCCGAGCTCACCGGTCAGCAGCTCGAGCACGTGCGCGTCCATGGACTCGTCGACCTCGAGCCGCACGGGAGGACCGAAGCGCCGCCGCAGCAGCTCCTTCTCCAGCGCCTTGAGGAGGTTCTCGGCGTCGTCCTCCTCGACCTCGAGGTCCTCGTTGCGGGTGACCCGGAAGGTGGCCCACCGGAGCACCTCCATGCCGGGGAAGAGCCGCTTGAGGTGCTCGCCGATGACGTCCTCGAGCGGCACGAAGCGCTGGTTGCCCAGCGGCACGAACCGGCTGAAGATCGGCGGCACCTTGACCCGGGCGAAGTGCTCCTTGTCGGTCTTGGGGTTGCGCACCAGCACGGCGAGGTTGAGCGAGAGGCCGGAGATGTAGGGGAACGGGTGGGCCGGGTCGACCGCCAGGGGCGTCAGCACCGGGAAGACGCGGTCCTTGAACAGCCGCTTGCACTGCTTCTGCTCGTCGTCGGAGAGCTGGTCCCAGCGGGCGAGCTCGATGCCCTCCTTCGACAGGGCCGGGATCAGGTCGTCGCGGAAGAGCCGGGCGTGCCGCTCGGTCAGCTCGGCGGAGACCTGCCAGATCTGGTCGAGCACCGACTTGGGCATCAGTCCCGAGGCCGCGCGTACGGCGACGCCGGCAGCGATGCGCCGCTTCAGGCCGGCGACCCGGACCATGAAGAACTCGTCGAGGTTGTTGGCGAAGATCGCGGCGAAGCGGGTCCGCTCCAGCAGCGGGAGGCTGTCGTCCTCGGCGAGCTCGAGCACGCGCTGGTTGAAGCGCAGCCAGGAGAGCTCCCGGTCCAGGAAGCGGTCCTCGAACTCGCCCTCGGCGAACTCCACGTCGTCCTGCTCGTACGGCGGGTCGACGTCGAACATGTCGGCCGGGACGACGCGCAGGCTCGGGTCCAGTGGCCCTGCCTCGGCGTCCGATCCGACAGCAGGCTGGAACTTCGGTGGACATGGGTGAAGTCTGTCACTGCGAGGTGAACGGCGGGTGTCCTAGATTGCACCGGTGCCTGACCTGCGAACACGTGTGCTCGGAGCGCTCCTGCGCGCGGGCCTCAACGTCCCTGCCTCGTGGCAACGCCGGATGGTGGTCAGGCCCCTGGAGCTCGACGGGTTGCGGTTGTCGCCCGAGCTGCAGCTGATGTTCCTCGGCCAGCGGCTGCTGCGGCATCCCCGAGATCGCCTCGCTGCCGCTCGAGGCCTCGCGTGCGGAGATGGACCGCCAGACCGCGATGGCCGGAGGCCGGCAGCACGTCGGGGCGATCCGCGACCTCGAGGTCGACGGCGCCGCCGGGTCGATCCCCGCACGCCTGTACATCCCGACCGAGCGCACCGGCGGCGATCCCGCGCCCACCGTGCTGTTCGTGCACGGGGGCGGCTGGATCTACGGCGGCCTGGCGCAGTCACGACGCCGCGTGCCGGGTCCTGGCCGAGCGGTCCGGCGTACAGCTGCTGGCGATCGACTACCGGCTCGCGCCCGAGCACCCCTTCCCCGCCGCCCTCGAGGACGCGCAAGGCGGCGCTGCGCTGGCTGCACGAGCACGCCGACGAGGTCGGTGCCGACCCGGCCCGCCTCGGGGTCGCCGGCGACTCTGCGGGCGGCAACATCGCGGCCGTGCTCGCGGTGCACGCGGCCCAGGAGGGCATCCCGCTTGGGGTTCCAGCTGCTGATCTACCCGGGCACGGACTTCACCAGCAAGACGCGCAGCAAGGACCTCTTCTCCGACAAGGGGCTCGTCCTGACCCACGACTTCATCGAGAAGGCGAAGGCGGGCTACCTGCCCGACCGCGGCGACTGGGAGGACCCGGAGGCGTCGCCGCTGCTGCGCACCGACCTCCCCGCCGGCCTGGCGCCGGCACACGTCGTGACCGCGGGCTTCGACCCGCTCCGCGACGAGGGGGAGGCCTACGCCGACCTGCTCGCCGGCGCTGGTGTCCCGGTGACCCGGAAGCGGTACGCGTCACTGACCCACGGCTTCCTGCACATCGTCGGGACCGGGCACGAGTGCCGTGCCGCGGTCGCCGAGATGGCCGACCGGCTCAGGGCTGCGCTGGGCTGACCGGGGTGCCTCGGTACTGCACCTCGGTGCGCTCGACCTCGAAACCGAGGTTGGTGTAGACGGCGATGGCCGGGTCGTTGTCGCCGTCGACGTACAGGACGACCGAGTCGAGGCCCTGGTCGCTGCAGGTACTGCAGTCCGGCCCCGGTGAGCACCGTGCCGAGACCGCGACCCGCGGCCTTGGGGTTGACCGCGACGACGTAGACCTCGCCGTACGGCGGGTCCTCGTCGCGGTGCACCTTGGTCCAGTGGAAGCCGAGGAGGCTGGGACCGTCGCTGCCCTCGGACGGTACGGCGAGGAGGAGGCCGTCGGGGTCGAACCAGGACTCGCGTGGAGCGCTCGCGGAAGTCCTCGTGGGTCATGTGCCCCTGCTCGGGGTGGTGGGCGAAGGCGCTGGCGTTGACCTCGAGCAGGGCGGCCTCGTCGGCGGGCTGGAAGCCCCTGACCGTGACCCCCGGCGGGACCACGACCTGCTCGAGCGGCTCGACCAGCGACCTGCGCATGATCATCAGCTCACGCTCGCGGGCGATGCCGAACCGCTCGGCGATCCTGGCCGCGGCGGGGTGGTCGCCGTGCGACCAGGCCTCGACCTTGCGCCCGTCGGCAGCGACCTCGGCGGCGAGGGCGGTCCCGACACCGTGCCCTCGTGCCTCGGGATGGACGGCGAGGTCGACGATGTCGCCGTGCCGCATCGCGAAGCCGTCGTAGTGCCCGTCGCCGTCCCGTCTCGTCGCTCGTGCCGGTCGCGACCCACAGCGAGGCGTCGCGCAGGCCCCGGTTCTTCAGCTGCAGGAGCACCTGCTCGTTGAGCGTGATCGAGCCGTCGTGGGCCGTCGACGCCCGGGCGATCCGCCGTACCTCGGCGGCCGGCCCGTCCTCGGCCGCCCAGTCGAAGTCCTCCGCCGCGACCCGCTCGATGTGCATGCTCGGGAGGGTATCGCCGCGCGTCCGTCCCCGAACATGCGAATGTGACTGAGGGGCCCGATGAGGTGCTCATGCTGCCCGCGAGCAACATTCGCATGTTCGAGGAGCGCCCGCCGCGCCCCGGACCCTCAGTGAGCCGGGGCGCCCTCGCGGTCGGAGGGGGTGTGCTCCCGGGGCGGCAGCACGAAGCGGTAGCCGACGTTGCGCACCGTGCCGATCAGCGACTCGTTGTCGGTGCCGAGCTTGGCGCGCAGGCGGCGGACGTGGACGTCGACGGTCCGGGTGCCGCCGAAGTAGTCGTAGCCCCACACCTCCTGCAGCAGCTGGTCGCGGGTGAAGACGCGTCCCGGGTGCTGGGCGAGGTACTTCAGCAGCTCGAACTCCTTGAAGGTCAGGTCGAGCACCCGGCCGCCGAGCTTGGCGGTGTACGTCGTCTCGTCGACCACGACCTCGCCGGAGCGGATGATGTGCGCGTCGGCGTCGTGGGAGTCGCGCTGGGCGAGCTTGCCGATGGCGACCCGGATGCGGGCGTCGATCTCGGCCGGGCCGGCGCTCTCCAGGATCACGTCGTCCATCGCCCAGTCGGCGGCGACGACGGCCAGGCCGCCCTCGGTGGCGATCAGGATGACCGGCTGGTCCGAGCCCGTCGTGCGGATCAGGCGGCACAGGTCGCGGGCCTGGGCGAGCTCGCGGCGACCGTCGACCATCAGCAGGTCGTGGTCGGGCGCCTCGAGCAGCGCGCTGCCCTCGCAGGGCAGGATCCGCACCTGGTGGGTGAGCAGCGCCAGTCCGGGCAGCACGTCGGCGGAGGCCTGGAGCGAGTTCGTGAGCAGCAGCACGGTGCCCATGGCACCTCCTGGTGAGTCCCTGTCACGGCTTGGCGGCTCATCTACGCTGATGCACCTGCACAACGACGAGACCAAGGATAGACGAACGTGACGGCCTCCTCCGACGACGCGATCCGCACCGGACAGGTGACGCTGCGGTACTGGGCGTCGGCGCGCGCTGCCGCAGGCGTGGACAGCGACCCGCTGGAGGTGAGCGGCCTCACGCCGCTGGCCGAGCTGGTCACCCGGGTGAAGGGGCTGCACGCCGCCTCGCCGCGCTTCGCCGAGGTGCTCTCCACGTGCTCGGTGATGGTCGGCGACCGCCCGGTGACCACCGAGGACCCCGCGACGGTGCACGTGCCGCCGGGGGCCACCGTCGAGTTCCTGCCGCCGTTCGCCGGCGGGTGAGCGTGCCCCGAGCAGCGACAGGCAGGCCAAGGCTCCGCCGGATCGCTGGCCTCGCTCTCGCTTTGTACGCCGCCCTCCTCGGGCTCGTGCTCCTCTCACCGCGTTCGACCACCCAGTCGCAGCTGGTCCTGCGGCTCGTGAGGGGGTTGGACTGGCTTGGGGCGCCCGAGTCCCTGGTCACCTACGCCCGGGCCGAGGTGCTGATGAACGCCGTCATCGTCGTGCCGCTGACGTTCCTCGGCTCCCTCGTGCTCCGGAGGCTGCGCTGGCAGGACTGGACGGCCTACGCCTTCCTCGGCGCCTGCGCGGTCGAGCTCTTCCAGGGCCTCGTCCTGCCGCACAGGCAGGCCAGCTTCAGCGACATCGTCGCGAACACGCTCGGCGCACTCGTCGGAGCGTTGCTGGTCAGGGTCTTCCGGGGAAGCATGTCCCCGCGTTCCTCGTTGCACGTCCCGTGAGCACCGGAATCTGGATCCTTCTGGTCGCCGTGGTGGTGGCGCTGGCATTCGGCTCCTACCGCGCGGTCTCCGACGGGCGCTTCCGCGGAACGCACCGCGTGCGCGGAGCGGTCGCGACGGACGAGAGCCGGATCAACCGTCCTGGGCCGATGCTCCGTGGGCCGCACAGCTGGGTGAGCGGGCGACGCTGGTGCAGTTCTCGTCCGCGTTCTGCGCACCGTGTCGCGCTACTCGACGAGTGCTCGAGCAGGCCGTCAGCGCGGTTCCGGGAGCCGACCCACGTGGAGGTCGACGCCGAGCAACACCTCGACGTGGTCCGCCGCTTCGGAATCATGCGTACGCCTACGACCCTCGTGCTCGACCCGCGCGGTCAGGAGGTGACGCGAGCGACCGGCGTCCCGACGAGGGAGCAGGTCCTTGCGGCGCTGGCCCAGGCAGTCGACTAGGGCCTCAGGAAGCGACGGATCTCGTCTCGGTCGGCGTCGACCATGAGCCGGGCCAGGTCCAGGGCCTTGACGTGCGCCTTCCAGCCGAGCTGCCGCTGGGCCTTGTCCGCACAGCCGACCAGCGCCTCGACCTCAGCGGGGCGGATGAAGCTCTCGTCGAAGCGCACGTGGTCATGCCAGTCGAGCCCGACATGCGCGAACGACGCCTCGCAGAACTCCTCGACCGAGTGGCCCTCCCCAGTGGCGAGCACGAAGTCCTCCGGCTCGTCCTGCTGGAGCATCAGCCACATCCCCTCGACGTACTCAGGTGCGTAGCCCCAGTCGCGGATGGCCGACAGGTTGCCCAGGGTGACGTGGTCCTCGACGCCCGCCTCGATCGCAGCGACCGCCTTGGTGATCTTGCGCGTCACGAAGTTCTCCCCGCGCCGGGGCGACTCGTGGTTGAACAGGATGCCGCTCACTGCGAAGAGGCCGTAGGCCTCGCGGTAGTTGACCGTCACCCAGTGCGCCTGCAGCTTCGAGGAGCCGTACGGCGACCTCGGATGGAACTTCGAGTCCTCATCCTGTGGCGGAGGGGTCAGGCCGAACATCTCGGAGGTCGACGCCTGGTAGAAGCGGCAGTCGAGTCGCGCCGCTCGGATCGCCTCCAGCAGGCGCAGCGTCCCGATGGCGTTGGTCGAGGCCGTGTAGTCCGGCATCTCGAAGGAGACACGCACGTGGCTCATGGCCCCGAGGTTGTAGACCTCGTCGGGCTGGATCTCCCGGACCAGGTTGACCAGGCTGACTCCGTCGGTCAGGTCGCCGTAGTGCAGGGACAGCTGATCGTTGGCGTGCAGGTGGTCGATGCGGGAGCGCGCGAGCATCGAGGAGCGGCGCACCAGGCCGTGCACCTCGTACCCCTTGTCGAGCAGGAGCTCGGCGAGGTACGAACCGTCCTGCCCGGTGATGCCCGTGATCAGCGCTTTCTTCACCCGGGGATCCTAGTGGTCCACGATGTGACCATCCTGTTCACAATGCGAGACGGCCGCTCCGTGCCCGCGCTCGGGTTGCCTAGGCTCATCCCCATGAGCTCGACCTGGCTGACGAAGCGACGCGCAGTGGACCACTGCCGCGTCCACTCGGCCCTGTGTCGAACGTCCTGATAGTCGATCGCGCAGGAATAGTTTCCGCCGATCGAGCGTAGTTCCTGGTGGTCGAGCGACGTCGAGACCACTGCCGGACGGACCAGGAGACTCATGCCCATCGATCCGCGAGGACCGCAGTTCAACGCGATCCTGACCAGCGTCGTGCTGGCACTGGTGCTGCTGACCGCGCCCGACCCGATCGGGGTCGTGCTGCTGGCCGTGCAGGCTGCCCTGTTCGCGGCCGGCGTCGGGTTCGGCGTCCAGCGGACCCCGGCGGCCTGGCTGTTCCGCACGTTCGTGCGCCCGCGGCTGGCGAAGCCGACACACCTGGAGGACCCGGAGCCACCGCGCTTCGCCCAGGGCGTCGGGCTCGTCTTCTCGCTGGTCGGCCTGGCCGGCTACCTGTCCGGGCTCACCCTGCTCGGAGCCGTCGCCACCGGGCTGGCGCTCGTCGCCGCCCTGCTGAACGCCGTCTTCGGGCTCTGCCTGGGCTGCGAGATGTACCTGCTGCTCAAGCGAGCCACCCACCGCAGCTCGCAGGACCGACGCCACCGTCGCCGGTTGACCTGCCGACCGCTAGGTCGAGCGCGTCGAAACCCGTAACCCACACGAAGCAACCCCAAGACCCCGAGAAAGAAGGAATCAGATGAGCCGCGACACCGCATTGGTCACCGCCGACTGGGTGGAGGAACACCTCGACGACCCCAGCATCGTGCTGGTCGAGGTCGACGAGGACACCACCTCCTACGACAAGGGCCACATCAAGAACGCCATCAAGCTCGACTGGACGACCGACCTGCAGGACCAGGTCCGCCGTGACTTCGTGAACAAGGAGCAGTTCGAGGCCCTGCTGTCGGACCGCGGTGTCAGCAACGACCACACGGTGGTGCTCTACGGCGGCAACAACAACTGGTTCGCCGCCTACGCCTACTGGTACTTCAAGCTCTACGGGCACGACGACGTCAAGCTCCTCGACGGCGGCCGCAAGAAGTGGGAGCTCGACAGCCGCGAGCTCACCGACGAGAAGCCCACCCGCGAGAAGACGTCGTACACCGCCAAGGAGCAGGACCACGACATCCGTGCGTTCCGCGACGAGGTCGTCGAGGCGATCGGCACCAAGAACCTCGTCGACGTCCGCAGCCCTGACGAGTACGCCGGCCGCCTGCTGGCGCCGGCCCACCTCCCGCAGGAGCAGGCCCAGCGCGCCGGCCACATCCCGACGGCCGCGAGCGTGCCGTGGAGCAAGGCCGCGAACGACGACGGCACCTTCAAGTCCGACGACGAGCTCAAGGAGATCTACTCCGAGGCGGGCGTCGACTGGGACAAGGACACCATCGCCTACTGCCGCATCGGCGAGCGCTCCAGCCACACCTGGTTCGTGCTCAAGGAGCTCCTCGGGCAGCAGAACGTGAAGAACTACGACGGCTCGTGGACCGAGTACGGCTCCCTGGTGGGCGTGCCCGTCGCCCTCGGCGACGAGGCCGGCGAAGCCTGAGACGGCTGGGTCGGGCCCTTCGAGACAGGACTTCGTCCTTCCTCAGGGACCCGACCCGAGCCTGCCGAGTCACCAACAGAACGAAAGACAGAACATGTGTGGAGCAACCGAAGGCGGCCTGTCCCTGGACGGCATCGACGTGGCCAAGGAGGCGATCATCCAGGGCCAGGTCAGCCGGGGTGCCGAGCCGGTGCCGAACGCCTACGTGCGCCTGCTCGACCGCACCGGGGAGTTCACCGCTGAGGTCCCGACGTCGGCCACCGGCCACTTCCGGTTCTTCGCCGGTGCCGGTGAGCTGGACCCTGCGCACCCTGGCGCCGCAGCACCGACCCGGTCGACACGAGCGTGACCGCCCAGGTCGGCGCCGTCGCCGAGGTGGCGATCGGGATCTGATCGTCGGTGCCCCTCGTTGGCGGCTCCGGTCTCGCCAAGGACGCGGATGCACTGCCTCAGCGCTGGGTACCCTCGAGTCGATGGCAGCTGCGCGCTCATCAGGTGAAGAGCGGGGCGTCCCACCGGAGGTGCCCGACGAGTTCGCTGCTGCCTATCGAGCGGCCTACGAAGAGGCCCTGCGGGCGCAGGCGGCGCCGGACGGCAGGGGGCGGGTGCGTCCGCGCCGCGGCGGTCATGCCCGCGTCGTCGAGCCCGATCCCGGTCCCCCGGACGAGCTCCCCGAGCGCGATCGGCGGTCGGCGATCCGGATCGGGACGCACCGCATGCAACAAGTCGACGCCGAGTCGTCGGCGTACGAGCGCATGCGGGACTCGGTGTGGTTCGTCCCCGCGCTCGTGCTGTTCCTCGTGCTGCTGCTCCTGCTCGGCGCGTACGTCGTCGGGCGCCAGTTCTCGGCCCATGTGGGCGGGACGAGCCAGTCCACCATCGCCCTGGACCCAGGATCGGACTAGACAGGCTCGTCCAGTTTCAACAAGGGCGGGGGAATTGGGGCCGTATCGCCGTACCGTTTCGGTCGTTTAGTGCATGTCGCTCGATTCCGGGTGGCGCATGTCATTCGATTCCGGGGCCCACTGTGCAGATCCGTCGTTACCTCCTCGCGCTCGTCGTCGCCCTCAGCGGCTGCGTGGCACTCACGCTTCCCCATTCGACGGCCGACGCGGCGCCGCTCCCGGAACCGGTGCGCGCCGACCTGCTCCCCGCGCCGCAGATCGACGGCGTGGTGTGGAAGCAGGTCATCGTCGGCAACACCGTCTTCAGCGGCGGCCAGTTCACCTCGGCGCGACCGTTCGGGTCGCCGCCGGGCACCAACGAGTCGCCGCACCAGAACCTGATCGCCTGGGACCTCACCACCGGTGCTCTTGACGACTCCTTCGCGCCGACGTTCAACAGTGGATCTCAGGTCTACGACATGGCCGCGACGCCAGACGGGTCCAAGCTGGTCGTCGGGGGCAACTTCACCCAGGTCAACGGCCAGACCCGCAACCGCCTTGCGGTGTTCAACGTGTCCGACAAGTCGCTGAACACTGCCGTGGTGCCCAGCGCCAATGCCGCGGTCCAAGCACTCGCCGCCACGAACTCCACCATCTATGCCGGCGGAACCTTCACCACGCTCGCCCAGAACGCGAGCGCCGGCACCCCCGTGTTCGCCCGACCCCGGGTGGGCTCCTTCTCGGCGTCGAACGGCGCGATTCAGCCGTTCACCGTCCACGTGGACGATCAACGGGTCCGCGGCATCGTGGTCGGGCCGCCGGCCGCCATCCCCGGCGCTGCCAAGGATTCGCAGGTGGTGCTGGGTGGCGACTTCACCAGCGTCGGCGGTTCCAACAATCCCGGCTACGGCCTCTACCGCGCCAACGCGACCACTGGCGCAAAGCTGCCTCTCCCGGTCAACACTGTCTTCCGCGACGGTGGCGACAATGCCGGCGTCTACTCCCTCGCCAGCGACTCCACCAGCTTCTATGGCACCGGGTGGCACTTCGGCGGCCCCGGCGGCAACGCCGAGGGCACCTTCCAGGCCTCGTGGAGCAGCGGCAGCCTGGTCACGCTCGAGGACTGCCACGGTGACACCTACGACGTCGCACCCATCGGCAATGTCGTCTACACGGCTGGGCACAAGCACTACTGCCTGAACAGCGGCGGGTTCCCCCAGACCGTGCCCACGTGGACCATCTGGCACGGCACGGCCTGGACCAAGGCCGCCCAGGGCACCAACGCCAAGGACACCTTCGGGTACGCCGACCACCCGGGCACTCCGCGCCCCGCTCTGCTGCCGTTCTTCCCCAAGTTCCAGACCGGCACCGCCACGGGTCAGGACCAGGCGACCTGGACCGTCACCGGCAACTCGCAGTACGTCTTGTTCGCCGGTGAGTTCCCGAACGTCAACGGGATCGCCCAACAGGGCATCGTGCGCTTCGGCGTGCGTTCGGTGGCGCCCAACGCCAGCGGTCCGCGCACCCAGAACGCCGGCGGTGCACTCACCCTGCGAGCGCGCTCCTACAAGGCCGGCGAGGTCGAGCTCTCCTTGCCGGCGGCCTGGGACCGCGACGACCTCAGCCTGACCTACCACCTCTACCGCGACGGCACCGACGATCCAGCAAAAGACGCCTGGCCAACTACCAGTGGGGCGGGGGCCAGGTGAACTTCCTCGACCATGGACTCACGGCCGGCACCACGCCGTCGTACGTCGTGAAGGCGGTCGACCCGGACGGCAACCCGCTCAGCTCGACCACGGCCTCGGCCACCGTGAGCTCCACCGACCAGCTCGATCCCTATGCCGCCGCGGTCCTCGGTGACGGCGCCTCCAAGTACTGGCGGCTCGGCGACTCCGGGTCGACCGTCAACGACCTCGCCGGACCCGACTACGTCACCGCCGGAGGCGGAGTCACCCAGGGTTCCAGTGGGGCCATGGAGGACGGCAGCAGCGACACGGCCGCCACGTTCGACGGCACCGGCAACGGCACGGTGGTCTCGACGCAACCTGACGACCTCTCCCAACACCTTCAGCGAGGAGGTGTGGTTCAAGACCACCAGCACGAGCGGCCGGATAGCCGGCTTCAGCGACGCGCCCTCGGGCAGCACGCCCACCCACTACGACCGCCGCCTCATGGTGGACTCGCAGGGCCGCCTGCAGTTCGACACGGCTGCCGACGCCGTTCGCTTCACGGTCCGCGATCCGCAACCGGTCAACGACGGGGAGTGGCACCAGGCGGTCGCCACGCTCGGTCCGAGCGGCATGCGTCTCTTCGTCGACGGCACCAGGGTCGGTGCCGCGGCGGACCACACGAGGGGCGAGGACTTCGGCGGCTACTGGCGCCTCGGCGCGGACGCGACCGCCGCCGGAGGCGGCTTCAACGGGACCATCGACGACTTCTCGCTCTATCCGACCGCCCTCACCGACGCGCAGGTCCGCGACCACTGGGTGGCCAGCGGACGCACGGCCGGCCCGCTCCCGCCCGCTCCGCACGCTTCGTTCACGGGGACCGCCCGCGGTCGGCGGGTCACCCTGCGGGGATCCGGGACGTCGACCGACTCCACCATCGCGTCGTACGGCTGGCACTTCGGTGACGGGGCCACGGCCGCAACCCAGAACGTCGTGCACACCTACGCCAGGTCAGGCACCTACACCGTCACCTTCACGGTCACCGATGACCGCGGCTACAGCACCTCGTCGGTCAGACGGGTCACGGTGGCGAACGCCCGTCCCTACGCGACCTTCGCTGCCGTGGTCCACAAGAAGACCGTCAGCTTCAACGCCAGCAGGTCGAGCGATGCCGACGGGAGGGTCGCGTCGTACGTCTGGCGCTTCGGCGACGGCAAGACGGGACGTGGGGCCACGGTGGCGCACAGGTACCGCAAGGCCAAGAAGTACGTCGTGCGGCTGACCGTCACCGACAACTCCGGCGCCAAGACCACGGTGACCAGGCGCGTGAAGGCACGTAAGCGCTGAGGGGCAGCGCGCGCTTCGTCGTGCGCGCACCGGGCCGAGCAAGTCCGGTCACCAAGCACCTCGGCAGCCCAGCTGTTCGCCCTTTCCAGATAGCGCCTTGCGTGGCCTAGACAGGAAGAGCTCGTCCCTAGGCGCCACCTGTGCTGCGTGAGACCGTCATACGCGTTTCGATGTTGTCTGTCGTACTTCGGGGGGAATTACTGTGCACGTTCGTCATGCTCTGCTGGCCGGTGTCACGGCGGTCGCCACAACTGGCATTCTTCTCGCGCCACCTCCGGGCTCGGCTGGCGCCGTGGCGGGGATGGCCGCCGTCGTGGTGCCGCCCACGACGCAGCCCGTGGTCCGCGCCGACGTGCTGCCGGCCCCGCAGATCGACGGCGTCGTGTGGCGCCAGGCCATCGCCGGCAACGTCGTCTACGCCGGTGGCCAGTTCACGAAGGCTCGCCCCTTCGGCGCCGCCCGGCGTGAGCACCGTGACGCGCAACAACCTGCTCGCCTACAACCTGACCACCGGCGCGCTCGACACGGCGTTCGCCCCGGCCGTGAACGGCACGATCAACGACGTGGCCGTCACCCCCGACCACACGAAGCTGATCGTGGTCGGCAACTTCACCAAGGTCGGCACCGCGACCCGCAACCGGGTCGCCGTCTTCAACCTTCCGTCGCGGTCGCTGAGCACCACCGTCGTGCCCAACGCCAACGGACTGGTCAGGGGGGTGGCCGCCACCAACTCCACGATCTTCCTCGGCGGCTCGTTCTCGACCGTCAACGGCACGGCCGGCACCAAGGTGGCAGCGGTCTCGGCCGGCAACGGCGCGCTCACTCCGTTCAAGCTGCCGGTCGACAACGGCTACGTCTCCTCGGTCGTGGTCGACCCGACCGGCACCCAGGTCGTGATCGGGGGAACGTTCACCTCGGTCGGCGGCTCCAGCCACCCCGGGTTCGGGCTCTACCGCGCGCTGGTCGCGAACAGCTCGATGTTGCCGTTGCCCGCCAACGAGGTCTTCCGCGACGCCGGCGCCAACGCCGGGGTCTACCACCTGGCCTCCGACAGCACGAGCTTCTACGGCACCGGCTGGAACTACCTCGGCGGTGGCGGCGGGGGCAACAACGAGGGCTACTTCCAGGCATCGTGGACCGACGGCTCCCTGGTGAACCTGAACGACTGCCACGGCGACGCCTACGACGTCGCCCCCGTCGGCGACATCGTCTACCTGGCGTCCCACTCGCACAACTGCATCACCAGCGGCAGCGTCCCGCAGTCGCGGCCCGACGCTGACCTACTGGCACTCCTCCGCGTGGACCAAGGCCACGGCCGGGATCAATGCGAGGGACACCTACGGCTACCCCGACAACCCCGGCACGCCGAGCCCGGGCCAGCTGCCGTGGTTCCCGACCTGGACGACGGGCAAGTTCACCGGCCAGAACCAGGCCACGTGGGCGGTGACCGGCAACTCGCAGTACGTCGTCTACGGCGGTGAGTTCACCAAGGTGGACGGGGTCGCCCAGCAGGGTCTGGCCCGGTTCGCGGTGCGCTCCATCGCACCCAACAAGGTCGGTCCGCAGAAGCCGGCGCGGGCAGTTCACCACCCGCGTGCGCTCGTTCACGCCCGGCGAGGTGCGCGTCTCGTGGCCCGCTCTGTGGGACCGCGACGACCTCACCCTGACCTACCACCTGCTCCGCAACGGGCAGGAGATCTACAACACCTCCCAGGACGCCTACCAGTGGAGCGGCCAGGGGATGACCTACACGGACAAGACCCTGCGGCAGGCTCCAGCCGTCGTACGTCGTCCGTGCGGTCGACCCCGACGGCAACACGGTCAGCACGCCCGCAGCGAGGACGACCGTGACCGGCACCGACGGCCTCGACCCGTACGCCACCAAGGTCCTCGCCGACGGCGCCACGAAGTTCTGGCGCCTCGACGACTCGGGCACGACGGTCGCGGACCTCTCCGGACCCGACTACACCACGGCCGGGGCCGGGGTCACCCGGGGCACGCCCGGGCGCGATGACCAACAGCAGCAACGCGGCCTCGACGTTCAACGGGACTGCCACGGGCGTGGCGGTGTCCAACAACCGGATCATGGCGCCCAACACCTTCACCGAGGAGGTCTGGTTCAAGACCACCAGCACCTCCGGCGGCACGATCGCCAGCTTCGGTGACGCCGACGCGACGGGCAACTCGTTCCACCGCGACCGCCAGATCTACATGAACAGCACCGGGGCGATCGTCTTCGGCGTGAAGAAGCTCTGGGTGCCGACCCGGATCACCTCCGCCCCGGGGCTCAACGACGGGAACTGGCACCAGGCGGTCGCGTAGCTTCGGCCCGGGCGGCATGACGCTCTACGTCGATGGTGTGCCAGTCGGCACGAACCCTGCCCAGACGGTGGGCGAGGACTACGCCGGGTTACTGGCGCGTCGGCGGTGACTCGAGCTTCCTGTGGCCGGTGAACTGCTTCACCGGTGGGATCGACGACTTCGCGGTCTACCCGACGGTGCTGACGCCTGCCCAGGTGGCTGACCACTGGGTGGCGAGCGGCCACGGGGTCGTGGTCCCGCCGGTCGATCCGATCCAGCCGTTCAAGAAGCAGCAGCTGCAGAACCAGCAGCCGCAGAAGCAGCAGCTGCAGAACCAGCCGGCCGATCCGACCCAGCCCGCGGACCCGACCCAGCCCGCGGACCCGACCCAGCCTGCGGACCCGACCCAGCCTGCTGACCCGACCCTGCCTGCGGGGCCGTGACCGGCAACCTTCAGCCCGCCGTGTCCAGGACCAGGGTCACCGGTCCGTCGTTGACCAGTGAGACCGCCATGTCGGCGCCGAAGGACCCGGTCTCGACGTGGGTGCCCGCCTCCTCCAGGGCGGCGCGCACGGCCTCGTACAGGGGTTGGGACACCTCGCCTGGCGCGGCGGCCTGCCACGTGGGTCGGCGCCCCTTGCGGGCGTCGCCGTAGAGGGTGAACTGGCTGATCAGCAGCACGGGAGCATCGAGGTCAGCGACGGACTTCTCCTCGCGCATGATGCGGAGCTCCCGGACCTTGCGGACCATCCAGGCCACCTCAGTGGGGCCGTCCTCGGGAGAGATGCCGAGGAGGACGACCAAGCCCGGTCGGTCGATGCGGCCCACCACTTGGCCGTCGACCGAGACCGAGGCCGAGCTGGCTCGCTGGAGGACCGCACGCATGGTCGCGACATTAGAGTGAACATTGGCGGTCTCGCCAAGCCAGGTGGTTTAGCCTTTCCTGACATGCATTCGCACGAGTGCGTTCCAACGATTGGGTTGAACTTTCCCTGGCCCTGGTCAGGGCCAGGCTCACGTTGGTCGATGATCGCTACGTGAGCCAAAAGCCCTCGGACGCGCTCGCGTGCGCCGAGAATGCAGTGAGAGGTCCTGCTGCCGGCTTGGCGCACAGAGGGGGAACGCAGTCATGACGGGTGTCGTGGATGACCGTCCTTGCGTACGCATCCTCGGAACCCACGGCGTGCCCGCGGGCTACGGCGGCTTCGAGACCGCCGCCGAGAACGTCGCACAGTACCTGGTCGACCACGGGTGGCGGGTCATCGTCTACTGCCAGACCGACCACGGGGCCCGATCCTGCGAGGACACCTGGCAGGGCATGGAGCGGGTCATCATCCCGGTGCCAGACCAGGGCTGGCGCGGCACGTCGAAGTTCGACTGGCTGTCGATCCGCCACGCGTGAAGCATCGCGACCTGTGCCTGACCTTCGGCTACAACACCGCCGTCTTCAACGTGCTGCAGCGGGTGCAGCGGATCCCCAACGTCATCAACATGGACGGCATCGAGTGGTCGCGGAACGCTGGGGGCTCGCTGCGCCAGGCGATCCTGTACGTCAACGAGCGCATCGCCTGCTGGGTGGGCAACGAGCTGATCGCCGACCACCCGAGATCGACACCTACCTCCGGACCCGGGCGCCGGCGCGCAAGATCACGACGATCACGTACGGCGCGCACGCGGTGGCCGACGGCCCCGCCTGCCCCGTCGCCGCGCTCGGGCTGGAGCCGGGCCGCTACCTCACGCTGATCTGCCGGCCCATCCCGGAGAACTCGATCCTCGAGACTCGTGCAGGGGTTCTCCGCGGAGCCGCGAGGCGTGCGGCTCGCCGTGCTCGGCGACTACGACCCGAGACGACCCCTACCACCGCGCCGTCGTCGAGGCAGCCAGCGACGAGGTCGACTTCCTCGGGGCCGATCTACGACCCCGACGACGGTGCACGCGCTCCGCTTCCACTCGCTCGGGCTACCTGCACGGCCACACGGTCGGCGGCACGAACCCGTCGCTGGTGGAGGCGATGGCGGCCGGCAACCCGGTCATCGCCCATGACAACGAGTACAACCGCTGGGTCGCGGGGGACGCCGCGCTCTACTTCGCGTCGCCCGGCGACGTCGACGTCGCCGTCGTCGCGGTCCTCGCCGACGCGGCTCTGAGCGCGACAGCTGAGCAGCAGCGCCCGTGCACGATTCGAGACGAGTTCACCTGGGACCATGTGGCGGGCGAGTACGAAGCGCTGCTGTGGACAGGCTGAGTCAGTGCAAGCCGCGTCGCGGGAGGAGTCAACGCTGATGGTCAGGGTTGGGATCGTCGGGCTCGGGAAGATGGGCCTGTCGCACTTCTCGATCATCGACGCGCACGACGACGTCGAGGTCGTCGGCGTGTGCGACTCCAGCGGCTACGTCCTCGACGTCTCGAGCAAGTACACCGGCGTCGCCACCTTCTCCGACCTCGAGAAGATGCTCGACTCGACGCGTCGACGCCGTGGTCATCGCGACGCCGTCGAGCCTCCACGCGCCATGGTCCGGGCCTGCCTCGAGCGCGGCCTCCACGTCTTCTGCGAGAAGCCATTCTGCCTCGACCCCGCCGACTCGGTCGAGCTCGCCGAGTGGCCGCGCAGAAGGGCTGGTCACCCAGGTCGGCTACCACAACCGCTTCGTCGGGGCCTTCCGCGAGGTCAAGCGCTGCTCGACCGGGCGCGATCGGCGAGGTCACCCACGTGCTGGCTGAGGCCTACGGCCCGGTGGTGCTCAAGCCCAAGGGCTCGACGTGGCGGAGCAAGAAGGACGAGGGCGGCGGGTGCCTGTACGACTACGCCGCGCACCCGCTCGACCTGGTCACCTGGTACTTCGGCCGCCCCGGTCGGTCGTCGCGGCACGGTGCTGGGCAAGGTCTTCTCGGCCGAGACCGAAGACGAGGTGTTCACCACGCTCGACTGGCCGAGGGCTGAGCGGCCAGCTCTCGCGTCAACTGGTCCGACGAGTCCCAGCGCAAGATGACGACGCAGATCACCATCTGGGGCACGAACGGCCGCATCTACGTCGACCGCCAGGAGTGCCAGGTGTATCTGCGCGACGCCCAGGCCGCGCTGCCGGAGTACACGAGGGCTGGAACGTCCGATACACCACCGAGCTGACCGAGCCGGTCTGGTTCTACCTCCGCGGCGAGGAGTACAGCGCGCAGCTCGATAACTGCGTCCGACGCATCCAGCAGGTGAGCCGTCAGGACCGAGCGACTTCAAGCGATGCTGCCGTCACCGACGAGGTGCTCGACGCGCTGGTGTCGACGACGGCGGCGGCCCCGCCCTGGTGGGCTCGCCGGTCGAGCCGTCCCACCGATCCGCGCCGACGGCCGGTTGCTCGCGCTGGCGGGAGCGACGCCTCAATCGCGCCGGCAAGAGGCAAGCCACTGCGAAGGCGGAGCGTGAGCGATGGATCGCCTGCTGTTCGGTGACAACCAGTTCTTCGGCGTCAACCACATGTCGGAGGAGAAGGCGCGGGCGCAGGCGATGCGCTTCCAGTCGACGGACGCGGTCATGGGGGTGCTCGACGCGCCTACGACGAGGGCGTCACCACCTTCATGTGCACCACGCACGACCGGATCGCCGAGGTCGCCGACCGCGTGCGGCGGATCCGGAGCGCTACGCGCATCAGGTCTTCTACCCGTGCATGCCGTACGCCCACAAGTACGCGAACGCCGTGACCGAGGACGGATGCTCGGGGCGGTCCGGCGGTTCCTGCCGGACGAGGGCTTCCTCGACGCCGCGGTGCGCGGCGGGAAATCGCTGGCCCGGAAGGACATCGAGGGCATCACGACCCTGCTGATCGACGCCGAGATGAAGATGTTCGACGGCCTGCAGACGCCGGTGATCTTCCTGCAGAACGTCGTCGTCGACCTGCTGCTCGGGCTGGGGTTCACCGAGGCGTTCCGCATCTTCGCCGATCACGTGGGACGCGGTACGGCGCCGAGCCGGGCTTCATCACGATGAACATGCCGCGGCTTCTCGACGCGCTGGACGCGGTCGGGATCGAGAACCCGATCGTCTGCTCCAACATCAACAAGATCGGCTTCCGCATGTGCGGGGGCGTCGAGGCCTACGTCGACGCGCTGCGGAACCGCCAGTTCCGGGCGATCGCCATGTCGGTCTTCGCGTCCGGCGCGATTCGCCCCGAGGAGGCGATCGAGTGGGTGTGCGGCCTGCCGAACATCGAGTCGATCGTCTTCGGCGCGTCGAGCCGCACCAACATCGTCTCCACGGTCGACCTCGTGCACAGGTACTGGCCGGCGCAGGTCGAAGCAGCCCCGTGACGGACACAGACATCCTCCTGGTCAATCCCGGGGCAGACGTGTACGGCTCGGACCTGCAGATGCTCGAAAGCGTCAGGGGCTTCACCGAGGCCGGCCACCGTGTGCTCGTCGTCGTCCCGTCCGAGGGGCCGTTGGTGGCCATGCTCGAGGGGGCAGGTGCGGTCGTGCAGCACACCGACTTCCCGGTGCTCAGGAGAACCGACCAATCAGCACGTGGCTTGGTCAGGCTCGCCTGGGACGTCCTCCGAGCGATGCCGCGGATGCACCGAGTGCTGCGGGACGCCCAGCCCAGGGTGGTCTACGTCAACACCGTGACGATCCCCTGGTGGAGCATGGTTGCTCGGATGCGGCGGGTCAGGACCGTCAGCCATGTCCACGAGGCCGAGGCTCATGACCGTCTGCATGCGCGGCTGGCGCTCTACCTGCCCCTGCTGTTCGCCCATCGCGTGGCCATGATCAGCGATGCGGCACTGCGGTCGGCGGTGCGAACGGTCCCGCTGATCAGGCGACGTTCCGTCATCGTGCGCAACGGCGTGCCGGACCGACCGTCGGCGCCGGAGCACGTGCAGCGAGGCGCGGCAGATGCCTTTCGGATCGGGGTCGTGGCCAGGCTCTCCCCGCGCAAGGGCACGATGGACGCGCTCGAGGTCGCAGCGGCGCTGCTCGCCGAGGGCCGACCGGTGACCCTGGAGCTCTACGGTTCCTGCTTCCCGGGTTATGAGTGGTACGAGAGCGACCTGCGGCGTCGAGCCGCCCTGCCGGATCTGCGCGGGGCCGTCACTTTTCACGGATACACGAGGCCGGTGTGGCCGGCCCTGGACGGCGTCGACGCGCTGCTGGCCCCCTCGATGGTCGAGCCGTTCGGCAACTCCGTCGTGGAGGCGCAGCTCTCCTTGCGCCCCGTCGTGGCGAGCACGGCCGAAGGTCACCGGGAGTCGGTGGTCGATGGAGAATCCGGCATCTTGGTCGACATCGGCGACGTCACCGGCATGGCGACAGCGATTGCCACGTTGATGGATGACCCGGACTACGCGCGGAGACTGGCCGCCGCCGCCAGGGAGAGGGCGAAGGCGCGCAACGACGTACGTCGCTATCACCACGACATCCTGGCCCTGGCGCTGGACGGGTGAGCTTCGACTCTCGAGGGCCTCGCGCCCGCACGCGAGCGCGTGAGGCAACGGCGGGATACGGTCGGCCCCATGGGTGACCTGCTCATCACCGTCGCGCCGACGGGCGCGGAGACCTCCAAGGACGACTGCCCCCAGCTCCCGACGACGCTGGAGGAGCTCGTCGAGACCGCGCAGCGCTGCGAGGCGGCCGGTGCGGCGATGGTGCACGTGCACATCCGTGACGCCGGGCACCGGCCCACCCTCGACCTCGGCAGGCTGAGCGAGACCGTGGCGGCGCTCAAGGTCGGAGACGAACCTCGTGGTCCAGCTCTCCACCGGCGGCTCGGTGCACGACCCGCTCGACGACCGGCTCAAGGTGCTCGACGCCGGGCCCGACTCGTGCAGCCTGACGATGGGCACCACGAACTTCGGCGACGACGTCTTCCTCAACCCGTGGCCCTTCGTGTGCGACCTCTACCAGCTCTCCCAGGAACGTGGCGTGGTCCCCGAGTTCGAGCTCTTCGACCTCGGGCACGTGGCCTCCCTGCACCGGCTGCTCGGCCGCTTCGGCCTGCCGTACGGCGGGAAGGTGCACGTCGACCTGGTGATGGGCGTGCCCGGCGGGATGCCCGGCACGGCCGATGCCCTCGTCGCGGCGGTGGCGGCGCTGCCCGTGCAGACGACCAGCTGGTCGGCCACCGGCATCGGCCGCATCGACGCTTGCGGTGATGCTGGCCTCCTTGTCCAAGGGCGGTCACCTGCGCGTCGGCATGGAGGACGTGCTGACCATGGCCAAGGGCGTCCCCGTGGAGCACAACGACCAGCTCGTGGCGAGGGCGGCCGAGCTCGGCCGACTAGCCCAGCGGACCCCGATGACGCCGGTCGAGGCACGAAACCTCCTCGGACTGTCCTGAGCCCTCTACCGTGGCGCCGTGGACGAGCAGGGGGCCCCGACCAAGGGCGATCGCGAGGGCCTGGTCGAGCGGATCAACCGCGTGGCGGCCGCCGGCCGGATCAGCACCGCTGACCGCGACATCCGGTTGGGCAACGTCGCGTCGGCGCGGAGCAGCACCGACCTCGAGCTGATGAGCCGGGACCTCGACCAGCTCGAGGCGGCGATGCCCGCCACTCCCGCTGCGAAGCCTTACGCCGCCTTCGACCCCAAGGCCGCCTCGTCACCCTTCTCGGGAGCCAGCGTCGCGGTCACCGGGTCGCGCCGGACGTGGATCATCACCGCCGTCATCGCCGGGGTCTCGCTGGTGCTCGCCGGCGGGCTCGGCCTGCTCTCGCTGGTCGGCCACGCGGTCTCCGGCTCGGGCACGAGCTCCGAGTCCCCGACCACCTTGCCGCCGGCCCAGACCGACAGTGCCAGCCCGGCCGACGTCGACGACCCGTCGGCCGGCACGAGCCCACCGGCCGCAAGCACCTACTCGCTGACTGCCCGCGGCATCACCGGCTTCCTGGCGACGTACGCCAAGAAGTTCGGCACGCCACGGGCCGTCGAGCTGGTGCTCTACCCCGACTACGCCGTCGTCGACGTGCCGGTCGCCGGAGGCCGCGGACGCCAGGCGGGGTGGTTGTACCGGAAGGACTCGGGGTGGACCACGTTCGGTGGTGTGCGCGCGGTCTTCCCGGGCTCCTCGACGGTCGACACCCGGTCGCTCGACGTCGCCGCGCTGGTCCGCAACATCGCCCGGGCGAGGGCGACGCTCAAGGTGGAAGCGCCGTCCCAGACCTACGTGGTCGTGCGCTACATCCCCACTTTCGACAAGGTGCCCAGCGTCGACATCCACGTCGCCAACGGCTTCAACGAGTCCGGCTACCTCGCCACCACTCTCGACGGCACCGTCGAGCGGGCCTATCCGTACGGCGAGTGAGGGAACGCGCCTGAGCAGGCGCGAGGCTCCACCGGGGAGGCGCGCCGCCCATCACTCAGCGGGTCAGCCCGGGGTCAGCGCCCGGCGAAGCAGGGGCGCCAGGCTGCGTGAGTACTGGATGGAGAGGTGCGCTCCGTCGACGGTCACCGGCGTCCGACCCACGAAGGCCGGGCACCATCCCCGGAGGCAGAACCAGCTCTCGGTGTCGATGAACGGCACCTCGGCCTCCTCGGCGGCAGACCTCTCGCCGTCCACGGCGCTGCTGTAGGAAGGCTGGGGCTCACTGACGCAGTCCTTCGGCGATCCCAGACGGGTGACGCACTCCCGCAGGTCCTTGACCAGGGGCGGCGAGCCCAGGACGACGATGTGCCTCACGCCCGCCGAGCGCAACAGCCTGATGGTCCTCGCCAGTCCGTCGTGAGCGACCCTGACGGGCGTCGTGGCGAGATCCTTGCGATGGGCGTTGCGCACCTGCAGGGCGGAGCTGGCGAGAATGACCATGCCGGGCGGGCGGGTGCGGACCGTGTCGAGCAGCAGCTCGTGAAGCTTGGCGCAGCTGGTGTTGGGCGAGCCGTCGCTGGACACGTAGCTGGGCAGGGTCCACGCGGCGCACTCGCCCTGGGCCATGACCTGCACGTCGAACCCCTGTGGCTCCAGGGCGGCGCGCACCCCGGGAGACCACGCAGCGGCGAAGGAGTCACCGAAGAGCAGGGCGGTCCTGCCCGGTGCGGGCAGGGCCGACTCGCACCGGTGCGCCTGGTAGGTGGAGGTCGACATGCACGTGCTCTGGTGCAGGTCGTGGAAGAGCCGGTCGGGGCCGAGGTCCTCAAGTCGCGGCGAGAAGGTGGGAAAGGCGGTGCTCCCGAGCGCGGCGGCCAGCTGCTGCTCGTGACTGGTCAACGGTGACTCGGTCGAGGTCGTGGAGGTGAGCGGGCTGAGGAGGTCTCGTCGCCGCCCGACCGGGCCGGTGTGAGCACCCCGGAGAGTGTGAGCACGACGCAGACCGACGCCAGGCACGCGGCGGAGGCGATCACTGCTCCCCGACGTACTCCCGGCCTGGGAGGTCGGTCGGCCAGCCGCTCGAGCTCGCGCCAGGTCATCAGCGCCCGTGCGTGTCGCAGCGGCCGCTCGACGAGGTGGTACGACGCCACGGCAAGCGTCACCGAGAGGGCGATCGCCGCGGCGTAGTAGCCGGGGCTCGAGTGGGAGAGGAATGCCAGCAGGAGAACGTTGACCGGCAGGTGCCAGAGATACAGCGAGTAGGAGATGTTGCCGGCGTAGACGAGCGGCGGGTTGTCGACCAGCCACAGAGAGCGTGTGTCGTGTCCAACGCCACAGGCGATGATGACCGCGATGGGCACGACCACGGCCAGGCCCCACGGCGCAGGGAAGGGGTGGCCATAGGTCAGGAGGAAGAGCGGGAGCCCCAGCGACAACGTCGCCACCCAGCTCGTGCCCAGTGCCAACCGGGCGGGCACGCGGGCCAACCACGGGCGCGCGGTGGCGAGCAGACCGCCGACGCCGAACTCCCAGGCCCGGTCGAAGGTGGAGAAGTAGGCCGCACCCGGGGAGGCGCTGGAGTGCCACACCGAGTAGGCGAACGAAGCGACGGTGACCAGGGCGATCACGGCCGCCAGCCCTGTGGTGGAGCGCACCCGCAGGCGCCGCACCCCCAGCATCGCCACCAGCACGAGGGCCGGCCACACGACGTAGAACTGCTCCTCGACCGAGAGGGACCAGTAGTGCAGCAGCGGGGACGCGGCAGACTCGGAGAAGTAGTCGGTGCTCGTCGCCACGAAGTGCCAGTTGATGCCGAAGACGAGTGCCCAGAAGCCGTCCTTCGCCACGGCGTCGCCGCGGGCGGAGGAGTAGACGAGGTAGAACGCGGCGGTCGTGACGAGCACGACGGTCACCGCCATCGGCATCAATCGGCGCACGCGGCTCAGGTAGAACTGCGTGAAGCTGATGCCGCCGTACTTGTGGACCGAGTCGATCAAGAGTCCGGTGATCAGGAAGCCGGAGAGCACGAAGAAGATGTCGAGCATCGTGTAGACACCCGCCGGCCACCGCCAGAGGTGGCCGATGACGACCATGAGGACGCCGATGCCGCGCAGGCCCTGCAGATCCCGCCGAACCGCTGTCCGTGGGCGTGGTCGAGGCACGGCCGGCTCCAGATGGATGCCGGTGTCCTTGTCGCGCGCCAGAATCGTCATGGTCCCCCCGTCGCGCCAATGGTGAAGCCTGCGGGCGGGGCGTGCACGACAAACGGGACACCTGTCTAGGCCTGTCGGTCCTAGACTGCGGAAGGTGCCGTTCGAGATCCCCGAGAACATCCACCCCCGCTGCGCCCGGCTGGCCTGGCTGATCGGCACGTGGGCGGGCAACGGTCACGGCCAGTACCCCACGATCGAGCCGTTCCAGTTCGGCCAGGAGCTGATCTTCCAGCAGGACGGGCGACCGTTCATCCAGTACTTCAGCCGCGCCTGGATCACCGACGCCGAGGGCAACCACGTCCGTGAGGCGGCCCAGGAGTCGGGCTTCCTGCGGCCGCAGGAGGACGACACCCTCGAGGTGGTGATGGCGCACAACACCGGCTTCGTGGAGACGTGGTACGGCGAGCTCCACCCTGACCAGCCACGCTTCGAGATCGCCACCGACGCCGTCGTACGAACGGCGACGGCCAAGGAGTACGTCGGCGGGAAGCGGCTATACGGCTACGTCAACGGGGACCTGCTCTACGCCTTCGACATGGCAGCCATGGGTCAGGAGCTGCAGCCGCACACCCACGCCCAGCTGGAAACGGCAGTGACCCGAATGACCGACTGGCAGCAGCGCCTGCGCGAGAGCGGTCATCGACTGACCCCCCAGCGCGAGCTGGTGCTGGCCGCGGTGGAGGACCTGGGTCACGCAACGCCTGACCAGGTGTACGCACAGGTGCGCACGAAGTCGCAGTCGATCAACCTCTCGACGATCTACCGCACGCTGGAGCTGCTCGACGAGCTCGGACTGATCCGGCACGCCCACCTCAGCGACCGCGCGCCGACCTACCACTCCGCCCTCGGTCACGAGCACGCCCATCTGGTGTGCCGCAGCTGCGGGACCGTGACCAGCATCGAGCGGGGGGACGTCGAGGCCGCGCTGGGCGACCTGGCGGGCGCCCACTCCTTCGTCCCTGACTACGGCCACCTGACGGTCTTCGGCACCTGCGCCGACTGCGCCGCCGCGGAAGCTCCCGACTGAGGGACGGCGCCCATCCCGGGCTTCCGGCATCGTCAGCCCGCGGCTCGTGGCACCATTTGCCCGTGAAGATCTCTGTCATCGGCTGTGGGTACCTCGGCGCCGTGCACGCGGCCTGCATGAGCAAGCTCGGTCACGAGGTGGTCGGCCTGGACGTCGATCCGGAGAAGGTGCGCGGCCTGGCCCAGGCGCAGGCGCCCTTCTTCGAGCCTGGGCTCGACGAGCTTCTCGCCGAGGAGATGAAGAGCGGTCGCCTGACCTTCACCACCGATCCTGACGCCGTAGCCGACTGCGAGGCGCACTCGTGTGCGTCGGCACGCCGCAGAAGCGCGAACGAGAACGCCGCAGACCTGCGGTACGTCGATGCGGCGATCGAGACCCTGGTGCCCCGCTTGCGTCCGGGTGCCGTCGTGATCGGCAAGTCGACCGTCCCGGTCGGCACGGCCGAGCGGCTCTCCGAGACGGTGGAGGCGGCCGAGCCGGACGGCGGTGCTCGTCTCGAACCCGGAATTCCTGCGGGAGGGCTTCGCCATCGAGGACACCGTCCGGCCCGACAGACTCGTCTTCGGGCTCCCTGACGGCGACCGTCGGGCTCGTGGGCAGGCCTACCTGGAGGAGATCTACCGCGACCTGCTGGCGGCCGAGACCCCGGTGGTGGTGACGGACCTGAGCACGGCGCAACTGGTCAAGGTGGCTGCGAACTCGTTCCTGGCCACGAAGATCAGCTTCATCAACGCGATGGCCGAGTTCTGCGAGGCGACCGGCACCGACGTCGTCGCGAGTCGCCGACGCGATCGGGTACGACGACCGGATGCGTCGCAAGTTCCTGAACAGCGGGCTCGGCTTCGGCGGCGGCTGCCTGCCCAAGGACATCCGCGCCTTCATGGCCAGAGCAGGTGAGCTCGGCGTCGACCAGGCGCTGACCTTCCTCCGCGAGGTCGACGCCATCGACATGCGTCGTCGTACCCGCATGGTCGACCTGGCCCGAGAGGAGTGCGGCGGCTCGGTGGCCGGGCGCAAGGTCGCGGTCCTGGGGGCGGCCTTCAAGCCGAACAGCGACGACATCCTGACTCGCCCGCGATCAGCGTCGCCGCCCAGCTGCACCTGCAGGGCGCCGACGTGACCGTCACCGACCCGGCCGCCATCCCGCTGGCCCGGGAACGCTTCGTCGAGCTGCGTTTCGAGGCCGAGGTGGAGGACGCCGTCGCCGGCGACGAACTGGTGCTGTTGCTCACCGAGTGGAAGCAGTACGTCGAGCTGGACCCCTACGAGCTCAAGCGCCATGTCGGCGTATACCGCATGCTCGACGGCCGCAACGCGCTCGATCCGGCACAGTGGCGGGAAGCGGGTTGGACCTACCGCGCTCTCGGGCGTCGCTGACGGGGGGGGGGTGGTTGAGCCCAGGGGCCCTTTTGCACGGGGGGGGGGGGGGGGGGGGGGGGGGGGGGGGGGGGGGGGCCCCCCCCCCCCCCCCCCCCCCCCCCCCCCCCCCTAAGCCGGCGGCTCTGGTGTGATGGGCGACAATGGAGTCATGCCTGCCGCCAGTCCGTTGCTCGCCTTCCGGGTGCCGTCGCCGGTGACGGCATCGACGCGCCGGTGGCGGCCCACTACGGCTCGTTCAACGGCGAGCAGCGCACGCTCAGCGCCGGCGACGGGTTCGTCGACCTCTCCCACCGGGGCGTGGTCCGCGTCAGTGGACCCGACCGGCTCACCTGGCTGCACTCCCTGACCACCCAGGACCTCGAGCCGCTGCCGCCGGGTGTGCCCACGACTGCGCTCGTGTTGTCCCCGCAGGGTCACGTCGAGCACGCCTTCCGCGGGGTCGACGACGGGGAGGCGTTCACCGCTCACCTCGAGCCCGGCGCTGCTGCCCCCCCGGTGGCGTTCCTCGAGCGCATGCGGTTCATGATGCGGGTCGAGGTCGAGGACCTCTCCGGGGGCTGGCGGTGGCGTGGCGACCCAGCGGCAAGTACGACGTGTTCCCCCGAGCCGAGCTCGAGGCCTACGCCGCGGCCGCGGGACCGGCTTGCGGGACGTGGGCCTTCGAGGCGCTGCGCATCACCCGCGGGGAGCCGCGATTCGGTCTCGACACAGATCACCGCACCATCCCCAACGAGGTCGGCTGGATCCCCTCCGCCGTAGCCCTCGACAAGGGCTGCTACCGAGGTCAGGAGAACGTGGCCCGGGTGCACAACCTCGGCCGGCCGCCCCGGCGGCTGACGATGCTCCACCTCGACGGCTCGGAGAATCGGCTGCCGAAGCAGGGCTCGCCGGTGATCCTCGGCGAACGCGAGGTCGGCACCGTCGGCAGCTCGGCCCGTCACTTCGAGGCCGGTCCCATCGCGCTCGCCCTCCTCAAGCGCAACGTCCCGGTGGACGCACAGCTGGAGGTCGACGGCCTCGTGGCCGCCCAGGAGGTCGTCGTGGACCCCGAGGTCGGCCGCACGTACGTCCTTTGCGCTGACGAGTCTGGACGCCACCGGATCGAGCCAGTCTCAGCGGTCACGCCAAGCCCTGAGCGGCATCGGCGTGGGCTGGTGAGGAGGGCCGAACCGACGGGGGTGGCTGGCCGTTATCGACACTCTTGATAACACCGTTAGGGGTGGCCGTGAAGATCCGTGGGCACGACTCTGCGAGCAGCGAGCATAGATAACCCGGCACGCCAAGCCTCGTTGATGCTTGCAACATTTGCGCGCTTCACAGTACACAGACGCGAAACCCGCATCGAGATTGGCCTACGTCAGGGGAACGTGTTGCAGCTTGCTTCTCTCGCTCCGCCCGGCACTGAGCCGGCGCATGATATGGACTCTGATCAGGTCCTCTCTCGCGCAACCAGCCGCGCTGCCGGGACGACTGAGTGCACAAAATCTTCGAGCATTCCGCCGGTTTCGCAGCACGCGCGCCACCTGCAACATCTGTGGTCACAGCGACACGCTTCTCTTTGAGCTACGCGACGTCAGGGGAGGGCATCGTCGCCTCCGCATCGGCGTGCTACGAGAGACGGTGCGCTGTCGAGGCTGTGGCGCGAAGATGCGCGACCGGACGATGGCGATGGCTCTCCTGGACTGGATGGCGGACGTGCGTGGCGTGCGTGCGGGTTCGATCAAGGAACTGGCCACCTGCATGCCGAATGACGTCCGCATACTTGATACCGACGCAAATGGGCGTATGGCCCGGCATCTTGGTGCCGCTCCTGGATACGTCGCAACGCTCTATGTTCCAGATCGGCCCAACGGCGTCGAGCTGGGCGACCATGCCGTCAACGCCGAAGCTGGAAGATCTGCCCTTTGCCGACGAGACTTTCGACATCATCCTGACTACCGAAGTCATGGAGCACGTGCGTCACGTCGACGCTGCACACCGGGAGATTGCTCGGTGCCTGACGAAGTCCGGCAGTTACCTGTTCACCGTTCCCTACGACGGCGACATGGCTGAGACCTGGGTGCTCATTGATCCTGTCACCGACGAGCAGCTGGTGTTTCCACCGCACGTGCACGGCGACCCTGGAATGCGGAGCCAGGGGATCAAGTCCTACCGAGTCTTCGGGAGGGACATCCTTGACGAGTTGCACGAGGCTGGTCTCGACGGCACCTTTCACACCGTGGAGCGACCTGACGTCGGTATCTTCGGGGGTGACCTCTTCACCGCCGTTCGCGGGTGAATCCCACCTGCACCGGCGAGGGAGAGATGCGGCCGACGGGGGGGGGGGGGGGGGGGGGGGGGGGGGGGGGGGGGGGGGGGGGGGGGGGGGGGGGGGGGGGGGGGGGGGGGGGGGGGGGGGGGGGGGGGGGGGGGGGGGGGGGGGGGGGGGGGGGGGGGGGGGGGGGGGGGGGCCCCACCCAATCGAAGAAACTTGCGGAGCTCCGCTCTGGTTGAATACCTCGGTGATGTGTCGTCCACGTGACTCGGCAGTGAAACCACGTCGCGCCCTGCCTCTCCCTCGTGCCGCTGATGGCTGACGACAACGCCGCCGTGCCGCCTGTGGGCGGGCGCCCCGACGGCCGGGTGACGCAGACCGTCTACTCGTTCGACGTCTTCGACACGGTGCTGATGCGCAGTGTGGCGGCCCCTGACGCAGTGATCGACCTGTTGGCGCGCCGGCTCGATGCGCAGGGTGTGCTCACGGTGCCTCCCTCAGTGTTCGCGGCTAACAGGAAGGCGCACGAGAAGCGGCTCAATCACATCCTCGGTCGGCATGCGACCCTTCCGGAGATCTACCAGAGCGTGGTCGAGGGACTGGTGCTCGAAAACGCGCTGGCCGAGGAGTTCGTTCGCGCAGAGCAGGACCTGGAGCGCGAGTTGATCGAGGCTGTCCCGACGATGGTCGAGGTGGTGGAGCGGGCGCGCGGTCGGGGTCGCGTCGTGTTCGTTTCCGACACCCCGCACTCCGGCAATTGGTTTCCAGCTCCTGCTCCAGCATGGCGTGGCAGCCGAGGGCGAGCTGGTCCTCACCTCTGCCGAGCGAGGGGTCACCAAGGCCCGCGGCGGGCTCTTCAACGAGCCGAAGAGCGAGTCGGCTCACACCTTGACTATCTCCACACGGGCGACAACTTTCGCAGCGATGTGGCCGCGGCCCGCGTCGAGGGCCTGACTGCCGAGCACCGCCCTGCCGCTCAGCTCAATCGCTACGAAGCCATCATGGAGGCCCGCTCGGCGCAGACCGACGGCCTCACGTCATGGCTCGCCGGCGCTGCGCGTCGCGCCAGGCTCGAGGCGGTTTCAGCAGGAGTGCCCGGCCCCGTGGCCGACGTGGCCAGCGGTGTGCTCGGACCGGTGGTAGTCGGGTTCGCACTATGGCTGACTGCACAGGCCCGCAGTCGAGGAATCAAGCGGCTCTACTTCGTCGCCCGTGACGGCGAGATCATGCTCAAGGCGGCGCGCCACGTGATCGGGGCACTGGCGCCCGATGACGAGCTTCGCTACCTGTACGGGTCGCGCAGGCCCTGGATTCTGGGCGCGTGCGCCACCTCTGAAGTCTTTCTCGACGACTGGATCGTGCCGAAACCCGACTACTCCGCTCGCAGTGTCCTCGCCCAGCTTGATGTGACGCCTGAACAGGTCCACCAGCTCGAGGGACTCGAGGTCTGCCGACCAGAGAACGCCGACGTCCGGTTGTCAACCCGCGAAAGCCAAGAGCTCATCGCCGCTCTGCGGCGCGAGCCGTTGCTCTCGCTCGTACGCGAAAACGCTGAACGAACACGAGCCCAGACGATCGGCTACTTCATGCAGGAGGGGTTCGCCGATCAGATCCCCTCGGCCCTGGTCGACGTTGGCTGGGGCAAGATCACTGCGCGCGCTTTCAACGAGCTGATCAAGGCGGCGCACCTGCCGCCAGTCGACCACTTCATGATGGGCATCAAGGGCTCGCCCGAGGATCTCGTCCATCGTGTCCCGAACAACATGGTGGCCTGGTTGTTCGACGATCAGCTGAGGCCAGGATCTTGGGACGGCGTCCCCTCACCCCACACGCTCTTCGAAGTCCTCGTCGCTGGCAGCGAGGGGCGCACTCTTGGCTACGCACCGACACAGAGCGGGTTCGAACCCGTGCTGGCCCACGAACACAACAAGCCGGTCCTGGACTCGGGCCTACGCGATGTGCAGGAAACGGCCGAGCGTGTCGCTGAGATCGTCGCGGGTCGCCTGCCGCCGCACGCTGTGCATGTGGATCTGACGGAGAGCGTGACAGCGCTGTTGCTGGCTTTCTGGCTCAGACCCACCAAGTCCGAGGCGGCGGCGTGGGGGACCTTCCCCTGGGAGGAAGAGCTGTGGAAGCCGTTCACACCTCTCGCGCACCGCGTCACGACTCGCGGGGTAGTCGGGCGGTTCATGCGTGGTGACAGGCAGCTGCGGCGTGTGAACAGCGGCGCGCCGGCTCCGCCGCGGTGAGCCCGCAACCGTGGCGAACCGTGCTCAAGGTGCGCGGCTGGCAGCACGAGAATCGGGAGCGTCTGCGACGCATCCCCAGACGCCTACGGCTGGAGCGTGCGGCCCGTGGCGGCAACCGTCGCAAACGCACCTGAGATCTCGGCTCTCGACGGGACCGGAAGAACAGACCCTGAGAATCGGGCCCCCTGACGGGCGAGGGTCCAGGAGAGAGCCAGGACGAGGCGTCAAGCCGAAATGAACAGGCGATCGCCCTCCTCACGGGTTGTCAGGCGAGGTAGACTGCGCGCTGCTTTCCCAACCGCCCGCCGGGGACAATGACGGAGTGACCAAGAGCGCCGACCCGCAGGACCAGTGGACGCGCCGTGGGTTGTTCACTGCTGGAGCCGGTGCCACCGCTGCGACGCTCGTCGCCGGGGGGCCCCAGCCAACCCGGCAGGAGGCACCGACGACGGTCGCCGACGCCGTCCAACCCGAGCAGTACGGCGCCGTCGGCGATGGCAAGACGAACGACACCACGGCGTTCGCCAAGATGGTCCGGGACCGCCGCCGGTCATCGAGCTGACGCCGGGGCGGAACTACCTGATCGACCCGAACATCCTCGATCTGTACCCCGGGACTGTGCTCAAGGGGCAGAACGGTGGCGGCTACCCGACTGTCGACACCGACGACAAGGCAATGGTCTCCCGGATCACGATCAGGACGGCTGGCAAGTTCGACGCCACCACCGACGCCGGCTGGGACACCGGGAAGCCCGCATACTGGGGCGTCAGAGGCGGGACGAAGTGCATCATCCGTGACGTGCAGGTGGTGCCGCAGAACCTCGCGGCCATTTCCTACTACGCCGCGGGCTACCCGAAGGCGACCGGGGCTGCGACCGTCGGCATCCTGGCCGGCGACGCGTGCCAGCTCGTCGGGGTCGTCTCGCAAGGTTTCCGGGTCGGCGTCGCTCGCCGACAAGGTCGTCCACCTCGACCGCTGCTTCGCCTCGATGTGCGACCACGGGCTTCTACCTCAAGGGCTCGGACGGGTGGATGCGTGACTGCGTGGCGACGTTCTGCAGTTCCTCAGGCGTCAGGCGGTCGGGAACTACTGGCGGTACCTGGGCGGGCGGAACGAGTGGAACGCCCGGTACGGCATCGTCACCTCAGCCGAGAACACCACCAGGGCGTCCCTTCGACCGCAACGGATGGGCAGGGCTCTACCTCGCCAACGGAAGGTGGGGCAGGTCGTCACCGGCAACTACTTCTCCCGCAACGGAGGCGGTGGAAACGGCACCACAGGTCGATGGAGCTGGGCCAGGCCCGGGAACGCCGCCTACGTCGCAGACCCCCGCCGCCGAGTCCTGCCACATCAAGATCGACTCCCAGCGCCGCGTCGCCATCACAGGGAACTCCTACCGCGCCGGCGGGGACGACGCCAAGGGTGGTGTCGTGGCCCTGTCGTACATCTACTCGTCGGTCGCGGCCAACCACGCCAGCAGGGACGTGGTTCGCTCGGCAAACGCCGGGGAGTCGGGCGACAGCCTCGGCTAAGCGCAGCCGGGGCCGGGTACGCCGGGGTCGCCGGTGCGGTCGCCGGCGGCAGTGACACCACCATGGCGAAGGCCATCAACGAGTCGATCCTGGTCACTGAGCCCTGCCCACCCTGCGCGAACAATCGAGAATGTCCGAGGCTTGGTTCACGCGGGCCTTCGAAAATTCCGAGCTGGCAGTACGTGCGGACGCGCCGCGTTCGAGATCCCAGAGTTTCGGGGTACGGGCACGACGTCCGCCAGAGGAATCATCCGTTCTCGAAAGGATGCTCGGTCAAGACCGCCGACCACGCATCTTGAGATGATCAAATGGGCAAGCAAAACGGCCCCGATCCAAGAGATAGTTCCTCACGGATCTCGACAGTGCGATCGAAAGCGGAGCATGGCAACGACCCGTTCACATGGGAACTTTCACGCGACGATGCGTCGCCACCTGTCGGGTGAGTCAGGTGATGCGGGGTCACCCGTGCTGGGCGTGAGGTCGGCCCATGCCCGATGAGAGTGACGACGAGAAGAAGCTCTCGACGCTGCTGGCGGCGCACGCCGGGCCCCGGCCGTGGGAGCTGCGTCACCCGTGGGCGGCGCTGCGTGCCTTCATGTTGCTCAGACGGCTCCCCGTCTGCACCTTCCACCCGTCCGGGACGACGGAGGGGGCAATCATCGCCAAGCGCCTGAAGCGATCCCACTTCGGCGTCACGACAGTCCTGCACGAAGCGGTGGCCCTGATCGAGACTCCTGGGCCCGGCGAATCGTGGAGTGGCAACAAGTCCGCCCGCAAGCATGCCCGCCGAGCCCTCCGAGCGGGCGTCCAGTGGGAGAGCGTCAGCGATCGGGCGCAGAAGGCTCAGCTGTTGCAGGGGGTGCAGACCAGGCTGCTGCCACGTTTGATGGAGTACCACGGCGCGACCGACATCGACACCGACACCATGCTCGAGAGCAGTCTGTGGCTCGTGGGTTCGCTGGAGGGCCGACCGTTGGTCGTGGCCGCCGCCGCAACGGACGGCGAGTGGTCGGTGCTCACCCTTTTCTGCCGGCTGGAATCCACGGCAGTTGCCGGGTCCACCCGGTACCTGATGACGCAGGTGCTGGTTGAAGAGCTCGGCCGTCGTGGGGTTCGCTATGCCTGTGACTCCGCCAGCCCGCTGCGCCTGCCCCCGGGACTGCGGCACTTCGCACGCATGGTGGGCTTCAGGATCCATCGCGTGCGGGTCCGGTGAGCACGCAGTGGGCAGCACCTGGCCCTTGCTCGAGGCGGCCGTTTGAGCACGTCCGGTGTGGGGTCAGATGTGGGGTCCGCCGTACGTCGGCGGGCTCTTCGCGTGTGGCGGAGCCGGGTGCCCTGCTGCACGCCCGCGTGGCCGTCCGTGCGTGGCTGGCTGTACGCCGTCCGCAGAACGTGCGCACGGCTCGAGAGGCTGTCCAGATGGTCGTCGGGCACGAGCGACGTCAGTCAGAGGTCGACGACCTCGCCGCCGCGTATCTTCGCCGGATGGTGTGGCGCAGCGAGGCTCGCTGGCACCCGCAGGGCATCAACGCGCAGCACGTCGACGGACTCGGGCACCTGCGCGAGTGCCTGGCCGTCGGCCGAGGATGCATCCTCAGCTTCGTTCATCACGGCGACTGGGAGGGCGCGTTCGCGTCGATCGCTCGCCACGGATTCTCGGTACGGGTGCTCGGTGACACCGAGTTCTTCGATCCCGGGCACCCGAGTGGATCCGGCAGATGAAGAGGGCGATCGAGTCGGTCGACGACGCCGCGGTGGTCGACGTGGCGGGTGGTTCGGCTGTGGTTCGCGGCCTGCTGCGACGCGGACATGTCGTGGGGATCGCCTTGGACGTGCCGGGACACACGCCGACCCGCTTCCTGCGCCGGGATCTTGTCCTCTCCTCCGGCGGCACGAGGGTCGCGATGGACCTGAAGGTGCCGGTCGTCGTCCTCACCTCCCACCGCGATGCGGGACACAGGCACGGGCGCGGGCAGAGCAGGGTCGTGCTGCACCCCCCACTGATCCCGGACGATTTCGAGTCCGCTGAGGAGTTGCGCGAGACGGTGATCGAGCTGCAGGAACAGGCGATCCTGGCCTGGCCGGAGGCGATGGATCAGCCGAGCCGCCTGGTCGACAGCAGGAGGATCCGACGGCCCACCGAGTACCGAGGCTCCCCATGAGGCTGCGCCGTGCAGGAACGCGGACGACCTGGGACGCCGTGGTGAGCGCTTTCGACGAGGCGTTGTGCTTCCACACCTGGGACTGGCTCGACTTCCAGGAGCGCGCGCTAGGTCTCACCTTCGACAGGTACCTCGTCGAGGTCGACGGCGAGCCGGTCGGTGTCGTTCCGGCCATGCGGTGCGCGCCCGCCACGTTGTACACACCGCTGCTGCCGAACCCCTTCCAGGGGCCGCTCGTTCCCCCGAGCTGGCCCGACCGGTCGCCACGGCTCTCCGTCGGCGCCAGCTGCGACGGGGGCTCGTGGTCGACCGGTACGAGGTCGGACCGCCCTTCGCGGAACAGTGGAGGACGGCGCTACGGGGCACCCGTCTGCAGCTGATCGAATCGACACCGTGGTGGTCGACCTGGTGGGTTTCCCCGACGGTGAGGCCCTGCGGGCGAGCTACAGCGGCAGCCACCGTCGCTCCCTGGGGCGCGCGGAAAGGGAAGGGTGTGTGGTCCGGCGGCACGAGCCCGGCGAGGTGACCCGGATGCTCCCGGAGCTGCTCACTGAGGCCTACGGCAACCACGGGACGAGTCGCCCTATCCTCCCGAGATCGGCAGGCTGACCGAGGACTGGAGTCGCGGACGTGAGGACGTGATGACTCTCGTCGCCGAGGTGGGCGGGGAGCCCGCGGGCGTGTTGGTGCTGCTCGACGGTGGCCCGACCGCGTTGTTGTGGGTTGCGAGCTGCTTGCGCCGCTTCCGCTCCGCCAGGGCCAACTTCCTGCTTCACCACGAGGCGATGGTGATGCTGATGGAGCGGGGCTACGAGCGGATGGACTTCCTCGCAGGTGCCGCTGATCCAGGTGTGCGCGAGTTCAAGATGGGCTTCGGTGGCAAGCTCACCTCCGGGTTGCGCGTGGAATCCTCGCTGGTGCCCCGCGGGGCTGTCGCTGCGGCTCGGAGGCTTCGCGGGGCGTGAGCCATCGGCGCGAGGTCAGGTGCCTGCACAGGTCTGCCCGGGTGGCTGTTACGCGCTGGCCATGATGCCGGGGGCGGTGTAGCTGAAGCCGGGGAAGGTGTCTGCGAGCGACCGGTCGGGGAACCGCTTGGTGACGATCTCACCGAGCACGTTTCGGTAGTCGGTGGTCACCGCGAGGTCACCCTGCGAGAGGTGTCCGGTGTCGATCCCGGGCCACTGGCCGTAGTAGGTGCCGCCACGCACGCCGGCCCCAGCCACGAGCATCATGTTGCCCCAGCCGTGGTCGAATCCCTGGTTGCCGTTCTCCGCGATCCGCCTTCCGAACTCGGAGATGGTCACGACCGTGACGCGACTGCGCAGCGAGCCCAGGTCGTCCAGGAAGGCGGCGAGGGACTGAGCCAACCCGTCCACCGTCTGCTGCATGTTGCCGTTGGTCAGCGTGCCGTAGTTGGAGTGAAAGTCCCAGCTGCCCGCGTCGATGGCGATGACGTCCGTGCCGAGGTCGGCCCGGATCAGCTTGGCCGCGCTCTTCAGCGGGCCAGCGAACGGGGTCGCGAAGGAGGCCGTCGGGTATTTGACGGCAGGGTTGTCGGGCATGGCTGCCAAGTTGGCCCCGGGCCCCTTGGAGATGGAGATGGCCTCCTGCACGCCCGACGTCAGGGCGGTGGAGGTGCCCCCCCACAGGGCAGTCAGTGACGCGTAGCGTTGAGCCGCGTACGTGGCGTCGGTGCCTTGGAACTGCAGCTTGCTCAGGTCCGTCGTTGCCAAGGTGGGCGCGTCTCCGCTGGTGGCGGTGGTCGGGAAGGCGGTGCCGAGCTGGACCGCGTCGAACGTGCGTGGGTCGGCGTGATGGTTGGCCGTGTTCGCCTGTCCCACCATCCGGTTGATCCACCCCGACCGCAGCTGTGAACCCGGGGCCGCGTCCTCGACCTCCTCGATCGCCGAGAAGTGTGATCGGTTCGCGACCGGGAGCCCGACGGCATGGATGGCCGCGAGCTCCTTGGAGCCCCAGTACTTCGTGAGTGGCGCCATCTTGGGGTGCAGCCCGAACATGCTGTCGGAGCAGAGGAGCGAGGACGCTGGGACTGCGGTCCGTGGCCGAGCGCTGTAGTACCCAGGATCCCCGTGCGGAACGACCACTCCGACACCGTCGATGCCACCGCGGAGGCTCAGCACCACCAGTGTGTTGCCGCCCTTCGTGCCGGCGAAGCTGGCCTGGAACAGGGACTCACCGACCATCTGGGTCAGGGCGAAACCGCCTCCGATGACCGACGCGGTCTTGAGCAACGAACGTCGAGTCACAGCGAAGTCCGGGCAGCCGCACGCGGGGCTGGTTGCTGGTTCGGTCGATCGGGAAGTCATCGTCGTCGCGTCTTTCGGTACTCGTACGGGGCGGTGTCGATGGCCCGGGCCGGAGAGCCATCCCTACGATCGAGTGTGATCGGTGGACGCGACAAATGCAGTAAAACGGATTATTAGCTCGGCATGCGGCGGTCCCAGTACGAGGAGCAGGCGCTCTCAGGTGTCGATGCGAATGTCCCAGCTCATCTCGCCGAGCTCTGCGACGAGTCCGCCTCGAAGGTGCAGGGGTTCGCGCTCGGCCTCGGGAGGCGGAGTCAGGTAGTCGTCGCCGAAGAGCGTGGCGAGGACCTCATGGGTCGCGACCGGTGCCGGCAGGGTCAGGTCCTCGAAGCGGATGTCCCTCGCCTGCGCGTACCACGAGGTCGGGAAGCGGCACATCCGTCCGTGCGGAGTCGTGTAGTTGGTGGACATCAGGACGTCGCGACAGCCGAGACGTGCCGGGAGCTGCGCGAGCCGGGTGTGCAGTGCATGCCAGCCATGACTGCTGAGAATGCGACTGACCCCGACGGCGCCGAGCTCCCCGATCTTGCGGCCCACCGAGATCTCGGGTTCACGTACGACGTCGCGAATGCTGGTCAGCCGAGCAAACGACGCGCGCTCGACGAGGAACACAGCTCGTCGCCAGAGCCGGGCCAACCAGAGCCGCTTCGGAGCGGCGTCGAGGATGAACAGGTCGAGGGCCACGTGACGGGTCTCGACGGGTGCGTGCGTCCGGGTGCGTCCGCGGTGCTCACGGTGGCTACGCGCGTACAGCAGGCGTGGGAGGGGAGTGATGTGGTTGTCGGGGTTGGAACGACCGTCGGAGAAGATCACGTCGTCCGGCAGGACGGCCGAGACGCCTTCGCGGAACCTCTCGAACTCGTCGCGAAGCAGCAGGACGTCGACGTCGTCGTCCCACGGAATCCACCCGTCGTGCCGCACGGCACCGAGGAGCGTCCCCGAGGTCAGGGAGAATTGCACGTCGAGCTGCTCGCAGCACCGTGCAAGCACGCTGAGAAGATAGGTCCCGATCTGCTGGCTGGCCTCGCGATAATCGTCTCCCGCCATGGCGGCCATTGAACTACAGGCGGCTGTGTGTCCCGGCGGCCGGTGGCGAGGGTCGCGGGCCGAGCTCTTCTGGACATCCGCGACGGTGTGACGGCCGTCGCCAGTACGATGACCAGGACGTGTTCCCGGTGATCGAAGCAGGTTGATGCCCACCCCCTCCCAGGCCGCTGCCACCGTGGTCACCGTCACCTACAACAGTGCTCGAGACCTGTCGCTGCGCGAACCGCACACCGACCCGGAGATCGAGTGGATCGTCGTGGACAACGCATCCACGGACGACTCGATCGACCTGGCTCGGCAGCTCGGGGCCAGCGTCATCGCGCACGACCGGAACGTGGGGTTCTCGGCCGCGAACAACATCGGTGCACGCACGGCGACCGGCGACGTGCTCATCTTCTGCAACCCCGACGTCCACTTCGATGCCGAGGGCGTTCGGCGACTGGCCCGACGAGCTCGCGAGGAGAAGGCCGTCGTTGCTCCGCAGCTGTTGAACACCGACGGGACGATGCAGGAGAACGGCCGCGGGGCGCCGTTCCCTCATCGCAAGCTGCGTCACTTCGTCAGCAAAGGCTCCGAAGACGTCGACCCGTACCTGTTCTTCGCCGGTCCCGACGAAGTCCGCGAAGTGGTGTGGGTCATCGGTGCGGCGGTGGCCATCCAGACGGACGACTTCGAGCGCCTGGGCGGCTGGAACGAGCGGTACTTCATCTACTACGAGGACAGCGACTTCTGCCTGCGGGCCCGGCAGAACGGCATGCCCGTGCTGCTCGACGGCTCGGTCCGCTGGGTGCATCAGTGGGCTCGTGCCACTCGCGGCGGATTCAACTGGAGAGCCTGGCGCAGCGAGTTCCGTTCCGCCCTCGTCTTCTACCTCAGCCACCTGGACTGCATCGTGCCCTGGGGACGCGGTGCCCGAGCGTTGATGCAGGTCGAAAGGAGCTCGGTCTCGGTGAGGCGTGGGCGATGAGGCTGCTGGGAGCATGGCTGGTCTTCCTGGTGCACACGCCGCTGTACTGGATCACCCGCGTCACCCCGAGGCGGACGGACCTGTGGGTCTTCGGTGCCTGGTTCGGCGACGAGTACGCCGACAACTCCCGCTACCTCGCGGAGCACGTCCGACGGGAACATCCGTCGATCACCTGTGTCTGGCTGTGCCGGTCGCCCGAGGTCGTCGAACGGGCCAGGGCGGACGGACTCGACGCGTGTCTCATGTTCAGCCTGAAGGGCTACTGGTACTCCGCGCGAGCCAGCGTCGGGTTCATCTGCACCGGGCGCTTCGACATCAACTTCTTCGTGCGGCCGACGACGGTGATCAACCTCTGGCACGGGATCCCGCTCAAGAAGGTGGTCGCCGACGACACGGTCTCGCACGTCCCGTTCTTGAAGCGCGCGCTGTTCGCGGCCTTCCCGCATTTCGACATTCATCGGCTTCCGCTGACCGTGTCCTCGCCGCTCGAGGCCTCGATCATGTCCGGGGCGTTCAAGCTTCCCGCTGACCAGGTCCACGTGACAGGCGCTCCGCGCAACGATCGCCTGCATCGCCGACCGACGGGAGGCGAGGGACCCGTGCGGGTGGCGTACCTGCCCACGCACCGGGGTGGGGGCAGCGCCGAGATCCACCCGTTGACGAGCCTGGACCTGACGCGAGCGGCCGAAGTCCTGGCCCGTCTCGGCGCACAGCTGCTCATCAAGGTGCACTACTACCACGCAGCCGCACTCTCGCTCCCGGACGATGACTTCGTCCGTCTGGTCACCGGCGAGTCCCTCGGCCACGACACCTACGGCTTCCTGGACGGGGTCGACATCCTGATCACCGACTACTCCAGCGTGTACCTCGACTTCCTGGTGACCGACCGACCGATCGTCTTCGCCCCCTTCGACATCGACTCCTACACCGAGGTCGATCGCGAGTTCTACTGGGACTACGAGTCGGTGACCCCCCGGACCCAAGTGCTCCTCCTGGGGCCAGGTCTTCAACGCGCTGGAGCAATACATCAAGGATCCTGGAGCCGACGGCGACGAGCGGGAACGCGTGCGGGCGATGTTTCATGCACACCACGACGGGCACAACTGTGCCCGCGTCGTTTCCTTGGCAGAGCGGTTGTCAGGTGCCTCGATCCCGGCGTAGGTCCAGGGGCCTGGGCTCGATGCGGCGCCGGGGCTTGAACCTGATGTTCTTCGCGGCCTTCCTCGCGACGGTCTCGCGGGGGGTGTTCGAGCAGTACGCCTCCAAGACCTTGGGCTACCTGGTGCAGACCCTGCTCTGGATCCTCTTCCTTGCCCTGCTGCAGCGGTCCCGGCGAGCGCGTGGAGCAGCGAAGCGCTGCGCTGGTGCTCTACGGGTTCGTCATCCTCGCGGTCCTGTCGACCGCCCTGACGCAGGCCATCTACAACTACTCGAGTGCCTGGATCTATACAGCAGTGATGATGGTCTTCGCTGTCTCGCTCTACCTGTGCGGGGAGTTCCGCTTCGAAGCGGCCGAGGACATCAGGTTCGAGCTGTGGCTGGCCATCGTCGGTGTGATCCTCGTGGTCGTGGCGACAGCGCAACAGCTGGAGGTCTCCTCGTTCTGTCTTCCCCGGAAGCGACGCGGCGAGCCTCGACGGGCACGATTCGGCCCGCCTCCCTGACCGGCAGCTATCTGCACTATCCGCTGGTGATCTGCATGTTCCCGTTCATCTTCGGGCAGTACTTCCTGGGGGAACACACGATCCGGTCCTTGCTGCTGGCCGGTTCTTCGCCGTCGCCGTGGTGATCTCGTACTCGCGATCAGGGGAGATGGTGCTCGCACTCGGCCTGCTCATCTTCTTCTTCACCGCCTCGCGCACCTCGACGCGCGTGAATCTCGTGTTCCTGGGCCTCCTGGGCCTGGTGGCCGTCGCGTGGCTGGCGCCGACCAGCCGCTACCTCGAGCGCGCGATGAGCGCCCTGAGCCTGCAAGGGACGGGCAACACAGTTCGCGTGGAGCGCTGGCAAAATGGCCTGCGGCTGTGGTTCGACTCGCCCTGGCTGGTGGGCACGCACACGGGGTTCGCCACGAACATCATCAAGAACCTCGGCACGATCGACACCCACGTGGTCGAGTCCGGCCTGATCCGGCAGGCCGTAAGCTTCGGGCTCGTCGGTGCCGCGCTCTTCTACGCGCTCCTGCTGATGCCCCGGCGAATGATCAGCCCCGAGTACGGATGGTTGCGTGCCGGGTATCTCGGTGCCGTCCTCGAGACCTTCGTCTACCAGTGGATCGAGGTGTTCCCGTTCGTCATCACCCTGTGCGTCATCTCGCTGCTGGCGCAGCGCCTCGCGGCGGACGGACCACAACCGCTCGGAGCCGACAGGGAGCAGCGACAGGTCGGCACGACCAGGGTGTGATCATTCGCTCGCGACGGAGTCCTCGTCGTCGGCGTACGCCGGGTCGTTAATCGGAGATCACTGCCGCGCTCGCGCTGCTCACGGCGGCACTGTGCCGCGGAGCGGGCAACCAGGACCACGAACAGGAGCGCCTGGGACAGCGTGGCACCTATTGCCGCGCCGACCGCACCAAGCCACATCCCTCCGAGGACGGCCAGCCCGATCTGCAACAGTCCGGCGGCGAGCGTCGCGTAGCCCGCGGCACGCGTGGCCGCCGTGGAGCGCGCGGTGAGGTAGGTGACGAGCATCGTCATGGCGCCGGTCAGGACGGCGGCGATGGACAGGATCTGCATCGGAACCACCGAGCCGCGATACGCCTCACCGACGACGTGGGGAATGAGTGGTGCGCACGCCGCCACCACCACCGAGACCAGGAAGACCGGGACGGTGGCCGCGCAGACCCCGTAGGTGAGCTGCCGCATCGTGATCACCTTGCGGCGGGCGAGCATCGGAAAGGCGACCTGGCCCGTTGCCTGGGTGACCAGGTTCATCGGCCGGATGAGTGGGCCGGGAACGCATAGATGCCGCCGGCATGTGCGTCGACGAGAGAGAAGGCCGTAGGTCGAGTCGCGGATCTGGCTCCCGACCTCAACCACCAGAAGCCCAGGTCCAGGTCGACCGCCACGTCGTACTTGTGCTTCCACGGCCAGAGGATCCGAGACCACTCCTCCTGTCGCCGCAGGCCCTCCACCAAGGCTGCGGCAGACCGAACGCGAGGCCCAGCGACCAGGCCCACAACGTGTCGAGTCCACCTGGTGCGCCACCGCCAGTGCCACGACCACGGGGACCCTGCGGTAGAGGTAGGAAGGCATCAGTGCCTGGCTGCGGCCGTCCGCGATGGAGATGGCGTTCCACACGGTCGTGGTCTGCTCGGCGGCCAGCCAGATCGTGGTCGGCATGATCGCCACGAACCGGAGGTCGCGGGTGAGAAGGGCCAGCAGTACGCACCCCGCGAACCACAGGACTGCGCTGACATAGGTGAACTTCAGCCGGATCGCGAAGAGTGGCGCGAGCATGGGGTCGTGGGGGTCGAGGCTGCGGTGGTACTGCAGCTGTCGCATGAGCCCGAGACCGTTGAGCGCGACGAACGCAGTGAGGGCGACGTTGACCGAGCCCGCGAAGGCGAATCCGGCTGGGGGAAGGCCGCGCGCGAGCTGGATGAGGACCGCCAGCTGGAGGACAGCCCAGACCAGCTTGGAGTTGAAGGACCAGGCGACCTGACCACCGAACTTGCGTCCGCGTCGGATGTGTTGGCCGAGAGCTTCGGCGACCCGATCTTTCCGCGAGCTGGCGGGGGAAGGGGGCACAGAGGATCTCCTCAACAACGACAACGGGATGCCGTGTCGCTGGCCCCCACGCTCTACTGTGACACAGCCCGTCATGGCCCCGCGGGTGCTTCCCGCCAGTCAAGAAGTCGTCCCTCGTGAGGACGACTGGTCGGATCTGTGCGGATCAGGTTGTCATGGTGTCCGGGGAGTCGAGCAACGTGATGGCAAGACGGGGCCAGAGGCTCCCGGCCAGCGGGTGCTTACTCGTGATCACCGTCGCCGCACTGACGACGGCGCCGGGCTTGCTGACCGCCTGGGCCGCGGCCTGGACCTGCCCGCTCTCGGCCGGCTTGCCGAACCAGAGCCGGTAGAGGTGGTCCACGTAGGCGTCGAAGCGCAGGCTGGCGACGGGCAGCCACGACGCGTTTGCTCGGTACGTCGCTTCCGCTCGGGGCCACCACGCCGTGGCCAGCTGATAGTGCATGAAGCAGCTCCCGAACACTCGGCTGGCGCTCGACCACGAGGCGTTGTCGAGTGGGGCTCCGTCGGGACGAGGCCAGGAGTACACGTTCAAGGCGTAGTGGATGGTCTGCGCCATGTTCGCCCAGGAGGAGGCCGACTTGGGTGCGGCGACGTCGATGTCCAGGGCTCGAGTGGTCGCCACCAGATCGGCGTACGGCGTGCGCACCTTCTGCCCTTCACTGGTGAGGAACTCGGGGTGCTGGGAGAGAGCCGACAACACCGCCTTGATGTCCGTGCCCGAGCTGGTGTACACGTCGGCAAGGTGGCCGATCAAGCTGTCTGACGGCTGATCCGAGACGAAGAACGTGGCCAGCTTGGTCGCGATTCGTCGTGCGGTCGCCGGGTGATGGGCCAGGTAGGACAGGTACGCGACGGTGACTGCCTGCCCGTCCGCCGAGGAGTTGGCGCTGGAGAAGCCGAGCACGTTGACCGCTCCGGTGGTGTGCTTGGAGGTGTCGTAGACCGCTGCAAAGCTCTTCCCGGTCCCGTAGTCCACGGTGTAGCCGGACAGGATCTTGGCCGAGTCCTTGACCATGTTCTCGGTGTAACCACTGTCGACGCCGACCGTGTGCAGCTGAGGAGCTCCCTGCCCTGGTTCTCGTTGGGTGCGCCCTTCACGGACTTCCAGTTGTCGAGGTAGGTCCGCATGGCAGGGTGCAGCGAGCACTCACGCAGCAGGTCCTCGAAGGTGCCCAGCGCGTTCTTCCGGATGGTCTGGTCGTAGTCGAAGCGGTAGACCCAGGCGAAGTCGTGGTTGACCGCGACGTGCAGGGTGTTCGACCAGAACTCGGTCATGGTCTCGAGCAGACTCCGGTTGGAGTGGATCCGGCGCAACAGGCTCCAGTTGCCGAGATCCAGGCCGAAGGATCCCTTGTTCTTGGTACCGGCTGCATTGATGGCGTACTTCTGGGCGGGCGTCTGCGTCAGTGCGGAGAACCAACCGTCGATCTGCCCGACCTTGGGGTCCTCCGTGACAGAAGCCGGAGTCATCTGCGCGGCGAGCCACGCCTCCGGAGACCCTGCGGCGCGCAGCTGCGCGAGCGCAGCTTGGCTGAAACCCGTGCCGAACCGGTTGAGGTACAGCCGTTCGCGCACGGTGGCGGTGGGCAGCGGATACGAAGCCGTCGTGGAGGAGGGCGAGCTGGGCGAGGTCGGGTTGCTCCCGGTCGTCGGTGTCGTGGGGCTCGAGGGTGTTGCCGGGCTCGAGGGGCTGGAGAGGGGTTCGGGGCGCGGCGCGAGAAGGCGTCGAGGTGGCCTTGGGCGCCGTCGGTGCCGGTGTCGCACCTTCGTAGGTGCCGACTTCGGCGCCGGCTTGGGCTTCGTTGCCTTGGTCGCCTTCTTCACCTTGCGGACGACGTGCTTCTTCGCGTGGTGCCGGCGCTTGTGGCGCTTGGGCTTCTTGCGAGCCATGAGTGTGGGCATCGGGGGCGTCCTCATCGAAGGTCTGTATGTCCATTTTGCCCGATAACATCCTTTTCGGGATGAAAATGGGAAACAGAACGCATACATCGAGGCCCGCGATTGGTCACGACGTGTGTCAGCGCCGGAGCGGGCGGATTGACTCGTACCGGGAGTACTCTCGACGCGTAGTCGCTCTTCGAGCTGGCGCAGCAGGTCGGCATAGGACGTCGGATCCACCGGTCGCATCACCTCGGCGAAGCGCGTCCGGCGGGGTCGGACCAGCCCGGCTTCCCTGACCCACTTGTCGAGGTCGTGAGTGGAAGCCAGGACTCCTCGGAACTTGGGAGCTCGCTCGCGGTCCGCACCGTCATCGAGAAATCGGTAGACGCTGGTGAACCTCTCGCGCTCCCGGCCGGAGGGTGTCGGCACCCGCTGATCGATGACCGCGGCGAGCCACATCGCCTGGAGCTGCACGGGTCATCGGAGTGCGGTAGGACGCGTGCCACCCGACGAAGGCGAGGTGGGGAACAGCCGCCGGGATGGTGTGGCAGTAGAGGTGCAGCTCACCGCTTCTGTCCAGAAGACGACTACGCACCACGGGAGCCAGTGCGGAGAGATCGCAGTCGTAGCCGGTGGCGGCCACCAGGGTGTCGCAAGGAAGCGTTGTGCCGTCCGAGAGCCGGCGCAGGGCCGCCCCTCGGAGGTCGTCAGACGGCGCACGGTGCGGTTCCGGTGCACGGTGATCGAGCCTTGGTCGATCGCTTCCAGGAAACCTGGGGTGATCAGGGAGTCGAAGTCCTCGATCGCCTTCGTCGGCGTCAAGTCGCGCCGATGCAGCTCCAGATCTCGCGTGACGGTGCGCCGCAGGTGCCGGAGCGCGCCGGCCCGAAAGGGGTGGAGCACACGAAGGCACAGGCGGAGGAGAGGGTCTGCCCTCCGGACTCCGAAGAACATGAACTCGCCGGCACGACTGAGGACCAGCCGCTGCCAGGGGATCCCGCCAACCCGGCGCGGCAGCTCCAGCCGATGTTCCGCGCGACCACGTCGACCGACGCGGCCGCGTCGAGGGAGCCGGTGGCTATGTCGGTGGCTGACTTGCCCCACCCCAGGACGACGAGCTTCTTGCCACGGCTCGCCTCGCCATCGCCGAGGTCGGCAGGGCTGACCACCCGGCCACCCGCCTGTTCGAACTCCTCACGACCCGGCCAGGAAGGCACGTGCGGCCGCGAGAAGAGCCCGTTGCACAGCACCAGCCAATCTGCGGTCTCGACGCGCCGTCCCTCGGCGGACTCGACCGCCATGGACCAACCGTCGCCCTCGTAGGCGGCCGAAACGACCGTGGACCCCAGCTGCAGGTATCGGTCCAGCCCGTGCTCGATGACGTAGTTCTGGAGATAGGCCTACCTGTGCGGCAGTCGGATACTCGGGATCGCTCTCAGGCATCGGTCGATCGGCGAATGAGTAAGCCCGCTTGTCCGACTGCAGACCCAACCCGGGGTAGAGCACGTGTGGTGCTCCAGACACCCCCGACATCAGGCCGTGACTCCAGGATGATGTACGTCGTGTCCACGGCGCGTAGGACCCGGGCGGTGGCGATACCCGCGACCCCCGCGCCGACGATCGCAATCTTCACAGCGGTGATTGTGCCGCAGGTGACCTTCAGCACGGCGCGGGTGCTCAGGCGCGATGTCCGACGGCACGCGTGAGCGGTGCGGCAGACGGAAGCACAACCGGGGCAGAGCCTGAACTGACCGTCTCACGCGTGGCACGTGACAGCGACTCTCGATGGTCGTCAGACGGCGCCGTCGAGCAGAAATACTCGAATCGCTCGCACCGCCGCTTGCTTCCGCGGCATTCGGGTCGTTGCAGGTCCGGGTCGGCGGGGCGTAGCCGTAGCCGTAGCCGTAGGCGCCGGAACGCCCGGTCGGGACCATGTTCAGGATGATGCCGAGCGGTGCGGAGTCGACGGCGTGCAGGCGGTCGACGGCACCGCCGAGCTGGTCCTTGGTGGTCTTGCCGAACCGGACGACCACGACCGCGCCGTCGGTCTGCGATGCCAGCACGGCGGCGTCGGTGACCGGCAGCAGCGGCGGGGTGTCGATGACCACGACGTCGAACATGCGCGCGCAGCCGTGAGACAGCTCGGTCATGGCCTTCGACTGCAGCAGCTCGGCGGGGTTCGGGTGGCAGCGGCCCGGCCGTGAGCACGTGCAGCCCGGACTGGGCGTGGACCTGGATGACCTCGTTGAGGTCGCCTGAGCCGACGAGGGCCGTGGTCAGCCCGACCGTCCCCTCGAGGTCGAGCATGCTCGGCCACCTGGGGGCGCCGCAGGTCGCCGTCGATCAGCAGGACGCGCTGACCGGCGCTGGCCATCGCGATGGCGACGTTCACCGCCGTGGTGGACTTGCCCTCGCCCGGCACCGAGCTCGTCACCACGAAGGCCTTGCTGGTGTGGTCGACGTCGATGAAGGACAGGTTCGTGCGCAGCACCCGGAAGGCCTCGGCGCGGGGTGCGTGCGAGGGCAGGTAGCTGATCAGCGGCTGTCTTCTGGACGTCGGTGTCGAAGGCGAGCGCCGACAGCAGCGGCGTCTCCCGCAGGACGGGACGTCCTCGATGCGCTTGCACGCGTGGTGTCCAGGACCTCGCGCAGCACGGCAAGGCCGAACCCGAGCAGCAGCCCGAGGACCAGGCCGAGCGCGAGGTTGCGCGTCGGTTGCGGTGACACCGGCGCGTCGGGAAGCCTGGGGGTGTCGACGACGCGTGGCCTTCAGCAGCGGGACCTTCTGCCCGGGCGGAGTCTCCAGCTCGGCGACGAAGCCCTGGAGCTGCTTGACCACGCCCTGGTTGATGCGCTGTGCCTGCTTCGGGTCCGGGTCGGTCACGGTGATCTTGAGGACGACCGTGTCCGGCACGACCGACGCCTGGATCTTCTTGGACAGGTCGGTCGGCCGTCATGTCGAGGCCGAGCTGTCGATCACGCGCTGCGACAGCTCGAGGCCACTGACCACGTCGGCGTACGACGCGACGCGCTGCTCGGAGAACTGACTGCCCTGGAACACGTCGCTGGAGTCGCTCGACGTGGTCGCGATGAACACTCGCGCGGTCGAGGCGTACTGCTTGGTGATCTGCGTGGTGATCAGCGCGGCGAGCGCGACCGTGACCAGCATCGTGCCAGGATCAGCAGCCAGCGCCGTCGGGCGATGCCGAGGTAGTCGCGAAGTTCCACGGAGCTCCCTGGTCAGGTGGGCAAGTAGTGAAGCCTACGTGACGCCGGACAGCGTATGCACATTGCCTCGCCGTGAGCTCACGATCTGGCACCTGCCGCCCGAGCGTGGTCGAACGGTCAGCTCCGCGGTGTTGATCATCCCGGCGCCGACGGTGACGCCGGTGGCCTCGTCGATCAGGATGAACGAGCCCGTCGTGCGGTTCTTGGAGTAGGGGTCGCACAGCAGCGGGACCGTGGTGCGCAGCTGGACGCGGCCGATCTCGTTGAGGCCGAGCTCCTTGGTCTCCTGGTCCCGGTGCAGGGTGTTCACGTCGAGGCGGTACTGGACGTCCTTGATCAGCGCCCTGCCGCTGCGGGTGGTGTGCTTGATGGCGAGCTTCTGGCGCGGCCGCAGCGGCTCGTTGGTCATCCAGCAGACCATCGCGTCGATGTCCTGGCTCGGCGTGGGGGCGTTCTTGACGCGGGCGATCATGTCGCCGCGGCTGACGTCGATGTCGTCCTCGAGGCGCACGGTCACCGACATCGGCGGGAAGGCCTCGTCGATCTCCTGGTCGAACAGGTCGATGGCGGTGATCCTGCTCGTCAGCCCGCTGGGCAGCACGACGACCTCGTCGCCGGGCTTGAGCACCCCGCCGGCGATCTGGCCGGCGTAGCCGCGGTAGTCGTGGAACTGGTCGGACTTGGGCCGGACGACGTACTGCACCGGGAGCCGGGTGTCGACCAGGTCGCGGTCGGAGGCCACGTGCACGTTCTCGAGGTGGTGCATCAGCGAGGAGCCGTGGTACCAGGGCATGTTCTCCGACCGGGTGACCACGTTGTCGCCCTTGAGCGCCGAGATCGGGATGACCTCGAGGTCGGGGGTCGAGAGCTTGGTGGCGAAGCTGGTGAACTCGCGGTGGATCTTGTCGTAGACGGCCTTGTCGTAGTCGACGAGGTCCATCTTGTTCACCGCCAGCACCAGGTGCGGCACCCGGAGCAGCGACAGGATCACGGCGTGCCGCCGCGACTGCTCGGTCAGGCCCTGACGGGCGTCGACCAGCACCAGGCCGAGGTCGGCCGTCGAGGCGCCGGTGACCATGTTGCGCGTGTACTGCACGTGGCCCGGGGTGTCGGCGATGATGAACTTGCGCGACGGGGTCGCGAAGTAGCGGTAGGCGACGTCGATGGTGATGCCCTGCTCGCGCTCGGAGCGCAGCCCGTCGGTCAGCAGGGCGAGGTCGGTGTAGTCGTAGCCCTTCGACACGCTGGTCGCCTCGACCGCCTCGAGCTGGTCGGCGAAGATCGCCTTGGCGTCCAGCAGCAGCCGGCCGATCAGGGTCGACTTGCCGTCGTCGACCGAGCCGGCGGTGGCGAAGCGGAGCAGGTCCATCTCGGTGGCGCCCACGGGGTCTCGACTGGGCTCGACCGACGAGGCGTCGTCTGAGGCAGCCATCAGAAGTAGCCCTCCTTCTTCCGGTCCTCCATGGCGGCCTCGGAGAACCGGTCGTCGCCGCGGGTCGCGCCGCGCTCGGTCACCGTGGCGATCGCGATCTCGTCGATGATCTTCTCGATCGTGTCGGCCTCGGACTCCACGCAGCCGGTCAGGGTCAGGTCGCCGACCGTGCGGAACCGCACGGTCTTCTCGACGACCTCCTCGCCGGTCTTCAGCGGGTTGTGCTCGCTCTCGGAGAGCCACATCCCGTCGCGCTTGAAGACCCTGCGCTGGTGGGAGAAGTAGATCGAGGGGATCTCGACCTGCTCCTGGCGCCAGGTAGTGCCAGATGTCGAGCTCGGTCCAGTTGGACAGCGGGAAGATCCGCATGTGCTCGCCACCGTGGATCCGGCCGTTGTAGAGGCTCCACAGCTCGGGGCGCTGCATCTTGGGGTCCCACTGGCCGAAGTCGTCGCGGTGGGAGTAGACGCGCTCCTTGGCCCGGGCCTTCTCCTCGTCGCGCCGGCCACCGCCGAAGGCGGCGGTGAAGCCGTTCTCCTCGATCGCGTGGAGCAGGGTGCCGATCTGCAGCCGGTTGCGGCTGGTCTTGCCGTCGTCGACCACGACCCCGTTGTCGATGGCTTCCTGGACGCTGGCCACGATCAGGCGTACGCCGAGCCGGTTGACCCACTGGTCACGGGTCTCCAGCACCTCGGGGAAGTCGTACCCGGTGTCGACCTGGAGCACGGGGAACGGGATCTTCGCCGGGTAGAACGCCTTCTCGGCCAGGCGGAGCATCACGATGGAGTCCTTGCCGCCCGAGAACATCAGGACGGGCTTCTCGAACTCGGCCGCGACCTCGCGGAAGATGTGGATCGACTCGGCCTCCAGCTGGTCGAGCTGGCTGAGCCGGTAGTCGGAGTGGGTCTGCGTCATCGGGCGGGTGGACCTCTCATGTCGAGCGAGACACTAGTCAATCACTCTTTGCCTCAGCGGCCGTAGTCGTCCTGCAGGCGGACGATGTCGTCCTCTCCGGTGTAGCTGCCGAGCTGCACCTCGACGATCACCAGCTCCTCGTCGCCCTCGTTGGCCAGCCGGTGCTTCGCGCCCAGCGGCACGTCGATCGACTCGCCGGTGTGCACTGCTCGGGTGTCGTCGTCCACGGTGGCCGTGGCTGTCCCCCGGATCACCACCCAGTGCTCCGAGCGGTGCTCGTGGGTCTGCAGGGAGAGTCGCGAACCGGGCGTGACGTGGATCCGCTTGACCTTGAAGCCCGGCTCGACGTCGATGACGTGCCAAGACCCCCAGGGCCTGTTCTCGGACTCCAGTGCCATGTGCGTCGACTCCTCCTCGTCAGACGGCGAGCTCCAACTTTAGGGGAGCGACGCTCAGGGCGCGTGGGCCAGCGGTGCGACCCCGTCGGCGGCCGCAGCAGTCGCTAGGGCCTCAGTAGGCCCCGCGCGAGCCCACCACGGCGCCGAACGTTCGGCCAGGATGCGCCAGGTCCTGCAGCCATCGACCAGTTCTCCACGTAGTAGATGTCGAGCCGCATCGCCTCCGCAGCCGACAGGTCCGAGCGTCCGGAGACCTGCCACAGCCCGGTCATCCCCGGCCGCACGTGCAGGCGGCGCGCCATCACGCTCGTCGTACTGGGCCACCTCGGCGCGACCTGAGGGCGCGGCCCGACCAGGCTCATGTCGCCCTTGCAGCACGTTGAACAGCTGGGGCAGCTCGTCGAGCGAGAACCGGCGCAGCCACCGGCCCGGGCGGGTGATGCGCGGGTCGTCCTTGAGCTTGTCGAAGAACACGCCTGCTCGATCCCCCGCTCGGCGAGCAGCTCAGCGAGCAGGGCTCTCGGCGTCCTGCACCATGGTGCGGAACTTCCAGGCAGCTGGAAGGGCATGCCGTCACGCCCGATGCGCTCCTGGCGGAAGAGGATCGGGCCGCCGTCGTGTCGCCAGATCTGCGAGCGCGGCGAAGAGGAAGACCGGCGCGAGAGGCGACGATCAGCAGTGCAGGGAGCCGACGACGTCGAAGACGCGCTTCGCCCTCCTGCGACGCGCCTGCGCCGCGCGGGGCTTCTCGAGGTGGATGAAGGGCACCCCGCCGACCGGACGCATCCTGACCCGCTCGCGGGCGACGTCGGTGACGCTCGGCGCCACGACCACTGCGTACCGGGTGCTCCTGCAGGTCCCAGGCGATCGCGCCGCAGCTCGGCCGCTGGATTCGCACGGCTGCCTCCGGCGAAGAACACGCAGGTCGGCGCCGGGCCACCGAGCGTCGAGACGACCGGCCTCGGCGGCCGCGCCGAGGATCCGGACACCGCCGCCTGGTCCGTGGCACCTTGTCGCCGCGTGGGGTGAGCGCGCCGACGACCAGCGATAACCGAGTCCCCTCGTCGCGCTCCAGCACGGCGGCGCACTTCGTCGACGTGCGATCTCGTCACCGACGATCAGCACGCGCTGCACGCAGGAGCCCGTGCTGGCGCGAGCAGCCCCGACGGCGCGCTGCAGGGCCACGCGGCCCAGGCACATCAGCAAGAAGCCGGACCCCACGGCCACGCGATGACAGGAAGCTCGCGGTTGAGCTCGAGCGTCGGCGAAGTAGCAGGCGAAACCGACCAGCGCTGCGGTGGCGATGCAGGATCGGCGTTGACGCGCATGTACTCGTCGGTAGCCCGCGACCCAGCACGGAGTGCCATCGCGTCGTGCCCGCGGCACACCGACACGGCTCAGCGTACCACAGGATGGTGACACCGAGGGTGGTCGCGTAGGAACCGAGGGTGCTCGGGATCGGTGCCCCGCCAGCGGGATCAGCTGGCTCGGCGAGCACGAGGGCAACGGCCGCGCAGACGAATGTCGAGCACTACGCAGGCGGCGGGCACCGACCCATGCGGAGCTGGCGGGGCGTGCGTCCGCGGTCGGGTGCTTGAGGGTCGGCACAGTGACGTCGTCCGCGCTGACGCGGGACAAACAGCGCTGCGCGCCTGGTGAGTTCCCCCAACGACGTACTCACAGAGCGGCTCCCCCGCGTTGGACACTTCGCGGACACAAGATTCAACGAGGAGCCTGACCCGAAGGTACGGGCCGCTACACACGCCTGGGACGGGACGCACTCCGTTTGCCTGCACGACACCGTAGCGTTGGTCGATAGCGCACGGCGCAGTGGCGGATCCCCGTGACCAGCGTCTTCTGCGAATGTCTGTGCTTCAGATCACATATCGCGGCAAACGACGCACGCTTGGCCCGATTGTCCGCATGCTGGAAGTCGGGCGTGGGTCAGTAGGCGTCGCGGGAGCCCAGGACGGCGCCGAGGGTGCGGGCCAGGATGGTGAGGTCCTGCAGCATCGACCAGTTGTCCACGTAGTAGAGGTCGAGTCGGATCGCCTCGGCGAGGGAGAGCTCCGCGCCGCCGGAGACCTGCCACAGGCCCGTCATCCCGGGACGCACCCGGAGGCGGCGAACCATGTCGTTGTCGTACTGGTCCACCTCGCCGTGTCGGAGGGGCCGCGGCCCGACCAGGCTCATGTCGCCCGTGATGACGTTCCACAGCTGCGGGAGCTCGTCGATCGAGAACCGGCGCAGCCAGCGGCCTGGAGCCGTGAGCCGAGGGCCGGTCGCAGCCGCGGGCAGCCGGATCTCGTGCTGCTTGGTCGGCAGCAGGGCAACGACCTTCTCGGAGTTCTCGACCATCGTGCGGAACTTCCACACCAGGAAGGACTTGCCGTCGCGACCGACGCGGGCCTGGCGGACCAACATCGGCCCGCCGTCGTGGAGGCGGACGAGCACCGCCGCCACGACCAACAGGGGGGCGAGCAGGAGCAGCAGGACCGAGGCGAGGACGACGTCGAAGCCTCGCTTCGCCCGGCACAGTGCGCGCAGCGAGCGCGGCTTCTCGAGGTGCAGCAGAGGAAGCCCCCCGACGGGCCGGACCTTGATGCGCTCCCGGGAGACGTCCGTGACGCCGGGGGCGATCACGAGCTGGACGTCGTCGTGCTCCAGCGCCCAGGCGAGACGTCGCATCTCGACCGCGGAGTCGAAGGCGCCGCCGGCGAGGAAGACCACGTCGGCACCTCGCGCCCGCGCCGCCGCGGCCACGTGGGCGGCACGGAACGGCAGGGCTCCCGGGAGTGCGGAGGTGCCCCCGTCCCCACCACCAGGGTGAAGCGATCCCGCCAGGTCGTAGCCGAGCCCCGGCTTGCGTCGGAGCACGTCCGCGACCTCGCGGGTGTGGACGTGGTCGCCGACCAGGAGCACTCGGTGCAGCATGCGGCCGCGTTGGCGCAGTCTGGTCAGCCCGAGCCGCAGGACCGCGCGACCGAACAGGACCAGCGTGGTGCCGGCGACGAAAGCCAGGACGAAGAACGCGCGAGAGAGCGACGACCCGACCAGGTAGCAGGTGATCCCCACCAGCGCAGCGGCGATCAGGGTGGCGTTGAAAGCGCGGAGGAACTCGGCCCTTCCCGATCCCAGCACACTCGCGGCGTACCCGCCGCTGAGGCCGATGGCGACCAAGCACCCCAGGACCATGGCCGGGCCCGCTGCCAGCAGGGTGGGTGCGGGGTCACTGAGGTTTCCCGGGAGCAGGCCCACGCGCGTGCTGGCGCCGAGGGCGGCCAGGCTGACGGCCACGCACAACCAGACGACGTCGGAGGCGAGCGCGACGATCGGGAGGTGCCGGACGGTCGGCGGCGGGAGGTCACCTGCGGGGCCAGAGCCCCGACGCTGCGTTGCCGTGGGATCCGGAGGCTCTGTCGCGTGCCTCTGGTCCCCGCAGTGGACGATGTCATCTGCCCGAATCCCCCCGTGAGCCCGTAGTGCGTTCCGTGCGACGCGAGCGGTCTCAAGGGAACACTCGAAAATCTAGACGGGAAACGGGGCGGCGCCGCTTTCATGACGCAGTTCGTCAGGTTAGCTGGAATGCTGCGGTCTTCGGCGCGCATTCTACGGCGTCCGATTTGTCCGAAATAAATAGTCTAAACCAAGATATAACGGACATTTAGTGGGCTAGATCAGCGGCATCTTCGCGAGATGCGCGTTGCCGCGGCTCAGAAGGCGCCGCGGGAGCCGACGACGGCCCCGAAGGTCCGCGCCAGGATGGTGAGGTCCTGCACCATCGACCAGTTGTCGACGTAGTAGAGGTCGAGCCGGATCGCCTCGGACCACGACAGCTCGGAGCGGCCCGAGACCTGCCACAGGCCGGTCATGCCCGGGCGGACCCGGAGCCGGCGGGCCATGTCGTCGTCGTACTGCGCGACCTCGTGGGCCAGCGGCGGCCGGGGGCCGACCAGGCTCATGTCGCCCTTGAGGACGTTCCAGAGCTGAGGAAGCTCGTCGATGGAGAAGCGGCGCAACCAACGGCCCGGGCGCGTCACGCGCGGGTCGTTCGCCATCTTGAACAGGCCGGTCTGGTAGCCCTGCTCCTGGTGCAGCTGGGCCAGCAGCTGCTCGGCGTTGGTCACCATGGTGCGGAACTTCCACACGGAGAAGTCCTTCCCGTCGCGACCGACCCGCGTCTGGCGGAACAGCACGGGCCCACCGTCGTGGAGGTACACCTGCAGAGCGGCGACGAGAAGCAGCGGGCTGAACAGCAGGATCAGACCGAGAGCACCGGCGATGTCGAACGTCCGCTTCGCGCGTCGTACGGCGGCGCCCGAGCGGGGCTTCTCGAGGTGGATCAGCGGCAGCCCGCCCACGGGGCGGACCTCGATGCGCTCGCTGGAGACGTCGGTGACGCTGGGCGCGATGACGACCTGGACGTCCTCGTGCTCGAGGTCCCAGACCAGACGGCGCATCTCGGTGGACGAGTTGAACGCGCCACCGGCGAGGAAGACCACGTCGGCCTCGGCGTCGAGGGCGACCTGGGCGATGGACTGCGAAGTGCCGAGCAACGGGATGCCGCAGTGCGTCACCGACCGCTCACCGAGCTCGGGGGTGAGGGCCCCGACCACGTCGTAGCCGAGCCAGGTCTCGCGGCGCAGGACGCTGGCGATCTCGTCGACATGGGCCTCCGAGCCGGCGATGACCACGCGGTGCTGCAGGGCGCCGTAGCGGCGTGCACGGTGGACGCTGCGGCGCAGCGCCCAGCGACCAGCGATCAGCATCGGGAAGCCGATGGTGAAGGTGAGGATGAAGAACCCGCGGGACAACGGGAAGTGAGTCAGGTAGCAGGCGATCCCGACGAGGGCGGCCGTGGCCAGCGACGCGTTCACCACGTGCTTGTACTCGTCGACACCGGCGCCGAAGAGCTCTCTGCGGTAGCCGCCCGCCGCGTAGATGGCGAGCACCCAGCCGATGATCATCAGCGGCCCGGCGACGTCGAGCGTGTGTCCGACGGCGTCGGCGCTCACGGAGTTCGAGAAGGCGAACGAACCGCGGCCGACCACAGCGATGAGGACGCTCGCCGCGATGAGCGTGAGATCGATTCCGAATGCCGCTGTGGGCAGATACCGAAGACCTGCGGTGAGCCTGGTCTGCGTCTGCACCCCGGTCGTGACCAGAGAGGCCGTCATGCTGTTCCCCCGTTATTAATGAGCCCAATTCCCCCGAACCGGACTACTGGCATCACCATATGTACCTAACGGCGGAGCAGTCATTTAGTGACGGGCAATGGTCTATGACGGTCTAGTCCGGAAGTCGCCACGCAGCGGCATTGTTGTCGAACGCCGGCAATCCGCGCCGCTGCCTCAGGAATCCCCAGGCCAGCGGGCCGAGAAGCAGCAGGCCTGCGCCGATGAGGCCCACCCACTCCGGCGGCACGCCGAGCATCTTCAGGCCGGTCAGGCTCAGCACGATCACGATCCCCCGGCGGATCACCGACTGGGAGACCCAGGAGGCCATCCGGGCTCCGAGGAACGTGCCCGGCGTACCCCCCAGGACCAGCGGGACGAGCACCGCCCAGTCGACGCCGGAGGTGACCACGTGGCCCACGGCCGCGGCGAGGACGAGAGGGACTGCCTGGACCAGGTCGGTCCCCACGAGTCGTACGGCGGACAGGGTCGGGTAGATCAGCAGCAGCGCCACCATGATCAGCGAGCCGGAGCCGACCGAGGTGATCCCGACCAGCAGCCCGCCCACGGCGCCGACCAGCACCGTGAGGACCGGGCGCAGGCGCGGCGCCTCGGTGGACATGGTGTTGCCGCCGGTCACGTGGCGGAGCTGGAGGTACATCCGCAGCGTGTAGGTCGCCGCCGTGAGCATCAGCGCGTACCCGATGGCCGTGGTCAGGAACTGCTGCTGGGCGTCGTGGCCGCCCACGCTCTGCACGATGAACCCGCCGGCGAAGGCGCACGGCACCGAACCGGTGACGAGCAGGCCTGCGAGTCGCAGGTTGGGCGACCCCTGCCGCCAGTGCACCGCAGCGCCGACCGACTTGTTGATGCTGGCCGCGACGAGGTCGTTGGCCACCGCCGCGGTCGGGTCGATCCCGAGGACGATCAGGGCCGGCGTCATCAGCGCCCCGCCCCCCATGCCGGTCAGGCCCACGACGATGCCGACGCCGAAGCTGACGACCAGCACCGATGCGGCCGTGGCGGTGAGCAGGTCACCCATCGTCGGGCACGGGTCCCGGCGCGAAGGGCCCCGCGGGGTGGAAGGTGAGCGCCGGGACGAGGTCGGCGAGGCACTCCTCGATCGACCGGCCGGTGGTGTCGATGCGGACGCTGGCGTCCTCCGGCTCCTCGTAGGGGCTCGAGATGCCGGTGAAGTCGGGGATCTCGCCGGCTCGTGCCTTGGCGTAGAGCCCCTTGCGGTCGCGTCGCTCGCACTCCTCGAGCGGGGTGGCGACGTGCACGAGGACGAAGACCCCGCCGGCGTCCTCGACCATGGCACGCACCTCGCGCCGGGTGGAGTCGAAGGGGGCGATCGGCGAGCAGATGGCGATGCCACGGTGCCGTGCGATCTCCGCCGCCACCCAGCCGATCCGGAGGATGTTGGTCTCCCGGTCCGCGCGCGAGAATCCGAGGCCGGCGCTGAGGTGGCGGCGTACGACGTCTCCGTCGAGGCTGGTCACGGTGCGCCGGCCGTCCTCGATGAGCAGGTCGTGCAGGGCGCGGGCGAGGGTGGACTTGCCGCTGCCGGACAGGCCGGTGAAGAAGACCACCAGGCCCCGCTCGTCGTCCCCGGGCTGGTCCTCGTGCACCAGGTGCGCGATCCGGCCGGGCACGCGGTCGGCGTCGTCGACGGAAGCGGGTTGCCTCCAGGTGCGGCCCCGGGGCGCGTACGCGTTCGCGGCCTGGTCACGCAGCTGCGCGTCCAGCTCGGCGTCGCCGTGGTCGGCCAGCGGGCAGGCCACGACGTCGGTCTCCAGGCCGTGGCGCGCCAGGATCTCGGCCGCGACCAGGCTCTCGCGCACCAGGCCCACCGGCGTGGCGCCGCGCGGGGTGCCGTGACCGACCAGCGCCAGGAGCAGCACCTCCTGGCCGTGCGCGGCGACCCTGATCGCCTCGAGGTCGCCCTCGGTGGGTGGCCGGGTGATCGCCGCGACGAGCCTGTCGCCGTACGCCCGGACTGCCTGGGCCGGGGAGAGGTGCAGCCGACGGAACGGCCCGTACGCCGGCGCGGCCAGCGGGGTGAGCCCACCGCCGGCCTCGAGCCTGGCCAGGGGGAGCCCCTCGGGGTCGACGAGCTCGACGACCGGCTCGTCCCGGAGGCCTGCTGGCAGGTCGAGGGTGATCACGTCGTCGAAGCTGGTGCGCGGCGCGAGCGCCCCGGAGAGGAGGAGCTCGAGGTCGTCCAGCTCGCGTGGGCTCGGACAGTGCTGGGGTGGCACCGGCACATCGTGTCAGACCGCACGCTCGATACCTTCGAAGCATGTCCGCCCCCGTCGTCGTCGCCGAGATCGTCCGGTCCGGGTTCGTCGAGGGGCACCACTACGGCTCCTGGGTCGCGCTCGCCCCCGACGGCTCGGTGGCTGCCTCTGCCGGCGACGTGCACTCGCCCGTGCTGCCGCGCTCGTGCAACAAGCCGGTGCAGGCCCTGGGGATGCTGGAGGCCGGTCTCGAGCTCGACGGGGAGCTGCTGGCACTCGCGTGCGCCTCTCACTCCGGTGAGCCGTTCCACGTCGAGGGTGTACGCCGCATCCTGGCCGGTGCGGGACTGCCCGAGTCCGCGCTGCAGACCCCGCCGGACTACCCCCTCGACGAGACGGCCCGCGTGGAGGTGATCCGCGGCGGCGGCTCGAAGGCGCCGATCCTGATGAACTGCTCGGGCAAGCACGCAGCGATGCTGGCGACCTGCGTGGCGAACGGCTGGCCGACCGAGACCTACCTCGACCCGGACCACCCGCTGCAGCGCGCGATCGCGGCGACCTTCGCGGCCACCACCGGGGAGCCGGTCGCCGCCGTGGCCGTCGACGGCTGCGGTGCCCCGCTGCTGTCGACCTCCCTGGTCGGGCTCGCGCGCGCGTTCTCGAGCATCGCGACCGCCACCGACGGGGCCGGCCGCGCGCATCGCCGCTGCGATCCGGAACCACCCTGAGCACGTCTCGGGCACCCACCGCGACGAGCTCTCCCTGCTGCGGGCGCTGCCAGGTGCCATCGCCAAGGCGGGCGCCGAGTCCTGCTACGCGGTGGCGCTGGCGGACGGCCGGGCGTTCGCCACCAAGACCGACGACGGTGCTCCCCGGGCGCGCCCCCTGGTGATGGCGGCGCTGCTCGAGCGCCAGGGCGTGCTGGACGAGCCGGGGGTGGACGGCGACGCCGTGCGCCGTACCGGCCGGACGCCTCTGCTCGGTGGCGGCCGACAGGTCGGGGAGATCCGTCCCGTCGGCCTGGACTGAGGTCTCGACTCCGCTCGACCGCACGCTGCTTACTGACTGCTAACTCAGTAAACATCTGTCTTTCATTGTGAGACAAGGGCTTTGTGACGCCTTACACAGTGTCCTGGCTTGCTATTGCTTGCTGCAGTTAGCACAGTGGGGGACATGGCCAAGACAAAGGTCGGCGAGACCGTCGAGTCGCTCGGGGAGTTCCTCCACGAGCGTCGCGTCGCTGCCGAGCTCTCGCTCCGCCAGCTGGCGGAGCAGACCGGCGTCTCGAACCCGTACCTGAGCCAGATCGAACGTGGTCTGCGCAGGCCATCTGCCGAAGTGCTGCAGCAGCTAGCCAAAGCACTGAGGGTTTCTGCCGAACAGCTGTACGTGCAGGCCGGCATCCTGCGCCCCGATGACGGCGAGGTCCGCTCCGTGGAGCTCGCCATCCTCGGGGACCCGGTGCTGACCGAGCGGCAGAAGCAGTCCCTGCTGGACGTCTACCAGTCGTTCAGGGCAGTTGCCGGGAACGCCCTACCCGCACCCGCGCGGGACATTGCCGAGCTCGTCGCCCCAGACCCGGTGGACGAGCCGACCCAGATACATCAACGAGAAGGAGATTGAGATGGCGAACACCACCGTCGACACCATCAGGACCCAGGCCGTGAAGCCGCTGTACGCGGTTGCCGGCGCCACCGAGCTCGCGTACCAGTACGCCACGGGCTACGCCACCGAGGCGCAGAAGAGCGTCAGCAAGATCGAGCGCGACCCCCGGGCCCTGCAGAACCAGGCCGTGGGCGCCCTCAACGCTCGTCTCGACGAGCTGACCAAGGACGCCAAGAAGGCGCAGTCCGCCTTCGAGGCCCGGATCGCAGAGCTTCAGAAGGACGCCCAGGCGCTGCCCGGCAAGCTGCAGTCGGAGATCGACGACGCGGTGACCGAGTTCGTCGCGACCTACACCGAGCTCGTCGACCGCGGCGAGAAGATCGTCGCGCTGATCCGCAAGGACGGCGTCCGCGCCGTCTCCGCGCTGCGCAAGGCCCCGTCGCGCTCCAGCGTCGTACGCCGTGAGAAGGCGAAGGCCGCTGCGGACAACCCGTCCAACAGCAGCCGCCCGGTGAAGAAGTCGGCCACCAAGCAGCCGGTCGCCAAGAAGACGCCGGCCAAGACCGCGGCGAAGAAGGCCAGCACCGCCAAGAAGACGGCGGCGAAGAAGACGGCCAACGCCAGGAACACGGCAGCCAAGAAGGTCTCGGCCTGATCCAGCCCTCGCTGCCGACGGGCAGCGAGTAGTCCGGCCCTGGTGATCCCTCCCTTCGCCAGCGGCGGACCGGTGGGCCCTCGGGATTCGTCCCGAGGGCCCACTGCCATGTCCGCCCGATCTGTGGTGGGCCGGATATCCTCGGTGCGTGCCCAACCTGTTCGCGTTCCAGGCCACCGCGACGTCCATCGTGATGCTGGTGCTGCTCGCCGTGAAGCTGTACGCCTTCGTCGACGCTGCGGTACGCCGTCCCGACGCGTACGTCGCTGCCGGGAAGATGAACAAGGGCGCCTGGCTGCTGATCCTGGGCCTGGCCGTCCTCAGCGACCTGCTGCTGGGCAGCTTCCTGCTGATGATCGCCGGCATCGTGGCCGCGTTCGTCTACATCCTCGACGCCCGCCCGGCGCTCGTCTCGGTCACCCGCCGCCGCTAGGAGCAGACGGCTCGGGCATCCTGACGCCATGCCGATCGACCCTGACCTCGCCGGGCTCCTCTCGCTGCTCGACGCCGGTACGCCGATGGCAGAGCAGACGCCCGAGGAGGGCCGCACCGCCTTCCGCCGCCTGACGGTCGACTTCCGCAAGCCCGAGTGGGTCGTCGAGGTCGGCGCAGTGGCCGACACGGTCGTCCCTGGCGCGGCCGGAGACCTCGCTGCGCGGGTCTACCGCCCGGAGGGCGACGGCCCGTTCCCGACGGTGGTCTTCTTCCACGGCGGCGGGTTCGTGATCGGCGACCTCGACACCCACGACAACCTGGCCCGGACCCTGTGCCGTCGTACGACCTCGGTGGTGGTCTCCGTCGCCTACCGGCTCGCACCGGAGTTCCCGTTCCCGCACGGCGCCGACGACTGCGTGGCGGCGACCCGCTGGATCCAGGCCCATCTCGAGGAGTACGGCGGGGACGCGCGGCTCGGCGTCGCCGGCGACAGTGCCGGCGGCAACCTCGCGGCGGTGGTGACCCAACACGTACCCGGGTTGTCCGCACAGCTGCTCATCTACCCGCCCACCGACGGGGAGAACGGCGAGCACCAGTCGCGCGAGGAGAACGGCACGGGCTACTTCCTGGACCTGCCGACGATGGAGTGGTTCCTGCACCACTACGGGCCGCAGGACGCGAAGGATCCGCGCCTCGCGCCGCTGCAGGCCCGCTCGCTCGCGGGTCTGCCCCCGGCTGTGGTGGTCACCGCTGAGTACGACCCGCTGCGCGACGAGGGCGAGGCCTACGCCGCCGCGCTCGAGCAGGCGGGGGTCCCCGTGGTGCAGCGCCGCTACGACGGGATGATCCACGGGTTCATGGACATGAGCGCCTACTCGGCCGCCGCGCTCAAGGCCACGCAGGACGCCATCGACCTCTTCGCGGGCATCCTGAACCGCTGACGCCGGACTGCCTTGTGGCCTGTCGGTGGTCTGGGGCAAGTTGGTCGGCATGATCTGCCAGTTCATCCCGGGGTACCTGCTGGAGCAGCTCTCCCGATCCCCTGAACCCGACGTCGCCGAGACCGGGCGCCGCACCCGGGTGATCGACAACCACATCCGCGACCGACGCCTCGCCACCGCGCCGGCCCCGCCCACCAACACCGGCGCGGCGTGGGAGGTCCACGACGCGAAGAACGCCGCGACGCTGCCGGGCGACCTGGTGCGCACCGCGGGCGCACCCGAGGTCAGCGACGTCGCCGTCAACGAGGCGGCGACCGGCATCACCGAGACCCTCGCGCTCTTCGCCGACCTCGGGCGCCGCTCCTACGACGACAAGGGCGCGACCGTGGTCGCGACGGTCCACTACGAGAAGGACTACGACAACGCCTTCTGGGACGGCACCCAGCTCGTCTTCGGCGACGGCGACGGCACCGTCTTCGGGCGCTTCACCAAGCCGATCGACGTGCTCGGGCACGAGCTGTCGCACGCGGTGACCGAGTTCACCGCCAACCTGACCTACCAGGGGCAGTCGGGCGCGCTCAACGAGTCGGTCTCCGACGTGTTCGGCGCCTGCGTGAAGCAGCGGCACCTCGGTCAGGACGCTGCCTCCGCCGACTGGTTGGTCGGGGAGGGCATCTTCGTCGCGGGCGTCAACGGCAAGGCATTGCGGTCGATGGAGTCGCCCGGGACGGCGTACGACGACCCGAAGCTGGGCCGCGATCCGCAGGTCGGGCAGATGTCGGACTACGTGCAGACCACCGAGGACAACGGCGGGGTACACATCAACTCGGGCATCCCCAACCGCGCCTTCGTGCTCGCGGCCAAGGCGATCGGTGGCGACACGTGGAGCGGCGCGGGCAGGATCTGGTACGCCGCGCTCACCTCCGGTCTCGCCGCAGGCAGCGACTTCGCGACCTTCGCGGCCGCCACGGTGACCGCGGCAGGGGAGCACGCGGACGCAGTCGGCCAGGCTTGGACGACGGTCGGGGTCACGCCGGGCTCGGCGTCGACCGGATCGACCGCCCCACAGGCGCCGTCCTCGGCGGTCGAGGTGGTCCGCTCCGGCGGCGTCGCCGGGATCCGCAAGCACGGGTCGGTCGACCTCGACTCCGACGACCCGCGGGCCCCGCGGGCCCGCGAGCTCCTCGACCGGGTCGACTTCGCCGCCGTACGGGATCCCGGGCCGCGACCCGACCGGTTCACCTACCACTTCCGCCACCGGGACGCAGAGTGCACGGTCCCCGAGCCCGCCCTCACCCCCGACCTCCGCGACCTGGCCGACCTGGTCCTCGGCGACTGACCCCCTACGCCGCACCAGGTTTCGAGGCTCAGGCCGTGGCCGGCCTTCACACCTCAACCGGCGACCCCCTGCCGGTTGAGGTGCCCGAGCCCCTGGGCGAGGGCCTCGAAACCTGGTGCGGCGTCAGGGGGTCTCCTCAGGCGCAGCGGAGGTACGCCGGCTGCGGATGCGCGACGAGAGATCCGGGAGCTGCCGCAGGTTCCAGTCGATCAGGGCCTGGCGCTTGGCGCGGCTCCAGCCCTGCACCTGCTTCTCGAATGCGAATGCCTCCACCGCGGTCTCGAACTCGCCCGCCCACGCGAGCGTGACCGGCCGTCGCTTGCGGGTGTACGCCGCGCCGTACGGCGTGTGGTTGTGCTCCCACACGCGTGCGTCGATGTCGGTGGTGCTTCCGACGTAGTAGCTGCCGTCGGCGCACTCGAGGATGTAGGTCCATGGCACAGGAAGATCCTGCTGCTCTGCGACGTCGGCGCAACGGTTCGATGCTCGTCTGTGGAGAACTCGGCTGGGACTCCATGTGGCCGCACCGGGTTTCGAGGCTCAGGCCGTGGCCGGCCTTCGCACCTCAACCGGCGATGGCGGGCCGGGGCCGGCCTTCGCACCTCAACCGGCGATGGCGGCCCGGGGCCGGCCTTCGCACCTCAACGGGCAACCTATGCCGGTTGAGGTGCCCGAGCCCCTGGGCGAGGGCCTCGAAACCTGGTGAGGTGCTTGTGTGGCTGTGCTTGAGACTCCATGTGGCGCACCGGGTTTCGAGGCTCAGGCCGTGGCCGGCCTTCGGCACCTCAACCGGCGTGGGGCTGCGCGGGAGGGCGGGTGACGCGCAGCAGCGTCGTCACGATGGCGCGCACCCCGGCCTTGTTCGGGTGGTCGCCGTCCTCGGCGAGCATGGTGGTCGGGTCCTTCTGGCCGTCTGCGAGGAAGGGCGCCGTGAGGTCGACGTACGTCGCGCGCTCCGGTCGTGCGGCCTGCTCGATCGCGGCGTTCGCGTCGCGGGTGATCCGTCGGCTCCAGTCGATGAGGTCCTGGCCGCCCTCCGTGCGCGCCGCCTGTCCGTCGGGGAACACGTTCCAGTAGCCGGCAACGACCACCTGCGCGCCCGGGGCGAGCCGGCGGATGTCGGTCAGTGCGCCACGCAGTCGTTGCCCCATGAGGTCGACGGCGGGTCGGTAGCAGTCGGCATCGCAGGTGCCCACCTGCCAGGTCTCGAGCTGGGGAACGAGATCGTTCGCCCCTTCGATCACCAGCACCAGGTCTGCTCGCCGCAGGTCCGCCCGCGTGCGGCCGTCGCTGTCCAACCGCTTTCGCAGGGTCGTCGTGGTGTCGCCGGGCACGCCGAGGTTCACCGCTCGGACCGTACGACGCAGCCGGTGGCCCCAGGCCTCGGCGAACTCCGACGTGACGCCGCTGCACCCGCAGTGCGACCCGGCCATCACCGAGTCTCCGAGTCCCACGACGGTGACGCCACCGGTCGTCGTCCGGGCGCTGGCCCCGCCACCTGCACGACGCCAGGCGGGCACATGGCCGAGCACGAGAACCACCAGCCCCAGGCACGCCGCCAGCGCGACTCCAGCCACGACCAGCCGACGGATCACGCGGGCTTGCCGGGAACGGCCCACTGCAGCGCTCGACCCAGGTACGAGCGGTAGTTGTGGAAGTTGTGCCCGCCGTTCGGGAAGGCGATGTAGGAGATGTCCGGGTTGCCCTTCGTGGCTCGCAGCATCTGGGCGGTGGAGGGCCACGCCTCCCGGTCCTGACGCCCGGCGATCAGCAGCATCCGCAGGCCCTGGCTGCCGAGGTGGCCGTAGAGCCACAGCGGCGAGTTCGCCTGCTCGAGGTGCCGGTCGCCGGCGAAGAGGTTCCCGGTGGTGTGGTCGGTCACGGGCCGGAAGTAGCCGCCGAAGGTGACCACCGAGCCCCAGGCACCCGGTTGCGTGAGGCCCAGCTTGGCGGCGCAGAACGCACCGGTGCTCCAACCCGCCAGCGTCCAGCTCCGGCCGGGAGGCTCGACGCGCAGGTTGTGCTCCACCGCCGTGGGCAGGTCATGCTCGAGGTAGGTCTCGGACCGTGGTCCGTGCGGAACGTTGGTGCACTCGGTGTCGCGAGGGGGATCGGTCATCAGGGGCGGGATCACGGCCACGAAGGGCGGTACCTGGCCGGAGTCGATGGCGTGTGAGGCCACCTGTCCGACGGCGAACTTCTCGTACGTCGTACCCGGCGTGCTGGGCTGTCCAGGGAGGAACACCACGACCGGGAACCGCGTGTGTGCGTACGCGGGCTCGTCGTACTGCCGGGGGAGCCAGACCAGTGCCGTGCGGGCCTTCCCCGCCGCCGGACCGTCGATGTGCAGGAGGGTGGTGCGGCTGCCGTCGGGTGCGCTTGCGCGGTTGACCGCGATCCCGGCGTCCTGGTGGGTGTTGCCCAGGAGGTCGCTCCACGAGGTGTAGAAGGCGTAGGAGTGGTTCACCCAGGCGAAGACGGCCAGCACGGCCACCAGCTGCGAGACGACCACGGCAAGGACCCGTCCGCCCACGAAGGCTGCCGAACGCCCGTCGAGCCGGTGCCACCACCAGGCCGCCAGCGCAGGTGCGGCCAGTGCCAGTCCGGAGGCGAGGACCAGCAGAGGCACGCCCGTCAGGCTGAGCATGGGGCCAATCTAGGTCGCCCCCGGGGCGCTGCCCGGCGGGCCAGGCGATAGTCAGGATCTCTTTAGCTTCCTCCTCCTAGCCTCTCACCCGGCGGTCATGTCATGACGGCTGGATGAGGGGACGATGACGACGACGGCAGTGGGCAGCAAGGCCCGTCGCGGGCCAGGTCCGGCGTACGCACCGGGCGTGGGCCGGGCGGCGCGGGTGCTCACCGCGCTATTCGCCGCTGCCACCCTGATCGCCCTCGTCGGGTGGGCCGAGGCGCCTGAGTCGCACCACCCCGGGCGGCTCGTCCTCCTGCTCGACACCCTGAACCTCCCGGTCGGCCACTCGCTGGTCTCGGTCGTGGTCTGTGCCCTGGTGACCCGGGCACTGGTCGGGCGCAAGCGGGTCGGCTGGTACGCCGTGGTCGGCTTCCAGCTCCTTGGCTTCTTCCTCAGTGCCCAGGAGCTGCTGACGCCCGGTCACGCGCTGACCTGGACGCCCTGGCAGACCCAGGCCGGCCAAGTGCTCGACGTCGTCGCGCTGGTGCTCACACCAGTGCTCATGTGGGGGTTGTGGCGGATCCGGGGTGCCTTCTCGGGGCGGCTCCAGCGCGGGTCCTGGCAGGCGGCCGGTGGCGTCATCGCCGCGGCGATGGTTCTCGCCTCCCTGGCCGCGTGGCTGCTGCTGTGGACGAGCGGCGCCGGGACCCCGCGCCCGCTGGCGCAGCGGTGGTGGGCGGTGATGGCGATCAGCCTCGGCGACCGCGACGGCGGCGCGGCCCGGGAGCTCCACGAGCTGCCGGTGTGGCTCCCGGAGATCCCTGCGGTGATCCTCTCCCTGGGCCTGGTGGCCGGAGTCGTGCTGTTCCTGCGCTCCGCGCGGCACGAGACCGACTGGTCCGGGGACCGCGAGCTCACCATCCGGAGGCTGCTTGCGCAGTACGGCGACGCCGACTCCCTCGGCTACTTCGCCACCCGCCGGGACAAGGCGTCGATCTTCTCCCGCGACGGGCAGGCGGTGGTCACCTACCGCGTCCTCAACGGTGTCTCGCTCGCCTCCGGCGACCCGGTCGGACGTCCGGAGTCCTGGCGCGACGCCGTGGCGCAATGGATGTCGGAGGCGCGCGAGTTCGGCTGGGTGCCCGCAGTGCTGTCCGCGAGCGAGGCCGGGGCGCGTGTCTACGGCGAGCTCGGCCTGCGCGTCCTGCCGCTCGGCGACGAAGCGCTCCTGCACACCGACACCTTCGACCTCCGACGTACCTCGATGACGCCGGTACGGCGGGCCGCCCAGCGGGCGACCCGCGCCGGCGTCACCTGCGCTGTGCGTCGCCAGCAGGCCATCGACCCCGCCGAGCTCGAGGAGATCTACGACCTCGCCGAGCAGTGGCGTGGCGACGAGCCGGACCGCGGCTTCTCGATGGCGCTGAACCGCACGCAGGACCCGGCCGACGGTCGAGTCCTCGTCGTCACCGCGCACGACCCGCAGGGGCGGATCCTCGGCGTCCTCTCGCTGGTCCCGTGGGGTCGGCGGAAGGTCTCCCTCGACCTGATGCGGCGGAGTCCGGAGGCCCCCAACGGGCTCGTGGAGCTGATGGTGTCGTCCCTGATGGAGCAGGCGGCCGGGCTCGGGGTGCGCGCGGTGTCGCTGAACTTCTGCATGTTCCGCCGGGTGTACGCCGACGCCGAGCGGATCGGCTCGGGCGCGCTGACGCGCTTCAACTACTCCGTCCTGGGGACCCTCGACCGGTTCTGGCAGCTCGAGCGGCTCTACGTCTCCAACCAGAAGTTCGAGCCTGAGTGGTTCCCGCGCTTCTTCTGCCTCGAGGACGCGGTCTCCCTGCCGCAGGTGGCGCTGGCTGCCGGCATGGCGGAGGGGTTCGTCCCCCAGCCCCGGCTGACCCACCCCACCCGCGAGCACCGGCTCACCGAGGAGGAGCTCGCCGCGGTCGCCGACCTCGACACCCGCTCCCTCGAGGCCGCGGAGCTCTCACCTCGCCGCTCGGACCAGACCCGCCACCGTCTGCAGCGTCTGGCAGCCCTCGCACCTGCGGGCCGGGAGGGCTACCCGGTCGCCTCGGCACGACCGGACTACTCGGTGGCCACCCTCCCCGCGGACGTCTGGGTCCGCCGTACGCCGGTCAGCGTGACCGGTCGCGTGCGCTCGGTGCGCGACCACGGGGGCGTGGTGTTCGCGACGCTCACCGACGGCGGCAGCGACGTCCAGCTGTTGCTCGAGGACTCACGTGCCGGGTCCGGCGCCGTCCGCGAGCTCACCGGCCTGGTCGACGTCGGGGACCTGCTGCTCGTGCGTGCCGAGCCGGGCTGCTCACGCAACGGCACCCCGTCGCTGCTCGTGGACAGCTGGAGCATGTTGGCCAAGGCGCTGCACCCGGTGCCGTTCGGCCGTTTCGAGGACCCGGAGGCTCGCCTGCGCCAGCGCTCGACCGACCTGGTCGTGCACCCGGCCGCGATGGAGCCCCTGCGCGACCGGGCTCGGGTGCTGGCCGCGCTGCGGCGCACGCTCGACGCGGACGGGTTCTGCGAGGTGGAGACGCCGATGCTGCAGAGCGTTCACGGCGGCGCGACAGCCCGGCCCTTCCGGACGCACAGCTTCGCCCACGGCATGGACCTCTCCCTGAGGATCGCCCCGGAGCTCGCCCTCAAGCGGCTGGTCGTCGCGGGGATGGGACCGGTCTACGAGATCGGTCGCAACTTCCGCAACGAGGGCGCGGACGCCACCCACAACCCGGAGTTCACCGCGCTGGAGGCCTACCTCCCGCACGCCGACTACCACGACATGCGCCGGCTCGCGGAGCGACTCGTGACCGAGGCCGCCCGTGCGGTGCACGGGGCGGCGGTGCTGCCGCTGCCCACCGGGCCGGACGGGAGCCTCGAGCTCACCGACATCTCGGCGCCCTGGCCCGTCGTACCCGTCCTCGACGCGGTGTCGCACGCCGTCGGCCGGCCGGTGTCGATGGACACCGGGCTCGACGAGCTGCTCGGGCTGGCCGCCGAGCACCACGTCAGCGTCCGGGAGGACGCCGGGCCGGGTGCGCTCATCGAGGCGCTGTACGGCGCGCTGGTGGAACCGCTCACCATGGCGCCGACGTTCTACGTCGACTTCCCGGAGGAGACCTCACCGCTGACCCGGCCGCACCGGTGCCTGCCCGGGCTCGTGGAACGGTGGGACCTCGTGGTGGCCGGCATCGAGCTGGGCACGGCGTACTCCGAGCTCACCGACCCGCTCGAGCAACGACGACGACTGGTGCACCAGTCGCGGCGCGCGGCCGCCGGGGACGTCGAGGCGATGGAGGTCGACGAGGACTTCCTGCTCGCCCTCGAGCTCGGCATGCCCCCGACGGGTGGGCTGGGCATCGGCGTCGACCGCCTGGCGATGCTGGTCTCCGGCACGAACATCCGGGGCGTGCTCAGCTTCCCGTTCGTCAAGCCGCTCCGCTGAGCGCGGCGGCTCAGCCCTTGCGCGCCCGCGCGGCCTGCCTGCCGCGCTCGTGCGCGTCGAGGTGGACCTTGCGGATCCGGACGGCGTCCGGGGTGACCTCGACGCACTCGTCGGAGCGGCAGAACTCCAGCGACTGCTCGAGGCTGAGCTTCTTCGGCGGGATCAGCTTCTCGAAGTTGTCGGAGGTGGCGGAGCGGACGTTGGTCTGCTTCTTCTCCTTGGTGATGTTCACGTCCATGTCGTCCGAGCGTGAGTTCTCACCGACGATCATGCCCTCGTAGACGTCGGTGGTCGGCTCGACGAACAGGACGCCGCGCTCCTGCAGGTTGGTCATGGCGTACGCCGTGACGGCACCGGTGCGGTCGGCCACCAGGGAGCCCTGCGAGCGGGACTTGATCTCGCCGGCCCACGGCTCGTAGCCCTCGAAGACGTGGTGGGCGATGCCGGTGCCGCGGGTGTCGGTCAGGAACTCGGTGCGGAAGCCGATCAGCCCGCGTGCCGGGACCAGGAACTCCATCCGCACCCACCCGGTGCCGTGGTTGGTCATCTGCTCCATCCGGCCCTTGCGGACGGCCATCAGCTGGGTGATCGTGCCGAGGTACTCCTCCGGCGCGTCGATGGTCAGTCGCTCCACCGGCTCGTGGATCTTGCCGTCGACCTCGCGGGTGACGACCTGCGGCTTGCCGACGGTCAGCTCGAAGCCCTCGCGGCGCATCTGCTCGACCAGGATCGCCAGCGCCAGCTCGCCACGGCCCTGGACCTCCCAGGCGTCGGGGCGGTCGGTGTCGAGGATCTTCAGCGAGACGTTGCCGACCAGCTCCTTGTCCAGGCGGTCCTTGACCAGGCGTGCGGTGACCTTGGTGTTCTTGGTCGGGCCGCGGCCGGCGAGCGGCGAGGTGTTGATGCCGATGGTCATCGAGATCGCCGGCTCGTCGACCTTGATCAGCGGCAGCGCGACCGGGTTCTCCGCGTCGGCCAGGGTCTCGCCGATCATGATGTCGGGGATGCCGGCGATCGCCACGATGTCGCCCGGCCGGGCCGAGCTGCCCGGCTTGCGCTCCAGGCCCTCGGTGACCAGGAGCTCGGTGATCTTGACGTTCTGCTTGCTGCCGTCGGTCTTCATCCAGGCGACGGTCTGGTTCTTCTTCAGCTCACCCTGCTGCACGCGGACCAGTGCGAGCCGGCCGAGGAACGGGCTGGCGTCGAGGTTCGTCACGTGCGCCTGGAGCGGTGCGCCCTCGTCGTACGTCGGAGCAGGGATCGTCTCGAGGATGGTGCGGAAGAGCGGCTCGAGGTCGGGGGAGTCGGGCATCGCCCCGTCGGCGGGCATCTCGATCGAGGCGCGCCCTGCGCGGGCGCTGGCGTAGACGACCGGGAAGTCCAGGGCGTCGTGGCTGTGGGAGTCGTCCAGCAGGTCGAGGAAGAGCTCGTAGGTCTCGTCGACGACCTCGGCGATGCGGGCGTCCGAGCGGTCGACCTTGTTCACGACCAGCACGACGGGCATGTCCCGGTTCAGCGCCTTGCGCAGCACGAACCGCGTCTGCGGCAGCGGACCCTCCGAGGCGTCGACGAGCAGCACGATGCCGTCGACCATGGACAGCCCACGCTCGACCTCGCCGCCGAAGTCGGCGTGCCCGGGGGTGTCGATGATGTTGATCGTCACACCGCCCTCGGGGGCCGCCGGGCCGACGTAGTGCACGGCCGTGTTCTTGGCCAGGATCGTGATGCCCTTCTCGCGCTCGAGGTCGCCGGAGTCCATCACCCGCTCCTGGACGCCGCTCTCCTCCTGGTGCGCGGTGAAGGCACCCGCCTGGTGGAGCATGGCGTCGACCAGGGTGGTCTTGCCGTGGTCGACGTGGGCCACGATCGCGACGTTTCGCAGGTCGGAGCGTTGTTGCACGGGCATGGAACTTCTCTCGATGGGGAGGACGGGACTCGCGGACCGGCAGCGAAGGCCGGAGACGTCGCGACCCCGCAGTCTATCGTTTGCAGGTGACTCGGTTTCGCGTGCTCTTCGTCTGCATCGGGAACGTGTGCCGATCACCCCTCGGGCAGCACCTCCTCGCCGCCCGGCTCCCGGCCGACCGGTTCGAGGTCTCCAGCGCCGGCGTGGGGGCACTCGTCGGCGAGCCGATGAACCCCGAGGCGGCCGTCCATCTCGAGCCGCACGGCCTCACCGCCGACGGGTTCGCTGCCCGCCAGCTGACCGCCGGGCATCGTCGAGGACAGCGACCTGGTCCTCACCGCGACCCGGGCGATCCGCTCGCGCGTGCTGGAGGACTCACCGCGCGCGCTGCGTCGTACGTTCACGGTGCTGGAGTTCGCGGCGCTGCTCGACACCGTGCCGAGCGGCGATCCCGCCGAGGTCGTCGCCGGTGCCGCCGAGCACCGCAGCCGCGCGGTGCTGGACGACTACGACATCCCCGACCCGTACGGCCGCGGCGACGTCCGCCCACCTGCTGGCGGCCGACACGATGCTCGCTGCCGTCGAGCGGATCGCGAAGGGGTTGGCGCCGTGAAGCGGCTGTCCCTCGTTCTCGTCGTCCTGCTGGCCAGCACTGCCTGCGGCACCACCGAGACGGCGCAGACTGCCTCCTCGGCGACCGCGACCCGCCCGCCCACGGCCAGAAGCACCCCGCTCCCGAAGAAACCGGCCCTCTCGGCCCGGCCCGCCGCGGCCAGGCCGCTGCAAGGCATCGTGATCGCGCTCGACCCGGGTCACCAGCTGGGCAACCACCACTTCCCCCGGCAGATCAACCGGCCCGTGCAAGCCGGCGGGTTCACCAAGCCGTGCAACACCACCGGGACGGCCACCAACCGCGGCATCCCCGAGGCCACCGTCAACTTCCGGCTGAGCAACGCGGTCAAGCGGCGGCTGACGGCGCTCGGTGCCGTGGTGAAGATGACCCGCAACGTCAACAGCGAGCGCTACTGGGGTCCGTGCGTGGACAAGCGCGGGGAGTTCGGCAAGTCGGTCGGCGCCCGGTTGACGGTCTCGCTGCACGCTGACGGCGCCGGCTCCTCCGACCACGGGTTCCACGTGATCGTGCCGACCCGGCGCTCTCCGTGGACCACCGACATCTACGGCCGCTCGCTGAAGCTCGGGCGGCTCCTGCGCGACGCGCTCACCGCTCGGCACGTGCCCCGCTCGAACTACATCGGCCACGGCACCGGGCTCGACGTCCGCTCCGACCTCGGCACGCTGAACATGAGCGACGTACCGGTCGCGATGATCGAGATCGGCAACATGCGCAACGCCCGCGACGCCTACCGGATGACGCACAAGAAGGGGCGGGCCAAGTACGCCAACTCCGTCGTCGCCGGGATCCGGGGCTACCTCGGGCGGTAGGTCTTCGCCGTGGCGCTTGAGTGCCACAAATGTGCAGTTGTCACGTAGCAAACGGCGGATCGCTACGTGACAACTGCACATTTGTGCGGCAGCCGGCCGAGAAGGGCCACCTACCCCTCGCGGTGCACCTTGTGCTGCGCCGCCTGCGCCCGGGGGCGTACGACGACCTCGTCGATGTCCACGTGCGGGGGGAGGGAGGCGACCCAGCGGACGATCTCGGCGACGTCCTCGGCCACGAGGGGCTCGGCCACTCCGGCGTACACCTGGTCGCGCTTGTCCTGGTCGCCCTCGAACCGGACCAGTCCGAACTCCTCGGTGGCCACCATCCCGGGCGCGATCTCGGTGAACCGGAGGGGCTCGGCGACCAGCTCGAGCCGCAGCGTCTGGGTCAGCACCTTCACGCCGTGCTTGGCAGCGGTGTAGCCGCCGCCGCCCTCGTAGGCGACCCGGCCCGCGGTCGAGCCGATGTTGATCACCAGCCCACCCTCACCGGCACGCAGTGCGGGCAGCAGGGCCTGGGTCACGCGCACGGTCCCGAGCACGTTGACGTCGTACATCCGCGCCCAGGTCTCGGCGTCGGCGTCCTCGACGGTGGCGGCGTCGAACGCGCCCCCGGCGTTGTTGACCAGCACCTCGATGCCTTCGGACACCGAGGCGACCGCCTCGGCGAGGGCGCGGACGGACGCCGCGTCGGTGACGTCGCAGGTCACCGCCGTGCCGCCGATCTCCGCGGCCAGCGCCTCGACGCGGTCCGCGCGTCGCGCCGCGCACACGACGTGGAACCCGTCACCGGCCAGCGCCCGCGCAGAGGCGGCGCCGATGCCGCTGCTGGCTCCGGTGACGACGGCGGTGCGGGAGGGGGATGAGGACATCGGTCTCCTTCGGGTACGCGCCATGATAGGGACCGGAATGTACGGGTCCACGTCGTGGTTGGGCTCAGCGTGGTTGGGTCCAGCGGAGGTGGGGAATGACCGGTCTGCGCTCGGTGGCGCCCTCGGACCTCCACGCGAACCTGCACCGCGTCGCGATGGTCAGCCTGCACACCTCGCCCCTGGACCAGCCGGGCACCGGCGACGCCGGCGGGATGAACGTCTACGTCCTCGAGCTGGCCCGGCGCCTGGCCGCTCGGGACGTCGAGGTCGACGTGTTCACCCGTGCCACCGGCGGCGAGCTGCCACCCGTGGTCGACGTGAGCGACGGGATCCGCGTCCACCACGTGTCGGCCGGGCCCTTCGAGGGCCTGACCAAGCAGGAGCTGCCCGCACAGCTGTGCGTGTTCGCCCGCGAGGTGCTGCGCACCGAGGCCTACCACCCGCCCGGCTACTACGACCTCGTGCACTCCCACTACTGGCTCAGCGGCCAGGTCGGCGCGCTGGCGCGGGACCGGTGGGGCGTGCCGCTGGTGCACACGATGCACACCATGGCCAAGGTCAAGAACGCCGCGCTCGCCGAGGGCGACACCCCGGAGCCGATGGCGCGCCTGATCGGCGAGGAGCAGGTGGTGGCCGCCGCCGACATGCTGGTGGCCAGCACCGAGGGCGAGGCGCGCGAGCTCGTCGAGCTGTACGGCGCCGAGCCGGGGCGCGTCGAGGTGGTGCACCCGGGCGTCGACCTGAGCACCTTCCGCGACGTCGGCATGGCGGCCGCGCGAGCCCGGCTGGGCCTGCCGGCGGAGGGCAGCGTGATCACCTTCGTCGGGCGGATCCAGCCGCTGAAGGCGCCCGACATCATGCTCCGCGCCGTCGCCGTCCTGCTCGAGCGCCGGCCCGAGCTGCGCTCCACCCTGACCGTCGCGGTGGTCGGCGGCCCGTCGGGATCCGGGCTGGAGCGTCCCGACTCCCTGGTCGAGCTCGCCCGGGCGCTCGGCATCGACGAGCAGGTGCGCTTCGTCCCGCCGGTGGCCCAGGACAAGCTGGTCGACTGGTACGCCGCCTCGTCGCTGGTCTGCGTGCCGTCGTACAACGAGAGCTTCGGGCTCGTGGCCGTGGAGGCCCAGGCCTCGGGCACCCCGGTGGTGGCCGCACGCGTGGGCGGTCTCGTCACCGCCGTGCGCGACGGAGCCTCGGGACTGCTCGTGGCGGACCACCAGCCCGGCGTCGTACGCCTCGGCGTTCGAGCGGCTCCTGCTCGAGCCCGGGCTGCGCGATCGGCTTGCGGCGGGGGCCCTCGAGCACGCGCGCCACTTCGGCTGGGACCGCACGGCGGCGGCGATGATCGAGGTCTACGGGCGCGCCCAGGAGAAGATGCGGGCCGACCTCACCGGGGTGGCCCTCTGAGCCTCCCGGACCTGCCTGTGAAGATGGGGCCGTGGAGGACCGACTCGTGAGGACCAGATGAGCGAGAGCGCGACGGAGGACCCGTTGAGCCCCGCGCAGGAGGCGGCGCTGGCCGCGATCCGGCAGGTCTTCGAGGACGGCGAGCTGAAGTACGAGGAGCTCTCGCGGACCTCGTTGGCCGTGGACCTCCCGGGGGAGAAGAAGCTGCAGACGCCGTGCCGCTTCGACATCGGCCGGCACGCGATGGAGGTGCACGCGTTCGTCTGCCGCAAGCCGGACGAGAACTTCGGCGGGGTCTACCGCTGGCTGCTCGAGCGGAACATGCGGATGTACGCCGTCGCGTTCGCCCTCGACGGGATGGGCGACATCTTCCTCGAGGCGAAGCTGCCGCTGGAGGCCGCGACCGTCGCCGAGATCGACCGGCTGCTCGGCTCGGTGCTGGAGTACGCCGACGGCTCGTTCAACACGATCCTCGAGCTGGGCTTCGCCTCCTCGATCCGCAAGGAGTGGGACTGGCGGATCTCCCGCGGCGAGTCGACCCGCAACCTCGAGGCCTTCATCGGGCCCCTGGGTCTGGACCGGCGGTCGCCAGGCCAGGCTCAGCCGCCGGAGGGGCAGCAGGGCTGACGTCCCGGTGCACCGGCCGCCGGCGGGCGACCGCGACGCCGACAAGCGCGAGCACCCCGCCGACGTACGCCAGGGCCGGCGGCGCCTCCCCGAGGAAGACCAGCCCGAGCACGATGGTGATCGGCGGCACGAGGTAGGTGGTCACGCCGAGGCTGCTGGCGTCCATGTGCTGCAGCGCGAAGGCGTACGTCGTGAAGGCGATCGCCGTCGGGAACACCCCGAGGTAGACCAGCCACCACGACGACGAGGCCGGCGCCTCGCCCATCTGGTGGACCAGCTGGCCCGCGAACGGCAGGCACACGATCGCGCCGACCGAGCAGGCCAGCCAGGTGACGTGGACCGCCTTGAGCCGCGCCACCAGCGGCTTCTGCAGGATCAGGCTGATCGAGTAGACGACCGCGCTGACCAGGCACAGCAGCACCCCGACGACGTGGCTGCCGCCCGGCTGGTTGCCGGCGGAGCTGTGGGAGGGCGACAACGCGATCAGGGCCACGCCGGCGAAGGCCAGGGCCAGCCCCGCGGCGAGGTAGGCGGTGAACCGCTCGCGCAGGAAGACCGCCGCGAGGAACGCGATCAGCACGGGGGAGACCTGGATCAGCATCGCGGCGGTGCCGGCGTCGACCTGTCGCTCGCCCTGGTTGAGCGCCACGTTGTAGACCCCGAACCACAGCACCCCGATCGTGAGCAGCATCAGCCACTCGCGCCGCGTCGGGTGCGGCAGCCGCTGCCCCGTGCTGGAGCTCGTCGAGACCGCGGCGACACCGAGGCAGATCGAGGCGACGAGCAGCCGACCGAGCGACAGCGCGCCGGCCGAGAAGTCGTGACCGAGGTGCCGGATCGCCACGAACGCCGACGCCCACAGCACGAGCGTGCAGCCGACAGCGGCCAGGGGAAGCCAGGTAGGTGAGGAGGACCGGGTCACACACCCCACCCTAGGAACGACCACCGACATCGAGCAGGCGGAAATCGGTCGTCGTACGACGAGATCCGGCCCCGAATTCCGGTAGTCCGAGGCCAGAAGCGCCTGTGTTCGACGCAGCTTTGACGACGATTTGACCTCGGACTATCCCGTTGGCGGCGGCGTTGGTGCGCTCCACGGCGTCGAGGACGACGGCCTCGAGGCTGCCGGTCCTCTCGAAGGTGCGGCGCTGGCGGGTGGCGCCGTTGCCCTGGGCCAGCTGCTGCTCCACCAGGTCGCGCACCTCGGCGTGGTCGCCGGCCTCCTCGAGGGCCGGGCGGGTGTGGTCGAGGAGGGAGCCGATCACCTCGCGGGCCGGCGCGAGCCGCATCGTCGCGGGATCGACGAGCTGGGAGGCCAGGCCGTGTCGCGAGGCGCGCCAGGTCGCCGCCCGCAACAGCTCGCTGCGCCAGGGCCGCTGCTCCTTCTCGGCCGCCGTCGCCACCAGGGCGCGGGCGAGCGCTGCGACGAGCACGGTCTCCTCGATCCCGGTGCAGACGTCGGCGACCCGGATCTCCACGGTCGGGTAGGACTGCGACAACCGCGCGTCGAAGTAGGTCATCCCGTCGTCCAGCGCCGCACCCCACTCGATCAGCCGCTCCGTCACGTCGCGATAGGTGGGCAGGTCGCCGAACGCCTGCCCGGTGCCGTGGGAGGGCCACCGGCCCCAGACCTGCGAGCGCCAGCTCGCGTAGCCGGTGTCGCGGCCGCCGGCGTACGGCGAGTTGGCGCTCAAGGCGATGAGCACCGGGAGCCACGGCGCGATGCCGTCGAGCACGCGCACGCCCTCCTCGGGGCTCTCCACGTCGACGTGCACGTGCATCGCACAGGCCAGCGCGGAGGCCGCCAGCTCGCCGTACTCCTCCCGGATCCGGAGGTAGCGGGGGCGCGGGGTCACCGCGGTCTCCTCGTCGATGAGCACCGGCGTCCCCACGGCCACCGCGGCGGCGCCGGCCGCTGCCGCCGACTCGCAGATCGCCCTGCGACTGCGGCGCACCTCGCGAGCGAGCTCGGTCAGCGAGGAGCACGGCGGGGTCTGCGTCTCGATCTGGTGGAGGAACAGCTCCTCCTCGACGGGAGCCGCGTCGTCCTCGTCGCCGGCGCGCACGGCCCGCTCCGCCACCGCGGTCACGTGGCCGGTCGACGGGGTCGACGAGCAGCAGCTCCTCCTCCACCCCGAGCTGTCGCACCACACGGAGAGGGTGCCCCCCGGGGGCGCGACCTCAATCGGGCTCAGAGGTCGAGCTTGTAGCCCAGTCCGCGCACGGTGGTGAGCAGCCTCGGGTCCGCGGGGTTGGACTCCAGCTTGGCCCGCAGCCGCTTCACGTGTACGTCGAGGGTCTTGGTGTCCCCGACGTAGTCCGAACCCCAGACCCGGTCGATCAGCTGCCCGCGGGTGAGCACCCGCCCGGGGTTGCGCAGGAACATCTCGAGGAGCTCGAACTCCTTGAGGGGCAGCCGGACCTCCGTGCCGTCGAGGGTGACGATGTGCCGCTCGACGTCCATCCGCACCGACCCGACCTCGAGGGTCGCCGGCGCCAGGTCGGGCTCCACGCCCCGGCGCAGAACTGCGCGGATCCGGGCGACCAGCTCGCGGGGCGAGTAGGGCTTGGTCACGTAGTCGTCGGCGCCGAGCTCGAGGCCGACGACCTTGTCGACCTCCTCGTCCTTGGCGCTGACCATGATCACCGGGACGTTCGAGGTCTGCCTGATCCTGCGGCAGACCTCGGTGCCGGAGATGCCGGGCAGCATCAGGTCGAGCAGCACGATGTCGGCGCCGCTTCGCTCGAACTCGGTGAGCGCGTCGGGTCCGGTGGCGGCGAGCGCGACCTCGAAGCCTTCCTTGCGCAGCATGTACGCGAGAGCGTCGCTGTAGCTCTCCTCGTCCTCGACGACCAGTACTCGGGTCACGGGATCTTCGTCTCCTCGTTCTGTTCGTGGGCAGGCATGCCGTGCGAGACGGTCTCCGGCACGCCGGGCTTGCGCGGGAGGGTCAGCGTGAACGTCGAGCCCTGTCCCTCGACCGACCACACCCGCACCTCGCCGCCGTGGGAGGCGGCGACGTGCTTGACGATCGAGAGTCCCAGGCCGGTGCCGCCGGTGGAGCGGTGCCGCGCAGGGTCGACGCGGTAGAAGCGCTCGAAGATGCGGTCGAGCTCCTGGGCCGGGATCCCGATGCCCTGGTCGGTCACGCTGATGTCGACGGTCATGTCGTGCGGCGCCGCCGAGACGACCACGCTCGACCCCTCGGGGGAGTAGGCGACGGCGTTGGCCACCAGGTTGCCGATCGCGACGGCGATCTGCTCGCGGTTGCCGAGCACGACGAGTCCCTCGGTGCCCTGGTGCACCAGCTCGATCTCGCGCGCGCTCGCATCGGTCAGGCTCTCGTCGATCGCCCGGGCCACGATCTTGTCGACGTCCACGGCGATCGGCTCGTCGAGGGGGTCGTCGCCCTGGAGCCGGGAGAGCTCGATGACCTGCTGGACCAGCCGGGAGAGCCGCTCGCTCTCCATGTGCATCCGGCCGGCGAAGCGCTGCACGGCCTCGGGGTCGTCGGAGGCGTCCATCACGGCGTCGGAGAGCAGCTGGATGGCGCCGACCGGGGTCTTCAGCTCGTGGCTCACGTTGGCCACGAAGTCGCGCCGGATCGACTCCACCCGGCGCTCGCGGGTGCGGTCCTCGACGAGGGCGAGGACCAGCTGCGAGCTCAGCGGGGCGACGCGGGCGGTCACGTGGCGAGGGGGGAGTCCCTCGCGCTGCACGTGCAGCTCGGTCTCGCGGATCTGTCCGTCGCGGCGTACCTGCCGGACCAGGTCGCCCAGCTCACGCACGGTGATCGTGTGGCCGCGGACGATCCCCATGGCGATCGCAGGGGCCGAGGCCTTCAGGACAGCGTCGTTGGCGTCGACCACGAGCGCGCTGCTGCGCAGCACCGAGAGCACGGCGGCGACTCCGGGCGGCAGGGCCGGCTCAGGGGGCTCCGGGGGCCGCATCTGGCGTTCGCTGACGCGGAACGCGAGTACGACGCCGCCGCCCAGCACGGCGCCGAGCACCGCGAAGACGAGGGCCTGGAACGTCGGGCTCACGTCTTGGATCGTACGCAGGGATTCACCGAAGGTTCCCTTCTCCGACCGTGCTTTCAAAGGCTGTTCGCCACCCGTTCACGCAACGACGCCGAGCGTTCACCGGTGCCGCGTAGGTTCACGAGCATGCGGGACGCCTACTCAGACCAGCTCGACTCCATCCGCGACGACCTCGTGCTGATGGCCCGCCTCGTCCGCGAGGCGGTCTCCGAGGGCACCGCCGCGCTGCTCGAGGGCGACGCCCAGCGGGCCGAGAAGGTGATCTCCGACGACGCCCAGATCGACGCACTGCGCGAGAAGCTCGAGGAGCACAGCTTCGAGCTGCTCTCGCTCCAGAACCCGGTGGCCGGCGACCTGCGGATGCTCGTCGCCTCGCTGCGGATGGTCAGCGAGTTCGAGCGGATGGGCGACCTGGCGGTGCACGTCGCCAAGATCGCCCGGCTGCGCGTGCCCGAGGTGGCCGTCCCCGACCAGGTCGTGCCGATGATCGCGCGGATGGCCGCCGTGGCCGAGGTGATGATCGGCAAGGTCGAGCACATCATCGCGGCCTCCGACGTGGCCGCCGCCGAGGAGCTGGAGGAGGTCGACCAGGAGATGGACAAGCTGCGGCGCAACTCCTTCCGCGAGCTGCTCGGCTCGGAGTGGAAGCACGGCGTCGAGCCGGCCGTCGACATCGCCCTGCTCGGCCGCTACTACGAGCGCATCGCCGACCACGCCGTCTCCATCGCCCGCCGCGTCGTCTTCCTGGTCACCGGGGAGCACCCGCAGTACGTCTCCTGACGCTGGGTCTGTCGCGCCCCCACGCGCATGTAACGCGGAGTTATTGCCGCTGAACATGCGGCGTACGGCGCACTCTGCGTCAGTAACGCCGCGTTACATGGACGCGCGCGGGGGCGGGGCTCAGGGCAGGAACAGCGCCGAGTCCCCGAACTCGTGCCACCGGTAGCCCGCACCGAGCGCCTCGTCGTACGCCGCCTGGGCCAGCTGGGTGCCGGCGATGGCCTCGACCAGCAACAGGTGCGAGGCGCCGGCGTCGTGCCAGCCGGTGATCAGTCCGTCCACCACAGCCGGTGGGTCTCCCGGCGTCACCACCCGGTCGGTCCAGCCCGATGAGGCTTCGACCACGCCGTCGCGCACCGCGGACTCCAACGCCCTGGTCACCGTGGTCCCCGTGGCTACGACGCGGTGCCCGCTCTCCCGGGTGAGCTGCACGAGGCGGGCAGTCGCCGCCGGGACGTCGTACCACTCGGGCTGCGGACCCTCGCCGGCCTCCTGCGAGGACACCCCCGTGTGCAGGGTGATCGGGGCGACGCCGATCCCTCGCGCGACGAGCCCGGTCAGCAGCGCCTCGGTGAACGGGCGGCCGGCCGACGCCATCTCGGCACTGCCCGGCACCCGCGAGAAGACGCTCTGGTAGGCCGCGAGCGGGTAGCGCCGGTCGAGGTAGCCGTACGCGATCGGCCGCCCGCACCGGTCCAGGAGGCTGCGGAGGTCGCCCTCGACGCGAGCACGCCACAGCCGGTTGCCCTTCCCGCCGGGCGCGGAGCCGTCGTGGGGGTACGGCGCGAGCAGGGTCAGCGGGAGCTCTCCGACGCCGATGGTCTCGCCGGGTCGTGCATCGAGCACCGGCTCGCCCGCGTCGGGGGCCGTGCGCAGCTCGACGACCCACGTGCCGTCGTCCAGCCGGCTGGCCGCGTGCAGGACGATGCGCTGCCGGCCGCGCACAGCATCGATCTCGGCGTTGAGGGTGGCCGAGTTGTTCACCACGACCAGGTCGCCCGGCTCCAGCACGTCGACCAGGTCGGCGAACCTGCGGTGCTCGATCCCCCCGGGACGAGCGACGAGCAGGCGTACGTCGTCGCGCGCCGACCCGCGGATCTCAGGGGGTGCCGGGGCTGTCGCGCCCCCGGGGTTGTCGAAGTGGATCCCCGGCCGCTCCTTCAGCGCGCTCATCTCGACACCGGCACGGCGATGTCTGCCGCGACGAGCCGACCGCTGGGTGGGCGCTGCGCGACGAGTGCCAGCAGGTGCGGCACGACCGACTCCGGAGGTGGGCGGTCGCCGATGTCCTCGCCGGGGAAGGCGTCCTGCTGCATCGGCGTCCGCATGTCACCCGGGTCGACGGCGTACGTCGAGAGGCCCGTCTCGGCGCCGAAGGTGAGGACGAGGTGGTCCAGGGCGGCCTTGGACGCGCCGTACGCGCCCCAGGTCTCGTAGTGGTTCACCGCGGCGTCGGAGGAGATGCCGATCACCGCCCCGCCGCGGCGGCGCAGGTGAGTCGCCAGCTCGATCATCAGCGCGGTGTGGGCGCCGGCGTTGGTGCGGATGACCTCGCCGAGCTCGGTGGGGGACAGGTCGGCCAGGGGGCGCATCGGGAGAGGACCGAGCGTGCTGGCGTTGAGCACCAGCAGGTCGAGGCCACCGAGGTCCGCGACCGTCTGGACCAACGCTGCGCGGTGCTCTGCCTCGGCCACGTCGCCGACGACGCCGTGGGCGGTCGTGCCGTCGAGCGCCGTACGCAACCGTGCGCCGTCGCGCGCATCGGTGACCACGATCCAGCCGGTCTCGTCGAGTGCGCGGACGAGGGCGAGGCCGAGGCCGGAGGAACCGCCTGTGACGAGGGCGGTCGGAGGTGTGCTTCCAGAAGTAGTCATGCGATCCAGTGTTAAAGTTAAAGTGAACTTGAGATCAAGGGGTCACGATGGATTCCCGAGAACTGCTCCCGATGGGGGAGATCGTCCGCCGCAGTGGGTTCGCTGCGTCGGCGATCCGCTTCTACGAGGCAGAGGGGCTGATCGCGGCGACCCGCACGCCGGGTGGGACGCGCCAGTTCCAGCGCAGCGAGCTGCGTCGTCTCGCCTTCATCCGGGCCGCCTCCAACATCGGGCTCACCCTGCAGGAGGTCCGGGAGGAGCTGGCCCGGCTGCCGAAGGGGCGGGTGCCGACCAGGGCCGACTGGCAGCGGATCACCCGCCACTGGCGTGGCCGGCTCGACGACCAGATCGCCTCGCTCGAGCGGTTGCGCGACGGCCTCGACTCCTGCATCGGCTGCGGCTGCCTGTCGCTGCAGCGCTGCCAGATGACCAACCGGGGCGACTGGATGGCGGTCAGCGACGACGCACCCGGCGCGGCCAACCTGCCGGCCCTGCTCCGCCGTCCGCACCAGTTCCGGGGGAAGGGCTGAGGGGCGCGTCGTACATGTGCCGCGGTGTCCATTGACCGCTGTTAGTCGCGCCGTACGCCGTCGTACCACGTGTTCAGCGGCAATAACTCCGCGTTACATGCGATGGCGGCTGGCCAGCGACTACCGACCCTGGTTGGCGACCGCCTCCGCGGCGGCAGCGGCGGCCTCGGGGTCGAGGTAGCGGCCGCCGCGCTCGACCGGCTTCATCTCGGGGTCGAGCTCGTAGACCAGCGGCATGCCGGTGGGGATGTTCAGGCCGGCGATGTCGTCGTCGCTGATGCCGTCGAGGTGCTTGACCAGGGCGCGGAGGCTGTTGCCGTGCGCGGCGATCAGGACCGTCTGGCCGGCGGCGATGTCGGGGACGACCGACGCCCTCCCAGTAGGGCAGGAAGCGCTCGATGACGTCCTTGAGGCACTCGGTGCGCGGCATCTCCTCGCCCAGGTCGGCGTAGCGCGGGTCGCCCGCCTGCGACCACTCGTCGTCGTCCTCGATCGGCGGTGGCGGTACGTCGAAGCTGCGCCGCCAGGTCATGAACTGCTCCTCGCCGTACTGCTCGAGGGTCTGCTTCTTGTCCTTGCCCTGCAGAGCGCCGTAGTGCCGCTCGTTGAGCCGCCACGAGCGCCGGACCGGGATCCAGTGACGCTCGGCCACGTCGAGGGCGAGGTTGGCCGTGGTGATGGCGCGCCGCAGCAGCGAGGTGTGCACGACGTCGGGGAGCAGGTCGTGCTCGACGAGCTGCTTGCCGCCGCTGACCGCCTCGTCGCGGCCCTTGTCGCTGAGCGCGACGTCGACCCAGCCCGTGAACAGGTTGCGCGCGTTCCACTCGCTCTCGCCGTGGCGGAGCAGGATCAGGGTGCGGCTCGGTTCGCTCATGCCGGCGGGATCAGGGAGTCGGCGAGCTCGACGGGATCGCCGGGGCGATCTCGGAGTACTGGTTCTCGGGAGCGACGATGGGCGCATTGACCTGCGCGCTCTGGCCGTTCTCGAACTGCAGGGTCAGCCGGGCGAAGCCGCCGGCCTGGATCGACTCCCCCTTGACGCTGGCCACACCCATGTCTGCGAGGTTGACCAGCTCGCCGGGGGGCACCTCGACCTGCTTGACCAGGGTGACCTCGACGCCGTCGGCCCCCGTGATCCCGGTCAGGGTCTCGCTCTTGGTCTGGTTCTTGTTGTCCAGCGAGGCCACGAAGGTCCCGCTGCCGGCTGTGCCCGAGACGACGACCGCGCCGAGCACGTCGACGACGCCCTGCCGGTTGTTCACCCCGACGCTGGGTTGGTAGACCTGATCGGTCTGGTAGTTGAACCCGCAGGCACCGAGCGCGGGGACCAGGATCACCAGGAACGCGGCCGCCAGCCGGGGACGCCTGCGTGCGGGGTTGGACATGGCGCCGATGCTAGCGCCAGCGCGGAGGCTACTGAGCGATGGCACCGGTCGACGCCGCCTGGAAGACGAGCGTCGCCACCACCAGCACGGTGGCCACCACCGAGATGAGCATCAGCTTGGGCGCTCCGGTGTGCAGGGCCACCCGCAGCGGCAGGTGCCGCACCCGGGAGGCGTTGTCGCGCACCAGGTCCGGCAGCGAGGTCAGGAAGTGCACGCAGATGCCGAGCAGGCCGCACAGCACCGCGAACCAGGTGTACGGCGCGGAACCGTCGGCGGAGCTGCCCCAGCCGCCGAGGGTGACGAACCAGGCGAGCATGGTGAAGGTGGCGGCCCAGCCGACCCAGGAGAGCACGGTGCGGTGCAGCCAGCGGTTGTGGACGTAGCCGACGGCGAGCGTCGCCAGCAGGAACAGCCCCGCGGAGGTGCCGTTCTGCAGGGAGAGCGGGATGACCAGCAGGAGCAGCACGGCGACGGCGAAGCTGGCGTTGCCGGCGGGGACCAGGCCCGTCGCGATCGGCTTGTCCTCCGAGGCCGAGGCCCTGTCCAGGTCGACGTCGAGCAGGTCGTTGACCAGGCCCATGATCAGCTGGGCGACCAGCACGGCCGCCGCGGCCACGGCGATGTCCTTGGCGGCATCGTCCCTGCTCAGGCCCACGAGGAGGCCCACGACGACGGCGATCGCCAGCGCCTGCCGGGGGTGGCTGGCACGGACCAGGGCGGGCAGCTGACGGCCCGACCGGCGGCCGGCCGCCTCGACCGGTTCCGTGGAGGTGGTCATGGCCCGAAGTATCGGGCATCGGTGCCGCTCCTCGCACCTGTCCCGGGACTTGTGAACATGTGCGTGTCGGACGGTTACGGCGCCAGGCCACCGCGCGCTGGGCCCGCCCAGTCCTGCCGAGGCATACGAAATGTCCTCTTGTCAAGCCCCAATCTGGCCTCTGACCTGCGCAAACGCGGCCCAGAGGGTGGTCTGGCCCGTGTTAGACTGGTCACCTCGAAAGGGGAACACATTCACATGACTTTCACTGTCGGCGAAACGGTCGTCTATCCGAATCACGGGGCCGCAGTCATCGAAGACATCGAGATGCGCACCATCAAGGGGGAGGAGAAGCAGTACCTCGTCCTTCGCATCGTGGCCCAGCAGGACCTCGTCGTCCGGGTGCCGGCGTGCAACCTCGACCTCGTCGGTGTCCGCGACGTCGTGGACAAGGAGGGCCTCGAGCGCGTCTTCGAGGTGCTGCGGGCCGTCGTGCCCGACGAGCCCACGAACTGGTCGCGTCGCTACAAGGCCAACCTCGAGAAGCTGCACTCCGGTGACGTGATGAAGGTGTCGGAGGTCGTCCGCGACCTGTGGCGCCGCGAGCGTGACCGCGGCCTGTCGGCCGGCGAGAAGCGGATGCTGGCCAAGGCGCGCCAGATCCTGGTCTCCGAGCTGGCCCTGGCCGAGCACACCAACGAGGACAAGGCCGAGACCATCCTCGACGAGGTCCTCGCCTCCTAGCACGAACACACTCCGCCGAGCCCCCGAGACCATGCGTCCGGGGGCTCGGTGCTTTTCGCCTGCTCCGCGGGTGCTCCCCGGGTGGTTTGCTGGGCCCGTGGATGAGCAGACCCCTGGGCGTCGTACCCCTGGCCGGGCGCGGGTCCCTGCCCTTCGCGCTGGTCCACGGGGAGTCGCTCGTCGCAGCGGCCACCTGGGCCCTCGGCGAGGCCGGGGTCGAGGTCTTCGACCTGGGCACCACCTTCGAGCAGGTGCGTGACGCCGACCGGGCACTGGTCGTCCACGACCCGCTGTGCCCGCTGACCCCGCCGGGATTTCTCCGCGAGGCGGTCGAGGAGTGCGCGGCGACCGGCGCGGTCGTCGTCGGCGTGCGGGAGGTGACCGACACCGTCAAGGAGTACGACGCCCCGGGCGGTACGCATGAAGCGGGACGACTGGGGAGGACGCATGCGCGGGAGGAGCTGATGACCGTCGTCTCGCCGGTCGTGCTGCCGGCCGACTGTCGTCGCCTCGCTCGAGGAGCCCGACGTCGCGGACCTGGCGGTGTGGGTGGCCGCGCTGGCCCAGCGGTACCCGGTGCGGTTCCTGCCGGCGCCCGCCCTCGCGCGCAGGGTGGTCGCTGCGGACGACCTGGTGGTGCTCGAGGCGCTCAGTCGGTCGGCGGTCGCACCGGAGCAGACGGAGCAGTCGGGCGACTGAGCAGCGACTCCGCGAGCGCGAGGTCCTCGGGGAAGGTGACCTTGAGGTTGGCCGCGGTGCTCGGCACGCCGACGACGGGCAGGTCGGTGTACCGCTCGAGGCACGAGGCGGTGTCGGTGCCGACGAACTCCTCCTGCTCGGCCCGGCGGTAGGCGGAGAGCAGCTCGACGGCACGGAACGCCTGCGGGGTCTGGACACCGACGAGCCCCGCGGGCGCCGGGGACCCGTCGCGGCGGGAGAGCCGCGGGGTGCCGACGACCGGGATCGCGCCGCCGTGCTCGGCCGCGGCGGCGATCACCTGCTCCCACAGCCGCGGCGGTCGCCAGCGGCCGGGCCCCGTCGTGGATGGCCACCACGTCGATCTCGCCCCGCTCGATGTCCGCGGCGAGCGCCCACAGCGCCTGCCACTCCGAGTCGTGGCGCTGCGCACCGCCGTCGACCACCCAGAGGTCGTGGGCGCCGAGGTGCTCGGCGACGGCGTCCCGCACGGCGGCGCGGTCCATCGGCCGCACCACCAGCACGATCCGGTGCACCCCGGCCACCTCGAGCACGGTGCGCACCGAGTGGGCCAGCATCGACATCCCGCCGAGGGGCAGCAGCACCTTGTTCTCCGCCGCACCGACCCTGGAGCCGGAGCCTGCAGCGAGGATGACGGCGGCAGCGCGAGTGGTCATGCGTGCGTGGTGGACCCGAGGTGGGGCCTGATCAGCCGGATCAGCACGCCGGAGACCAGCTGGTCGCGCTCCAGCGGCAGCATGTGGCCGGCGTCGGGCGCGATGGTCAGCACCGCGCCCTCCACGTGCTCGGCGATCCGGCGGGCGTGCGCGGGCGGGGTGAGCACGTCGCGGGTGCCGACCAGGACGTGGGTGGGGATGTCGTCGAGGACCTTCAGCGCCGCCGTGCGCTCATGGGTCATGCAGTCCTTGTAGTACCCGACCACCGTGTCGCCGGGGCAGCTGATCAGCCCCTCGACGGCGAGGGCGGCGTCGGCCAGCCGCATCGGCCGGCCGAACAGGAACCGGCGCATCACCAGCGTCTCCACGATCGGGGCGCGGCGACGGGCCCGGCGGGAGAGGGTGCGTGAGCGCAGCGCCAGGATCCGCGGGATCTGTGCGCGCACGAGCTCGCCGGCCTCGGGCAGGCCGAGGGTCACCGTGTCCAGCGCCCCCGACGAGGTCGAGACGAACGCCGCGCCGACGACCCGGTCGAAGACGTCGGGCCGGTGCTCGGCGAGCGCCATCATCGTCATCCCGCCGATGGAGTGCCCGGCCAGCACGAGAGGTCCCTCCGGCGCCAGGGTGTCGATCAGCATCGCCCAGTCACGGGCGAGGTTGTCGATGGTGCACACGGACCGCCGCACTCGGGCCGACTCGCCGTGGCCCCGGTGGTCCCAGGTGACGATCCGGATGTCGTGGCCGAACTCGCGCTGCAGGTCGCGCACCTGGTAGTGCCAGTCCGACCGGTTCAGCGTCCAGCAGTGGGCGAGGAAGACCGTGAGCGGCGCGTCGGGTGGGCCGTACGTCGTGACGGCGAGCCCGTCGATCATCGGCATCAGGGCGCCTCCGGCGCACCGGCCAGCAGCGCCGTCGCGATCGCGGCCAGGCCCTCTCCCCGGCCGGTCAGGCCCATCCCGTCGGTGGTGGTGGCGCTCAACGAGACGTGGATGCCGTGGCGTTGCAGGACCTCCCGCTCGGCCTCCTCGCGCCGGGCGGCGAAGCGCGGCCGGTTCCCGATGAGCTGGCAGGCCACGTTCGCCACCGTCCAGCCCTCGGCGCGGATCCGGCGGAGGGTCTCGGCCAGCAGGTCGTGACCGGGTGCGCCGGCCCACTGCGGCTCGGAGGTGCCGAAGTTGCTGCCGAGGTCGCCGAGGCCGGCCGCGGAGAGGAGGGCGTCGCAGACCGCGTGCAGCACGACGTCGCCGTCGGAGTGTCCCTCCAGGCCGAGCTCCTCCTCGGGCCAATCCAGTCCGGCCAGCCGCAACGAACGACCCAGTGATCCCACCGGTACCAACCGGTGCACGTCAGTGCCGAGGCCGATGCGCAGGTCTGGGGACACGCTGCTGATCATGGCGCACGCTTGGTCTCCGCGGGACGATGAGGTGGTGGACGTGTCCGAAGCAGCGCCAGGGGCGACCCGGGAGCGTGAGGGCGGTGGGGCGGCTGTTCCAGCTGCGCCGTCTGCTCCGCCGCGGCGGTCGGAGCCGTCCCGTGGGTGGCTCGCCCTCGCCGGCGCCCTCGCTGGGGCGGCCGGCCTGGCCCTGAGCCAGGGCGCCTCCGAGGCGCTCGGCGTCGACGACAGCCCGCTGTCGGCCGTGGCCTCGGCGGTCCGCGACCTCACGCCCGGCCACCTCGCCGTACACCTCGTCCACCTCGTCGGACACCTCGACAAGCCCTGCTCGTCGCAGGTACGACGGTCGTCTTCCTGGCCATCTGCGCGTACGCCGGCACCTGGGCCAGGCGCGCCCCGTTCGTGCCGGACACCACCTTCTTCGTGCTCGCCGCGCTCGGGGTGGCCGCGGTCCTTCGCCTGCCCGAGCCGCCGATCGCCGCCGTCCTCGCCGTCGGCGTCGGCCTGCTCACCTGGGTGATCTCCTTCCGGGTGCTCTCGACGCCGGTGCTGGTGCACGCGGGCGCAGACTTCTCCCGGCGCGACTTCCTGCTGCGGGCGGGTGCGGTCGTGGTCGTCGTGGGGGCCGCGTCGATCGCAGGTCGCGTGGTCAGCAGCGGTCGACGTCGGGTGGAGGACGCACGGCGCCGGTTGCGCCTGCCGGTCTCGCGCGGGACCGCGCCAGCCGGCTCGACCATCGGGGTCGACGGCGTCGCGCCGTGGCGCACTCCCAACGAGGAGTTCTACGTCATCGACACGACGATCTCGCCGCCGTCCCTCTCGCCGGCCGAGTGGGAGCTGCGGATCCACGGGATGGTCGAGAAGGAGATCCGGATCGGCTGGGACGAGCTCGTCGCCCGCCCGCTGACCGAGGCCTGGATCACCCTGTGCTGCGTGTCCAACGAGGTCGGTGGAGACCTGATCGGCAACGCCTTCTGGTCCGGCGTACCGGTGCGCGAGCTGCTCGCACAGGCCAAGCCCCTGGCCGGCGCCGATGCGGTGAAGCAGACCTCCAAGGACGGTTGGACCTGTGGCACGCCGCTGTCCGCGCTGACCGACCCGGACCGCAACGCGATGCTGGCGGTGGCGATGAACGGCGAGCCGCTGCCGGTGCACCACGGCTTCCCGGTGCGGATGGTCGTGCCCGGCCTCTACGGCTTCGTCTCGGCCACCAAGTGGGTGGTCGACCTCGAGGTCACCACGCTGGAGAAGGTGCACGCCTACTGGACCGAGCGGGGCTGGTCCCCGAGGGGGCCGGTGAAGACCCAGTCGCGGGTCGACGTCCCCGGCGACGGCGCCTCGGTGAAGGCGGGCACCGTCCGCGTCGGCGGCAGTGCCTGGGCCCAGCACACGGGCATCGAGAAGGTCGAGTTCCAGCTCGACGGCGGCGCCTGGCAGGAGGCCGAGCTCGGCCGCGTCCCCGGCCTGGACACGTGGGTGCAGTGGGCCGGCACCGTCGACGTCGATGCCGGGCGACCATCGGCTCCACGTGCGCGCCACGGACCGCTCGGGCTACACCCAGACCGCAGCCCGGGCCGACGTGATCCCTGACGGGGCCACCGGATGGGACTCGCACTCCTTCTCGGCGCGGTAGCCGCCCCCTGCTCTCGCGCGTAGGCTCGGTCGCCGGAGGACGGCATGACCGAGCACACGGTCGAGCAGATGGGTCCGCGCCGTACGGCGGTGTTCCTCGCACTGCTGGTCGGTGCCGGCGTCTCGGTGGCTCTCGGTGTCTACGGGCGCGTGCACACCCCCGACTACGACGTGCTGCCGTCCATGGGGTTCTCCAGCACCGGCACGTTCAAGGCCTGGGCCACCAGCCTGGTGCTGCTGCTCGCCCTGGGACAGCTGGTCAGCGCGCTGTGGCTGTACGGACGGCTGCCCGGCGTCGCGCCCGCACCGTCGTGGCTGGGACCGGCGCACCGTGCGTTCGGCTCCGTGGCGTTCGTGGTCTCCCTGCCGGTGGCGTTCTTCTGCCTCTACGGCTTCGGGTTCGCGCAGATGCCGTGGTCGGCGCGGATCCTGGTGCACTCGCTGGCCGGGTGCGCGTTCTACGGCGCGTTCGCTGCCAAGGTCGTGCTGGTGCACAGCAGGCGGATCCCGGGCTGGGCACTGCCGGTGGCGGGCGGCCTGCTGCTGACGACCGTGGTGCTGCTGTGGCTCACCGGCTCGTGGTGGTTCTTCGGCGTCGAGGGTGTCCACGGGTAGGAACCCGGCCGCGTCCCGCGCCGCGACGGACGGCTAGCCTCCCCGGATGGACGACTTCTCCCGCCAGCCCGGGTGCGCACTCGTCGTCGGCGGCAGCGGCGGCATCGGGCGGGCCGTCGTACGCCTGCTCGCGGAGCGGGGCAGCGACGTCGCGCTGACCTACCGCGGGCACGAGGAACGAGCTGCGCGGGTCGCGCAGGAGGCCGCCTCGTGCGGGGTGCGGGTGAGCCAGCACCGCCTCGACGTCACCGACTCCGACGCGTGCAACCAGGTGGTCTCGGAGGTCACCAGCCACCACGGCGGCCTGCACACGCTGGTCAACGCCGCCGGGCCGCACGTGCCGATGACCCACCTGAGCCGCGTCGAGCCCGGCGAGGTCGTCGCGCAGCTCGGCGGAGGACGCCGGCGGGTTCTTCAACATCGTCCGGCCTGCGCTCGAGGCGCTGCGTGCGTCCGGGGGCAGCGTGGTCGCGGTGACCACGGCCGCGACGAGCCGGTTCCCGGTCCGCGACGGCCTCTCCTCGGTCCCCAAGGCCGCGGTGGAGGCGCTGGTGCGGGCGCTGGCGGTCGAGGAGGGTCGCTACGGCGTCCGGGTGAACTGCGTCGGCCCCGGCATGCTCACCGACGGGATGGCCCAACGGCTGATCGAGAGCGGCGAGCTGGGCGAGCGCGCTCTCGCGGCCGCGCGGGCGAACATCCCCCTGCGCCGGTTCGGGATCGCCCACGACGTCGCCGAGGCCGTCTGCTTCCTCGCCTCCCCCCGGGCCGGCTACATCACCGGCCAGAAGCTCGACGTCGACGGCGGGTACGGCGCGTAGGGCACCACTCGGCGGAGTCAGTTTCCCCGGGCGCCCGGGGAAACTGTCGGCTGGCAGGCAAAGTAATGCCTGCCAGGGTTAGGTTTACCCGGCCGTCCGGGTAAACCGACGGCTCACCAGTTGCGGTTGGTGCCCCGCGCTGGGAGGGGGTGGGCGGCGTCGCGGACGACGTAGACGGTGCCGCTGGAGCCCCGCAGCCAGGCGCGTTCGAACTGCCCGCGGTCATAGGTACGGCGCACGGAGGCGTCGGTGCGCGCGGCCGGGTCGTTGACGACGACGTCGCCGTCGCGGGTGAAGCCGCTGATCACGACGAGGTGGCCCGAGGTCGAGCTGATCGGAGCGCCGCTGAGCTGGCCGCGGGAGAAGCGGATCGAGGCGGCGAGCGGGATGCCGGCCGCGATGAACCGCTCCGCCTCGCGCAGGCTGGTCAACCGGGTGACGAACGCGTCGCCGGTCCGCACGGCGGCGTAGGCGGTGTTGAACGCCCAGTTGCCGGCGCCGTCGTAGCCGTAGTCGAAGACGGACCGCGCGACGTGGTCGACCCATCGGTCGGCGTACCGCGTGCTCACCCAGGCGTAGCTCTTCGGGGTCGGCAGGGCGCGGTAGTAGCCCAGGATCATCGCCAGCGAGGTCGGCGAGCACCACGCCTGGCCGCCGCCGCCCCACTTCGGGTACTGCCCGCGGTGGGTCATCTGCGAGTAGCGCGGGACCGCGAGCGTCCGGGGCGGCAGTAGCGGCCGGCTCGTCGCCGGGAGGACGGTCGACGGCCGGCTCGCTACTGCCTGGAGGGATCGCACCACCGGGGTGGCGGTGCTCGCGGGGCCTCGGAGGGGGAGGATCCGCAGCTGGTAACGGTTGAGGAGGACGCCCGATCGGGCGTTCAGGGTGTCGGTGCTCATCGAGGCGATCCGGTCGGCCTGGACGCCGCCGCTGGTGCGCCGGATCTTCGCGTCGCGCGTCGACCACGCACCGACCAGCTTCCAGCCGCTCAGGTAGCCGGACGTGCTGTGCACCCGTGCCTGGACGAGCACCATCGTGCGCGGCGGGGTGGTCACGTTCCAGGTCGGGACCAGCTGGGTGAAGGTCTGCCCGGGGTTGAGCCACGGGGAGGTCCAGCGCGTCCACGACCAGCGACGTCCGGCCCAGGTCAGCCGGCCGCGCGGGGCGGCCATCGTCAGCGAGCCGCCGGCTACCCGGGTGCCCTCCTGGACGCCGGTCCGGAAGGCGGCATCGGTGGTGAGCTGCCGCGAAGGAGCTGCGCGCCGGGACGGCGGTGGCGGTCACGGCGGTGAGCTGCGCCCGCTCGTGGCGCACCGGGTCGACGAGCACGGCGCCCAGCACCACCAGCAGCAGGAAGCCGATCGGCGAGCACCTGGAGCCGCATCGGAGGCGAGAACTGCGAGGACACGTCCATCACTCTAGTGATCATTTGTCACACGCGTGCCGTTTTGCCACAACTCGGACTGTGTCGGACACCAGCCCCGGGCTCACTACGATTGGCAGGTGACCCTCCGCCTCCACGACACCGCCACCCGCGCGGCTCGCGACTTCGTCCCCCTCGAGGAGGGCAAGGCGAGCATCTACGTGTGCGGCCTGACCGTGCAGTCGGAGCCGCACGTCGGGCACGTCCGCTCCGCGGTGAACTTCGACGTGCTGCGTCGCTGGCTCGTGGCCCGCGGGTACGACGTCACGTTCATCCGCAACGTCACCGACATCGACGACAAGATCCTGGTGAAGTCGGCCGAGCAGGGCCGCCACTGGTACAACCTCGCCTACGAGATGAAGCGCCACCTCGATCGCGCCTACGACGCGCTCAACGTCGCGCCGCCCACCTACGAGCCGCTGGCGACCGGGCACGTGCCCGAGATGCTCGAGCTGATCGCCGCGCTGATCGAGCGGGGGCACGCCTACGAGGCGCAGGACGGCTCCGGTGACGTGTACTTCGACGTCCGCTCCTGGCCGTCGTACGGCGAGCTCACCCACCAGTCGATCGACGACATGGAGGCCGCCGAGGACGCCGATCCCCGCGGCAAGCGCGACCCTCGTGACTTCGCCCTGTGGAAGGGGCACAAGCCGACCGAGCCGGAGACGGCGTCCTGGCCGGCGCCGTGGGGCCGCGGGCGGCCCGGCTGGCACATCGAGTGCTCGGCGATGGCGGGCAAGTACCTCGGCGCCGCGTTCGACATCCACGGCGGCGGCGTCGACCTGCGCTTCCCGCACCACGAGAACGAGCAGGCCCAGTCGCGCGCGGCCGGGCTCGACTTCGCGTCGTACTGGATGCACAACGCCTGGATCACCACCTCCGGGGAGAAGATGAGCAAGTCGCTGGGCAACTCGCTGCTGGTGCCCAACGTCCTGGAGCGGGTCCGCGGCATCGAGCTGCGCTACTACCTGGTGGCGGCCCACTACCGCTCGCACGTCGAGTTCAGCTTCGAGGCTCTCGAGGAGGCCGCAGCCGGCTTCCGGCGGATCGAGAGCTACCTGCAGCGGGCCGCCGAGGTCCTGGGGGAGGTGCCGGCCGAGAGCATGCTGCCGGCGGCGTTCGTCGAGGCGATGGACGACGACCTCGGGACGCCGGCGGCGGTCGCAGTCGTCTTCGACACGATGCGCGAGGGCAACAAGCTGCTGGCCGACGGTCCCACCGCGGCCCTCCGCGAGAACGCCTCCGCCGTGCGCGAGATGCTCGGCGTGCTCGGGCTCGACCCGCTCGACCCGCACTGGGCCTCAGGGGGTGGCGACGGACGACCTGCACGACGTCGTCGACGCCCTCGTGCGCGGGCTGCTCGACCAGCGAGCCGAGGCCCGCGCCCGCAAGGACTTCGCCGCCGCCGACGCCATCCGCGACCAGATCAAGGCCGCCGGCGTCGAGGTCGAGGACACCCCCGACGGCCCGAGATGGTCTGATCGGCTCGACCCAAGGATGTCTGATGCCTGGTAATTCGCAGCGCCGCGGCGCGATCAAGAAGGGCCCCAAGGGCAACCCCACGGCCGGATCGGGCGGACGGGTCAAGCGCGGTCTCGAGGGCAAGGGACCCACCCCGAAGGCGGTCGACCGGCCCTACCACCAGGCGCACAAGAAGAAGAACCGCGCGGAGCGCTCCGCCGCGGCGAAGCCGAGGCGCCGCCCGGTGCAGGGCGGCGAGGCGGAGTGGGTGGCCGGGCGCAACAGCGTCGTCGAGGCGCTGCGTGCCGGACTGCCCGTCACGGCGATGTACGTCGCCGAGGGCGCCGAGCGCGACGGCCGGCTCAAGGAGGCGTTCGCGACCGCTGCCGACCGCGGCATCTCCCTGCTCGAGGTGCCCCGGGGCGAGCTCGACCGGATGACCGCCGGAGCGGTCCACCAGGGACTCGCCGCGCGGGTGCCGCCCTACGAGTACGCCCATCCCGACGAGCTGCTCGAGGCCGCCGCGGCCAACAACGAGCCACCGTTGATCGTGGCGCTGGACTCGGTGACCGACCCGCGCAACCTCGGCGCCGTCGTTCGCTCCGCAGCCGGGTTCGGTGCCCACGGCGTCGTCGTACCCGAGCGCCGATCGGCGGGGATGACGGCCAGCGCCTGGAAGACGTCGGCCGGTGCCGCGGCCCGGGTGCCGGTGGCACACGCGGTGAACCTGACCCGCCAGCTCAAGGCCTACCAGGCCGCGGGGTGCATGGTCGTCGGCCTGGCCGCCGACGGTGAGGTGTCGCTGCCGGACCTCGACCTCGCCGACGGACCGCTGGTCCTGGTGGTCGGCTCGGAGGGCAAGGGGCTCTCGCGGCTGGTGGCGGAGACCTGCGACGTGTTGGTCTCGATCCCGATGGCGAGCTCGCTGGAGTCCCTCAACGCGGGGGTGGCGGCGAGCGTGGCGCTGTACGCGGTCGCCCAGAAGAGGGCGGAGAAGAGGGCGCCGGCCCCTGAGAAGGCACCGAAGAAGGCCGGACACCGGTGAGCCGTGCCCGCTGGTGGCGGGTCTCCGGCTTCGTCGCCGTCTGGCTGGTCGTGGCACTGGCCGTCTGGCCGGTGCTGTTCACCCACTCCAGCAGCCGCACCGTCGTGGCCAGCCACGACGCCGTGCTCCACCCGACCCTCGACGGCCGGGTGCGCCTCGACCTCGGCCCGTACCTGCCCGACGTCCGGTTCACCTCCCACCACCGGATCGGGGTGTACGTCGAGATCGGCAAGACGACGGCCACCAGCGGGGCCGAGCTCGCCCAGCGCTACGCGGCGATCGCTGCTCACCCGGACGCGGAGGTCGACCGGCTCAGCGGGCACGTGCAGCAGCTCGCCCTCGAGTCGGCTCTCCGGGCGGCCCTGCTCGGGCTGCTCGCCCCCGGCCTCTGGCTGCTGCTGGGTCCGCGTCGCAGGCACGACCTGCTGCACGTCCGGCCGCTGGTGCTGGGTGCTGTCAGCGGGCTCGTGGCCGTCGGCGTCGTGCTGCTGGTCGAACCCTGGCACGGCTCCGAGCAGCGGGTCGAGCCCACGTCCTGGTTGCCCATCGAGAAGGCGTTGCCCGAGCTGACCGTGCCCACCGAGCTGCGTGACTGGCAGCTGGAGGGTGGCTTGGTCACGGCCAGCACCCAGCGCCTCGTGCAGAGCGCCTTCGACACCTACGCCACGAGCAAGGTGTTCTACAAAGACGTGGTGGACGCCGTGCCCGGTGTCGCCGGAGAGCTGCACGAACCTGCCGACGGGCAGACGGTGGCGCTGCTGGTCAGCGACCGCCACGACAACATCGGGATGGACGCCGTGGCGCGCGCCATCGGGGACGCGGGTGGAGCCACCGTCGTCCTCGACGCCGGCGACGACACCTCCGTGGGGCAACCGTGGGAGTCCTTCAGCCTGGACTCGCTCGACACGCGCGTTCCACGGCTACACGAAGGTGGCCATCTCCGGGAACCACGACCACGGGACGTTCGTGAACAAGTACCTCGAGCGCCGCGACTGGACCCACCTCGACGGCAACCCCGTCTCGCCGTTCGCCGACGTGCAGATCACCGGGGTCGACGACCCGCGCTCGAGCGGTCTCGGGGGGTGGCGCGACGAGACGAACCTGACCTTCGCAGAGGTCAAGGCGACCATCGGCAAGGACGTGTGCGCGCAGGAGGAGAAGGGCAAGCGCATCGCCACCCTGGTCGTCCACGACGCCAACCTCGGTGCGACCGCACTCGCCGAGGGGTGCACCGACCTCGTCGTGGCCGGTCACCTGCACGTGCAGAAGGGGCCGACCCGGGTGGTCGGCGCCAACGGCAAGGCCGGCTACACCTACACCAACGGGACCACCGGGGGCGCGGCCTACGCGGTCGCCTACGGCAGCAAGCTGAAGCGGGACGCCGAGGTCACCCTGCTGACCTACGAGGACGGGCGGCCCGCGGGGATCCAGCCGGTACAGGTCCTGACCACGGGCGAGATCCGGGTCTCGCCGTACGTCCCGCTCGACCTGGGGTGACCGGGCGGCACCGAGGAGCCGCGTGGATTCCGGACTCTCGACCCTCGCTTTACAAGAGCGACGCTCTGGCCATCTGAGCTAACGCGGCACGCGCCGTCAGCGAGACGCCGCAGTCTATGAACTCCTGTCGGCGGCTCGGGCGGAGCACCGATGTCTAATACTATTAAGACACTCGACTTAGGAGATCTTAGGTCGTGCTTCCCCACGCAGCGCGTCGGCGTGCGCTCGCGCTGGCCGTGGTCTGGCTGCCTCGGCGGGGCTGCCTGGCGGCGACCACCGGGTGCGCGAGCACGACCCAGGGCCCCACTCGGGGAGCAGCACCCGTCCGAGCACCGTCGAGTCCGCGACCATCCGCAGCCCGCCGTCAGGCGGGCCGGCCACGCTCAGCGGCCCAACCTGCTCGTCATCGAGACCGACGACATGCGGTGGGACGACCTGCGATTCATGCCGCACGTGCGCCGGCTGATCCAGGCACCGAGGGCTCACCTTCGAGAACTCCTTCGCGCCGTACCCGCTCTGCTGCCCGTCGCGGGTCGAGCTTCATGACGGGGGAGTACGCGCACAACCACCAGGTGCTACAGCCACGTCGAGCCCCTACGGCTTCGCAGGCCTTCCACGACCGCCACACCATCGCGACGGTGCTGCAGGGCGTGCGGGGTACCGCACCGCGCTGGTCGGCAAGTACCTCAACGGCTACGGCCAGCAGTACCGAGCGCTCGGGACAGAGTCGTCCCTGCACTACGTGCCCCCCGGGTGGGACCAGTGGTACGCCGGCTCCGACCACCTGTGGCCGACTCGACGAGCCCGAACTACGGCGGCGGGACCTACACCTACTTCCGACCTCGTCGAGAACATCAACGGCCAGGTCGCACGCCTTCCCCGGCCGCTACTCCACCGACGTGCTGGCCGACCAGGCGCGCGGGGTGATCGACGGCTTCAGCCAGGAGCAAGGACGCCGTGGTTCGTGTGGTGGACGCCGATGGCGCCCGCACTACGGCACCCCGGTCGAGCCCGACGACCCCGCAGCCCTCGCGGCGCGGCGACGGTCGACTGTCGACGAGCTGGGACACGCCGGCGCGACCCAACTGGGTCAAGGGTCGCTTCGACAGCGTCGGTCACCCACGGGGCGGGCACCCCGCTGCGGACCACAGCGCCGAGGCCGACGTGAAGGACAAGCCGCGCTACCTGCGCAAGCCTGCCCGAGCTCACGCCGGCCGAGAAGGCGGCGCGAGACCGAGCTGACCCGGCAGCGGGCCGAGTCGCTCTACGCGCTCGACGTGCAGGTCCAGCCGCACGCTCGCCGACCTGCGGCCGCACCGGGCAGCTCGCGCACACGGTGATCGTCGTTCACCTCCGACAACGGCTACTACCTCGGCGAGCACCGCAAGCGCACCGGCAAGATCAACCTGCACGAGCCGTCGCTGCGGGTGCCGTTCCTGATCGCCGGGCCCGGGGTGCCGCACGGCCGCCGCTACGACCCGATCACCACCGTCGACATGGCTTCCACCCTGGCGGCGTACGCCGGCGACGACGATGCCCGGTGCGGACGGGACGTCGCTGCTGCCGGTGATCCGCGACGGCGACCAGGGCTGGACCCGCGCGGTCGTCACCGAGGGCGATGATGGGCTTCGGCCGCTACGCCGAGCGACATCAAGCTCGGCAGCTTCACCCGCTGGACACGCGCGGACTGCGGCTCGGGCCGGTGGAAGCTGACCCGCTACTCCACCGGGGAGGCCGAGCTCTACGACCTGTGGAAGGACCCGCTCGAGCTGCGCAACCTCGCCCACGTGCCGGCGTACGCGAAGACGTTCGCAGCAGATGAAGCACCTCTACACCGAGTACGCCGACTGCGCCGGGGCAGGCCTGCCGGGTGCCGCTCCCGAAGGCGTTCCGGCTGTCACGCCGGCGCAGGAGAGAGCGGATCACCGACCACGAGGTCGCGACCACGAACGCCTACTACGACAACTAGGGAACCCCCGATCGCTCAGCTCTCCGGGTGCATCGCCAGCCGGAGCTCGCGGTACCTCGCGCGGACCTCGGCGCCGGACTCGGTGTCGACCGGGTCGCGCACGACGTCCTCGGTCGGGGGCCAGTCCGGGGCCTCGGCGTCCGCGGAGTCCTGGGCGGCGAGCGCCCAGGCCGCCTGACGGGCCGCGCCGAGGGCGACGTACTCCGCGGGTGAGGGGACGAGGATCGGCGCGCCGAAGAGGTCGGGCGCGATCCGCTGGACCGCCTCGGAGCGGGCCGCCCCGCCGATCAGCAGGACGCGTGAGGTCTGCAGGCCCTCGGCCACCAGCGCGTCGACCCCGTCGGCGAGGCCGCAGAGCATCCCCTCGACCGCCGCGCGGGCCAGGTTGGCCGGGGTCGCGTTCTCGCGGGTGAGGCCGCCCAGGGTCCCGGTGGCGGTGGGCAGGTCCGGGGTGCGCTCACCGTCGAGGTAGGGCAGCAGCGCCAGCCCGCCGGAGCCTGCGGTCGCGGAGAGGGCCAGCTCGTCGAGACCGGCGAGGTCGGTGCCGAGCATCGCCGCCGCGGCCCCGAGCACGCGCGCCGCGTTGAGCGTGCAGACCAGCGGCAGGAACTGGCCGGTGGCGTCGGCGAAGCCGGCGACGATCCCGGTCGGCTCGGACGTGGGCTGGTCGTGGACGCCGAAGACGGTGCCGCTGGTGCCGAGGGAGACGACGACGTCCCCGGGGCCGATGTTCAGGCCGAGGGCCGCCGCCATGTTGTCGCCGCTGCCGGCCGAGACGAGCATGTCGCCGACGGTGCCGACCACCTCGGCCGGCCCGGCCACGCGCGGCAGCGAGACCTCCTTGCCCAGCGCCCGCTCGACGAGGTCGGTGCGGTAGTCCGCGCTCGCGGGCGACCAGTAGCCCGTGCCGGAGGCGTCCCCGCGGTCGGTCGTCGCAGTGCCGGGCGCGACCCGGTCGGCGTCGCCGCCGAGGATGCGCGCAGTCACCCAGTCGTGCGGGAGCACCACCTCGGCCGTGCGACGTACGGACTCCGGCTCGTGCTCGGCCAGCCAGCGCAGCTTGGTCACCGTGAAGGCGGCGAGCGGCACCGACCCGACGGCCTCGGCCCAGGCCGCCTTGCCGCCGAGCTCGTCGACCAGGTCGCGTCCGGCGCCGGCCGAGCGGGTGTCGTTCCACAGCAGCGCCGGGCGTACGACGTCGCCGGACTCGTCGAGGGTGACCATGCCGTGCTGCTGGCCGCCGACGCCGATGGCGGCGACGCCGTCGAGCAGGCCGTCGGCGGAGGCCGAGGTGAAGGCCTGCCACCAGTGGGCCGGGTCGACCTCGGTGCCGTCGGGGTGGGCCGCGCGGCCCTCACGCACGACCTCACCGGAGGCCGCGTCGCAGACCACGATCTTGGTTGCCTGGGTGGAAGAGTCGACGCCGGCGACGAGAGTCAGTTCTTGAGCCACCGGGTCAGCGTGTCACGGGCACCCCGATCGTGCAGCGAACCGAGCGCCTCGAGATAGGGCTCGGTGAACTGCGCCTGGTCGTGCAGGTCGTGGAAGAGGTCGCGGTCCTCGAGGAAGGCGAGCGGGTCGTCGCGCTGCCGCTTGGCGCGCTCGACGACGGCGTCCTTGCGCCGGTCGACCACGTCGATCGGGTCGCCGGACTCGTCGACCCCCTCGGCGTACCGCGCCCAGCTGGCCACCACCAGGGCCGACAGCCGCACCTGGCCGCCGTCCTCGAGGTTGCGCCGGATCACCGGCACCAGCCACTTGGGGATCCGGTCGGAGCTCTCGGCGCACAGTCTCGCGAGGGTGTCCTTGATCTCGGGGTTGGCGAACCGCTCGATCAGCTGGTGCTTGTACTCGTCGAGGTCGACCCCTGGGACGGGGGAGAGCGTCGGCGTCGCCTCCTGGTCCATGTAGGCGAGCAGGAAGTCGGCGAACAGCTGGTCCTGCGCGACCTCGTGGGCGTAGCGGTAGCCGCTGAGGTAGCCGAGGTAGCAGAGGGACTGGTGGCTGGCGTTGAGCAGCCGCAGCTTCATCAGCTCGTACGGCCCGACGTCGTCGACCACCTGGACGCCGACGTCCTCCAGCGCCGGCCGGCCGAGCGCGAAGCTGTCCTCGAGCGCCCACTGGGTGAAGGACTCGCAGACGACGGGCCAGCCGTCCTGCACGTCGAACTCCTTCGACAGCAGGTCGCGGTCGTCGTCGGTGGTCACCGGCGTGATCCGGTCGACCATCGAGTTCGGGAAGAGCACGCTGTCGTGGACCCACTCGCCCAGGTCGTCGTCGCAGAGCCGGGCGAAGGCGGTGATCATGTCGTGCGCGACGGTGCCGTTGCCCTGGATGTTGTCGCACGACATCACCGTGAACGGCTCGGTCCCCGCCGCCCGCCGCCGCGCGAGCGCCTCGGTGATGAAGCCGAAGGCGGTCGTCGGCAGCCGGTCACCGTGGCCCTCGATGTCGCCGCGGATGTCGGGGTCGCTGTCGTCGAAGTCTCCGGTCGCCTGGTTGACGTGGTAGCCGCCCTCGGTGATGGTCAGCGACACGATCCGCGTCGCCGGGTCGACCATCCGCTCCAGCACCGCTTCGGGATCCTCGGGGGCGAACAGGTAGGCCACGATCGAGCCGATCACCCGCGGTTCCAAGGAGCCGTCCGACTGCTTGACCACCAGCGTGTACAGGCAGTCCTGCGCCTGCATCACCTCGGCCATCGCCTGGTCCTGCTCGAGCAGTCCCACGCCGGTGATGCCCCAGTCTCCTGCGGCTCCGCCGCTGCCGTCGCGCTCGAGCAGCGCGTCGACGTACATCGCCTGGTGCGCGCGGTGGAAGCCGCCCACGCCGAGGTGCACGATCCCGCTGCTGACCTTCCCCCGGTCGTACGACGGCACGGCGACCCTCGAGCCGACCTCCCCGAGGGTGTCGGCACGAAGCTTCGCCATCACTTCACCGCGCCGAGGGACAACCCCTGCACCAGCTTGTCCTGAGCAGCGAACCCGGCCACCAGGACGGGGACGGAGATGAGCACGGCACCGGCCGACAGCTGGGCCAGGTACGCGTGCTCGGTCTGGATCAGGGTGCTCACGAAGACCGGCCCGGTCTGCGCGACGACGCTCGTGAGCACCTTGGCGAAGAGCTGCTCGTTCCAGGCGAAGATGAAGCAGATCAGCGAGGTCGCGGCCACGCCCGGCATCGCGATCGGCGCGACGATCCGGGTGAGGATCGTGAACGTGCCCGCCCCGTCGATCTGGGCCGCCTCGATGATCGCCGTGGGCACCTCGACGAGGAACGAGCGCATCATCCACACCGCGATCGGCAGGTTCATCGACGTGTACAGGATGATCAGCACGAAGACATTGTCAGGCAGGTGCACGACCTTGTTGGTGAACAGGTAGATCGGGAGGATGCCGGCGACCGGGGGCAGCATCTTGGTGGACAGGAAGAAGAACATCGTGTCCGACCACTTGCGCACCGGCCGGATCGAGAGCGCGTAGGCGGCCGGGATGGCCAGGGCCAGCACGAGCAGCGTCGAGACGATGCTGCACGTTGCCGAGTTGATCAGGCCCGGCGCGATGCTGTTGGAGGAGTCGAAGAGGGCCTTGTAGTTCTCGAACGTCAGCGGCGCGGTCCAGCTCGGCGGGTAGGTCTGTGCCTTGGCCGGCGGGTGCAGCGAGGTCAGCAGCATGTAGAGGATCGGCACGATGAAGATGATGCCGATCACCCAGGCGGAGATGCCGATCGCCGCCGTCGTCCAGCGCCGGTTCGACCCGGCCGAAGGAGCCGGGACGTCCTTCATGCGCCTGGGCCTGCTCGCCTCGGCGACGTTCGTGGTGAGCTCTGCGCTGCTCATCGCGCTTCCTCCTCGCTGAGTAGGGATGAGACGACTCGGAGCCCGAAGGTCGCCACGATGATCGAGCCGATGACCACCACGACACCGAGCGCGGAGGCGACGCCGTAGTCCTTGGCGGAGTAGAAGACCTCGTAGACGGCGTAGGGGATGTTGGTGGAGTTCAGGCCACCGGTCATGCCGAGGATCGAGTCGAAGTTCTGCACGATGAAGATCGTGCCGAGCACGATGCTCAGCTCGAGGTAGCGCCGGACGTGCGGCATCGTGATGTAGCGGAAGGTCTGCCAGCCTCCTGCGCCGTCGATGGTCGCGGCCTCCATCACCTCGCCGTCACGCGACTGCAGCCCGGCCAGCAGGATCAGCATCATGAACGGCGTCCACTGCCAGATCAGCTCGATCTCGATGGCGAGCTTGGGATGGTCGGTGATGAACGAGATGTTCTGGGCGTCGTTGACCCCGAGGTTGCCCAGCAGGCCGTCGATCAGGCCGAACCCCGTCTGCAGGATGCCGTTGCCCCAGAAGACCGCAGCCGCGATCGGCACGATCAGGAACGGCGCGATCATCATCGTCCGCACCACGCCGCGGCCGAGGAACTTGTGGTTGAGCAGCAGCGCGATCACGAGTGCGAGCGCGGCGCTCACGAGGACGATCGTCACGGTCATCTGCACCGAGGTGAAGACCGCCTGCCGGTACGCAGGAGTGCTGAAGACCTGCTTGAAGTTGTCGAGCCCGGCGAACTTCTTCGGCGGAGCGTCCGGTTGGGCGCTCCAGCTCATGAACGACATCACGAGCGTGGCGACGAAGGGCAGCTGCGTCACCAGGATCATCAGCACGAGCGCCGGGAGCAGCGGCGCACGACGGCTCCACGACTCCCGTCCCCACTTGCTGACCTTGGGTGCGGGCCTCCCGCGGTGCACAGAGCTGTGCACGCCGGCCCGGTCGGCCACCGAGGTAGTGCTCATGCCGTCGACCTCCACGACTAGTGGTGCGTTCCCGGTTGGTTTTCAGTTGGTCTTCAGCCCCGCCCTGCCCCGGGCCGCCGGCGATGCGATACCGACGGCCCGGGGACGTCCGGGGGCTAGGAGGACTTCTGCTTGTCACCCGCCGCTTGAGCCAGCTTCTGGCAGGCGGCCAGGGCAGAGTCGGTGCTCTGCGACCCGGCGATCGCGCTGCTGATCAGCTTGGCGCACGAGGTGCCGAAGTCGGTGAACGACGGGATCCCGACGAACTGGATGCCGCTGTAGGGCCGCTTCTGCACCCCTGGGTTGGACGCGGGTGCGTTCTTGATCGAGTTCAGCGTGGGTGTGGCGAACCCCGAGGCGACCTTGAGGTACGTCGGGTCGGAGTACGTCGAGGCGCGCTTGCCGGCCGGGACGTTGGTCGGGCCACCAGTGCTGTTGGCCGTGTCCTTCGCGACCAGCTGCTCGTAGTCCTTGCTGGAGGCCCACTCCACGAACTTCATGTCGTCGGACTGGTGCTTCGACGCCTTCTCGACCGCCCAGGCCCAGGTGTAGAGCCATCCAGACTGCTCGGTCTTGTCGTGCGGGGCCGAGACGTAGCCGATCTTGCCCTTCACCGGCGAGTCAGACGCTTCGAGCGAGCCGGCTGCGGCCGTGGAGTCGTACCACATGGCGGTCTTGCCCTGCTGCAGCGCGCTGAGGCACTGCGGGAAGCTGAACGTCGCCGCGCCGGCCTCTCCGTGCTGGTGGATCAGGTTGACGTAGAAGTTGGCCGCGGCCTTGAACCCGCCCGTGTCGACCTGCGCCTTCCAGCTGTCGTCGAACCAGGTGCCGCCCATGGTGTTCACCACCGTGGTCAAGGGGGCCAGGTTGTCGCCCCAGCCGGCCAGGCCGCGCAGGCAGATCCCCTTCATCCCCGACTGCGCCCCGTCGGCCTTGGCCGCCCACTGGGCCACCTGGTCCCACGTGGGGTCGGCAGGCACGGTGATGCCGAGCTTCTTGAAGACGTCCTTGCGGTACATCAGGAACGAGGACTCGCCGTAGAAGGGCTCGCCGTAGACCTTGTCCTTGTAGGACAGGGCCTGCGTCATCGACGGCAGGATGTCGGACTGGTCGAACTTCGAGCTCTTGGCGATGGTCTGCATGTCGGAGATCCAGCCCGCCTTGGCGTAGTAGGGGATCTCGAAGTTCGACAGCGTCGCCACGTCGTACTGCCCCGACTGGTTGGCGAACTCGGTGCTGGCGGTGTCGCGCATGTCCTGCTCGACCTTCACCACGAAGTGGACCTTGATGCCGGTCTCCTTGGTGAAGTTCTTGGCCGTCAGCTTCTGCAGCTCGAGCATCGGGGGGTTGTTCACCATCAGCACGGTGATGCTGTGGCTGCCTGAGCCGCTGCTCCCCGCCCCGCAGCCGGCGAGCACGAGGCTCGCGACCACCGCGATGGCGATCGCGATCTTGCTTGTCGTGGACCTTGTGGTCACGAGTACCTCCAGTGTTCGGGCGTGGCGCAGCGCCACACCGGGTCGGTGCGTTCTCTTCGGGTGTGCGGTTGTGGCAGGTGGTGCCGCCTCCGCGGTCAGGTGCGGATCACGTGCGGCCCCATGACGCTGTAGCGGTGGGCCTCTGCGGCACTGACCCCGGTGTCGGTGATCAGCGCCTCGAAGTCGGGGAGGTCGGCGAAGCGGCAGAAGCTCGAGACGCCGAACTTGGTGTGGATGCCGACGAAGATGCGCCGGCGCGCGCTGGCCACGACCTGCGACTTGACCGCCGCGACCGCGGGGTCGGGGGTGGTCAGCCCGTGCTCGCGGGAGATGCCGTTGGCGCCGAGGTACGCCAGGTCGATGACCAGCTCCTTGAGCATCCGGGTGGCCCAGTGGTCGACCGTGGCCATGGTGAGGCCGCGCAGCCGACCGCCCAGCAGGACGACGGTGATGTTCTCGTGCTCGGCCAGCGCACTGGCGGCCAGCAGGGAGGAGGTGACCACGGTCAGCTTGTTGCCGGCACCGAGGTTGACCGCGATCGCCTCGGCGACCAGCTGCGGCGTGATCCCCTCGTCGATGTACACCGACTCGGCGCCCTCGAGCCGGGCGGCCGCCGCGGCGGCGATGCGCCGCTTCTCCGCGATCATCGAGCTGCTGCGCCGGGTCACGTTGCTCTCGTAGCCGACGCTCTCGACGGGGTGCGCCCCGCCGTGGACGCGCTGCAGCATGCCGCGCTCGACGAGCTGGCGCAGGTCGCGACGGACCGTCTCGGGTGCGACTTGCAGGTCGTCGGCGAGCGCGGTGACCTGCACCCGCCCGTCGTGGCGGGCGCGGGTCAGGATCTGGCGCTGACGTTCGTCGGCTTCCATCTTCTGGTCCTCCGCGGTGGCCGTGGAACTGCTGTCCGCACCCCTTCCGGGAGCGTGTGACCTGGATCACTCCGTGGGGCTACTGGGTCAGTCTGGCCCAAGCAGCGCCGATCAGGGGAGCCCGGTTGGGCAACAACCTGTGCCCGGTCGGCGCCCGAGTGGCTGCCCGAATCGTGCCTTGCGCGGGTGCTCAGGCGCCTTTTACGAAGACAACCGCGATGGAGAAGTGCCTGAACTGCCTGTTCTTCTGCCCGATCGGTCAGTGAATCGGTCGAGCCGCGAACCGGTCCGGCGGGTCGGCGATCAGGTCCTGGGCGGCCACCAGGGCGAGCTCGCGGGAGCCGGCGGCCAGCGTGGCCTCGAGGATGCCGAAGACCGAGCTGGTCACCTTCTCCAGCGCGGTGGCCGCGGAGCCGGAGCGGAGCAGGTGCGCCAGGAAGAGGGCGGCGGTGACGTCGCCACCGCCGTTGGGGGAGATCGGCAGCAGCGGCGTGCGGGTGCGCCAGGCGCCCTCGGGGGAGACCGCGACGAGGTCGACCGACCCCTCGGGAGTCTCCTCGGTGAGCACGCTGGTCACCAGCACGGTGTCCGGACCGCGACCGCGCACCTCGTCGACGGCGCTGAGCACCTCGTCGAGCGTGTGGGTCTCGCGGCCGGCCAGGAAGTCGAGCTCGAAGTGGTTGGGGGTGATCACGTCGGCCGCCGGGACGACCCGGTCGCGCATCAGCTCCGGGATCCCGGGGCGGACGAACATGCCGCGCCCGACGTCGCCCATCACCGGGTCGCAGCAGTACACGGCGCCTGGGCTGAGCTCCTTGGCGCGAGCAACCGTCTCCAGCACGACGGTGCCGACCTCCGCACCGCCCTGGTAGCCGCTGAGCACCGCCGACAACCGGCCGAGCGCACCTCGTTCCTCCACGCCGCGGATCACCTCGCGCAGGTCCTCGGTGGAGAGCAGGGGGCCGCGCCACTCGCCGTACCCGGTGTGGTTGGAGAAGTGCACCGTGTTGACCGCCCAGGCCTCGATGCCCAGGCGCTGCAGCGGGAAGACCGCAGCGCTGTTGCCGACGTGGCCGTAGGCGACCGACGACTGGATCGAGAGGATCTCCATGCGGTCATCTTCGCCGAGCAGCGGCCTGTCCCCACAAACTAGAACAAGTTATAGTTGTGGCGCACGCCACGATCACGCGTGCCCATCCGCGCGACGACGAGGTGACCATGGCCAAGAAGGTGCCGTACACGAGCGAGGCCGACTACGTCGTGGTCGGGTCCGGCAGCTCCGGCGCCGCTGTCGCCGGTCGCCTGGCGCAGTCCGGGGCCAGCGTGATCGTGCTCGAGGCCGGCAAGACCGACGAGAAGTTCCTGGTCAAGAAGCCCGGGATGATCGGGCCGATGCACGCCGAGCCCAAGATCAAGGCGACGGTCGACTGGGGCTACTACTCGGTCCCGCAGGAGCACCTCCTCAACCGCCGGATGCCGGTGCCACGCGGGAAGGTCGTCGGCGGCTCCAGCTCGATCAACGGGATGGTCTACGTCCGCGGCAACCGCGCCAACTACGACTCCTGGGCGGCCGAGGGCAACACCGGCTGGGACGCCGACTCGGTGAACGCCGCGTACAAGCGGATGGAGGACTTCGAGGACGGCGCCAACGACTTCCGCGGCGCGGGTGGGCCGATCAAGGTCGGCCGCAACAAGACGCCACAGGAAGGCACGCTGCAGTTCATCCAGGCGACCTCCGACGTCCTCGGCGTCAAGGTGCTCGACGACTACAACGCCGAGCAGCAGGAGGGCATCGCGCGGATGCAGCAGAACACCGCCAACGGGCTGCGCTACAGCGCCTCACGCGGTTACATCCACAACCTCGAGGTCCCCTCGCTCGAGCTGCAGACCGAGGTCGTGGCCACCAAGATCGTCGTCGAGAACGGCCGGGCGGTCGGCGTCGCCGTGGTCGACAAGGACGGCTCGACGCGCATCGTGCGCGCGGGCAAGGAGGTCATCCTCTCCGCCGGCGTCGTCGGGTCGCCGCAGCTGCTGATGCTCTCCGGGATCGGTCACCCCGAGCACCTGACCCAGAACGGGATCACCACCATCGCCGACCTCCCGGTGGGCGACAACCTGCACGACCACATGTTCCACGCGATGACCTTCCACGCGACCAGCGCGACCCTGAGGGGCAACGCCGTCTTCTTCGCCCGCGGAGTGGCCAAGGAGCTCCTGCGTCCCGGGAAGTCGTTCCTGGCCAACTCCGTCTTCGAGTCCGTCGGCTTCGTGCGCACCTCGGCCGCGACCGACGTACCCGACCTGCAGCTGCACCTGCTGCCGTGGGCCTACGTCTCCCCGAACCAGGACGAGCCGGTCCGCCACGACGTCGACCCGCGTACGGCGCTGACGGTGCTGGCCACGCTGATCTACCCCAAGAGCCGCGGCACGGTGCGCCTCGCCTCGGGCGACCCGCTGGCGGCACCGCTGATCGACCCTCGCTACCTCGACGACCCCGCGGACCTCGAGGTGCTCGCCGAGGGCTCGGAGATGGTGCGCGAGATCATGGCCGGCGCCGCCTTCGGCGGCTCGGTCAAGGAGGAGATCCACCCGGGTGCCGGGTTCACCGGCCAGGACCTGCGGCGCGAGATCCTGAACCGGGCGACCTCGGTCTACCACGGCGTCGGCACCTGCCGGATGGGCGTGGACGAGCGCGCCGTCGTCGGCCCCGACCTGCGGGTCCGCGGCATCGAGAGCCTCCGTGTCGTCGACGCCTCGATCATGCCGTCCATCACCGGCGGCAACACCAACGCGCCGGCGATCATGATCGGCGAGAAGGCCGCCGACCTCATCTTGAACTAGCAGAGTCTGCATCCGTGAACCGGGAGAACTCATGACCAGCACCACCCTGACCCGCCCCGCCTCCATCAACGACGAGCTGCTCGACCGGATCACGGCACAGGTCGTCTCCAGCGGTGGCGGCGTGTGGAAGCTGACCGAGGTCTACACCGGCGAGGTGATCACCACCCTCCCGCAGTCCACGCCCGAGGACATCGAGACTGCCTTCGCCCGCGCACGCGAGGCTCAGCGCGTCTGGTCCCAGTGGCCGGTGAAGAAGCGGCTGAAGGTCTTCAAGCGGTTCCACGAGCTGCTGCTGGAGCGCAACGAGACGGTCGTCGACCTGATCCAGGCCGAGTCCGGCAAGGCCCGCCGGATGGCGTTCGACGAGACCTGCGACGTACCGATGGTCACCTCGCACTACCTCAAGCGCGCCGCGAAGCTGCTCGCGCCGGTCAAGCGCGGCGGCCCCGTCCCGGTGGTGTCGACCTCGACCGAGATCCGCCAGCCCAAGGGTGTCGTGGGCATCATCGCTCCCTGGAACTTCCCGTTCGCCACGGGGCTCTCCGACGCCATCCCGGCCCTGATGGCCGGCAACGGCATCGTCCTGAAGCCGGACAACAAGACCGCCCTGTCGCCGCTGTACGGCGTCTCGCTGCTCTACGAGGCCGGCCTGCCGGCGGGCCTGTTCCAGGTCGTCTGCGGAGAGGGCCCGGACGTCGGGCCGACGCTGATCGACAACGCCAACTACGTGATGTTCACCGGCTCCACCGACACCGGCCGCTTCATCGGGCAGCGGGCCGGCCAGAACCTGATCGGCGCGTGCCTCGAGCTCGGCGGCAAGAACCCGATGATCGTGCTGCCCGACGCCAACCTGGACGAGGTCGTCGAGGGTGCGCTGTTCGGCGTCTTCGGCAACACCGGCCAGATCTGCATGCACATCGAGCGGATGTACCTCCACGACTCGATCTACGACGAGTTCAGGGACCGCTTCGTGGCGGCCACGAAGGCACTCAAGCTCGGGGCGGCGTACGACTACGAGCCGGAGGTGGGCTCACTGGTCTCCGTCGACCACAAGGACCGCGTGGCCTCGCACGTCGCCGACGCGATCGAGAAGGGCGCCACCGTGCTCGCCGGCGGTCGTGAACGACCCGACCTGGGGCCGGCCTTCTACGAGCCGACGATCCTCGAGGGCGTCACCAAGGACATGCTGGCCGGCTCGTGCGAGACCTTCGGCCCGGTCGTGGCACTGCACCGGTACTCCTCGGTCGACGAGGCGGTCGCGCTGGCCAACGACACCGACTACGGCCTGAACGCCAGCGTGTGGGGCACCGACCTCAAGGCCGCGGCCGCGGTCGGCGAGCGCATCGAGTCCGGCAACGTCAACATCAACGACACCCTGGCCGCGGCGTACGCCTCCAAGGGCACGCCCTCGGGCGGGGTGAAGAAGTCCGGCGTCGGCGCCCGCCACGGCGACCAGGGCCTGCTCAAGTACACCGACGCCACCAACCTCGCCGTGCTGAAGAAGCAGGTCCTCTCCGCCCCCCGCGACGAACCCTTCGAGAAGCACGTCGAGCAGACCCTCAAGGGCCTCGCCCTGATGCGCAAGCTCGGCATCCGCTAGGTCCCGAGCACGCAAACGCGCGGACACATGTTCGATTCGGCAGCATCGTCCACGCCTGAGTACGCCGTTGCGCCACGACTTGTGTCCGCGCGTGTGCGAACCCTAGGCCCGCTCACGCCACCAGCAGGCTCCGCTTCGACAGGCCCATCCAGTAGCCGTCGATGACCTGGTCGCCGGGGGTCTCGGGGTCCGAGGCGGCGCCGAGGGTGACGAACAGCGGGGTGAAGTGCTCGACGGTCGGGTGGGCGTAGGGCATCCCCGGCGCCGATGTCCGGTACGACGCCAGCTCGGCCACGTCACCGCGGGCCAGGGCCTCGGCCGCCCACGCGTCGAAGTCGGTGGACCATCCCGGTGCGGCGGCGTCGATGCGGAACTCGGTCAGGTACGGCAGGCCGTGGGTGAGGAAGCCGGAGCCGATCACCAGCACGCCCTCGTCGCGCAGGTCGCGCAGCCGGTTGCCCAGCGCGATCAGCTTGTAGGGGTCCTGCGTGGGCAGTGACATCTGCAGCACCGGGATGTCGGCCTCGGGGTACATGATCCGCAGCGGCACCCACGCGCCGTGGTCGAGGCCGCGCGAGGGGTGCTGGTGGACCGGCTCGCCGTCCGGCATCATCGCGGCGATCCGGCGGGCGAGCCAGCCGGCGTCGGGGGTCTGGTAGGTCATCCGGTAGTACTTCTCGGCGAAGCCGCCGAAGTCGTAGACCAGGCCCACGTGCGGACCCGATGCCGAGAGCGCCAGCGGAGCGGACTCCCAGTGGGCGCTGACGATCAGCACGGCCTTGGGTCGTGGAATCGCGGCGGCGAGGTCGCGCAGCTGCGCCGACCACACGGGGTCGTCGAGCAGCGGCGGCGCACCGTGGCCGATGTAGAGCGCGGGCATCCGGACGGTCTCGGTGGTCACGTCGTCCCACTTTACTTGAAGCAACAACTATTTACCACCCGTCATGGGAGCCGCCAGTCCACCGGCGTGCCGCCCTGCTCCTCGAGCATCCGGTTGACGCGGCTGAACGGGCGCGAGCCGAAGAAGCCGTTGCGTGCCGAGAGCGGGCTGGGGTGCACCGACTCGACCCACGGGATCGGGGTGAGCGACCCCTTGAGGGTCCGGGCGTCGCTGCCCCAGAGGATCGCGGTCAGCGGCTGGCCCTGCGCGGCACGGGCCGCCAGCACCCTGATCGCCTCGTCCGTGACCAGCTCCCAGCCCTTCCCGCGGTGCGCCGCGGAGCTGCCGGGCCGGACCGTCAGGCACCTGTTCAGCAGCATCACCCCGGCGTCGGCCCACGGCGTCAGGTCGCCGGTGGTCGGCGCGGGTACGCCGAGGTCGGACTGCAGCTCGGTGAAGATGTTCACCAGGCTCCTCGGAGGCGCGACGCCCGGGGCCACCGAGAAGCTCAGCCCGACCGGGTGCCCGGGGGTGGGATAGGGGTCCTGGCCGACGATCAGCACCTTCACCTCCGAGAGCGGCCGGCCGAACGCGCGCAGGACGTGGTCACCGGCGGGGAGGTAGCCACGGCCTGCGGCGACCTCCTCGCGCAGGAACCGCCCCATCTGCGCGATCTGCTCGTCGACTGGAGCCAGCGCCTCGGCCCAGTCCGGCGCCACCAGCCCCTTCTCGACCAGGCCCGCCAGCGCGCTCACGGAGAAGCTCGCCGGGCGTTGCAGCCGGTCGAGGAAGGCGGTGAGCAGGGCTTCGCGGAGGTCGGGGTCGGCGAGGTCGAGCAGGGCGTTGATCTCGGCCATCGACTCGGGGATGCCGACGCCGGCCCCACCGGCCATCCCCACGGCGGCGAGCAGCCCGTCGAAGTCGTCCTCGCTCAGGCTGGCGGCGTCCAGCCCCCGGACGAACTCGACGATGCCCGGCTCGATCCGGATCGGCCCGGCGGCGACGGCGGCGTCGACCGCCTCTCGGAGGGCGACGAGGAACTCCTCGAGGTGGTCGACGGTGGCCGGGCTCAGCGAGAGGTGGATGGTCGGGCCGTGGCCGCCGTAGGACAGCTGCGGCTGGACGTACCAACCGGCGGCGGCCATCGCGTCGGTGATCGTGAACACGTGGGTGGGTTCGTCGGTGGCGAAGGCGACCAGCGTCGAGTCAGGTCGTACGACGACGCGCAGACCGGGAACGGCGTCGATGCCGGCCACCAGCTCCTCCACCCCGTCGAGCACCTTCCGGGTCAGCTCGAGGTAGCCGTCCTCGCCGATCGTGTTCACCACCGCCCATGCGCCGGCCAGCGGCCCGCCCGACTTCGTCGACTGGATGGTCGAGTTCAGCATCGTGTAGCCCGGCCAGGCCGCGCTGGCGAAGTACTGCGGTCGCCGCAGCTCCGGCGTGCGGTGCAGCAGGATCGAGGTGCCCTTGGGCGCGTAGGCGTACTTGTGCAGGTCGACCGAGATGCTGGTGACCCCGTCGACTGCGAAGGTCCAGGGCGGCACCGGCCGCCCGAGCCGCGCCGCCCACGGCAGCACCCAGCCGCCGATGCAGGCGTCGACGTGGCAGCGCACGCCGTGCTCGGCAGCGGCCGCTGCGATCGGCGTCACCGGGTCGACCACCCCATGGGCGTACGACGGCGCGCTGGCCACCACCAGCACCGTCCGCTCGTCGATCGCGGCTGCCATCTGCTCGGGCTGCGCCCGGAAGTCCTCCCCGACCGGCACCCGCACGGTCTGCACGCCGAAGTAGTGGGCGGCCTTGTGGAAGGCGGCGTGCACCGTGTCCGGCACCACCATCCGCGGCCTCTCGACGTCGGGCCGCGCGTCCCTGGCGCCCTGCACGGCCAGGAGCACCGACTCCGTGCCCCCGGAGGTGACCGTCCCGACGGCGCCCGCCGGGGCGTCGAGCAGCCTGGCGGCCATCCCGACCAGCTCGTTCTCCATCGTCAGCAGGCTCGGGAAGGCGGTCGGGTCCAACCCGTTGGACCCGGCGTACGCCGCCACCGCCTCGCGCCCGACGCGGTCCGCCTCCTCGAGGCCGGAGTCGTAGACGTAGGCCAGCGTGCGGCCACCGGTGACCGGGACGTCGGCCGTCTGCAGCTGGCGAAGCCTGGCGAGGACATCGCTCACGGGGTGTCCTCCAGGTCGGCGGCGGTGAGGGAGAAGCGCGACAACGGCACCAGGCTGAGCAGCACCAGGGCGCACGGGATCAGCGAGAACCCGAGGACGATCGCGCGTGATCGCCGAGCCCGGCTGGGAGCCGGAGCCGAACCCGGCGTCGAGGTCGGCGGAGCGGTAGTGGCCGAGCGCCAGCACCAGGGCGTAGACCGCCGGCCCGAGGGCGAGACCGAGGGTCTCGCCCGCCGTCCAGACCCCGGTGTACACCCCAGCCCGGTTGCTTCCCGTACGTCGCGCGTCGATCGCCGCGGCGTCGGGGAGCATCGCCATCGGGAAGACCTGGATCCCCGCGTACCCGACCCCCACCAGGCCGGTGGCGGCGAAGACCCACCAGGAGGGCGCGGAGCGCGACCAGCCGAGCAGCAGGGCCGCCAGCGCCAGCACGAGCGAGGCGGCCAGGTAGCCGCGCTTCTTGCCGACGCGGCGACCCATGGCGCCCCAGGCCGGGGTGAGCAGCAGGGCCGGCCCGACGAAGCAGACGAACAGGATGGTCGCTGCGGACTTCTCGACCAGGACCCAGCGCGAGACGTAGGCGACCCCGGCGAGCATCGCCCCGGTCGCCAGCGCCTGGATCACGAAAGTAGTCAGCAGCAGCCGGAAGTCGCGTGCCCCGGAGACGATCCGCAGCTGCTCGCGCAACGACCCGCCTCCCGCGGAGACGCGGCCCACAGGGGCGGAGCGAGTGCCGACATAGGCGCCGACGACCCCGACGACGAGGAGCCCGGCGATCAGCACGCCCATCACGCGATAGCCCGCACGCCCACCGAGCGCGTCGCGCACCGCGGGGGCGCTGGCACCGCTGAGCATGATCGCGAAGGCCAGGATCGCGACGCGCCAGCTCATCAGCCTGGTGCGCTCGTCGTAGGAGTCGGTCATCTCGGCCGGCATCGCGACGTACGGCACCTGGAAGAAGGCGTACGCCGTCGCGCAGAGCACGAACATCACCAGCACCCACACGGCGTCGAGGAGCTTGGTGCCGAACGGCGGAGCGGCGAACAGCAGCGCGAAGCACACCGCGAGCAGCAGCCCGCCGCGCAACAGGAACGGTCTCCGCGGTCCCCGCGGATCGGTCGAGCGGTCGCTGATCCGGCCCGCGATGGGGTTCAGCACCACGTCCCAGGCCTTCGGCAGGAAGACGATGACGCCGGCCAGTGCCGCGGCGATCCCGAGGGTGTCGGTCAGGAACGGCAGCAGCATCAGTCCCGGCACCGTGCCGAAGGTGCCCGTCGCGACGGATCCCAGGCCGTAGCCCGCACGGACGCGCGTGGACAGTCGGCCCTGCGAAGGGGGAACCAGCTCCTGGGTCCGGCGCGACGTCGAGGGCACGTGCCGAAATCTAGTGCCGTTCCACGACACCAGCCCCACCCACCATGATTTGCGCATGGACCAGAACTCCACCGCGAGCAGCCCCGGCAACCGACTCGAGCAGTGGGAGCGGTCGGTCCAGATCCCCCTGCTGGTGGCCTCGGTCCTCTTCGTCGTGGCCTACGCCTGGCCGATCCTCGACCCCGGGCTCTCCCGTTCGCTCTCGCACGCCTGCGAGGTCGTGGTGTGGGTGACCTGGGCGGCGCTGGCGGCCGAGCTCGTCACACGCTTCGTGATGGCCGAGAGCAAGTGGACCTTCCTACGTCGTCACCCCCTCGACGTGCTGGCGGTCGTGCTGCCCGTGCTGCGGCCCCTCCGGCTGCTGCGGCTGCTCACCCTGCTCGACGTGCTCAACCGCTACGCCGGCAGCTCCTTCCGCGGACGGGTCGGCGTCTACCTCGCGGGCTCGGCGACGCTGATCGTGCTGATGGCCTCCCTGGCGATCCTCGACGCCGAACGCGGCGGCAGCGGCCCGATCCAGCACTTCGGCGACGCGGTCTGGTGGTCGCTGGCCACGATCACCACCGTCGGGTACGGCGACATGTACCCGGTGACCACGGAGGGCCGGTTCATCGCCGTGGGACTGATGTTCTGCGGCATCGGCGTCCTCGGGGTGGTGACCGGATCCTTCGCCTCCTGGCTCGTCGAGCGCGTCGAGGACATCGAGGACGACATCGAGGAAGGCATCACCGCCAACACCTCCGACGTCCAGGACCTGCGCGCCGAGGTGGTGCGGCTCCGCGAGGCGCTCGAGGCGTCCGGAGCCATCAACCGGGAGGCGGGCGGCGCAGCCTCGACTCGATGATCCGCGCCAGCGCGTGCTGACCGGCTGCGAGGGGATGCATGGCGGCGCCGTGGTACCGACTGCCCACCTTGCCCTGCACCCACGGGTGCCGCGCACAGATGTCGTGACCGATGGAGTCGCGGTAGAAGTCGACGAACTCGACCCTGGTCTCCTTGGCCGCGGCCCGCATCTGCGCGCGGAGCCGCAGCTGGACGGCCCGGTAGGTGGCCCGGTCCTGGGGCCGGAAGCGTGGCAGCTGCGGACAGCTGCCACGTAGCGGCAGCAGCCGGGGGTAGGTGATCAGCAGGATCCGGGCGTGGGGCGCCAGCTCCTTCACCTCGTCGATCGCGCCCACCAGCGCCGGCTGCACCTTGTCCACGACCGCACCCAGCGCCGCGCGCTGGTCGTAGAGGGGACAGACCCGGTTGCTGGCCCGGCACACGGTGTTCATCCGTGCGTAGAGGTGCTCGTTGTTGAACCCGAGCCCGATCGTGACGAGGTCGGTGTAGCGCGAGAGCCCGTTGACCTGCGGCGGCACCGACATGCCGCGCGAGGTCACCTGACGGCCGGTCAGGTCGTTGGTGTTGGCGCCGGTGCAGGAGTGGTCGACCACGTCGTCGATGTGCAGCGCATCGGCCACCAGGCGCGGGTAGTTGTTCGTCGATCGGTAGCAGCCGTAGGCGACATCGGTCAGCGGCACGAACGGCGCCGCGGTGAAGGAGTCACCCAGCGCGACGTAGTGGTGGTACGTCGGGGTCACCCGACCGCCCGCGCCGAGTGCGGCCAGGCAGAGCACCGCACCGGCAGCCAGCACCGCGACCGCCACCCGATAGGTCGAACGAGGCACCGGTCGCAGCGAGAGGCGGGGCAGCCTCAACGACGGCTCACGGCTTGCGTTGCAGGTTGCGCGACGCCGCCGAGGCGAAACGGCGCTCGGGGTTGGACCCGATGGCCGAGCGGTCGGCGAGCTCGACCGGAGGCCTCGGTGTCGTCTTCCGCACCGGCTTCCTGGCCGCCTTCTTCGCGGCCTTCGGTGCCGACTTCGTGGCCGTCTTCTGCGCTGTCTTCTGGGCTGTCTTCTTGGCCGCCTTCTGGGCCACCGGTCGTCGCACCGGCTCCGCAGGCGTGGAGTACTGCTCGATCCACTCGTCCAACGTCGGCCACGTGGTGGCCCTCGCGGCGCGCCCGGTGAGCATGCCCAGGTGGCCACCCGGGACGATCTCGAAGCGCACCTCGTGGGCGTTCGGCAGCAGGTCGACCAGCGGCCGGACGGCGTTGATCGGTGCGATGCCGTCGGTGTTGCCGGCGAAGACCAGCACCGGCTTGGTGATCGTGGACATGTCGATCTCGTGCCCGGAGAGGTTCACCTTGCCGGTGAGCAGCTGGTTGTGCTTGATCATCCGGTGGTAGAGCTGGCCGAAGGTGCGACCCGGGTAGGCGATCATGTTGGCGGTGAAGCGGTCGACCGCCTCGATCTGGGCCAGCCACTCGGCGTCGTCGAGGTGCTGCAGGGTGGCCAGCGGCTTGGTGATCAGCTTGGTGCCCGAGCTGAGCTGGAAGGCCCGCCTCACCAACGGCTTGGGTGCCCCGCCGAGGACCCGGTAGAGCTGGGTGACGATGCCTCCGTCGGTGAGCCGCAGGATCGGCCGCAGGGGCGCCACCATCGGTACCTGCTTGACGTCGACCGGTGAGCCGACGACGGAGAGGGACGCGATCGGCAGGTCGGGACGGTCGGCGGCGACGAGCAGCGAGAAGATGCCGCCGAGGCTCCAACCCACGACGTGCACCGGGCGGTCCCCGGCGTTCTCGCTCACCGTCTTGATCGCCTCGGGGATGACCTCCTCGACCCAGTGCTCCATCCCGAGCTTGCGGTTCTTGAAGGAGATCTCGCCGTACTCGACGAGGTAGGTGGGCCGTCCCTGCTGCACGAAGTGCTCCACCAGGGAGCAGCCGCGGCGCAGGTCGAAGCAGATCGCCGGCGCGGCGAGCGGTGTCACGAGCAGCACCGGGTCGCCGGTCACCCGGGTCTGCTTCTGCGGGCGGTAGTGGTAGACCTCGCGCAGCGGCCCGTCGTCGATCAGGGTGCGTGGCATCGGGCGGAGGTCGGCCAGCCCGCCGTACAGCACCTTGTGCGCGACATTGCTGGCAGCGGAGGCGACCTGGTCCGGTTTGGGGATCAGGTCCATGAGGCGAAGGTTAACCGCCGACCGAGGACCACGCTGTGGCTCGCGGGGTTTCGAGATGGACAGTGACCGGGCCGGACTGTAGGACTGCCCCATGAGTCTGACCCCGAGGCGGGACCGATGAAGCTGGGCGACATCAACGTCCGGCACGTCGTCGGGGGAGCGGCTGCGGGTCTCGGGCTGGTCGCGGCGCGCGACCTGACCCAGAAGAAGCACGCGCTGATGCGCAACTACCCGGTGGTCGCGCACCTGCGCTACTGGCTGGAGCGGATCGGCCCCGAGCTGCGGCAGTACATCGTGACCAGCAACGACGAGGAGCGTCCGTTCAGCCGCGACCAGCGTTCCTGGATCTACGCCTCGTCGAAGGAGCAGAACAACTACTCCGGGTTCGGCACCGACAACGACGTCGAGCACCTCGCCGGCTACGCCATCATCAAGCACCGCACCTTCGCCGAGTCGTTGCCGCACGACCACGCATCGACCACCGGGCTGCCGAGCGCCAAGGTGCTCGGCGGCTCGCGCGGCCGGGCGAAGGCGTTCCGGCCGCCGTCCCTGGTCAACATCTCCGCGATGAGCTTCGGCTCGATGTCCGCGCCCGCGATCAACGCGCTGAACCGGGGAGCCGCAGAGGCGGGCTGCATGCACAACACCGGCGAGGGTGGCCTCTCGCCGTACCACCGCCAGGGCGGCGACATCCTGCTCCAGATCGGTACGGCGTACTTCGGCTGTCGAGACGAGCACGGGCGGTTCTCGCTCCCCAGGCTCAAGGAGGTCGTCGACTCGGCGCCGGTCCGCGCGATCGAGATCAAGCTCTCCCAGGGGGCGAAGCCGGGTCTCGGTGGCCTGCTGCCCGCCGCCAAGGTGACTCGCGAGATCTCCGAGATCCGCGGGATCCCGATGGGCCAGGACTGCGCCAGCCCGTCGCGGCACACCGCCTTCAGCGACGAGGACGGCCTGCTCGACTTCGTGGAGTGGATCGCCGCGGAGACCGGTCTGCCGGTGGGCATCAAGTCAGCCGTCGGGGAGATGTCGTTCTGGCGGGAGCTGACCCGGCTGATGGGCGACCGCGGCCGCGGCGTCGACTTCGTCACCGTCGACGGCGGCGAAGGTGGCACCGGCGCCTCCCCACCGATCTTCGCCGACGCGGTCGCGCTGCCGTTCCGGATGGGCTTCGCCCGGGTCTACGCCACCTTCGCGGAGGCCGGTCTCACCGACGACGTCACCTTCATCGGCTCGGCCAAGCTGGGACTGCCCGACAACGCCGCGGTGGCCTTCGCCCTCGGCGCCGACATGGTCAACGTCGCCCGCGAGGCGATGATGTCGATCGGCTGCATCCAGTCGCAGAAGTGCCACACCGACCACTGCCCCACCGGGGTGGCCACCCAGAACGCCTGGCTGACCCGGGGTGTCGACCCGGTGAGCAAGGGCCACCGCTGCGCGCAGTACATCCGCACCTTCCGCCACGAGATGGTCAAGGTGACCGAGGCGGTCGGCGTGGCCCACCCGGGCCTGATCACCGCCGACGACATCGACGTCTTCTGCGGCGACTACGAGGCGCGCACGCTGCGCGAGGTCTACGACTACCGCCCCGGCTGGGGGACGCTCGGCCCGGAGCTCGCGACGCAGATCACCGACCTGATGGCGCCGCGCGGGCTCGAGCAGGAACGCAGCTCGATCGAGGCCGGCGAGGGCGAGAAGCCGCTGGCCGACTCCGCCACGGAGAAGTAGCGCACGAACACGGCAGGGACTGGGTCAGGACCTGCGGGCCGGCCGCATGTTCTTGGAGTGGGTGCTCCGCTTGCCGGCGAGCTCGTCGAGGAAGGCGCTGGCCCAGTGGGACACGTCGTTGTCGGAGACCGTACGGCGCATCGCGCGCATCCGACGGGTGAGCTCGCGAGGCTCGGCGTCGTAGGCCTCGAGCATCATCGACTTCATCCCGTTGATGTCGTAGGGATTGATCAGGTACGCCTGGCGCAGCTCGTCCGCGGCCCCGGCGAACTCGGAGAGGACGAGCGCGCCGTCGTTGTCGAACCGGCAGGCGACGTACTCCTTGGCGACGAGGTTCATCCCGTCGCGGAAGGGGGTGACCACCATGATGTCGGCGGCCCGGTACAGCGCCGCCATCTCCTCGCGGGGGAACGAGGAGTGCAGGTAGCTGATCGCCGGCCGGCCGATCCGGCCGAGGTCGCCGTTGATGTGCCCGACCAGGCGGTCGATGTCGTCGCGCAGCCTGCGGTACTGGTCGACGCGCTCCCGAGACGGCGTCGCCACCTGCACGAAGACGGCGTCCTCGACGCTGAGCCTGCCGTCGGAGATGAGCTCGCCGAACGCGCGCAGCCTGGCGAAGATGCCCTTGGTGTAGTCGAGGCGGTCGACGCCGAGGAAGATCTTCGCCGGGTCGCCGAGGTCGTGGCGGATCTGCTCGGCGCGCTTCTCGACCTCCTCGGAACGCGCCAGCTCCTCGAACTCGGCGAAGTCGATCGAGATCGGGAAGGCGCGCGCGTGCACCACGCGGCCGTCGGGCAGGTACACCTCGTCGCGATGGGTCTTGTGCCCCACGCGCTGCCGGACGAGGCGCAGGAAGTTCTGGGCCGCGCCGGAGAGCTGGAAGCCGACCAGGTCGGCCCCGAGCAGTCCCTCCAGGATCTGGCGCCGCCACGGGAGCTGGCTGAACAGCTCCGCGGGCGGGAACGGGATGTGCAGGTAGAAGCCGATCCGCAGGTCGGGGCGCAGCTCGCGCAGCATCGCGGGCACGAGCTGGAGCTGGTAGTCCTGGACCCACACGACCGCGTCCTCGGCGGCGTGCTTGGCGGCGGCGTCGGCGAAGCGCTGGTTGACGGTGACGTAGGAGTCCCACCACTCACGGTGGAACTCCGGCTTGGCCACGAGGTCGTGGTACAGCGGCCACAGGGTCGCGTTCGAGAAGCCCTCGTAGAACTCCCCGACCTCCTGCTCGGAGAGGCCCACCGGCACCAGCGTGAGGCCGTGGTGGTCGAAGGGCTCCGTGTCCTGGGCGGCCTCGCTGCTCGCGTCCCCGGGCCAGCCGATCCAGGCGCCGTTGTTGCGACGCATGATCGGCTCGAGGGCGGAGACGAGGCCGCCGGGGGAGGGCCGCCAGGAGACCTCGCCGTCGTCGTCGACGACCCGGTCGACGGGAAGCCGGTTGGCCACCACGACCAGGTCGGCGGCGTTGCGTCTCCGAGAGCGACTCACCTTCACGACCCTACAAGTGCCCGATTTCTCAGTAGTGAACGCCGATCTGCTCGCGTACGTCGTCCAGCTGGCGCATCAGCGACACCGTCTGCTCCGGGGGTACGACGGTGCTGGTGGTCTCACCTGCCCGCAGGCAGCGGTGGACCTCGACGATCTCGTTGCCGTAGCCCATACCGATCACGGGCTCGTCGGGCTCGATCCACTCGCCGGGGGCCCAGTCCGTCCCGTCGTGGGCCACCCACTGCACCTTCGTGGGCGCGTGGAAGTCGCGGGGGAGGTGGAAGCAGCCCGTGTCGGTCGCCACGGTCGCGGTGCGCGGTGACTGCGCCGTCATCGACGCGGTGAGCGCTGCGGTCGCGCCGCCGGCGTACCGCCCGGCGACGGAGACGTCGAGGTCGATCCCGCCGACGAGGTTGGCCACACCCACGAGCGACTCGGGCTCGCCGAGCACGAGGTGGGCCAGTGTCAGGGGGTAGATGCCCATGTCCAGCAGCGCGCCCCCGCCCAGAGCCGGGTCGACCAGCCGGTCGGTCGGGTCGGTCTGCACCAGGAAGCCGAGGTCGGCGTGGACCTGGCGCGGGGTCCCGTGCCCTCCGGCGGCGAGCAGGCGGCACATCGTGCGGATGACCGGGTTGGTGGCCATCCACATGGCCTCCATCAGGAAGAGTCCACGCTCGCGCGCCGCGTCGAACAGGTCCTGGGTGGTCGCCGCCTCGAGCGTCATCGGCTTCTCGCAGAGCACGTGCTTGCCGGCCTCGAGCGCGAGCATCGTGTGCTGGGCGTGCAAGGAGTGCGGCGAGGCGACGTACACGACGTCGACGGCCGGGTCCGCGACCAGCTCCTCGTAGGAGCCGTACGCCGTCCCGCCGAGCTCGTCGGCGAAGGCCGCCGCCCGCTCGTGCGACCGGGACCCCGTGGCCACCAGGCGCGCGTCCGGGACCAGCAGCAGGTCGCGGGCGAACACGCGGGCGATCCGGCCCGGCCCGAGCACGCCCCAACCGATCGAGTCCACGACCTCACGCTAGCCGTGGCCGCCACGCCGCCGATCAAATGACATCGATGTATTTCGGGTCCTATGATGTGGGCCGTAGGTACCAATCCCCGACGGGAGTCGCCACGATGGCCGGCAGCAGCCACGCGCTCAACAACCCGCAGCCCGAGGACGAGGGCAGGCTGTCCGAGCGCGACGCCGCCATGCTCGACTTCGAGCGGCAGTGGTGGAAGTACGCCGGGGCCAAGGAGCAGGCGGTCCGCGAGAAGTTCGACATGTCCTCGACCCGCTACTACCAGGTCCTCAACGCCCTGATCGACCGTCCCGACGCCCTCGCCCACGACCCGCTCCTGGTGCGCAGGCTGCGGCGGTTGCGGGCCACCCGTCAGCGTCAGCGCTCGGCGCGTCGTCTCGGCTTCGAGCTGTCGGACTAGGCCCTGATGCTGCGCCGCAACGACCGCGGGGTCGTCCTCCCGACCCGACTCCTCGCCCTGAGCATCTCCGCCGTGGCAGCGGGGCTCCTGGTCTACCTGGTCAACGACCCCGACCAGCCCGCCAACGACCAGGCCACCCCGACCGTCACCCGCTCCACCCCGTCGGCCACGGCGACGCCGTCCACGCCGACCGTGACGAAGGCGAAGCCCAAGGCGCCGGTGATCCGGCGCGGCAAGACCCTGGTGGAGATCTTCAACAACACCCGCACCAAGGGCCTCGCCGGACGCACCTCCGCCACCGCCCAGGCCGCGGGCTGGCACGTGGTCGGCACCGACAACTGGTACGGCACCGTCGACGGCACCACGGTCTACTACCCACCGAAGTACGAGGCCGCGGCCCGCGCCCTCGGCCGCGACCTGGGGATCAGGAAGATCAAGCCGGCCGAGGACCCCCTCCGCTTCGACCGGATCACGGTCATCCTCACCGACGACTACCAAGGCTGAGTTGGCCGGAGTCTCCCGGGATGTAACGCGAAGTTATGGCCGCTGAACAGCCCCTCCTTCGTCGGGGCTGCTCACTCAGCGACCACAACTACCGCGCTGTCCGAGGCCTCGCAGGCTCGGCCTCGGGGGCGTGACCTGACAGCATGACGCTATGGAGTTCGTCTCGACCACGGGTGAGCAGCAGTACGCCGCCCTGGTCCGCGCGGCCGACGACCTCCTCGTCGGCCTGGACTTCGACGGCACGCTGGCCCCCATCGTGGAGGACCCCGAGGACGCCAAGATCCATCCCGACGCCCCCGACGTGCTGGTCGCGCTCGCGGCACAGGTGCGCGGCGTCGCCGTGGTCACCGGCCGGCCGGCTCGCCAGGTGCTGGCGCTGGGCGGCCTGGACGAGGTGGGCAACGAGGTCGGCGAGTCCGGGCGGGAGCTGTTCGTGCTCGGGCAGTACGGCAACGAGCGCTGGACCTCCACCGACCGCCGGGTGATCTCGCCGAAGCCTCCCCGCGGCCTGGCGACCTTCACCAGCGAGCTGCCCCGCCTGCTGCGGAAGGCCGGGTCCGCCGAGGCCTGGATCGAGGAGAAGGGCCTGGCGGTGGCGGTGCACACGCGCCGGCTCGATGACCCCGAGGCGGCGTACGAGCGCCTGCTGCCCCTGCTCAGCGAGGCCGCCAAGGCCCACGACCTCGACGTGGAACCCGGTCGCGCCGTCATCGAGGTGCGTGCCCACGGGATGCACAAGGGTGCGGCGCTGCACCGGCTGGCCGAGGAGCTCGAGGTCCGGGCGGTGATGTTCTGCGGTGACGACCTGGGTGACGTCGAGGCGTTCAAGGCGGTCGAGGAGCTGCGCGGTCGCGGCCTGGCCGGCCTGCTCGTGTGCTCGGCCTCCCAGGAGCAGGGCGCCCTGGCCGACCTCGCCGACGTCGTGGTCGACGGCCCGGCGGGGGTGCTCCAGCTGCTCCGCGAGCTCACCGCGGACATCCGCTCCGCCCGCGCCTGAGCCGGTCTCGGCGTCCGCGCCGTACTCGTCTCGCATCTCGGACTCGATGTGCACATCCTGAGACGGCCTCCCTAGGCTGGGGCCAGCTCATCAAGAGGGGCAGAGGGACACGGCCCGCTGAAGCCCCGGCAACCGCCACACGAGCCTCCGACCGCAGTCGTCACAGACCGGGCGGACCGAGTGGGAGTGGTGCCACGTCCGTCCTGGCCCGAGATCCGGCCCGGGGAAGATGAGAAGGAGGCTTCCTTTGAGCGACGCAGACAACACCGGGACCGTTCTCCGCGAGGGCGCCTTCGGGTACGCCACCGCGCTGTCGTGCCGCGAGTGCGGTCACCAGGTCGACCTCGGCCCGCAGTACGCGTGTCCGGAGTGCTTCGGTCCTCTGGAGGTCGCCTACGACTTCCCTGCGGTCACCCGCGAGCAGATCGAGGCCGGCCCACGCAACATCTGGCGCTACAAGGCGCTGCTGCCGGTCCCCGACGACATCGAGCAGAGCCCCAACATGGAACCCGGCTTCACCCGGCTGCTCAAGGCGCACAACCTCGGCCACGAGCTGGGGATCGACCACCTGTGGGTCAAGGACGACTCGACCAACCCCACCAACTCCTTCAAGGACCGGGTCGTCGCCTGTGCGCTGAGCGCCGCGCGCGAGTTCCACAGCAAGGTCTTCGCCTGCCCCTCGACCGGCAACCTGGCCAACGCCGTGGCCGCTGCCGGTGCCCGTGCCGGCATCAAGACCGTGGTGTTCATCCCCTCGAACCTGGAGAAGCCCAAGCAGGTGAACTCGGCGGTGTACACCGACTCGCTGGTCGCGGTGAACGGCAACTACGACGACGTCAACCGGCTCGCCTCGGAGATCGCCGGCGAGGAGGACGGCTGGGCCTTCGTCAACGTCAACGTCCGCCCCTACTACGCCGAGGGCTCCAAGACGCTCGGCTACGAGATCGCCGAGCAGCTCGGCTGGCGCCTGCCCGACCAGATCGTCATCCCGGTCGCGTCCGGGTCCCAGCTGACCAAGGTCGACAAGGCCTTCCGCGAGCTGATCTCCCTCGGCCTCGTCGAGGACAAGCCCTACAAGGTGTACGGCGCGCAGGCCACTGGGTGCTCGCCGGTCTCCACGGCCTACAAGGCGGGTGTCGACGCGATCCGCCCGGTCAAGCCGGACACCATCGCCAAGAGCCTGGCCATCGGCAACCCGGCGGACGGGATCTACGTGCTCGACATCTGCCGCCGAAGCGGTGGTGCGGTGGAGGACGTCACCGACGAGGAGGTGCGCGAGGGCATTCTGCTGCTGGCGCGCAACGAAGGTATCTTCACCGAGACCGCGGGCGGCACCACGGTCGCCGTGCTCAAGAAGCTCGTCGACGAGGGGTTGCTCGACACGACACTGGAGACAGTGGTGATCAACACCGGCATGGGGCTCAAGACGTTGGACGCCGTGTCGGACCGGGTCGGTGCGGCAGCCACGATCGACCCGTCGTACGACGCGTTCACCGCGAGCGGCGTGGTCTGAGCAGGAAGAGGAAGCACATGAGCGTCACGGTCCGGATCCCGACGATCCTGCGCACCTACACCGAGGGGGCCTCCGAGGTCCCTGCCGACGGGACCACGCTGGCAGAGGTCCTCGACGACCTCGAGGCCAACCACGGCGGGATCAAGGCGCGCGTGCTCGACGACGCGGGGGAGATCCGGCGTTTCGTCAACGTCTACGTCGGCAACGACGACGTCCGGTTCCTCGAGGGACTCGCCAGCCAGACTCCCGACGGCACCCAGATCAGCATCATCCCGGCGGTCGCGGGCGGCTGACGGGGGCCTCGGGGTTTACCCGGGTGCCCGGGTAAACCCAACCCTGGCAGGCATAACTTTGCCTGCCAGGGTTCAGTTTCCCCGGGCGTCCGGGGAATCCGTCACAGCCGGGCGGCCAACCACGGGTCCACCACGGCGTGGAAGGCGTCCGCCTGGTCGCGGCGCACGCAGTGGGCTGCGCCGGGTACGACGACGACCTCGATCGTGGGCGCGATGCGGCGGATCTCCTCGCGCGTGGGGAAGTCGACGATCACCTCGCCGTCGCCGGTCACCACGAGGGCCGGGACGGTGATCGAGGTGGCGATCTCGCGCCACGGCGTGTTGATGTCGAGGCGTCCGCTGCGCAGGAAGTCGAGGTCGACCTCCGCCTTGGCCGCGGCCCACGGCTCGAGCTCGGCCTCGGGCCACGCGGGGTGAGCCACGCGAATGTCCCGGACAGCCGCAGCCGCGTCAGCCGCCGCCAAGGACGTCTTGGCGACGCGCTCCGCGGTGGCCTCCTCTTCGGAGTTTCCCCAGGGGGAGTGGTCGAACCAGGCCGGGTCCTCGAGGACGACACCGCGGACGAGTGCCGGCTCGCGGGCGGCGAGGGCGGCCAGCGGTCCGGCCGCCCATCGAGTGGCCGAGCACCAGTGCCGGTCCGACCTCGCGCAGTACCTGCGCCGCGGCGTCGTACATCGCCTCGGGCGGATGCTCGGACTTCAGCTCCTCGGCGCTGAACCGGTCGGAGGCGCCGTGCCCGAGGGCGTCCGGCGCGACGATGCGGTACGTCGACCCGAGCCGCTCGACGAGGTCGCTCCAGCACTGCCCGGAGTCGGTGATGCCGTGCAGCACGAGCAGGACCGGAGCGTCCGGGTCGCCGTACTCGTGCACGCGCAGGCGTCCGCACCGCCAGGGTCGGTCGTCGCTCGGATGAGGCATGCTGGCGAGCATGCCACGCAAGATCGCCACCGCCGACCGGGTCGGGCTGCGAGGAGCTGCTGGAGTTCGTCCGCCGCGCCACCGCGGTCACCCTGGTGACCACCCGTCAGGACGGCCGCCCACAGCTCTCCCCGGTCACCGCCGGCGTCGACGAGGGGGGGCGCGATGGTCATCTCGACGTACCCCGCTCGCGCCAAGGTCGCCAACCTGCGCCGCAACCCGCAGGTGAGCGTGCTGGTGCACAGCGACGACTGGGACGGCCCGTGGGTGCAGCTCGACGGCACCGCCGAGGTGATCGACCAGCCCGACGCCGTCGAGCCGCTCGTGGACTACTTCCGCAGCATCAGCGGTGAGCACCCGGACTGGGACGAGTACCGCGAGGCCATGCGCGAGCAGGGCAAGTCGCTGATCCGGATCAGCGTGGAGCGCTGGGGCCCGATCGCCACAGGCGGCTTCCCGCCGGAGCTGGCCGACCGGTGAGCCGACGGCAGTGACCTGATGGTGGCGACCCGACACCACTACCGGCTCTCGGCCACCTGGACGGGCAACCTCGGCCCGGGCACCACCGGTTACCGCGAGTACGGCCGCGACGTCACGCTCTCGGCTGAGGGCAAGCCCGACCTGCTCGCCTCGGCCGACAAGCCGTTCCGCGGCGACCCGGCGAGGTGGAACCCCGAGGAGCTGCTGGTGGCCTCGCTCTCGGAGTGCCACCTGCTCTCCTTCCTGCACGTGGCCGTGACCCACGGGGTCGTCGTCACCGGCTACCGGGACGAGGCGACCGGCACGATGGAGCAGCGCGGCATCGGTGGCCGGTTCACCGAGGTCGTCCTGCACCCGCAGGTGCAGGTGGCTGACCCGGAGGATGCGGCCCTCCTTCCGCAGCTGCACGAGGAGGCGCACGCAGCGTGCTTCGTCGCCAGCTCGGTCAACTTCCCGGTACGGGTCGAGCCGGTCGTGGCATGACTCGCCCCGTCGTACTGCTCGCCACCTGCGCTGCCTTGCCGGACGGAGAGGAAGGCGCCGGCGACCTCCTCGTGCCGGCCCTGAAGGCCCGCGGGCTCGACGCCCGCTGGGCGATCTGGGACGACGTCGGCGGTCGACTGGTCCGAGGGCCTGGTCGCGGTGCGCTCGACCTGGGACTACGAGGAGCGCCTCCCCGAGTTCCTGGACTGGGCCCGCTCGCTCCCGCAGATGCTGAACTCGGCCTCGGCGTTCGCCTGGAACACCGACAAGGCCTACCTGGTGGAGCTGGCCGAGGCGGGCGTCGACGTGGTGCCGACGGTGGCGGTCGACGTGGCTGCCGACCTCCTCCCGCTCGTCGAGTCCCTCGGTCACGCCGTGGTCAAGCCACGCGTCGGGGCCGGCGGCCGCGGGGTAGTCGTGGTCGGGGACGGCGGCCCCCCGGACCACTTCGGTCGCGGCCCGTGGTTGGTGCAGCCGGTCGTCGAGTCGGTGCGCGAGGAGGGCGAGAGCTCGGTCTACGTCCTCGGCGGCGAGGTGGTCTCCCAGGCGCAGAAGGTCCCGGCTGCCGGAGAGATCCGCGTGCAGGAACGGTACGGCGGGAGCACCCGTGCGGTGGACGTGAGCGACGAGGCGGCCGAGCTCGCACGCCGTAGCGTGGTCGCGGCCGAGCGGCTGCTCGGCGAGCGGCTCGACTACGCCCGGGTCGACCAGGTGCGTGGCCCGGACGGCAGGCTCCTGGTCAGCGAGCTCGAGCTCACCGAGCCGGGGCTGTACCTGGAGGTGCTGCCCGGCAACGCCGCGGCCTTCGCCGACCTGGTGGCGGCTCGCGCCTGAGCGGTCAGGAGGCCAACGCCAGGCTGGGCGGCGAGGTGTCGAAGTGCTCGCGCAGCTGACGCACCAGGTTGCCGATCGACTCCGCCTCGGCCGGGACCTGGACGCGACTCCAGTCCGCCGGCACCACCTCGAGCAGGGTGCCGGTCCCGTTCGCGGTCAGTCGTGCCTCGAGCACCGGTCCACCGAGGTCGTGGCGAGGCGTGAACCTGACCGACCTGCCGAAGTCGTGCACGCCGCAGAGCCGGCCGTGCTGGGTGGTCACCCGTACCAGTGCGCAGAAGACGCGGTGCGGTGTCTCGTTCAGCGTCATCCGCCAGGCCAGTCCGTCGTTCATGGTCACCTCCGAGAATGTGCCGTGCCTAAATAACGGACATAACGCCTGGAAGGTCACGGGGATCCCACGATTTGTGTGATGAATCGTTCAATTAAATCCTGTATGTACTTTTTCTTGCTTTATGGGGTTTTTAGGGGCATCTTCAGGGGCACAGTCCTGCATGACCCTGTCGGCCTCGCTCGAGCGGGTCGGTCCCGCCGACCACAACCACACGCTCGGGCGGGCCGGCAAGGGGTCGAGCTGTCGGGTGGCGCTCGCCTCCGGTTGGTCGGGGCTGGAGGGAACCGATACGGGGCGGGCGTCACCCGGGCTCGACGAGCCGGACCACACCTCGGGGAGTGAGTGAGAGATGGACATCGCATTCGGCGTGATCATCACGGGGGCCACCGTCTGGGCCGTCTCGGTGCTCGGCGTGCTGGTGCTCGGGATCGCTGCCCACCGCAACGATCCGCGAGTCGTCGGTGACGACCCCTGGGAGCGGCCGGAGATCGCCGCTCGCTGGCACGAGCACACCCGCGCGGCGGGCTCGGCGGACGCGCCCGCGAGGCCGAGCAAGCCTGCTCCGGGCCGCTCGCACCCGCGCTCGGCCGCCTGAGACAGAGCCTGGGCCGACCGGCCCGGCGCCCCTCCGCGACGGGCGATGTGCGCCCGGGGTCGTTTGCACTCGGACAGGGCGAGTGCTAAAAATGGGAGTTGGCACTCTCCGGGTGAGAGTGACAACCACCGCACACTCCGTGCACACCATCCGTCATCTGATGAGCGTGAGGAATCGCCACAGCCATGCCGAAGCTGATTGCTTTCAACGAGGAGGCCCGCCGCGGGCTGGAGCGGGGCATGAACACCCTCGCCGACGCGGTAAAGGTCACGCTGGGCCCCAAGGGCCGCAACGTCGTCCTGGAGAAGAAGTGGGGTGCGCCCACCATCACCAACGACGGTGTGAGCATCGCCAAGGAGATCGAGCTGGAGGACCCGTACGAGAAGATCGGGGCCGAGCTCGTCAAGGAAGTTGCCAAGAAGACCGACGACGTCGCCGGTGACGGCACGACGACGGCTACCGTCCTGGCCCAGGCCATGGTCCGCGAGGGTCTGCGCAACGTCGCGGCCGGCGCCAACCCGTTGGCCCTCAAGCGGGGCATCGAGAAGGCCGTCGAGGCCGTCTCCGAGCAGCTGCTCGGCATGGCCAAGGACGTCGAGACCCGCGAGCAGATCGCGGCCACCGCGTCGATCTCCGCCGGCGGTGACACCACCGTGGGCGACGCCATCGCCGAGGCGATGGACAAGGTCGGCAAGGAAGGCGTCATCACCGTCGAGGAGTCCAACACCTTCGGGCTGGACCTCGAGCTCACCGAGGGGATGCGCTTCGACAAGGGCTACATCTCGGCGTACTTCGTCACCGACCCCGAGCGGATGGAGACCGTCCTCGACGACCCCTACATCCTGGTCGCCAACCAGAAGGTCTCCAACGTCAAGGACCTCCTGCCGGTGCTCGAGAAGGTCATGCAGGCCGGCAAGCCGCTGCTGATCATCGCCGAGGACGTCGACGGCGAGGCTCTCTCCACCCTGGTCGTGAACAAGATCCGCGGCACCTTCAAGTCCGTCGCCGTCAAGGCCCCGGGCTTCGGTGACCGTCGCAAGGCCATGCTCCAGGACATCTCCATCCTCACCGGTGGACAGGTCATCTCCGAGGAGGTCGGCCTGAAGCTGGACTCCACCGGGATCGAGCTGCTCGGCCAGGCCCGCAAGGTCGTCATCACCAAGGACGAGACCACCATCGTCGAGGGTGCTGGCGACAGCGACCAGATCGCCGGACGGGTCAACCAGATCCGCGCCGAGATCGAGAAGAGCGACTCCGACTACGACCGCGAGAAGCTGCAGGAGCGCCTGGCCAAGCTGGCCGGCGGTGTCGCGGTGATCAAGGTCGGTGCGGCCACCGAGGTGGAGCTCAAGGAGCGCAAGCACCGCATCGAGGACGCCGTCCGCAACGCGAAGGCGGCCGTCGAGGAGGGCATCGTCGCAGGCGGTGGAGTCGCCCTGGTGCAGGCGACCGACGCTGCGTTCGAGAAGCTCGACCTCGTCGGCGACGAGGCCACCGGCGCCAACATCGTGCGTGTCGCCACCGAGGCCCCGCTCAAGCAGATCGCGATCAACGCTGGTCTCGAGGGTGGCGTCGTCGCGGAGAAGGTGCGCGGGCTGGAGTCCGGTCTGGGTCTGGACGCGGCCACCGGCGAGTACGTCGACATGATCGCCGAGGGCATCATCGACCCGGCCAAGGTGACCCGCTCGGCGCTGCAGAACGCCGCGTCGATCGCTGCGCTGTTCCTCACCACCGAGGTCGTCGTGGCCGACAAGCCGGAGAAGGCCGCCCCCATGGGTGGCGACCCGTCCGGCGGCATGGGCGGCATGGACTTCTGAGTCCAGCACCCTCAGGCATCACCAGGTCGACCCCGGTCCTCGGACCGGGGTCGATCTGTGTCGGGGGCCAGTCCCATCCACGCGCCCCCCGGAGGCCCTGCCGCCGTGTCTCGGCGAGACTGGACGCGTGTCCACCCCGACGCCTCCCGAGCTCGAGCGGAGCGATCCTGCGCCTGCTGGACCAGCGGGGGCCGGGGAAGACGATCTGCCCCTCGGACGTCGCCCGCGAGCTCGGTCCGCCCGATGGGTGGCGCAGGTTGATGCAGCCCGCCCGTGACGCCGCCGGCCGCTTGGTCGCGGCGGGGGAGGTGGAGGTCACCCAGGGTGGCGAGGTCGTCGACCTCGCCACCGCCACGGGACCGATCCGGATCAGGCGGACCCGGCAGGACTGACCGGAGCCGGCTCAGGACGCCCGGGCGACCTCGTCGGCGCGCGCGAAGACGCGCCCGGCCTCGTCGGCCGCGGACAGTGCGCCCTGGTGCATCTCCTTGGCGAGGTCGGTGAACTCGTCGAGCGCGGGGTTGACGCCGACCAGGGTGAACTCGCGCTCCACGACGGTGAGGTCGGCGCCCCACACCTCGGCCAGGATGCGCCGCAGGTAGTCGGTGGAGTGGTCCCAGCCCTCGCGCGGGGTGCCCGCGCCATAGGCGCCGCCACGCACGGTGGCCAGCACGACCGGCTTGCCCGCGAGCAGCTGCGCACCCGCCCCACCACCGGCGATGACCAGGTCGATCCACGCCTTCACGTGCTGGGAGACGCCGAAGTTGTAGAGCGGGACGGCCAGCAGCACGGCGTCGGCCGACGTCAGCTCCTCGGCAAGTCGCGCCGCGAGGGCGAGGGCCTCGCGCTGGGCGTCGGTGCGTTGGTCCTCGGGCACGAAGCCGGCGGTCACGGCCGCGGCCCACGCGTCGGCGGGCAGCGGCTCCGAGCCGATGTGCCGGCGTACGACGGTGTCGTGGGGGTGGTGTGCCACCCAGTGCTCCTCGACGATGTCGGCGATCTCCCGACTTGCCGAGGTGGGGGGCATGATGCTGGCATCGAGACGGAACAGGCTCACGGCGACTCCTTTTGATCGGCTTGTTACTATTTAAATCGAAGTAACCATGCAATCAGAAGTCGTATTCCCGGCGAGGGAAGTCGGTCCGAGCGCCTATCCTTCGCTCGTGGCCGAGGACGCGAACCAGGGCTTGACCCAGCTCGCGGGGCTCGACGGCGAGCACCCCGTCGCGCGCTGCGACGCCGCGCTCAGCCACGCCTTCGGGATCCTCGGCAAGCGCTGGAACGGGATGATCCTCGGCAGCCTGATCGAGGCCCCGGGAGGTTTCTCCGAGCTGCGTCGTGGCCTCGGCGGCATCAGCGACTCGGTGCTCTCCGACCGGCTCTCGGAGCTGGCCGCTGCAGGCCTGGTCCTCCGCGAGGTCGACCCGGGACCTCCGGTGGCCGTCCGCTACCGGCTCACGCCTTCGGGTGAGGCGCTCGCGCCGGTGCTGCACGACCTGATCGCCTGGGCGCGCGAACACCTTCTGAGCTCAGCCCGGAGCGAGCACCAGGTCGGCCTGCGCAGCGGTGCTGATCGTCGCGTCGACCCGGAGGAACGGCACCGCAGGCTCGGTCCCGGCCGCGACCGCACCGGCATCGCGTGGCTCGCCGCGTTCGCGCACGCGTGCCGCCAGCACCTCCGGGGCGGCCTGCAGCCACACCACCCTGGGCTCGGCCGGGGCGACAGCGCTCCGCAGGAGGTCCCACTCGGGTCCGCCCCTCAGCTCGGCCGTGAAGGGCGCAACCAGCACGAGGTCGTGACCGAGGTCGGCCTGCTCCCGGGCCACGGCCAGCAGCACGGCGTACCGCGCGGGGCGGACGGCGGCACGGTGCTCGGGACTGTTCCAGTGCGTCGTCCAGGGTGAGTGCGCGCTCGCGCCCAACTCGTCGAGCAACGGGTTGGTGAGGGTGTCGAGGTCGAGCAGCACCGACCCGGTACGGCGCGCGAGCTCACGGCCCAGCGTGGACTTGCCGGCGCCGGGCGGCCCGGCCACGAGGACCACCCGGCCCGGTCGGGGACTCACGCCGGGTCGTACCAGCCAGGGGTGATCGCCTCGACGGTGTCGGCCACCGGCAGCGGGTGCTGCCAGCCGCGTCCGTGCTCGCGCAGGACGTCGTGGAGCTCCCGCAGCCGGGCAGCCGCCGTGCGCGCGCCCTCCGCCCGTCGGTCGGCGCCGAACCGCCCTACCGCGTCGCCCCAGATGGCGCGCCCGGCCATGAAGCCGCATGCTCCCGCGGCCGCGGCGATCCGCACCTGCTCGCGGAACTGCTCGTAGGTCGCCGAGGAGGAGAGCAGCACCCAGGGCACGTCCACCGAGGCATCGAGCCTGGCGCAGGCCTCGGCGGCACGCTGCCTGTCCTGGTCGGTGTCGAGGTACCCGGGGAACTCGATCTTGATGATGTCGGCACCCAGGCCGGCGAAGGCTGCAGCCGACCCGCAGGATCGACTCCACACGGGCCTCGCGGGTCTCCGGGTCCTCCAGCGTCTCGCCCTCGAGCGGGTACCACAGCGGCTCGACCACGAGCGGCACCTGGTGGCGCGCACAGTCGGCGACCAGGCCGCGGACCAGCTCGTGCTGCGAGGCGGTGACGTCCTCGCGCTCGCTGCGGTGGAAGACGACCAGCTTGGCCGCGTCGGCGCCCAGGCGGCCGAGCGTCTCGACGGTCCAGCCCTCGCGCAGCACGGTCTCGGTGCCGAAGCCCGACGGGGAGTAGGCGAGCAGCTCCAGCCCGCTGATCATCCCGACGTACGGCGGCACGGTGGCCGAGAGCACGGCCTGGCCGAAGGACCACACCGGGTCGACCAGGACGGCGGTGGACTCGGGCGCCATGGCAGCGATCAGCTCGAGCTTGGACTCCACGACCTCGTCGGTGCCGACCGCCGCGACGTCGGCGTCGAACAGGGCGAGGTAGTTCTCCGGATGGTCGATCGCGGCCACCCGGATGAACCCGTCGGTGTCGCTGATCCGCTGCAGCCGGCGCAGCTTGCCCAGCGAAGCAACCGGGGACGGAACCAGGGAGGCGACCGGCGGGCCGGTGGGGACTGAGGTCATCGGCGGTCCTTCGAGAAAGTCGGCCAGTGGGGGTAGACAACGTTGTCAACGAGCTACATCATAGACGTCACCTGTGGCGGACGCCACACTCCCGCGATGGATCTGACAACGTTGTCTGGAGGCTGGGCCGGTGCTCGTGGTCACGCCGAACCTCTGCTTCGACCGCACCCTGCGGGTCGAGGCGTTCGAGGCCGGCACCGTCTCCCGGCCCTACCGCGCGGTCGCCGCTGCCGGCGGCAAGGGGGTCAACGTCGCCCGTGCGCTGCGCTGCCTGGGCGGCGTGCCGCAGCTCCTCGGCCTGCTCCCCGCGGACGACCGTGACCGGTTCCTCCAGCTGCTCTCCGAGGAGGGCCAGTCGTTGCTGCCGGTCGAGGTCGCAGGCAGTGTCCGGGTGGCGACCATCGTGGTCGAGGACTCAGGTCGCGCCACGGTGTTCAACGAGCCCGGCCCCACGGTGGGGGCCCGGGAGCAGTCCGCGCTCCTCGAGCGGGTCGAGCAGGCCGTGAGTGCCGAGCCGGGCACCGTCGTGGCCTGCTCCGGCAGCTTGCCGCCCGGCCTGCCCGACGACACCTATGGCCGGGTCACGGAGATCGTGCAGCGCCACGGCGGCACCGTCGTCGTGGACGGGGCGCGCGCCGCGCTCGCTGCGGCGCTGCCCTACGGCCCGGACGTGGTGACGCCCAACTTGGCCGAGGCGCAGGGGATGCTCGCGGGCACGACCCTGGAACCGCCGCACGAGGAGGACAGCCTCGAGGCCGACCGGGATGCCGCGTTCGCGGCGGCTCGAGGGCTGCGTGAACGCGGAGCCCGTCGCGCCGTCGTCACCGTCGGTGCCCACGGCGTGGCCTGGGTCGATGACGACGGCACCGAGCGGTGGGTTGCTGCCCACCAGGTCCGCCTGGCCAATCCCATCGGGGCCGGGGACGCCTTCGTGGGGGGCCTGGTGTGGAGCCTGGCCGAGGACCGCACCGCCTGGCAGGCCGCCGTCGCAACCGCCACCGCGGTCGCGGGTGCCGCCGTCGAGCACGAGGCGGCCGGCTACCTGGACCCGACGCGGGTCAAGGAGCTGCTCGCGATGACTCCCGTAGAGACTCCGGGAGAAACTCCCGGAGACCGGGGAGCCGACCGATGAAGCGGCCCACGCTCCACGACGTGGCGGCCGAGGCCGAGGTCAGCATCAAGACGGTCTCTCGTGTGGTCCGTGGTGAGGCCAACGTGAGTGCCGAGGTCCGCGACCGCGTGCAGCGTGCCGTCAAGACGCTCAACTACGTGCCCAACAGCCTGGCCCGTTCCCTCAAGGTGGGGCTCGGCGACAGCGTCGGCGTGGTCATCGACGGCATCGCCGACCCGTTCTTCTCCGCACTCACCAGTGCCGTCGAGACCGTGGCTCGCCAGGCCGGGCTCAACGTCGTCCTGGCCAGCACCGGCCTGGACCCCGAGCGCGAGCGGGCACAGGTCGAGCGGCTGATGATGCAGCAGGTGCGCGGACTGGTGATCGCGCCCGCGCCGGGCGACCACACCTACCTCACCCGGCTCCACGAGAGCGTCCCCGTGGTCTGCGTGGACCGGGCGCTCGAGATCGACGGCCTCGACACGGTCCTGGTCGACGACTACGGCGCCACCCGCGACGCGATGGCGCACCTGATCTCCCACGGGCACCGCTGCATCGCGTTCGTCGGTGGAGACGCCCGGCTGGTCACCATCACCGAGCGTCTCCACGGCTACCGCGACAGCCTCACGGCAGCGGGGATCGAGGTCGAGGAGCGGCTGGTCTCGCGCGACGACGCCGAGACCAAGCAGGCCGAGCTCGCCGTGCTCGCGATGCTGCGCGAGAACCCCGACATCACCGCGGTGTTCTCCGCGAACGCGCGGGCGAGCCTGGGCGTGGTGCACGGCCTGCACCGTGCCCACCGCACGGACGTGGCGATGGTCAGCTTCGGTGACTTCCTGCTCGCCGAGACCCTCGAGCCCGGGGTCACGGCCATCGACCACGACCCGGTGGTGATCGGTGAGGTGGCGGCCCGGCTGCTCCTCGACCGGCTCGGCCTCGGCGAGGGCGACGGCCGGGCGGTCGAGCACGGCCGCGTCATCGGTGGCCACCCGCCTCGTCCAGCGCGGCTCCGGAGAGATCGAGGCACCCCGATGAGCGCCCGTACGACGTCCCTCCGACCGGTGCAGATGGCACCGAACACGATCGAGCACTTCTACCTGGGCGGCAGCCGGATCGCCGAGCTCCGGGGACTCCGGCTCGAGTCCGACCACCGCCCCGAGGAGTGGCTGGCCGCCACGGTCGCGCGTGCCGACGAGCCGGGCGTCGGACCGGCCCGGACCGTCGACGGCGAGCTGTTCGCCGACGTCGTCGCGCACGACCTGCACGGCTGGGTCGGCGACCTCGGACCGGACACCGGGGTGCTGGTCAAGCTGCTCGACGCCGGGCAGCGGCTGCCGGTGCACGTGCACCCCGACCGGAGCTTCGCCAGGAGCCACCTGGGTTGCGGCTACGGGAAGACCGAGGCCTGGTACGTGCTCGACGCCGACGACGGCGCCGCCGTCCACCTCGGGTGGACCGAGGACGTCGACGCGGACGAGCTGGCGCAGCGACGCGACCGGCAGGACTCCGAGTGGATGCTCGAACGCCTGCACCGGATCCCGGTGCGCGCCGGCGACGGGATCCTGGTACCGGCCGGGCAGCCCCACGCGGTCGGCGCCGGGGTCTTCGTGGTCGAGGCGCAGGAGCCGACCGACTTCTCGATCCTGCTCGAGTGGTCGGTCACGACGGCGACGCGCGAGGAGTCGCACCTCGGCCTCGGGTTCGACCGGGTGATGACGGCAGTCAGCCACCGCGCGCTGGCGCCCGAGGCCCTCGACGCGCTGCGAGGGCACGTTCCCTCCCAGGCGCGGTCCGGGTCGCCGCTGCGCTGCCTCCCGGAGCAGGCCGACCCCTTCCTTCGTCTCGACGTGCTGTCCCCCCTCCCCGGGGAGGGCGCTCGCGTCGAGGCCGGCTACGCCGTCCTGGTGGTGCTGGACGGGGCCGGCGAGCTCGCCTGGGCGCACGGCGCCACGGCGCTCGTGCGCGGTGACGTCTACGCCGTGCCCTCGGGTCTCGGCGAGTGGCAGCTGCGTGGCGACGTGCGCGCGGCCCTGGCCCGGCCGGGCACCGAGCCCGCGGACATGGGAGGCCGACGATGAGCGCCACGGTCGGCCTCGACGTCGGGTCGACGTACGTCAAGGGCGTGCTGGTCGACCAGGGCGTCGAGCTCGGCACCGCCCGCCGCCCCACGCCTTGGCAGAGCCTGCCGCAGGGTCGCTCGGAGATGGACGCGAGCGCGCTGCTCGGCGCGGTCGAGGAGGTGCTCGCCGAGCTCGGCTCCGAAGGCATCCCCGTGGTCGGGATCGGCGTCTCGGGGATGGCCGAGGCCGGTGCCCTGCTCGACGCCGACGACCAGGTCAGCTGCTCGATCGTGGCCTGGTTCGACCCACGTGGGGCCGAGGACGTCGCCGACATGCCGGCGGACCTGCGAGCCGAGTTCGCCGGGCACACCGGCCTCCCTCTGGGCCCGTTGGCGACCTTCACCAAGCTGTGGCACCGCAACCGTCACGAGGGGCTGCAGCTCGGTGAGCGCCAGTGGCTCAACGTGCCCGAGCTGGTCAGCTGGTGGCTCGGGGGTGCCCGCCTCGCGGAGATCTCCCTCGCGGGCCGCACCGGCCTGCTCGACCAGGACACCGTGCAGGTCTGGCCCAGGGCGGTCGAGGCTCTCGGGGTCACCAGCGAGTTCGTGCCGCCGCTCACGCCGGCGGGCGCGGTCTGGGGACGGGCCACCCGGCACGTGCCAGCGTCGATGACCGGTGCGGTGCTCACGGTGGCCGGCCACGACCACCTCGTCTCCTCCACCGCGTCCGGCGTGCTCGACGTCGACACGCTCTACGACTCGATGGGCACCGCCGAGGCAGTCGTTCGGATGCTCGACGGGGTGCTCGACAGCGGGGCCCGCGAACGGTTGGCCGCGCACAACGTCAACGTCGTGCGGCACATGCTCCCCGGCTACGGCGTGATGCTCGCAGGCACCCGGTCCGGCCTGCTGATGCGGCGTGCGCTCCAGCTGGTCGGAGTCAACGACGCCGCGGGCCGGGAACGGATCGATGCCGAGGTGATGGCGCTCCCGGCCGACCGCGCCGACCTCGGCGTCTGCGTCGTGGGCGCCGACAACTCCGACGGCGTGCTGACCGTACGGGCCGACTCCGACGGGCTGAGTCCCGCGCTCCTCGTCGAGGCGACCTTGCGCCACGGTGCCGAGGTGCTGGCCAGGGTGATCGCACACATGGACGCGGAGAACCCGCCCGCGACCCGTTCGGTGGTGGCCGGCGGGTGGGCGAAGATGCGCAGCGTCCGCCGCTCCCGCGCGAGCGTGCTGCCCCAGCCCCGCTACTCCGATCTCGACGAGGACACCGCCTACGGCGCCGCCCTCGTCGCCGCCTTTGCCGCCGACGACTCGGCAGAGGACCTCGTGACCTTCCTGGTCACCGAGCTCGCTCGACCTGCGGCTGGCGGCACCGTCAGCCTCGCCACCCACCCCACCCCCGGAGGATCCCCACGATGAGCTCACCAGTGCACACGACCCTGTCGCTGGCCGACATCGCCACCGACGACGGCACCTTCGCCGTCGTGGCGATGGACCAGCGCAACACCCTCAAGCGGATGTTCGCCGCTGTGGGGCAGGAGGACCCGAGCGAGGAGGAGCTGCGCGGCGTCAAGCAGGACGTCATCTCCGCGCTCTCACCCGCCGCGAGCGCGTTCCTGCTCGACCCGACGTACGGCGTCCCGGCACTGCACGCGGTCTCGGCGTCCCTGGACAAGGTCCCGGGCGTGCTGGTCGCCGCAGAGCCGTCCAGCCGGGGCAGCTACAACGGCGAGCCGCGCGCCTCGCTCGCACCGGGGCAGGACGCCCGCTGGGTGCGCGACCAGGGAGGCTCGGCCACGAAGTTCCTCGTGCAGCTGCGCGCCGACCGGGCGCCTGCCGAGGGCGTCGACCTCGCAGGCGAGGCGCTCGACGTCGTGCGTGAGCTGATCGAGGACTGCCGCGAGGCCGGCGTCCCGTCGGTGGTGGAGAACCTGATCTACCCGCTGCCGGAGGAGGAGGCGCTCACTCCCGAGCGGCGTGCCGACGCGATCATCGAGGCGGCCGCGGCCCTCGACGCGCTGAAGCCCGACCTGCTGAAGCTGGAGTACCCAGGGAGCCCGTCGGCCTGCCGTCGGCTCGCCGAGGTGCTCACCGTCCCGTGGGCGGTGCTCTCGGCCGGCGTCGGCTTCGACGAGTTCGCCGAGGTCCTGCGGATCTCCTGCGACGAGGGTGGTGCCTCCGGCTTCATCGCGGGGCGGGCCGTCTGGAAGGACGCCGTCGGGATGCCGGCCGGCCCACGGCTGGAGTACCTGCAGGACGAGGGTCTGCGCCGGCTCGAGGGGTGCCTGGCCGCGATCCAGGACCGGGCCCGCCCGTGGACGGAGGTGACGGCATGAGCACCACCGCCACCTCGAAGGCCACAGCCACCGGGACGCCCGTGCTGGAGGCCAGGGGACTCACCCGGCAGTTCGGCAACGTCACCGCGCTGGACGGCGCGGACTTCGACATCTACCCCGGCGAGGTCGTCGCGCTGATCGGTGACAACGGCGCCGGCAAGTCCACCTTGGTCAAGGCGCTCTCGGGCAACCTCGAGGTCGACTCCGGCGAGGTCCACTTCAAGGGACAGCAGATCGTCATCTCGACACCGACGGAGGCCAGCTCGCTCGGGATCGAGACCGTCTACCAGGACCTCGCGCTGGCGCCCCACCTCGACCCCGTGGAGAACATGTTCCTGGGCCGGGAGACGATGCGCACCGGGCTGATCGGCCACCTGGGGTTCATGGACAACAAGGCCATGCGCGCTGAGGCCGGGGCCGCGTTGAACAAGCTCGGCGCCACCGTGCGCAGCCTGGACGCGCCGGTCGGCAGCATGTCGGGCGGGCAGCGACAGGCGATCGCCATCGCCCGTGCGGTGCACTGGGCCAAGGACGTCGTCTTCCTCGACGAGCCGACCGCCGCGCTCGGCGTGCGGCAGACCGCGAACGTGCTCGACACCATCCGGCGGGTGGCCTCGCAGGGCGTCGCGGTGGTCTTCATCAGCCACTCGATGCCACACGTCATCGAGGTCTCCGACCGGGTGCAGGTGCTCCGCATGGGCAAACGGGTGGCGACCTACGAGACGTCGGCGACATCCATGGAGGAGCTGGTCGGAGCCATGACCGGCGCGGTAGGAGGTGCAGCAGCATGACGACGACCACTGCTTCCACGACGAGCACCGACGCTGTCGGAACCTCGGACGAGAACCTGAGCGCCTACCAGCGGGTGATCCGGATGCAGGCCTTCCAGATCCTGCTGGTGCTGATCGGCATCATCATCGTCTTCGCGGCGCTGGCGCCGGACACGTTCGCCTCGCTGGGCAACGCCCGGCTGATCGCCCAGAACGCCTCGATCCTGGCGATCCTCGGCGTCGGGATGACCTTCGTGATCATCACCTCGGGCATCGACCTGTCCATCGGGTCGGTGATGGTCTTCTCCGGCGTGATCTCGGCGAAGCTGATGATCTCGGTCGGCGGTGACGGGTGGGGGACGGCGTTCCTCGGCATCATCACCTCGGTCGTGGTCGGCCTGCTCTGGGGCGCCCTGAACGGCTTCCTGATCGCCAAGGCGAAGATCCCGCCGCTGATCGTCACGCTGGGCTCGCTCGGGATGGCGCTCGGCCTGGCGCAGATCCTCACCAAGGGCGTGGACATCCGCACCGTGCCGCTGGTGATGCAGACCAACATCGGCTACGGCAACGTGCTCGGCCAGATCCCGGTGCTGACGGTGATCGCCCTGGTGGTGATCCTGCTCGGGATGGTGCTGCTGCACTTCACCAAGTTCGGTCGCTACACCTACGCGATCGGCTCCAACGAGGAGTCGGCCCGGCGGGTCGGCGTACGCGTCGATGCGCACCTGATCAAGATCTACGCGTTGTCGGGTCTGCTGGCGGGTTTCGCCGGCGTGCTCTCGCTGGCGCAGTTCAGCACCACGGCCATCGCGGGACAGACGCAGACCAACCTCAACGTCATCGCGGCGGTCGTGATCGGCGGCACCTCGCTGTTCGGCGGCGTCGGCACGATCTTCGGCACCGTGGTCGGCCTGTTCATCCCGGCCGTCCTGCAGAACGGCTTCGTGATCGTCGGCATCCAGCCGTTCTGGCAGCAGGTCGCCGTCGGCGCCGTGCTGATCGCGGCGGTGTACGTCGACCAGGTCCGCCGGGCCTCGGCAGCGCGAGGCCGCAACACCAGATCTCTGTTCCGGTCGCGGAGCAGGAAAACCCCTCATCAGGGATCACGAGAAGGAGAAGCAGCATGAAGTCCAAGAAGTTCACGGCCAGTGTGGCCGCCATGGTCCTGGGGGCGGGCGTGCTCGCGGCCTGTGGCTCCTCGGGCGGCGGCTCGAGCGACGGCAAGAAGTCGATCGCGTTCATCCAGGGTGTGGCGGGCGACCAGTTCTACATCACCATGCAGTGCGGCATCCAGGCCGAGGCCAAGAAGCTCGGCGCCACGGTCAAGGTGCAGGGCCCGGAGAAGTTCGACCCGACGCTGCAGAAGCCGATCGTCGACTCGGTCGTGGCCAGCAAGCCCGATGCGATCCTGGTCGCCCCGACCGACGTCTCGGCCATGCAGGCCCCGTTGCAGGCGGCGTCCAAGGCGGGCATCAAGATCGTGCTCGTCGACACCACGGTGAACGACCCGTCGTTCGCGGTCTCGCAGATCTCCTCCGACAACGAGGGTGGCGGCAAGGCGGCCTTCGACGCGATCAAGCAGCAGACGCCCAACGGCGGCAAGGTGCTGGTCATCTCGGTCGACCCCGGCATCTCCACCACGGACGCACGCGTCAAGGGCTTCAAGGACGCCGTTGCCGGTGACTCGAAGTTCAAGTACCTCGGTGTGCAGTACAGCCACAACGACCCGAAGACCGCGGCAAGCCTCGTGTCGGCCGCACTGCAGAAGGACCCCGACATCGTGGGCATCTTCGCGACCAACCTGTTCTCGGCGGAGGGCACCGCTACCGGTGTTCGCCAGGCCAGCAAGTCCGACCAGGTCAAGGTCGTCAGCTTCGACGCGGGTCCCGACCAGGTCAAGGCGCTGCAGGACGGCACCATCCAGGCGCTCGTCGCTCAGCAGCCCGGGACCATCGGCACGGACGGCGTCCAGCAGGCGATGAACGCGCTGAAGGGCAAGTCCACGACCAAGAAGATCCAGACCGGCTTCACGATCATCACCAAGGACAACATGAACACCTCCGGGAAGGCCGCGATCTACAAGAGCAGCTGCTGACCCTGCGGCTGGGCCGCACCTGAAGCACACCCGCACCGGGGCGATAGCGTCCCGGTGTGGGTGTCCAGGCGTTGTCGCTGGTCCTCGCCGCGGCCGTGCTGCACGCACTGTGGAACCTGGCCGCCAAGCAGGTCGCGATCGACGGCGTCACGTTCGTCTACCTCTACGTCGTCGGGTCCGTGGCGATCTGGCTACCCGTCGCGGTGGTGTGGGTCCTGGTCACCGGGGAACGACCGTCCTGGACCTGGGTGTACGCCGGAGCACTGACTGCGGCCTTCCACACGATCTACCAGCTGGTGCTGCAGCGCGGCTACGAGCGCGGTGACCTGAACCTGGTCTACCCGCTGGCCCGCGGCACCGGGCCTCTGGTCACCTTCGTGTTCGCGGTGACCGTGCTGGGCGAGCGACCGGGTCCGATCGCCGTCGTCGGTGTCCTGGGGGTGGTGACGGGCGTGCTGGTCATCTCCACCGGCGGCCGTGCCGGTGAGCACCGCGGGTCCACCAGGGCCGGCGTTCTCTGGGGCGTGGCCACGGGCGTGGCGATCGCGGCCTACACCCTGTGGGACAGCCACTCGGTGACCGCCCTGGCCGTGCCCCCGGTGCCGTACTTCGTGCTCGGCCTCACCCTCCAGCTGCCCGGCCTCACGCTGCTGCTCGGCAGGCGGCACGCGGGCTTGCGGACGGCCTGGCGGCAGACGCGCGGCCCGGTGGTGACGGTCGCAGCGCTCTCGCCCCTGGCCTACCTGCTGGTCCTGCGGGCGCTCGAGCTGGCCCCGGTCTCGCTCGTGGCCCCGGCCCGGGAGAGCAGCATCGTGGTCGGCGCCCTGCTGGGCTGGTGGATCCTCAAGGAGCCCGCCCCCGGCCGCCGCCTGGTGGGCGCGGTCGTCGTGCTCGCCGGGATCGTCGCGCTCGTCGCCGGGTGATGCTCAGAAGACGTTGCGTGGGCGGAACTGGACGCTGATCCGGGGGCCGACGGGGCGGGCGGTCTTGGGGACGGCGTGCTCCCAGGTTCGTTGGCAGGAGCCGCCCATCACGATGAGGTCGCCGTGGCCCAGCGCGTGGGAGACCTCGGTGTGGCCGCCGACGGGTCGCAGGCAGAGCTTGCGGGGCGAGCCGAAGGAGACGATCGCGACCATCGTGTCCGTGGAGCGGCCTCGACCGATGTTGTCCCCGTGCCAGGCCACGGAGTCGCGGCCGTCGCGGTAGTAGCAGCAGCCGGCGGTGACGAAGGGCTCGCCCAGCTCGTCGCGGTAGTACGCCGACAAGGCTTCCCGGGCCCGCGTCAGCGTGGGGTGCGGCAGCTCGTCGCCGACGCCGTACTGGTGGACGAGCCGGGGGACGTCGACGACGGAGTCGTACATCGGTCGCCTCTCCGCGCGCCACGGCACCTGCTCGACGAGGTCGGCGAAGATCTCGTCGGCGCCCTCGAACCAGTGCGGCAGCACGTCGACCCACGCGCCGCGCGAGAGCACGGTGCGCTGCACGCGCCCGGCCAGGGCGCCGACGCCGATGTCGGCCGGTGCGGCATCGAGCAGTGAGGGTTGGAAGTCCACGCTCATCCTCGGCACGGTAGCACGCGTTCGAACAGGTGTGCGAAGCAAAGCCGGTCGACACCACCTGGCGCCCCTCGCCTGATCCCTTCGCGTCGGCCAGACTGCGGGACGTGGCGACGAACCGTTTCCGCCAACGACACGGCATGGCTCCAGGCGTGGTGGCCTCGGCCACGGCCTACACCTCAGCTGGCCTCGAGCCGGGCTCGCACCGCGGACTCCCGTCGCCGTGGCTCACCTTCATCGTCTCCGTGGAGGGTCCGGTCCGGGTGTCTGGCACGGTCGCGGGGGGCGCGGTCTTCGACGAAGGGACGGCGACGTCGTACGACGTGGTGGTGGCGGGGCTGCACCCGGTCGCCGCCGTCGTCGAGCAACCGGCGCGGCAGGCCGGGGTCCAGCTCGCACTGCACCCACTGGCAGCGCCCACGGTCCTCGGGTGCCGCGCAGCAGACCTGGTCACTGCGGGCGACCACGGTCACGAGGTGCTCGGTGATGCGGCGCGGAGGCTGCACGAGCAGGTGGCCTGCGCACCCGGCGAGCAGGAGAGGCTCGACGTCGTCCAGTCGTGGGTGAGACGCCGGGTCGACTCGGCCCGACCCCGTGCACTCCGTCCCGAGGTCACCCGCGCCTGGGAGCTGCTGGCCGGCTCCCGCGGTGCGGCGAGGATCGAGGACGTGGCCCGGGACGTCGCGATCAGCTCGCGCCAGCTGCGGGTGCTGGTCGAACGGGAGGTCGGGCTCTCGCCCAAGCAGCTCGCCCGCAGCTTCCGGTTCGACGCCGCGATCGCCGCCCTCACCTCGGGTGCGTCGCCGGCGGAGGCGGCGGTGACGGCCGGGTACTCCGACCAGGCGCATCTCGCCCGCGAGTTCCGGCAGATGGCCGGGTGCCCGCCGACGACCTGGTTGCACGAGGAGCGCCGAAACATCCAAGACGGAGGTCATCGCAACCGGCCAGAGTGAGCCCATGACCACACCGGCACCGACCGTCTGGGGCTCCCTGCAGGCGCAGGACCCGCGCGCGCTGATCGACTTCCTGGTCGGCCTCGGCTTCTCGGCCACCGTCGTGTACGCCGCCGAGGACGACCCGGCCTTCGTGCAGCACGCCCAGCTCGACTGGCCCGAGGGAGGAGGGGTGATGCTCGGCAGCCACAAGCCCGACCAGGCCTGGAGCAGGCAACCGGGCGCTGCTGGCTTCTACGTCGTCACTGCAGACCCGCGTGCCGTCCACGAGCGGGCGAGAGCCCTCGGCGCCCGCATCGTCCGGGAGCCGGCCGAGACCGACTACGAGTCCTTCGAGTTCGCGCTTGCCGACCCCGAGGGCAACCTGTGGTCATTCGGGACCTACCCCGGCGAGCCACCGACCGGGTGAGTTCTGCCGACACCCGTCTGGAGCAGGGCGATATGGGGTTGCCAGGCGCGCGAGAATGCTGACGTGCCGTCGACCAGCCAGTGGATCGCCTTCCTGATCGCCTCCGCCCTGTTCATCCAGGTGCCGGGGCCGAGCCTGCTGTTCACGATCGGTCGTGCGCTGACCGTCGGCCGGCGCGACGCCCTGCTCTCCGTCGTCGGCAACGCCCTCGGCGTCGTCGGTCAGGTGCTTCTCGTCGCCCTCGGCCTCGGTGCCCTGGTGGCCGCGAGTGCCACCGTCTACACGGCGATCAAGATCTGCGGCGCGGCGTACGTCTGCTGGCTGGGGGTGCAGGCGATCCGCAACCGGGCCGGCGCGCGCCTCGCGATGCAGCAGGCAAGCACCGTGCCGACCCGGGCCCTTCATCGCTCGGTGCTCACCGGGGTGGCCGTCGGGCTGACCAACCCCAAGACACTGGTCTTCTTCGTGGCCTTCCTGCCGCAGTTCATCGACCGCGGGGCCGGGCACGCCGGCCTGCAGCTGGCCGCCCTCGGCGGCGTCTTCGGGCTGATGGCCTGCTGCTCGGACAGTCTCTGGGCGCTCGCGGCGGGTCGGGCCAGGGACTGGTTCGCCCGTACGCCGGAACGGCTCGACGGTCTCGGCGTCGCCGGTGGCGTGATGATGATCGGACTCGGCGCCACCCTGCTCGCCACGGAATGACTTCGGAGTAACTCTTGGGTGACTCCTGGGCGACTGCGCACCCGACGCAGACCGGGGTGACAAGATCTGGCGCATGGGCCTCGACCTCAGCGACGACGTGGTGACCCTGACCCAGCAGATCGTCGACGTCGAGTCGGTGAGCCGGGACGAGCAGCACCTCGCCGACCTGGTCGAGGCAGCACTCCGGGCGCTCGACCATCTCCAGGTGACGCGGATCGGGAACTCCCTCGTGGCCCGCACCGATCTCGGGCTCGGCGAACGGGTGGTGGTCGCCGGACACCTCGACACGGTGCCGCTCAACGACAACCTGCCCTCGCGCAACGACGGGACGCTCCTGCACGGTCTCGGCACCTGCGACATGAAGGGCGGGGTCGCGGTCGCCCTACGGCTCGCCCACGACGTCACGCGCCCCAACCGCGACCTGACCTACGTCTTCTACGAGTGCGAGGAGATCGAGGGCGTCCACAACGGCCTGCGCCGGATCGCCAACGAGCGCCCCGACCTGGTCGAGGCCGACTTCGCCATCCTGATGGAGCCCAGCGACGCGCTGGTCGAGGCGGGTTGCCAGGGCACCATCCGGGTCGAGGTGCACGTCCCCGGAGAGGCGGCACACTCCGCGAGGTCCTGGCGTGGCGTCAACGCCGTGCACCGCGCGGGGGAGGTGCTGCGCCGGCTCAACGACTACGAGGCACGACGTCCCGTGATCGACGGCCTGGAGTACCGCGAGGGCCTCAACGCGGTCCTGATCAGCGGTGGCGTCGCCACCAACGTGCTCCCGCCCTCGTGCCAGGTGACGGTCAACTACCGGTTCGCGCCCGACCGCTCGGTCGAGGAGGCGCTGGAGTTCGTACGTGAGTTCTTCGACGGCTACGAGCTCGAGATCACCGACGCCGAGCCCGGTGCGTTGCCCGGCCTCGGGGTGCCGGCGGCCAAGGCCTTCGTCGAGGTCGTGGGCGGGGAGCCCAAACCGAAGTTCGGCTGGACCGACGTGGCGCGCTTCACCGGCCTGGGCGTTCCGGCGGTCAACTACGGCCCCGGCGACCCGATGTTCGCCCACAAGCAGGACGAGCACGTGCCGCTCGCGCAGCTGCACGCGTGCGAGCAGACGATGAGGCGCTGGCTGGGGGTCACGTCATGAGCGAGCGCGACGAGAAGATCGGTCGGCCGAGCGAGGAGACCGCGGGACGCACCGCGGACGGACGTCGCGAGAAGCACCGCGGACCGACGGTCCTGCGTGGCGCCCAGGTCGACGGAGGTACGACGGACCAGCGCCTGCTCGACTCCCGGGGCCCCACCGACTGGGTGCACACCGACCCGTGGCGGGTGCTGCGGATCCAGTCGGAGTTCGTCGAGGGCTTCGGTGCTCTCGCCGAGCTCGGCCCGGCGATCGGTGTCTTCGGCTCCGCGCGCACGGCACCCGACGACCCCTTCTACGCCGTGGGCGAGCATCTCGGCCGGTCGCTGGCCGAGGCGGGCTTCGCGGTGATCACCGGCGGTGGACCGGGCGCGATGGAGGCCGCGAACAAGGGGGCCCAGCAGGCGGGCGGCACCAGCGTCGGCCTCGGCATCGAGCTGCCCTTCGAGATCGGCCTGAACGAGTGGGTCGACGTGGGGGTCAACTTCCGCTACTTCTTCGCCCGCAAGACGATGTTCGTCAAGTACGCCCGCGGTTTCGCCGTGCTCCCGGGCGGTCTGGGCACCCTGGACGAGATGTTCGAGGCACTGACCCTGGTCCAGACGAAGAAGGTCACCTCGTTCCCGGTCGTGCTGATCGGCTCCGCCTACTGGGCCGGGCTGCTCGACTGGCTGCGCACGACGGTCCTGGCGGACGGCAAGATCAACCAGGCCGACCTGGACATGCTGACGGTGACCGACGACGTGGCGGAGGCGGTGGCCGTCCTCACCGCGGGCCGAGCAGCGGGGGAGAACGCCCGGTGAACTGGTTCCTGGCCGTTCTGATCGTGCTCGCCATCGGCGGGGTGGCCGCGGTGGCGGCGGGTCGGGGCGGCAGTCTCGGTCAGGCCTACGACGACCGCGCCGACGTACGCCTGCCAGCCGACCGGCCGGTGACTGGTGAGGACCTGCGGGGGCTGCGGTTCAACACCGTGCTGCGCGGATACCGCGCCAGCGAGGTCGATGCCCTGATCGACCGGCTGGCCGACCAGCTCGACCGCGACGTCGAGGATCGCCGACTTCCTCGGGACGGGCCGTCGCAGGGCGGCTAGTGTCCGGCGCATGACTTGGCGCATGCGCGTGCACCTCTCCGGTGGCAGACGATGGCGGTTGCTGGCCCTCTCGGCGGGGTCGCTCGCACTGCTGACCGCCGCCACCCCGGTGGTCTCGCAGGCGGCCGTGCCAGGCAAGCCGGCCGTGGTCGAGACGCGGGTGATCGGTCATTCCGTGAAGGGTCGCGCGATCGTGGCCTACCGGTTGGGCCAGCCGACGTCGACCCGCAAGGCCGTCATCATGGCCGGCATGCACGGAGACGAGCCGGGCCCCGCGCGGATCCTCGTCAACCTGATCGACGGCCGCCCCATCAAGGGCGCGGACATCTGGGTGGTCCCGGTCTACAACCCTGACGGACGCGCCCGGAACACCCGCCAGAACGCCCACGGGGTCGACCTCAACCGCAACTGGCCGTTCCACTGGGTGCACCTCGGCGGCGGGACGTACTCCGGATCCTCGGCGGCCTCCGAACCGGAGACGCGGGCGATGATGAGCTTCCTCAACAGCGTTCGTCCCGCCTACGTGGTCAGCTTCCACCAGCCCCTCCACGGCGTAGGCCGGGCCGGCGCCAAGGGTCGTCCACTGGTGCGCCGGCTGCACCGGCAGCTGCACCTCCCGACCAAGGCGTTCAACTGCGACGGCGTCTGCCACGGGACGATGACCGAGTGGTACAACCGCTACTTCCGCGGCGTGGCGGTCACCGTCGAGTACGGCCACGGCCTCAGCCGCCGCCAGGCCAACACCACCGGGCCCACCGGCCTTCTCCGCGCTGTGGGCGCCCGGCGCTGAGGCTGGATCTGGGTTTACCCGGGCGTCCGGGTGAACCGAACGCTGGCAGGCAAAGTTTTGCCTGCCAGGCAACAGTTCTGCCTGCTGCCCGGGTAAACATGTGACGGGTGAGGCTGCTGCGGGCGATCAGCGCCCGGCGTACGACGGCTTCTGCTTGCCCACGAAGGCGTCGACGGCGTTGCGGTGGTCCTCGGTGCTGCCCGTGAGGGTCATCATCGAGGCCTCGAAGGCCAGTGAGTCCTCGAAGCCGTGACCCGAGGAGTACTCCACCGATCGCCTCATCGCGCCGTAGGCAACTGTCGGTCCGTCGGCCAGCCTGCGCGCGAGCCCGGCGACCTCGGTGGCGAACTCCTCGGCTCCGACGACGCTCGTGGCGAGGCCGAGCTCGAGTGACTCCGCCGCGCTGATGGTGCGCGGGAAGTAGAGCAGCTCCAGCGCCTTGGCCCGGCCGACCAACCGGGGCAGCGTCCAGGAGGAACCGGTGTCACAGCTCAGCGCCACACCGGCGAAGGCGAGGTTGAAGCCGGCGGACTCGTGCACGACCCGGAGGTCGCTGGCGAAGGCGAGGCTCGCACCTGCGCCGGCGGCCACGCCGTTGACCGCGGCCACGACCGGCTTGGGCATCGTCAGCAGGGTGCTCACGATCGGGTTGTAGTGGTCCTCGACGGTGGTGAACAGCTGCTCGGCGTCAGATCCCTTGAGGATCTGGACGTGCTCCTTGAGGTCCTGGCCCACGCAGAAGGCCCGACCGCTGCCGGTCAGCACGACGCAGCGCGCGGCCTCGTCGGTCGCCGCAGCGCGTACGGCGCGGAGCAGGGCCTCCTTGGTGGCGATGTCCAGGCCGTTCATCGCCTCGGGGCGGTTCAGGGTGATGGTGGCGACACCGTCGGCAACCTCGTAGAGCACCGGATCCAGCGCTGTGTCGGTCATCTCGTCTCCTGAGGACTCGGAACTGGTCGTCGGTCGGAGCGAGTCTGCCGCACTGCCGCGACGGCCCTTCCACGTGACGCCGTCCGTGCGCTAGCAGTCATGGGGAATAATGGTCTGGAAGTTGGGCGCGTCTGCGCACGAATGACACAGGAAGAGGTGTGCACATGGCGGCCATGAAGCCGCGGACGGGCGACGGCCCGCTCGAGGTCACCAAGGAGGGTCGCGGCATCGTGATGAGGGTTCCCCTCGAAGGCGGTGGCCGGCTCGTGGTCGAGCTCAACGCCGAGGAGGCCGGTGCGCTCGGAGACGCACTCAAGGACGTGGTCGGCTGACGCCGGCCCACCCACCAAGCCGCAACAGGCAACGGCCCCCGCGCTCCCGTCAGGGAGCACGGGGGCCTTCTGCTGCCTGGACCGACGCGTCCTGGTCGGCCTGCGCCGGTTATAGGGTCGTCGCGTGCCGCTTCCCCCGCAGGTGTCCCCACCCCGGCTCACCCTGACCGACGCCCCGCCCTCGCGCCTCGACGGAGTCGGGATCGTGGCCGTGGCCGTGCTCGCCCCCGCACCCGGCGACGACGGACCCTCCCTCGGCCCGGGCGCGGCAGAGCTGGCCGAGGACTCCGGGCTCGACCTGGCCGCCCTGCTGGGGCGCAACGACGTCACCGGACGGGTCGGCGAGGTCGCCGAGCTGCCGGTGACGGAGGCCACCGACCGCAGCCTCTCGAGGGTGCTGCTCGTCGGGGTCGGCGCCGGGACCCCGCGCGACCTGCGTCGCGCAGGTGCAGCCCTTGCACGTCGTACGACGAACACCGACGCCGTGGCCTCCTCCGTGGCCGCAGTCGGTGACGACGAGGCGATGGCCGCGTTCGCCGAGGGCGCCATCCTGGGCTCCTTCGGGTTCTCGATGCACCGCGACGGTCCCGCGGACCGCCCGGTCGGCACCATCGCGCTGGCCCTGACCCCCGACGACGAGGAGCACGCCGCTCGCCTGCACCGGGCAGTGGCGGTGGCCGGGGCCAGCTGGTGGGCGCGACTGCTGGCCAGCGTCCCGGCGAACATCAAGACGCCCACCTGGCTGGCCGAGCAGGCCGTCACCGCGGCCGAGGAGGCCGGGCTCGGCGCGACCGTCCTGGACGAGAAGCAGCTGGCCGACAAGGGCTTCGGCGGGGTCGTGGGAGTCGGCCAGGCCGCCGCCGCTCCGCCCCGGTTCGTCGAGCTGACCTACAAGCCGCCGGGCCGATCCCGCTCGGTGCCGCACGTCGTGCTCGTCGGCAAGGGCATCACCTTCGACAGCGGTGGCCTCTCGATCAAGCCGGGCCAGTCGATGGTGACGATGAAGCGCGACATGACCGGCGCCGCCGTGGTCGCCGCCGTGATGGCCGCACTTCCCGACATCGACTGCCGGGTCCGCGTCACCGGGCTGCTGCCAATGGCGGAGAACGCCGTCGGCGGCCACGCGATGCGTCCCGGCGACGTGATCACCCAGTACGGCGGGCGCACGACCGAGGTCACCAACACCGATGCCGAGGGCCGGCTGGTGCTGGCCGACGGCCTCGCCTACGCCGTCGACAAGCTCGGCCCCGACGTGCTGGTCGACGTCGCCACCCTCACCGGCGCGGTGAAGGTGGCCCTGGGTGAGCACCTCGGCGGCCTGTTCGCCAACAACGACGCCCTGGCACATCACCTCGACGTCGCCGGCGCACGAGCCGGTGAGCCGGTGTGGCGGATGCCGTTGAGCGAGGAGTACGAGTCCAAGCTGAGCTCGAAGATCGCCGACTCCGACAACGCTCCCGGCGGCCCGGGAGCCATCACGGCGGCGCTCTTCCTCCAGCACTTCGTCGGCGGCCTGCCCTGGGCGCACCTGGACATCGCCTCGGTCGGCGACGCGCCCAAGGACTCCTTCGAGTGGACCGAGGGCCCGACTGGCTTCGGTGCCCGGTTGCTGCTGGACTGGCTGGGGTCGCCGGACCCGCTGGAAGGAGTCGAGCGATGAGCAGCTCAGGAAAGAGCTCTGCGTTGACGGTCCGTTGGTCGCTGGCCGAGGCCCCGGACGGGGTCGAGCAACAGCTCCGGGACTACGTCAGCGGCCAGTCGCACGCGCGCTTCGAGCAGCGCGAGGGCCTGCGGTTCAAGACCTGGCGGATGCGTGCCGGCGAGTGGTTCGAGGGCTGCTACGTCTTCGTCGACGACGCGGCCCGTGCGGCGTTCCAGTCGGAGTTCTCCAAGACGGCGGCCGAGTCGCCGGGCTCGCAGATCGTCGGCTCCCCGCCGGTGCTCATCGAGGAGTGCGAGGTGGTCGCGGTCGCCGGCGGGCCTGAGGGGTTCGTCTCGGTCGCCAGCTACGACTGAGTCAGTCGGCGGGGGTCCAGATCTTCTTGGCCACCAGGAGTCCGTCGCCGACGGGGAGCAGCACCGGCACCAGCGAGTCGTGGTCGCGCATCGTGTTGCCCAGCTCGCGGATGGCCACCGTCTCCTGGTCGCGCTGGGCGGGGTCGGCCACGCGGTCGTGCCACAGCGCGTTGTCGAAGGCGACCACGCCACCGGGGCGCAGCAGCCGGAGCGCCTCGTCGAGGTAGGCGGGGTACTCCTGCTTGTCGGCGTCGCAGAAGACCAGGTCGTAGTGGCCGTCGGTCAGCCGCGGGACGACGTCGAGCGCCGGTCCGGGGATGAGTCGCACGCGCTGGCTGGGGATGCCCGCCTCGGTGAAGGTCTGCTTGGCCAGGCGCTGGTGCTCGCCCTCGCTGTCGACGGTGGTCAGGATGCCGTCGGGACGCATGCCGCGCAGCAGCCACAGTCCGGAGACGCCGGTACCGGTGCCGATCTCGACGACGGCACGGGCCTCCAGGAGCGAGGCGATCAGGCGGAGTGCGGCCCCAGCACCCGAGCCGACCGCGGTGGCGCCGACCTCCTCGGAGTGTGCGCGCGCCTTGGCCAGGATCTCGTCCTCGGCGACGTACTCCTCGGCGTAGGTCCAGCTGGCGGGCTTCATCGGCGCGACCATCTCGTCCCTCTCGTGCGTACCTGCGGTGCAGCCCGACCCTATCGCCCCCGACGGCCCTGGCCGGGGAGCCGGCACCGTGCGCGGCCAGGGGTGCGCCCGGGAACAAGCGCCGGGAACAAACGGCCCCGAGCCGTTCGTTCAGCCGTTGTGCTCCGCCGTCCGCTCTCCTCGAAGGCCGACCCCTACAAGGTCGGTTCCGAGCCTCCCCTCAGCGCTGTCTCAGGGAACGCTCCTAGCGTTGGTGACGTGGCCGAGACCGTGTCAGGTGCGACGACTCCTCCGGAGCTTCCCGAGAAGGAGCGCTGGGAGCAGCTCGTCAGCGAGCACTCCGGCCGCGTCTACCGGCTGGCCTACCGCCTGACCGGCAACAGCCACGACGCCGAGGACCTCACCCAGGAGGTGTTCGTGCGCGTCTTCCGGTCGCTGCACACCTACACCCCCGGGACGATGGCCGGCTGGCTGCACCGGATCACCACGAACCTCTTCCTCGACCAGGCCCGCCGCAAGCAGCGCATCCGCTTCGACGCGCTCAGCGACGAGGCGGCGAGCCGGCTGCCCAGCGCCCTGCCGACCCCGGACGTGCAGCACCTCGACCAGATGTTCGACGCCGACATCGAGGCGGCACTGAGTGCGCTGGCTCCGGATTTCCGCGCGGCCGTCGTGCTCTGCGACGTCGAGGGGCTGACCTACGAGGAGATCGCCGACGTGCTCGGCCTGAAGCTGGGCACCGTGCGCTCGCGCATCCACCGCGGCCGGGCACAGCTCCGGGCCGCGCTCGCCCACCGGGCTCCGAGCGACGGTCGCACCCGCTTCGCCGGACCCGGTCTCGGCCCCACGGTCGGCCTCGCCGGACAGGTGCGGTGATGCTGTCCCTGAGCGGCCACATCGGTTCGAAGGCCTCCGCCCTCGTCGACGGCCAGCTCTCACCGGCCGAGGAGGAGCGGGCCTGGTCCCACGTGCTCGCCTGCCCGGGCTGCCGGCACCTCGTCGAGCACGAGGGCTGGACCAAGCGTCAGCTCGGCAACCTCTCGGCGCCGTCCCGCGGGCTGCCCCCGGAGCGCCTGCTCGGCTCCCTGTACGACGTCGACGCGAGTGCGGCCTGGGCCGAGGTGAACGTGATCGAGCGCAGCGCCTCGCGGCGGCGCACTGCTGTCGCCGTGGCCGGCGGGAGCGCGGTCGGGGCGTGCGCGCTGGCCCTGCTGGCGGTCACCGGCGGCCCCACCGGTCGCTCCGACGTGCCGTCCCGGCCTGCTCCCGCCGACTTCCGCGGCAGCGTGCCGAGCCCCACGGCGACCATGACGCCGACGGCCGGTGAGACCAACCGGTTGCCGGTGTGGGCGCGTAGGCCAAGATAGATGGCGTGAGCAACCACGAGCCCGGCCCTGAGATGGGCCAGGAGTCGGGCCAGGAGTCGGGCCAGGAGTCGGGCCAGGAGTCGGGCCAGGGCGACGTCCCGCCCCCGGCGTCGTACCCGCCGCCGAACCAGCAGCAGGCGGCCTACCAACCGACCGTGCCCTTCCCCGCGCCGTGGGAGCACGGCACCGCCCCCGAGCGGGTCGCCCCGCCATCCCGCCGCGGGCCAAGCTCCCGGCGTGGCTGGTCCCGGCGGTGGCGCTGCTCGCGCTGGTCCTCGGCATCGCCGGCGGCGCCATCGGCGCCCTGCTCGTCCGCTCCGACAGCGGCACCACCACCACCGACGTGATCGCCGTGCAGAAGCGGCAGGCGGCGCCACTGCCGGCCGACAACCAGAGCGTCGCCTCGGTGGCCCAGAAGGTGCTGCCCAGCACGGTGCAGATCGTCGCGGAGTACGACGGCAAGGACCAGGGCGCGACCGGCTCCGGGTTCGTCCTCGACGGCCGGGGCCACATCATCACCAACAACCACGTGGTTGCGCAGGCCGACGCGGACCACGGGCCGATCGAGATCATCGACCAGGACGGCAACCACTCCAAGGCCACGGTGATCGGCCGGAGCACGGTCTACGACCTCGCCGTCCTCGACGCTCCCAAGACCAAGGGCCTCAAACCGGTCTCGCATCGGCTCGGCCCAGCAGATGCGCGTCGGTGAGACCGTCGTGGCCATCGGGTCGCCGCTGGGTCTCTCCGCGACCGTCACGTCGGGGATCGTCAGCGCGGTGAACCGGCCGGTGACCACGGGCGAGGGGGCCAACGACAACTCCTACATCAATGCGGTGCAGACCGACGCCGCCATCAACCCCGGCAACTCCGGCGGCCCGCTGGTGAACCTGCAGGGCCAGGTGGTGGGGGTGAACTCCGCGATCGCCTCGCTCGGCTCGCAGGTGAGCAACGACCAGGGCGGCAACATCGGCGTCGGCTTCGCGATCCCGATGGAGCAGGTCCAGGTCACGGCCGGTCAGATCCTGCGGACCGGGAAGGCGCAGTACCCGCTCATCGGCGCCGACGTGGAGGGCACCGCCAAGCACGACGGTGCCGAGATCAAGTCGATGACGCCCGGCCTGCCGGCCGCGTCCTCGGACCTGAAGGTCGGCGACGTCATCCGCAAGATCGACGGGAAGCCGGTCACCGGGTCGATCGACCTGGTCGTCGCGATCCGGACGCACGTCGCAGGGGAGCGGGTCACCCTCACGGTGCAGCGTGGCGGCAAGACCCTGGAGATCAAGGTCGGGCTTCGCTCCAAGACCGGCTGATCGCCGAAAAACCTCGCTTTGTCCCGCGAAAGCATGCAGAATAGGACACATGGGACAAGAACGACACGAGGGCGTGCGGTTGGCAGACCTGCTGCACACCGCCGGGGAACCCCGGTGGGCAGCGCTCGTCGACGGGTCCCTGGCGCTGATCGTCGTGGCCTGGATCCTCGTGCTGAGCCTGGCCGATCCCGGGCACTCGCTCCGCGTCGCGGTGCCGCTGGTGCTGGCTGCCGGCGTCGTGTGGCGCGTGTTCCTGCTCGTGGAGAGCTCGCAACGCTCGCCGGCTCTCGAGCTCGCGGACGAGCCGCAGGGCAGTGCTGACGCGGCACATCCCGGCTCCGCCCGAGCCGCCTGAGCCGCTTGAGTCGCCGGAGCCCGGGCAGCTCCTGTCAACCGGCTACTCGTGCGAGGAGATCGCCAGCGGGGCCAGCGTCCCCAGCGACTCCGCGACCACCACGGCGTCGTCGCCCGCGACGAGGCGGAAGTCGGCCGGCGGGTTGACGTGCGTGTGCCCCTGCCGCCCGATGGCCAGCAGCGTGGCGGAGTGGTCCGAGCGCAGCCGCGCAGAGAGCTCGTCGACCGAGAAGCCGATGAACTCCGCGGGCAGCTCCACGCGGTACAGCTCCGAGCCCTCACCCCCGGAGACGATGTCGGTGACGATCTCGGCTAGTCCGGGGTAGAGCGAGGACCGCGCCAGCAGCCGTGAGGCGATCCGCGAGGTCACCATGATCTCGTCGGCGTTGGCACGCCGGAAGTGCTCGACGTGCTGGGGGTTGTTCACCTCCACCACCGTGCGCACCTGCGGCGCGATCGACTCGATCGCCATCACGGTCAGGATCGAGCGCATGTCTGCCTCGTTGCTCGAGTCGACCGGGCACACCACGGCGGCCATCGCCTCCTCGATGCCGGCACGGCGCAGGTCCTCGCTGCTGGTCACGTCACCGCTGACGAAGTAGACCCCGTGCCCCGCGGGGTTCTTCTCACCCTCGTGGATCAGCACGATCTTGTGCTCGTAGTCGTCGCCCTCGAGCTCGGCCACCAGCTCACGCGCGGTCGAGTTCCAGCCACACACCACGATGTGGTCGCGGTACCCCGCTGCTCCCATGCCCTGGCCCTCCTTGAGGATGAAGTCGATCACGAAGCCCACCAGGGCGCCGGTGATCGAGGCGACGATGGCCACCCCGAACAGCACCAGCAACCAGGAGATCAGGTAGCCGCCGGGCGTGGTGACGTACGACGCTTCTCCCGATCCCATCACGGTGGTGACGCCCCAGTAGAAGCTCCTGCCCAGGGTGTCGAAGAACTCCCCGACGCCGTCTCGCGGACCCTGGATGAGGGTGACCAGGAGTGCGGCCAGGAGCACGATCGAGACCAGGCCCAGGAACAGCCGCAGGAAGAACCCGCGGTCGACAGCACCGGTGAGACGCCCGACGTGGAAGGCGACCCGGCGCAGCAGCGGCCCGGCGAACGCGATCTTGAAGACGCCCTGGATGCGACCTCTCATCGACACCCCTGTCCGCACGGCTCGTCCCGAGTGCGGCTCTCCCGCGTGGGGATGATCCCACAGGGCTTCGTGCCGTCGCCAGAGCCGGAGCGAGGGCCGCCGGTCCCGCACCGGGCCACTCGCGGTCGCAGGAGGGTCAGGTGGCCTCGAGGTCGAACGGCGGGCGCTCGCCGCGAGCCAGCACGGGAGGAGAGGTCGACGCCACCGGGCGACCGTCGGGACCCAGGTCGTCGTCCTCGTCCATCGCCTCGAGGATGTGTCGGCGGATCGCCTGGCGGGGGTCGAGGTCGGTCAGCTTCAGGTCGGCGTACTCCGGGCCGAGCTCCTCGCGCAGCTGGTCCTGCGCCGAGCGCGCCAGGTTGCGGATCTGCCGGGCGAACCGGCCAGCCTGACGGGCGTAGTCCGGCAGCTTCTCGGGCCCGAAGACGACCACCGCGACGACCGCGATGACCATCAGCTCGGGGAGTCCGATGCCGAACAAGGGTGCGCCTCAGCCCTTCCGGGTGGGGCTCAGGCCGAGCTGCATCCCGGCAAGGCCGCGGCCGCGCCCGTTGAGGCCCTCGGCGATCGACGTGAGCACCCTCGCGCCGGGTGCCGTCGGGTCGGACTCCACGATCGGCTTGCCCACGTCACCGCCCTCGCGCAGGCTCAGGTCCAGCGGGATCTCCCCGAGCAGCGGCACGTCGTAGCCGAACCGGCCGCCGAGGGTGTCGGCCACGCGTCGTCCGCCGCCGCGTCCGAAGACCTCGAGGCGGTGGTCCTTGCCCTCCTCGGTGCAGTGCGGGCACGGCAGGTAGCTCATGTTCTCCACGACGCCCACCACCCGCTGGTGCATCATCGAGGCCATCGTCCCGGCGCGCTCGGCGACCTCCGCGGCCGCCTCCTGCGGGGTGGTGACCACGATGACCTCGGCGTTGGGCAGGTGCTGGCCCAATGAGATCGCCACGTCGCCGGTGCCGGGCGGCAGGTCGAGGAACAACACGTCGAGGTCGCCCCAGTAGACGTCGGCGAGCATCTGCACCAGCGCGCGGTCGAGCATCGGCCCGCGCCAGGCCACCACCTGGTCGCGGCGGGGCTTGAGCATGCCGATGCTGATCACCGAGACGCCGGAAGGCGTCGGGACCGGCATGATCAGGTCCTCGACCTGGGTCGGCCGGGTGTCGGCGATGCCGAGCATCGCCGGCACCGAGTGCCCGTAGACGTCGGCGTCGACGATGCCGACCTTCTGCCCGGTCTTGGCCATCGCGATCGCGAGGTTCACCGTCACCGAGGACTTGCCGACGCCACCCTTGCCGGAGGCCACGGCGTAGACCTTGGTCAGGGAGCCGGGCTGGGCGAACGGGATCTCGCGCTGGGCATGCCCGTCACGCAGCTTGTCCTGGAGCCCGGCGCGCTGCTCGCCGCTCATCACGCCCAGCTCGACCTGGACACCGGTGACTCCCTCGACCTTGGAGACCTCCGCGGTGACGTCGCGGGTGATCGTCTCCTTCATCGGGCAGCCGGCGACCGTGAGCAGGACCTTGACGGTGACCATGCCGGTGTCGTCGACGTCGACGCGCTCGACCATGCCGAGCTCGGTGATCGGGCGCTTGATCTCCGGGTCGTTGACCCGGGCCAGCGCGGTGTCGATCAGCTCCTTGGTGGGGAGTCGTCCGGGGGTGGACTCGGGGGAAGACATGGCCACAGCCTACGTGGCGTCACGAGGGGTCGTCCGGGGAGTGCTGGCCGTGCTCGGCACCCTCCGCGTCCTTCTCGACGAGCTCCTCGACGAGGTTGCGCAGCTCCGAGCGCAGGTAGTCGCGGGTGGCCACCTCGCCGAGCGCCATCCGCAGCGAGGCGACCTCGCGGGCCAGGAACTCCATGTCGGCGTGGGCGCTCGCGTTGGCCTGCCGGTCCTGCTCGTTGACGATCCGGTCGCGCACCTCCTGGCGGTTCTGTGCGAGCAGGATCAGCGGAGCGGCGTACGACGCCTGCAGGCTGAGCATCAGCGTGAGGAAGATGAACGGGTAGTCGTCGAAGCGCCAGCCCACCGGTGCCAACGTGTTCCAGCCGAACCAGAGCACGACGAACAGCGTCATGTAGATCAGGAACCGGGCGGTGCCCATGAACCGGGCGAACTGCTCGGCGAAGACGCCGAAGGTGTCCTGCGGGACGGCCGGGCGGCGCACGCGGCTGCGCCGTACCTCCTGCGGGGTGTCGAGGCGGGTGGTGCGCGTGGCCCGCTCCGGCTTCTTCTCCGCCCGCTTCTCTGGCCGCTTCTCGATTCGCTCGCTCATGCCGGTCAACCCCGCCCGAGCTTGCGGTCGCGCCACCCCTCGGGCAGCAGGTGGTCGAGCAGGTCGTCGACGGTGACGGTGCCGAGCAGGCGGCCCTGCTCGTCGACGACGGGGGCGGCCACGAGGTTGTAGGTGGCCAGGAACATCGAGACGTCCTCGAGCGTCGCCTCCGGGCGCAGGTAGTCGATGCCCGTGTCCAGCACGCCCGCGACCAGCGTCGACGGCGGCTCGCGCAGCAGCCGCTGGATGTGCGCGACGCCCAGCAGGCGACCGGTCGGCGTCTCGAGCGGCTGCCGGCAGACGTGCACGATGGCGGCCAGCGAGGGGGTGAGCTCCTCGTTGCGCACGTGGGCCAGCGCCTCGGCCACGGTGGCGTCGGGGGGCAGGATCACCGGCTCCGGCGTCATCATCCCGCCGGCGGTCTCCTCGCCGTAGACCATCAAGCGGCGCACCTCGGCCGCGTCCTCGGACTCCATCAGCGAGAGCAGCTGCTGGGCGGTCTCGGGGGGCAGGTCCGCGATCAGGTCGGCGGCGTCGTCGGCCGACATCTCCTCGAGGATGTCGGCGGCCCGCTCGGAGTCGAGGTGCTCGAGGATCTCGACCTGGTCCTCCTCGGGCAGCTCCTCGAGGACGTCGGCCAGCCGCTCGTCGTCCAGCCCCGCGACCACCTCGCCACGGCGCTGTGGGGTGAGCTCGTGGATCACGTTGGCGGCGTCGGCGGGGCGCAGGTCGGCCAGCGACGCGATCAGGTGCTCGGCACCCTGGTTGTCCTGCCGGTCGTGCAGCCCCTCGACGTCGTCCCACTCCACGACGTGGGTCTGGGCCTTGCGGCGGAAGCCCTTCGCGGGCTCGGCGACGGCGACCCGCGAGAGCACCCAGTCACGGGTGCGCGCCTGCTCCATCGCGACGTCGAAGACCGTTCCCACCAGGCCCGTGCTCCTGATGCTGACCTTGCGGTCCAGCATCTGCCCGACGACCAGCGTCTCGGTCGACCGCTTCTCGAAGCGGCGCATGTTCAGCAGCCCGGTGGTGATCACCTGGCCCGCGTCGATGTTCGTCACCCGGGTCATCGGGGCGAAGATCTGCCGCCGTCCGAAGACCTCGATGACCAGGCCAACCACCCGGGGCTGCCGGACGTCGCGGCGCAGCACCACCACGACGTCGCGCACCTTGCCCACCTGGTCGCCCTGCGGGTCGAACACCGGCAGGCCGGCGAGTCGAGCCGCGTAGACGCGGGGAGGAGTGGTGGTCACGGTCCGCGAGCCTAGTCGTCGTCAGGCAACATTCGCCCTGCTACGCGCCGCCGTCACGAGCCGCGCCGTCGCCCGGTGCGAAGCCGGTGGGGACCCGGCGCAGATAGCATCGCCGGGATCGTCCACAGCCCTCGACACCAGGAGTGCCAGATGACCACGCAGGTCGTGATCCTCGCGGCGGGGCTCGGCACCCGCCTGGGCCGCCCGCACCCCAAGCCCCTCACCCGGCTGCGCTCCGGGGAGAGCATCATGCGCCGCGCGGTCAACGCCCTGCGCGAGGCCTACGACGACGTGCACGTCACCGCTGTGATCGGCTTCAAGCTCGACCTCGTGATCGAGGCGATGCCCGACATCTCCTTCGTCTACAACGAGGTCTACGACTCCACCAACACCTCCAAGAGCCTCCTCAAGGCGCTGCAGCTCTCGCAGGCCGGCGGGGTGATGTGGCTCAACGGCGACGTCGTCTTCGACCCCCGGGTCCTGCCGATGCTGCACGAGCACATCGAGACCGGCCGCAGCTTCGTGTGCGTCAACACCGAGTCCGTGGCGGAGGAGGAGGTGAAGTACACCCTCGACGACGACGGCTACATCAAGGAGCTGAGCAAGTCGGTCGTCGGCGGCCTCGGTGAGGCGGTCGGCATCAACTACATCTCCGCTGAGGACAAGGCGACCTTGCTCAAGAGGCTCGGGGAGGTCGACGACCAGGAGTACTTCGAAGGGGGCCTGGAGCTGGCGATCGCGGAGGACGGCCTGCGCGTGGAGGCGCTCGACATCTCCGAGTACCACATCGTCGAGGTGGACTTCGACGAGGACCTGACGCGCGCCAACGAGTTCGTCACCGGATGACGAGCCCGGAGGTCCAGTGACGCCGAGCTCGTCGCCCGAGCGCGTGACGGCCGTGGACGACGAGGGCATCCACCTGGTGCCACGTACCGACACGGTCGTGGACGTGCTCTTCGACGGCCGCCGGATCTGGTCGTTCTGGACCCTCCGGGACACCCGGGACGGCGTCGCGCCGTGGCCGCCGATGCTCAAGCGGTTCCTCGACGGTGTCACGCGGGTCTCGATCGTCGAGCACGTCAGCGGCAGGGTCGCCTTCGACGAGGAGGTGCACCTCGGTCGGAGCCAGGGACGCATCGCGGTCGTGGACGACAAGGGGCGCCCCCTCGGCCTGGACAAGTCGAACCGGATCGCCACCACCTTCGACACCCGCGACCCCGAGCACACGCGACCGCTGCTGGACTCCACGGAGAAGGTCCTCGCCGCGCTGCGCGAGGCCGGCGTCGAGGCCTTCCCGGCGTACGGGACGCTGCTCGGCGCCGTCCGGGAGCAGGACTTCATCGGCCACGACAGCGACGTGGACCTCGGCTACGTCAGCCGGCACACCCACCCTCTCGACGTCGTGCGCGAGTCGTTGCGCCTCCAGCGCGCGCTGCGCGAGCAGGGGTTCGCGGTCGACCGGTACAGCGGGGCTGCCTTCAAGGTGGACGTGGTCGAGGCCGACGGCGGGGTGCGCGGGCTCGACGTCTTCGGGGGCTACTTCCTCGACGGATCGCTCTACCTGCTGGGCGAGATCGGCACACCCTTCGAGGAGGAGTGGATCTTCCCGCTCGGCACCTGCACGCTCGCCGGTCGCACGCTGCCGGCTCCGGCCCGTCCCGAGAAGCTGCTCGAGGCGACGTACGGCCCCGGGTGGAGGGTGCCCGACCCCGCCTTCCACTTCGAGACCCCGCGCACCACGGTCCGCCGGCTCAACGGCTGGTTCAGGGGCATCCGGGTGCACCGCAACGAGTGGGACCGCCGCTACAGCCGGGTCCGGGACACGGTGCCTCCTCTCGAGCCGAGCGCGCTGGCGAGCCACGCCGCGTCGCAGGAGCAGGTGCACCGGCTGGTCGACGTGGGGTCGGGCCGTGGCGCCGACGCCCTGTGGTTCGCCCGGCAGGGGATCCCCACGATCGGCCTCGACTACGCGTGGGGTGCCGCGAGGGGCGTACGCCGGCTGGCCGAGGAGGAAGGCCTGGACCTGCGCCTGGACTGGATGAACCTGCACGAGACCCGCACGGTGATCGCCCACGGTGCCCGGATCGCGCGGCTCGACGGGCCGGTGACGATGCTGGCCAACCACCTCGTCGACGCGACCGACCGGCGCGGGCTGGAGGCCCTGGCGCGGCTGGCGCGGATGTCGCTCGGGGACGGCGGACGCCTCTACGCGGACTTCGACGCCCTGCGTCCGGGGGAGACCTACGTGCCCGGCGGTCGGCGCGACGTCGTCCGGCCGCGCGACCCGGACGAGGTCGCTGCGGTCCTGGTGGCTGCGGGAGCCGATATCGTGCACAGCACTGTGGAGGTGACGCCCCGCAGCGACGGTGCGGACGGGCGTCCGGTGGCGCGATTGGTGGCCCGATGGTGATTGAGTGCTGACGTGACGACCGACAAGCGCGGCCTCCGCGACCGCACCGTGGAGCGTCTCGCGCGTGCCCTCGCCGGCGACCGGCTCGACCAGCTGCAGCGCCGCCTGGAGGACCTCGAGGCCGAGGTGCAGGAGTGTCGGCAGCTGAACGTGCGGCTGGCCGAGGTCACCGACCTGGTCGAGCAGCTGCTCCTCCCCGCCGCCGCGAGGGACGAGGAAGGCCTGGCCGCGGCCGTCGAGAAGTACACCCGGTCGCTCTGAGGTCCGCATGGCAGCAACGGTCTTCCTCCACATCGGCCTTCCCAAGACCGCCACGACGTACCTGCAGACCATCATGTGGGGCAACAAGGACGCGTTGAGCGCCCAGGGTGTCCTGCTGCCCGGGCCTGAACGACGCTTCCACTACTGGTGCACGCGGATCGTGCGCGGCGACGCGACCTTCGCCAAGAGGGCCAACCCCCGTCAGCTCGAGGCATGGGACCGGGTGCGCGCGGAGATCGCGGAGTGGCCCGGCACCGCGATCCTCAGCCACGAGTTCTTCGCGGCGGCCACGGACGAACAGGCCGCGCGGATGGTGGAGCAGCTCGTCTCCGACAACCCGGGGGCCCAGGTGCACGTCGTGGTGACGGCCCGCGAGCCTCTCGGCCTGTTCACGGCGAGCTGGCAGGAGTACGTGAAGAACCGTGGCGTCATCTCGATGGCGCAGTACAGCCTGGCGACCAGCGACGACCCCAGCGACGTCTGGAACTGGCGCGGCCTCGACCTCCGCCTGGTGCTGGAGCGCTGGGGGGCCTCCTTCCCCGCCGAGCGAGTGCACGTGCTGCCGCTGCCGGGCCGCAGTGCCCCGGAACGGGAGATCTGGGACCGGTTCGCGCGGCTCGTCGGCGTGGACCCCGACTCGGTCGACCTCGGCCGCACCTTCGCCAACGTCTCGATGGGGGTGGTGGAGGCCGAGACCCTCCGCCGGATCAACAAGCACCTGGGGAGCTTCAACTCCGCGATCGACCGCGGCACCTACATCCGCACCTTCCTGGCCGACGAGCGGCTGGTGCCTCGCCGCGGCGAGAGGTTCTGGCCCTCCGCCGAGCGGATCGAGGAGATCCGGGCGCGCGGCCGAGCTGCCGTCGAGCACATCGAGGCGAGCGGCTACGACGTCGTGGGAGAGCTCTCCGCCCTGCTGGTGCCCGAGGAGCTGCCGGCCCGGCGTACGCCGGAGTCGGTCACCGAGGCCGAGGTGGCGCAGGTGGCGGTGGAGCTGGTCGCCACGATGCTCGACGACGTGCGTCAGCTGCGCCACGACCGGCGCGTCCTCCGGGCCGAGCTCGACGCACTGGTCGAGCAGGCGAGGCACCCGAGCCTGCGGCTGGCGCTGGTGGCCCGGTTCCCCTGGACCGGCCGCTTCGTCAAGACGCCGGGGTCGACGTGAGGCAGGTCATGGCGAGGCCGTGATACTGGCCAGTAACGTTGCCTGCGCTGCCCGGTCCGACGTACGACGGACCCATCCGCCCAACCACCGAAGGACGCCCATGCCGCGCCTGTGCGAGACCGAAGGCCTTACCGACGTCCAGGAAGAGATCATCAGCGTCGTCCGGCAGTTCGTCGAGACCAAGATCCTCCCGGTGGCCACCGAGCTCGAGCACGCCGACGAGTACCCCACCGAGATCGTCGAGGGCCTCAAGGAGCTGGGCATCTTCGGGCTGATGATCCCCGAGGAGTACGGCGGCCTGGGGGAGTCGCTGCTGACCTACGCCCTGGCGGTCGAGGAGATCGCGCGCGGCTGGATGAGCGTCTCGGGCGTGATCAACACCCACTTCATCGTCGCCTACATGCTGATGACAGCACGGCACCGAGGAGCAGAAGCAGAAGTACCTGCCGAAGATGGCGACCGGAGAGGTGCGCGGCTCGTTCTCGATGTCCGAGCCGGCCCTGGGCTCCGACGTGGCCGCGATCAAGACCAAGGCCGTGAAGGACGATGACTGGCTACGCGATCAGCGGGCAGAAGATGTGGCTGACCAACGGCGGCTCGTCCAACCTGGTCGCCGTGCTCGTGAAGACCGACGAGGGTGACGACTCGGTCTACAAGAACATGACCGCCTTCCTCGTCGAGAAGGAGCCGGGCTTCGGCGAGACCGCCCCGGGCCTGACCATCCCCGGGAAGATCGACAAGATGGGCTACAAGGGCGTCGACACCACCGAGGCCATCTTCGAGAACCACCAGGTCGCCGCCGAGCAGGTGCTCGGCGAGAAGCCGGGCCAGGGCTTCTACCAGATGATGGACGGCATCGAGGTCGGCCGCGTCAACGTCGCCGCCCGCGCCGTGGGGGTCGCCAACCGCGCCTTCGAGCTCGCCATCGCCTACGCCCAGCAGCGCGAGACCTTCGGCAAGCCGATCGCCCAGCACCAGGCCGTGCTCTTCCAGCTCGCCGAGATGGCCACCAAGGTCGAGACCGCCCACGCGATGATGGTGCGCGCCGCCCGGATGAAGGACCGTGGCGAGCGCAACGACGTCGAGGCCGGCATGGCCAAGTACCTCGCCGCGGAGTACTGCAACGAGGTCGTCCAGCAGTCCTTCCGCATCCACGGCGGCTACGGCTACTCCAAGGAGTACGAGATCGAGCGCCTCTACCGCGAGGCCGCCTTCCTCCTCATCGGCGAGGGCACCGCGGAGATCCAGAAGATGATCATCGGCCGCAGCCTGCTCAAGGACTACAAGCTCAAGGGCTGACCACGCGGGCGGTGCGAATGCCCGCCAAGCTGATCCGGTGCGGCGTCAGGCCGTCCGCACCGACTCCCTTGCGGTGCGGACGGCGGCCGAGAGCGAGGCGAGGTCGAAGGCGCCGTAGTGGCGCTTGCCGTTGATGAAGAATGTCGGTGTCCCGGCGACCCCCGAGAGGTCTGCTGACTCCACGTCACGGGCCACGCGCGACTCGTGCGTACGTCGTTTCAGGTCCTCGTGCATCCGGTCGGGGTCCAGGCCGAGCTCCTCGGCGTACCGGAGCAGGTCGGCAAGGCGCAGGTGCTCCTGGCTGGGTGAGCAGCAGGTCGTGCATCTCCCAGAAGGCGCCCTGGGCGGCCGCGGCCTCGGCGGCCTCGGCAGCCAGCTGCGCCTGCGGGTGTACGTCGGGCAGCGGGAGGTGGCGCCACACGTACCGCACACCGGCGTCGGTGAGCAGCTCGCGCACCACCGGTTCGGCACGCCCGCAGTGCGGGCACTGGAAGTCGCCGAACTCGATGACGGTGATCAGGGCGTCGGGATCCCCGCGGACGTGGTCGTGCTCCACGTCGACCTCGGGGACGAGGTCCTGGATCAGGTTGGCGTCGCCCAGCAGTGCGCGCGCCCGCGCGACCGGGTCCAGCAAGGAAGTGGCCCGGTAGACCACCAGCGTCACGAGCGAGGCGATGACCGCAGCGGTGAGGGCGCCGAGCTTCGCCTCGGCAAGGTGGTCGCCGGTGAAGGCGCGGGTCGCGATCAGCAGTGCCACGGTGAAGCCGATCCCGGAGATGGTGCCGCCGCCCAGCACCGCGGCCCAGCCGACCGGAGGGCGGACGCGTCCGCGACTGACGAGCGTGACCAGGCGCGTGGTCGCGACCACCGCGACGGGCTTGCCGACGACGTAACCGAGCACGACTCCCAGGGTCACCGGCGAGAGGTACGCGTCGTGGAGGAACCCCGGGTCCAGGGTGATCCCGGCGTTCGCCAGGCCGAACAGCGGGACGATCAGGTAGCTCGTCCACGGGTGGAAGAACGTCTGCAGCCGCTCGTTGGGCGAGAGTGTCGCGGTCAGTCCGGAGGTCGCCGAGCGGGCGAGCTCCGGGGTCGGCTGCTCGCGGAAGCGCCGCACCAGCCCGGTCGCCTCCTCGAGGTCCCCACGGCTCGGGGTGTACGCCGGGGCGGCCAGGCCGATGACGAGCCCGGCGACGATCGGGTCCACGCCCCCGGCCCGCAGCGCGCCCCACAGGGCGATCCCCAGGACGACGTACACCCAGCGCTGCTGGACGCGCCGGGTCACGGCGAACAGCAGCACGGCGAAGAGGAGGGCTGCGACCACGAGGGGCATCGGCTCGATGCGTCCGCTGTAGACGACGGCGATCACCCCGAGCGCGATGAGGTCGTCGACCACGAAGACGGTCACCAGGAACACCCGGGCACGGTCGGGCACCTGCTCGCCGAGCAGGGCGAGCACGCCGAGCGCGAGCGCCGTGTCGGTGGACATCGCGATGCCCCACCCCTCGGTGGTGCCGTGACCCGCGTTCACCGCGAGGAAGAGCAGCACCGGCACGACCATGCCGACGACTCCCGCAGCGAGCGGCAGCACGAACCGTCGTCTCTCGCGCAGGTCACCGAGATCGAACTCGCGTCGTGCCTCCAGGCCGATGACCAGGAAGAACAACGTCATCAGGCCGCTGTCGAGCCAGCCCCGCAGGTCGTCGCTGAGCGCGTGCCGCCCGACGCGCAGGGACACCTCGGTGGACCACAGCGCGTCGTAGGAGTGCCGGCCGAGGTTGGCCCACACCAGCGCCAGCACCACCGCGCCGACCAGGACCCCGGCGCTGCCGGACTCGGTGAGCAGGAACCTGCGCAGCGGCGCCGTCCGTCCGCCGGTGGGTCGGGGCGTGATCACGCGCCAGCTCGCGGCCTGGTCCCTGGACGCGTCACTCACCCACGCATGATCGCGCATCCCGCGTTTCCTCCGGGCGAGGGAGGCGTCGGGGTGCGAGCGTCGGCCGAGTGGGTACGTGTTGAGAGGATGTACGCCGACGAGCGCTCGGACGGAGCAACGACATGACCAGCGAACCTGACCAGGCCGGGACGGTGGACCCCGTCGCGGACGGTCCGGCCGGCCAGCCCGACCCGGCGACTCCTGCCACCGAGCAGCCCGCCCCGCCTGACCCGCTGCGAGGCTCACGGACAAGCGGCACCTGGGCAGCCGTGCTGCTGCTGACGGTGGTGCTGATCCTGCTGGCGATCTTCATCCTGCAGAACACCCAGCGCGTCCAGGTCTCCTTCTTCGGCTGGGACGGTCACCCCCCGCTGTCCGCCGCCCTGCTGATCGCTGCTGCCGGGGGTGCGGTCCTGGTCGCCTCTGCGGGTGCCTTGCGGATCCTGCAGCTGCGCCGTCGCGTCAAGCGCGACCGGAAGGCCGCGGCCTAGCCCGTCGCCGTTCTCGTCACCTGGGAGCGAGCGAGCTCATGGCTGGTAGGGCGGTGCGACGCCCCAGCCCCACCGGGGCACAGGTGCGTGCTCCGGAGGCACTGCGTCGGGCGCCGAGTTCTCCACCGCCAGCCGGCTGCCCCACTCGGCGTAGGCCATCAACGCGGAGCGAGCCTCAGGATCGGCAGGGAGCCCTACCGCGTCGGCAGCCGCGCTCAGCAGGGTGACGAACCGCAGTCGCTGCTCCGGGGTGATCGCGAGCCCGCGGTGCTTGGCCAGCATCTGCTCGTAGCCGCCGAGCGTCTCGGTGTAGGTCGCCGGCCCACCCATCACCTCGCTCCACCACGCGGTCACGTGGACGCGGTGTGCGCGGGTGACCACGCCACCGAAGACCGGCGCGAGCAGGTCGTCTTGCTCGACCTCGTCGTAGAAGGCGTCCAGCCATCGACCGATGGCGTCGATCCCGCCCACCCACGTGTAGATGGTGGGAGTCCCAGGGGAGTCGGCCATGTCCAGAGGCTAGCCACGCCGACGAACGAGGCGGGCCAACCAACGCCAGCCGACCAGCAGCACCAGCAGCACGACCGCACTGACCACCACGAACGAAGGTGCGGTCCCGCGGCCGGTGACGACCCGGAGCAGATGGCCCACCACCAGGGCGCCGCCGGCGACCCAGACACCAGCCAGAGGCGCGACGGGCGGCGTACGACGGATCGCGAGGTGCGCAGCCCAGCCGACGGCTGCGCCTGCCGCGAATGGCCACGCGATCACCAACACCTCCCTCGCGCCGCCGTGCTCCGCGTGGCTGTGCTTGCCCGCAGCGGCGAACACGACCACGGCGAGCAGGTCCAGGACCGCGGCGAGCGTCGTGGGCACGGACCGTGGGGAAGTACTCGGCACGCCCCGACCCTAGGCGGCGCGGGGAAACCTCCTCGACGGAGCATTCCGGGCGTGCGAGGGTGGCAGCCAACCGACGTGAGCATGTGGAGGGCACCGATGGCCGACGACAGCGTCGACAACGCCGACAAGGGCAACGAGGACCTCAAGGCCAAGATGCGCGAGGCCCTGGAGCGCAAGCAGGCCAACGACCGCGGCGTGCCCAAGGACGGCCCGGTCAAGGAGAAGGCCCACGGCTCGGAGGTCACCGGCGGCGGACCGAAGATGCACCGCCGCAAGGCCGGTGGCGGCGGGAGCTAGCGAGGCATCGCCGGTTTCGAGGCCTCGCTGGCGCTGGCACCTAGCTCCGTTGCGAGCCTGGTCACCGCACCTCAACCTGAAGGCCGGTCCGCGGCTCGACCTCAGCCGCTGGGCCGTCAGATCTTCGCGAGCAGGGCGCGCAGCTTCTCCTCGTCGCGGTCGACCGCCGGGACCAGGATCTCCTCGACGATGTCGAGCACGTCGGAGAGCCGCTCGTTGAGGCGCCGGTACTCCTCGACCGACTCCTGCAGCTGGTCGACGTCCTTGCGCAGCCGCGCGATCTCGCGCCGTCCGCCCACCAGCTTCTTGGCTTGCTGCTTCCAGGCGCTCACGTCCAGCCCACCTCCATGCGACACACTTCAGGGTCTTCCTTTCCGAGCGGCGCCAGGCCGCGGCCGAGAGTCTTCTCCAGGACCGTGCCGCCACGCGCGGCGATCTCGGCCTCGATGACGGGCACCCGCGCGTAGGTGCGGATGTGCGGCCCGAAGAACGTCGGCTGCCCGCGGTTCGCAGCGGTGCGGAACTCCAGGAACGTGCGCCCTCCCGAGCGCCCGACCATCGAGCAGAACCGCCACAGGCTGGCGCGGGCCTCCGGGTCGAGGGCGTCGACCAGCAGCCGCGCGTAGACGTGCTTGGGACCGGGCTCGTGCGCCAGCCTGGCCGCCCCCACCAGCGTGCCGTACGTCGACTCCAGGTTGTGGAACTGGTAGCGCAGCTTCACGCCGGCCTTCTTCGCCGCGGCGAGGCCGAGCTTGCGGGCAGCCCCGGAGTAGTCGCTGGCGGTGACGTCGTACCCCTGCTCGGCCAGCCAGATCGCGTCGCGGGCCGTGCCCGAGCCGAGCTCGACGACGCGCGCACCCGGCTCGATCCGGGTGGTCACGTGCCGGGCGAACAGGGACGGCTCGGTGGGCACCCTCGCCGCCTGGCCCGACTCGTAGAACGCCGACCAGTGCCACAGCCGCCGGCGGGTGCCGCGCCACCAGTGGGACATCAGCTGGGTGTTCTCCGGCGGGTGGTCGAAGTGGAAGGCCGGGTCCGGCACCCGCCACCCGGGGCCGTAGGTGTAGGCGAGGAAGCCGTCGAGGTCGGCCGGTGCCGGGAACTCGACCCCTTCGAGGGTGACGGTCCGGAACGGCAGCACCTGGTCGCGTCGCAGTCGTCCGCGCAGCGAGCCGGTGAGGTGGAAGTAGCTGCCGATGTGGAAGGACCCGAACACGTCGACACCCGCGCGCTTGCCGTTGGGCAGCGGCGCCCACACCTTGAAGTTGGCCGCCGACATGCGTACGACGCGCCAGCCGAGCTCGCGCATCCGGCGCTCGGCAGCGCGGCTCTCCCGGACGATGTCGAAGGGGTGCGTGTGCGGGCTGATCCAGGCCAGGTCGACGTCGGAGTCGTGGCCGATCATGTGCCCGGTGCGGACCGCCCCCAGCAGCCCGCCGTAGCAGAGGTAGGCGTCGAGCCCGCACTTGTCGACGAGGTCGTCGAGGACCCGCCGGGAGGCGGCGATGAGCTCGGTGAGCGAGGCCTCGTCCATCCGGTCGAACGTGCGCTGGAGCCGCCCGCCCTTGTCGAGGGTGAGGTGGTGGCCCTTGTCGTCGACGAACTCCAGCAGGTCCGCCGAGCCGCCGAAGCTCACCTCCTGCTCGAACAGCGTGGTGTCCGCGCCGTGCTCGCGCCACGACCACGTGCGCCGTGCCGAGCAGGCGCTCGCGGATCGGTCCGGGCCACTCGACGACGACCCCGCGCACCGACCGGTGCCCGTCGCGGGCCGGGTTGAACGACCACAGCCGGTGACCGCCGAAGGAGACGTCGACCGGCGCATCGATCGCGTCGGGAAGGACGATCCCGTGCTCGTCGACACGCGCTGCTGACACGGAGCCGGAATCTACGCCATCGCGGGTCGCCCGCCCGGCGGCCGCACCCGTGGCGTCCCGGCCGGATGGCTGCGTGGCAGACTCGGGCACCGTCCAGACGGCCCCGCGGGTCAGGTGAAGGAGCAGGTGGATGCAGTTCGGCCGCAGCTACGAGGAGTTCGAGGTCGGGGCGACGTACAAGCACTGGCCCGGCAAGACGGTCACCGAGTTCGACGACCACATGTTCTGCCTGCTGACGATGAACCACCACCCGCTGCACCTCGACGAGCACTACGCCGAGGAGACCACGCAGTTCGGCAAGAACGTCGTGGTGGGCAACTACGTCTACTCGATCCTGCTCGGGATGAGCGTGCCCGACGTCTCGGGCAAGGCCATCGCCAACCTCGAGATCGAGTCGCTGCGCCACGTGGCCCCGACATTCCACGGCGACACGCTGTACGGCGAGACGCGGGTCCTCGACAAGTGGGAGAGCAAGTCCAAGGACGACCGCGGCGTCGTCCACGTGGAGACCATCGGCTACAACCAGGACGGCAAGGTCGTCTGCATCTTCCGCCGCAAGGTGATGGTGCCCCGGCAGAGCTACCTCGAGGCCCGCGGCGGCGAGCAGCCCGGGCGGCCGGTGCCGCAGCCGGACAAGAACTGGCCGGGATCGGGTACCGACGCGGAGTGACTGACTCCTCAGAGCTCTGGATCGTCCGCCACGGCGAGACGGAGTGGAGCCGCGACGGGCGGCACACCTCGACCACCGACATCGACCTCACCCCCGAGGGCGAGGAGGTCGCCCGCGGGCTTGCCGGTCGACTCGCTGACGCCGACATCGACCTGGTCCTGACCAGCCCGCGGACCCGCGCGCGTCGTACGGCGGAGCTCGCCGGGTTCCCCGATGCTCACCTCGAGGACGACCTCGTGGAGTGGGACTACGGCGACTACGAGGGGCTGACCACTCCGGAGATCCGCGAGACGGTGCCCGGCTGGACGGTCTGGACCCACCCATGCCCCGGCGGCGAGACCGCCGACCAGGTCGGCGCGCGGCTGGACCGGGTCGTCGCCAAGGTCCGCGCCCACGGCGGCCGGGTCCTCGTCTTCAGCCACGGTCACGCCTCGCGCGTGCTCGCCGCGCGCTGGCTCGGCCTGCCGCCCACCGACGGGCGGCACTTCGTCCTGGACACCGCCACCGTCTCGATCCTCGGCTGGGAGCGAGAGTCACCGGCCGTGGTGCGCTGGAACTCCTGACCCCTATCCTCTGCACGTGTCGCTTGCTGCGTCGTGCCCGCGCTGCACCTCGCCCGTCTCGGTGACGGGGGACCCCGGAGCCGACGACGACGGCGTGCACAACTGTCCGGTGCACGGTGTGGTCGAACCGCTCTGGCGCCCGCAGCGCGCCGACTACGACTCGTTCGCCGAGCTGGTCGGGCGCAGCGACCTGCCGACCTACCTGCCCTGGCCGATGAGCCCGGGCTGGTCGATCTCCGACTTCGGCTGCGTCGGCTCGGGTGGCCGGGTGCGCGCGAGCGTCACGACCACCGTGGGCACCAGTGACCTCGACGGCGACGTCGAGGTCACCGTGGTCTCCGAGGAGCCCGGTGTCGGTCTCGGCGCGCGCTGCGCCGGGACGTCGTACGACGACCCGGGACCGCAGATCAGCAACGGGCCGGCGGCGATCCACGTCCGGGCCGGCGGCCGCACCGTGCCGATGTGGCTGGTCGACGACGCCGTCGACCAGGATCCCTCCGACGATCCGCTGGCACTGCTCTCGGCCGTCGAGGACGACCTCCTGGCCCGAGCGGTGTTCGCCGGCGAGGCGGACGGCCGCTGGCTCTGGCTGGTGATCAAGCCCGCGTCGGCGGCCCTGCTCCTGCACGACGACTGGCTGCTGGCCGACGTGACCGGCTTCGGTCCCGAGGCCCTCGAGATGCCCTTCGGAGGACGACGCCCGACCTGGTGACCGGGTGGCGAGACAACCGCGCCCGCACGTCGTGCCGCATCGTGGAATGACCTGGTGGGTGCGGCATGATGTGCCGTGATGACCTCCCCGCACGTGCTCGCCGTCGCCAACCAGAAGGGCGGCGTGGCCAAGACGACGACCGTCGCCTCGCTCGGCGCTGCGCTGGCCGAGAACGGTCAGCGGGTGCTCCTGGTCGACCTCGATCCGCAGGCCTGCCTGACCTTCAGCCTGGGCATCGACCCCGAGGACCTCGAGATCTCGGTGCACCACGTCCTGACCAAGGGCCTCCACCCGTCCGAGGCGATCCTCGACACCGAGGACGACCTCGACCTGCTCCCGGCGACGATCGAGCTGGCCCGTGCCGAGGCCGACCTGCTCACCCGCACCGGCCGCGAGTACGTCATCCGCACGGCCGTCGAGGAGGTCGAGGGCTACGACTGGGTGCTGCTCGACTGCCCACCCTCGCTCGGGGTGCTCACCGTGGCTGCGCTGACCGCCGCGACGGGAGTGCTGATCCCGCTGCAGTGCGAGACGCTCTCGCACCGTGGCGTGGGCCAGCTGCTCGACACCGTCCACGACGTCAAGCGCTTCACCAACCGCGACCTCGAGGTGTGGGGCGTCCTGCCCACGCTGTACGACGGGCGCACCAACCATGCCAGGGCCGTGCTCGAGACGATCTCCGAGACCTACGGGCTCGACGTGATCGAGCCCCCCATCCCGAAGTCCATCCGTTTCGCGGAGGCGCCCGCGGCCGGCCGTTCGATCCTGCGCACCTCGCGCACGAACAAGGGAGCCCAGGCCTACCGCGACGTCGCGACCGCACTGCTGAAGCGCGGCTGAGATGTCCGAACGGGCGCGACACAGCTCGGTCCTCCGTCCCCGCTGGGGGCGGATCGGCGCGGTCGCCTCGTCGGTGGTCGTCACCCTGGTGGCCGTGCTCGGCGGCGTCGGCATCCTCCCGTCCGGCAGGCACGGCCGCTGCGAGCAGTCACGGGCGCTCCGACGCCGCGAGCCTGGTGACCAGCCCCACCGTGTCGGCTCCCTCCGCCGACGACCTGACGGCCAAAGGGGTCCCGATCACCCCCACGCCGAGCCCATCTGCCGCGGGTGCGTCCGGGTCGGCCTCCAGCGCGCTGCCGTCCGGCAGCGGCACCGGCAAGCGAGTCGTCTTCGACATCGGTGGCCAGCGGGTGTGGCTGGTGACTGCGGAAGGACGCGTGGCGCGGACCTATCCGGTCTCCGGCAGCCTGACCGACAACCTGCAGCCGGGCACCTACGCCGTGTACTCCACCTCACGATGGGCCACGGGGGTCGACGACTCCGGCGTGATGCAGTACTTCGTGCGGTTCACCCACGGCGCCCGGGCGGCGATCGGCTTCCACAGCGTCCCGACCAAGAACGGCCATCTGCTGGAGACGCGTGCCGAGCTCGGCACGCCCCAGTCGCACGGCTGCATCCGGCAGTGGCTGCCCGACGCCAAGGCGTTGTGGGACTTCGCGCCCGTCGGCACGAAGGTCGTCGTCACCGCCTGACGCGGCGCCCCTCTCGGCGCTGCGCCGTACGGAACGAGACGGTCAGCTGTCGCTGCCCGTCTGTCCGCCGCGGGTGCGACGGCGTGAGCGGTTGCGCTTGCGCGCGGGGCGGTCGCCGGAGCTCTCCGCGGACTTGGTCGCCGTCGGGGTGCTGGCGCTGTCCTTGTTGCCGCCGACTGCTGCTGCTTCCGCTGCGGGAGCGGCTGCGCTCACCGCCACGACTGCCCCCACGACTGCCGCCGCGGTCGCCGCCACGGGCGCCGTCGCGGGGACGGTCACCCTTCATCGGCTTGCGCTCCACCACGACCTGGCCCTCGGGGATGATCCGGCCGGTCGTGCCGGGGTCGATGCCCTGGTCGTGGAAGAAGTGCTCGGAGCTGGAGTAGGTCTCCGGCGGGTCCTCGAAGGGCAGGTCGAGAGCCTTGTTGATCATCTTCCAGCGGTGCAGGTCCGACCAGTCGACGAAGGTGATCGCCACGCCGGTGGCACCCGCGCGGCCGGTGCGGCCGGTGCGGTGCAGGTAGGTCTTCTCGTCCTCGGGGCAGCTGTAGTTGACGACGTGGGTGACGCCGGTGACGTCGATGCCGCGTGCGGCGACGTCGGTGGCGACGAGCACCTGGAGCTTGCCCTCGCGGAAGCGGGTGAGCGCCTTCTCGCGGGCTGCCTGGGCCATGTCGCCGTGCAGCGCGCTCGCCTTGAAGCCGCGCTCGACCAGGTCGTCGGCGACGCGCTGCGCCTGCCGCTTGGTGCGGGTGAAGACGATCATCAGGTCCGCGCCCTCGGCCTGCAGCAGGCGCCCGATCATCTCCGGCTTGTCGAGGTCGTGGGCCTGGTAGATGAACTGGGCCGTCGCGGGCACCAGCTGGTTGTCGCTGGAGGACTCGGCGCGGATGTTCATCGGGTGGCGCATGTGGGTGCGCGCGAGCGCCACGATCGCGGCCGGCATCGTGGCCGAGAAGAGCATCGTCTGCCGCGTCTCCGGGGTGTCGCGCAGCAGCCGCTCGACGTCGGGCAGGAAGCCGAGGTCGAGCATCTCGTCGGCCTCGTCGAGCACCAGGGACTTCACGTGCGAGATGTCCAGCGCCTTGCGGTTCATCAGGTCGATCAGCCGTCCCGGCGTACCGACGACGACGTCGACGCCCGAGGCGAGCGCGTCCAGCTGCCCGTCGTAGGGCACGCCGCCGTAGACGGTCAGCACCCGGATGCCGCGGTCGTGGCCGGCGACCTTGAGGTCGCCGGAGACCTGGAGTGCCAGCTCCCTGGTCGGCGCGACGATGAGCGCCTGCGGCTTGCCGGGAGCGGCGAGCTGCTCGTAGTCGGGGTCGTGCGGGGCCACCGAGCGCTGCAGGACCGGGATCCCGAAGGCGAGGGTCTTGCCGGTGCCCGTGCGGGCCTGGCCGATCAGGTCGGTGCCCATCAGGGCGACCGAGAGGGTCATCTCCTGGATCGGGAAGGGGCTGGTGATGTTGACGCGCTCGAGGGCGTCGGCGATCTCGGGGAGCACCCCGAGCTCTCGGAAGGTGGTGGTCAGGATCTTGCCTGTTCTGTGCGGCGCACAGCGGTCGCTGCGCTGGGGTTCACGTCGGTGCGGGCGCCGGCGGCGAGCCGACCGGAGAGCGGTCTCCGAGAAGGCTTCGAGCCTGCGGGCCGAAGGCCAGTCTATCGGTAGGGTGCCACCATGTCCGATTCCTCCGCCGACGCCCCGGCTTCAGCGCCGTTTTCAGCGCCGTCTTCCGGGCCGGTTTCGGGGCCGGCGCACGGTGACTCCGTGGCCTTCGAGGACCCGGGTTACCGCGCTGCCGTGGTCGACCTGCTGGGAGCGATCACCTACGGCGAGATCTCGGCCTTCGAGCGGCTCACCGACGACGCCAAGCTGGCCGTCGCGCTGCCCGACAAGCTCGCCCTGGGCAACATGGCGACGGTCCAGTTCGGGCACATCGCACCGTTGATGGAGCGGATCTCCGCCCTCGGCGCCGACCCGCTCGAGGCGATGGCCCCCTTCGTCCGTCCCTTCGACGTCTTCCACGCCTCGACCGCGCCCAGCGACTGGCTGGAGGGCCTGGTCAAGGCCTACGTCGGCGACGGCCTGGCGGCCGACTTCTACGTCGAGATCGCGCAGTACGTCGACGCGGCGACCCGGCAGCTGATCGTCGACTCCCTCGCCGATGCCGGTCAGGCCGACTTCGTGGTCGACCGCGTCGGCCGGGCGATCGCGCAGGACCCCCGGGTCGCGGGCCGGCTGGCGCTGTGGGGCCGCCGGCTGATGGGCGAGGCGCTCTCCCAGGCCCAGCGCGTGGCCGCCGAGCGCGACTCCCTGGCAGCCCTCCTCGCCGGAGGGGTCGACCGCCCGGGCCTGGACCTCGCAGCCCTCGGCCGGATGTTCACCCGCCTCACCGAGAACCACGCCAAGCGGATGGCCGAGCTCGGTCTCGCCTCCTAGCCGCCGGGAGGCGCGCGAGGTTTACCCGGGCGCCCGGGTAAACCGAACCTTGGCAGGCATAACTGTGCCCGCCAGGGCTCAGTTCTGCCTGCCCACCTCGGGTGAATCGCGTCACGGTAGTTGCGCAATGCAACTAGATAGTTGTAGTATTCAACTATGTCGCACTCAGGGACCGACGCCGAGAGGGCAGCTGCCACGCAGCGACTCTTCGACGCGCTCGTGCTGCTGGGGCGCTCGCTCAAGGCGCGCGGCTCCGACTGGGGGTACGTCGACCCGGAGCTGAGCCGCGCCGACATCGTCGCCCTCGGCGTGCTCGCCAGCCGGGGCACCTGCCGTCCGGGACAGGTCGCGGAGGCGCTCTGCGTCGACCGCTCGGTGATCAGCCGCCAGCTCGCCACTCTCGACCAGCTCGGTCTGATCGCGCGCGCCGCCGACCCCGAGGACGGGCGTGCCGAGCTGGTCAGCCTCACCGGCGCCGGGCAGGAGCGCCTGACCGCGGCTCGCGACGCCATGTGCGCTGCGCTCGCCGAGCGCCTCGACCCATGGGACGTGCCCGAGATCGAGCAGCTCATCGGCACCTTGAGCGACCTGACCCAGCGACTCCAGAACCCACTCACACCCGCACAGAAGCTGGACCACCATGCCTGAGATCCTCCGAGGCGGGCCCGTGGGGCCTGCCTCAGGAACCGCCGCCGTACGGCGCCCGACGCCGAACGCCGAGATGACCCATCGCGAGATCGTCGAGGTGCTCGTCGGCCTCATGTCCGCGTTGTTCGTCGCCATCGTGTCCGCGACGATCGTCTCGACCGCGCTGCCCACGATCATCGCCGACCTCGACGGCACGCCAGACCCAGTACACCTGGGTGGTCACCGCCTCTCTGCTGGCGATGACCGTGAGCAGCCCGATCTGGAGCAAGTTCTCCGACCTCTACAGCAAGAAGCTGCTCGTCCAGCTCGCGATCGTGGTCTTCCTGGTCGGCTCGCTGGCCGCAGGAGCCGTGCACGACGTGCCCCAGCTGCTGGCGGCCCGCGCAGTGCAGGGGCTCGGCATGGGCGGCCTCGTCTCGCTGGCCCAGTCGATCATCGGCTCGATCATCCCGCCGCGTGAGCGTGGTCGCTACAGCGGCTACCTGGCCGCCACGATGGCCGTCGCCACCGTCTCCGGCCCCCTGCTCGGCGGCGTGATCGTCGACGCCGCGGGGTGGCGCTGGTGCTTCTGGATCGCCGTTCCCTTCGCCCTGATGGGTCTCGTCATGCTGCAGAAGTACCTGCACCTCGAGACCGTGCGGCGCGAGATCCGGATCGACTACTGGGGCGCGCTGTTCATCACGATCGCGGCCAGCCTGCCGCTGATCTGGGTCTCCTTCGCCGGCAGCAGCTTCAACTGGCTCTCGCTCCAGACAGCGGAGTTCCTCGGCGCAGCGCTGGTCGCGCTGGTCGCAGCAGTCGTCGTCGAGCGTCGCCACTCCGACCCGCTGGTGCCGCCGAAGATCGTGCGCAACAGGATCACCCAGCTCTCGATCCTGGGCAGCCTCGCCGTGGGCGTCGCGCAGTTCGGCGCCTCGGTGTTCCTCAGCCAGTACTTCCAGGTCGCGCGCGACCACACGCCGACCGAGGCCGGCCTGCTGATGCTGCCCCTGATCGCCGGCAACATGATCGGCGCGACCGGCAGCGGGCAGTACATCACCCGGACCGGCCGGTGGAAGGGCATCATGCTCGCCGGCTCCGCCACCCTGGTCGCCGGACTCGCGCTGATGGGCACGATCGACCACACCACGCCGGTCTGGCACCTGAGCGCCTTCATGGTGCTGATGGGTCTGGGCACCGGAGCACTGATGCAGAACCTCGTGCTCGTCGTGCAGAACACCGTCGACGTCACCGACGTGGGGGCGGCAAGTGGCACGGTCAGCTTCTTCCGCTCCCTGGGCGGCACGATCGGCGTCGCCGCACTCGGCGCGGTGCTCGCCAGCAGCGTGACCGACCGGATCGCCTCCGGCCTGGCCGCCGCAGGCACCAGCATGGGTGGCGCCACCAACGGTGGCGACGTCAGCTCCCTCGACCTCGCCAAGCTGCCACCGGCAGTGGCGGTGATCATCCGGACGGCGTACGCCGACGCGACGGGCCGGATCTTCCTGATCGCGGGCATCATCGCGGCGGTCACGTTCGTCGCGGTGGCGCTGATGCCGGTGACCGAGCTGCGTCGCACCATCCGCACCGAGGAGCCCCCCGCCGGGGGGTCGACCTTCGAGCCCGAGGACGAGCTCGTGGACGCCCTGGCCTGACGCGCGCTGCGTCAGGGCCTCGTCAGGAGCGGAAGCCGACCGTGCCGGTCAGGCTGGTGGTGATGTCGACGTAGGCGAGCTTCTCCCCGGGTACGACGATCCGGCGGCCCTTGCTGTCGGCCAGGACCAGGAGACCGCCGTCGATGGCCTTGGCCACCGCCTTCTCGACGTCGTCGGCGTCCATCGTCGTGTCGATGCTCAGCTCGCGAGAGGCGTGTTGCACGCCGATCTTGACCTCCATCGGGAGGACCTCCTCTGTTTTGCTCGAACTGTGCCAGACCGGCCAAGCGGGCCGGTCGGCGGATCTCTCCTCGGCGGACCGGTCAGCGGCTCTCGTCGGTGCGGGGGTATCCGCCGATGCCGCGCCACGCCAGCCCGGCGACGAGGCTGGCCGCGGCCGCCTGGTCGATGCTGCCGCCCTCGGCCAACCAGAACCTCGCGCTCACCTGGCCCATCCCCACGAGGGACACCGCGAGCAGCTGTGACTGCTCCTCGGGAAGGCCGGTGTCGTCGGAGATGACGTGCGCGATCAGCTTCGCGCACTCCGAGGTGACCCGGTCGACGCGTGCTCGCACCGCAGGCTCGTTGGTGAGGTCGGACTCGAACACCAGGCGGAAGGCGCCCTCGTCGTCGGCGACGTAGTCGTAGAACGCGTGCATCGTCGCCGTCACGCGCTGCTTGTTGTCCTCGGTGGACTCCAGCGCCCTGGCGGCGCCGGTGATGATCTGGTCGCAGGACTGGTCGAGCAGCGCGAGGTAGAGCTCGAGCTTGCCGGGGAAGTGCTGGTAGAGCACCGGCTTGGAGACGCCGGCGCGCTCGGCGATGTCGTCCATCGCCGCAGCGTGGTAGCCCTGCGCGACGAAGACCTCGAGGGCGGCGGCGAGGAGCTGGGTACGCCGCGCGCGGCGTGGCAGCCTCACCCCGCGGGCGCTTCCGTCGGCCCCTCCCTGGGAGCGGCCCTCGGTCGTCGTCACCCTGCGAAGCCTACAAGCAGCGCTCCCCGCGGGCTGTCCGGATGCCGGGCAGGGAACACGGTCGCGGTCGCCGCTGTTGACAATCGCAGTACGGCCCCGCAGTACGCAGCGACGGGGCCCCCGACGCACCAGGAGTGACGACCCGTGTCCCTGCCCCCCTTGGTCGAACCGGCCGACGAGCTGACGATCGACGAGGTACGCCGCTACAGCCGCCACCTGATCATCCCGGACGTGGGGATGAGCGGGCAGAAGCGGCTGAAGAACGCCAAGGTGCTGGTGATCGGTGCGGGCGGTCTCGGCAGCCCGGCGCTGCTCTACCTCGCCGCCGCCGGTGTGGGCACCCTCGGGATCGCGGAGTTCGACGAGGTCGACGAGTCCAACCTGCAGCGCCAGGTGATCCACGGCCAGTCCGACATCGGCAAGTCCAAGGCCGTCTCGGCGCAGGAGTCGATCGCGGAGACCAACCCGTACGTGAACGTGGTCGTCCACGACGTGCGCCTCGACAACGACAACGTCCTGGAGATCTTCAAGGACTACGACCTGATCGTCGACGGCACCGACAACTTCGCCACGCGCTACATGGTCAACGACGCGGCGTACTTCTTGAACAAGCCGTACGTGTGGGGCTCGATCTACCGCTTCGACGGCCAGGCCAGCGTCTTCTGGCCGACCCTCGAAGGAGCCGACGCCCCCTGCTACCGCTGCCTGTACCCCGAGCCCCCGCCGCCGGGCATGGTGCCCAGCTGCGCCGAGGGCGGCGTGCTGGGCGTGCTGTGCGCGAGCATCGGCTCGATCCAGGTCAACGAGGCCATCAAGGTGCTCACCGGCATCGGTGAGCCCGCCGTCGGCAAGCTGGTCATCTACGACGCCCTCGAGCTGGAGTGGCGCACCCTGAAGGTGCGCAAGGACCCCAACTGCGCGCTGTGCGGCGAGAACGCCACCGTGACCGAGCTGATCGACTACGAGACCTTCTGCGGCGCGGTCTCCGAGGAGGCGGCCGACGCGGCTGCCGGCTCGACGATCTCGGTGACCCAGCTCGAGCACATGCTCAAGGAGCGCGACGAGGGCAGCCGCGACTTCACCCTGGTCGACGTCCGCGAGCCCAACGAGTACGAGATCAACAAGATCCCGGGCTCGGTGCTGATCCCCAAGGGCGAGTTCCTCAACGGCAACGCCCTCGGTGAGCTCTCGCAGGACAAGCCGGTGGTGCTGCACTGCAAGACCGGCGTCCGCTCGGCCGAGGCGCTCGCGGTCCTCAAGGGCGCTGGGTTCTCCGACGCCGTGCACGTCGGCGGTGGCGTGGTCGCGTGGGTCAACCAGATCGACCCGTCGCAGCCCACCTACTGAGTTTGGCGGCGTCACCTCGCGGGTAGGCAATTCGGACTACGAGGTCGTAACCCGGGTGGGGTCTGTTCGTTGGACCACTCACCCGACGGTTCGACTCACTCCCGAAAGGCACCCTCATGCGCGTACGACGCTCCTTGCTGGCTTCTGCAGCCGCGGCCGTGCTGACCGTGGCCGGCCTCGCCGCCACGACCGGATCCGCTGACGCGGCCCCGAGCTGGGCGCCGGCCTCCACGGCCGCGATCCACCCCGGCACGATGATGTACACCGACGGTGCCCAGTGCACCGCGAACTTCGTCTACACCGACGGCGCCGGCAACGTCTACGTCGGGTACGCCGCCCACTGCGCCGGCACCGGATCCTCGACCGACACCAACGGGTGCAACACCGCGTCTGTGCCGCTGGGCACCAAGGTCGACTTCACCAACGACGGCAACCTCGCCTCCGAGGGCACGATCGTCGGGCACGGCACGCTGGCCTACAGCTCCTGGATCACCGAGCACCAGCTCGGCACCACCGACGCCAACACCTGCGCCTACAACGACCTGGCCCTGGTCAAGGTCGACGCCGCCGACGTCTCCAAGGTCAACCCCTCGGTGCCGTTCTGGGGTGGCCCGACGGGCATCGACACCAACGGCACCGCCGCTGGCGACCAGGTCTTCACCTACGGCAACTCCAGCCTCCGGGCCGGCCTCTCGCCGCTCTCCCCGCACACCGGCATCAGCCTGGGTGACGACGCGGCCGACGGCGGCTGGAGCCACCCGCTCTACACCGTGAGCCCCGGCATCCCCGGTGACTCCGGCTCGGGCTTCATGACTGCGGGCGGCAAGGCGATCGGCGTGCTCTCGACCCTGGGCCTGGCTCCGCTGCCCGCCTCGAACAACATCGGGGACCTGGCCAAGGAGCTTGCCTTCGCCCAGGCGCACTCGGGATTCTCCGGGCTGCAGCTGGTCAACGGCACGGAGGCCTTCAAGTCCATCCCGTAGTCCCTTTCATGGGGGTATCTCCCCATTGATGGTTGAACCTCGAACAACTCGCGGCGCCTCTCCTCTTCCCAGAGGAGGGGCGCCGTGCCAGTCTTTTGTCCACGTTCTCGTCACTTCCTCCTGATGTGGGGACATCAGGGCGGACGAGGGGCTGCGAGGACGTCTCCGGGGTGGAGGTGCGCTGCCGCATCCCCGGGAGGGGCCGGGTTCCGTCCGGGGCACGGTCTGGGGGTACAGCCGTGGGGGAGAGAGATGGAGCGGGAGGAGTACGTCGAGCGCGTCCTGCAGGTCGTCGAACGCGTGCCGACCGGCAGCGTGACGACGTACGGCGCCATCGCGGGCCACATCGGGGTCGGGGGACCTCGACAGGTGGGCCAGGTGATGGCGGCGTACGGAGGGTCCGTGCCGTGGTGGCGTGTCGTCCGGGCCGACGGGTCGCTGCCGCCCAGCAACGCCGACGAGGCACGCCAGCGGCACCTCGAGGAGGACACGCCGTTGCGCGACTCGGGGCGCGTGGACCTCAGGGCGGCCTACTGGCAACCCTGAGCAAGCAGCTGTGCGGAACCTCGCGCGGGCAGGGCCGTTCGGACACTTCGTGAGCAGACGGGGTCCACCGGCCCCGCCTGTCGGCCGGAGGTGTTTGGCTGGAGGGGTGAGACCAGCACCCCCGGCTCCGGCGATCGAGCCGCGCTACGAGCTCGTTCGCCCGCGTCGGGTGGTCGAGCCCCCGCGCTCGACGCTGCCCAGCAGGCGGTGGTCGACCACGCCGGCGGGCCGCTGCTGGTCCTTGCCGGTCCCGGCACCGGAAAGACGACGACCCTCGTCGAGGCGATCGTCGACCGGATCGAGGTCCGAGGGGCCGACCCCGACTCGGTCCTCGCCCTCACCTTCAGCCGCAAGGCCGCCGAGCAGCTGCGCGACCGCGTCACCGCGCGCCTGGGCCGCACGACGTCCTCGACCATCTGCGCCACCTTCCACTCCTTCGCCTACGGCCTCATCCGGCGCTACTCCCCGCCGGAGCTGTACGCCGGGCCGCTGCGCCTGCTCTCCGCGCCGGAGCAGGACGTCGTGCTCCGCGAGCTGCTCAACGACAGTCCCGAGGCCGTGGCGTGGCCCGACTCGCTGAGGCGGGCGGTGGAGACCCGCGGGTTCGCGGCCGAGGTGCAGGCGGTGCTGGCCCGGGCCCGCGAGAAGGGGCTCGACGGCGACGGGCTGCGCGTCCTCGGCGAGCGGCACGGCCTCCCGGAGTACGTCGCCGCCGGGCTTGTTCCTCGAGCAGTACCTCACCGTGCTCGACCAGCAGGGCGCCACCGACTACTCCGACCTGATCAGGCGTGCGGTGATCGAGTCCGAGGTGCACCGCGAGGAGCTGCGCTCCCAGTTCGAGCACGTCTTCGTCGACGAGTACCAGGACACCGACCCGGCCCAGGTGCGTCTCCTGCAGACGCTCGCGGGGGACGGCGGCAACCTGACCGTGGTGGGTGACCCGCACCAGTCCATCTACGCGTTCCGCGGTGCCGAGGTGCGCGGCATCCTCGAGTTCCCCCGCGCCTTCACCCGCTCCGACGGCAGTCCTGCCGACGTCATGTCCCTGCGCACGTCGCGCCGGTTCGGGCCGCGGCTGCTGACGGCGACCCAACGACTGGCCGGACGTCTCGCCCTGCCGGTCTCCCTGCCGGCGGCGGCTCGCACCGCCTTCCTCTCCCCGCTCGCCGAGCCACCCGCCGGGCTGGGACCGGGGCGGGTCGAGGTCTGCACGTTCGAGACCGAGCGGGCGGAGGCCGAGCACCTCGCCGACCTGCTCCGCCGCGCCCACCTCGAGGACGGTCTCGCGTGGGACGAGATGGCCGTGCTCGTGCGCTCCGGGCGGGCCTCGATCCCCGGGCTCCGCCGCGCCCTCGTGGCCGCCGGGGTGCCGGTGGAGATCGCCGGCGACGAGGTGCCGCTGGTCCGCGACCCCGCAGCCATGCCGCTCCTCGACGCGCTACGAGCCGTGCTCAACCTCGACAACGACGACCCGGAGCACGTCGAGTACCTCGATCCCGGTCGGGCGGAGGCACTGCTCACCGGTCCACTCGGCGCCCTGGACGCCGCCGACGTGCGAGCTCTGGGCCGCGCCCTCCGGGTGCGGGAGAAGGAGGCGGCCAAGCTCGCCGGAAGACCGGCGCGCACGTCACGGGAGCTGATGCGCGACGTCGTCGTACGCCCCGGAGCGCTCGACGGTCTCGACGGACCGGCCGCGCGACGGGCGCTGGCGCTCCAAGGGGTGCTCCACGAGGCCAGAGCACGGCTGCTCGACGGTGCCACCGCCGAGGAGCTGCTGTGGCTGCTGTGGTCGGGCACGCCGTGGCGACATCGTCTGCAGCGTGGGATCGCTTTCGGCGGCGGTGCGGCGCGGAGGGCGCATCGCGACCTCGATGCGCTGGTCGCCCTCTTCGACGCCGCCGCGCGAGCGGAGCAGGAGCGCGACCACGCAGGCGTGCGCAACTTCCTGGCCACGCTGGTGGCCCAGCAGATCCCGGCCGACACGTTGGCCGAGCGTGGAGTCCGGGGGAGCGCCGTACGGCTGATGACCGCTCACCGGTCCAAGGGGCTGGAGTGGCGGCTGGTGGTCGTGGCGCACGTCCAGGCAGAAGGCTGGCCCGACCTGCGTCGTCGTACCACCCTCCTTCGGGCGGACCGCATCGGCAGCGACGAGCTCGTCGAGCCGATCAGCCGGCGCGAGCTGCTCCTCGACGAACGACGTCTCTTCTACGTCGCCTGCACGCGCGCACGGCAGCGGCTGGTGGTCACCGCCGTGGCCTCGCGCGAGGACGACGGGGAGCAACCCTCACGCTTCCTGGGCGAGCTCGGCGTCGAGGTGCGACACGTCAAGGGCCGGCCCACGCGACCGCTGTCCCTCGCGGGTCTCGTGAGCGAGCTGAGGCGCACCGTCACCGACCCAGCCACTGACGAGCCGCTGCGCCTGGCGGCCGCCCGCCGCCTCGCCCGGCTCGCCACCGAGACCGCCCACGCGCATCCACTGGCGGCGCAGGCCGACCCGGCGACCTGGTGGGGCACGCGCGCCCCGAGCCGCTCGCGGCTGCCGCTGCGGGATCCCGAGCGCCCCGTCCCGGTCTCGGCCAGCGTCCTGGAGTCCATGGCCCTGTGCCCCGCCCAGTGGTTCTGGCGCGACGAGGCCGGCGGCGTCGAGCGCGCCCACCAGGAGGCCAATGTCGGAAACCTGGTCCACGCACTCGCCGAGAGGGTGGCGAGCGGTGAGCTCACGACCGGTCCCGGCGACGTCGAGGAGCTGATGGAGCACGTCGGCGCGGTGTGGGACCGACTCAGCTTCCGCACTCCGTGGTCGAAGGTGCGCGAGCAGGGCCGGGTCCGCAGGGCGTTGACCCGGTTCCTCGAGTGGCACTACGCCGACCCGCGGGAGCTGCTCGCCAAGGAGGCCCGGTTCGCCACCGTGATCGAGCTGCCGGACGGTGAACGGGTCGAGCTCCACGGCTACGCCGACCGCGTCGAGCTCGATTCGGAGGGGCGCGTGGTGGTGGTCGACCTCAAGACCTCCAGGCGGGCGCCGTCCAACAAGTCGGTGCTGACCCACCGTCAGCTGGCGCTCTACCAGCTGGCTGTGGACAGTGGCGCCCTCGACGACGCGCTCGGCACGAGGGTCGAGGAGCTCGGTGGCGAGGTCCCACTGCGCAGTGGCGGCGCCGAGCTGGTCCAGCTGGGGGCCCTCGAGGACGGCCCCGTCGTCGTGCAGCCGCAGCCCGCCGTGCCCGACGACGGTGCGGAGCGCACCGTCCTGCGCGAGGCATTGGCCGACTCGGCAGCACAGCTGCGCGCCGAGGCGTTCCCGGCGCTGCCAGGTCACCACTGCCGCGAGTGCCCGTTCGTGCCCATCTGTCCGGCCCGGAGCGCGGGGTCGGTGGTCGAGCAGTGAGCACGACACACGCCCCCGTGGGCGCCGTGACCATCCGCAGCGCCGAGGAGCTGCGCGAGGTGATGCGCGCCGAGTGGACGGCGAGCCCGCAGCAGTGGGCAGCCATCAGCGCACCGCTGTCGCCGGCCGTGGTCATCGCCGGGGCGGGCTCCGGCAAGACCACCTTGATGGCCGCCCGCGTCGTCTACCTGGTCGCGACCGGCCAGGTGCGACCCGAGGAGGTGCTCGGCCTCACGTTCACCACCAAGGCGGCCAGCGAGCTGCGACAACGCGTGCGCGACGCGCTCATCCGGGCGGGGGTGCTGAGCGAGGCGACCGCCGTCAGTGAGGACGACGTCGACGCGCTCGAGCCCACGATCGCGACGTACAACGCCTACGCCGCCAACCTGCTCTCCGAGCACGGACTGCGCATCGGCCACGAGCCGGACACCCGGGTGATCACCGATGCCTCCCGGTACCAGCTCGGCGCGCGCGCGATCGAGCGCTTCACCGGCCAGGTCGAGCTCCTCAGCGACCATCCCCCGACGGTGATCCAGAACCTGCTCGCACTCGACTCCGCCCTCTGCGAGCACCTCGTCGGCCCGGAGGAGGTGCGGCGCGTCGACGCAGAGGCTCGACGTGGGTTCGCCGCCGCGCTGGAGGCGGAGAGGGCGGGCAAGAACCGGTCCACCTACTGCGAGGCGGTGGAGAAGGCGCTCTCCGCGGTCGATCGCCGCACCGAGCTGCTCGAGCTGGTCGAGTCCTACCGCCGCCTCAAGCACGACCTGTGGCTGATGGACTTCTCCGACCAGATCGCCCTCGCCGCACGGCTCGTGGAGGAGCAGCCCGACGTGGGCGCCCTGGAGCGCACGCGGTTCCGGGTGGTCCTCCTCGACGAGTTCCAGGACACCTCGGTGGCGCAGGCCCGCATGCTCGCCGGGCTCTTCTCCGGGGCCGATCCCGCCCACGGCCGTGGCCACGCGGTGACGGCGGTGGGAGACCCCAACCAGGCGATCTACGGCTGGCGTGGCGCCTCGGTCTCCAACATCCTCGGTTTCGCCCAGACGTTCCCCGCGGCCACCGGCGAGGTGCCGGCCCACCCCCTCACGGTCAACCGACGCTCCGGCAGCCGCATCCTGGAGGTGGCCAACCACCTCGCGACGCCGCTGTACGCCGAGACCCCGATGGTCCGGCCGCTCGAGGCTGATCCCGCCGCCGGTGTGGGCGAGGTCGAGGTGCGCGTCTTCGAGACCCAGGACGACGAGCTGTCCTGGCTGGCCGGCGCCGTCAAGGACGCGCACGTCGGGGACTGGTCCGACATCGGCGTTCTGACGCGCGACAACAGCACCGCCGAGGCCGTCTTCGACTCCCTGACCAGCGCCGGGGTGCCCGTGGAGATCGTGGGCCTCTCCGGCCTGCTCCGCCTCCCCGAGGTCGCCGAGGTCGTGGCCATGCTCGAGCTGCTTCACGACGTCACGGCCAACGCAGCCGCTCTGACCTTGCTCGCCGGACCCCGATGGGCGGTCGGACCACGCGACCTGCGGCTGCTCAAGGACCGTGCCGCGGAGCTCGCCGGGCGCAAGGTCCGTCCCGGCAACCAGAGCGTGGAGGAGCAGCTGGGGGCGATCGCCGACGGCATCGACCCGGCTGAGCTGCCCGCCCTCGCCGATGCGCTCGACGATCCGGGTGAGGCGCCGTACTCCCAGGAGGCGCGTGAGCGGTTCGGGCTGCTCTCGGCCGAGCTGCGCCTGCTGCGCGGGGTCGCCGGGGAGCCGATCCTCGACGTCGTGCGGCGGATCGTCGACGTCACCGGCATCGACATCGAGCTCGCCTCGGCCGTCGGCCCGGCCGCGGCCGCGCGCCGCGACAACCTCGACCTGTTCCTCAAGGCGGTGGCTGAGTTCCAGGCCATCGACGGCGAGGTGACCCTGCCGGCCCTGCTCGCCTACCTGACCGCCGAGGACGACCAGGGCAACGGGCTCGACGTGGCCACCCCCACCGAGGCCGACTCGGTCAAGCTGCTGACCGTGCACCGGGCCAAGGGCCTGGAGTGGCACTCGGTCTTCCTCGTGGGCGTGTGCGACACGACCTTTCCCTCCAACCGGTCGCGCACCCTCTGGACGTCCTCGCCCTCGGTCCTCCCCGCCCCACTGCGTGGGGATGCCGTCGACCAGCCACAGCTCAACGGCTGGGACAAGCCTGCCCTGGACGCCTACCGGGCGGCGACGCGCGCGCACGACGCCACGGAGGAGCTACGGCTCGGCTACGTCGCAGTGACCCGAGCGGCACAGCGCCTGAGTGTCTCCTCCTACCTGTGGAGCCCACGGGCCACGTGCTACGGCCCCTCCGCCTACCAGCGCACGATCGCCGAGCTGGCCGACCGCGGCGTCGAGGTGAGCTGGCTGGAGAAGCCCGAGAAGGGGGATCCCAACCCCTACGCCGCCTCGACCCAACCGGTCCTGTGGCCCGTGTCAGGAGTCGGGCGGGAGGCGGCGCTGCGACGTGCCGCCGCCGAGCTCGTCCGCGCCGCCGATCCCGAGGAGGAGGACCTCGACCTCGACGTGCCCGCCGCGGCGCAGGTCGCCGAGTGGGACGCCGAGCTCCAACAGCTCCTCGCCGAGGCCAGGGGCGAGCGCGCCGACGTCGTCGGCGTACCCCTGCCGACCAGCCTGTCGGCCACCGCCGTGGCCCGGCTCCGCGACGACCCCGAGCAGTTCGCCCGCGAGCTGGCCCGCCCGATGCCCCGGCCGCCGTCGCCGGCAGCCCGGTTCGGCACCCGTTTCCACGCCTGGGTCGAGGCCCGGTTCGGCCAGCAGTCGCTGCTCGACCCCGACGACCTGCCCGGCCGCGGTGACACCGGCATCGACGACGAGGACGACCTGCGGGAGCTGGTCACGCGGTTCGAGGCGGGCCCCTTCGGCGAGCGGGTGCCGGCGGCGGTGGAGGCGCCGTTCGCGCTCGTCCTCGACGGCCAGGTCGTGCGCGGGCGCATCGACGCGGTCTACGCCGAGGACGACGGCTACCTGCTCGTCGACTGGAAGACCAACCGGGAGCAGACCGCCGACCCGCTCCAGCTCGCGCTCTACCGGCTGGCCTGGGCCGAGCTCACCGGCACTCCGCTGGAGCGGGTCCGGGCGGCGTTCCACTACGTGCGCACCGGCGAGACCGTCGAGCCCGAGCACCTCGGCGGGCGCGAGGAGCTCGAGCGCCTGTTGCGGCAATCCGCGGAATAGCGATACAGAAACACTCGCAAACCCGACAATAGAGGCAGTCATCGTCGGTCGCGGAGGTCTCCATGTTCGGTTCGTCCATGCTGCTCACCGTGGGAGCGGCGCTCGACCGGGCCAAGGAGGACGGTCTCCACGTCCAGATCAGCGTCAGCGGCGAGTGGATCCGGGGCCGGGTGGTCAACACCGACGGCCACGGCGTGGCCTTCCTCGAGGACAGCGGTGACATCTGCGTCTTCCGCCCCGAGGCGATCGCCGGGATCCGGATGCCGCAGCTGGCCGACGACGCCCGCGGGACCCCGTCGCGTAGCGCACCGATCGAGATGCACGCGGTCGGGGCGGCGGAGTAGCCCTACCCGGCGAAGGCGGCCGTGAGGGCGATGTCGACCATCGCGCCGAAGGTCTCCTGCCGCTCCTCGGCCGTGGTCACCTCACCGGTGACGATGTGGTCGCTGACCGTGCAGATCGCCAGGGCCTTGCGGCCGAACGACGCCGCCAAGGTGTAGAGCGCGCTGGCCTCCATCTCCACCGCGAGCACGCCGTGGGCCACCATCGGCGCCATCAGCTCCTCGCGGGGGTTGTAGAAGGTGTCGCCGGAGAAGATCAGGCCCACGTGCGTGGTGACATCGGTCCGTGCCTCGGCCGCGTCCACCGCAGCCCGGAGCAGCCCGAAGTCGGCCACGGGGGCGTAGTCGAGGCCGTGGAACCGCAACCGGTTCATCGAGGAGTCGGTGCAGGTGGCCGAGGCGATCACCACGTCGCGGATGGCCAGCTTCTCGGTCAGCGCCCCGCAGGACCCGACGCGCACGACCTGCTGCACGTCGTACTCCGAGAAGAGCTCGTTGACGTAGATCGACATGGAGGGCTGGCCCATGCCGGAGCCCTGCACCGAGACCGGGTGGCCCTGCCAGGTGCCGGTGAAGCCGAACATGCCGCGCACCTCGCTGTAGCAGGTGGCGTCCTCGAGGAAGGTCTCCGCGATCCACCTCGCCCGCCGCGGGTCCCCGGGCAGCAGCACGGTGGGAGCGATCTGGCCGGGCTCTGCCCCGATGTGGATGCTCATGGGCGCCGACACTAGTCGTCGCCGCGGGTGCCGCGGCTAGGGTCGCGCACATGGAGCAGCCGCGTCCCCAGCCCCTGTCCCTCCCGACCCGGCCGGACGGTTGGTCGGCCTGGGTCACCGACCGCGCGACGACCGGGCTGGCGGACGCGGGCGGAGAGGTGGCCGCCCTCAAGGAGGTGCCGCCCGGCGACACCGCGATCCTGCAGCTGTGGAACGACGTGCGGGTCTCGCTGAGCAACGTCTTCGCGGTCAGCGCCCTGATGAGCGTGGTGCATCCCGACCCGGCCGTGATGGAGGAGGCCGAGCGGCTGCACATCGAGGCGCGGTCGTTCAGCACCGACCTCTACCTCGACTCTGTGGTCCACGCGCAGCTCGCGTCCCTCGACGCCGAGAGCCTGGACGCCCCGGCGCGCCGCTACCTCGAGGACTCGCTGCTGGCGTTCCGGCGATCCGGCGTGGACCGGGATCCCGCCACCCGCGAACGTCTGCGGGACCTCAACCGCCGGGAGAGCGAGCTGACCCAGGCGTTCTCGCGCGGCATCCGCGACGGCCGGCGTACGACGCGTCTCGACGCCGCCGACCTCGACGGGCTGCCCGACGACTACCGCGAAGAGCACCCTGCTGACGCCGACGGCCTGGTCACGATCGGCTCCGACTACGCCGACACGATCCCGTTCCTCACCCACGCCACGAGCCCCGCCGCCCGCACCTCCGTGCTGCGCGGACTGCTCGACGTCGGCTGGCCGGGCAACGACGCGGTGCTGACCGAGCTGCTGGAGGTGCGGGAGGAGAAGGCGCACCTGCTCGGGTACGACGACTGGCCCAGCTTCGACGCCGAGGTCAAGATGATCGGCTCCGGCCCGGCGATCCCGGCGTTCATCGATCGGATCGCCGGAGCCACCCGGGAGGCCGGCGAGCGTGAGATCGCCGAGCTGCTCGAGTACGCCCGCCGCGAGGGGGAGGAGGTCATCGACTTCTCCAACTGGCGCCACCACCTCGAGGCGCTCAAGCGCGACCGGTTCGACGTCGACGCCCAGGAGGTGCGCCGCTACTTCGACTTCACCAAGGTGCGCCAGGGACTGCTCGACGTGACCGGGCGCCTGTTCGGGCTGCGCTACGAGCAGGTGGCCGCCCCGGCGTGGCACGAGGAGGTCACGTCGTACGACGTGGTGCTGGAGGAGAACGGCGAGCTCCTCGGCCGGATCCACCTCGACCTGCACCCGCGGGATCGCAAGTACAACCACGCGGCGCAGTTCTCGCTGGTCAACGGGGTCCTGGGCCGGCAGCTGCCCGAGGGCGCCCTGGTCTGCAACTTCTCGCGCGGGCTGATGGACCCCGACCACGTGGTCACGCTCTTCCACGAGTTCGGCCACCTGGTGCACCACGTGCTCGCCGGACGGCACGAGTGGGCGCGGTTCTCCGGGGTGGCGACCGAGTGGGACTTCGTCGAGGCGCCGTCGCAGATGCTCGAGGAGTGGGCCTGGGACGCCGAGGTGCTGCAGAGCTTCGCCACCGACGCCGACGGCCAGGTGATCCCCGAGAGCCTGGTGGCACGGATGCGCGCTGCCGACGAGTACGGCAAGGGCTTCCTGGCCTGCACCCAGATGGCCTACGCGGCCGTCTCGTACTGGTTCCACCAGGAGCGCCCCGCTGACCTGACCGCCCGCCTGACCGAGCTGATGGAGCAGTACTCCGTGGTGCGGATGGTCGAGGACACCCACTTCCACGCGGGGTTCGGTCACCTCGAGGACTACACCTCGAGCTATTACACGTATGCCTGGAGCATGGTGATCGCCAAGGACCTCTTCTCGGCCTTCGACCCCGACGACCTGTTCGCGACCGAGGTCGCCCACCGCTACCGCGACCGGGTGCTCGCGCCCGGCGGCTCGAAGGACGCCGCCGTCCTGGTCGAGGACTTCCTGGGGCGCCCGTACGACGACGGCGCCTACCTCGCCTGGCTCGGGCGCCAACCCGACGCGGTGTCGCGGTGAGTGCCCATCACCGGGAGCTGCCGCACGTCGCCCTGTCGCGCCAGGCCCACGACCGGCACGGTCTGCTCCGCTCCGACGAGGACTGGCTGGAGGAGCGCTGGGCCGATCCCGCGACGCGGGTGCTGGTGATCGCCGGCTCCCGGCTGCACCTCGTCGACGACCGGATCGAGTGGGTGGGCTCCGACGAGGCGCCCGCCGGCCTCCGGATCCTGCTGGGCGAGCGCGACGGCGTGCACCACTTCGCGGTCGTCGTCGAGCCTGACGACGTACGCGGACCGCGACGAGGAGTGGGTGCCGCTGCGGGGAGCGCTCTCGGCGCTCGCAGCCGACGGCCTCGCCGAGGGGCCGCTGGTGCTGCACGCGATCGGGCTGGCCGAGTGGCTGCACGCGACCCGGCACTGCCCGCGCTGTGGCGGCGTGCTCCAGCCTCGGCAGGCCGGCCACGTGCTGCACTGCCCCGACTGCGGCCGCGACCAGTTCCCGCGCTCCGACCCGGCGGTGATCATGCTCGTCACCGACGGGGAGCCGGGTTCCGACGACGAGCGCTCGTTGCTGGGCCGCAACAGCGCCTGGCCGAGCGGCCGCTACTCCACGCTCGCCGGCTTCGTCGAGCCGGGGGAGACGATGGAGGACGCCGTACGCCGCGAGGTGGCGGAGGAGACCGGGGTCCGCGTCGGCGAGGTCGCCTACTTCGGCAGCCAGCCGTGGCCGTTGCCGGCCAGCCTGATGATCGGCTTCACGGCCGTGGCCCTCGACACCGAGATCGACGTGGACGGCTCGGAGATCGAGGACGCCCGCTGGTTCACCCGCGCCGAGATGCGCGCCGAGGCCGAGTCGGGCACCCTCGTCCTCCCCGGCGGCGTCTCCATCTCCCGCTCCCTGATCGAGAGCTGGTTCGGCGGCCCCCTCCCCGGCTCCTGGTAGCTCGCCGAGCGGGCGATTGTGGTTACGCCGTACGACGCCGAGCGGGGGTTCTTGGTTCGCGATACGACGTCGAGCGGGGGATGTTGGTTCGCGATACGACGCCGAGCGGGGGTTCTTGGTTCACCCGGGGTACGGGTGCAGGACCAGGATCCCCCGGTCGGCGAGCCTGAGCGCACCAGGATCCCCCGGTCGGCGCGTCTCAGCGCACCTTTATCCCCCGGTCGGCGAATTGGGGGAGAGGAGGGGCGCCACTCGTCGGCGAGGAGGGCGTACTGGTAGCCGTCGAGCCAGCCGCGGGTGCGGTGCAGGCCGTCGCTGCGGGAGTGGTACTCGCGGCGCATCCCGATCTTCTCCATGATCCGCCAGCTCGCCTCGTTCTCGACGAAGCAGCCCGCGGTCACCCGGCGCAGGGAGAGGCGCTCGAAGCAGATCTCGAGGGCGGCCCGCGCCGCCTCGGTGGCGTAGCCGCGACCTTGGTACGCCGGCGCGATCACCCAGCCGATCTCGGCCTCGACGCGGCTCGCCTGCTCCTCGACCTCCTGCTGGGACCACCCGTCCTGGAGGCGGATGCTCAGCTCGCCGACGACCTCGCCGTCCGCGCTCCAGGATCACCGTCGTGCCTGCACGTCGGTGCCGGCGAACCGCTCGGCCCACGCCGTCGGGTCGGTGGGCAGGACGGTCAGCCACTCGGCGACCTCGGGGATGCGCCGGTACTCGAAGGTCGCCTCCGCGTCCCCGTCGCGGGGACGGCGCAGGATCAGCCGGTCGGTGAGCACCGGCCAGGTGACGTCATCGAGGGAGCGGCTCACCCGTGCATCATGCCTGCATCGCCTCAGGCGGTGGCGGCCAGCTTCTGCTTGACCTGGGCCAGCGACGGGTTCGTCTGGGCACTGCCGTCGGCGTACACCAGGGTGGGCACCGTCTGGTTGCCCCCGTTGACCGCCATCACCACGTCGGCCGCACCGGGCACCTGCTCGATGTCGACCAGGTCGTAGGCGATGCCCTCGCGGTCGAGCTGTCCCTTGAGTCGGTGGCAGTATCCGCACCACGGGGTGGTGTACATCGTCAGGCTCACGGTTGTCGTTCCTCGGTCCTAGGGTGTGCGTCGAAGGCACAACACATCCGGGGCGGAGAACATTTCACGCATGCTGGGACACGACGGGCTCGACCACGGGGCCGATGACCTGCTCAGCGCGCTCGACCCCGAGCAGCGCGAGGTCGCTCTCGCCCTGCGGGGCCCGGTCCGCGTGCTGGCCGGCGCCGGCACCGGCAAGACCCGCGCGATCACCCACCGGATCGCCTACGGCGTGGCGACCGGGGTCTACAACCCGCTGGAGGTCCTCGCGGTCACCTTCACCACGCGCGCGGCCGGCGAGATGCGCACCCGCCTGCGCACCATGGGAGCGGGCGCGGTCCAGGCGCGCACCTTCCACTCCGCCGCGCTGCGCCAGCTGCGGTACTTCTGGCCCAAGGTGTACGGCGGTGCGCCGCCCGAGCTGACCGAGTCCAAGATCCCGATCATCGCGGGGGCCGCACGGCGCAACCGCCTCGAGGTGAACCAGGCGCTGCTGCGCGACCTCGCCAGCGAGATCGAGTGGGCCAAGGTCAGCAACGTCCGTCCCGACGACTACGCGCGGCTCGCGCCGAGCCGTGACCGCGAGGTCAGCGGGCTCGATGCAGCGACCGTGGCCCGGGTCTTCGCCGGCTACGAGGAGCTCAAGCGCGACCAGGGGCGGATGGACATGGAGGACGTGCTGCTGTGCGCAGCGGCGCTGCTGAGCGAGGACGAGCGGGTCGCTGCCGAGGTCCGACGCCAGTACAAGTGGTTCGTGGTCGACGAGTTCCAGGACGTCAGCCCGATCCAGTCCGCGCTGCTCGACCTCTGGCTCGGCGGGCGCGACGAGATCTGCGTGGTGGGCGACCCGGCCCAGACGATCTACTCCTTCGCCGGGGCCCAGGCCACTCACCTGACCGACTTCGCCACGAAGTTCCCCGCGCACCACCAGCGTCGAGCTGGTGCGCAACTACCGCTCGACGCCACAGGTCGTCGAGACGGCCAACTCCCTGCTCAACGGTGCGACCACCCCTCACGTACGGCTGCGCGCGCAGCGGGAGCCGGGTCCGGCTCCGACGTGGCACGAGGCGACCGACGAGGTCGCCGAGGCCGAGGCGGTGGTCGACGAGGTGGTCCGGCTGCGCGAGAAGGGCACGCCGCTGCGCGAGATGGCGGTGCTGTTCCGGATCAACGCCCAGTCCGAGGCCTTCGAGGAGGCGCTCACCGCCCGCAGCATCCCCTACGTCGTCCGCGGTGCCGCCCGGTTCTTCGAGCGCCAGGAGGTCAGGCAGGCGCTCGCGCTGATGCGCGGCGAGGTTCGCGCGGGGGAGAGCCCCGGCCAGGACGACGACGGAGCAGGTGGCGACCTCGTGGGCCGGGTCACCGCTGTCCTCTCCGGGATGGGCTGGTCGGCCCAGGCTCCGACGGCGCGTGGCCAGGCGCGCGACCGGTGGGAGTCGCTGCAGGCGCTGGTCTCCCAGGCGACGGACTTCGCCCGTGCGGACCGTGACGACGCCGGTGACGACGTCCCGACGCTCGCCGGCTTCGTCGCCGAGCTCGACCGACGCGCCCACGAGCAGCACGCCCCGGTGGCCGAGGGAGTCACGCTGGCCACCCTCCACGCGGCGAAGGGACTGGAGTGGGACGCCGTCTTCCTGTGCGGCATGCAGGACGGCTCGATGCCGATCACCTACGCCGAGGGTCCTGCCGCGATCGAGGAGGAGCGCCGTCTGCTCTACGTGGGGCTCACCCGAGCCCGCACCCACCTGTGGGTCTCGTGGTCGCTGGCCCGCAACCCCGGGGGCCAGGCGCGGCGCAAGCCCTCACGCTTCCTGACGGGGCTGCGCCCCGAGTCGGCGACCGACCGCGTCGCCGCGGGCGAGGGCCGGTCCCGGCGACGTAGCGGCAAGAAGGCGGCGGTGTGCAAGCAGTGCCAGCGACCGCTCGCCAGCTCGCGCGAGCGCAACCGTGGCTACTGCACCGACTGCCCGGTGCCCTACGACGAGGAGCTCTTCGAGCTCCTGCGCACCTGGCGCAAGGACCAGGCCGACGCGCAGAGCGTGCCGGCGTTCGTGGTGTTCTCCGACGCCACCCTCGAGGCGCTCGCGGAGGTGCGGCCGAAGGACCGCGCGGGGCTCCGCGGGATCAACGGCATCGGGGCGACCAAGCTGGAGAAGTACGCCGACGAGCTGCTGGCGATCATCGCCTGAACGGATCGGGTTTTTAATTGTTTGCGCCCCCGTTCGCGACCGGCGTACCGTGCTCCTCATTGCCCCCGGGCGCCATCACTCTGCGAAGGAGGTGCGACATGTTGATCACCATCCCGAATGACTGGACTGCGAAGCGGTCCCGTTTCGTCGCGCCCACCGCAGGAGGCGTCAAGGGTGACGTGTGCCCGCAGGCCTTCTCCGCCGCTCGCTTCGTCGCCACGCTCATGGGTTCCCACTCCTGGAGTCCGCCGATCACGTGAGACCACTCACGCACCGGCACTCCAGGCCGCGGAACCCGCAAGGGATCCGCGGCCTTCGTGTTTTCCGAGGTGATTTCCGCAGGTCTCCCGAGTCCACCAACCACCAGCAACCAGACCAGAAGGAGGTGACAGATGAGCATCAGCGCTGTCGACACAGCCGGGATCGACGAGTCGGAGCTGCCGTGTCGGGTCAACGACCCCGACCTGTACTTCGCCGAGTCGCCCAGCGACGTGGAGCTCGCCAAGGCGCTGTGCCAGGACTGCCCCGTCCGGGCCGAGTGCCTGGCCGCAGCCCTCGAGCGGCGTGAGCCCTGGGGCGTCTGGGGCGGTGAGCTGTTCCTCCAGGGAGTGGTGATCCCCCGCAAGCGCCCGCGAGGCCGTCCACGCAAGGACCAGTCGGCCGTCACCTCGGCCGCCTAGTCGCGACACGACCACATGACCGAAACCATCAGATCGGAGCAGGACGATGAGCTTCACCGAGACCGACCTGGCGCGCTCGCTGCACGACGCGCGCCTCGTCGAGATCGAGCGGAGTCGCCACAGCCGCAGGGCTGCCGCCGTCTCGCGGTTGCAGCGCCGGGCCGAGAGGCTGTCGCACAAGGCCGAGCGGGTCTCCCGCCAGGCCGAGCGCGCCGCCTCGCGGGCGCGACTCGCCGTCGCCAGGGTGATCTGACCGCCCGGCGACGCTCGATCGCCAAGGACACGAGCCCCGGAGCACTCTCCAGCAGGAGAAGCTCCGGGGCTCGTGCCGTGTCGCGCCTACCCTGGAGGCGTGGTCACCTGCTCCTTCTGCGGGACGAGTCCTGCGAACGCCGACGAGGACCCCACGGACGCCGACGCGGCGCCCATCACCTGGACCTCGGCGGTGGAGAACGGCCGGCACCGCTGGTTCTGCGACACCTGCTCGAGGGAGCACCTGCGCGCGATGGAGAGCAAGCTCGACTCCGAGTGGTGGTGAGGACCCCACTGTGTGACTGTTCCTGCGCGTTGTGCGCGAAGTTTCGCGCGTTCTCGTCAGTTTCACCGGCCGGCCGGTGAAACTCGCAGTCAGTCGGCGAACCCGGGGAGCGAGTCGCGGAGCACCTGGCGGAACGGGACCGTCGCCTCGAGCTGGCTGAGCACGCCGACGCCGCCGGCGAAGGTGCGGTGGATCAGCATGTACGCCGGCGGCAGGTTCAGGCGCAGCATCGCCGCGTAGGCGTCTCCGCGGGGGTCGTTGACGCGGCGGAACTGCTCCTGCATCCAGGCACGGGAGAAGTGGAACTCCTCCACGCCCGCCGGTTCGAGGAAGGGGGCCAGGTAGGCGCGCAGCTGGTCGGCGTCGATCCTGACCCGGTCACGGATGAAGCCCTCGTCGCGCAGCAGCGTGACCAGCTGCTCGTAGTCCTCGGTCGTCGCGATCCGGATCAGCGCGCCGATGGAGCGCGGGAGCTGGCGCTCGGGCAGTCGCGCGACGGCCCCGAAGTCCAGGACGCCGAGGCGTCCCGGGGTGCCGTCGGGCTCGGGCACCAGCCGGAAGTTCCCGGGGTGGGGGTCGGCGTGGAGCATGCCGGTGCGGCCGGGCGCCTCGAACATGAACCGGAGGAAGTGGTGGCCGTAGTGGTCGCGCTCGGCCTGGGTGCCCTCCCGGATCACCTGGGCCAGCGAGGCGGAGCTGTCCAGCCACTCGGTGACCAGCACCGTCCCGGACGAGGCCACCACGTCGGGCACGACGATGTCGGGATCGCCGGCGAACTCCGCGGCGAACTCCCGCTGGGCGCCCGCCTCGAGCTCGTAGTCGAGCTCCTCGACGGCACGGTCCTGCAGCTCGGCGACCAGCGGCTTGACGTCCAGACCGGGGACGAGTGGTCCCAGGCTGCGGGCGACCCTGGCCAGCTGGCGCAGGTCGGAGGTGAGCGCCTCGGCTGCGCCGGGGTACTGCACCTTGACCGCCACCTCCCGGCCGTCGCTCCAGCGGCCCCGGTGCACCTGCCCGATGGAGGCCGCAGCCGCCGGGACCGGGTCGAGCTCGACCAGCTGCTGCTTCCAGTCCGCGCCCAGCTCGCGCTCGAGGATGCTGCGCACCGTCATCGTCGGCATCGGTGGCGCCGAGTCCTGCAGCCGGGTGAGCTGCTCGCGGTAGGGCCCGGCCAGCTCGTCGGGCAGCGCCGCCTCGAAGATCGACATCGCCTGGCCGAACTTCATCGCCCCACCCTTGAGGTCACCCAGGGTGCGGAACAGCTGCTCGGCGGTGCGCTGCTGGACCTCGGTGAGCACCGACTCGGCGGAAGCGCCGCCGATCCGCTTGCCCAGACCCAGCGCGGTGCGTCCGGCGTACCCCAGAGGTAACGCCGCCAGCTTCGCGGTGCGGGCCACGGCCCTGCGCGGGAGCTCGCTCATCGGCGTGCTCGAGGGTTGTTCACCCTGCCATCTTGCCCGAGTTCGCGAGGGATCCTGGCCAACTGCATCCACAGTCCGGATCGCGTGACCACGCGGTATGGACCTCGCGGTGCGTCTCGGGCCCGAGACGCACCGTCGTGTCGCGGGTCGTGGCCGCTGTCCCATCGACGTGGGCGAGCAGGTCGCGCACGGCACAGGCGAGCGCCAGCACGACCAGCGCGGGCTCGGTGACATCGGGCGCGGAACCTGGCAGGGGGCGGCGTGACGCGGCCACGTAGCGGGCAAGGACCGGCACGTGGTCGGGGTCGGTGCGGCTGACGTGGGCGTCGATGCAGCGCAGGCAGGCAGTCTCGCCCGGCACCACGAACGGCCCGACCACGGCACCGGCGTCGACGACGCGTACGACGAGATGGGCGACCCCGTCGCGCACCAGCGGGTCGGTCAGCTCGCGGGCGACCTCGCCCGCCGACGCGACCAGCACCACGTCCGCAGCCGCGGGTTCCTGGACCACCGCGGTCAGGCCCGCGCGCGAGAGCGCCGCGGCTGTGTCGAAGCCGACGGCCGTGCCGAGGTCGTCGCCCAGCAGGCACACCCGCGCGGCCCGACGTCGTCGGGTCTGCTCCAGCGCCTCCTGCCGGGTCCTGGCACACCCGCTGGACACGAGTCGCTCCACGACGATCGCGACCGCAGGCTCCTCCGGGTCGATCGGCCTGCTCTCGTGCAACCAGCCCAGCACCTGCTCGGTGGCCCGGGTGCGGGGCAGGACCACCCGCCGGTCGCCGTAGAGGCCGACCTGAAGGTGGTGCGGCCCGCGCCTGACCACCCGGAGCCCCGGAGCCAGCTGGAGGTGCATGCGAGGCAAGGTAGGTCGCTGGCTCGGCGCGGTCCAACCTGCGTCCACAGGCCGCAGCCCACGGGCGACAGCTCCCAGGAGATCACCGCACGACGAACGACGGCGGGACCCCCTGCTCGGGGATCCCGCCGTCGTGGGCGTCTCGGTTGCGTCAGGCCTTGCCGAGGATGCGGTTGAGGTTGGTGCCGCAGACTGGGCAGACGGCCTTGGCCATCCGGGTGCCCTTGTCGTTCACACGTACCTCGCCGCTTGCCTCGCGCTTCTCCTTGCACTTCACGCAGTAGAACTCGCCGCTCCAGGTCTCCGCCATGACGGCCTCCTTCATCTCTGGTCGTCTCGGCGGGGAGAGTCGGGGAAAACCCGCCGGGGCCCACTGTCGGGCGGTCTCGACCCTAGACCACGCCCACGCTCAAACGCGGCAGGGTGCCCGGCACGGCCCAGGCGTGTTCCGCGCCGGTATCCTCCGCGCATGTCCGAATCTCGACTCGGCTCGATCCAGGAATCCGAAGGCTTCGCCCACCTGCGCCTCGAACGTCCCAGCGACGGCGTGGTCCGACTCGTCCTGGACAACCCCGCCCAGCGCAACGCCATGTCGGAGGAGATGACCACCTCGTGGGTGCGAGCGGTGGAGCAGCTCAGCACCGACCGGAGCGTCCGGGTGGTGGTGGTCACCGGTGAGGGCAGCTCCTTCTGCTCCGGCGGCAACACGGGGTGGATCGCCAGCGAGCCCGACGCCGAGGTGGACTACCTCCGCACCAGGATGCTGGCCTTCTACCGCGCCTGGTTGTCCCTGCGCCGGCTCGAGGTGCCGACCATCGCCGCTGTCAACGGCCCGGCGATCGGCGCGGGCCTGTGCCTGGCGCTGGCCTGCGACATCCGGTACGCCGCTGCAGGTGCTCGGCTGGGGGCGCCGTTCGTCCGGCTCGGGATGAACCCGGGGATGGCGGCCACCCACCTGCTGCCCGACGTCGTGGGGGAGGCGCACGCGCGCGAGCTGCTGCTGACCGGCCGCACGGTGGACGCCGAGGAGGCGCTCCGGCTTGGACTGGTCACCCGCGTCTTCGCCGACGAGGACCTCGCCGCGTCCGTGGAGGAGATCGCGACCGGGATCGCTGCCACCGCGCCCATCCCCAGCCGGTACACCACCCTCGCGCTGCGCGAGGGACATCGCGACCTCGAGGCGGCCGTCCAGTGGGAGGCCCTGGCCCAGCCGGTCACCCTGGCGACCGCCGACCTGCAGGAAGGGATCCGGGCCGCCCGGGAGAAGCGGTCGCCCCGGTTCCGGGGCGTCTAGCCGACGGCTGCGTGCGCCACCTCAGGTGGCGCGGGCGGAGTCGATGATCTTCTCCAGGCGGGGCACGAGCCCCTTGACCAGGTCCGTCTTCTCCAGGTAACCGTCGGCGCCCGCGTCCAGCGCACCTTGACCCGCCACGGCGAAGGGGAAGCCGGAGAGCATCACCACGACTGCGTCCGGAGCTGCCTCACGGATGAGCGGGAGCGCTTCCATGCCGTCCATCACCGGCATCGCGATGTCGAGGAGGACGAGGTCGATCTCCTGGGTGGTCGCGGCGTCGACAGCCTCACGCCCGTCGACGGCCTGGGCGACCACCTGCCAGCCCGTCGAACGCCTCTCGATCACCCTGCTCAGCAGCATTCGCAGGTCGGCGGAGTCGTCGACGATCAGCACCCGCATGCCGGCGTCGATGTCAGCGTCCACGCCGTACCTTCTTCGTCGAGGCGGGGCGTCGGCGCACGGCCATGCCGGGCAGCAGCACCCGACCCTCGGCCAGCTCGCCGATCCACGCCCGTGCCTGCTCGGAGGTGTGCGCGATCACGCCGCGAGCGTAGTCGTACTCCTCGAGGTCGAGGGCCATCTCGGCGGTGACGAGCCCCTGGACGATGGTGTCGTTGACCTCCCGTACGAGGTGCTGGCGCTCGAGGTCCGCGGCCTGGGCGGCGAGCTGCCGCTCCATGGCCTTCTGCACCGAGAGGTCGGTCAGCACCAGGCAGCGCACGTGCACCTCGTCGATCTCAAGTTGCGTCGCAGCCACGAGGAAGGGCACGCGCTGCCGGCCCGACCCGCTGAGCTCCAGCTCCCCACGACGGGTCGGCGCACCGGGAGGTGCGCTCACCAGCCTGGCCAGGGCCTCGCGCTGGGACTCGTCGACGTACGCCGTGATGTCCTGGCCGACCATGCTGTCTCGCTCGACACCGAGGAACTTTGCGAGCTGGGAGTTCGCGAACAGGATCACGCCCGACTCCGAGACCGTCACGGCGCCCTCGCCCATGCTCTCCACGATCGTCCGGTAGGGACGGTCCGCACTGCTCAGGGTGTAGACGCTCTCCTGCCCGGGCACGCCGATGACCACTCCGTCGACGCCGCCACTGCCGATCGCGTGCACGACCTCCTCGAGGTAGGCGACGTGCTGGCGGAGCCGGTCCAGCTCCTGCTCACTGTCCTGCGGGGTGCTCGGTGTGGTGTTCATGCGATTCCGTCCGCGGTGCTGGCTTCTGGTGCCCGAGATGGTGACCAGGTTGCTGACTGGGTTGCTGACTGCTGTTGGGTCGCTGACTGCGTGGCTGGCGGGCCGAGGTCGAGGGCCGCCCGGAGACGCTCGACGTCCGCCAGGTCGCCCACCACGTAGCGGCGCGGCGTCGGGCGGTGCTTGATCAGGGTGGGCAGCGCCAGGATGTTGTCGCGCAGGGCGGCCGCCGGGTGCTCGGCCGCGTCGTAGACGGTGAGCTCGAAGCGACCGTTCAGCTCGGTGTCGCAGAGCCGCCTGACCGTCTCGATGGCTGCCGAGGAACGAGGACCGGCTCCGTTCACGTAGAGGGTCAGCTCCCAGTGAGCCTCCTCCCCGGTGACCATCAGGGCGTCCGGCCCGACGGCAGCAGCTGCAGCCCGACCAGGACCTTCTCGGTGTCGGAGAGGTCGCCGATGATCTTGCGGATCGGCTCGGGAAGCTTGCGGACCAGCGTGGGGACGGCGATGATCTCGTCGCCGCGGCCCAGTGTCGGGTTGACGGTGAGGTCGATGACCTCTACGGAGTAGCGGCCCGCCAGGTGCTCCTCGCAGAACAACCGCAGGTTCTCGATCGCGCGCACGGAGCGAGGCGACTGCCCCGCCACGTAGAGGCGCAGCTCGTAGTACTCGCCGTCGGGGCACGCTGTCATCGGTGCTCACGATGGGCCCTCCTGGGCACGGCGTTCGCGCGACATGTGCTGTCGGCGCGCGGATCCGGTCAGGACTCCGTCCGGGGTCGTGTACACCTCGACCAGCTGGGGTCCGTCGTCGGTGAGCAGGAACTCGCGTACCTGGTTGGAGTGGGCCGATCCGCGGCTCTTGATCACGAACATCAGGCGGGTGCGCTCGCCGTCGTCCTCGATGTTGCGCAGGAGCAACCAGGTGTCGGCGAGCGAGGAGATCTCGATCTCGCTGGACTCCGAGGCGGGTCCGCGGGAGAGGGTGGTCAGCACGGTCGTGATGCCCCGGCTCTTGAGCAGGTCGAGGTCGCGGGAGATCACCGAGACGGCCTCGCTGTTGGCGCCGGACTTGACCAGGCTCGCGATCGCGTCGAGCACGACGATCGAGGGGGAGGTGTCGTCGAGCCACCGGTGGAGCTTGGAGAGGTGCTCCTCGAGCCCGAAGGCGGTGGGCGGCACGGCCTGGATGAGCAGCAGCCCGTCGTCGATCCAACGTTGCAGGTCGTAGCCGATCGAGCGCATGTTGCGCACGAGCTGGGCCGGCGACTCCTCCAGGGAGACGAAGAGCGCGCGCTCGCCGCGGGCGCACGCCGCGTCGGCGACGGCCACCCCGACGCTGGTCTTGCCGGTGCCGGAGGAGCCGCTGATCATCACCGCGGAGCCGCGGTAGACGCCGCCGGAGAGCATCTCGTCGAGCTCGTCGATCCCGGTCGAGACGCGTTCGTCCGAAGCTTCGTGGTCGAGCCCGACAGAGGTGATCGGGACGACGTCGATGCCCCGGTCGGTGATCAGGAAGGGGTACTCGTTGGTGCCGTGCAGCGAACCGCGGTACTTCAGCACGCGCAGGCGCCGGGTCGAGATCTCGTCGGTGACCCGGTGGTCGAGCGAGACCACGCAGTCCGAGACGTACTCCTCGATGCCGAACCGGGTCAGTGACCCAGCGTCACCGCGCTCGCCGGTGATCACCACCGTGAGACCGCGTTCCTTGAGCCAGCGGAAGAGCCGGCCGAGCTCCCCGCGCACGATCCCGGCGTTCGGCAGGGCGGTGAACAGCACCTCGATCGTGTCGATGACCACCCGCCTGGCCCCGATCGAGTCCACGGCACCGGCCAGCCGGATGAACAGGCCCTCCAAGTCGAAGGCGCCGGTCTCGACGTACTCCGCCGGATCGAGCCGGAAGGCGTCGACGACGAGCAGGTCCTCGCGCTCGAGGCGGGCCAGGTCGAAACCGAGCGAGGCGACGTTCACCGCGAGGTCGGTGGCCAGCTCCTCGAAGGCCAGGAAGACCCCGGGCTCCCCGTGGTCGACGGCTCCGCGCACGAGGAACTCCATGCCGAACAACGTCTTGCCGGATCCGGCCGCGCCGGTGACCAGCGTGGGGCGGCCCTGCGGCAGCCCGCCGTGGGTGATCTCGTCGAAACCCGCGATCCCCGTGGGGACCTTGGCGAGCTCGGTCGGCGCGTCCTGGAGGGTGCTCAGCAAGTGCCGCACCGGTCTGCTGTGAGCCCGTTCACGTGCACAGTCTGTCCTTGTCCTGGCCACTGCGAGGCTTTTTCTCGCATGCGACACGTGCTGTGGTGTCGAAAATGGGCCATGCCTGCGATGACCACTACTCACGCCGACTGCTCACGACGCTACGACGGCGATCACGACGGCGATTACGACTGGGGCTACGACGGGGCCCCCGACGAGTCTCCTGCGCTTGCCTTCCCCTTGCGAACGCAGAAGGACACTCGTCGAGGGCCCCTTCTGGCCGGTAACGCTAGAAGAGGGACGGGTTGTGGTCAATGCGTGGAGCAGACCGGGCACGACCGGGCACCACCGGGCACCACCGGGGGCCGTCGAGTTGTGCACTGCCTGTGGAAAACCCTGTGGACCCAGTTGTGGAGCACGCGCCGGGTGTTGTGGACCACATCTAGTGCGGAAGAATCATGGACATGGTGTCCCCGCAGGCAGGAGGTGCTGTCGAGGGGGAGTACGACGGCCGCCCCGTCGCGGCCCTGCGTCGGATCGCCTTCCTGCTCGAGCGCAGCCGGGCCGAGACCTACAAGGTCAAGGCCTTCCGGGCCGCGGCCGACACGATCCTGCCGCTCGGTGACGAGGTGGAGCAACGGGTCGCCGACGGCACGCTGCGCGAGCTGCCCGGCATCGGCGCCTCCACCGCCGAGGTGATCGAGGCGGCCGTGCAGGGCCGGATGCCAGCCCGGCTCGCCAAGCTCGAGGAAGAGGTCGGCGGGCCGCTCGTCGAGGGCGGCGAGAAGATCCGGGCCGCGCTGCGGGGCGACCTGCACTCCCACAGCGACTGGTCCGACGGCGGCTCGCCGATCGAGGAGATGGCCTTCACCGCGATCGAGCTCGGGCACGACTACCTGGTCCTCACCGACCACTCACCCCGGCTCACCGTGGCCAACGGGCTCTCGGTCGCCCGGTTGACCCGCCAGCTCGACGTGGTCGAGGCGGTCAACGCCCACCTCGAGGCCCCGGGGCAGGGGTCCTTCCGCCTGCTCAAGGGCATCGAGGTCGACATCCTCGACGACGGGACGCTCGACCAGACCGAGGAGATGCTGCAGCGTCTGGACGTGCGGGTGGCCTCGGTGCACTCCAAGCTGGCGATGGACGCCGAGCCGATGACGCGCCGGATGGTGGCCGCGGTGCGCAACCCACTGGTCAACGTGCTGGGCCACTGCACCGGGCGCCTGGTCACCGGCAACCGCGGCAAGCGCAAGCAGTCGCAGTTCGATGCCGAGGCGGTCTTCACGGCCTGCGCGGAGAGCGGCACGGCGGTGGAGATCAACTCCCGGCCCGAGCGCCGCGACCCGCCCACCGATCTCCTCCGGCTCGCGATCGACCTGGGCTGCCTGTTCTCCATCGACAGCGACGCCCATGCGCCCGGGCAGCTGGACTTCCAGGCCTACGGCTGTGAGCGAGCCGAGGAGCTGGGCCTCGAGCCGGACCGGATCGTGAACACCTGGCCCCTCGACAAGCTGCTGGAGTGGGCCCCTACTTTTGCCGCACCTCACCTCGCTGATCCGTGCGCGGCTACGAGGCCTGCAGCCAGGTGAGCACGGCGCGCACCCGGCGATGGTCGTCCTCCCCGACCGGCAGGTCGAGCTTGGCGAAGATGCTGTTGATGTGCTTGGCCACGGCCTTCTCGCTGACCACGAGGGAGGCAGCGATGCCGGCGTTCGACCGGCCCTCGGCCATCAGGGCCAGGACCTCCTGCTCGCGCGGGGTGAGGCGGTCGACCGGCTGCGCCGGACTTCGGGCCATCACGCTGGCGACCACCTCGGGGTCGAGCACCGTGCCGCCCGCGGCCACCCGCCGGACACCGTCCACGAACTCGGCCACGTCGGCGACCCGGTCCTTGAGCAGGTAGCCGATCGCCCCGTCGCCGCTGGCCAGCAGCTCGCGGGCGTAGAGCTGCTCGACGTACTGCGAGAGCACCATCACCGGGAACCCCGGTCGTGCGGCTCGGGCCGCGATGGCGGCTACGAGGCCCTCGTCGCTCTGCGTGGGTGGGAGCCGTACGTCGACCACGGCGGCCTCGGCCGCAGGATCGAGCAGGGCATCGGCGAGGTCGGCAGCGTTGTCCACGGCGTGCAGGATCGTGAAGCCGTTGGCCTCGAGGAGCTGGATCAGGCCGGCCCGGAGGAGGGCGTGGTCCTCGGCGAGGACAAGTCGCACGGAACCTCCAGGGTGACCACGGTCGGGCCGCCGGACGGGCTCGACACCACCATGGTGCCGTCGAACGCAGCCAGCCGCCGCATCACGCCCAGCATGCCGGTCCCGGCCTGCGGGTCGGCCCCGCCGCGGCCGTCGTCGCCGACGACCGCCCTGAGCACCCCGGCGGCGTGATTCAGCCGGATCCATGCGTGCGCGGCGCCGGAGTGCCGCACGACGTTGGTCAGGCACTCGGCGACGGCGAAGTAGACCGCGGACTCGATCGGGTCAGGAGGCCGCCCGTCGACCTGCACCGTCACCTCGACGGGGACAGGCATGTCCAGCGCGAGCGCCTGGATGGCTCCGCCCAGGCCGCGGTCGGCGAGGACCGGCGGATGGATGCCGCGGACCACCGAGCGGAGGTCGCCGATCGCGGCACTCGCGGTGGCGCGCGCCTCGCCGAGCAACCGGCTTGCCTTCTCCGGGTCGGAGACGAGCACCGAGTCGGCCAGGCCGAGCGTCATCGAGAGGGCGACGAGCCGCGCCTGGGCGCCGTCGTGCAGGTCCCGCTCGACGCGGCGCAGGTCCGCGGCCGCGTGGTCCAGGGTCTCGGCGCGCGTCTCGGTGAGCACCTGGACGCGCTGCTCGAGGATCTCGGCGTGCCCGTAGCTCAACAGCCATCGGTCCATCGTGCTCCGGGCCCGCATGATCGGCTCGATCCCGAAGTACCACACGGCGCCGCTCACCACGAGGACCAGCAGCAGCACGGCGAGGAGGGCGAGGGCGAAGCCCAGGGTGCACGTGGCCGCGAGCCAGGCCAGGTCGCGCCAGGTCATCGGATCCGAGGCCCACCCCACGAGCCGGGACACTGGTCCACCGGCCGGGCTCGGGCGGTACTGCGGGGGGATCGGGGTGCCGAGCACCCGGCCGGCCATCGAGCGGTGCAGGTTCGCCAGCCGCCGGGTCGCCGGGATGCTCAGCAGGAGGACCGGGATGCCGACGACGATCACCGCGAGGCCGCCTGCCACGACGTTGAGGATGAGCAACAGCGAGCGCGGGCACGACAAGCAGCACCTGCGCCGCGGCGTACGCCGTCAGGCGCAGCCTGCTGGGTGCGGGCGGCGCCCACCTGACGAGCTGACTCACGCGTTGCATCCTTCCCGATCCCGGGCCTGCGGGCGGTGGTGCAGGCACCACCCCCGGTTCGGGTCCTGGCGCCACTGATCGGGACCGGGCTTCTCGGTTGGATCGAAGACGACCCCGCACGACACCGAGGAGACGTCATGTCGCAGCGCAACCCCCTCACCCAGATCCCGACACGAGCCGCTCGCTGGAGCGCGACCCACCCCTGGCGCGCGATCGTCGCCTGGCTCGTCTTCGTCCTGGTCGCCGTCGGCCTGGCCGTCGCCGTACCGACGACCCAGACCAAGGACTCGGACTACCGCCTGGGGGAGTCGGGTCGCGCCGAGGCCCTCGTGCACGACGCCGGGCTGAACGGCGCCAAGTCCGAGAACGTGCTGATCACCGCCAGGGGGCACGCCGCTCTCGACCCGGCCGTCGCGGCCACCGCTGCTCGCGAGGTCCGGGCGGGGATGCGCGACCTCACCGGTGTGCGGGGAGTGTCCGACGCGCAGCCCAACGCAGATCGGTCGGCCCTGCTGATCTCGGTCCAGCTCGCCAAGGACCAGGACGACGCGACCGCGCTGCAGGCCGTCACGAAGCGGGTGCAGGCGGATCATCGCGACCTGCAGGTCCGTGAGGCCGGCGACCTCTCGATCGACGCGGCCATCAACGACCGGGTCGGCTCCGACCTGTCCTCGGCCGAGGGCATCAGCCTGCCGGTCACGCTGCTCCTGATGCTGCTCGCCTTCGGCGCACTGATCGCGGCCGGCATCCCGGTGCTCCTCGCTGCCACGAGCGTCGCCGCCACCATCGGCATCACCGCGCCGCTCTCGCACCTGGTCCACGCCGAGCCCACGGTCAGCAGCATGATCGTGCTGATCGGGATGGCCGTGGGTGTCGACTACTCGCTGTTCTACCTCAAGCGCGAGCGTGAGGAGCGTGCCGCTGGTCGCAGCACGCTCGACGCCGTCGAGATCGCCGCCCAGACCTCCGGCCACTCGATCCTGGTGTCGGGAGGCGCGGTGATCGCCTCGATGGCCGGGTTGTTCGTCATCGGTGGCGCCACCTTCAACTCGCTGGCCGCGGGCGCGATCCTCGTGGTGGCCATCGCGGTGCTCGGGTCGATCACCGTGCTGCCCGCGCTGCTGGTCAAGCTCGGTCGCTGGGTCGACCGTCCTCGGGTGCCCCTCCTGTGGCGCCTCAACCGGCGGATCGGCCCGGGCGGGGTCAGCAGCCGCATCCTGGCTCCTGTCCTGCGCCACCCCGCGATCGCCCTGGGCGTCTCGGGTCTCCTCGTCCTGCTGCTCGCTGCGCCGGCGGTCGGGATGAAGATCCACGAGGGGAACCTGCAGACGCTGCCGGCCTCCATCCCGGAGGTGAAGACGTTCACCACGATCTCCGAGAAGTACCCCGCGGAGGGCACCACCGCCACCGTGGTGGTCAAGGGCGCACCTGCTGACCGGGCCGCGATCGTCGGGGCGCTGCGACGGCTCGACCGCCGGGCCGTCGCGACTGCCGACTTCGTCGGGTCCGGCCAGGACCCGGTCGAGGTCTCGAAGGACGGCGCCACGACCGTGCTCTCCCTCGCGATGCCCTACGGCGCGTCGGACGCGAAGGTCGACCGTGCCGTCACCTCGCTGCGCAGCGAGCTCGTTCCGGCGGCCCTCGGCCACCTGCACGTGGAGCACGCCGTCGGCGGCGACGCGGCGGAGTCCCTGGACTACGTGGACCGGCAGCACGACCGGCTGCCGATCGTGATCGGCGTGGTGCTCCTCCTCACCCTGCTGATGATGGGCTTCGCCTTCCGCAGCGCGGCCGTCGCCCTGGTCTCGACGGTGCTGAACCTGGCCTCGGTGGGGATGGCGTTCGGCATCCTGACGATCGTGTTCCAGCACGGCTGGGGAGCCGGCCTGCTCGACTTCACCAGTCCGGGCTTCGTGATCGACTGGATCCCACTGTTCGTGATGGTGGTGCTGGTCGGGCTGTCGATGGACTACCAGGTCTTCGTGATCAGCCGGATCCGCGAGCACGTCCAGGAGGGACTGCCGACCCGGCTCGCGGTGGCTCAGGGCATCCGCGAGACGGCCGGGGTCGTGACCAGCGCGGCGGCCGTGATGGTCTCGGTCTTCGCGATCTTCGCGACCCTGTCGATGATGGAGATGAAGATGATGGGGGTCGGCCTCGCGGCCGCGATCCTCATCGATGCCACCGTCATCCGGCTGGTGATGCTGCCGGCGATCCTGGTCCTCCTCGGGGAGCGTGCCTGGTGGCCGACCAGGCCGACGACGCCGCCGGGCCGGACGGTCGAGGAGAGCGAGCCGGCGTACGTGCTGGTCGGTCGCTGACTGCAGACGAGCCTCCCGCGAGGCGTCGGTGCGCCGAGATACTTTCTGGCCATGGACGCAGAAGTCACGGGGGCACCGCAGGTGGAGGTGCGTCGCTCGCGGCGGCGCACCCGCACCGTCTCGGCCTATCGCCGCGACGGTCGGGTGATCGTGATGATCCCCGACAGGTTCACCCGGGCCGAGGAGGCGGAGTGGGTCACCACGATGCTCGAGCGCCTCGAGAAGTCCGAGCGGCGCAGGCAGCGCACCGACGACCAGCTGATGCGGCGGGCGCGCGAGCTGTGCCAGGAGTTCCTCCGCGACAAGGTCGAGCCGACCTCGGTGCGCTGGGTCGACAACATGACCACTCGATGGGCGTCGTGCACGACGTCGAGCGGTGAGATCCGGCTCTCCGACCGGCTGCAGCCGCTCCCGGCCTGGGTGGTCGACTACGTGCTGCTGCACGAGCTCGCCCACCTGATCGAGCCGAGCCACAACAAGCGCTTCTGGCACTGGGTCGACCGCTATCCCCAGGCCGAGCGTGCCAAGGGCTACCTCGAGGGTGTCGCGCACGCGGCCACGTACGGCCAGGACGGCTCGCCCGCGCTCGAGCAGGACGACTGTCGCTGAGCGGTCGTCACGGGCGACCGGCCTGAGGAGCCCGCAGGTCCGCGAGGCCGGCCTGGTGCGCCTTGATCACCAGGTGCACCCGGTCCCGGGCGCCGAGCTTGGCCAGCAGGTGACCCACGTGGGTCTTCGTCGTGCCCGCACTGATGTGCAGCTGCTGGGCGATCTCCTGGTTGGTGGCCCCTTGCGCGATGAGCGCCAGGACCTCCCGCTCTCGCTCGGTCGTCCCCTCGAGGAGCTCGGCCCGCGTGGGTCGCTCGCCGGTGACTGGCTCCCGGGTGAAGCGGTCCACAAGGGTCCGGGTCACTGCGGGTGAGAGCAGGGCGTCCCCGGCCGCGACCACCCGGATCGCCTGGAGCAGGTCGGCAGGGGGCGTGTCCTTGAGCAGGAACCCGCTGGCTCCGTGACGCAGTGCCGTGTAGACGTAGTCGTCGAGGTCGAAGGTGGTCAGGATGATCACCCGGGTCCTCGTACGGGCGGTGATCCTGCGGGTGGCCTCGAGGCCGTCGGTCCCCGGCATCCGGATGTCCATCAGGACGACCTCGGGTTGCTGGGCCTCCACGACGCGGACAGCCTCGCCGCCGTCCCCGGCCTCGCCGACCACGCGGAGGTCGCTCGCCGTGTTGATGATGCCGACCAGCCCCGCGCGCAGCAGCTCCTGGTCGTCGACGACCACGACCCGGAGCATCAGGAGTGCACCGGGAGCTCGCAACGAACCTCGAAGCCGCCGGTCGGGCACGGCCCGGCCGTGAGGGCGCCGCCCAGCAGTGCGGCGCGTTCGCGCATGCCGCGGATCCCGTGGCCGGCCAGTGCAGCGCTGCCGCTGCCCTGCTCCTCTGGGCCTTGCCGGCCGGTGCCGGGGTCGCGCACGACGACACGGAGGTGCCGGTCGTCGTGCTCGATGCAGACGGTGGCATGGCTGGCCCCCGCGTGCCTGGCCACGTTCGTCAGTGCCTCCTGCACGATGCGGTACGCCGTCAGCTGGATCGCCGGCGTCAGGGTCGAGGGCTCTCCTCTCGTCGTCACACGCACGGTGAGCCCGGCAGCGGCCATGCCTGCCGCCAACGAGTCGATGTCCTCGATCCGTGGCACCGGGGAAAGTGGCGGCCCCGATGTCGAGTCGCTCTCCTCGCGGAGCGTGGTCAGCAACAGCCGCAGCTCAGCGAGCGTCTGCCGCCCGGTGGACTCGATCGTGCCGAGGGCCGAGCGGGCCACCTCGGGTGACTGGTCCAGCACGAGACCGCCGTAGCCGGCCTGGACGGTGATCAGGCTGATGCCGTGTGCCACGACGTCGTGCAGCTCCCGGGCCACGCGCATCCGCTCGTGGACGAGGTCGAGCTCGACGCGATCGTGCTCGGCCTTGGCGAGCCGGCGCACGTTGGTCAGCTGGTGCCGCAGGTCGCGGAGGTGCAGGGCCACGGCGTAGCCGATCGTCCAGGCGACGACGTAGAGCGGGACGAAGACCATCGCCGCGCCCGGTCGGTGTGGCTCGGGCAGGACCGTCGCGGTCGCCACCGAGATCGAGAGTCCGAGGGCGGCCACGGCGCGGAGGGTCGGCCAGGTGGTGGCAACGCTGAACAGCACCCATGCCAGGGGCAGCAGGAACACGCTCACCGTGCGCGGCTCCAGCATCAGCGCCGACGCCGCGGGTGCGAGCAGGAGCACCAACGCGGTCGTGGGGTTCTGCCGGCGTCGAGCCAGCGCGCCGACGATCATGGCCGTGCCGACGACCGCGAACAGGTCACCGAGGCCCCCCGAGGCCTCGTTGAGGAGCACCATGGCGGCCGGGACGCCGTACGCCACCCCCGTGACGACGTCGAGCGCCGCCCACGTGGGGCGCAGACCCGCGCGAGGGGCCCCTGCCGTTGCGGTCGCGCTCATCAGGTCAGCGTAGGTCGGAACGGGTGTGCCGGCGTCGGACCACGGTCCTAGGCCGACGGTCGCGACGCGGCGCCGGGAACGGCCCGGAAACCGGACCTGCGGCCGACGCGCAGGAGGTCTGGCCCTGCCAGCGTCGTTCACCTCGTCGGCGTTGGCGTCGACACCCAGCTCGAGGAGTACGTCGTGATCGAGGTCCAGCACCTGCGCAAGTCCTACGGCAGAACCGTCGCCGTAGACGGCCTCAGCTTCACTGTCGAACCCGGACGGGTCACAGGGTTCGTGGGACCCAACGGCGCCGGCAAGTCCACCACGATGCGGGTGATGCTCGCACTGGAGACGCCGGACTCGGGTCAGGTGACGATCAACGGCCGCACCCATCGCGAGCTGGAGACGCCGCTACGCACCGTTGGCTCGCTGCTCGACCGCGCCGGGTTCCACCCCGGGCGCACGGCCCGCGACCACCTCACGTACCTCGCGGTCAGCAACAAGCTGCCCCGAAGCAGGGTGCGGGAGGTGCTGGACCTTGCCGGGCTGGCGTCCGTGGCGCACAAGCGCGTCGGTCGGTTCTCCCTGGGCATGAAGCAGCGGCTGGGCGTTGCCGCCGCCCTCCTGGGTGATCCCGCGGTCCTGGTGATGGACGAACCCACGAACGGACTCGACCCCGAAGGCATCGTCTGGCTCCGCGACCTGCTCACGCGCAGCGCCGCCGAGGGCCGGACCGTGCTCGTCTCCAGCCACCTGATGTCGGAGATCGCGTTGACGGCCCAGCACCTCGTCGTCATCGGACGCGGCCAGCTGGTCGCGGACCTCCCGGTGCCGGACTTGGTGGCCACGGCCTCCCGTTCCGCCGGGACGGCGCTGTCGCTCGAAGAGGCCTACTTCGAGCTGACCCGGACCCACCAGGAGTTCTCCACGACCACGCCCGGTGTCGCCGCGTCCGACGGGATGACCCCATGAGTGGCTTCGCGCCGGCCATCGCCTCGGAGTGGGTCAAGGTCCGGTCGCTGCGTTCGACGTACCTCATCCTCGGACTGGCCGTGGTTCTCGGCCTGGGCGTCGGTCTGCTCGAGCTCGGCACCGTCGCCCGTCACTGGGCGACACTGCCGGCCGAGGACCGGGCGGCGTTCGACCCGGTGGCCGACTCCTTCACGGGGTTCGAGTACGCCGAGCTCGCTCTCGGCGCCTTCGGCGTCCTCGTGGGCACGGGGGAGTACACCACCGGGACGATCGCACCAACCCTGGCCACCGCACGGAGCCGGATGCGGGTCTACGCCGCGAAGCTGGTGGTCCTGGCCGGCCTGATCGTCGTCGTGGCGCTGGCGTGCTCGTTCGCCGCGTTCCTGCTCGGTCAGCGGGCACTCGCCGGAACCACGCTCGGCACCTCGCTCGACCAGCCTCACGTGCTGCGCGCCGTCCTCGGGGCCGGGACGTACCTGAGCGTGGTGACCCTCGTCGGCTTCGGTCTCGGTGTGCTGTTGCGGCACACCGCGGGGGCGATGGGGGTGATGGTCACGATGGTCTTCCTGGCGTGGCCGATGGCCCGCGCGGTGGAGAGCTACTCCTACGTCCCGGACCGCTGGCTCCTCGTCAACGCCGCCGACGCGCTGGTCAGTGTTCATGCGCCTGTCGGGCCGAACGTTCCCCGCACGCCCTCGTTGGGCATGGCCGGCCTGGAGATGGTCGTCTACCTCGTGGTCTTCCTCGGGCTCGGGGCCTGGCGTGCCAGTCGCGACGCGTGAGTGACCTTGTTCAGCGCGCGAGCGCGAGCGCGACCATCTCGACCATGTCAACGTCCTGGGTCGGAAGGTCGTCCACCGGCCACCAGCGGACGTCGAGCGACTCCTCGCTGACCAGCGGCAGGCCGCCGGGCTCGGCCACGGCGAGGAAGCGGACGTCGAGGTGGTGCACGGTGCCGCGGGGGTCGCAGAACGCCACGGCATGGCGCGAGAGGTGCAGCGGCTCCGCATCGACCACCAGCCCGGTCAGCCCCGACTCCTCGGTCGCCTCGCGCAGCGCCGCGCCCGCCAGGGTGGCGTCACCGGGCTCGAGGTGGCCGCCGAAGTGGAACCAGCGCTCGGCCTTGCGGTGCAGGTTGAGCAGCACCCGGCGACGGTCCGGCGAGACGACCAGCGCGCCGGCCGTCAGGTGGTCGGGAAAGGCCGAGCGCCACAGCCCGTCGTGGTGCGCCTCGAGATGGTCGAGGTATGCCAGGCGCAGCCGCTCCTGCTGCTCGTCGGGTGCGTTCCAGTGGTCCAGGACGTCGAGGGCGTCGGCGTACAGGCTCACGCGTCGGGGCGGTCCTCGCCAGGCTCGCCCGTCTCGCCGTCATCCGGAGCCGAGCCGGAGCCGTCGAGCAGCTCGCCGAGGGCCTTGTCGAAGTCCTCGTCGCTGATCTCGGGCACGTCCGGGAGGTCCTCGCGGAAGCCGAGCGGGTCGTCGAGGTCGGCCGCGTCGGGCAACAGGTCGGGGTGGGCCCAGACGGCGTCGCGCGCCTCGGCGCCCTGCCGTGAGCGCAGCGAGCCCCACAGGGTCGAGGCGTCACGCAGCCGGCGGGGTCGCAGCTCGAGCCCCACCAGTGCCGCGAAGGTCTGCTCGGCGGGGCCGCCCGCCGCGCGACGGCGGCGGATCGCCTCCTGGAGCTTGGTCGCGTCAGGCATCCGCTCGGCGGTGGCCTGCCCGACGACCTCGTCGACCCAGCCCTCGACGAGGGCGAGGGTCGTCTCGAGCCGCGCGAGGGCGGCCTTCTGGGCGGGCGTCTGCTGGGGCTCGAACATCCCGCCCTGCAGCGCCTCCTGCATCGCCTCGAGGTTCGTGGGGTCGAGCTGACCCATCGCCTGCTCGATGCCGGAGATGTCGATGCTGACGCCGCGGCCGAAGTCCTCGACGGCCGAGATCAGGTGCTGTCGCAGCCACGGCACGTGCGCGAACAGGCGCTGGTGGGCCGCCTCGCGCAGGGAGAGGTAGAGCAGGACGTCGTCGTCGCTGACGTCGAGCCCCCCGGCGAAGCCCGCGATGTTGTGGGGGAGGAGCGCGGCCTTGCCGGCCGGGCCGAGCGGCAGCCCGATGTCGCTGGCGGTGAGCACCTCGCCGGCGAGGCCGCCGAGCGCCGAGCCGACCTGGCTGCCGAACAGTGCGCCGCCGGCCTTGCTGATCATCCCGATCAGCGGCCCCGCCATGGCTCGTGCCTCCTCGGGCATCGCCTCGCCCATCGCGCCGACGACGTGCTCGGCCACCGGCTCGACGAGCACCTTCCACACCTCGGTGGTCTGCTCGATCCAGTCCGCGCGGCTCCAGGCCGCGGTGGTGGTCACCCCCGAGGGCAGCACGGTCGCCTCGTCGAGCCAGTGGTCGGCCAGTCGCATCGCGTCGGCGACCCGGCCCTGGTCCGCTCGGTCGGGGCTGGGGTCCGGCTCCTGCGCGCTCGTACGACGAGCGATGTCGGTGGCGAGCTGCCAGTTCACCGGGCCGTCGTACGGCGCCATCATCGCCTGCATCTGGCCCATCAGCGCCGAGAGGTCGGGCATCCCCGCACCCCCCTGGCCGGCGGCACCACCGAAGGCACCGAAGATCTGCTCGAAGGGCGTGCCCTTGAAGGGGTTGTCCTCTGGCTCCTTGGAGGGATCGTCGGGCTCGTTGCTCATGCGTCCCAAGTTACCGCTCACCACGACGGCGACCCGCGGTGCGGACGACCGTTCGCGCAGGGCGGACAGCGGGTTCCCGTGGGCCTCACTACCCTCGGTGAGGTGAGTGCTGGCCGGACTGCCGCCGACGTCGTACGACTCTGCGACCTGCGCGAGGAACCACTGCGCGTCGACGAGGTGCTCGACGCCGTGGCCGATCCCGCCGCCGGTGGGGTGAACCTGTTCGTCGGCGTGGTGCGCGAGCAGGACCACGGCGAGGCCGTCGACCGGCTCGACTACACCGCCCACCCCTCGGCGCTGGAGCGGCTCCGCGAGGTGAGCGAGGGTGTCGCGCAGGAGTTCGACGTCGTCGCGCTGGCCGTCGTGCACCGCACCGGACGGCTGGTCCTCGGCGACACCGCGGTCCTGGTCGCTGCCTCGGCCGCGCACCGCGCCGAGGCCTACGACGCGTCGCGGGCGCTGATCGACCGGCTCAAGGCAGGAGTCCCGGTCTGGAAGCACCAGGTGTTCGCCGACGGCCACGACGAGTGGGTCAACAGTCCCTGATCAGTGGTCGAGACCACACCTGGGCGTGTTGGTCGTGGGAGGACGGCGATGCGTCGGCATCATGGCTGCGTGGAGATCCTCTGGTGGTGGGTGCCGCCCGCTCTCGTGACCGGTGTCGCGATGCTCTGGGTGGGCTGGCTCGGGCGTGCGCGCGACGTGAGCCCCGACCGCTCCGAGGCGGCCCAGGAGCGGTTCGCCGCCGCGATCATGCGCGAGCTGCCGAGCGAGGTCATCGACCGGGCCCGCTCCCCGAGACCCTCGCGCGACCGCAGCACCGGCATCGCGGTGCGCCCGTCGCAGGTCCCGGGTGCCGATGACGACACCCGCCGTAGCGCCTGACGACGGCCCTGCGCCGGTCGGTCCGGCGAGTTGGACGGGGTGAGAGGGTGACGCCATGAAACGGCGGACAGTGGCGGCGATCGTCGCTGCCCTGCTCGTGGTTGGCCTCACGGTGGTCGTCGTGCTGCGGCCGGTTCCCTACGTCACCTTCGCGCCCGGACCCACGGTCAACGTCCTCGGCACCTACGACAAGCAGCCGATCATCGAGGTCACCGGCCACCCGTCCTACCGCGACAAGGGCGGCCTCCGGCTGCTCACCGTGATCCCCAGCGGCCCGGAGGACCGGGTCAGCCTGGCGCAGATGGTCCTGGCCTGGGCCGACCCCGACAAGTCGGTCTACCCCTACAAGGCCATCTACGGCTCGGGGGACACCCAGAAGGCGGTCCACCAGCAGTCGACGGTCCAGATGGACACCTCGCAGAACGACGCGGTCGCCGCGGCGATGGGGGCGCTGAAGGTCCCCTACACGACGTACGCGCAGATCGGCTCGGTGGAGAAGGGCGGGCCGGCCGACGGCAAGCTCGAGCCGGCCGACCGGGTCCTGCGCGCCAACGGCACCAAGGTGGCCTCCTACGACCAGCTCGCGAAGATCATCCGGCCGATTCCTGTCGGGTCCCCGATCACCTTGGTCGTACGACGGGGCGAGAAGGTGCTCACCGAGCGGATGCGCACCGTGAAGTCGCCGGCCGACCCGAAGTCCAGCGCGATCCTGGTGACCGTGGCCGCGGGCTACCGCTTCCCCTTCGGCGTCAAGCTGAACATCGACAAGAACATCGGCGGTCCGTCGGGCGGCCTGATGTTCTCCATGGGGATCTACGACGTGCTCACGCCCGGCTCCCTCACCGGCGGCAAGGTGATCGCCGGCACGGGCGAGATCGACCCGCAGGGCCAGGTGGCCCCGATCGGCGGGATCCAGCAGAAGATGGTGGCGGCGCAGGACGCGGGCGCGAAGCTCTTCCTCTCACCGGCCGACAACTGTGCCGAGGCCCTCGAGGCCAACTACGACCCGAAGAAGATGCGCCTGGTCAAGGTGCAGCGCCTCGACACCGCGATCGCCGACGTCCGCGCCTGGGTCAAGAACCCGAGCGTCGCCCTCCCGAGGTGCACCCGATGACCGAGCTCTCCGCGCTGCAGCAGGTCGTCCTCGAGGTCGAGCGGCACGCCGCGAAGTCCGGCTGGGACCAGCCCGCCTCGGTCTTCGCCCTCGTCGACACCGCCGAGCTCGTGCAGCGCGAGCCCCAGCTCGCGGCCTTGCTCGGCATCGAGGAGGCCGCCCACGGGACGCTCACCCCGGTGGAGCAGGAGCCCGCCTCCGAGACGCTCGAGGAGCTGCTCGCCACGATCCTCTGGCCGCCCGAGGTGGCCGGCTGCGCCGTGGTGCTCGAGGCCAGCACGGAGCAGCCGAGCGCGGGATCCGATCCTGCTCCCAGCCCCGGGGACGCCCGGATCGTGGCCGGCGCCATGCGCAGCGGCGAGGGCTTCTGCGCCGTACGGCAGCGGGCCCACGACGAGGACGACCTCGTGCTCACCGGACCGGACCTCGTGCCCGGCCTTCTACAGTTGCTTCACGCCACCCTCGAACCAGACGCGGGCGACGCCCCAGGAGATGCACCAGCCATGAGTGAGATCACCATGAACGCCCCTGAGCATGAGTGACTTCTTCGCCGACGAGCCCGAGAGCGGCGGACCCGGCGGACCCGGTCGGCCCGTCGCTGCTCCACGGTCTCGCCGCCCGAGGCCGTTGCTGCTGACGGTGGTGGTGATCGCCGCACTGGTGATCGGCTTCTCCCTCTTCACCGGCGTGTGGACCGACAAGCTGTGGTTCGGGATGCTCGGCTACGGCTCGGTGTTCTCCAAGCTGCTGTGGACACGCATCGTGCTGTTCATCGTCTTCGGCGGCCTGATGGCACTGGTCGTCGGCGCGAACATCTGGCTGGCCTACCGCCTGCGCCCGATGTTCCGGCCGCACTCGCCCGAGCAGGCCAACCTCGAGCGCTACCGCGAGGTGATCACGCCTCTGCGCCGGGTGCTGCTGATCGGCGTCAGCCTGGTCTTCGGCGTCTTCGCCGGCGTCTCGGGCTCCGGCAAGTGGCGCGGCTACCTGCTGTGGGACAACCGCACGTCCTTCGGCAAGGCCGATCCCTACTTCCACAAGGACGTCGGGTTCTACGTCTTCAGCCTGCCGTGGCTGCACTTCCTGGTCGACTTCGCGATGACGGCCGTCTTCACCGCGCTGCTGCTGGCCGCGGTCGTGCACTACCTCTACGGCGGGATCCGGCTGCAGTCCGCGGCCGACAAGGTCTCCGGGGCCGCGCAGGCACAGCTCTCCGCCCTCTTCGGGATCTTCCTGCTGCTCAAGGGCGTCGACTACTACCTCGACCGCTTCGACCTGACCTCGGCCTCCGGTGGCCTGGTCACCGGGATGACCTACACCCGCGACCACGCGGTGCTGCCGTCGAAGACGATCCTGATGTTCATCGCGGTGATCTGCGCGGTGCTGTTCTTCGCCAACATCGTGCGGCGCACCTGGCTGCTGCCCGGCGTGGGCCTCGCGCTGTTCGCGATCTCCGCGATCCTCCTCGGTGGCGTCTGGCCCGGGCTGATGCAGCGCTTCCAGGTCAAGCCCGACGAGCCGGACAAGGAGGCGACGTACATCGGCAAGAACATCCAGGCGACCCGCGCGGCCTTCGGGCTCGAGGACACCGGGGTGTCGAGCTACGACGCCGCCACCACCCTGTCGCCGACCCAGCTCAACGCCGATGCGGCCTCCAAGCCCGGCATCCGGCTGCTCGACCCGCAGCTCGTCTCGAGCACCTTCGACCAGCTGCAGCAGGTGCGCGGCTACTACAGCGTGCCCGGCGTGCTGGACGTCGACCGCTACAACATCGAGGGCAAGGAGCGCGACATGGTGGTCGCCGCTCGCGAGCTGCACCTGCCCGGCCTGCCCGACACGCAGAAGAAGTGGGCCAACGAGAAGACGGTCTACACCCACGGCTACGGCCTGATCGCCGCCTACGGCAACCAGCAGAACGCCCAGGGACAGCTGCCGCCCGACAACGACGGGGAGCCGCTCTTCGCCGAGGAGAACCTGCCGCCCCAGGGCCAGATCAGCGACCTGCAGAAGGACAAGACCTACCGGGCCCAGATCTACTTCGGTGAGCAGAGCCCCGACTACTCGATCGTCGGCAGGGCCAAGGGCGGCAAGAGCGTCGAGCTCGACGTCCCGCAGGGCAGCGGCACCCCCGGGCAGTCGAAGACCAACACCTATGCCGGCAAGGACGGCGTCGGGGTCGGCAGCATCTTCCGCAAGCTGCTGTACGCCACGAAGTTCGGCGACTTCAACATCGTGCTGTCCTCGCGGGTCAACGCCAACAGCAAGATCCTCTACGACCGCTCACCGCGCGAGCGCGTGCAGAAGGTCGCGCCCTGGCTGATCGTCGACTCCGACGCGCTGCCGGCCGTGGTCGACGGGAAGATGGTCTGGATCCTCGACGGCTACACCACCACCGACAAGTACCCCGGCTCGGAGAAGAAGTCGCTGCAGGAGATGACCTCCGACGCGGTCAACCCGCGCTCGGCCTACGCCACCTTGCCGACCGACCAGATCAACTACATGAACAACTCGGTCAAGGCCACCGTCGACATGTACGACGGCACCGTGAACCTCTACGCCTGGAACACCAAGGACCCGATCCTGCGCACGTGGGAGAAGGCGTTCCCGGGAGTGGTGAAGAGCAAGTCGAAGATCCCGCCGGACCTGCTCGCACACATGCGCTACCCCGAGGACCTGTTCAAGGTGCAGCGCGACATGCTCGCCGCCTACCACGTGCTCGACCCGAAGACGTTCTACGAGGGCAACGACCAGTGGGCGATCCCGGAGGACCCCTCGGCCTCGACGCGCAAGCAGCCGCCGTACCGCCTCTCGGTGGCGACCAAGGCCGGCCAGAAGCCGGAGTTCTCCCTGACCACGGTCTTCGTGCCGCAGAAGAAGCAGAACCTCGCCTCGTTCATGGCGGTGGGCGCCGACGCCGCCAACCCGGCGACGTACGGCAAGTTCCAGATCCTGCGGCTGCCCGACACCACCCAGGTGCCCGGTCCCTCCCAGATCGCCAACCAGTTCAGCAACGACCCGAAGGTCGCCGAGGCCGTCCGGCCGTTCAAGCAGGCCGACGCCAAGATCGAGTACGGCAACCTGCTCACCCTGCCCGTCGGCGGCGGGCTGCTCTACGTGCAGCCGCTGTACACGACGCGTCAGAGCGGTGCGGGCAACTACCCGGTGCTGCGGTTCGTGCTGACCTCGTTCGGTCGCGACGTGGGCATCGGCAGGACGCTGGACCAGTCGCTGGTCGACGTGCTCACCTCCGGTGAGTCCACGACGCCTCCTTCGACCCAGCCGACGACCCCGGGCGGCACGTCGGGCACCCCGGTGCTGCCGGCCGGGGCGCAGAAGCTGCTGCAGCAGGCCAGCCAGAAGTTCGACGAGGCCGACAAGGCGCTGAAGGCCGGCGACCTGCAGGGGTACGCCAAGGCGGTCAACGAGGCCCACACCCTGGTCACCCAGGCCCTGAGCGCGATCAAGTAGCGGTCAGGGCAGCGTCGTCACCCGACGTCGACGTTGCGCGCGCTGGTCGACCGGCCGAGCCGGCGTACCTCGTCGTCCATCTGGGGCAGCAGCTCGGGCGCGTGCTTGAGCGCCTGGCGCTCGCCGACCGGTGAGTTGACCAGGTTGCGCAGGCGCTTGGCCACTCCGACCCAGCCGGGCACGAAGACCGTGCGCTTGCGCCCCTCGATGCCGGCGACGAACGCCTTCGCGCAGGTCTCCACCGACGTGGTCCGGTTGAACGGGTAGGGCAGCCTGGACAGCTGGTTCCGGAACGATGGCAGGTCCTCCTTGGCGTCACGCACCAGCGGGGTGTCGATCCAGCACATGTGCGCCACTCCGACGTCGACGCCCTCGTGCTTGACCTCCTGGCGGAGCGCGTTCGCGAAGTGCTCGGCTCCTGCCTTGCTGGCGTTGTAGGCGGCCAGCCCGGGAGAGGCGGCGAACGCCGCGAGCGAGGAGACGACCAGGACGTAGCCCTGGCGCTCGACCAGGCTGGGCAGGGCCGCCCGCACGGTGTGGAAGACACCCAGGACGTTGATGTCGAGGACCCGCTTGAACGCCTCGGGATCGACCGCCCGCACGGAGCCGTAGCTGGAGATGCCGGCGTTGGCGACCACGACGTCGATCCCGCCGAACCGCTCGACGCCGACGGCGACCGCACGCTCCATGTCGGCGAGCTCGCGCACGTCACCGGTGACGGTCACGACGTCGGAGCCGATCTCGCCCGCCGTCTTCTCCAGCGCGGCCTCGTCGAGGTCGACGAGAACGAGCTTCGCGCCCTCGTCGTGCAGTCGACGGGCGGTCTCGGCGCCGATGCCGAGCGCGCCTCCGGTGATCAGGACGGTCTTGCCACGCAGGTGCTCTGACATCGATCTCCTAGAAGAGTGTGTAGCCGCCGTCGGCCACGAGCACGGTACCGGTGGTGAAGGACGCCGCGTCGCTGGCGAGGTAGACGACGCTGGGCGCGATCTCCTCCGGGGTGGCGTAGCGCTGCATCGCCGCGTCGTCGATCCACCGGGCCTTGAACTGGGGCTCGTCGACAGGCGCCATCTCGGTCTTGACGTAGCCCGGCGCCAGCGCGTTGACGCGGATGCCGTGCGGCGCCCACTCGGCGGCCAGCGACTTGGTGAGCTGGTGCACGGCCGCCTTGGAGGCGTTGTACGCCGGCTGCCACTGGGGCCGGTTCACGATCTGGGCGGAGATCGAGCCGATGTTCACGATCGAGCCGCCGCCGGCCTCGATCATCTGCGGCGCCACGGCCCGGCTCATCGCCCACAGCCCGGCCACGTTGACCTCGAAGACCTCGTCGAACTCCTCGTCCGGGACCTCCAGCGCGGGCCGGTGGTAGCAGGTGCCGGCGTTGTTGACGAGCACGTCGATCCGCTCGTGCGACTCCAGGGCCTCGGCGACGATCCGCTTCGGCTCGCCCCGCTCGGCGACGTCACCGGCGACGGCCGTCGTACGACGACCCGTGGACTCGGCGATCTCACCGGCCGCCTGCTCGTTGCGGTCCTGGTGCCGGCCCACGACGACGATGTCGGCGCCGGCCTCCGCGAGCGCCTGGGCGAAGGCCCGACCGAGGCCGCGGTTGGCGCCGGTGACCAGGGCCGTGCGCCCGGTGAGGTCGAAGGGGTTGCGGGGGCGCTCACGCGGTGTCCTGGTTGACCTCGACGACCGACTTCATGCTCTGCGGGTCGTCGTCGCTGGTCAGCGCGTCCTCGACGTGGTCGAGGTCGAAGCGGGCGGTGACCAGCGCGTCGAGGTCGATCACGCCGCTCGCGACCAGCGAGATGGCCACCGGCCAGGTGTCGACGTAGCGGAAGATCCCGGTCAGCCACACCTCGCGCATCTGCATGTGGATCAGCGGCAGCGTCACCTCGCTGTCGCCGTGGCCGACCATCACCGCGATGCCACCCGGGCGCACCGCGGCCAGCCCCTGCTGCAGTGCGGGGGTCGCGCCGGAGCACTCGAGGAAGACGTCGGCACCGACCTCCGAGGCGTCGAAACCCGAGGTCGGGTCGACGGTGGTCGCGCCGGTGAGCTCGGCGATCCGGTTTCGCCGCGACTCGACCGGGTCGGAGACCACGATCTCGGTCGCCCCCCGCGCCCGCGCTGCCAGCGCGCACAGCGCTCCGATCGGACCCGCGCCGGTGACGTAGACGCGTGAGCCTGCCGTCGTACCGCCCTTCTCGTTGGCCCACAGCCCGACCGAGAGCGGCTCGCACAGGGCGACCGCCGCCTCCGACATCGAGTCGGGCACGGGGTGGGCGAAGTCGGCCGGCAGCACGACGTAGTCGCAGAACGCGCCGTCGATCGGCGGGGTGGCGAAGAACTGCATGTCGACGCAGAGGTTCAGGTGGCCGGTCTTGCACTGGCGACAGCGGCGGCAGGGGCGCTGCGGCTCCAGCGCCACGCGCTCGCCGATGCGGCCGCGGTCGACGAGCTCACCGACCTCGACGATCCGTCCGCCGACCTCGTGGCCGAGCACGAGCGGGTCGGTGACCACGAAGTCGCCGATCCGGCCGTGGCGGTAGTAGTGCACGTCGGACCCGCACACCCCCACCGACCCCACCCGCACCAGCACCTCGTCGGGCCCGGGGGAGGGCACCGGCCGCTCCTCGACCTCGATCGTCTGCGGTGCGGTCAGGACGGAGGCGCGCATGCTGGTCATTCCCCCATCCTGCCTCGTGCCGTGGGTGCAGATCGACGGTGCCTAGCCCTTCGGTACGGCGGTCACCGTCTCGCTGCTCCGGCCGCGGAGGGTGACCTTCTCGTGGCGCTCCCAGTGGGCGGCCTCGTCGTCGTCGGCCGCCTCGACGGAGTCCCACGAGGCGAGCAGGAGGCCGTCGACGTCCTTGGCCAGCTCGGTGAGGCGGGCTGCTGCGTTCACCGCGTCGCCGATCACGGTGTACTCGTAGCGGGACTCCTCGCCGACGTTGCCGGCCACCGCCTCGCCGGTGGAGACGCCGATCTTGGCCTGCAGGTCGGGCACCTCCTCGCGCAGCCGCGTCGGCCATCGCGCGGGCGGCGGCGAGCGCCTGGCCGGCGTGGTCGTCGAGCTCGACCGGCGCCCCGAAGACGGCCAGGGCGGCGTCGCCGATGAACTTGTTGACCAGTCCCTTGCGCTGGTCGACCTCCTCGACCACCACCGCGAAGAACCGGTTCAGCAGCTCCACGACCTCCTCGGGATCCCGCTCGGCGGCCAGCGTGGTCGAGCCGACGATGTCGATGAACAGCACCGAGACCACCCGCGACTCACCGCCCAGCGCGATGTCCTTGCCGGCCGCAGCAGCGGCGACCTCCTTGCCGACGTGACGACCGAACAGGTCGCGCAGGTGCTCGCGCTCGCGCAGTCCATGGGCCATCTGGTTGAACCCGGCCTGCAGCTGGCCGAGCTCGGTGCCGTCGTACACCTGCACCTCGGCGTCCAGGTCACCCTCCTCCACGCGCTGCATCGCGTTGCGCACCGAGATGATCGGCGCCACCACGGCCCGGGCGTTGAGCCAGGTCACCAGCAGGCCGAAGGTGAGCACGACGGCGCCGAGCGACAGCATCACGCCGGCGAGCTTGTTCGCCGACACGTCGCGGCCCGTGAGGGTGAGGATGGCGGTGACGACCAGCCCGACGACGGGCGCGCCCGTGCCGAGGCTCCAGAAGATCAGCATCCGGCGGCGTACGCCGAAGACGCTCGCCTCGACCCGGGTCTCCTCGGCCAGCGCACGGGCCGCGATCGGGCGCAGCGAGAACTCGCTGAGCAGGTAGGCGATGGCGCTGACCACGACGCTGGTGATGCCGACGGCGAAGACGACGGTGAGGGCGCGGGCCGGTTGCAGCACCAGGGCCAGCACGGTGAACAGCACCGTGGCGCCGAGCCAGAGGCTGGCCTGGATCAGGGTGAGGTACCACGGCACCTTGAGCGCGGTCAGGCGCTCCTGCGCGGGACGGGGTCTTCTCCTGGGTCGCCCAGCGCAGGGCCCGCAGCGAGATGGTGGTGCCGACGCTGGCGCCGATCGAGGACGGCGACGCCGACGTAGACCGGGACCCCGATCGCGAGCGCGAGCGTCATGGCGTGGTTGGGCTTGGGGCCGGGCAGCACGAAGGTGGAGAGGACGAAGACGATCACCGCACCGACGAGGTTCGTGCTGACCAGCAGGATGGTCAGCAGCGACTGCACCCGGGTGCGCAGGCGGCCGGCCTGCTGCTCCACCGGGCCGAGCAGGACCGAGCCGAACCCCGCCTCGCTCGCAGTCACGCGCTCATCGTAGGGAGCCTCGGTCAGCCGCCGAGGGAGATCGAGCACGACAGCTCCGGCGGTGGCATGCCGCGCTGGCGGTCGATCCACTCGTCGATGACGGCCGCTGCGCCGGGCGGGAACGGCGTCGCGCGCCTGCTCTCGTAGGCGACGTAGGCCTCGACCGCCTCCATGCTGGCCGCGACCTCGCGCCGCGTGTGGACGAGCAGGTAGCTGACGAAGTGGATCAGCTTGTCGCTGCGCGCGAGCAGGCGCAGGTGCACCGCGACCTCGTCACCGACCAGGACCTCGCGGCGGTAGTTCAGGTGCTGCTCGAGGGCGAACATGCCGCCGGTCCCGGCGGCCGAGGCGTCGTTGCCGGCGCCGAACTCGTCGAAGAGCACCCACTCGGCGTCGTCGAAGATCCCGAGGTAGCTGCGCACGTTCATGTGCCCGTTGCCGTCGCCGAGCTCCGCCGGCACCACGCGCCCCGGGGCCGCGGGCAGGCGCAGCGCCTCGTCGTACGACGGCAGCGTGGGTCGGGGCACGCCCCGATCATGCCGTGCGGGAACAGGTCGTGCGCGACCTCGCGTTTGCACGTACATGTCGCGACCCGTCCTGCAGCCCACCGACCAGCACCCGATCACCATCGAGCAGTCGACCGAGAAGGTCACCGTCTCCCTCGACGGCCGCACCATCGCCACGAGCGACCAGGCACTGGTGCTCCGCGAGGCGTCGTACCCGCCGATCTACTACGTGCCGCGCCGAGGACATCGAGCCCGGCGTCCTCACCCCGAGCGACACCGCGTCGTACTGCCCCTTCAAGGGCGACGCGAGCTACTTCGACGTGGCCGAGGTCAAGGACGCGGGCTGGACCTACCCGGAGCCCTACGACGCAGTGGCCGAGATCGCCGGCCACGTGGCCTTCTACCCGAACAAGGTCGACATCCAGGTCGCCTGACCCTCGGGTCCCTGAGGAGGTTCGCAGCAAACGTCTGCCCGGTCTCTGAGGAGGTTGCGCTAGCAAGATCTCCGGGGTCCCTGAGGAGGTTGCGCTAGCAAGGTTTCCCGGGTCCCTGAGGAGGTTGCGCTAGCAACCGTCTCGAAGGGGCGCCCCCCGACGATTTGGACCACCCACCAGCCGACGGGTAAAGTCTTCCGGAGCGACGCGGGGTGGAGCAGTTCGGTAGCTCGCTGGGCTCATAACCCAGAGGTCGCAGGTTCAAATCCTGCCCCCGCTACCAAGAAACCGCAGGTCAGAGGCACTGTCACGGAAACCGTGACAGTGCTTCTGTCATCCTCGACCGCAGTTTGACCGCAGACGCTGCCTCCGAAGCCGGCCGAAATCTGCCTCGAAATCTCTTCGAATCTGCGGTGAGCGGATCGGTGAGCCACTCAGTGAGCCCGACTTTGTCCACGGTCATCTCCGTTGGTCGAAGCGTGTCCACGCAGGGCCTCTCGCGCTGCTTGTCATCTCCACACCCACGAGGAGGAGACATGGAAGCAATGCTGTTGAAGGTCCCGGAGGTAGCGGCCCGCCTCGGGCTGAGCCGCGCCAAGGTCTACGAGCTGATGGCCAGCGGTGCCCTGCGATCGGTGCGAGTCGACGGGTGCCGGCGGGTGCGCTCCGAGGACCTCGCGACGTTCGTCGCCAACCTGGACGAGCGGTGGCCCGACCACGTTCGGAGCTAGGACGATCCGTTCTCGTCTCGCCTAGGCACGTGAGCAAGTCCGTGGCGACGAGAAGTTCGGGCGTGCCAAGAAGGCGCTGCACACCGCCCAGAAAGACGCACCCGATGGACACTCGATCGGCCTCAGTGGTGCCCGGGCCAGTTGCATGAACTATGCGTCGGGCGTTGAAGACCCTAGTTCACCATAGGAACGTAAGCCGCCTGCACGGACACGATTGCAGGATGTTGCCAAGGTTGAGCTCCTCCCTACGACTGCCTCATGGACCCCCTGGTTTCGCCAGCGCCCACAGGTCGCTTTGGGTCACGTTACCGAGGACGCGCTCACACTTCGTCCGTCTGTACTCGGGTGCGCGTTGGACGACCTACCAGGGTCACTCGCGGACCAACCAATGGACATCATCCGGCAGGTCGACCCCGTCCGCCGCCAGGGGCCAGTGTCCCTAAGTCGGCTGCAAAAAGTCCGGTGACGAGACGACGACGGCCTGAAGACGGCAACTACACTGCAAGGGCGTCGAACATCCCGAAGACGTCGGCGGCCAGATCGAGGTACTGAACGCCTGCAGGGTCACTGTCGCTGACGATCCGACCGCTTCGCAGGTCGTGGCGCGCGTCGCATGACCAATTGCGTTCCTCGTCCTGTTGTTCAACAACGCAGCGAAGGCCTCGCAGCTGGGATCTGCCTCACGTACGCAACTCGGGCCGCGTTGGGCAGTTTGTCGTAGGCGTTGAGCGAAGTGGGGTTCTTCTTCAGGTTCAAGCCGTCGGGAACCTGGTCGCCGAACTCATCAGGGTTACGGCGTTTCACCGTGTTCTGTGCCGCCACCGCGAAGCGAAGCGTCTTGCACACAGTCTCGAAGCCTTGCTGATAGAGGTCGCGAAGCACGTCGAACTCATCGCGGAAGAGCGAAGCCTCCAAGAAGCGGGAGCCGATCAGATGGCATCACTCGACGGAGGACTCCCATCTCCCACGCGTCGAGATGATCAACGAAACGATCCATAACGTCGAAGACACCGCGTTGGAGCGCGGGCACCAGTCCCGAGGCGACGTCGGTCCGCGCGGACGTTACGTATGCCTTGTACTCCAAAGCCCGCGTGTGCTTCGTCAAGAATCTGTGGAGGTACCTGGCGGGTCGCATCATCAACGATCAGTGATTGCTGCTGCAGCGATGCGAACGGCCTGGTGAGCCACAGTGGCCCGCTCGTGAGTGGTCGAGGCGCTCCGCCAGTCGTTGAACGCGGAAGCGCCTGCCCTGTCGAAATGTTTCCAGGCCTCGACGAGGTAATACTCGTAGATCCGACGGACCTTGGGCCATATGTCCTCCGCGGCCGCTCTACTCCTCCCATGCACCTCAAAGAAGGCGTATGCACGCTCGTCGCCGATGAGATGCAACAGCGTCATGGTCGGAAAGGTGCCCAGCTCGCCTCGCTGCGCCGCGTCATACTTTGACGGGACATTCGGATCAACCGTGACGAACGCTGCCTCAAGTGACGTTTCACTTGGTAGCAAGTCTGCCTCAAACTCCACCTTGTGGGATTCCAAGACCTGACTACCGACCCCTGATCGGTAATCTGCAGTGCGCGCACGGCACGTAGAAGCGGGTCATCTTCGACGGCCCAACGCCAAGCCGAACGTTAAACGGCTCCTCGCACCCTGGACACCGGAGCGTGTACAGCGTCATCACGAGGTCAACGTTAGTTCGCACTCGTGCTTGCGGACGCATGAAGTCAGGGCTGTTAGGGCGGACTAACGACTTTCATCCATTGGTCGGGCGAGCAAGCCAGATAGCCACGCCCCCCAGCCCTCGAGCCATTTCCGGATCAAGAAGATCGTCCGTTAGTCGTCCTGTTCCGCCTGTCTCGGTCATGTCCACGACCAACGTCTGGACATAAGTGGGGGCATCCTCCCAGGACCGAAAACCCTGGATTCCCTCGACTCGGCGCGTCTCGCTCCGTGTGCGTGTGAGTTCGGAATCTCGCACGAGAAGGGCCGTAACCATGTCTCCAGCGAAGTAGGCGAGCTGGCCAACGTTGTCCGGCAAGGGTGGGTCAAAGGGCCAATCGTCGCCGCGAAGGCCTAGGCGCGTCGGGCAGAGGGCACTGCATGACCAGGAAGACAGTATGGTCCCACCTGCCCTAGGTTCGTCGCGCCGATGTCCGCGAGCGAGCGGGGCGGCGTTGCCCGAGATCATCGAGACGCCAAACACCGATGGGCTTGGTGGTTCTCGACAGCAGAGCCAGGGAAAGAGGCTCAGGTCGAGCCCGGGACCGTTCTTGTAGAGCGCGTACACCGCGGGCATGCCGCGCTCATCCGCGGCTTCGCAGAGGCGATCAATTTGTCGTTTCTTGCTCTTCTTCGGTTTGTATGCCAGGTCGTAGTGAGCCGTTCCTGACTTGGATGTCTGCTTCTCGCTTGGACCCGCATGCCATACATGGGGAGCCCCAAACCGTCGCAGAACCACCATTCCCAATCCGCTCCGGTGACGTGACTCTCAACGTGCTTGTTGAAAGCCTGTACCGCGAGGTGAGGCCCGAGTTCATCTTAGATCGAACAGAAAGGGGACTCAGTAATGGTCTCCTCGCTCATGGGAGTGTTCAACCAATCGGCTCGTGTCAGCCGTGCATGCACCCATGAAGCCTTATCTCTCATGCTACGCTGACCCGCCGCCTAATCGGGCAGAGTTTGAGCGAACTTCTTCCCTTCCCAATCATGTGGCGTGAGCGAGGACGTGGGAGTTGTCAGTATCTACCTGCCTTGCCGCAGACCGGCGCTTCAGCGCTTCCCCGTCCGCGCGCTCTCCGGCCAGGGAGTCAGCTCAGGTCCCAAAGTGCGCCTCGCCCCTGCAATCAGAAGTTGGGCCAGCGGGGCGGGCCGCCCCGACAATCGACTTAGTATTGACCGGCATTCGCGCACTCGCGAGCCTCAAGGGGAATCACTCAGAACGGCGGTTCCTCCGGCTCAACGTCCGCCCACGAACACAGTTGCAGGAAGGTCCGGGATTGACCGGTGGCGTCGCGGCTGGGGCCCAAGGGTCATCTGCGGCGAGCGGCACGATTTGTGGCGCCGGGCCTGAGCCTCCGCCGGACGTTGGGCCGCTCGGTGGGGGGTTTGGCGCCCAGGGGCCGAGTTCGGCCTTATCGGGGTCATACGGAACGTCGAAAACGATCGCGGCTTTCAAGTTTATCGACACACTGTGCGCCACCGCACGAAGTCGAGGCACCCGCGGCAGCCCCTCCGCCGACACTGGTGCCGTACACGTTTCGGAGGAAATTGATACGGTGTCGTCGATGCACGAGAAACTGATAACGGTGTTGCACTGCGTCAGAACCGACTTGCTGACTGTCGCCGTCCGCTGAGCGAGGACCAGCATCCCTACGCCATATTTTCGGCCCTGCAACGCAATCTGGGAGATCTTTGCAACCGTCCCCTTCGAGTCGAAGTCGCCCAGTCCAAAGGAACGGTGGGCTCCGGCATGACGGTGTGCGCCTCCTCTACGACCACCAAGACCTTTCTTGCCCCATACCCGCTATGAGCTTGGCGAGACGCAACAGGGCGCTCAAGAAGGCCTCCGTGATCCACAGCGTCGCCTTCGTGTTCGAAATCTCGCGGAGTTCGATGAGGCCCAGGTTGGAATCTGGGTTGTTCACGAATTCTTCGAAGTGCGGCGGCAACGTCGTCGCGGATGGGTGTCGCGAAGTCCTCAAGATGTCCTTCTGTCGGCTCTTCAGCGCCGTACCTGGGCCTGTCTCTACGTCGAGAACTTGCCGCCCGAGTTTGGTCGCTAAGTCGTCCGAGATTGATAGCGAAAGTAGGCGACAGGTCATCGAGCCGATCCGCGTACTGAGCAGTCAGATCGATACAGATAACCTTTGATCTGGTTAGCCGCAGCGTGACGCAGTAGGTCGAACGCGAACTCTGTCTTGCCGAGCCCGGCGACACCCAGATGGCCGTGTGAGTCTCCAGGTTCTGGACGTAGTTGCCCGCAGTACCACCTGAGTGCCCGGAATCCGACCAAGTTCGAAGACCCCGGTATCAGCCTCCTCGCCGCCGCCGAAGTCCGCCGGTGCGCGGAAGACTGGGGCATTCATAGCGGGGAGCCAGGAAAACTTCCGAAAGGCGTAGTGCTCATCTGCCCGGCCAACCTGAGCGACCTTGACCAGGTGAGAACCGTAGTTCAACCCCTTGAAAGTCTCTTCATAGGTTTCGGCGTTGGTCACCTGATACCAAACGTTTCCGGCATTCGTCGAGACTAGAACGAGCTGCCCGATCTCCAGGTCGACCCCAGGGATGGCCTCCACGTTCAGACTCGCGACATTCGACCCCTCCCGTACGAAGCCGAGGAGCTTCGGCGACTCGATACCGGTCGCGTCGCGGTACAGATCGGGCGCCGAGGGCACTCCGCCGCGGGGCGCGGCCCGCTCTACCGTCCCTCCGGGAGATTTCCAGTCGCGATCCTTGGCGACCCCAGCCAGCAGCAGGGTGCCCCAGCCACCCGGACGTAGCTCCAACGCAAGGGAATGCCCCAAACGGTCGTCCGATCTTGAAGGTGAACCAGCACGGGGTCGCCTTGGCCCCACCGCCACGCATCGGGAACGTTAAGCGCCACGCGCACATTCCGGGGCTGTCGACACGGTCCACTCGGCCAACAACACGTGATGCCGGTTATTTGCGACGTAGTTCGGAGAGCCACTCAGGCAGACCGAGGGGCCATATCGCGATGAACACCGCCCAAAAAGACAGCAACACCAAGGTCGTTGTGGTCTGATCGACCACGAAGAATGCGACGGCCGAGAGAAAGACCACCGAAAAGGCGATCCGGGCACTGCCCAGCGTTACCGAAATTCATATGTGATGACCGCTACACCACTCACAAATCGATTGCTAGTCGAAGGTCGCGACTGCAAAGCGACGCAGATCACTGCTGCAAAGAAGACGAACCCGAGATAACAGTGACCAGGACCCACGGGGGCTCTCGGTGCCGAGGTGTACACACCGATCATCGTGACCGAGGCAGTCAGCGAGTTCACAAGGCCCTCAGCGGGCCTCGTGAAGTGCGTCTCGAGTAACGACGATCCCAAAACCACAAGCAACAGGGCGTTTTGAAACAGGATGGCGTCTAGAGGGTCGTCAGGTACGAAACTCCCCGTAGTCAGGCGAGCGATCGCGGCCAGCGCGGCCACGCTGACAGCGACTATCAACAGTCGGACTGTGGCTGTTCCACTTTCTCCCTGCCATGTCTCTCCGAAAAGTTTGGCGAGTCGCACCAGCCTGCCGCAGATTTGCGAAGAAGTTCAGGCTTCCTGCATCGCGAGCATGTCAGGCATTGGACGCAAGGCAGACGGATTTCCGATGCTCATCTCAACTTCCCGGTCGTCTCGGATCAGCGAAACCGGGTTGTCGGGGGGATGCCTGCCCAACGCATTATGCCGGCGTCGCCCCCACACTCCCGGATCCCGCTGTGCGTCTTTCTGCCGTGTTCCAGCATCCTTGATCTCGCCGATGAGCGGTCGCACGCATCATGCGAATCGACGGGTTTCGGATTCTCGAGTGGACGACCCGGGCAGCTACCCCAAGGGTGTATGGGGTGACTGAAAACGTCTGGGCGACCGTCAAGACGCCACCTTGGCTATGGGTGGGATGTGCTGGGCCTTTTCGAGGCGGCGAGGATGCGCACTCGTCGTGGCGGCGATGCACTGAGCCGCCTCGTCTGCACCGAGGAGGTGTATGGCGGGACGCGTCCGGACCTCCTCCGGTTGATTCGTGCCGCAGGACCTGACGCAGCCAGTGCTGGAAGCTCAACCCCTAACCACCATGTCCGAGGACGCGCTCGATCGCGATATCCGTCGTTTGGCGCAGCCGATCTGACCACCTTGGCGCCGATGAAGCGCCGGACTTTCTTAAGTCCGTCGTGTTCGACCAACTTGCTGCTGGAGCAGTCCGATGTTGCAGAACTGCCCGAGCAGGCTGACGTCGTCTTAAGGCAGTTACTCGAGATGCAAATGGAGGACACGGACACACAAGCCTTTCCGCACTCCGGGGTCTATGCGATACGGCGTTCTGATGCGCTGCTCTACCGGTTGAAAATCATGTCGGTGCTCCTACGGGTCGGAACACGACCCCCGCGTGGCGGCAGGCGACATCTCTCACATCTTGGCTCAGCAACAGAACGACAACAGCAGCGCAGCCTTCGCCTCCGGGGCCGAACTTCCACAATGGCTTCTACCTGCTTAATCCGTACGTCGGCGCAACCTGGCGCTCTAACGCCGGCTGTGTGGGGATTCGCTGCTCTTAGAGGTCGTGGCCCAGTGATCTTCTCGTGGGGTGCTCAGCTCGCAGGAATCATATCACCGCACCCAGCTGTTGCGCATGCTTCCAACGCAGGGAGCCGACTGAGTCACACACTTCCAGGGACTAGATCCCCGACGGTGCCGACGGCGCTGCGCTGGTGGACCAACGCTCTCAACGACCTGTTCTGGCGTCATAACCGACTGGGCCGTTTTCACGGATGGCAGTGGCGTCAACCGCACGGCAGGCACCTCGAGTCTGTCGCCACGGTCGAGCAACTCTTCCGTCGGGTGCTCTCCATCCAGGCCAGCCACAATGACTTGAACGCGCGCCGAGTGTTGCTGTTCACGGTGCTGGACACGCTAGAGGCTCTCACCGGCAAGTCCATCGGCTTCTGCGCGACGAGACCTTTGCGCAGAAGACACTGGCTCACCTAGAGGAGGCCATCTACCTACCCGCCGACGAAATCCTTCTCCCACACGCCCGCACCGCAGTTGCGGCACTGCGAGAGGTACAGGACGGATTCTTCCCTTCGCGAGCCCACGGCTCAATCCTCGTCGAGCCATCAACGGGCAAGACGCTGGCGCCTGCCAAGGCCGCCGCCCAGTACCTCAAGTTGATGCGAAATGCCACTCACGGACATGGCAACGTACCGCGCCCGATCGACTGAACGCACCAACACTCTGCTTGCACGCCACACTGGGCGGATACCTCACGAGGTGGCCCTCCTCGGATGGCTGTATTCCCCAAGATCTTGCTTTCGCGGCCTCAGCCCCTGAGGAATCACTTGCGCGCTCAAGCACGCAAGACCCAGTGAGCGGGATTCTCGGTCGCGGTCACCAACTCCTCCGTTGCTCCTGCGGCTTGCGCACCGGTGCCGTTGCGGACGGGGCGTGAGACCCATCCGCTCATTCCGCGATGAGCACGTTTGAGGACCCGCGTCTTATCGCCGCGAACGGAACCTCGGTCGGGACTCGTCCGATAGGTGGCGCAGTCTTCACTCCCGGAACCCTTGGCAGTCCCTCATGAGTTGAGCTAACGCCCGCGATCGCCGTGCCGGCTCTGATACATATCTCGTGTGCGCGTGGTCACGTGGAACTGTGCCCGAGGGTTCCGTACTAAAGCCGCGGCCGTAGCCGCGCTGCGCCCCGACGCGCCGCGGTCCAGGAGTTGAGCCGACGGGACACACTCAGCGAGGTGGATGGCGCCCTGCGCCGACGTTCCGAGATCACGACGAGCTTCCGACTCAGTGGTCCCGCGGGCTAGGGATGTTTTCATTCACAGGCCTTGAGATCGAGCCTGCAGACAGCGATGACCACGAGGAGTCGTTCCGCCGTTACCGGGCGACCGCACACGGCGCTGAGTTCCAGGTGGTCGTGCTTTGGACGTGGCCCACACATGACCCCGATCGGAGCCTCCACTACCGGCAGGCCATCGACGGCGCCGTCCGGTTCCGGGATTGGCTCTCTGCAGCGCCCACGATCGTGCTGGGCGACTTCAACGACAACGCATCCTTCAAGACCACCGCAGTTCCCGAGTTGGCAGACAAGATGGCCGCCGTGGGGCTCGTCAGCGCATACCACTTCTGGACTGGGGAGGAGTTCGGCACGAGACCCTACACACCTACTTCCATTACCGCAGAGAGAACCTCGGCTTTCACCTCGATTACTGCTTCCTGCCGGCGGCGGGCGCCATTCATCGCCAGCGTCCAAGTCGGCGACCACCCACGATGGGGTGCCCTCAGCGATCACATGCCTCTAATCGTCGACCTCGACATGCCCTAGAAGGTCAGCGACCTGACTGCCAGCAGTCATTGAACCCCTCCACGACCATGCGTGCGTCTTTCCGCCGCGTTCAGCGCGCAGGGCATCTGGTCGTGCGTCAAGGGAGTCGGCGGCTGCGATCAAGAGGTGAGGCTGGGCTCGACTGAGTCTCGTGCGCAACGTGGCGCTCGGCCTGGTCGATCAGCCACCGTCTGGCTGGCCTGTACACCGCGATCGTGACGAGCGCGAGAATGCCGAGCACGCGTGCCAACCGTCTCGACACGACCACGAGATAGGGCTCACCATCCAGCAAGTCCATGCGTTGGATCCCGCACCAAGCCACCCACGATGAGCCGTTTGTCGTGTTTCCTGTATTTGCGTCGAAGGTTCTCCGTAAAGTTCCGGTTCATGCGTCTCGGAAGCCTCATCGCGTCAACGGCCGTACTCGCTCTTCTCACTGGTTGCGGGTCCGAAGCCGAGAAGAAGCCTTCCGGGGTGCGGATGGAGGCAGCTCCGTCGCGAAGTCCGACTCGTCATCCGATGACTCCAAGCCATCCGTGAAGTTGGTCGCCCAGGGCTTCGGCCAGTCAGATGAGTACCCAACCGGTATCGCGATCGTCACGACCGACAGCAAGGCGCTCGATCGGTGAGTCGGTCACCGTCTCCGCGAACCTGTTGGATGCCAACGGCCAGATTCTGGCCACCGAGGAGCAAGTCGAGCAGTTCAACTGGGTGGGCCAGCAGCTGGTCTTGCCGATCTCGTTTGACCTGAGCAACCAGCCGCACGCGAAGGCAACCAAGATCGAGGCATCGGCGTCGATCAGCGACTACGGCATGGGTAGCGAGGAGAAGGCCCCATTGCCGACGCTCAACTCGGCAGAGGTCAAGAAGAGCGAGTACGGCGGCTGGACTGCTTCCTTCGCGTTCAAGAACACCACCGAGGGCGCCCTCAAGGACATGCGGGTCGGCATCGTTTGCTACGACAAGGCAGGCTCCATCATCGGCGGAAGCTCCGAGTACCCATCGCTCGCTGCTCCCGGTGCCACGATCCGGATCGACTCTGACGTGACAACGAGCGGGATGCCGGCGATGCAAAGCCTTCCCGAACTATGACGTGTCATAGGAGCTCAAGGGCGGGGGCATGCGTGTCTTTCCCGCCGCCAACGTCCCGGCCCGCTTGTTCACGAATCCTGGGGGCGAACATGCTCCGATGTCGAGGGACGAGCGTCTGGCGCCTGAGCAGTCGCTGCCAGCCGGGGCGCTTCTCGAGTGCAGTGGTCGCCGCTCTGAGGGCCTCGGCCAGCTCGAGCAGGTCGCGGTCGTAGACGCGGCCGCTCTCGATCTGTCTGACCAGCTCCTCGAGGTGCTTTGCCCAGCCGCGTCCCTTCGGCATGACCTCGACGGTCACCTTCTCGATCCGCGGGACGACCTTCTCGACTTCGACCTCGACCACGCGGTCCACGACCTCGACCGGGGGCCTCTCCGAGGCGTTGGCTCGCCGCTGTTCCCAGGCGCGGTGGCGGCAGTTCGCCGAGCACCACTTCGGTAGTCGGCCGGTCGGCTGGACCTCGATCGGTTGTCGGCACCAGCCGCAGGGGATGGTCTGGCCGGGGATCCGGCGGGGCCTCTTCGTGTCGGTCATGTCGCCCCTTCCACAGGAAGCGCAAGCGGTTTCGTTTCGTGGCAACGGGTCGCCTTCGACCCGCGCCGATCACTGAGTGCATCGGGTGTGTGGCAGTTCGCTCTTCTGACTCGTGGTGAGTCGTGCCGCTGGTCGGGATCGACCCGTTCTCTTCCTCGCGCGGCATCGACGTCGTGCCCGTGGAAGTAGCGAAGGACGTCATCCGCGAGCGCCGATCACACCCGGTCGGCGATGCGGCTGAACGCGTCGAGGTTCTTCTGGTCGCTCTCGGGCAGGGAGTGCAGGTACTTCTGCGTGGTCTGGATCTGGGCATGGCCCAGGCGCTCCATGACGCCGACGAGGTCGGCGCCGCCGGCGAGGAGCCAGGAGGCGTGGGCGTGGCGGAGGTCGTGCACGCGGACCGGGAAGCTGATGCCGGCCCGCTCGACGGCCGGGAGCCAGACCTTGGTGCGGAACGTGTTGCGGGAGATCGGGGCTCCGCCGGCGCGGTCGGTCGACGGGAACAGCAGGTCGTCCCGGCCGAGGTCCATCCGCTGGATGCGTGCGGCGAGACGGTCGAGCAGTCCTTGACGGACTCCGATCACTCGCGGCGCGTTGTTCTTCGGGTAGGGCTTGACGACGTTGCGGTCGCCGGTGGGGGAGTGCCGCTTGGAGATCTCCACGATGGTCTCCTGGACGGTGACCACGCGTCGAAGGAAGTCGATGTGCCGCCGGTCGAAGTCCAGCGAGCTCTCCCCAACGCATGCCGGTCTCGATGCAGGTCTGGACGAAGTCCTGGTAGCGCTCGGGGATCTCGGCGTAGAGGCGGGCGTACTCCTCGGGAGTCAGGGTCTGGTTCTGCTTCTTGATGATCTTCGGGAGCTCGGTCTCGGTACACGGGTTGAACGGGATGATGCGGTCGCGGACGGCACGGCGGAACACCGAGTGCAGCATCACGTGGTTCTTCTTGATGGTGACCGGGGAGATCTTTCCTTCGTTCGACACCTTGGTCACCCAGGCCTGCACGTTCGAGGGCAGGATCCGCTTCATCGGCATGTGACCGAAGAACGGCAGGAAGTGTGCGTGCAGGATCGAGACGTAGGCCTGCCGCGTGCTCAGCTCGAGGTGCCTGCTCGGGAGCCAGACCTCCTCGACGTACTGCCGGAAGGTGATCTCGCCGAGCGCCGGGTCGATCCAGCTGCCGTCCAGGACCTTGTGCTCGAAGTGCCCTGCGGCTCGCAGCGCTGCTCGCTTGGAGGAGTACGTGCCGGCCGACCTGGTCTTGCCGTCGGGGGAGCGGTAGTAGCCGGTGAAGTGGGATGATCCATCTGAGGAGAGTCGCTCCCGAGACCAGGCCATCCGGACCACCTCCTCACCCCTCGAGCGGCCACCCGAATCGATCCTTGACCGCACCTTGACCGCAAACGCTGCCACACGGACCCGGATCTCGGGTGGACGGCGCTGGACGGCCTTGGAATCGAGATTAGGCCTCTGACCTGCGGTTTTGCAACGAGTCTAGACGTCGAGCGGTCGTCGGCGGAAGGCCTCAGAAAGTAGTTGAAGGCCGCTCATAACCCAGAGGTCCCGGGCGCGGACACGCCGTCCACAGGAGTCGCTCAGGAACAACCGCTAACGTCTTCAGTCGCGTCTTCCCCATCGAAAGGTTCCACCTGTGCTCCGACGTCTTCGTCGTCCCACTGCCACGCTCGCCCTCCTGATGTTGCTCGTGCCCGCCCTGGCGGCGTGCGGCAGCGACAAGAAGAAGGACACCTCTGCCAAGAGCCCCCTGTCGGGGGTCTCGCTGACCGGCGAGGTGGGCAAGGAGATCACGGCCAAGTGGCACAAGAAGATCGCGAAGCCGAAGTCGTCCACGGTCAAGACCCTGGTCAAGGGCTCCGGGGACAAGATCACCACTGGTGACACCGTGAGCACCTACGTGTGGATCGGCGACGGCACCACCAAGAAGGTCGCCTTCAGCGACTACAAGAACGGTCAGGCCGAGCCGATCCCGAACAACGGGCAGGTCAGTCCCGTCTTCGACAAGCTGTTCAAGGACGCGACGTACGGCTCCCGCGTCGCGACCGTGACCACGCCCGCCGAGCTGCTCGGTTCCGCCGCCAGCGGTTCACAGCTCGGCATCGGGGCGAACGACAGCATCGTGCTCGTCGCAGACTTCGTGAAGAAGGCAGCGGTCTCGCCGACGCCGTCGGACGACAAGGCCCACGACGTCTCGCCGAAGAAGATGCCGAAGGTCGTGCTGAAGAAGGGCAAGCCTGCGGGTCTGAGCTGGACCGGCATCGCCAAGCCGTCGCTGACCACGCCGGTGCAGCGGGTGATCCTCAAGAAGGGCCACGGGAAGGCGGTGAAGGCCTCGGACCTCGTGACGGTCAACTACCTCGCCGAGGCCTACAAGGCGAAGAAGCCGTTCGGCGAGACCTACACGCAGAAGGCGATGACCCAGCCCCTGGCCAACCTGGTGCCGGGCTGGAAGATCGGCCTGGCCGGGGTGAAGGTCGGCAGCCGCGTGCTGCTGCAGATCCCGCCCGCCTTCGGGTACGGCGCGCAGGGCGGCGGGGCCGACATCCCGGGCAACGCGACACTGTGGTTCGTGATCGACGTGGTGAAGTCGAAGGCTGGCTAGGCCGGCTCGGGGTCTGGCCGGGCTCACGTGCCGGCCAAGACCGGTCACGCTCCGGCGTTCTCGTCCTCGAGGCGCGGTGGGTCGACAGCACGGTCGCGGAACACCCGGGCCAGGTAGAGCACGACGCCGACGGCCACGATCAGCCCCAGGAGCAGCGCGAGGTTCCCGGCGTAGTCGCGCAGCAGGATCGCCTTGATCGCCGGTTGGGTGTTGCGGCGGCGGATCAGCGGGATGGCGATGACGGTGACCAGGGCACCGGCGATCAGGACGCCCTGCACGTAGCGTCGCGCCCGCGGCGGCACGTGCGTGAGCGCCAGACCGGTGCCCACGGTCACCGGCGCCACCACGAAGTCGTGCAGCACGATGGCCATCACCAGCCAGACGCCAAGGACGAACAGGTCACCGTGGTCGAGCTGGGTCACCAGCCGGAAGACGCCGAAGGCGAGGAGCAGTCCGCCGGCCGCGATCAGGGCGATCCGGTACTTCCGCACTCAGCTCACCTCCAGTCGACGTAGCCACTTGGTCTGGAGCACGCCGGGACGGTTCGGGCTGATCAGGCGCAGCGGGTAGCCGTGGTCGATGTCGAGCCGCTCCCCGTTGATGTGGGTGGCGAGCAGCGCCGCCGAGACCTGTGGGCCGTCGAGAGTGCTGTGCCGGTAGGGGCCGGTGGGCTGCAGCGAGTAGACGTCGACGCGCGAGGACGCGTCGCCGCCCGCCCGGTGCACGAGGTCGAGCACCGGGATACCGCGCCAGCCGGCGCCGACGCTCCAGCCCTCGACGCAGCTGATCGGGAAGTGCCGGTCGACCGTGGCCATCGCCTCGACCTCGGCCAGGCTCAGGGTGAACGGTCGCGGCCCAGCCACCTCCAGGCGCCAGTCGGGTTGCCGGGCGAGGGTGGTGACCCGGGCCGAGTGCGCCGTCTTGTTGACCGGCACCGCCCTGCGGTCCCTTGGAGGCCTGCCGCGTGGCAAGCAGGCCGATGCGCGAGAGCGGGGTGACGGTCTGGCCGATGGTGGTGAGCACGATGGCGCCGATGCCGGATCCGACGGCGACGAACAGTCCCCGCCGGTCGAGCGCGGGCATCGCCGGTGCCTCGACCTTGCCGGCATTGCTGTGTGCCAGCGGGTTCTCGCTCCACGGGATCTCGGTCAGCACGTCGGCGTCGACCAGCTTCGCCTGCAGGCCGTACTTGATGTCGGGGAGCTTGACCCCGAGGTGCACCAGGATCGAGCCGATCACGACGTACGCCAGGTACCGGTGGGTGGAGGCGAAGGACCACGGCCAGGGGTACCAGTCCAGGGTGTTCAGGAACCCGGTCGTGAGCTGGACGATCGCCGAGGAGACCAGCACGAAGACCGAGAGCCGCTCGATCGCGTGGCCGATCGAACGGATCGGCGGCCAGCGGAACAGGTTGGGGTAGACCGACCAGAGCTTGACCAGCAGCAGGGGGATGGCGGTCACCCCGGTCGCCACGTGGAGTCCCTGGGTCACCCGGTACGCCGACACCGGGTTGGCGGGCTCCGGCAGCCACGACCAGGGGTGGTACTGGTAGTGGCTGAGCATCCCGGTCACGAAGCAGATCCCGAAGCAGATCCCCAGCAGGCGGCCGACGCGGGCCGTGACAGCGGTCGACCGGAGCGGGCTGCTGAAGTGCGGCCACACCTGCGGGCGATCCATGTCCATGCCCTCTCGTCTGCACCGGACGCCCGAGCGTCGAACCCCTGGCAGGATCCCACAGGGGTTCGACGTGGCGGCGCATCCGGATGGGGATCACGGCGATCGGTTCCCGACCCGGCCAGTCAGTAGGGTCGGTGCGTGACGCTCGTGGTCGAGGCCGGACAGCTGGTCGACGTGCTGGCCGGCGAGGTGCTGCCGGACCGGCGCGTCGTCGTGGACGGTGAGCGCGTCACCGCCGTCCTCGGTCCCGACGACCCGGCCCCGGTCGGAGCCGAGGTGCTCGACCTGCGCGACTGCACGGTGCTCCCGGGGCTGATCGACCTGCACACGCACCTCGTCGGTCCCGTCGAGGCCGGCGACGCTCCCGGCATCCTCGACCGGTCGCCGGCTGAGGAGGCCCTCGACGGAGTGGCCAACGCCCGCGCGACGCTCGGTGCGGGTGTCACGACGGTGCGCGACGTCGGCACCTTCTGGGCGTTCGTGGACATCGACCTGCGGCGCGCGATCGACACGGGCATGGTCGAGGGGCCACGGATGCAGTGCGCGGGCGCCTACCTCACCTGCAGCGGCGGCGGCGGGGAGATCACCGGCGTGCCGGAGGGCCGCGTCGTGCCGCCGCAGATGCGGGTGGGCGTCGCCGACTCCGTGGACGACGTACGACGTGCCGCGGAGCGGATCATCGCCGCCGGGGCGACGGTGCTCAAGGTGATCGCCACCGGCGCCGTGCTCGCGCCGGGGACCGAGCCGGGGGAGGCGGAGCTCTCGGAAGCCCAGATCCGCGCCGCCGTCGAGGTCGCGGCCGCGCACGGGCTGTACGTCGCGGCGCACGCCCACGGCGCCGAGGGTGCCAAGCGCGCAGCGCGTGCAGGTGTGCGATCGATCGAGCACGGATCGCTGCTCGACGACGAGGCCCTCGACCTGATGGGCGAGCACGGCACCTGGCTGGTCGCCGACGTCTACAACGGCGACTACATCGAGGAGACCGGGGTCCGCGACGGCTGGCCCGCCGAGCTCCTGCGCAAGAACCGCGAGACCACCGGCACCCAGCGCGAGGCCTTCTCCAAGGCGGTGGAGCGGGGGTTGAACATCGCCTTCGGGACCGACGCGGGTGTCTACCCGCACGGCGCGAATGCACGACAGCTGCCGATCATGGTGCGGCTCGGGCTCGCCCCGCTCGCCACTCTTCGCGCTGCCACCGCCGATGCCGCGCGCTGCATGGGCTGGGAGCACGACGTCGGCGCGCTCGAGCCGGGGCGCTACGCCGACCTCGTCGCCGTACGCGGCTTCGACCTCGGTGACCTCACCTTGCTGCAGGACCCGCAGCTGGTGATGAAGGGCGGGGTCACCGTGGCCGACCGTCGGGGCGTGGCACCGGCTCCGTAGGCTCGAGGTGAAGCACCGACCGAGGAGACCTCGTGGCCGAACCGGTACGCCGCAAGCCCCGGCACCTGATCGACTTCGACAACCCGCGCCCCGCGCCGACCTCCGGCAGCATGTCGCTGTCCCAGGTGCAGAAGTGGGTGCTCTCGGCGCTGGCGTTCGTCACGATCGAGCACCTCGCCGCCGGGATCGCGCTGGTGGCGATCTTCACCGACGAGCGCCACGTCGCCGCACGCGTGGGCCTGAACGTGATCGCCTCGGTGACCGGTGTCCTCGCCGTGGTCCTGGTCCGGGTGATCCACGCCAAGCCGGTGCTCAGCGCCTGGCTGCTGGTCGGCCTGCTGCCGGGACTGGTCGGCGCCTGGTTCTGCTTCCTCCGCTGAGGCACGAGCCGGAGCAGAAAACAGGGGCCGCATGCGTGATCGGGTTCTACCGGTGGCCGGCGATCGCCCGGGGGACGTAGTCGGCCGAGAGTGACTCGAGGTCCTCGTCGCTGAGCACGAGGTCGGCGGCCGCTACGGCGTCGTCGAGGTGCTCGGGCTTGGTCACGCCGACGATCGGTGAGGTGACCGCCGGCTGCGCCATCAGCCAGGCGAGGGCCACCTGCGCCGCCGAGACGCCGTGGCGCTCGGCGAGGTCGAGCACCTTCTGCACGGTGGCGGCGTCCTCGTCGCGGTAGAGCGAGCCCCCGAACTCGTCGGTCTCCGTGCGCGCGGTCTGCGTGTCCCACGGCCGGGTCAGCCGGCCGCGCGCGAGCGGGCTCCACGGGATCACGCCGACGCCCTGGTCGAGGCACAGCGGCAGCATCTCCCGCTCCTCCTCGCGGTAGAGCAGGTTGTAGTGGTCCTGCATCGAGACGAACGGCGTCCACCCGTGGGTGGCCGCGACGTGCTGGGCCTTGGCGAACTGCCAGGCGAACATCGAGGAGGCGCCGAGGTAGCGCGCCTTTCCTGCCCGTACGACGTCGTGCAGCGCCTCCATCGTCTCCTCGATCGGGGTCTCGGGATCCCACCGGTGGATCTGGTAGAGGTCGACGTAGTCGGTGCCGAGCCGGGTCAGGCTGGCGTCGATCTCCTGCAGGATCGCCTTGCGGGACAGGCCGGCGCCGTTCGGGCCGGGTCGCATCCGCCCGTGCACCTTGGTGGCGAGCACGACGTCCTCGCGGTCGGCGTACTCCTTCAGTGCGCGGCCGGTGAACTCCTCGCTGGTGCCCGCGGAGTAGACGTTCGCGGTGTCGAAGAAGTTGATCCCGGCCTCGAGCGCGGCCTTGATCGTGCTGCGGGCGAAGTCCTCGTCCTTGGCCCAGGGGTGGCCGCCGCGGTCCGGGTCGCCCCAGCTCATGCAGCCCAGCGTGACGACCGAGACCTGGAGTCCTGAGCTCCCCAGTCGCTCGTAACGCATCAGCCGGCAGCCTTCCCGAGGGCCTCGAACTCGTCGTCGGTGAGCTCGATCGCCGCCGCGGCGGTGTTGGACTCGAGGTGCTCGATGCTGGAGGTGCCGGGGATCGGGAGCATCACCGGTGAGCGACGCAGCAGCCAGGCCAGTGCCAGCTGCGAGGGGGTCGCGTCGTGCTCCCGGGCCGCGTCGGCCAGCGGGCCGTCGTCCTTGGACAGCTCGCCGGTCGCGAGCGGGAACCAAGGGATGAAGCCGATGCCCTCCGCCTCGCAGTGGTCGAGCAGGTCCTCGGCGCTGCGGTCGGCGAGGTTGTAGAGGTTCTGCACCGAGACGATCTCGGCGGTCTTCTGGGCCTCCTGCAGCTGGTCCACGTCCACCTCGGACAGGCCGATGTGGCGGATCTTGCCCTCGTCCTGCAGCGCCTTCAGCTCACCGACCTGCTCGGCCACGTCGTAGTCCGGGTCGATGCGGTGCAGCTGGAACAGGTCGATCCGCTCGAGACCGAGGCGGCGCAGGCTCATCTCGACCTCCTGGCGCAGGTACGCCGGCTGGCCGAGCGGTGTCCACTTGCCCGGGCCCTGCCGGGTCAGGCCCGCCTTGGTCGCGATCACGACGTCGTCGCCGTACGGGTGCAGCGCCTCGCGCAGCAGGTCCTCGGCGACGTACGGCCCGTAGGAGTCGGCGGTGTCGAAGAAGGTGATGCCGATCTCGACTGCACGGCGCAGCACGCGCACGGCCTCGTCGTGGTCACGGGGTGGACCCCAGACGCCGTCGCCGGGCAGCTGCATGGTGCCGTAGCCCAGTCGTACGACGGGCAGGTCACCGCCGAGGGTGAAGGTTCCGGACGGTGCGGCCAGGTTGTCGGTCAACGGTTCTCCTCGTGCGGCTGGGGGCGTGCTCTCCCCAGGTCCAAGCCCGAGGGTGCTGTCGATGTTCCCCGGATCGGTGCGAGGATGCGGTTGTGAGCGACAACGACAACGACACTCCCATCCCTGAGAGCTTCGCCGGCGACCTCACCGGACCTTTCGTCACCTACATCGGCCTGGAGTTCACCGAGGTCACGGGCGACCGGGTGGTCGCGACCTGGCCGGCCGAGCCGAAGCTGCACCAGCCCTACGGCATCGTCCACGGCGGGGTGCACTGTGCGGTCGTGGAGACCCTTGCCAGCACGGGTGCTGCCATGTGGTTCGGCGACAAGGGCCAGGTCGTCGGGGTGAACAACAACACCGACTTCTACAAGGCGGTGCGCACGGGCGAGATCACGTCCACCGCGACGCCGCTGCACCGGGGGAAGTCCCAGCAGGTGTGGGTGGTCGAGTCGGTCTCGGAGGACGGCACCGTGGTCGCGCGCGGCCAGGTGCGCCTGCAGAACCTTCAGGCCAGCGAGGCACCACGACGCGGCATCGGGAACATCCGCTAGGACGAGCGACCGCTCAGCACGCGTCGGCGAAGCTGCCCTGGCTCGCCGCGGGCGCCACGATCGGGTGGGCGTTCTTGCGCTGCAGCGTGTAGTAGCGCACCCAGTCCATCTGCATCCGGCCGCGCCGCATCGTCGTACCGGGCGTCGCCACGAGCCGGAAGCGCGGCGAGAACACCGCTCCGGACAGCGCCGCGGGGCGCCGCTCGGTCATCACGACCCGGGTGTCGACGAACCACGAGACGTGGTCGGGCGTCACCTCGACGGCGTAGGTGTGGAAGGTGTTGTCCAACGGCAGCGCCCTGCTCGCGGTGAAGTCGGTGTCGGGGGTGTTGCGGACGTGCATGGTCGCGGTGGTGGCACCGATCCGGTAGTCGCTGAGCTCGATGCCGCGGGCGCCGCAGTGCTCGCCGCCCGAGGTCGGCCGCAGCTCCCAGACCGCGCGGTACGCCGCGCCCGACCCCTTGTAGCTGCGGGTCCGCACCCTGGCTTCCCACCGGCCGTAGCGGGTGCCCGCGCCGTTGGCCGCAGCGACGACGTCACCGCTGGTCGGGGTGGAGTCGAGGGTGAGCATGCCGTGCTGGTCGCGCACCAGCGACGGGTGGTTGGCCCGCCAGGTCGAGGTGGACAGCGGGCGGACGAACTCGTCCTTCCAGGTGGCGTTGCCCCAGCCGAAGATCTTGGCCGCGTTGGTCGGGTACTTCGACGCCGCGAGCTGCAGCCCGGTGGCGCTCGGCGCGGAACCGGCCCGCCGGCCGGCGCCGGAGGAGGAGTCCGACCCGGCGGTCGCCCCCAGGGCGACCGCAACGCTGAGCAGGAGACCGATGATCGGCACAAATCGGGCACGCAACATTCGTTCAAGGTAGGGGTGGTTGCGCAGCGTCGCCGAGGAATCACGAATTTGCCCCGATACGGTGTGAAACGGACTAATTAGTGAGACGCTGAGCGCACGAACCCAGGTGTGGGTCGAGGGCCTCCGGGCCTCGCGGGCGACCCGCCTGATCAGGCAGCAGGAGAGATCATGGGCAGGAGCAACAGCGCCACCCGCGAGCTTCGCGCGCCCGCGGGGCACTACACGTTCGTGGCGCGGAGCATCACGCGTCGCCTGCTGATGATCACGCTGCTGGCCTCGCTGGTGGTCGGGGGCTACGCCGGCTACATCGCTGCCACCGCCGGTGGCCGGGAGGCCGTGGTCGTCACCATCGTGATGGCCGTGCTCGCCGTGGCCCAGTGGACCCTGCTGCAGGCCCGGATCCCGCAGCGCATCGAGGTGGACAAGTCGATCGTCACGATCATCAAGAGCGGCCGCCGCGAGCGGTACGACCTCGTCGACCCGGGCGTGGAGCTCCGCGTCCGTGACGGCGAGATCGCCTTCGCCCACTACATGAAGCCGTGGTCCGTCGTACGCGCCAAGGACGTCGACTGGAAGGTGTTCACCGACGTGGTGATGCACTACCAGAACCGCGCCGACCTCAACGCCCTCCTGCGCGACCAGCGCTTCAGGAGCTGAGCTCGTCCCACCGGTCACAAGATTCACCGGTGGGCCGGTGAAACTGCGCTGCGCGCGCGAATTAACGCGCGCTTCTGCAAGTTTCACCGGCCGGCCGGTGAAACCGCGCATCCGCAGCCCCCTAGTCGTCGAGCGCATGAGCACCCCACCCGAGCAGGGCCGTCTCCCGGTGCTGGAGGTGGCCGATGCCGCCTTCGTGACCGAGCAGCTCGTCGTCGGGGGCGACCTCGGCACGCACGACGAGGAGCTGGCCGTACGTCAGCTGCAGGACCTCGTCGACGCCGGGGTGACCCACGTCGTCGACACCCGGATCGAGTGGGACGACAAGGCCTGGGTCGCCGAGCGCTCGCCCGACATCGTCTACCGCCACCACGGCATGGACGACGCCGGCCAGGAGGTCCCGGACGAGTGGTTCGACGAGGCAGTCGGGTCGGCGCGCGAGGGGATCGAGTCCGGCGGGGTGGTGCTCGCCCACTGCCACATGGGCGTCAACCGCGGGCCGTCGCTGGGCCTGGCGGTGCTGCTGGACCAGGGCTGGGACGTCGTCGACGCGCTCGACGCCATCCGCGGCGCGCGCCCGGTCGCGTGGATCGCCTACGCCGACGACGCGCTGCGCTGGCACCACGACCGACAGGGCACGAGCGACCAGCTGGCCGTCGACCGGGCCAAGGTGGCGCGCTGGCGCGAGCAGAACGAGCTCGACCTCGTCGCCGTCATCCGGGCCAAGCGCGAGGCCGGCCAGTAGGCGGCCCAGCGGTCAGTAGCCGATCACGTCGGTCAGCCACCCGGGGCTCATGCTCCGGGCGCCGAGCCCCTCGGCGCGCATGACCAGTGCGCGGTCGGCGGAGACCACGACGACCACGTCGCCCCGTTCGCGCGCGTCCTGGACCGCGCCTGCGATGGCCGCATCACCGTCGCGCGGCGCGTGCACGGTCACCACGTGGCCGTCGCGTCCCGCAGGTACGCCGCCCTTGGCCTGTCCCTCCAGGACCAGCACGATCTCGTCGTACGACGTGTCGGCGACCGCGAGCCGCCCGTGCAGCCGGGCCGCCGCCCTCGCCCGGTCGCGCCACCAGCCGTCGGGCTTCGAGCCGACCACGTTGGCGCCGTCCACGACGAGCACCGTGCCGTTCATGCGCCTTCCACCAGCCAGAGCTGGTGCTCTCCCGGGCAGGCCCCGGAGCTCGACGGTGTCCTCCTCGGTGAACCGCAGGTCGGCGCGGTCGGCCAGTGCCTCGGCGATCTCGCCGGTCACCAGGATCTCCCCGCCGTCGGCGAGTGCGGCGACGCGGGCGGCCATCGCGACGTTGCTGCCGAAGTAGTCACCGTCGCGCTCGATGGTGGCGCCGACGTGCAGCCCGATCCGCACCCGGATCGGCGTACGGCGCAGGTGCCGGCTGCGCTGCCGCTTGGCGCTCAGCGCGCGCTGGATGTCCAGTGCCGCGTCGACCGCCGAGGCAGGTGTCGAGAACACCACCATGTAGCCGTCGCCCTGGCTCTTCACCACGTGCCCGCCGTGCCTGTCGAAGGCGCCCTGCAGGAGCCGGTCGTGCGACTTCAGCAGCCGGACCCACTGCTCGTCGCCGAGGTCGGAGTTCATCGAGGTGGAGTTCTCGATGTCGGAGAAGAAGATCGTCACGGTGCCGTCGGCGGCCGCCACCCGCGCGATGTCGGTGCGGTGCTCGAGGGCCCAGTCGGTGAAGTCGTCCAGCGAGCTGATCAGGGTGCCGCGGACGCCCTGCTCGCGCAGGCGGCTCGCGGTCTCCACCACGGTGCGCACTGCCTTGCCGGCGACGGTCGCGGCCCGCTCGGCCCGCGGCGTGAGCAGGGTGGTGGGTTCGGCGGTCGCCGCGCGGTGCGCCTCGGCGAGCTCCTCGCGGGTGCTGGCGAGCTCGCGGACCAGGTAGGCGAGGCCGCCCAGGGCCCCGGCCAGCAGCACGGCGAGCACGATGACTGCAGCGATCATGGGGCGATCACAGGAGGAACGATGGCACACCGCGCGTCATGGCCGAGCGGCTGCCCATGTGCCACAATGAGAACACGTTCTAGTTTCGATCGGACGAGGTGAGCGATGAGCCGGGCGCCGGCGATCGAGGGCTGGTTCACCGACGGCGCCGAGCCCGCGCTGCTCGGTTCGCGGTGCACGACGTGCGCGTCGGTCTTCTTCCCTCCCACGGAGGGCTTCTGCCGCAACCCCGCCTGCCAGGGCGAGGAGTTCGAGAGCACCGAGCTGTCCCGGCGGGGGATCGTCTGGTCCTACACCGATGCGCAGTACCAGCCGCCGCCGCCGTACATCCCGGCCGCCGACCCCTACGTCCCCTTCGGCCTCGCCGCCGTCGAGCTCGCCGAGGGGCTCGTCGTGCTGGGCCAGCTGGCCGATGGGTACGGCGTGGGCGACGTCCACGTCGGGAGCGAGGTGGAGCTGGTCGTCGAGAGGCTCTACTCCGACGACGAGGGGGAGCGCACCATCTGGCGCTGGCTCCCTTTGAATTCTGGGCATGTGACCGAGCTCGGCGAAGAGGCGGACCAGTGAGCGACGTCGCCGTCCTCGGGGTGGGCATGCACCCGTGGGGCAAGTGGGGGCGCAGCTTCGTCTCCTACGGAGTCCACGCCGCCCGTGAGGCGCTCGCCGACGCCGGCGTCGCGTGGGAGGACGTCGACCTCGTCGTGGGTGGCGAGACCGTCCGCAACGGCTACGCCGGCTACGTCGCCGGGGCCACCTTCGCGCAGGCGCTCGGCTGGAACGGCGCCCGCGTGGCCACGTCGTACGCCGCCTGCGCGACCGGCGCACAGGCCCTGGACACCGCCCGCTCGCGCATCCTCGCGGGGCAGAGCGAGGTCGCGGTGGTGATCGGCGCCGACACCACGCCCAAGGGCTTCCTCGCGCCCAACGCCGGTGAGCGGTGGGACGACCCCGACTGGCTGCGGTTCCGGCTGCTCGGGATGACCAACCCGGCCTACTTCGCGCTCTACGCCCGTCGCCGGATGGACCTGTACGGCGCCACCTCCGAGGACTTCGCCCAGGTGAAGGTCAAGAACGCCCGGCACGGCCTGGAGAACCCCAACGCGCGCTACCGCAAGGAGGTCGACGCCGGAGCCGTGCTGGCCAGCCCCGTGGTGGCAGACCCGCTGCACCTGCTGGACATCTGCGCGACCAGCGACGGCGGCGCCGCCGTGGTGCTCACCTCGATGGAGTACGCCCGCAGGCACGGCCTGGCCGACCCGGTGCGCGTGCGTGCGATCTCGACGGTGACGCCGACCTTCCCCAACACCGTCATCGACATGCCGCTGCTGGCCACCGAACCCGCGAACGACGGCACCGGCTCAGGAACGACGAAGACCTTCAAGCAGTCGATCGCCGCTCGCCGCCTACGAGGAGGCCGGTATCGAGCCCGGCGAGGTGAGCCTCGCCGAGGTCTACGACCTCTCCACCGCGCTCGAGCTGGACTGGGTCGAGGACCTCGCGCTGTGCAAGGAGGGCGAGGCCGAGTCGCTGCTGCGGGCGGGCGAGACCACGATCGGCGGCCGCATCCCGGTCAACCCCAGCGGCGGCCTGGCCTGCTTCGGCGAGGCGGTCCCCGCACAGGCGCTCGCCCAGGTCTGCGAGGTGACCTGGCAGCTGCGCGGCCAGGCGACCGGCCGGCAGGTCGACGGCGCCCGGGTCGGCATCACCGCCAACCAGGGGCTGTTCGGTCACGGTTCCTCGGTCATCCTGTCGACGTAGAACCACCGTCCGGCGCGGCGCTCGAACCGGCTGACCTCGTGGTGCACGCCGGCCCGGTGCCGGGCGCGGAACTCCACCACGTCGTCGTGCGCGTCCAGCATCTCCAGACCGGTCCAGGCGAGCCCGTGCTCGGTGACCTGTGGTGGCCGCGTCCTCGGGTGCCAGGTCCGCCAGACGTAGTCGGTCAGGCCGAGCGCGTACGCCGAGTAGCGCGACCGCATCAGCTGCTCCGGCGTCTCTGCCTGCGCCTCCCCGCGATGGAGCGGGCCGCAGCAGGCGTCGTACACCGGCGAACCGCAGGGGCAGGGACGCTGCTCGAGGACCACCCCCCGATGATCCACCAGCCGTCGAGATTGCCCCGATGAGTAGCGTGGAAACGTGACCAACCCTCCCCCCATCGAGACACTCGGACAGCTCCGCGAGAGCGGACACGTCCTGAAGCCCCTCCGCGCCGAGCTGCGCGACAACCTCCTCGACGCCCTGCGCGAGGGGCGCGACCCCTGGCCGGGCCTGCACGGCTTCGACACCACCGTCATCCCGCAGCTCGAACGCGCCTTGCTGGCCGGGCACGACGTGGTGCTCCTCGGCGAGCGGGGGCAGGGCAAGACGCGGCTGCTGCGCACGATGGTCGGGCTGCTCGACGAGTGGACGCCGGTGATCGGGGGCGCCGAGCTCGGCGAGCACCCCTACGAGCCGATCACGCACGCCTCGCAGCGTCGCGCTCGCGAGCTCGGTGACGCCCTGCCGGTCGAGTGGCGGCATCGCGATGAGCGGTACGCCGAGAAGCTCGCCACCCCGGACACCAGCGTGGCCGACCTGATCGGCGACGTGGACCCGATGAAGGTGGCCGAGGGCCGCAGCCTCGGCGACCCCGAGACGATCCACTTCGGGCTGATCCCCCGCTCGCACCGCGGCATCGTGGCGATCAACGAGCTGCCCGACCTCGCCGAGCGGATCCAGGTCGCGATGCTCAACGTGATGGAGGAGCGCGACATCCAGATCCGCGGCTACGTGCTGCGCCTGCCGCTGGACACGCTCGTGGTGGCCAGCGCCAACCCCGAGGACTACACCAACCGCGGCCGGATCATCACGCCGCTCAAGGACCGCTTCGGCGCGGAGATCCGCACGCACTACCCCACCGAGCTCGAGGACGAGGTGGCGGTGATCCGCCAGGAGGCCCAGCTCGTCGGCGACGTACCCGACCACCTCGTGGAGATCCTGGCCCGGTTCACCCGTGCCCTGCGCGAGTCGAGCTCGGTCGACCAGCGCTCGGGTGTCTCCGCGCGGTTCTCCATCGCCGGTGCCGAGACGGTCGCCGCCGCGGCCCTGCACCGCGCGACGGTCAGGGGTGAGGAGCCCGCCGTCGCCCGCGTGGTCGACCTGGAGACCGCGGTCGACGTCCTCGGCGGCAAGATCGAGTTCGAGACCGGCGAGGAGGGCCGCGAGGCGCAGGTCCTCGAGCACCTCCTGCGCCGGGCGACCGCGGAGACCGTGCGCTCGCGTTTCGCGGGCCTCGACTTCGGGCTCCTCGTCCGCGCGATCGAGGAGGGCGGCACCGTCTCCACCGGGGAGCAGGTCACCGCGATCGAGTTCCTCAGCGGGCTCCCGGTGCTCGGTGAGTCCGAGCTGTACGACGAGATCTGCGACCGGTGCGAGGCCACCAACGACGGCCAGCGCGCCGGGGCGATCGAGCTCGCCCTCGAGGGGCTGTTCCTGGCCCAGAAGGTCAGCAAGGAGTCCGACGGCGGCGAGACCATCTATGGCTGAGCGCTACGAGGTGGCCGTCGGGGCCGGCTCGCTGTACATCGACGAGGGCTTCGCGCTCGCCCACCGGTGGACCGGCGCGGGCGTCACCGTCGACGCGCCCTTCACCGGCGCCCACTTCCTGCACGTGGCCGTCGCCGGGTGCGTGCTGAACGACGTCTACCGGGAGGCGCAGGCGAGAGAGGTCGCCCTCGACGGCGTGCGCGTCACCGCCAGGGGCGGCTTCGATCCCGAGACGTGGGCATCATCGGGCATCGAGTACACCGTGGCGGTCGACTCGTCCGCCTCTCCCGGCGACATCGAGGACCTGCTCGGAGCAGTCGACGAGGTCGCCGAGATCCCGCGTGCGCTGCGCACCGCGAGCGTCGTACGACGTGTCGGCCAGGGTGGGTCCGAGGGCGCGCCGGATGAGTGATCGCTGGAGCGACCGCAGGAGGTCGCGCTACGGCCGCTACGCCGGCGGCCCGGACCCGCTCGCGCCGCCGGTCGACCTCGCCGAGGCGCTGGACGCGATCGGCGAGGACGTGATGGCCGGCTACTCGCCGGAGCGTGCGATGCGGGAGTTCCTGCGCCGCGGCGGCAAGGACCAGCGCGGGCTCGACGACCTGGCCCGGCAGATCGCCGAGCGACGGCGCGAGCTGCTCAGCAAGCACAACCTCGACGGCACCATGCAGGAGGTCCGCGAGCTGCTGGACAAGGCCGTCCTCGAGGAGCGCGGCCAGCTCGCGCGCGACGTCGAGATGGACGACTCCGACCGCGCCTTCCGCGAGATGCGGATGGACAACCTGCCCAGCAGCACGGCAGCGGCGGTCTCCGAGCTGTCGGACTACGACTGGACGAGCTCGCAGGCGCGCGAGGACTACGAGAAGATCAAGGACCTCCTCGGTCGGGAGATGCTCGACCAGCGCTTCCAGGGCATGAAGCAGGCGCATGGAGGGCGCCACCGACGAGGACAAGCAGCGCGTCAACGAGATGCTGCAGGACCTCAACCAGCTGCTGGAGAAGCACCGTCTGGGCGACGACACCCCCGAGGACTTCGCGGAGTTCATGGACAAGCACGGGGACTTCTTCCCCGAGAACCCGCAGGACATCGACGAGCTGCTCGACGCTCTCGCGCAGCGCTCGGCCGCGGCGCAGCGGATGCTCAACTCGATGACGCCCGAGCAGCGCCAGGAGCTGATGGAGCTCTCTGCTCAGGCCTTCGGCTCACCGGAGCTGATGCAGTCGCTGAACCAGCTCGACGACAACCTTCGCGCTCTGCGACCCGGTGAGGACTGGGGCGGCAGCGAGGAGTTCGGCGGAGAGCAGGGGCTCGGCCTCGGCGACGGGACCGGCGTCCTGCAGGACCTCGCCCAGCTCGACGCCCTCGGCGAGCAGCTCTCGCAGTCCTACGGCGGCGCGCGGATGGACGACGTCGACCTCGACGCGCTGGAGCGCCAGCTCGGCGACCAGGCCGGCGTCGACGCGCGCAGGCTGGCCGAGCTCGAGCGGGCCCTGGCCGACAGCGGCTACCTCAAGCGCGGCTCGGACGGCGACCTGCGCCTCTCGCCCAAGGCGATGCGCCTGCTGGGCAAGTCGCTGCTGCGCGACGTGGCACAGCGGATGTCGGGGCGGCAGGGCGCCCGCGAGCTGCGCCAGGCCGGTGCGGCGGGAGAGCTGTCCGGGTCGAGCCGGGAGTGGGCCTTCGGCGACACCGAGCCGTGGAACGTGACACGCACGATCACCAACGCCGTCGTACGCACCGTGGGGGAGGGGGGCGACGTGGCGAACGGCGTACGGCTCGACGTACGCGACATCGAGGTCAACGAGACCGAGGCCCGCACCCAGGCCGCCGTGGCGCTGCTGGTGGACACCTCGTTCTCGATGGCGATGGCCAACCGGTGGGTGCCGATGAAGCGCACGGCGCTGGCGCTGCACCAGCTGATCACCAGTCGCTTCCGTGGCGACCACCTGCAGCTGATCGGCTTCGGCCGCTCCGCGCAGGTGATGCAGATCGAGCAGCTGACCGCCCTGGACGCGATGTGGGACAAGGGCACCAACCTGCACCACGCGCTGCTGCTGGCCAACCGGCACTTCCGCAAGCACCCGAACGCCCAGCCGGTGCTGCTGATCGTGACCGACGGTGAGCCGACCAGCCACCTCGAGCCCGACGGCGAGGTGTGGTTCTCCTACCCGCCGCACCCGCTCACCGTGGCCTGGTCGGTGCGCGAGCTCGACAACGCCGCGCGGCTCGGCGCCCAGACGACGTTCTTCCGCCTCGGCGACGACCCCGGCCTCGCGCGCTTCCTGGAGAACCTCGCCAAGCGCGTCGACGGCCGCGTGGTCAGCCCCGAGCTCGACGACCTCGGCGCCGCCGTCGTCGGCAGCTACCTCGGCGGCCGCGCCGGCCGCTCCGGCGGCGACTGGGGCCACATGTCCGACTGGTACGGCGGCCGCGGGTTCTGGTTCGGCGACGACTGAGCGCTGCCGGTTTCCCATGGTAGGAACCTTTTCTGCCCCGTAGCACAGGAAGTTTCCTGTGTTCTGAGGCAGAAACCTGTGCTCGGCTCGCGCGAGCGGGCAAAAAGGGTTCCTCGCATGGGAATTTGCCCCACGCGACAGCCGCCCCATGAAGCGGGCTACGGCAGCGGCTCGACGACCCCGTAGTCACCGAGCGACTGGGCGAGGTACGACGACTGCTCGCGGCCGTCGCCGAGGAGGTGGTCGATCACGGTGAGGCGGGCGGTGAGGTGGCCCACGGCGTACTCCGCGGTCATCCCGATGCCGCCGTGCAGCTGGATCGCCTCCTGGCCGATGTGCCGCCCGGCCGTGCTGACCTGCAGCTTGGCCCGCCGCGCGGCCTCGATGACCTGCTCGTGCGAGGACGACTGGTCGGCGATGACCATCGTGGCCCACATGACGATGCTGCGGGTCAGCTCCTGGGAGGTGTACATGTCCGCCGCGCGGAAGGTCAGCGCCTGGAAGCGGTTGAGGGTCATCCCGAACTGCTGGCGGGTGGTGAGGTACTCCGTGGTCAGCCGGAGCGCGGTCTCCATCAGCCCGAGCGCCTCGTGGCAGTAGGCGATCTTGGCCGCCGCGATCACCCGCTGCAGGGCGACCCGGTCGTCGGTCGAGCCGTCGCCGAGCCGCGTCGCCGGGGCCCCGTCGAAGGAGACGCGCGCGGCGCGGGTGCCGTCCAGGGTGGTGTACGACGAGACCTCGACCCCGTCTCCGGGCTCGACGAGAAAGATGCCGAACCCGTCCCCGACGGAGGCCGAGACCACGAACAGGTCGGCCCGGCCGCCCAGGAGCACGGGCTCCTTGACGCCACTGAGCTTCCCGTCGGACTCGGTGACACCGCCCGCGGCAGGGTTCCAGCGGCCGTCGGGCTCGAGCAGTGCTGCCGCGAGGACCGAAGAGCCCTCGGACAGCGGGCCGAGGACCTCCTTGCGCTGCTCGGGCGTGCCGAGGGCGGCGACCAGGCCGCCGGCCATCACGACCGACTCGACGTAGGGCTCCGGGGCGTTGACGCGGCCGATCTCCTCGGCGACGATCGACAGCTCCACCGGCCCGGCGCCCATGCCGCCGTCGTCCTCGCTGAAGGGCAGGCCCAGCAGGCCCATCTCGGCCAGCCGGCCCCACATCTTCTCGTCGAAGCCGGGGTCCTCCTTGGTCACCTCGCGCCGGTGCTCGGCGTCGTACCCCTTGAGCAGGCCGCGCACGGCGTCGCGCAGGGCGCTCTGCTCGCTGTCGAGTGTGAAGTCCATGATCAGAGTCCCAGGATCGTGCCGGCGATGATCTGGCGCTGGATCTCGTTGGACCCGCCGTAGATCGATGCCTTGCGGAGGTTGAGGTAGTTGGGGCCGGAGACCCGGGCCCAGTCGGGCACGTCGCTCAGTTCTCTGGGCCCTTCTCGGCGTGCGCGGCCACGGCCAGCGGGCCGGCGACGTCGACGAACAGCTCGCTGACCGCCTGCTGGAGCTCGCTGCCCTTGAGCTTGAGCACCGAGGAGGCCGGGTGCGGCTTGCCGTCGGCGGAGTTGGCCACCACGCGCAGGGCGGTGAGCTCGAGGGCGAGCAGCTCGTTCTCGAGCTCGACCACCTGGGCGGCGAGCAGGGGGTCCTTCAGCAGGTCCCGGTCGACGGCCACCTTCTTCAGCTCGGCCAGTGCCCGCTTGGTCGCCCCCACCGGGGCGACACCGACGCGCTCGTTGCCGAGGAGGAACTTGGCCATCGTCCAGCCCTGGTTCTCCTCGCCGACGAGGTTCTCCCCGGGCACCCGGACGTCCTCGAAGAACACCTCGTTGACCTCGAAGCCGCCGTCGATCAGCTCGATCGGGCGCAGCGTCACGCCCTCGGCGTCCATCGGGACGAGGATCATCGAGATGCCCTGCTGCTTCTTGGGGGCGTCGGGGTCGGTGCGCACCAGGTTGAAGATCCAGTCGGCGTGCTGGCCCAGCGTGGTCCACGTCTTCTGGCCGTTGATCACCCAGTCGTCGCCGTCCTTGACGCCCTTGGTCGTCAACGAGGCGAGGTCGGAGCCGGCGTTCGGCTCGGAGAAGCCCTGGCACCACCAGATGTCGAGGTTGGCGGTCTTCGGCAGGAACTTCTTCTTCATCTCCTCCGAGCCGAAGTTGGCGATGACGGGCCCGATCATGTTGGCGTTGAACGCCAGCGGCGGCGGCACGCAGGCCAGCTGCATCTCCTCGTGCCAGATGTGGCGCTGGAGCGGGGACCAGTCCTGTCCGCCCCACTCCACCGGCCAGTTCGGTACGGCGATGCCGGCCTCGTTCATGATCTGCTGGGACGAGACGATGCCCTCCTTGCCGACCGGGCGGCCGGCGGCGATCGTCTCGCGCAGCTCCTGGGGGATCTTGGTGGTGAAGAACGTCCGCATCTCCTCGCGGAACGCGGTCTCCTCCTCGGTGAGGGCGAGCTGCATCGGTGCTCCCGTCGGGCTCGTGCTGGGGTGGCTGGGAGCCACGTTACCGCGCAGTACGGCGAGCGGAAGGGCGGCCTCCGACGGCCGCGGACCGGCTCAGGCGGCGAGCGCCTTCTCGATGTCGCCCGCGATCTTCTCGGGCTTGGTGGTCGAGCCGTAGCGCTTGAGCACCTGGCCGTCGCGCCCGACGAGGAACTTGGTGAAGTTCCACTTGATCGCATCGCCCAGGACGCCGCCCTTCTCCGAGCGGAGCCACTGGAACAGGGGGTGCGCGTCGTCGCCGTTGACGTCGACCTTCTCGAACATCTCGAAGCTCACGCCGTAGTTCTTCTGGCAGAAGGCGCCGATCTCCTCGTTGCTGCCCGGGTCCTGGCTGGCGAACTGGTTGCACGGGAAGCCGAGCACGACCAGGCCCTGGTCGCCGTACTGCCGGTGCAGCTCCTCCAGGCCCTCGAACTGCGGGGTGAAGCCGCACTGCGAGGCGGTGTTGACCACGAGGGCGACCTTGCCGTCGTAGGCCTCGAGGGCGCGCGGCTCACCGGAGATGGTGGTGGCGGTGAAGTCGGTCAGCTTCGGCACGGGTGGGTCTCCCTCGTCGGGTCAGGTGTCCGGACGCGGCCGGCGTCCTACCGGCACAACGAGATCGCGCCCGGATTGTTCCGGAACCGGTGACCGGGTGGCTCAGGTCACGGTGGCGCGGACGGCGTACCGCTGGCGGTAGTCGTAGTAGCCGCGCCCGCCGCAGGAGTACGCCGGCCCGCCGTCGAAGCCGATGAAGCGACCGCAGGAGGCCATCGCGGTGCTGGTGTTCACCGGGATCAGTGCCACGTAGGCCAGGTACTTGCGGTTGAAGCCGATGCCCACGCGGCCGTCACCCTGCGCGTTCAGCCGCATCAGGGAGTTGCGCACCGTGCCGTTGCGGTAGCGCCGCTGGAGGAGCAGGACGCCTCCGCGGGCGGTGGGCGGCAGGTTCGCCTCGATCCGCAGGTGCCGGTGCGGCGAGAGACGGGCCGACGGGGCCACCCTGATCGGCTCGCTGCTCAGGTGCGGCAGGTTCAGGGAGACCCAGTGCGTGGTGGCCCGGCGCCGGCGCAGCGTCGCCGACCTGACCCAGAAGGGCGCCGGGTAGTGCGAGGCCTCGGAGTAGCCGTGCGGCTGCTTGGTGTTCCACGCCGCGAAGGTGGCGAAGAAGCCCGGCCACGAGGCACGTGCGGACACCGCGGTCCTGAACGCCTGCAGCGAGTAGCGCTGCGTCACGTCCCCGGCGTCGGCCAGCTCCCAGGAGCGGCGCACGATCCCGGGGTCGTGGAGGTACTCGGAGGCGAACTTGAACAGGATCCAGGACCCGTAGCGGTGGAAGTCGCGCGGTCAGGTCGGCCGGCGCCCAGGGGTAGCGGATCGGGCTGTAGGTCAGGAACTGGACGTTGTCGTTGATGGCGTCGTAGACCTCGTCCTCCATCCACGTGGAGGTGCCCTCCATGAACCAGGCGTCCTCCGCGACGTCGTAGGCGAACTGCACGGCGTGGAAGAACTCGTGCGCGGCGGTCACCCGGAGCGCGCTCAGCGGCGCGATCCCGTAGAAGGCGTAGTTGTTGTCCAGCACGCAGTACGCCGGGAGGTGCCGACCGTTGCTGGAACCGTCGGGGACGCAGTAGCCGTACAGGTCGGAGGGGTAGAGGTCGGCGAGGTACACGTCGAGCCGGGAGTCGGGGTTGTCGACCGTGCCCGCGGAGGTGTCGGCGAGCGGGGTCTTGTAGCCCATCACCCGGGTCTCCTGGTCCCAGACGTGCTCCATGGTCTGCGAGACCTGTTGGACGTAGGCGTCCGTCGCGTTGTCCTTGTTGCCAGCTGCGCGAGACGTAGTGGACGCAGACGTGCAGGGCGGTCGCGGCCGGGCTTCCTTCGCAGTTGTTGTGCCGGTACGTCGTCGGCGCGTTCCACTTGACCGGGTCGTAGTCGCTGTTCCGGTTGTCCGACGGACGCGCCAGGATCGCGTCCGCCGCGGCGCGGTCGTCACCGGTGAGGGAGGCGCGGGCGTAGTGCAGGTCGCGCAGCGTCAGGGTGATGTCGCTGTCCGGCGCGGTGCCCACCGGACGGCGCGCCCGCAACCGACGGGCATCAGGGCGCAGCTGGCGCTCGGCCTTGGCCAGCACGGCGCGTGCCTTCGCATGGGTGAAGGTCGGCACCCGACGGTCCGGCCCAGGCGTCACCCGTGTCACCCGCGTCGCGCCGGCCGTCGGCACGCCCACGAGAAGGGTCGAGGCGACGACGAGGACGACGAGGACGGCACTGAGTCCGCGCGGGGTTCGGAGCACCTCGCGAGTGTAGGTGCGACCGGCCCGGTCACCGGCTTGGGTAGGTTTCCACTCCGGCCACTTGCAGCACTCCTCGACCCGAAGGGTGATCGGGACGATGTCCGACACCTCCCAGTCCGCCCCGGCACTCGCCGGCGACCCCGTCGCGGACGCCCTGCGTCGTACCCGCCTGCGCCGGATGAAGGCGGTGGCGCTCGGCCTGCTGGTCCTCGCGGCCGTGGTGTACGTCGTGACGCGCGACCGGGACGGCTTCTGGGGCTTCGTCAACGCCGGCGCCGAGGCCAGCATGGTGGGCGCGATGGCCGACTGGTTCGCGGTGACCGCGCTTTTCCGGCACCCGTTGGGCCTGCCGGTGCCGCACACGGCACTGATCCCGCGGCGCAAGGACGACTTCGGGCGCAGCCTGGAGGAGTTCTTCGCCGAGAACTTCCTGCAGGAACAGGTGATCCGCGAGCGGTTGGCCGCTGCCGACATCGCGAGCCGGGTCGGGGTCTGGCTGGCCGATCCCGTCCACGCCGGGCGGGTCGCGCAGGAGGCTGCGACCGTGGTCGCGCTGGCCCTGCGCCGGCTCAAGGACGAGGACGTGGCCGCCGTGGTGCAGGAGGTGCTGATCCCCAGGTTCGTCGCCGAGCCGATCTCCCCTGTTGCGGGCGGGCTGCTGCAGGAGGTGGTGGCCGACAACGCACACCACGGCCTCGTCGACCTCGCCCTCGAGGAGGCGCACCGCTGGCTGGTGCACAACCAGGAGACGTTCACCGACATCGTGGGGGAGCGCGCGCCGAGGTGGGCACCGGAGCGGCTCAACGAGATGGTCACCAACCGGCTGCACCTCGAGGTGGTCCGCTGGGTGGCTGACATCCGCGCCGACCCGGGACACCACGCGCGGCAGGCGCTCGACAGCCTGCTGGCCCAGCTGGCGCAGGACCTGCTCACCGACCCCACGACCCAGGAACGTGCCGAGAACCTCAAGCGACGGGTGCTCGAGCAGCCGCAGACCCTGGTGACGGGGATGTCGCTGTGGAGCGCCTTCCGTCGCGCCCTCCTCGAGGCCCTGGACGACGAGGACGGCCAGCTGCGCGAGCGGATCACCCGTGAGCTCGCCGCGTTCGGCGCGCGGATCGGCACCGACGAGGCCCTGCACGCGCGGCTGGACGCCTGGGGCGCGGACTTCGCCGTGTGGGCCGTGGGCCGCTACGGCGAGGAGCTCACCTCGGTGATCACCGCCACGATCGAGCGCTGGGACGGCCAGGAGGCGGCGCGCCGCATCGAGCTGCACGTGGGCCGCGACCTGCAGTTCATCCGGATCAACGGCACCATCGTCGGCGGGCTCGTGGGCGTGATCATCCACGCGGTCTCGCTGGTGCTGTAGGACGGGCTGGTAAGACGGGCGCATGGACGACGTACCGATCCGCGACGAGTCGATCCGGCTGGTCCAGTTCCTGAAGCTGGCCAACCTGATCGACAGCGGCTCGGACGCCCGGATGCTGCTCCAGCAGGGCGTCGTCAGCGTCAACGGCGAGGTGGAGACCCGCCGCGGCCGCCAGCTCCGCCCCGGCGACGTCGTCTCCCTCGACGCCCACTCCGCCCGGGTGACGGGCCCCAATTCCGGGTAGTCCGAGGCCGAATCGTCGTCATCGGCGCCCCGGAAGGACGATTTGACCTCGGACTACCGCGTTGCGGCGGGCGAGCTACTCGGTACGGCGGGCGAGGTAGACCCACTCGCGGCCGGGGCGGTCGGGGGCGTCGCGGACCTCGAGGACGTCGAAGCCGGTCTCGGCGAGGGAGGCGTCGAGCTCCTCGCGGGAGCGGAAGCGCAGGGTCGAGTCGGAGGTGATCACGGCTCCGTCGGCGTGGAAGACGAAGGTGTCGTGGAACCGCACCAGCCCCGCCTCGACGTCGGCGGACACGAGGTCGGTCCACGTCTCCACCGCACCGACGGCGGGGATGTCGACGACCTCGTGCGTGTGCTCGCGGGTCCAGCGCTCCCAGGCCCGACGCGCAGGGTCGCGCGTCTCGAAGACCAGGTGTCCGCCGGGTCGCAGCGCCCCGCGGATGCCGCGGAGGGTCGCCAGCCAGTCCTCGTCGGTCAGGAAGACCTGGGCGACGTTGGCGGTCATGGTGGCGAGATCGACCTGCAGCGGTGGCAGGGAGGTGGCGTCGCCGACGATCCAGGTCACCCGGTCCGCGCCGCTCTTCCGACGGGCCACCTCGACCGAGGCGCGCGCGGGGTCGACACCGACGACCTCGACACCAGCGTGCGCGAGCAGCAGCGCGAAGGTGCCGGTCCCGCAGCCGACGTCGAGCACCTTGCGCGCACCGAGCTCGGCGACCAGGGCGGCGTAGGCCTCCAGGTCGCTGCGGTCAGGGTCGAGGTCGTCGTAGACCGCGGCGAGGCGCGGATCGTCGAAGATCGCGTCCGGCACTGCTACCGGACGTCGAGGAGGTCCACGACGAAGATCAGGGTCTCGCCGGGCTTGATCGCGCCGCCGGCTCCGCGGTCGCCGTAGCCGAGGTGCGGGGGGATCACCAGCCGGCGTCGCCCGCCGACCTTCATGCCCTGCACGCCCTGGTCCCAGCCGGAGATGACCTGGCCGACGCCGAGCCGGAAGTCCAGCGGGGCGCCGCGGTTGTACGACGCGTCGAACTCCTCGCCGCTGGAGTGGGCCACACCCACGTAGTGCACCGACACCGTGGCGCCTGACGTGGCCTCCTTGCCGTCGCCCTCGGTGATCTCGGTGATCTCCAGGTCAGCGGGCGGGGGCCCTTCGGGGAAGTCGATCTCTGGCTTGTCCAGGCTCATGCGGTCAACCCTTTCACGACCTCGGTCGGGCCCGCGACAGCGGCCGGCGACGGTGGTTGACTCGCCACATGGACCGGGATCTCGAGCACGGCATCCGGCTGAGCACGATCAACCTGAACGCGGCCGATGCGAGCGCCCTCGGCGCCTTCTACGCCCGCCTGCTCGGCTGGGAGGTCCGCGTCGACGAACCGGGGTGGGTCGTGGTCGCCGGCCCGGACCACGTCGCTCTCTCCTTCGAGCAGGACGTGCACTACACGCCACCGGTGTGGCCCAGCGAGCCGGGGAAGCCGCCGATCCAGATGCACCTCGACGTGCAGGTCACCGATCTCGACGGCGCCGTACGCCATGCCGAGGACTGCGGCGCCACCGTGCACCCGCACCAGCCGCAGGAGGACGTGCGCGTGATGCTCGACCCGGCCGGGCACGTGTTCTGCCTCTGGCTCGACGCCGAGCCCAGCGGCTGATTGTCCACCAACCCGCGCGGTCTAGTTCTGTTGCGGGAATAAGCGGGACTCTTCCGACATGCACGGGACATCGCCGCTAGATTGCGAGTCGATCAGCATTCTCGGGAGGTCATCGTGCTCGGTCTGGACATGTCGTGTTCCCATCGCTTCGGCCCGCTCGACTACGCCCGAGTGGCCGGTCCGGCGATGACGCCGGACCCGTCCGGGCCCGAGCCTCGGACCGTCGTCCTGATCGACGACACCCCCGACGTGCGCCTTCTCGTGCGCCGCGCCCTCGAGCGCGACGGCGGCCTCCGGGTCGTCGCCGAGGCCGGTGACGGATCCGCCGGGCTGGACGCCGCGCGCAAGCACCAGCCCGACGCCGTGCTCCTCGACATCGCGATGCCGGTGATGGACGGCCTCGAGGCCCTGCCCCTGATCCGCGAGGCGTGCCCGCAGACGACCGTCATCATGCTCTCGGGCTTCGGCGCCGACCAGATGGTCGACAAGGCGCTGGAGTCCGGGGCGGCCGGCTACATCCAGAAGGGCCGGCCGATGCGTGAGCTGGTCACCCTCGTGCACTCGCTGATGCAGGACGACGGGACCGGGGCGGGCTTCGGCGGGCCCGCAGGCAGCCCCCCGGGGATGCTCCACCGGGTGTTCTCCGCCTTGCGGCCCAAGCCGCGACGCCCGGCCGCACTCATCTAGGTCTGGTGCACGTAGGAGTCGAGCTGGTCGCGCTCGAACTCCAGCTGGAGGATCCGGCTCTTCACGACGTCTCCGATGCTGACCACGCCCACGAGGTCGCCCTCGTCGATCACGGGCACGTGCCGGATGCGGTGCTCGGTCATCTGGGCCATCACCTCGTCGACGTCGGCACCTGGCTCGCAGGTCTGCACGACGGCGGTCATGATCTCCTCCACCGCGGCGTCGAGGATCGCGTCGTTCCCGTTGAGCTTGCGTACGACGTCGCGCTCGCTGACGATCCCGTCCACGGCCGTGCCGCCGCCGCTGACGATCACCGCGCCGATGTTGTGCTCGCCGAGGAGGGCGAGCAGCTCGCGGACCGTGGCGTCGGGCTTGATCGTGATCACGTCATGGCCTGCCTTGGCCTTGAGCACGTCGTTGATCCTCATCGCTGGCCCCTTCGCAGACGTCGAGGTCGTGGTTCCCCGACGATAGTGCCCTCGTCGCCGCGAGGACAGGGCGTGAGTGGTGCCTACTCGCCCTCGCCGGCCGGGTCGGTGCGGCGAGCACTCAGGTCGTGCACGGTCCCGCCGGGTCTCTCGCGAGGCTCGTCGTCGTCGCTGTGCGAGCCCAGGAAGGCCAGCGCCTGGTCGTGCAGCTTGCCGTTCGTGGCCAGGGCGCTGCCGCCCGCGGGCCCGGGCTCGCCGTCGAGGGAGGTGAACACCCCGCCGGCCTCGCGCACGATGACCTCGAGCGCGGCCATGTCGTGCAGCGCGAGCTCGGGCTCGGTCGCGATGTCGACGGCACCCTCGGCCAGGAGCATGTAGCTCCAGAAGTCGCCGTACGCCCGGGTGCGCCAGCACCTGCGTGAGAGCGAGAGGAAGTCGTCGAGCCGGCCGCGCTCGTCCCACCCGTGCAGCGAGGAGTAGGACAGCGAGGCGTCCTCGATCCGGGAGACGTCGGAGACCTGGCACGCCGTGGCCCGCAGCAGCGACTTGCCGGTCCAGGCGCCACCGCCCGTCATCGCCCACCAGCGCCGGTTGAGCATGGGGGCGGAGACCACGCCGACCACGACCTCGTCGTCGACCATCAGCGAGATCAGGGTCGCCCAGACCGGGAGGCCCCTGACGAAGTTCTTGGTCCCGTCGATCGGGTCGACCACCCAGCGTCGCTGGCTGTGGCCCGGTCGAGCCGGTCTCCTCACCCAGCACCGCGTCGCGCGGGCGTGCGCGCGAGAGGGTGCGCCGGATGCCGACCTCGACCGACTCGTCCGCATCGGTGACCGGGGTGAGGTCGGGCTTGGTCATCACGTGCAGGTCGAGCGCCTTGTACCGCGACTCCGAGACGGAGTCCGCGTCGTCGGCCATGACGTGCGCGAGCCTGAGGTCGTCGGTGTAGTCGGTCGGCATGGGGCTAAGACTATTGGGCAGTTCTGCCCGACCGGGTGGCTCAGTACCGTGGCGCCATGGAGTTCAACGGCGTGCCCCTCCACCCGCTGGTCGTGCACGCCACGGTGGTCTTCGTGCCACTGGCCGCACTCGGGGCGATCCTCTACGCGGTGCCGAGGTGGCGCTGGCTGCTGCGCTGGCCCATGCTGCTGGTCAACCTGGCAGCCGCCGTGCTGGTGCAGGTCGCGGTGATGAGCGGCGAGGACCTCGAGGAGAGCCGGCACCTGGATTCCAAGCTGGTGCACACCCACGAGGAGTGGGCCGACAAGCTGCGGATCGCCATGTTCGTGCTCGCGGTGATCGCCGTCGTGGCGTTCTGGGCGCTGGGCTACGTGACCCGGCTCGCCGGTGGGGCGGACCGGGAGAGTCGCGTGGCCGCGCTCGAGAAGCCGCTGGCGGTCCTGCTGCCGGTCGCTGCCGTCGTGGTGCTCGTGCTGGTCTTCCTCACCGGAGACGCAGGCGCTCGCGCCGTGTGGGGCTGAGCCCCGCTACCACGCCTCGCCGGCCTCGCGGCTGGCCAGCAGTCGCCGGAACGACTGCACCCGCTCGGCCTGCACCCCGGTGGCCTCGTCGAGGCCGCACTCCGGCTCCCCCTCCCCGTGGGTGCAGCCACGGGGGCAGTCCACGGTCAGCTCGCGCAGGTCGGGGAAGGCCTTGATCAGGTCCTCGGGCCGCACGTGCGCGAGGCCGAACGACCGGATCCCCGGGGTGTCGACGATCCAGCCCTCCCTCGGGCAGGGCGAGCATGACCACGCTCGTCGAGGTGTGCCGGCCCCGGCCGGTGACCGCGTTGACCAGGCCGGTCTCGCGCTCGGCCAGGGGCACCAGCTCGTTGACGAGCGTCGACTTGCCCACGCCGCTGTGGCCGAGGAGCACGCTGGTGCGTCCCGCGAGCCGCTCGGCGAGGGCGGCGACGTCCTCCCCGTCCGCGTGCAGGTCGCGGGTCACGACGTACGGCACGCCGAGGGCGCGGTAGTTCGCCAGCAGTGCAGCCGGATCGGCGAGATCGGCCTTGGTCAGGCACAGCAGGGGGTCCATCCCGGCGTCGTACGCCGCGACCAGGGCCCGGTCGATCAGGCGGGTCCGGGGCTCGGGATCGGCGAGGGCCGCGACGACGACGAGCTGGTCGGCGTTGGCCACCACCACGCGCTCCACCGGGTCCTCGTCGTCGGCGGTGCGGCGCAGCACCGTCACGCGCTCGTCGACGAGCACGATCCGGGCCAGGCTGCCGTCGACGCCCGAGGTGTCGCCCACCAGCCGCACCCGGTCGCCGACCACGACCGCCTTGCGTCCCAGCGGTCGCGACTTCATCGCGAGCACGAGGCGGTCCTCGCGCCCGCGGTCACCGAGCAGGCAGGTGTAGCGGCCTCGGTCGACGGTGGCCACCACGGCCTCGACGGCGTCGTCGTAGCTCGGTCGGTCCTTGGTCCGCGGACGGGTACGGCGTCGGGGCCGCTCGTAGCTCTCGGGGTCGTTCTCGTCGTAGCGGCTCGTCATGGGGTGAACAGACCGGCCCAGACGTCGGCGAAACCGGGAAACGTCTTGGCCGTCGTGGCGACGTTCTCGACCAGGACTCCGTCGACCGCGGAGCCCACGATCACCGCGGCGTGGGCCATCCGGTGGTCGGCGTAGGTCTTGAACTCGCCGCCGTGCATCGGCGACGGGACGATGTCCAGCCCGTCCGCGTGCTCCTCGACCACCGCGCCGAGGCCCTGGAGCTCGACCGCGAGGGCGGTGAGCCGGTCGGTCTCGTGGCCGCGGATGTGGGCGATGCCGCGCAGCCGGGAGGGCGAGTCGGCCACCGCGCACAGCGCCGCGACCGCAGGCGCGAGCTCGCCTGCGTCGTGCAGGTCGAGGTCGATGCCGGTGATCGCGCCGGTGCCGGTGACGGTCAGCCCGGCGTCGTCGAGGCGTCACCTCGGCGCCCATCTGCTCCAGGATGTGGCGCAGCGCGTCGCCGGCCTGCGTCGTCCGGCTCGGCCAGCCCGGGATCGAGACGCGCCCGCCCGAGGTCATCGCCAGCATCGCGAAGGGCGCGGCGTTCGACAGGTCCGGCTCGATGCTGACGTCGCTGGCCCGCACGGGTCCTGGTTCGACCCGCCAGCGGTCGGGCTCGCTGTCGTCGACGACCACGCCGTGCTCGCGCAGGCAGGCGATCGTCATCTCGACGTGGGGGAGGGAGGGGAGCGCGCCGCCCTCGTGGCGCACGTCGACACCACCGTCGTAGCGCGCACCTGCGAGCAGCAACGCCGAGACGAACTGGCTCGAGGCGGAGGCGTCGATGGTGACGGATCCTCCTCGGACCGCGCCGGTGCCCAGGACCGTGAAGGGCAGGCTCCCGCGCCCCTCGTCGTCGACGTCGGCGCCGAGCGCTCGCAGCGCCTCGAGGACGGCGGCCATCGGCCGGGTGCGGGCGTGGACGTCGCCGTCGAAGCTCACCGGTCCGTCGGCCAGGGCCGCGACCGGTGGCACGAACCGCATCACCGTCCCGGCCAGACCGCAGTCGACGTGCCCGCCGTGCAGCCGACCGGGTGAGACCGCCCAGTCCGGCCCGGTCGTGTCGACCTCGACCCCCATCGCGGTGAGGGCGGCAGCCATCAGCTCGGTGTCGCGCGAGCGCAGGGCCCGTCGTACGACGGAGGGCCCGTCGGCCAGGGCTGCCAGCACGAGCGCCCGGTTGGTCAGTGACTTCGAGCCGGGCAGGTCGACGCTGGCCTGCACCGGTCGGTGGGCCCGGGGAGCGGGCCAGAGGTCACGCGAGCTCACCCCGTGAGGCTACAAGCGCTGAGCGCCGCCGAGTCAGCCGATCGACTTGGCCGCCAGCCTGGCCTCGCGCCGCAGGTGCTTGGCCTCCCGGCGAGCGGCACGCGCGCCGTGGCGGGCACGCCAGGCGAGTCCCGGGCGACCCTCGGTGTCGACGGCGGCGAGCATGAGCCCGCCCAGCATCGAGAGGTTCTTGAAGAAGTGGATCTGCTGGGCGGTCTTCGCCGACGCGTCGTCCTCCTCCCAGAAGCGGTGTCCCGCCGCCGTGGTCGGGATCAGGGTGGCCGCCAGGACGGTGCTGGAGAGCCGCGGGAACCGGCCCGTGGCGAGGGCGAGTCCGGCGACGAGCTGGGCGGCGCCGTTGATCCGCACGAGCGACTCGGGGTCCTCCGGCAGCACACTCGCCTGCGGCACCGCCTTGTCCAGCGCGGGCCGGACCCGATCGGTGACCGGCTTGGCCTTCGCGGCCATGCCGGGGGCGTTGCGCAGCGCGTTCACCCCGCCGATCACGAACATCGAGGCGAGCAGCGGGCGAGCGATCAGGCGGGTGGCAGTCATGCCCACCTGTTTACCCGATCGGGTCAGGCTGAACCACGCTCAGCCGGCGACGCCGCTCGAGCGCGTCGGCACGCTCAGCCGTCGTCGGCGGTGAGCCGCCCGGTGCCGAGGTGGTGGCCACGACGCGCGGTCGGGGCGGATCCTGCGGCTCCACCTTGGCGGCAGTGGTCGCAGCCTGCGTGCCGGAGGTGTCGGGCTGGTCAGCGGGTGGATCGGCCGGCGGATCGGCCGGCGGGTCGGCTGGGGGTCGGCCGGCGGGTCTGCGGGCGGGTCGGCCGGGGGGTCGGCCGGGCGGGTCGGCCGGGCTGGTCGGCCGGCGGGTCGGCGGGCGGGGTGGACGTGTCGCCACCTTGGTCGGTCGTCCCCGTGGGCTGGTCGGTGGGCTGGGCGGTGGGCTCGTCGGTCGGCTGGGCGGTGGGCTCGTCGGTCGGCTGGGCCGTGGGCTCGTCGGTGGGCTGGGCGGTGGGCTCGTCGGTCGGCTGAGCCGTGGGCTCGTCCGTGGGGGTGTCGGTGGGTGTGTCCGTCGGCGTGTCCGTGGGCGGGTCGGCAGGCGGGTCGGCAGGCGGGTCCGCGGGCGGGTCGACGGGCGTGACGTCCACGGGCGGGTCGGCCGGCGGGTCGACCGGGTCCGCGGGCGGGTCGACGGGTCCGGGGTCGGGGACCGCCGTGTCGACGGGCACCTCGGGAACCAGGACGTCTGCCGGGACCTCCGGGAGGATCGCCGCCTGCGGGACCTCCGGGGTGGGGGCGGCCGAGGCGAGCGGGGTGACGTCCAGCGCGGACAGCGGCAGGCGCCTCAGCGATCTCGGCGCGCATCTTGTCCAGGGCGGCGAAGCCTTCGGCGGTGTGACCGGAGAAGTTGCGGTCGGCCATCGCCGAGGCAGCAGTCGGCTGGTGGATGCCGGGCAGGGTCAGCGGCGAGGCGTGCACGCCGACCACGACGGCGGTGGCCGTCGTCACGCTGACCATGCTCGCGGTCGCCATCGACGCGGTCGGGCTGGCGAGCACGGCGTCCTTGCTGCGGTCGATCATCTGGATCAGCGTGGCCCAGCCACTGCCGCCGCCGAGGGCAGCCATCCCGGTGCCGCCGAGGTAGGCGGCGGCCGCCCCGCCCAGGATCGCCGGGCCGAGCAGTGCCGAGAGCGAGGAGTTGACCTCCTCGAGCTCGAGGTAGGTCGCGGCACAGTGGCGGCAGTGCTCGAGGTGGGACTGGACCCGGGTGGTGTCGCGTCGGGCGAGGCCACGGCGCACGTAGCCGCCGAGCAGCTCATGGGTCTGGCGGCAGTCGTCGTTGGCGAGGTTGCCGCTGTGCATGTTCAGGAACGCCTGCCGCAGTCCTTCGCGGGCGCGGTAGGCCAGGGCGGAGACCGAGTTGGCGCTCATCCCCAGCAGCGGGGCGATGTCTGCGGGCTTCTGGTTCTCCACCTCGAGGTGCCACAGCACCAGCTGCCAGCGCTCGGGCAGGGAGGCGAACGCCTTCGCGGCGGCGCCGCCCTCGAACCCCGCGACGGCGGTGTCGGTGAACGGCACCCCGCGGTCGTACGGCGTCAGGTCGTCGGTGGGGGTGGCTCGCTGGATGCTGCGCACCTTGTCCACGTGCAGACGTCGGACCGCGGTGAGCAGGTAGGCGCGGAAGGCCACGTCGGGACCGCCACCGCCGAGCAGCACGTTGAGGACCTTCACGAAGGCCTCGGAGACCAGGTCGTCGGCGTCGGGACCGAAGACGAGCATGCCCGCGAGCCGGTTGGCGGCGTCGACGTGGCGAGCGAAGAGGGTGCCGTAGGCAGTGACGTCTCCACCCCGGACCAGGGAGATCAGCTCCGGGTCCGTGAGGTCGGTCGTGACGTCGGTCGTGCTCATGGGCAGGTGTCATTCCTCCGCGAGAAGTCAGCAGAGTTTATTCCGAAAAGCCGCGTCATGGAGGCGTGGACTACTCCGTTCCTTCTCTGAGCGCCGGCGGGTGGAGCGTCGGCGACACAGGAAAGATGGAAAGGCGGAACCGGCATGGGCCTCTTTGCGACGTTGACTCGCAGGGGCGCGCACGCCGACGCGGCACGGTCGTCCGACCTGGACGGTCCCTGGGGGGAGGGCGTCGGCTACGGCGTACCGAGTCGCTTCGAAGCCGTCGTCGAACACCTCGAAGCCGGACGCGACGCAACCCGCGCATGCGCGGAGGTGGGTCGTGAGCTGGCTCGTGACGGTGCCGCTCTGGGGGAGGCACTGGACGGCCTGCAGGCCACCTACGCACACGTGGACGGGGGCGCGCCCGACTTCCGGGCGACGCGCGCGCTGTGCGAGGCCTGGGGCGAGGAGACGCTCGGCTACCTGCACCAGCTTTCCTGTGAGGACCCTCTGACAGGCCTGGTCAGCCTGGCGCATCTGCAGGCCAGGGTGTCGGAGGTCTATCGGGGGGCAGAACAGGGGGGGACGTCGCCGGGCAACAGTCATGCGCTGGTGCTCGTCGACCTCCCCTGGCTCTCGCGACCCTCGGCGTGGAGCGACCCGTTCGAGGCGACCCTGCGACTGGTCCGGTTGGCCGAGACGGCCCGGACCGCTTTTCCCGGTGGGGAATCCATTGCCAAGGCCAGCCCCTCGCGGCTGGTCATCTTGACGGGGAGAGGAAACCTGCTCGCTCGGCGAGTGGGGCTGCTGCGCGATCTCGTCGACGAACCAGACCGTGACCAGGGGAGGGCACGCGTGTGGATCGAGGGGCTGCCGCCAACCACGGAGGCGGCCGCCATCCTGCTCGACGAGATCGCGCGCAGCTGAGTCGGCGTACGCCGGCGGGCACGGGGGGCCTGTCGGCGTACACCGACCTGCCCGGGGCACCTGGGCCCGCGCAGCCCGGGGCGGAAGTCGGTGCTGCTGACTACCCTTGCCGGCATGTGCGGTCGCTACGCCTCCAGCCGCAAGCCGGAGGACCTCGTCGAGGAGTTCGAGATCCGCCCTCTGTCCAACCCGGGGCGATCTCCCGCACCTCGAGCCCGACTTCAACGTCGCGCCGACCAAGGAGGTCTACGCGGTGGTGGAGCGGCCGCCGAGCGGATCGGCTGAGTCCACCGATCCCGACCCGCCTGAGCGGCAGCTGCGCGTCCTGACCTGGGGACTGGTGCCCTTCTGGGCCAAGGATCCCAAGATCGGCAACCGGATGATCAACGCCCGGATGGAGACCGTCGCCGAGAAGCCGGCGTACCGCCGGGCCTTCGAGCGCCGGCGCGCGATCCTGCCCGCCGACGGTTACTTCGAGTGGTACGCCACGCAGGAGAAGACCAAGGCCGGCAAGCCGAGGAAGCAGCCCTACTTCATCCGGCCCGGCCGACGGGGGAGTGCTGGCGATGGCGGGGCTCTACGAGATCTGGCGCGACCCGGCCAAGGCGGAGGACGACCCCGACCGGTTCCTGTGGACCTGCACCGTGCTCACCACCAGCGCGGAGGACTCCCTGGGCCACATCCACGACCGGATGCCGCTGATGCTCGCGCCCGAGTCGTACGACGCGTGGCTGGACCCGCGCCGCAACGACCGTGACGACCTGCTCGCGCTGCTCGAACCTGCGGCACCGGGCCGGCTCGAGGCCTATCCGGTCTCCACGCTGGTCTCCAACGTCAAGAACAACGGTCCCGAGCTGCTCGACCCCATCCCGCTCGCCGAGGTCCCCGACGAGGCGCCCTCCGGGGCATCGCGCTGATGCCTGCCGAGCGGATGGTGGCCACCCCCAAGGGGGAGGCGCGGCTGGTCACCCGTCGGGCCAAGCGACCGATCGCCACGATCGTGCTCACCCACGGCGCCGGAGGTGGCATCGACGCCCCGGACCTGGTCAGGCTCGCCCGCACCCTGCCCCAGCAGGACGTCTCGGTGGTCCTCGTCGAGATGCCCTGGCGCGTCGCCGGCAAGAAGCTCGCGCCTGCTCCTGCGGCCATCGACGCCGCCTACCTCGCCGTCCTCGACCAGCTCCGCACCCGGAGCCCGCTCGTGCTGGGCGGCCGCAGCGCCGGGGCCCGGTCGGCCTGCCGGATCGCCCGGGACGTCGGCGCGAGGGGGGTGCTCGCGCTCTCCTTCCCGCTCCACCCGCCCGGTCGGCCGGAGAAGTCGCGTCTCGAGGAGCTGCAGGGTGTCCGCCTGCCCGCACTGGTGATCCAGGGCGAGAACGACCCGTTCGGCACCCCGGAGGAGTTCCCCGACGGCATCGAGCTGGCCGTCGTACCCGAGGCCGACCACTCGATGAAGGTGCCCAAGCGGGCTTCGGTCTCCCAGGCCGACGCCCTCGCGGTCGTGCTCGAGGCGACCCTGGAGTGGGTCGTGCGCGAGGTGGCGGGGAATCCACGCGGCTGAGCGGTTGTTCCCTCCCCATCGCGAACACGCACGGAGGAGGTCACGGATGCTCGCACTGCTCGACCGGCCGTACGCCGACAGGCCGTCGGTAGACTCGGGACCGATGAGTGACACCGAGCCCGCGGTCGACGACGTCGTCGACCCCACCACGATCGACGTGGCCACCGAGACCGAGACCGACCGGCAGCTGCGTTTCGAGCGTGACGCGATGCCGTTCCTCGACCAGCTCTACTCCGCGGCGATGCGGATGACGCGAAACCCCGCCGACGCCGAGGACCTCGTGCAGGAGACGTTCGCCAAGGCCTACGGCTCCTTCCACCAGTTCCGCCCGGGGACGAACCTGAAGGCGTGGCTGTACCGGATCCTGACCAACACCTTCATCAACACCTATCGCAAGAAGCAGCGCGAGCCGCAGCAGTCGATGGCCGAGGACGTCGAGGACTGGCAGCTCGCCCGGGCCGAGTCGCACTCCTCCTCCGGACTGAAGTCGGCGGAGATGCAGGCACTCGAGCACCTCCCCGACTCCGACGTGAAGGACGCGCTGCAGCGACTTCCGGAGGACTTCCGGCTGGCGGTCTATCTCGCCGACGTCGAGGGATTCCCCTACAAGGAGATCGCGGAGATCATGGAGACGCCGATCGGCACCGTGATGTCCAGGCTGCACCGCGGCCGGCGCCAGCTGCGAGAGATGCTGACCGACTACGTCAGGGACAACGACCTGCTCTCCAGCGCCACGAAGGAGGAAGTACGGTGAGCCAACAGCCTCCTCTCGGCAGCGACTGCTCCGAGGTCCTCGGCCGGGTCTTCTTCTTCCTCGACAACGAGCTCGAGCAGGCCGACTGCGCCCAGATCCAGCAGCACCTCGACGAGTGCGGCCCGTGCCTGGCCCGCTACGACCTCGAGCGCACCGTGAAGACGCTCGTCGCGCGCTCCTGCTCGGAGGTCGCCCCCGACGGGTTGCGACAGCGGGTGATGCTGTCGATCCGCGAGGTGCAGGTCCAGATCACCGAGGAGCGCTGACCGCTCGTTTTGGTGCGGTCGCCCGCAGGTGCGACGATGGTCGCTGGTCCGCGTGCACCCGCGGGCTCCGAGACGTCACAGGAGGAACCCATGGGCAAGACCGGACGGAAGCGTCGTGGCCGCAAGAAGAAGAACGCCAACCACGGCAAGCGCCCCAACGCCTGACCTCAGGCGCGGCCGAGAAGACCCTGGACCCAGTGGTCCGGGGTCTTTGTGCGTTCCGGTGATCCGTCGGGGTGTTTGGATGAGCCCATGAGCGCGCTCGCCGTCGGGTTGTCGGCCACCGAGGAGCACGTCGTCGGAGACGACGACACCGCGGCTGCGCTCGGGTCGGGCAGCCTGCCCGTGCTCGGCACCCCGCGGCTGCTGGCGTGGTGCGAGGCCGCGACCTGCGCCGCGCTGGCCGACGTGCTCGACGAGGGCAGCACGAGCGTCGGCACCCGCATCTCCCTGGAGCATCTCGCCCCTTCCGCCGTGGGTGCCGCCCTCGCCGTGACCGCCTCGGTCGCCCACGTGGACGGCCGCCTCGTCCGCTTCACGGTGGAGGCGCGCCAGGCCGGCAAGCTCGTCGGTGCCGGCGAGGTCACCCGGGTCGTCGTCGACTCCGAGCGCTTCCTCTCCCGCCTGTAGCCCTGTGGTTCAGAAGGCGAGGGTGTAGGCGAGCAGGTTCACCCCGGGGACCGGCTGCCAGTCGTCCTCGGGAGCGCGCGTGAACCCCAGGCGCTCGTAGACCCGGTGCGCGGCGGTCATCCGGTCCATCGTCGACATCCGCACCCCCGAGTACCCGAGCTCGCGCGAGCGGTCCAGGCACCGCTGGACCAGCGCCAGCCCGACCCCGCGACCTCGGGCGTGCCTGGCCACGGCCAGCATCCGGAACTCACCCTCGCCGTCACGACCGATCTCGCGGTACGGCGAGCCGACCGGGCAGAAGGTCACCGTGCCCAGGATCTGCCCCGGGTCCTCGCCGGGCACGCCCTCGTCGTCGACGGCGACCCACACCTCGGCCTCCGCGGCCCGTCGCACAGTGTCGGCGAGCTCGTGCACGTAGGCGTCGGAGGTGGCGATGTACCCCTCGCCGACGTACACCTCGCCCGGTCAGGAGCCCGATCTCGGCCAGCTCCTCCTCGCGGGCCTCCCTGACCTGCAACGCCTCAGATCCCGAAGGTGTTGCGCGGGTAGGCGGCCTCGACGTCGGTGATCACGTTGACGAGGTAGGGCACGCCCGCGGCGAAGGCGCGGTCGAGCGCGGGCCCGATCTGGCGCGGGTCGGTGACCTTCTCCCCGGCACCGCCGAGCGCCGTGACCACCTCGTCGTAGCGGGTCTGCGGGGCGAGGTCGGCGGCGACGTCGTAGCCGTAGAGCATCTGCATCGGGCCCTTCTCCAGCCCCCAGGCGGAGTTGTTGCCGCAGACCATCACCACGGGCAGGTCGTGGCGCACGAGGGTGTCGACGTCCATCAGCGACATGCCGGCGGCGCCGTCGCCGTACAGCAGCACGACCTGCGCGGACGGCCGGGTCAGGCGGGCAGCGATGGCGGCGCCGAGTCCGGCGCCCAGGCAGCCGTACGGGCCAGGGTCGAGCCACCCACCCGGTCGCTTGGGCTCCACGAACTTGCCGGCGAAGGAGACGAAGTCGCCGCCGTCGCCGATCACCACGGCGTCGTCGGCCAGGCGCGGCACCAGCTCCCCGTAGATGCGCGCGGGGTGGATCGGGTCGGCCTCCGCGCGCAGCAGCTCGGCGTCCCGGGTCACCGCCTTCCGGACGGTGTCCTGGAGGTCGGCGACCCAGCCGCTCCAGTCCGGGCGGCGCACCAGCCCGTGCAGCGCCTCACGCAGTCCGTCGAGCACGAGCGTGAGGTCCCCGGAGACCTCGGCGGCCAGCTCGGCGTGCTGCGAGACCTGGCCGGCCGAGTCCGCGACGTGCACGACGCGCGCCGGGGTGGCGCCGTCCTTCCCGCCGAAGACGCCGTAGCCGAGCCGGAAGTCGAGGGGAGTGCCCACCACCACGACGAGGTCGGCCCCACCCAGCGCGGCGCCGCGTGCCTTGGTGACCAGGAGCGGGTGCCCGCCGGGGATGACCCCGCGTCCCATCCCGTTGGTGATCGCCGGGACGCCGGCCTCCTCGACCAGACGCAGCGCCGCCTCCTCCGCGCCGTCGGCCCAGACGTCGGTGCCGAGCACCAGGACCGGCCGGCTCGCCTGTCCGAGGAGCTCGGCGATCTCGGTCACGGCGTCGCCATCGGGCTCGGTGCGGGAACGCGCGGCCACCGGGGGCGTCGAGGCGCTGGTGGTGTTGAAGAACTCGTCCATCGGCACGTCGACGAAGACCGGGCCGCGGTGCGGCGCCCCGGCCAGCGTGAACGCCTCGTGGATCCCGTCGGGGACCTCCGCGGCGGTGTGGATCGTCCGCGCCAGCTTCGAGACCGGGGCGATGATCGGCGGCTGGTCGAGCTCCTGCAGGGACCCGCTGCCCCACCTGTTCGACGGCGCACGCCCGCCGACGACGACCAGCGGCGAGCCGCTGAACTGCGCCTGGGCGATGGCGCTCACGCCGTTGGTCACGCCCGGTCCGGCGGTCAGCACCGCGAGACCGGGGACGCGGGTCAGCTTGCCGATCGCCTCGGCCGCGAAGGCCGCGGTCTGCTCGTGCCGTACGTCGAGGATCCGCATCGGCGGGTCGGCCTTCACCGCGCCGTCGTACATCGGGAAGACGTGGGCGCCGGAGAGGGTGAACATCGTCTCCACGCCGTGCGCCGCGGCCACTGCGACGGCGTGCTGGCCGGCGTGCGCCTCGAAGGCCGCGGGGGAGTCGCGCCGGTCCGTGGGCTGCTCAGGTGCCTGCGTCATGCGCCAGACCTTAGTCGGCCACCTACGCTGACCGGGTGCCGTCGATGCAGGCGCTCGCGAGAGCGCACACCGACCTCTCCCCGGACGACGTGGAGTGGCTCTCGATGCTGCTCGCGGACTGGCAGATCATCGCCGACCTCAGCTTCGCCGACCTGGTGCTGTGGCTGCCCGCGGCCGACGGTTCCGGCTACTGGGCGGGTGCCCAGATGCGCCCCACCACCGGACCCACGGCCTTCGTCGACGACATCGTCGGGACGTTCCTCGAGGCCGGTCGTCGGCCGCTGATCGACGCGGCCCTGAACGAGGGCCGGATCGCCCGCGAGGGCGACCCGGAGTGGCGCGACGACGTGCCTGTGCGCGTCGAGGCCATCCCGGTGCGTCGTGGCGACCGGTTGATCGCCGTCGTGGCGCGGAACACCAACCTGCAGGGGGTGCGCACGCCCAGCCGCCTCGAGCTGGCCTACCTGCAGACCGCCAGCGAGCTGTCCCAGATGATCGCCCACGGAAGCTTCCCGTTCCCCGGGCCAGCGCTCGGACCACGCGGACACCCCTCGCGTGGGCGACGGGTTCATCCGCGTCGACGAGGCGGGGCGGGTCGGCTACGCCAGCCCCAACGCCCTCTCGGTCTTCCGCAAGCTCGGTCTCACCGGCGACCTCAGCGGCCAGTCGCTGGTCGACGTCACCCGCGAGCTGGTCCCGGTCGCGATGCGTCCCGACGAGGAGACGATCAGCGCGGTGCTGGGGGCTCGCAGCCCGCGCGACACCGAGCTCGACGGCCTCAGTGCCACGGTGATCGTCCGCGCGATCCCGCTGCGCCCGGCGGGCGAGCACGTCGGCGGGCTGGTGCTGCTGCGCGACGTCACCGAGCTGCGCCGCCGCGACCGGGAGCTGGTCACCAAGGACGCCACCATCCGCGAGATCCACCACCGGGTGAAGAACAACCTGCAGACGGTGGCGGCGCTGCTGCGTCTGCAGTCGCGGCGGATCGGGGTGCCGGAGGGCCGGGTCGCCCTCGACGAGGCGGTACGGCGCGTGGGCGCGATCGCCGTCGTGCACGAGACCCTGAGCCAGAACTTCGACGAGTGCGTCGACTTCGACGAGGTGGCCGACCGGCTGACCCGACTGGTGACCGACGTCGGCTCGCGCGGTGTGGCGATCCGGACCCGGCGCGAGGGCTCCTTCGGCGCGATCAGCTCCGACGCCGCGACACCGCTGGCGATGGTCTTCACCGAGCTGATCCAGAACGCCGTGGAGCACGCCTTCGCCGACGACTTCGACCAGGACGGTGGCTGGATCGTCGTACGGGGGGAGCGCCTGGACTCGGCGCTGACGCTCGTGGTCGAGGACGACGGGGTGGGCCTGCCGGCCGACTTCGACCTCGAGGCCACCGGCAGCCTGGGCCTCTCGATCGTCCGCACCCTGGTCGGTGAGCTCGGCGGCCGCCTCAGCCTCGGCCCCCGCCCCGACGGCCCCGGCACCCGGGTGGAGGTCGACCTTCCTCGGGTCGCCGGGAGAGCCGCGGATTCACCGGCCGGCCGGTGAAACTGCGCCATGCGCGCGAAACATCGCGCGTTCCGCGCAGTTTCGGTCACACAGCGGGGTGCCCTCAGGCGGTGCGTACCCGGGCGCGGGCGTTGCGGCGCTTCAGCGCACGGCGCTCGTCCTCGCTCATCCCGCCCCACACGCCGTGGTCCTGCCCGGCCTCGAGGGCCCAGGCGAGGCACTGTTCGCGCACCTCGCAGCGTCGGCACACCTGCTTGGCCTCCTCGATCTGCATGATCGCGGGACCGGTGTTGCCGATCGGGAAGAACAGTTCCGGGTCCTCGTCGAGGCACGCGGAACGGTCACGCCAATCCATGAGTGGGGCTACCTTCCGACAGTCGCTTGCGAGACGCGCTCGTGAACGAGTTCACAATGCCATCTCCGGTGAGGTTTGTGAACGCCGAAACGGCCACTGTGGCGATACGCACACCGCTTCACCGGAGCGCGTCTATTTGATCGTGCCAACCGGGGAGGCACAAGACAACCCCTGGGACGGTCAGGTTGGTCACAGCGGGCGTCGTACCGCCACCGCCTTCTCCTAGTCTCGTCACGTGTCGCACACCTTCGAACCAGCCCCCGGTTCCCAGTCGGGGCCCCCGCAAACGCCCCCACCCCTGATGGCGGCAGCCGGGCTCGTCCTCGTCGAAGGAGTGCTCCTGCTGCTGTTCGGCGTCACCGAGGTGGCCACGCTCGACAGCGACCGGCTGACCATGGGCGTGACCGTCTCGGTCTTCTTCATCGGGTACGGCGCACTGCTGCTGCTGTGCTCCTGGGGGCTCTACCGCGGTCGGGTGTGGGCGCGCGGCCCGGTCCTGCTGGCGCAGCTCGTCCAGCTCGGTCTCGCCTGGAACTTCAAGTCCGGCGGCACCTGGCCGGTCTCGGTCGGGCTGGCGCTGGTCTCGGTCCTCGTCCTGGCCGGCCTGCTCCACCCACGTTCGGTCGAGGCACTCGAGCGTGACGCCGACCGGGAGTGACCAGGAGCGGCAGAGCTGACCGCTAGCTGACCTCGGAGAGGGAGAGCCGCAGCTGCTCCAGCGTGCGGTTGAGCAGTCTCGAGACGTGCATCTGCGAGACGCCGATCTCGGTCGCGATCTGGCTCTGGGTCATGCCGCCGAAGAACCGCAGCATCAGGATCTTCTTCTCGCGGGACGGCAGCTGCTCGATCAGCGGCTTGATGGACTCCCGGATCTCGACGTGGTCCAGCGCCTCGTCGTCCATCCCCAGGGTGTCGAGCATGCTCATGCTGCCGCCGTCGTCGCTGCTGTCACCCGCGTCCAGGGAGAGGGTGGAGTAGGCGTTGGCCGACTCCAGGCCCTCCATCACCTGCTCGACGCCCACGCCGATCTTGTCGGCGATCTCACGAGGCGTCGGGGAACGGCCCAGCTCCTGGGAGAGCTCGCCGGTCACCGCGCTGATCGACATCCGCAGCTCCTGGAGCCGGCGGGGCACCCGGATCGCCCAGCCCTTGTCGCGGAAGTAGCGCTTGATCTCCCCGATGATCGTCGGGGTGGCGTACGTCGAGAACTCCACGCCGCGATCGGTGTCGAACCGGTCGACGGACTTGATCAGTCCGATCGTGCCCACCTGGACGAGGTCGTCGAGCGGCTCGCCGCGGTTGGCGAACCGGCGGGCGCAGTGGTCCACCAGCGGGAGGTGCAGCTGGACCAGCTCCTCGCGGCACACGGCACGCCGCTGCTTCGAGGTCGACTTGTCGCCGAGCTCGAGGAACAGCGCGATGCTGCGCTCGCGCGTCAGCGCTCGCGCCCCGAGCGAGGGACCGGCGGGCGTCATGGTGCTAGACCGCGATGCTCGAACGGACGGTGAAGGAGAGCCACCTCTGGTCGCCGTCGCGACTGGTGACCACGTCGCTGGTCAGCGCGGTGAGCACCTGCCAGCCGAAGCTGTCGGCGTCCGGCTCCGCGTCGCCGGAGGAGTCGGCGCTGACCGAGACGCGGATCGAGCCGTCGCTCAGGTCGAAGCAGGCGTGCAGGTCGCCCGGGGCGTCGGCGTGCTCGAGCACGAGGGCACATGCCTCGCCCACGGCCATCCGCAGGTCCTCGATGTCGTCGAGGGTGAAGTCGAGGCGCGCCGCGAGGCCGGCCGTGGTCATCCGCAGGACTGCGACGTATGCACTCTCCGCCGGCAGGCGCAGCTCCACATCGGGTCGATGGCTCACGGTGGTGTCCTGGGTGGTCGGTGGTGACGGTGGGGAAACACTAGACCGGGACCGACCTGCGTGGTGCCCGTTCTGCAACGAAAACGACCCCGGCGCACTGCGCCGGGGCCGTCTTCAGGCGGGCTCAGGAATCTTTCTTCGTCGCCCAGAAGATCTCGGCGATCTCGTCGATCTTGGCCAACAGCTCGTCGGCCTTGCCCGCGTCGAGCTCGCCCTTGGTGCCACTCGCGCCGGCGAGCTTGGTGGCCTCGTTGACCAGCTGGTGGAGCTGCGGGTACTTCTCGAAGTGCGGGGGCTTGAAGTAGTCGGTCCACAGCACCCACAGGTGGTGCTTGACCAGCTCCGAGCGCTGCTCCTTGATCAGGATCGCCCGGGTGCGGAAGTCGGGATCGTCGTTGTCCGCGACCTTCGCGATGATGGCCTTGACCGACTCCGCCTCGATGCGCGCCTGGGCGGGGTCGTAGACGCCGCAGGGCAGGTCGCAGTGCGCGGATACCTCGATGGTGGGGGCGAAAAGGTGCTTGAGCATGCGGGATTTCCTCTCACGTTGACGATGGCGGTAGCGCCCGTTGGCTTGAACGACCGGCTCGATTGCGACACTACTCCCGGCCGTGGGCAGCGCTCCACGAGGTCTCGAGGAGGGGTACGACGATGTGGCGGATCGGCCTGGCCATCGTGCGCGGGCGGTCGATGACGCCGACCCTGCGCGACGGTGACCGGCTGCTCGTGGCCCACGGCGCCGGCCCACGACCCGGCCGCCTTGCCGTCGTACGGTTCGACGACGGGGTGGTCGCGGTCAAGCGACTCGACCACGAGTCCGCACAGGGCTGGTGGGTCTCGCGCGACAACCCGCAGGAGGGTCGCGACTCGTGGTCGGCGGGGCCGGTCCCGCACTCCGGGGTGGTCGCCCTCGTGATCGGAAGGGTCTGGCCCCGACCGGCCCTTCGGCTCGGCGTGCGGCGAGGTTGAGGGCGTCAGGCCCGCGCTCGCGCGGCGCCGAGACTGTGCAAGCATGGCCGGGCTGGGTCACCCCCCACTCGAGCAGCGACTCCGCGGCCCCACCACAGGTTGCGCGTCGAGTCGGCCGAGAAGAGCACGACGAAGTCCACCGGACCCACGCATCCCCCAGGAGACCCGTTCATGGTTGCATCGGAGCACATGCCTGACCTCGAGAACCCCCGCGCGCAGGACCCCGTCTTCGCCCTGCACGCCGGCGGCAAGATGGAGATCGCCTCGCGCGTCGCCCTCAACGGCCCCGAGGAGCTCTCGCTCGCCTACACCCCGGGCGTCGCCCGGGTCTGCGAGGCGATCGCCGCCGACGAGGACCTGGCGGCCGACTACACGTGGGTCTCCAACACCGTGGCCGTGGTCACCGACGGCACCGCTGTGCTGGGGCTGGGTGACATCGGGCCCCGGGCGGCGATGCCGGTGATGGAGGGCAAGGCGGTGCTGTTCAAGCAGTTCGGCGGAGTCGACGCCGTCCCGATCTGCCTGGACACCAAGGACGTCGACGAGATCGTCGAGACGGTGGTCCGGCTCGCGCCGAGCTTCGGGGGCATCAACCTCGAGGACATCTCCGCTCCGCGGTGCTTCGAGATCGAGGAGCGGCTCAAGCAGCGCCTGGACATCCCGGTCTTCCACGACGACCAGCACGGCACCGCGGTCGTGGTGCTCGCCGCCCTGGAGAACGCGCTGAGACTGACCGGCAGGCTCGCCGAGACCACGCGCGTGGTGATCTCCGGTGCGGGCGCGGCCGGCGTGGCCGTGACCCGGATCCTGCTGGCCGCCGGGATCCGCGACGTCGCAGTCACCGACCGCGGAGGCGTACTGCACGCCTCGCGCACCGGCCTGAACGACTCCAAGCTGGCCCTGGCCCAGGTGACCGCCGACCTCAGCGGTCGCACGGGCTCGCTCGCCGAGGTCCTCGTCGGCGCCGACGTCTTCATCGGGCTCTCGGGCGGGACCGTGCCCGAGGAGGCGGTCGCGGCGATGGCGCCCGACGCCGTGATCTTCGGGCTCGCCAATCCCCATCCCGAGGTGCATCCCGACGTGGCCCACCGGCACGCCCGGGTGGTGGCGACCGGTCGCTCGGACTTCCCCAACCAGATCAACAACGTGCTGGCCTTCCCGGGGATCTTCCGCGGCGCCTTCGACGCGCGCGCCACGGCCATCACCGAGGGGATGAAGCTCGCCGCGGCGGACGCACTCGCGGCGATCGTGGGCGACGACCTGGCCGAGGACCTCGTGATCCCCTCGCCGTTCGACCCCCGCGTCGGCCCCGCCGTCGCAACCGCCGTCGCCGACGCCGCCCGGCGCGACGGGGTCGCGCGCCGCTGAGCCGGACGGTTTCCCAGGGTAGGAACCTTTCCTGCCCCGTCGCACAGGAAACTTCCTGTGCGACGAGGCAATTTCCCTTCCTACCCTGGGAAACTGCCGCCCGCTCGCGCCCGTCAAGGTCTCTGGTTGCGGCGCGCCGTTGCGACCTCGCGAGCTCGGTCGCAGGCTTGCTCTACCTCCCTCCCCACGCCGCGCGCTCCTTCGTCGCGCCCGGCTAGGGTCGGGACATGTTTGCTGTGTACGCCGAGTCCTTCTCCTCCGACGACCCGCTGTCCGGCCTCGTGGTCGGGGAGCGGCCCGAGCCGGAGGTGCCTGACGGGTGGACGACGGTCACGGTGAAGGCCACCTCGCTGAACCACCACGACCTCTGGTCGCTGCGCGGGGTCGGCCTGCGCGAGGAGGCGCTGCCGATGATCCTCGGCTGCGACGCAGCCGGGATCGACGAGGACGGCAACGAGGTCGTCGTGCACGCCGTGGTCAGCGACCCGTCGTGGACCGGCGGCGACGAGACCCTCGACCCCAAGCGCTCGCTGCTCTCCGAGCGCTACCAGGGCACCTTCGCCGACAAGGTGGCGGTGCCCAAGCAGAACGTGATCGCGAAGCCCGCGTCGCTGTCGTTCGAGGAGGCCGCCTGCCTGCCCACGGCCTGGCTGACGGCGTACCGGATGCTGTTCACCCAGGGCGGCCTGAAGCCCGGCGACACCGTGCTCGTGCAAGGCGCCGGCGGAGGCGTGGCGACCGCGCTGATCACCCTCGCCAGTGCCGGTGGACTCAAGGTGCTGGCCACCAGCCGCGACGAGGCGAAGCGCAAGCGCGCCCTGGAGATCGGCGCCCACGAGGTCTTCGAGTCCGGGGAGCGGCTGCCGGTCAAGGTCGACGCGGTGATGGAGACGGTGGGGAAGGCGACCTGGTCCCACTCGATCCGTGCGCTGCGACCCGGTGGCACTCTCGTCGTCTCCGGTACGACGTCCGGCCCGAAGCTCGACGACGCCGAGCTGACTCGCATCTTCTTCCTCCAGCTGCGCGTCATAGGTTCCACGATGGGCACGCGCACCGAGCTGGCGAGCCTGGTCACCATGCTCGACGCGACAGACACCCGGCCACTGATCGACAAGACGTTGCCGCTGGAGCAGGCCGAAGGAGGGGCTCTCCGCCATGGCGAGCGGCGAGGTCTTCGGCAAGGTCGTCTTCACCCGCTGATGGCCACTCACCTGCTCACCGGCGCCGGGTCGGGGATCGGTGCCGCCCTCGCCGAGGCCCTGCACGCGCGGGGTGACGACCTGGTGCTCCTCGCCCGGTCACCGGAGAGGGCAGCTGAGCTCGTCGACCGGTACCCGGGTGCCAGCGGGCTGGCTGCCGACCTCGCCGACATCGACGCCCTGGGGTCGCTCGCGGACCAGCTGCCCGACTCGCTCGACTCCGTCGTCCACGCCGCCGGGGTCGTCGACCTCGGCACGGTCGCCGAGCTCACTGCAGCGCAGTGGCGAGCCCACCTCGACGTCAACCTGCTCGCTCCCGCCGAGCTGACCAGGCTCGCCCTCCCCGCCTTGCGCACCGCTCGCGGGACGGTCGTCCTGGTGAACTCCGGCGCCGGGCTGAGGGCCAACCCGACCTGGGCGGCGTACGCCGCCTCGAAGTTCGGCCTGCGCGCCTTCGCCGACGCCCTGCGCCAGGAGGAGGCCGAGCACGGAGTCCGGGTCACCAGCGTGTACCCGGGCCGCACCGCGACCCCGATGCAGCAGCAGGTGCACGACCAGGAGGGCAAGGAGTACGACGCCGACGACTGGATCGCCCCCTCGACCGTGGCGGCCACGATCCTTCACGTCCTCGACCTGCCGGCCGACGCCACGGTGCCCGACGTGACCGTCAGTCCCGGTCCCTAGGCGCCACGCCGCTACAGGCCGCGGACGCTGTTGTTCCGCTTGTCGTGGGTCAGCTCGACCAGGCCGAGGGCCTCCAGCAACGGCGGCAGGTACATGCCGAGCCGGCCGCGGTAGCCGTTGCGCTGCCCGTACCACCCGCCGACCGGGTTCTCCGGGCTGCGTCCCCAGGCCTCGACGGTCCCGTCGGCGGCCGGCTTCTTCTCGTCGGCGGCCCCGAGCGGGCACCCAGTCGCCCTGCTCGCGCAACCAGGCGGGCAGGTCGTCGAGCACGCGGAGCAGGTAGGTCAGCCGGGTGCTGCCCACCTGGCACACCAGCAGCGGTGGGTCGCTCTCCTCGTCGCGGTACATGGTGTACGACGACGTGCCCGGCGCCGTCGTCAGCACCCACGGGTCGTCCTTGGTGCCGGAACCCTCAGCCATCGGCTTCCTCCTCGTGCCAGGTGATCGTCGCCGCGGCCGTGGGGTCGACGGCGCGGACGTAGTGGGGGAGCAGGGTCGACCAGCCGCCGCGGTTGCGCTCGCGCCAGTCGGGACCGCCGGCCCCGAGGTGCTCCCAGCCCCGGTGGGCGATCTCGACGAGGGTCTGCGGGCCTCGCGGCCGGAAGGTGATCTCGACCTCGGTGGCGTCGGCCCGGTCGCGCCGCAGGTGCCACAGGTATCCGAGCCGGTGGGGCGGCTCCCACACCGTGACCTGACCCCACTCGTGCTCGGTCCCGTCCGGACCGAGCTCGTGGATCCGGCCGCCGATGCCGGGCTCCAGCTGCACGTGCTCGGGGGCTCCGCTCACGGTGTGGTCGGCCGGCCACCACAGCGCGAACCGCCGGGTCCAGGTGTCGAACGCAGTCTCGGGCGGGCAGGCGACCTCGAAGCTCATCCGCAGCGGCGGGAGAGAGCCTGCGTCAGGCGTGCTCACGGGCGCCCCTGCGGCGGGTTCTCGGCGGCGAGGCGGAACCGCGCGGCGGCCTGGCCCCAGACCTGCTCGAGGTAGGCCTGGACCGCGTGCACGCCCTCCTCGCGCAGCCGGTAGATCCGCCGGGTGCCCAGGGGCTCCTCCTCGACGAGCCCGGCCTGCTTGAGCAGCCGCAGGTGACGTGAGACTGCCGGTCGGCTGATCGGCAGCGCGGCCGCGATCTCGCCCACCGCGAGGTCGCGCGCGCCGAGCAGCCGCAGGATCTCGCGCCGCTGGGGGTCGCCGAGAGCGTCGAGCGGTTCGGGCGCGGGGTTCGGCACGACACTCCTTCGGTAACCAGACGGCTACGGTAACCAAACGGTTACCGAGAAGCCAGGGAATCGCAAGCCGCACCGATGAGTTCGTCGGTGGTGCCGGGTCTAATTCCTTTGCCGACCGACTCCCGAAGTTGAGAGGCTGACCCGTCCCCACGACCGACGAGGATCCCCATGCAGACCGCCACCCGCACCGAAGCCGCGCCGGACTACGCAGTCCTGCGGTGGCTGGTCGCCGCGACCTTCGTGGTGATCCTCAACGAGACGATCATGATCAACGCGATCCCGCGCCTGATGGTCGACTTCCACGTCGACGCCAGCGCGGCCCAGTGGCTCTCCACCGCGTTCATGCTCGCGATGGCGGTCGTCATCCCGATCACGGGCTGGTTCCTGCAACGCGTCACCACGCGGTTCGCCTTCGGCCTGGCCATGGGCACCTTCTGCACCGGCACCCTCCTGGCCGCGCTCGCCCCGTCCTTCCCCGTGCTGCTGGTGGCGCGGGTGGTGCAGGCCAGCGGCACGGCGGTGATGATGCCGTTGCTGATGACCACGCTGATGTCCGTCGTACCCATGCACGACCGCGGGCGGGTGATGGGCAACGTCACCCTGGCCATGTCGGTGGCGCCGGCGCTCGGTCCCGCGGTCTCCGGCGTCGTGCTGCACTCGTTGTCGTGGCGCTGGATCTTCCTGGTGGTGCTCCCGATCGCCGGCACGATCGGCGTCGTCGGGCTGCGTCAGCTGCGCAACGTCGGTGAGCCGGTGGTCAGTCACGTCGACTGGTGGAGCGTGCTGATCTCCGCGCTCGGCTTCGGGCTCCTGGTCTACGGCCTGAGCGTGGTCGGGCTGCGCGGCGAGCACGGGCGTGCGTACGCCGCCCTGGCCGTCGGCGTGGTCGGGATCGCGTGCTTCGTGTGGCGCCAGCTGCTGCTGCAGCGTGAGGACCGGCCGCTGCTCGACCTGCGCACCCTCAAGGAGCGCGTCTTCACGATCTCCGTCGCGGCGATGGCGATCGCTTTCATGGCCATGCTCGGCTCGATGATCCTGCTCCAGCTGTACCTGCAGAACCTCCGCGGGATGAGCCCGCTGGCCACCGGCATGCTCGTGGCTCCCGGCGGCCTGGCCATGGGCCTGCTCGGCCCGCGGGTCGGCCGGATCTACGACGCACGCGGGTCGCGGGTCCTGGTGGTCCCGGGCGCGCTGGGCCTCCTCGCGGCCATGACCGTGTTCGCGTTCATCTCGCGCCACGACACCGATCTGGCTGATCCTGCTGGCCCACGTGGGACTGATGGTGAGCCTGGCCGCGTTGTTCACCCCGCTGTTCACGATGGGCCTCGGCGTGCTCTCGCCGCGGCTCTACTCCCACGGCAGCTCGCTGCTCGGCACCGTGCAGCAGGTCGGCGGGGCGATGGGCACGGCGCTGGTCGTGATGATCCTGGCCAGCCGGTCCGACTCGCTGCTCGCGCACGGCGCCACCCAGGGCGCCGCCACCATCGGTGGCCTGCACTGGGCCTTCGGTGTCTCGGCGGTCCTCTGCCTGGTCGTCGTGGGCCTGGTGTTGTTCCTGCCCACCCGGATCGAGGCGGCCAGAGTGGCCCGGAAGTCGGCCCGGTGGCGGACCTGGGCGAGCAGGAGCCCCACGGGGTGGAGTCGGTGCCGGTCTCCGGCTGACCGCGGCTCAGTCGATCGGCCCGCCGGACCTCCAGTTCAGGGCACCCACGAGCACCATCCGGAGCTGGGCGCGGGCCTGATCGACCAGGGCCTGCTCCTGCTCGGGGCGCGCGCTCAGCACTGACTCCGCGGTGCCGACCATCGAGGTCACGATCAGGTTCGAGAGCACCTGCAGGTCCTCGGGGGACCAGCTCCTGGGGTCGGTGAGCCGGGCCAGGTCGGCGGCCAGCTCGCGCTCGACGAGCTCGATCTGGTGCCGGATGGCCTCACGGACGGCCGGCGGTCCGGCCACCCGCTCGCGCGCGATGAACGCGAAGTGGGAGTGCTGGTGGTGGGTGTGCTCGACGAGCACCTTGACCGAGCTGTCGATGATGTTGCGGTACGTCGGGTCGCTGCGCCGTACGTCGCGCAACATCTCGCGCAGCGACACGAACGACTCCTCCACCAGGGCGAGGCCGAGGTCCTCGATGGAGTCGAAGTGCCGGTAGAAGGCCGTCGGGACGATCCCGACCTCCTTGGTCACCTGCCGCAGGGACAAGGCGACCAGGCTGCTGTCCTCGAGGAGGACCAGTGCGGCGTCGATGATGGCCCGGCGGGTGCGCTCCTTGCGCTCGCCCCGGGTCTCGCCGGCCACAGCCGGAGCCGGACCCGACCGGGTGCTCGATCTGTCCACGGGAACGAGCCTAGCGCCCTTCGAGGTATCGGTGAACGTTTGTTCACTCAAAAGTGCTGGTCAGACGGCTGTCCCGGACGCTCCAGCGCTGACCGCCACGCCGTCCTGGAAGACCGCCCGCACCCGGTCACCGAGCTTGCTCACGTCGTCGGGATCGCCGTCGACGACCACGAGGTCGGCCCGCATCCCGGGGCGGATCGTGCCGCGGTCCGCGGCGACGTCGAGGAGCTCGGCGGCCGACCCGGTCGTGGCGTGCAACGCCTCCAGCGGTGAGAGCCCCGCCGCCACCATCAGCTCGAGCTCCTCGAGGTTGGTGCCGTGCGGCCCGACACCGCAGTCGGTGCCCATCGCGATCCGCACCCCCGCCTCGTGGGCCCGGCGCACGCTGTCCTCGTGGGCCTCGGTCACGAACCGCGCCTTGTCCACCGACGACTGCGCGATGGGCAGGCCCGCCTCGGCAGCGGCGATCACCGCGCGCGGGGCGTGCAGCGTCGGCACCAGCCAGGCGTTGTGCTGGAGCATCATCTCGATGGCCTCCTCGTCGAGGAAGATGCCGTGCTCGATCGAGCGGACCCCGTTGCGCAGTGCCGCCTTGATGCCGCCGGCCCCCTGGGCGTGGGCCATCACGTGGATGCCGGCCGCGGTCGCCTCCGCGGTCATCTCCGCGATCTCGTCGTCGCGGAAGTGGGGGTGGCGCGGGTCGTCGCGCGGGCTGAGCACCCCGCCGGTGGTGGCCACCTTGATCACGTCGGCGCCGGCGCGGATGAGCTCGCGGACGCGCTTGCGCACCTGGTCCGGCCCGTCGACGAGCCCGCTGGGCCGCCCGGGGTGGGGGACGAAGAAGGGGGCGTCGGCCCCGCAGATGCTCCAGTCGTCGCCGTGCCCACCGGTCTGGCTGAGCATGATGATCGAGATCTGCATGCGCGGGCCCGGGATCATCCCGCGCTGCACCGCCTCCTTGACGCCCTGGTCGGCGCCGCCGGCGTCGCGCACGCTGGTGATGCCGATGTCGAGCGTCTTCTTGAGGTTCGCCGCGGCTTGGTAGAACTGCAGGCTGAACGGCGTCTCGATCAGCCGCATCTGGCTCGGCGCGTCCATCACGACGTGCACGTGGCAGTCGAAGAACCCGGGGGAGACGTAACCGCCGGAGCAGTCGACGGCCTCGTCCCCGTCGAGCCCGGGCCCCACGTCGAGGATCCGGCCGTCCTCGACGACGACGTCGGCCTCCGCGGGCCGCCCTGTCGTCCCGTCGTACACCGTGCCGCCGTGGAAGAGGGTCCTGGCCATGCGTGTGAGGTTAGACGCACCACCGCCTGGGGTGGGCGGCGTCACGCCCGGTGTTCCTTGACCGCGCCCCGGTGCACGACCATTCTTTTGAGTGAACAGATGTTCACTCAATCTCAGGTCAGGGAGGCCGATGATGACCATCCAACGAGCAGTGGCTCAGCGGATCCTGGGCTCACGCACCCTCGCGGCGCTGACCTCGCCCCACGGCGTGGACCGCTACCTGGAGCTGGTCAACCCGATGTGGGCAGCCACCGAGGTGCGCGCCACCGTCGTCGACGTCGTCCGGGAGACCGACGACCCCTCGGCCCCGGTGGCCACGATCCGGCTGCAGCCCACCCACACCTGGCGCGGGCACCGGGCCGGCCAGTACGTCCAGGTCGGCGTCGAGGTCCCCGGCGCCCGGCGTACGACGCGCTGCTTCTCGATCTCCTCGGCCGAGTCCGGCCCGGGGGAGCCGTTCACGATCACCGTGCGCTCGAACGAGGGAGCCAGGGGTGAGCAGAGTGTCTCCAGGTTCCTCGTCCGCGAGGCAGAGCCGGGCCTGGTCGTCCACCTCAGCCAGGCCGAGGGGGAGTTCACCCTCACCGAGAGCCCGGCCACGCCCACCAACAACCACCTGCTGATGATCTCCGGCGGTTCCGGCATCACCCCGGTGATGTCGCAGCTGCGCACCCTGCTGCGTGACGGGTACGACGGGAGGGCCGGCCGCAAGGTCACCTTCCTGCACTACGCCCGCTCGCGCGAGGACCAGATCTTCGCCGAGGAGCTGCAGCGGATCGCGTGGGCCGACAACGGCGTCACCGTGCACCTGCGCTACGGCGACGACGTCTTCACCGAGGAGGCGCTGCGCCGCCTGGTGCCGACGTACCGCGACACCGACACGTGGGCGTGCGGCCCGGCCGGGATGATGGAGCTGGTCCTCGAGGCGTACGCCGGTTCGCCGCGGCTGCGCACGGAGTACTTCAAGCTCGGCACGCGCCCACTCGCCGCCGGTGAGGGCTCGCCCGAGGGCGACCTGTCCTTCACCACCTCGGGGAAGTCCGCGCCCAACTCGGGCGCGCCGATCCTCGAGCAGGCCGAGGCCCTCGGCCTGACCCCGGAGTTCGGCTGCCGGATGGGCATCTGCCTGACCTGCACCTCGCGCAAGAGCGAGGGCACTGTCCGCAACGTCCTGACGGGTGAGGAGTCCGCGCTGCCCGACGAGGACATCCGCATCTGCGTGAGCGCCCCCGTGGGCGACTGCGTCGTCGACCTCTGATCCCCATCACACGTTCCGGAAGGAGCACCACATGACCACCACCAAGCACGAGAACGCCAGGCTCACCCCCGACCAGCTGAAGGCCTTCGGCGAGGAGATGGACGTGATCCGCCAGCGGATCCTGGCCGACCTCGGCGAGGAGGACGCCGCCTACATCCGCGGGGTCGTGGACAAGCAGCGCAAGCTCGAGATCGCCGGGCGGGCGCTGATGTACCTGCCGCCGGCCTGGCCGGTGGCGGTCGCCGCCCTGAGCCTGTCCAAGATCCTGGACAACATGGAGATCGGGCACAACGTGATGCACGGCCAGTACGACTGGATGGGCGACCCCGGCCTGAACTCCCGGATGTACGAGTGGGACAACGTCTGCCCGAGCGACCAGTGGAAGTACTCCCACAACTACATCCACCACACCTTCACCAACATCCTCGGCAAGGACCGCGACATCGGCTACGGCATCCTGCGGATGGACGAGGAGCAGCCGTGGCACCCGTACTACCTCGGCAACCCGCTCTACGCCTTCCTGCTGATGGTCTTCTTCGAGTGGGGCGTGGCGATGCACGACCTCGAGGTCGAGAACATCGTCAACGGCACCCGCAAGCTCGAGGAGAACGCGGCGCTGCACCGGGGAATCATGCGCAAGGTCAAGCGCCAGGCGCTCAAGGACTACGTGCTGTTCCCGGCGCTGACCGGTCCGCTGTTCCCGCTGACCCTCACCGGCAACGCGATCGCCAACCTGGCGCGGAACGTGTGGGCGTACAACATCATCTTCTGCGGTCACTTCCCCTCGGGTGCGGAGACCTTCACCGAGGAGGAGTGCCTGGACGAGGACGGTCCTGACGGCAAGCAGGAGTCCCGCGGTCACTGGTACTACCGGCAGGTGCTCGGCTCGGCCAACATCTCCGGCGGCCCGCTGTTCCACATCCTCTCCGGCAACCTCTCGCACCAGATCGAGCACCACCTGTTCCCGGACCTCCCGGCGCGCCGCTACCCGGAGATCGCGGGCGAGATCCGCGAGATCTGCGAGCGCTACGGCCTGGAGTACACGACCGGTCCGCTGCGCAAGCAGGTCGGCAGCGTGGTGAAGAAGATCTGCCGGCTGGCGCTGCCCGGGCGCAAGGCCCCGTCGGGTCATCCCGAGGACGCGCCGGTGGTTGACGTCACGCCCGCGGCGGCGTGAGGCATCCGGTTGCTGGGGAACACTATGACCATGAGCAAGGACAGGCTGAGCCGCGCCGAGATCCGCAAGGACGCCGTGCAGGAGACGTTCACGGCGACCACGCACACGGTCGGCGCGGTCGCAGGGATCGTCGTCGGGGCGGTCAGTGAGATCGGCCGGGCAATCGGTGGGTACGCCACCGAGCTGTTCGAGATCCGCGACTCCACCCGCCGCGCGAGCACCGACCACGTCAGCGACGAGGTCACCCCGCGTCAGGACGCCGGCCACTAGCAGCTGGCTGGCCTCTCGCGTGCCGGTGTACGTCGGCACGCGGGAGCCACCTGCCTAGCCGAACGACATCTCGAAGTCGGCCATCCGGAACGAGGCCAGCGAGCGCTTGCCCGCCAGCCAGCCGAGGGGTCCGTGGGGGTTGAACTCCCACGAGCCCTTGCACGGCAGCGACTTCCCGCTGCCGGTGAGGTGGGCGACGACCTCCTCCCCGCTCTCCCGGGTCTGCCAGGTCGCACCCTTGAAGGGCGTGCGGGCCATCGCCTTCGAGGCGTCGGTGAAGCGCGCGGAGGCGATCGCCTCGCCCTCCAGCGAGGTGTTCCAGCGGGTCCGCTGCAGGCGGCTACCGGTGGTGACGTGGCCGAAGGTGCACAGGCCCTTCGGGATCGCCCAGAGCTCACGGCCGCCGTCGCGCGAGTCGGGGCTGTCCACCCAGATGTCGGTGATGTGCACCGACTTGCCGACCAGCGTCGCCACGAGCAGCTCGGAGTAGGTCAGTGGGCTGGGTTCCTCGTAGGAGACCAGCGCCACGCCGTACACCCCCGGCTCGCGGTCGGGGTGGTCGCCGGGTCGGACGCGGAACAGGGAGAGCCACAGCTGTCCGTGCATCTGCCACGGGGCCGGGGGATACGGCATGGCGGTCGACCCTAGCGGAGCGCCGGCGGTCGACTAAGTCCTTCAGCCACAGTGCGGCCGAGTGGTAGAGCCCCGACGGCAGCAGAGCGAGACCGCGGACCCGCGTGCTGACGACGTCGACGACATCGGGATCGACGAGCGGCACCACGGCTGCCGCGGTGAAGTTCTGCTCTTCGAACGCTGCCACCGCCGAGCTGGTCCCATCCAGGTCGGTGGCCGCGTTCACGGCCTGGAGCGCGGTCCCGGCAGCCTGCGTGGACGTGGCGTTGGCGACGTAGTGGTCGTCGGACCAGGGTCTGCAACGAGTCGGCGGGGGTCGGCGCCTGCAGCGACAGCGTCTGCAGGGCCATCTCGTAGGAGCCCGACGCCAGGCGCGCGGCCATCGTCGCGGCGTTGACCGGCACCGTCCGCACGGTGATCCCGGCCTGGGCCAGCATCGGGGTGATCGCCTGGGCGGTGCGTACGTCGGAGGGCTGCCCGGAGTCGACGAGCAGCGTCAGGCTCCCGAGCTGCCGCAGCGAGGCCGCGTCGGTCTTCGCGAGGCTGACGTCGTGCTGGGACCAGTCGCAGCTCGAGCAGCCCTGGTCGGCCTTCACGTGGCCGGGAAGCACGCCCTTGGCCACGTCGGCCTTGCCGTCGTACACGGACCTGACCAGCGCTGACCTGTCGATCGCGAGCGAGACGGCCTTGCGCAGCCTCGGGTCGCTGGTCGGGCCGGCCTTCGGCGAGAACGTCACGACACTGGTGGACTGGGCGGGGGTCGTCACCACCCTGGCGTGCTTGTGCCCGCCGGAGAGGTCGCTCGCCGGCACACCCTCGGCAAGGTCGGTCTTGCCGCCGCTCACCTGCTGGAGCGCCGCGGCCGGGTCGCTGACCACTCGGTAGTCGATGGCGCTGAGGTAGGGGTGGCCCTGCTCGTAGAAGTGCTTGTTGCGCTTCAGGTGGACCGCGTCGCTGCTGGTGGAGGCGGATCGCGAACGGCCCGCGCCCACGGGACGGGCGTAGAAGTCGGTGGCGGTGTCGCCCCCGAAGTGGTCGGGGACGATGGCCGAGCTGCTCAGCGTGAGGGTGTCGATCATCGCCGAGGAGGGTGCCCGCAAGGTGAAGACGACTGCGTCCTTGCCGTGGGTGGCCACGCTCGAGATCAGGCTGGAGTAGTACGCGCCGTGCTGAGGACCCTTCAGCCACTGCTCCGCGGAGAACACCACGTCCTTGGGGGTGACGTGCTGGCCGTTGCTGAAGGCCGCCTTCGGGCGGATGCCCACGGTGAGCCGGGTGCGCGACGCGTCGTACTTCCAGGAGCGGGCGATGCCGGGGGCCGCCTGCTGGGTGTGCGGGGTGAGCTGGAGCAGCGGTGCCTCGACGTCGCGGACCAGCTGGGCCGAGGTGGCGTCGGAGGTCGAGTCCGGGTCCCAGCTGACCGGCAGCGAGGGCACGCTCACCTTCATCGTGCCGCCGGACTCGGGTCCCGGCGGCGACCCCCACTCGCTGCAGCCGGTGAGCAGGAGGAGCCCGGCGAGGGCAGGGGCGAGCAGGCTGAGTCGACGAGGTGCGTGCACCCGTCGAGAGTCACCCTCGCGAACTGTCGCCAGCCTGACAGCCGGCCCAACGGCCAGCGGTCAGCCGGCGCGCACGTCCGGAGCCCGGAAGGTACGGCGGTACTCGGCCGGCGCGACGCCGACGTGCTGCCCGAAGTGGTGGCGGAGCAGCGCTGCCGACCCGAAGCCGGCGCGGGCTGCGACCGTCTCCACCGCCAGGTCGGTGGCTTCCAGCAGCTCCCGGGCGTGGTGCAGCCGCTGCGCGAGCAGCCACTTGCCCGGGGTGGTGCCGGTCTCGGCCACGAACCGGCGCGCGAAGGTGCGCTCCGACATGGCGGCGCGCCCGGCCAGGGTGCGGATCGGCAGCTCCTCGGCGAGGTGCTCACGCATCCAGCTGAGCAGCGGGGCCAGGCTGTCGGCGTCACAGGTCGGCACCGGGAGGTCGATGTACTGGCGCTGGCCGCCGTCGCGCTGCGGCGGGACCACCATCCGGCGGGCGATCTTGTTGGCCACGCCGGCGCCGAGCTCGCAGCGCACGTGGTGCAGGCAGGCGTCGATCCCGGCCGCCGTACCCGCGCTGGTGATCACCCGGTCGTCCTCGACGAAGAGCACGCCGGGATCGATGCGGGCCGCGGGGAACAGGGAGCGCAGGTCGTCGGTGTGGCGCCAGTGAGTGGTGCAGGCGCGGCCGTCGAGCAGGCCGGCGTGGCCGAGCAGGAAGGCGCCGGAGCAGACCGACAGCACCCAGGCGCCCCGTGCGTGGGCGCGTCGGAAGACGTCGAGGATGGCCTCCGAGGGAGCCACGTTCGCGTCGCCGGCGTAGGCCGGGGCGATGACCAGGTCGGCGTCGTCAGCGGCCTCCAGCCCGTGCGGGAACGTCATCGACATCGAGTTGTCCAGCTCGACGGGCCGCCCCGGTTCCTCGGTGCAGGCGCGGAAGTCGATCGCCGGCACGCCGTCCTCGGTGCGGTCGACCCCGAAGACCTCCTGGATCACCCCGACCTCGAAGAGCCCGGGTCGGGGAGGGACGACCATGGCCACGGTCCGCAACGTCATGTCCGCCAGTATGGCAGGAAACTTGCGGATACTGTCAATGCTGCCACTCGTGGCGGCATAGCAACGGTGACAAAGTTACTGCCATGACCACTTTCATCGCCGCCAACCTGACCCTCCTCTTCTTCGCCCTGATCGTCGGGCTGCTCGAGCGGGCGCACCGGCACTACGCGCAGCAGCCGCACCTGCCCTTCGGCGCGGACGCGGCCCACGACGCCGACTTCCAGCGCGTCCTGCACGACCTCGACGCCCGCAGCTGACTCGGCACTCCGATAGTCCAGGACGTTCGGGCCCCTCGAACGGCTTCGGAAGGGCCCGATCGTCCTGGACTTTCCGGAATTGCTCAGTCGTCGTCGGGGTCGTCGAGGCGGGCCAGCCAGGTGGCGAGGCGCTCCACGGCGGTCTCGAACTCCGGGTGCACGTCGGTGAACTCCGAGAGGCGCTCGGCCAGCCAGGCCAGGGAGACCTCCTCCTCACCTCGACGCGAGGCGAGCTCCTCGACACCGCGGTCGGTGAAGTACACCGCTCTAGTAGTTCTCGTCCGGCGTGGTCGCTGCCTCGGCGAAGGCCTCGGTGAGGATGGACTTCTGCTCGTCCACGTGGCGTGAGTGGACTCCCACCGACGGCGAGCTCGAGGCCGGCGCGCGAGATCACCTTCACCGGGCAGGTCCAGCTCGTCGAACAGGTTCAGGCGCAGGTGCGGCGCCGGGCCCATGTTGGCCGGCTCGTCCTGGACCCAGCGGATCTCGCGCAGGTTCGGGTAGCGCTCGATCTCGGCCTGGAGCTCGGCCCGCGGCTCGGGGTAGAGCTGCTCGAAGCGCGCGATCGCCGTCGTCGAGGAGTCGCCCTGCTGCTTGGCCCGTTCCACCATCAGGTCCCAGGTGATCCGGCCGCTGCACAGCAGCAGCGTGTCGACCTTCTCCGGGTCGGCCACCTCGTCGGGGATCAGGGCCCGGAAGGTGCCGTCGGTGAAGTCCTCCGGCTTGGAGGCGGCCTCCTTGCGGCGCAGCATCGACTTCGGCGTGAAGACCACCATCGGGCGGTGCTCGTCGCCGAGCGTGTGCCGGCGCAGGATGTGGAAGTAGCTCGCCGGGGTCGAGGGCTGGGCCACCACGAAGGCGTCGTCGGCGCACATCTGCAGGAAGCGCTCGATCCGGGCCGAGGAGTGGTCGGGGCCCTGCCCCTCGTAGCCGTGCGGCAGCAGCAGCACGACGCCCGAGGACTGGCCCCACTTGGTGTAGCTGGCGGTGATGAACTCGTCGATCACCGTCTGCGCGCCGTTGACGAAGTCACCGAACTGCGCCTCCCACGCCACGAGCGCGTCGGGCCGGGCGACCGAGTAGCCGTACTCGAAGCCGAGGGCGGCGTACTCCGAGAGCAGCGAGTCGTAGACGTAGAAGCTCGCCTGGTCCTCGGTCAGGTTCGCGAGCGGCGTCCACTCGTTGGCGTTGTGCCGGTCGATGATCGTGGCGAAGCGGCTGGCGAAGGTGCCCCGGCGGGTGTCCTGGCCGGAGAGCCGCACCGGGCGACCGTCCATCAGCAACGAGCCGAACGCCAGGATCTCCCCGGCACCCCAGTCGATCGGGCCGTCGGTCATCGCCGCCGAACGGCGCTGCAGCTGGGGCAGCACCTTCGGGTGCACGGTGAACCCGTCGGGGGTGCTGATGTAGGAGTCCGCGATCCGCTTCAGCGCCTCCTTCGAGATGGCCGTGGTGAAGTCCTCGTGGCGCTTCTCGGGGTAGTCCGGCACGGTCGTCCAGGTGTCCGGCGAACCGGTGGCCTCGCGCACCTCGGTGAAGACGCGCTCCAGCTGCTGCTGGTAGTCCTTGAGCACCTGCTCGGCCTCGGCCAGGGTGATGTCGCCGCGACCGATCAGCGACTCGGTGTAGAGCTTGCGCACCGAGCGCTTCTGCTCGATCAGGTCGTACATCAGCGGCTGGGTGTACGACGGGTCGTCGCCCTCGTTGTGGCCGCGACGCCGGTAGCAGACCAGGTCGATGACGACGTCCTTGTTGAACGCCTGCCGGTACTCGAAGGCGAGCCGGGCCACCCGGATGCACGCCTCGGGGTCGTCGCCGTTGACGTGGAAGATCGGCGCCTGGACCATCCGGGCCACGTCGGTGCAGTACAACGAGGAGCGCGACGCGGCCGGTGAGGTGGTGAACCCGACCTGGTTGTTGACGATCAGGTGCACCGTGCCGCCGGTGCGGTAGCCGCGCAGCTGGGAGAGGTTGAGCGTCTCCGCCACGACGCCCTGGCCGGCGAAGGCGGCGTCGCCGTGGATCAGCATCGGCAGCACCGGGAACTTCTCGCCCTGGTTGAGCACGTCCTGCTTGGCGCGGGCGATGCCCTCGAGCACCGGGTCGACCGCCTCGAGGTGCGAGGGGTTGGCCGCGACGGAGACCTTGATCTTCTCGCCGGAGTCGGAGAGGAACTCGCCCTCGGCGCCGAGGTGGTACTTCACGTCGCCGGAGCCCTGGACCGTGCGCGGGTCGATGTTGCCCTCGAACTCGCGGAAGATCTGGCCGTAGCTCTTGCCGACGATGTTGGCCAGCACGTTGAGCCGGCCGCGGTGGGCCATCCCGATGGTGACCTCGTCGAGGCCGCCCTCGGCGGCTGCCTCGCAGATCTCGTCGATCAGCGGGACCGTGGTCTCGCCGCCCTCGAGGCTGAACCGCTTCTGGCCGACGAACTTGGTCTGCAGGAAGGTCTCGAACGCCTCGGCCTGGTTGAGCTTGAGCAGGATGCGCAGCTGCTCCTCGCGCGGCGGCTTCTGGTGCGGCTGCTCGACGCGCTCCTGGATCCACCGGCGTTGCTCGGGGTCCTGGATGTGCATGTACTCGATGCCGACGGTGCGGCAGTAGGAGTCGCGCAGGATGCCCAGGATCGAGCGCATCTTCATGAACCGGCGCTCGCCGCCGAAGGAACCGGTCGCGAACTCGCGGTCGAGGTCCCACAGGGTCAGGCCGTGCGACTCCACCTCGAGGTCGGGGTGGCTGCGCTGCTTGTACTCCAGCGGGTCGGTGTCGGCCATCATGTGGCCGCGGACCCGGTAGGCGTGGATCAGCTCGAGGATCCGGGCCTGCTTGCTGATCTCGTCGTCGTGGTTGGTGGAGATGTCGGAGGACCAGCGGATCGGCTCGTAGGGGATCCGCAGCGCCCGGAAGATCTCGTCGTAGAAGCCGTCCTCGCCCAGCAGCAGCTGGTGCATCCGCCGCAGGAACTCACCGCTCTGCGCCCCCTGGATGACGCGGTGGTCGTACGTCGAGGTCAACGTCATGATCTTGCTGATCGCGTTGCGGGTGAGCGTCTCCTCCGAGGCGCCCTGGAACTCCGGCGGGTACTCCATCGAGCCCACGCCGATGATCGCGCCCTGCCCCTTCATCAGCCGGGGGACGGAGTGGTTGGTGCCGATCGTGCCCGGGTTGGTCAGGCTGATCGTCGTACCGGCGAAGTCGGAGACCTGCAGCTTGCCGCCGCGGGCCTTGCGGATCAGGTCCTCGTAGGCGGTCCAGAAGTGCGCGAAGTCCATCGACTCGGCGGCCTTGATGCTCGGGACGAGCAGCTGCCGACTGCCGTCGTCCTTGGGCAGGTCGATGGCCAGGCCGAGGTTGATGTGGGCCGGGGTGATCAGGTTGGGCTTGCCGTCCTTCTCCTCGAAGCCGACGTTCATCTCCGGCATCGAGCGCAGCGCCTTGACCAGGGCGAAGCCGATCAGGTGGGTGAAGGAGACCTTGCCGCCGCGGGCGCGGGCGAGGTGGTTGTTGATGACGATGCGGTTGTCCCACAGCAGCTTGACCGGCACCGAGCGCACGCTGGTCGCCGTCGGCACGGTGAGGCTGGCGTCCATGTTGGCCACGGTGCGTGCGGGGGCACCGCGCAGGACGGTGTACTTCGGCTCGTCCTGAGCCTCCTTCTTCGCCTGGGCCTGCTCGTCGGTCTCCTGCGGCTTGTCCGGCTTCTTGTCCGTCTTCTTCTCAGGCTTCTTCTCGGCCGACTTCTGGGCCGACTTCTGGGCCTTCTCGGGTTCTTTCTCGGGCTCTTTCTGGGCCTCGGACTTCTTCTCCGGCTCCGCTGACGTGCTCGACGAACTCTCCTTCTTCTCCGACTTCTCCGGTGACTTCGCCGCTTTCTCGGCGACTCTGGGTGCTTCTCTGGCGCCTTCTCTGGCGCCGCGGACTTCTGCCCGGAGCCGTTGTGGCCGGCCGACGTGGAGCGACGCGTCTTCGGGGCGCCGGTGGACTCGGTCACGTTGCCGCCCGACGTGGCTGGATGCGGCAGCCTGCTGGCTCGAGCCGTTGCTGCCCGACGACGGGGCGGCCTGGCGCTGGTCCTTGCCGAAGAAGTCCCACCACACCTTGTCGACGCTGTTCGGGTCTTCCTGGTACTTCTCGTACATCTCGTCCACGAGCCACTCGTTGGCTCCGAAGCCCGACTTGGAACTGTCTCCGGTTGACTCGGGCACAGCCGATCTCGCCTCTTCCGAACGTGGGTGGGTACGACCCAAGGCTAGCCCCCGGCGCCAGCCGCCCGCAGGCAGGATCGGCGCTGAAGCTCCGCGGCCGGTTGCCGGGATGGGCCGATCTCTTCGACCCGGGCGGTTTGGCTCGGCAAATCGGTGGGAAGCACACCCCAGCCGCCCAGAGCGGGCGGCGCCCGATCATGATCTGTACGCCAGTTCGCCGCCCGAATCGGGCGTGAATGGTCGTTTACATGACAAATACGTCCTAAATCGTCCATATTGGACATTGTCATGTCAGGTCGGGGGGACCGAATCGAAGGGGGCGCACCATGCGCAGCACCCGAAACTTCAGCTCCGTCGTAGGCGTACTCGCCTCGCTGGTGATCGCCCTGATCGTCTCGATGGCTGCGACTCCGTCCGCTGCCGATGCAGCGACCGCCGCATCGAGCTCCGCCGCACGAGTGCGGGTGAGCTCGGTCTCGTCGTCCTACGACTACCAGATCCTGTACTGGACCAACGTCGCCCGCCGCCAGCACGGCCTGCGCGCGCTGAAGGCCGGTCCGTGCGTCGACCGCTTCGCCGAGAACTGGACCGCGCGGATGGCCGGTCGGGGCTTCTTCAGCCACCAGCGCCTGCGTCCGGTGCTGCGTCGCTGCCACCGCCACACGGCTGGTGAGAACATCGCCCGCTCGAGCGGCTCGTGGAGCCCCTACCAGGTCGTCCAGGCCTGGATGCACTCCCCGGGCCACCGCCGCAACATCCTGAACCGCCGCTACAAGGCACTGGGCGTCAGCGCCTGGCGCTCGGCCTCCGGTGGCACCTACATCACCCAGGACTTCGCCGGCTGAGATCCGGACAGTCGAAGACGACGCCCCGGTCCTGGGACCGGGGCGTCGTCGCGTCCACGGTGTGAGCGAAACTGCGTGGAGTGCGTGAAGTTTCGCGCGTTCTCGCCGGGTTCACCGGCCAACCAGTGAAACCGACAGCATCTCGGGAAGCGCCCCTGGCAGGATTCGAACCTGCGCTCCCGCCGTTGGGCAGAGCGCGGTGCTCGTCGCCGTAGAGGCGCCCCTGGCAGGATTCGAACCTGCGCTCGCGCCGTTGGGCAGAGCGCGGTGCTCGTCGCCGTAGAGGCGCCCCTGGCAGGATTCGAACCTGCGCTCGCGCCGTTGGGCAGAGCGCGGTGCTCGTCGCCGTAGAGGCGCCCCTGGCAGGATTCGAACCTGCGCTCCCGCCTCCGGAGGGCGGTGCTCTATCCCCTGAGCTACAGGGGCCAGTCGAAGGCCGGATGACTGGCCGGTGATGCGGCGTCGAGGCTACCGCAGCGGGTCGCGTGATATCCGGGTGAGGGGGGACGGCGGGCGTCGTTACCCTTGGCCGGTGACACCCGAGCAGCTCTCCGCCCTCGTCGTGGCCGCGTTGACCGCGCTGGTCGAGCGCGGCGCGATGACGCTGCCCGACGGCGTGCCCGGCTCGGTCACCGTGGAGCGGCCGCGCAACAAGGAGCACGGCGACTACGCCACCAACGTCGCGCTCCAGCTGGGCAAGAGGTCCAGCCTGGGCAACCCGCGGGCGCTGGCGCAGCTGCTGGCCGACGAGCTGGCCGCAGGCGAGGGCATCGAGAAGGTCGACATCGCCGGACCGGGGTTCCTCAACATCACCGTGGCGGCGGGCGCCCAGGGCCAGGTCGCCGCCGACATCGTCGCGGCCGGGGCGGCGTACGGCTCCTCGGAGGAGTTCGCCGGGGAGAGGATCAACCTCGAGTTCGTCTCGGCCAACCCGACCGGCCCGATCCACATCGGCGGCGTCCGGTGGGCGGCGGTGGGCGACTCGCTGGGCCGGATCTTCGCCAAGACGGGGGCCCGGGTCGCCCGGGAGTACTACTTCAACGACCACGGCGCCCAGATCGACCGGTTCGCGCGTTCCCTGCTCGCCAGCGCGCAGGGCGACGAGGTGCCCGAGGACGGGTACGGCGGCGACTACATCGCCGAGATCGCCACGGCGGTGGCCGAGAAGCATCCCGAGGTGCTCTCGCTGCCCGGACCCCGAGGCGCAGGAGGTCTTCCGCGCCGAGGGCGTGGCGATGATGTTCGCCGAGATCAAGGAGAGCCTGCACGCGTTCGGCGTCGACTTCGACGTCTACTTCCACGAGAACGACCTGCACGAGAGCGGCGCCGTGGAGCGGGCGATCGACGCGGCTGCGCGAGATCGGCAACGTCTACGAGCAGGACGGCGCGATCTGGCTGCGCACCGAGAAGTACGGCGACGACAGGGACCGGGTGATCATCCGGACCAACGGCGAGCCGGCGTACTTCTCCGGAGACCTGGCCTACTACCTCGACAAGCGCGAGCGGGGCTTCGACCGCTGCTTCATCATGCTGGGCGCGGACCACCACGGCTACGTCGGCCGGATGATGGCGATGTGCGCCGCCTTCGGCGACACCCCGCACGTCAACCTCGAGATCCTGATCGGCCAGATGGTCAACCTGCTCCGCGACGGCAAGCCGCTGCGCATGTCCAAGCGGGCCGGCACGGTGCTGACCCTCGACGACCTCGTCGACGCGATCGGCGTCGACGCCGCGCGCTACGCGCTCGCTCGCTACAGCACCGACTCGACGATCGACATCGACCTCGACCTGTGGGCCAGGCAGGCCAGCGACAACCCGGTGTTCTACGTGCAGTACGCCCACGCCCGGGTCGCCTCGATCCTGCGCAACGCCGCCGACCTCGGCCTGGCGCCGGGGTCGCACCCGGAGCTGCTCGTCCACGAGAAGGAGGGCGAGCTGCTGCGCGCGCTGGCCGAGTTCCCGAGGGTCGTGGCGGCCGCCGCGCAGCTGCGCGAGCCGCACCGGGTGGCGCGCTACCTCGAGGACACCGCGGCCTCCTACCACCGCTTCTACGACAGCTGCCGGGTGCTGCCGATGGGCGACGAGGAGCCCGGCGACCTGCACCGCGCGCGGCTTCTCCTGGTGGCCGCGACTCGCACCGTGCTGGCCAACGGCCTCGACCTGCTCGGGGTCTCCGCCCCCGAGCGGATGTAGGCGGTACGCCGTGCGCGCGCACGAGGCCGGGTGGGCCCATGCCGTCGTACCCGTGCGCGGGCCGGCGTGGCTGCGGGAGCCGGGCGACATCAACGCGCTGGTGCCGCAGCTGTGGTCCCGGACCGCGCGCAAGGTCGACGGCGCCCTCGAGGTCGGCGGCGTCCGGCTCGATCGACCTCGTCGCCGAGCACGGGTCACCGGCCTACGTGCTCGACGAGGCGGACTTCCGCTCGCGGGCCGCGGCCTTCCGCGAGGGCTTCGCCGGGTGGAGCGTCTTCTACGCCGGCAAGGCCTTCCTGTGCACGACGGTGGCTCGGTGGATCGCGGAGGAGGGACTCAACCTCGACGTGTGCTCCGGCGGCGAGCTCGCCGTGGCCGAGCGGGCCGGCTTCCCGATGGAGCGCGTCGGCTTCCACGGCAACAACAAGACTCCCGCCGAGCTCGAGCGTGCCGTGGAGCTCGGCGTGGGGCGGATCATCGTCGACTCCTTCCACGAGATCCAGCGGCTGGTCACGATCACCGAGGATCTCGGGCGCACGGCGCGAGTGCTGGTGCGTGTGACCGCCGGGGTCGAGGCGCACACGCACGAGTACATCGCCACTGCCCACGAGGACCAGAAGTTCGGTTTCTCGATCAGCAGCGGCGACGCCCTCGACGCGGTGCGCCAGATCCACGACGCCGACGGGCTCGAGCTGATCGGCCTGCACAGCCACATCGGCTCCCAGATCTTCGACTCCTCCGGCTTCGAGGTCGCCGCCCGCCGCGTGCTGGAGCTGCACGCCCAGGTGTCGGAGGAGATCGGCGTGCAGCTGCCCGAGCTCGACCTCGGCGGTGGCTTCGGCATCGCCTACACCACCCAGGACGACCCCTCCGACGCGGCGCAGCTGGCCACCGAGATGACCAAGATCGTGCGTGACGAGTGCGCCGCCCGCGATCTCGAGGTGCCGCTGCTCTCCGTGGAGCCCGGTCGCGCCATCGCCGGGCCCGCCATGTGCACCGTCTACGAGGTCGGCACGGTCAAGGCGGTCGAGCTGGACGGTGGCGCGGTGCGCACCTACGTGTCGGTCGACGGCGGGATGAGCGACAACATCCGCACCGCCCTGTACGACGCCGACTACTCGTGCACGCTGGCCAACCGCGTCTCGGAGGCGCCGGCGCTGATGACCAGGCTGGTCGGCAAGCACTGCGAGGCCGGGGACATCCTGGTCAAGGACGAGTTCCTGCCCGGCGACGTGGCGCCGGGCGACCTGGTCGCGGTGCCGGGCACGGGCGCCTACTGCAGGTCGATGGCCAGCAACTACAACCACGCCCTGCGGCCGCCGGTGGTCGCGGTGCGCGACGGGCGGACGCGGGTCGTCGTACGCCGCGAGACGATGGAGGACCTCCTCGGTCTCGACGTCGAGGCGCCGGCGTGATGGAACACTGGTCGCGATGAACGTGACTGCGCAGGACGAGAAGGTGCCCGCGCGCCCGGTGAAGGTGGCGCTGCTGGGCTGCGGCGTGGTCGGCTCCCAGGTGGCCCGGCTGCTGCGCGAGCAGTCCCGAGACCTCGAGGCGCGCGTCGGCGGCGCCCGTCGAGCTCGTCGGGGTCGCCGTGCGCCGCCTGGGCCTGGCCCGCGACGTGGACCTCCCGGCCGAGCTGTTCACCACCGACGCCGAGGCCCTCGTCCGCCGCGGTGACGTCGACGTGGTCGTGGAGGTGATCGGCGGGATCGAGCCCGCCCGCTCGCTGATCCTCGCCGCGCTCGAGAGCGGCGCCAGCGTGGTGACGGCCAACAAGGCCCTGCTCGCCGAGGACGGCAGCACGCTGTTCGCCGCGGCGGAACGTGCCGGCCGCGACCTCTACTACGAGGCCGCCGTGGCCGGCGCCATCCCGATCCTGCGTCCGCTGCGCGAGTCGCTGGCAGGGGACCGCGTCACCCGGGTGCTGGGCATCGTCAACGGCACCACCAACTTCGTGCTCGACCGGATGGACACCTCGGGGGCGGGCTTCAACGAGGCCCTCGAGGAGGCCCAGGCGCTCGGTTACGCCGAGGCTGACCCGACCGCCGACGTGGAGGGGTTCGACGCCGCTGCCAAGGCCGCGATCCTGGCCAGCCTCGCCTTCCACACCCGCGTCACCGCCGCCGACGTGCACCGCGAGGGCATCGCCGAGGTGACCGCGAGCGACGTCGCCTCGGCTCGCGAGATGGGCTGCGTGGTGAAGCTGCTGGCCATCTGCGCGCTCGAGAACGGCCCCGACGGACCGGCCGTCTCGGCGCGGGTCCACCCGGCGATGATCCCCAGGACCCACCCGCTGGCCAGCGTGCGCGAGGCGTTCAACGCGGTCTTCGTGGAGAGCGAGGCCGCGGGGCAGCTGATGTTCTACGGGCCCGGTGCGGGCGGATCGCCCACGGCCAGCGCCGTGATGGGGGACCTGGTCACGGTCGCCCGCAACCGTCGAGTGGGCGTGCACGGCGCGGGGGAGTCGTCGTACGCCGACCTGCGGGTGCTGCCGATGGGACAGACCCAGACCCGCTACCACGTGCAGATCGACGTCGACGACAAGGCGGGCGTGCTGGCCGCGATCGCGATGGCCTTCGCCGAGCACGACGTCTCGATCCAGACCGTGCGGCAGGAGGGTCGCGGCGACGACGCGCAGCTGGTGGTGGTCTCCCACCGCGCCAGCGACGCCGACCTCTCGGCCACGGTGGAGACGCTGCGCCGGATGCCCAACGTGCGTGAGGTGTCCTCGGTGATGCGCGTCGAGGGTGAACAGGAGAGCGAGAGATGAGCCGTCAGATGGCTCGGTGTGATCGAGGAGTTCCGCGACCGCCTCGATCTCCCGGAAGGGACTCCGACGATCACCCTGCGCGAGGGCGGCACGCCGATGGTGGAGTCGCCCTGGCTGAGCGCGGTCACCGGCGCCGAGGTGTGGCTCAAGGTCGAGGGCGACAACCCGACGGGGTCGTTCAAGGACCGCGGGATGACTGTCGCACTGTCGGTCGCCGTCGGGCAGGGCGCCGAGGCGGTGGTGTGTGCCTCGACCGGCAACACCTCCGCGTCGATGGCCGCCTACGCCGCGCGTGCGGGCATCAAGCCGTTGGTGCTGGTGCCGCAGGGCAAGATCTCGGCCGGCAAGCTCGCGCAGGCGATCCTGCACGGCGCCCAGGTGATCATGGTCAAGGGCAACTTCGACGACTGCCTGCGCATCTCGCGCGGGCTGGCCGAGCACTACCCGGTGGCGCTGGTGAACTCGGTGAACCCGATGCGCCTGCAGGGACAGAAGACGGCCTCCTTCGAGATCGTGGACTTCCTCGGCGACGCCCCCGACGTGCACGTGCTGCCGACCGGCAACGCCGGCAACATCTCGGCGTACTGGCTCGGCTACCGGGAGGCCCACGAGGCGGGCGACGCGGCCCGGCTGCCGGTGATGCGCGGCTGGCAGGCCGCGGGGGCCGCGCCGCTGGTGCAGGGATCACCGGTGCCCGACCCGGAGACGGTCGCCTCGGCCATCCGGATCGGCAACCCGGCCTCCTGGGACCTCGCGATGCAGGCGGCCGACCAGTCGGGCGGCAAGTTCCGCCAGGTCACCGACACCGAGATCCTGCAGGCGCAGCGTGACCTCGCCTCGCGCGACGGCGTCTTCGTCGAGCCGGCGTCGGCCGCGGGCGTCGCGGGCCTGCTGCTCGAGGCCTCCGAGGGCGTCACGTACGCCGGTCAGCAGGTCGTGGTCACCGTCACCGGACACGGGCTGAAGGACATCGACACAGCGTTGTCCAGCTTCACCGACCTCGTCGACACCGTCTGCGAGGCCGACGTGGACGCGGCTGCGGCCGCGGCCGGGCTCGACTAGCACGCCGTGGCGTTCCTTCCGGGTCCGGTGACCGTCGAGGTGCCGGCCACCAGTGCGAACCTCGGCCCGGGGTTCGACTGCCTCGGCCTGGCCCTCGAGCTCACCGACGTGCTCGTCGCGGAGATCGCCGAGGAAGGCATCGAGGTGGTCGTCGAGGGCGAGGGTGCTCACGACGTACCCCTCGACGAGAGCCACCTCGTCGTGCGCTCCATGTGGGCGGCGTTCGCCGTCCTGGGGACGACCCCGCCCGGACTGCGGTTGCGGTGCCGCAACCGCATCCCGCACGGCCGCGGGATGGGGTCGTCCTCGGCGGCGATCGTCGGCGGCATCGTGCTGGCGCGGGCCCTGGTCAGCGACGGGGTCGAACGGATGCCGGACGAGGCCGTGCTCGCCCTCGCGAACCGGATCGAGGGGCACGCGGACAACGTCGGGCCCGCGCTGGTGGGCGGGTTCGTGATCTGCGGGCAGTCGGGCGAGGACGTGTGGGCGGTGACGGCGCCACTTGACCCGTCGATCTCGGGCGTCGTGTTCGTGCCGCCGCACGGTGTGCTCACCGAGGCCGCGCGAGTGCTCCTTCCGGAGACCGTCCCGCACGACCTGGCTGCCGCGAACACAGGTCGCGCCGCGCTGCTCGTGCGTGCGCTCGAGGACCGTCCTGACCTGCTGATGCGCGCCACCGAGGACTACCTGCACCAACAGCACCGCGGTCCGGTGATGCCGGAGTCGCTGCGCCTGGTCGAGCACCTGCGCGGTCGTGGGGTGCCCGCGGTGATCTCCGGAGCCGGTCCCGGCGTGCTCGCCTTCGCGACCTCCGACGACGACCAGGCGGCCCTCTCGGAGACGGCTCCGGAGGGCTGGCGGGCAATTCCGCAGCGCCTCGGTGGGCCCGGTGCCCGCGTGCTAATGTGACGACCGCGTCACGAGACCGGCAAGCGGGAGATCACCGCGGCCGACGAACCGGAGCGCATCACGTCGACTCCCCCCGCTGAGGTTGTGGCACGACAGTGACCAGCCTCGGCCGTCCGGGAGCAGTGCCCCCGCATCCATCACCCACGAATGGCGACCTGACCGCAGCACGATCCGTTGCGACCACAGCCGAAGGACCAGCATGAGCGAAACCACCGACACCTCCCCCGGAGCCGACGCACCGGCGAAGGCGCCCGCCAAGAAGGCTGCCGCGAAGGGCCTGGGCTCCATGCTCCTGCCCGAGCTGCGCCAGCTCGCCGGGGGTCTGGGCATCAAGACCGCCGGGATGCGCAAGGGCGACCTGGTCGAGGCGATCAAGGCGGCCCAGGGCGGCGGTAACGGTGGCGGCCGCGACCAGCGACGCAGCGAGCAGGGCGCCGGCGGCGCCAGGGCAGCGACAGGACGCGCACCGAGGACCAGCCGGGCGCCGCGACGCGTGACGAGAGCCGACCCGACGCCGAGCGCCAGTCGAACCGTGAGGACGACCGTGGCCAGGGGCAGCGCGGCCAGGGGCAGCGCGGCCAGGGCGGGCGCAACGAGAACCAGCGGGGCGAGAACGCCCAGCAGAGCGGTCAGAAGGACCAGAAGGACGGCCCGAAGGACCAGCGGGAGGCCGCGCAGAACACGCAGTCGAACAGCGGCCAGAACAGTCCGCAGAACAACGCCCAGAACAGGGCCGACGACGACGGCGGCAGCCGTCGCAACCGTCGGCGGCGTGGACGCGACCGGGGGGCCAACCAGGGCGCTGCCCAGGGCAGTGCCAACCAGGGTGGCAACCAAGGGGGAAGCCAGGGTGGCAACCAGGGCGGCACCGGCCGGACCCGTGGCGAGCCGGACCTGCAGATCCTCGAGGACGACGTGCTGGCGCCCTGTGCCGGCATCCTCGACCTGCTGGACAACTACGCCTTCGTGCGGACCAGCGGCTACCTGCCCGGTCCCGAGGACGTCTACGTCTCGATGTCGATGGTGCGCCGGTACGGGCTGCGCCGCGGCGACGCGGTCACCGGTCAGGTGCGCCAGCCGCGGGAGGGCGAGCGCAAGGAGAAGTACAACCCGCTGGTCAAGATCGACACGGTCAACGGGGCCGAGCCGGAGATCTCCTCCACCCGCGTGGAGTTCGGCAAGCTGACCCCGCTGTACCCCTCCGAGCGACTGCGGATGGAGACGACGCCGGCGAACGTGATCGGCCGCGTCATCGACATCGCCGCCCCGATCGGCAAGGGCCAGCGCGGCCTGATCGTCTCGCCCGCCAAGGCCGGCAAGACGATGATCCTGCAGTCGATCGCGAACTCGATCACCACCAACAACCCCGAGTGCCACCTGATGGTCGTGCTCGTCGACGAGCGCCCCGAGGAGGTCACCGACTTCGAGCGCTCGGTCAACGGCGAGGTGATCAGCTCCACCTTCGACCGCCCACCGGCCGACCACGCCATCGTCGCCGAGCTGGCCATCGAGCGGGCCAAGCGGCTCGTCGAGCTCGGTCACGACGTCGTCGTGCTCCTCGACGGGATCACCCGGCTCGGCCGGGCCTACAACCTCTCGGCTCCGGCCAGCGGTCGCATCCTCTCCGGCGGAGTCGACTCCGCTGCGCTGTACCCGCCGAAGAAGTTCTTCGGCGCCGCCCGCAACATCGAGGACGGCGGCTCGCTGACGATCCTGGCGACCGCACTGATCGAGAGCGGCTCGAAGATGGACGAGGTGATCTTCGAGGAGTTCAAGGGCACCGGGAACATGGAGCTCCGGCTGCGGCGCGACTTCGCCGACAAGCGGCTCTTCCCGGCCGTCGACGCAGTCGCGTCCGGCACCCGGCGCGAGGAGCTGCTGATGAGCGAGGAGGAGCTGTCCATCATCTGGAAGCTGCGCCGCGTTCTCTCGGGCCTCGACGGCCAGCAAGCGCTGGAGCTGTTGCTCGGACGACTGAAGAAGTCGCAGAACAACATCGAATTCCTGCGGCAGGTGCAGCAGACCACGCCGACCGCGCAGGCGCTCCAGGACTAGCGACCCGCCCGCGCCGGCGAGGAATGCGCCCGCATTGCGAGGCGATTGCCCGCGCGGGACCCCCGGTATGGATATGCTCGTCTGCGGTAGTGACAAGCTCTCGAGGGGAAACACATGGCACGCATCGTGATTGCCGACGACGACGCGGACATCCGCGAGCTCGTGGTGTTCAAGCTGCGTCACGGCGGCCACGAGGTGGTCCCCGTCGGTGACGGCGCTGCCGCTGTCGAGGCCTGCACCGCGGAGAAGCCCGACCTGGTGATCCTCGACGTGATGATGCCGGGGATGAGCGGCCTCGACGCGGCCCGCGCCCTGCGCCAGGACTCGGCGATGGACGGCCTGCCGATCATCATGCTCACCGCCCGCGCCCAGGAGTCCGACATCGAGCAGGGCTTCGAGGCCGGCGCCGACGACTACATCGTCAAGCCGTTCAGCCCGCGTGAGCTCGCCTCGCGCGTCTCGGCAGTCCTCGCCCGCGCCAAGTAGCGCCGGCGCGGGAACACCCGCGACCCCGACGGTGTTGGGTGAGCGACACGGGAACTCGACCGAAGCCGGTCGACCGATTCGCGCTTCGCAGGGCCCGATGCCACACTTGGACGCTGGTTCCGGTTCACGCTCCTGACCTCATGTCACGGGCGACCCGGCGGCTGAAGATCCGAAAGAGGTCAGCATGAAGAAGGACATCCACCCCGAGTACGTGACGACCGAGGTCACCTGCACCTGCGGCAACACGTTCACCACCCGCAGCACCGCGAAGAGTGGCACCATCCACTCCGAGGTCTGCTCCAACTGCCACCCCTTCTACACGGGCAAGCAGAAGATCCTCGACACCGGCGGCCGCGTTGCCCGCTTCGAGGCCCGCTACGCCAAGAAGCAGGCCGCGAGAGAAGGCCGAGAAGTAGACCGAGGTGTTCGAGGCCGTCTCCCAGCTCGAGGCGGAGCACGCCGAGCTCGAGACGCGGCTCGCTGATCCCTCGGTCCACGCCGACCAGTCCGTGGCTCGGCGGCTGAACCAGCGGTACGCCGAGCTGAGCTCGATCATCCACGCCCACGCGGAGTGGGTCCGGCTCGGCGAGGACGTCGAGGCAGCCCGCGAGCTCGCGGGCGAGGACCCCGAGGGGAGTGCGGCCTTCACCGAGGAGGCCGAGCGGCTCTCGCGCGCCCGCACCGTCGCGGAGGAGCGCCTGCGGCACCTGCTGGTGCCGCGGGACGCTGCCGACGGCAAGGACGTGCTGCTCGAGATCAAGTCGGGCGAGGGCGGCGAGGAGTCGGCGCTGTTCGCCGGCGACCTGCTGCGGATGTACACCCGGTGGGCCGAGCGCCGAGGCTGGAACGTCGAGGTGCTCGACGCGACCGAGTCCGAGCTCGGCGGCTACAAGTCGGTCACCGCCGCGGTCAAGGCCAAGGGCACTCCGCAGCCGGGTGAGGCGCCGTACGCGCTGCTGAAGTTCGAGGGTGGCGTGCACCGCGTCCAGCGGGTCCCCGTCACCGAGAGCCAGGGACGGGTGCACACGAGCGCGGCCGGCGTGCTGGTGCTGCCCGAGGCCGAACCGCTGGACGTCCAGATCAACGACAACGACCTGCGCATCGACGTCTTCCGATCCAGCGGGCCGGGCGGGCAGAGCGTGAACACGACCGACTCCGCCGTGCGGATCACCCACCTGCCCACCGGCATCGTGGTGAGCTGCCAGAACGAGAAGTCGCAGCTGCAGAACCGGGAGCAGGCGATGCGGATCCTGCGTGCGCGGCTGCTGGCTGCGGCCGAGGACGAGGCCAGCTCCGAGGCCAGCGACGCCCGCCGGTCCCAGGTGCGCACCGTCGACCGGTCCGAGCGCATCCGGACCTACAACTTCGCGGAGAACCGGATCTCCGACCACCGCACCGGTTACAAGTCCTACGACCTCGACCGGGTGCTCGACGGTGACCTGGACGCGGTGATCAACTCGTGCGTCGAGGCCGACCTGGCAGCGCGGCTCGAGTCGCTCGGCCAGTGAGCGACACTGCGCGCGCTGCTCAGCGAACGCCGAGCAGCGCTTGGCCGAGGCCGGCGTCGCCAGCCCGGCGTACGACGCCAGGGCGCTGCTCGCGCACGCCTTGGGGGTCGACGCGGGACAGCTGGCGCTGGTGGCGGACGTCGACGCAGCGCAGCGCGCCAGGTTCGAGGAGCTCGTCGACAGGCGGGTGATGCGCGAGCCGCTGCAGCACCTCACCGGCTCGACCGGTTTTCGCTACGTCTCCCTGCTCGTCGGGCCGGGTGTCTTCACGCCGCGCCCGGAGACCGAGCTGCTGGCGGGCTGGGCGGTGGACCGTGCCCGCGAGCTCGAGGCGCCCGTCGTGGTCGACCTGGGCACCGGGTCGGGCGCGATCGCCGCGAGCATCGCCGTCGAGGTCCCGAACGCGCGCGTGCACGCCGTGGAGCTGGACCCGGGCGCGCACCAGTGGGCCGAGCGCAACCTCGCCGACACCGAGGTCGACCTGCGCCTCGGTGACATGGCCGAGGCCTTCCACGACCTCGACGGCACCGTGGACGTGATCACCTGCAACCCGCCGTACATCCCGCTCGAGGCCTGGGCCAGCGTGGAGCCCGAGGCCCGCGACCACGACCCGGCCCTGGCGCTGTGGTCCGGCGACGACGGGCTCGACGCGATGCGCACCCTGGAGACGACCGCCGCTCGGTTGCTCAGGCCGGGTGGCTGGGTCGGTGCGGAGCACGCCGACGTGCAGGGCGAGTCCGCCCCGGCCGTGTTCTCCTCCGCCGGTCGGTGGCGCGAGGTCCGCGACCACCGCGACCTGGCAGGTCGTGCGCGCTACCTGACGGCGCGGCTGGCACGATGACGCCATGAGCCTGCGGTTCGACCTCTCCGACCCGGAGAGTGCGGGAGGAGGGGCTGGCGGCCGCCGTCAACGCCGTACGGCGCGGTGAGCTGATCGTGCTGCCGACCGACACCGTCTACGGGCTCGGGGTGGACGCGTTCGAGCCCGACGGGGTGCAACGGCTGCTGGACGCCAAGGGGCGTGGTCGCGACATGCCCCCGCCGGTCCTCGTCTCCGCCGACACCACGCTCGAGGCGCTGGCCACGGAGCTGCCCGGCTGGGCGACGGGCCTGGTCGACCACTACTGGCCCGGTCCGCTGACCATCGTGTGCCGCCAGCAGCCCTCGCTGCGCTGGGACCTCGGCGAAACCCTCGGCACCGTCGCGGTGCGGATGCCCGACGACGCTGCCGCCCTCGAGCTGCTCGAGCGCACCGGCCCGCTCGCGGTGTCCTCGGCGAACAACCACGGCCAGGCGGCCGCGACCGACGCCGACACGGCCGAGGACATGCTCGGCTGGGCCACCGCCGTGATCCTGGACGGCGGTCCCAGCAAGGGGCTGACCGCCTCGACGATCGTCGACTGCACCGGCGAGCGGCCGCGGCTGCTGCGCGAGGGCGCGATCGGTCGCGACGAGCTCGCCGGTGTGCTGTCCGGGCTCGGCACCTTCCTCGAGGAGGACGAGGAGCCCGACGGCAGCCCGACCAGGCCGGCGAAGGGGAAGACCCCGGGAGTGCGTGAGTACCTGTTGGTCTTCCTGGTGGCCGGCGTCGCCAGCTACCTGCTGTGCGTCGTGGCCCGGGAGCTGGCGATCAGGTCGGGCGCGGTCGCCCGGGTCCGCGACCGCGACGTGCACGCCACGCCGATCCCGTACTTCGGTGGGGTCGCCATGCTCGGCGGCCTGGCGGCCGGCATCCTGCTCGCCCACCACCTGCCGTTCCTGAGCACATCGGGGCAGGCGGTCTTCCACGACGCCGGGTGGGTGCTCGCGGCCGGTGCGATGATCTGCGCGGTCGGCGTCCTCGACGACCTGATCGAGCTCGACGCGCTCACCAAGCTGGGCGGGCAGATCGTGGCAGCGGGCGTCCTCGTGCTCAACGACGTGAAGTTCTACAGCGTGAAGCTGCCGGGCTACGGCCAGTTCGTGCTCGACCCGACCCAGTCGGCGCTGCTGACGATCCTGCTCGTGGTGAGCACCATGAACGCCGTCAACTTCGTCGACGGCCTCGACGGGCTGGCGGGCGGGGTGGTCCTGATCGGGTCGCTGGCCTTCTTCGTCTTCTGCTACAAGCTGGCCGACGCCAACGGCTACACCCTGGCGATCACCGCGGCCCTGCTCTGCGCCGCGATGGGCGGCGCGTGTGCTGGCTTCCTGCCGCACAACTTCTTCCCGGCCCGGATCTTCATGGGCGACTCGGGCTCGATGCTGCTCGGGCTGGTGCTGTCCGGATCGGCCCTGACCCTGACCGGTCAGTTCGCCGACGTGTCGGTCAACGCCAACGGCAACAGCTCGGTGCTCGTGATGATGCTGCCGATCCTGCTGCCGATCACGATCCTGATCGTGCCGCTCGCCGACCTCGTGCTCGCCGTCGTACGACGCACGCGCCGGGGGCAGGCCTTCTACCAGCCGGACAAGGAGCACCTCCACCACCGGTTGCTGGAGATCGGGCACAGCCAGCGTCGGGCGGTGCTGATCATGTACCTGTGGGCGGGCCTGATCGCCTTCGGCGCCGTGCTGATCAGCCTCTACAGCGGGCCGACCATCTGGGCGGCGTTGGTGCTGGGCACGGCCGCGACCCTGGTGCTGACCTTCCTGGTGCCGCGGCTCCAGCGTCCCGGCGAGGTGTAGCGGCGCCCTTCCGGTGGAAGGTGCCTTTCGGGGTACCGGAGGGGTCAGGGTCCCGATTTCCGGTGACCCGCGACTTTGTGCTACTTTTCACAAGCACCCCCAGCACCCGTTCACCAGAGGCCGCCCATGACGACGACCCCCGCTCGACGACCCGCCTTCGCGGGCGTGCGAGCCCGGTCGCGGCAGGGGGCCGGCAGGCGCCCCGAGACGCCGATCGGTGCCGCTCAGCGCTGTGGTAGTTTCGCGCGGTCGGGGGGTGATGCTGCGTCGGGCAGCACACTTCAGCGTGTATCCGTTGCCCTCCCTGATCACCTTCCCGTACCTGCCAGTCGACACCGTCAAGGAAGCAGCCTCGTGAGATGGGCGAAGAGCGCACTCCCCAGGGTCTGCGGGGGCGCGACCTCGCAGGACTCGGGGGCGTCCTGGTCGCCGGCGTCGTCGGGGGACTGGTCATCGGCCTGCTCGTCGACTCGGCTGCCGACACCGCACCACTGTGGACGCTGGTCGGCATCGCGGTCGGCATCGTCCTCGGCATCGCGGCGTTCGTCGTACGCGTGCGTGACGCCCTCCGCGAGTGAGGCTGCGCGATGACCCAGCAACCAGTCCGGCACTTCGACACCGGCCCCACGACCGCGCCGGTCGCGGAGGGCGAGAAGGTCCGGGTCACGCGCGTGCTGCGCGACCAGCGCAAGGTGCTCTGGGTCGCCCTGGTGCTCGTGGTGGCCGTCTTCTGGATCATGCTCCAGCTCGACGAGCCGACGCTGGCCGCCTGCACCGCAGGGGGCATCGTGCTCGGGCTCCTCAACCACCTGGTCACCGAGTTCTGGCTCCTGCGCCTGATCGCCTCGGGTGAGCAGCCCACCCGCGCGCGCCTGGCAGCGGCCACGCTCTCGCGTCTCGCCGTGCTCTCGGTGGTCGCCGTCGGCATCGCGGTCGCGTTCTGGCCCGACGGCATCGGCCTGCTGCTCGGCCTGGCCGTCTTCCGGCTGATCGCCCTGGTGATGACCACCATCCCGCTGCTCAAGGAGCTGAAGGCTTCATGAACGTCGTCGCACCCCTCAGCATCGACATCAAGCCCGGCGAGCACCCCGAGGGTCACCTCCTCGGCCTGACGCTCAACCTCGACACGATCTGGGTGACCGTCGTCGCGGGCGCCATCGTGATCGCACTGGGCTTCTGGGCGCGCGCGCACCTCACCAAGGACACCGACGACCACGTCCCCACCAAGGTCCAGCTGCTGTGGGAGACCATCGTCAAGGAGGTCACCACCCAGGTGGAGGCCAACCTCGGCAAGGTCAACCCCTTCGTGATCCCGCTGGCAACGGCGCTGTTCTTCTTCATCCTGATCGCCAACTGGCTCGAGGTGATCCCGACCGAGCTGAACAAGAAGGTGCACCTGCTGCCCTCGCCGACGGCGGACACCAACCTCACCTACGCGATGGCGATCATGGTGATGGTGGGCGTGTGGACCTTCAGCATCCGCGAGCGTGGCTTCAAGGGATGGATCAAGCACTACTTCGAGCCGGTGCCGTGGATGTTCCCCCTCGAGGTGCTCCAGGACCTGCTCAAGCCGGTCACGCTGGCGCTGCGACTCTTCGGCAACATCTTCGCCGGGGGCATCATGCTGGCGCTGATCGCCGGCATGGTCAGCCTGGCGCCGGCGCACATCCCGCTGGGCTCGGTGCTGACCATCGTCTTCGAGGTCGATCTGGAAGCTGTTCGACACCGTCTTCCTCGGTGGCCTCCAGGCCTTCATCTTCGCGCTGCTGACCGTCCTGTACTTCGGGATGGCGGGCGCCCACGAAGGCGGGCACGACGAGCACGACGACGAGACCGCGACGAGCACGACACGGCTCCCGCTCGCCAGGAGCAGGCCGAACCCGAACCAGCGCGCTGAGCCGACCGGCACAGCCGCACCAGAGGTAACCCGAGCACCGGGCGATCGGTGCCCAACCAAGGAGAGAAACTGACATGGCAGTAACTGATTCCGCCATCAAGACCGCCGGTGCGTTCATCGGTGGTGGTGTGGCCCTGGCCGGTGGCGCGATCGGTGCCGGCATCGGTGACGGTCTCGCCGGCTCGTCCTACATCGAGGGCGTGGCCCGTCAGCCCGAGGCGCAGGGTCGCCTGCAGACGATCTTCTTCCTGACCGTCGGCCTGGTGGAGGCGATGTTCTTCATCAACCTGGCGTTCATGGCGCTGTTCGTCTTCGTCCTCGGCAAGTGACCCACCACCGGGCGGGGCACGAGAGACCGACACGACCAAGAGTCATTAGCGAAGGACCGGAGTGATGGTGCACGTGGCTACGGGACTGATCCCGCTGTCGAGCAACTTCCTGGTGCCCAACGGCACGTTCCTGGTTGAGCTGATCGCGTTCGCGATCATCGTCTGGGTGCTGGGGAAGTTCGTCATTCCGCCGATCAACCGCGCGATGACGGCCCGTCAGGAGGCGATCCGGCAGCAGTTCGCCGAGCTCGACGAGGCCAAGGACGAGGCGCACAAGGCCGAGGAGGAGTACAAGTCCCAGCTCGCCGACGCACGCCAGGCCGCGAACAAGATCCGCGAGGAGGCGCGCGAGCAGGGCAACCAGATCGTCGCCGACGCGCGTGAGAAGGCCCAGACCGAGGCAGACCGCATCATCGAGAACGGCCACGGCCAGGTGCGTGCCGAGCGACAGCAGGCGATCGCGTCGCTGCGTGCCGAGGTCGGCACCCTGGCCATCGAGCTCGCCGGGCGGATCGTGGGCGAGAGCCTCGAGGACGACGAGCGCAGCAACCGGGTGGTCGACCGTTTCCTGGTCGACCTGGAGTCGATGCAGAACGCGCAGGAGGCCGCCAAGGCCTCCGGTGACCCCGCGCAGGACGGTGCTCGCTGATGTTGCGCCGCGCCTCCGAGCAGGCCCGAGCCGAGCTCACCGAGCGGCTCTCCGACGCGTCGGGTGACACCGCCGCGCTCGGCGAGGAGCTGTTCGGGGTCGCCTCCGTGCTCCGCCAGGAGGCGGCGATCCGCCGGATCGTGACCGATGCCTCCATCGAGGAGGACGCCAAGGCCGGCCTCGTGGGCGACGTCTTCGGCGACGCCGTGGGCGGGGCGACGCTCGAGCTGGTCCAGGACGCCGTACGCCGGCGCTGGACCGCGGGCCGCGACCTCGCGGACGTCATCGAGCAGCTCGGCGTCACCGCGCTGGTCCGTGCCTCCGGCAAGGGTGACCAGGTCAGCGACGAGCTGTTCGCAGTACGGCAGCTGGTCGACGACCACGACGACCTGCGCTCGGCCCTCTCCGACCCCTCACGCAGCGTGGCCGACAAGCGCCAGATGCTCGACCACCTGCTCGGGGACAAGGTCCAGAAGGCCACCATGCTGCTCGTCGGCCAGGCCGTCAGCGGCACGCACGGCGCCATCGACGGCGCCCTGGTGGAGTTCCAGCACCTTGCCGCCGAGGCCAACGACGAGAGGATCGCGACGGTGCACACCGCCCGCGAGCTCGACGACTCCGAGCGCGAGCGCCTGGTCACCGCGCTCTCGCGCCAGTACGACCGCACCGTCCACCTGCAGGTGGTCGTCGATCCAGAGGTGATCGGCGGACTGCGCGTCGAGATCGGTGACGACGTCATCGACGGCACGGTCACCAGCCGGCTCGAGGACGCCCAACGCAGGCTGGTCGGCTAGCCGGCGCGCCGGAGAACGACCCAGCCGGCGACCCAGACAACAACGCAAGAGACACCCCCAGGCACAAGGGAAGAGGCAGAAGAAGATGACGGAGCTTTCGATTCGTCCGGAAGAGATCCGCGACGCGCTCCAGAAGTACGTCGACGACTACAAGCCGTCTGCGGCCAGCAAGGAGGAGGTCGGCACCGTCGCCGAGGCCGGCGACGGCATCGCGCGCGTCGCGGGACTGCCCTCGGCGATGGCCAACGAGCTGCTGGAGTTCGAGGACGGCACCCTGGGCCTGGCGCTGAACCTCGACACCCGCGAGATCGGTGTGGTCATCCTCGGTGACTTCGCCGGCATCGAGGAGGGGCAGCCGGTGCGCCGCACCGGGGACATCCTCTCGGTCCCGGTCGGCGACAACTTCCTCGGTCGCGTCATCGACCCCCTCGGCACCCCGATCGACGGCCTCGGCGACATCGAGTCCGACGAGCGCCGCGCCCTGGAGATCCAGGCGCCCGGCGTGATGGTCCGCAAGTCGGTGCACGAGCCGCTCGCCACGGGCATCAAGGCGATCGACTCGATGACCCCGATCGGCCGTGGCCAGCGCCAGCTGATCATCGGCGACCGCTCCACCGGCAAGACCACGATCGCGATCGACACGATCATCAACCAGAAGGCCAACTGGGACTCCGGCGACGAGGACAAGCAGGTCCGCTGCATCTACGTCGCGATCGGCCAGAAGGGCTCGACCATCGCGGCCGTCCGCGGTGCTCTCGAAGAGGCCGGAGCGCTGGAGTACACCACCATCGTGGCCTCACCGGCCTCCGACAGCGCGGGGTTCAAGTACCTCGCGCCGTACACCGGCTCGTCCATCGGCCAGCACTGGATGTACGACGGCAAGCACGTGCTGATCGTCTTCGACGACCTGACCAAGCAGGCCGAGGCCTACCGCGCGGTCTCGCTGCTGCTGCGCCGTCCGCCGGGCCGCGAGGCCTACCCGGGCGACGTGTTCTACCTGCACAGCCGCCTGCTCGAGCGCTGCGCCAAGCTCAGCGACGACCTGGGCCACGGCTCGATGACCGGGCTGCCGATCATCGAGACCAAGGCCAACGACGTCTCGGCCTACATCCCGACCAACGTCATCTCGATCACCGACGGGCAGATCTTCCTGCAGTCCGACCTGTTCGCCTCCAACCAGCGCCCCGCGATCGACGTCGGTGTGTCGGTCTCCCGGGTCGGTGGCGCGGCGATGACCAAGGCGATGAAGTCCGTCACCGGTTCGCTGAAGGTCGACCTGGCGCAGTTCCGCGCGATGGAGGCGTTCGCGATGTTCGCCTCCGACCTCGACGCGGCCTCGCGCCAGCAGCTCGACCGTGGACAGCGGTTGATGGCGCTGCTCAAGCAGCCGGCCTACTCGCCGTACTCGCTGGAGGACATGACGGTCTCGCTGTGGCTCGGCACCACCGGCCGCCTCGACCCGGTGCCCACCGACGACGTGCTGCGCTTCGAGCAGGAGTTCCTGGACTTCGTGAAGCGCTCGCACAGCGACGTCCTGGAGTCGATCGCGAGCACCCAGAAGTTCGAGGACGAGACCGAGTCCAGCCTGGAGAAGGCCTACGACGACTTCGCCGAGCAGTTCGAGACCAGCGAGGGCGGCTCGATCAAGGCCGGCCACGAGGAGCACGACAAGATCGACGAGGAAGACATCGACCAGGAGCAGATCGTCAAGCAGAAGAAGGGCTGATCCAGACTCATGGCAGTTTCCCTGCGCGAGTACCGCGCGCGGATCAAGTCGGTCGAGTCGACCAAGAAGATCACGCGCGCGATGGAGCTGATCGCGGCCTCGCGGATCATCAAGGCCCAGCAGCGGGCCCAGTCGGCGGCGCCGTACGCCCGTGAGCTGACCCGTGCCGTGTCCGCGGTGGCGACGTACTCCAACGTCGACCACCCGCTGACCACCGAGCCCGAGGACCCCAAGCGGGCCGCGATCCTGGTGGTCACCAGCGACCGCGGCTTGGCCGGTGCGTACTCCTCGGGCGTGCTCAAGGAGGCCGAGCGGCTGCGCACCCGGCTCGAGGACGACGGCAAGGATGTCGACATCTACATCTCCGGGCGCAAGGGAGTGGCCTACTACCGCTTCCGCGGCCGCGAGGTCGTCGAGTCGTGGACCGGTCACAGTGACCAGCCCAGCTTCGACGTGGCGCACGCGATGGGCCGGGCCCTGATCGGCGCCTTCCTCAACGACGAGGACTCCCCGCAGACCGTCGGCGAGGGCGACGACGCCTACGAGGTGCACCCCGGCGTCGACGAGGTCCACGTCGTCTACACGCAGTTCCGCTCGATGCTGACCCAGGAGCCGCGCGACATCCGGTTGCTGCCCCTGGAGGTCGTCGAGGGCGAGGAGCCGCCGCCGGAGGACGAGGTGCTCCCGCTCTACGAGTTCGAGCCGTCGGCGGAGGACGTGCTCGACGGGCTGCTGCCCAAGTACGTCGAGAGCCGGATCTTCTTCGCCCTGCTGCAGGCGGCCGCCTCCGAGCTGGCCGCGCGACAGAAGGCGATGAAGTCGGCCACCGACAACGCAGAGGAACTGATCAAGAAGTACACCCGGATCGCGAACCAGGCCCGTCAGGCCGGCATCACCCAAGAGATCAGCGAGATCGTCGGCGGCGTGAACGCGCTGGCCGATGCGCAATCAGAGGAATGAGACCCCAGATATGACTGCCACCGTTGAAGAGAAGAAGAACGACCAGGGCTCCGGGAGCACCGGTCGCATCGCCCGGGTGATCGGGCCCGTGGTGGACGTGGAGTTCCCCACCGACTCGATGCCGGAGATGTACAACAAGCTCGAGGTCGACCTGAAGATCGGCGACGACGAGCGGGTGCTCTCCCTCGAGGTCGCCCAGCACATCGGTGACGGCATGGTCCGCGCCATCTCCCTGCAGCCGACCGACGGCCTCGTGCGGGGCGCCCAGGTGCGCGACACCGGCGACACGATCACCGTGCCCGTCGGCGACGCCACGCTGGGCCACGTCTTCAACATGCTCGGCGACTGCCTCAACCTCGAGGAGGGTGAGGAGCTCGACGTCAAGGAGCGGTGGGGCATCCACCGCAAGGCGCCGGCCTTCGACCAGCTCGAGTCGAAGACCCAGATGTTCGAGACCGGCATCAAGGTGATCGACCTGCTCACGCCGTACGTCCAGGGCGGCAAGATCGGCCTGTTCGGCGGCGCCGGCGTCGGCAAGACGGTGCTGATCCAGGAGATGATCGCTCGCGTCGCACGCGACCACGGTGGTGTGTCGGTGTTCGCCGGGGTGGGCGAGCGCACCCGTGAGGGCAACGACCTGATCGTGGAGATGGAGGAGGCCGGCGTGATCGGCCAGACCGCCCTCGTCTTCGGCCAGATGGACGAGCCGCCGGGCACCCGCCTGCGCGTGGCGCTGTCCGCGCTGACCATGGCGGAGTACTTCCGCGACGTGCAGAACCAGGACGTGCTGCTCTTCATCGACAACATCTTCCGGTTCACCCAGGCCGGCTCGGAGGTCTCCACCCTCCTGGGCCGGATGCCCTCCGCGGTGGGCTACCAGCCCAACCTGGCCGACGAGATGGGCACCCTGCAGGAGCGGATCACCTCGACGCGAGGCCACTCGATCACCTCGCTGCAGGCGATCTACGTGCCGGCCGACGACTACACCGACCCGGCGCCGGCGACGACGTTCGCCCACCTCGACGCGACCACCGAGCTGTCCCGCGAGATCGCCTCGCTGGGCATCTACCCGGCCGTGGACCCGCTGACCTCGACGTCGCGGATCCTCGACGCGCAGTACATCGGCAAGGACCACTACGACTGCGCGATCCGGATCAAGCAGATCCTCCAGCGCAACAAGGAGCTGCAGGACATCATCGCGATCCTCGGTGTCGACGAGCTCTCCGAGGAGGACAAGGTGATCGTCTCGCGCGCTCGCCGGATCCAGCGCTTCCTCTCGCAGAACACCTACGTCGCCAAGCAGTTCACCGGCCTCGAGGGCTCCACCGTCCCGGTCGCGGACACCATCGAGGCGTTCAACAAGATCGCCGACGGTGACTACGACCACGTGGCCGAGCAGGCGTTCTTCATGTGCGGTGGTCTCGACGACGTCGAGCGCAAGTGGGCAGAGATCCAGAAGTCCACGGGTCAGAGCAGCGACTGATGGCCGAGAACACCCTGCAGGTCGAGGTCGTCGCGGCCGACCGCCTCGTCTGGTCGGGCGAGGCGACGGTCGTCAACGCGCGTACGGCGGGCGGGGAGATCGGCATCCTGGCCAACCACATGCCGGTGCTCTCGCTGCTGGCGCCCGGCGCGGTCGAGGTGGACACCCCCGACGGCGAGACCTCCACGTTCGCGGTGGACGAGGGGATCCTCTCGGTGGCCAACAACCGGGTCTCCGTGCTCGCCTCGCACGCCGAGGTGGCTGCCGACATCGACCTGTCCAGCGCTCGCTCCGAGCTGGAGTCGGCGCGCTCGGACTCCTCGAAGTCGGAGTCGGAGATCCACCGCCTCGAGGCGCGCGTGCGCGCGGCGGAGCGGGGCTAGTAGCCGATCTGCGCCGACTTCTCGCCGGCCTCCGCACGAGCCGTCCTGCTTGATCAGGGCGGTTTTCGTGTTGGGAGGGGTCATCTCCTACGCTGTGCTTCCTTGGATCGAGCAAATCCGAGACCCCGCGGCGGAACGAGGCGCAATGGCAGTTTGGCAGTGGCTGCTGGACTCAGCCGGTGTCGTGCTGCTCGTGCTCCTGTTCCTCGTCGCCGCCCTGGTGATCCGTCGCCGGCTGATCTCACGCCACGACGGCACCTTCGAGCTCAGCGTCCGTGACGGATCGCTGCCCGACGGCCGCGGCTGGGTGCTGGGCCTGGGCCGCTACCGCGAGGACTCCCTGGAGTGGTACCGGATCTTCTCCCCGCTCCCGGTCCCGAAGCGGTCCTGGCGCCGCAGTGACCTGAACCTGGTCTCGCAGCGGGTGCCGCGCAAGGCCGAGGAGTTCGCCCTGTACGCCGGCTCGGTCGTCGTGGTCTGCACGACCCCTCGCGGGGAGACCGAGCTCGCGATGAGCCGCAGCTCGCTGACCGGGCTGCAGTCCTGGCTCGAGGCCGGCCCCCCGGGCTCCAGCCCCGCCCTCTGATTCGCCGAGCGGGGGATTGCTGCACGCTCTGGGCGCTGAGCGGGGGATGCAAGCCCTGAGGCGCTGAGCGGGGTTTCTGCACGTGTCGTCGCGTCGACGTGCATGGATCCCCCGCTCGGTGTCGTGCGGCGTACCGGATCCCCGCTCGGCGTTGTGGGGCGTCAGATGCCCCGGTCAGCGTGCTACTCGCCGCGCTCGCCGCCGGGGACCCAGAGGACGTCGCCGAGCTCGCGGTTCGCGTGCCGCGCCAGGATGAACAGCAGGTCGGAGAGGCGGTTGAGGTAGGTGGTCGCGAGCGGGTTCATCGACTCGGCGTACTCCTCGTGGGCGGCCCAGGCCGAGCGCTCCGCCCGCCGGCACACCGTGCGCGCGACGTGCAGGTGGGCCGCCGCCACGGTGCCGCCGTTGAGGATGAACGAGCGCAGCTTGGGCAGCTCCTCGTTCCAGCGGTCGCACCAGCCCTCGAGCCGGTCGACGTAGTCCTGCTCGATGCGCAGCGGCGGGTACTCCGGGTCGGGCACCACTGGCGTGCACAGGTCGGCGCCGACGTCGAAGAGGTCGTTCTGCACGTGGGTGAGCACCGCCGCGACCTCGTCGTCCAGCCCGCCCGTCGCCAGGACCACCCCGAGGTGGGCGTTCAGCTCGTCGACGTCGGCGTAGGCCCGCAGCCGCGCATCGGTCTTGCTGGTCTCGCTCATGTCGCCGAGCCGGGTCCGCCCGCCGTCGCCCGTGCGGGTGTAGATGCGGGTCAGGTTCACCATGTGACGACCCTAGCCGGGCACGACGGAGGAGTGCCCGGCGTGGGGCGGCAGGTTGAGCAAGCCTGCGACCGAGCTTGCGAGGTCGCAACGGCGCGTCGAAACCCGCGGGGCGTTCCGAACGCGATGCCGCCTAGAGTGCCCGACATGGGGAGCTTCCGGGTGGTCTCGCAGGGGCCCCTGACCCGTCCGCTCGAGGGGCGCGTCTACGTCGGCGGGGCCAAGAACTCGGCGCTGAAGCTGATGGCGGCTGCACTGCTCGCACCCGGTCGCTCGGTGGTGCACAACGTGCCGAACATCCTCGACGTCGCCGTGATGGGCGACCTGCTGCGCCGCCTCGGCTGCACCGTGGACATCGAGCACCCGCTGGACGCCGACCCCACCACCGGGTCGACGTCGGGTACGGCGGTCATCGACGTGCCCGAGCAGCTCGACCACGAGGCGCCGTACGAGCTGGTCCGCCGCCTGCGTGCCTCGATCGCCGTGCTGGGTCCGCTGGTGGCCCGGTGCCACCGGGCGAGCGTCGCGCTGCCCGGCGGTGACGCGATCGGCTCGCGCGGTCTCGACATGCACATCGCGGGCCTGCGCGACCTCGGTGCCACCGTCCACATCGAGCACGGCCAGGTCGTGGCCGAGGTGAAGGAACGGCTGCGCGGCGCGAACCTCTGGCTGGACTTCCCGTCCGTGGGGGCGACGGAGAACCTGGTGATGGCGGCCGTCCTCGCGGAGGGCACCACCGTGATCGACAACGTCGCGCGCGAGCCCGAGATCGTCGACCTGTGCCGGATGCTGGGCGCGATGGGTGCCCGGATCGAGGGCGTCTCGACCTCGACCCTGACCATCGAGGGGGTCGAGCGGCTGGCTCCGACCGAGCACCGGACCGTGACCGACCGCATCGTCGCCGGCACCTGGGTCTTCGCCAGCGCGATCGCGGGCGGCGAGGTCCGCATCGAGGGCGGCGTCGCCCATCACCTCGACATCGTCCTGGACAAGCTGGTGAACGCGGGCGCCGAGGTCGACATCGACGACGACGGCTTCACGGTGCTCACCGAGCGGCGGCTGACCAGCTTCGACGTCGCCACGTTGCCCTACCCGGGGTTCCCGACCGACCTCCAGCCCTTCGCGATGGCCCTGGCCGCGGTCTCGAAGGGGACCGCGATGATCACCGAGAACGTCTTCGAGGCGCGGTTCATGTTCGCCCAGGAGCTCGCCCGGCTCGGCGCCGACCTGCGCACCGACGGGCACCATGCCGTCGTCCGCGGGGTGGGCCAGCTCTCCGGCGCCCCGGTGGTCGCCCACGACATCCGCGCGGGTGCCGCCCTGGTCCTGGCCGGGCTGGCGGCGCAGGGGACGACCGAGGTCGCCGAGTCGCAGCACATCGACCGCGGGTACCCGTGGTTCGCCGAGTCCCTGCGCGCGGTGGGGGCCGAGGTAGACCGGTTGCCCGACTGAGGGACCGACTCGGGGCGACATTTCCCGCCCCAGATGCCAAATCGACGCGCCATCTGCGCGTTCCCCCGAAATCCCCGCGACGTTGCCCGATAGTGGGGCCACACTTGGGGTGAGGGAACAGGGCACATGGAACACACGACGCACGCGGACACGCTGGAGCTCTCCGGCTCCCTCGACGTGCGCTGCACCGCGGAGCTCCGCGCAGCGCTCTACGCGCTGCTCGCACAGGCACCCGGGGGGATCGTGGTCGACATCGACCGCGTCGAGAGCATCGACCTGACCACGCTCAAGCTGATCGCCGTGGCCAACCGGTTCGCCGAGCGCCAGGGCCGCCGGGTGGTGCTGCGGGGCGGGACTCCCGCCGTACGACGCCTGCTGCACCTCTCGCACCTGCGCTGGATGATCCCCGTCGAGCCCTCCGCGCAGTCGCAGGTGAGCTGACCCAGAGGCCCGGCCCGTGTGACACATCCCGCATGTGAGGGACCGAACAGGGCATACCCGGTGCTCACGAAGCGTCCTACCCTCAGCCCATGAGCGACGACACGTCGGCCGCGGACGGGACAGCGAAGCGTCCGGTCAAGGACCGGCCCTGGGTGATGCGGACCTACGCCGGGCACTCCTCGGCCGGTGAGTCCAACAAGCTGTACCGCACCAACCTGGCCAAGGGGCAGACCGGCCTGTCGGTCGCCTTCGACCTGCCGACGCAGACCGGCTACGACCCGGACTCCCCGCTCGCGCGCGGCGAGGTCGGCAAGGTGGGCGTGCCGATCCCGCACCTCGGTGAGATGCGGCGGCTCTTCGAGGACATCCCGCTCACCGAGATGAACACCTCGATGACGATCAACGCCACGGCGATGTGGCTGCTGGCGCTCTACCAGGTCGTCGCGGAGGAGCAGAACGGCCTGACAGCGGACTCCTCCGACGAGGAGCGCCAGCAGATCGCCCACCAGCTCGCCGGGACCACGCAGAACGACATCATCAAGGAGTACCTCTCGCGAGGCACCTACGCCTTCCCGCCCGAGCACTCGATGCGGCTGATCGCCGACGTGATCTCCTACACCGTCCACGAGATCCCGAAGTGGAACCCGATCAACATCTGCAGCTACCACCTGCAGGAGGCGGGAGCGACCCCCACCCAGGAGCTGGCCTACGCGCTGTGCACCGCGATCGCGGTCCTCGACGCGGTCAAGGACTCCGGCCAGGTCTCCGAGGACGACTTCGCCACGGTGGTCGGGCGGATCTCCTTCTTCGTCAACGCCGGCGTCCGGTTCGTCGAGGAGACCTGCAAGATGCGCGCGTTCGTGCGCCTGTGGGACGAGATCACCCGCGAGCGCTACGGCGTCGAGGACGAGAAGATGCGCCGCTTCCGCTACGGCGTGCAGGTCAACTCGCTCGGACTGACCGAGGCACAGCCGGAGAACAACGTGCAGCGGATCGTCCTGGAGATGCTCGGCGTCACCTTGTCCAAGGACGCCCGCGCCCGCGCCGTACAGCTCCCGGCGTGGAACGAGGCCCTCGGCCTGCCGCGGCCGTGGGACCAGCAGTGGTCGCTGCGCCTGCAGCAGGTGCTGGCCTTCGAGTCCGACCTGCTGGAGTACGACGACATCTTCGAGGGCTCCCACGTCATCGAGGCGAAGGTGGCCCAGCTCGTCGAGGACGCGCGTGCGGAGATGGACCGGGTGCAGGCGCTCGGCGGCGCGATCGCCGCGGTCGAGTCGGGCTACATGAAGCAGGCGCTGGTCAGCTCGCACTCGGCCCGCCGGGCGCGGATCGAGAACGGCGAGGAGATCGTCGTGGGGGTGAACAGGTTCGAGACCACCGAGCCCTCGCCGCTGACCGCCGACCTCGACGCCGCCATCCAGGCCGCCGACCCGGAGGCCGAGCGCTCGGCGGTCGCGGGCCTCGCAGGCCTGGCGCGAGCAGCGTGACCAGGGTGCGGTCGACGACGCGTTGGCGGCGCTGGCCGCTGCCGCGAAGACAGACGCCAACCTGATGGAGGCGACCCTGGCCGCGGCCCGTGCCGGCGCCACCACCGGGGAGTGGGCCGGCACCCTGCGCGAGGTGTTCGGGGAGTTCCGGGCGCCCACGGGCGTCTCCGGCGCGGTCGGCGTGGGCGAGCAGGTCGGCCAGGCCGGGCAGGAGCTCGCCGAGGTGCGCGAGCAGGTCAGGAGGACGGGGGAGGAGCTCAGCGGCCAGCAGGGCGGCCGGCTGCGCCTGCTCGTCGGCAAGCCCGGGCTCGACGGGCACTCCAACGGCGCCGAGCAGGTCGCCGTACGCGCCCGGGACGCCGGCTTCGAGGTCGTCTACCAGGGCATCCGGCTGACCCCCGAGCAGATCGTCGCCGCGGCGGTCGCCGAGGACGTGCACTGCGTCGGGCTGTCCATCCTCTCCGGGTCGCACATGGAGCTGGTGCCCGACGTGCTGGAGCAGATGAGGACCGCCGGCCTGGACGACGTCCCGGTGATCGTCGGCGGGATCATCCCCGACCGGGACGCCCGCGCGCTGCAGGAGCTGGGCGTGGCCGCGGTGTTCACCCCCAAGGACTTCAGCCTCACCCAGGCGATGGCCGGCATCGTCCGGGCCATCCGAGACGCGCACGAGCTGGTCTAGGTACTGGTCCACAAATACCGGACACTCGGGTAAAAGTGCCCCATCGGGGGTGCGTGCTCGTCGTAGTGTGCCGATGAACGTCTCGGGGCCCCCCTCCACCGAGGGAGGGCCTCTTCGGACCGAGCGATCAGGCGGACAGCGACGAACATGCTGATGCACGATGAGGGCGAGTGGACCTACGCGGAGCTCTCGGAGCTGGTGACCCAGTCCGAGGAGGCCATCGTGCTGGCCGACCCCTCCGGGCTGTTCCTGCTCGCCAACAAGGGTGCCGGCGACGTGGTCGGCGTCCCGGAGCAGAAGATGGCCGGGCTGCGCGTGGACAGCTTCGGCCGCGAGACGATGCACGAGTTCCAGCGGATCGCGGTCGACGCGGTGGTGCTCAACCGGGTCGAGGTGACGGTGCGCAACTGCGTGCTGACCCACTCCAGCGGCAGCAACCAGACCATGGACCTCACCCTCTCCCCGGTGGCGACCGAGCGCGGCGTCGTGGTCGCCATCTCCATCCGTGAGCCGGCCGACAAGTACCAGCAGACCCGGCTCTTCGGCGCTCTCCTCGAGGCGGCGCCCGACGGCATGGTCATCGTCGACCGGGACGGTCAGATCATCCTGGTCAACGCGCAGGTGGAGGAGCTGTTCGGCTACGAGCGCTCCGAGCTGGTCGGCCGGCAGGTCGAGATCCTGGTGCCCGACCGCTTCTCCGGCATGCACATGGCCTTCCGCAGCGGCTTCGTCAGCGAGCCGCGGACCCGGCCGATGGGGCTGGCCGGAGACCTGTTCGCCCGGCGCAAGGACGGCTCGGAGTTCCCGGTGGAGGTCACCTTGTCCCCGCTGGAGACCGACGCCGGCCTGCTCGTCTCGGCCGCCGTGCGCGACATCTCCGAGCGTCGGCGGATGCAGGAGGAGACCGACCGGGTCAAGGACGAGTTCTTCGCCACGGTCTCCCACGAGCTGCGCACCCCGCTGACCTCGATGATCGGGTACGGCGAGCTGATGAGCGACCTCGAGGAGCTCAGCCCCCAGGGCCGCCGGTTCCTCTCGGTGATCCTGCGCAGCGCCGAGCGCGAGCTGCGCCTCGTCGACGACCTGCTGACCCTGGTCGCCATCGAGGAGTCCGGCCTGGCGATCCGTTCTGCGGAGATCGACCTCGAGCTGGTGGTCCGTGACGCGGTCGAGGCGGCGCGTCCCCGCGCGGAGGAGGCGCAGCTCCACCTCGCGCTGGAGACCCCCGGGATCGCCGTACCGATGTTCGGCGACCGCGACCGGCTCGGTCAGGCCCTCGACAACGTGCTGTCCAACGCGATCAAGTTCACCCCGAAGGACGGCATGGTCCGGGTCGCGCTGGGGGTGCAGGGCCCGAGCGCACTCATCGACGTGATCGACACCGGGGTGGGCATCGGCGACGAGGACCCCGAAGCCCTGTTCGAGCGCCTCTTCCGCGCGCCGAACGCCGTGGCGCAGCAGACGCAGGGTGCCGGCCTCGGCCTGACCATCGCCCTGGCGATCATCGAGGCCCACGCGGGCACCATCGAGGTGCTCCGCAGCGGTCCGGAGGGAACCACGTTCCGGATGACCTTCCCGCTCCGGACTCCGGCGGGCTGACCGCCGTCAGAACAGTCGCTGGGTCGGGTCGTCCATCCCGCGCAGCGCGTCGTAGTCGACCACAGCGCAGGCGATGCCGCGGTCGGTGGCCAGCACGCGTGCCTGCGGCTTGATCTCCTGGGCGGCGAAGATGCCACGGACCGGGGAGAGCCGCGGGTCGCGGTTGAGCAGCTCCAGGTAGCGGGTCAGCTGCTCGACGCCGTCGATCTCGCCGCGGCGCTTGATCTCCACGGCCACGGAGGCGCCGGCGGCGTCGCGACACATCAGGTCGACCGGTCCGATCGCGGTCGGGAACTCCCGCCGTACGAGGGTGAGGCCGTCGGAAAGCGTCGCCGGATGCTCGGCGAGGAGCTCCTGCAGGTGCTTCTCCACGCCGTCCTTCTGCAGCCCCGGATCGACGCCGAGGTCGTGACGGGTGTCGTGCAGGATCTCCTCGATCAGGATGCGCAGGCTGTCGCCGGACTTGGCCTCGACCAGCCACTCGACCTGGCCGTCCTCGGAGTGACCCTCCTTGACCGTGCACGGCGGGCTCATCCAGTTCAACGGCTTGTAGGAGCCGCCGTCGGAGTGCACCAGCACCGACCCGTCGGACTTCAGCATCAGCACCCGGGTGGCCATCGGCAGGTGCGCCGTCAGCCGCCCCGCGTAGTCGACCTGGCAGCGAGCGACGACGAGCCTCACGGAAAGGCAGGCTACCTCCCCGTCCGGGCTGCCATGCTTCGGCGTGTGGGGCGGGTGATCGTGGTCGGGGCCGGCGTGGTCGGGCTGACGTGTGCCGTGCGGCTGGCCGAGGCCGGCCACCGGGTGGACGTCGTCGCTCGCGACCTGCCGCGGGAGACGACCTCGGTGGTCGCCGCCGCGCTCTGGTACCCCTACCTCGCGCTGCCCCAGGACCGGGTCCGCGTGTGGGGCGCGGAGTCCTACCGGGCGTTCGCCGAGCTCGCGGGCGCCGATGGCGGGGAGACCGGCGTGCGGCTGCTGGAGGGCACCGAGGTCCTCGCGGTCGCCACCCCGGACCCGTGGTGGGCCGAGGCCGTCCCGGACCTGCACCGGGTCGCGCCCGTCGACGGGTACGGCGACGCGTGGTCGTTCACCGCGCCGGTGGTCGACATGCCCGTCTACCTCGACTGGCTGCACCACCGGCTCGAGCTCCTCGGCGGCACCGTGACCCGGATGAGCCTCGGCGGCCTGCCTCCGGCCGACAGGCCGGACGAGGTGGTCGTGAACTGCGCCGGCATGGGCTCCCGCCTGCTGGCTCGCGACGTCTCGGTGCGTCCCGTGCGGGGACAGGTGGTGCTGGTCTCCGGCGTCGAGATCGACCGCTGGTGGCTCGACGAGTCCGGTCCGACGTACGTCGTGCCGCGCAGTGACGTGGTCGTCGTGGGAGGGACTGACGACGACGGCGACTGGAGCCGCACGCCGTCGCCGCAGGTCGCCTCCGCGATCCTCGAGCGCGCCACCCGGCTGGTGCCGGCCCTCGCCAAGGCGCAGGTGGTGGCCCACCGTGTCGGCCTGCGCCCGGTGCGCCCGGAGGTCCGGCTCGACGTGGAGGGCCGGGTGGTCCACTGCTACGGCCACGGCGGCGCCGGCGTCACCCTCAGCTGGGGCTGCGCCGACGAGGTCACCCGGCTCGTGGATGGGCTCACGTGAATGCCGAAGATCGATAGTCCAGGACGATCGGGCCCTTGCGAGGTCTTCTCGAGGGCCCAACCGTCCTGGACTATCGGTTCGGCGACCAGCCCTGGACGTGAGCGGACCCACATCTACCGGGGCGTAGGCACATGCGACCATGTGCCGCATGGCACGTGAGTTCAAGACGATCGGCGTGGTGGGGCTGGGCACCATGGGCGCCGGCATCGCTGAGGTGTTCGCCCGGCACGGCTACGACGTCGTCGGTGTCGAGGTCGACGAGGACGGTGTGGAGCGTGCTCGCCAGCACCTCGACAGCTCGACCGGGCGCGCGGTCTCGCGGGGCAAGCTCAGCGAGGAGGACCAGCAGGCACTGCTCCAGCGGGTCACCTTCGCCACCGAGCTCGCCGAGCTGAAGAGCGCCGACCTGGTCGTCGAGGCGGTGGTGGAGTCGCCGGAGATCAAGAAGGCGATCTTCAAGCAGCTCGACGACATCGTCGCCGAGGACGCGATCCTCGCCACGAACACCTCCTCCCTCTCGGTGACCGAGATCTCCGCGGCCAACGCCCACCCCGGCCGCGTGATCGGGGTGCACTTCTTCAACCCGGCGCCGGTGCAGGGCTTCGTCGAGATCGTGCAGACGGTCGTCACCGAGCCGGACGTGCTCGAGGACGTCTCACAGCTGGTGCAGGCCCTCGGCAAGAACCCGGTCGTGTGCGGCGACAAGGCCGGCTTCATCGCCAACACGTTGTTGTTCGGTTACCTCAACCACGCCGTGTCGATGTACGAGGGCCGCTACGCCTCACGCGAGGACATCGACGCCGCGATGCGCTTCGGCTGCGGCTACCCGATGGGCCCGCTGGCCCTGCTCGACCTGATCGGCCTGGACACGGCGTACGAGATCCTCGAGACGATGTACCGCCAGGGCCGCGACCGGCTGCACGCGCCGTCGCCGATCCTCAAGCAGATGGTCACCGCGGGCATGCTCGGTCGCAAGACCGGCCGGGGCTTCTACAGCTACGAGGCCCCCGACAGCCCCGTCGTCGTGGCCGACGACAAGACCCCTTCGGACGACGACCAGCCGGAGCTCAAGCACGACATCAAGACGGTCGGCGTCGTCGGCACCGGCACGATGGCCACCGGCATCGTCGAGGTGTTCGCGAAGAGCGGGTACGACGTGCTCTACGTCGGCCGCTCGCAGGACAAGGTCGACGCCGTCGCTGCGACCATCGAGCGCTCGCTGGACAAGGCGATCCAGCGCGGCAAGCTCGAGGAGTCGGCGAAGGCCGAGGTGCTGGGCCGGCTGACCGGGTCGACGTCGCTGGACGACCTGGCGGAGGTCGACATCGTGGTGGAGGCGATCGCCGAGGACCTCAAGGTCAAGACGACGCTGTTCGAGAACCTCGACGAGATCTGCAAGCCAGGAGCCATCCTGGCCACGACCACGTCGTCCCTGCCGATCATCGAGTGCGCCCGGGCGACCAGCCGGCCCCAGGACGTCGTCGGGATGCACTTCTTCAACCCCGCGCCGATCATGAAGCTCGTCGAGGTCGTCTCGACGGTGGCGACCAGCGAGGACGTCACGGAGACCACCCGGGCGCTGTGCGCCAAGGTGGGCAAGGTCGCCGTCTCGTGCGCCGACCGCGCCGGATTCATCGTCAACGCGCTGCTCTTCCCCTACCTCAACGACGCGATCAAGATGCTCGAGGCGCACTACGCCACCGCCGACGACATCGACACGGCGATGAAGCAGGGCTGTGCCCTGCCGATGGGGCCCTTCGAGCTGCTCGACGTGGTCGGCAACGACGTGTCCCTGGCGATCCAGCGCGAGCTCTACCTCGAGTTCCGCGAGCCGGGCTTCGCGCCCGCCCCGCTGCTCGAGCACCTCGTCACTGCCGGGTACCTCGGTCGCAAGACCAAGCGCGGCTTCCGCGACTACAGCAACCGCTGAGGCAGGTCGCCGCGTTGCACGGCGGTACGTCGGCGGGCTGGCGCGACTCCGTAGGGTGGTCCCGTGGGTGCCCTCGTCTTCCTGATCCTCTTGGCCATCGCCGGCGTGGTCGTCGTGTCGGTGGTCAAGAGCAACAAGCGCAAGGCACTCGAGCGCAAGGAGGCCGAGCTCGCACCCGTGCGCAAGCTGGCCTTCGAGGACGTCACCGCCCTGGGGGAGGAGCTCCAGCGGCTGGACACCGACCTGGCCGGCCACCAGCTCGACCCCGGCGCGAACGCGGACTACCAGCGCGCTCTCGACGCCTACGAGTCGGCCAAGACGGCCGCGGACACCATCGCTGAGCCCGAGCAGGTCAGGCACGTCACCGAGATCCTCGAGGACGGCCGCTACGCCATGGCGTGCGTGCGCGCCCGCGTCGACGGCGAGCCGCTGCCGAAACGCCGCCCGCCCTGCTTCTTCGACCCGCGCCACGGTCTCTCCGTCGAGGACGTGCCCTACGCCCCGCCGGGCGGCACCCAGCGCGACGTACCCGCCTGCGCCCTCGACGCCGAGCGGGTCAAGGCAGGGGCCGAGCCGGACATCCGCCAGGTGATGGTCGGCTCACGCCGGGTTCCCTACTGGCAGGGCGGACGGGCCTACCAGCCCTACGCAGCGGGCTACTTCGGCGGCTTCGGACCGATGGACATGATGTTCATGGGGATGATGTTCGGCGGCGGCTTCGACGGGATCGGTGACGGGATCGGCGCCCTCGGCGACGGGATCGGTGACGGCATCGGGGCGATCGGCGACGGCGTGGGTGGCATGTTCGACGGTGTCGGAGACATGTTCGACGGGTTCGACTTCTAGGAGGTCACCCGCCGGCCGGGATTCGGTGACCTGGCGGTAACCCGGCGTCAACTTCTCCGTGACCTTGGCCCGGCACGCTGGTGCCTCAGTCGATCAGCGACACCGCGACCAGGCGCACCACGGAGGGAACCATGGAGCCGATCACCTTCCTCGACCCCACCGAGCGGGTCGTCCTCGACACCGGCGAGCGCGGGAGCGCGGACCTCGCCTTCCGCCACGTGCGCGGCGTCAGCACCCTGCTGTCGACCCGCGACGACCTGCGGGGCGTGCACGCGTGGGCCGACGTCGTGGAGGAGTCCGTGCGCTGGTCCGCCTAGCGGGGGCCGCCCCAGGGTCGCTCTCCCCGGCCCTGCCGGGACAATGGCGGCATGCCGGGTCTCCACACCACCCCGATCGGCGAGCACGGCTCGCTGGTGGTCTTCTGCCACGGCCTGTTCGGGCAGGGCCGCAACTGGACCGGCATCGCCAAGTCCCTCGCCGGCAGCCATCGGGCACTGCTCGTGGACCTGCCGCACCACGGACGCTCGGGTTGGTCGGAGGACTTCGACTACCCGGACGCCGCCGACGAGGTGGCAAACCTGCTCTCCTCCGACGACCCGGTGACGCTGGTCGGGCACTCGATGGGCGGCAAGGTGGCCATGGTGCTGGCCCTGCGCCACCCCGAGCTGGTGAGCCGGCTCTGCGTCGTCGACATCGCCCCGGTCGACTACGGCAGCAGCGACGAGTTCCGGGGGTACGTCGAGGCGATGCGTGGCCTCGACCTCGACGCGGTGGAGCGGCGTGCCGACGCCGACGAGGCCCTCGCGGAGGCGGTCCCCAACCGGACGGTGCGCGACTTCCTGCTGCAGAACCTGCGACGTGACGGTGACGGCTGGCGCTGGCAGGCCAACCTCGAGGTGCTGGGCGACGAGCTGGTCGACGATCAGCGGCTGGCCCGAGGACGAGCTCGACGGCCTGGCGCCGTACGACGGCCCGGTGCTGTGGGTCGCCGGCGCCGAGTCCGGCTATGTGAAGCCGGAGCACGAGGGGGCCATGGAGCGCTGGTTCCCACGCCACCGCCGGGTCGTCGTCAAGGGAGCGGGGCACTGGGTCCACTCGCAGCAGCCCGAGGTCTTCACCGAGGTCCTGCGGCGCTTCGCCGACGATTAGCCGCTAGCGCGTGTCCTGCCGTCGTACGACGACCTCGCGCATGAGCAGCAGGATCGCGGCGGCGGTGGGGATGGCGAGGAGCGCCCCGATGACGCCGAGCAGGCTGGCGCCGACGAGGGCGGCGATCACGGTCATCACGCCAGGGATGTCGACCGACTTCGACATCACCCGTGGGTAGATCAGGTAGTTCTCCACCTGCTGGTAGATGATGTAGAAGATCACGCAGGCGATGCCGGCCTTCAGGTCGACCGCGGCGGCGATCGAGCAGACGATCACCGCACCAAGGGTCGCGCCGATCATCGGGATCACGTCGAGCAGCGCGACCACGAACGCCAGCGCCACGGCGTACTGCCCCAGGCCCACGATGAACAGGAACACCAGCGTCGAGACGCCGGCGCAGACAGCGACCACGAACGCCCCGGAGACGTAGCCGCCGATGCCGTCGAGGATGCGGTCACCGAGGTGGGAGACGCGCTGGCGGCGGCTCGCGGGTGCCAGCCGGTAGAGGCCGCCCTTGACCTGCGGGAGGGTGGAGAGGAAGTACAGCGTCATCACCACGACCACGAAGACGTTGGCCAGCGCCCCCAGGATGGCCAGACCGACTCCGAGGACGCCGCCGAAGACGTTCTTGGCGAGGTCACCGCCGAGGACGTAGTGCTTGGCCTTGTCGACGATGTCGTACTTCGCGTCCAGCTTCTTGATCTGGCTGTTGTGCTGGAGGTCGTCGAACCAGTGCGGTGCGTTGTGCGAGAGCGCAGTGACCTGGTCGGCGATCACCGGCACGATCGCCAGCAGGAAGAGGGCAAGGGCGACGATGACGACGAGGGCCACCACCAGCACGGCGCGCGAGCGCTTGAGCCCACGCCGCATGAAGAACTCGACGGGCGGGTTGAGCCCGAAGGCGAGGAACAGCGAGACGACGATCAGGATCAGCACCGAACGTGCGGACAGGATCCTCTCGAAGAGCCACCACGACGCGAGTGCGCCCGAGGCCAGGTAGAAGCCGGTGCGGAACGGATGCTCGGAGAGCGCCCACCCAGAGGTCGTGCCGACGGGGGTGTCGCCGTGCGCAGGAGAGGTGGCCGTGGCAGCGGTGGCACCTGAGGTGGCCCCTGACGCAGCACCGGCCGCCGCGGAGTCGCGGCGGCCGGTCTGCTTCGGTTCCTGGGGGTCAGGCACGCTCAGCCCTCGTCGTCGTTGCCGAACCCGGCCACCACGTCACGCAGTGCGGAGAGCTGCGCAGTGATCGAGTCGCGGCGACGGGCGAGGCGGTCGACCTCGGTCTTGAGGGCGGCGAGCTCGCGCTCGGAGTCGGCGTGACCGCTGTTGCGCAGCGCGTCGGCCTGCTTCTTGGCCGCGCTGACGATCTGCTCGGCCTCGCGGCGGGACCGGGTGATCAGCTGCTCGGCCTCCTGCGCGGTCTGCTCGCGGTGGGAGTTGGCCGCCTCGGTCGCCTCGCGGGCACGCTGCTCGGCGGCGTCGGCACGCTCCTCGGCCTCCGCGACGAGTCGCTTGGTCTCGGCCGCGGCAGCGTCGTGGTTCTCCGCCGCCTCACGGGTGAGCCGCTCCTTCTCCACGGCCAGCGTGCGCATCGCCTCCTGCACCTCGCGCTCGGCGGCGGCCCGCTGCTGCTCGGCCTCCCGGATCGCGCTGGTGCGGGTGGCGTTGATCTCCTGCTCGGCGGCGAGACGGTGCTGCTCGGCCTCGCGCCTGGCGGAGGCGAGGTGGTCGTCGGCCTCGGCCATCGCGCGGCTGCGGTGGGACTCGATGTCGGCGCTGGTGCGGGTCCGGGTCTCCTCGAGCTCGCGCATCTGCGTCGCGCGCAGCTGCTCGGCCTCGGACTCGGCCTCGGACTTCACCGAAGCTGCGTGCCGCTTGGCCTGCTCGCGGATCTGCGCGGCGTGGGCGTTGGCCTCGGCCAGCACCTCGGCCGCCTGCTCCTCGGCCAGGCGCAGCATCTCGCTGGCCTTGCCGCCGAGACCGGCGTACGTCGGGTTCTCGTTCTCGTCGATCGCCGTGCGCAGCGAGTCGACCTCGCCCTGCAGCTCCTTGATCCGCTGCTGGGCCTGGTTGAGGCTCGCGGTGAGCCCGGCCTTCTCGGCCGAGGCGGTGCGCACGAAGGCGTCGACCGCGGTGACGTCGTAGCCACCGCGACGCACCGTGGGCAGGCTCGGCTGGACCGGCGCCTTGGCGGGCTGCGGGTTCGGCCGACCGCTGGCCTCCGGGCGCGGCGGGACCGGCCTGGCGGCGGGCTTCTCGGCGGCCTGGTTGGCGGGGGTCGCGGGGGCCGGGCGGCTCTCCCGTGGCTCGGTGCGCTGTGCCGGGGCCCTGGTGGGCGCCGGACGCGTCTGGGTCGCGGTCTGTGGTCGCGCGTCGCGGTGCGCACCTGCTCGGCACCCGCGGCGGGCTTCTCGTTGCTCGTGGTACCCACCGGGATCACCTGCGTGGGCTCGTCCGCGTTGTCCTCGGACGGGTTGTCGAAGATCGAAAGACCCTGGTCGCTCATCTTTTCTTCTCTCGCTTCCGGGTGGGTGACTCGTCGTACGACGCCAGTGTCACCCATGGGCAAGGCACTCTCCGAGCACCACCCCGCGACGCGCCGAGCCGAAAACGGGTAGTCCGAGGTTCAACGATCGCGACACGCCGGGGGAGAGGTGTTTTCGGCCTCGGACTACCCGATTTCAGGGCGATCTCAGACGCCGCGGAAGGCCATGATCTTGTCGAGGTGCTGGGCGCGCTTCTCCTCGTCGCGCACGCCGAGGCCCTCCTCGGGGGCGAGGCAGAGCACGCCGACCTTGCCCTGGTGGGCGTTCTGGTGCACGTCGAGCGCGGCCTGGCCGACCTCGTCGAGGGAGTAGGTCCGCGACAGCGTCGGGTGGATCATCCCCTTGGCGATCAGCCGGTTGGCCTCCCACGACTCGCGGTAGTTGGCGAAGTGCGAGCTGATGATGCGCTTGAGGTTCATCCACAGGTAGCGGTTGTCGTACTCGTGCATGTAGCCCGAGGTCGATGCGCAGGTCGTGATGGTGCCGCCCTTGCGGGTGACGTAGACGCTCGCGCCGAAGGTCTCGCGGCCGGGGTGCTCGAAGACGATGTCGACGTCCTCACCGCCGGTCAGCTCGCGGATCTTCGCGCCGAAGCGCTTCCACTCGCGGGGGTCCTGGGTCTGCTCGTCCTTCCAGAACTTGTAGCCCTCCTCGGAGCGGTTGATGATCAGCTCCGCGCCCATCTTCCGCGCGATGGCGGCCTTCTCCTCGTTGGAGACCACGCACACCGGGACGGCGCCGCCATTGAGGGCGTACTGCGTGGCGAAGCCGCCCAGGCCGCCGCTCGCACCCCAGATCAGCACGTTGTCGCCCTGCTTCATGCCGGCGCCGTTCTTGCTGACCAGCTGGCGGTACGCCGTGCAGTTGACCAGGCCGGGGGAGGCGGCCTCCTCCCAGGTGAGGTGGTCGGGCTTGGGCATCAGCTGGTTGGACTTGACCAGGGCGATGTGGGCCAGCCCGCCGAAGTTGGTCTCGAAGCCCCAGATCCGCTGCTCGGGGTCGAGCATCGTGTCGTTGTGGCCGTCGGGGCTCTCCAGCTCCACCGACAGGCAGTGCGCGACGACCTCGTCGCCGGGGTTCCAGGAGTGCACCCCGAGCCCGGTCTTGAGCACCACGCCGGCGAGGTCGGAGCCGACCACGTGGTAGGGCAGGTCGTGCCGCTTCGCCAGGGGGGAGATCCGGCCGTAGCGCTCGAGGAAGCCGAAGGTCGAGACCGGCTCGAAGATCGAGGTCCACACGGTGTTGTAGTTGATGGCGCTGGCCATCACCGCCACCAGGGCCTCACCAGGACCGAGCTCCGGCAGCGCGACGTCCTCGACGTGCAGCGACTTGCGCGGGTCCTTGTCGCGGGTGGCCATCCCCTCGAACATGAGCGCCTCGTCCTTGTGCACCGTGGCGGCACGGTAGGACTCGGGGATGTCGAGAGCCGCGAAGTCCTGCGGGGAGGTACTCCGCGGATCTTCTGAGGCGGCCATGATGGCGTCGAGGATCTGCTGCACGTTCGTCTCCTGGTCGGGCCGTCGGTCCGGCCCGAGACTACCGACGGGTAACCGGACTGTCTCCTGGGTGTGGGCCTTCTCTCAGCCGTGGCCCTGCGCCGGCTCGACCAGCTCGACCAGCACGCCGCCGGCGTCCTTGGGGTGGATGAAGTTGATCCGCGAGTCCGCCGTACCCCGCTTCGGGGCGTCGTAGAGCAGGCGCAGGCCGCGCTCGCGGAGCACTCGCGACACCTCCTCGACGTCGGTGACCCGGAAGGCCAGCTGCTGCAGGCCGGGACCGCTGCGGTCGAGGAACTTGGCGATCGTCGAGTCCTCGTTCAGCGGGGCGAGCAGCTGGATCGCGGAACCCGAGTCGCCGACCGCGACCATCGCCTCGCGCACTCCCTGCTCCTCGTTGACCTCCTGGTGGACCACCTCCATGCCGAAGTGGTCGCGGTAGTCCGCGATCGCCTTGTCCAGGTCGGGAACGGCCACGCCGACATGGTCGATCGCGATGAACAGGTGGTCGGGCAGGTCAAGGAGCGCTCATGTGGCCATCTTCTCGGAGGGCCGCGAAGGCGACAACGCTGGCCCCACGCACGACACGCGAACACCCCGCGGGGGCGACGTCCGGAAGGCCGCTCACCCGGTGATAGCGTGACCGGGATTTGGCCGCCCCCGTCGCAGGAGTCAGTGCATGTCCGACCGTTTGCTCGAGGTCTTCTCGACCGGGCTCGGCATCCCCGCCGACCAGCTGAACGACGACATCAGTCCCTCGAACACCTCGGCCTGGGACTCCCTGGCCGCGATGGAGATGGTGACCCTGATCGAGGACTCGTTCGGCGTCCGCCTGAAGACCGCCGAGATCATGAAGATGCGGTCCATCGGGCTCGCGCGCACCGTGCTCCGCGGCAAGGGTGTCGAGGACATCTAGTGGTGCGTCTCGGAGACGGCTGCGCGCTTCGCGCGCTCCCGGCACGCACCTCGCTGCGTTGGCGACGCTCGACAGACAGCCCGGTATGCCCTCGCGCCGCCGCCTTGCGATGCACGCACCCTGAACACGCCAATCGCATAGCCGTCTCCGAGACGCACCACTAGTCCCTCCATGACTGATTCGCAGCAGCGCACGACGGTCGGCGTCGCCGCGAGCTTCACGCCCCAGCTCCTGCTGCGCCCGATGGCGCAGGCATACCCGGGCAGCGACGAGCTCGAGACCGTGGTGGCCGACTTCAACCAGGTCCACCAGACGCTGATGGACCCGGCGGGGAGCTTCGAGAGCAAGCCGGACCGCCTGCTGGTGCTCTGGCGCGTCGAGGACGTCTTCGAGGCCTCGCTCACCGAGTGGCTGATCGGCTCGGCCGATGCCTCCGGGCTCGTGGAGGACGTCCGCCAGCTCGGCGCGCTCGTCGCGCAGGCCGCCCGTGACGGCGGTGTCCCGGTGCTGGTCTCCACCCCGCCGTTCCCGCACCTGCACTGGCTCGACCCGCTGGACACCCGCACCAGCGCCCGGCTCGCCGTACTGCACGGCCAGCTGCTGGCGGCCTTCCTCGACGGCATCGGCGAGGCTCCGGTGACCCTGGTCGACCTCGCGGCGCTGCTCCGCGTGCACGGCGTCGAGCAGGCCTACGACACCCGCAACGACCTGATGTACCACCAGCCGTTCACCAGCCGGTTCGCCCAGCACCTCGGGAGCCTCCTCGGCGAGGCGCTCGGCTCCCTCTCGACGCCGACGCCCAAGGTCCTGGCCGTCGACGCCGACAACACCCTGTGGGGCGGCATCATCGGTGAGGACGGCGCCGACGGGGTCCTGGTCGGCGACAGCTTCCCGGGCAACGCCTTCCGCGCGCTCCAGCAGGGCCTGGCCTACCAGGCGGCCAACGGCACGCTCCTCGCGCTGGTCAGCAAGAACAACTCCACCGACGTCGACGAGATCTTCGACCGGCGCGGCGGTGACCTGGTCCTGGGCCCCAAGGACTTCGCCGCCCTCCGCGTCGACTGGAACAGCAAGGCCGACAACATCGCGAGCATCGCCGAGGAGCTCAACCTCGGCGTGGACAGCTTCGTGTTCGTCGACGACAACGACGTCGAGCTCGACGAGGTGCGCCAGCGCCTGCCCGGGGTCTCGCTGGTGAAGGTGAGCGACGAGCCCGCCGAGATCGCGGCGCTGACCGCCGCCTTGCAGGGGTTCAGGTTCGCCAGGGTCTCCCGCGAGGACCGCGAGCGCACCTCGATGATGCAGGTCGAGCGTGACCGGAAGAGCGCAGCCGCGGAGGCACCGACGCACGAGGAGTTCCTGCAGTCCCTCCAGCTCAAGGTGCACGTGTTCAGTCCCAGCTCGACGCACGTGGGCCGGGTGGCCCAGCTGGTCAACAAGACCAACCAGTTCAACCTGACCACCATCCGGCGTGACGAGGCCGAGGTCTCCGCGCTCGTGGACTCCCCGGACCACCGCGTGTACGCCGCCGAGGTCTCCGACCGGTTCGGCGGCTACGGCCTCGTCGCGGTCGCGATCGTCGCGTGCGACGCGGACGCGTGGGAGCTCGACACCTTCCTGATGAGCTGCCGGGTGCTGCGCCGCGGGGTCGAGGACTCGATCCTGAAGTGCATCTCCGACGACGCCGTGGCCGCCGGGGCCACGACGTTGCGCGGCAGCTACCTCCCCACGGCGAAGAACGGCCAGGTGGCCACGTTCTACCCCGAGCGGGGATTCCGGGACCTCGGCGATGGTCGCTACGACGCAGATCTGCCGCTCACGCTGGCGACGGACCACGTCGAAGTGCGCCGCGATGCTTGACGGAGACCCGTTCCGCTACTTCGCCGACCTGCTCGTCCTGATGGTGATCGCCGTCCCGGCGTTCTTCCTCGCGCCGTTCGCCTGGCTGCGTCAGCTGATCCTCGGCCTGACCGGCGCCTACCTGACCTTCCTGATCGCCCCACGCCTGCTGCTGTTCTTCCTGCTGTTCTGGCTCGGCATCTTCGTGCTGCAGCACGCCGCCGCGCTGTGGCGCGACCAGAAGGCCAGCTGGGTGTGGACGACGGTGCTGATCGTGGCCGCGCTCGCGCCGATGGTCGTGTGGAAGCTGTTCCCCGAGTGGTTCGTCACCGGGTTCAACCTGCGGATGGACCGGGGCGTCGCCTGGCTCAGTCCGTGGGTGGGCTCCATCGACCGCGTGCGCGACATCATCCTGCCCATCGGGCTGAGCTTCGCGACGTTCCGTGCGGTCGACCAGCTGATCAAGGTGCGGCTGGAGATCGTGCCGCCGCTCACGCCGCTCCAGCAGATCGCCTACTCGTTCTTCCCCTCCGTGCTGGTGATCGGGCCGGTCATCGAGTACACCGAGATCGACCAGGGACTGCGCACCCGCCAGCGGTGGAACGCCGAGGACACCCTCAGCGGGATCCTCACCGTCGCCCTCGGCGCGTTCAAGGTGTTCGTGATCGCCTACCTGCTGCGGGGGAGCCAGGACGTCTTCGCGTTGCGCACCCACAGCGGCTCCGCGCTGGACTACTGGCTCGAGCTGGTCATGTTCGCGCTGTACTTCTACTTCAACTTCGCCGGCTACTCCGACATGGCCATCGGGTGCGCGCGGATCTTCGGGTTCCGGCTGGCGCCGAACTTCAACAACCCCTACCTGAAGGCCAACCCGCAGGAGTTCTGGAACAGCTGGCACATGAGCCTGACCAGGTTCGCCCAGCGCAACGTGTTCGTGCCGATGGGCGGGATGCGTGCGCGCACTCAGTACGCCGCCATCGTGGCGACGATGATGGTGATCGCGCTGTGGCACGACCTGAGCATCCCGCTGGTGATCTTCGGGATCTACCACTCCACCGGGCTGGTGCTGCACCGGATGTGGACGGCGCGCCGGCCGGTGCCCAAGCCGCGGCCACTGCCGCGGCGGATCGGCGCCAACGCGGCGCTGTTCCTGTTCGTGCTGGTCAGCCTGCCTCTGCTCAACCTCGAGCTCTCAGCCGTCCCGACCTTCTACGGGAGACTCCTCTGATGGTGGACGTCGATGCCGTGCTCGCCTGGCTGCGCCGCGTGGTCGGGTACGTGCCCACGCCGTGGTCGCTGCTGAGGATCGCCGTGCTCACCCTCGCCGCCCTGCTCCTGGCCTCGCTGGTGGTGCCGTCCCGGCCGGGACAGACGCGTACGGCGCCGTACAACTCGGGGCTGGCCTCGGCGACGACGCGCAACGTCACGCTGCCCCTGAACGACCCCCGCGGCTTCAAGCCGACGCCCAAGCGCAAGACCTTCCGGGTGGCCTGGATCGGTGGGTCCGAGCTCCTCGGGGTGGCACCGCGCCACGGCGCGTTCATCCCGCGGCTGGTCAACGACCAGATCGGCCGCGTCGACGGCCACCGGACCTCCACCGACATCTACTTCCTCAACGCCATCCGTCTCGCCGACGAGCTCGCCGCCCAGACCTCCGCGGTCTCCGCCAAGCCGGACATGGTGGTGGTCAGCCTGAACCCGGTGTGGGTGCTCAACGACCTCGCCGTCCAGCAGTGGGGCTACCTCGACGGCGTGCTCGCGCGGGGGAGCGTGTGGCCGCCCTCGCGCTGGCCGGTGGCCTCCGCGCTGGTCAGCCCGGGCGACCTCGGCTGGCGGGTGCTCTCCGGTCTCAGCAAGCCGATCCAGGACCGGTACGACTGGGGGGTGAAGGAGAGCGCCAAGAGCGACTCGTTCACCTTCCTCGACTCCAAGCGCGACACGGCGCCCCCGCCGCTGACCGGGCTCGGCGCGCTCGGGCAACGCCGACCCGTCGACTTCTTCTTCGGCGACTACCTCGCCGGCGCGAAGAAGTCGACGACGAACCAGGGGCTCCGCGACACCCAGCTGCGGATCCTGCAGCGCGAGATCGACTCGAAGTCGTCGATGAACCGCAGCGTGCTGGCCCAGATGTTCGAGCTGGCGCGGCACTCCGGGATCCCGACGTACTTCTACGTGCCGCCGATCGACCCGAAGGTCTACGGCGCGGGTGGAGGCAAGAAGTACCTCGACAAGGTGCGGCAGATGCTGGCCTCGGCCACGCGCGGTCGCACCAACGGCAAGGTCGTCTTCGACCCCCAGGGGCTGCAGGACCGGGTCCCACCGGTGAAGTACGAGGACATCGTGCACGTGCTGCAGCCCAAGCCCGAGGCGCGCGTGCTGGCCGGCGACCTGTGCCGGCTGCTGGAGAAGCAGGGCCGAGACGCGAAATGCGAGGGACCATGAGCACGAACGACGAGTCGGTGGCCACCGAACACACCACGGCCCGCGGCTGGGCGGCGACGCTGGCGATCGAGGTCGCGATCGCGCTGGCACTCGCCGTGATGCTGATCGCGGTCGCCTGGGCCTCGAGCAACGCGATCCGCTTCGTCTACGGGGGCTACTGACCATGACCGAGACCGCTCAGCGCATCGAGACCGGACCGCGCCTGCACCACGTGGGTTACGTGGTGGCGAACATGGCCGGGGGCATCCGCCGCTTCGAGGACTCGGGGGCGACGCTCGTCGTCGGCCCCACCGACGACCCGGGGCTGGGCGTGACGTGCTGCCTGCTCCGTCTGCCCGAGGGCGTCGACGTGGAGCTGGTGGCGCCGCTGCCCGACGTCGAGTCGCCGATCGCGGCGCGGCTGGCGCGTGGGGGCGGGCTCGACCACCTCTGCTTCTGGGTCGAGGACCTCGACGCCTCGCTGGCCCGGGAGATCGAGAACGACGCGATGCTGCTGGTCCCGCCGAGCCACGCGGTCACCTTCGACACGACCGTCGCCTTCGTGCAGCGCCGGGGCGGCCTGGTGGTCGAGCTGATGGGCGCCAAGCGGGCGTCGTACTGACGACGCGGCGGCCGGGACGCGCAGCTAGGCCGTGGGGGTCTTGGCCAGCACGTAGGCCACGTTGATCGGCAGGTTCTCCTCGCGGGACTCCTCGAGGGTCTTGCCCTCGTAGGGCAGTCGCAGCGGCTCGGTGATGGTCAGGCCGCTCGAGGTGATCATCTCCTCGAGCTCGTCGGTGGTGCGCCACAGGTAGATGTGGTCGACGGCCGGGGCGTTGATGCAGGTGGTGATGAAGATGTAGGCGTCGTCCTTGGCCAGCTCGGCGATGCGACGCAGGAAGACCTCCGGCTGCTCCACGTGCTCGAGCACCTCGCCCATCACCACGGCGTCGAACGACGAGGGCTCGAGGTCGGTCGCCTCGAGGAAGTCGCGCAGCTCCACCCGGGCCGGGGCGTCGGGGTAGAAGTGGTCGATGATCGTGCGGGTCTGCTCGACGCTGGCGGCGGACAGGTCGACGCCGAGGACGTCGTCGAAGGCGCCGACCTCGAGTGCCGAGAGCAGCAGGAAGCCGTGGCCGGGACCGACCTCGAGGTAGCGGCCGTTGCGGCCCTTCGGCAGGGTCTCGCGCATGAAGCGGGCCATCTGCACGTGGTTGGGCCACAGGAAGTTGGTGATCGCGAGGCCGTACATGTAGCGGTCCATGTAGTCGCGGTCGTGGTAGACCGACGCCGCCACCTCGTCGAAGGTCGAGTGCCGGTAGTGGCCGTTGTCGCGGAAGTAGAGCTGCTCCTCGATGGTGTCGCCGAGGATGGTCAGGTAGCACTCCGCGAGGTAGTCGAGGTCGAGGCCCTTGGCCAGGCAGAACTCCACGTAGCTGCCCAGGCGGCTCTTCTCCTCCTCCGAGGCCCCCGCGATCGCCTGGTCGAGGAACGCTCGGTGGACCGGGTACTGCTCGGAGATCGAGGCGATGAGCTCGTCCACGGGCGCAAGAGTCTCGTTCATGGTTCCGGACCCTAACCCGGCCCCGCTCGGGCCCGCGCACCACCACGCGCGTCGGCGGACCCGTGGTGTCACCGGGGGTGTGACCGGACCGACACAGACGTCGCCCCGGCTCCCCAGTAAGGTCGAGGACGGCCCCCGCCTGCGAAGCGGACGCCGTCGAACCACAGGAGGAACCATGTCCGGATCTGTCATCGTCGCCGGCGCCCGTACGCCGATCGGCCGCTTGCTCGGAGGCCTCAAGGGGCTCTCCGCCGCCGAGCTCGGCGGCGTCGCCATCAAGGGCGCCCTGGAGAAGGCCGGCGTCTCCGGCGACCAGGTCGACTACCTGATCATGGGCCAGGTCATCCAGGCCGGTGCCGGCCAGAACCCTGCCCGCACCGCCGGGATCGCCGCCGGTCTTCCGATGTCGCTGCCGTCGATCACCATCAACAAGGTCTGCCTCTCCGGCATCAACGCGATCGCCACCGCCGACCAGCTGATCCGCGCCGGCGAGCACGAGATCATCGTGGCCGGCGGGATGGAGTCGATGACCAACGCGCCGCACCTGCTGCCCAAGTCGCGCGAGGGCTTCAAGTACGGCGACACCGCGCTGGTCGACTCGATGGCCTACGACGCGCTGTTCGACCAGACGACGCAGCAGGCGATGGGCCTGCTCACCGAGGAGTGCAACGGCGCCGGGGCGAACCTGACCCGCGAGGAGCAGGACGAGTTCGCTGCCCAGTCGCACCAGAAGGCCGCCGCAGCGTGGAAGAACGGCCTCTTCGACGACGAGGTCGTGCCGGTCGAGATCCCGCAGCGCCGTGGCGACGCGATCGTCGTCTCCGAGGACGAGGGCATCCGCGGTGACACCACCGCCGAGTCGCTGTCCAAGCTGCGGCCGGCTTTCAGCAAGGACGGCACCGTCACCGCCGGCACCTCCTCGCAGATCTCCGACGGCGCCTGCGCCGTCGTGGTGATGAGCAAGGCGAAGGCCGAGGAGCTGGGCCTGACCTGGCTCGCCGAGATCGGTGCCCACGGCCAGGTGGCCGGCCCCGACTCGACCCTGCAGCTGCAGCCGGCGAACGCGACGAACAAGGCGCTTGCCAAGGAGGGCATCGGCGTCGACGACGTCGACCTGGTGGAGTTCAACGAGGCCTTCGCCGCGGTCGGCATCTCCTCGGCCCGCGAGCTCGGCATCCCCGACGAGAAGGTCAACGTCAACGGCGGCGCCATCGCCCTGGGCCACCCGGTCGGCATGTCCGGCGCCCGCATCGTGCTCCACCTCGCCCTCGAGCTGCAGCGCCGCGGCGGCGGCACCGGCGTAGCCGCCCTCTGCGGCGGCGGTGGCCAGGGCGACGCCCTGGTCGTCAAGGTCCCGGCCTCCTGAGGGTCGCCAGAATTTCCGGTAGTCCGAGGTCAGAAGCGCCACTCTGCAGCTCGAGATGGCGCTTCTGGCCTCGGACTACCCGGAATTGGCAGTGAGGAGAGCGGTGTGGGCAGGCGGTCGACGGGTGACGTCCCGGGGCTGGTCGAGAAGGCCAGGTCGGGGGATGCTCGGTCGGTCGCGCGGCTGATCTCCCTGGTCGAGGACGCCTCGCCGTTGCTGCGCGAGGTGATGGCCGGCCTGGCGCCGTACGCCGGCCAGGCACACGTGGTCGGCCTCACCGGGTCGCCGGGCGTGGGCAAGTCGACCTCGACCAGCCAGCTGGTCAAGGAGCTGCGGGCCCAGGACAAGCGGGTCGGCGTGCTCGCCGTCGACCCGTCCTCGCCGTTCTCGGGCGGTGCCCTGCTCGGGGACCGGGTGCGGATGCAGGACCACGCGCTCGACGGCGAGGTCTACATCCGCTCGATGGCCACCCGCGGTCACCTCGGCGGCCTCTCCTGGTCCACCCCGCAGGCCCTGCGCGTGCTGGACGCGGCCGGGTGCGACGTGATCCTGGTCGAGACCGTCGGCGTCGGGCAGAGCGAGGTCGAGGTCGCCGCGATGGCCGACACCACGATGGTGCTGCTCGCCCCCGGGCATGGGCGACGCGATCCAGGCCGCCAAGGCCGGGATCCTGGAGATCGGCGACCTCTACGTGATCAACAAGGCCGATCGCGACGGCGCCGACCAGGTACGCCGCGAGCTGCGCTCCATGCTCGCGCTGGCCGAGCGTGAGCAGGACGCCTGGAAGCCGGAGATCCTCAAGACCGTCGCCAGCAAGGGCGAGGGCATCGCCGAGGTGGTGGCCGCGATCGAGCGGCACCGCGAGCACCTCGCGGCGAGCGGCGAGCTGGAAAGACGCCGGTTGCGCCGTGCCCGGGACGAGATCGAGGCGATCGCGGTGACCGCGCTGCGCGAGCAGTGGCGGGGCGTGCACGAGAACGCCGCGCTCGACGAGCTGGCCGCCGAGGTGGTGGCGGGCCAGAGCGATCCCTACGCCGCGGCCGACCTGCTGCTGGAGCAGCTCGCCACCTGACCAGGCACGTCTTTTCGTAGCGATATACGCGTTTCTCTGACGAGAGCCGGGCGAGTCGCGCACCCTTGTCTGGACGCTGCGCCGTGCGGGTGCGGCGCGAGCAGTTCTCTCGGGGGTGGACAGGTGCATCTGGTGCCCGATCCCGTCGAGGAACGAGCGCGACCACCGCGTCGACGCCGTCCTGGAGGTGCTGGGCGGTGCCCGGCTCTCCCTGGTGGCCGGGCGCCGCGGCATCGAGCCGGTGCTGCTGCAGCGCTGGGTGCGCGCCTTCGTCGAGGGTGGGTCGGCGCTGGTCACCAACCGGCCCAGTGAGGACGCAGCGCGTTCGCGGGACCGTTTCCTGGCCGCGTTCGCCCACGAGCTGCGCACTCCGCTGGCCGTCGCGCAAGGCTGGTCCGCGCTGATGGAGGACCCCGAGGTCGAGTCCGAGGACCTCGAGATGGCCGCGCCGCGGGTCGCCCAGGCCCTGCGCCGCCTGCACGAGCGGGTGATCGACGTCGAGCTCCTCGCCGCCGCCTCGCTCGGCCGGCTCCGCCTCGACCTGAGCCGGTTCGCCTCCGGTGAGCTGGTGCATGACCTCGACGGCGCCACCCTGACGGCCGAGGACGGGGCCGCGCTCGAGATGGACGGCGACCTCGACATGCTGCGCCGCGTCGTGCGCGACCTGTGGGTCGCAGCGGGGCTGGAGCCGACTCCCACGCGCCGCCGAGTCATGTTGGAACGGTCGGGGGAGTGGGTCGACCTGCACATCGTCCGCGAGGGCGACCCGATCTCGCCGGCGCAGCTGCAGGCGCTCTTCGACCCCTTCGACACCAACGACGACGACACCGGCATCACGATCGGCCTCTACCTCGCTCGCGCCCTCGTGGTCGCGCACGGCGGGATGGTCGGCGTCGAGCAGGACGACGAGCGAGGCGTCTTCTGGATGCGACTGCCCGTCACGGGCCGGATCGACGCGGCCCCCACCGAACCCACCACCGGTGTCACCGACGACACCGGGAACCAGGAGGAAATGTCATGACCTTCAAGCTCGCCTGCGGCGACGTGATGCCCGGCTGCTCCGCGCACTTCGAGAGCAGCTCCAAGGACGTCCTGATGAGCGACGTCGCGCGGCACGCTGCCTCGGCGCACGGGATCACCGACATCACCCCGGACATCCTCCGGGCAGTGAACTCGAAGCTCCGCGTCGCCGGCTGACCCGTCCTCCGAGCGATCGCCACCGGTCGGCCCGTCGGGTCGGGCTCAGGTGACGATGGCCTCGGCGACCCGTGCGGCCGCCGCGGGCTCGAAGACGATCGTGTAGTGGTTGACCTCGGGCACGACCTCGGTCGTCAGCACGTCCAGCTGCTCGTCGTACGCCGCGACAGCCTCGGTGGGGAGCAGCCCCGGCGCCTGGCCCAGCATCCCCAGGGGCGCGGTCAGCAGGTGCGTCGGCAGCGTCAGCCCACGCAACGCTGAATCGATCTCGCCGGCGGAGAGCAGCAGGTCGCGTCCGTCCTCGCGCACCAGCTCCTCGCGGCAGCGTGACCGGACGCCCTCGTCGGTCTCCAGCACGTCGTGGCGCACGTAGTCCTCGACGAGCGGGCTCCAATGTGGTCCCAGCGCCGGGTGCGCGCGGAAGAAGTCGACGTAGGCATCGGCGTCGTCGTAGGTCTGCCGAAGCCGCTCCAGGGCCGGTCCGAGCGTGGCTGCCAGGACCTCGTCGGGGTCGGCGTCCTCGGGCAGCGGCAGCGGGATGCCGCCGTCGACGATCACCAGCCGGCGGAACAGGTCGGGCCGTGAGCGGGCTGCCAGCACCGCGACGTAGGCACCCATCGAGTGGCCGGCGAGGACGAGGTCGCCCTCGGCGTCCAGCACCTCCGCGGCGGTGCAGACGTCGGCCGCGTGCCGCACCAGGGAGCTCGGCCCGGGCAGGTCGCGGGAGAACCCCCGGCCACGAAGGTCGGGTGCCACCAGTCGCCAGCCGTCGGGAAGCTCAGCGGCGACCCCCGGCCAGGCGTACGCCGAGGCGGTGATGCCGTGCAGCGCGAGCACGGTGCTGTGCCCGTCGCCCCAGGAGTAGAGCTGCAGGTCGCCGCCGCGTCACGGGGACCGAGAACGCGTCGGGGGTCATGCCGCGATCCTCGCCGCCGGCGGGCTCGCGCTCAAGCGCGCCTACGGGCAACCGCGGGTGGGATTTGGTAGAACAGGAATGCTCTCGCCTTCCCCCCACTCGAGGAGCAGATCATGACTGGCGTCCTGAAGAAGGGCCTTGGCCTGGTCGTCGTGGTCTTCATCGTCTGGTACATGTTCACCGACCCCAACGGGCTGGCCCAGCTGTCGAAGGAGATCGGCACCTGGATCTGGGACACGCTGGTGGCGCTGTTCCAGGCGCTCACGCGCTTCCTGACCGCGATCTTCTCCTCCTGATCGCCGGCGTGCCGTGGACCGCCTGACCCGGTTCCTCACCGATCCGCAGATCGGTCAGCGGTTGCTGCGCGACGGCACCCCCGAGGACGAGACGCTGGTCGACGTGGTCCGGCAGCACTGGGTCTCCTACACCAAGCCTCTGCTCGTGGCGCTCCTCGGCGTGGCCGCCTGGCTCTCGGTGCCGTTCACCTCGGTGAAGATGGGCTGGTTCCCGATCCTGCTCGGGCTGGGGCTGCTCGCGTGGGGGGCGGTGATGGCCCTGCAGCGCAACATCGACCGGTTCGTGATCACCAGCGACCGGGTCTTCCGGGTGCACGGCCTGCTCAACCGCAGCGAGGCCGAGATGCCGCTCAACCGGATCCTCGACACCACCGTGTACAAGCCGATGCAGGGTCGGCTGCTCAACTTCGGCCACTTCACCTTCGAGTCCGCAGCCCAGGACCAGGGCCTGAAGGAGATCCGCTACGTGCGCGACATCGACGACCGCCGGCTCAAGATCCAGCGCGTCACCCGCAACGCCGGCCTCCGCGGCCGGCGCGACAAGACGCCCGGCTAGGTCTCCGCTGGGTCTCCGTTGGACCCCGGCCCTCACAGCCCGGCGGCCGCGCGGAGGTCGCCGCGGATGGCGTCGAGGCGACCGGCGGCGGAGATGCGGGCGGCGTCGACGGCGTCGCGGCTGTCGTCGTCCTCCTCGACGGGCACCACCACCTCGAGGTAGCACTTCAGCTTCGGCTCGGTCCCCGACGGGCGTACGACGACCCGGGCGTTGTCGGCCAGCCGGAAGCGGAGGCCGGGGGTCGCAGGCACGTCCGCGGAGCCCAGGGAGAGGTCGTCGACCTGCTCGACGGCCAGTCCGCCCAACGAGGCGGGCGGCTGCTCGCGCAACCGGTCGAGGACGGCCGGGATCGCGGACAGGTCGTCCATCCGCACCGAGAGCTGGTCGGTGGCGTGCAGGCCGAAGCGCCGCGCGAGGTCGTCGAGATGGTCGCGAAGGGTGTGCCCTGCATGCTTCGCCCGGGCGGCGATGTCGCAGACCATCAGCAGCGCGGAGATGCCGTCCTTGTCCTTCACGTGCGCCGGGTCGACGCAGTACCCCAGGGCCTCCTCGTAGCCGAACGCCAGGTTCGGGACCCGGCCGATCCACTTGAAGCCGGTGAGCGTCTCGGCGTAGAGCTGCCGCTCCGCCGCGGCCAGCTTGCCGAGCAGGCTGGAGGAGACGATCGAGGTCGCGTAGACGCCCTCGCGGCGCAGTCGCAGCAGGTGGTCGGCGAGCAGCACCCCGACCTCGTCGCCACGCAGCATCGACCAGCCGTGCGGCCCGGGCACGGCCACGGCGCACCGGTCGGCGTCCGGGTCGTTGGCCACCACGAGGTCGGCGTCGACCTCCTCGGCCAGGGCCATCGCGAGGTCCATCGCCCCCGGCTCCTCGGGGTTGGGGAACGGCACCGTCGGGAAGGCAGGGTCGGGCTCGGCCTGCTCGGTGACGACGTGCGGGGCGGAGAAGCCGGCGCGCTCGAGCGCGGTCACCACCGGGACGCCACCGACGCCGTGCAGCGGGGTGTAGACGATCCGCAGGTCCCGAGGACCACCGCCGGCCAGCGCGACCGCGTCGTCGAGGTAGCGGTCCAGCAGCTCGTCGCCGAGCACCTCGCCCCCGTCACCGCGCGGGATCGAGTCGATCGCCCCGACGGCCGCGATCCGGGCCGCGATCTCCTCGTCGGCGGGCGGGACGATCTGGCTGCCGTCGCCCAGGTAGACCTTGTAGCCGTTGTCCTGCGGCGGGTTGTGGCTGGCCGTGACCATCACCCCGGCGGCGCAGCCGAGGTCGTTGATCGCGTAGGCCAGCACCGGCGTCGGCAGCGGTCGGGGCAGCACGTACGCCCGCAGCCCGGCTCCCGTGATCACCTCGGCGGTGTCCCGGGCGAAGACGTCGGAGTTGTGCCGGGCGTCGTACCCGATCACGACGGAGTCGCCCCAAGAGTTGGCAGAGCTCTTGTCGACGACGTACGACGCCAGCCCGGCCGCCGCGCGCAGCACCACCACGCGGTTCATCCGGTTGGGTCCGGCGCCCGAGGGCACCGCGCAGGCCGGCCGTGCCGAACTCGAGGGTCGCCCCGAACCGGTCGGCCAGCTCGCTCATCGATCGGTCCTCGACCAGCTGCTCGAGCTCGGCCCGGGTGACGGGGTCGGGGTCCTGTGCCGCCCAGTCACGCGCGCGCTGCAGGAGCTCCTCGTCCGCCTCGTCGTGTGCCTCCGGCATCTCAGCCGATCTCCTCGAGGCGGGGGCGGACCTCCGCGCACAGCTTCGCCACCCAGCCGACCGGGTCGTCCGGAGAGGGCATCACCCAGACCTGCTCGATGCCCAGCGCGGCGTACTCCTCGACGCGGCGGAGGAAGCCAGCGGGGTCGGTGTGCGGATCCCTCCCGATCAGGGCGGTGCGCTGCACGGTGAGCGGGTCGCGGTCGGCCTCCTCGCAGTGGCGGTCGAGGACCTCGATCTTGTGGCGCATCTCGTCGGGCTCGAACTCGAAGAAGTTGCAGGCGTCGGCGTACTGCGCGACCAGCCGCAGCGTCTTGCGCTCGCCGCTGCCGCCGACCAGGACGCGTGGCCCGCCTGGCCGCAGGGGAGCGGGGACGTTGACGGCCTCCTCGAGCCGGTAGTGGCTCCCGGCGAAGCCGCCGCCCTCCCCGGAGAACATCAGCCGGGCGATCTGCAGGGTCTCCTCGAGCCGCTCGAAGCGTTCGGCGACGGGCGGGAACGGCACCCCCAGGCCGCGGTGCTCACGCTCGTACCAGGCCGCTCCGATGCCGAGCATGGCCCGGCCGCCGCTGAGCACGTCGAGGGTGGTGGCGATCTTGGCGAGCAGTCCCGGGTGGCGGTAGGTGACGCCGGTGACGAGCAGGCCGAGCTCGAGCTTGCTGGTCTGTCCGGCGATGAAGCCGAGCGAGGTGTAGCCCTCGAGCATCGGCTCCGGCGGTCCGCCGAGCTGCTCCATCTGGAACCAGTGGTCCATCATCGTCAGCGTCGCCAAGCCGCCCTGGTCGGCGGTGCGAGCCACCTCGGCCAGGGTCGGCGCCAGTGGCTCGGGACCTCCCGGCCAGGACAGGTTCGAGCAGTGGATCGCCAGCTTCATCTGTTCTCCTCGGTCCCTCGCGATACTGGTGTCATGGCGGTGTGGGAGAGCTCGTGTCGGTGAGCCCGGTCTCGCGGAGGACCTATCGCTTCGCCACCTCCTTCACCCTAGAGGCGCCCCAGTCGAGGGTGCACGACGTGCTGCTCGATCTCGAGCACTACTGCGACTGGTGGCCGCAGGTGCGGGCCGTGGGCAAGCTCGACGACGACCACGCCCTCGTCATCTGCCGCTCCGCGCTGCCGTACGACCTCGAGCTGCTGCTGACTGCGGTCAGCCGCGACGACGACGTGCTCGAGGTCGGCATCGACGGGCCGATCAGGGGCTGGGCGCGGTTCCGGCTGGAGGAGAGCGCTGGTCGGCCGGGCGGCGCTGCAACGACGACGGTCGTGTTCGAGCAAGAGGTGCAGGCGGTGGCGCCGGCATTCGTGCTTGCGTCGTACGTCGTCAAGCCGCTGCTGGTGTGGAACCACCAGCGGATGATGCGCGGTCTGGTCGACGGCGTGCGTCAGCCGAGCGAGGCCAGCGCGGCGTCGTAGTCGGGCTCCTGGCCGATGTTCGGCACGAGCTCGGTGTAGGCCACCGTGCCGTCCTCGTCGACCACGACGACCGAGCGGGCGAGCAGCCCCTCGAACTTGGAGTCGGTCAACCGGACGCCGTAGTCCTCGGGGAAGGTGGACCGGAACGCGGAGCCCACCTTGACGTCCTCGATGCCCTCGGCGGCGCAGAAGCCCGCCACGGCGAAGGGCAGGTCGACGGAGATGTTGACGACGGTGGTGTTGTCCAGGCCGGCAGCGAGCTCGTTGAAGCGGCGCACGCTCGCCTGGCACACGCCGGTGCCGATGCTCGGGAAGATGTTCAGCACCGCCCGGCCTGCCACGTCGTCGAGGGTGAAGTCGAGAGGTCGTCGGCCACCAGGGTGAACGCCGGTGCCTTCGCGCCGACCTCGGGCAGGTCGCCGGAGGTGTGGGCGGGAGTGTCTCCGAGTGCGGTGTCAGCCATGTCGCCAAACCTACCGAGTGGTGCGTGGCCGCGCCTTGGCGGGGATCGATGCACTCATCAAGCTCTCGACGGCGGTGCGCGCGGTCGCTGCCGCCCGCGGGTCGTGGTCGAGGTTGCCGGACGCGGCAGCACCGTCGTAGAGCAGCTGGAGCTGGCGCGCCAGCAGCGCCGGGTCGCGCGCACCGGCGCGGGTGGCGAGGTCGGTGAACAGGTCACGCCACCAGCCGCGGTAGGAACGGGTGGACCGCTCGACCGACCCGCCCGGCTTCGCCTCTGCGCTCGCCGCGGCGAAGGCACAGCCCCGGTAGCCGGGACGGCGCATCGTCTCGGCCTGGCTGTCGAAGATTGCGAGGATCTGCTCCCACGGAGTCTTCTGGGACTCGACGGCCGCGGTGACCCGCGCGGCGATCACCTCGTGACGGTGCTCCAGGTAGGCGTGGACTAGCTCCTCCTTGCTGCCGAAGGTGTTGTACAGCGAGGCCTTGGCGACGCCGGCGTGCTCGATGATCCGGTCGATGCCGACGCTCTGGACGCCCTCGCGGTAGAAGAGCTCGTTGGCCGACTGCAGCAGCCGATCGCGAGCAGTCGCCCGCGGTGCCTTCGTCGGTGACATGGTGATCACCCTCCTGGACAGCCCATTAGACAACTCTGTCTGATCCTAGCTCGCGACTTGCGCTGAGCAGAGCTCACGCGCAGCCGTGGAGCTGCCCTCGTGCGGAGTCGGGAGTACCACCCCGCTGGGTTCCGGCGAGCGGCGCAGGAGCGCGACTGCCGCGAGCAGCGCCAGGGCGATCACGGCGACGCCGTACTCGTACGCCGTGTCGACCAGGCCACCGCCGCGCACCACGAAGACGCCGGCGACGACGGCGGGCAGGCCCATGCCGAGGTAGGAGACCACGTAGAGCACCGAGAGCACGCCGGCCCGCTCGTGGGGGAGCGGCAGCGGCATCACGGTGCGGATCCCGCCCTGGAACCCGCTGCCGAAACCGACGCCGGCGATCGCGGTGCCGAGGAAGAAGACGACGCTCGAGCGCAGGTCGAGGCGCCACGAGGGTGGTGGCGACGCCTGCGACGAGGGCGGCGATGCCGAGTCCCATCACCATGTGCGGGTCGGCCTCGCGGAGCACGTAGACGGCCAGGGCCGCCACGGCCGCCAGCACGAACAGCCCGAGGCCCCCCACGACGAGAGTCGTCGAGCCCGTGACGACACGCAGGATGGCGGGACCCAGCGCGGCGTAGAAGCCGGCGAGCGCCCAGACCGAGAAGAGGACCGGAGCGGCAGCGAGGACGGCCCGTCGCGACGAGGGCGGCAGGGCGATCTCGGGGACCAGCGAGCGGACCGCTCCCGGTGTCGGGGTGACCGTCTCGCGCAGGAGCAGCACGCCCACGCCCTGCAGCAAGAAGACGGCGAGCGCCACGAGGTAGACGAGGTGCGTCGGCGCCGGCAGGAACTGGACGACCAGGCTCGAGACCAGTGCTCCTGTCGCGGTGCCGATGCCCGGTGACACCGCGTTGGCCACCGTGCCGCGGGCCCGGTCGAGGTCGAGGAGGCCGGCACCGACGGCGCCCAGGGCCGCGCCCGTGGCGACCCCCTGCACCACGCGGGCGACCATCAGCTCGGGCACTCCCGCTGCCGTCGCGAAGACGACCATCGACACCGCCTGGCCGAGCAGCCCGGCCAGCAGGACGGGACGGCGGCCCACGTGGTCGGAGACCCGGCCCGAGCACGAGCAGGCCGGCGAGCACCGCGACGGCGTACACCCCGAACACGACCGTGGTGGTGATCGGGGAGAAGCCCCACTCCGCCTGGTACAGCGGGTAGAGCGGGGTCGGCACCGCGCTCGCGGCCAGGAAGGAGACCACGAGCGAGGCGAGCAGGGCGATCGACGCGGTCGTCGCCCAGAGCGGGGCGGGTCTTGGTGCTCAGCGGGGACATGAAGAAGTCCTTCACTAGACAGATCGGTCTGTTCAATATAGACAGACCTGTCTGTTCAGGTCAAGCGAGCTCGCTGACCTCGCCGTCAGGCGTCGATGTGCGACATGTCCCCGTACCGGTCCCCGGCCACGGCATCACGGGGAACGGCGCGCTCCAGGGCGTCGAGGTCCTCGTCGGAGAGCTCGACGTCGCTGGCGGCGACGTTCTCCTCGAGGTAGTGCACCCGCTTGGTGCCCGGGATCGGGACCACCGCGAGACCGTGGCGCGGTCCCTGGGCCATCACCCAGGCGAGCGCGAGCTGTCCCGGCGTGCAGCCCTTGTCCGAGGCCAGCGCCTTGACCTGGTCGACCAGCGCGAGGTTGGTCTCCAGCGCCTCGCCCTGGAAGCGCGGGAAGTACGACGAGCGCCGGTTGTCGCCCGCGCCGTCCGCTCCCGCGTCGCGCGTGACGGCGCCGGTGAGCATGCCGCGGCCCGAGCGGCGAGTACGGCACCAGGCCGATCCCGAGCTCCTGCAGGACGGGCAGGACGTCGTCCTCGAGATCGCGGGTGAACAACGAGTACTCCGTCTGCAGGGCGGTGATCGGGTGCACGGCGTGGGCTCGGCGGATGGTCTCCGGGCCGGCCTCGGAGAGGCCGAGGTGGCGCACCTTGCCGGCCTCGACGAGCTCCTTCATCGCACCGACGGTCTCCTCGATCGGCACGCTCTTGTCGACGCGGTGCTGGTAGTAGAGGTCGATGTGGTCGACGCCGAGGCGCTGGAGCGAGGCGTCGCAGGCGCTGCGCACGTACTCCGGCGAGCCGTCGATGCCGAGCCGCTCGCCGTTCTCGCCGCGCTTGTTGCCGAACTTGGTGGCCAGCTGCACCTCGTCGCGACGGTCGGCGATCGCGCGGCCGACGAGCTTCTCGTTGGTGAAGGGCCCGTACATGTCCGCGGTGTCGAGGAAGGTCACGCCGAGGTCGAGGGCGCGGTGGATGGTGTCGAGCCCGCCCTGCTCGTCGGGCGTGCCGTAGAACTCCGACATCCCCATGCAACCCAGCCCCTGGCTGGAGACGGTGAGCGGCTGGTCGGACCCGAGTGTCTGCTGCGTCAGTGGCATGCCTCCAGCCTTGCACCCTGGTGGGTGTGCGCCGTACCGGACCCTCGCCGGTCGCGCGGAGGCGCGACCCAATGGCGGGACCCGCTCAGTCGAAGGCGGAGCGCTCGAAGCGCGGGGTGGCGAACGGTCCGCCCACGAAGGTCGCCTCGTCGTCGTCCTCGGGGGTGCGCGCCACCGCCTCGATGTCGATCGCCCAGGCCTCGGCATCGTCCTGCGGGTGGTAGCCGAGCGCGCGACCCGGCTCGAGGTCCCACCACGCGCGGGTGTTCGCCGAGATCCCGTAGAGCACCGCGAAGCCGGGGGACTCGCAGGTCAGGGACGCCTCGACCATCCGCACCGCGTCGTCGGGCGACAGCCAGGTCGCGAGGTGCCGGCGACTGGTCGGGGCCGGCAGGAAGGAGCCGATCCGCGTGCTGACGGCGTCGATCCCGTGTCGGTCGGCGTACAGGTGCAGCAGCGCCTCCGCCGCGACCTTGCCGACGCCGTAGAACGTGTCGGGCCGGGCGTGCACGTCGACGCCGAGGGCCGCCTCCCCGCGCGGAGTCCGACCGACGGCGTGGTTGCTGGAGGCGTAGACGATCCGGCGTACGTCGTGGACGAGCATCGCCTCGAGCAGGGCGGCGGTGGAGAGGGCGTGCGAGCGCAGCGACTCCTCGAGCGTGCGCTCGTCGGGGATGCCGGCGAGGTGGACGATCGCCTCGGGTCGGGCCCGGTGCACGACCTCGTCCGCGGCGACCGGATCGGTCAGGTCGGCGGTGAGGTCGGCGGGGCGACCCGGCAGGTCGACCCCGACGACCTCATGGCCGTGCGCTGCCAGCGCGGGTGCGACCACGCTGCCGATCGAGCCGGCCACGCCGGCGACGAGCACCCTCAGGAGTCGTCCTCCTGGTCGCCGTCCTGCTTCTTCTTCTCGCCCTGGGAGTCGTCGTCGCGTCGTCGACGTCGTCGTCCTCGGAGTCGTCGTCGCCGTCGTCCGAGTCGGAATCGGAGTCGGAGTCGGCCCCGTCGGAGTCGGCGGAGTCGGCCGTCTCGTCGTTGTCGTCCTCGGACCCGTCGGAGTCGCCGGAGACGGGCTCGTCGTCGGCGTCGTCGTCACCCGAGTCGTCGTCATCGTCCTCACCGGCGCTGGCGCTGCTGTTCGGGTCCTCGGGGTCGGTGTACGGCGCCTCGCCGTCCTCCTCGTAGTCGTCGTTGTCGGTGAACATGCCCTTGTCGACGTCGAAGGTGCGGTCGGTGTTGTCGATCTCGGCCCCGTCGGGCCGGTTGTCGGGGTCGAGGCGCTTCTCGCGCTCCTCCTCCATCTCCTGCTTGGTCTCGTCGTCGGGCTCCTTGTTGGGCTCGATGCCCAGGCTCCGCCCGGCGCGCTCGTCGGTGTCGACACCGCCGTCGTCGAGGATGCTGCCCCCGTCGTCGTTGCCGTTGTCTCCCGTCGCTACCGCCGTCGTCGCTCTGTGTGTTGTCGCCGTCCTTGCTGGTGTCGTGCTCGGTCTCGTTGTCGTCCTGCTCGCCCACTGAGTGCCTCTCTGCGCCGATGGCCGCCGTACCGACACCCAAACGGCCCACCGGTAGGGCTGTCAACGTGGCCGTCCGCGGCGTCGCGGTTCAGCCCGCGAAGTTCGACCGGCAGGGACGGGTGCGCAGGGCGGCCACGTAGTCGTCGGGCGCATCGGCAGCCTCGGCGGCGTCGGCGAGGATCCCGAGGTAGCTCGCCGAGGGCAGCCCGCCCTCGTAGGCGTCGAGGACGTAGATCCAGGCCACCAGCCTCGGACTCGAGCAGGGAGACCCGGACCTTGAGCTTGCGGAAGAGGCCGGTGTCGGCGGAGTCCCAGCGGTCGAGCTCGGCGACGTCCTCGTCGGTGACGTCGTAGACCGCGACGAAGACCCGCTCGTACGGATCCTGCACGACGGTGGCCAGGGCGCCGTCCCACGCCGTGGTCCTCGCCGCCGAAGGTCAGTCGCCAGCCCTCCAGCCAGCCGGTCCCCTGCAGCGGGGAGTGCGGGCAGCGCTCGCCCATCCGCACCGGGGACAGGTTGGTCCCGTAGGCGGCGTAAAGAGTCACGGACGCAGACTAGTGGCCGGAACGGAGTCCGGGCCACAGCAGCGCGAACTAGTGCACCGCGAAGGGGTCCAGGTGCGCCATGCAGCCGCCGGACTGTGTGACCGAAACTGCGCGTGCTGCGCGAAGTAACGCGCGCTCCCGCAGTTTCACCGGCCGCCGGTGAAACTGGCAGCCCGCCCCCATGCGACACAATGTCGGGGTGACCACAGCTGACGTCCGGCCCGTCGACAGGGTGGCGATCCTGGGGGGCGGGCCGGGGGGCTACGAGGCGGCGCTGGTCGCTGCGCAGCTCGGTGCCGAGGTCACCGTCGTGGACTGCGACGGCATCGGTGGCTCGGCCGTGGTCACCGACTGCGTGCCGAGCAAGACGCTGATCGCCACCGCCGAGCTGATGACCGACCTCGCCGGGGCGCCGGAGCTCGGGGTCAGCTTCGAGGACCACGAGGGAGACCCGGCCGAGCAGGTCGTCGTCGACCTCGCGAGGGTCAACAACCGGGTCACCAAGCTGGCCGCGGACCAGTCGGCCGACATCGGCCGGCGACTCGAGCGCGAGGGCGTGCGGCTCGTTCGCGGTCGCGGCCGCCTCCAGGGCGCCGGCACCGTGGTCGTCGACCTGCAGGAGGGCGGCACCGAGACGATCGAGGCCGACGGCGTGCTCCTCGCCACCGGCGCCGCCCCGCGCACGCTGCCCTCGGCGCAGCCCGACGGCGAGCGCATCCTCACCTGGGAGCAGGTCTACGACCTCGACGAGCCACCCGAACGGCTGATCGTCGTCGGCTCCGGGGTCACCGGCGCGGAGTTCGCCAGTGCCTACATGGCCCTGGGCATCCCGGTCGTGCTGGTGTCCTCCCGCGACCGGGTGCTGCCCGGCGAGGACGCCGACGCCGCCGAGGTCCTCGAGGAGGTGCTCACCCGGCGCGGGATGGAGGTGCTCTCCCGCTCGCGGATGGAGTCGGTGACCAGGGACGGCGACTCGGTCACCGTCACGCTCACCGACGGCCGCACCGTCGTCGGCTCGCACTGCCTGCTCGCGCTCGGCTCGGTCCCGCGCACCGACGACCTGGGACTGGAGGAGGCCGGCGTCGCCGTCGACGAGCGCGGGTTCATCCAGGTCGACCGGGTCAGCCGTACGACGGCCCGCGGGGTCTACTCCGCCGGCGACTGCACCGGCGTGCTGATGCTGGCCAGCGTGGCCGCCATGCAGGGCCGGATCGCCATGTGGCACTTCCTCGGCGACGCCGTGACGCCGCTGGACCTGATCAAGGTCAGCTCCAACGTGTTCACCGCACCCGAGATCGCCACCGTCGGCTGGCAGCAGCGCGCGATCGACGCGGGCGAGATCGAGGCCGAGAGCATCCGCCTCGACCTGGCCGGCAACCCGCGCGCCAAGATGCAGGGCGTGCGCGACGGCTTCGTCAAGCTGTTCTGCCGTCCCGGCACCGGCATCGTCATCGGTGGCGTCGTCGTCGGCCCGCGCGCCAGCGAGATGGTGCACCCGATCTCGATCGCGGTCGCGGAGTCCCTGACCGCCGACGAGCTCGCCCAGGCCTTCACCGTCTACCCCTCGATGAGCGGGTCCGTGGCCGAGGCCGCGCGTCGCCTGCACCACTCGCCGCGCCTCTGACGAGGCTCGTCGGAATCACAATTCTGTGATTCCGCGAACCCGGACACAACGGCTTTTTCCGCTGCTCTACTGAGTGAGTTCGCTTCTTTCCCACGGGTCACTTCCGCACCCGCCGTTGGGGGTCTGATGTCTCGCTCGTCCGCGCGCCCACTCATTGCCGTACTGGCCGCGGCCGCCACCGCCGTGGTCGTGCTGGCAGCTCCGGGGTCCGCCTCGCGCACCGTCTCGGAGAGCTACGCGGTGCCGGGGAACGGCACCCTGCAGCTGACCGGCCATGGGTTCGGCCACGGCCACGGGATGTCTCAGTACGGCGCCCAGGGGGCGGCCAAGCAGGGACTCACCTGGCGCCAGATGATGGCGTTCTACTACCCCGGCACGGCGATCGCGACCACCACCGGCGGCATCCGCGTGCGCCTGATGGCCGCCTCCACCGGCAACCTCGTCGTCGCGAACGCCAGCGGCATGCGCGTGCGCCAGGCGGGCAGCGCGACGTCGTACCCGGCCACGGGGACCGGGATCAGCTGGTGGCGGCTGCGCAAGTCCGGCAGCGCCACGGTCCTCGACTCCTACAACGGCGCCTGGCACAACGGCGTGCGCAGCCTGGCCGGCGCCGCCGAGCTGTACGGCCCCGCAACCTTGCGGCTGAAGATCTCCGGCACCACCCGCGACTACCGCGGCTCTCTGCGGCTGACCCCCGAGGGCTACACCGCCGACATCGTCTCGATGGACGACTACGTCAAGGGCGTCGTCCCGCGCGAGATGCCGGCGTCGTGGATGGCCGAGGCGCTTCGGGCGCAGGCGGTCGCCGCACGTACCTACGCGGCGTACGACCGGGCCGCCCACCCCACGCGCTCCTACGACACCTGCGACACCACCTCCTGCCAGGTGTACGGCGGCGCCAGCAGCGAGGACTCGCGCAGCAACGCGGCCGTCGTCGCCACGGCCGGCCAGGTGGTCACCTACGGCGGCAAGCCGGCTTTCACCCAGTTCGGGTCGAGCAGCGGCGGCTGGACCTCGGCCGGCAGCATGCCGTACCTGGTCGCAAAGGCCGACCCCTACGACGGCTTCGCCGGCAACCCGGTGCACACCTGGACCAAGACCGTGAAGAAGTCGGCGGTGCAGAAGGCGTGGCCCTCGCTCGGCACCCTGACCCGCGTGGTGGTCACCCAGCGCGACGGCCACGGCGAGTGGTACGGCCGGGTGGAGAAGCTGGTGCTCGACGGCACCAAGAACAACGTGACCGTCTCCGGCGACACGTTCCGCTCCCGCTTCGGGCTGCGCTCGAGCTGGTTCCGGTTCGGCACGGGATCCGCCTCGCCGACGCCCGCTCCCGGGCAGACGGCCGACTCCCCGATCTCGGCGCGGTGGCGCGCGATCGGCGGCTACCACTCGATCCTCGGCGGACCCAGGGCGGCAGAGCGCGCCGTCGGCCGGCGGGCGCGTGCGCGTCTTCAAGCACGGCCGCATCTACTGGTCGGCGTCGACGGGGGCGCACGAGCTCTACAAGAAGGTGCTGCGCGGCTACCTGCGTCGCGGCGGCGCGGTCGGCCGGCTCGGCTTCCCGCTGACCAGCCCGCACAAGGTGGGCCGCAAGACGCAGGCGACCTTCGAGCACGGCACCCTCACCGCGCCCCGCAAGGGCAAGGTGCGCGTCACCTGGCGCTGAGCCTGGTTGCCCCGGCGTTGTCCGTGGCCGCGGCTAGCGTCGCGACATGGTCGACGTCGACGACGTGTGCCGGGTCGGGCTCGCGCTGCCGCGCAGCCGCGAGGCAGTGGTCGGCGGCCGCCTGAAGCTGAAGGTGCGCCAGCTCGTCTACGTCGCCTTCAGCCGCGACGAGACCTCGATGGGCTTCGGCTTCCCGAAGGTCGAGCGCGACGGGCTGGTGGCCTCGGACCCCGAGACGTTCTTCCTGCCGCCGAAGTCCGACCTGCGCTACCAGTGGGTGTGCGCCCGGCTGGACCGGCTGGGGCAGGAGGAGATGAGCGAGCTCGTCACCGACGCCTGGCGGATGTGCGTGCCGAAGATGCTCCACGGACTCGTCGACCTGCCCGCGCCGACCGCGGCCGCCTGGGCCGCGATGGAGGCGCGCGACTGGCCGGTGCTGCGCCCGCTGCTCCACCCCTACCTGCACTGGCACGACCGGTCCACCGACCTGCGCGGGCGGTCGCGGGTGCTGGCCCACCTGGAGTCCGCGCCGACACCGCGCCCGCCGAGCACGGTGGAGATCCGCGACGGCCAGGTCTACCGCTGGGGTGCGGCGCCGGCCACGTAGCCGGTCGGTGGTACGCCGATCAGGTCGGTGAACTCGCGGGTGAAGTGCGCCTGGTCGAACCAGCCGTACTCCGCCGCGAGGTCGGCCAGCGACCCGTCGTACCCCTCGTCGAGGGCGGTGACCACGTCGTGCATCCGGTAGCGCGAGAGCACCCACTTGGGGCTCACGCCGACGTACCTCTCGAAGAGCCGCTGCAAGCGTGCGGGTGCCGATCCCGCAGCGCTCCTCGACCTCGGCGACGCGGATCAGGCTCCGGTCCTCGAGCATCTGCCCGACGACCTCGAGCACGGTGCGGTAGTCGTCCTCGGGCTCGGTGCGCAGCGCGAGCAGGGCCTCCTCGAAGACCCGCACGCACTCCTCGGTCGAGTCAGCAGGACCGAGCTCCCGGAGCGCGTCGGTGGTCGCGACCGGGAAGACCGTCGACGCGGGCACGGTGACGTCGCGCAGGTCACGCGCGGAGTGACCGCTGAGGCTGGTCAGCCCGCCCGGGCGGAACTTGACGCTGTGCACCCACCCGGAGTCCTTGATGGTCACGTCGAAGCGGCGGGTCGGCACGCCGGTGACCACCACCGGATCGTCAGGCAGCCCGTCGCGCGGATGCCCCGGTTCGACGCTGAGGTTGCACGCGGGATGGGGCAGCGTCGAGCTGACGTACGTCGACCCGGGCGGCAGGTCCCAGCGCAGCGACCAGTGGTTCTCCACCCAGGGGGCGAGGTCGGTCGCGACCTCGTGGCGCTCGAGCTGCGCGTGCTGGGCGAACTGGTCGGGCCGGAGGACGCCCGCGGTGGTGGAGGTGGCGGGTGGTGGAGCCTCAGTCGTCATCCGGGTCCCGGTCGACGTCGGCGGTCCACTGACCGATCCGGATGATCACGAACTCGGCCGGGCGCAGCGCGGCCATCCCGACGAGCACGACCAGTCGTCCGCTGTCGAGGTCGTCCTGCGTCATCGTGGTGTGGTCGCACTTCACGAAGAACGCTTCGTCGGCTGTGTCGCCGCACAGTCGGCCCTCGCGCCACAGGGCACCCAGGAACTCCTCGACCTGCTGGCGCACGACGGCCCACATCGGTTCGCCGCCCGGCTCGAAGACGACCCACTGGAGGCCGTGGCGGATGCTGGCCTCGACGTACGCCGCGAGTCGACGGACCGGGATGTAGGCCCACTGCGAATCCTGGGGAGCCAGCGGCTCAGGGCGCCACGGCCGCTCCTCGAGCTCCGTGCCGGGGTGCAGCCACTCGCGCATGTGCTCAGTCTGCCGCTCGGCCGAGCCGGTGTCGCGTTTCTCCTAGCCGCGAGGGTGGTCCGGAGGAGACCGTGGAGGTACATGTTCGTTGCTACCCCTCGACCTAGGAGATGACGCACCACATGCCTGAGACCACCCCGACCGCGAAGCTGGCCATGGTGACCCTGGACTGTGCCGACCCGGAGGCGAGCGCGGCCTTCTGGTCCGGGCTGCTGGGCTGGGACGTCGCCCACGCCGAGAAGGACTACGCGATGCTGACCGGCCCGTCGAACGCGCTCGGCTTCGGCCGCGTCGAGGACTACGAGGCGCCGGGTTGGCCCAACGAGCACGGCTCCAAGCAGTTCCACTTCGACCTCGCGGTCGAGGACCTCGACGCCGCGGAGAAGGCGGCCGTCGAGCTCGGCGCCACGGTCGCCGACCCGCAGCCGGGGGAGACCTGGCGGGTCCTCCTCGACCCCTCCGGCCACCCCTTCTGCCTCACCAAGGCCGAGAACTGGGGCTGAGCTCCCGCTGCTCGTAGCGGGTAGTCCGAGGTCAAATCGTCGTCACAACCCCCATCGGGGAGCGATTTGGCCTCGGACTACGCGGTTTTGGAGCTGCCCAGCAGCTGGCTGAGGGCGTACGACGCCTGGCGGACCATGGCGGGGTTGGTGTCCCAGTAGTAGGGGAGTGCGAGCACCGCCTGCTGCAGGGCCCAACCGCGGCTGCGTGCCCAGGTGTCGTCGTCGACGCCGAGAGCCGCACGGAGTCCCTCGCGGCGAGCGCGGTCGAAGACGTTCCAGGCCGGCAGGAGGTCGATCGCCGGGTCGGCCACGGACAGCCCGCCCCAGTCGATGACTGCCGGTGAGGCGGCCGTGCTCGAGCAGCAGGTTGCCGGGGAGGAGGTCGCCGTGGCTCGGCGACGGTCTGCTCCGGCGCTGCGGCGTCGAGTGGCGTCGCTCCAGACGCGGAGCGCCGCGGCGGCGTCGATGCGATCACCGAGCTCGGCGACCGCCTTTCGCACGTTCGCGTCGTGCGCTCTGAGCGCCCCGCCGCGCTGCTCCGGCCTCCGCACGGTGAGCCCGGCGCCGTCGTACTTCCGCAACGAGTGGACGAACCCGGCCAGGTCCTCGACGAGGGCATCGCTCCCGCGGTCACGTTCATCGGCGGGACGTCCCGGCAGCCAGGTGACCACCGACCACTCGAAGGGGTAACCGTGCGCTGGGGTCCCGGCACCCAGGTGCTCCGGCACCTGCACGGGCAGCTGGCCGGCCAGCCGCGGTAGCCACTCGCGCTCGATCGCCGCCTGCCCGGACGCCCACCCGATCCGCGGCATCCGGACCGCAAGGTCGTCCCCGAGCCGGTAGATCGCGTGGTCGGTCCCCGACGACGCGACCGGGGTGATCGGCAGCTCGGCCCACTCCGGGAACTGCGCGCGCAGGAGTCGCCGTACGAGGTCGGCATCGGTGGCCACCTCGTCGGCATGCATCCGCGGCTCGGTCATCGCCCCCAACCCACCAGTCCCGCGCGAGCTCGGCAACCGGGTTTCGGTCGGCCCCGCAGTTCGGCGACGCGCGGACACAAGTCACTCCGCCTCACTCGCGCTGAGCGTCGCGCCGCGTGTCGAAACCAGCGACGTTGTGTCCGCGACCGTCTCGCGACCGCACGACGGCACTTGACACGGGATGTTCCAGCAATAATACTCTAGTTCGATATACGAGCTGGAGGGGAGATGGCGAAGCGGCAGGGTGTCCAACCTGTTGGCGCTCGCCGTGCTGGCCATCGTCTCGGAGCGGCCGGCGCACCCCTACGAGATCTCCACCAAGCTGCGCACCCGCGGCAAGGAGTCGAGCATCAAGATCAACTTCGGCTCGCTCTACTCCGTGGTGGAGTCGCTGGCCAAGCACGGGCTGATCGAGGCGCAGGAGACCGTGCGCGACGGCAGGCGGCCCGAGCGCACCATCTACGCGATCACCGAGTCCGGGCGCGCCGAGCTGGAGGACTGGCTGGCCGAGCTGATCTCGACGCCGAAGAAGGAGTACACCTCCTTCGAGGCCGCGCTCTCCCTCGCGGCCGGCCTGGCTCCCGAGCGAGCTCTCGCGCCTGCTGACCAACCGCGCCACGAGGCTGCGGATGGAGCTCGGTTCGGTCGACGCCGGCCTCGCCTACGCCGAGGAGATGGGCCTGCCCGAGCTCTTCGTGATCGAGGAGCAGTACCGCAAGGCCGTGATGGAGGCCGAGCTCGCCTTCGTCACCGACCTCGCCACCCGCATCGAGAACGACGAGCTGGGCGGCATCGCCTGGTGGCGCAAGGTCCACGCGCTGCAGGCCAAGGGCCACACCTTCGAGGAGATCGCGCAGGACCCGGTGAGGTTCCTGGGGAAGGAGGCGGCCGGGATCGCGCACTTTCTAAAGGGCTGAGTCTAAAAGGCTGAGTTTGCAGAGCTGAGACGAAGAACCCCCGGACCGGTGCGGCAACACCGGCCCGGGGCACATCCTCGAGCCGCTCGACCTGACGGTCGTGCAACCCGATTCGCAGACGTCACGATACGTCAGCGCGAGTGGCTCCCCACCTGATCAGGAGTCACCCATGCCCATCCCATCGACGTACGCCGTGGAGGCCGCCGGCCTCCGCAAGAGCTATCCCACCGGACGCGGCAAGCCGCCCGTGCAGGCCCTCGACGGGCTCGGCTTCACCGTCGCGCCGGGCACCGTCTACGGGCTGCTCGGCCCCAACGGCGCCGGCAAGTCCACCACCGTGAAGATCCTCGCCACCCTGTCGCGCGCCGATGAAGGTACGGCGAGCGTGGCCGGTGCCGACGTCGCCACCGACCCCGACGTCGTACGACGGCGCATCGGCCTGGTCTCCCAGAAGCCGTCGTCGGACCCGATGGCGACCGGCCGCGAGAACCTCGTGCTGGCCGGCCGCATCCAGGGGATGAACGGCGCCGACGCGAACGAGCGGGCCGACTGGCTGCTCGAGCCGGTTCGGGATCGCCGACGCCGGCGACCGGCTGGTGAAGACCTGGTCCGGCGGCATGGCCCGCAAGCTCGACGTGGCCATCGGGCTGGTGCACCGGCCGGCCGTGCTCTTCCTCGACGAGCCCACGACCGGGCTCGACCCGGAGGCGCGCGCGGAGCTGTGGCGCGAGATCGAGCGGATGGCCGGCGAGGACCAGATGACGGTGCTGCTGACCACGCACTACCTCGACGAGGCCGACCACCTCGCGGACCGGCTCGCGATCATCGACCACGGCCGCGTCGCCGTCGAGGGGACACCGGAGGAGCTCAAGTCCGAGCTGCACGGCGACGTCCTCCAGGTGGAGCTCGAGGACGACGTGACCGCGGAGCGGGCGATCGGCCTGGTCTCGGCGCTCGACGGCATCTCCTCGGTGCTGCGCGAGGGCAGCGTCCTCCGGGCGCGGACCGAGTCGGGTGCGCGCGTCGTACCGGCCGTGTTCGCCGCCCTCAGCGGGGATCACCTCGCGGTCGTGTCGGCCACGGTGGCGCGACCGTCGTTGGACGACGTCTACCTCCGCTACGCCGGACGGTCCTTCGCGGCAGAGGCGGTGGCCTGATGTCGACCCTGTTGACGCACTCGGCGTACCTCTCGATGCGCTCGGTGCGGGCGCTGATCCGCCAGCCGATCTTCCTGGTGATCACGCTGATCCAGCCGATGATCTGGCTGCTGCTGTTCGGCAAGCTCTTCGAGTCGGTGGTGCAGATCCCAGGATTCGGCGGCGGCAGTCGACGTCTCGTTCATGGAGTACCTCACGCCCGGCGTGATCGCGATGACCGCGCTGTTCTCGGCGATGTGGGCGGGCACGGTCTACATCGACGACATGCAGCGCGGCGTGATGGACCGGCTGCTGGCCTCGCCCGTACGACGCGGCGCGATGATGAACGGCACGCTGGTCTACCAGTCGATCACCAGCATCGTGCAGACGGTGATCGTCCTGGTGGTGGCGTGGCTCGCGGGAGCCCGGTTCGCCGGCGGGGTGACGGGCATCGTCGTGACGCTCGTGGCGGCGTGCCTGCTCACGGTGATCTGCGCGGCGCTGTCGAACGCGATCGCGCTGATGGCGCGGCAGCAGGAGGCGCTGATCGGGATCAGCCAGTTCCTCAGCCTGCCGATGACGTTCCTGTCCTCGGCGATCATGGACCCGTCGCTGGCGCCGCACTGGATCCAGGTCTGCGCCCGCTACAACCCGCTCGACTGGGCGGTCGTGGCCAGCCGGGAGACGTTGCTCGGTACGCCGGACTGGTCGATGGTCTGGCCCCGCCTCGCCGCCCTGGCCGCCCTCGGCCTGGTGATGGGGATGCTCGCCACGCGCACCTTCTCGTCGTACCAGAAGTCGATCTGAGGAGCCCTTCGAGACGGTCGCTGCGCGACCTCCTGAGGGACCCGAAGGACGAGCTCGGGTCCCTGAGGAAGGACGAGTCCTGTCGGCCTCGGGTCCCTGAGGAAGGACGAAGTCCTGTCTCGAAGGGCCTGACCCTGTCCGCCACGCGGGCAAGGCGCTGAAATCCGCGGCTACCCTCAGGTAATCTCGACGCCATGGCCATCGAGTCGGGTCGTGGACGCGCAGGAGTACCTGCCGCGCCGGCGGCCGTCGCAGGAGCGGAGCCGTCGACGCTTCGACGAGATCCTGCGCGCGGCGCGGGCGCTGCTGGTCGAGGTCGGCTTCGAGTCGTTCACCTCCGAGCAGGTGGCGCTGCGGGCGGGGGTGCCGATCGGGTCGCTGTACCAGTTCTTCGGCAACAAGTACGCGATCATCTGCGAGCTCGACCGGCTCGACACCGCCGACGTGCAGAAGGAGCTCGACAAGTTCGCGGCCGAGATCCCCACGCTCGACTGGGCCCAGCTGATGAACAAGCTGCTCGACCACCTCGCCGGCCTGTGGCGCACCGACCCGTCGCGGCGCGCGGTGTGGCTGGCGATGCAGGCGACCCCGCCCACCCGGGTCGTCGCGGCGGAGAACGAGCGGGCCCTGGCCGAGCAGGTCACCAAGGTGCTCGCGCCGCTCACGCCCGGCTCCAAGATCGGCGATCGACAGACGATCGCCGAGGTGCTCGTGCACGTCACCTACTCGATGCTCAACTTCTCCATCCGCGACGGGCAGTCCCATCCGGATGCCGTCGTACAGCTGAAGACGCTGCTGACCGGCTACCTCGCCGCTGCCGAGTCCGAGGCGGCCAAGGCGCGCGCGGCCTCCTGAGCCACGTCCCGGACACGCTGGGCCCCTATGTGACTCGCGCGTAACCCCCGACTCGTGACACCTTGGGGATAACGCGAGCCCAACCTCGCGTTTGCAGCGTCAAACCTGAGGGGTAGTTCGTGTCGTTCCGTCGCATTGCGATCGTCAACCGTGGTGAGGCCGCCATGCGGCTGCTCCACGCCGTACGCGAGCTCAACGCGTCCGGCGACGCTGACGACTACGTCCAGACCGTCGCGCTGCACACCACCGGCGAGGCCAACGCGATGTTCGTGCGCGAGGCCGACCTCTCCTACGACCTCGGACCCGCAGCGAACCGGCCGTACGTCGACCTGGCCGTCCTCGAGCAGGCGCTGCTCGACACCGGTGCGGACGCCGTGTGGCCGGGCTGGGGCTTCGTGGCCGAGGACCCGAACTTCGTCGACCTGTGCGACAAGCACGGCGTCACCTTCATCGGGCCGAGCGCCGAGGCGATGCGCCGGCTCGGCGACAAGATCGGCTCGAAGCTGATCGCCGAGGAGGTCGGCGTACCCGTCGCTCCGTGGAGCCGCGGCGCCGTGGACACCCTCGAGGACGCGCTCGCCAGCGGCCGAGCGAGGTCGGCTACCCGCTGATGCTCAAGGCGACCGCCGGTGGTGGTGGCCGGGGCATCCGGATGGTCGCCTCGCCCGCAGATCTCGAGGACGCCTTCCAGCGCACCAGCGACGAGGCGCTGCGGTCCTTCGGCAACGGCACCGTCTTCCTGGAGCGCCTGGTCACCGGCGCCCGCCACGTCGAGGTGCAGCTGATCGCCGACAGCCACGGCACCGCGTGGGCGCTCGGCGTCCGCGACTGCTCGATCCAGCGCCGCAACCAGAAGGTCATCGAGGAGTCGTCCTCGCCGTTGCTGAGCGACGAGCAGGCCGACGAGCTCAAGGCTGCGGCCGAGCGGCTCGCCCTCGAGGTGGGGTACGTCGGCGCGGGGACCGTCGAGTTCCTCTACCACCCCGGCGAGCAGACCTTCGCCTTCCTCGAGGTCAACACCCGCCTCCAGGTCGAGCACTCGATCACCGAGCTCACCACCGGCGTCGACCTGGTCAAGGCCCAGCTGCTGGTGGCGCAAGGGGGCCGGCTCGAGGGGGAGAAGCCGGCCGAGCTCGGCCACGCGATCGAGGCCCGGCTCAACGCCGAGGACCCCGACCGCGACTTCGCGCCCTCTCCCGGCCACATCGAGCACCTCGACCTGCCGTCCGGCCCGGGCATCCGGGTCGACACCGGCGTCGCCGAGGGCGACACCATCCCGCCCGACTTCGACTCGATGATCGCCAAGGTCATCGCCTACGGGCGCACCCGCGACGAGGCGCTGGCCCGGCTGCGCCGCGCGATGAGCTCGACCACCGTGGTGATCGAGGGCGGTGCCTGCAACAAGAGCTTCGTGCTGGACCTGCTGGCCCAGCCCGAGGTGGTTTCTGGAAACCCTCGTCTGGGCCGACACCGGCTGGATCGACCGGGTGCGCGCCGAGGGCCGGCTGGTCGCCCACGCGCACGCCGGCGTCGCTGTGGTCGCCGCCGCCATCGAGGCCTACCTCGACCGGGTGCGGATCGAGACCGCGCGGCTCTTCGAGACCGCGCACGGCGGCCGTCCCTCCGCCTCGCACCAGGTGGGCCAGCCCGTCGAGCTCAAGCTCCGTGGCGTGCCGTACCAGGTGTGCACGGTCAACACCGGCCCCGGCCGCTTCCGGGTGAGCGTCGCCTCGGCCGGTTCCGAGGCACAGACCGTCGACGTGCTGATGGAGCACGTCGACGACGTACGCCGGCGCCTGGTCGTCGGGGGCAGGCGCTACAGCATCGTCACCGCCACCCACGGACCGACGACGCTCGTCGAGGTCGACGGTGTCGCCCACCGGGTCAGCCGCGACGAGGGCGGCGTGCTGCGCTCGCCCGCGCCGGCCCTGGTCGTGGCCACTCCGGTCGCCGTGGGTGCGGAGGTCGAAGCGGGTGCGGCCGTCGTCGTGCTCGAGTCGATGAAGATGGAGACGGTGGTGCACGCGCCGTTCGCGGCCCGCGTCAAGGAGCTGCTCGTCACGACCGGCAGCCAGGTCGAGACCGGCTCCGCGCTGATCAAGCTGGAGCCCCTCGGCGACGGTCTCGAGGAGGTCGCGGTGGAGACCGGCCCCGCTCTGGACCTGCCCACCGACGACCTGCACTCCGGGTCCCTGAGGAAGGACGAAGTCCTGTCTCGAAGGGCCGGCGCGCTCGCCGCCCTGAGCGCCGTCCTCCTCGGCTACGACGTACCGCCGGAGGACCAGGACGCCGCGCTGTCGGAGTACCTCGCCGTCCGCGAGCAGACCCTGGCCCAGACATCGGCCGAGGCCGAGTCCGTGATGGCCCAGGAGGTCTCGCTGCTGGAGACCTTCACCGACCTCGCCGAGCTGACCCGCAACCGTCCCGTGGACGAGGACCGGCAGACCGAGCTGCGGGTGCACAGCCCGCGCGAGCACTTCCACACCTACCTGCAGAGCCTCGACGTCGAGCGCGGGGGGCTCCCGGAGCAGTTCCGCGAGCGGTTGGTGCGCGTGCTCCGGCACTACGGCGTCGAGGACGTCGACCGCACACCCGAGCTGGAGGACGCGGTCTTCCGCATCTTCCTGGCCCAGCAGCGGACGACGCCCGAGGTAGCGCTCGTCTCCGCCCTGCTGGGCTCGTGGAGCCGCGAGACCCCGCCGACCGGGCAGCTCGCCGCTCGCGCCCGCGGGGTGCTGGAGCGACTCGGTCGCGTCCCGCAGTCGCGCTACCCGGCGGTCGGCGACCTGGCCCGCAGCGTGCGGTTCCGCTGGTTCGACCAGCCGGCGGTGGACGCCGAGCGCTCGGACATCCTCCTCGGCATGCGCGACGAGCTCGCCGCGCTCGCCGCCTCGATGGTCGAGTCGGAGACTGGTGGTCGAGCGGAGTCGAGACCACCTGACCGAGCCCAGCGCATCGAGGCCCTGGTCAACATCCCCGAGCAGATCGTCGGCTTCCTGGCCGAGCGGCTCGAGCAGGGGATCCCTGCTCGCGAGCCGATGCTCGAGGTGCTGGCCCGGCGCCACTACCGCGAGTACGAGCTGCACGATCTCCAGTCGTTCGACGGTGACGTGCGTCCAGCCGTGGTCGCGAGCTACACCCTGGACGATCGGCCGACCCGGCTGGTCACCTCGGTCGGCACCGTCGCCGAGCTCGAGGACTCTTCGAGCGAACTGGTTTCAACGGTGGTTGAGCTTGTCGAAACCCGCGCGTCCCACGAGGAAGCGGTCGTCGACCTCTACCTGCACTGGGCCGACGTACCTTCCAACGCAGACGAGGCGAGCGAGCGGCTGCGCGACGCTGCTGACCGCACTGCCGCTGGCCCACGACGTACGACGCGTCTGCGTCGCTGTCTGCTCCGGCGCCGAGCGCCCGGTCGGCTACTACGTCTTCCGCCCTGCTGCCGACGGCTCGGTGGTCGAGGACGACCTGACCCGCGGCGTGCACCCGATGGTCGGGCGTCGCCTCGACCTGTGGCGGCTGCGCAACTTCCACGTCACCCGCGTCGAGGCGCCCGAGGACGTGCTGCTCTACGAGTGCGTCGCCCGGGAGAACCCCGCCGACCGGCGCCTCGTGGCCCTGGCGCAGGTGCGCCAGATGTCCGTCGTACGCGACGAGGACGGCACCATCACCGCGCTGCCCCACGCCGAGCGCGCGGTGGAGAACTGCCTGGAGTCGATCCGGCGCGAGCGGGTCGCTCGCGGCACCGACGGCGCCAAGCTGGACATGAACCACGTCTGGGTGCACGTCTGGCCCGTGGTCGACCTCGACCTCGACGGGCTGTCCACGCTCGGCACCAAGATCAGCCCGCTGACCGACGGCGCCGGCATCGAGGAGGTCGTGGCCCAGGGCCGCCTGGCCGTCCCCGGCGGCGAACCGGTCCCGCTGGCCGTGCGCTTCGGCGCCCAGCCCGGAGCCGGGATCGTCTCCACCGTCGAGGAGCCGCCGACCGAGCTGCTCAAGCCGCTCGACGACTACGCCTCCAAGGTCGTCCGGTCGCGTCGTCGCGGGCTCGTCTACCCCTACGAGCTGAGCGGCGTGCTCGCCGGCCCCGGTGGCACGCTCGTGGAGCACGACCTCGACGAGCAGGGCAACCTGGTCCCGGTCGACCGCCCGTACGGCCTCAACACCGCGGGCATCCTCGCCGCCGTCGTCTCGACCCCCACGCCGCTGCACCCCGAGGGCGTGAAGCGCGTCGTGCTGTGCGGCGACCCCACGAAGTCGTTGGGCTCGGTCGCCGAGCAGGAGTGCCTGCGGGTGATCGCGGCCCTCGACCTCGCCGAGCGTCTCGGCGTACCGGTGGAGTGGTTCGCGCTCTCCGCGGGCGCGCGGATCTCGATGGACTCCGGCACCGAGAACATGGACTGGGTGGCCAAGGCGCTGCGCCGGATCGTGGAGTTCACCCAGGACGGCGGCGAGATCAACGTCGTGGTCGCCGGCATCAACGTCGGCGCGCAGCCGTACTGGAACGCCGAGGCCACGATGCTGATGCACACCAAGGGCATCCTGGTGATGACCCCGGAGAGCGCGATGGTGCTCACCGGCAAGCAGTCGCTCGACTTCTCCGGCGGCGTCTCGGCCGAGGACAACTACGGCATCGGCGGCTACGACCGGGTGATGGGTCCCAACGGGCAGGCGCAGTACTGGGCGCCCGACCTGGCCGGCGCCTTCGGCGTGCTGATGGCGCACTACGAGCACACCTACGTCGTGCCGGGGGAGAGCGGTCCGCGGCGGGCACCCACGACCGACTGCCTCGATCGCGACATCTCGTCGTTCCCGCACTCGGTCGAGGGCAGCGACTTCCGCACGGTCGGGGAGATCTTCTCGGCCGAGACCAACCCGGACCGCAAGAAGGCCTTCGACATCCGCACCGTGATGCGCGCCGTCGCCGACCAGGACCACGAGGTCCTCGAGCGCTGGGCCGGCATGGCCGAGGCGGACACCGCGGTGGTCCAGGACGCGCACATGGGCGGCCATCCCGTGTGCCTGTTGGGCATCGAGTCGCAGTCAGTACGCCGCAGCGGCTTCCCGCCCACCGACGGCCCGGAGTCCTACACGGCCGGCACGCTGTTCCCGAAGTCGTCGAAGAAGGCCGCGCGCGCGATCAACGCCGCCAGCGGCAACCGGCCGCTCGTCGTACTGGCGAACCTGTCGGGCTTCGACGGCTCACCGGAGTCGATGCGCAACCTGCAGCTGGAGTACGGCGCCGAGATCGGCCGCGCCATCGTCAACTTCCGCGGCCCGATCGTCTTCTGCGTCATCTCCCGCTACCACGGCGGAGCGTTCGTGGTCTTCTCCAAGGCGCTGAACCCGGAGATGACCGTGCTGGCGGTCGAGGGCTCCTTCGCCTCCGTCATCGGCGGCGCCCCGGCAGCGGCCGTGGTGTTCACCGGCGAGGTCGACAAGCGCACGGCCGCGACCCCGGCGATGAAGGCCCTGGACGAGCGCATCGCCTCGGCTCGCAACGGCGAGCGGATCCGCCTCCGGGTCGAGCAGTCCGCCCTCCGCGCCGCAACCCGCGCCGAGAAGATCAGCGAGGTAGCCGCCGAGTTCGACGGCATCCACGACATCCACCGCGCGGTGGAGGTCGGCTCCGTCGACGCCGTCATCCCGGCGGCCCGGTTGCGCCCGGAGATCATCGCCGCGATCGAGGGGCACGTCACCCCCGCCGGTTGAGCTTGCCGAAAACCGTCGGTCGAGCGGAGTCGAGACCACGCCACGTCGGGCGGCGAACGTCACGCAGCGATCGCCTCGAAACCAGCGACGGCCGTCGGCGTCACGCCTCGTCGTGGTGCAGCTTCAGCAGGGCGGTGACGCTGTGAAGCGCCGCGAAGACGTCGTCGGTCCAGGAGCTCGCCGAGCAGCAGCATTGACTCCCCGCCCATGAAGCCGAGACCAACCAGCGTCGCGATGCTGCGCGGGCTGAAGGGGCCGAGGTCGCCGAGCTCGTCGGCCGCCTCGACGACGACCTGCTCGAGCAGGTCGAACCATCCGCGCAGGAGCCGGGTCACCTCGGCGCCGATCGTCGGGTCGCTCCACCCGGCGGCGATCATCTCCTGCAGCATCCGCACGTAGCCGGACTCGAGGTCGTCGCGAAGGAATGCGCAGGCCTGCTCGTAGCGCCTCCACAGCGGGACGTCCGCGCCGTACATGGTCTGCTGGCGCTCCAGGAGCTGTTCGTTCTGCTGAGCGAGCAGCGCAAGGACCAGGCCCTGCCGGCCGCCGAAGTGGTAGTGGATCTGGCTCAGCGGCACCCCGGCGCGGTCCGCCACGCGGCGCGTCGACAGGTTGGCATGGCCGTCGGCGAGCAGGCACTCCCGGGCGGCCTCGATCAGTCGTTCACGGGTCGCTGCCGCCATCGAATACCTCCGCGATCTTCCTCTTGTCGGTCGGTCGACCGAATGCTAGCGTACGCCCTGGTTCGGTCGACCGACCGAACGTAGAGCGATGAAGGAGTAGCCATGCCGCTGATCGAGGTCAACGTGATCAAGGACGTGTTCACCCCCGAGCAGAAGCGCGAGATCATCACCAAGCTGACCGACGCCATGGTCGAGGTCGAGGGCGAGAACATGCGCCCGGTCACCTGGTGCGTCGTCCACGAGGTGGCCAGCGGCGACTGGGGCATCGCCGGCAACCCGCTGACGACTGCCGACGTGCGCGCGCTGGCCGCCGGCGTGCCCGCTGGGGTCTGAGCCCGGCGCTGGACGGTGGGAAGTCCGCTGGGGCGGGAGACTGGGTCATGACCACGAAGACCTGGACGAGCGCCGCGCGCCGGCCGCGGCGGGCGCTCTACCTGTCCTCGCCCATCGGTCTGGGCCACGCCCGGCGCGACCTGGCCATCGCCCAGCAGCTCAAGCTGCTCCACCCCGACCTGCAGGTCGACTGGCTCACCCAGCACCCGGTCACCCGGGTGCTGGAGGACGCCGGCGAACGGGTGCACCCGGCGTCGGCCTGGCTGGCCAGCGAGTCGGCCCACATCGAGTCCGAGTCCGGCGAGCACGACCTCCACGTCTTCCAGGCCATCCGTGAGATGGACGAGATCCTGGTCAACAACTTCATGGTCTTCAACGACGTCATCGAGGAGACGGCGTACGACCTGGTGATTGGCGACGAGTCGTGGGACGTCGACTACTTCCTGCACGAGAACCCCGAGCTGAAGCGGTTCTCCTTCGCGTGGATGACCGACTTCGTCGGCTGGCTGCCGATGCCCGACCTCGGCGAGCGCGAGCGGCTGCTGACCGCCGACTACAACGCCGAGATGCTCGAGCAGCGCGCGCGGTACGCCAGGATCCGCGACCGGCAGGTCTTCGTGGGCAACCCCGACGACGTGGTCGACGAGTCGTTCGGCCCGGGCCTGCCGAACATCCGTGAATGGACGACCGAGCACTACGACTTCAGCGGCTACGTCACCGGGTTCGAGCCGCCGACCGCGGAGGAGGTCGCGCGCACCAGGCGTGGGCTCGGGTACGCAACCGCCGACCCGCTGTGCGTAGTCGCGGTCGGAGGTTCAGGGGTCGGAGAGCCGCTGCTGCGGCGGGTGCTCGACGCCGTGCCGCTGGCCCGGGGACAGATGCCGGAGCTGAGGTTCCTGGTTGTCACTGGGCCTCGCATCGACCCGTGCACGCTGCCCTCAGTCGACGGCGTCGTCATGCGTGGCTACGTGCCGGACCTCTACCTCGCCCTCTCCGCCGCCGACGTCGCGATCGTGCAGGGCGGTCTCACCTCAACCATGGAGCTCGCCGCGGCCCAGGTGCCGTTCCTGTACGTGCCGCTGAGGCACCACTTCGAGCAGACGTTCCACGTCCACCACCGGCTGCAGAACTACCGGGCCGGGCGACGGGCGGAGTACGACGACGTCAGCGACCCGGAGTGGCTGGCCGCGGCGCTCGTCGAGCAGATCGGGTGCGAGGTCGACTCGCTGCCGGTGGAGACAGGTGGCGCGCAGCGTGCCGCCGCGATGCTGGGAGAGCTGTTGTGAACGAGACAGAGGCGATCACCGCGACGGCGCTGGACTACTTCGAGGGCTGGTATGCAGCAGACGTCGACCGGGTCGACTCGGCCTTGCACCCGCAGCTGGTCAAGCGCTCGGCCGGCCAGGTCGGTGGCCAGGGCCCGGCCGTGACGACCAAGGAGCGGATGCTGGAGCTGACCCGCCAGGGCGCGGGAGCCGAGGACGCGACGGACGACCCGATCGAGGTCACCGTCGTCGACGTTCACCATGACATCGCCGCGGCCGTCGTACGGTCGGCGCAGTACCGGGAGTACCTCCACCTGGTGCGTACGCCCGAGGGCTGGCGCATCGTCAACGCGTTCTGGCAGCTCACCGACCCGGGTGCGTCGACGTGAGGGTCCTGGCCCCCGACAGCGACGGCTACGTCGTCAGCGACGGGTTCCGGATCCACTACGACGTCACCGGCGCGGGCAGCCCGACGATCCTGCTGCTGCCGACGTGGACGGTCGTGCACAAGCGTCTCTGGAAGGCGCAGGTGCCCTACCTGTCGCGGCACTTCCGCGTGGTGACGTACGACGGGCCGGGCAACGGCCTCTCCGACCGGCCGCTCGACTCCGCGGCCTACGACCACGACGCGCAGGTGCGACACGCGCGGGCCGTGCTCGACGCGACCGGCGTCGACCGGGCCGTGGTCGTCGGCCTCTCACAAGGGGGAGCCTGGGCGCTGCAGCTCGCTGCCGAGCACGGCGACCGCGTCCTCGGGTCCGTCCTCATCTGTCCGTCGTTGCCGATCACCGACGGCCACGAGGTGCGCCTCGCTGCCGGTCTCTCCACGGACCTACCCCCGTCGCGGGTGCCCTTCATCGAGCAAGACCCGCCCGAGCACTGGGCGAAGTACGACCCGGCGTACTGGCAGGACCACCACGAGGACTTCTTGTGGTTCTTCTTCGGCATGTGCTTCCCCGAACCGCACTCGACCAAGCAGGTCGAGGACTGCGTCGCACTGGGGGCTCGACACCACACCCGAGGTGCTCGCCGCGGAGGCCGGCGGGAGCGCGTCCGAGCAAGTCAACTGTGGAGGAGTGGTGTCGGGCCATCACGAGCCCCGTGCTCGCCATCCACGGCGACCATGACCTGGTCAGCCCGCCCACGCGCTCACAGCGGGTGGCCGAGCTGACCGGGGGTGAGTACGTCGAGCTGGAGGGGGCCGGGCACATCCCGCTCGCTCGGCACCCCGTGCGGATCAACCTGCTGATCCGCGACTTCGCGCGGCAATTCCGTGCTCAGGGGTAGCGCACCTCAGCCTGAGCGCCGTCCTCTCGTCGACCTGGCTGTGGTCGCGTGAGCTCACGCAGGAGACGCACCACGTGTGAACTCGACCGGCACGTCGAGTCACCGCGTCGGAGAATCGATCCAATCTGGGCTGGACACGCAAGCTCCGCGCGGCCACGCGCGCCGAGGAATTGGGCGACCCGCGATCGTTTCGTGGGGTGAACACTTTCGCGGCGGAAAGACTCACTCGCGATCGGGTGCGTCCGCCGCCACTACGCGCTGCTGTCGCTGGCTGACTCTGTTGTCACGCCACTGTTTCTGTCGGCGGGCCAAGACCCAGAAGTGCGCCGCGCCAGCCACGTGGACCAGATTGACAGGGCACCCCAGGCGAGGAGCGGCCAGAACCAGACGGGTGTCCAGAGTGAACCGACCACGAATCCGCTGGCCAGGATCGCGAGGACGGCGGATTCGAAGTTTCCCGCTCGACGGCGCAGGACCGCCAGTGTCAGAAGTAGGAAGCCAGCCAGAAGACAGAAAATGAACTGCCACGGCACTACCAACATCGCGGGTAGGCCAGCAGCCTGACGGGACTCGAACGTCTCGTCATAGTTGCCGAATGCGAACGGCCAGAAGTCTGCGGCGCCGCCCAATGCAGCGACCACCACGCAGACCTGCACCGCGCGGCCGAGGCCAACGGCAAGTCTCAGCAGCCCGGTTCGAATCGGGTCCGAGCCGGCACGCAGAACCATGACCTCGATTCCTGGCAGGAGAAGCAGCATCGCTAGTGGCAGGGCCTTGGCCGAGTCCATCCACGTCAGGCCCAGGACGAGCCGCTGTTCGTTGACCGATGTGCGCCCGTGTGCGGTGTACTGCTGAAGCCAAACCGCGAGCCAAATCACCGCCGCGCCTGCTGAGCAACCCGAGGAGGTGCGGAGCAAGGCTCCTGACACTGGTTTGCTCATCTCAAGAGGGTGCGCCTTCGGTGACGCTTCCGCCATCTCAACCCCGCAAATGAGTCGAGAGGCGGTCTTAAAACGCAGTGCCGAGCTCCGCCAGTCGGTTTGGCTCCCCAACGCTGTGCCTTCGGAACTCCCGCTCTCGTGGTGAACGCGACTGTCCTCACACTGCTGCGGACCGTCCGGACCGTGACGCTGTACCTCTGCCGCTTCGATGTGGTTAGACGCCGGCGACATACACGGTGAGGAAGCGGACGCCGTGCCGATCGAGGTTGCCTCGGGCGCGGTCGTAGTGTTCGGTCGTTCGCGGGTCGGCATGTCAAGCGAGGATTTGGGCGTCGCGAAGAGGGACGCCAGCGTCCAGGGCGTTGGTGATCGCGGCATGACGCAGCGAATGCGGGCTGATGTGACGGGGAATGGCCGCCTTCGCAATCGCAGCACCACCCGGTAGACGTCGCGGCGGTCGATCGACCAGGTCCCCTGCTGCTCTACCGCCACCACACCTGCGGTGAGGTCAGCCGCGTCGAGCTCAACTGCGCCCACTGCGGCGAACCCATGCACGCAACGAACATCGACATACTCCCCGGGCCAGGTGCAGCAGACTGAACTCCCGCCCTACTTTGTTTGAGACGAACGGCGTACCTCGACACGAGAGAGCCGCACGCATCTCAACCTGGCCGAGAGCAGCATGTCCGGTCACGCGTCCGACAGGCGGCGGAAAGGGGCGCGAGCGCACGCTCGCGGAAAGAACACGGCTCAGATGTTGTGAGCCATTCCGTGCCGCCCGTCAGCACGAGCCTGTCTGCGACAGAGCGGAGCGTTCCTCATCCTCGGTCAAGCCGTTGAGAAGGGGTGGCTCTCCGCGATCGCGGTCCCACGACCGGGTGTCGGCAACCGTCTTGGAGAGCGGGGTACGCGGCATACCCACGGCGAGAGCCGCTGCGGAACTGATCCGCAGCATCACGTCCCAGGCCGGGTCGGGGAAGAGTAGGGGGAAGTCGAGTTCGCCCTGCGGCACCGGCACCAACTCGGCGTCGCCACAGGTCTTGACGAGCTCGAGGAACGGCATGACTTGACCGACGGCGTTGAATGCTCCGGGCACGTCCTGCTCGATCAGCAGCACGACCAGTCGGGCGAGGTCACGAACGTCGGTCACCTGAACCGGTCGATCCAGCCGCTCGGGGACCGCTACCGGACCAGCTCCGGCGGCCCGTCGCACCCAGTACGTGAGCCATTCGGGATTCTCATTCGGCCCAACTATCCAGCCGGGCCGGACGAGGCTGAGCCCATCGCCGAGACGAGCGAGGAGCAGATCCTCGCAGGCGACCTTCAACGGACCGTAGCTGTCGTCGTCGACCTCTTCGGCCCCTTCGTGGGCTGGCAGCCGAGCGGATGACTCGGTGATCTCGCCTTGGACGCCCCGGTGGTCGTAGACCATGCCGGTGGAGACGAAGACATAGCGCGTGAAGCGATCCTCCAGCGCGGCCATGGCCTGCTCGACGTGCCGCGGGACGAATCCGCAGACGTCGATGACGGCGTCCCAGGAAAGTCCATGGAGTGCCCGGTAGTCGCCGCTCTCTCGGTCGCCGATCAGACGATCCACATGGGGGAACAGGCCGATTCCAGTGCGCCCTCGGTTGAACAGGGTAGGCGTGTGGCCACGCCGAAGGAGATCTTCAACGACGGCGCGACCGACGAACGCGGTACCACCTAGGACTAGGACCCTCACTTGGTCAAGGTAGACCCGGGATGGACCGCCGTTGTTGCTGCAACGTCGACTTTGCTGCCGCCGCTAGCTAGGTGGTCCTGTCTCCCGTCGAGGCCCTTGACGAGACGGGAACTCGAGTGCCGGTGGTAGATCGAATGCGGTTTCGGCTTCTGGATCGAAGCACGCCTAGAGGGGTGGATGACCGGTGGTAGGCGAGCTGATCGCACGTGTAGGCCCTCTACGAGGGCCGAGGCGTCTATCGCCGCGCAAAGTCGCTCAGGCTATCCGCGTCTCCTGGAGCAGGACGAACGCCGCCGCGACGTCGGCACTCTCGTCGTGGGTGAGGGAGACGAGGACGGTGTAGTCGGACATCGAGTCGGCGATGACGCCGTGGAGGCGGATGGCGGGGCGGCCCCAGGCGTCGGTGCGGACCTCGATCTCGCGGAGGTCGACGTGCTCGGGGTCGATCACCTCGGGGTGGCCGAAGCGGGTGCTCGACCAGGCCTTGATCACGGCCTCCTTGGCGGCCCAGCGGGCGGCGAGGCTCTCGGCCTCGCTGCCTTCGCCGGACCGGGCCGCGCGGCGCTCGCCGGGGGTGAATGCGCGGGCGAACCGGGTGCCGGGTTCGGCTAGCTGCTCGGCGAAGGCCTTGATGCCGACTACGTCGATGCCGACGCCTACTGCTCCTTCAGGTCGCCGAAGAGGGGGGCCCTTCGAGACAGGACTTCGTCGTTCCTCAGGGACCCGGTTCGTAGGTTCGTCGTACGTCTCATTCGGCTTGCGGTGGCGTTCCGTCGTACTCCTGATCTAGCCGATCGGGCGTTCCGTCGTACTCCGCATCTACCCGACCGGGCGTTCCGTCGTACTCCCTTGCCAATCGGCGTTTCGACTTCGCTCGACCGGGCTTCGACGTTCGCCGGCTCGACTTGGCTCCGACCGGCGTTCGGTTGAGGCGCTCGTTCCGTCGTACGACTGTCAACCGCCGGCCCGGGCGTAGACGCCGTTGTCGCCGAGCCTTGCCGCCGGGTCGACGAGCATTGCTGTTTCGTCGGCCTTCGTTGCGTCCAGCTCGAGCTGTCGGCGAAGCGGCGCTTCTCGGCCTTTTCGAAGAGCGGGGCTCCTCCGGTCATGGCGTCCAGCCTGCCGTGCTTCGCCTGCCACCAGTCGCGCGGTTGCCTTCGCCAGCCACTCGTCCTTCTGCGCTTCGAGCAGCGAGGCCACGAAGGCGCCCGGGTGGGCTACTGCGACCATCGCGCTGACGTGGCCGAAGCCGAGGCTGGTGAGTACGCCGGCCCGGAACGGTCCGGTCTCCAGCGACCGGCGCAGCCACACCAGGTGCTCGTTCTCGGCGAGGTCCTCGTCGACGCAGTCCAGGCCGCGGTTCGGGGGGAGCGTGCCGCTCGCCAGCATCTGGCACAGCCCGTTCAGCTGGAAGGCGGCGGCGCCGCCCTTGGCGTGACCGGTCAGCGACTTCTGGCTCACCACGAACAGCGGGTTGCCCGCCGTACGGCCGAGCGACTCGGCGAGCTTCTCGTGCAGCGTCGACTCGTTGGGGTCGTTGGCCGCGGTCGAGGTGTCGTGCTTCGACACCACGGCCAGGTCGTCGGCTCCGAGGCCGACCGAGGCCAGCCCGCTTGAGCGAGCGGCGACGCCGTGCCGCCGATGCCGGCGCCCAGCGCGCCCATCCCCGGTGCGGGGATGGAGGTGTGGATGCCGTCGGCGAACGAGCCGGCGTAGGCGATCACACCGAGGACGGGCAGGCCCATCTCGAGTGCGACGTCACCACGGGCGAGCACGATGGTGCCGCCGCCCTGGCCCTCGACGAACCCGCCGCGACGGCGGTCGTTGGGCCGGCAGACGTGCTTCTCGTCGATGCCCTTGGCGAGCATCTCGGCGGTGTCGGCGGTCGCGCTCATGTTGCCGAAGCCGAGGATGCCCTCGATGCCGAGGTCGTCGAAGCCACCGGCCACGACCACGCTGGCCTTGTCGAGGCGGATCTTGTCCACGCCCTCCTCGACGCTGACCGCGGCCGTGGCGCACGCGGCGACCGGGTGCACCATCGCGCCGTACCCACCGAGGTAGGCCTGCACGGTGTGCGCCGCGATCACGTTCGGCAGCGCCTCCTGGAGTACGTCGTTCGGCGGCTGCTCACCGAGCAGCGCGTCGACGTACATCTTCCGGGTGGACTGCATCCCGCCGATGCCGGTGCCCTGGGTGTTGGCGAACTTCGTCGGGTGGATCCAGCGCAGCAGCTCGGCCGGCTCGAAGCCGCTCGAGATGAACGCGTCCACCGTGGCGACGAGGTTCCACGCGGCCAGGCGGTCGACCGACTCGGTCATCGAGCCCAGGCCCCACACCTTCGGGTCGAACCCGTCGGGCACCTGCGCGCCGACGAAGCGCGAGAGCTTGAACCGGCGCGGCACCCGGATCTGGCTGCCGGCCAGTCGGGTGACCAGCCAGTCGCCGTCCTCGGTCGGGGCGATCCGGGTGTGCTTCGGGTCGGCCTCGGCGAAGGCGTCGGCCTCGTCCTTGGTGCGGACGACGAACGACGTGTCCTCCTCGAGGAACACCGGTACGACGAGCGGGGCGGTGTTGTCGACCATGTCGCCGTCGTCGCGGTAGCGGCGGATGCCGACGTTGCCCTCGATCTGCTCGGCGTACTTCTCGACGATCTCGGCCTCGGTCAGCGGCTCGCCCGACTCGACGTCGTGCCAGCCGGCGACGGGCTGCTGCTCCCAGACGATCAGCCCGGTGGTCCACGCCAGCTCGAGCACGCCGGCCGGGGACAGGTGGTCCTCGACCTCCATCTCGAAGCGGGTGCGCGCGGAGCCGACCGGCCCCACCTCACCGGCGCCGACGATGACGACCAGGTCTTCGGGCTTGGCCTTGATCGCTCGGCCAGTCCATCGTCGGTTGCTCGACTCCCCAGCCTGCGGGGTGGGTGAGGGCCAGCAGTGCGTCGGTCGTTGGCTTTCGACACGGCTCGAACCGACCGCGTGGTTGCCGGTCTGCTGCTTCCCTCGCCTCGCGAGCGAGGGCGGCGAGGTCGAGGTCGACCTCGCCCAGGCCGCCGGTGAGGTCGGTGACGATCGGCGACTCGGCGGCTGCCTCCCGCTGTTCCGGGGTGCACAGCTCGAGGAGCTCGGCGGCCATCTCCTGGGGCGACCAGGTGCGGACGCCGGCCTCGGTGACGGCGTCGACCAGCGGGTCGTTGTGACCCATCAGGCCGGTGCCGCGGACCCAGCCGATGTGGGCGTGGGCCAGCGAGACCCGCTGCGCCCACTCCTTCTCGGCGTGCCAGCGCGTCACGAAGGCGTCGAACGCGGCCTTGGCCTCGCCGTACGCCCCGTCGCCGCCGAAGCGGCCACGGTTGGGCGAGCCCGGGAGTACGACGTGCACGCGGCGTCCGATCCGGTGGTCGGCGCCCTGGGCCGCGAGGCCCGTGACCAGGCGCTCGACACCCCACAGCAGGATCCGGAACTCCACCTCGGCACGCGAGCCGGCGTCGGCCGCCGTGCCCTGCACCGGGGGAGCGGCGAACGGGAAGACCAGCGTCGGCGCGAGCGCCGGGCGCAGCTCGGTCTTCTGCCCGCCGGCGGTCTCCACCACGGGGGCGGAGATCCACTCGACGAGAGCGTCGACGTCGGTGAACGACGCCAGGTTGGCCGGCAGCACCCAGAGGGTGGCCCCGGTCGAGGCGTGGTCCTGGTAGAGGCTGCGGAAGAAGGTCAGCCGCTCCTGGTCCAGCCGCGACGTGGTCGCGACGACGGTCGCACCGCCGCGGAGCAGGTCCGCGACGACAGCGCCGGCGATCGAGCCGGGTGCGGCACCGGTGACCACGGCCACCTCGTCGCGCCACTGCTGGCGTCGTCCGAGGCGGAGAGGGCTCCGTCGTAGAAGGAGACGAGGTCGTCGCGCTTCTCGCGACTGGCGCGGTCCAGCCACCAGCCGGCCTGCGACTTGGCGGCCTCGTCGAGGCCGGCGAAGCTGTGCTCGCGTGCCTCGTCGTCGCCGACCCAGACGCGGGCGAAGTCCTCGCGGACCGACGCCCAGCGGTCGTCGAGCAGCACGGCCCGGCGCTCGTCGAAGGTCGGGGCGACCTTGCGGGCCCAGTCCGAGCCGAGCTCGGACTCGACGAGCTGCACGAGCTCGGCGTCGAGGTTCTCGGACTCCTCCACGGCAGGCTCGGTCAGGCCGAGCTGGCCGAGCAGGTGACGCGCGGTCGAGGCGAGGACGCCGTCCTTGCCGGTGATCGACGCGGTGATCTCGTCGAGAGCGGCGGAGTCGACCATCGCGCCGTCGCCACCACCGGTGGCCGGCAGGTCGACCTGCACGCCCTGGGCCTTGCCGACGGCCTGGACGGCGTGGTCGACGACGGCGTTCAGGTCGCGAGAGATCGATGCCGAAGCCGAGGTCGCCACCGCGGGTCGAGGACCCGTCGCGGAGACCCGCGGCGAGCTCGGCCTGCACGTGGCAGACCCAGCCCGGGCCGAGCTGCCAGGTGTCCTTGACGCGGTCGACGATCGCGGCGGGCTTGCTGCCGGCCGCGCCGGCGAACTTGCGCAGCTGCCTCCTGCACCGCCTCGGTGAGCACCGGGCCGAACGGCTTGTAGGTGCGGGCCAGCTTGTCCACGTTGGCGGACAGGGCCTTCCACTCGGCCTCGGCGGCACCGTCGATGGCACCGAGCGAGAGCTCGGCCCCGAGGTCGACGAGCAGCTGGTTGCGGCGCGAGGAGACGCCGTCGCACAGCGCCTCGATCGTGTCGGCCGGGCCGATCTGGTCGGGGCGGACCTTGGTGCGCAGCGCGGCCAGGGTCTTGGTCGCGTCCGCGGCGGTGTAGGTGAGGTCGGCCGGGCGGTCGGCGCCGGGGGCTGCGCTGGGTGGCTGGCGGCTGTCTTGGTTTCGACAGGCTCAACCGGCCTGTGTGGTCGCCTTCGTCGTTCGCCTCGTCGCAGGCTCGGCCTCCGGCTCGTCGTCGACGGCCGGGGTGTCGGTGGCGAAGACGACCTTCTCGTCACGCGCGGAGTTCACGATCGTGGGCGCGACGCCGTCGTACGACGGGAGCTTGGTGGTCTGCGAGGCGAGGTTGGCCAGGGTGGGCGCGTTGGCGACGCCGACCTCGACGAACTGCTCGATGCCGAGGCCGCCGTGCTCGGGGGCGCCGAACAGCAGGTCCTGGGTCTCGATCCAGCGCACCGGGCTGGCGAACTGCCACGCGAGCAGCTCGATCAGCAGGGTGCGGCCGAGGCGGGACGGGTCGGCCTCCCAGGCATCCCAGTCCTTGAGGACCGGGGTCAGGAGCGGCGAGTCGACGTACGACGCGACCTCCTCGACGAACTCCCGGTCGAGGGAGAACAGCCGCGGCACCAGGTTCGGGATGTAGCGCCCGACCAGCACCGTGGGGTCGATGGTCTCCGGCAGCAGGTCGTCCAGGCGCGCGCGGAAGTCCTCGACGCCCGCGTGCAGCTCCGAGGAGTGGAACGGCACGTCGATGCCCGGCACCAGGATGAACGCCGGCTTGCCTCCGGCGCGCTCCCGGCGCTCCTCGACCTCGGCCTCGAGGGCCTTCAGCCCGGCAACGGTGCCGGCGATGGCGTACTGCGAGCCGCGCAGGTTGTAGTTGACGATCTGGATGAACTCGCCGCTGCGCTCCGAGACCTCCGCGACGAAGTCGGCGACGTCGTCGTCGGCCAGGTCGATCTGCGAGGGACGGATCGCGGCGAGCCGGTAGTTGCTCCGGCCCTCGGAGTCGCGCGGCACCAGGTGGTGCATCGCCATGCCGCGGCGGAAGACGATCTCCAGCAGCGCCTCGAGGGGCAGGATGCCGGTGACGGCGGCCAGCGCGTTGTACTCGCCGACCGAGTGACCACACGTGATCGCGCCCTCGACGAAGACACCGGCCTCGCGCATCTCGGCGACCTGCGCGACGGCCAGCGTGGCCATCGCGACCTGGGTGAACTGGGTCAGGAACAGCACGCCGTCGGGGTGGCGGTGCAGCTCACCGTCGGCCCACAGCTCGGTCGGGTTGTCACGCACCACCGCGAGGATCGAGAAGCCGAGCGCGTCGCGGGTGTGCTTGTCGGCGCGGTCCCAGACCTTGCGGGCCGCGGCCGAGCGGGTGCGGGCCTCCAGGCCCATGCCCTGGCTCTGGATGCCCTGGCCCGGGAAGGCGTACGCCGTGCGGGGAGCCGCTACGACGGCCTGGGCCACCATGGCCAGCTCGCCGTCGGCGCGGCAGGTGACCTCGACGACCAGGTCGCCACCGAGGACGCCGGTGCGCTCGACGGTGACCTCGACCTCGGCGCCCGGCTGCAGCGGGGCGACCCAGCGGGTCAGCCAGCTGCGGATGCCGCGCGGGTGGTGCGTCGCGCCGACCGAGGCGGCGGCGCGCTGGGCGACGGCGGAGAGCCACATGCCGTGCACGATCGGTCCGTCGAAGCCGGCCAGACGCGCGGCGGCGACGTCGGTGTGCAGCGGGTTGTGGTCGCCGCTCACCGCGGCGAACGCGGCCATGTGCTGCGGGGCGGTCACGGTGAACCGGTCGAGCCGGGCGCGGGTGGCGTCCTTGGCCTGCTTGGCCAGCGGGGCCGGGTCAGGGAGTTCCGCGGCCCCCGTGCGGCCGCGGACCATGAAGCGTTCGAAGAGCCGGGCGACGTTGTGGTCGTCGGCGGTGATGCGGACCTCGACGCTGATCACCTGTCCGGCCGTGGTGTCCACGACACCGGCGCGGGTGGCGGAGATCTTGAGCTCGGTCGACCCACGCTGGTTGAGCTTGTCGAAACCGTCGCCGACCGTGATCCGGTGGTCCAGGTGCACCAGGTCGAGGAGTCCCTCGACCGGGCCGATGCACGCGAACACCGCCGGCCAGGCGAGTCCGACGAGCGCGTCGGGGACGGCCTGCTCCTGCGGGTCGGCAACGGCGTCGCCGCGACGGGTGCGCGCGGGCGAGGTGACGCCGATGTGGTCGGCGACCAGGTCGGGGGACCAGGTCGCGTGACGACCGCCGTACCGGCGTCGTCGCTATACCTCTCGAGCATCCGGAGTGAGCCACCGGCGGTGAGCGCCAGCAGGGCGCCCGTCGCCTCGGTGACGGACTCCTCGGAGATCACCGGCAGCCGACCGCTCGCGACCCCGGACAGGTCGAGCCGCAGGCGCAGGGTGCCGCGGGAGAGAGGCACCTCCAGCAGCGCTGCGTCGTCGCCGTCCGGCACCAGCGTGAAGGGAACGCCCTCCAGGCGGTGCAGCGGGTTCGGCACCACGCGCCCTGCCCACACCACGTCCGGGGAGGCGGACGCGGCGTCGAGCAGGGTGGTGTCGGCACCCACGGTGCTCCGGCTCGTCGCGGCGATGGGAGAGACGCCGATTCCCGAGAGGGTCTCGACGATGGCCGCTTCGAACCGGTCGAGCAGGTCGGCCACCGGCTCATCCTTGACGGTGATCCCGCCCACCGACACCGGGCCGGGGATGGCGATCACCTGATCGGCCCCGTAGGACTCGTCGTGGGCCTGCCACAGCGAGTCCGACCTCCACCAACGGCGTACGTCGGCGTCGATCACGGGGACGAAGTTCACGGGCTTGCCGGGGCGACGGCAGACCTCGACGAAGTAGTGCACGTCTGCCGGGTGCAGCCGGCAGCTGGTGGCCTCGGGGTGGGCGGCGACGAGCGCGTCCAGCACGGCGCCCGGAGCGGTCCGGACGTCCTCGGTGGTCCAGGGCCGCTCCAGCTCGCCGGAGGTCTCGGGGTGCACGCGCGCCAGGGTGCGGTCGAGCAGGGCGGTGAAGCGCTGCTCGAAGGTGATGTCGAGCCAGCCGCTGTGGCGGCGGTGCGCGTCGGTGGCCTCGGTGGCGCGGGGGCCGCTGAGCTCGAGGTAGCGGCGGAGGAGCTGCTCGTAGGTCATCTCCGCGACGTCGCCGAAGTAGGGCTTGGCGGTGCCGGCCATCGCCTCGACCAGCTCGTCCTTGCGGGCGAGCGCGGCCTCGGCGTCGCCGGCGACCTCGTCGAGCACACGACCGCACTGCGAGGCCAGGTTGTCGGCCTCGTGGATGTCGGCTCCGAGCTGGCTGCGCCCGGAGGTGACGCCGCCGCCACTGCGACCGGCGCCGACCCAGCCGCCGTTGACGTCGCAGGTGACGCCCGGGGTGTCGACGAGGAGCTGCTTCACGGCGTCGGTGGTGGTGGCCTCCTTGGTGGCCATCGCGGCCGTGCCGACGAGCACGCCGTCGACGGGCATCGCGGTCTCGCCGTGCGCCTCGGCCCAGCGGCCGGTGAGGAAGTCGACTGCGCGCTCCGGCGTACCGATGCCGCCGCCGACGCAGACGACCAGGTTGTCGACGCTGCGCAGGTCGGCGTACGTCGCGAGCAGGAGGTCCTCGAGGTCCTCCCACGAGTGGTGACCGCCGGCGACGCCGCCCTCGATGTGGGCGATCACGGGCGTCTCGACCTCACGGGCGATGGCGAGCACCTGGCGGATCTGCTTGACGGTGCCGGGCTTGAACACGACGTGGGTGATGCCCGCCTCGTGCTGGTCCTCGATGATCGAGACGGCGTCCTCGAGGTCGGGGATGCCGGCGCTGATCACCAGGCCGTCGAACGGCGCACCGGCCATCCGTGCCTTCTGCAGCAGGCGGTTGCCGCCGATCTGCAGCTTCCACAGGTAGGGGTCGAGGAAGAGGGTGTTGAACTGCGCCGTGCGGCCCTCGTCGAGCAGCTCGGTGAGCTTGGCGACGTTGTCGGCGAAGATCTGCTCGGTGACCTGGCCGCCGCCGGCGAGCTCGGCCCAGTGGCCGGCGTTGGCGGCCGCGGCGACGATCGCCGGGTCGACAGTGGTCGGGGTCATCCCCGCGAGCAGGATCGGCGACTTGCCGGTCAGGCGGGTGAAGGCGGTGTCGACGACGGGGGAGCCGTCTCCGCGGTCGATCAGTCGCGGGGCGTACGTCGACCAGTCGGCCGCCGTACGCACCTCGGCGCCGGGGGTGAAGAGCAGGTCGCGACCCTTCTCGGTCGCGGCCGGGATGACGGTGACGCCGCGGCCACGCAGGGCGCGACCGGTCAGGTTGGCGGAGAGGTCGGCGGGGCCGAGGTCGACCACGAAGCGGGTGTCGGCGCCGACGGCGTCGTTCAGCTCACGGGGCCAGTCGACGTTCTCGACGCAGATGGCGTGGGCGAGGTGCTCGGCCAGGCCGGCGTCCAGGCCACAGGCCTCGGCCCAGGTGCGCACCATCGCGACGGCCGGTGCCAGGGACGGGTGGTGGAAGCCGATGGCAACGGGGATGGACTCGAGCGTCGGGGCGAAGGCGCGTCCGCCGCGGGTCTTGGCCTCGATCTCGGCGGCCTCGGCGGCTGCGCGCTTGTCGGCGGCGGCACGGAAGCGGCGCAGTGCGTCGGGGGAGCCGCTGACCACGGTGTGGCGCGGGCCGTTGACGACGGCAAGAGTGGCGACGTCGTCGTCCTGCGAGGCGGTCTCGGCGAGCTCGGCGACCTCGGCGGGGGTGGCGCCGCTGACGGCGAGCATGGGGGAGTCCTCGCCGTGGGGCACTAGGCGGGCGCGGCGGGCGGCGATGGTGGCGGCCGCACCGATCAGGCGGGCGATCGCGAGCGAGCTCGACGTCACTGTCGGCGCTGCCTCCGGCGGCCTGCTCCCGGCGTCCGGCGAACGCGGCGACGCCGAGGATGCCCTGGGAGTGGCCGACGGCGGAGACGGGGGAGATGCGCGCGAGGTCCAGGCCCTCGGCGGCGAGCAGGTCGAGGGTGGTCAGCTGGGTGAGCAGCACGCCGGGCAGGGCCAGTGCGGCGTGGGTGAGCTCGGCTGCGGCCGGGCGCTCCTCGGCGGCGAGCCACTGCTGGGGCGCGAACGGGCGCGGCAGGGCCGCGGCGACCTCGCCGGCCACGGGCTCGAGCAGGCGGCCGGACTGCTCGACCAGCTCGGCCAGGCGCGAGGTGTCCGGCTCCTCCTCGAGCAGCTCGGCGAGCGTCGCGAACCAGTCGGTCCCCTGGCCCCCGAAGGTGACCGCGAACTCCTCGCCGCCCTGCAGCCGGTCGGCCAGGGTGCGGCCGCGCTCGGGGCTGGTGTGGTCCTGAGTCAGTGTGGTCGGGGGTACCTGAGTCATATGAGGAGTACATCATGTTCTCCGCCTGAACCTGAAATCCTCCTCGCGTTTTTGACGAGGTTCTCATCGTGTTCCAGACGTACTCTCCGGTAGGTCCGCCTGCGGCTGCAGTTTCACTGGTTGGCCGGTGAAACTGCGCGATGCGCGCGTTACTTCGCGCGCTTCCGCGAGGAACGGTCACACAGTCGGTCTCGGCACCCTCTGAGACGTGGGCACCCCGCCCCGAGGACCGGCCTAGGCTCACGCCATGTCCCTGCCCGCACCTGCCCCCGGCCACGTCGCCGTCGTCACCGGAGCCTCCAGCGGCATCGGTGCCGACATCGCCCGCGAGCTCGCCAAGCGCGGCCACGAGCTGGTGCTGGTGGCCCGCTCGGCCGACAAGCTCCAGGCTCTCGCCGACGAGGTCGCGACCACCGCGCACGTCGTACCGCTCGACCTCGGCGACCGTGAGGCACGCGCCGGTCTGCTCGGCGAGCTCGAGTCGCGCGGCCTGGTGCCGCAGATCCTGGTCAACAACGCCGGCTTCTCCACGACCGGGCCCGTGCACACCAGCGACCCCGAGCGGGAGGCTGCCCTGGTCGAGGTGGACGTGCTCGCCGTGGTCGACCTGTGCAGCCGGTTCCTGCCCGGCCTGGTCGAGCGGGGTGCCGGCGCGGTGCTCAACGTGGCATCGACCGCCGCCTTCCAGCCGCTACCGGGCCAGGCGGCGTACGGCGCTGCCAAGGCGTTCGTGCTCTCCTACACGCGCAGCCTCGCCGGAGAGCTGAAGGGCACCGGCGTCTCGGTGACGGCTCTGTGCCCGGGACCGGTGGACACCGGCTTCGGTGAAGCGGCGGGCTTCTCCAAGTCCGAGGCTGACGACGCGCTGCCGGCCTTCCTCTGGGTGGCCTCGGCGGAGGTGGCGAAGCAGGCCGTCGCCGGCTTGGACAAGGGCACCCTGGTCGTGATCCCGGGCATCGGCAACAAGCTGGGCGCCGGGCTCTCCACCGTCGCTCCCAAGCGGCTGCTCATCCCGATCCTGGCGCGGAGCCACCCGGCGCTGCGGCGCTGAGCCGGCGGCGCGGCGCTCAGGCCGGCTCGTAGGCCTCGCCGTCGGGGCTGGCCACCACGACCGTGTAGCCGTCGAGGTCGGAGATCCACAGCTCGCGGTGCGAGGGGCCGTTGCCCTCGGGCGGGTTGCGGTGCGGCGGTCGTACGACGGGAGCGCCGAGCCGCTCGGCCCGGGTGACCACGTCGTCGAAGTCGCCGACCTCCCCGAACCAGACGAGGACGCCGCCCCCGACCGGTCCTCCTTCCGTGCCGATCGCACCGTGGTGGTGCTCGACGCCGGCCGCGTGCAGCTGGAGCACGAGCTTGCCCTCGGAGGTGAGCCGCTCGTACTCGGGGCCGCCGTGGTCGCTGACCAGGCCCAGCAGCTCCTGGTACCAGCGGCTCGCGGCCTCGACGTCCTGCACCGCGAGCATCGTCTGGGACTGCGGCGAACCGACGGCGGCGACGAGGCCGATCCGGTTCCCCGCAGGGTCGGTGACCGTCACCAGCCAGCGCTCGCCGCCGTCGAGGACGGGTCGCATCAGCACCGCGCCGCCGGCGTTCGTCACCTCGTTGAGCGCGGGCCACAACCCGTCGACGCAGATCCACAGCAACGGGCCACCCGCGTCGACCGGCGCCTCCTCGGTGGTGAGCTGACCGATCATCCCCGGGGCCTCGAAGCCGCCGTTCTCGTGGTCGACCGACCAGCCGAGGACCCTCTCGAAGAAGGTCGCCGACCGGTCGAGGTCGACCGCTGGGAGCTGGAGATAGCCGAGCGAGCCGTGCGCTGGGTGCTGCCCCTGGGATCTTTCGTCGGTGGTGCTCATGGTCAGGCCTCTCCGGTGGTGGGTGGCGCCTGCTCGTCGGTGAGCAGCCGCACGAGCGAGCTCGCGAACCAGTCCTGGTAGCGCCGCAGGTCCCAGCCGCGGTCGCGCACCAGCCGCTGGAAGACGGCCGGGTCCATCAACAGCCAGGTGGTGTCGACCGCGTCTGCACGGGTCAGGTCCGCGCGGAGTGGTGCGACTCCACGACGGCGTCGACGATCCAGCGCGCGGTGCCGGCCCGCTGCTCGATCATCTGCTCGGCGAGCGACGCGAGGCTCGCGTCGGTGGCAGCACCCTCGAAGACCGCCAGCACCAACCCCGCCGATCGCTGCTGCGCGGGTCCGAGCACCCCCGCGACCACCTGCAGCAGCTCGCTGACGTGGCGGGTGCCGAGCGCGGTGTCGACCCAGCTGCGGTCGAGGACGGGCACCTCCTCGTCGTCACCGGCGATGGCGACGTCGATGGCGGCCTTGAGCAGTCCGGCCTTGGTGGCGAACTGCTGCTCGAGCCGCGCCACCGAAACCCCGGCCTCGGCGGCCACCGAGCGCATCGTCGTCCCGGCGTACCCCCGGCTCAGGAAGGCCTCGGTCGCCGCGACCAGGACCCGTCGCCGGGTACGGCGCGCCTGCTCCTCGCGGTGCGCCGAGCGGTACGCGCGGGTGGCTGTCGCCGGGCTCCCCATGGTCCCGACTATTGACTAGGGGAGGTCCTTAGTCAATGCGGCCGGCGCGCGAGGAGCGGGCCCGGACCCCGAGCGCGGCACGGCGTCGCGCGTCGAGGGGCGAGTGGCGTCTGCCGAGCCGGCGGTCGAGCACGGCCGCAGCGCGGTCGCCCTGGCCGGAGTTCGCGAGGGCGTAGACGAGGGTGTCCTCCAGCACGTCGCGCTGGGCCGCGCTCCCGCCGAGCACGTCGGTGCGCGGCAGCAGGGCGTCGAGCTGGGAGGCGGCCACCGCGAACCTGCCCTCGACCATCGCCTGCAGGGCCCGGCACAGCGGTGCCACCACGTCACGGAACACCGGGTCGGCGTGCGCCAGCGAGGTGGTGCGCAGCGCCGCGAGCCGGACGGGGTCGCCTGCCACGGCGAGGGAGAGCGCGACGTGGAGTGCGGCGAACGCCGTGGGCGGGGAGATCAGCCAGCCGTCGGGAGCGGAGGCGAGGATGGTCGGGCCGTCGAGGGTCTCCAGCGGAGAGTCCGCCATCCGGCAGCGCCACAGCAGCGCGCCGCTGTCGACGAGGGCGCGCGACCCGGTGACCAGCGGTGGGGCGAGCTCGCGCGCATACCGGCGTCGTACGGCGTCGACATCGCCCTGGACGAGCTCGTGGAGCGCGGCGTGCCAGGAGAAGTGCGAGCGGTGGTTGGCCTGCCGCCCGCAGGTGCGGATCCAGTCGTCGAGCCAGGCCAGACCCGCCGAGTGCTGGCCGGTCTCGTAGAAGACGTGCGCCCGCGCGTGGACGGCGTGGCCGGAGGACGGCTCGACCGACAGGGCGTACGACGCCAGCGCCTCGGCCTCCTCCCAGCGCTCCTGGTCCTGGCGGACGAAGGCGAGCTGGCCGGCGTACCACCAGTCGTCGCCGTAGCTGCGGCCCAGGCCCTCGACCAGGTCGGCGGTCTGCCGTCCCGACGTGAGGCCGCCGAACGCGACGGTGGGTACGGCGACCGAGACGGCCAGCGCGTCGCGCGGGAACAGCCGGACGTGCCGCAGCAGGGCCGCTGCGCCGGTGGCCTCGTCGGAGCGGAGGCGGGTGGTCACGGCGTCGAGGAAGGAGACCTCGCGGTCGTCGAGGTGCCGGTCGACGGTCGCGGCATGCGCGGCCCGAAGGGAGCTGCGCCAGGTGCCGACGGCGCCCCACTCGTGGCCGAGGAGGGCGAGGGCGGCATGTGCCTGAACGAAGCCGGGGTCCTGCTCCACGGCCTTGCGGAGGTTGTCCTCGACGCCGTCCTGCAGCCGCAGCAGCTGGCCGAGCGCCTGGTTGTAGGTGCGTGCGGCCGCCTTGCTCGTGGTCAGGGCCAGGCCGTAGCGGTCGGTGGGTCGCCGTCGGGTCTCGCCGTGCAGCGCGCGCACCACCGACTGCGCCACGTCGTAGGCCTGCTCGCGGATCTCGGGCATCGCCGTGGTCTCCCACAGGTTGCCGCGACGCAGGGCGCCGATCGCGAAGAGCGGCATCGTCGTCGGCAGCACGCCCAGCACGCGGCCGTCCTCGGCGGTGTCCACCCCGAGGCCGGCGGGACCCGGTCGCACGAGACCGGAGCGGGCCAGCCTGCCGAGCAGGGGGTCGCGCGCGATCGCGTCGACGGGGCCGGTGCAGTTGACGACCGCGGCGACCCGGAGCGTGGTGCCGTCGGAGAGCGAGACCTCGACGCCGTGGCCGTGCGGGGCGCCGGACACGACGGTGCCCTGGTGCCGCTCGAGGCGCCCGGAGTCGCACAAGTGTGCCCAGCCGTGCGGCCGTGGCCGGCGACATCCGGTGCCGGTGCACGTCCCAGGTGCGCGCGTGGTCGGTGAGGAAGGCGCGCTTGTCCTCGTCGTCGAGTCCTCGCCAGACCTGTGCGGTGACCGACCGGAGGCCGTCGACGGCCGCACGCCAGTCACCGGTCTCGGTGACGGTGTGCGCCACGTGGTCGTCCAGGACCTGGCGCAGCACCTGCAGGGAGTCGATCCGGGTGATGCCGGGCGGCGGCGGCACGGCCGGAGTCGTCGGCAGACGGTGCACGCGGGGGAGGAGGTCGTGGCGCGACACGGTGTGCAGCACGCGGTCGGGACGGTCGGCGGCGATCGCGACGTCGACCATCGTCAGCCCGGTACCGACCAGCAGCAGGTCGCCCTCGGGCAGCTCCTCGGTCCACGGGTCGGCGACGAGGTGGCCACCGATGTCGGCCGGCGCCCAGTCGGTGCCCGGCCTCGTGCCGGTCGCCAGGACCACGGCGCGCGCGACCACCGACTCACCGCTGGAGAGACGTACGACGAACCGGTCGCCGCGGCGCTCGACGCCGGTGACCTCGTGCTCCTTGCGCTCGAGGCGGGCGTTGCCGGGGAACTCGGCCGCGCTCTCCAGCAACGACTCGACGTAGCTGCCGTAGACGTGCCGCGGCACGAAGTCCTGCGGCTGCGCGGCCGCATCGTGGTGGCGTCGTACCCACCGGAAGAAGTGCTCGGGGTCGCGCGGGAAGGCGCTCATCCCGCTCGCCGGCACGTTGAGCAGGTGGCGGTCGTCAGGGGTGGAGTACGCCGTGCCGCGGCCCGTCGTCGCGGCCGGGTCGACCAGGACGACGCGGTAGCGCGGCGAGAGAGCCGTCACCAGGTGGGAGGCGGTCAGCGTCCCGCGCGGCCCCGGCCCCGACCACGACGACGCAGCAGTCGCCCTCACCACCGGCCACGGGTCCTCCTAAGTCGAGTAATTCAGGAGACAAACATATCAAACAAATGTCGCACTACCGATTCGCGACTCGCCGCACGCGGCTGCGTGCGGACGGCGTCGGCGTCGGGCACGCGCCGGGGCTCGTCAACCACGCCGCAGGGGCGCCTCCGGCGGGGTGCGGGGGCCAGTCCCATCCACGAGATCCCCCGGTCGGCGACTCCTGGCGAACCAGGATCCCCCGGTCGGCGACTTACTCGGCGTCCTTGAGCTCGCAGATGACCTCGCCGTTGGTGACGCCGGTGCCGACCTCGGCCTTCAGGCCGCTGACGGTGCCGGCCTTGTGGGCCTTGATCGGCTGCTCCATCTTCATCGCCTCGAGCACGACGATGGTGTCTCCCTCAGAGACCGTGTCGCCCTCGGCGACGGTCACCTTCACGATCGTGCCCTGCATCGGCGAGGTGACGGCGTCGCCGGAGACCTTCGCCCCGGACTTCTTGCCCGCCGAGCGCTTCGGCTTCTTCGCGCCTGCGCCTGTGCCTGCGCCACCGACCGCCACCGAGTCCGCCCGGCAGCACGACCTCGAGTCGGCGACCACCGACCTCGACGGTGACCTTGTGGCGCTCCTCGGGCTCGGGGGCGTCGGCCGAGGAGCCGGCGTACGGCTCGATCTGGTTGTCGAAGTCGGTCTCGATCCACTGCGTGTAGACGCTGAACGAGTCGCCGTCGCCGATGAACGCCGGGTCGCGCACGACCGCCGCGTGGAAGGGGATCACCGTCGGCATGCCGTCGACGACGAACTCGTCGAGCGCGCGCCGCGAGCGCTCCAGCGCCTGGGTGCGGTCGCGGCCGGAGACGATCAGCTTGGCGATCAGCGAGTCGAAGGCGCCGGGGATGGTCTCGCCCTCCTCGTACCCTCCGTCCAGACGTACGCCGGGGCCGCTGGGCGGGGCCCACTTGGTCAGCGTGCCGGGCGCGGGCATGAAGTTCGCGCCGCCGTCCTCGGCGTTGATCCGGAACTCGATCGAGTGGCCCTCGACGCGCGGGTCGTCGTACCCGAGCTCCTCGCCGGCGGCGATCCGGAACATCTCGCGGACCAGGTCGAGGCCGGTGACCTCCTCGGAGACGCAGTGCTCGACCTGGAGGCGGGTGTTCACCTCGAGGAAGGAGATGGTGCCGTCCTCGGCGATCAGGAACTCGCACGTGCCGGCGCCGGTGTACTTGGCCTCGCGGAGGATCGCCTTGGAGCTCTCGTAGAGCCGGCCGACCTGGTCGTCGGTGAGGAACGGCGCGGGTGCCTCCTCGACGAGCTTCTGGTTGCGGCGCTGCAGCGAGCAGTCGCGGGTGGAGACGACGACGACGTTGCCGTGCTGGTCGGCCAGGCACTGGGTCTCGACGTGGCGCGGCTTGTCCAGGAACTTCTCGACCAGGCACTCGCCGCGGCCGAAGGCGCTGACCGCCTCGCGGACCGCGGAGTCGAAGGCGTCGGGGATCTCCTCGATCGTGCGGGCGACCTTCAGGCCGCGGCCACCACCGCCGAAGACCGCCTTGATCGCGACCGGCAGGCCGTTCTCCTCCGCGAACGCGACGATCTCGTCGGCGTCCTTGACCGGGTCCTTGGTGCCGGGGGCGAGCGGAGCGTTGGCCTTCTCCGCGATGTGCTTGGCCTTCGCCTTGTCGCCGAGGTTCTCGATCGCTTCCGGCGAGGGGCCGATCCAGACCAGCCCCGCGTCGATGACGGCCTGGGCGAAGTCGCGGTTCTCGGCCAGGAAGCCGTAGCCGGGGTGCACCGAGTCGGCGCCCGACTCCTTGGCGGCGGCGACGATCTTCTCGATGTCGAGGTAGGACTCGGCCGGGGTCGCACCCCCGAGCGAGTGGGCCTCGTCGGCGATCCGCACGAACAGCGCGTCGCGGTCGGGCTCGGCGTAGACCGCGACCGAACCGATGCCGGCGTCCTTGCACGCCCGGATCACCCGGACGGCGATCTCGCCGCGGTTGGCCACCAGGACCTTCTGCAGGGGCTTCACGCTCGGCTCACTCTGACTCTTGGGCACGGCTCTCCTCGGGCATGCGGCGGATCCTCCGGGAGTCTAGGGGCCGGTGTCCGGGGCCGGTTTCCCAGGTGAGGAAGCCGACACCGCCGGGGGCAGCAACCGGTGCACAGGAGGTCTGCCCGAGTCAGTCGTTGGCGACGACCGGACCTCGAAGGGTGTACTCGGAAGGAGCCTGCAGTGCTCCGCACGACCCTTTCTTGGCGACGTCTCCGGTCGCGTTCTGCGTGTAGGTGGCAGTGGTGCCGGTGATGCGCAGCCCGTAGGCGATCGTGGTGTCGAGCGGACCGCATTCCGTGCTCTGGTGGACGTGCTTCGTCGCCGCGAAGACCCCGGGGCCGGTCCGGGACAGTGGGGGCACCGCTTCGGCCCCCGGAGCCTTCTGCACCACCGTGCACTGGCTCGACGTACATGTGACATCGATGGTGACGGCGACCTTGGCGTCGGACTGGGTCTCGGGTGCGGCGTCGAAGGCAGGGAAGTGGAAGTGCGCGCGGCCGGTGATGCTGAAGCTCGCTGGAACCGCGATCGAGCCGCTTGCGCCGGGCTTCCGGCCCGTCGTCGAACCCCCGGAACCACTGGTACCGGGCTGTCCTCCCGTGCCGCCGTTCGAACCCCCCCGGGTCAGGGCCAGGGCTGCGCCACCCCCGATGAGGAGGGCGAGGAGGACGATCCCGATCATCAGGGGAACCCGACCGATTCGAGCACGCGGTCGCGGGGTGTGCTGCGACTCGTCGCGGCGGTCCTTCGCGTCGTCTGAGTGGGAATGCGTGCGGACGAGCGTGCTGGTGTCGGCGCGTGCCCCGCGGTCGTCGTACCACGTCACGGCGTGCTCCTGTCGCTTGCCTGGACGGATCACCCGTACGGCAATCTCGCCGCGAGACTAATGCGCCGAGGCCCGGCGGTCCTTCGCAACCCCTGGACCAGCCCAGCGCGTCGGGTGGCGCGAAAGCATTGACTCGAGCACGCGGGTCAGTGTGGGTTTGGAGGAGTCGAAGGGATCCTCATGCGCAAGACGATCATCGCCGCCACGACAGCCGCCATCCTGGGCCTCGTCCCGCTCGCAGCGACGTACGCCGCGTCGTCGCCACCGAGCCCGGGCGCCGCCGGCATCGGCGATCCGTACTTCCCGCAGGACGGCAACGGCGGGTACGACGTCAGCCACTACGGCATCTCGATCGGGTACTCACCCAGCAGCCGGTCGCTCACCGGCCACACGGTGGTGCAGGCGCTGGCGAAGCAGTCGCTGTCCCGCTTCGACCTCGACCTGGTGGGACTGACGCTGGACTCGCTGCGGGTCAACGGGCAGCCCGCGACGTGGTCGCGCACCGAGCACGAGCTCCGGGTCGTCCCCAAGCACGCCCTGCAGAAGGGCAGCAACTTCACCGTCGACGCGCGCTACCACGGCAAGCCGCTGCTGCTCGAGGAGACCGCGCTGGGCGCCGGCGGCTGGTTCAACACCCCGGACGGCGCGGTTGTCGTGGGCCAGCCACACGTCGCCGCGACCTGGTTCCCGGTCAACGACCACCCGCTCGACAAGGCGACCTACGCGGTCGACATCACCGTCCCGAAGGGCCTCGAGGCGCTGTCCAACGGGCGGCTCGCGGGGGTGCACACGCAAGGTGGCCACACGACCTGGCAGTGGCGGATGGACAAGCCGATGGCCTCCTACCTCGCGACCGCGACGACCGGCCAGTTCGACCTGACCTCCTACCAGCGCGACGGGCTGTCCTTCGTGGACGGCATCGACCACGCACTGTTCGAGCACCCGAAGCCGCGCACCGGTTCGATGTTCGCCCTCTCGGGTTCCCAGGTGTCGGGCTACCAGCGGCTGCAGCGCACGATCACCGTGCCGGCAGCCGGCGGCCACCTCACCTTCCACGTGCGTCGCGACACCGAGCCCACGTGGGACTTCTTCTTCGTCGAGGCCCACCAGGTCGGCACCGCGAAGTGGACCACGCTGCCCGACCTCAACGGGCACAGCTCGACCGACGTCGGCAACAGCTGCCCGCAGGAGGGCTGGACAGACCTCCATCCGTTCCTGGCGCACTACCAGACCCTGAACGACGACGGCACCTGCTCGCCGACGGGCACCACCGGCGCGTGGAACGCCGTGTCGGGGGACAGCGACGGCTACGAGACCTGGTCGGTCGACCTCTCGCCGTACGCAGGCAAGCAGGTGCAGGTCGCGCTGAGCGTCGCCGAGGACCAGACGGTCACCTACCCGGGCGTGTGGGTCGACGACATCACCGCCCCGGGCGGCGCGGGCACCACGTCGTTCGAGAACGACGGCAACGTGATGGACGGCTGGACCGTGCCCGGTGCCCCGGCGGGAAGTCCCGGCAACGACGTCGACTGGACCGTCGCGACCCACGACGGCCGGCCGACCGTGGGCGAGCGGGCGCGCGCGGCGATGAAGCGCGAGCCGGAGATCCTGCGCTTCCTCGCCCGCTACCTCGGGCCCTACCCGTTCAAGCAGGCCGGCGGCATCGTTGCCAACGACCCGCACGTGGGCTTCGCCCTGGAGAACCAGACCCGGCCGGTCTACAGCAAGGACTTCTTCGAGGAGGGCGACGTCACCGACAACGACTCGGTGATCACCCACGAGCTCGCCCACCAGTGGACCGGGGACAACCTCGCACTGGGCCGGTGGCAGGACATCTGGCTCAACGAGGGCTTCGCGACCTACATGGAGTGGCTGTGGTCGGAGGACCAGGGACGCGACTCGGTCCAGGACATCTTCGACTCCTTTGCGACCATCCCCGCGGACGACCCCTTCTGGGACTTCACCATCGGTGACCCCGGCCCGGACCACCTGTTCGACATCCAGGTCTACGACCGGGGCGCGATGACGCTGCACGCCCTGCGCCAGAAGATCGGGGATGCTGCGTTCTTCCGGCTGGTGAAGAAGTGGACGTCGACCTACGCGGGCGGCAACGTGACCACGCCGAAGTTCGTGGCGCTGGCCGAGCAGGTCTCCGGCAAGCAGCTCGACGGCTTCTTCCACACCTGGCTCTACACCTCGACGAAGCCGGCGAGCCTCGGGTCCTCGAGCGCGCTCGCGAAGAAGAGCACGTCGGACCGGCTCGCCCGGGATCGGCTGGGGAGGCTCACCCACCTGCGGCGGTAGTCGCTCGGGTCCTAGGGTGCGGCTCATGGCTCCGCTCCCGTTCGATCCCATCGACGAGGCGGCGCGACAGTGGGCGACGCACTGGGAGGGCGTCGCGCCGATGCACGCGGTCACCTCGCTGATGCGCGTCCAGCAGCTCGTGCTGGGGCGGCTCGACGGGGTGCTGAAGCCGCTGGGGCTCACCTTCGCCCGCTACGAGGCGCTGGTGCTGCTCACCTTCTCCTCGCGGGGGTCGTTGCCGCTGGGCAAGATGGGCGAGCGGCTGCAGGTGCACCCCACGTCGGTGACCTCCATCGTCGACCGGCTCGAGGCCGACCGGCTCGTCGTACGACGTCGGCATCCGGAGGACGGGCGGGCCGTGCTGGCCGAGATCACGCCGTCGGGCCGAGACCTCGTCGAGCGGGCCACCGCCGCGCTCGTCGACACCGACTTCGGGCTCGGTGCCCTGGACGAGGGGAAGCTGGGCGAGCTCTCCCAGCTCTTGCGTCCGGTGCGCGAGGCGGCCGGCGACTTCTGATCTCGACGTCGCTCGATCGCCGGGGTTCGCTCGATCGCCGGGGCTTGCTCGATCGCCGGGATAAGTTCGATCACCGACTCACTGGACGCAGAAGAGGTTGCCCTCGGGGTCGGCCATCGTGGTGTGGGAGCCGCTCGGCTCGTCGACCTTGTACTGCTCGGTGGCGCCCAGCGCGGTCAGCCGGGCGACCTCGGCATCGACGTTCTCCCGGCCGACGTTGAGGTCGAGGTGCCACTTGTTCTTGCCCGGCTCGCGGTCGGCGACGTACTGGAACAGGATCCGGCGCTTGCTACCGCGCGGGGCGTCGACGTCGTCGGGGTGCACGATGCCGGTTGCGGTGGCGAACGCCCGGCGGCCGTCGACCTCGACCGTGTCGGCGTCGCGGTCGGCCCACCCGGCGGCGAGCACGGCTTCGACGAAGTCGTTCGGGTCCTCACGGCGGTAGCCCAGGGCAGCCGCCCAGAACTTTGCCTGCGCGTGCGGGTCGTCGCTGTCGACGGTCACCTGGAACCACACCGGTGTGGCGGGCCCACCGGGCTCGCGGTCGAAGTAGTCGAGGTCGGGGAGGTTCTGCTCGCTCATCAGGGTGTTCCGATCTGTCGGTCGTCGGGAGAGGTGGCGGCGTAGAGGTCGCGGACGGTGGCCATGTCGGCGCCGTGGTGGATCAGCTCGCGGGTGTTCCACCAGGCGATGTCGATCAGCGGCAGCTGCGGGTCGAGCCCGTCGGGGAAGGAGCTGCGGCCCACGGTGTCGAGATCTTCGTCGTCGACCTGGGCGAGCGTGCCGCGCCAGGCGTCGAGCCCGGAACGCATGGCCGCCACGCCCTCGGCGGCCGTCTCCGGCCAGGTGAGGTCGCCGCGCTGCAATGAGTGCGTGCCCGTCGTCCAGTCCGAGCGCAGCGTGCCGAGCTCGCCGAGGTGGATCGCGGACCAGGAGAGCGAGCGCAGCGACGGCGCCGGCTGCCAGGTCCACTCCTCGTCGGTGACCCCGTCGATTCGGTCGAGCAACATCTCGACGCTGGTGTCCCACAGCGCCAGCAACGCGCGCAGCTGGACGGGGCGGTCGCCGAAGTCGTGCACCAGCGGCGGCATCTCGAGCTCGGTCATGGAGCGAACCTACGACGAGATGCGGACAGTTCCGGTCCTCGATCTGCGGGAGAATGCTGGGATGACCTCGACCACCCGGCTGCTGCGGTTGCTCGCGCTGATGCCGGCCCGCCCGGTGTGGTCGGGCACCGACCTCGCCGAGCGGCTCGAGGTCACCCCGCGCACCGTACGCCGCGACGTCGCCCGCCTGCGCGACCTCGGCTACCCCGTGCAGGCCGAGCCCGGACCTGCCGGTGGCTACCGCTGGCTGCGCGGCGACGCCCTGCCGCCCCTGCTGCTCGACGACGACGAGGCGGTCGCCGTGGTGCTGGCCCTCCGGGCTGCGGCCGGTGGCGGGGCGCCGGTGCTCGACGGTGCCGCGGTGACGGCGATGGCCAAGCTGCAGCAGGTGCTGCCGAGCGGGCTGGCCGCGCGGGTGCGCGAGATCGACGACGCCACCGTGCGCCTGCCCGGGCCGTCGCTCGACACCATCGGGACCGACGTGCTGATGGTGCTCGCCCAGGCCTGCCGCCGGCGTACGTCGGTGCGCATCGACTACGCCACCGCGGGCGGGACCCGGATCGCCCGCGAGGTCGAGCCGCTGCGTGTCGTGCACGCGGGTCGTCGGTGGTACCTCGTGGCCCACGACGTCGAGCGGGCGGACTGGCGCACCTACCGGCTCGACCGCATCGAACGCGCCACCTCGACCGAGCGCGTCTTCCGGCACGTCGACCCTCCCGACCCCTTGGAGCTGGTGGCCCGCGGGACCTCTCGCGGCCCCTACCGGCTCCAGGTGCAGGTGCGCGTCGAGGCGACGCCCGACGAGGTGCGGGCGGTCGTCCCGCGCACGGTGGCCGAGGTGCTGCCCGATCCGGAGCACCCCGAGAGCTGCCTGCTCGAGCTGGGGGCCTCAGGCCCGGAGTGGGTGATCGGCTACCTCGGCATGCTCCCCTTCGACTGGGAGCTGCTCTCGCCGCCGGAGGTCCGGCAGGTGCTGGTCGAGCGCGCGGACGCCCAGGCCGCGCGGCACCGGGCGGGCGGTGGCCGAGGATAGTAGGACGTCCTACTATCTAGGCATGGTCACGACAAGCTCGACCGGCGGTGGCCGGAAGCGGTGGCAGGAGCGGTACGACGCGTCGCGGGTGCGGGAGGCCGACTTCACCACGCTGTCCGGCGTCGAGGTCGAGCCGGCCTACGGTCCCGACGACTCCCTGGCCGAAGGCCTGCCCGAGGGACAGTGGCCGGGCGAGTTCCCCTACACGCGCGGCCTCTACGCCACCGGCTACCGCGGGCGCACCTGGACCATCCGGCAGTTCGCCGGGTTCGGCAACGCCCAGCAGACCAACGAGCGCTACAAGATGATCCTGGGACGCGGTGGCGGCGGGCTCAGCGTCGCCTTCGACATGCCGACGCTGATGGGCCGCGACTCCGATGACCCGCGCAGCCTCGGCGAGGTGGGCCACTGCGGCGTGGCCATCGACTCCGCCGCCGACATGGACGTCCTCTTCGAGGGCATCAGGCTCGACGAGGTGACCACGTCGATGACGATCAGCGGTCCCGCCGTACCCGTGTTCTGCATGTACCTGGTCGCCGCCGAACGTCAGGGCGCCGACACCGGCGCGCTCAACGGGACCCTGCAGACCGACATCTTCAAGGAGTACATCGCCCAGAAGGAGTGGCTCTTCGAGCCCGAGCCGCACCTGAAGCTGATCGGCGACCTGATGGAGTACTGCCACGAGAACATCCCGGCGTACAAGCCACTCTCGGTCAGCGGCTACCACATCCGCGAGGCCGGCTCGACCGCCGCGCAGGAGCTCGCGTTCACCCTCGCCGCCGGTTTCGGGTACGTCGAGCTCGGGCTCTCGCGCGGGCTGGACATCGAGAAGTTCGCCCCGGGACTGAGCTTCTTCTTCGACAGCCACCTCGACTTCTTCGAGGAGATCGCCAAGTTCCGCGCCGCCCGGCGCATCTGGGCGCGCTGGCTGCGCGACGTGTACGGCGCGAAGACCGAGAAGGCGCAGTGGATGCGGTTCCACACCCAGACCGCGGGTGTCTCGCTGACGGCGCAGCAGCCCTACAACAACGTGGTCCGCACTGGCATCGAGGCGCTCGCGGCCGTGCTCGGCGGCACCAACTCGCTGCACACCAACGCCCTCGACGAGACGCTCGCGCTGCCCAGTGAGCAGGCCGCCGAGATCGCACTGCGCACGCAGCAGGTGATCATGGAGGAGACCGGCGTGGTCAACGTCGCCGACCCGCTCGGTGGCAGCTGGTACGTCGAGGCGCTGACCGACCGTCTCGAGGACGAGGCGAACGCCGTCTTCGACAAGATCCTCGAGCTCGGTGGCTCCGACCTGCGCCACGACCAGACCGAGGCGCTGGCGAAGTCCGCGGCCGAGGGCAACGACCCGGTGACCCAGGGACTGCTGCGGGGGATCGAGGACGGCTGGTTCACCTCCGAGATCGCCGAGGCCGCCTTCGCCTACCAGATCGCCCTGGAGAAGGGCGAGAAGAAGGTCGTCGGCGTCAACGTGCACAAGGACTCCGTCACCCGTGACCTGGAGATCCTGCGCGTCTCGCACGAGGTCGAGACCGAGCAGGTGCGCGTGCTCGCCGAGCGTCGCGCGGGCCGGGACGAGGCCGCGGTCACCTCCGCGATCGAGGACATGCTCGCCGCGGCGCGCGAGGACCAGAACATGATCCCGGCGATGCTCGAGGCCTGTCGCGCGGAGGCGACGCTGGGCGAGATCTGTGACGCGCTGCGCGAGGAGTGGGGCGAGTACCGGGAGCCGGCCCGCTTCTGAGCCTCAGACCGAGTCGCGTGCCGCCTCGTCCTCGGCGGGGGTGGCAGCGAGGACCGGAGCGACCGAGACACCGGGCAACGTCAGCGCGAACCGGCTGCCCTCACCGTGCGGGTTGTCCTCGACCAGGATGGTGCCACCGTGCCGCTCCACGATGCGTTGGCAGATCGCCAGCCCGATCCCCGTGCCGGTGTACTCGAACGCGGCGCGCTGGAAGTTCTCGAAGATGCTGCGCCGCTGCTCGGGAGGTACGCCGATCCCGTTGTCGTCGACCGTGACGAGCAGGTTGTCGCCGTCTCGCTGTCCGCTGACGATGATGTGCGGCCGAACACCCGGGGCGACGTACTTCACGGCGTTGCCGATCAGGTTGTCCAGCAGCTGGCGCATCATCGCGGTGTCCGCGCGGACCCACATGTCGGGCTGCACGTGGATGCGCGGTCGCGAGTCACCCTGGCGCCGCAGCGCTGCGACGTCCTCGGTGAGGGCGGTGAGGTCGACGTCCTCGACACGAAGGGGATGGTCGCGCGCGACGGTGTAGCTGAGCAGGTCGTCGATGAACCGGCGCATGTGCCGCGAGGCTCCCTGGATGCGAGTGACCATCGCTCCGCCGTCCGCCGGGTCCACCGGACCCTCGAGGAACTCCTCGTTGAGCGCCTCGGCCCACCCGTCCACGATCGACAGGGGGCTGAGCAGGTCGTGGGCCACCACTCCGGCGAAGGACGAGAGGCTGTCGCGGTCCTGGCGCGTCAGCGTGACGTCGCGGTAGTTGATCACCACGCGCCGGTGCTCGTCTGGTGCCGAGCGCGGCAGGTGGCTCACCGACATCTCCAGGACCCGACCCTCGGGGAACCGGCGGGTCTTCATCAGGTAGTCCTTGTTGACCACCTCGTGCCCGGCGAACGCCAGCGCTGCGGGCATCTCCGCGTCGGGCAGCGGGCTGCCGTCGGGTGCGAAGAACCCGTAGGAGGAGGCAGAGAGGACCATCGGGTCCGGGTCGGTGTCCTCGAGCCCGACGAGCTCGCGACCGGCCGGGTTGCGGACCAGGATCGCCCCGTCCTCCTGCACGACCACGAGGCCCTCGCGCATGTTGTCCATCACCGTGTTCAGCAGCTCGGCGCGCTCGGCCGCCTTCCGTTCCGAGACCTGCGCCCGGGTGGTGGCGTCCCGGCGGTCCTGGGTGATGAACGCGACGACCATCGCGGTGACCACCATGCCGACGAGGAAGGACTGGCTCAGCGCGGCAGAGACCCGGGCGTCGTCGACGTCGAAGAAGGCGCCGTGGCCGGCGAGGGTCAGCAGCACGGCGACACAGCCGGACGCCAGTGCGTGCATCGTGGCGGCGGCCGGGGCGAGGCGCATCGCCGCCCAGACCGTGACCAGGGTGAGCAGGAACGTGACCGGCAGGTTGAACAGGGTGAGGTAGATCCCGGCCGTCACCGCCAGGATCAGTGCGACCTCGGCGGTGCGCCGTCCCGAGGTGGGCATCGCAAGACGCGCCAGCCGGCCCACGTCGGCCCAGGTGCGGACCCGGACCAGCGCCGGGGCCACCTGCAGCGCCACGCCACCGATGGCGATCATCCAGGCGAAGTTGCGCACCCAGGTCATGGTGGCGGCGACCAGGTCCTGCGCAGGGAGCAGCCCGAGCCCGGAGGTCGCGCACCAGGCCCGCAGCCACGCTGCCGGCCAGGCAGGCCACGACGAACCGGCGCAGGTCGCGCAAGCGTCGACATCGCGCGCGTGCCGCCGCTGCCCCACAGGTCGGGTGCCACGCGGCGCATCACCAGCACGTAGACCACCGGCTGCAGCACGGTCAGGATCGCGGCCATGATCCAGCCGCCCCGCGGGGCGTCGGGGATGTCGATCAGGGTCGCGACGACGGCGACGACGCCCAGCGACGCGGCATCCAACAACCACAGTCGCCGGCCGCCGCTGGTCAGCCACAGGAGCCCGATGCCGGACAACGGCCAGATCACGCTGAGGTTGGCCGAGGCCATCACGGTGTCGCGGCCGATCACGAACGCGACGTAGGCCAGGGCCGAGAAGACGACCAGGCGGACCACCACGGTCACGCGGGCGGGGCCCTGCGCGGCCGGGAACGGCTGCCGTTCGCTCGACGCCCATGTCCGGATTATGGCGGCTGGAGCGCCGAGAGCACCCGGACAACCCGGCAAGAATCCGGTTTGTTGCCTTCTATGCGCGAATGCGTACTCGCGGCGCAGGCTCAGGTCTGGGTGGCCGCGGCGAAGGCCGCGGGGGTCGCGGGAAGGGTGAGGACGAAGACGCTTCCGCCGCCGGGGTTCCCCTCGACCCGGATGGTCCCGCCGTGCCGCTCCACGATGCGCTTGCAGATCGCCAGCCCGAGACCGGTGCCGGAGTAGCCGTCCCTGGAGGCCCGGTGGAAGGTGTCGAAGACCCGCTCGCGCTGGGCCGGTTCGATCCCGATGCCGTTGTCGCGCACCGCGACCTGCACCCACTCGCCGTCGATCGGGGCGGCCTCGACGCGGACCTCGGGCACGACCCCGGGGTCGACGTACTTCAGGGCGTTGCTGATCAGGTTGTCCAGGACCTGGCGCACCAGCAGCCGATCGGCCCAGACGTCGGGCAGGTCGCCGAACTGGATCCCGCCGTTGGGCAGGTCGGGGCGGTCGCGCTGCACCGCGATGTGCTTGACCACGTTGCGCAGCGGCACCGCCTCGCACCTCAGGGTCTGGTCGCGGGCGACGGCGTGGGCCAGCAGGTCGGAGATGAAGCTGCGCATCTGCTCGACTCCGCCACGGATGTGGTCGACCGCGGAGACGGCGCCGCTCGCGATCGGGTCGTCGCTCTCCGCGAGGTCCTCCTGGAGGGCCTCGGCCCACCCGTCGATCACGCTGAGCGGGTTGTTCAGGTCGTGGGCCACGGTGCCGGCGAAGTTGGCCAGGGAGTCCTGGTAGGAGCGCTCGAGGGTGATGTCCCGGACGACGACCATCGCCCGGCGCTTCTGCCCGGGGTCCGACGGGCAGCGGGAAGGCGCTGACGCTGAGGATCTGGGTGGGGCTGTCCGGGCGGCGAAGGTGCTGCTCCTCGTCGCGGACCGACTCGCCCTCGAGGGCACGCCGGTAGGGGAACTCGTCGTCGCGCAGGGGACGGCCGTCGGGGTGGAAGATGTGGTACGCCGCGGGGGCGTCGATGTCGCCGGAGGCCTCGATCGCGTCAGGGGTGCCCCAGAAGATCGTGCGCAGCGCGTCGTTGGCCTGGGTGTACCTGCCGCCCTCCTCGACGATGGCCAGCCCGTCGTTGAGGTTGTCGATCACCAGGTTGAGCTCGGCCGCGCGGGTCTCCAGCGCCTCCTGGTGGGCCTTCTCACCGGAGATGTCCCGCAGGACGATCATCGCCCGCGGCGTACCGCCCTCGTCGGGGGGCAGGGGGACGCCGGAGATGGTCACCCACCTGATCGGGCCGTCCTCGCTGGGGGCGCGCCACTCCTCCGCGGGCACGGCGACGCCGTCGAGCGCCAGGGTGAGCGGTGAGATCGCCTCGGTGAGCCTCACGCCGTCGCGCCCGCGCAGCAGCCGCTCCTCGTCGGGGATCTCGGAGTCGTCGCGGACGTGGTCGAGCTCGGTGTTCTCCTCCTGCGTCCCGAAGGCCGTGCGCAGCGCGGTGTTGGCGTGCAGGATGCGACCACCCTTCTCGACGATGGCGACGCCGTCGTCGAGGTTGGCCATCACCAGGTCGAGCTCGTGGGCCCGGCGGGCGTTGGCCGCCTCGGAGCGGGCGAGGCTCGCCACGCTGTCGAGGACCTGTCGTCGACTGAGGCTGATCACCATGCCCAGCACCATCAGCACGACCACGAACACCTGGGCCACCGCGGCCCGGTTCACCGGGTCGGGGATGGCGGCGATGGGACCGGTGTCGGTGATGGTCAGCCACACCCCGACCGAGCCGGTGACCAGGCACGCGGCCGCGGTCACCACCGGGGTGAACCGGATCGCGGTCCACACGATCGTCAGGGTGAGGATGAAGGTGGTGGGCGCCTGCGGGTTCAGGCCGAAGCCGACCAGGAAGATGGCGATCGTGGCGGCCGCGATGCCGAGCAGGTGGGCCAGGTCGGCGGTGGTGGGGCGCGTGAGGGCCGGTCGGCCCGCGTCGTGCGCCTCGGCGAGCCAGCCGCCCACCAGGAGGCCGAGGATCCCGATGGTGCCCATCGCCGCGAGGCTCCTGGTCGTGCGGCCGACGGCCAGTGACAGCGTCTCCGAGGGGATCAGCAGCTCGCCGAGGAAGGTGCGCAGGAACGAGTACACGAGGACGCCGAGGGCCATCGCGACCAGCACCCAGGCGAACTCCGGGAGCGCGCGCATGCCTGCGCGACCACCAGCGCCCCACAGCTGCGGTACCCAACGACGCATCAGGTAGATGACCAGGAGGTACTGCACCGGTGCGACCACCACGAGCGCGGTCTGCATGGCGGTCCCCCCGGTGAACGGCAGCACCACGCCGGTCAGGACCACCAGGACGACGCAGTCCGCGAGCAGCTCGAACCGGCTCGTGGCGCTCGCCAACCAGACCAGGGCGATGCCGGCCGTGGGTGCGATCAGCGAGACGGGCGGGCGCGCCGCTGTTGCCCTTGACGACGAGGTAGCGGCTGACCAGCAGGAAGACGAGGTACAGGAGCGCGAACAGGAAGGTGCGCAGGCTCCAGGGCACCCGAGTAGTACGAGTTGCCCCTACCCCCACGGAGGACATTATGGACGAAGCCGTCGATCGGTGCGACCCCTTTCAACCACGTCCGGGCGTGTCGTAGAGAATGTCGGCATGACGCAGGAATCGTTCTCACGCCCCGGAGCAGTCGATCTGTCCGGCCTCCGGCCCGCGGCAGGACCGGGTCCGGCGGGGGCAGGCTCCCCGGCGCCGTACGCCGTCCCGGTGACCGAGGCCAACTTCCAGGAGGTGCTGGAGAGCTCGGGGAGCGCCCCCGTCCTGCTGGCCTTCGAGAGCCCTGGCCGGTCCCCGGAGAGCGTCTCGCTGGCCGACTCGCTGCAGGTGCTGTCCGGGGAGTTCGAGGGCCGTTTCCTGCTCGGGCGGGTCGACATCGACGCCGTCCCGCAGATCGCCCAGGCCATGCAGATCCCGTCGGTGCCGCTGGTCGCCCTGGTAGCCCAGGGCCGCCCGATGCCGCTGTTCCAGGCCGTGGCCCCGATCGAGGAGCTGCGCCAGGCGCTGACCCAGGTGCTGCAGCAGCTGACCACCCAGGGCTTCACCGGTCGCCACCAGCCGCGCAGCGCGGCCGGGGTCGACGAGGAGACGGGCGAGGAGAAGCAGGACCCTCGGTACGCGCCTGCCCAGGACGCGCTCGAGCGCGGTGACATCGACGGCGCGGTGGCGGAGTACCAGAAGCTGGTCGACGCCAACCCGGCCGACACCGAGGCCGCTGCCGGGCTCGCGATGGCCACCCTCCTCAAGCGCACCGACGGCGTGGACCTGCAGCAGGCGCGGGCGGCGGCCGCCGAACGACCCGACGACGTCGACGCGCAGACCCTGGTGGCCGACCTCGACCTCCTCGGCGGCCACGTCGACGACGCGTTCAACCGGCTGATCGAGCTGGTCCGTCGTACGACGGAGGGCGACCGGGATGCCGCCCGGACCCACCTGATCAAGCTCTTCGGCGCCGTCGGCAACGACGACCCCCGGGTGATGCGCGCCCGTCGCGACCTCGCCTCCGCGCTGTTCTAGCGGCCGGACCCTGACCGCGGTGAGGGATGATGGGGCGATGGAGGTCCTGCCCCGCCCGCGACTGTCGGTGCTGGCGCAGACCTACGTCGCCATGGTGGGGGCGCTGGCCGTGATCAGCACGGTGACCGGGGACCACGTCTGGTACGTCGCCCTGGTCGTGCTCTCGCTGCCGTTGAGCCTGCTGGCGCTCTGGGTGGGGTTCTACGCCGGGCTCGCTGCCGGGTTCGCCGTGGGGCACGACCTGGCGCACTTCTCCTGGGTGGTCGCCCTGGTCTGGGTGGCGGTGTGGACGACGACGGCGTGGCTGAACGCCCACGTGGCCGAGAAGATCGTCCGCAGCGGCTGGGCCGCGCTCCGCGTCGGGCCGCGGACCCTCGACGACGAGGACGACCCCTACTAGCCGAGATCCAGCCCCCGGCCGCTCTCGGTGTACGACGGGCCGGGCGATGCGGACAGGTTGCGCAGGGCCGACTCGATCCGCCTGGCGGTGAAGTCAGCGCACCGCTCGCGCACCTCGCCGAGGGTGTAGAAGCCGGCCGACCGGATCTCGCGCTCCTGCCGCACGATGTCCTCGACCACAGCGGGGTCGTGCGTGCCGCCGTCGAAGACCAGGCAGATGGCGTCGTCCCAGCCGCCCCACGGGGGCAGCCAGTCGGTGAGCAGCAGCCGGCCGGCGGGCACGTCGAGCTGGAGCTCCTCCTTCACCTCGCGCGCCACCGCGAGCTGAGGCGACTCGGTGACCTCGACGACGCCGCCGGGCAGGTCGTAGTCGCGCTTGTAGGTCAGCTGGCACAGCAGCACGCGCTCGTCGGTGGAGCGGATCAGCATCTGGGCGATCGCCCGCTTGCGCGGCAGGAAGGAGTTCAGCAGCGACCGGAACCCGGAGGGGTCCTCCAGCGGGGTGTCGTCGACGAGGCGGGCGTAGACGATCCGGTCCTCCTGCCCCTCGGCCACCCCGCGCGCCACTCCCTCGCGCATCAGCCCGCTGAACGTCGCGATGCGCTGGGCCATCTGGTCGTCCGGGTCGACGTGGGTCTCCACCCGCGTGGACCCGCCCTTGAACGCCAGCTCCACGGCGTTGCGCACCGCCGTCGAGGACTCGCCGAGACCGCGCTCCTGCAGCTCGGGGGTCCAGGTCACGCGCACGACGCCGGGGGAGACGTCGATCAGCTCCGCAGACACGAAAGCAAGCCTAGGTGAGCCACACAGCCAGGGCTCCCGCGGCTACGGCGAGCGGGACGACCAGCAGTCCCTCCAGCCCGAACCGCACGGCCGAGATCCGCAGCCCCCGGGCGCGGCAGGCACGCAGCCACAGCAGGTTCGCCAGGGATCCCCACACCAGCAGCATCGGCCCGACGTTCACGCCGACCAGCACGGTCACCAGGCGGTGGGTCGACCCGGCGAAGGGCTCGGCGACCAGGTACGCCGGCAGGTTGTCGATCAGGTTCGCCAGGACCGTGCTGACGCCTGCCAGCTGGAGCAGCGCCCCGAGCGAGCCGCCGGTGCCGAACATCGCCTGCAACAACGAGGATCCCTCGTCGACGACCACGTCCACGAGGGCGAACAGGACCACCGCGAAGGCGATCACCGGCCACGGCACCATGGCCAGCAGTCGCGAGGGCCGCACGGCCTGCGGGCGCCGTACGGCGAACCCGGCGACCAGGGCAACCACGGCGGCGAGGGCCACGATCCAGGCGGTGACCCCGGCGACGACGGCCACGCCGATCAGCAGCACGACCGCAGCTGCGACGACGACGAGCACCCGGTCGTGCTCCGGCAGTCCCTGCGGGACGTCGTACCCGCCACGGAGAGCCCGCCGGTGCCGGAGCAGCAGCACGGCGAGGACCACGACGAGCACGGCGAGCTGGGGTGCCCAGGTGGCTCGCATGAACTCCGACGCGGGCAGGTCGAGGTGGCCCTGGGCCAGCAGGTTGGTCAGGTTGGAGACCGGCAGCAGCATCGAGGCGCTGTTGGCCAGCCACACCGAGGCGAAGGCGAACGGGAGCGCGCTGATCCCCAGCTCGGCGGCGAGGGCGAGGCCGATCGGCGCCAGCAGCACCGCAGTCGTGTCGATGCTGAGCACCCAGGTCGCGACCGTGGCGAGCAGGGTGAACAGCAGGAACAGGCCCAGCCGGCTGCCGCGCGCCGAGCGCGCGGCGATGTGCGCGCTGACCTCGAAGAGACCGGCGTCGTCGCACAGGTCGGCGACCACCTGGATCAGCGCCAGGAACAGCAGCACCGGCCAGACCCGGTCCGCGATGTCCGCCAGGCCCAGATTCACCGGCCAGACGGTGTCCCTCGTCGCGGGGGCGGCGCGAGGCGCCAAAGTTAGTAGCCACCAGAACGTATGACGTCGAGCTCAGCGGCGGGGGGAGGCCAGCCAGAGGGTGCCGAGCGGGGGGATCCGGAGGGTTGCGGAGGCGGGCTGGCCCTGGTGCGGGTTGGCGTGGGCGGTCACGGTGCCGAGGTTGCCCACGCCGGAGCCGCCGTAGATCTCGGCGTCGGTGTTGATCAGCTCGGTCCACTGGCCCGCGAACGGCAGTCCGAGCCGGTAGCTCTCGTGCGGGCCGCCGGAGAAGTTGGTGACGCAGGCGACCGCGGAACCGTCGGACCCCCAGCGGATGAAGGCCACCTGGTTGCCCGCGGCGTCGTCCGCGTCGATCCAGCCGAAGCCGTCCGGCGAGCTGTCCTGGGACCACAGCGCGGGGTAGTCGACGTAGGCGGTGTTCAGGTCGGCCACGAGCCGGCGTACGCCGTCGTGGGCCGGGTTGCTCAACAGCCACCAGTCGAGCTCGCGCTGCTCTGCCCACTCGCTGTCCTGGGCGAACTCCTGGCCCATGAACAGCAGCTGCTTGCCGGGGTGGGCCCACTGCCAGGACAGGAACGCCCGCACGTTGGCGAGCTGCTGCCAGCGGTCGCCCGGCATCTTGCGGAGCAGTGACCCCTTGCCGTGCACGACCTCGTCGTGGCTGATCGGCAGCACGAAGTTCTCCGAGAAGGCGTAGACCATCGAGAAGGTCAGCTCGTGGTGGTGATAGCTGCGGTGCACCGGGTCGCGCTGGGCGTAGGACAGGCTGTCGTGCATCCAGCCCATGTTCCACTTGAAGCCGAAGCCCAGCCCGTCGGCGCTGGTCGGCCTGGTGACACCGGGCCACGACGTCGACTCCTCGGCAACGGTGATCGCGCCCGGGACGTTCTTGTAGACCGTGGCGTTCATCTCCTGCAGGAACGCCACGGCCTCGAGGTTCTCCCGGCCGCCATGGACGTTGGGCTGCCACTGTCCCGGCTCGCGCGAGTAGTCGAGGTAGAGCATCGAGGCCACCGCGTCGACCCGGATGCCGTCGACGTGGAACTCCTGCAGCCAGTACAGCGCGTTGGCGACCAGGAAGTTGCGCACCTCCTTGCGCCCGAAGTTGAAGACGTAGGTGCCCCAGTCAGGGTGCTCGCCGCGGCTCGGGTTCGGGTCCTCGTACAGCGGCGTGCCGTCGAAGCGGGCCAGGGCGAAGGCGTCCTTGGGGAAGTGGGCCGGCACCCAGTCCACGAGCACGCCGATCCCCTCGTTGTGCAGCGCCTCGACGAGCCGCTTGAAGCCGTCGGGGTCGCCGAAGCGGGAGGTCGGTGCGTAGTACGACGTGACCTGGTAGCCCCACGAGCCACCGAACGGATGCTCCATCACCGGCAGCAGCTCGACGTGGGTGAACCCCATCTCGACGACGTACGGCACGAGGTGCTCGACCAGGTCGTCGTAGGAGTACGGGCCGGCGCCAGGGTGCCGCTTCCAGGACCCGAGATGGACCTCGTAGACCGACATCGGCTGCTGGTCCGGCGTCGGCCCGCTGCCGCGCGCGGCCATCCACTCGTCGTCCTTCCACGTGTGCTTGCTCTCGAAGACCCGCGAGGCGGTGGCCGGCGGGACCTCGGTGTGGAAGGCCATCGGGTCGGCCTTGTCGCGCCACTCGCCGTCCGCGCCGCGGACGTGGAACTTGTAGCTGTCGCCGGACCGGACGCCAGGGGCGAAGCACTCCCAGACCCCGGAGACGCCGACCTGGACCAGTGGGTTGCGCGAGCCGTCCCAGTCGTTGAAGTCGCCACGGACCTGGACCTCCCGGGCCGCCGGCGCCCAGACGCGGAAGGTGGTGCCACCGGCGAGGACGTGCGCCCCGAGCGCTTCCCAGAGCCGCTCGTGGCGCCCCTCGTTGATCAGGTGCAGATCCATCTCCCCGATCGTGGGTGTGGGATCTGTCCCAGGGGCCTTGCTCGTCACTTCGGTGCTCCGATCCGGTCGATCGCGGTCAGCGGGATGTCCAGCCAGGTCGGCCGGTTGCGGACCTCGTAGAGCACCTCGTAGACCGCCTTGTCTGCCTCGTAGGCGTCGATCAGTGCCTGCTCGACCGGGGTCAGCGGACCACCCCCGCCCTCCGCGCGGTGCTCGACGTAGCCGTCCAGGAAGGCGGCCCGGTTGCGCGCCGTCCACTCGTTGGCCCGGTAGACGATCTGCGAGCCGGGCTCGGCCTGCGAGTGCAGGTCGCGGACCACCGACTGCGCGGCGTAGTCGAAGGAGCGCAGCATGCCCGCCACGTCGCGCCACGGCGAGTCGGGCAGCTTGCGCTGGCCGAGGGGCTTGAGCGGCTCGCCCTCGAAGTCCACCAGCTTCCAGCCGAGCGAGGTGCGCAGCGTCTGGCCGAGGTGCAGGTCGCCGTGGACGCGCTGGGCCTCCTCGCCGTCGGCGTCGGCCACGGTGGCGAACAGCTCCGCCAGGGCAGGGGCTCGCTCGGCGAGGTCGGGTACGACGGCGGTGACCGCGTCGAGCCGGTCGCGCATCGCCTCCGCCGTGTTCTTGGCGTCGAAGGGCGAGGTGCCGAAGTGGCGGCGCAGCAGCTCGTGGACCTCGCTGACCGTCGCCCCGAGCCGGTGGGACTCCCCGGCGAAGTCGCCGCCCACCTCGTCGGCGTGCAGGTCGGCTTCCGCGAACAGGTTGCGCACGCTGGCCAGTGCGAGGTCCCAGCCGTCGCTGGCCGTGCGGAGGAACTGCTGCAGCATGCCGAGGTCGAACTCGCCGTGCTCGACCCACCCGTAGAGCGCCGCCACGTCGGTGCTCTCGGCCTCGGTGAGGGCGCGGTGGATCTCGATGTCTGGGTTGCGGCCCGGCGTGACCCGCCGGAAGACCTTGAGCAGGCTGTCCTCGCCGAAGGCCACCGAGGAGTTGCTCTGCTCGCCGCTGAACAGCGTCGAGTGGACGTCGGTGTCGAGGTCGTGACCGGCCAGCCGGTGGAAGACGAGGTCGCCGTAGCGGTGCGGCGAACCGGGGTCGGTGGCCGCGAACGCCTCCAGGTAGACCTGCATCGCCTCCCGGTCGTGCACGGCGTCGTAGGTGTGCACCTGCCCGAGGTCCTCGTCGTAGTGCGGGCCGAGGTAGGCGTGGTGGATCCGGCCCTGCTCCTCGGCGTAGTGCGACAGCGGCATCTGGTACCGCTCGATCGCAGCGTCCTCGCTGTCGGTGGCGGCGTACTCCACGGTGAGGATGTCGACGGTGACCGCCGGCGGCCCGGGGAGGGTGCCGACGCGCTCCACGTCGATGACGTCGTGGGTGCGGCCCTTCCCGGCGAACCAGCGTGCCTCGCCGAGGTAGGCCGTCATCTGCGGGTGATGACTCACGGGGGGCCAGCTTCCTGTACGAAGTCCTGCTCGTCCGGATCGGGCAGTCGGATCCAGTAGAAGCCGTAGCCCCCGAGGGTCAGCAGGTAGGACAGCTCGCCCACCTGCGGGAACCGTACGCCGCCGACGAGCTCGACCGGGACGACGCCTTCCCAGCGGCGCAGGTCCAGCTCGACCGGCTGGGGGAAGCGGCTCAGGTTGTTCACGCAGAGCACGGTGTCGGTGTGGACGTTCCCCTCAGAATCAGGCGGAGTGGTCCACGTCCGGACGTAGGAGAGCACCGAGGGGTTCGAGCCGCCGAGGTCGTGGAACTCGCCGAGCCCGAAGCAGGGGTGCTGCTTGCGTGCCTGGATCATCCGCCGCGTCCAGTGCAGCAGGGACGACTGGTTGTCCAGCTCGGTTTCCACATTGACCCGCTGGTACCCGAAAACGGGGTCCTGGATCGGTGGGAGGTTCAGCCGGCCGGGGGTGGCCTGGGAGAACCCGGCGTTGCGGTCGGGCGTCCACTGCATCGGGGTCCGTACGCCGTCGCGGTCACCGAGCCAGATGTTGTCGCCCATCCCGATCTCGTCGCCGTAGTAGAGCACCGGCGACCCGGGGAGCGAGAGCAGGAGCGCGGTGAACAGCTCCATCCGGTTGGTGTCGTTGTCCAGCAGGGGCGCCAGCCGGCGACGGATCCCGATGTTGGCCTTCATCCGCGGGTCCTGGGCGTACTCGCCCCACATGTAGTCGCGGTCCGCGTCGTCGACCATCTCGAGGGTCAGCTCGTCGTGGTTGCGCAGGAAGATCCCCCACTGGCAGTTCTCCGGGATGGCCGGCGTCTGCTCGAGGATCTCCGAGATCGGGAACCTGTTCTCGCGTCGTACGGCCATGAAGATGCGGGGCATCACCGGGAAGTGGAAGGCCATGTGGCACTCGTCGCCGCCGACCGAGGCGTCGCCGAAGTACTCCACGACGTCGGTGGGCCACTGGTTGGCCTCGCACAGCAGCACCCGGCCGGGGTAGTTGTCGTCGACGAACGAGCGCACCTTCTTGAGGAACTCGTGGGTCTCCTTGAGGTTCTCGCCGTTGGTGCCGGGTCGCTCGTAGAGGTAGGGCACGGCGTCGAGCCGGAACCCGTCGAGGCCCATGTCGAGCCAGAACGCCATCGCCTCGAGGATCGCGTCGTGGACGGCCGGCTCGTCGAAGTTCAGGTCCGGCTGGTGGGAGAAGAACCGGTGCCAGAAGTACTGCTGGCGCACGGGGTCCCAGGTCCAGTTCGACGGCTCGGTGTCGACGAAGATGATGCGGGCTTCCTCGTAGAGCTCGTCGGTGTCGTTCCAGACGTAGAAGTTGCCGTAGGGGCCGTCGGGGTCCTGGCGGCTGGCCTGGAACCACGGGTGGGCGTCACTGGTGTGGTTCATGACGAAGTCGATGATCACGCGCATGTCGCGCTTGTGCGCCTCGTCGAGGAAGTGGTGGAAGTCCTCGACGGTGCCGACCTCGGGCTGGATGTCGGTGAAGTCCGCGACGTCGTACCCGCCGTCGCGCAGCGGGGAGGTGAAGAACGGCGGGATCCACAGGCAGTCGACGCCCAGCCACTGCAGGTAGTCGAGCTTCTCGGTCAGGCCGCGGAAGTCGCCGACACCGTCGGCGTCGCTGTCCTTGAACGAGCGCACGAGCACCTCGTAGAACACCGCCGACTTGAACCAGTCCGGCTGTTCGAACTGGTCCTCCAGGGCCACGGTCATGGCGTGGCCCGCCGGACGGACGAACTCTGCACACTCAAGACGTGCGCAGGCTCCACGTAGGGGTCGAGGTGCACGTAGTTGTGCTCACCCCACTGCCAGGTCGCTCCGGTGATCTCGTCCTTCACGACGAAAGTGTCCTCCCAGCTCATCCCGAGCGCGGCCATGTCCAGGTGCACCATCGTGGTGTGCGGCGCGTGGGGGTCGACGTTGACGACCACGATGACGTGGTCGCTGCCGCCGTCGTCGAGCGGGACCGACTTGCTGTAGACCAGCACGGCGTCGTCGTCGCTGCTGTGGATCACCACGTTGCGCAGCTGCTGCAGCGCCGGGTGATCGCGGCGCAGGCGGTTGAGGTTGGTCAGGTACGGCGCCAGGGTCTGCCCGGTCCGATCGGCGCGGTCCCAGTCGCGGATCCGGATCTGGTACTTCTCCGAGTCCAGGTACTCCTCGCTGCCCGGCTTGAGCGCCACGTGCTCGAACAGCTCGTAGCCGGCGTACACGCCCCAGCTCGGCGATCCGGTGGCCGCGAGGACCGCGCGGATCTTGAACGCTGGCGGTCCGCCGTACTGCAGGAACGCGTGCAGGATGTCGGGGGTGTTGACGAAGAAGTTGGGCCGCATCAGGTGGCTGGTGCCGTGCGACATCTCCATGAGGTACTGCGCGAGCTCGTAGCGGCTGGTGCGCCAGGTGAAGTGCGTGTAGCTCTGGTGGAAGCCGATCGCCCCGTGTGCCTGCATCCGCGGCGGGAGGGTGAAGGCCTCGGCCAGGAAGACCACGTCGGGGTCGGTCTCGCGGATCCGGCCCAGCAGCCACTCCCAGAACTCCAGCGGCTTGGTGTGCGGGTTGTCGACGCGGAAGACGCGCACGCCGTGGTCCATCCAGTGGCGAAGGAGTCGCTCGGCCTCGGCGTAGATCCCGGCGGGGTCGTTGTCGAAGTTGATCGGGTAGATGTCCTGGTACTTCTTCGGCGGGTTCTCCGCGTAGGCGATAGTGCCGTCGGCGCGGGTGGTGAACCACTCCGGGTGCTCGGTGGCCCACGGGTGGTCCGGTGCGGCCTGCAGGGCGAAGTCGAGCGCGACCTCGAGCCCGAGCCGGCCGGCCTCGGCGACGAAGGCGTCGAAGTCCTCGAGCGTGCCCAGGTCGGGGTGGATCGCGTCGTGACCGCCGTCCCGGCTGCCGATGGCCCAGGGGGAGCCGACGTCGTCCGGGGTGGGAGTGAGGGTGTTGTTGGCGCCCTTGCGGTTGACCTCACCGATCGGGTGGATGGGCGGCAGGTAGATCACGTCGAAGCCCATTGCCGCGACGGCCTCGAGCCTCTTCGCGGCGGTGACCAGGGTGCCGCTGACCACCTTGCCGGTCTTCTCCTCGACGTAGGCGCCCTCGGAGCGGGGGAAGAACTCGTACCAGCTGGAGAAGAGCGCCTTCGTGCGGTCGGCGTACACCGGGAAGGGGCCCTCGGTGGTGAGCAGGTCGCGGAGCGGGTGGGCGGCCAGCACGGCGAGGAGCTCCGCGGTGCCGGCGGCCGCGAGGCGTGCCTCCACCGGCCGGGTGGTGTCCCGCAGCGCCTTGACGGCGTCCTGCACGACGGCCTTCTCACCCTTGGCGAGGTGCCCCTCGGAGATCACGCGCTCCAGGACCAGCGCGCCCTCGGTGAACATCAGCTCGACGTCGACGCCTGCGCGGATCTTGATCCCGGCGTCGTGCAGCCAGGTGCCGATGGTGTCGCTCCAGGACTGGATCTCGAAGGACCACATCCCCTCGGCGTCGGCACGCACGGTGGCCGTCATCCGCAGGGGCTGGTCGGGGATGTCCTGCATCCGGACGGGATCACGTCGTACGCCGTCGGGCCCGGTGAGGACGACCTCGGCGCCGAGCTGGTCGTGGCCCTCCCGGAAGACGGTCGCGGTGACCGGGAAGAACTCGCCGACGGTCGCCTTCGCAGGGTGACGCCCCCGGTCCACCACCGGGGCAACGTCCATCACAGGGATCCGTCCGACCATGCTCCCCACACTTTCGAATCACACCCAGACACGCAAACCGGTCGCGCAGCAACCCGGTTTCGCTCGGGTCCCTGAGGAGGTTGCGCAGCAACCGTCTCGAAGGGCGCGGTGAGGGCCGGTCTAGCGGAGTTCTGGCGCCGGACGGGGGTTACGCACCAGTACGTTGGAACGATCCAACGTACTTGGGCTAGCGTTCCCCCGTGCGTGCCATCAGACGATTCACCGTCCGCCCCGTCCTGCCGGAGCCGCTGGCCCCGTTGGGCGACCTCTCCACCAACCTGCGGTGGTCCTGGCATCCCGAGACGCAGGACGTCTTCGCCGCGTTGGACCCCGAGCTGTGGCGCAGCAGCGGCAACGACCCGGTCAAGACCCTCGGTGCCGTCCCGGCCACCCGGTTGCGCGAGCTCGCGGGCGACAAGAAGTTCGTGCGCCGGCTGGACCTCGCGCACGCCGACCTCGAGCAGTACCTCAGTGGCGACCGGTGGTTCCAGAAGCAGGCCGGTGCCGACGCCCCCCGCGCCATCGCCTACTTCTCTCCCGAGTACGGGATCAGCTCGGTGCTCCCGCAGTACTCCGGCGGTCTCGGCATCCTGGCCGGCGACCACCTCAAGACGGCCAGCGACCTCGGCGTTCCCCTGACCGGTGTCGGCCTGCTCTACCGGCACGGCTACTTCCGCCAGTCGCTGTCCCGTGAGGGGTGGCAGCAGGAGACCTACCCGGTGCTCGACCCCGACGGCCTGCCGATCGCCCTGCTCCGTGAGCCTGACGGCACCCCTGCCGACGTGCGGCTCTCGATCCCCGGTGACGGCGAGCTCACGGCAAGGATCTGGGTGGCCCAGGTCGGGCGCGTACCTCTACTGCTGCTCGACACCGACGTCGAGGACAACCCGTTGCCGCTGCGCGAGGTGACGGACCGGCTGTACGGCGGCACCACCGAGCATCGCCTGCTCCAGGAGCTGCTGCTGGGCGTGGGCGGGGTGCGCGCCCTGCGCGCCTACGCCCGGATCACCGGCGCCGAGACCCCCGAGGTGTTCCACACCAACGAGGGTCACGCGGGCTTCCTGGGCCTGGAGCGCATCCGCGAGCTAACCGTCGCGGACGGTGGCCCCTCCCTGGACTTCGACACCGCCCTCGAGGTCACCCGCGCGGGCACGTTGTTCACCACCCACACGCCGGTCCCGGCCGGCATCGACCGGTTCCCGCGCAGCCTGGTCGAGCAGTACTTCAGCGGGCCGGAGAGCCCCGTGGGTGGGGTCCCGGTGGAGAGGATCCTGCGCCTGGGCGCCGAGGACTTCCGCGGCGGCGACAGCGGCGTGTTCAACATGGCGGTGATGGGCTTCCGGCTCGCGCAGCGCGCGAACGGCGTCTCGGTGCTGCACGGCGAGGTCAGCCGCGGGATGTTCAACGGGCTCTGGCCGGCCTTCGACGAGGCCGAGGTGCCGATCACCTCGATCACCAACGGCGTGCACGCTCCGACGTGGGTCGGCCGCGAGGTCTTCGAGCTGGCTGCGAAGGCGGGTGCGGACGTCGACTCCGACGACCCGGAAGTCTGGTCCGTGGTCGACAAGATCCCTGCCGCGGCGTTGTGGAAGACCAAGCGGGCCCTGCGACAGGTGCTGGTCGAGGACGCCCGCACGCGGCTGCGCAAGTCATGGCTGCAGCGCGGTGCCGCACCGGCCGAGCTGGGCTGGATCGACGACGCCCTCGACCCGGACGTGCTCACCATCGGCTTCGCGCGCCGCGTCCCGTCGTACAAGCGGCTGACGCTGATGCTGCGCGACCCCGAGCGGCTGAAGCGGCTGCTGCTCGACCCGGAACGGCCGGTGCAGCTGATCATCGCCGGCAAGTCGCACCCGGCCGACGAGGGTGGCAAGCGCCTGATCCAGGAGATCGTGCGGTTCGCCGACGACCCCGCGGTACGGCACCGCATCGTCTTCCTGCCCAACTACGACATCGCGATGGCGCAGCCGCTGTACCCCGGCTGCGACGTCTGGCTGAACAACCCCCTGCGGCCCTACGAGGCCTGCGGGACCTCCGGCATGAAGGCCGCCCTGAACGGCGGGCTGAACCTGTCGATCCTCGACGGCTGGTGGGACGAGTGGTACGACGGCGACAACGGCTGGGCGATCCCGTCGGCCGACGGTGTCGAGGACCCCGACGCACGTGACGACATCGAGGCCCACGCGCTCTACGACCTGATCGAGAAGGAGGTCGCGGCCCGGTTCTACGACCTCGACAGCAGCGGGATCCCGGTGCGCTGGGTGGAGATGATGCGCCACACCCTGAAGTCGCTGGGCCCGAAGGTGCTCTCCACCCGGATGGTGCGCGAGTACGTCGAGCGGCTCTACGCGCCCGCGGCGGTCTCCTCGCGCCGGATGAACGACTCCTACGAGGGCGCCTCGTCGCTGGCCCACTGGAAGGCGCGGGTCGTCGCCGGCTGGCCCGCCGTACACGTCGACCACGTCGAGACCGAGGGGCTCCCCGACGCCCCCGAGATCGGCAGCGGCCTCGACCTGCACGTCTTCGCCTCCCTGGGCGACCTCACTCCCGACGACGTCGAGGTCGAGGTCGTCCACGGCCGGGTCAAGGGGGAGGACCAGCTCGTCGACACGACCGTCACCCCGCTGACCCTCGCCGAGACCTACGAGGGCGGCCGGCACCGCTTCGACGGCCACCTCGAGCTCGCCCGCGCGGGTGCCTTCGGCTACACCGTCCGGATCCTGCCTCGAAACGCAGCCCTGGCATCGCCCGCCGAGCTCGGGCTGGTCGCGCTGGCGTAGGGGCCTGCGGGTTTACCCGGGCGCCCGGGTAAACCTGTCCCTGGCAGGCATAACTTCACCTGCCAGGGCACAGTTCTGGCTGCCCACCCCGCACGATTTGTTACTCGTACGGCGAACGTAGGCTCTCCGGGTGATCGAGCTGCGTACCCCGACCGAGATCGAGGAGATGCGACCCGCCGGGCACTTCGTCGCCGAGGTGCTCACGCGCCTGGCCGAGGCCGCCGACGTAGGGGTCAACCTGCTCGAGCTCGACGCGATCGCGCACGACATGATCCGCGAGCGGGGAGCGGAGTCCTGCTACATCGACTACCACCCCTCCTTCGGCGCGATGCCCTTCGGCAAGGTCCTGTGCACCTCGGTCAACGACGCGGTGCTGCACGGGCTGCCGTTCGACTACGTGCTGCGTGACGGTGACCTGCTCAGCCTCGACTTCGCCTGTGCCGTCGACGGGTGGGTCTCGGACTCCGCGATCAGCCTGGTCGTGGGTACGCCGGAGCAGCGCGACCTCGACCTGATCGACACGACCACCCGCGCGCTCGACGCGGCGATCGGCGCCGCGAACGCGGGGTCGCGGATCGGCGACATCTCCGCAGCGATCGCGCAGGTCGCCCACGCCGAGGGACTCTCGATCAACACCACCTTCGGGGGCCACGGGGTGGGTCGCACGATGCACGGCGACCCGCACGTGCCCAACGACGGCCGGCCGGGACGTGGGTACCCGCTGCGCCCCGGGCTGGTGATCGCCATCGAGCCGTGGTTCCTGCAGTCGACCGACCAGATCTACACCGACCGCGACGGCTGGACCCTTCGCAGCGCCGACGGCTCCCGCGGCGCCCACATGGAGCACACCGTCGCGATCACCGAGGACGGCCCGATCGTGCTCACCGCGCGCAGCTGAGCGGGACGTCGTACGGCATGTAACGCGGTGTTCTTGACGCTGCGCGTGCCGTACACCGCTTGTTCAGCGGCAATAACTCCGCGTTACATGGGAAACCGGGGCGGCCCCTACGTCTGCTGGAGCAGCACCAGGCTCCGGGCGCCGAGGGTGATCGTCTCGCCGGCGACCACCTTGGACTCCAGCGGGATCGCCGGGTCGGTGGAGAGTACGACGGCCCCGCTCTGCACCCACTCGTTCACCGGCAGGGTGACCTCGCAGTCGCCGGCGGAGGCGTTGAGCCACACCAGGAAGCCGGAGTCGCTGATCTGCTCGCCGCGCGGTCCGGGGGAGCGGATCGGGTGCCCGGAGACGAACATCCCGATCACCCGCAGGCCGCGGTCCTGCCAGTCGTCGCCGGTCATCTCCCGGCCCGCGGGGTGGATCCAGGCGAGGTCCTTGGGCCCACCCTTGATCGCCGGCCGGCCCTCGAACCAGTGCCGCTGCCGCAGGGCGGGGTGCTCCCGCCGCAGCCGCAGAGCCGTGCGGGTCACGTCGAAGATGTCGAGCCACGCGTCGCCCGCACTCCAGTCGACCCACGAGATCTCGTTGTCCTGCGCGTAGGGGTTGTTGTTCCCGTGCTGGGTGCGGCCGCGCTCGTCGCCCGCGGTGATCATCGGCACCCCGTTGGACAGGCACAGCGTGGCGATCAGGTTGGCCGCCTGCCGGTGCCGCAGCGCCAGCACGGCCTCGTCGTCGGTCTCGCCCTCGATCCCGCAGTTCCACGACCGGTTGTTGTCGCTGCCGTCGCGGTTGCCCTCCCCGTTGGCCGCATTGTGCTTGGCGTCGTAGGAGACCAGGTCGCGCAGCGTGAACCCGTCGTGCGCGGTGACGAAGTTGATCGAGGCGTACGGCGACCGCCCGTCGTCGAGGTAGAGGTCGCTGGATCCCGCGAGCCGCGTCGCGACGTCGCGCACACCGTCGCCGTGACCGCGCCAGAAGTCGCGGATCGTGTCGCGGTACTGGTCGTTCCACTCCACCCACTGCGCCGGGAACTCCCCGACCCGGTAGCCCTCGGGTGAGACGTCCCACGGCTCGGCGACGAGCTTGACGTGCCGCAGCACCGGGTCCTGCGCCACGCAGGTGAGGAAGTGCCCGGTCATGTCGACCTCGTGCCCGGTACGCGCGAGCGCCGAGGCGAGGTCGAAGCGGAAGCCGTCGACGTGCATCTCGGTCACCCAGTAGCGCAGGGAGTCCAGGATCAGCCGCAGCATCGCCCGGTTCTCGGTGTTCACGGTGTTGCCGCACCCGGTGACGTCCCAGTAGGTGTCCGGCTCGTGGGCGTCCTCCGGTTTCGGCGAGACCCGCCGGTACGTGCCGAGGTCGTCGAGGCCCCGGAAGGACAGCGTCGGCCCGTCGCTGCCGGCCTCCGCGGTGTGGTTGTAGACGACGTCGAGCAGCACCTCGATGCCCGCGGCATGGAAGTTCTTCACCATCTGCTTGAACTCGGTGACCTGCTCGCCGCGGTCACCGGAGGCCGAGTACGCCGCGTGCGGGGCGAAGAAGCCGATCGTGTTGTAGCCCCAGTAGTTGGCCAGCCCGAGCTTCTTCAGGTGCCGCTCGGAGGCGAACTGCTGCACCGGCAGCAGCTCGACCGCGGTGACACCGAGGTCCTGCAGGTAGTCGGTGACGACCGGATGGCCGAGCCCGGCGTAGGTCCCGCGCAGCTCCTCGGGGATGCGGTCGTGCAGCTTGGTGAAACCCTTGACGTGCAGCTCGTAGATGGCCGTGTCGCGCCACCTCGAACCCATCTTGCGGTCCTCGCCCCAGTCGAACTCGTCGTGCACCACGACGCTGCGGGCGACGTACGGCGCCGAGTCGCGCTCGTCGCGACGGGGGGTGGCTGACGTCGGTGAGAGGTCGTCGCCGGCCTCGAAGCCGAAGACAGACGGGTCTGTCTCGAAGCTCCCACTGACTGCGCGTGCGTAGGGGTCCAGGAGGAGCTTGTCGCGGTTGAAGCGCAGCCCCTGGTCGGGTTCCCACGGCCCGTCGGCGCGGAACCCGTAGCGCTGCCCCGGCGCCAGCCCGGGCAGCGCGCCGTGCCAGATCCCGAGGCTGTGCTCGGTCAGCTCGTGGCAGCGCCTCGCGGTCCTGCTCGTCGAAGAGGCACACCCAGACCGCCTCGGCGTCCGGGGCGTAGACCGCGAAGTTGGTCGACTCCTCGCTCCAGGTGGCCCCGAGCGGCCAGTTGCGGCCGGGCCACACCTCGACGCGCTCGCCCGCGGCGGACCACTCTCCTGGAGTCACCGGGTGAGTATGACGAACCCCTCGGGTCAGGGGACCAGGAACTCCGAGTCCCGCGCGTCGGTGATCGCCATGTGTCCCGGTGCGTGCCCGATCGCGTACGCCGGACGGGAGGCCATCACCGCGGCCTGCGGGGTCACCCCGCAGCCCCAGAACACTGGCACCTCCCCGGCGCGCACCTCGACGGCCTCGCCGAAGTCGGGGTGGTCGAGGTCGCGGATGCCCAGGGCGGCCGGGTCGCCGACGTGCATCGGCGCCCCGTGCACCGCGGGGTAGCGCGCGGTGACGTCGATCGCGGTCTGCACGAGCTCCTGCGGGACCGGGCGCATCGACACGACGAGCGGCCCGTGCAGCGAGCCGGCCGGCCGGGTCGGGACCGACGTGCGGTACATCGGCACGTTCGACCCGGCCTCGAGGTGCCGCACCGGCACGCCGGCCTCGACCAACGCCCGCTCGAAGGTGAAGCTGCAACCGACCAGGAAGGCGACCAGGTCCTCGCGCCAGTACTCCGTCACGTCGGTCACCTCCGCGACCGGTTCGCCGTGCTCGTAGACGACGTACGCCGGCAGGTCGGAGCGCAGGTCGCCGGAGAAGAGGGGTGTCGACGTCGCACCCGGCTCACCGACGTCGAGGATCGGGCAGGGCTGCGGGTTGCGCTCCCCGAAGAGCCGCACGTCGGCTGCCAGGTCGAGCGGGACCGCGATCAGGTTGGCCTGCGTCCAGCCCTCGCACCAGCCCGACGTCTGTGCCCGCAGGCCACCGCGGAACAGCGCGCGAGCCTCCGCAGGCTGCAGCGCGCGCCGGGCCTCGGGCGTGGGCAGCGTCAGGTGCATCAGGCGAACAGGTCCTTGATCCCGGTCAGCGACTCCCAGCCGAGGTAGATGGAGAGCACCCATGCGGCCGCGCCGATGCCGAGCAGCCAGCGCGGGTAGACGTAGCCGTCGAGCAGGTCGCGTCTTCGCGCCGCGACCCACAGCAGCAGACCGAGGCCCACGGGCAGGATCAGCCCGTTGAACGCGCCGGCGAGCACCAGCAGCTTGACCGGGTTGGAGCCGAGGATCAGGAACAGCGCGGTCGAGACGACGATGAAGCCGACGACCACCCAGCGCTCCCGGTGCGTGACCCACTGGCCGAAGACCTTCAGGAAGGACGTCGAGGTGTAGGACGCCCCGATCACCGAGGTGATCGCGGCGCTCCAGATGACGACGCCGAAGACGATCTTGCCGACGTCGCCCAGCGCCGCGTCGAACGCCGACGCCGTGGGGTTCCCGGGGTCGATCTTCGCCCCGGCCGTGACCACGCCGAGGATGGCCAGGAAGAGCACGATCCGCATCACGGCGGTGATCGCGATGCCGGTGATCGAGGCCCGCGTGATGTCGCGCACCGCGCCGGCTCCGCGGACGCCGTTGTCGACGAGGCGGTGCGCGCCGGCGTAGACGATGTAGCCACCGACGGTGCCCCCGATCAGGGTGGTCACGGCGAGGAACTTGAACGTCTCCGGCGCCACCGACTGCACGACCGCGTCGCCCACCGGCGGTGTGGAGGTGATCGCGACGTACGTCGTCATCACGATCATCACGACACCGAGCAGGACCACCACCCGGTCCATCGCCACTCCAGCGCGACGTACGAGGAAGATCGCGATCGCGACCAGAGCGGAGAGCACGCCGCCGATGCGCACGTCGAGGCCGAAGAGTGCCTCGAGTCCGAGCGAGCAGCCGGCGACGTTGCCGATGTTGAACACCAGGCCGCCGAAGACGTCCAGGACGGCCAGCCCGTACCCCGAGCCCGGCAGGGCGTGATTGGCGAGGTCCTGGGCGCGTCGTCCCGAGACACCGACGATGCGCCAGATGTTCAGCTGGATCGCGATGTCGACGAGGATCGAGATCAGGATGGCGCAGGCGAAGGCGGCCTTGAGGTCGACGGTGAACGTCGTGGTCTGGGTCAGGAACCCCGGTCCGATGGCCGAGGTGGCCATCAGGAACATCGCGCCGACGAAGCCTGCTCGGCCGCCGGACCTCAGTACGTCGGACGCCTCGGTCTGGGTGGTCGAGGACGTGGTGGGCTCCGAGGTCATCCCTCACGGTATGAATGGTGCGGAGTGCCGGTCAACGTGAGGAGTCAGCCCATGGGCGATCTCGACTTAGCTCGATCCAAGGAGTTCGTCCGTCTCGAGGTCAGCGACGGCGTCGCGACGTTGCGTCTCGACAGGCCGAAGATGAACGCCCTGAACGCCCAGATGCAGGAGGAGATCCGCTCTGCCGCGGCCGAGGCGACCGAGCGCGACGACGTGAAGGCGGTCGTGGTCTACGGCGGCGAGAAGGTCTTCGCGGCCGGCGCGGACGTCAAGGAGATGAACGAGATGTCCTACACGGACATGGTCAAGCGCTCCTCCGGCCTGACGAGCTCGTTCTCCGCGGTGGCGCGGATCCCCAAGCCGGTGGTCGCGGCGGTCACCGGCTACGCGCTCGGCGGCGGGTGCGAGCTCGCCCTGTGCGCCGACATCCGGATCGCTGCGGAGAACGCCACCTTCGGCCAGCCCGAGATCCTGCTGGGCATCATCCCGGGCGCCGGCGGCACCCAGCGGCTCAGTCGGCTGGTGGGACCGAGCCGCGCCAAGGACATCATCTTCACCGGCCGGTTCGTCGGCGCCGAGGAGGCGTTGGCCATCGGTCTGGCCGACAAGGTCGTCCCGCCCGAGCAGGTCTACGACGAGGCGGTGGCCTGGGCCGCGAGGTTCACCGGCGCTGCGACGTACGCCCTCCGCGCCGCCAAGGAGGCCATCGACCGGGGCCTCGAGGTGGACCTGGAGACGGGCCTGGAGATCGAGCGCCAGCAGTTCGCGGCACTCTTCGCGACCGAGGACCGTGCCATCGGCATGGGGTCGTTCGTTGAGCAGGGTCCGGGCAAGGCCGAGTTCAAGGGCCGCTGACCGCAGCATTGACGTCCGGGCCCCGTCCGGGATGTATTACCCCCGCCCCCAAACGCAGGAGAACACCTTGTCGCCCAAAGTCAGCACCGACGACTCCAAGGACCGCCGGCAGCAGTTCAAGGCGGCCCAGTACGAGATCCGGGCCAAGGCTGCCCGCGCCGTCCGCATCATCTTCGGCGTCCTGGCGGCGATCCTCGCGATCGGTGCCGTGCTGGTGGTGCTGCACTCGAACATCAACGAGTCCAACTCCCTGGTGAAGTTCATCGAGGACACCGCGGACAACATCTCGGGTCCGTTCAGCCGCAACGACGGGATCTTCCACTTCACCGGCAAGGGCGCGGTGTCCAAGAACGCCCTGCTCAACTGGGGTATCGCCGCGGTCGTCTACCTGCTGATCGGTCGCGTGCTGGCCGGCCTGATCGAGCCGAAGGGCAAGGGCTGAGACCCACCGCGGCACTTCCGGGCGGCCCTCGTGGGGGCGGCCCGGCGTGTGAGCGAACCCACCGTCCCCTGGTGTGGCTGCCGTCGTGACCCGGCGGTAACCTCACCCGAGGGATCCACGATCCCGCCCGTCTCCCAGCACGTCTCCCAGTAGTCCAGGAGGGGCCCTCCGAGGGCCGGAATCGCCCATGAACATTGTCGTCTGTGTGAAGTACGTCCCCGACGCGACTGCCGACCGGCACTTCGAGTCCGACAACACCGTTGACCGCGACGGAGTGCCCGGTCTGCTGTCCGAGCTCGACGAGTACGCCGTCGAGCAGGCCCTGCAGATCAAGGAGAAGGCGGAGGGCGAGGAGGTCGAGGTCACCGCGCTGACCGTCGGTCCCGAGGCTGCCGCCGATGCCATCAAGAAGGCGCTGCAGATGGGCGCCGACAAGGGCGTCCACGTCGTCGACGACGCGATCGCCGGCTCGGACTACCTGGCCACCTCGCAGGTGCTCGCGGCCGCGATCAACAAGATCGAGGGCGTCGACGTGGTGCATCTGCGGGATGGCCTCGACCGACGCGACCGGCAGTGTCATCCCGGCGATGCTCGCCGAGCGGCTCGACCTGCCCCAGGTGACCCTGGGCTCGGTCATCGAGCGCCAGGGCGACCAGTTCCGGATCAAGCGTGACGGCGACACCTCCACCGAGGTCATCGGCGCCTCCGCGCCGCTCGTCCTCTCGGTCACCGACCAGTCGGGCGAGGCGCGCTACCCGTCGTTCAAGGGGATCATGGCGGCGAAGAAGAAGCCGCTGGAGACCTGGTCGCTCTCCGACATCGGCGTCGACGCCGACCAGGTCGGCCTGGACGCCGCGTGGACCCGCGTCGAGGACACCGAGGAGCGCCCGCCGCGCTCGCAGGGCGAGATCGTCACCGACGAGGACGGCTCCGGCGCCAAGGCGCTGGTGGAGTTCCTCGCCTCCAAGAAGTTCATCTAGAGCGTCGCGTCACGCGAACACAGGAGCCTGGACAGACATGACTGAAGTACTCGTGCTCGTCGACCACGTCGACGGCAAGGTCCGCAAGCCCACCTACGAGCTGCTCACGATCGCCAAGCGGCTCGGCGAGCCCTCCGCGGTGTTCATCGGCGCTGCCGGCGAGGCCGACGGTGCCGTGGAGTCGGTGAAGAAGTACGGCGCCGAGAAGGTCTACGTCGTCGACGACGCCGAGATCAAGGGCTACCTGGTCGCCCCCAAGGCCGAGGTGCTGCAGCAGCTGGTCGAGAAGACCTCGCCGGCTGCGGTGCTGATCCCCTCCAGCGGTGAGGGCAAGGAGATCGCGGCACGCCTCGCGGTCAAGATCGAGTCGGGGCTGATCACCGACGCGGTCGACGTACAGGCAGGCGACGACGGCCCGGTCACGACCCAGTCGGTGTTCGCGGGCAGCTACACCGTGCAGGCCAAGGTCTCCAAGGGCACGCCGATCATCACCGTGAAGCCCAACTCGGCCGCGCCCGAGGAGGGCGAGGGTGCCGGGGCCAAGGAGGAGTTCGCGGCCACCATCTCCGACTCGGCGAAGAAGGCCAAGATCGTCGCCTCGCAGGCCCGCAAGGCCTCCGGGCGTCCCGAGCTGACCGAGGCCGCGATCGTGGTCTCCGGTGGCCGCGGGACCGGTGGCGACTTCTCCGAGGTCGAGGACTTCGCCGACTCCCTCGGTGCCGCGGTCGGCGCCTCGCGCGCCGCGGTCGACTCCGGCTGGAAGCCGCACGCCTTCCAGATCGGCCAGACCGGCAAGGTCGTCTCCCCGCAGCTCTACGTCGCCAACGGCATCTCCGGCGCGATCCAGCACCGCGCCGGCATGCAGACCTCCAAGACGATCGTCGCGGTGAACAAGGACGAGGAGGCCCCGATCTTCGAGCTCGTCGACTTCGGCGTCGTCGGCGACCTGCACACGGTCCTGCCGACCGCCACCGAGGAGATCACCAAGCGCAAGGGCTGATCCACCGCCCGGATCGCTTCGCGTACTCCTGGACGCTCGGCCTGCTTCTCCGACATTCCGAGAGTTTCTGCACGCCTCAGTCGGCGTGTCCCGTACGGAAACTCTCGGAATGTCCGCACCCCCGGGGAGGAGCAGGGGGGTCAGCTGAACGCGCGGCGCACCAGCTCCAGGGCGTCGGCCTCGCCGACGCCTAGCGCCCTGACCCTCGTGGCGTAGTCGTGCGCTGCCTCCCGGGCCGCCTGGGCGACCCCGTCCCCGCTGACCACGCTGCCGGCACGGCCCCGGGTCTCGATGACGCCGAGCGCCTCGAGCTCGCGGTAGGCGCGCGCCACGGTGTTGGCGGCCGAGCCCGAGATCCTCCGCCAGGCCTCGTACCGTCGGCAGCTTCGTGCCGGGCGCCAGCTCTCCCGAGGCCACCTGCTCGCGGACCTGCTCGCGCACCTGCTCGTACGGCGCGACGGGGGAGTGCTCGTCGACGGTGATCCTCAGGCTCATGGCGCCGAGGTTGTCACGATCTCGTGCGGGCCGAGCTGGGGCCAGAGCCTGCGCCGGAACCGCAGCCGGTTGGGGCCGAGACGCTTTCCGAGCACCAGACCGGTCAACAAGAACACCATGCTGGCGGCCAGCAGGGTCGTCACCAGTCCATAGGCGTCCTGATCCGTGAGCGCGTCGCCCAGCACGATGAGGCCGAGGCTCCACTCGCCTGCGTACAGCTGGTTCAAGGTGGCGCTGCGCACCGCTTGCTGGGTGTAGCGACGACCGGTGGGCCCCACGGTCAGAGGTCTGGCCCCGACACGCGTGACCGACTCCATCGCCAGGAACGGCACGCCCGCGACCAGGGCCGTGGCCACTGTGCTCGAGTCGGCGTACGGCGAAGGTGCGAGGGCGGCCCAGCACGCCACGGCGACCCCGAGCACGGCCAGGGCCGCGTATCCCGTCCTGACCAGTGGAGGGACGAAGTCGTCGGGGCGCGGGGGGCCCGAGCCCTCCGGAGTCCCCCAGATCTCGCCGGCGGCGATCAGGCATCGCCCTGCGACGAGCTCGGCAAGGAAGATCGGCAGCAGCAGTGAGTCCTGCACGTTCGTCACGAGGACGACGGTCGACGTCAGGCCGACGACCAGCGACAGGAGGGCGGCGAGCAGGTACCGGACCCGACGCTGCCGGTCGAGCAGGGCGTCGAACGCCGGGACGTCGCCGGCGTCGACGTACAGGAGGTGGTCGGAGGCGAACTTCTCGCCTCGCGACCTCCGCTGCTGAGGCGTCAGGACCCGGTTGGCCAGCCACAGGAAGAGACCGGTCACCGAGGCACAGACCACCGCCACCAACCAGACCATCTGCACCCCCGCGCGATCGCTCAGCCGAATTCTGCCACGAGGTCGCCGCTGGGGCAGGCGGTCCGCAATGACCACCGGGAGGTACGCCGTACCCTTGTCCGTTGAGATGACCGTCTACCTCGACCACGCGGCGACGACGCCGATCCTTCCCGAAGCCGCAGCGGTGATGACCGAGCAGCTGATGCGGGTGGGCAACGCGTCCTCGCTGCACGGGTCGGGCCGCGACGCCCGGCGGGTCGTGGAGGAGTCGCGCGAGACCATCGCCAGGGCGCTGGGGTGCCGGCCCGGAGAGGTCGTGTTCACCTCGGGTGGCACCGAGTCCGACAACCTCGCCGTGAAGGGGCTGTTCTGGTCGCGACGGACCGAGGACCCGCGCCGGGTGCGCATCCTGAGCACGCCCATCGAGCACCACGCGGTGCTGGACGCCCTGCACTGGCTGGCGGTCGACGAGGGCGCCAAGGTCGAGCACGTCGAGGTCGACCGCATCGGGCGGCTCGACGTCGCCGCGTTCCGCGCCGCGGTGGAGTCCGACCCCGAGAGCATCGCCCTGGTCTCGGTGATGTGGGCCAACAACGAGGTGGGCACGGTCCAGCCGATCGACGAGGTCGTCGAGATCGCCCACGCCCACGGGATCCCCGTGCACACCGACGCCGTGCAGGCCCTGGGGCAGCTGCCGCTCGACTTCGCCGCGAGCGGTGTCGACGCGATGACGGTGACCGGTCACAAGGTCGGCGGCCCGTACGGCGTCGGCGCTCTCGTCGTACGCCGCGACCTGCAGCCGACCGCCCTGATGCACGGTGGGGGCCAGGAGCGGGACATCCGCTCGGGGACCATCGACCCGCCCGCCATCGCCGGGTTCGCCGTGGCCTGCCGCCTCGCGGTCGAGCGCCAGCCCGAGCTCGCCGCGCGGCTCACCGGCTTGCGTGACCTGCTCGTCGAGGGAGTACGACGCGAGGTCCCGGACGCGGTCTACAACGGCGACCCGGAGGACGGCCCGACCCACCGGATGCCGGGGATCGCGCACCTGCTGTTCCCGGGCTGCGAGGGCGACTCCCTGCTGATGCTGCTGGACGCGCGCGGCATCGAGTGCTCGACCGGCTCGGCCTGCGACGCCGGCGTACCCCAGGCCTCGCACGTGCTGCTCGCGATGGGGTCCTCCGAGGAGTCCGCCCGCTCCTCGCTCCGGTTCTCCCTCGGCCACACCTCGACCCAGCAGGACGTCGACGCGCTGGTGGAGGCCATCGGTCCCGTCGTCGAGCGTGCCCGCAGCGCGGGTCTGTCCGGCCGCTCGTCGCGAAGCGAGCGCTGATGCGCGTCCTGGCAGCGATGTCGGGCGGCGTGGACTCGGCGGTGGCCGCAGCGCGCGCGGTCGAGCAGGGCCACGACGTCACCGGCATCCACCTCGCGCTCTCGCGCAACCCGCAGTCCTACCGCACGGGTGCGCGCGGCTGCTGCACGATCGAGGACGCCAACGACGCGCGTCGGGCGGCGGACGTGATCGGCATCCCCTTCTACGTCTGGGACCTCAGCGAGCGCTTCCACGAGGACGTCGTCGAGGACTTCCTGCACGAGTACGCCGAGGGGCGCACGCCGAACCCCTGCCTGCGCTGCAACGAGAAGATCAAGTTCGCGGCCGTGCTCGACCGCGCGCTCGCCCTCGGGTACGACGCCGTGGTGACCGGGCACTACGCGCAGCTGCGCACCGGCGCCGACGGGGTCGTCGAGCTGCACCGCGCGGTGGACATGGGCAAGGACCAGTCCTACGTGCTCGGCGTGCTCACCCAGGACCAGCTGGCGCACTCGCTGTTCCCCCTCGGCGACACCGCGAAGTCGGCGGTGCGCGAAGAGGCGGCCGCTCGTGGGCTGGCGGTGGCGGAGAAGCCCGACAGCCACGACATCTGCTTCATCAGCGACGGTGACACCGGCGGGTGGCTCGCGGAGAAGCTCACCTCGGTGAACCGCACGGGGCCGATCGTGTCCTCCTCCGGGGAGGAGCTCGGCACCCACGAGGGCTCGTGGCGCTACACCGTCGGCCAGCGCCGGGGGCTGCGGATCGGCAGGCCCGCGGACGACGGCCGGCCGCGCTACGTCCTCGACATCGAGCCGGTCTCGGGCACCGTCACCGTCGGCTCGCGGGAGGAGCTGGTGGTGGACGCGCTCAGCGCGACGTCACCGAGGTGGTGCGGCCCTGAGCCGGACCGCGACCTCGACTGCGCCGTTCAGCTGCGTGCCCACGGCTCGGAGCACAGCGCCGTGGTCCGCGTCGACGAGGACCGGGTCGAGGTGACACTGCTCGAGCCGGCAACGGGCATCGCGCCGGGTCAGGCGGTGGTGCTCTACGACGGCACCCGCGTCGTCGGGTCGGCCACGATCTCGGCCACCCGTCGTACGGCCGCGACGGCGTGACGGCCCAGATGGGCGCACCGTGACCGTCAGGGCCACCGGCGTCGGCTCGATGCCGGGGGAGGACTTCGCCGAGACCACCCGGACCGTGCTGGGTGAGCTGCCCGAGCTGGCCCACCTGCCCGAGCTGCCGGCGCGGGGCGCGATCGCCGGGATGATCGGGCGGACGGCGGGGCTCGTGGCCGACCTCGGGTTCGACCTGCAACCCGCCGGGTGGCGACTCACCGACGCCAGCGGCGTCGACCACCGCCGCGCCCGGTCGTTGCTCGGCCAGGACCTCGACACCCTGGAGGAGCTGACCCAGGGGTACGACGGCCGGCTGAAGGTGCAGGTCGTCGGTCCGTGGACGCTGGCCGCGGCGATCGAGAAGCCGCGCGGCGACAAGGTGCTCTCCGACGTCGGCGCGCGACGGGACCTCGCGCAGGCGCTCGCCGAGGGGGTGACCGACCACCTCGCCGACGTGCACCGGCGCGTCCCCTCCGCCTCGCTCGTCCTGCAGGTCGACGAGCCGTCGCTGCCCCTGGTGATGACCGGGCAGGTGCCGACCGCCTCCGGCTTCCACCGGCACCGCTCGGTGGACGCCCCGGCCGCGTCGCAGGCGCTCGAGTGGGTGATCGCGGCTGCAGGACCGGCGACGACCGTCGTGCACTGCTGCGCCGCGGACGCCCCGATCGCGCTCTTCCGGGGTGCCGGGGCGCAGGCCGTCTCGGTGGACCTCGGTGTCCTCGCCGCGGCGGCGTACGACGAGCTGGCCACCGTCCTCGACCAGGGCGGCGAGGCGTGGCTCGGGGTGGTGCCGAGCAGCGGCCAGGTCGAGCCGACCACGCGAGCGGCCCTCGACCGGACCCTGAGGCTGCTCGACATGCTGGGCTTCGACCCCGCGGAGGTCTCCGACCGGCTGGTGCTGACTCCGGCGTGCGGCCTCGCCGGGGCAGATCCGGCCTATGCGCGGCAGGCGCTGCGCGCCGTGCGGGAAGCGGCGGCCGAGGTCGGCTGACTGGTCCTGGCTTCTTCGGGTACCCCGCGGGGGAGCGAAAGGAGCCACATGTCAGACCTGACCGGCAAGAAGATCGCCATCATCGCCACCACCCACTTCGAGGAGGCCGAGCTCGTCACCCCGCGCGACGAGCTGTCCAAGGCGGGCGCGGAGGTGAAGATCTACTCCACCGACACCGACCCGATCCAGGCAGTCGAGGGCGACACCGAGCCCACCCAGAAGATCGACGTCGACGGCACCTTCGGTGACCTCGACGTGTCGGCGGTCGACGCCGTCGTGGTGCCCGGGGGGACGGTCAACGCCGACCACATCCGCACCGACGAGGACGCCCAGCAGATCGTCCGCGACGCGATCGAGCAGGACAAGGTCCTCGCGGTGATCTGCCACGGTCCGTGGCTGCTGGTCTCGGCGGGGGTGGCCGACGGCCGTTCCCTGACCAGCTACCCGAGCCTGTCGATCGACCTCGAGAACGCCGGCGCCACCTGGCGCGACGAGGAGGTCGTGGTCGACGGTCGGCTGATCACCAGCCGCAACCCCGACGACCTGCCCGCCTTCGTCGAGGCGATCACCGAGGCGCTGACCGGCTGACTCCCCGTCGTACGAGAGACAAATCGGGAAGGCTGGCGGACAAACCTGGTGCCTGGCAGGCGAAGTTGTGCCTGCCAGGGTTCGGTTTACCCGGGCGCCCGGGTAAACCGAACCCAGCACCAGCCTCAGACGACGACCGGCTCCGCGGCGCCGTCCGTGGCCAGCTCGGCGGAGCTTGACGTTGAGGAAGACCCACGTCACCACTGAGGCGATGATCATCAGGCCGGCGGCGAGCAGGAACGCTGCCGTCGCACCCTCGGTGAACACCTGGTGGGAGGCGACGGCCTGGGCCGCCTTCTGCGCGGCCTCCGAGAGCTGGGGACCGCCGGCTGCGGCCGCCTTCTGCGCTGCCTCGCCCAGGTGGGTGACGCGGTTGTCGATGGTCTGCGTCGCGACGGTGCCGAGCAGGGAGAGCCCGAGGGCTCCACCCACCTGCTGCATCGTGTTCAGCACCCCCGAGCCGATGCCCGAGTCCTCGTCCCGCAGGTGGTGCACGGCGGTCAGCGTCAGCGGCACGAACGTCATCCCCATCCCGAAGGACATCAGCAGGATGAACGGCAGCAGGTCGGTGAGGTAGCTGCCCTGCACGTTGCTGGTCGGGAACGTGGTGTCGTAGGGCAGCCGGGAGAACCCGAACAGTGCCACCGCAGCCATCAGGGTGCCGACGCCCGCGAGGTAGCGCGGGTTGATCCGGCTGATCAGGCTCGAGGAGATGCCGGCCGCGGCCACCAGGCCGAAGCAGAACGGCAGGAACGCGACACCCGCCTGGATCGGGCTGTAGCCCATCACCGTCTGGATGTACTGGCTGAGGTAGAAGAACATCGCGAACATCGCCGCCGGGGCGAAGAACATCGCCACGAAGCTGGCCCCACGGGTGCGGTTGGCGAAGACCCGGAGCGGCAGCAGCGGGTGCTCGATGCGGCGCTCCATGTACATGAAGCCCGCGAGCAGGCGACACGCCGGCGACCAGGCTGGCAACCGTCCAGAGGTCGCCCCAGCCGTCGGTGCCGGCCCGGCTCAGGCCGTAGACCAGACCGAGCAGGCCCAGGGTGCCGGTCACGGCACCGGGCAGGTCGAGCTCACCGGGGTGCGACTCGGACTCGGCCAGGAAGCGCGGGGCGAGCAGTGCGGTGATCACGCCGATGGGCATGTTGATCAGCAGGGTGAGCCGCCAGCCCTCGACACCGAGCCCGAAGACGCTGTCGAGGCCGGTGAGCCACCCGCCGAGCAGCAGGCCGACGGCTGCGCCGACGCCGGACATGGCGGCGTACACCGCGAACGCGCGGCTGCGTGCCGGTCCGGCGGGGAAGGTCGTCGCGATCAGCGCGAGCGCGGCGGGAGAGGCCAGCGCGGCGCCGAGACCCTGCAGGGCCCGGGCGGCGAGCAGCAGCCCCTCGTTGGTGGCGAGGCCGCCGAGCAGCGAGGCGACGCCGAAGACGACGAGTCCGGTCATGAAGATCCGGCGCCGGCCGAACAGGTCGCCGAGCCGGCCGCCGAGCAGCAGCAGGCTGCCGAAGGCGAGGGCGTACCCGGTGACCACCCAGCGCAGGTTCGCGGTGGCGATGTCGAGGTCCTTCTGGATGAAGGGCAGGGCGATGTTCACGATGGTGCCGTCGAGCACCACCATCAGCTGGGCGATGGAGATGAGCACGAGCGCCCAACCGAGGTGGCGGTTCCGGTTGCTCGTGGTCTCGGCCGCCTCGGTGGGGGCCTTGGCCGTGTCGGTCATCAGGTGTTGCCTTTCTCTCGGGCAGGGGTTGGTACGTCGGTCCGCGGGCGGTAGCCCACGGCCGGCAGGATCACGTGGTCGACGACCCGGGTGACGGTGTCGTCGTCGGGCTCGAGGCCCATCACGAAGGCGCGGTGCAGGAGGATCCCGGCCAGCGCGGGGCCGATGATCTCGAGGTCGAGGTCGTCGTCGATCTCGCCGCGCTCGGCCGCACGGGCGTAGATGGCGCTGGTGACCGCGATCTTGGGCGCGATGAACTTCTCGCGGAAGATCGGCGCGAACTCCGGGTCGGTCATCAGCGCGGTGATCACGGCGCCGAGGGCGTGTGTCGCGGCACCCTCGGAGATGCTGCGCGGTCCGCAGAACGTGGTCAGCAGGTCGCCGCGCAGCGAGCCGGTGTCGTGGTCCTCGACGAGGGGAGCCTGCTTGGCGCGCACCACGGCGTCGACGACCAGGCTCTGCTTGGTGTCCCAGCGGCGGTACAGCGTCGCCTTGCTGGCCCGCGCCTGCCGGGCGACGGCGTCCATGGTCAGCCGGTCGTAGCCGACCTCGACGAGCAGGCGTGAGGGTGGCGTCGAGGATCTCGTCCTCGCGGTCCCCGGCGACGCGCGGACGGGCTCCGGTGGCCAGCTGCGGGGTCATCTGCGCCTCCTGTCGTTCACCTGGTCGTCACGTGGATGAAACGAAACGGTTCCGTTTCATCTCGACGCTACGGGCGACAACCGACAGGACGCGACCTGCATTCCCACTGGTCTGGTTTTTCTTGGCCCACCCGGCAGTGGCGGGCTCAGGCCACAGCGGAATCAGGGGGTGGGCGTGCCCCCGACGCTCGGCGTGGGGACCGTGGAGGTGGTCGGTGTGGGCAGGTCGGTGGGGGTGGCCGACGGTGTCGGGACGGGCGTGGGAGTCGGAACGGTCGTGGTGGGTGTGGCCGAGGGGGTCGGGGTCGGCGTCACCGTCCGTCCCGGTTTGGGTGTCGGGCTCGGGCGAGGGTTGTTGCCCACGAGGTGGCCGACCGAGGTGCCCCTCTGGTGGCCGCCCTTGGTGTAGGAGGACAGCGGCTTGCCGGTGATCCCCTCGAGGACGGTCAGTCCGCCGAGGACGACGAGGGCGATGGCGGCGGCCACCAGCGCGACCTTGCCCCACGGTTTGTCCCGCGCCCACTCCCAGCGATCGGGCCCCTCGCCGCCGGGCCCGTCGCCCCCGGGCCCGTCGCCCGGGCCCGGCACCCGTCGTCACCCGACCCGTCGGCGGAGCCGTGCTCGCCCTCCTCGGAGACGGTGGCGTCAGCAGGCTGGGCCGCACTGGCATGGGTCCGGCCCGACCTGCCCTTGCCGGGGAGGAGGGGGATGACCACCGTGCTGCCCATGCCGGTCTCGCGGACCTGGGTGGCGGTCCGCTTGACCACCTCGGAGGTGCGCCGCAGCCACCACGTGTAGGCGGTGGTGCCGACGGTGGCGATCAGGCTGCCGACGGCGGCACCGATGACCGTGCCCGCCGTACCGAGGTAGGACGCCAGGAAGGCGCCGGTCATGGCCGCGAGCGCGCTGCCGGTCACCTGGGTGGGCGAGAGCTCGAACTTGCGGGCGGCGGGGGCATCCGCAACGGTCCGCGACTCGGTCCCGGAGTCGGTCTGCGGCGGCTTCTGCTGGTCTCTCTGGGGGTCAGTCATGGTCCACACGTCGAAGGGGTCGGGACACCAGTGTGACGAACGGCCGTAGTAGCGGCGGCGTCAGGGGGCGGCCGGGGCCACGGACCGACGGCCCAGGTACGGCGTGAGCACGATGATGCCGATCACCGGGAGCACGGCCAGCAGCACCAGCGCCCACGGGAGGCCGAGCACGTCGCCGAGGCCGGCGACCGCGGCAGAGCCGAGCCCGCCGCCGACGAGGAAGAACAGCGTGGCCACGCCGAGCGCGACGCCGCGCACGTCGTCGGACACGGCGTCGCCGGTGGCCTCCATCAGTGCAGGCTGCCCCTGGCCGAAGGCGAACGTGACACCGACGACGGCGATGACGAGGAGCACGGCGGAGCCGGTGCCCGCGCCCCAGGCGGCCAACCCCAGGGAAAGGGTCGCGATGCCAGCAGCGAACGCGAGTGCGCGAGAGGGTCCGAACCGGTTCAGCACGGGACCGGCGAGGCGGGGCGCTGCGAGCGCGCTGACCGCGCTCGGCAGCAGGGCGACCCCGACCTGCCACGGTTCCCAGCCCTGGGCCACCAGCACGGCGGGGACGGCGATCAGGAGCGCGAACCAGGCTGCGGGGACGGCGCCGGCCGCGACGGCGCTGCGGACCACGACGGGGTTGCGGATCACCGAGACGGGCAGGAACCCGTCCGGTCGGCGTCGTACCCAGGCCGCGACCGCGGGGGCGCCGAGTAGCGCGAGCACGCCACCGGCGGCGGCCACCACCGGACCGGTGGCCGGCGACTGCACCAGGAGCACGACGCCGGTAGCAGTGAGCGCGACGAGCGCCGCCCCGACGAGGTCGAGCCTTGCGCCGCTGCCGTGCCGGGGCATCGCGCGGAGCAGGAAGGGCACCAGCACCAGGCCGAGCACCGGGAGAGCGATCACGGCGCGCCAGCCAAGGACCTGCTCCACCGTCCCCCCGGCGAGCGGACCGACGCAGGAGACCGCCGCGGCGAACCCGGCGACCTGCCCGAGAGCGCGTGCCCGGCCGGCCCCGCTGAACCTGCCCGAGACGATGGCCACGCCGAGGGTGGGTACGGCGGCGGCGCCGGCACCCTGGACCATCCGGGCGGCGAGGAGCAGACCGAAGTCGGGGGCCAGCGCTCCGGCAACGGCACCGGTGGCCATCAGCCCGATCCCGACCAGCAGCGGCAGCCTGATCCCGACGAGGTCGGAGACGCGGCCGTAGACGGCCGTGGCCACGGCGAGCATCAGCGCGTAGAGGCTGATCGCCCAGGCCCCGACGCCGGTGCTGACGCCGAGTGCGGAGTCGATCGTCGGCAGCGCGATCGCGACCGAGGAGCTGCCCAGGCCGGCGAAGCCGAAGAGCAGGCCGATCAGGATCGGCACGGCCGATCCCGTCGTGCCGGTGTCTCTGTCGTTGTCGCCGTCGGCGGACTCCCGCGCGGGGCTCGCCGTGCTGACCTCTGGACTGCTCATCGCCCGGCCCAACTACGGCCTCCGCGACTGCATTCCGCGCAGGCTCAGCCCGCGGACCTCTTCTCGGGCAGCTCGTCGCCTGCGCCCTCGCCGGTGGAGCGGGCGAGCACCTCGAGGGTGGACCGCAGCGCGAACCGGTTCCACCGCGACGCGTGCGCGAGCATGTAGTGCCCCAGCGCGCCCACGTCGACGAACTCGGCGGACGCGGCCACGCTGCGGGCCCGTTCGACGTACGCACGGGTCATCCGGGCCGAGGTGATCCGGTCGCGGCTGCCGTGACCGGCGACCAGGTGCCTGCCGGCCAGGGCCCTCACCGGGTCGCTGGGGGCCAGCCAGGGGGCCAGCGCGACGACACCCGAGACGGCGTGGTGGTCGGCCACGTGGACCGCCGTACGACCCCCCATCGAGTGACCGAGCAGGACGACCGGCAGTCCCGGGTGGGCCTCGGCCACCTGGTCCAGCGCCCAGCGGGCGTCGGGGACCGGCGACGGCTCGGGGCCGAGGCCGGCGTTCCAGCCGCGCACGCCGAACCGGAGCAGCCACAGCGAGAACCCCGCGGCGTGGATCCGTGGGGCGATGGCCGCACGCATGACGTTGGTCCGCCAGTACGACGCGCTGCGGCCGCCCACCGGCTCCTGGCTGTTCGCGGTCCCGCCGTGCAGCATCAGCACGACACCCCGCGACGCCCCTCGGGGCTCGCTCCGGTGCAGTCCGGGCTCGGCCATGCCGCCATCCAATCGTGTCGATCAAGTCGGGCTCGAATTCCCGGTAGTCCGAGGCCGGAAGCGCCCCCAAGGCGCACGAAGTGGCGCTTCTGACCTCGGACTACCGGTCTCGGGGCAGTTGTACGGCGCCGACGTGCACCTCGGATGGGTGGTGTCGGTGGAGGTTGGCAGGATGGGCGCGTGACCGAGCAGCAGGATCCGCAGACCGACCCCGATGCCGACCTGCGGCAGGAGCACCGGGCGCTGGCGGAGAAGATCGAGGACGCGCGCTGGCGCTACTACGTGCTCGACGACCCCACCCTCTCCGACGCCGAGTTCGACGAGGCGATGCGGCGGTTGGAGGCGCTGGAGGAGCAGGTGCCGGACCTGCGCACCCCCGACTCGCCCACGCAGAAGGTCGGCGGCGCCGTCTCCACCGAGTTCACCGCGGTCGACCACCTCCAGCGGATGGAGAGCCTCGACAACGCCTTCTCCTACGAGGAGCTCGAGGCCTGGTACGCGCGACTGACCCGTGAGGGCATCGAGAAGGCCGACCTGCTGTGCGAGCTCAAGGTCGACGGGCTGGCGATCAACCTGCTGTACGAGGACGGCAGGCTGACCCGGGCGCTGACGCGCGGCGACGGTCGCACGGGGGAGGACGTGACCCCCAACGTCAAGACCATCGACTCGATCCCGCACCGCCTCACCGGCACCGACGAGTTCCCCGTGCCCCGGCTGGTCGAGGTGCGCGGCGAGGTCTTCCTCCCGGTGAAGGCCTTCGAGCGCCTCAACGAGTCGCTGCTCGAGGCCGGCAAGCAACAGTTCGCCAACCCGCGCAACTCGGCTGCCGGCTCGCTGCGGCAGAAGGACCCCAAGGTCACCGCGAGCCGCGCGCTCGGCATGGTCTGCCACGGCCTCGGCGCCCGCGAGGGATTCGAGCCGGAGGCGCAGTCGCACTCCTACGAGGCGCTGAAGGCCTGGGGACTGCCCACCTCCGACCAGGTGAAGGTGGTCACCTCGCTCGCAGAGGTCGAGAAGTACGTCGAGAACGTCGGCGAGAACCGCCACACGATCGTCCCCTACGAGATCGACGGAGTCGTGGTGAAGGTCGACGACGTGAGCCTGCAGCGCCGCCTCGGGTCGACGAGCCGGGCGCCCCGGTGGGCGATCGCCTTCAAGTACCCGCCGGAGGAGGTCAACGCCGAGCTCCTCGACATCCGGGTGAACGTCGGGCGCACCGGCCGCGTGACGCCGTACGGCGTGATGGTGCCGACCAAGGTGGCGGGCTCGACCGTCGAGAACGCCACCCTGCACAACGCTCACGAGGTCAAGCGCAAGGACGTCCGCCCCGGCGACACGGTGATCCTGCGCAAGGCCGGTGACGTGATCCCGGAGATCCTCGGCCCGGTGCTGGCGCTGCGCCCGGCAGACGCCCCGGAGTGGGTGATGCCCACCGAGTGCCCGTCGTGCGGAACCACGCTGGCCTACGAGAAGGAGGGCGACAAGGACCTCCGCTGCCCCAACCACGAGAGCTGTCCCGGCCAGGTGACCGAGCGGATCTTCCACGTGGCGGGGCGAGGCGCCTTCGACATCGAGGGCATGGGCTACGAGGCCGCGCTGGCGCTGCTCGACGCCGGCGTGATCGTCAACGAGGGCGACGTGTTCGACCTCGACGAGACCAAGCTGCTCACCACCGACCTGTTCACCCGCGCCCCGAAGAAGGAGCGAAGAGGGCCGTCAGCTCAACGCCAACGGTCAGCGGCTGCTGGCCAACCTCGGCGCGCGGAAGCAGGTGCCGCTGTGGCGGGTGCTGGTGGCGCTCTCGATCCGCCACGTCGGGCCGACCGCCGCGCGCGCCCTGGCCACCGAGTTCGGCTCGATGGAAGCGATCCAGGAGGCCGACGAGCAACGTCTGGCCGACACCGAGGGGGTCGGTCCCACGATCGCGGCCTCGGTCCGCCGCTGGTTCGACGACCCCGACGAGGGCGGCTGGCACAGCGAGATCGTGCGACAAGTGGAGCGACGCCGGCGTCACCATGGCCGACGAGCGCGACGAGTCCGTCAGCCGCACCCTCGAGGGGCTCACCATCGTGGCGACGGGTTCGCTCCACGACTTCTCCCGCGACTCGGTGAAGGAGGCGATCATCAGCCGCGGCGGCAAGGCCTCGGGATCGGTGTCGAAGAAGACCGACTTCGTCGTCGTGGGGGAGAACGCCGGCTCCAAGGCCGACAAGGCCGAGCAGCTCGGCGTCCCGGTGCTGGACGAGGCCGGCTTCAAGGTGCTCCTGGAGAAGGGCCCTTCAGGACTCTGACGCGGTGTCCGTCTCGGCGAGCAGCTGCTCCCTGAGGATGTCGCCGTGCCCGAGGTGCCGGGCGATCTCGCGGACCAGGTGCAGGTAGATCCACCGCAGGTCGAGGGTGCCCATCCGCGGGTGCTCGACGGTGGCGTCGAGGCTCAGCCCCGCCGCGATCCGCCGCGACTCCTCGCACGCCGCCGCGTGGGCCGCAAGCACCGAGGCGATGGTCTCGTCCGGGTCGAGCAGGAACGACTCCTCGACCGTCTCCGGCAGGCCGAGCTCGGCCCGCGTGCGTGCGCTGAACCGCAGCTGGAACCAGACCCGCTCGACGAAGGTGAGGTGCTTGACCAGGCCCAGCGGCGTGGTCAGCGAGGGCACCAGCCGTCGTCTCGCCTGGTCCTCGTCCAGTCCCTCCAGCACTCCGGCCACCTCGGCGCGCTGCAGGTCGACCATCCGCTCGAGCGCCTCTCGTTCCGGCGCGACCCTGATCTCGTCCACGGGCGCATTCTCGCGGAGAGTGCGTTGAGCGTGGGGTCAGGACCCGGTGACCATCGAGGCGACCAGCTTGGCCACCGCTTCGTGCTCGGCGAGGAACGGGTGGTAGCGCGGCGCCTTGTTCCGCGCGTCCTGCGCGCCGTTGATCCAGGGGTCGTCGGAGCAGATGTCGTGCCCCTTGCTCAGCGCCCACACGTCGACGTACGTCGTCCCGGTGGCGGCGGCAGCCCGCCTGACCGCGTCGGTCAGCGCCCGGTTGACCTGCTCGGCGTAGGCGTAGTCGCCGGCGGCCAGCGGGAGCTTCGCGCACACGTGGTCGGGGTCGACGATCTGCGGGTAGCCCACGGCGAGCACCTGCGCATGCGGCGCGCGGGCGCGCACCTGCCGCAGCACGGTGGTGAGCCGCTTCGCGGTCGCGGAGAGGTTCGCGAGGAGGACGTCCTTGCCGCCGGCCCGCATCTCGTCGCGGCAGGGCGCACCGGTCGGGTTGCTCGCCCGCAGCGCCGGGCACCGCTCGATCAGGGTGCGGAACACCTGCTGGTCGTTGCCGCCGAGACCCACTGTGACCAGGGTGGTGCGCTTGCCGAGCGCCTTCTCCTGCGGCGGCACGTCCGGGTACTGCGAGGCGCTGAACGAGCTGGTGGTGGCGCCGCTGCAGGTGTGGTCCTGGAGCTTCGCTCCGAGCGCGCGGGCCACCAGCGACGGGTAGTCGTGGTCGGAGCGGAAGCACCCGTTGGCCACGTCCGTGGTCGGGATCAGCGGGCCTGCCGAGTAGGAGTCGCCGATCGCGACGTACCGGATCGAGGACGGCAGCGCCAGCGTCGTGGAGCGACGGCCTTCGTCGGAGCTGTCGCAGCCGCTGCAGGATGACACCAGCCACTGCCACGAAGGCGAGTCCACGCAGGAGCAGGGCGGCGTAGCGGCACTGGTCTCCCTTCAGGTCACCTCGACCGTAGCGGGCGACTGGGTGCCTCCTAGGATCGTGTGCATGCCTGACATCCGCGGATCGAGCCGAGTCGAGATCAGCCGCGACGAGGTCCGCCACCTGGCCGACCTGGCGCGCATCGACCTCGACGACGCCGAGCTCGACCACCTCGCACCCCAGCTCGCGGTGATCCTGGAGTCGGTGGCCTCGATCAACGGCGTCGCCGCGGACGACGTACCGCCGACGTCGCACCCGCTGCCGCTGACAAACGTCTTCCGGCCGGACGTCGAAGCGCCCTCCCTGACCCCGGAGCAGGCGCTGTCGGGTGCTCCCGCGGTGGAGGACCAGAAGTTCGCAGTTCCCCGCATCCTGGGCGACGAGCAGTGAACGCGTCACCAGGGAGCCGCCCGCTCGTGGAGCGCACGGCGGCCGAGCTGGCCGAGGCGCTCGAGTCCGGCGAGACGACGAGCGTCGAGGTGACGCAGGCGTTCCTCGACCGCATCGAGGCCGTCGACGCGCAGGTGCACGCCTTCCTCCAGGTCGACGCCGAGGGCGCGCTCGCTGCCGCGCGGGCCTCCGACGAACGTCGTGCGTCCGGCCGGCCGGCGTCCGTGCTCGACGGCGTCCCGGTGGCGGTCAAGGACGTGCTCGCCACCGCCGGGCTGGTCACCACCGCCGGCTCGCGGATCCTCGAGGGCTGGGTGCCGCCGTACGACGCGACGGTGGTCCGCCGGCTCCGCGAGGCCGGGCTGCCGATCCTGGGCAAGACCAACATGGACGAGTTCGCGATGGGCTCCTCCACCGAGCACTCGGCGTACGGCCCGACCCACAACCCGTGGGACCTCGACCGGATCCCCGGCGGGTCCGGAGGCGGCTCCGCAGCAGCGGTCACCGCCTTCATGGCGCCCCTGGCGATCGGCACCGACACGGGCGGGTCCATCCGCCAGCCGGGTGCGGTCACCGGCACGGTCGGCGCCAAGCCGACCTACGGCGGCGTCTCCCGCTACGGCCTGATCGCGCTGGCCAACTCCCTGGACCAGGCGGGTCCGGTGACCCGCACCGTGCGCGACGCGGCGCTGCTGCACGAGGTCGTCGGGGGTCACGACCCGCTCGACTCCACCAGCATCGACCAGCCGCTGCCGCCGCTCGTCGAGGCGGCGGCCGCCGGCTCGACCGGTGACCTGGACGGGCTGCGCGTCGGCGTCGTGGAGGAGCTCGGCGGCGAGGGCTACCAGGCGGGGGTGCGCCAGCGCTTCGAGGAGGCGGTGGAGCTGCTGGTGAAGGCCGGCGCCGAGGTGGTCCATGTCTCCTGCCCGCACTTCGTGCACGCCCTGGCGACCTACTACCTGATCCTTCCGGCCGAGGCCTCCTCCAACCTCGCGCGCTTCGACGCGATGCGCTACGGCCTGCGGGTGCTGCCCGATGGAGTCGAGGCGCCGAGCGCCGAGGAGGTGATGCGGGCCACGCGTGACCGTGGGTTCGGCGACGAGGTGAAGCGCCGGATCATCCTGGGCACCTACGCACTCTCCAGCGGCTACTACGACGCCTACTACGGCCAGGCGCAGAAGGTGCGCACGCTGATCGCTCGCGACTTCGTGGCCGCCTTCGAGCAGGCCGACGTGCTCGTCTCACCGACCGCTCCGACGACCGCCTTCCGGCTGGGGGAGAAGCTCGACGACCCGCTCGCGATGTACCTCAACGACATCGCGACCATCCCCGCCAACCTCGCCGGCATCCCCGGCATCTCGGTGCCGGCCGGGCTCGCGCCGGAGGACGGGCTTCCCGTGGGCGTGCAGGTGCTGGCACCCGCGACGGCCGACGACCGGATGTACCGCGTCGGAGCGGCACTGGAGACCCTGCTCGAGCAGCAGTGGGGCGGCCCACTCCTCACCCCGGACAGGTTGGCGATCCCGTCGGTCGAGCGGAGTCGAGACCAGGGAGGCCTTTGCATGACCGACACGGTGCTCTCCTTCGAGGACGCCCTCGCGTCGTACGACCCCGCCCTCGGGCTCGAGGTCCACGTCGAGCTGAACACCGCGACCAAGATGTTCTGCGGGTGCGCCGCCAGCTTCGGTGACGAGCCGAACACCCACACCTGCCCGACCTGCCTGGGCCTGCCCGGCTCGATGCCGGCGGTGAACGCCAAGGCCGTGGAGTCGGCGATCCGGATCGGGCTCGCGCTGAACTGCGAGATCGCGGAGTGGTGCCGGTTCGCGCGGAAGAACTACTTCTACCCCGACATGCCGAAGAACTTCCAGACCTCGCAGTACGACGAGCCGATCGCGTACGACGGGTACACCGAGGTCGAGGTCGACGGCGAGACGTTCCGCGTCGAGATCGAGCGTGCGCACATGGAGGAGGACACCGGGAAGTCGACCCACATCGGCACCTCCGGGCGGATCCACGGCGCCGACTACTCGCTGGTCGACTACAACCGCGCCGGGATCCCGCTCATCGAGATCGTCACCCGGCCGATCACCGGCACGCGCGAGCAGGCCCCCGCGGTGGCGCGTGCGTACGTCGCCCACCTCCGCGAGCTCCTGCTCGGCCTGGGCATCTCCGACGTGCGGATGGACCAGGGCTCGCTGCGCTGCGACGTCAACCTGTCACTGTCCCCGACGTCGCGAAGCTCCGTGCCGCCGGTCCTGGGCACCCGCACCGAGACCAAGAACGTGAACTCGCTGCGCTCGGTCGAGCGAGCAGCCCGCTACGAGATCGGCCGGCAGGCCGCGATCCTGGACAGCGGCGGCTCGATCCTGCAGGAGACCCGTCACTGGCACGAGGACACCGGAGTCACCACCTCGGGCCGGGAGAAGTCCGACGCGGACGACTACCGCTACTTCCCCGAGCCGGACCTGGTCCCCGTCGCGCCGAGCCGCGAGTGGGTCGAGGAGCTGCGGGCCTCGCTCCCCGAGCCGCCGCGCAGCCGGCGTGCCCGGCTGCAGACCGAGTGGGGCTTCTCGGATCTCGAGATGCGCGACACGGTCGGGGCCGGGGCCCTGGAGCTGGTCCAGCAGACCGTCGGCGCCGGCGCGAGCCCGCAGTCGGCGCGCAAGTGGTGGCTCTCCGAGCTGGCCCGCCGCGCCAACGAGCAGGGGGTCGAGCTGGGGGCGCTGCCGATCACCCCGGAGGACGTCGCGCGCATCCAGGCGCTCGTCGACGACGGGTCGATCAACGACAAGCTCGCCCGGCAGGTCTTCGACGGCGTTCTCGCAGGTGAAGGCAGTGCGGACGAGGTCGTCGCGGCACGGGGACTGGCGGTCGTCTCCGACGACGGAGCGCTCACCGAGGCGGTCGACCGGGCCATCGCTGCCAACCCCGAGGTGGCGGAGAAGATCCGGGACGGGAAGGTCGCCGCAGCCGGAGCCCTGATCGGCGCGGTGATGAAGGAGATGCGCGGGCAGGCCGACGCCGGCCGTGTCCGCGAGCTGATACTCGAGCGGCTGCAGTGACGGACTCACAGTAACGAGACTGGATCGGCCTCGTTGGACCTACAGTCGAGAAGCGGCAGGGCGTTCGATCCCCGTGCCCTGTCGACGAGGAAGGGACAGAGACCATGCGCACCACGGTTCGGCGTGAGCACGCGCACGACGACGTACCGCTGACCGCCACGCCAGCGGCGTGGCCGCCGGCGCCTGGCCGCCCTGTCTGCGGCTGCCCTCCTCCTGGGCCTGGTGGCCGAGGTGGGTGTCGTTCCCGGGTCCACCGGCGCCGCGTTCGGCGCCCAGGTGCAGGCGGACGACGGCTGCATCCCGATCCTCCCGGACGACTGCACACCCCCGGATCCCGCGCCCGATCGCCTGTGCCTGTGCCTGAACCGGATCCACCGAAGACCGCACCGAAGCCGACCAAGAAGCCGACCCCGGCGCCCGTGGTCGCGGCTCCGAAGAAGCACCACAAGCACAGGCACCACAGCGCACTCTGCGGAGGCGCCATCCCCGACGCCGTCGGCGGTGTTCTCTCCTGAGGTCGTGGGGTTCACTCCCGCGAGCTCGCGGCACCCGAAGAAGTCCGCCGCCCCCCGTCCCAAGCTCAAGATGTTCATCCCCCCTGTGACGTCCCCGTCCCCGAGCAGCGAGCCGACCCCCGAAGCGGCCGTGCAGGAGGACATCAGGCCGGTCTCTGCCGAGACGCGCAGCGGACATGGGTTGCTGTGGTTCGCGGTCGCGGACATGACGGTCATCGCGCTGTTGGTCGGCGGATCCCTGTGGCGCAGACGCCGGCTGGGGCCGCAGTGGTGAGAGAGAGCGCTGTCCCCGCCTGAGCAGTGTGGAGGTGGCGTGGGGGCGACGTGGGTGGGCCGTGCCCCGGCGCGGAACGAGGCTGGTGTGACACACCGACCCCGTTCCGAGAGGTACCACCATGGCCACCACAGTCCAGTCCGGTCAGAAGCCGGACATCAACGAGATGATCGTCATCCACCGCGTGTTCCGACGCGAGCTCGTCGCCCTCCCCGCGCTGATCCGCGGCGTCGCGGAGGGTGATTCAGCCCGGGCCGCAGTCGTCGCCGGCCACCTGCGGCTCGTGCTCGGCGGCCTGCACATGCACCACACGGGCGAGGACGAGCTCCTCTGGCCGTTGCTCCTCGAACGTGCCGCGCCCTCCACGGGGCTCGTCGAGACCATGCAGGCCCAGCACCACCGCGTCGACGAGTACGCCGACCAGGTCGGCCCGCTCGTCACCGAGTGGCAGTCCCACGCCTCCGCGGTCCGCGGTGAGCAGCTGGCCCGGGTGATCGAGCAGTTCGCGCAGGCCCTGTTCGAGCACCTCGACCTCGAGGAGCGCGAGATCCTGCCGCTCGTCTCGCGACACATCTCGGTCGAGGAGTGGGACAGCCTGGGCGAGCACGGCAAGGAGGCCATGTCCGCGCAAGCAGCTGCCCCTCCTGTTCGGCGCGATCCTCGAGGAGGCCTCGGCGGACGAGCGGTCCCGGATGCTCGCGCACCTGCCCGGCCCGATCCGGTTGGTGATGCGGACCGATCGGGGCGCGGCAGTACCGCCGCTACATCAGCCGAGTGCGAGCAGCCTGAGCTCCTCCACGAGCGCGGCCAGCTCGTCGAGATCGGCCATCCTCCCGGCGTCCCACGCCTCGCGGAACGCCGAGTCGCCGAGCTGGTCCCGCGCGGTGGCCAGGCTCTGGTCCGAGAGCGCGCGCGAGGCCGGGAAGCGTCTCGTCGACCGCGTGGGCGGCCGACAACGAGGCAGAGGCGCCGAACAGCCAGGCCGCCGTCTCCACCTCGCCGAGGTGGGCGGCCACGCCGGCGAGTGCCGGGATCGAGTAGCCGAGCGTCCAGCTGATCCCGGCGGCCACCGACAGCTCGGTGGACTCCACGAGGCGGCTGGCGCTGGCGCGGTCGTCGCCCCGCATCTCGGTCAGCGTGGCCGTGACGTTCAGGGCCGTGGCCAGGGTGAACGCGTTGCCGAGCTCGCGGGCGGCGGCCTCGGCCACGAGCAGGCGGTCGCGGGCCTCGTCCAGGTCACCGGTCAGCAGGCTCAGCTGGCCGCGCGCGATGAGCGCGTGGGCGACCGCCCACTCATCGCCGGCCGCCTCGGCGCGCGCGACGCCGTCGTCGATCGCCAGGGCGGCGTGCCCGAGGTTGCCGGCGAACAGCGCGGCGGAGCCCGCGAGGACGGCCGCCTCGGCGGCCCGGGAGTCGTCGTGCTCACCCTCGGAGACAGCCGCGTCGGCGTCGTCGACATGCGTGCGATGTCCCCGGTCACGTAGCGCAGCCCGGCGGAGGCCACCAGCGCGTCGCGCCGCGCCCGCCCGTCCAGCAGCACGCCGTCGAGCCGCTCCAGCCACGAGAGCCCCTCGAGGGCGTGGCCACGCAGGGCCAGGTAGAGCCAGGAGTTCCTCAGCAGCTCGGCGGCCTCGGCGCTGCGGTCGGTCTCCAGCAGCCGGAGGTACGCCGAGCGCAGGTTGCCCTGGTCGGCATCGAGCGCGTCGAGGGTGCGCACGAGGGCGGAGCCCCGGAGGCCCGCCCGCGCCGCGTCCGAGCTGGAGAGGTAGTGGGCGGCGTGACGGTCCGCGACGGTCGTGGCCTGTCCCGAGGCCTGCAGGTGTGCCGCGGCGTACTGCCGGACCGGTTCCAGCAGCCGGAACCTCGGCTGGCCCGCGATCCCGGGCAGCCGCATCACCAGTGACTGGTCGACCAGGACCTCGAGGATCGCCAGGGCGTCGTCGGCACCGGTCACAGGTTCGATCGCGTCCAGGGAGAAGCTGCCGGCGAAGACGGCCAGCCGGGCCAGGAGGTCCTGCGCCTCACGCTCGAGCAGGTCGTGGCTCCAGTCCAGCGTCGCGGTCATCGTCCGCTGCCGGTCGGGCAGGTCGCGCGGGCCGCTCCCGGAGGCGTGCTCGTCGAGCCGCGCCAGCAGCGCCTCGGGCGTGAGCAGGCGGGCGCGCGCGGCGGCGAGCTCCAGGGCCAGGGGCAGCCCGTCGAGCCGCCGGCAGATGGCGGCGATCGTGCCGGCGCTCTCCTCGTCGAGGACGACGTGTGCACCGGTCGCGGCCGCGCGGTCGACGAACAGGCCGACGGCAGGAGACGCGGAGGCGCTCGCGACGGTGTCGTCGTCCGGCAGGGGGAGCGGGGACAGCGGCAGCTCGTGCTCGGCCCTGATCCGCAACGGTGCCCGGCTCGTGACGAGGACGACGAGGTCGGGACACGCGGCCACCAGCTCGGCGACCAGTGGCGCTGCACCCAACAGCTGCTCGAGGTTGTCCAGGACCACGAGGATCCTGCGGCCGGTGAGGTACGGCACCAGCGCGGTCACCGACCCGTCCGCCCGGTTCTCCGGCACTCCCAGCGCGGAGGCGATCCGCGGCAGCACCATGGCCGGCTCGCGCACGGGGGCGAGCTCCACCCAGGCGATGCCTCCGGGGAACGTCTCGGCCCGCCGTTGGCCGAGTCGTGAGGCGACCTCGAGGGCGAGCCGGGTCTTGCCCACGCCTCCGGGGCCGGTGACGGTGACCACGCGATGACCAGGGGCCACCAGGAGGTCGATCAGCGCTGCGACGTCGTGGTCGCGGCCGATGGTGTCCGTGGTCGGGCCGGCCGGCCCTGCGGCGAGCGGGCGGGTCGAAGGGGGCGGCTCCCCCTCGTCGGGGCTGACCGCCTCCGTCGTACGCCCCGCCCGGCTGGGCACCGAGCCGACCAGCTCGGACCGCTCCTCCTCGTCCAGCTCCAGGGCGTCGGCGAGCGAGCGGACCGTGTGCGGGTAGGGCCGGCGGCGCTCGCCGCGCTCGAGGGCGCCGATCGCCTTGACGGTGAGCCCGGCGCGCTCTGCCAGCTCCTCCTGGGTCAGGCTCCGTGCCTCACGCATCCCGCGCAGCAGCCCGGCGAAGCTGGCGACCGGCTCGTCCACCCCGGTGACGGTAGTCCAAGCGTGGCGCGAGTGTGGGCCCGTTGTGGGTGTGCCGTGCGGCGCCCGCTCCCGAGCATTGGACGAAGGCGGCCACCGGGCCGCCGGACCACCTGCCCAAGGGAGACACACCATGTCCTTCACCACCACCACCACCACCACGGACCACCCCACCCGCACCCCGCGGCGTCACGGATGTCCTACGGCACCGAGATCTCGCGCTTCCTCGTGGCCGCCTTCACCCTCTCGGTCGTGCACACCTGCTACGCGTGGTTCAGCGGGCTCCAGGACGACCGGTTCACGATCAACACACCCGTCGGCCTGGGTGTTCTACGCCGTCGGGTTCGCCTCGGCATTCCTTGCCCGGCGCGACGCGCGCTGGGCGCAGTGGACGATGCTGGCCTACCTGGCCGTGCTGCTCTACGTCTCGGTCTTCTTCTACCCGACGACCTTCGTGGCCAAGCAGCAGACGACGTTCGGCTGGTTCGAGAACGACGTCTACACCGGGTTGCTGATGATCGCGTTCTACCTCGTCGTGATGCGCCTGCGCAGCATCGCCCTGGTGGCCCGTCCACGGGACTGATCACCTCTCGGCGGGGCCCGCGCGCGGTGTTAGTCTGCGGCGTGCCCCGCCGGGGCCCAACTCCACACCAGATCACGCCCGCTGTCGGGGGAAGCCGGTCCAAATCCGGCGCTGACCCGCAACCGTAGGCCGTCTCGCCCCTCCACTGGTCGGGCGTGGCGACGAGCCGGAGCACCTGCAGCGGTGCGTCTTTCACAGCACGCTGTCGTGGAAAACAGCGGGTGGTGCTCGACGTACCTCCCGTTGTGCAGCGGGAAGGAACCATCCATGCGCAGGAACGCGCGCCTGGGGGCCTACGTCGCCTCCCTCACCCTCGCCGTCACCACGGTGACCGCGATCGCACCCAACGCCCAGGCGGCCCCGCCGACGGACCCGATCGGGGTCAACGCCGGTGCCACGTGGCTGGAGTCGCAGCTCACCAACGGGCTGGTGCACAACAACCAGTACAACTTCGACGACTACGGGCTGACCCTCGACTTCGGGATGGCGCTCCAAGCCGTCGGGGGCCACGCCTCCAGCGTGACGGCGATCAGGAACGCGATGGCCGCGCACGTGAACGACTACGTGACGCCCTTCGGCGGTCCGCACTCCTACACCGGTGCGCTGGCCAAGCTGGCGCTGTTCGTGGGGGACCCCGCGGACACCAACTTCGGTTCGCAGAACCTGATCACCCAGCTGGAGGGCCGCGTCTCCACGACCAGCCCCATCGCCGGACGGATCGAGGACGTCGGGTTCACCCCCGGCAGCCAGTTCGACGACGACACCGCGAACGTGCTCGGTCAGGCCTACGCCGTCGCGGCCCTGCACAACGCCGGCTCGACGAAGGAGTCCAGCGCGCGGAGCTTCCTGCTCCAGCAGCAGTGCCCCAACGGTGGCTTCCGGCTGAGCTTCACCACCAAGACCGCCTCCGACCAGTCCTGCACCGACAACGCCCAGGCCCAGGTCGACGCCACCTCGGTCGCCCTGATCGAGCTCAACGCGATCGGCTACAGCGGGGCCGCGATCACCAATGCGACCACCTTCCTGGTGGGCAAGCAGGCGACCAGTGGCGCCTGGGGCGGCGACCCGGGCGGGGCCGCCGAGAACGCCAACGCGACCGGTCTCGCGGCCTGGGCGCTCGGCGACACCACCCACTCCCCGAAGGGCGCCGCGTGGCTGCGTGACCACCAGGCGACCTACTACGACTACTGCGACTCGCTGAAGAACAACGTCGGCACGGTCGCCTACAGCGACGACGCACTCAACTCGGGCCGCGTCGACGGGATCATCACCTCCACCCAGGACCAGTTCCGCCGCGCCGCGGCGCAGGCCGTCCCGGCACTGAAGTACCTCGAGGCAGACCCGACGCCCGCGGCCCCCCAGCTGACCGGTCCGGCCGGCTACCAGAAGTCGAACTCGTTCGTGAACTTCCGCGTGACGGGGGTCAACGCAGGGGACCAGCTCTGCCTCACGGGCGGCCCCGGTGGTGCCCGTGCCGTCTCGACCGGCACGAGCCAGGTGATCCGGGAGGTGCTGCCGTTCGGCACCGCGATCCGCACCTTCGCCGTCCGCGACCGCGACGGGCACAGCGACACCACCACGGTCAACGTCCTCGGGGCCAAGACCCTGCTGCTGACGAGGTCGAAGTACCGCAACAAGCGGTCGACCTTCGTCACGGCCAGCGTCTACGGTCTCGCGCCGGGCGAGCGTGCCAGCATCAAGTTCCGCGGAGCCCTCAAGGCCAGCGGCACTGCCGACTGCAGCGGGGCACTTCCGGCGCAGCATCTGGACCGGGCGCAAGCTCGGGAAGGGCACCATCGCGGCGTACGGCCAGTTCGGAGACATCCGGAAGGGCTACGCCGTGATCAAGGTGGTGCGGTGACGCTTCGTCGCCGTGGCTCCGGCCTGGTCGCCGCGACCCTCGTCGCGGCGGCCGGGATGGTCGGGATGGGCGCTGGGCCCGCCTCGGCGGCCCAGTGCGCCGACGCCAAGGGCGTCAGCGTGGTCGTCGACTACAGCCACGGAGCCGGCGGCGGTCTGGCGAGCGCGTGCGATGCGAGCGGAGGCGGCCGCTCGGCCCGCGCGATCTTCGCCGGGTCCGGCTTCTCCCTGCAGCCGGTCAAGTCCTCGCCCGGGTTCGTCTGCCAGGTCGATCACCGTCCCTCGGCAGCGCAGTGTCAGAGCGTGCCGCCGGCGAGTGCCTACTGGGGACTGTTCTGGGCGAAGGCAGGGTCCTCCTCCTGGGTCTACTCGAGCGAAGGCGTCGACTCGTTGAACATCCCGGCTGGTGGCGCCGTGGCGTTCGCGTTCCAGGACGGCGGCGGCACCGACTACCCGGGACAGGCTCCCTCGACGCGCTCGAAGCCCACGCCGACGCCCAGGCCCAGCCCGAAGCCGGTCCCGAAGCCCAAGGCGACCAAGACGGCCACGCCCAAGAAGGGCGCTTCGGCCACAGCCACGTCCTCGGCATCCGGGACGACGAAGACGACGGCGAGCGCCTCGGCCACAGCCGCGCCGAAGCGTCGTACTCCGACTGCGAGCCCGACGGCGAGCGCTTCCACCTCGGCTTCAGCGGCGCCCGCTCACCGCGTCGGACAGCTCGAGTCCCGACGCCGCCGCCGAGAGCCCGAAGACCCGACTGGCGTCGTCGTCGTCGAAGCCCGACACCGGCGTGCCCCTGTGGGTTCCCGGAGCCGTCGTCGTCGCCCTGCTGGCTGCGACCGGGGGAGTCCTCTGGTGGCGTCGAGCCTCGAACGGAGGGCCGGGACCGGCGTGAGCATGCGGCTGGGCGCGCGACCGCCGCGGGACCTCCACCCGGGGGCCTGGTGGCTGTGGGCGATGGGCCTGGCGGCCGGGGCGTCGATGACCACCAACCCCGTCCTGCTGGTGCTGATCGTGCTCGTGGCCGCGCTCACGGTCGCGCTGCGGCGGTCGGACCACCCGTGGTCGTCGTCGTTCCGGCTCTACCTCGTCTTCGGCGCGGTCATCGTGCTGGTCCGGGTGCTCTTCCGGGTGCTGCTCGGCGGCGGGTACGGCGAGATCGTGCTGGTCGACCTGCCGACGATCCCGCTGCCGCACTGGGTGGCCGGGATCCGACTCCTCGGCCCGGTGACCCAGGAGTCGTTGCTCGCCGGCCTCTACGACGGGATGCGACTGGCCACGATCGTGGTCTGCGTCGGGGCTGCCAACGCACTCGCCAACCCGAAGCGGCTGCTGAAGTCGATGCCGCCGGCCCTGTACGAGATCGGCACCGCCGTCGTGGTGGCGGTCGCGCTGCTGCCCCAGCTGGCCGACAGCCTGCGGCGGGTGCGTGCGGCCCGCGCCCTGCGGGGTGTGCCCGGCGGGCGCGTGGGGCGGCTCCGCGGCATCGTCGTGCCGGTGATGGAGGACGCCCTCGAGCGCTCGATGGCCCTGGCCGCGGGCATGGACGCGCGCGGCTACGGCCGCTCCGGTGGCCTCGGTCCGGCCCAGCGCCGTACGACGGGGGCGCTGATGCTCTCCGGACTGGCCGGGATCTGCGTCGGCACCTACGCGCTGCTCGACCAGACTGCGCCGCAGTGGCTGGTGTGGCCCGGGCTCCTCGGCGGGGTCGCCCTGGCCGGGCTCGGGTTCTGGTCGTCGGGCAGGCGGGTGCACCGCAGTCGCTACCGACCCGACCACTGGCGGCTCGAGGAGGTCGTCGTGGCGCTCAGCGGGATCGCCGTGGCGGTGGGCGTGATCGGCGTGCTGCACGAGCAGGTCCTGGTGCTGCACCCGGACCTCGACTCCGTCCCGACCGTCACCGCGAGCTCGCTCCTGGTCGTGCTCCTGGGTGCCTTCGCCGCCGTCGTCTCGCCCACTCCGCAGCTGGCTCAGGTGCCCGGCCGCCCGCTCGAGGTGGACCATGCTCGAGCTGCGTGACCTCACCTTCGCCTACACGGCCACGGCCTCGCCGGTGCTCCGAGACGTCTCGCTGTCCATCGAGGAGGGGGAGCTGCTGCTGGTGGCGGGACGCACCGGGATCGGCAAGTCGACGCTGCTCGGGCGTGCTGAACGGGCTGGTGCCCTCGTTCACCGGCGGCGTCCTCACCGGCGACGTGCTCCTCGACGGCGTCAGCGTCCTCGAGCGTCCTCCGCGCGAGCGCGCGCACGTCGTCGGCTACGTCGGGCAGGACCCGACCGCCGGCTTCGTCACCGACACCGTCGAGGAGGAGCTGGCCTACGGGATGGAGCAGCTCGGGCTCGAGGCGACCACGATGCGTCGCCGCGTCGAGGAGACCCTCGACCTGCTGGGCATCGCCGACCTGCGCAACCGCGACCTGCGCACCCTCTCCGGCGGGCAGCAGCAGCGGGTCGCGATCGGGTCGGTGCTGACGATGCATCCGCGCGTGCTCGTGCTCGACGAGCCCACCTCGGCCCTCGACCCGACCGCTGCCGAGGACGTGCTGGCGACGCTGACCCGGCTGGTGCACGACCTCGGCGTCAGCGTGGTCCTGGCCGAGCACCGGCTCGAGCGGGTGGTGCCGTTCGCCGACCGGGTGGTGCTGGTGGAGGGCGACGGGATCGTCCGGGCCGGTGATCCTGCCGCGATGCTCGAGCAGTCTGCCGTCGTACCCCCCATCGTCGAGCTCGGTCGCTGGGCCGGCTGGTCGCCGTTGCCGCTGTCGGTGCGCGACGCCCGCCGGGCCGCCCGCGACCTCGTGCTCGTGGACCCGGGCCCGAACCGGGGCCGGTCGAGCAGCGAGCGGGCAGCCGAGACCCTCCTGAGGGCCCGCGGCGTGTCCGTCTCCTACGGACGCCTGCCCGCGCTGCGCTCGGTCGACCTGACCCTCGACCGGGGCGAGGTGGTCGCGGTGATGGGCCGCAACGGCTCGGGCAAGTCGACCCTGCTGTGGGCGCTCCAGGGCACCCGGCGTCGTACGGCGGGATCGGTGAGCGTCGCCGGATCGGACCCGGCCGACCTGGGCGCCGAGGCACGCCGGAGGCTGGTCGGCCTGGTGCCCCAGACCGCGGCCGACCTGCTCTACCTCGAGTCGGTCGACGAGGAGTGCGCGGCCGCCGACCGGGACTCGGGCTCGACGGCCGGCCACGCGCGGTCGCTGCTCGACCGGCTCGCGCCAGGCATCGACGGCGATCGCCACCCTCGCGATCTCTCCGAGGGCCAGCGGCTGGCCCTCGTCCTGGCCATCGTGCTCACCTCCGGCCCGGAGGTGGTGGCGCTCGACGAGCCGACCCGTGGGCTCGACTACCCGGGCAAGGAGGCGCTGGCCGGGATCCTCGCCGCCGCTGGCCGCGGAGGGCCGGGCGGTGCTCGTGGCCACCCACGACGTGGAGTTCGTGGCGCGCGTCGCCGACCGGGTCGTCGTGCTGGCCGAGGGCGAGGTGGTCTCCTCCGGCCCGACGGCGAGGGTGGTGGCGGAGTCGCCGGCCTTCGCCCCGCAGGTGCACAAGATCCTCGGCGGGGACTGGTTGACCGTCGAGCAGGTGCGGGAGGCGGTCGGATGAGCGCCCTTCGCGTTCCGCACCCGGTCGCGATCCCGCTGCGGCTGCGCTCGGCGACCGTGCTGGCCGCGGCCTCCCTCGCCGGCCTGCTGATGTTCGTGTGGCCGCTGCTCGTGCGCGTCCGGGTCGACCAGCCGACGTTGCAGCCGCCGTTCATCTTCGTGGCCCTGCTCCCGGTGGTGATCGTGGTCTGCCTGGCGGAGTTCACCGAGGGCGGCATGGACTCCAAGGTGCTCGCCATGCTCGGCGTGCTCACCGCGATCAACGCCGTCATGCGCGGACTGTCGGCGGGACTGGCCGGGATCGAGCTGGTCTTCTTCCTGCTGATCCTCGGCGGGCGGGTCTTCGGCGCCGGCTTCGGCTTCGTCCTCGGCTGCACCTCGCTGTTCGCCTCGGCCCTGCTCACCGCCGGGGTGGGACCGTGGCTGCCGTTCCAGATGCTCGCCTCGGCCTGGGTCGGCATGGGCGCCGGCCTGCTGCCCCGGCGGCTGTTCGGGCGGCCGGTGTCCGGGAAGGCCGAGATCGCGATGCTCGTGGTCTACGGCGATCGTCGCGGCCTACGCCTTCGGGCTGGTGATGAACATGTCGAGCTGGCCGTTCACCCTGGGCATCGAGGTCCCGGGCCACACCGGGGGCCTCTCCTTCGTCCCGGGAGCCTCCCTGGGGGAGAACCTCCACCGGTTCTGGGTCTACACGCTGCTGACCTCGACCGGCAGCTGGGACACCGGCCGCGCGATCACCAACACCGTCGCGCTGGTCGTGCTCGGCCCCGCGGTCCTGACCACCCTGCGCCGCGCCGTACGCCGCGCCACCGTCACCCGCACCTGACCGACCTGACGCCTCGGCGATCAGGGGCGGACGAGGAGGATCCGGTCGTCGTCGGCGGCGGGATCGCCGCGGCCGTCGCGGTTGGAGGTGGTCACCCAGAGGTTCCCGTCGGGGGCGGCCACGACGGTGCGCATCCGGCCGTACTTGCCGATGAAGAACGCCTTGTCGGCGCCGGCCTTCTCGCCGTTGACGTCGACGCGCCACAGCCGGGCGCCGTGCAGCGCGCCGAGCCAGAGCCGGCCGTCGAGGTAGGCCAGCCCCGAGGGCGAGGCGTCGTCGGTGTGCCACTGGACCTGGGGGTCGACGTACTTCGGCTCGCCGCCCTTGCCCTCCTGGGCGGGCCAGCCGTAGTTCTTGCCCGCCTCGATCCGGTTCAGCTCGTCCCAGGTGTCCTGGCCGAACTCCGAGGCCCACAGCTGCTTGCCGACGAAGGCCAGGCCCTGGACGTTGCGGTGGCCGTAGGACCAGATCCGCGAGCCGGGGAACGGGTTGCCCGGCGCGGGGTCGCCGTCCTGGGTGACCCGCAGGATCTTGCCGCCCAGCGACGACTTGTCCTGGGCGAGGTCGGGCTGGCCGGACTCGCCGGTGGAGACGTAGAGCATGCCGTCGGGGCCGAAGATCATCCGGCCGCCGTCGTGGTTCCCGCCGAGCGGGATCCCGGTGACGATCGGCGTCATCGCGCCGAGCCTGCCGCCGGCGTAAGTCGTCCGCAGCACCCGGTTGTCGCTGTCGGTGCTGGCGTAGAAGAACACCCGGTGGTCGGTGGCGTACGTCGGCGAGACCGCCACGCCCAGCAGCCCGGCCTCGTTGTTGGCGCGCGCCTGCGCGACCTGGCCGATCCGGGTGACCTTGCCGTTGCCGATGCGGTAGACCCGGCCGCTGTCGCGCTCGGTGACCAGGGCGGTCCTGTCCGGGAGGAAGGCGATGCCCCAGGGCACCTCGAGGCCCTTCGCGACCGTGCCGATGACCTTCGGCGGTCCGGACGGCGAGGGGGAGGGCGACGCGGTCGGCGAGCGTCGAGTCGCTCGCGGTGGCGGAGGCGACGGCGACGAGGTGACGAGCGGAGTCGTCCCCGCGCTCGGCTCGTCACGACCGCCGCAGCCGGCGAGCACCAGCAGCGGCAGGAGCAGCAGCGGAAGGCGGCGCATCATGTCCCCGAGGGTAGGCAGCAGCCGGAAGCGCGCCTACTCCGGGCACGCGGTCCAGCAGGTCGAGCAGCGCCTCGTGGACCTCGCCGGGCTTCTCCATGGAGATGAAGTGCGTCGCCGGCGAGCACGACGTACGCCGCATCGGGGATCCGCTCCGCGGCGGTGCGCATGTCGTGGTGGGAGGCGAGGATGTCGTACTTGCCGGCGACGAAGCTCGTCGGCACGTCGATCGAGCGCAGCGAGACCCGCTCGTGCAGCGATGAGTGCAGCGCCAGGTGCATGTACCAGTCGGTCGGGGTGGTCAGGAACTCCTTGATCGCCCGCCGGGCGAGCTCGGGGTCGGGCATCGGCAGCATGAACCCGGAGTGGGTCAGCACCTCGAGGGTGATCGGCCCGATCGGCAGGTGGGCGCCGAGGGCGTGCAGCGGCTTGCCGGTGAGCTTCAGCGTCCGGGCGACGGTGACCGCGATCGGCTTGCGCAGCGGGCGCGGCACGTAGATCGGGGCGCCCATGGAGGAGAACGTGTCGCCGGGCACGCCACCGACCGCGAAGAGCCCCGTGACGCGCTCGGGGTGCGTGACGGCGACCTCGAAGATGATGTTCACGCCCATGGACCAGCCCATGAAGACGCAGGCGTCGATGCCCTCGTGGTCCATCACCGCGATGGCGTCCTCGGCGAAGTCCTCGATGTCGACCCGTTCGGGGTCGCGCGGCCGCTGCGGACCCGCCGGTGCCGCGGTGGTTCCAGGACACGACGTGTACGCCGCACTCGGGATCCAGCAGCGCCGGCCAGCTGTAGGGGTTGGTGCCCAGCCCGTTGCACAGCAGCACGGTCGGGACCGGCGACGTCGTTGGTCCACGCCTGCAGCTCGGTGCCGTCAGCGGCGGTGACGGTGAACCAGCGCAGCGCCAGGCCGTCGTCGGCCGAGGGGGCGACGTGGAGCTCGGGGGCTGCGGACACGCCCCCATGGTGCCCGAACCCGGCCCCGACCTGCACGATTGGTGGCTCAGATCACCGCGCCAGGCTCGGCGCGGGAAGGGTTCAGCCGAGCCGGGCCGCGGGGAGAGTGGGAGATGCGGGCCCGGCTCGGTGGTCCAGGGGGCGTGAGCGGCGGGCGATCAGGATGTCGACGAACTCCTGCACCTCGTCGCGCTCGCGGCGGGTCGCGGCGATCGCCGTCGAGGCGACCATCGCGTTGCGACAGGCGTGGCGCTGGCTGTTCTCGGCCCAGTGCGAGAGCGGCCGGCTGACCGGCCACAGCACCTGCGTGACGAGATGACCCATGCTGACCTCCCTGACGATGTCCCCACTCGCCGAGGAACGCTAGGCAGCCGTGGAGTCCGGCCGGTCACGCAGGTGTGACGAGTGTGTGAACAAACACCGAGTACCTCGGTGCTCTTGACTGCGCCACCGATGAGTCCGAGGTTCGGAGGTGGTCGGTACGACCAGGCGACGCCACACACGAGGAGGACGCATGCCCGGACGAGACACGGTGCTGATGGTCGGAACGCGCAAGGGCCTGTGGATCGGCCACTCCGACGAGGCTCGGCGCGACTGGTCGTGGACCGGGCCCCACTTCGACATGGAGGAGGTCTACTCGTGCATGGTCGACACCCGGGGTGAGCGGCCCAGGCTGCTGGTCGGCGCCTCGTCGAGCTGGCTCGGCCCGCGGGTACGGCGCTCAGAGGACCTCGGCGAGACCTGGGAGGAGTCGTCCGACGGCGGGATCCGGTTCCCGGAGGGCAGCGAGGCCAGCGTCGAGCGCGTCTGGCAGCTCACCCCCGGCGCCCGCGAGGAGATCGTCTACGCCGGCTCCGAGCCGGGAGCGGTGTGGCGCTCCGACGACGGCGGTGCGTCGTACAACCTCGAGCAGGCGCTGTGGGACCACCCGCACCGCCCGCTCTGGAACGCCGGCTTCGGGGGGCAGGCCTTCCACACGATCCTGCCGCACCCCACGGACGCGGACTCGGTGACGGTGGCCCTCTCGACGGGCGGGGTCTACCAGACCCGCGACGGCGGGGCTTCGTGGTCGCCGCGCAACGTCGGGATCCGCGCGGAGTTCCTGCCAGAGGGCCAGCAGTACCCGGAGTTCGGCCAGTGCGTGCACAAGGTCACCCGGCACCCGTCCCGGCCGGAGCGGATGTTCCTGCAGAACCACGGCGGGGTCTACCGCTCCGACGACGAGGGTGGTTCCTGGACGTCGATCGCCGACGGCCTGCCCGTCGACTTCGGCTTCCCGATCGTGGTCCACCCGCACGAGCCCGACACGGTGTTCGTCTTCCCGATCAACGGCGGCGACCGCCGGTACCCGCCGGAGGCCAAGGCCCGGGTCTGGCGCTCGCGGGACGCCGGCGAGAGCTGGGAGGAGCTCGGCGAAGGGCTCCCGGACGCGTTCTACGTGGCCGTGATGCGCGACGCCATGTGCGTCGACACCCACGACTCCCCGGGGCTGTACTTCGGCGCGCGCAACGGCGCCGTCTGGGGCAGCAGCGACACGGGCGAGACCTGGTCCCAGGTCGTCGCGAACCTCCCCGACGTCCTGGTCGTCCGCGCGGCGGTCGTCTAGGGGGCTGCCGGCTCTCGGCCCGCGGCGACCTTGGCGTAGGTCGCGTCGTCCTCGATGTCGGACTTGCTGCGGTCGTCCATCAGCCACACGGCGATGACCGTGATGACGGCGCAGCCGAGGATGGCCCAGGCGATCGAGTAGACCGACCCCGTGTGCTTGAGGAGGTACGTCGCGACGAGCGGTGCCGGGCCACCGGCGACGACCGAGGCCAGCTGGTAGCCGAGTCCCGCGCCGGCGTACCGCAGCGACGTGGGGAACGCCTCGGCGATCAGCGAGGCCTGCGGGCCGTACTGCATCGCGTGCGGGATCAGCGCGATCAGCATGCCCAGGAACGCGACGATCGCCACCCCGCTGCCGAGGGCCGCGAACAGCACGAACCCGTAGACGCCGGTCAGCACGGCCCCGGTGAGGTAGACCTTCTTGCGCCCGATCGTGTCGGAGAGGTGGCCGAAGAACGGCACCGCGACGAGCTCGACGGCTGCTGCCGACAGGATGGCCGAGAGCGCGAAGGTCTTGGAGTAGCCCTCGGTCTCGGTCAGGTAGGTCAGCGTGAACGCCGAGATGACGTAGAACGGCGCCTGCTCCGACATCCGCGCGAACGCGCTGAGCAGGATCGGCTTCCAGTGGTGGCGCAGCACCTCGAAGGAGGGCAGCTTCGCGATGTTCTTCTCCTTGAGCCGCTTGGCGAACATCGGGGTCTCCAGGATCTGCAGCCGGATCCACAGCCCGATGGCGACGAGCACGATGCTGAACAGGAACGGGATCCGCCAGCCCCACGAGCTGAACTGGTCGTCGCTGAGCACGGCGCTGACCAGGTAGAGGAAGCCGGTGCCGAGGATCAGGCCGAAGGCGACCCCGAGCTGGGGCATGCTGGCCCAGAACCCGCGACGCTTCTGGTCGCCCCACTCCATCGAGAGCAGCACCGAGCCGCTCCACTCGCCGCCGACGGCGATGCCCTGGAGCAACCGCAGCAGCACGAGGAGCAGGGGCGCCGCCTTGCCGATCGAGTCGGCGCCCGGCAGGACGCCGACCAGCGTGCTGGCCAGCCCCATCATCAGCAGCGTGACGATCAGGGTGGCCTTGCGGCCGATCCGGTCGCCCCAGTGGCCGAAGATGAACGCCCCGACCGGACGCGCGGCGAACCCGACAGCGTAGGTCGCGAACGACTCCAGCTGGCCGGCGTACGTCGAGGACGCGGGGAAGAACGTCGCCGGAAAGATGAGCGCGGCGGCGGTGTTGTAGAGGAAGAAGTCGTACCACTCGATCGTGGTCCCGACGGTGCTGGCAAGTGCTGCCTTGCGCACCATCCTGTTCTGCTCGCGCGTCCCCTCGACCGTGGTCGAGTCGCTCGGTGCCTGCGGATCCAGCGACATCTCGTGCCTCCAGGGTGGGCGGATTGTGACTCCAGTCACACCACCTACCCACCTGGTTGAGCAGGAAACCTCTCGTGCCGTCCCGCCCCCAAATCGGGTAGTCCGAGGTCAAATCGTCGTCCGCAGTCCCTCGGAGGACCGTTCGGCCTCGGACTACCCGAGATTCCGCCGCGGCGAGCGGGGTCGGGAAGGACCGATAGCCTCACCGGTCGTGGACGCGCCGGAGATCCCGTGGTCGCGGGTACGGCCCGCAGTGGAGGCGTTCGTCGGCAGCTGTCCCGGAGATCCCGCCGACCTCGGCGGCAGTCCGCGTACCCACGTCTGGCGGGTGGCGGCCGGCGGCGCGTCGTACGTCGTCAAGGTGCTGCGCGGCGACGACGACGGGTTCTTCGCGCGGGAGGCCGCGGCCCTGGAGGTGCTCGACGGGACGGGCGTGACACCACGGCTGGTCGGCATCGACGCTGCCCAGCGGCTGATGGTGCTCGAGGACCTCGGACCACGGTCCAACCTCGCGGACCTCCTGGTCGGCGACGATGCAGCCGCGGCAGCAGCGGGGCTGGAGCGCTGGGCGGATGCGGTCGCACGGCTGCACTCGACGAGCGCCGACCTGGTCGAGGTCTTCGAGACGCGACGGGCCGAGCTGGACCCGACGGAGCGTCCAGAAGGTCTGCAGCAGGCGGTCGACAGCTCGGTCGAGGCCTACCGTGCGGAGCTCCCCGCGCTCGGAATCGAGCCCGGCACTGCGCTCGAGGAGCTCTACGACCTCGGCCAATCGGTGTCGGCCGTGCGGGTCCTCTCGCCGACCGACGCCTGCCCCGACAACAACCTCGACGTGGACGGCCGGCTGGTGCTGATCGACTTCGAGGGCGCGGCAGTGCTCAACCCCTCGTGGGACGTGGCCTACCTGCGGGTGCCGTGGGCGAGCTGCTGGTGCGCGTGGGCACTCCCGGAGGAGGTGGCAGAGGCAGCCGTCGCGCACTACGTCGCTGTGGCCGGTCCCGGACCGTCGTTCGCCGAGGACCTCGCGATCGCGACCCTGGCGTGGTCGCTGGTCACCCCCGGCTGGTTCCTGGCCCGTGCGCTGCGCCCCGACCCGGAGGACGGCACCGACCCGCGGATGCCCACCCGCCGCGCGATGGTCCAGCACCGCCTGCGAGCAGCCTCCACCATGCCGGGGCCTGCGGCGCTCACCTCCTTCGCCGCCGACACCCTCGCCGTGCTGGAGCGCGAGTGGGGCGTCGTACGCCTGCCACTCGCTCCGGCATTCCGGTAGTCCACGTCATTTTCGTGGGCCTGGACCGTTCGCGACCACGAAGATGACGTGGACTATCCGGCGCGGAGGCACCCCGCTACCCGGAATAGGCTGGCGGGCATGAGTACGCCTGGCGACCCTTCTGGCGCCCCTGACATCAAGCCCCGCTCGCGCGACGTCACCGACGGCCTGGAGAAGGCCGCGGCGCGGGGGATGCTCCGGGCGGTAGGCATGGGCGACGACGACTGGGTCAAGCCGCAGATCGGCGTCGCGTCGAGCTGGAACGAGATCACGCCGTGCAACCTCTCCCTGCAGCGACTGGCGCAGTCGGTGAAGCACGGCGTGCACGCTGCCGGCGGCTATCCCCTCGAGTTCGGCACGATCTCGGTCTCCGACGGCATCTCCATGGGACACGAGGGGATGCACTTCTCGCTGGTCAGCCGGGAGGTGATCGCCGACTCGGTCGAGACGGTGATGATGGCCGAGCGGCTCGACGGCTCGGTACTGCTCGCGGGGTGCGACAAGTCGTTGCCCGGCATGCTGATGGCCGCGGCGCGGCTCGACCTCGCCTCGGTCTTCCTGTACGCCGGCTCGATCATGCCGGGCCAGGTCGACGGCCAGGACGTCACGATCATCGACGCGTTCGAGGCGGTCGGTGCCTGCCTCGCGGGCAAGATCACCCGCGAGCGGGTCGACGAGATCGAGCGGGCGATCTGCCCGGGGGAGGGCGCGTGCGGCGGCATGTACACCGCCAACACGATGGCCGCGGTTGCCGAGGCCCTGGGGATGTCCCTGCCCGGCTCGGCCGCCCCGCCGGCCGTCGACCGGCGCCGCGACGGGTTCGCGCACCGCTCCGGCGAAGCGGTCGTGGAGATGCTCCGCCGCGGGATCACCGCCCGGCAGGTGATGACGATGGAGGCCTTCGAGAACGCGATCGCCGTCGTGATGGCGCTCGGCGGTTCCACGAACGCCGTACTGCACCTGCTCGCGATCGCCCGCGAGGCCGAGGTCGACCTGACCATCGACGACTTCAACCGGATCGGCGACAAGGTCCCGCACCTCGGCGACCTCAAGCCGTTCGGCCGGTTCGTGATGAACGACGTCGACAAGATCGGCGGCATCCCCGTCGTGATGAAGGCGCTGCTCGACGCCGGGCTGATGCACGGCGACTGCCTGACCGTCACCGGCCGCACCATGGCCGAGAACCTCGAGGCGCTCGCGCCCGCCGCCATCGACGGCGAGGTGATCCGCTCGCTCGACAAGCCGATCCACAAGACCGGTGGCCTGACGATCCTCAAGGGCTCGCTCGCCCCCGAGGGAGCCGTGGTGAAGTCGGCGGGCTTCGACGACTCCACCTTCACCGGTACGGCGCGCGTCTTCGACGGCGAGCGCGCCGCGATGGACGCGCTCGAGGCCCAGCAGGTGGTCGCCGGGGATGTCGTGGTGATCCGTTACGAGGGCCCGAAGGGTGGTCCTGGGATGCGCGAGATGCTCGCGATCACCGGCGCGATCAAGGGGGCGGGGCTGGGCAAGGACGTCCTGCTGATCACCGACGGCCGGTTCTCCGGGGGTACGACGGGCCTCTGCGTCGGGCACATCGCTCCGGAGGCGGTCGACGGCGGTCCGATCGCGTTCGTGCGCGACGGCGACCAGATCACCCTCGACGTCGCCGGCCGCACTCTCGACGTGGCCATCGACGAGGCCGAGCTGGCCGACCGCAAGGACGGCTGGGTGCCCAACGAGCCGAAGTACACCCGCGGTGTCCTCGGCAAGTACGCCAAGGTCGTGCAGTCGGCGGCGCACGGGGCCGTCTGCGGCTGACCCACGCCGACCGGGGGATCCTGGTTGGCCGTGAGACGCCAACCAGGAGACCCCTCTCGGCGGCTTCTGGCCAACCAGGAGACCCCTCTCGGCGCTCTGCAAGGTCAGCCGCCGGCGCCCCGGTCGTGCCAGACTCGGAGCGCGCGTCGCCTTCCCGCTGGGAGATCGCGATGAACCCCGATCCGGCGCTGGGCACGGTCGTCCTTCCGTGACTGTGTGACCGTTTCTGCGGGAAATGCGCGAAGTTTCGCGCGCAATCCGCAGTTTCACCGGCGGGCCGGTGAAACCTCGCTACTTGATCGCCGCCGACAGCTTGGCGACGTCCCAGCTGCCGAGCCCGGTGGTGTAGTCGTAGCCGGGGGTGGCCGGGTAGGCGCCGTTGCTGCCGAGCACGACGTCGTGGAACGAGGCGGGGACGGTGGTCGGCGGGAGCGGGGGCGTGGTCTGCGCCTTGTGGTAGATCGCGTACAGCTTGGGCGGGGCGAAGCCGAGGGCGTTGCCGTGGCTGGACTGCAGCCGCGTCCAGAGGCCGAGCGCCAGCGGCGAGGCCAGGCTGGTGCCGCCGATCTGCTCGTCCGCGCCGTCGACGGTGATCAGCGCACCGGTGTTCGGGTCGGCGTCGAAGGCCACGTCGGGCACCCCGCGCAGCGCACCGGCCGAGCTGGGGACGACGTCGTTCTGCCAGTAGCCGCCGTTCTCCACCGGGCTGATCCCGCCGCCGCCGGCGTTCCAGGTGATCTCGGAGGTGTAGGCGTCCGAGTCGGTGGCCGCCAGCGTCGTCCCGCCCACGCCCACGGCGTACGGCGAGGACGCGGGGTACTCGGTGTCCGGCAGGCCCGCGCCCGGGACGCCGTTGGTGGGCGCGACCGCGCACGAGCTGCCGGTGTCACCGGAGGAGGCGAAGAAGGTCTGTCCCTGGACGGCGGCCTCGGCCAGCGCGACGTCGTCGACGACCATCGAGCCGTCGAGGTAGGGCACCAGGTCGCACTCGCCGAGGGACGCCGACCCGGAACGGGCCACGTCCTGCGCGGCGAAGGCGTTCACCGACCGGGCCAGGTCGGCGTCGCTGAGCGAGGGCTCCACGTAGATGTAGAGCTTCTTGGCCGAGGAGGCGATACCGGTCGAGGTCTGGGTGTCCAGGTCCCACTCGTCAGCGCCGGCGGTGTCCGGGCTCTTGATCCCCGTGTAGACGAGCTGGACGGGCACCTGCGGCAGCTTGCGCTTGGCCTCGAAGGTGCGCAGGTCCTTGATCGTCTGGGTCAGGTCGCCCTGGGCCAGGACGGCGAGGGTTGTCCCGGTCCCGGCCTTGGTGCTCGTGGCGTCGTACACCTTGTTGAACTCGTCGGGGTAGAAGCCGGTGAGCTTCGGCAGCGACGGGGTGCTCGCGGACACTCCGAGCGTGGACAGGCCGAGCACCGCGGAGACCTTGCCCGCCAGCGAGCTGGGCACCTGGGCGGCCGCGGTGTTGGCGAGCACCGTCTTCCCCGCCTGGCTGAACCGGCCGATCGAGGTGTGGAAGGCCGACTGTGCCTGCGCGACCGTGGCGTCGGCGGTGACCTGCAGCCGGTTGGAGGAGACGGTGACGTTCTTCATGCCGGCCGCCGGAGAGGTACGACGAGACGGCCTGTGCGCTTGCCGGCCGTCGCGGCGAAGCGCGAGGTGAACTCGGCCGGGGTGAGGAACTTGCCGTAGCTGGCGTTGCCCGGAGTCGACTGCGCCTTGATCAGCCGGTCGATGCCGGCGCGGTCGCGCGGCGTCAGCCCGACGGTCAGGCGCAGCGGTGTCGTGCCCGAGGCCGCGCCCAGCGACGTGGCGTGCGCCAGGGTGAGCGCCTTCGTCGCAGTGGGGGACCACGCGGTTGAAGAGGCGTCGGCGCTGTGGGCCGCGAGCACGGAGACCGGCATCGCGACGAGCGTGGCGGTGGCCGCTGCCGCGAGGCGAGATGACGGCGACTGATCCGGCGACTGGACATGGGGAAATCTCCTCGGTGCCGTGACGACGGGGCGCCGTCAGCTCGTTGACAGGGGCAACGAGGTCCGGGCCGTGGGTTACCGCCGAAGAGGCGGCATGCCGAGGTGCTCGTTCAGGTGGGATTCAGGTCGGTCGTGCCGACCGGCGCCACCGCGCACGCGGGCAGGTCGAACCAGCGGAGATGCTCGAAGTCCGCGCTCAGCGACGTCGGGGGAGCGAGGTCCGGCTCGCCGGCCGCGAGGAGCAGCTTCTCGCCGTCGACGAGGTGCTGGGCGAGCAGGCACTCGTCGCCGGAGAGCCGTGAGCTCGGGGCGTGCATCCCGTGCTCGTCGTAGCTGATCGCCGCGAGCCGGAGTGGGGGTTCGACCACGCCGTCGCGGTGGGTCCACAGCCCGGAGGCGGTGTCGAAGCGGTAGTCGGGCAGCAACCGCCAGCCGTGGCGGGCGACGAGCAGCACCGCGTCGACGATGTAGTCCGCGACGGCATCGGAGAGGAAGTAGTTGAAGTTCACCCGCACCCAGCCCGGCTTGATCCCCTCGCAGCCGCCGGAGATCTCCCGCTCGAACTCGTGGCTCCGCTCGATGTCGATGCCGAGCAGGCGATGGCCGTAGGGGCCGGCGCACGAGCAGCCGCCGCGCGACTGGATGCCGAAGAGGTCGTTGAGCACGGCGACCACGAAGTTGTGGTGCAGGTATCGGCCCGACGGGGCGCGCACCACGAAGGAGACGATCGAGAGCCGGTCGGCCTCGAGGTTGCCGAGGATCTCCAGGGCCGGTTCCTCGCGCCACCTGGCCACGGCCCGGGACAGGAGTCGCTCCTCGGCAGCCCGGATGGTGGCCACGCCGACGGCCTGCTTGAGCTGGAAGACCAGGCCCGCCCGCACCGACTCGATGATCGCGGGCGTGCCGCCCTCCTCCCGCTGCTCCGGGGTCGCGAGGTAGTCGTGGTCGGAGTCGTTGACGTAGGTGACCGTGCCGCCGCCCGGCACGTCGGGCACCCGGTTGGTGAACAGCTCGCGCCGCGCCACCAGCACCCCCGGCGTCGAGGGTCCGCCGATGAACTTGTGCGGCGAGAGGAACAGCGCGTCCTTGTACGCGAGCGGGTTGGCGTCCCGGTCCGGGTACATCTCGATGTCGACGTACGGCGCTGCGGCGGCGAAGTCCCAGAAGCTCAACGCCCCGTGCTCGTGGAGGATCGTGGCGACGGCGGCCGTGTTGGAGACGATCCCGGTGACGTTGGACGCGGCCGAGAACGAGCCGATGCGCAGCGGCCGGTCGGCGTGCTCCTCGCACGCGGCGCGCAGCGCGTCGAGGTCGATGTGCCCGTCGGCGTCCTGCGGGATGGTGACGACGTCGGCGATCGACTCGCGCCACGGGATCTCGTTGGAGTGGTGCTCGTAGGGACCGATGAACACCACCGGCCGCTGGGCGGGCGGGATGTGGGCCGACAGGTCGTGGCGGTCGTCGAGCGCGGACGGGATGCGCAGGCCCATCACGCCGATCAGCTTGGCGATCGCACCGGTCGTCCCCGAGCCGGCGAAGATCACCACCGTCTCGTCGTCCCCGCCCACGGCCTCGTGGATGATCCGGCGGGCGTCCTCCCGCAGGCGGGTGGTCTGCAGGCCGGTGCCGCTGGACTCGGTGTGGGTGTTGGCGTAGCTGGGCAGCACCTCGTCGCGGATGAAGTCCTCGATGAACGACAGCGCGCGGCCCGAGGCCGTGTAGTCGGCGTAGGTGACCCGTCGCTCGCCGTACGGCGTCCGCATCACGTGGTCGTCGCCGATCACCGACTCGCGCACGAGCCTGAGAAGGGGTGACTCCGGCGGACCTGGCACCTCGCCACTCTAGGCTCACTAGGCTCGCTGCGTGCCCGTGAACGAGTTCGGCCAGCCGGTCGGCGAGGACCTCGACTGGACGCCTCCGCCACCCGTCGGTCCGGTGGAGCTCCAGGGACGCACTGCCGGCTGGAGCCGCTGACCGAGGAGCACGCGGGCGAGCTGTTCCAGGAGCTCTGCGTCGACTCGCCGCCGCAGACCTGGACCTACCTCCCCGTCGGCCCCTTCGCGGACGTCGACGGCATGGTCGCCCACATCCGCCGGCTCCACGAGACGCCCGGCGATGACGCCGCTGGCGATCCTCACTCCGGAGGGCCGCGCGGTCGGGATCGCGACGTACCTGCGCAACGAGCCGCTGCACGGCTGCGTGGAGGTCGGCTTCATCACGATGGGCACGACGCTGCAGCGCACCACCGCCTCGACCGAGGCGCTGGTGCTGATGGCTCGCCACGTGTTCGCGCTCGGCTACCGGCGCTACGAGTGGAAGTGCGACTCGCTCAACGAGCCGTCGCGCCGGGCCGCCGTACGGCTCGGGTTCACCTTCGAGGGCGTCTTCCGCCAGGCCCAGGTCGTCAAGGGCCGCAACCGCGACACCGCGTGGTACGCCATCACCGACCGCGACTGGCCCCGCGTCGCGGCGGCGTACGACGCCTGGCTGGCCCCGAGCAACTTCGACGATCAGGGCAACCAGCTCTCACCGCTGCGGGTCCTTCGAGACGGGCCTTGACGGCCCTCCTCAGGAACCCGATCTTCCCCGGGTCCCTGAGGAAGGACGAAGTCGCTGCTCCGGGTCCCTGAGGAAGGACGAAGTCCTGCCCGCGGGTCCCTGAGGAAGGACGAAGTCCTGTCTCGAAGGGCCACTCAGCGCGCGTCGACCCGAATCCGGGTCGCGGCCCGTGTGCGCGATCGTGCGCTCGAGCCGGTCCGCGCCGTCCGGAGCCGGGACCTCGGGGCCGTACGGGTCCCTGGCCCGAGGCGATCGGCTCGGCGAACAGCTCGAAGAACTGGTCGACCCGGTCCAGTGAGGGCTCCGCGCACTCGAAGTCCTGGCCCGTCGACCTGGCGAGGTCCCAGCCGTGCACGACGAGCTCCTCGATCGCGACCAGGGCGTTGTCGGCGGCGTCCATCTCGACGCCTCCGGCGGAGACGCGTCCCGTCCACGCCGACTCCTCCTTCCAGGCCGTCACCAGGGACTCCACCTGCTGGGGGACCGCGGTGCGCCAGTCGCCCGGTAGGTCACCGGGCAGCTCGACCGGCTCCTTGCGGGCGTTCAGGGTGAACACGGTCGCGAACTGGTGCACGTGCGCCAGCAGGTCGGCGACCGTCCAGTCGGGGCACGGTGTCGGCTCGGCGAGCTGGTCGTCGCGGACACCGGCCAGCAGCCGGTTCATCTCCTGCGCGGCTGGGGCGAGGTCGAACATGCGGGCACCCTGTCACGGGTCAGGGCTACGGTCGACCGCATGGCCATCGACGAAGCTGACAAGCAGAAGCTCACCGGTCAGGAGATCCACGACCAGGCGCCCGCCGGGCTGGTCCAAGGTGCTCGACCGGCTGGTCGCGCGGTTCGAGACCGGGGACTTCAACACCGGTGCCGCCCTGGTGACCAGGATCGCCGAGGCCGCCGACGAGATGAACCACCATCCCGACCTCGACCTCCGCTACCCCCACCTGACCGTGACGCTGAAGAGCCACGACGTCGACGCGATCACGCCGCGGGACATCCGGCTCGCAGCCACGATCAGCCGACTCGCCGCCGACGCGGGGGTGGACCCTGCCGCGCACGCGCCCGACGTGCTCGAGTTCGCGCTCGACACCCCCGACTACGAGCGGGTCAAGCCGTTCTGGGCGGCGATCCTCGGCTACGAGTCGGCCGCACACCCGCGCGACGTGGTCGACCCGGCGGACCGCACGGTGAACGTCTGGTTCCAGGACGGAGACTCCGAGGCTCTCGACCGGCAGCGCTGGCACGTCGACGTCAGCGTGCCCCGCGAGGTCGCCGAGGACCGGATCCAGGCGGCGATCGACGCCGGCGGAAGCCTGGTCAGCGACGAGCGAGCCCCGGCGTTCTGGGTGCTCGCCGACCCCGACGGCAACAAGGCCTGCATCTGCACCTGGGAGAGCCGCGACTGAGTCCGCCTGCCCGACGAATCCTGGGACGGCTGTCCCAGTCTTCGGGACGGCTGGCAGACTGAGTTGAGCGCCGACGACGTACGGGGGCATGCTGTGCCCATGTGTTCTGAGCTTCTCGTACGCACGCGACGCGTGAGCTGAGGTCCTCCAGACCCCCGCACGCGCGTCGACCCCTCGTCAGCCATCCGGCACGAGGGGTTTTTTGTTGGCCGCAGCACCGACATGAACCGGAAAGACAGACAACGATGAGCGCGCAACCCAGTGGCCCCACCGGAGGCGAGAGAGTCACCGGTGCCCAGAGCCTGATCAAGTCCCTCGAGCACGCCGGGGTGACCGACATCTTCGGCATCCCGGGCGGCACCATCCTCCCGGCGTACGACCCGCTCTTCGACAGCTCGATCCGGCACATCCTGGTCCGCCACGAGCAGGGTGCCGGGCACGCCGCGCAGGGGTTCGCCGCGGCCACGGGCCGGGTCGGTGTCTGCATGGCCACCAGTGGTCCGGGCGCCACCAACCTGGTCACCCCGCTCGCCGACGCCAACATGGACTCGGTCCCGCTGGTGGCGGTCACCGGGCAGGTCGTCGCGTCGTCGATCGGCACCGACGCCTTCCAGGAGGCAGACATCCGCGGCATCACGATGCCGATCACCAAGCACAGCTTCCTGGTCACCGACCCCGACGAGATCCCGCGGGTGGTCGCCGAGGCCTTCCACATCGCCTCCACCGGCCGTCCCGGCCCGGTGCTGGTCGACGTGGCGAAGTCCGCGCAGCAGGCGATGACCACGTTCGCCTGGCCGACCGAGCTCAGCCTCCCGGGCTACCGCCCGGTGACCCGGCCGCACTCCAAGCAGATCCGCGAGGCGACCCGGCTGATCCTGGAGTCGCGTCGCCCGGTGCTCTACGTCGGTGGCGGCGTCATCCGGGCGAGGGCGTCCAAGGAGCTGGCCACGCTGGCAGAGCTCACCGGCATCCCGGTGATCACGACCCTGATGGCACGCGGCGCGTTCCCCGACAGCCACCCGCAGCACCTCGGGATGCCGGGCATGCACGGCACCGTCGCCGCGGTCGCCGCGCTGCAGAAGAGCGACCTGATCATCAGCCTCGGCGCCCGCTTCGACGACCGCGTCACCGGCAACCTGGACTCGTTCGCGCCTGGGGCCAAGGTGATCCACGCCGACATCGACCCGGCGGAGATCGGCAAGAACCGGTTCGCCGACGTCCCGATCGTCGGCGACGCTCGCGAGGTCATCGCCGACCTCGTCGTCGCGCTCCAGGCAGAGGAGACGGCCGGCACGACCGGCGACTACGAGGGCTGGGTGAAGTTCCTGGCCGGCGTGAAGTCGAAGTACCCGCTGGGGTACGACGCGCCCAAGGACGGCCTCGCCCCGCAGTACGTGATCGAGCGGCTGGGCAAGATCGCCGGTCCCGACGCGATCTACACCGCGGGTGTCGGGCAGCACCAGATGTGGGCCACCCACTACGTCGGCTTCGAGAAGCCGAACACCTGGATCAACTCCGGCGGCCTCGGCACGATGGGCTACGCCGTACCCGCCGCGATGGGTGCCAAGGTCGGCTGCCCCGACAGCACCGTGTGGGCGATCGACGGCGACGGCTGCTTCCAGATGACCAACCAGGAGCTGGCCACCTGCACGATCGAGGGAATCCCGATCAAGGTCGCGATCATCAACAACGAGTCGCTCGGGATGGTGCGCCAGTGGCAGACGCTGTTCTACGAGGGTCGCTACTCCAACACCGACCTGCAGTCCAAGCGGGTGCCGGACTTCGTCAAGCTGGCCGAGGCGTACGGCGCCGTGGGACTGGCCTGCGACGACCCGGCCGACGTGGACACGACGATCAACAAGGCGATGGAGATCAACGACGTGCCGGTGGTCGTCGACTTCCGGGTCGAGCGCGACGCCATGGTCTGGCCGATGGTGGCCGCGGGCACCTCGAACGACGACATCAAGTACGCCCGCGACCTCGCCCCGGAGTTCGAGGAGGACGAGCTGTAATGAGCACTCACACTCTCTCCGTCCTGGTCGAGAACAAGCCCGGCGTGCTCGCGCGCATCGCGGGCCTGTTCAGCCGCCGCGGCTTCAACATCGACTCCCTCGCCGTGGGCCCGACCGAGCACCCCGAGATCTCCCGGATGACGATCGTGGTCAGCGTCGAGGGCTCGCCGCTGGAGCAGGTCACCAAGCAGCTGAACAAGCTGGTCGAGGTGATCAAGGTCGTCGAGCTCGACGACCGTGAGTCCGTCGAGCGGGAGCTGCTGCTGATCAAGGTCCGCGCCGACGCCGACTCGCGCGGCCACGTGCTGGACGCCGTCCAGCTGTTCCGGGCCAAGGTCGTCGACGTGGCCCCCGACGCCGTCACCATCGAGGTGACCGGCAACGCCGCAAAGCTCAAGGACTTCCTCGCGGTGGTGGAGCCCTTCGGCGTCCGCGAGCTCGTCCAGTCCGGCATGGTCGCGATCGGTCGCGGCAGCCGGTCGATCACCGAGCGCACCCTGCGCCCGGTTCCCGTGCCCGTTCCTGCCAGCAACCAATGACCAGCACCGAAGACCGGCAACCAACGAGAAGGAGCCCCCGTGGCTGAGATGTTCTACGACGACGACGCCGACCTGTCCCTGATCCAGGGCAAGAACGTTGCCGTGATCGGCTACGGCAGCCAGGGGCACGCGCACGCGCTGTCGCTGCGTGACTCCGGCGTCGACGTACGCGTCGGGCTGCAGGAGGGGTCGAAGAGCCGCGAGAAGGCCGAGGCCGAGGGCCTGCGCGTGCTCACCCCGGCCGAGGCCGTCGAGGAGGCCGACGTCATCGTCATCCTCACGCCGGACCACGTGCAGCGGAAGGTCTACGCCGAGTCGATCGAGCCCAACATCACTCCGGGCGACACCCTGGTCTTCGGGCACGGGTTCAACATCCGCTTCGGCTACATCACGCCGCCCGAGGGCGTCGACGTGATCATGATCGCGCCCAAGGGGCCGGGTCACCTCGTGCGTCGCGAGTACGTCGACGGGCGCGGCGTACCCGTCCTCGTCGCGGTGGAGAAGGACGAGTCCGGCAAGGCCTGGGACCTCGCGCTGTCCTACGCGAAGGGCATCGGCGGCCTGCGTGCCGGCGGCATCAGGACCACGTTCACCGAGGAGACCGAGACCGACCTGTTCGGTGAGCAGGCGGTGCTGTGCGGCGGTGCCTCGCAGCTGGTGCAGTACGGCTTCGAGGTGCTCACCGAGGCCGGCTACCAGCCCGAGGTCGCCTACTTCGAGTGCCTGCACGAGCTCAAGCTGATCGTCGACCTGATGTACGAGGGCGGCATCGCCAAGCAGCGCTGGTCGGTCTCCGACACCGCGGAGTACGGCGACTACGTCTCGGGCCCGCGCGTGATCGACGCGCACGTGAAGGAGAACATGCAGGCCGTGCTCGAGGACATCAAGAACGGCTCCTTCGCCCAGCGCTTCATCGACGACCAGGACAACGGCGCCAAGGAGTTCAAGGAGCTGCGCGCCAAGGGCGAGCAGCACCCGATCGAGGGCACCGGCCGCGAGCTCCGCAAGCTGATGGCCTGGGTGAAGTCCCACGACTCCGACTACGTCGAGGGCACCGCGACCCGCTGACCGACCGGCGGTTTCCATGGGGACCTCTGCTCGTCGCAGGAAACTTCCTGTGCGACGCGTTCTCATCGTGGAATCCGGCCCTGTCGCAAACCTAGAACACGTTCTAGTCTGACGGCATGGACCTGGAGAGCCTCGAAGAGATCAAGCGGCTGAAGTACCGCTACTTCCGCACCCTCGACCTCAAGCAGTGGGACGACTTCGGCGACTGCCTCGCCGAGGACGTGCGGGCGACGTACGGCACCCAGGCGATGGGGGAGCAGCTGCACTACGAGAGCCGCGAGGCCGTCGTGGAGTTCATGTCGGCCAACCTCGGGCCGGGCGTGGTCACCATGCACGTCGCGAACCACCCGGAGGTCGACGTCGACGGGCGACACCGCGAGCGGCTCGTGGGGCTTCGAGGACACCGTGATCGTGCCGGACTTCAAGATCGTCATCCGCGGCGCCGGCTACTACCACGACACCTACCGCCGCGATGCCGACGGCGCCTGGCGGATCGCCTCCACCGACTACGAGCGCATCTACGAGGCGATGACCTCCCTCGAGGACACCCCGTCGCTTCAAGCTGATCGCGAACCGGTGGGACCCGTCGCTGAAGCACTGACCCCCACGACCGATAGTCCAGGACGATCGGGCCCCTCCGGAGGCCACCGAAGGGCTCAAACGTCCTGGACTATCGGGTGGTTGGGTCGCTTCGGGACACTGAGACAGTGAGCTCCCTGGAGATGCGCGAGCGGCGCGGGCGCCTCGGCTTCCTCGAGGCGGGCGTCTCCATGGGCGTGATCGTCGGCCTGCTGTGGCTGGTGGAGGTCGTCGACCAGGCCGACGCCAACCGGCTCGACCAGTACGGCATCCAGCCCCGGAGCGGCGAGGGCCTGCTGGGGATCTTCCTGGCGCCGTTCCTCCACGGCAGCTGGGCGCACCTCGCCTCGAACACGCTCCCGTTCTTCGTGCTGGGCCTGGTGGTCCTGCTCGAGGGATGGCGGCGCTGGGGTGCGGTCACGCTGTGGATCGTGCTGGTCTCCGGCGCGACCGTGTGGCTGATCGCGCCGGCGGGCACCACCACCCTGGGCGCCAGCGGAGTGGTCCTCGGCTGGCTGACCTACCTGATCGTCCGTGGGCTCTACACCCGCGCGCCGGGCCAGATCGCCATCGGTGTCGTGGTGCTGCTCTTCTACGGCGGCATCCTCTTCGGGGTGCTGCCCACCGACGCCGGGATCTCGTGGCAGGCCCACCTCGGCGGCGCGATCGGTGGCGTCCTCGCGGCGAGCCGGCAGCGTCGGCAGCCGGTCGACCCGCGCTGGCACTGACGACGTACGCCGCACCGCGCACCGCGCACCGCGCACAGGAAACTGCCCCTCCGCACAGGAAGTTTCCTGTGCGAAGGGGCAGTTCGGGTTCCTACCCTGGGAAACCGGCCCCCCGGACCGGCCGCTACTTGACCTCCGAGCGCATCAGCATCACGACGCCGACGGTCAGCGGGATGACCAGCCAGATCAGTCCGGCGACGCCGGTCTGCGCCCACTCCTGCGCGCTGAGGCCGCCGTCGTAGAGCCGGAACTGGTCGTTGCTGAAGTCGACCCAGGGCTGGGCGTGCCGCCACCAGTCCTGCGTGGCGAGCAGGCCGGAGAGGGTCGGCAGCACGAAGGAGTAGACGAAGTAGCCCACGATCGCCCCCGCGCTGTTGCGGATCAGCGCGCCGAGCATGAAGCCCATCGCCATCCCGAGGCTGTAGCCCGCGGTGATGTAGAGCGCGTCGGCGAACGAGATGTCCCAGACCACGTCGGTGCCGTGGATCGCCGAGCCGACCAACGTGCCGACCGCACCGATCGCGAAGGCGCTCGCCATCGAGACGGTCGCGACCACCGCGGTGGCGAGCGCCTTCGCGCCCACGACCCGGCCGCGGTGCGGCACCAGGGTGAACGTCGTCAGGCCGCTGCGCTGGCTCCACTCGGCGGTGATGGCGAGGATCGCCACGATCGGCAGGATGATCGACATCGGGATCCCGAAGGCCTGGGCGAAGCTGCCGTAGCTCTGGTCACCGTCCTTGCCGAAGATGATCACGGCGCCGGAGGCGACCACCGCTGTGATCACGATGCTCGTCATCAGCCAGAACCCCGAGCGGGTGTCGAACATCTTGCGCAGCTCGACCGCGACGACGCGGCTCATCGGGATGGGGCGTATGTCGGGCCGGGCGGTGACGGCCTCGCGCTCCACTGTCATGGCGCTCATGCTGCTGCTCCTTCTCGCTGAGTGTCGGCGGTGAGCTCGAGGAACATCTCCTCGAGGCCGGCGCTGTCGGCCGACCTGAGCTCGGTGAGCGCGATCCCGGCCTCGTGGGCGACCTGACCGACGCGCTCGGTGTCGGCCGGGGTGAGGACGGCGCCGTCAGGGGCCACGGTGGCCTCGATGCCGGCGACCTCGAGGGCGTGCGCCAGGTCCTTGGTGGCCCGGCTGCGCACGACGGTTCCGGCCGCCTGGAGCAGCTCGGACTTGGTGCCCTGCGCCACGATCCGGCCGTTGCCGATGACCACCAGGTCGTCGGCGATCACCTCGATCTCGTGCAGCAGGTGCGAGGAGAGCAGCACGGTGCCGCCCTGGTCGGCGTAGCCGCGCAGCAGGTCACGCATCCACCGGATGCCTGCCGGGTCGAGGCCGTTGGCCGGCTCGTCGAGGATCAGCACCGACGGGTCGCCGATCAGGGCGGTGGCGATGCCGAGCCGCTGGCGCATGCCCAGCGAGTAGTGCCGCACCCGGCGCTCCGCCTCGCTCTCGGTGAGGCTGACCCGCTCCAGCATCTGCGAGACGCGGGTCCGGGGCAGCCCCATCGTGAGGGCGGCGATCGTCAGGATCTCCCGGCCGGTGCGCCCGGCGTGCTGGGCCGAGGCGTCGAGGAGCACCCCGACCTCGCGACCGGGGTTCGGCAGGTCGGCGTAGTGGCGCCCGTCGATCGAAGCGCTGCCCGACGTGGGCGGCGTGAGGCCGACCATGACGCGCATGCTGGTCGACTTCCCGGCTCCGTTGGGGCCCAGGAAGCCGGTCACGCGGCCGGCTCGGGCGGTGAAGGTCACGTCGTCCACGGCGGTGAAGGCGCCGTACCTCTTGGTCAGGGACTCGATCTGGATCATGGTGTGATCTTGGTCCGGCGGACGACCCCGGCGCATCAGGGAGCCTGCTGGCTCGTCCCTGAGATCTGCCCGGGGTCTCTCAGGGTCGGAACACCCGGGCCCCGTCAGCTGTTCGGACTGACATGCAGATCGAGATCTGGTCAGACGTCGTGTGCCCGTGGTGCTACATCGGCACGAGCCGGCTCGAGACGGCCCTGGCCGGGTTCGAGCACCGCGACGACGTCGAGGTCGTCTACCGCTCCTTCCAGCTCGACCCGAGCGCACCCCAGGTCCCGGACGGCACGGTCGTGGAGATGCTGGCGCGCAAGTACGCCGGCGGCGACGTCGGGTCCGCACGGCAGATGATCGCCCAGACCGAGGCCGTCGCCGCCGAGGAGGGGCTCGTCTTCGACCACGGGGCAGCGCCGCACGTGAGCACCGTCGACGCGCACCGGCTGCTCCAGCTCGCCCTCGACGAGGCGGGACCGCAGGTGCAGCGCACGCTCAAGCGCGAGCTGCTGGCGGCGTACTTCACCCGGGCGGAGAACGTCGCGGACCACGCGTTGCTGCAGGCACTCGCGGAGAAGGTCGGGCTCGACGCGGACCGGGTGGCCGCAGTGCTGGCGGGCAGTGAGTACGCCGCGGAGGTGGAGCGCGACGGTCGCGACGCGGCAGCGCTGGGGGCGACGGGCGTGCCCTTCTTCGTGATCGACCGCCGCTACGGGGTCGCGGGCGCCCAGCCGGCCGAGGTGTTCGGCCAGGTGCTGGACCGGGCATGGGCCGAGAGCCACCCGCTGCTCGACGTCGTCGCCGCCAGTGGTGGTGCCGGTGGTGACGCACAGGAGTGCGGCCCGGACGGGTGCCCGATCTAGGTTTCTCCGTGCTTCTCCGTCCACAGGCACCAGCCGGTCACCTGTGGACGACCGGCCGTTCCTGTGGACGACGGACCACGTTCTGTGGAGGACACGCCGACGGCGCGAAAATGCTGGAAGTTCACTGCTGGTTTCCCTTGCGCACACCCTCCAGGGGGGCATAGAACTGCTGTCACGCGGTTCCTACGGGAACAGCGGGATCACTCGGAGACGAAGGTCCGCACCACGAGGCGACTCGTGGCGGTGAGCAGGTGACGGCCACCGGGACCTGAGGGGAAGAGTGATCGATTCGGAGTGTCACCATCTCCGGTCAACCAGAAGGACCCAGCAACTCATACTTGCTGGGTCCTTCGCCTTTTCCAGGACAATTCTGGGGCGGTCCCGCGGACGAGCAGCAGCCCTGCACCCGGCCGTGCTCACGCCCCCGCGTGGACGGCCGGGCACGGGCTGTACTCCTGCACCCAACGGAACAGTGACCCAACGCGCGAGGCAGGGCGTCGGTTACGCTGCCGACGCACAGCGCCGTGCGGCCCCTTCGAAGATTCACGCTCCGACGTCAGGATCGTTGTGACCCCCTCCTCGAGCCCGCGGCCCGTCGTCCTCATCGCCGAGGAGCTCAGTCCGGCCACCGTCGACGCGCTCGGCCCGGACTTCGAGGTCCGCACCTGCGACGGCACCGACCGCCCCGCGCTGCTCGCCGCCATCGCCGAGGCCGACGCGATCCTGGTCAGGTCCGCCACGCACGTCGACGCCGAGGCCCTGGCCGCGGGACGACGACTCCGGGTGGTGGCCCGTGCCGGCGTGGGGCTCGACAACGTCGACGTACGCGCCGCGACGCAGAACGGCGTGATGGTCGTCAATGCGCCGACCTCCAACATCGTCAGCGCTGCCGAGCTCGCCGTCGCGCTGATGCTCGCGGCGGCGCGACACATCAGCCCCGCCCACGCCGCGCTGACCCGCGGCCAGTGGCAGCGCAGCCGGTTCACCGGCATCGAGCTGCTACGAGAAGACCGTCGGCATCGTCGGGCTCGGACGCATCGGCGTCCTCGTCGCCAACCGGCTGGCCGCCTTCGGCATGGACGTGATCGCCTACGACCCCTACGTCCAGGCAGGACGCGCGGCCCAGATGGGGGTCCGGATGGTCGGGCTCGACGAGCTGATGGCCGAGTCGGACTTCCTGACCGTCCACCTGCCCAAGACCCCGGAGACCGTCGGCCTGATCGGCGCCGACCAGTTCGCCCGGGCCAAGCCCAACCTGGTCGTGGTCAACGCTGCCCGCGGCGGCATCGTGGACGAGAAGGCGCTGTACGACGCCCTGAAGACCGGCCAGGTCGCAGCGGCGGGTCTCGACGTCTTCGCGGAGGAGCCGTGCACCGACTCCCCGCTCTTCGAGCTGGAGAACGTCGTCGCGACGCCCCACCTCGGTGCCTCCACCGAGGAGGCGCAGGAGAAGGCCGGCGTCGCGGTGGCGCGCTCGGTGCGCCTGGCCCTGGCCGGTGAGCTGGTCCCCGACGCCGTCAACGTCCAGGGTGGGGTGATCGCCGAGGACGTCCGCCCGGGCATCCCGCTGGTGGAGAAGCTCGGGCGCATCTTCACCTCCCTGGCCGCCGAGGTGGCCCAGCAGATCGATGTCGAGGTCCGCGGCGAGATCACGGCCTACGACGTGAAGGTGCTCGAGCTGGCAGCACTCAAGGGCATCTTCGCCGACATCGTCGAGGACCAGGTCTCCTACGTGAACGCGCCGCTGCTGGCGGCCGAGCGGGGGATCGAGGTCCGCCTGATCACCGAGGCCGAGAGCCCGGACCACCGCAACCTGATCACCATCCGCGGCACCCTGGCCGACGGGTCGCAGGTCTCGGTGTCGGGCACGCTGATCGGCCTCGGCCAGCGCGAGCGCCTCGTCGAGGTCAACGACTACGTCGTGGACCTCGAACCCACCGAGCACCTGGCCTTCTTCCGCTACGAGGACCGCCCCGGCATGGTCGGCATCGTGGGCCAGATCCTCGGCGAGGCCGGGGTGAACATCGCCGGCATGCAGGTCTCTCGCGACGTGAAGGGCGGCCATGCCCTCGTCGCTCTCTCCGTCGACTCCGCCGTGCCGGCCGAGGTCCTCGAGGAGATCCGCGAGGCGATGGAGGCCGACAGCGTCCGCGGCGTCGACCTCTCCGGGTGAGGCGGCAGCTCTCCCGCCTCGGTCCGCTCGCCCAGCTGCGCGCCGGGCGGCTGCCGCACCGGCTGGTCCAGCTGTCCTTCGGCCTGGTGCTGTACGGCGCGACCCTGGCCATGCTGATCCGCTCGACCCTGGGCAACGCGCCATGGGACGTGCTGCACCAGGGTCTCGCCAAGCACCTGCCGATCACGATCGGCCAGGCGGTGATCGGCATGAGCGTGGTGGTGCTGCTGCTCTGGATCCCGCTGCGGGAGATGCCGGGACTGGGCACCATCGCCAACTCGATCGTCGTCGGACTCGTCGTCGACGCGGTGCTGGGTGTCCTGCCGGCCCCTGACCAGCTCTGGACGCGGACGTGCGCTGCTCGTGGCCGGCGTGCTGGGCAACGCGGTCGCGACCGCGCTCTACATCGGTTCCCAGCTGGGGCCCGGCTCGCGCGACGGGCTGATGACCGGGCTGCACCGTCGTACCGGCGCACCCATCCTGGTGGTCCGCACGGCGCTCGAGGTCACCGTCGTGGCGACCGGCTGGGCGCTCGGCGGCGTCGTCGGCATCGGGACCCTGGCATACGCCCTGGCCATCGGGCCGCTCGTCCAGCTGATGCTCCCGCACTGCGTGGTCGACCTCGACCGGAGCCGCGATCATCCCGGCGGTGGATGACGGCAACTAAAAAGTAACGCTTCAATGCTCGCCGTCGGCATCCGGCAGTCGTACTTTGACCTGTGGCGCCCATGCCGCTGAGCAGGAAGGTTGACCCCTGATGACTGCAACCGAAACATCTCCTCCACCTCCGATTCGCAACACCGCGCTACTCCGTGAGGTCGGCAAGGTCGGCCTGATCTGGGCCTCCGTCGGCTCGATCATCGGCTCCGGATGGCTCTTCGGCGCCCAGAAGGGCCTGATCGCCGCCGGTCCCGCCGCCATCATCTCGTGGGGCATCGGCGGCGTGATGATCATGGTGCTCGCGCTGATCCACGCCGAGCTCGGCGGCATGTACCCCGTCTCCGGCGGCACCGCCCGGTTCCCGCACTACGCCTTCGGCGGGGCGGCCGGCGCCTCGTTCGGGTGGTTCTCCTGGCTGCAGGCGGCGACCGTGGCCCCGATCGAGGTCTCGGCGATGATCGAGTACGCCGGCCACTACTCCTGGGCCGACGGCTGGCTCAGCGACAAGGGCACGCTCACCACGTCCGGCCTGATCGTCGCGATCATCCTGATGGCGATCCTCACCGCGGTGAACTTCCTCGGCGTGAAGATGCTGGCAGCAACCAACAGCGCGATGACCTGGTGGAAGATCGCGGTGCCGCTGCTGACCATCCTGGTGCTCGCGCTGTTCAACTTCCACGGCTCGAACTTCACCGCGGCCAACGGCTTCAACCCCAACGGGCTGCACGGCATCCTGCTGGCCGTCGCGACCAGCGGCATCATCTTCAGCTACCTCGGCTTCGAGCAGGCCGACCAGCTGGCCGGTGAGGCGAAGAACCCGAAGAAGGACATCCCCTTCGCCATCATCGGCTCGATCCTGATCGGCATGACGGTCTACATCCTGCTGCAGGTCGCCTTCCTCGTCGCGCTGCCCGCCGACACGATCGGCAAGACCTGGGACGCGACCGGCCAGGGCCTCTACACCACGTTCACCGGGCCGTTCGCCGAGGTGGCCACCGCGCTCAGCCTGGGCTGGCTGGCCTGGATCATCTACGTGGATGCGATCGTCTCCCCGGCCGGCACCGGCCTGATCTACATCACCGGCAGCTCGCGCGTCTCCTACGGCCTGAGCCGCAACGGCTACGTCCCGACGCCCTTCGAGTGGACCAACGAGCGTCGGGTGCCGTGGGTCGGCCTGATCGCGGCCTTCATCACCGGCGTCATCTGCTTCCTGCCGTTCCCGAGCTGGCAGTCCTTGGTCGGCCTGATCACCAGCGCGAGCGTGCTGATGTACGCCGGGGCGCCGCTCTCCCTGGGCGCGTTCCGCCGAAGGCTGCCCAACGCTGATCGCCCCTACGTGCTGCCGCGCGGCCGAGATCCTCGCACCGCTGGGCTTCGCCATCTCCGGCCTGATCATCCTGTGGTCGGGCTGGGACACCGACTGGAAGCTCGGGATCGCGATCCTGATCGGCTACGTGATCCTGGCCGCGAACCTGATCTTCGGCCTCAACGACAAGCCGGTGCACCTGAACCTGAGAGGCGCGGCCTGGCTGCCGGTGTACCTCGTCGGGATGGGGGTCATCGTCTACTTGAGCTCCTTCGGGCCGATGGACGACCCGGTGCTGGGCGACTACCTCGGGATCATCGTCACGGTGATCTTCAGCTGCGTCATCTACTACTGGGCGATGGCGGTCGCGCTGCCGGCCGAGGAGATCGAGGAGATGGTCTCCGAGGTCGTCCTGCCCGAGGAGGAGGGCCTGGAGATGCCCTGCCACTGAGCATCGCTGTCGTCACTGGCCTCGGGTACACCCCGGGGCCAGTGGCGTCTCAGCGGCGGGTGGCGATGATCACGGCGGCGTCGCTGGCCACCATCACCTCGACCGCGGTGAACCGCGGGTCGGTCAGCCAGCCCTCGCGGAGCACGTCGACGCGTCCGTAGCTGACCGGCGGCCACTGCTCGCACGGGGTGAAGTCGTCGAGCACGACGATGCCGCCCGGCTCGACGAGGTCGGCGACGGCGTCGACGCCCGCGTCCTCGGGCACCGAGGGGTCGAGGAAGAGCAGGGAGTACGGCCCCTTGTTCAGCAGCGTGGACCAGTCGGCGGCCAGCACCTCGACCTGGGGGTCGTCGGTGAAGATGTCCTGCGCGGCCGTGGCCAGGTCGGGGTCGAGCTCGGCGGTGAGGATGTGCCCGCGAGGACGAACGCCGGAGCGCAGCCACGCCGTACCCACCCCGCAACCGGTGCCGAACTCAGCCATCGTCCCCTCGCGGGTCGCGGCGAGCGTGGCGAGCAGGCGGCCGGTCTCGTTGCGGCAGAAGGAGACGTAGCCCGCCCGGCGGCAGACGTCGAAGGCCCGCGAGACGATCGGCGGGAGCTCCGGGGGAGCACTCATGCAGTCGAGTCTTGCAAACCACGCTGAGCCCGCCACGATCCAGACATCCGTCTCGGATGCTGGGACAACCCACGAAGGCGCGCGCGACACCGGCGTCGATTGCCTACGCTGGTTTCACCATGCGGAGGAACTTCGTACTTATTTGCCGCCGTGGCGGGGCCTGACTCGATAGGCCACCTCGCCGCGGAGTTCGGCGTCCCCCAGACGCCACCGGCCCATCACCTCCGCGAGTGAGACAGACGAAGTTCCACCTGCTGCTTCCCGGGCTCCATCCGTCGGTGCGATCCATCGGCGTCGAGAAAGCCCATCTCCTCGCGGTGACACAGCCGTCCCAGCGGCGAACCACCTGTTCCTGCAGCACTTCCGAGGAGAACGAGATGTACGACATGTACCCCGAGTGGGGCCCGGCCCGGCACGACCCCGACAACCCGACGAGCAACCAGGCCGTCCAGGCGGCGCTCGACCTGCGGGACAACGGCGGCGAACGCCCGGACGACAACTAGATTCGCCGCATGCCTGAGCAGACACCTGCCACCGGTCCGGTACGCCTCGCGGTCATCCCCGGGGACGGCATCGGCCCCGAGGTCACCGCCGAGGCGCTCAAGGTCCTCGAGGCGGTCGCGCCTGCCGGCGTGAAGTTCGAGCCGACCCGCTACGACCTCGGCGCGGAGCGGTACCTCGCGACCGGTGAGGTGCTCCCCGACTCGGTGCTCGAGGAGATCCGCGGCCACGACGCGATCCTGCTCGGCGCTGTCGGTGGCAGGCCCGGTGACCCGAACCTGCCTCCCGGCATCCTCGAGCGCGGGCTGCTGCTGCGGCTCCGCTTCGAGCTCGACCACTACGTCAACCTGCGCCCCTCGCGCATCTTCCCCGGCGCGGCCTCACCCCTGGCCGACCCTGGCGAAGTCGAGTTCGTCGTGGTGCGCGAGGGCACCGAGGGGCCCTACACCGGCAACGGCGGCGCCGTACGCGTCGGGACGCCGCAGGAGGTCGCCACCGAGGTCTCGCTGAACACCGCGTTCGGTGTCGAGCGGGTCGTCCGCGACGCGTTCCGACGTGCGCAGAAGCGCCGGCAGAAGCTGACCCTGGTCCACAAGACGAACGTCCTCGTGAACGCGGGCGCCGTCTGGTGGCGCCTGGTGCAGGAGGTCGGCCAGGAGTTCCCCGACGTGAGCGTCGACTACATGCACGTCGACGCCGCCATGATCTTCATGGTCACCGACCCCGCGCGCTTCGACGTGATCGTCACCGACAACCTCTTCGGCGACATCATCACCGACCTCGCCGCCGCCATCACCGGTGGCATCGGCCTGGCCGCCAGCGGGAACGTCAACCCCGACCGGACCGCCCCCTCGATGTTCGAGCCCGTGCACGGCTCGGCGCCGGACATCGCCGGCCAGGGCAAGGCCGACCCGACCGCAGCGATCCTCTCGGTCTCCCTGATGCTCGAGCACCTCGGCCTCGAGGAGGCGGCCCGCCAGGTCGAGCACGCCGTCGTACAGGACCTCGCCGCCCGCACCCCGGGCCAGCCCATCGGCACCCAGGCCGTCGGCGACTCGATCGCCGCGCGGCTCGCCTGACCCACGGCCGGTTTCCCATGCGGAGGACCTTTCTTGCCGCGTAGCACAGGGAACTTCCTGTGGTCGGAGGCAAAATCCCCTCCACGCATGGGAAACCGGCGCCCACCGGGTTTCGGGCTCAGACCCCGGCGGCCTCATCGACCGCACCAGACTTCGAGAGATAAGTTGGCCCCCATGACGCTCGACATCGAGATCACCCCCTCGGACAGCCCACGCAGCGAGGACGAGGTGGCGCAGATCCTGGGCAACCCCGGGTTCGGCACCCACTTCACCGACCACATGCTCACCGTGGAGTGGACGCCGGAGCAGGGGTGGCACGCTGCGCGGATCGAGCGGTACGGCGCGCTCAGCATGGACCCGGCCTCCGCGGTGCTGCACTACGCGCAGGAGATCTTCGAGGGGATGAAGGCCTACCGGCACGACGACGGCTCGATCTGGACCTTCCGGCCCGAGGAGAACGCCCGGCGGATGGTGCGGTCCTCGCAGCGGCTGGCCCTGCCGGTCCTGGATCCCGAGGACTTCGTGCAGGCGGTCGACGCCCTCGTCGAGGTCGACCAGCGCTGGGTCCCCCAGAACTCGGCAGACGGGACGGGGGAGAAGAGCCTCTACGTGCGGCCGTTCATGTTCGCCGCCGAGTCCTTCCTCGGCGTCCGGCCCGCCCAGCACGTGCGCTTCATGGTGATCGCCTCGCCCGCGGGCGCCTACTTCAAGGGCGGGGTCAAGCCGCTGACCCTCTGGCTGACCGAGGACTACACCCGGGCCGGCCGCGGCGGCATGGGCGCGGCCAAGACGGGCGGCAACTACGCCAGCTCGCTGGTGGCCCAGCAACAGGCGACGGCCGAGGGGTGCGACCAGGTGGTCTTCCTCGACGTGGCCGAGGGCAGGTACGTCGAGGAGCTCGGCGGCATGAACATGTACTTCGTCTACGCCGACGGCCACATCGTCACCCCCGAGACCGGCACGATCCTCGAGGGCATCACCCGCTCGGCGATCATCGAGCTGGCCCAGAAGCGCGGCCACCACGTCGAGGAGCGCAAGTTCTCCATCGACGAGTGGCGCGAGGGCGTGGCCTCCGGCGACATCACCGAGGTGTTCGCGTGCGGCACGGCCGCGGTGATCACCCCGGTCGGCACGCTGAAGTGGGAGGGCGGCGAGGTCTCCGGCGCCGCGACCGACGACGCAGGTCCGCTGACCCTCGAGATCCGCAAGGCCCTCGTCGACATCCAGTACGGCCGCGACGACGACCACTTCGGCTGGATGCACAACGTCGTGCCAGGCAGATCTGCCTGACACCTGTGGTGCCGAAGGCGCGTGGGTTCGTCGGTTTGGCTACGCCCCCGGCTACCGTTGGCGCCGAGATGACCGCCGCCCCCCAGCCTTCCTCGAAGCTCGCGAACATCGGCCCGTACCGACTGCTCGCGCGCATCGGCGAGGGCGGCATGGGCGTGGTGCACCTCGCCCAGACCCTCGACGGTCGCCGGGTCGCCCTGAAGGTGCTGCGACCCCACGTCGTCGGTGACGCCGAGGCCCGCGAGCGCCTCGCCCGCGAGGTCAGCTCCCTGCGCCTGGTGACCAGCCCCCGCGTGGCGGAGATCCTGGACGCCGACCCGCACGGGCCGACGCCGTACGTCGTGACGCGCTACGTGCCGGGCCTCTCCCTCTACCACCACGTGGCCGAGGAAGGGCCGATCGCCGGACGCGACCTGGTGCACTTCGCCGACGCCCTCGCCGAGGCGCTCCAGGCCGTCCACTCCGTAGGGGTGCTGCACCGCGACATCAAGCCGACCAACGTGCTGATGGAGGGTCGCTCGCCCGTCCTGATCGACTTCGGCCTGGCCCGGCTCGCCGACGACCCTCGGCTGACCCAGACCGGGTTCCTGCTGGGGACTCCCGGCTACCTCGCACCCGAGATCCTCTACGGCGAGGACGGCACGCCCGCCGCCGACGTGCACGCCTGGGCCGCGACGGTCGCCTTCGCCGCGACCGGGAGCCCGCCGTACGGCCGCGGACCGGCGATGGCGGTGATGGACCGCGTGCGCCGCGGGGAGCACGACCTCTCCGGCGTCCCCGAGGGGCTCGCGCAGGTGCTGCGCGGCTGCCTGGAGCCGGAGCCCTGGCAACGACCCACGCTCAGAGAGGTCCGGGCCTTGCTGGAGGAGCAGCGGGTGCCGCTCCCGGTCGAGCCGCCGGTGGAGCGCGAGCTCTGGACGATGCCGTTCTACCCCTCGTCGCCGACGGGGACCCCGCCGGAGGGGGACACACCGCCGACGGGGCGCACCGTGGTCGCGCCGCTGCACGCGCCCGTCGAGCGACCGAGCGTCCCCGCGCCCGCAGAGCCGGCCGTGCGCGAGGAAGCGCCCAGGACGCGCGTCATCCCGGCCCCGGCCCAGCTCCCCGTCAAGCCCCCCGCCCAGCTCCCTTCCCGGTCCGGGCCGCCGGCGGAGGCCATCGCTTCTCCGCGGGACTCCTCGCGGGTCCAGCAGGTCCTGCAGCTCCTCGGCCTGGGCGCACTGGCCGGCTCGATGATCGCCTACGCGCCGTACGCGGGCGCCGCTGTCGTCGGTGTCGTCGCGCTGGCGCTGCGGCTGGTCTCGGTCACCCGGCAACGCCACTCGCGCCGACGGCTGCTGCGCGGGCGCGCCGCGTGGTACGACGTCCCGGCCACCACGCTCTCGTTGCCGGTCTACCTCCTGGTGGCGCTGGCCGGTTCCATGGTGCTGCTGTTCGCGGCGGCCTTCACCGCTCTGGGGATGTACTCCCTCGGCTACGTGGTCGGGCAGCCGGTCCGGGTCGACCTCGTCCTGGCGGGACTGGGCTTCGTGCCCGCCCTCTGGTGGGGTCCCGGCTCGACGCGACTGCGCGAGAGCACCCGCGGCTTCGTGGTGCGCACCTCCCGCTCGGAGTTCGGCGGCTGGTTCGTCGTCGCGGCGTGCCTGCTCGGCACCACGGTGCTGCTCGGGCTGCTCCTCGACACTGGGCCGAACTGGGCCCCGGCGCTCGCTCCGCCGTGGCACTTCCTGCGCTGATCGAGAGCATTTTCGAGACTCATTAATTGCCTGACCGGTCTGACCGAATTAGTCCAAACAGGTCATGTGTCATAAGTGCGCGCTACGCACGATAGGTGTAGTGATCTCCGATCAGTCGCCCTGCCTGATGTGTGGTGCTGACGGATCAGGGCCTGGTCGGGGGTCACGTCGGTCAACGTCGTCGGGGTTCCATCTGGAGGGCTGGGACAGGCGGCGGCCCGCCGGCCGATCGGGACGGCGTGGTGGCGAGATGCCGGGGAAACATCTCGCACCTCGCCGTTCCGCGGCCGCACGCGCGATCCCGGGACGGCGTACCGCCGCCGGGGGATCCGTGGCAGACTCGTGCCCGTGCAGCACGCAGTGATCATTATCGAGTAGCGCGACAGGCCAACCTGTCGCGCTGACCTTCCGTCCCGACGGGAGGTTTTTTCTTTGCCCTGACCGACCGACGAGAGATTCCGATGACCGCCCCAGCGCTCGGCCCATCAACCGGCGACCTGTTCCACGTCTACGACACCACCCTGCGCGACGGCGCGCAGCAGGAGGGCCTGAACCTCTCCGTCGCCGACAAGCTCAGCATCGCGCGGCACATCGACGGGCTCGGGGTCGGCTTCATCGAGGGCGGCTGGCCAGGGGCCAACCCCAAGGACACCGAGTTCTTCCGCCGCGCGGTCGACGAGCTGGACCTGCGGCACGCGCAGCTGGCGGCGTTCGGCGCCACCCGGCGGGCCGGGGTCCGGGCGGCGGACGACCCGCTCGTCGCGGCACTGCGCGACTCGGGAGCGGGCGTGGTGACGCTGGTGGCAAAGTCGCACGACCGGCACGTGGAGCTGGCCCTGCGCACGACGCTCGAGGAGAACCTCGCCATGGTGCGCGACACCGTCACGCACCTGCGGGCCGAGGGCCAGCGCGTCTTCCTGGACGCCGAGCACTTCTTCGACGGCTACCGCGACAACCGCGACTACGCCCTCGAGGTGCTGCGCACGGCCTTCGAGGCCGGCGCGGACGTCGCGGCGCTGTGCGACACCAACGGCGGGATGCTGCCCGGTTGGGTCGCCGACGTGGTCGACGACGTGGTCGAGTCGACCGGCGGGCGGGTCGGCATCCACTGCCACAACGACACCGGCTGCGCGGTGGCCAACACGCTCTCCGCGGTCGACGCCGGAGCCACCCACGTGCAGGGCACGTTGAACGGGTACGGCGAGCGCACCGGCAACGCCGACCTGGTCACTGTGGTGGCCAACCTCGAGCTGAAGCTGGGGCGCGCCGTGCTTCCCGACGGACTGCTGCGGGAGGCGACCCGGGTGGCGCACGCCGTTGCCGACGTGACCAACTTCCCGCCGGCGTCGCGCCAGCCGTACGTCGGCGTCTCCGCCTTCACCCACAAGGCCGGCCTCCACGCGAGCGCGATCAAGGTCGACCCCAACCTCTACCAGCACATGGATCCGGAGGGGGTCGGCAACGACATGAGGCTGCTGGTCTCCGACATGGCCGGCCGCGCCTCGATCGAGCTGAAGGGGCGCGAGCTCGGCTTCGACCTGCCGCCGGACCTGGTCAAGAAGGTCACCGACCGGGTCAAGGAGCTCGAGGCCGGGGGCTTCACCTTCGAGGCTGCCGACGCCTCCTTCGAGCTGCTGCTGCTCGAGGAGGTCGAGGGCGTGCGCCCGTCGTACTTCGACACCGAGTCGTGGCGGGTGATCACCGAGACCCGGCCGGGGGAGGAGGCCGTTTCGGAGGCGACGGTGAAGATCCGTGCCGGCGGCGCCCGGATCGTGGCCACCGGCGAGGGCAACGGCCCGGTGAACGCGCTGGACCACGCGCTGCGCCAGGCGATCGAGCAGCTGTACCCGGAGATCGTGAAGTTCGAGCTGATCGACTACAAGGTGCGCATCCTGGACCAGGGCCACGGCACCGACGCGATCACCCGGGTGCTGATCGAGACCTCCGACGGGGGCAGCTCCTGGGTCACCGTCGGCGTCGGGCACAACGTGATCGAGGCGTCGTGGATGGCCCTGCTCGACAGCCTCACCTTCGGCCTGCGGCGGCACGGGGCCTGAGGCCGGGCATCGCGCAAGCCGCACATTTGTGCAGTTGTCACGTAGCGATCGAGCCATCGCTACGTGACGACTGCACAAATGTGGAGTTCGGGGCGCCCCGCTCAGGAGAGCTTGAGCAGCGGGGCCGGGTCGATCGCGCCGGCCAAGCCCTGGCCGTGCCGATGCACCTCGAAGTGCAGGTGGCAGCCGTCGGGCGCGCCGCTGTCGGAGGACAGCGCGATGCGCTGGCCGGGTCGGACCTGCTGCCCCGGTCTCACGAAGACCCGGCGTGTGTGACCGATCAGGACGTCGACGTCGCCGGTGTGGATGCGCACCGGGTTCACGCCGTACGCCGGACCGGGTGACCCGGGCGCCGAGAGAGGGAGCACGACCCCGGTGACGTCAGAGGTCAGCGGCGTCCCGCAGGCCATCGCGACGTCGATCCCGTGGTGGAACCCCTGCCGGCCTGGACAGCGCGGGTCGTGGTCGTAGTACGGAGCGACCGTGCAGCCGAACCCGATCATCACCCGATGGGCGCCCTCGAACCATGGCGAGGTGTGCGTGCGCCGGTCGCTGGAGTAGAAGCGCCAACGAGGGTCGGACTTCTCCGTAGGCGACGGGTTCGGGGTGGCCTTCGGCGACGGTGAGGGCGTCGGTGAGGGCACTGAGGTCGGACTCGGAGTTTCAGTGACTGAAAGTGAGTGAGTGGGTGTCGGTGTCGGGTCGCCGTGGGCTGGTGCTGGCCCCCGCACCCCGCGAGGACGAGCAGCAGGGGGAGCAGGGGGATCCGGGACACCCGGGTAGCCTGCCAAACCGTGACCGAGCTGCACGACCTCACCGCGCTCGAGCAGGGCGCGGCGATCAGGGCGGGGGAGACCTCGACCGAGGAGCTCGTCGAGCACTACCTCGACCGGATCGAGCGGCTCGACGACGTGGGCGCGTTCGTCACGGTGACCGTCGAACGGGCCCTTCGAGACGCTCGCAGCGCGAGCTCCTCAAGGACCCGTCGCGGTGATGCCGGCCCCCTGGCCGGCGTGCCCACCGCGATCAAGGACCTGAACGCCACGGCCGGGGTCCGCACCACCTTCGGCTCACCGGTGTACGCCGACTTCGTGCCCGAGGTCGACGACGAGGTGGTCCGCCGCATCGACGCGGCTGGGATGGTCAGCCTGGGCAAGACGAGCACGCCGGAGTTCGGCTCGCCCTGCTACACCGAGCCGGAGGGACGCCCACCGGCGGTGACCCCGTGGGACAGGAGCCGGATGGCCGGCGGCTCCAGCGGAGGCGCGGCGGCGGCGGTGGCAGCCGGGTTGGTGCCCCTCGCTCAGGGATCGGACGGCGGTGGCTCGATCCGGATCCCCGCCTCCTGCTGCGGGCTGGTCGGGCTCAAGCCGACGCGCGGACGGATCTCCGGCGCGCCGATGTACGGCGACCCGGTCGGTCTGGGCACCGCGGGGCCACTCGCGCGCACGGTGCGCGACGCCGCCGCCTTCCTCGACGTGATGGCCGGCCGCGACCCCGGTGATCCCAGCTGGGCGCCCGAACCCGGCACACCCTTCCTCGACGCCTGCGACCGCGAGCCGGGACGCCTCCGCGTGGCGCGCTTCGCGGAGCCCGTGATCGCGGACACCGACGTCGACCCCGAGTGCGTCACCGCCTGGGAGGAGGCCAGCCGCCTGCTGGAGTCGCTCGGCCACGACGTGGTCGACATCGAGGTGCCGCTGCCGCGCGACGCCGTACCCGTCTTCGAGACCTGCTGGGCGGTGCTGACCGCGCTGTCGGTGGTCAACCTCCCCGACCAGGCCCGGTCGCTGTTGCGTCCGCTGACCACCTGGCTCTCGGACCTCGGCATGGCGGTCAGCGGTCCGGAGTTCGGGCTGGCCATCGGCGAGCTGCGCCGGGTCGCCGCGCGGACGCTCACCGCACTGGCGCCGTACGACGCCGTGCTGACCCCGACCTTGGCCAGCCCGCCGCTCCCGGTCGGCGCGATCCGCGACGACGCCGATCCCGCCGGCGACTTCGAGGCGCAGAAGCGGTTCACGCCGTACACCTCGATGTGGAACGTCACCGGCAGCCCGGCGATCTCGCTGCCGACCCACTGGACGGCCGAGGACCTGCCGGTCGGGGTGATGCTGGCCGCGAGGCCCGGCGAGGAGGCGGCGCTGCTCTCGCTTGCCGCGCAGGTGGAGTCGGCGCACGACGGCTTCCGGCGGACTCCACCCGGCTGGTGACGCGCCCAGCGGTCGCTCAGAGGGGGACGGTTCCGCCCGAGCGCCAGTAGATGCCGGCCTCGCGGGTCATGAAGCCCTCGTCCACGAGATAGCGGCGCAGCGCGGCGTAGTCGGAGTGGTAGCGCTCGAGGACCTCGTTGACGTCCTTCTCCGGATAGGTCAACCCGAGCTCGAACTCCTGGGCGATGTGGTCGAGCACAGGGCGCAGCTTGCTCCGCTTGGTGGGCATGATCACCAGTCGCCCGTCCTTGACGAACCGCGCGACCAGGTCGGCGTCCGCGCCCCGCTCGCTCATGCCTCCGACGGTAGAACGGCCTGCGCCAGCAGTCGATCGCATTCCTCGACGAGTCGCCGGCGCAGTGGTGCGCCGCGCTCGGCGAACACGCGCTGTGCGGCGACGTACTCCTGCTTGCCCGCGGGCGTCTCGATCCGGACCGGCTCGTAGCCCAGGTCTGCGAGGTCGTACGGCGAGGCGCGCATGTCGAGCTCGCGGATGTCCCAGGCCAGCTCGAAGCAGTCGGCGACCAGCTCGCTCGCGACGAGCGGGCTGAGCCGGAAGGCGTGCTTGTAGAGGTCCATCCCGGCGTGCAGGCAGCCGGGCTGCTCGAACTCCGCGGCGGTCCTCCCGGCCCGGCGAGAGGGTGTTCAGCGGGCGGGCCGAGTCGGTGAAGAACCGAAAGGCGTCGAAGTGCGAGCACGCGATCCGGTGGGACTCCACGACCGCGTCCGTCCCGGCAGGGCCCAGCCGCAAGGGCCGGTCGTGCCGCGTCGCCCGCTCCGGCTGCCCGTGCACCATCGCCCACTCGTGCAACCCGAAGCAGCCGTAGCTCGCCGTACGCCCCTCGGTCGCCACCAGCAGCGCGCGGACCCCCTCCACCACCCCCACCTTGGCGGCCAGGTGCTCCCCGGAGACACATATCCACATGCGATCGGACCCCACCACGCCGGCTGGAAGGGTCCGATCGCATGTGGATATGAGTCGGTACGCCGACCCGTACGACGCCGCATCCGCATCGAGCAGCCCGACGCCGTACCCCGGGTGCCAGCGACGCAGGGCGGCGGGGCTGTGGGAGTAGTAGGTGAACAGGAAGTCGTGGACCGGGTGCTTGACCCCGCGCCGGCGGCGAGAGAGGTGCGGCGCCACCCAGCGGTCGACCCGAGCCGCGTGGGCGGCCGCGCGCTGCTCCCACTCGGGTCGTGCCAGGATCTCCACAGCTCCAGACGGTAGTTCGTGGCCGGGACCCCGCGGTCGCTAGGCTCGGGCGGTGCGCATCGCAAGGTTCACCACGGGGGACGACCCTCGCTTCGGCGTCGTCACCGGCGACGTGGACGACCACGGGATCCCCGACGACGACTCGCTGATCACCGTGCTGGCCGGCGACCCCCTGTACGTCGGGATGCAGCCCACCGACGAGCAGGTCCGGCTCGTCGACGCCCGGCTGCTCAGCCCGGTGCTGCCACGCAGCAAGGTCGTCGGCATCGGGCGCAACTACGCCGCTCACGCCGCCGAGCTCGGGCACGACCTGCCCGAGGAGCCACTGATGTTCCTCAAGCCCAACACCAGCGTGGTGGGGCCAGGTGACCCGATCTTCTACCCCCGCCAGACCCAGGACCTGCACTACGAGGGCGAGCTCGCCGTGGTGATCGGGAGGATCTGCCGCGACGTGCCGCAGGAGAAGGCGGCCGACGTGATCTGGGGCTACACGATCGGCAACGACGTGACCGCGCGCGACCTGCAGCGCAATGACGTGCAGTTCACCCGGGCCAAGGGCTTCGACTCCTTCTGCCCGCTCGGGCCGTGGATCGAGACCGAGCTCGACGTGAGCGACATCCGGGTGCAGACCCACCTCGAGGGCGACCTGAAGCAGGACGGCACCACCAAGGACATGATCTTCGGCGTCCCCGAGCTGGTCGCCCACGTCACCAGCGTGATGACGCTGCTCCCCGGCGACGTCATCCTCACCGGCACCCCCGAGGGCGTCGGGCCGATGCAGGTCGGCGACGAGGTCGAGGTCTGGGTCGAGGGCATCGGCAGCCTGACCAACAAGGTGGTACGGCGTGACTGACGCGGCCTCGGCAAGCTCGACCAAGCCCGACCGGCAGCGTGCGGGTGCGCTTCTGCCCCTCTCCCACGGGCTCGCCGCACGTCGGCTTCGCGCGCACGGCCCTGTACAACTGGGCGTTCGCCCGCCACCACGGTGGCACCTTCGTCTTCCGGATCGAGGACACCGACCGCGAGCGCAGCACCGAGGAGTCCTACCGCGGCATGGTCGACACGATGCGGTGGATGGGCCTCGACTGGGACGAGGGTCCCGAGGTCGGCGGCCCCCACGGCCCCTACCGCCAGTCCGAGCGCGGCGACCTCTACCGCGACGTCCTCGGTCGGCTGGCCGAGTCGTCGTACACCTACGACTGCTTCTGCACCACCGAGGAGGTCGACGCCCGCCGCAAGGCGTCCGGCTCCAAGGTCCAGGGGTACGACGGCCACTGCCGCGAGCTCACCGCCGAGCAGCGCGCGGCCTTCGAGAGTGAAGGTCGCCGACCGGTCGTCCGGTTCCGGATGCCCGACGGCTCGGTGGCCTGGAACGACCTGGTGCGCGGCGAGATCAGCTTCGAGACGCAGTTCGTCCCCGACTTCGCGCTCTGCCGCGCCAACGGCGATCCCCTGTACACGTTGGTGAACCCGGTCGACGACGCGTTGATGGGGATCACCCACGTGCTTCGCGGCGAGGACCTGCTCTCCAGCACTCCTCGCCAGATCCCGCTGCACCGCGCGCTGGTCGCCCTCGGCGTCGGCACGGCGGTCCCTGAGTTCGGGCACCTGCCGTTCGTGATGGGGGAGGGGAACAAGAAGCTCTCCAAGCGCGACCCCGAGTCCCACCTCAACGCCTACGCCGAGCGGGGCTTCCTGCCCGAGGGCCTGCTGAACTACCTGGCCCTGCTGGGCTGGGCGATCGCCGCCGACCGCGACGTCTTCACCCTCGAGGAGATGGTGGCGGCCTTCGACATCGAGGACGTCAACCCCAACCCGGCCCGCTTCGACCTCAAGAAGCTCGAGGCGATCAACGGCGCGCACATGCGCCTGCTCAGCATCGAGGAGCTCGAGCGGCGGTTGCTGCCGTTCCTCCACGAGGCCGACCTGGTCGAGGACCCGCCCACCCAGGCGGAGACGCTGAAGATCACCGAGGGCTGCGTGCTCATCCACGAGCGCGTCGGCACCCTCGCCGAGGGCGCGGACATGCTGGCGTTCCTGTTCCTCGACGAGGTCGTCTACGACGAGACCGACGTGGCCAAGGTGCTCGACGCCGAGGGGATCGCGGTCGTCGACGCCGCCCGCGGGGCGCTGGGCGCTCTCACCGAGTGGACGACGGCCACCATCGAGGAGGCCCTGCGCGCCAAGCTGGTCGACGAGCTCGGGCTCAAGCCGCGCAACGCCTTCGGACCGGTGCGCGTGGCCGTCACCGGCCGCCGGATCTCGCCGCCGCTGTTCGAGTCGCTCGAGCTGCTCGGCCGGGAGGCGTCGCTGGCGCGCCTCGACGGTGCCCCGCGCCCGACGAGCGGGTCGTGACCGCGCCACCGCCCCCGCCACCCGAGTGGTACGCCGAGCAGCAGCGCCGGCAGGTGCAGGCGGCCCACCCGCACCCGGAGCCGCGCAGCTACCCGCTGATGCTGCGCACCTGGAGCTACGCCTGGTGGAAGCCGATCGTGGGCCTGCTGCTCGGCGTCGTCATCTTCTTCGTCGTGCAGATCGTGCTGACCGTGTTCCTGGTGATCGGTGCCGCCGTCGACGGTGGGCCCGGCACCCTCGGCGAGCGCGTGACCGCCGCCGGGAACCTCGACACGGTGACTCCCTGGACGATGCTGTACGTCAACCTCGGGCTCGCCTCGTTGACGCTGGTGACCTGGCTCGTCGTACGCGTGGTCCACGGCCTGCGCCCGCGGTGGCTGGCCTCGGTGCTCCCGGGCGTGCGCTGGAAGTTCCTGTTCGCCTGCGTCGGGCTGGCGGCGGTGGCCCTCGGCGCCTCCCTCGTCGTGGGCGCCTTCCTGCCGGAGGACCCCAACGGGACCTCCGGCACCGCGCACGCACCGACCGGCCAGCTGCTGGTGACCGCCGTGGTGATCCTGTTCACCACGCCGCTGCAGGCGATCGGCGAGGAGTACGGCTTCCGCGGCTACCTGATGCAGGCCTTCGGGTCCTTCTTCCGCTCCCGGGTGGTCGCGCTGCTGCTGACCTCGCTGCTGTTCGCGCTCGCCCACGGCACCCAGAACTTCCCGCTGTTCTTCGACCGGTTCGCCTTCGGGCTGATGGCCGGGCTGGTGGTGATCCTGGTCGGCGGGCTCGAGGCCGGCATCGCGCTGCACGTGCTGAACAACCTGCTCGCCTTCGGGGTCGCCATCGCCTACGACCAGCTCGACAGCACCCTGACCGTCTCGCACGCGTCGTGGTGGCAGCTGCCGGTGACGCTGGTGCAGAACGGCGTCTTCCTCGTGCTCGTGCTGTGGGTCGCGCGTCGGATGGGCCTGCGCAACACCACGGCTCCACCGCCCCGGACGGGTGGCGACGAGCAGCAGGTGCAGGGCGCCGTACTGCCGGCCGCGGTGAGGGTGCCGGTGACGCTCTCCTCGATTGGTGGCCGCGAGAGCGCTTGTGTATCTTTGGCCCTCGGTCCGCACGGCAGGACCCCATGGGGTATGGGGTAATTGGCAGCCCGACTGGTTCTGGTCCAGTTAGTCTAGGTTCGAGTCCTAGTACCCCAGCGAGCACGAGGATTTGGTCGGCCAACTCGGCCACGCTAGAGTCTCGTCGGTTCTCAGCAAGAGACTCAGGCCCCCGTTGTGTAGTGGCCTAGCACGCCGCCCTCTCAAGGCGGTAGCGCGGGTTCGAATCCCGTCGGGGGTACCAGTGCGTTCAGCTCGTCACCTGTGGGCGAACCGCCCGACGGCTCGCGGTCCGATTCCCGCTAGAAGCTGTCGGTGGGACCAGACAGACTGGGGTCATGACCACGGACCTCGCGCGGCGCCACCCTCGACACCGAGGCCTGCTACCGGGCGGTCAAGGGCCGCGACCGTCGCTTCGACGGGATCTTCTACACCGCGGTGCGCACCACCGGGATCTACTGCCGGCCCTCGTGCCCGGCGATCACCCCGAAGCGCACCAACGTCTCCTTCTTCCGCACGGCTGCGGGCGCCCAGGGCGCCGGGTACCGCGCCTGCCGTCGCTGCCTGCCCGACGCCACCCCCGGGTCCCCGGAGTGGGACGTCGCGGCCGACGTGGCCGCGCGAGCGATGCGGCTGGTGGCCGACGGCGTGGTCGAGCGTGACGGGGTCGACGGACTGGCTGAGCGCCTCGGCTACTCGACCCGCCAGCTCAACCGCGTCGTCACCCAGGAGTACGGCGCCGGCCCGCTGGCGCTGGCCCGCTCGCGTCGCGCACAGACCGCCCGCACCCTGATCGAGACCAGCGAGCTGTCCTTCGCCGACATCGCCTTCGCCGCAGGCTTCGCCAGCATCCGCCAGTTCAACGACACGATGCGCGAGGTGTACGCCGCGACGCCGACCGAGCTCCGCTCGAAGCGCGGCCGTCGTGAGGTCGCCACCTCCGGCACCATCCGCACCCGCATCGCCGTACGGGAGCCCTTTGCGGCCCACCCGCTCCACCGGTTCCTGGCCCTGCACGCGGTGCAGGGGATCGAGGCGTGGGGGGAGGACTGGTACGAGCGCTCCGTGCGGCTGCCGCACGGCCCGGGCGTGGTCCGGGTGACGCTCGGACCGGACCGCCCGCTCGGGCAGGTCGCGTGCACCTTCACCCTCGCCGACGCCCGCGACCTCGCCCCGGCCATCGAGCGCACCCGCCGGCTGCTCGACGCCGACTGCGATCCCGCGGCCGTCGACGGAGCGTTGGCCGAGGATCCCGTCCTCGCGCCGCTGGTGGAGGCGACGCCCGGTCTGCGGGTCCCCGGACAGCTCGACGGGGCCGAGGTCGCGGTGCAGACCGTGCTCGGGCAGCAGGTGAGCCTGGCCGCGGCCCGCACCGCCGTCGCCCGGCTGGTGGCGACCCACGGCGAGCCCCTCGGGCTCGCCGGCGACCACGTCGTCACCCGGCTCGCCCCGACCGCGGCCACGATCGCCGCCATCGACCCCGAGACCCTGCCGATGCCGCGCGCTCGCGCCCGGGCCCTGACCGGCATGGCCGCGGCCCTCGCGGGAGACGAGATCCGCCTCGACCGCAGCACCGACCGCGCCACGACCCGGGCGGCGCTGCTCGAGCTTGCGGGGATCGGCCCCTGGACCGCCGACTACGTCGGCATGCGGGCCCTGGGCGATCCCGACGTCTTCCTCCCCACCGACCTCGGCGTCCGCAACGCCGCGGCCCGACTCGGGCCTCGACGAGGTGGGCGGCCGCAGCGAGAGCTGGCGCCCCTGGCGCTCCTACGCCCTGATGCGGCTGTGGTCCGTGGTGCTGGACGAGATGCCCCTGCCGACGTGCTCCACAACACAGAGAGATGAGCGACGATGATGCCGACGATGGAGAAGACGACCGTGTGGACCGTGATGGAGTCGCCCGTGGGCGAGATCCGGATCCAGGCACGCGACGGCGCGATTGCGCGCATCGAGTTCCACCCGTACGCCGAGCTCCCCCTGGGCCAGCCGCTGGGCGAGCGCGCGGACGACGACCCGCTGCTGCAGCGTGCCGTCGAGCAGCTGACGGCGTACTTCGCGGGCGTGCTGCGCGAGTTCGACCTGCCGCTGGCGCCGGCCGGGACCGCCTTCCAGCAGCTCGTCTGGGAGCAGCTCCGGCTGATCGGCTACGGCGAGACCACGTCGTACGGCGTGATCGCGGGTCGCCTCGGCAAGACCACCACCGCCTCCCGGGCGGTCGGCCTGGCCAACGGCCGCAACCCGATCGCGATCGTGATCCCGTGCCACCGGGTGATCGGAGCCAACGGCACCCTGATCGGCTACGCCGGCGGCCTGGAGCGCAAGCAGACCCTGCTCGGCCTGGAGCAGAACGTCCTGTTCTGACCCGGCCCGGTCCGGTCCACCAGCCCCCTGCAAGGGTGGTGGGGTGCCAGACGACGCCGACGAACCCGCAGTGAGCGTGGCCGAGGAGTCGGTCGGCACCGTGCTCCTCGCCGGCAGCGCCAACCTGGCCATCGCCCTGGCCAAGCTCGCCGGCGGCCTGATCTCCGGCTCGACGGCGATGCTGGCCGAGGCCGCGCACTCCTTCGCCGACACCCTCAACCAGGTCTTCCTGATGGCCGCGCTCAAGCGCAGCCAGAAGCCGGCGGACGCCCTGCACCCCTTCGGCTACGGCATGGAGCGGTACTTCTGGTCGTTGATCGCCGCAGTGGGCATCTTCGTCCTCGGCGCCGGCTACTCGATCCTCGAGGGCGTCCGGGCAGTGATCGAGCCTGAGGCATTGGGCAGCCTGCTGGTGTCCTACGTGGTGCTCGGTCTCGGGTTCGTCTTCGAGGGGGCGTCGTGGTGGCGCGCCGTACGACAGCTGCACGGAGAGGCGGAGGAACGCGGCCGCGGGTTCTTCGAGCACCTGCGGATCACTTCCGACCCGACCGCCAAGACCGTCGCCTTCGAGGACACCGCGGCACTGATCGGCCTGGTGCTGGCCGGGATCGGAATCACCCTGCACCACCTGACCGGGCAGGGCTTCTGGGACGGGGCGGCCTCGATCGCGATCGGGCTGCTGCTGGTGCTGGTGGCGTTCGCGCTCGGGCAGCAGAACAAGAGGGCACTGATCGGCGAGGCCCTGGCTCCCGCGGTGCAGGACGAGATCCGCCGCATCATCGACGAGTCGCCCGGGATCGACAGCGTCGTCGAGCTCCTGACGATGCGGATGTCGCCGGAGGAGGTCCTCGTCGCCGCACGGGTCGACCTCGACGACGACGCCAGCGTCGACGAGCTCGAGCAGGCGGCCGACGAGGTGGAGCGGCGGCTGCGCGAGGCGCACCCGGAGGTGCGCCACGTCTTCCTCGACCCGACCGACGAGCCTTCCGAGGAACCCGCGACGAGCTAGGAGCCCAGCGTCGTCTCGCGGTACTGCGCGAGCAGCTCGCGCGCCTTCTCCTCGTCGCGGTCGGCGAGCGGGACGAGGAGCTCGGCCATGACGTCGGTGAGCTCGGCGAGGCGGCGGTTCAGTCGCCGGTTCTCGTGCACCGAGAACCTGAGGTCCCTGAGCATCGCAGGCAGGCTCTGCACCTTGTCAGTCCACGTCACTCGCTTGTCCGGCGACTCCTCGATGGTGTCCTTGAACACGGTTCCTCCTTCGGTCGGGGTCGGCGGACCGGTCCGCTCGACGATGTCCCAGCGCACCTCGAGGCGCGCGACGTACGGGTCCGGTGCGCCGAAGAAGTCGACGCCCGGCCCGTGCTCGACGTGCACGACGCGCCCACCACGGCCCTCGATCTCGCGGCGCACGGTGTCGGTGCTGACCCGCTGGACCAGCCCGTCGAGCTCTTGGTTGCCCAGGCCGGCGCGGGTCGCGGCGTACTCGAGATGCAAGGAACCACCGCGGCGCAGCACCATCGAGCACACCAGCCAGAGGTTCGCGCGTGCCTCCGCATCGATCGAGTCGACCAGCCCGCGGGCGTAGAGGTACGGCGCCTGCGGCAGCCGCGCCAGCTCGGCACCCGTGAGCAGGGTCGATCGCAGGTCGTTGAGCGAGAGCGAGCGGACGGTCGGGGCATCCACCCCGCGACGCTTGAGCAGGTTGCGGGTCATCCGCAGCGCGGCGCCGGAGTAGTCGGCGCCGATCACCTCGTGCCCCTGCGTGGCGAACCACCCGGTGTCCCGTCCGGTGCCGCAGCCCAGGTCGACGACGAGGGCGTCCGCGGGGATGCGGTCGGAGACCCACGTCGCGAACGGCGAGGGCTCCTTCGGGATCTCCCGACGCCGGGTGCGGAGGAGCAGGTTCCACTCCGGCAGGTGGCGGCGGGCACCCCAGAACCAGCCACCGATGCGGACCAGGCCGACCACCGGGTCGACGTTCTGGAAGGACGGGTCAGGCACCCGCCAGCCCGGCCCGTAGAGGAAGGCCAGCACGCTCTCGGGATCGGCGGGTGCGGCCAGCTCGACGCCCTCGAGGACGACGGTCGAGGCGGGGGTGAGCGCCTCCCGAGGCAGCGTGCCGCTGCGACCGCCGAGCTGGTAGAAGGTGTCGCCGACGTGGAAGGCGCCGAAGACGTCGACGTGGACGGTGCGCCCGTCGGGCAGGGGCAGGAAGAGCTTGAGGTCGGCGCCCGACATCCGCAGCACCTTCCAGCCGAGCTTGCGCAGCTCGCGCTCCATCCGGAACGACTCGCGGATGACGTCGGCCGGGTGCGTGTAGGCGCTCAGGTAGGCCAGGTCGGCGTCGGAGTCGTGGCCGATCATGCGACCGTCCCGCACCGCCCCGAGCAGGCAGCCGTAGCTGAGGTGGGCGTCGATGCCGATCTGGTCGCGCAGCTGGCTCAGGGCGCGGGCGGCGCCCTCCACGATGTGGCGTCGTACGCCGGACTCGGTGTCGGAGAAGACCCGGGTGAGGTGGCCGGCGCGGTCGACGGCCAGGGGGTGGCCGTGCCGGTCGCGCAGGTGCAGCTCCTCGGAGTTGCCGCCGAACGCGACCTCGGACTCGAAGAGCACCGTGCCGCCGTCGAGGTCGCCGAGCCGGACCCGGGTGGTTCCCTCCAGCTCGGGACGCAGCACCTCGGGCCACGGGACCTGCCAGGTCGTGCCGTGCCGGACGCCGTCACGTCGCGGCGAGAAGGACCACACGTACTGGCCGTCGAAGGTCACCACGACCGGCTCGGTCACCGCGGCGGGCACGGTGACGTGCTCGTCGGTCACTCGTGCGGCAGTCGACATGCTCGCTGGGCTCTCCTCGGAAGGTCCGGCTCACCGTACTTGTTGAGCGGACCCGACGCCGAGCGGCGCACTGTGTGACCGGAACTGCGCCCAGTGCGCGAAGTTTCGCGCGCTCTGGTGAGTTTCACCGGCCGGCCGGTGAAACCGCGGCTACTCCGCGGCAGCCCGGCGCAGCGACTCCGAGAGGCGCTCGGCGGCGGCGAGGACGGCGGGGGCGTGGATGCGCCCGGGCTGCCGGGTGAGCCGCTCGAGGGGGCCGGAGACGGAGACCGCGGCGATGATCTTGCCGCTGGGGGAGCGCACCGGCGCGGAGACCGAGGCCACGCCCTGCTCGCGCTCGCCGATCGACTGGGCCCAGCCGCGACGGCGGATGCCGGCGAGCGCGGTCGCGGAGTACGCCGCGGTCTGCAGGCCGCGATGCATCCGCTCGGGGTCCTCCCAGGCCATCAGCACCTGCGCGGCGGATCCGGCGCGCATGGTGAACTGCGAGCCGATCGGGATGGTGTCGCGCAGCCCGCTGGGTCGTTCGGCGGCCGCCACGCAGACGCGGTGCTCGCCCTGGCGCCGCCACAGCTGTGCGGACTCCCCGGTGATGTCGCGCAGGCGGGCCAGCACGGGGCCGGCGGTCGCGAGCAGGCGGTCCTCGCCGGCCGCGGCCGAGAGCTCGGCCAGACGCGGGCCGAGCACGAAGCGTCCCTGCATGTCGCGGGCCACCAGACGGTGGTGTTCGAGCGCCACCGCGAGGCGGTGGGCGGTGGGTCGCGCCAGGCCTGTGCCTGCGACGAGTCCGGCCAGGGTCGCCGGCCCGGACTCGAGTGCGGACAGGACGAGCGCAGCCTTGTCGAGTACGCCTACTCCTGATGAGTTGTCCATATTGTAATACTGCCGTCTCGGAAGATGGGATGACTACGTAGCCTACGTAGGCTGACAGAGCGCCTGCCGTCCGGCTCCTTGAACGGTCACTCAGGCGTTCACTATGTGAGAACGAGGCAGGAGGTATTAGGTCATGGGTACTAGTGGCAGAGCCCGCACACTCACCGAAAAGGTGTGGGACGAGCACGTCGTCCGCAGCGCCGAAGGTGAGCCGGATCTCCTCTACATCGACCTCCACCTGATCCACGAGGTCACCTCCCCGCAGGCCTTCGAGGGGCTGCGCCTCTCGGGCCGCCCGGTACGGCGCCCCGACCTGACGCTGGCCACCGAGGACCACAACGTCCCGACGCTGGACTGGGACAAGCCGATCGCCGACCCGGTCTCGCGCACCCAGGTCGAGACGCTGCGCCGCAACGCCGAGGAGTTCGGCGTCCGGCTGCACCCGCTCGGCGACGTCGAGCAGGGGATCGTGCACGTCGTCGGTCCGCAGCTCGGCCTCACCCAGCCCGGCATGACCATCGTCTGCGGTGACAGCCACACCTCCACGCACGGCGCCTTCGGCGCGATCGCCTTCGGCATCGGCACCTCCGAGGTAGAGCACGTCCTGGCCACCCAGACGCTGCCGCAGGCGCGGCCGAAGACGATGTCGGTGACGATCGACGGCAGCCTGCCCGAGGGCGTCACTGCCAAGGACATGGTGCTCACCCTGATCGCCCACACCGGCACCGGAGGCGGGCAGGGCTACATCGTCGAGTACCGCGGCCAGGCCATCGAGGAGCTCTCCATGGAGGCCCGGATGACCCTGTGCAACATGAGCATCGAGTGGGGCGCGAAGGCCGGTCTCGTGGCCCCCGACCAGACCACCTTCGACTACCTCCGAGGTCGCCCCGAGGCCCCGACCGGTGCCGACTGGGACGCCGCGGTGGAGCACTGGAAGTCGCTCGTCACCGACGAGGGCGCCGAGTTCGACCGCGAGATCGTGCTCGACGCGAGCGAGATGGCGCCGTTCGTGACCTGGGGCACCAACCCCGGCCAGGGCGTGCCCCTGTCCGCGACGGTGCCCGAGCCGGCCGACCTCGAGCACGCCGACGACCGCGTCGCGGCCGAGAAGGCATTGGAGTACATGGCCCTCGAGCCCGGCACCCCCATGCGCGAGGTCAAGGTCGACACCGTCTTCGTGGGCTCCTGCACCAACGGCCGCATCGAGGACCTCCGCCTCGCCGCCGAGATCGTCAAGGGCCGGAAGGTCGACCCGGACACGCGCCTGCTCGTCGTACCCGGTTCGGTGCGCGTGCGGATGCAGGCCGAGGACGAGGGGCTCGACATCGTCTTCAAGGAGGCCGGTGGCGAGTGGCGTGGAGCCGGCTGCTCGATGTGCCTGGGGATGAATCCCGACCAGCTGACCCCGGGGGAGCGCAGCGCCTCGACGTCCAACCGCAACTTCGAGGGACGACAGGGCAAGGGCGGACGCACCCACCTGGTCTCGGTGCCCGTCGCCGCCGCCACCGCGATCCGCGGGACGTTGAGCTCGCCCGCCGACCTGCCCGCGCTGACCGAGGAGGCCTGATGGAGAGCTTCACCACCCACACCGGCGTCGGTGTGCCGCTGCGGCGCAGCAACGTCGACACCGACCAGATCATCCCTGCCGTGTACCTCAAGCGGGTGACGCGCGACGGCTTCGAGGACGGCCTGTTCGCGGCCTGGCGCGGCCAGGAGAGCTTCGTGCTCAACCGTCCGGAGTACGCCGCCGGCACGGTCCTGGTCGCCGGTCCGGACTTCGGCACCGGTTCGTCGCGCGAGCATGCCGTGTGGGCATTGCAGAACTACGGCTTCAAGGCCGTGATCTCCCCACGCTTCGGTGACATCTTCCGCGGCAACTCGGGCAAGGCCGGACTGTTGACCGCGAAGGTCGACGAGAAGGTCGTGCAGCGACTGTGGGACCACCTCGAGGACAAGCCCGGTGCCACCGTCACCGTCGACCTGGAGTCCAGGACGGTGAAGGCCGGCGACGGTCCTGATGCGATCGAGGACTCCTTCGACATCGACGACTACACGCGGTGGCGTCTGCTGCAAGGACTCGACGATGTCGACATCACGCTGTCGCACGACGACGAGATCTCAGTCTTCGAGTCGAATCGGCCACGATGGAAACCGGCGACAATTCGCTGATCTCACAGGGTTTTGGGCGTTCGTCACGACAGAAAACGACGACGACACGCGTGGTGGCCCATTGTGGTGACCCTCACTTTTCCCTAGCGTGCAAGACATTAGTCGGGCAAGTCGTCCGGCCGATGTTCACGAAAGGGATCTCAAGTGAACAAGAGTCAGTTGATCGACACCTTGTCGGCCCGCTTCGAAGGGAACCGCAAGGCGGCCGCGCACGCGCTCGACTCCGTCCTCGACACGATCACCCGTGAGGTGGCCCGGGGGGAGAAGGTGGCCATCACCGGGTTCGGGTCATTCGAACGAAAGGTGCGCGACGCTCGGTGGGTGCGCAACCCCGCCACTGGCCAACGGATGAAGGCCAAGAAGAAGAGTGTTCCGAACTTCAAGCCCGGTGCTCAGCTCAAGGACGTCGTCTCCGGTGCGAAGAAGCTGCCGAAGCTGACGCTCGCTGCAGTGGAGGCGGCAGCGCCTTCAGCTGCACAGCCTGCGATCAAGCGCACGGCTGCTGCTGCCAAGAAGGCTGCGGGCGCCACCTCCTCGGCGAGGAAGTCGGCGGCGAAGAAGACGGCGAAGAAGGCTCCGGCCAAGAAGGCCGCTGCCAAGAAGTCGACTGCCAAGAAGGCCGCGAAGAAGGCTCCGGCGAAGACAGCCGCAGCCAAGAAGTCGACGGCGAAGAAGAGCACTGCGAAGAAGGCACCTGCCAAGAAGAGCGCCGCGAAGAAGGCTCCGGCCAAGAAGGCCGCAGCCAAGAAGTCGACGGCGAAGAAGAGCACTGCGAAGAAGGCACCGCCAAGAAGAGCGCCGCGAAGAAGGCTCCGGCCAAGAAGGCCGCAGCCAAGAAGTCGACGGCCAAGAAGAGCACCGCCAAGAAGAGCACCGCCAAGAAGTCCTGACCCACGACAGCGGCGGTGGCCCCGACCAGGGGCCGCCGCCGCTGTCGCACGTCACGGCAACAAGTCGGTGCCCAGGACGGCGCGTGTGTTCGCTCCGACGCCCAGGGCGATCGCCTCGGCGAGGTCGTCATCGGTGTCCACGTCGCGACGCAGCCGCGGCAGCTCTGCTCGGACGGGTACGGCGCCGGACTCCTCGTGGCGTCGCGACGACTCCGGCCCGAAGTGCGGGTCGAGGTCGACGCCGGGGCCGGCGGCGAGCAGGGCGGTGCCGCTGCCCTCCGCATCGGCCACGAACCAGCGTGCCGACAGTCCCGCGCCCAGCGCCGTGCCGAGGTCCTCGGCGGTCAGGCACGGCAGGTCCGCGAAGACGGCGGCCACGCCGAGCGAGGGATCGGCAAGGCGAGCGCGCACCGACGCGTGCACCAGGGCGCGGTTGAGGTCACCGTCGCCCTCGTCCGGCAACCGGGTCACGACGTCGTCGTCGAAGCCGGCCTCGTCGGTCACGACGTACACCTGCGCGACGACCGGGCAGGTGGTCGCGGCCTCGAGCACGTCGCGGGCGAAGGCACGCATCAGCTCGACGCGCTCGTGCGCCTGGGGGGCGGACAGACGCGACTTGGCGAGGCTGAGGGTCTTCACCGGGACCAGCACCGCATAGCTGTGCGACATCGACACGATCCTGCCAGCAGCGACCTCGTGCTCCCGCTGCCGGGCAGTAGGCTCCGTTCGGGTCAGGCCCGAGGACGACCCAGAGGACGATGAGGTCCGGGCAGGACAGGGAGGTTGCGTGTCGAAGGTCCGCCAGCTGCAGCAGAAGCGGGGTTGGGCGTGGACGACGGTGGTCGCCATCGCCAAGCCGCCGCTGCTCGCGCTGACCAGGCGCCGGTGGATCGACGGCGAGAAGATCCCCGCCTCGGGCGGATGCATCATCGCGATGAACCACGTCTCGCACCTCGACCCGTTGACCCTGGGCTGGTTCCTCTACGAACACGGCCGACTCGTGCGCTACCTGACCAAGGAAGGGTTGTGGCACGTGCCGTTGCTGAAGTACATCGTCGAGGACGCCGGCCAGATCCCCGTGCTGAGGATGAGCGAGGGCGCCGTCTCGGCCTTCGCCGCCGCGGTCGAGGCGGTCAACGCGGGTGAGTGTGTCGGCGTGTACCCCGAGGGCACGATCACCCGCGACCCCGACGGCTGGCCGATGCGCGGCAAGACCGGCGCGGCCAGGATCGCCCTGGCCACCGGCCGCCCGGTGATCCCCGTCGGCCAGTGGGGAGTCCAGGAGCTGCTCCCGGCGTACAGCAAGCGACCGCACCTGTTCCCGCGCAAGACGCTGTCGTCGAAGGTGGGCGACCCGGTCGACCTCTCAGACCTGCAGGGCAAACCCGTGACCGCCGAGGTCCTGCACGAGGCAACCGACCGGATCATGGCGGCGATCACCCGTCTGGTCGAGGACCTCCGCGGTGAGAAGGCACCGGCCGAGCGCTTCGACCCGAAGGCTTCGGGTGTCGTGGAGATCGGCAACCCGCACGAGAAGCAGAAGAGGTCGCGAGGATGACCCGCGTCGCGGTCTTCGGCGCCGGTTCGTGGGGTACGGCGTTCAGCATCGTGCTCGCCGACGCGGGCAACGACGTGACCATCTGGGGTCGACGACCCGAGGTGTGCGACCAGATCAACAGCACCCACGAGAACGCCGACTACTTCCCCGGGATCGAGCTTCCCGAGGCGATCACGGCGACGCACGACCCGGAGAAGGCCGCCTCCGGTGCGGAGTTCATCGTCTTCGCGATGCCGTCGCAGACCTTCCGCGGGAACGTCAGCGAGTGGGGGCTGGAGCTGCCCGACGACGCAGTCTTCGTCTCGCTGATGAAGGGCATCGAGCTCGGCACCACCAAACGGATGAGCGAGGTGATCGCCGAGGTCACCGGAGCAGGCCCGGAGCGGATCGCCGTGGTCAGCGGACCGAACCTGGCGCGCGAGATCGCGCTGCGCGAACCCGCGGCCAGTGTCGTGGCGTGCGAGGACGAGAGCGTCGCCGAACGGCTCCAGGACGTGGTGCACTCGCGGGCGTTCCGGCCCTACCGCAGCACCGACGTGCTCGGCTGCGAGCTCGGTGGTGCCTACAAGAACGTGGTGGCCCTCTGCGTGGGGATGGCGCTGGGACTGGGGTTCGGCGACAACACCACTGCCTCGCTGATCACGCGCGGGCTCGCCGAGACCGCTCGGCTCGCGATGAAGCTGGGCGCCGATCCGTTGACGCTGATGGGGCTCGCCGGCCTCGGCGACCTGGTCGCCACCTGCTCCTCACCTCTCTCGCGCAACCGCACCTTCGGGGAGAAGCTCGGGACGGGGATGTCCACCGAGGAGATCATCGCCTCGACCCGGCAGGTGGCCGAGGGTGCGAAGTCGTCCTCCTCGATCCTCCAGCTCGCCCGGGACAGCGGCGTGGACGCGCCCGTCGCCGAGCACGTCGACGCCGTCGTACGCGGAGAGATGAGCGCCCGCGACATGATGAACGCCTTCATCGCCCGCGACACCAAGCACGAGCGCGACTGAGCCGGCGCGGCGCATTCACATGTAACGCGGAGTTATTGCCACTGAACAAGCGGTACAACGCGGGCAGAGCGGCAATAACACCGCGTTACATGGAGAGCGGGATCAGCCGCGCGGCCGAGTCGAGGGCCTGGACGAGGTCCTCCCAGAGGTCCTCGACGTCCTCGATCCCCACGGAGAGGCGCAGGAGCCCCTCGGGGATGCTCGTCGGCTCGGAGGACCACCGACGGCGCCGCTCCAGGCTCGACTCGACGCCACCGAGCGAGGTGGCGTAGGCCCACAGCTTCGTGGCGTGCTGCACGACGTCGGCCACGTCGCCGCTGCGCAGGACGATGCTGATCATCCCCCCGAAGCCGGGATAGCGGACCTCCTCGACGTCGTCGCGCTGCCCGAGCCGTCCGGCCAGCTCCTGGGCGTTGGCCTGTGCCCGCTCCACACGCAGCGGCAGGGTCCGCAGTCCACGCAGAGCCAGCCACGCCTCGAACGGACCGGGTACGGCGCCGATCAGGTCGCGACGGCCCTTGAGCACGGTGTACAGCTCCTCGTCCCTGGTCACGATCGCGCCCATCACGACGTCGGCGTGGCCGGAGATGTACTTGGTCGCCGAGTGCACGACCAGGTCGACGCCCCACTCCAGCGGCTGCTGCAGGATCGGGGTGGCGAAGGTGTTGTCCACGACGACGTGGGCGCCGGCAGCCTGGGCCGCCCGGGTGATGGTCTCGACGTCCGCGACCTCCATCGCCGGGTTGGTCGGCGACTCGAGCCAGACCAAGGAGGCGTCGTCGCACGCGGCCACGACAGCCTCGGTGTCGGTGATGTCGACGAGCTGGGTGGTGATCCGCCCGCGGTGCTCGAGGTCGCCGAGCTGCATCACCGAGCCGTTGTAGGCGTGCCGCGGAGCCACCACCTTCTGACCCTGACCGACGAGGTCGAGGATCGTGGCCACCGCCGCGAGGCCGCTGGAGAAGGCGAGGCAGCGTCCGCCCTCCAGCCCGCCCAGCGCCTCCTCGAAGGCCGCCCAGGTCGGGTTGCCGTAGCGGCCGTACTCCAGGTCGCCGCCCGCGACGTACGTCGAGGCCATCGTGATCGGGGTGTTGAACGGCTGGTCCGGCTCGCGCGGCGGGCGTCCGAGGTGCACCGCCTTGGTGGTGGGTCGCATGTCAACAGCCTAGGGAGCGGCGAGCGGCCCTTAGGGTCGGGCGGGTGGACAGTCCTCGGCGCAAGCCGCGCGTCGCCGTCGTGTTCGGTGGCCGTTCCGGCGAGCACTCCATCTCCTGCATCTCGGCCGGCAGCGTGATCGCCGCGCTCGACCCGGAGAAGTACGACGTGGTGCCCGTCGGGATCGCCACGGACGGCCGCTGGGTGCTGGAGTCGACCGACCCCGCCCACCTGGCTCTCGGTGCGCACGGGGAGCTGCCCTCGGTCACCGGCGAGCGGGAGGTCTCGCTCACCCCGGGACAGGGACTGGTGGTGGCCGAGCCCGGTGACGTGCCGACCGTCCTCGGCGAGGTCGACGTGGTCTTCCCGGTGATGCACGGGCCGTGGGGGCAGGACGGCACGCTTCAGGGTCTGCTCGAGATGGCCGGCGTGCGCTACGTCGGCGCCGGGGTGCTCTCCAGCGCCGTGGGCACCGACAAGCACTTCATGAAGCAGCTCTTCCTGGCCGCAGGGCTGCCCGTGCTGCCCTACGTCCTGGTGCGTCCGGGCGCCTGGGAGCGCGACCCCGCCGCGATCCGCGAGGCGGTGGCGAGCCTGGGCTTCCCGGTCTTCGTCAAGCCCGCCCGGGCCGGTTCGAGCATGGGCATCAGCCGGGTCGACTCCGGCGAGGGGCTGGAGGCCGCGATCGCGGAGGCGACGCGGCACGACCCGAAGGTTCTCGTGGAGGCTGCCGCCTCCGGCGCGCGTGAGGTCGAGATCGGCGTGCTGCAGGGGCTCGACGGTGGCCGTCCGGAGACCAGCGAGCTGGCCGAGATCACGCCGGGGGAGACGCACGCCTTCTACGACTTCGAGGCGAAGTACCTCGAGGAGAGCTATCGCATCCCGGCGGGTCTCGAGGACGCCTTGACGGCGCGGATCCGCGAGCTGGCCGTGCAGGCCTTCGAGGCGCTCGACGTCGAGGGGCTGGCGCGGGTCGACTTCTTCGTGATGCCCGACGAACGGGTCGTGGTCAACGAGGTCGAGACGATGCCCGGCTTCACCGCCACCTCGATGTTCCCGCTGCTGTGGCAGGCGAGCGGCCTGAGCTACCCCGCCCTGGTGGAGCGGCTCATCCGCCTCGCCCTGGACCGGGACACGGGGCTGCGCTAGCGGCCCGCCGGTCAGCACCTACGAGCAGTAGGTCGTGGCCTTCGTGTGGGCCCGGATGGTGGCGGCGAGGTCGACCATCGCCGCGACCGGTGGCCGGTACTTCGCGGGCAGCGTCACCTCGACGTACGGCGTCCTGCTGATCGCGGTCATCACGACGTCCACCGACTGGTCGAACATGCCGTTCTTCGGCACGAACCAGCCCATCCCGTTGACGACCTGGCACTTGAGCAACGGGTCGTAGCCCTTCGGCTTCCCGACCCCGCACCGCAGCACGATGGCCGGGTCACCCCACGTGGCGCCGGGCACGTCGGGCAGCCGCTTGACCAGCCGGTGTCCCGCGACGTGCGTGGGCAGGTCGGCGACCAGCGACTCGCAGGCGGCGCGGTCCTGACCCCGTACGTCGGTGTGGTCGACCCCGCAGCCGCCGAGGAGGCCCAGGAGTGCGAGGACGCCCGCCACCACCAGGGGTGACGGGCGTCGCGGGGCCTTGGTCAGTGGGATCTCAGTGGGGAATCAGGGGGGATCTCAGATGTGGACGACTGGACAGGTCAGCGTGCGGGTGATGCCGTCGAGGGTCTGCACCTTCGCCACGACCAGCTTGCCCAGCTCGTCGACGTTGCGGGCCTCGGCGCGCACGATCACGTCGTAGGGGCCGGTGACGTCCTCGGCCAGGATGACGCCCTTGATGTCGGTGATCCTCGAGGCGACCTCCGCGGCCTTGCCGACGTCGGTCTGGATCAGGATGTAAGCCTGGACGACCATCTGGACTCCCTCAGGACTGTCTCTCGGGTGGCGCTGCGATCGGACCGAACCTACCCGACACAATGGGCTCATGACGATGCCGCGTCACTTCCCGCCTGACGCCACGCTGGCAGACGTGGGGGAGTTCGGGCTGGTCGGAGCCCTGGCCGCGCGCTTCGAGCAGGGCGCGCACGTCTACGTCGGGCCCGGCGACGACGCGGCCGTGCTGCGGACGCCGCGAGGGCACGTGGTGGTCTCCACCGACCTGCTCGTCGAGGGCCGGCACTTCCGGAGGGACTGGGCGACGGCCCACGACGCCGGCCGTCGCGCCGCGGCGGCGAACCTCTCCGACATCAACGCGATGGGAGGTACGGCGCACTCGCTGACCGTCGGGCTCGCAGCGCCGCGCGACCTGCCGGTCCAGTGGGTGCTCGACCTCGCCGACGGGATCGCCGAGGAGTCGGCGCTCGTCGGCGCCGGGATCGTGGGCGGCGACCTGACCACAGCGTCGGAGGTCGTCGTGGCGGTCACCGTGCTGGGCACCTGCGAGGTGGCCCCGGTCCTGCGCAGTGGAGCCCGGCCGGGCGACGTCGTCGCGCTCGCCGGTCGGCAGGGGTGGGCCGCCGCCGGCCTCGCGGTCCTGGGGCGCGGCTTCCGCTCGCCCCGGGTGCTCGTCGAGGCCTACCAGCGACCCCAGCCGCCCTACGCCGCAGGACCGGCGGCCGCACTCGCCGGGGCCACCGCGATGATCGACGTCTCCGACGGCCTGGTGGCCGACCTGGGCCACGTCGCCGCGGACTCGTCGGTGGCCATCGACCTCGACAGCGCGTCCTTCGAGCTGGCCGAGCCGATGCACGCCGTGGGCGCCGCGCTGGGCGTCGACCCGATGCAGTTCGTGCTCGGGGGCGGCGACGACCACGCTCTCGTCGCCACGTTCCCCGCCGACGTCGACCTGCCCGAGGGCTTCACCCCGATCGGCTCGGTGCTCGAGGTGCAGGAGGGGGAAGGAGATGGGACAGCGCCCGGCGTCACGGTCGACGGTGCGCCGTACGACGGGCCCCAGGGGTGGTCCCACTTCTGAGCACGATGTCGGGACGTCGCCGCGGCTCGCGCGTCAGCACAGCAGAACGCCCCCGGCACGAGCCAGGGGCGTTCGTGGATGCGTCAGGAGGTCAGCGGCTGACCTTGCCGGCCTTCAGGCAGCCGGTGCAGACGTTGAGCCGCTTGGGCGCGCCGTTGACCGTCGCGCGGACGCGCTGGATGTTGGGGTCGAAGCGGCGCTTGGTGATCTTGCGCGACCACGGGCGGTTGTTGCCGAAGCCAGGCTTCTTGTGGCAGATGTCGCAGACGGCAGCCACCGGTACTCCTCGGATCGATGCGGATGACGAAGGCGGAACCTTCGAAGTCGGGGGTCCCGGACCAGGTCCGGGCAACCGCACGAGGATAACCCAGGGCCAAGGCCCGAGGCGAATCGAGCAGGTCGGCCCAGTGACCCCCGAGCCGGCTGCCGGTCACCTATCGTGAGGCCCTTCCCGGGACGACAGGAGCGTACGGCGGATGCAGGCTCGACAGGAGCCGGAGGTGGCCACCTTCGACCTCGACGTCGTACGCCTGTTCGCAGACCTCGCCGTCGCCCGTCTCGGGGAGGCCCGGGAGGAGATCGACGCCCTCAACGTCTACCCGGTGCCCGACGGCGACACGGGGACGAACATGTACCTCACCGTCGAGGCCGCCCGCGACGCCATGCGCGAGGCGCTCGCCGACGCGCCCGAGGACCTGCGGGCGGCGCTGCAGGCCTACGGCCGCGGTGCCCTGCTGGGGGCCCGTGGCAACTCCGGGGTGATCCTCAGCCAGCTGATCGGGGCGTTGCTGCGGCGGATCGGACAGGCCGGCCCCGCCGACCGCTCCGCATCGGTCTTCGCCGAGGCGATGGCGCTGGCGACCGACGCGGCGTACGCCGCCGTGGGCCGACCCGTGGAGGGGACCATCCTCAGCGTCGCCCGCGCGGCCGCGGACGATGCCGCGCAGGCGGCGGCCGACCCAGAGGTGCGGCTGGGCAGCGTCGTGCACGCCGCCGCCGATGCCGCCCGGGAGGCACTGGACCGCACCCCCCAGCAGCTGCAGCTCCTGGCCGATGCCGGGGTGGTCGACGCCGGGGGGCGCGGACTGTGCGTGGTCCTCGACGCCCTCGAGTCGGCCGTCACCGGGCAGCGCAGCAGGCCGGATCAGCACGCGGGCGGGCACCACATCCCGGTCGCGCGCGTGCCGACCGACGACCTGACCGAGGGCGGGCCGGCGTACGAGGTGATGTACCTGCTCGACGCCGAGGACGAGGCCATCCCGTTGCTGCGCGAGACCCTCGACCCGCTCGGCGACTCGCTGGTCGTCGTGGGCGGCGACGGGCTGTGGAACGTCCACGTCCACGTCGACGACGTCGGCGCAGCGATCGAGGCCGGCATCCGTGCTGGGTCACCGCGAAGGATCGCGGTGACCCACTTCGCCGAGCAGCTGGAGCGGGTGCGCGAGAAGCGGACGATCGACCAGGCGCAGCGGGAGGGGCGCCGCCTCGTGGTCGTCGCTGCCGGCCCCGGCCTGGCCGAGCTCTTCGCCGGGACCGGCGCCGAGGTGATCCGAGGTGGCCCCGGCCGCCGGCCGAGCACCGGCGACATCCTCTCGGCCATCGAGGCCACCGGCGCGAGCGAGGTGGTCGTGCTGCCCAACGACCCCGACTCCATCGGTGCCGCCGAGGCCGCGGGACGAGCGGCCGAGGAGAGGGGCATCCACGTGGTCGTGATCCCCACCCGCGCGCAGGTGCAGGGCATCGCCGCCCTGGCGGTGCACGAGCCCGGGCGCCCTCTCGACAGCGACGTCGTGCAGATGGCCACCGCCGCCCGCGGTGCCCGCCACGGCGCGGTCACGATCGCCAGCCGGGACGCGATGACCACGGCCGGCCCGTGCCGCACCGGTGACGTCCTGGGCGTCGTGCACGGCGACTTCGCGATCGTCGGCAGCGACCTCGGCGCGGTGGCGACAGCCGTGCTCGAACGGCTGCTGGCCGGTGGCGGCGAGCTGGTCACGCTGGTCGCCGGCGCCGACTCCGGTGACCTCGCGGAGCACTGCGAGGAGTGGGTGGGCGGGACGCACCCCGACGTCGACGTGACGGTCTACGACGGGGGTCAGGACCGCTACCCGCTGCTGATGGCGGTGGAGTAGGTGGCCTCCACGGTCGGCTGGTCCTCGCCCGTCGCGGCGCTGGGTGGCAAGCAGGTCAAGGACCTCGTCGCGGCCACCGGCGCGGAGATCGTGGGCGACCTGCTCGGCATCTACCCGCGGACCTACGTCAAGAAGGGCTCGCTCAGCGACCTCGACGAGCTGGTCGAGGGAGACATGCTCTCGCTGGTCGGCGAGGTCGTGAACTCGGTGCCGAAGACCTACCAGGACCGCCGTACCCACCGCACCGCCTATCGCCAGGAGGTGCGGGTCAGGGCCGAGAACGGCACCCTCCTGCTGACCTACTTCGACCGGCAGAAGCACACGGCCGAGTGGCGCGGCAAGGAGCTGGCCGTGGGTCGGGTGGGGATGTTCTCCGGGCGGTTGAAGTGGTTCAACGGCGAGTGGCAGCTCACCAACCCGAACTCGCGCATGTACGGCGACCGGGCGAGCGAGACCTACGAGGCGCTTCCCGAGCTGATCCCGCTCTACCCGGAGATCGGCAAGGTCTCGACGTGGACGTTCGAGGAGACGATCGCCTTCGCGCTCGACCTCGTCGAGGACGTCCCCGAGGTGCTGCCCGCAGACGTGCGGGACGGCGAGGATCTCCTCGACGCCCACCAGGCGCTGCGCTGGATCCACCGCCCCGACAGCTTCGCGCAGGTCACCCGGGCTCGTGACCGGCTGAAGTACGACGAGGCGTTCGTCGCGCAGACCGTGCTGGCCCGGCGCCGGGCCGCCGTCGAGCGCACGGCGGCCAACCCGCGACCGGGCGCGCGCGGCGGCCTGCTCGACCGGTTCGACGAGCGGCTGCCCTTCGAGCTCACCGCCGGACAGCGCTCGGTGGGGGACGAGATCGCCGAGGAGCTCGGGCGCGGGCACCCGATGCACCGGCTCCTCCAGGGCGAGGTCGGCTCCGGCAAGACCGTCGTGGCCCTGCGGGCGATGCTCCAGGTGATCGACTCCGGCGGCCAGGCGGCGCTGCTGGCACCGACCGAGGTGCTCGCCCAGCAGCACCACCGCTCGATCCTCGGCCTGCTCGGCGACCTGGCCGAGGGCGGCTTCCTCGGCGGTGCGGACGACGCGACCCGGGTCGCCCTCCTCACCGGGTCGCTCAACGCCGCGGCGCGGCGGCAGGCGCTGGCCGAGGCAGCGGGCGGCGAGGCCGGCATCGTGATCGGCACCCACGCCCTGCTCGAGGAGAAGGTGCAGTTCGCCGACCTCGGGCTGGTCGTGGTCGACGAGCAGCACCGCTTCGGGGTCGAGCAGCGCGCAGCGCTGAGCGGCAAGGCCGGCACCCCGCCCCACGTGCTGGTGATGACGGCGACCCCGATCCCGCGCACCGTCGCGATGACCGTCTTCGGCGACCTGGACACCTCGACGATCACCGAGCTCCCGGCCGGCCGCGGCGAGGTGCAGACCAACGTCGTACCCACCCTCGTCCAGCCCGGCTGGCTCGCGCGCGCCTGGGAGCGGGTGCGCGAGGAGGTCGGCAAGGGGCGGCAGGCCTACGTCGTCGCGTCGCGGATCGACCCGTCGGAGCCCGATCCCGAGCGGCCCCACGACGTGCCGCCGCGCGCGGTGGAGGAGCTGGCTCCCGAGCTGGCCGACGGTCCGTTGGCCGGGCTGCGCATCGAGCCGCTCCACGGCCGGATGGCGCCCGAGGAGAAGGACCGGGTGATGCGCGCGTTCGCCGCCGGTGAGGTCGACGTGCTCGTCTCCACGACCGTGATCGAGGTCGGTGTCGACGTGCCCAACGCGACCGTGATGGTGGTCCTCGACGCCGACCGGTTCGGGGTCTCCCAGCTGCACCAGCTGCGGGGGCGCATCGGCCGCGGCGGCCACGCCGGTCTCTGCCTGCTCGTCAGCGGCGCCGCCCCCGACAGCGCGAGCATGGAGCGGCTGCGGGCGGTCGCCGCGACCCGCGACGGCTTCGAGCTCTCCCGCGTCGACCTCGAGCAGCGGCGCGAGGGCAACGTGCTCGGCACCGAGCAGAGTGGGGGCCGGGGCGGGGGGCTCAAGCTGCTCTCGGTGCTGCGCGACGAGGACGTGATCACGCGTGCCCGGCAGGCGGCGACCGAGCACCTCGCCGCAGACCCCGAGCTGGCCGGCGTGCCTGACCTCGCGCGTGGCCGTGGCCGCGCTCGAGGATTCCGAGCGCGCGAGCTTCCTGGAGCTCTCGTGACCCGGATCATCGGCGGATCTGCCGGGGGCCGACGGCTGCGGACGCCCTCCGGCGAGGCGACCCGGCCGACCTCCGACCGGGTCCGCGAGGCCCTCTTCTCCACCCTGGAGGCCCAGCTCGGCTCGCTGACCGGGCTGCGGTTCCTCGACCTGTACGCCGGGTCAGGTGCCGTCGGCCTCGAGGCGATGTCACGAGGTGCCGGTGTGGTCACGGCGGTCGAGTCGGACCGTCGTACGGCACGGATGGTCGAGCAGAACGCCAAGACGCTCGGCGCCGTGTCGGTCGAGGTGCTGGCGCAGCCGGTGGGCCGGGCGCTGTCCCTGCACGCCCGTGCGCCCTATGACGTGGTCTTCGCCGACCCGCCGTACCCGATGGAGAACGCCGACCTCGAGCACGTGCTGGCCCTGCTCCACCCGCACGGCTGGGTCTCGACGGGCGCGGTCGTGGTCGTGGAGAGGTCGGCGCGTAGCGTGGAACCCGCCTGGCCGGCCGGGCTGGCACGCACCCGCAGGAAGGACTACGGGGAGACCGTGCTCTGGTACCTTCGCGCCGACCTGGGCATGGAACCAGGACCCGCTCGCCGGGTCGAGGAGGACTGAGTGCGCAGAGCCGTCTGTCCCGGATCGTTCGACCCGGTCACCAACGGGCACATCGACATCATCTCGCGCGCCTCGCTGCTCTTCGACGAGGTCGTGGTCGCGGTCGGCATCAACAAGGCCAAGTCGAGCGCCAGGTTGTTCACCGCGCAGGAGCGGATCGCGATGCTGGAGAAGGTGTGCGCCGACTTCCCCAACGTCAGCGTGGCCGGCTTCGAGGGCCTGCTGACCACCTTCTGCGAGGAGCGCGGCATCCACACGATCGTCAAGGGGCTGCGCGCGGTCAGCGACTTCGACTACGAGCTGCAGATGGCCCAGATGAACTCCTCGCTGGTCGACGTCGAGACGGTGTTCATCCCGTGCAGCCCGGAGTACTCCTTCCTGGCCTCCTCGCTGGTCAAGGAGGTGGCGACCTACGGCGGCGACGTGTCCCGGCTGGTGCCGCCCGACGTGCTCACCCTGCTCACCGCCGGCTCGCCGAGCGTGCGGCGGAGGACGGAGCTGAGCCGCGGCTCGCGCGTGCCGTCGTTTTGGTTGACGGCCGCATCGGCCGGTAGACTCCCGCAGGTTCTGCTAGTTCCACCACGGAAGTGACGTCTTGCGCACCCTCGACCCGAGAGCGCCGCTCGTGCTCGACACTCGCGAGCTCGGCCGCCGCCCGGGGTCGCAGCGCAAGGTGACGCTCTCCGCGGAGGCGCCGGCAGGGCTTGGCATCGACATCCTGGGCGTACCCGAGGGCAGCACGGTCGAACTCGACCTGCGGCTCGAGGCCGTGATGGAGGGGGTGCTCGTCAGCGGGACGGCCACGGCCGGCCTCGAGGGCGAGTGCGCCAGGTGCCTGGAGCCGCTCACGGACACCGTCCGGGTCGACCTCCAGGAACTGTTCGTCTACGACGACCCCGACGAGCGGTCTCACCCCGGGGACGACGAGGACGACGATGTCAGCCGGCTCGAGGGAGACCTGCTCGACCTCGAGCCACTGCTGCGGGACGCGGTGGTGCTCGCACTGCCGTTCCAGCCGCTGTGCCGGGAAGACTGCCCGGGCCTGTGCGTCGAGTGTGGCGCGCGGCTCGCCGACGACCCGGAGCACCGGCACGACGCCGCGATCGACCCCCGGTGGGCCGCCCTCGGCGACGTGGTCGTGGCAGAGCCGAGCACCACAGCGACACCCGAAGACTGACCGAAGAACGATCCACCTGCTGGCCCCGGCCGGCAGCACCGAACTCAAGGAGCAACCGTGGCTGTCCCGAAGCGGAAGATGTCGCGCAGCAACACGCGGCACCGGCGTTCGGCCTGGAAGGCCGTCGCCCCCTCGCTGGTCACCTGCGCCAACCCGGCGTGCGGCGCGAAGCACCTCCCGCACCGCGCCTGCCCCGAGTGCGGCCAGTACGGCGCACGCTCCGAGCGTCGTCAGGTCCTCTGAGCCCGGCCTCCCAGGTGCCGGAACCCGCCGACTCCCCGGTCACGACCGACGAGCTGCGTACCGCGCTCGGTGATCCCGACCTGGATCCCGAGCTGCTCGAGCTTGCCCTGACCCACCGCTCCTACGCCTACGAGAACGGCAACCTGCCGACCAACGAGCGCCTGGAGTTCCTCGGCGACTCGGTGCTGGGCGTCGTCATCACCGAGACGCTCTACCTGACCCACCCGCGACTCTCCGAGGGCCGCCTGGCCAAGCTGCGGGCCGCCGTGGTCAACGCGCGGGCGCTCGCGGAGGTGGCACTCACCCTGGGTGTCGGCGCGCACATCCACCTCGGCAAGGGCGAGGAGGCCACCGGCGGCCGGGAGAAGGCCTCGATCCTCTCCGACACCGTCGAGGCCCTGATCGGCGCCGTCTACCTCTCCGGAGGCTTCGAGAACGCCGCCCGCGTCATCCACCTGCTCTTCGACCCGCTGCTCGAGGCGGCCGCCGCCATGGGCGCGGGACTGGACTGGAAGACCAGCCTGCAGGAGCTCAGCGCGCTGCACGACTTCGGCGTGCCGGAGTACGTGATCGAGGACGAGGGCCCCGACCACATGAAGACCTTCACCGCGCGGGTCCGGGTGGCCGAGGAGCTGTACGGCGGCGGCGTCGGCCGCTCCAAGAAGGAGGCCGAGCAGCAGGCCGCCGAGTCGGCCTACCGTGCCCTGGTCGCGCAGCTGCCCGACCCCGACAGCGGCAACCCCTCGCAGGCGACCGCTCGAGGCCACCGACGTCGCGCAGCACACCGCCGCTGCCGTGGCCGACCGCCACTGCCGCCCCCTCAACCAACGGCTCCCTCCCCGCGGACCCCGCCCGCGGCGATGCCTGAGCTTCCCGAGGTCGAGGTCGTCCGTCGCGGCCTCGAGCGGCACGTCCTGGGTCGGCCGATCCGGCGCGTCGAGGTGCACCACCCGCGCCCGGTGCGCCGCCACACCGGTGGCCCCGAGGACTTCGCCGCCCGGCTGACCGGCGGCACCTTCACCGCGGCCCGGCGCCGCGGCAAGTACCTGTGGCTGCCGCTCGCCCCGGTCGACGACGGGGACGGTGACGCCCTCCTCGCCCACCTCGGGATGAGCGGCCAGATGCTCGTCCAGCCCCCCGGCGTACCCGACGAGAAGCACCTCCGCGTCCGCATCGTGCTGGGCGAAGCGACCCCGAATTCGGGTAGTCCGAGGCCAAACCGTCCCCGACACGCCGAGGGCGACGGCGATATGACCTCGGACTACCCGGAATTGGAGCTGCGGTTCGTCGACCAGCGGATGTTCGGGGGGTTGGCGATCTCGGAGGGGGGAGGGGTGGTGCCGCCGGAGATCGCGCACATCGCCCTCGACCCCCTCGACCCGGCGTTCGACGACGACGAGTTCGTACGACGGGTCCGGCGCAGCCAGTCGGGGATCAAGAGGCTGCTGCTGAACCAGGGCATCGTCTCCGGCGTCGGGAACATCTACGCCGACGAGGGCCTGTGGCTGGCGCGGGTGCACGGCGAGCGGCTGGGCTCGCGGCTGCGGGCCGTCGACGTACGCCGGGTGCTGGCCGGCTGCCGCGAGGTGATGCTGGCGGCGCTCGGTCAGGGCGGCACGTCCTTCGACGCCCTCTACGTCAACGTCAACGGCCAGAGCGGGTACTTCGACCGGTCGCTGGAGGTCTACGGACGCGAGGGGGAGCCGTGCACCCGCTGCGGCACCCCGATCCGCCGGATCACCTTCATGAACCGCTCGTCGTTCTTCTGCCCGGTCTGCCAGCCGGTGCCGCGCCGTCGGCGCGGTCTTGCTGACCCACGGGGGCCCGTGAGACTCTTGTAGACGGCCCCGCCGGGCCCATTCCCCCAGAGTTACCCGGAAGGCACATCTATGGCCAAGGCCCTTCTCGGCTACGCGACCGGAACCGATCCGCGAGTGGTCCACCGCATGGCCCTGGAGAACCGCACTCTTCGCCAACGTGTGACCGACCTCCAGGACCTGGTCGCGCGCCTGCAGGCGGAGAACGACGCGTTGGCGGCGGTCGCCGCCGAGACCGTCGACGAGGCCGTCGCCCGCGACGGCTCGTTCGCTCGCACCTGATCCCGGCAGGCCTCCAAAACCGGTTGCCGCCCTCGCTTCCCGCAAGCGAGGCTCTCGGCCCGTGAGCCGTCTTCTCGAGACCGCCCTGCCGTCCCGGCTGGGTACGCCGTTCCGATGGCTCGTGCTCTCCAGCTGGACCACCAACATCGGCGACGGCATCGCCGTGGCCGCCGGGCCGCTGCTGATCGCCTCGGAGACCCGCGAGCCGTTCCTGGTCGCCCTCGGGGCGTTGCTCGGCTACCTGCCGGCCCTGCTCTTCGGCCTGTTCGCAGGGGTCGTGGCCGACCGGGTGGACCGGCGACTGCTCGTGGCCGTCTCCGACGGCAGCCGTGCGGTGGTGATCGCCCTGCTCGTGACCACGATCGTCACCGGAGAGGTGAACATCGCCGTCGTGCTGGTGGCGATCTTCCTGCTGGGCACCGCGGAGACGTTCGCCGACACGAGTGCGTCGACGCTGGCCCCGATGCTGGTGCCTCGCCGTGACCTCGGCCTCGCCAACGCCCGCATCATGGGCGGCTTCCTGGTGGGCAACCAGCTCGCCGGTCCGCCGATCGGCGCGTTCCTCTTCGGTCTCGGCCACGTCTGGCCGTTCGTCACCCAGGGCGTCTGCGTGGCACTGGGCGTCCTGCTGGTGCTGCGGATGCGACTCCCTCTGCGTGCGGGAGCACGAGCGCAGCGAGCCGGCCGGGGTCCGCGCCGAGATGGTGGCGGGCCTGCGGTGGGTGATGGCGCACGCCGCGGTCCGCACGCTCGTGCTGACCATCTTGGTCTTCAACATCACCTTCGGGGCCGCCTGGTCGGTGCTGGTGCTCTACTCCCTCGAGCGGCTGCACATGGGTGCGGTCGGCTTCGGCCTGCTCACCTCCGCGCTCGCCGCGGGAGGCGTGCTGGGGATGCTCGGCTACGGCTGGATGGAGCGACACGTCAGTCTCGGCGTGATCATGCGCGGCGGGCTGGTGATCGAGACGCTGACCCACCTCGCGCTGGCGGTGAACACGCTGCCCTGGGTGGCGATGGTGGTGATGGTCGTCTTCGGCGCCCACGCCTTCGTCTGGGGTACGACGTCGCAGGCGGTGCGCCAGCGCGCCGTACCGCTGCCGCTGCAGGGCCGGGTCAACGGCGTGAACCGGATCGCCACGATGGGCGGGATCGTCATCGGCTCCTTGGTGGGCGGCGTCGTGGCCGGCCGCTGGGGCGTGACGGCACCGTTCTGGTTCGGCTTCGCCGGGTCGGCGGTCTTCCTGGTGCTCCTCTGGCGCCAGCTGCTGCACATCGCCCACGCCGACGAGGAGCAGGCGGACCTCCCCGACCCGGCGCAGGGATAGCGTTCGCCGGGACATGGAGCTGCCCGACCTCGACCCGGAAGACGGCGAGCACTGGAGCGTGTGCGTCGTGGACGCCGATGCCGGTGCCGAGCTCGCGAGTCTCGACCCTGACCTGGTGCTGAGCACGGCGAGCGTCGCCAAGGTGTTCGCCCTCGTCGAGCTCGCCTCGCGGATGGAGGCCGGTGAGCTGCGGGCCGAGACGGTGCTCGACCGGCGCACGGTCGCTCCGGTGCACGACTCGGGACTCTGGCACCTGATGGCTGTCGACGAGCTGTCCGTCGAGGACGTCGCCGTGCTCGTCGGGGCGGTCAGCGACAACCTGGCCACGAACGTGCTGCTCGACCTGCTCGGGATCGAGCCGGTCCAGGACAGGGCGAGGCAGCTGGCCCCGGGCGGGTCGACCCTGCACGACCACGTCCGCGACGACCGGCAGGGCCATCACCCTCCGGTGCTGAGCTCGGGGTGCGCCCGCGACTGGGCCGGCCTCTTCGCCCAGCTGCACCGCGGCGAGATCGTCAGCCCGGAGGTCTCCTCGAGGGTGCTGGGCTGGTGTTCGGCTAACGCCGACCTCTCCATGGTCGCCTCGGCGCTGGACCTGGACCCGCTCAGCCACGGACAGGCCGACCTGGGCCTGCGGCTGTGGAACAAGACCGGCACCGACCGCGGTGTTCGGGCGGACGTCGGGCTGGTGCGCGGCCCGCACGGGTCGGTGGCATATGCGGCGATCTGCACCTGGGCCGACTCCGGCGCAGCACTCCCGAGGAGGCACGTGCTCACCGGCATGAGAGCGGTCGGGGAGCGCATCCGGGCCCACCTGAAGTCGCCGGACCCCGACCGGGACTGACCGGCACGCCTCCACCGATCGCGGCGGCTGCGTGGATAGGGTCGTGGGCGCTGAGCTTCCCCGCTGCGGCTCCCTCACCGGATCCGCATCAGCACCTGAGCACGAGTGCGCGCGTCGTACGCCCAGCGGTCCGAGCAGGAGAGAGATGTACCTCAAGAGCCTCACGCTCAAGGGATTCAAGTCCTTCGCCTCCTCCACGACGCTGCAGCTCGAGCCGGGGATCACCTGCATCGTGGGGCCCAACGGCTCGGGCAAGTCCAACGTCGTCGACGCGCTCGCGTGGGTGATGGGCGAGCAGGGCGCGAAGTCCCTGCGCGGCGGCAAGATGGAGGACGTCATCTTCGCCGGCACCTCCGGCCGCCCCCCGCTGGGCCGGGCCGAGGTCGCCCTGACGATCGACAACAGCGACGGCGCACTGCCCATCGAGTACGCCGAGGTGACGATCAGCCGGACCATGTTCCGCAACGGCGGCTCGGAGTACGCCATCAACTCCCAGCCCTGCCGGCTGCTCGACGTCCAGGAGCTGCTCAGCGACTCCGGCATCGGGCGCGAGATGCACGTGATCGTCGGGCAGGGGCAGCTCGACTCGATCCTGCACGCGACCCCGGAGGACCGCCGCGGCTTCATCGAGGAGGCGGCCGGGGTCCTCAAGCACCGCAAGCGCAAGGAGAAGGCGCTGCGCAAGCTGGAGTCGACCGAGGGCAACCTCACCCGGCTGGCGGACCTGCTCACCGAGATCCGGCGCCAGCTCAAGCCGCTCGGCCGACAGGCCGAGGTCGCCCGCCAGGCCGCCGTGGTGCAGGCCGACGTGCGCGACGCCCGTGCGCGCCTGATGGCCGACGACCTGGCCACCGCCACCGCCGCGCTGGAGCAGGAGCTGGCCGACGAGTCGGTCCTGGTCGAGCGCCGCACCGAGCTCGAGACCGCACTGACGGCGGCACGGGAGACCGAGGCGGCCCTCGAGGCCGCCCTCCGGGAGGACCTGCCTGCCCTGGCCGCGGCGCAGGACACCTGGTTCGGCCTCTCCGGGCTGCGCGAGCGCCTGCGCGGTACGGCGAACCTCGCGGCCGAGCGCGTCCGCAACGCTGCTTCCCAGCCGGAGGTCCCCGAGGGCCGCGACCCGGCGGAGCTGGAGGCCGAGGCGGAGCGGGTCCGGGCCCAGGAGGAGCAGATCCTGGCCGAGGTCGGCCGTCACCGGGCGGCGCTCGAGGCGGCCCTGGGCGACCGGCAGGCCGCCGAGCAGGCCTTCGCCGAGGAGGAGCGCCGGGTCACCGGGCTGCACCGTGCCGCGGCCGATCGTCGCGAGGGGGTGGCGCGGCTGCACGGTCAGGTCAACGGCCTGCGCAGCCGCGCGGCTGCCGCGGAGGAGGAGGTCGGCAGGCTCACCCGGGCGCGCGCCGAGGCCCTCGCCCGGGCCGAGCGGGCACAGCACGACTTCACCTCCCTCGAGTCGCGAGTGGCAGGGCTGGACGCCGGCGAGGAAGGACTCGACTCCGAGCACGAGGCGGCCGCTGCCCAGCTGGCGGAGCTCGAGGGGCGGCTGGCCAAGACCCGCGAGGAGGTCGCCACCGCCGAGCGCGAGCGCACCGCGTTGACCGCGCGGCGCGAGGCCCTCGAGATCGGGCTCAACCGCAAGGACGGCGTCGGGGCACTGCTCGCCGCGACCGACGAGCTCAGTGGGCTGCTCGGGTCCGTCGCCGCGCTGCTGACCGTGCGGTCGGGCTACGAGTCGGCCGTCGCAGCAGCCCTGGGCAGCGCGGCGGACGCCGTGGCCGTCAGCGGTGTCGACGCCGCGCTCGGGGCCATCGGTCACCTCAAGGACGACGACCTCGGCCGGGCGGGCATCCTCCTGGCCGCGCCGGGCGTGCCGACCGGGTCCTCCCGCGTGCCGGTGGGCGACCTGTTCGCCGGTGCGACGTACGCCGTGGACGTCGTGGAGTGCCCCGGCGACCTCCGGCCGGCCGTCGAGCGCCTGCTCGAGGACGTGGTCGTCGTCGACGACCTGGCCGTGGCTCGCGGCATGGTGCGCGACCACCCGCAGCTCACCGCCGTCACCCGCGACGGTGACGTGCTGGGTGCCCACTTCGCCGCCGGTGGCTCCGCGCACCAGCAGAGCCTCCTGGAGGTGCAGGCCGCCGTCGACGAGGCGGCGGAGCTGCTGGCCGACGTGGGCCACACCCTCGAGCGGCTCGCCTTCGACACCTCGACCCTGGAGCGGGAGCGCGAGGAGGCGCAGCGCCGCGTCGACGTCGCGCTCGCCAAGCTGCACGAGTCCGACGCCACGCTCGCCGCGGTCGCGGAGGAGCTGGGCCAGTTCGCCTCCCAGTCGCGCAACGCCCGGGCCGAGGCCGCTCGGCTGGACGAGGCGATCGAGGCCGCCCGGGCCGCGCGCGACGCCGACCTCGGCGGGCTGGCGGAGCTCGAGTCCCGTCTCGCCGCGGTGCAGGACGCGCCGGACGAGGAGCCGGACACCGCCGAGCGCGACCGACTGGCCGAGCAGTCCCGAGCCGCGCGTGGCACCGAGATGGAGGCCAGGCTCGCCCTGCGCACCGCCGAGGAGCGTGCCCGCGCCCTGCACGGGCGGGCCGACTCACTCGTGGCCTCCGCGAGGGCCGAGCGGGAGGCCCGCGCCGCCGCCATCGCGCGCCGCGAGCAGCTGCTCCACGAGGGACGGGTCGGCGAGGCGGTCGGCCGTGCCGCCGTGGTGGTGCTGACCCGGCTCGAGGAGTCCATCGGCTCCGCCGCGGCCGAGCGCAGCCGCGTCGAGGCGGCGCGTGAGGGCCGCGAGGGCGAGCTCCGCGAGACGCGGACCCGGATGCGCGACCTGGGTCGCGACCTCGACGAGCTCGTCAACGAGACCCACCGCGACGAGATGGCGCGGACCCAGCAGCGGATGCGGATCGAGCAGCTCGAGGAACGTGCCCTGGAGGAGCTCGGCCTCGACGCAGCGTCGCTGGTGGCGGAGTACGGCCCCGACCAGCTGGTGCCCTTCGTGGGGGAGGTGCCCGAGGGGGAGGAATCGCCTGCGCCGGTCGCCTTCGACCGCGAGCAGCAGGCCAAGCGACTGCGCACCGCAGAGCGCGCACTGGCGCAGCTCGGACGGATCAACCCGCTGGCGCTCGAGGAGTTCTCCGCGCTCGAGGAGCGGCACAAGTTCCTCACCGAGCAGCTGGAGGACCTCCGCAGCACCCGACGCGACCTGCTCGACATCGTCCGGGAGGTCGACGAGCGCGTCGAGCAGGTCTTCACCGAGGCCTACGCCGACGTGAGCGCGGCCTTCGAGCAGACCTTCGCCCGCCTGTTCCCCGGCGGCGAGGGCCGCCTGGTGCTCACCGAGCCCGGCGACATGCTCGCCACCGGGGTCGAGGTCGAGGCCCGCCCGCCCGGCAAGAGGATCAAGCGCCTCTCGCTGCTCTCCGGTGGCGAGCGCTCCCTGGTCGCCGTGGCGTTCCTGGTGGCGCTGTTCAAGGCGCGTCCGTCGCCCTTCTACATCCTCGACGAGGTCGAGGCGGCCCTCGACGACACCAACCTGGGCCGGCTGCTGGAGATCTACGAGGAGCTGCGCGAGAACTCCCAGCTGCTGGTGATCACCCACCAGAAGCGCACGATGGAGGTCGGCGACGCGCTCTACGGCGTGACCATGCGCGGTGACGGCGTCTCTGCCGTGATCAGCCAGCGGCTGCGTGAGGACCAGCCCGCCTGAGCCCCGCTTCTCGACATTCCGATAGTTCTCGTACGCGACACACCGGTCGGCCCGTACGGAAACTCTCGGAATGTCGGTCGTAGGGGCCGGCAGGCAGGCTCAAGCCCGCCGTCCCGGCACAATGAGCGCGTGAGCGAGCGACCTCCGCCCCCGGCCCGCAGCGACTACGTCGTCTGGCGACAGGCGACGACCCGGTGGGCCGACGACGACGTCTACGGCCACATGAACAACGCGCGCTACTTCGAGCTGATCGACACGGCCGTCAACGCGCACCTCGCCGAGGCGACGGGCGTGGACATCCGCGCGCTGCCGGCGGTCGGGGTGGTGGCCGAGGTGGGCTGCCGGTACTTCCGCGAGATCGGCTACCCGCGCCCGGTCGACCTCGGCCTGGCGGTGGAGAAGGTCGGCGGCTCCTCGGTGGTCTACCGGATCGGCCTGTTCCAGGGCGACCCCGAGGGGGAGGGTGCCGAGGCGGCCGCCGAGGGGCGGTTCGTGCACGTCTACGTCGACAACAGCCCCGGCAGGAGCCGGGGAGTCCAGGCAGTGCCCGAGGAGATCCGCCGGGTCCTCGAACCGCTTTTGCGAGGGTGAACGGCACCTCCGTAGGGTGGTTGGCGCTCTGTCTTCCCCTACGAAGGAGCCCTCATGGGAACCGTCGTGCTCGTGCTGCTGCTCGCCCTGGCACTGGCCATCGTCGTGATCGTCTACGCCGCCTACCCCTACCGCGGTGAGGAGACCCCGGTCTCCCCACGACTGGGCCGGGTGCTGCGCCGCGGTGTCGCGACGCTGCCGACGATCGACCGCAACTGAGCCCGGACCCGGCTGAGCCTCGTCGCCGACCGTGCGGCCGGCAGCCGCACGAATGATTGGATCCACGCATGACCTTGATCGTCCTGCTCGTCCTGGCCATCCTCGTCGTCGGCCTCGTCGTCGGCACGGTCGCGCTGGTCAGTGGCCGCCGCCAGCCCAAGGCTCCGCCGCGGCAGGCGCCGAGCGGGACGATCCTCGAGGAGGAGCCACCTTCCGCCGGCCACCGAGGAGCCCTTGCCGGGGCCACCGGTCACCACGCTCGAGCGCCCGGAGGGTACGGCGAGCCGGCTGGTCCGGCTGCGCCAGCGCCTCGCCCGGTCGCAGGGTGGTCTCGGTCGCAGCCTGCTGGCGCTGCTCTCCCGCGACCGGCTCGACGAGTCGACGTGGGAGGACATCGAGGACACCCTGCTCACGGCCGACGTCGGGGTCGGCCCCACCCAGGAGCTGGTGGACCGTCTGCGCACCCGGATGCGTGTCGACGGGGTCGCGGCGAGCGACGCCGGCACGGTGCTGCGCGAGGAGCTGCTCGCGCTCGTCGACCCCACGATGGACCGCCGCATCGGCGTGACCGGAGCGGACGGCAGCCCCGGCGTGGTCCTGGTCGTGGGCGTCAACGGCTCGGGCAAGACCACCTCGGTGGGCAAGCTCGCGCGGGTCCTGGTCGCCGAGGACAAGTCGGTCCTCCTCGGGGCGGCCGACACCTTCCGCGCCGCCGCGAGCGAGCAGCTGAGCACCTGGGGTGAGCGTGTCGGCGTCGACGTCGTCACCGGCCCCGAGGGCAGCGACCCGGCCAGCGTCGCCTTCGAGTCGGTCCGCACCGGGGTCGAGCGGGGGGTCGACGTCGTGGTCGTCGACACCGCCGGACGGCTGCAGAACAAGGCCGGCCTGATGGACGAGCTGGGCAAGGTCAAGCGCGTGGTGGAGAAGCAGGCGCCGGTGACCGAGGTGCTGCTGGTGCTCGACGCGACCACCGGCCAGAACGGCCTCGTCCAGGCGCGCGTGTTCCGTGAGGTCGTCGACGTCACCGGCATCGTGCTGACCAAGCTCGACGGCTCGGCCAAGGGCGGCATCGTGGTCGCCGTGCAGCGCGAGCTGGGGGTGCCGGTCAAGCTCGTGGGCGTGGGGGAGGGCCCCGACGACCTGGCCCCGTTCGACGCGGAAGCCTTCGTGGATGCGCTCTTGGACTCACCCGAAGGGCGCTGAGATCAACCTTCGGTTGATGCAATCCCGTGAAGCACGAAGTCGACGAGCTGGTCGAGCTCGTCGGCGCCGGGCATGTCGTGGCCGGCGACGGCGCGCAGGGCGACCATCCCGCCGAGGAACTGGACGGCGGCCCCCATGTGCACGTCCGAACGCACCTCGCCGCGCTCGATGGCACGCTCGAAGACCAGCTGGGCGCTCTGCTCCGCGCGGTCGTTCGCCTGCCGGTACAGGGCAGCGATGCGCTCGTCGCGCATCGACTCCTTGACCGTCGTACGCACGTAGTCGGTGCCGGCCGGGGAGTTCACGAAGCCGAGCACGGAGGCGTACATGGCCAGGAGGTCGCCGCGGATCGAGCCGGTGTTGGGCGCCGGCATCTCGTCGCGGTAGAGCTGCTCCATCGCCGCGACCGCGAGGTCCTCCTTGCGTGACCAGCGGCGGTAGACGGTGGCCTTGCCGACGCCGGCAGAGCTGGCGACCTCGTCGACGGTCATGCTCTCGTAGCCGCGCAGCAGGATCAGCGAGGACGCCGCGGCGAGGATCCGGCCGTCGGCCTCGGGGTCGCGGGGACGGCCGCGCTTGCGCCGCGTGTCCTGCGGCTCAGCGGGCGTCAACGCCGGCGACCCTGTGGCCCCGACCGTGCTGGATCTCACGCGGACAACGATAAGAGCGCGGCACCCGCAGCGGGGTCGAATGCCGGAAACGGTGGACAAGCTGCTCTTTTCACGCGCCCGTAACACAACCCGCCGTGACGTGACGCAACCGAAACATGTCCCGCCGACCCCTGAAACCTGCTCCCCGCAGAGTGACGCCCACCTGGGGCCGGCCGGTCGACAACGCTGTGCGGACGCGGTGGCCCCGTTGCAGAGTTTTCTCACCACTGGAGGTTCCATGGACGGCTACTACGCCTGGATGCTGGTCGCCACGGCGTTCGTGCTGATGATGACGGTGCCAGGGCTGGCCCTGTTCTACGGAGGCATGACCCGCGCGAAGTCCGTGCTCAACATGATGATGATGTCGTTCATCGCGATGGGCATCGTCGGCATCATCTGGGTCCTCTGGGGCTGGTCGATGTCCTTCGGTCCTGACGACGGCACGTTCTTCGCCAACCCGTTCACGCTGTTCGGGCTCAAGGACGTCACGAGCGACAACTACATCTACGTGATGTTCCAGCTGACCTTCGCCGCCATCACCGCGGCGTTGATCAGCGGCGCGATCGCGGACCGGGTGAAGCTGTCCGCCTGGGTGGTCTTCCTGCCGTTCTGGGTGACCCTGTCGTACTTCCCGCTGGCCCACATGGTCTTCAGCTGCAGCGACGACGCCCTGATCTGCACCAAGATCGGTGCCCAGGACTACGCCGGCGGAACCGCGGTCCACATCAACGCCGGTATGGCCGGCCTGGTCCTCGCCCTGATCATCGGCAAGCGGGTCGGGTTCAAGCGTGACCCGATGCGCCCGCACAGCCTGCCGCTGACCATGATCGGCGCGGGCCTGCTGTGGGTCGGCTGGTACGGCTTCAACGTCGGCTCGATCGTCTTCGGCTCCGACTGGTCGACCTCCAAGGGAGCCGCCGCCAACGTCGCGCAGTTCTACAGCGAGACCGGCCGCACGTTCACCAACACCACCCTGGCCACGATGGCGGCGATGCTCGCCTGGCTGCTGGCCGAGCGACTGCTGCACGGGAAGGCCACCACTCTGGGTGCCGCGTCCGGCATCGTCGCCGGGCTGGTGGCGATCACGCCTGCGTGCGGCGCGGTGGACGTCAGCGGCGCGATCGCGATCGGCGCCATCGCCGGCGCCGTGTGTGCCTGGGCCGTCGGGCTGAAGTTCAAGTTCAACCTCGACGACTCGCTCGACGTCGTCGGCGTCCACCTCGTCGGCGGCATCGTCGGGACCTTGCTGATCGGCCTGTTCTCCACCTCTGCCGGGGCGGGCGGTGTCGACGGCCTCTTCTACGGGGGCGGCCTCAGCTCGCTGCGGGCCCAGGCACTCGGAGTCCTGGTGGCAGTGGCGTGGTCGGGCATCGCCACGGCGATCATCGGCTTCGCGATCAAGTACACGCTCGGCTGGAGGCTCGACGAGGAGAACGAGGTCGAGGGCATCGACTTCTCCGAGCACGGGGAGGCGGCCTACGACTTCGCCTCGCTCTCCGGCGGGTCCCGCGGCCCGCAGTCCGCCGTGCTCCAGAGTGACGCCGAGGCGAGAGGAGTCAACGCATGAAGCTCGTGACCGCGGTGATCAAGCCGCACAAGTGGGAAGAGGTCCGCGCCGCCCTGGAGACCTTCGGGGTGACCGGCATGACGGTCAGCGAGGTCAGCGGGTACGGCCGGCAGAAGGGCCACACCGAGGTGTACCGGGGCGCGGAGTACGACATCGCCCTGGTCCCGAAGATCCGGATCGAGATCGTCGTCGACGACGCCGATGTCGAGGACGTCGCCGGGATCGTGGTCAAGGCCGCCCAGACCGGTCGGATCGGCGACGGGAAGGTCTGGGTCTCACCAGTCGAGAGCGTCATCCGGGTCCGCACCGGCGACAAGGACGAGGCGGCCATCTAGGCAGGTCACAGCGCGACGACCTCCGGGTCGTCGTACACCCAGCGGGTGCCGACCACGGTGCCGGACCAGCTCCGGCACCTGGGAGGCACCCGTTGGTGCATGTCCGCGGGCCGTGGCAGGAGAGGATGAGGTCATGAAGATCGTCACCGCAGTGATCAAGCCGCACCGGTGGGAGGACGTCCGCACCGCGCTCGAGGGTGTCGGGGTCACCGGGATGACCGTGAGCGAGGTCAGCGGGTACGGGCGCCAGAAGGGGCACACCGAGGTCTACCGGGGCGCCGAGTACGACATCTCGCTGGTGCCCAAGGTCCGGCTCGAGGTCGTGCTGGACGACCACGACGTCGACGCAGTCACCGAGGCCATCGTCGGGGCGGCCGCCACGGGTCGGATCGGCGACGGGAAGGTCTGGGTGCAACCGGTGGAGAGCGTGGTCCGGGTGCGCACCGGCGATCGGGACGAGTCGGCGCTCTAGGCGCAGGTGGGGCAGGAGAGGTCCGGGTGACCGCCGCCGAGCGGGCCGAGCGCACGCGCGCAGCCGACGAGCTGTGCCGGCAGGCGTTCGAGAAGACGGGCTGCCCGGACACAGGGGTGGCCCTGGTGGCAGTCGGCGGCTACGGGCGACAGGAGCTCGCGCCGTACAGCGATCTCGACGTCGTGCTGGTCCACGACGCCGCGGTGCCGACCGGCGACTGGGCCGGTCAGGTCTGGTACCCCCTGTGGGACTCCGGGGCCGACATCGACCACTCCGTCCGCACGGTCGAGGAGGTGCTGGCCCAGTCGGCCGCGGACCCGCGCGTGGCGACCGGGATGCTCGACGTACGTCATCTCGCCGGCGATCCCAACCTGACGCTGCGGCTGCGGACCGCCGTGCTGACGCAGTGGCGGCGCGACGCGCGCACCCGGCTTCCCGAGATGCGCGAGATGGGCTCGACGCGCAGCCGGCGCAGCGGCGAGCTCGCCCACGCCTCGATCCCGGACCTGAAGGAGTCCGAGGGGGGTCTGCGTGACGCGAACGTGCTCAAGGCACTGGTGGCCAGCTGGCTGGTCGACGTACCGCACCAGGACCTCGAGCGCTGCCGGCGCGCCCTGCTGGACGTGCGCGACGCCCTGCACACCGTGGCCGGTCGGGCCACCGACCGGGTGGTGCCGGAGTACTGGCCGGAGATCGCCGAGGTCCTCGGCCTCGCCGACGGCACCGCGGCCCAGCGCCACACCCGTGGGCTCGCGCGACGGATCACGCACCTGGCGCGGCTGGCGTGGCGGCGCGCCGAGGCGGTGCTGCGCGAGCCCAACCCGACAGGGCCACGCCGGCCACGGCTGCAGACCATCGCGCCCGGTGTGGCCATCTCCTACGAGGAGATCGTGCTCGACCGCAACGCGCCCATCGCCGAGGACCCGCTCCTGCTGCTGCGGGCCGCGGCTGAGGCCGCCGAGCGCGACCTGGTGCTCGCCCCGACGACGGCGGCGCGGCTGGCGCGCGAGGGCAAGCCCCTGGGGGATCCCTGGCCCGAGGACGCCCGCGACCTGTTCGTGCGGCTGCTGGCGGCCGGGCCCGGACTGCTCGGGGTCTGGGAGACGCTCGACGAGACCGGGGCCCTGGAGCGGGTGCTGCCCGAGTGGGAGCGTGTCCGCCTGCTGCCGCACGCCTCGGTGGTGCACCGCTTCACCGTCGACCGCCACCTCGTCGAGACGTGCATCGAGGCCTCGTCGCTGATCCGGCGGGTGGCCAGGCCGGACGTGCTGATGGTCGCGGCCCTGCTCCACGACATCGGCAAGGGCCAGCTCACCGAGCACTGCGTGGCCGGCGAGCCGATCGCCCGGGCGATCGCCGTACGCATCGGCTTCGACGAGCGCGAGGCCGACCTGATCGCCACCCTGGTCCGCTGGCACCTGCTGCTGCCGGAGACCGCGACCACCCGCGACCCCGACGACCCGGCCACGGTGGAGACCGTCACCAGGCGGGTCGCCGACCGCGAGGAGCTCGAGCTGCTCGCGGCCCTCACCGAGGCCGACGCCAAGGCGACCTCGGAGAAGGCGTGGACCGCTTGGCGGGCCTCCCTCGTCCGCACCCTGGTACGCCGGACCGAGGCCGCCCTCGACGACGAGCCCGTCCCCGACAGCGAGGTGCTCGAGGTCGACGTGCCGGCGCACGTGCAGGCCGACCCGCGAGCGGTCTCCGTGCACGTGGACAACCTGCCCGACGGGTCCCGGGTGACCATCGTCTCCGGCGACCGGATCGGCCTGCTCGCCGACGCCGCAGCAGTGCTGGCGCTGCAGAAGGCCTCCGTGCGCGCGGCGCGCGCGTGGACCCAGGACCAGTTCGGCTGCTCGGTCTGGGAGGTCGCGGAGACGGGCCTGGACGAGGTGCTGCTGCGCCAGCGGCTCGAGGCGGTCGTGGAGGGGCGCCTGGACGCCACTGCCCGGCTCAGCCGGGCGACGCCGGCGAAGCTGGAGCCGACGGTCGCCGTACGCCCGGAGGCCTCGCCGACGGCCACGGTGCTCGAGGTGCGCTCGAGCGACCGTCCCGGTCTCGTGCACACCGTGTGCGCCGCCCTCGCGCAGGCGCAGGTCTCGGTGCGCTCGGCCCACGTGTCCACCCTCGGCCCGCAGGCGGTCGACGTGTTCTACGTCCAGGAGCAGTCGGCCGGCGCACTGTCCGAGGAGCGCGCGGCCTCGGCCGCCCACGCCGTCCGCGAAGCCCTCCTGCGCACGTACACCGACCCGGGAACCGGGTAGTCCGAGGTCAGAAGCGCCATGCTACCCGCCAGTAGGGGCGCTTCTGGCCTCGGACTACCCGACTGGGGGGCTGGCAGTGCCGGCCCGGCTAACCTTGAGCCTCGGCACCGCCCCACGACCCCCGAGGACCCAGCTTCGTGTTCGCCACGCTCTCCGATCGCCTCTCCGAGACCTTCAAGAACCTCCGCGGCAAGGGGCGGCTCTCCGAGGCCGACATCGACGCCACCGCGCGCGAGATCCGGCTGGCGCTGCTCGAGGCCGACGTCGCGCTGCCGGTCGTCAAGGACTTCGTCGAGGCGGTCAAGGAACGTGCGCGCGGTGCCGAGGTCAGCCAGGCGCTGAACCCCGCCCAGCAGGTCATCAAGATCGTCGACGAGGAGCTCGTCGGGATCCTGGGCGGCGAGACCCGCCGGCTGCGCTTCGCCAAGACCCCGCCGACCGTGATCATGCTGGCCGGCCTCCAGGGCGCCGGCAAGACGACGCTGGCCGCCAAGCTCGCCCTGTGGCTCAAGGGCCAGGGCAAGAGCCCGATGCTGGTCGCCGCCGACCTCCAGCGCCCCAACGCCGTCCAGCAGCTCCAGGTCAACGGCGAGCGCGCGGGCGTCACCGTCTTCGCGCCCGAGCCGGGCAACGCCCAGGGGGTCGAGCACGGCGGCGATCCCGTGGACGTCGCGCGGAGGGCGATCGAGGAGGCCCGTCGTACCCTCCACGACGTCGTCATCGTCGACACCGCGGGCCGCCTGGGCATCGACCAGGAGCTGATGAAGCAGGCCTCGGACATCCGGGACGCGGTGAACCCCGACGAGGTGCTCTTCGTCGTCGACGCGATGATCGGCCAGGACGCCGTGCGCACCGCCCAGGCGTTCCTCGACGGGGTCGGGTACGACGGCGTGGTGCTCACCAAGCTCGACGGTGACGCACGCGGTGGCGCCGCCCTGTCGATCGCGAAGATGACCGGCAAGCCGGTGATGTTCGCCTCCAACGGCGAGAAGCTCACCGACTTCGACCTCTTCCACCCCGACCGGATGGCCTCGCGCATCCTGGACATGGGTGACCTGCTCACGCTGATCGAGCAGGCCGAGAAGACCTTCGACGCCGACCAGGCCGCGAAGGCCGCCGCCAAGCTGCAGGGCGACGGGGAGTTCACCCTCGACGACTTCCTCGAGCAGATGCAGCAGGTCCGCAAGATGGGCTCGCTGACCAAGATGCTCGGGATGCTCCCCGGGATGGGGCAGTTCCGCGACCAGCTGGAGAACTTCGACGAGCGCGAGATCGACCGGATCCAGGCGATCATCCAGTCGATGACGCCGGGCGAGCGCGAGAACCCGAAGATGATCGACGGCTCGCGCCGCTCCCGCATCGCCAAGGGCGCCGGCCGCTCGGTCAGCGACGTCAACCAGCTGGTCGACCGGTTCTTCGAGGCGCGCACGATGATGCAGCAGATGGCCCGCGGCGGCGCCCCCGGCCTCCCCGGGATGCCCGGCGTCGGACTGGGCAAGAAGGCGAAGGGTCGTCAGGCGCCGCAGCCGAAGAAGGCCAAGGGCAAGCGGCAGTCCGGCAACCCGGCCAAGCGCGCCCAGCAGGCGGTGGAGCCGGCCAAGCCCGCCGCCGCCGTCCGGCAGCGCCTTCGGTCTCGACGGCGAGCCGGGCGGCGTACCCGCCGACTTCGACCCGTCCCAGCTCCCGGACCTCTCGAAGTACCTCAAGTAGTTCTTCCGGTTTGACCGCGCGCCGCGTGGAGATGCTCGGTCCATGCGCGCCCGCGAGCTGTGGGGAGAGCTGAGCACCTCCGCCAAGGTGTTGCCGGTCGTGGCTGTGCTCGGCTTCTTCGTCCGGCTGACCTCCGTCACGAGGTCCACCAGCGGTGGCGTGGTCACGTCGTGCTCCTACATCGACTTCTTCGCCCTCGTCTTCGCGGTGATCTGCGTGCTCGGCGGGCTGGCGCTGGCGAGGCGAGGCATCCGGGCACCCGAGTGGCAGCACCGTGCCGTGAGCACGGCATACCTCGTCATCGGATTCGTCGTGGCCGCCCTGGGCGTGGTGCACGTCCTGCGCGGGGTGGGGGTCCTCGCCGGCCCTTGCTGACCGCGCCGAACGCAGTCGTCACGGCTGGCCGGAGTACCCATCAACGGGAGGGTGGCAGGCAGAACCGAACCCTGGCAGGCATTGTTCTGCCTGCCAGGGTTCGGTTTACCCGGGCGTCCGGGTAAACCCGCAGCGCTAGGGGCGCGAGGAGCCGTGGGCCGCTCTCCTCAGGGGAGGTGGAACCGCACCACCTGTCCGCCGCCCTTGCAGACCGAGCAGGTGGTCACGTACGCCGAGCCGTTGTGCACCGCGACGCCGTACGGCGCGGGCAGGTTGTCCTTCACGGTGGTCGGGTTCGAGCCGTGGTGCACCTGCACCAGCGACCCGCTCGGGAGCCCGGTCTCGTTGAGCAGGCCGACATCGCTGATCTGCACGGCGTAGAGCTTGCCGCCGGCCCAGGCGAGGTCGGTGACGTTGGTCAGGCCATGCGCGTAGACGGTGCCCACTCCTCCGGCGATCCGGATGATCCGGGCCGCGCCCGGCACGAACGGGAACCCGGTCAGCTCGCTGACGTAGAGCGCGCCGTCCGGTCCGATCGCCGTGGCGGTCGGCACCGTCTCCATCGGCACGGTGCCGGGGCCGAACGGGTTCGTCACGGTGCGGTTCCCGAAGACGGCCAGGACCCGGACCTTGCCGTTGCGGCGCTTGACCGAGAGCACGTCGTTCCCGCCGGCATCGGCGATCACGACGTTCTTGCCGCGCCTCAGGTAGCCGACGGGATCGCTGTCCTTGCCCAGGTGGTCGGGGTCGCGCAGCCGCTCGAACTTCGCGAGGTTGGCCAGCAGCTTGAGGTGGTTCCAGCTTCCGTGGCGCTTGGTCGCGACGGTGAGGCTTCCCATGTAGCGGCCCTTGGGAGGCAACGCCGCCTTCACCGCCGGAGCCGCGTCGAGCCCGAAGGAGATCAGCATCTTCCTGCCGCTGCGCATCGGCATGTTGGGACCGATGGCGCTGCTGCCGTCGGTCGCGGCGAACGAGGGCAGCCCGGAGAGGATGCGCCCCTGTCGCCCGTTGGCGATGCGGGTGATCGATCCGCTCGTGCCGTAGCAGGCCTTCGAGCCGTCACCACCGGTGTGGCACGGGCCCCTGCCTCCGTAGCCCGCCTCGCCGACGTAGATGCCGGTGGGCGAGATGGTGAGCAGCCGAGGGTTGTTCAGGCCGTGGGCCACCACCGTCCAGGGCGGCGGTGCCGCTCCGGTGGGGGTCGTGGGTATCAACGCGCCGGAGGCTGCGACTGTCGCAACGGCTGCCAGGGCGAGGGTGCGAGACGTGCGGGTACCGAGCATCGGGTCCTCCCGGGGTAGAAGCTCATCTCACTCAACCGCCGGACGCGGGTCTGCGCATGACCCCTTCGTGCCATACAAACCTCGGGTTCCATGACGTTCCGGGCATCTGGATCCGGCGGCCCCGCGATAGCGTCGCCGGCATGGCGGCGACGCGATCCCCCCTGCGGTTCCGGGGGCCGGTGCTCCCCGACGGTGAGGTGCGCGACCTCTACGTGGTCGACGGCCTGGTCACCGAGGAGCCGCAGCCCGGAGCCGAGACCGTCGCGGAGGGTTGGATCGTGCCGGGGCTGGTCGATGCGCACTGCCACGTCGGGCTCGACGAGAACGGCGCCGTCGACGAGGCCACCACCGAGGAGCAGGCGATCACCGACCGCGACGCCGGCGCCCTGCTGCTCCGCGACTGCGGATCGGCCGCCGACACCGCCTGGGTCCACGATCGCGAGGACCTCCCGCGGCTGATCCGGGCGGGCCGGCACATCGCCCGGACCAAGCGCTACATCCGCAACTACGCCCACGAGGTGGAGCCCGACGAGCTGCCGGCGTACGTCGCCCAGGAGGCGCAGCGGGGGGACGGCTGGGTCAAGCTCGTCGGTGACTGGATCGACCGCGAGACCGGTGACCTGGAGCCGTCGTTCCCTCCGGAGGCGTTCGCAGCCGCGATCGCGACCGCCCACGAGCACGGCGCCAAGGTGACCGCGCACTGCTTCGGCGAGGCCGTGCTGCCCGGGCTGATCGCGGCGGGCATCGACTGCCTAGAGCACGGCACCGGACTCTCCACCGACCTGATCGAGGAGATGGTGCAGCACGGGACCGCACTGGTCCCGACCGTGATGCAGCTCGACAACTTCCCGCAGTACGCGGAGTCGGCCCGGGAGAAGTTCCCGGCGTACGCCCGGCACATGCTCGACCTGCATGCGCGCCGCCGCGAGACGATCATGGCTGCGCACGAGGCCGGCGTCCCCATCTATGCAGGCACCGACGCGGGCGGGGTGCTGCCGCACGGCCTGGTCGCCGGGGAGGTGCGCGAGCTCGCCGCCTACGGCTTCTCCGCCGAGGACGCCCTCGGTGCGGCTTCCTGGCGGGCGCGTGAGTGGCTGGGTCTCGACGGTCGTCTCGCCGAGGGCACCTCCGCCGACTTCGTGGTCTACCCGCGCAACCCGTTGGAGGACCTCGCTGTGCTGGCCGAGCCCGGCCGGGTGGTCCTGCGGGGCCGGGTCGTTGCCTGACGAGCTCGTGGACGCCCTGCGGGCCGCCGGCTGCGTCTTCGCCGAGGACGAGGCCGCGGTCCTGCGCGGCGAGGCGCGCACCCGTGGCCACCTCGAGCTGATGCTGGCCCGTCGCCTCCGCGGCGAGCCGCTGGAGCAGGTGGTCGGCTGGGCCGAGTTCTGCGGTCTGCGCGTCGCCGTGGCCCCGGGTGTCTTCGTGCCCCGGCGCCGGACCGCGCTGCTGGTCGACCTCGCGGCCGACCACCTCCGCGACCGGCGGGGACGGGTCGTCGTGGACCTGTGCTGCGGCACCGGCGCGATCGGCCTGGCGGTCGCCGACCGGGTCGAGGACGTGGAGCTCCACGCCGCGGACCTCGACCCTGCGGCGGTGACCTGCGCGCGGCGCAACCTCGGCGAGGACCGCGTCCACGAGGGCGACCTCTATGCCGCGCTCCCACCCTCCCTGGCCGGCCGGGTCGACGCGCTGGTGGTGAACGCGCCGTACGTCCCGAGCGAGCAGATCGCGCTGATGCCCACGGAGGCCCGTGACCACGAGCACCGGGTCGCCCTCGACGGCGGCCCTGACGGGCTGGACCTGCACCGGCGGGTCGCGGCCGGGGCCCCGGACTGGCTCGCCGAGGACGGCGTGCTGCTCGTCGAGACGAGCGTCGAGCAGGCCGAGGGGACCCTGGCGGCCTGTGCGCAGGCAGGTCTGCGCAGTGACGTGGTCGTGCGCGAGGAGACGATGTCGACCGCCGTACGCGCCCTCGCGTGACCCGGTGGGAGACGTGATTTCGGGTGGACCGGGTGGGTCTGGCAGAATGACGCGCTGAGTCGTACGTCGTCCGGCCCCTCTCAGCCAGACGGTGCACGCACCCCGGGACGCAGCGCCCCGACCCCACTCGGCTGGCGCGCGTCCCACCAACCACAGATCGCAAGGAGACACCACACACGTGGCCGTCAAGATTCGTTTGAAGCGGATGGGCAAGATCCGCCAGCCCTACTACCGACTCGTCGTCGTCGACTCCCGCAAGAAGCGTGACGGGAAGGTCATCGAGGAGATCGGCAAGTACCACCCCAAGCTCGAGCCCTCGTTCATCGAGGTCGTCTCCGACCGGGCGCAGTACTGGCTCGGCGTCGGTGCCCAGCCGACCGAGGCCGTCGAGGCCATCTTGAAGGTGACCGGCGACTGGCAGAAGTTCAAGGGCCTCCCCGGCACCGAAGGCACCCTGCGCACCGCCGAGCCCCGCCGCGACAAGACCGAGATCTTCAACGAGGCTCTCAAGGACGCCGCCAACGAGCCGAAGTCCGAAGCGGTGACCCGCAAGCGCGCTGCCAAGAAGGCCGCCCAGCCGGCTGCCGAGGAGACTCCTGCAGCCGAGGAGGCCGCACCGGCTCCCGCGGCTGAGGCTCCTGCCGAGGAGGCCGCTCCGGCTGCGGAGACCCCCGAGGCAGCGGACGCTCCTGTCGCCGGTGGTGACGAGTCGTCGGTGAGCACCGACGCCGCCGCCGAGGCCGACATCGCCGACGAGGCGCCCGACGCCGACGCGGAGGCCGCGGCCGACGCGAACGCCGACTCCGGTACCGACGACGCCACCAAGGCCTGAGCCGATGCTGGCCGAAGCGCTGGAGCACCTGGTCCGAGGCATCGTGGAGCACCCCGACGAGGTGAGCGTGCGCGACAAGCAGCTGCGCCGCGGCTCGATCCTCGAGGTGCGCGTCCACCCCGACGACCTGGGCAAGGTCATCGGGCGGGCCGGCCGCACGGCGACCGCGTTCCGCACCGTGATCGGCTCACTGGCCGGCCGGAGCGGCGCCCGGATCGACTTCGTGGACGTCGACCGGGGACGCTAGCCGTCCCCGGCCGGCAGTCCCACGGACCACACGGACCACGGATCACACGGAGCGCCGCGATGAGCAGCGACGACTACGTCGTGGTCGGACGGATCGGCCGGGCCCACGGCCTCCGTGGTGAGGTCTCGGTCGAGCCGCGCACCGACGAGCCCGAGCGCCGCTTCGCCCCTGGCGCGGTCCTCCGTGCCACCGGCCGCGTGGCCCGATCCTCCTTGACCGTCACGGCTTCGCGCACCCACCAGGGCCGCCTGCTGGTCAGCTTCGAGGAGATCACCGACCGGACCGCGGCGGAGGCCGCCCGGGGCACCGAGCTCACCGTCGCCGTCGAGGCCGGTGAGGCACCGGACGATCCCGAGGAGTTCTACGACCACCAGCTCGTCGGGCTGCGGATCGAGGACCCCGACGGGACGCTCCTCGGCGAGCTGCTCCGGATCGAGCACCACGGTGCCCAGGACCTGCTCGTGATCGGTACGGCGCGAGGAGAGGTGCTGTTCCCCTTCGTCTCCGCACTGGTGCCCGAGGTCGACGTCGACGGCGGGCCGGATCGTGGTCGACGACGTGCCCGGGCTCTTCGAGGACATCTCATGAGGATCGACGTCGTCTCGATCTTCCCCGACTACCTCGCCCCGCTCGGGCTCTCCCTGGCCGGAAAGGCGCAGCGCACCGGCCTGATCGACGTACGCGTGCACGACCTGCGGGACTGGACGCACGACCGCCACCGCACCGTGGACGACACCCCCTACGGCGGCGGCGCGGGCATGGTGATGAAGCCCGAGCCGTGGGGCGAGGCGCTGGACGCCGTCTGCGAGGACGGCGCGACGCTCGTCGTACCGACCCCTGCCGGCGTGCCCTTCACCCAGGCCGTCGCCGCGGACCTGGCGACGCGCGAGCACCTGGTGTTCGCGTGCGGGCGCTACGAGGGGATCGACCAGCGGGTGGTCGACGACGCGGCCACGCGCATGGAGGTCCGGGAGATCTCGGTCGGCGACTACGTCCTCAACGGCGGCGAGGTGGCCGCCCTGGTGATCGTCGAGGCGGTCGTCCGGCTGCTGCCCGGGTTCGTGGGCAACGCCGAGTCGCTCGCTCGAGGAGTCGCACGGCGGTGAGTCCTGGGGCGGGTTGCTGGAGTACCCCGTCTACACCAAGCCGTCCAGCTGGCGCGGTCACGAGGTCCCCGACGTGCTGTTGTCGGGTGACCACGCGCGGATCGCGCGGTGGCGCCTCGAGCAGTCGGTACGGCGCACGGCCGAGCGCCGCCCCGACCTCGCCCACGCCTCCCGGGTCGTCGACGTCGAACGGCGCGGCGGCGGAGATCCGCGCAGCGGTGCCGGCCGACGCCGGTGAGCTGCTCACGCTGCAGCGCGCCTGCTGGGTGCAGGAGCAGCAGGCGAACCCCGGCGTGCACATCCCACCGCTGCACGAGAGCCTCGCCGACGTCGAGGCGTGGATGGGGTCGTGGACGACCCTCGTGCTGCGCAGCGCCGGCCGTCTCGTCGGTGCCGTCCGGGGGCGGGTCTCGGGGGAGAGCTGGGACATCGGCCGGTTGATGGTCGCCCCGGACCTGCAGGGGCGCGGTCTCGGCCGGGTCCTCCTCGCCGCGATCGAGGCCGCTGCCCCCGACGAGGTCACCGGCTTCGTGCTGTTCACCGGCGCCGGCAGCGCGCGCAACATCGCCATGTACAAGAAGGCCGGCTACCGCCTCCGCGGCCCCGACCCCGACACCCCCGGCGCCGTACGCCTGACCAAGCCCCGCCGCTCCGGCTCGAATCCCGGGTAGTCCGAGGCCAAATCGTCGTCGAGGCAGCGTCCGGACAGCGTTTTGACCTCGGACTACCGGGTTTGGAGCAGGTGAATTTCGTCGTACGACGGGCCCGTGGCAGAATCGCTCCTTGGCCCAGCCGCCGCGTCACCTGCCACAGGGGGACGACCGGACGGCCCCCGTGAGGGGAGTGGCAGAGCAAGGACCGTACGCACACCACCATCCGTGGGTGACCTGTGGCAGCCACGAGGAGACACCATGTCGAACGTCATCGACGAGCTGACCGGCCAGAACCGGCGCGACGACGTACCCGCCTTCCGGGCCGGGGACACCATCAAGGTGCACGTCAAGGTCGTCGAGGGCAACCGCTCCCGGATCCAGGTCTTCCAGGGCGTGGTGATCAAGGTGCAGGGCTCCGGCGTGGGCCGCACCTTCACCGTCCGCAAGGTCTCCTTCGGTGTGGGTGTCGAGCGCACCTTCCCGCTCCACTCGCCGATCTTCGAGAAGATCGAGATCGTGACCCGCGGCGACGTCCGTCGCGCGAAGCTGTACTACCTGCGCAACCTCCGCGGCAAGGCCGCCAAGATCAAGGAGCGCCGCGAGGCCTGATCTCGCCGCCTCGACGCGGTCGTTAGGCTCGGGCCGTGACCAACGTCGACGAGGCGCAACCGCCTCCGGGTGAGCCCTCGGGACGACCCGGCAAGGGGGACGCCTCGCCCTCGTCCCGTCGTGCTCGCGAGTCCCGCTCCGTCCGTCGGCAGATGCCGCTGTGGCAGGAGACCCTCCTGCTGCTCGGGCTCGCGCTGGTGCTGGCGATCCTGATCAAGGCGCTCTTCGTCCAGGCGTTCTACATCCCGTCGCCCTCGATGGAGCCGCAGTTCGTCAAGAACGACCGGATCCTGGTCCAGAAGGTCTCCTACTGGGGTGGCGGCTCACCCGCACGCGGCGACATCGTGGTCTTCAAGGACCCGGGTCGCTGGCTGAGCAGCGCCGACACCGCCGCGCCGACCTCGCCGGTGACCAAGGTGCTGGAGAAGATCGGTCTCTACCCCACCGGTGGCCACCTGGTGAAGCGCGTCATCGGCGTCGGCGGCGACCGCGTGGTCTGTTGTGACAAGCAGGGTCGCGTGACCGTCAACGGCCACGCCCTCGACGAGAGGTCCTACCTGCCCAAGGGGATGCAGCCCTCGACGATCCCCTTCGACGTGACCGTGCCCAAGAACCACCTGTGGATGATGGGCGACAACCGCAGCTTCTCCTTCGACTCACGCGGCCACATGGGCAGCCCCGGCGGCGGGTTCGTCGACGACGACCTGGTGGTGGGCAAGGTCTTCGCACTGATCTGGCCGGCCAGCCGCGCGCAGTTCATCCACCGCCCGGCCACCTTCGACTCCATCCCGGACCGGAAGTGAGGCTTCGGTGACCTCTCTGCCCCGCGGATCGACGGTACGGCGCGACGCCGGGCTCTACGGCTACGAGCGCGCACTGCGCCGGGCGGGACTGGCACCGATCGCCGGCGTGGACGAGGCCGGGCGGGGCGCCTGCGCCGGGCCGCTGGTGGCGGCGGCGGCGATCCTGCCCGAGGGCAAGGCAGGCATCGTGCCCGGCCTGGCCGACTCCAAGCTGCTGACCCCGAAGGCGCGCGAGCGCTGCTACACGCAGGTGCTGCGGCGCGCGCTGGCCTGGTCGGTGGTCGTGGTCCCGCCGGGGGAGTGCGACCGGCTGGGCATGCACGTCGCCAACGTCGAGGCCCTGCGCCGCTCGCTGGCGCGGCTCGACCTGCGCGCGTCGTACGTGCTGACCGACGGGTTCCCCGTCGACGGCCTCGGCGTGCCCGGGCTGGCGATCTGGAAGGGCGACCGGGTGGCGGCCTGCATCTCCGCCGCCTCGGTGATCGCCAAGGTGACCCGCGACCGGATCATGTGCGACCTGCACGAGAAGTTCCCGGCCTACGACTTCGCCACCCACAAGGGCTACTGCACCGATGACCACGCCGCGGCGCTGGACGAGCACGGTCCGAGCCCGGTGCACCGGATGCGCTTCGTCAACGTCCGGCGCGCCGCTGGCATCGTCGACCCTGAACCCATCAGTCTTGAGCCCCAGCTGGAGCTGTGGGACAACCCCCTCGAGCCGGCAACGTTTGCGTGAGGTGATCTGAGTGAGCACAGAGGATCTCGAGAAGTACGAGACCGAGATGGAGCTCAACCTCTATCGCGAGTACCGCGACGTCATCGGCATCTTCAAGTACGTCGTGGAGACCGACCGCCGCTTCTACCTGTGCAACCAGGTCGACGTGAAGGCGCGCACCGAGGCTGGTGAGGTGTTCTTCGAGGTCACCCTCACCGATGCCTGGGTGTGGGACATGTACCGCCCGGCACGCCGGCTCGCGAAGAACGTCAAGGTGCTCACCTTCAAGGACGTCAACGTCGAGGAGCTCAGCCCCTCGGAGATCGAGCAACCGCTGGCCTGAGCGCCAGCGCGTCAGCCGATCGGGGACCGCACGTAGTCCCTTGGCGTCATCTCCGCCGTTTCGCGATACGCGGACCCCTCCCAGGTCGTACCTTTTGGGACGAAAGGGGAGGGATCTGATGCTGCGTGCTCTCCGGCGGTCTCGGCGCGAGGACGGCGCCGTGGCGGTCGAGGCTGCCCTCGTCATTCCGCTCCTGTGCCTCCTCGTCTTCGGGATGATCGAGTTCGCGTTCGTGATGCGCGACTACGCCAGCGTCTCCTCGATGGTCCGCACCGGCGCCCGCATCGCCTCCACCGGGGCCGACCACGGCCCGGGTGACTGTGACACCGACGCCGCCGCGCCGCCGTGCGCACCCGCGTCGACCCCGGCGCTCGCCCAGGAGGCCGCCGACGCCGTCCAGCGGAGCGGGGCGATCAGCAACCCCGGGATGATCAACTACATCCTGGTCTACAAGGCGAACAACCAGGGTTATCCCGGCCCCGCCGGCAACACCACGATGCCCTCGACCTGTGCCGGGTTCAGCAACTGCGTGATGTACAAGTGGCGCACGAACATCGGTCGGTTCCGCTATGCCAGCGGCGCCTGGCAGTCGACCTCGATCAGTGCCTGCTTCCCAGGGTCCGCGGGCCACCCGATGGACCGGGTCGGCGTCTACATGGACGCCACGCACACGATGATGACCGGGCTGTTCGGGACCTCCATCGGCATGCACGACCACGCGGTGATGGACTTCGAGCCGCTGCCCACGCAGTCGTGCGGTGCGAGCGAGCACCAGTGACCACCCCGGCTTCCTCGGTGAGCGCGGTCCTGCGCTGGGTTCGCCGACGGTTCGCCGTCCTCTCGGTGCGCCGTGCGAAGGAGGCCGGGTACGCCGCGATCATGGTCGCGCTGATCGTGCCCACCGTCGGCATCGGGTGCGCAGCCATCGCGGTGGACATCGGCACCTGGTACGCCAGGGGCGAGGCTGTGCAGAAGGCGGCCGACGCGGCTGCCCTCGGCGGCGTGCCGTTCCTCCCGCAGGACCTGCCCAGCGCCACGAACCGGGCGATGGAGATCACCGCCCGGAACGGGTTCGACGACGCGTCACCCGACGTCACCGTGACGGTGGGCACCGGCGACCGGGCCACCCAGCTGAAGGTGACCATCTCCACGACGATCCACAACACCTTCGGCTCCGCCCTCGGCATCGACGAGGCGACGATCACCCGCACCGCGGTCGCCGACTACCAGGGCCCTGCACCCATGGGCAGCCCGTGCAACACCTTCGGCAACGAGCCCAACCCCGGCAGTGCAGGTCAGTCGCCGACCCCGATCGGGACGGCCAACGGAGGCGCGAACTGCTCACGCACGCCCGCCCTGTGGGGGACCGTCGAGGGCCCCGAGACCGGCAAGGTGCAGGGCGACCGGTACCAGACCAAGCGCTGCGAGAACAACGGCGTCGACGGGTGCACCGGCACCACCAACGACGAGTACGACGACTTCGGCTACGTGTTCGTGGTCAAGGTGCAGCCGGGCGCCGTGGGACAGCCGATCGACCTGCAGCTCTACGACCCGATGTTCGTCGACACCGGACAGGACTGCTCGCTGCTCCCGGACGCGTCCGCCTTCGGCACCACCGGCAACGCCAACAACTACGTGACCAACGCCGAGGCCCGCAACCGCTACGTCAACTCGGGCCCCAACGGCAGCCCCAACGCCGTCGGTTTCTGCACCGGCGACAGCTACCCGGGCGCCGGGTCAGGTTCGAACCCCAAGGACAGGCTGACCACCTCGTTCGTGCTCCGGCAGCAGACCGACACCCAGAACCCGAAGCTGGCCGCGATCCAGAAGGACACGGGTGGCGCCTCCTGCATCAAGCAGTACGGCAGCTACAACGTCTCGAACGGCCAGATCCCGGCCGGGGTCTTCACGACCGCGGGCGGCGGCTACAACGCCGACGTCGGCCGGACCTTCCACAACTGGGTGAGCTTCTGCCGCTTCACCCCCACCCGGTCTGGGGACTACTACCTGCAGGTGCGAACGAACGTGGCGCTCGGTGGCTCCACCGTCTCGGGCGGAACCGGGCTGATCACCAGCGGGAACTCGGCCGCGGCGCAGGTCAACGGGGACTCCAGCCCGACCGGTGAGGGGTCGAACTCGTTCTCGATCCGGGCGGTCGCACCCTCCGGGATGCAGGACAAGGTGTCGGTGTCGGGCTACAACCACATGCCGATCTACATGAACGCGCCGACCACGAGCGCCACGTTCTACCTGATCCGCGTGCTGCCTGGGGCTGCCGGCCAGAAGATCTCGTTCAGCTACTTCGACGCCGGTGACGCGGCGGGCAACGGGTCGGTGAGGGTGCTGCCACCGCAGGACGCCACCGGGTCGATCACCAGCGTCCCCTTCCCGGGCGGATGTGATGCCCAGGGCGGCTCCGCCGGCGTCGGTCCCACCAACTACTCCACGTGCGAGGCGCCGTTCGAACAGGGCGGCGGCGGGGTCTCGAAGAACAACGGCAAGACCGAGACGATCACGATCCCCATCCCGGCCGACTACGAGTGCAACTTCGCCTCCTTCCAGGGCTGCTGGTACAAGGTGAACGTGATCTTCGCGAACGGCTCCGTGCACGACGTCACCACGTGGAACGCGACCGTGATCGGTGACCCCGTGCGCATCGTCAAGTGACCCTTTGACGTCCACAGGGGGTCGCTGAACCCTCGTCGTCCACAGGCCGCGCCCCGCCGTACGTCCACCGTCCCCGCTCCGGGCTGGGGTGGGACCCATGACCCGGGGAGCGCGCAACAGGAGCGTCGGCGAGTACGGCGAGCGGCTCGCTGCCCGCCGGCTGGTCGAGGACGGCATGGTGCTCGTCGACCGCAACTGGCGCTGCGACGCCGGCGAGATCGACCTGGTGCTCCGTGACGGCGACGTGCTGGTCTTCTGCGAGGTCAAGACGCGCAGCGCGGCGGCCTACGGCCACCCGCTGGAAGCGGTGGGTCCGGAGAAGGCTGCCCGCCTGCGCAGGCTCGCCGGACGCTGGCTGCACGAGCACCAGGTGCACGCGCCCGGCGTCCGGGTCGACGTCGTGGGCGTCCTGCTGGGGCGCAGCGGTGCCCCCGAGGTCACCCACCTGAAGGGAGTGGGCTGATGGTCGCCACCACCCACACCGTCTGCCTCAGCGGCGCGATCGGTCACGTGGTCGACGTCCAGGCGGACCTGTCCGACGGGCTCATCCACACCGCCCTCGTCGGTCGCCCGGACGCCTCGATCAACGAGGCTCGCGACCGGTGCCGGGCAGCGGTGACCAACAGCGGCTTCTCCTGGCCCACCCACAAGCGCACGACGGTCCTGCTCTCGCCGGCCGACCTGCCCAAGAGCGGCCCTCACTTCGACCTGGCGATCGCGGTCGCGGTGCTGGCCGCGGCGGTCGACTCCCAGATCCCCGACGCCGAGCTCGGGCGTGCGGTCATGCTCGGAGAGCTGACCCTGGACGGGCGGCTGCGCTGCGTGCCCGGAGTGCTCCCGATGACGATGGCCGCCGCCGCGCGCGGGCTGGACACCGTCTACGTCCCCGAGCCCCAGGCCGGCGAGGCGGCGATGGTGCCGGGGATGAGCGTGTTCGGGGTCAGGTCGCTCGCCCAGCTCGTCGCCATGCTCCTCGGCGAGGAGGTTCCCGACGGCGCCTCCTGTGGAGCCGCTCAGTGGTGCGCCGTTGCTGAGCTGGCGTGGTGCGGAGCGCCTCGAGGACCTCGACATGGCCGAGATCATCGGCATCCCCGACACCCGGTACGCCGTGGAGGTCGCCGCTGCCGGCGGCCACCACCTGATGCTCACCGGGCCGAAGGGGGCCGGAAAGACCAGCATCGCGGAGCGGATCCCCACCCTCCTGCCTGACCTCGCCGACGACGAGTCGCTCGAGCTCACCGCCGTCCACTCCCTCGCGGGGGTCCTGCCGCCCGGTGGTGACCGCCTTCGGCGGCCGCTGTTCCGGGCCCCGCACCACTCGGCCTCACGCACCGGGATCCTGGGCGGCGGCTCCGGCAGGGTTCGGCCCGGGGAGGTGAGCCGGGCACACCTGGGCGTGCTGTTCCTCGACGAGTTCCCGTTGTTCCCGGTCGACGTGATCGAAGCGCTGCGCGAGCCGCTGGAGTCGGGCGAGATCTCCATCTCGCGCGGTGAGGACGACGCCGTCTACCCCGCCCGCGCCATGTTCGTCTTCGCCTGCAACCCCTGCCGGTGCGGCGCCTACCACCCCTATGCGCGCGACCACGACTGCCGCTGCAGCGAGCGCGCGCGGCGGGAGTACCGCGCGAAGATCTCCGGTCCGATCGCCGACCGGATCGACATCACCCGCTTCGTCGAGCCGATGCACCGCGACGACCTGCTGCCCTTCGAGCGACGCGAGACCAGCGCCGAGATCCGGGTGCGCGTAGAGGCGGCGCGCGAGTGCCAGCGGGTGCGCTACGCGGGACTGCCCTGGCGGCTCAACGTGCACGCACCCGGACCCCTCCTCAGGGAGCAGTGGCCCCTCGACGACACCGCGATGACCCTGCTCGAGGGCGAGGTGCACTCCGGGAAGCTGACGAGGAGGGGCGCAGTGCGGGTGCACCGTGTCGCGTGGTCCGTGGCGGACCTAGCCGGTGTCGCCAGGCCCGGCGTGCGTGAGCTCGACGTCGCGCTGCGCCTGCGTCGTGCCGATCCCCTGCCGCTCGAGGGCGTGCCCAGACCCGTCCGGGAAGCGGGGACCGCGTGATGGGCGGTGGCGTCGAGGCCGACCGCCTCGCACGGGTGACCCTGTCGAAGGTGGGCGAGCCCGGACATCCACGGCTCGCCGACGCCGTGCACGAGCACGGCGCGAGCGTCGTGCTGGCCTCCCTGCGCGATGACGCGGAGCAGGGCGAGCTGGGTGCCGACCTGGCCGAGCGTCTCGCTGCGGTCGACCCCGCGAGGGAGCTGTCGAAGGCCTCCGACGCCGGTGTGCGGTTCGTCGTACCCGGTGACCCGGAGTGGCCGGCGTCGCTCGACGACCTGGCCCGGGCGCCACACCTGCACGACCGCGGCGGCGTGCCGATCGGGCTCTGGTGCCGGGGCCCGATGCGTCTCGACGAGGTCTGCGAGCAGTCGGTGGCCGTGGTCGGCTCGCGCTCGGCAACGTCCTACGGCGGCCAGGTCGCGGGGGACATCGCTGCCACGCTGGCTCGTGAGCAGTGGACCACCGTCTCCGGTGCTGCGTTCGGCATCGACCAGGCGGCGCACCGCGGTGCGCTGGCCAGCCGCGGCAGGACGGTGGCCGTCCTCGCGTGCGGGGCCGATCGCGCCTACCCGGCCGCGCACGCTGGGCTGATCCGCTACATCGCCGACGTCGGCCTGGTGGTCTCCGAGGCCGCCCCCGGCTGCGCCCCGACCCGGATCAGGTTCCTCGCCCGCAACCGGCTGATCGCCGCGCTCAGCCGCGGGACGGTCGTGGTGGAGGCGGCCGTCCGCAGCGGTGCCTTGAACACGGCGAGCTGGGCGGGCGGTCTGGGCCGCGTCCTGATGGGCGTGCCCGGGCCGGTGACCAGTGCGCCGTCGGCGGGGGTGCACCAGCTGGTGCGCTCCCGGGACGCCCTCCTCGTGACGTCGGGGGAGGAGGTGCTCGAGGCGGTCGCACCGATCGGGAGCTTCACCCTGTCCGACCCTCGCGCGCCGGAGCATCCGCGCGACCGACTCGGGCACCGTGAGCGGCAGGTGCTGGACGCGGTGCCGAAGGTGGCCGGGGCCGGATCCGCCTCGATCGCCCAGACCGCCGGAATCGCGCACTCCCGGACCAAGGAGGCGCTGCTCGTCCTGCACCGCGCGGGACTCGTGGAGCACGCGCTCGGCCGCTGGCGAGTGGCTCCCGAGGGCCCTGGCTCCGCCGGCAGCGGCTGACTCCGCGCCCGCGCGTGCCGTGGCGTTCCCGCGGGTGGGGCTCGACGTTCGTACGCTGGGCCTGTGGAGGACCCGGTCGACGAGGCGCCCCCGGGATCGAGCCCGGGATCGGGCCCGGTTCTGCCTGAGCCGATGTCGGCGACGCTGGGCGCCTACGAGCGCCACCTGGTCGCCGAGCGCGACCTGACTCCGCACACCGTGCGGGCCTACGTCGGCGACGTGGTCGGGCTGCTCGAGCACGCGGCGGCCATGGGTCACACCGACGTCAGCACCCTGGACCTGCGCACCCTGCGGAGCTGGCTGGCCAAGCAGCAGACCCTCGGGAAGGCGCGCTCCACGATGGCGCGGCGGGCCACGGCCGTGCGGGTCTTCACCGCGTGGGCGCTGCGTGCCGGCCTCGCGTCCTCCGATCCCGGTGCCGCCCTGGGATCGCCCAAGTCGCACAAGACCCTGCCCGCTGCGCTCAACCCGGGCCAGGCCCGGGACCTGCTCGAGGCGGCGGCGGACCGGGCCGACGACGGCAGCCCGACCGGCGTGCGCGACGTGGCGATCCTCGAGCTGCTCTACGCCACCGGGATCCGCGTCGGTGAGCTGTGCGGCCTCGACGTGGACGACGTCGACCGTGGTCGCCGGGTGCGTGCGCGTCTTCGGCAAGGGCCGCAAGGAGCGCACCGTGCCGTACGGCGTCCCGGCCGACGAGGCTCTCGGCCGCTGGCTGGAGTCGGGCCGTCCGAGACTCGTGGTCCCGGGCGCCGGGGCAGCCATGTTCCTCGGGGCCCGGGGTCGCCGCATCGACCAGCGCGCCGTGCGGTCGCTGGTGCACGCGCGGCTCGCCGAGGTGCCCGATGCCCCCGACATGGGCCCCCACGGGCTGCGGCACACCGCAGCCACGCACCTCCTCGAGGGCGGTGCCGACCTGCGCACCGTGCAGGAGCTCCTCGGCCACGCTTCGCTGGCCACCACGCAGATCTACACCCACGTCTCCTCCGAGCGGCTGCGGACGGCCTACCGGCTCGCCCACCCGCGCGCCTGACCTCACACGGCCCGGGGTGCTGCCCAGCCGAGTGGCGCGAGCTGTCGAGCGGGCGGAGGCGTGGTGCGCGGACCCAGCCAGACCGCTCGGCCGCCACCTGTGAGTGGCGCCGACGACGGCGGCAGCCCGCCCGAGGTGGCGTGCTCCGGCGTCGGCCGGCAGCAGCCGGATCGGCCCGGCACCGACGAGGACGAGCGGATCGAGGTAGTCGTCGCCTCGACGCAGTCCCCAGTGCAGGCATGCACGCGGGAAGCAGTGGCTGGCAGCACGTTGCAGGGTCCCGATGACCGCGCCGCGCCCGACGTGGTCGCCGACGTGCACCTGGGCGGTGACCGGTTCGTAGGTGGTCCGGACGCCGCCGTGGTCGACCACCACGACTCCGCGGCCGGCGAGGTCGGCGGCGAAGGTCACGGTGCCGGCCAGCGAGGTGTGCACGTCCTGCCCCGAGTGCCCGAGCAGGTCGACGCCGCGGTGACCGCGACCGAACCGGGTGGTGGGCGGGTCGAACCCGTGGACGACGTCGGGGCGTGGGGACAGGGGCCAGACCCCCTGACGGGTGGGCTCGGGAGCCAGCGACCCGGTGGCCGCGTCCGGCGTCGAGAGGACCGCCAGCGCCGCCGAGAGAAGGACCGAGCCGAGAGCGGGTAGGAGTCGCATGTGCCGACGATCCGCCGATCGTGGCGCCGGCGGGCGGGACGGGTGGGCGGTGCTGTGGACGGCCGCCCGTTGCGGCGTACCTGTGGACGGGGAACGGCTGTTGGGGCCCGATCCGGTCCGCGCCGGTTTTGTCGGGGGTGCCGGGCGCACCTAGACTGACCGGAGCAACCCGTACGGGTTGACTTCGCACGCTCGAATCCGTGCCGTCCCCTCCTTCCTGGCTGGGCCGGAACCACACGGGCGAAGGTCCTCAGTCCCTGCCCCGCAGGGTCGGACCCACGCTCGGGCGTCAGGGCAGGACCCAACGCACCATCGGGCGACCTGCAACGAACTGAAAACCAGGTTTGTGTGCGCGAGCGTGCCCGGACCGCAACCAGGAAGAAGCAGATGGCAGTCGTCACCATGCGCCAGCTCCTCGAGAGCGGCGTCCACTTCGGGCACCAGACCCGTCGCTGGAACCCGAAGATGAAGCGCTTCATCATGACCGAGCGCAACGGCATCTACATCATCGACCTGCAGCAGTCGCTGTCCTACATCGACACCAGCTACGCGTTCATCAAGGACACCGTGGCCAAGGGCGGGACGATCATGTTCGTCGGCACGAAGAAGCAGGCCCAGGAGGCGATCGCCGAGCAGGCGACCCGCGTCGGGATGCCCTTCGTGAACCAGCGCTGGCTGGGCGGCATGCTCACCAACTTCCAGACGGTGCACCAGCGGATCAACCGCCTCAAGGAGCTCGACGACATCGACTTCGACGACGGTCGCCGGCTCGAGCCGGACCAAGAAGGAGCTGCTGCACATGCGCCGGGAGCAGGTCAAGCTCGACAAGACCCTCGGCGGCATCCGCGACATGAGCCGTACGCCGTCCGCGGTCTGGATCGTCGACACCAACAAGGAGCACCTCGCGGTCGAGGAGGCCCGCAAGCTGCGGATCCCGATCATCGCGATCCTGGACTCCAACTGCGACCCCGACCTGGTCGACTACCCGATCCCGGGCAACGACGACGCGATCCGCGCCGTCAGCCTGCTGACCCGCGTGGTGGCCGACGCCGTCGCCGACGGCCTGATCGCCCGCTCGGGCGCCAAGGCCGGGGACGACGAGTCCGCCGCCATCGGCTCCGACGAGCCGCTCGCCGACTGGGAGCGCGACCTGCTGCAGGGCCAGGAGGGCGCAGAGGTCGAGGAGGCCGCGGTCGCCGCGACCGGTGGCGACGCCGCCACCGCCGACGCGCCTGCGGCGGAGGCCACCGGCGCCTCCGCGGAGAGCACCGAGGCCAAGCAGGCCGAGGACGAGGCCCAGGAGGCACCGGCAGCGCCCGAGGCCGAGGCGGCCGCCGAGGCAGCGCCCGAGGCCGAGGCTGCTCCCGAGGCCGAGCCGGCCGCCGAGGCAGCCCCCGAGGCCGAGCCGGCCGCCGAGGCCGCTGCCGAGACCGCCTGAGGCCCCGGAGTCTGCGGAGACCAGCGAGGCACCCGCGGAGCCAGCTGCTGAGGTTGCTGAGCCTGCCGCGGAGACCGAGAAGTAAGCACAAGCCAAGAGCGAAGGAGGACCGACGTGGCGATCACCGCCGCCGACGTCAAGAAGCTCCGCGACCTCACCGGCGCGGGGATGATGGACAGCAAGAAGGCCCTCGAGGAGGCCGACGGCGACTTCGAGAAGGCCGTCGAGGTGCTGCGCGTCAAGGGTGCCGCCAAGGCGGCCAAGCGCGGCGCCGAGCGTGAGGCCACCTCCGGCCTCGTCGCGACCGCCGGCGGAGCCCTGGTCGAGCTGAAGAGCGAGACCGACTTCGTGGCCAAGAACGAGGACTTCATCACCACGGCCCAGCGCATCGCCGACGCGGCCAACGACGCTCAGGTCGGCGACCTCGAGGCCCTGAAGGGCGTCGAGCTCGGCGACAAGACCGTCGGCGAGGTCGTCGAGAGCCTCGCGGTCACCATCGGCGAGAAGATCGAGCTCGGCGCGGTGGCCTACTTCGACGGCAAGACCACGGCGTACATGCACAAGCGCGCCAGTGACCTGCCGCCGGCCGTCGGCGTGCTCGTGGAGTACGACGGCTCGGACGTCGACGCCGCGAGGGGGATCGCGATGCAGATCGCCGCGATGCGCCCGCAGTACCTCTCCCGCGACGAGGTCCCCGCGGAGCTCGTGGAGAGGGAGCGCTCGATCGCCGAGGCCACGGCCAAGGAGGAGGGCAAGCCCGAGCAGGCGCTGCCCCGGATCGTCGAGGGCCGGCTCAACGGCTTCTTCAAGGACGTCGTCCTGCTGGAGCAGCCCTCGGTCTCGGAGAGCAAGAAGAGCGTCAGCGCCGTGCTCGACGAGGCGGGGATCCAGATCAAGCGGTTCGCCCGGTTCGAGGTGGGCGCGTAGATCCCGTAGGTTGACGCCAGATACGTCGAAGGAGGCCGGTGTGATGCACGCGAACAGCAGCATCGGACCGGCCTTCTTCCATGCCGACACCCCCTTGGGAGGGTCATGACCCAGTACCAGCGCGTGTTGCTGAAGCTCTCTGGGGAGGTCTTCGGAGGCGGGAAGCTCGGCGTCGACCCCGAGGTCGTCCGCGCGATCGCCCGCGAGATCGCCGACGTGCAGCGCACCGGAGTGCAGGTGGCCATCGTCACCGGCGGCGGCAACTTCTTCCGCGGGGCCGAGCTGCAGCAGCACGGCATGGACCGCGCCCGCGCCGACTACATGGGCATGTTGGGCATCGTGATGAACTGCCTGGCCCTGCAGGACTTCCTGGAGAAGGAGGGCATCGAGACGCGGGTGCAGACCGCGATCACGATGGGCCAGGTGGCCGAGCCCTACATCCCGCGCCGGGCCATCCGCCACCTCGAGAAGGGGCGCGTGGTGATCTTCGGAGCGGGCGCCGGGCTGCCGTACTTCTCCACCGACACCGTCGCCGCGCAGCGTGCCCTGGAGACCAAGTGCGAGGTCGTGCTGATGGGCAAGAGCGGTGTCGACGGCGTCTACAGCGCCGACCCGCGCACGCATCCCGACGCGATCAAGTACGACACGCTGACCTTCGTGGAGGCGTTGCAGCAAGGACTCAAGGTGGCCGACGCCACGGCGTTCGCGCTCTGCATGGAGAACGGCCTGCCGATGGTGATCTTCGGGATGCAGCCTGCCGGCAACATCCTGCGCGTCGTCGAGGGTGAGAAGATCGGCACGCTGGTCAGCGCCGGTGCCGACCCGGAGAACGGTGAGTAGGAGAACGCAGTGACGATCAACCAGAGTCTTGGTGACGCCGACCAGAGGATGAGCAAGGCGGTGGAGGTGACGCGCGAGGAGTTCGCGGCGATCCGGGCCGGCCGGGCCAACCCGTCGATGTTCGCCAAGCTCACGGCTGACTACTACGGCACCCCGACCCCGCTCCAGCAGCTGGCTTCGTTCACCGCCCCCGAGGCGCGGATCATCCTCGTCGCGCCGTACGACATGCAGGCGCTGCCCAACATCGAGAAGGCGATCCGCGAGTCCGACCTGGGCGTGAACCCCTCCAACGACGGCAAGCTCATCCGTTGCGTGTTCCCGGAGCTGACCGAGGAGCGCCGCAAGGAGTACGTCAAGGTCGCCAGGACCAAGGCCGAGGAGGGGCGGGTCTCGGTCCGCAACATCCGCCGCAACGCCAAGCAGGCGCTGGAGAAGCTGGAGAAGGACGGCGAGGTCGGCAAGGACGACGTCACCGGGGCCGAGAAGCGCCTGGACGCGACGACCAAGAAGTACACCGACCAGATCGACGAGATGCTCAAGCACAAGGAAGCCGAGCTGATCGAGGTGTGAGCACGCCTTCCGAGCAAGTTCCGATGAGCGGCAGCCCTCCAGCCCCTGCCCAGCCTGAGAAGACCCCGAAGGACCCGGGCCGGGCCGGCCGCGACCTGCCCGTCGCGATCGCCTCGGGCGTGGTCCTGGCGGTGGCGATCATCGTGTCGCTCGCGTTCTGGTCGCCGGCGTTCATGCTGATCGTGGCGGCTGCGGTCGTGGTGGCCACGTGGGAGCTGCACCGGGGGTTCCTGACCCGCGGCATCGACATCCCGCAGGAGCCGTTGATGCTCGGCGGCGTGGTGATGGTCGTGGTGGCGTACCTTTTCGGCGCACCGGCGCTGGTCACTGCGACCGCGGTGACGGCACTCGTCACCATGCTCTGGCTGCTGCGGCGCGGCGTTCCCGGTTACGTCCAGAACGCGACTGCCTCGGTGTTCACGTTGATCTACCTGCCGTTCCTCGGATCGTTCGTGGCCCTGATCCTGGCCGAGGACCAGGGCGCCAAGGACGTGATCGTGTTCATCGCGGTCACGGCCGCCTCGGACATCGGGGGGTACGCCGCAGGTGTGCTGTTCGGCAAGCACCCGATGGCTCCGGTGATCTCGCCGAAGAAGTCCTGGGAGGGCTTCGCCGGGTCGGCGGTCACCTGCGTCGTGGTCGGCTACCTGCTGGTCGTCCACCTGCTCGACGGTGACTGGTGGGTCGGCGTGATCCTCGGCCTGATCGCCGTGGTGATGGCCACCCTCGGCGACCTGTGCGAGTCGGTGATGAAGCGCGACTTGGGGATCAAGGACATGAGCCAGGTGATCCCCGGTCATGGTGGGTTGATGGACCGGCTGGACTCCCTGCTCGCCACCGCCGCACCGATCTGGCTGGTCCTGCACTACCTGGTCACGTAGCTGGTCGGCGAGAGGCGGCGGTGCGGACGTCGGGACGCGCCGGGGCTCTCGAACACCCGCGTCGCCGCCTTCGGCGAGGGGCGGGGGCCAGTCCCATCCACGAGAGCCCCGGCGGCCCCGACGCCACCCCGCCCGCGAACGGGTCCCTGAGGAGGTCGCGCAGCGACCACACTGTGTGACCGAAACTTGCAGATGCGGGCGAAGTAACGCGCGCTTTCCGCAGTTTCACCGGCCAACCAGTGAAACCTCCAGCTACGGATTCCCCGGCGGCCCCGACGCCCACCCTGCCCGCCGTACCCCTCGGCACAGCCACCGTGTGACCGAAACTTGTGGATGCGCGCGAAGTTTCGCGCGCGAATCGCAGTTTCACCGGCCGGCCGGTGAATCCGGCAGCTATGGGTTCCCCCGCCGCCCGTGGGTGCGGGGCGGGTCGTAGCCACCCTCGGGGGGCTCCATCTCGGCGCGGACGCCGAGGAGGCGGATGGGGCGGTCGTCCTCGAGGCCGGCGAGCAGGTCGAGGGCGGTCGCGGCGATCGTGGTGGGGTCGTAGGTCGGCTCGGGGAGCTTGCGGGAGCGGTTGACGGTGAAGAACGGCTTGAACCGGACCTTCAGGTGCACGCGCATGCAGGCGCGGCCCTCGCGGCGGATGTCCTCGACGACCTGCTCGGCCAGCACGAGCACCGCTGCCTCGACCTCGGCGGGCGTGGTCAGGTCGTGCTGGTAGGTCGTCTCGCGACCGTGCGCGCGGGCGACCCACGGGGTGTCGTCGACGCGGTTGCTGCTCACGCCGCGTCCCAGCCGGCCGATGTGCGGGCCGGTGTTCGGTCCGAACTCGGCCACGAGCGGCTCGTCCGGCGTCTCGGCCAGCTCGCGCACGGTCGAGATGCCGAGCCCGGCCAGCCGCTCGCTGATCCGCCTGCCGATGCCCCACAGCTCGCGCGTCGGCTTCTCGCCCATCACGGCGAACCAGTTGTCCCGGGTCAACCGGAAGGTCCCGCGGGGCTTGCCGAACTCGGTGGCGATCTTGGCGCGCACCTTGGTGTCGCCGATGCCGACGGAGCAGTGCAGCTGCGTCGCCGCGAGCACCTCGGCCTGGATCGAGCGGGCCACGGCCTCGGGGTCCTCGGTCTCGATGCCGACGAACGCCTCGTCCCAGCCCAGCACCTCCACCACCGCGCCCGGCACCGCCCGCAGCGTCTCCATCACGACTGCCGACGCGGCGTCGTACGCCGGCCCGTCGACCGGCAGGATCACTGCGTCAGGACACTTCCGGTGTGCCAGGCGCAGCGGCATCCCGGAGTGCACGCCGTGCTCCCTGGCCTCGTACGACGCCGTGGACACCACCGCCCGCTCCGTGGGGTCGCCCCTGCCGCCGACGATGACCGGCAGACCGGCCAGCTCGGGTCGACGCAGGATCTCCACGGCCGCGATGAACTGGTCCATGTCGACGTGGAGCACCCAGGTGGTGGCAGGCGGCACCCGCTCATCCTGCCGCGGACGTGAGACATCGGTCGCAGACCCTTCCCCGTAACTAGAACACGTTCTAATCTGTTGTGCATTCTCGGCAAGGGGAGTCGGTACCGAGGGAGGGTCCAGCATGTCCGAGATGGAGGTCGACCACGAGCGCCTCGGCCTGCGCGACGGCGAGTACGTCGCGAAGCTGATGCCGGTGCTCCGGATGGTCGTCAAGCTCTGGTACCGCTCGGAGGTGACGCGGGATCGAGAACGTCCCCGACGGGGGAGTGCTGCTGGTCTCCAACCACTCCGGTGGACTCGTCGCGATGGACGTGCCGGTGATCGCGGTGGCCTTCGCCGAGCACTTCGAGGACCGCCCGCTCTACTGCCTGGCCCACGACCTGCTCTTCGTCGGCTACGCCAAGGAGCCGATGCGCAAGGCCGGGTTCCTGCCCGCCACGCGCGAGCACGCGGCCGAGGCGCTGCGGGCCGGGGCCGCCACGATCGTCTTCCCGGGCGGGGACTACGACGCGTTCCGGCCCACGTCGGCGCGCAACAAGATCGACTTCGCCGGACGCAAGGGCTACGTCCGCACCGCCATCGAGGCGGGCGTGCCCATCGTGCCCGTGGTGAGCATCGGTGGTCAGGAGAGCCAGCTGCACCTGAGCCGCGGGGAGCGGATCGCCAAGCTGTTCAAGATGCAGGAGCGGCTGCGCTCGAAGTACGCACCGGTGACCTTCGGCTTCCCCTTCGGGCTGAACATCGGGGTGCCCGTTCAACGTCCCGCTGCCCACCAAGATCACCACGCGGGTGCTCGAGCCGATCGACATCGAGGCGGAGTTCGGGCCCGACCCGGACGTCGACGAGGTCGACCGCGTCGTGCGCGAGCGGATGCAGGAGACCCTCGACGAGCTCGCCGCCGCGCGCCGCTTCCCGGTCCTGGGATGAGCGTCTGGCAACGCGTCTCGCGGCTCTGGTGGATCGCGACCACGCTCATCCGCGGTGGCATGATCGCGCCGCTGCGGCCTGACAAGTACCTCCGGATGGCCGGCGTGATCCGGCGGCAGGGCACCAACGCGACCACCGGCCTGAGCCTGGCCGCGGTCCGGGCGCCGCGCGCGACGGGGCTGGTCGACGAGCGTGGCTCGCTGACGTGGGCCGAGCTGGAACGGCGGTGCGCAGCGCTGGCAGTGGGTCTGGCGGACGCCGTCCCGGGTGGCGCACCGGAGACCATCGGCATCCTGTGCCGCAACCACCGGGGCTTCGTCGAGGCTCTCAGCGCCACGGCGCGCCTCGGGGCCGACGCGCTGCTGCTCAACACCGGCTTCTCCGCGCCCCAGCTCGCCGACGTGCTCGAGCGCGAGGGTGCGCAGGTCCTCGTCTACGACGAGGAGTTCGCCGACCTGCTCGGGCCGGCTCGCGAGCGCCTGGACGCGCTGGTCGAGGTGGTGGCGTGGGCAGACGAGCCGGTGGCCGGCAGCGTGGAGTCCCTGATCGAGAAGCACCTCGGCTCGGCTCCGCCACGCCCCGCACGCCACGGCCGCACGGTGCTGCTGACCTCCGGCACCACGGGTACGCCGAAGGGCGCCCGCCGCGCCGGGGGTGGCGCCGACCAGCTCGCCGCCATGCTCGACCGGATCCCGTGGCGGGCCGGCGAGGTGACCGTGGTGGCCGCACCGATGTTCCACGCCTGGGGCTTCGGCCAGCTGGCGATCTCCTCCACGATGACCTGCACCCTGGTGATGCGCCGGCGCTTCGACCCCGAGGCCACGCTGGCCCTCGTCGAGCGTCATCGGGCCACCGGCCTGGCCGTCGTACCGGTGATGCTGGAGCGGATCGTCGAGCTGCCGGACGAGGTGCTGGACCGCTACGACACCTCGTCGTTGCGCTTCGTCACCGCCAGCGGCTCACGGATGCGCTCGGAGGCGCTGGTGCGGTTCATGGACCGCTTCGGCGACGTCGTGCACAACAGCTACAACGCCACCGAGGCCGGCCAGATCAGCGTGGCCGTGCCCGCCGACCTGCGCGCGGCGCCGGACACTGCCGGGCGCCCGGTCCGCGGCACCGAGCTGCGGATCGTCGACGACGAGTGGCACGAGCTGCCGACCGGCGAGGTGGGCCGGATCATCGTGCGCAGCGACTCGCAGTTCGAGGGCTACACGCACGGATCGACCAAGGACTTCCACGAGGACTTCATGGTCTCCGGCGACGTCGGTCGCCTCGACGAGGCCGGGCGGCTCTTCGTCGTCGGGCGCGATGACGAGATGATCGTCTCCGGCGGGGAGAACGTGTACCCCCTGGAGGTCGAGGAGACCCTGAACATGCACGAGTCGGTGCTCGAGGCGGCGGTGCTCGGCGTCGACGACGAGAAGTTCGGCCAGCGACTGGCGGCGTTCGTCGTCCTCCAGGAGGGCGCCGACGCGAGCCCGGAGGACCTCAAGGCGCACGTGAAGTCGCAGCTGGCCGGCTACAAGGTGCCCCGTGAGGTGACCGTGCTCGAGGAGCTCCCGCGCAACGACTCCGGCAAGGTGGTCAAGCGCGAGCTGCTCGACCACCAGGAGGGCTGAGCCCGTGCAGCGGATGGAGGGCGTGGACGCCGGCTACCTCTACATGGAGACGCCGACGATGCACATGCACACCCTGAAGATCTCGCTCGTGGAGCCCGCTGAGTCCTTCGACCCGGCGTACTTCACCGAGGTGGTGCTCGAGCGCCTGAAGGACCTGCCCGCGTTCGGCCGCCGCGCCCTGAAGGTGCCCTTCGGGCTGAACCACCCGCTGTGGATCGCGGACCGCCCGATCGACCCGTCCCGGCACGTGTTCGTGCACCGCGTGCCTGAACCCGGCGGGATGGCCGGGCTCGAGGACCTGATCGGCGAGATCGCCGGCCGACCGCTGGACCAGTCGCTGCCGCTGTGGGAGGTGCACGTCACCGAGCCCTACGACGGCAAGCGGGTCGCCGTCGTGGCCAAGATGCACCATGCCCTCGCCGACGGCGGGGCCGCCAACGCCCTGCTGGGCGTGGTCACCGACGCCGTGCGCGAGGAGATCGGCATCCCCGCTCCGCAGGCCCTGGAGCCCACGCCCTCGCGGCTCGCCCAGGTGCGGATGGCCCTGCTGGACGCGCTCGGGCAGGTGCTCTCGCTGCCGGGGCTGCTGTACACGACCGGGCGAGGGATCGCGGGCGTGCTCAAGCTCCGTCGTGGCTCCAGCGTCCGGGTGCCGCGGCCGATCCTGGACGCGCCACGCACGCCGTTCAACGCCGCCCTGACCGCGCGGCGCAACTTCGCCACCGCCAGCCTGCCGCTCGACGAGGTGCGTGCGGTCGCCAAGGCGCACGGGGTGACGGTCAACGACGTGGTGCTCGCGCTCGTCTCCGGGACCCTGCGCGGCTGGCTCGCAGACAGCGGTGAGCAGCCGGACCGGAGCCTGCTGGCGGGAGTCCCCGTCGGCACCGACACACCCGGCACCTCCCCGCAGCGGCTGGGCGGCAACCGGGTCTCCAACCTGTTCACCACGCTGGCCACCGACGTCGAGGACCCCGCGGAGCGGCTGCGGCTGATCTCGGCGACGACCCGCGAGTCCAAGCTCGTCCAGCAGACCCTGGGCCCCGACCTGCTCCGCGAGTGGGTCCAGTTCACTCCGCCGGTCCCGATGTCGCTGGCGATGCGCGGCTACTCGGCCGGACGTCTCGCCTCGCACCACAACCCGCCGTTCAACGTGGTGGTCTCCAACGTCCGCGGACCGGGCGAGGTCGTCACGGTCGCGAACGCCAGGCTGGTCGACCTGTTCAGCGTCGGGCCGATCCTCGAGGGGATCGGCCTCAACGTCACCGCGTGGTCCTACGCGGGGCGGCTGAACTTCTCGCTGCTCGGCTGCCCCGACCTCGTCGCGGACCTGCGACCGATCGCCGCGCGGCTCGCCCCCGCCCTCGAGGAGCTCAGGAGCGCGTCCAGCACGCCGGCTCACGCCTGATCATCGCCGCCTGCGGATGGCATGCTGTCGCCCGTGCATCCGACCCCGGACTCGACCTTGGGTCCCGTGCCGACCCATGCGCTGTTCGTGGGGCTGGGCGTGCTGGCAGCGACCTGGGTGTTCGTGCACGAGGCCCGACGTCGCGGGCAGACCGACGAGCGGCTGCTGGTCGTGGTCACCGGCGCGCTGGTGGGCGGCGCGGTGTTCATGCGGCTCGGCACCTGGGTGCAGCACGTCCACCTGCGTGACAACGCCTCGCTGGCCGAGCAGTGGGCCTACGGCAACCGCAGCATCCTCGGCGGGCTCGTCGGCGCGTGGCTGGGCGTGCACGTGGCCAAGCGGCTGATCGGGTATCCGCTGCGCACCGGTGACCTGTTCGCCCCCGCGGTCGCGCTCGGCATGGCGGTCGGTCGGATCGGCTGCTACCTGACCGAGCCGCTGTCGACCACAGGTGGCTACAACGTCTCGTTCCTGTACGAGATCGCCTTCCAGCTCGCAGCGTTCGCCGTGCTGTGGCGGTGGTTGCGGCTCTTGCCGTTGCCGCCCGGGGAGACCTTCGTCTGGTACGTCGCGTCGTACGGCGTGTTCCGGTTCCTGGTGGAGTTCGTCCGGGGCAACGAGGTCGTCTGGCACGGGCTCACCCGCCCCCAGCTGTTCCTCGCGGTGACGATCCCGTTGGTGCTGCTGCGCATCGCTCTCCGGTGGCGGTCCGGCGCCTACTCCGACCTCCGGACCCCGGAGCTGGTGGCGACCCGATGACGACGACCCGCACGACCGCGCCGCGCGGATCGGGGATGCCGCTCCGCGGCGACCGGATCCACCGCTACGTCAACGCCTTCTGCCCGCTGTGCCACGAGGCCGACCCCGACCGCCCGCTGGCCGAGGTGCAGCGGCTGTCCGGCTGGCTGGTCGAGCGGGAGGGCCGGATCTGGCTGGAACGCGGCTGCGCCACCCACGGCCTCGTCCGCACGCTGTACGACGAGTCGCCGGAGATCCTGACCTACCTCGAGCAGTGGACCGCGCCGACGAAGGTGCACACCCCCGACGTCACCGGGAACTTCGCGCCGGTGCCGGCCGCCTACGCCCACGGCCTGCCGGAGATGCAGACCCAGCACACCTGCATCCTGCTCGAGGACCTGCTCGACCACTGCAACCTCAAGTGCCCCACCTGCTTCGCCTCCTCCGCGCCGGCACTGGCCTCCGTCGTGCCTCTCGAGGTCGTGCTCGCCTCGATCGACGCACGGCTCGGGCGCGAGAACGGCCGCATCGACGTGCTCATGCTCAGCGGCGGCGAGCCGACCCTCTACCCGCAGCTCGCCGAGCTGCTCGACGCAGGTCGCGGCCCGGCCGATCGTGCGGGTGCTGGTCAACACCAACGGGCTCACCATCGCCCAGGACGACGACCTGCTCGCGCTCCTGGCAGCGGCACCGGGAACGGGTCGAGGTCTACCTGCAGTACGACGGCGAGTCCGCCGAGGCCTCGACCCATCACCGCGGTGCGGACATCCGGAGGTTCAAGGAGCGCGCCGTCGAACGGCTCTCCGGGGCAGGGGTGTTCACCACCCTGACGATGACCGCGGCCCTCGGCGTCAACGACGACGAGATCGGCGTGGTGATCAAGCGTGCGCTGGACACGCCGTACGTCGGAGGCGTCACCATCCAGCCGGTCTTCGGCAGCGGTCGCAGCGCCGGGCTGGACCCGATGGACCGGCTCACCCACACCGGCGTGCTCGCGCGACTGGAGGAGCAGACCGCGGGCCTGGTCACCTGGCGCGACCTGACCGCGCTGCCCTGCTCGCACCCGCACTGCTGCTCGGTCGGGTACCTGCTGCGCGACGACTCCGGCTCGTGGAAGTCGCTGGTCGGCCTGATCGGGCACGACCGGCTCAAGCAGTGGCTCGACCTCGAGCCCGACCTGCTCGCCAACCGGATCGCCGACGACACCATCCCGGACAAGCTGCGGGCGCTGGTCAAGGACTCGCTGCTCGACCTGCTCTCCGAGCAGTCCTCGCTGTCGCACCCCTCGATGGCCTCGATCTGGAGCGACATCTGCACGAGCTGCGACATCGGCATCGGCACCCTCGCGACGCTGGCGTCCTCACGGCTGCCCGGCCGGCACGAGCGGCTGCGCCGGATGCTCGGCGAGCGGGTGCTCCGGGTGACGGTGAAGCCGTTCATGGACATGAACACGATGATCGAGGAGCGGCTCACCCAGTGCTGCGTGCACGTCGCGACCACCGACGGCTCCGGCGGGCACCAGTGCGCGCCGTTCTGCGCCGTGCAGGCCTGGGCGCCGCTGTCCCGCAGCCGGATCTCCACCAGCGCCGGGCTGCCCCTCGTGAGCCCGAGATGAGCGACCCCAGGCAGGTGCCCACCGCCCACGAGGCGCTCGGCGCGTCGGTCTCCCCATCTGCGGAGGCGCCGTACGACCCGCTGCGGCTGTGCGTCTTCGCCACCGTCGCCCTGCTCGCCTGGTTGCTCGGACCGGTCGCACTCGCGGTCTTCGCCGTGCTCGGCGCCGTCGGCTACCTCCGGGCACGCCGTGCGGGGTTGCTGCGCTCGCGCTGCAAGCTCGGCGACACCCGCCTGGTCATTGCCTACCTGGTGCTGCTCGCAGTGCTCGGAGCCGCCGGCACGGTCTACGCGATGACAGGAGGTCACGTCGGTGTCTGAACCGCCCCCCGGACCACCTGGCGGCCCGCCCCCAGGCTGGTCGCCGTACCCCCAGCAGCCGCCGCGGAGCGGGATGTCGAACACTGCGAAGTTCTGGATCGGCGTCCTGCTGGCGCTCCCGGTCGTCGTCGTCGGGAGCATCGTCGTCGGCATCGCCAGCGGGATCGGGTCCGCTCTGGACGACTCGGGCAACGCGTCGGCGATCCTGGGAGGCGTCGCGAGCATCCTCGACCTGGCCGCACTCGTCGCCGCCCTTGTCGTCGCGAGGACGCGGTGGTTCGCGCTGGGGGTGATCGCGGGGGTCGCCGTCCTGGCCGTGCTCGCCGCCGGTGCCTGCGTCGTGCTGCTGGCCGCCTTCTCCAGCTCCTACGGCTGATCCTCGATTCGGCCGACCCACCGTCCGGATGGGACGATGGGGCGGTTGTGACCACACCTGACCAGACACCAGTGAAGACCCTGCCGCTCGTCTTCGACGAGCCACCCCGCCGCGGCAAGCCGCCGCGCCACCTCGCCGACCTGACCGCGGACCAGCGCAAGGCTCGGCTCGAGGAGCTCGGCCTGCCCGGGTTCCGCGCGCGCCAGCTCTCCACGCACTACTTCTCCCGTCTGGTCGACGACCCGGAGCAGATGACCGACCTGCCCGCCGCGCAGCGCGCCGAGCTCGTCGAGGGGCTGCTCCCGCACCTGATGACACCGCTCCGGACTCTTGAGGCCGACCGGGGCACGACCCGCAAGACCCTGTGGAAGCTCTTCGACGGCGCCCTCGTCGAGTCGGTCCTGATGCGCTACCCCGGCCGCGTGACGATGTGCGTCTCCAGCCAGGCGGGGTGCGGCATGGCCTGCCCCTTCTGCGCGACCGGCCAGGGCGGCCTGCAGCGCAACATGTCGACCGCCGAGATCGTCGAGCAGGTCGTCGCCGGCGCGCGTTCGCTCGCCCGCGGCGAGGTGCCCGGTGGCCCTGGACGGGTCTCCAACGTCGTGTTCATGGGCATGGGTGAGCCGATGGCCAACTACAACGCCGTCATCGGCGCCGTACGACGCCTCACCGACCCGACCCCCGACGGCCTCGGCATGTCTGCTCGGGGCATCACGGTCAGCACCGTCGGTCTGGTTCCCCGGATCAACCAGCTGACCGAGGAGGGCATCCCGGTCACGCTGGCACTGAGCCTGCACGCCCCAGACGACGAGCTGCGCGACGAGCTGGTCCCGGTGAACACCAGGTGGAAGGTCGACGAGGCCGTCGACGCGGCGTGGAACTACGCGCGCACGACGAAGCGACGGGTCTCGATCGAGTACGCGATGATGCGCGGCATCAACGACCAGGCCTGGCGCGCCGACCTGCTGGCCGACGTACTGCTGGCGCGCGGTGACTGGGGGTGGGTGCACGTCAACCTGATCCCGCTGAACCCGACGCCGGGCTCGAAGTGGACCGCCAGCGACCCCGCCGACGAGCGCGAGTTCGTCCGCCGCCTCGAGGCCAAGGGCATCCCCACGACCGTCCGCGACACCCGCGGCTCGGAGATCGACGGGGCCTGCGGTCAGCTCTCCGCGCTCGAGACCGACTGACCCTGGCTCGGTGCGGCCCCTCCTCCGCGGGTCCGACAGCTCACACCTCTACCTCTTCGCTTCAGAGGTCGGCGGGCTTCTTCACCAGGAGCTCGGTGTTGCGGTCCTTGGCGATGCCGGTGGCTGCGGCGTTGCGCTGCGGGTCGTTGAAGGACAGCTCGCGGGAGAGGCTGGCGAGCGCGGTCGTGCTGCTCAGGTCGCCGTGGGCGTCGGCGGGACCCGCGTGGTCGAGGATCGTGGTGAAGATCGACAGCGTGCCGTCGGCGTTGTCGGCGATCTCGACGAGCCGCGACTGCTGCGGGTAGTCGATGTGCGAGGCGGTGTTGATCTCCCAGAAGCCGCCCGAACCGTCACCCCGGCTGTGCGCGGTCACCTCGTTGCGGTGGGTGTGGCCGTTGACCCAGGCGATCAACCGGTGCTGGGTGAGGAGGTAGGCGGTCACCTCGTCGCCGAGGACCCGCGGGTTCGGGTCGCCCCCGGTGCCCACGAACGGGTTGCCCATCGACGCGCTGGTGTGGTGGCTGAAGACGATGACGGCCTTGCCGGTCGCCGAGGCGATCGTGGCCTTGAGCCAGGCGAACTGCGCCTGGTCGAGGGAGCCGTCGGCGTAGCCGTTGGGGTTCACGGTGTCCATCACCACGAAGCGGAACCGGCCCTTGTCGAAGGTGTAGTACGCCGTGTCGGCGTCCCGGTTCGCCTGGGTGAAGCCATGGCCCAACGGCCGGCCCGAGGTCTTGAAGTGCTCGTCGACGATCTGGCCGCGAGAGATCTCGCGCCGGTTCGGGTCGGGGGTGACCGCTTTGGCGTACGGCGAGACGGTGACCGCGCCGAGCACCGATTCCAGCGTGGCCCCCTTCGGGTCCAGGACGTCGGCCGGCTTGACACCTGCCGGGGGCGAGATCACCTTCACGCCGCCGGTGGCCAGGGTCGAGGTCGGCACGGTGTTGGGCGGGAAGTTGCCCTGCGAGAGACCGTCGTGGTTGCCGAAGCAGGTGTACCAGGGGATGCACAGGCCCGCGGCGTTGAACGGCCGCCGCGCGGCGTCCAGCAGCTTGGGCAGGGTCGGGAAGCCGTACTGGCCGCGGTAGCGGTCCACCGCCTTGCCCAGTGGTGAACCACCCGGGTGCCAGTAGGCGGTGTCGTAGTAGAGCGGGTCGCCGTCCATCACGCCCTCGTAGCGGGTCAGGTTGCCGCTGTCGGGCACGACCCGCTTGCCGTCGAGGACGTCGATGTTCCAGCGGACCTCGTTGTACTGGCAGTTGTCGGAGTTGTCGCCGGTCTCGATCGCGAACAGCAGCGGCAGCCCGGTCACCGGCGCGGTCTTCACGGCGTTGATGGCGCGGACCATGGCGTCACCGACCTGCGCGGTGAGCATCTCCTGCGGTCGGTACGCCGAGGCGAAGATCCCCGGCACCTGCCCCGTGGAGTTCGGGTCGTCGTACCGGTCGGTCCACTCCACGCGAGCCGGTGACTGGTGGTCGACGACGTGCACGTCGCTGAGCTGGGCGAAGGCGAGCAGGCCCTTGCGGTGCTTGCTCCGGGCGGCGCCAGCGGCGATGCCGAGGTCGGTGCGGACCACACGCGCATCGGCCGGGCGGGCCACGATCTTGCAGTAGCCCTTGGCGCCGGGTGCCCCGGGTCCGTAGGTGCCGTTCGCCGTCGTACGACCGGCGGCGAGCGCCTCCTCGGCCAGCGATCCGAAGACCATCTCCCTGCTGACGGCAGCGACGCCGCCGAGGACGAGGGCCGAGCGGATCAGCGAACGCCGTGACATCTCCATGACAGTGACAACGACCACATCGGCCGCTGGTTACCCGCTGGTACGCGCGACGTACCTCACCTCAGGCACCCGACTCCGGCGTAGCGTTGGACAGCCTGGTTCGTTGACGGGATCATTCGGGGCGACACACCCCGTGAGCACGCCCGCCTGCCTGAGGAGTACGTCGACATGGCCGAAGCGCCGAAGCCGGAGAAGCTGGAGCAGCTGCACCGGCTCGAGGACCTGAGCACGAAGGACCTCAAGACCGTGATCGACAAGGGTCGCCACGTGAGGCTCCCGGCCAACTGGTCGCTGATCTGGGAGAAGACCCCGGCCGACAAGGCGTACCTGATCGTCGACGGCGAGGTCTCCGTGCGCAAGGGGGGCGAGGAGGTCGCCAAGCTCGGTCCTGGCGACGTCATCGGCGAGATGGCGATCGTGGGCCACAAGCTGCGCAACGCGAGCGTGGTGAGCGTGACCCCGCTCGAGGTCATCCACTTCACCAAGGAGTCGTTGGAGGAGCTGCTCGAGGAGGTGCCCGCCTTCGGTGAGGCGCTGCGCGACACCACCACCGACCGCCTCGGCAAGACGGAGAGCTGAACCCCGCGCGATGGGAGACGGTCCTGAAGACCGGCCCGACTCACACGAGCTGCTCGACCGGCTCGAGGAGTACCTCCTCGGCGAGGAACCCGCTCTCACGGGGGAGCAGGTGGCAGCCGATGTCGGCATCGACTTCGAGGCCGCGCGCCAACGCTGGCGCTCGCTCGGCTTCAGCGCGGTCGACGAGGACGTGCCGGCCTTCACCCACGCCGACGTGGACGCCCTCCGCCTGACCGAGGAGCTCAGCGACCTCGGCTTCGTGGACCCGGCGGACGAGCAGGCCCTGATCCGGTCGCTCGGGCGCAGCTTCGCCCGGCTCGCCGAGTGGCAGATGGGCCTGCTGGCCAAGCAGATCGACCTCGACACGATGTCGGTGGAGGAGATCTCGGAGGTGATGGACCGGCTCGTGCCGGCGGTCGAGTCGCTGCAGAACTACGTGTGGCGTCGGCACACGCTGGCCGCCGCGTCCCGGCTGCTGCTCGCCGCCGAGCGCGAGGACACCGAGGGTCACGAACCCGCCGGCGAGGACGAGGCCGCGGGCGACCTGCGTGGCGTGGGGTTCGCCGACATCGTCAACTACACCCGGCAGAGCCGGTCCCTGAGCCGGTCGGAGCTGACCGCGCTGATCGACGACTTCGAGGCCCGGGCACTGGAGATCGCCACGGCTCACGACGGCCGCATCGTGAAGACGATCGGCGACGAGGTGCTGTTCGTGGCCGACGAGCCTGACCAGATCGCGCGGATCGGGCTCGAGCTCGTCGAGGAGCGCGTGCGCAACGAGGACTTCCCCGAGCTGCGCGTGGGGCTCGCGTGGGGTCCGGTCGTGGCGCGGCTCGGTGACGTGCTCGGCCCCGTCGTGAACGTGGCCTCGCGCCTGACCTCGACCTCGCGGCCCGGTCGTGTCCTGGTCGACCGCGCCCTCGCGGACGAGCTCCAGGACGACGCGCACTTCGAGCTCCGCCGGCTGCGCCGTACGACGGTCAAGGGGTACCGCCGTCTGGAGCCCTGGTCGCTGCGGCGGCCCCCTGGTGAGGAGCCGGGGACCGAGGACTGAGGCCCCTCTCAGTGCTGCAGCAGGGCCGGGAGGACGTCCACCTCCTCCTCGACGAGATGGAGCCGGGACTCGAACGGACCGCCCCTTCGCCAGGGAGGAGACCAGCGGCCAGACCGGCACCGTGCCGGTCCAGTACTCCGAGCCGACGAAGACCATCGGCACGACGTGCTCCGCGGTGGCGTAGTAGTTGGTGCACGCCGCCTGGAAGACCTCCTGGACGGTGCCGGCCGCGCCGGGCAGGAAGACGATGCCGCGGCGGGACACCGAGAGGAGCACGTCCTCGCGGATCGCGTTGCGGAAGTACTTCGCGACGGCCGAGCAGAACGGGTTGGGCGGCTCGTGGCCGTAGTACCAGGTGGGGATGCCCAGGGAGCGACCGGAGTCCGGGAGGTCCCGCACGGCGTCCAGGGCGACGTCCGCCCACGCCGTCACGTCGTCCGCGAACCCCGGGACCGAGCCGACCGCGCGCACCACGCCCTCGAGGACCGTTCTCGGCTCCCCGGACAGGCGCGCGCCGAGGTTGGCTGCCTCCATGGCGCCCGGTCCGCCACCGGTGGCGACGGTCAACCCCTGGGTGGCGAGGTCGTGACCGAGGACTGCGGCTCGGAGGTACGCCGGGTCGGTGCGCCGCAGCGCGTGACCGCCCATCACCCCGACGGTCGGCCGGTCGCGGGTGAGCTCCTCGAGGGCGTCGTCGATCGAGTTGTCGTGCAGGGCCACCGCGAGCAGGTGGCGCAGGTCGTGCGGCCCGGTCGGCCCGGTCGCCGTGGCCCACGCGTAGATCACCGCGTCCGGGGTGTGGCCGTAGCCGTCGGGCAGGCCGTCGTACAGCTCGGCGGGGGTGTAGAGGGCGGTGCGCCAGGGGTCGAAGGGCAGGTCCGGCAGGGTGGGGAAGACGACCGCCCCGCCGGTGCGCAGGCGCTCGGCGAAGCGCTCGGACATCCGGCAGCCCAGGAACAGGGCTCCGCGGGGATCGAGGCCCTCTAGCCTGGCCTCGTACGGACCGAGGTCGAGGTCCTGCACCTGCCACCCCGCCATCGTCCGGCCCCCTGCGGCCATGGCCGACTCCAGTCCCGCGGTGGTGTCGATCTCGGTCGTGGTGGCCGTGGCCCTGTGGAGCTGCACGGCCCGATCATGACTGTGTGACCGGAACTTCGGCTACTGCGCGAAGTAACGCGCGCAATCCGAAGTTTCACCGGCCGGCCGGTGAAACCGCGCCCTCCGGCCACCCTCTAACCTCGGCGAGGTGACGCCGAACGTCTGCTACGCCCTGCTGGATGCGGCGATCATCGGGGGGCGGGGGGAGGAGCCGCTCGTCGTCGCGGGCACGCGCGTGTGGTCGCACGCGCGGTTGCTCGAGGAGGTGGCCGCCCTCGGCGGGGTGCTGCGCCACCTCGGCGTCGGGGTCGCGGTGCCGTGCGTGGTCGATCTCGCTCCCGGACCCGCCACCGATCTCGACGCCGTGGTGTCGGCGCTGGCCATCGCCCGGCTCGGCGGCGTGGTCACCACCCAGCCGGACGCCTCCGCCCCAGTCGTGGTCACCGCCGGGTCCTCGCCACCCCTGGAGGGTCAGCAGCGGCTGGTGCGCGGCGAGCCCGGCACCCCGGTCCCGGAGCCCGACCTCGACTGGGTGGTGATGATCCGCGCCGGGCGCACCGACCCGGCCGCGTGCGAGGTGCTCGCACCCGATGCGCCGTACTCCCCGGACCGGACGGTGGCCGAGGAGATCGCCGTCGTGGAGGGACACCCGACGCCGTACGACGTGGCCGACCTGCGCCGCCTGCTGCAGGCCTGACGGGGGCCTCGGGGGCTGGTCCTAAAGTGGGCCCCATGACCAGCTACCTCGAGGGCAGCGCGGCTGCCCGCACCGCGATCGAGAACACCCCGTGCCAGCTCTACATCGGCGGGAAATGGGTCGATGCCACCGGCGGCGCGACGTTCGGGGTCGAGGACCCCGCGACCGGGGAGACGCTGTGCGAGGTCGCCGACGCCACCCCCGAGGACGCGGTCCGGGCCCTCGACGCCGCGGTCGCGGCGCAGGCCGACTGGGCCGCCACGTCCCCCAACGAGCGCTCGGAGATCCTCTACCGCGCCTTCCAGGCCCTCGGCGAGCGCAGCGACGAGCTCTCCCTCCTGATGAGCCTGGAGATGGGCAAGTCGCTGAGCGAGGCTGCCGGTGAGATCACCTACGCCGCGGAGTTCTTCCGCTGGTTCTCCGGCGAGGCGCTGCGGCTCGACGGCTACTACAAGAACGCCGGCAACGGCCAGAGCCGGGTGCTGGTGATGCGCCAGCCGGTCGGTCCCTGCTTCTTCATCACCCCGTGGAACTTCCCGACCGCGATGGGCACGCGCAAGATCGGCCCCGCCATCGCCGCCGGCTGCACGATGGTGGTCAAGCCCGCGCAGCAGACGCCGCTGTCGATGCTCGCGCTGGCCCAGCTGCTCGAGGACTGCGGGCTGCCGCCTGGGGTTCTCAACGTCGTCACGGCGACGTCCTCGGGCAAGGTCTCCGAGCCGATCATCAAGGACCCGCGGCTGCGCAAGCTCAGCTTCACCGGTTCCACGGAGGTGGGGCGGACGCTGATGGCACAGGCGGCCGACCAGGTGCTGAAGACCTCGATGGAGCTCGGCGGCAACGCGCCGTTCCTGGTCTTCGAGGACGCTGACCTCGACGCAGCGGTCGACGGCGCCATGATCGCCAAGATGCGCAACGTCGGGGAGGCCTGCACCTCCGCCAACCGGTTCCACGTGCACGAGTCGGTGGCCGACGAGTTCGCCTCGAAGCTCGCGGAGCGGATGGGCGCCTTGAAGCTGGGCCACGGCGCCGACGAGGGCACCGACGTCGGTCCGCTCATCGACGCCACCCAGCGCGACAAGGTCGCCGAGCTCGTCGACGACGCCGTCGCCAAGGGAGCCAAGGCGCTGACCGGCGGCGGGCGGCGCGACGGTGCCGGCTACTTCTTCGAGCCGACCGTGCTCACCGGCATCGCCGACGACGCGCGGGTCCTCTCCGAGGAGATCTTCGGCCCGGTCGCCCCGATCGCGACCTTCACCGAGGAGCAGGAGGCGATCGACGCGGCCAACCGCACCGAGTACGGCCTGGTCGCCTACGTCTTCACCCGCGACCTCGACCGCGCCTTCCGCGTCGCGGAGAAGCTCGAGTCCGGGATGCTCGGGCTCAACCAGGGCCTGGTCTCCAACGCCGGTGCGCCCTTCGGCGGGGTCAAGCAGTCCGGCATCGGCCGTGAGGGCGGCAACGAGGGGATCGCGGAGTACCTGGAGACCAAGTACGTCGCCATCAAGATCTGAGCCTCGGTCAAGACGCCAGGCCGCGCTCAGCTCACTTCAGGCCGAGCACCTTCATGGTCTGTGCGGCCATCTTCGACTCGCCCAGCGCGTTCGGGTGCACGATCACCGGGTTGGTGGTGCCTACGACCGGCTCGACCCAGCGGGTGCCGATCGGCTTGCAGGCGTCGTGGCCGTTGGAGACGCCGGACAGGTCGACGTACGTCGCCCCGGTGGCTGCGGCCGCACGACGCACCGCGTCGTTGAGCGTCGCCTGGAGGTGGCGCAGGTAGGGGACGTCGCCGGTGGCCACCGGCAGCTGCGGGAAGCACCCGACGCTGCTGGGCACGATCCACGGGTAGCCGAGGATCGCGACGCGTGCCTTCGGCGCCTTGGCGCGGACGGCGCGGAGCGCCTTGACCAGCGAGGGGTACGTCGTGCTGCGGATGGTGTTCTCGAAGGAGCTGCCGTAGCGGTCCTTGCAGGGGCTGCCCTGGCCGGCGGTGCTCACGCCCGCCGCGCCGCACTCGACGATGCTGTTGATGAAGACGCCGCTGTCGTTGCCGCCGATGGTCATCGTGACCAGGCGGGTCTGCGCGCTGAGTGCGTCGAGCTGCGGTGCGACGCCCTGCGACTGCGAGGTGAAGTAGTCCTTGGTCTCCGCGGCGCCGCAGGTGACGTCCTTGAGCTGCGCGCCGGTCGCGGCCGCGATCACGTGCGGGTAGTTGACCGTCGAGCGCAGGCACTGCGGTGGCGCCGTCGGGTCGGGCGGCACGTTGCCCGAGGCGGCGCTGTAGGAGTCGCCCATCGCGACGTACGGCAGCGCCGGTGAGGCCGAGGTCGGCGAGGGAACCAGTCCCAGCACACCAGCGGTGAGTGCGGTGAGCGAGGCAGCGATGAGACGACGGCGCACGAGGGCTCCTTCAGGTGGGTGTCTCACTGCTCAACGCCCACCCGCCGCCGACGTCACGCCGCCGTGCCCGGTTGCCTCGGGCTCGGCGAACCCGTCCCTGTCAGAATCGAGGACGTGACTGCACCAGACCCGGGACCGGCACCAGGACGCCGCGACGTCGTGATCCTCGGGTCCACCGGGTCGGTCGGCACCCAGGCCCTGGAGGTCGTACGCCGCAACCCCGACCGGTTCCGCGTGGTGGGGCTGACCGCGGGCGGCTCCCAGGAGCAGCTCTTCGAGCAGCAGGTGGCCGAGTTCGCGCCGGCCTTCCACGGGCTGGGCGAGGAGGCCAGCGTCAAGGCCGCGGGCATGGCCTGCGACGTGGTGCTCAACGCGATCACCGGAGCCGTCGGGCTGCGTCCGACGATGGCGGCGCTGGAGTCCGGCAACGTCCTGGCGCTGGCGAACAAGGAGTCGTTGATCATCGGCGGTCCGGTCGTCGACCGCGCTGGCCGCGCCGGGGCAGATCGTGCCCGTCGACAGCGAGCACAGCGCGCTTGCCCAGTGCCTGCGTGGAGGTACGCCGGAGGAGGTGCACCGCCTCGTCCTCACCGCGAGTGGCGGTCCTTTCCGCGGCCGCAGCCGCGAGGAGCTCCGCGACGTGACCCCGGAGGAGGCGCTGGCCCACCCCACCTGGGACATGGGACCGGTCGTGACGATCAACTCGGCGACGCTGGTCAACAAGGGGCTGGAGGTGATCGAGGCCCACCTGCTCTTCGGTATCCCGTTCGACCGGATCGAGGTGGTGGTGCACCCGACGAGCGTCGTCCACTCCATGGTGGAGTTCGTCGACGGCTCCACCCTCGTCCAGGCCAGTCCTCCCACGATGCTGATCCCGATCGCCCTCGGGCTGGCCTGGCCCGACCGGTTGCCGGCCATCGCGCCCGCCGTGGACTGGACCACCGAGCAGACCTGGAATTTCGAGCCGCTGGACGACGAGGCGTTCCCCGCCGTACGCCTGGCACGCTGGGCAGGAGCGCAGGGCGGCACCTTTCCGGCCGTGTACAACGCGGCCAACGAGGTCTGCGTCGAGGCGTTCCGGGACGGTCGACTGCCGTTCACGGACATCGTCGACACGATCGCCGACGTGCTCAGGCGTCACGCCGTATCCTCTGATCCGGCGACGTCGTTGGACGTCGACGGGGTGATGGCTGCCGACGCCTGGGGGCGCGGCCAGGCCGAGACATTGTTGGGGGACTCTGGATGACTGCGCTCGCCTACGCCCTGGGCGTCGTTGTCTTCGCGGCCGGGGTCGCGTTCTCGATCGCGCTGCACGAGATGGGCCACCTGATCCCGGGCAAGATCTTCAACGTCAAGGTGACCCAGTACTTCGTCGGCTTCGGCCGCACGCTGTGGTCGACGATGCGCGGCGAGACCGAGTACGGCGTGAAGGCGATCCCCCTCGGTGGCTACTGCAAGCTCGTCGGGATGGTGCCGCCGAACCCGGAGGAGGCCGAGAGCGAGCCGGGTGTCGTTCGCAGCCGCAAGACCGGCATGTTCGCCCAGCTGGTCAGCGACGCCAAGGCGGCCGAGTACGAGCACGTCGAGCCGCACGACCACGACCGGCTGTTCTACAACAAGCCCTGGTGGCAGCGCATCATCATCATGGGCTCCGGCGTGGCCATCAACCTGGTGCTCGCCTCCGTGCTCTTCGCCATCGCCTTCATGGGCATCGGCATCTACCAGCCCACCACCTCGGTCAGCGGCATCTCCCAGTGCGTGGTCGCGGTCTCCAAGACCGACGTGCGGCTGCCGACCCGGGCCTGCCGGCCGAGCGATCCTGCGTCCCCTGCCAAGGCGGCCGGCTTCCAGCCCGGTGACCGGTTCGTCTCCTTCAACGGGCGCGCGATCACCGACTGGGACCAGGTGCAGCGCGAGATCCGGGCCAACGAGCACCGGCGGGCCACGGTCGTCGTCGAGCGCGACGGGCACCGGGTCACCCTGTACCCCACGACGGTCGTGTCCACGGTGCCCGACCTGGACAACGCCACGAAGGTCACCAAGGAGGGGTTCCTCGGCGTCGTACCCGCCAGCGAGAAGCAGCGGCAGAACGTCGGGTACGTCGTCTCCACGATGGGGAGCGGCACCTGGCAGACCGTGCAGACCATCGGGCAGCTGCCGCAGAAGCTCTACCACGTGGCCAGGGCCTCGGTCGGGCTGGAGAAGCGCGACATCAACGGGCCGATCAGCATCGTCGGCGCCGGCCGGGTCGCGGGGGAGGTGGCCTCCCAGCGCCATGTCTCGCGCGCCGACCGGGCCTTCCAGATCCTGGTGCTGCTCGCCGGGCTGAACCTGTTCCTGGGCCTGGTGAACCTGGTCCCGCTGCCCCCGTTCGACGGCGGCGGCATCGCCACCACCCTCTACGAGACGGTCCGCCGCGCGATCGCTCGCATGCGCGGACGTCCCGACCCCGGCGGGGTCGACAGCGCGAAGCTGCTCCCGGTGACCTACGCGATGGCGGTGCTGATCCTGCTGATGAGCGTCATCCTGATCTACGCCGACATCGTCGCCCCGGTCTCGCTGAGCTGACCTTCGGCACCGGAACCTAGACTCAAGACATGACTGCTGTCTCCCTCGGCATGCCCGAGGCACCGCCGCCGGTGCTCGCGCCCCGTCGCCGGACGCGCCAGATCCGGGTCGGCAAGGTCGGCGTGGGCAGCGAGTCGCCGGTCTCGGTGCAGTCGATGACCACGACGCTGACCGCCGACATCAACGCCACGCTCCAGCAGATCGCCGAGCTCACCGCCTCGGGCTGCGACATCGTCCGGGTCGCCTGCCCCTCCGCCGACGACGCCGAGGCACTGCCGGCGATCGCCCACAAGTCGCAGATCCCGGTGATCGCCGACATCCACTTCCAGCCGAAGTACGTCTTCGCCGCGATCGAGGCCGGCTGCGCCGCCGTGCGCGTCAACCCGGGCAACATCAAGAAGTTCGACGACCAGATCAAGGAGATCGCGCAGGCGGCCAAGGACCACGGCACCTCCATCCGGATCGGCGTCAACGCCGGCTCGCTGGACAAGCGGGTGATGGAGAAGTACGGCAAGGCCACACCCGAGGCGTTGGTCGAGTCGGCGGTCTGGGAGGCCTCGCTGTTCGAGGAGCACGACTTCCACGACTTCAAGATCTCGGTCAAGCACAACGACCCGGTCGTGATGGTGCGCGCCTACGAGCTGCTGGCCGAGGCCGGCGACTGGCCGCTGCACCTCGGGGTCACCGAGGCGGGTCCCGCGTTCCAGGGCACGATCAAGTCGGCCACGGCGTTCGGGGCGCTGCTGAGCCAGGGGATCGGTGACACCATCCGCGTCTCGCTCTCGGCCCCGCCGGTCGAGGAGGTCAAGGTCGGCATCCAGATCCTGCAGTCGCTCAACCTGCGCCCGCGCAAGCTCGAGATCGTCTCCTGCCCCTCGTGCGGTCGCGCGCAGGTCGACGTCTACAAGCTGGCCGACGAGGTCACCGCCGGCCTCGACGGTCTCGAGGTGCCGCTCCGCGTGGCGGTGATGGGCTGCGTCGTCAACGGACCCGGCGAGGCCCGGGAGGCCGACCTGGGGGTGGCCTCAGGCAACGGCAAGGGCCAGATCTTCGTCAGGGGCGAGGTGATCAAGACCGTTCCCGAGTCGCAGATCGTGGAGACCCTGATCGAGGAGGCGATGCGGATCGCCGAGGGCATGGAGTCCGAGGAGGGCGCGACCGCGCAGGTCAGCGTCTCCTGAAGGTCAGACTGCCTAGCCGGTCTTCGCGGCGAGGGCTGCCTTGATCGTGGCAAGGGCGGCCTGGCAGGCGCGCCAGCCACTGCTCTCGGAGGACAGGAACGCCAGGTCCTTCTTCGCCTTGGTGGTCGCGGCGGTGTTGCCCAGGTCGATGACGGAGGCCTGCTCCCAGCCGGCGGACTGCTGCTGGGTCGCGACGGGCGCCTGAGTGGTGAGCGTCTTCAGGGCCGCGGCAACCAGCGCCGGCTTCGGAGGACGCACCGGCTTGGGTTGCTTCTTCTTGTGCTTCTTCTTGACCGTCGGGGGGGCGGGCGGGCCAGGGCCCGGCGGCGTAGGCCGTGGCGTCGTCCTTGACCAGCGCGAGCTGGGCCTCCATGTCGTAGCCGGTGAGCTGGGCGCTCCAGGCCTTGAGGGCGGTGATCGCCTGCTGCTGCTCGTCGATCTGGTCGCCGCAGCCCTTCCCGGCAGCCGAGGTGCTGTAGTAGTCGACCGTCGCTGCCACGGTGTTCCACCGTCCGGGCAGAGCCGAGGGCTGGGTGAGGTCGACCTGCGGCGCGATGTCCTCGCCGAGGTGCTTCCACTTCGCGCGGCACGCGAGCGCGGCCTTGGTCGGCTTGTCGCTCTTCTTGCCGGAGTCCTCGCCGCAGCCGGTGAGCGTCGCCAGGGCGAGTGCGGCCACGAGGGTCGCGGAGAGGAGTCGAGTGCCCGGCATGGTGGTCAAACTAGCCGCTCGCCGCCTGTTGACCGACCGAACACGGCAATCACCACTGTCGTAGGCTCCCCGCGTGGGCAGGCCGATCGGGAGTGTCCGGGTCCTCGGCCCCGGCGACGTCTCCGCGGCCCTGGCCGTGATCGACCGCGATCCGGTGGTCAACGTCTTCGCCGACTACCGCACCAGGATCACCCAGCTGGACACCCGCTGGCTCGGCGGGGAGATGTGGGGCTACCTCGAGGACGACGAGCTGGTCTCCCTGTGCCACATCGGCGCGAACCTGGTGCCGGTCAACGCCACCCCCGCCGCCTGCGAGGCCTTCGCCGAGCGGGCGACCCGCGCCGGTCCGAGGAGCTCGACGATCGTCGGACCGCACGACGCCGTCGCCGAGCTGTGGCGCGGGCTCGAGGACACCTGGCCGGCGCCGCGCGACGCGCGCTGGGACCAGCCCCACCTCGTCACCCGCCAGCCGGCCTCCATCGAGTGCGACCCCCTGGTGCGTCGTACGCCCAAGGAGCTGACCGACGTCCTCTACCCGGCCTGCGTGGCCATGTACACCGAGGAGGTCGGCCTCTCGCCCGAGGCCGACGGCGGCCGCGACCTGTACCGGGCCCGGGTCAACCAGCTGGTCGGTCGCGGCTGGTCGTTCTCCCGGATCGAGGACGGCCGGGTGGTGTTCAAGGCCGAGGTCGCCTGCGCCACCCCGAAGGCCTGCCAGATCCAGGGCGTGTACGTCGACCCGGAGCTGCGCGGGCGCGGGCTGTGCAGCGCCGGGATGGCCACCGTCATCGCCGAGTGCCTGCGAGACATCGCCCCGGCCGTCTCCCTCTACGTCAACGCGCACAACCACAGTGCCCGTGCGGCCTACGTGAAGGCCGGCTTCGAGCAGGTCGGCACCTTCTCGACCCTCATGTTCTGAGACCCGAGTCCGAGCTTGCGAGGACACGGGGGCTCAGAAGGTTGAGCCTCGAAACCTTGGTGCCGGCTGCGGCAGACTGAATCCATGACCACCCCCGTCGACGTCAAGGTCCTTGCCGGCATCTTCGGGGTCTCCGGGGTGATCCACCTGGTGCGCCCGGAGACCTACGAGCCGATCATGCCCGACGTGGTGCCGGCCCATCGCGAGGTGATCCTGGCCAGCGGCGTCGCCGAGCTGCTCTGCGGCGCCGGCCTGCTGCACCCGCGCACCCGGCGGCTGGCGGGCTGGGCCAGCGTCGCGCTGCTGCTCGGCGTCTACCCCGCCAACATCAAGATGGCACTGGACGCCAACCGCGCCGACAGCTCCGGCTTCAAGGCGGCAGCCTGGGGCAGGCTCCCGCTCCAGCTGCCGATGATCCGCTCGGCCTGGAAGGCCGCGCGCTCCGGATAACCAGTTCGGTCCCGGCCGGACCCCACGACTAGCCTGCAGCCGTGATACTTCGCATGTCGACCCTGTTCGTCCGGACCCTGCGCGAGGACCCGGTGGACGCGGAGGTGCCCAGCCACCGGCTCCTGCTGCGCGCCGGGTACATCCGCCGGGCGGCGCCGGGGATCTACTCCTGGCTGCCGCTGGGCCTGCGGGTCTACAAGAAGGTCGAGCAGATCGTCCGCGAGGAGATGGACGCGATCGGCGCCCAGGAGCTGCGCTTCCCTGCGCTGCTCCCGCGCGAGCCCTACGAGGCGTCGAACCGGTGGACCGACTACGGCGAGGGCATCTTCCGGCTCAAGGACCGCAAGGGCAACGACTACCTCCTCGGGCCCACCCACGAGGAGATGTTCACCCTCGTCGTGAAGGACCTGTTCTCCTCCTACAAGGACCTCCCGGTCTGGCTCTACCAGATCCAGACGAAGTACCGCGACGAGGCGCGTCCCCGCGCCGGACTGATCCGCGGCCGCGAGTTCGTGATGAAGGACAGCTACTCCTTCGACACCACCGACGCCGGGCTGGACGAGTCGTACGCCGCACACCGGGCCGCCTACATCAGGACGTTCGACCGGTTCGGCTTCGACTACGTCATCGTCAAGGCGATGTCAGGCGCCATGGGCGGCTCGAAGTCCGAGGAGTTCCTCGCGCGCAGCCCCGTGGGCGAGGACACCTACGTGCGCTGCACGAACTGCGACTACGCCGCCAACGTGGAGGCGGTCGCGGTGCGTCCGCCCGCGCCGGTCCCCTTCGACGGCCTCCCTGCTGCCCACGCCGAGCAGACGCCGGACACCCCGACGATCGACACGCTGGTCGACCACCTCAACGAGGTCTTCCCGCGCACCGACGGTCGCGCGTGGGGCGCGGCGGACACGTTGAAGAACGTCGTGTTCTCGGTGCGTCACCCCGACGGCCGCACCGAGGCCATCGCCTTCGGCCTGCCGGGGGACCGCGACGTCGACACCAAGCGGCTGGAGGCGTTCCTCGGCGAGGGCGTGGTCTTCGAGCCGTACTCCGAGGAGCAGTTCGCCGCCCAGCCGACGCTGGCCAAGGGCTACATCGGTCCCGGGGCTCTGGGGGCCGACAAGCCCGCGGGCATCCGCTACCTCCTCGACCCCCGTGTCGTCGAGGGCACCGCGTGGGTGACCGGTGCCGACGTCAGCGGCAGCCACGTGCTCGACCTCGTCGCGGGCCGCGACTTCACCGGTGACGGCGTCGTCGAGGTCGCCGACGTCCGCGACGGCGATCCCTGCCCCAACTGTGACGACGGGGTCCTCGAGACGGCGCGCGGCATCGAGATGGGCCACATCTTCCAGCTCGGCCGCAAGTACGCCGAGGCGCTGGGGCTGCAGGTGCTCGACGAGAACGGCAAGCTGGTCACCGTCACGATGGGCTCCTACGGCATCGGTGTCTCCCGCGCCGTGCCGGTGATCGCCGAGGACAACCACGACGAGCTCGGCCTCGTCTGGCCGCGAGCGGTGGCGCCCGCCGACGTGCACCTGGTGGCGACCGGCAAGGACGCAGCGGTCTTCGAGACCGCAGCGACCCTCGCCGACTCGCTCTCCCAGGCCGGCCTCGAGGTGTTGTACGACGACCGGCCGAAGGTCAGCCCCGGGGTGAAGTTCAAGGACGCCGAGCTGATCGGCGTCCCGACGATCGTCACCGTCGGACGCGGGCTCGCCGACGGCAACGTGGAGGTCAAGGACCGGCGCTCCGGCGAGCGGACCGACGTACCCCTGGAGGACGCCGTCGCGCACCTCGTGGGAGTCGTGCGCAACTGAGGTCGAGCGGGTCTCGGCCCTTCGAGACGGTGCGCGCGACCGTGGTCCGGGACTCCTGATCTCGCGGGGTTCGAGGCCGCTGCAGTCCCTGATCGGTCAGGGCCTGAACTCATGTGTCCCGGTCTCCAAGGACTCGCGAGCTCTCACTGAGCGTGTCGTCCAGCTCGTCCAGGTCGTCCTCGGTGGGCTCCCACCGCAGCGCGGCGGCGTTGGTGCGCACCTGCTCGCCGCGGCTCACCCCGGAGATGACGCTGGCCACGGCCGGCTGGGCCGCCAGGCCGGCGATGGCGACGTCGAGGAGGGACAGCTCCCGCTTCTCGGCGTACGACGCCAGGGACTCGATGCGGTCCCAGTCGGCCTCCTGCAGCCAGCTCGAGCGAGAGGGGACGAGCGCGGCACGCGAGCCCGAGGGTGCCTCGCCGCCACGGGTGTACTTGCCGGTGAGCAGGCCGTACTCCAGCGGGAAGTACGGCAGGATCCCGAGGCCGAAGTGCTCGGAGGCCGGAACCACCTCTTCCTCGACGGTGCGGTCGAGGAGCGAGTAGCGGTTCTGCACCGAGACGAACGCCTCGAGGCCCTTGGTCTCGGAGATCCAGGCGGCGTCGGCCACCTGCCAGGCCGCGAAGTTGGAGCACCCGATGTACCTGACCTTGCCCTCGCGCACCAGCTCGGTCAGCGCCTCCAGCGTCTCCGTGATCGGTGTGACGGGGTCGGGGAAGTGCAGCTGGTAGAGGTCGATGTGGTCGGTCTGCAGCCGACGCAGGCTGGCCTCGACGGCGCGACGGACGTAGCGCCGGGAGCCGCGGACGCCGTGGTCGGCGCCGTTGGCTCCGCGCATGTCGCCCCCGAACTTGGTCGCCACGACGAAGTCCTCGCGGCGCCCCTGCAGGGCGTGGCCGAGCATCTCCTCGCTGCCGCCCGGCTCTCCGCCATAGATGTCAGCGGTGTCGAGGAGCGTGACGCCGACGTCCTGGGCCGCGTCGAGGATCTCGTTCACGCCGTCCTGGTCAACGCGTCCGCTGAAGGCGTTGGTGCCGATCCCGACCGCGCTGACCATCAGTCCCGAGCGCCCGAGCGGGCGGTAGTCCATCTCCATGCGTTCGAGCCTACGAGGGCCCTGGAGGTAGCGCGCAGTCGAGGGGACGCGACTCTGAGGCGGACGTGACCCTCAGCCGGCGCCGACGCTCGCCAGGATCTGCTCGAGCTGGGCGTCGGTCGACCGCTGCAGCCTCTTGACCGACGCCCAGGTCAGCCGCACCCCGTCGGCCTGCGCCATCCGGCTCAGGGTGTTCTGGCCGTCACAGAAGCACCAGTAGGAGAGCCGGTCCCCGCGAGTGGTGCCGTACGTCGGCACGTCCTTGCGCAGCCGCAGGTGCAGGATCGAGTCGTCTCCTGCCGGGTCCTCGCCCTTCACCGCGTCCGGTGCCACCTCGTCGTAGACGTCCTGGAGCGACTCGCCCCTGCCGACGGCCGTGAGTGTCAGGAGCAGGTCGCTGTCGTAGGTGTCCTGGGTGGTCGGGTCGCCGTCGAAGTTGCCGTCGTCGGGCACCTTGACCGTGCGGTGCCAGCTGCACCCGGGCTCCTTCTCGTAGTCGGGGGGCAGGCCGTCCACGAAGCCGCGGGGGAGGTCGAGGGTCACCTGCTCGGGACCATGAGCCGTGGACAGCCGGCACGACACCCGGCGCGTGCCGGGCACCTGGCCGCCTGCCGGTTGCAGCCGCGGCACGACCTCGTTGCCGCAGGCCGCGGCGAGGAGGACCAGGGAGAGGAGGGCTACGCGCACCTTGCGATCCGACACCGTCCACCTTTCCCTCACCTGACCGCTAGCGTGCGGGTCATGCAGCCCGAGGCCGTGATCTTCGACTGGGGCGGCACGCTCACCCGCTGGCACGACATCGACTTCCACGCGGAGTCGCTGGCGCTCGCCCACGCCGTGGTCGAGTCCGAGCACCCGGTCGACGTACGGGCCGAGGCGCTGCACCGGGCCAACCAGGTGATCTGGGGCCGCAGCCGCGACCACCAGCAGAGCGCGACGGTCGCCGACCTGTTCACCGAGGCCGGTCTGCGGCACGACCCGGACCTGCTGGGCAGCTACCGGGAGTTCTGGGAGCCGCACACGCCGACCGATGCACAGGTGGAGCCGCTGTGGCGCGAGCTGCGCGGGCGGGGGATCAGGATCGGCGTGCTGTCCAACACGATCTGGCCGCGGGAGTGGCACGAGGACTTCTTCCGGCGCGACGGCGTGCTCGACCTGATCGACGGCGCCGTCTACAGCAGCGAGGTGCCGTGGACCAAGCCCGCACCGGAGGTCTTCCACGCTGCGATGGCCGCGGTCGGCGTCGCCGACCCCGCACGGTGCGTGTACGTCGGGGACCGGCTCTACGACGACATCTGGGGCGCCCACAACGCCGGCCTGCGCGCGATCCACATCCCGCACAGCGACATCCCGGCCGAGCAGGTGGGCCACAGCGTCGGCGAGCCGGACGCGGTCGCCCACGAGCTCGCCGACATCCCCGGCCTCCTCGAGCAGCTGTGATCCTCAGCCCGACGCGCCGCCGGTGAAGTTCCACGAGGCGAGGTGCAGCGCCGGGCAGGTGTAGCGCGGGGAGGTGGCGGCGTAGGTGTCGCCGGGGATCGGGGTCGCGGTGCGCCCGATGCCGAGCACGTTGCCGGCGGCCAGGGCGCGCGCGTAGGACTGGGTGAACCGGAAGTTCTTCACCGGCGCCGTCACCTCGCCGTCCTCGATCAGCCAGACGCCGTTGCGGGTCAGGCCGGTCAGCGACAGCGTGCGCGGGTCGAGCACCCGGGTGTACCAGAAGTCCGAGACCAGCAGCCCGCGCCGGACCGCCGGCCACGAGCTCGGCGACCGAGGAGTCGGCGGCCGGGCCGTCGACCTCCTCGGCACGGCCGTCGGGCGCCGGACGGCTCGAGGCCGATGTGGCGCGCGGTCGGGCCCGACCCGAACCGGTCGACCACCGAGTGGCCGGTGGAGACGGCTCCCGCCACCGCTGCCGTACGACGGTCGTGGGTGAACGCCTCCGTCCGCCCCCGGGAGATCATCGTCAGCCGCTGTCGAGGAGTGCCCTCGCGGTCGTAGCCGAGGCCGAGGACCAGCGGGTCGTCGTACAGGGTGATCGAGGGGTCGTGCTGGTCGGCGCCGAGCTCGGCGTAGGAGATCCGCTCGTTGACCGCCTTGCCGTTCATCGCCATCGCCCCGACGTGGGAGACGAGGTCGAGCACGGCGTCCGGCTCGAGGACCACCTCGTAGTGGCCGGCGGGCAGCTCGACGGGGTCCTTCCAGGCGCGGGCCTTGGCTGCAGCGCGGGCGCCGAGGGCACTGCCGTCGACGTCGGCGAGCCGCAGCGGCATCAGTCGCGCGACCCCGTCCGCGGGACCGGACGGCCCGTGCTCGCGAGCGATCGCGGAGAGTCCGCACTCCGCAGCCTCCCCGGAGACGGCCTGCACCGGCGGAGCTCGCCAGGGCGCCGTGCCAGTGGTCGGTGCGCACGTAGCCGGCGGTCTCGAGGCCGCCGGCACCGTCGACGAACGCGCGGACGACCTCGGCCCGGTCGGCCGGCGTGGCCTCGGCGGTGGCGCGGTCCGGGGGCGACGTCTCGGTGGGCGGCGCCGGGTCGCCCAGGCCGGGCCAGCCCGGGTCGACTGGCGCGATGCCGACGGAGTCGACGACGCGTTGGACCAGCCCGTCGAGCTCGGCGTCGTCGACCACGGAGGCGGTACCGGTCGCCGTACGGCCGTCGTGGTGGACGGTCAGCCGGACCGTGGTGACGTCCTCGGCGACGTTCTGGTGGATCACCGACGTGGCGAACCGGGTCAGGCCGAGCTCGTGGCGGTCGGACTCGGCCAGCACCTCGGCGCCGGCGAGGTGTCCCGTGACCTGCTCCACCGCCCGTGCGGCGAGGTCGACCTCTCGGGTGCTCATGCGCGGACCCCCACCCGGACGTTGCGGAACCGGGCCGGCGCCGCGGGATGCCCCGTGTGGCCGGTCTGCCCGGGCTGGCCCTTGCCGCAGTTGGGGGTGCCCCACGGCACCAGCTCGCTGGACAGCATGTCCATCGAGGCCCAGAACGTCGGGCCGATGCCGGTGTAGGTCGGGTTGCGGAGCAGCCGGCCGAGCTTGCCGTTCTTCACCTCGTAGCCGACCTCCGTGCCGAACTGGAAGTTCAGCCGCCGGTCGTCGATGGACCAGGAGCGGTTGCTCTCCATGAAGATCCCGTCGTCGGTCTCGGCCACGATCTCCTCGAAGGTGTGCGGTCCGGGCTCGAGGCCGACGTTGGTCATCCGCACCATCGGCAGCCGTGCCCACCCGTCGGCGCGCACGCTGCCGCCGTAGTCGAGCCCGGCTGCTGCCGCGGAGTCGCGGCCGGCCAGCACGCCCACCCAGATCCCCTCCCGTACGGCGTCGCGCTTGGTCGCCGGGGTGCCCTCGTCGTCGAAGCCGAAGGAGCCCAGGGCTCCGGGGATCGAGGGGTCGATGGTGATGTTCATCAGCGGCGAGCCGTACTGCAGCGACCCGAGCCGGGCGAGGTCGAGCCAGCTGGTGCCGGCGTACGCGGCCTCCCAGCCGAGGATCCGGTCGAGCTCGATCGCGTGCCCGACGGACTCGTGGATCTGCAGTGCCAGCTGCTCGGAGCCGAGGATCAGGTCGGTCTCGCCGCTGGGGCACTCCGGCGCGCTGAGCAGCTCCCGCGACTCCGAGCCGACCCGGGCCGCGTTGCCCTCGAGGTCGAGTCCCTCGACCATCTCCCACCCGCGGGTGCCGTACTGGCCGCGCGAGGCGGGGTAGGAACGGCGTTGGGTCTCGTGCTCGCCGATCGAGGTGGCGCTGATCCCGGCGCCGCTCTCGCGCACGTGCTGGTCGATGCGGTGGCCCTCGCTGGAGACGAACCACTTGCGGGTCTCCCAGATGCTGATCAGCCCCTCGGCGAGGTCCGCGCCCTCCTCCCGCATCGTCGTGGTGGCGCGCACCAGCAGGTCGCCCTTCTCGGAGAGGGACACCTCGAACGGGTCGACCTCGCAGTCGCTGGCCCACGACCCGGTCGCCGGCTCGCTGGGCACCAGCCCGGCCCCCTCGCGACTCACCAGCGCGCTGGCGCGGGCGATGTCCGACGCGCGGGCGCCGGCGTCGCGCACCGCCCGGTCGGTGAGGTCGGGCACGGCGAAGAAGCCCCATCCCGACCCCACGAGCGCGCGCACCCCGAGACCGGAGTCGGAGTCCTGCGAGACCGAGTCCACCTCGCCGTTGCGCGCGGTCATCGACTCCGACCGGCGGTGCATCACGCGGGCATCGGCGTACGTCGCCCCCGCGTCGAGCGCCGCCTGGACCGCGGTCTGCGCCGCGTCGTACTCGCTCATGCAGACGACCCTAGAGGGGCTGTCGGTTTCCCCGGGCGCCCGGGGAAACCGAACCCTGGCAGGCACAACATCGCCTGCCAGCGTTTGGAGATGCCCGTCAGCCTCTCCGATTTGTCGCTTCGAGCAGATCCACGAGGGCCGACTCAGTCGAGGCCGGGGAAGTCGGTGGGCCTGGACCCGAACGTGAGGCCACGCAGGGCGGAGCGGTCGAGGGCGGCGACGGCCCACGCGCGGTCGCGGCCCGAGGTGTTGGCCACCAGCTCGCCGTAGGTACGGGTGAGCCGCTGCTCGAGGGTCCGGGCGTCTGCGGCGACCTCCTCGGGGGTGCCGAGCGGACCGGGGGCGCGGTAGTCGACCAGTGAGGCGACGGGGTCCTGGCCGGTGGCGCTGATCATCACGGTGAGCGCGTCCCGCTGGTCGCGGTGGTCCTCGAAGGCGTTGCTCAGCGCGGCGGCGAGGGCCGGCTGGCGCGAGCCGGAGGTGCGCGAGCCGAGCACGCCGTAGAGGAAGACGGCGGCGTGCTCGGCCGCGAGCGCCTTCTGCAGCGCCTGGACCGGGGTCATCCGCCCGACCCCGACGGGGCGGCGAGCAGCGTGAGGTGGGTGGACACCGCCGCGGACATGCTCGCCAGCAGCCGTGCGAAGTCGCCGCTCTGCGCCCGGACGGCCAGCGCCTGCAGGGTGGCGTGCAGCCGCGTCTCGCTGGCGCGGAGCTGGGCCAGGGCCGCCGCTCGGTTGCCGGGGACGGCCTTCGGCGTCGTCCTCGTCGTCGCGGCCGCCGCGCGGCACCGCGCCGACCAGCGAGCGCTCGTGAGCGAGGTGCATCGCGCGCAGCCCGGCCAACGGCACCCGGGTGGCGGGGAACCGCTTCCCGGTCTCGTCGATCGCGAGCAGCACGGTCCGGACCGCTGCCAGGGCCGCAGTCGCCGTGCGCACGTCCGGCGTCACAGCCACGGGCTGTGCCTGCTGCGGATGGGAGGGCGAGGAACCGTTCGAGCAGCCGGCGACCGTCCCGAGGCCCACGAGGCCGACGCCGATCACGCCGCGGCGGGACACGGACCCGTGCGAGGGGCGGGGAGGCTCGGGCACCCCCAGATGCTAGAGCCCACCGGGCGGCCTCCCGGGTGCCCACGCGGCAGGATCCGCGCGGAGATGGACGCTAGTGTGGGCTCGACAACAGCACAGCAGCAAGGAGGTCCGGCGCCGTGAGCACGTCCGACACCAGAGATCGCCTCGCTGAAGAGCTGTCCGCCCCGGTGGGTGCGCTCGGGCTGGACCTCGAGGCGGTCGACCTCTCCAGCGCCGGCAAGCGCAGGGTGCTGCGCGTGGCCGTCGACAAGGACGGTGGCGTCACCATGGACGACATCGCCGAGGCCACCCGGGCAGTGTCGACGGCACTCGACTCCCGCGACCTGATGGGTGAGCGGACCTACACCCTGGAGGTCTCCTCGCCCGGCGTCGACCGGCCACTGACCCTGCCGCGCCACTGGCGGCGCAACCAGGGACGTCTGGTGAAGGTCACCCTGCACGAGGGCGAGCCTGTCACCGGACGGATCACCACCAGCGACGACGACGCCGCGGTGCTCGACGTCGGGGGGACCGAGCAGCGCGTGCCCTTCGACCAGGTGAGCAAGGCCAAGATCCAGGTCGAGTTCAAGAAGGAGCAGACCTGATGGACATCGACATGAGCCTCCTGCGCATGCTCGAGCGGGAGAAGGAGATCCCCTTCGCGGTGCTCGTGGAGGCGATCGAGCAGGCCCTCCTCACGGCGTACACCAAGACCGAGGGCGCGCACGAGCACGCCCGGGTCGAGCTCGACCGCAAGTCCGGTCACGTGACCGTGATGGCGCAGGAGGTCGACGAGGAGGAGAACGTCGTCGGGGAGTACGACGACACGCCCGACGGCTTCGGCCGGATCGCCGCCACCACCGCGAAGCAGATCATGCTGCAGCGGTTGCGCGACGCCGAGGACGAGCGCAGGTACGGCGAGTTCTCCGGCAAGGAGGGCGACATCATCTCCGGGGTGATCCAGCAGGGTCGCAACCCCGACGACGTGATGGTCGACCTCGGCAAGCTGGAGGCCCTGCTGCCCTCGGGCGAACGGGTCCCGGGGGAGGACTACTCGCACGGCACCCGGATCAAGTGCCTGGTGATCAGCGTGCGCAAGGGCATGCGCGGACCCCAGGTGATGCTCTCGCGCACCCACCCCAACCTGGTCAAGAAGCTGTTCGCGCTGGAGGTGCCGGAGATCGCCGACGGCACCGTGGAGATCATCGGCCTGGCCCGCGAGGCCGGTCACCGCACCAAGATCGCCGTCCGGTCGAACCTGCCCGGCGTCAACGCGAAGGGCTCCTGCATCGGGCCGATGGGCCAGCGGGTGCGCAACGTGATGAACGAGCTGCACGGCGAGAAGATCGACATCGTCGACTGGTCCGACGACCCCGCCGAGCTGGTCGGCAACGCGCTCAGCCCGGCCCGCGTCTCCAGCGTCACCGTGGTCGACGAGGCGGCCCGCTCCGCGAGGGTGGTCGTCCCCGACTTCCAGCTCTCGCTGGCGATCGGCAAGGAGGGGCAGAACGCCCGCCTCGCCGCCCGCCTCACCGGCTGGCGCATCGACATCCGTTCCGACGAGGCACCCGAGGACCCGCCCGAGGCGCCCCGGGACCAGCCCCCGGTCGCCCCTCCGCTCGAGCAGGAGTAGCTCGGGTCGGGACTGCCGGGTTTCACCGGCCCGCCGGTGAAACTGGCAGATGCGCGCGAAGCTTCGCGCACTCCCGCGAGTTTCGGTCACACAGCGAGCCGGTACGCCGGCTCGTACCCTGAGTTGCAGACGCCAGAGGAGGTCGGCCATGGGCATCGAGCTCAACCACACCCTCGTCCACGTGCGCGACATCTGGACGGCGTCGCGCGAGGTGGCAGCCGTGCTCGGACGGCCCGATCCGACGTCGTACGGCCCGTTCGCCGTGCTGGAGCTCGACAACGGTGCCAGCCTCGACTTCATCGAGGACACCGGCGAGATCCAAGCGCAGCACTACGCGTTCCTGGTCGGCGAGGACGACTTCGACGCCGTGTGGGGCAGGTTGCGGGAGCAGGGCCGCCAGTGGTGGGCCGACCCGCACCGGCGCCGCCCGGGCGAGATCAACCACGAGGACGGTGGCCGCGGGCTCTACTGGGAGGGACCGGACGGGCACTGGCTGGAGATCATCACCAGGCCCTACGGCAGCGGGGCCACGGGGGAGTGATGACCGCACCGGTCGTAGCGCCGGTTTAGCCCTATGCAGTCCTCCCCGCTAGAGTGGACGACGGTGTCTTCACAACTCGACAGCTCGACCAGCACCCGCGGACCTGTCCGCACGTGCATCGGCTGTCGGCGACGAGACACCAAGCGTGAGTTGCTGCGAGTCGTCGCAGGGGCGGACGCGGAGGGCCACTGGTCCGTCGTACCCGACCCGACCGGCACCGCACCAGGCCGTGGGGCGCACCTGCATCCCACAGCCGAATGTCTCGCACGCGCCGAGCGCACACGTGCCTTCACCCGGGCCCTGCGGCATGATGCCGGAGTCCGGGGGGCGCTGGGCCTCGACCGGCTGAGGCAGCACCTCGCGTCGGAACATGACAGGAACCAACCGATCGCACCCAGGAAGAACGGGAGCACGAGCTCATGAGCCTGCGATGAGACCCACCGCATTGAGTACAGCGCGATGAGCATGCACACCCGCTAGCGGTCCGTACCCCCCTCGGGGACCCGGACCAGGAGGAACCACGTGGCCAAGGTCCGAGTCTCTGAGCTCGCCAAGGAATACGGCGTCAAGAGCGCCGAAGTCATCACCATGCTCACCGACCTCGGTGAGTACGTGAAGGCACCGTCATCAAGCGTCGAACCGCCCGTCGTGAAGCGGTTCCAGGACAAGTACGGCGCCGAGCTGACCGCCAAGAAGGAAGCGGCGGCAGCGAAGAAGGCCGCCAAGAAGGCCCCGGCGAAGAAGGCCGCCGCGGCCGACTCCAACGGTGCTGACACCTCGGTCGCGCCGGCACCCGTAGAGGTGGCTCCGGAGCCCGTCGAGGAGGTCCCGGCTCCGGCTGCGAAGACCGCGCCGAGGCCCGGCCCCCGCTCGGAGCCCGTCGCAGAGCCCGAGCCGCAGGAGCCGGAGGCACCCGCCGCCGAGGCGACGACCACCGAGGACCCCGCTCCGGAGGCCGACGACGCCCCGCGCTTCAAGCCCGGCCCCCGTCCGGCACGCCCGGGAGCACCGCGTCCCGGCAACAACCCCTTCGCGCCCTCGCAGGGGATGGGCACCCGCCCGGCCCCGCGTCCTGCGGCAGCGCCCGGCGACGACCAGCGTCCGCCCCGGCCCCCGGCCGGCCGCGACGGCATGCCTCGTCCCAACCCCGCGATGATGCCCAAGTCGCCGGCCGCCTTCGGTGGCGGCCCCAGCGGCCCCGGTGGCCGTGCCGGCACGCGTGGGCCCGGTGGACCTGGCGGTCACGCTGGCCCCGGCGGTGCCCGCGGTGGCGCCCCGGCCCGTGGTGGCGCACCCCGCGGCGGCGGCTTCGGCGGTCCGCCCGGAGGTGGCCTCGGTGGCCCGCCCAGCGGTGGTGGACGCCCCGGTGGTCGCGGGCGGCCCGGTGGCCGCGGCAGCACGCAGGGTGCCTTCGGGCGCCCCGGCGGTCCTTCGCGTCGCGGACGCAAGTCCAAGCGGGCGCGTCGCCAGGAGTTCGAGCAGATGGAGGCGCCGACGATCGGCGGCATGCGCGTCCGCAAGGGCAACGGCGAGACCGTTCGCCTGGCGCGAGGCGCCTCGCTGACCGACTTCGCGGAGAAGATCGGCGTCGACCCGGCTTCGCTGGTGCAGATGCTGTTCCACCTCGGTGAGATGGTCACCGCGACCGAGTCGGTCAACGACGCGACGCTGCAGCTGCTCGGTGAGGAGCTCAACTACATCGTCGAGGTCGTCTCGCCCGAGGACGAGGACCGCGAGCTGCTCGACTCCTTCGACCTCGAGTTCGGCTCCGACGAGGGCGACGAGGGTGACCTCGAGGCACGCCCGCCGGTGGTGACCGTGATGGGTCACGTCGACCACGGAAAGACCAAGCTGCTCGACGCCCTGCGCAAGGCGAACGTCGTGGCGGACGAGGCCGGTGGGATCACCCAGCACATCGGTGCCTACCAGGTGCACACCCAGGTCGACGGCAACGACCGCCGGATCACCTTCATCGACACCCCTGGTCACGAGGCGTTCACCGCCATGCGTGCCCGCGGCTCGCAGTCCTCGGACATCGCGGTCCTCGTGGTCGCGGCCGACGACGGCGTGATGCCGCAGACGGTCGAGGCGTTGAACCACGCCAAGGCCGCGGGTGTGCCGATCGTGGTGGCGGTCAACAAGATCGACAAGCCGGAGGCCGACCCGACCAAGGTGCGCGGCCAGCTGACCGAGTACGGCCTCGTGCCCGAGGAGTACGGCGGCGACACGATGTTCGTCGACGTCTCGGCGAAGTCCGAGCTCAACCTCGACAAGCTGCTCGAGGCGGTCGTGCTGACCGCCGACGCGTCGCTGGACCTGCGGGCCAACCCCGACCAGGACGCCCAGGGACTCGTGGTCGAGGCACACCTCGACCGCGGTCGAGGTCCGGTCGCGACGATCCTGGTCCAGCGCGGCACGCTGCGTGTCGGCCAGTCCATCGTGGCTGGTCCGGCGTACGGCCGCGTTCGGGCGATGCTCGACGAGCACGGCGAGAACATCGAGGAGGCAGACCCGTCGCGTCCGGCGATGGTGCTCGGTCTCTCCGGCGTACCCGGTGCGGGCCAGAACTTCATCGTGGTCGAGGACGACAGGATCGCCCGTCAGATCGCCGAGAAGCGCGAGTCGCGTGAGCGTGCGGCGATGCAGGCCAAGCGCCGCGTGCGCCGCAGCCTCGAGGACTTCATGGCCTCGATGGAGAAGGGCGAGAGCCAGGAGCTCAACCTGATCCTGAAGGGCGACGTCTCCGGTTCGGTCGAGGCCCTGGAGGACTCGCTGGCCAAGATCGACGTGGGCGACGAGGTGTCGCTGCGCGTGATCGACCGCGGTGTCGGTGCGATCACCGAGACCAACGTCGACCTGGCTGCCGCCTCCGACGCGATCATCATCGGCTTCAACGTCCGCCCGCAGGGCAAGGCGACGGAGCTGGCCGAGCGCGAGGGCGTGGAGATCCGGTACTACACGGTGATCTACCAGGCGATCGAGGAGATCGAGGCCGCGCTCAAGGGCATGCTCAAGCCCGAGTTCGAGGAGCAGACCCTGGGCCAGGCGGAGATCCGTGCGATCTTCCGCAGCTCCAGGCTCGGCAACATCGCGGGCTGCATGGTCACCAGCGGCGTGATCCGGCGCAACGCCAAGGTGCGCCTGATCCGCGACGGGGCCGTCGTCTCCGGCGACCTCGACCTGTCCTCGCTGCGCCGCGAGAAGGACGACGTCACCGAGGTCCGCGAGGGCTTCGAGTGCGGCCTGGTGCTCCGCGGCTTCAACGACATCAAGGAAGGCGACGTGGTCGAGGCCTTCGAGATGAAGGAGATCCCGCGCGCGTAGGCGGGTGACTGCTGCAGGACGGACGGTTTCCCATGCGAGGAACCTTTTCTGCCTCCTCGCACAGGAAACATCCTGTGTGAGGAGGCAAATTCCCTTCACCGCATGGGAAACCGGCGCCCCGCACGTGAAGACCGGGAGGAAGAGGCATGGCCAACCCACGGGTGCGCAGGATCGCTGACCGGATCAAGGTCGTGGTCGCGGAGATGCTGGAGCGACGGATCAAGGATCCGCGGCTCGGGTTCGTCACCGTCACCGACGTCCGCGTCTCCGGGGACACCCAGCAGGCGACCGTCTTCTACACCGTCCTCGGCCAGCCCGGGAAGGACGACCAGACCGACCTCCAGGGGTCGGCGGCCGCGCTCGAGTCGGCGAAGGGGCTGATCCGCTCCGAGGTCGCCAAGCAGCTCGGCATGCGGCACGCGCCGACGCTGGAGTTCGTCCACGACGGCCTGCCCGAGACCGCACGCCAGATCGACGACCTCCTCGACCGGGTGCGCGAGTCCGACGCCGCGGCGGCCCAGTCGCGTGCCGGTGCGGCGTACGCCGGCGAGCCGGACCCCTACAAGAAGAAGGCCGACGAGGAGCTCGACGAGCTCGACCTCGAACCTGCCGACGACGTCGACGGCGAGTGAGCCAGCTGGCAGCGTCGGGCGTCGTCGTCGTCGACAAGCCGCCGGGAATGACCTCGCACGACGTCGTGGCGCAGGTACGACGCCTGGCGGGAACCCGCAAGGTCGGCCACGCCGGCACCCTCGACCCGATGGCGACCGGCGTGCTGGTCGTCGGGGTCAACCGCGCCACCCGCCTACTGGGGCACCTGCTGCTGACCGACAAGGCCTACGAGGCGACGATCCGGCTCGGTGTCTCCACGACCACCGACGACGCCGAGGGCGAGGTGACGGCGACGCGGCCGGCCGGCGACCTCGCCGACGACACGATCCGTGCTGCCCTCGGTCTCTTCGTCGGCGAGATCGACCAGGTCCCGGCCTCGGTCAGCGCGGTGAAGGTGGCCGGTCGCCGGGCCTACGACCGCGTCCGCTCGGGCGAGGAGGTCGAGCTGGCAGCGCGGCGCGTCCGGATCGACGAGATCGACGTGCGCGGCGATCGACCCGCGACGAACGATGCGGATGTGGTCGGACGTGGCCGTCGAGCGTGCGCTGCAGCACCGGCACCTACATCCGCAGCATCGCCCGCGACCTGGGCGAGGCCCTTGGCGTCGGCGGGCATCTCGTCTCGCTGCGGCGGACCGTCGTCGGCCCGTTCGGGCTGGACGTGGCCCGCACCCTGGACGAGCTCGCCGACGAGCTCGAGGTGATCACGATGGAGGCGGTGGCCCGCGCCACCTTCCCGTCGTACGACCTCGACGAGCAGCAGGCCGGCGACGTCCGCTTCGGGCGCAAGCTGGCGCTCGACCTGGGCCACCCAGGCGCCGTGGCCCTGTTCGCGCCGGAAGGTGAATTCCTCGCGCTCTACGAGCAGGCCGGCGAGCTCGCGCGGGCCGTGGCCGTGTTCACCGGCTGACCCGGTACCAGAGGATCGAGGCGTCCTTCGCGCCGATCCGCTCGAGGGCCACGTTGGTGCCGCCCGCGTGCTGGAACAGCCGGGTGCCGTCGCCGAGGAGCACCGGGGCGACGATCACCAGGATCTCGTCGAGGAGCCCCGCCTGCAGGCACTGCTCGGCCACGTTCGCCCCGAGCACGTTGACGTAGCGGCCACCCGCGGCCTGCTTGGCGAGGTCGACCGCAGTGGCCAGGTCCGAGGCGAAGGTGACGTCGTCGCCCAGACCGCCCGGTGCAGGTGCGTGGGAGAGCACCACCGAGGGACCGTGCCACTTCCCGCCGAAGGCCCCCTCGGAGTCGGTGCCCTTGTTGGGGTCGTCGCCGGTGAAGGTGCGGTGGCCGATCAGCAGCGCGCCGATGTCGGCCATCAGCGACTCCACGTCGAGTCCTGAGCCCGGTTCGGACGCCGGGCTCGAGTCGCCGACGTACGCGCTGAGCCATGACATGTCGCCACCCGCTCCGGCGATGAAGCCGTCGAGGGACATGGTGGCGGAGTAGAGCAGCTTGGCCATCCTGGATCTCCTGCCTCGTAGGTCCCCAAGCAGACCAGGGCCGGCCGGAGAAGTCATCGGTACAGCCGGGCCCACGAGCACGCGCGAGCACCCTCGCGCGGACGCTCGGTACGCTCGCCGCGTATTCCTCGCTGCGCTCGTCAACAGGCCTTCGGCCACTCGGCCTCGAGCCCCATGCGGCGTGGGGGCGCCTTCGGCGCGGGGGAGAGCCGCATGGTGCTCGGGCTCTCGCTAACCTCGGCCTGTGCGCATCTGGCGATCCCTGGACGACGTGCCCGCTGACCTCCCTCCGACCGTGCTCGTGATCGGGAACTTCGACGGCGTCCACCTCGGCCACCAGCACGTCGTACGTCGCGCGCGCGAGATCGCCGACCGGGAGGGCCTGCTGGTCGTGGCCGCCACCTTCGACCCCCACCCGATGGCGGTGCTTCGTCCCGAGCACGCCCCGTTGAGCCTCAGCGACATCGAGGGCCGGTCCCGGCTCCTGCACGAGGCCGGGGTGGACGACGTCTACGTGATCCCGTTCTCCCGCGAGATCGCGGCGTGGACCCCCGAGGAGTTCATCGACCGGGTCGTGGTCGGTGGCCTGCACGCCGCCCACGTGGTGGTCGGCGCGAACTTCCGCTTCGGGGCGCGCGCGTCCGGCGACGTCTCCACCCTCGTCGAGGCCGGTCGCGAGAAGGGCTTCGAGGTCGAGGGCATCGCGCTCGACGGGGGACCGCAGGTCTGGTCCTCGACGTACGTGCGCACCTGCCTGGCCGCCGGTGACGTCGAGGGTGCCGCGGAGGCGCTGGGGCGTCCGTTCTCGGTGGTCGGGCACGTCGTGCGCGGCGACCTGCGTGGTCGTGAGCTCGGCTACCCGACCGCCAACGTCCCGACCCGTGACACCGCCGCTCCCGCGGACGGGGTGTACGCCGGCTGGCTGCGTGTCCTCGACAACGGCGGGCCGGCGATGCCGGCCGCCATCAGCGTCGGCACCAACCCGACCTTCGCCGGGGCGCGCGAGCGGCGGGTGGAGGCCTATGTCATCCCGGAGAGCGGTGACGGGCAAGGGGGGCACGACCTCGACCTCTACGACAAGCGCGTCGAGATCTCCTTCGTCGCGCGGATCAGGGGCATGGTCAGGTTCGACGGCGTCGAGGCGCTCGTCGAGGAGATGGCCCGCGACGTGGAGCGGACCCGGGAGATCGCCTACAGGGGCTTCTGGTTGGCCGAGTGCGCCGAGCGGGGGATTGTGGTTCGCCGGAGAGCGCCCAGCGGGGGATCGACGTACGCACGGCCGAGCAGGAATCCCCCGCTCGGCGCGGCTCAGCGCACCAAGAACCCCCGCTCGGCGCGGTTTCAGGTGAGCCAGAGGGCGGCGTACGGCGGCAGCTCGAGCGAGTCGCCGAGCCAGGACGGACGCGCGCCGGTGACCCGGTCGACGACCTCGCCGGGGGCGAGGCCGACCTCGTGGAGCACCTCGACCGGGACGCTTCGCGGGGAGTCGGTGACGTTGTAGACGCCGAGCATCGTCCCGAGCGGGTGCCGGCGGGCGAGCAGGAGGACGCCGGGATCGCGCGGGTCGAGGACCTCGGTGGGCACGGCCGCGTGCAGGTGCGGCAGCTGCTGCCGGGCGGCGATCAGCGAGCGCAGCGAGGCGTTGACGCCGTGGGTGTCCGGCGGGGCCGGCCAGGGCATCCGCTGGCGGTGGGTCCAGCGGTTGTCCTCGGCGTGCTCGGGCACCGAGGCCCAGTCCGGGTCGTTGAGCAGGCCGAGCTCGTCGCCCATCCAGATCACCGGCAGGCCGCCGAAGCCGAGCACGAGTGCGTGGACGAGGCGGATCCGGTCGGCGGCGAGGGGGTCGCCCGCCTCCAGCCCGGCCAGCGACGCCAGCGAGCCGGAGATCCGCCGGTCCTGGGTGGCGGGGTTCTCCTGGAAGACCAGGCCGCGCGCCCACGAGCCGGGGAAGGTGCCGGCGTAGAAGTCGGAGAGGAACGCCCGGTGCCCGTGACCGGTGACTCCGGCCGCGGCGGCCGACTCGTCGTCGATGGCCCACCCGATGTCGTCGTGGCAGCGGGCGTAGGTGATCCACGCCGTCGTGGACGGGACGGGCGGCAGGGCGCTGAGTGCGATCGAGGCCAGGGTGGCGTCGCGCGAGGCCAGCATCGACCAGATGTGCACCATCAGGCCGTTGTGGTAGGCGAGGTCGCTGACCTTGCCCCAGTGCTCGCCCTGCCCGAGGTAGGCCGGCAGGTCGTGCGGTCCGACGATCGCCTCGGCCTTGAACAAGGTGGCCGGACAGGCGATCCGCGCAACCGTGCGCAGCGCCTGGGTCAGCGCGTGCACCTCGGGCTGGTTCTGGCAGCTGGTGCCCATGCGCTTCCAGGTGAACGCGATGGCGTCGAGCCGGAACACCTCCACGCCGTCGTTGGCCAGCCCCAGGATGATCTCGGCGTACTCGCACAGGACGTCGGGGTTGGCCCAGTTCACGTCCCACTGGTAGGCGTTGAAGGTCGTCCACACCCAGCCGTCGAGGTCCTCGTCGAAGGTGAAGCTTCCCGGTGCGAACGCGGGGAAGACCTCCGGCAGGGTCCGTTCGTAGGCGTCGGGGAGCTCGCGGTCGGGGAAGACCAGGAAGTAGTCGCGGTACGTCGGGTCGCCGGCGCGCGCCCTGCGTGCCCACTCGTGCTCGCGCGCGACGTGGTTGAGCACCAGGTCGAGGCAGAGGCTGATGCCGCAACCGCGCAGCTCGCGGGTGAGCTCGCGCAGGTCGTCGATGCTGCCGAGGTCGGGGCGGACGCTGCGGTAGTCCATCACCGCGTAGCCACCGTCGTTCGGCGCCGGCCGGGGGTTCAGCAGCGGCATCAGGTGCAGGTAGCGCACCCCCAGCTCGCGCAGGTACGACGCGCGCCGGGCCACGCCCGCGAGGTCGCCGGCGAACCGGTCTGCGTAGGCGGCGTACCCGATCGTCTCCGGCTGCTGGAACCAGTCGGGAGCCGCTGACCGCTCCTCGTCGAGGGCGTGCAGCTCCTCGGTGCGCTCGGCGAAGGCGGCACGGGCGAGCAGCACCAGGCGGTCGCGCACGGCGGGGGCGTCGTCGTACAGCGGGGCGAGCGCGGCCTCGAGGTCGGGCAGCCAGCGCTCCAGCCGCTCCTCGAAGAGCTCCTGCCTCGCAGGCGGCATCTCCGCTCCCTCCGGCAGCGATTGGGTGGTTGTGCTGGGTGTTGCTAGGATCGTGCAGTTGCCGTCAAATCGGCCGCGGATCCAGAGAGCCCGGGTGAACCAGCCCCGTGGCGCCGCGCAACGAGAGATGAAAGGTAGTTCAGCGTGTCCATCGGTACCGACGCCGACACCAAGAAGAAGATCATTGCCGAGTACGCCACCACCGAGGGCGACACCGGTTCCCCCGAGGTCCAGATCGCGCTGCTCAGCCACCGCATCTCCCACCTCACCGACCACCTCAAGATGCACAAGCACGACCACCACAGCCGTCGTGGTCTGCTGCTTCTCGTGGGCCAGCGCCGTCGTCTCCTGAACTACCTGGAGAAGACCGAGATCGAGCGTTACCGCTCGATCGTCTCGCGACTCGGCCTGCGACGCTGACTCGAACGGCTCACCCATCGGGTGGGCCGTTCCTGCTAGAAAGTGCTGGATCACCAGCACCTGAAAACTGAAGATTCCACGAAACCAGGAGCGATCTGCGAGCCACGGCTCGGTCTCCGGTAGTGGTGCCCGAGGTCCCCATGGCGGGACCCGAGCACCTCGATCGAAGACCGGCCTCTTGACGCGGACCGCGGATCGCTTCGCGAACCAAAGAGAGACAACTCTTGTCTGACAACGACATCACGGCCGTCGAGACGATCCTCGACAACGGTGCCTTCGGTACCCGCAAGATCACCTTCGAGACCGGGCTGCTGGCCCGTCAGGCCGCCGGTTCGGTGACCGCCTACCTCGACGACGACACGATGCTGCTCTCGGCGACGACCGCCGGCAAGCAGCCCAAGGACCAGTTCGACTTCTTCCCCCTCACCATCGACGTGGAGGAGCGGATGTACGCCGTGGGCCAGATCCCCGGCTCGTTCTTCCGCAGCGAGGGTCGCCCCGGCGAGGACGCGATCCTCACCTGTCGCCTGATCGACCGGCCCCTGCGCCCGACCTTCAAGAAGGGCCTGCGCAACGAGGTCCAGGTCGTCATCACGGTGCTGGCGCTCGACCCCGACCAGCCCTACGACGTGCTCGCCATCAACGCGGCGTCGGCCTCCACCCAGCTCTCCGGCCTGCCCTTCTCGGGCCCGGTCGGTGGCACCCGCGTGGCGCTGATCGAGGGCCAGTGGGTGGCCTTCCCCTCCCACAGCCAGCTCGAGGAGGCGACCTTCGACATGGTCGTCGCCGGCCGGGTCACCGAGACCGGTGACGTCGCGATCATGATGGTCGAGGCCGAGGCCACCGAGCAGACCTTCGAGCTGGTCCGCGGCGGCGCGCAGGCGCCGACCGAGGAGATCGTGGCCTCCGGCCTCGACGCCGCCAAGCCGTTCATCAAGCAGCTGTGCGAGGCCCAGGCCGAGCTGGCCAAGCAGGCCGCGAAGCCGGTGCAGGAGTTCCCGGTCTTCCTCGACTACGAGGACGACGTCTACGCCGCCGTCGAGGACGCCGCCAAGGCCGACCTCGCCCCCGCGCTGACGATCGCCGGCAAGCAGGAGCGCGAGGAGCGTCTCGACACGATCAAGGCATCGGTGCTGGAGTCGCTCGGCGCAAAGTTCGAGGGTCGCGAGAAGGAGATCGGCGCAGCGTTCCGCTCGCTGAACAAGGCCCTCGTGCGCGAGCGCGTGCTGCGCGACCAGGTGCGCATGGACGGACGCGGCCTGACCGACATCCGCACCCTGTCCGCCGAGGTCGCCGTGATCCCGCGGGTCCACGGCTCCGCGCTGTTCGAGCGCGGCGAGACCCAGATCCTGGGCGTGACCACGCTGAACATGCTCACCATGGAGCAGCAGCTGGACACCCTGTCGCCGGAGAAGAAGCGCCGCTACATGCACAAGTACGTGTTCCCGCCGTTCTCCACCGGCGAGACCGGACGCGTGGGCTCGCCCAAGCGTCGCGAGGTCGGCCACGGCGCCCTGGCGCGCCGCGCCCTCCTGCCGGTGCTGCCCGGCCGCGAGGAGTTCCCCTACGCGATCCGTCAGCTCTCCGAGGCGATGGGCTCCAACGGCTCCACCTCGATGGGCTCGGTCTGCGCCTCCACGCTGTCGCTGCTGCAGGCCGGTGTGCCGCTCAAGGCGCCCGTGGCCGGCATCGCGATGGGCCTCATCTCCGGCGAGGTCGACGGTGAGACGAAGTACGTCGCGCTGACCGACATCCTCGGTGCCGAGGACGCCTTCGGCGACATGGACTTCAAGGTCGCCGGCACGCGCGAGTTCGTCACGGCGCTGCAGCTGGACACCAAGCTCGACGGCCTCCCCGCCGAGGTGCTGGCCGGGGCCCTGACCCAGGCCCGCGACGCCCGTCTGGCGATCCTGGACGTGATGGCCGAGGCCATCGACGCGCCCGAGGAGATGTCGGTGCACGCGCCGCGCATCATCACCGTGCGGGTGCCGGTCGACAAGATCGGTGAGGTCATCGGCCCCAAGGGCAAGGTGATCAACCAGATCCAGGACGACACCGGCGCGACGCTGTCCATCGAGGACGACGGCACGGTCTACATCGGTGCCACGAACGGCGAGGCTGCGGAAGCGGCGCGGGCTGCTGTGAACGCGATCGCCAACCCGACGATGCCCGAGGTCGGCGAGCGCTACCTCGGCACCGTGGTGAAGACGACCAACTTCGGCGCCTTCGTCTCGCTGCTCCCCGGCAAGGACGGCCTGCTGCACATCAGCAAGCTGCGTGCCCTCGCCGGTGGCAAGCGGGTCGACAACGTCGAGGACGTCGTCTCCGTGGGCCAGAAGCTCCAGGTCGAGATCGGCGAGATCGACGACCGCGGCAAGCTCTCGCTGGTGCCGGTGGTCGACGAGTCTGATTCCGGGTCTGATTCTGGGTCTGCGGACACCGCCGCCGACGCCGAGTGACGCAGCGCCCGCGTTGACCCGGAAGCTGCCCGACGGCGTACGCCGAACCGTCCTCCGCGGCGGTCTGAGCGTCGTCACCGAGCACATGCCGGGGGTCCGCTCGGCCGCGGTCGGGGTGTTCGTGCAGGTGGGTTCGAGGGACGAGGCGCCGCAGCTCAGCGGCGCCTCGCACTTCCTCGAGCACCTGCTGTTCAAGGGCACCCCGACCCGCTCGGCGATGGACATCTCCGTCGCCCTCGACGAGGTCGGCGGGGAGTTCAACGCCTACACCGCGCGGGAGTACACCTGCTACCACGCGCGGGTGCTCGACGACGACCTGCCGCGGGCCGTGGACGTGCTCGGCGACATGATCACCTCCTCCTCGATCACCCCCGAGGACGTCGAGGCGGAGCGTGACGTGATCCTCGACGAGATCGCGATGCACGACGACGACCCCGACGACGTGGTGCACAACCTGTTCGCAGCCACGGCGTGGGCGGGCACCCCGCTGGCGCGGCCGATCGCCGGTACCGCCGAGACGATCAAGGCCCTGACCCGCACTCAGGTCAACGGCTACTACCGGCGTCGCTACCGCCCCGAGGTGATCACGGTCGCCGTGGCCGGCAACGTCGAGCACGGGGACGTCGTGCGGCAGGTCCGCCGGGCGTTCTCCCGCAGTGGCTTCCTCGACGGCGACGCCAAGCCCGTCGGCCCACGCCTGGCGCCGCGCCCCCGCCCGCTCCACCCGGGCGAGGCCCGCACCTCCCGCCCCTTCGAGCAGGTCAACGTGGTGCTCGGCATGCAGGGCCTGACCCGGTCGGACCCGCGCCGCTACGAGCTCAGCGTCCTCAACGCGGCCCTGGGCGGCAGCTCGAGCTCGCGGCTGTTCCAGGAGGTCCGTGAGCGGCGCGGGCTCGCCTACTCGGTCTACTCCTTCGGCCTCGGCTACTCCGACGCGGGCATGGTCGGCGTCGCGGCCGGTTCCCTGCCCGGCAAGGCCACCGACCTGCTGCGCGTCGTACGCACCGAGCTCGCGCGCGTCGCCGCCGACGGACTCACCGAGGAAGAGGTGGAGCGCGGCCGGGGCCAGGCCCGCGGCGGGCTCGTGCTCAGCCTCGAGGACAGCGGGTCACGGATGACCCGGCTGGGTGAGGCCGCCCTGTTCCAGCACCGGTTGCTCTCGGTCGACGAGGTGCTCTCCCGCGTCGAGGCCGTCTCGGTCCCCGACGTCCACGCCCTGGCCCAGGAGCTCTACACCCGCCCCCAGACGCTCGCCCAGGTCGGCCCCGCCTGACCCGCCGCAGGATTCACCGGCCCACCGGTGAAACTTGCGGGAACGCGCGAAGTTTCGCGCGCACGGCGCAGATTCACCGGCCAACCGGTGAATCCTGTGGCTGGAGTGACGACCCCTCGACAGCCCGGAGCCCACTAGCCTGAGGGCCGTGAGTCTCCAGGTGGGCGTGCTGGGCGCGCTGGGCAAGGTCGGTCGCGAGGTGTGTACGGCGGTCGAGGGCGCCGAGGACATGGACCTCGTCGCCCGCGTCGACGCCGAGGACGACCTGCAGCTGCTGCTCGACGCCGGGGTCGAGGCGGTCGTGGACTTCACCCACCCCGACGTGGTGATGGACAACCTCGAGTTCTGCATCGGCCACGGGCTCCATGCGGTCGTCGGCACGACCGGGTTCGACGAGGAGCGGCTCGAGCGGCTGCGCGGCTGGCTGGCGCGCAGCGAGGGGACCGGTGTCCTCGTCGCCCCGAACTTCTCCATCGGCGCCGTGCTGATGATGCGCTTCGCCGTCGAGGCAGCCCGGTTCTACGAGTCGGTGGAGATCGTCGAGCTGCACCACCCGGACAAGGCCGACGCCCCCTCCGGGACCGCCCGGCGTACGGCGCAGCTGATCGCGGCCGCTCGGCGCGAGGCGGGGATGGGCCCGGTCCCGGACGCCACCACCACCCAGCTCGACGGAGCGCGTGGCGCGGAGGTCGACGGGATCCACGTGCACGGCCTGCGGGTGCGCGGCCTGGTCGCCCACCAGGAGGTGGTCCTCGGCGCGCTGGGCGAGACCCTGACGATCCGTCACGACTCCCTGGACCGGGTCTCCTTCACCCCGGGCGTCCTGCTCGGCCTGCGCCAGGTCGCGCAGCACCCCGGCCTGACCGTCGGCCTGGAGGAATTCCTCGCCACCGACCCGGCCTGACGTATCGGAAAGTGCGAGGGTTTCCTCGCACTGATCTGCACTGATGCATGTTTGTGCAGCGCACGTTCGTGAAGGTGCTTTCCCGCCATCGAGTGGGCACTCTGGATGGTGACGAGCGAGAAGGGGGAACACATCGAGCGTCGTCACCGGTCGTCGACCGTCGCTCACAGCGCGGTCAACGTGTCCTGACCTTCAGCTTTCCCCCCACGAAGGTCAGGAGTCCCCAGGATGGGGGGCTCGTGCTGGGCACACGAGCCCCCCATCCTTCTTCGCGGGTCCCGCAGGCTCCGGAGCAGCATCTCGGGTGCTCCGGAGCCGCGGGCTCGCGGAACCTCGAGCGGAGCCTGCGGCTCAGACGAGTCGCACCAGGGCCGCGGTCGCCGCGGCGACCGCCACCACGACGATGAACGGCGCTCGCAGGAGCAGCGCCACTACCGCGGCGCCGAGCCCGGCCAGGCGTGCGTCGATGCTCAGCACGACCGAGCCGTCGCGACGTCCGGCGAAGACCTGCACCGCGACGAGTGCCGCGAGCAGGACGACCGGCAGCAGGTCCGCCGTACGGCGCAGCACCGGATGGTCCAGCACCCGCTCCGGCACCGACATGCCGGCGAGCTTGAGCAGGTAGCAACCCACCGCGCAGCCCAGCACCGCCGTCCAGATCACGCGGGCTCCTCCGCTCGGTCCGGGCCCGTCCCGCCGGTGGAGTCGCGCGTCACCAGGGCCATGCCGAGGGCGACGACCGACGCGGCGAGCACGGGCACGCCGGCCGGGGTCAGCGGCACCAACGTCAACGCCAGCCCCGCGCCGAGCACGGCGGCGAGGCGGTTGCGGGTCGCGTCGAGCCGCGGCCAGAGCAGGGCCAGGAACGCGCCACCGACCGCCGCGTCGAGTCCGTAGGTCCGCGGGTCGCCCAGCGCGTCGCCGGCCAGGGCGCCGACGAAGGTGGCGAGGTTCCACAGCACGAAGACCGAGATGCCGGTCCCGAGGAACCCTGCACGAGCGTGCTCGCGGTTGGTCCGCGTCACGGTCATCGCCGAGGACTCATCGATCAGCAGGTGGGCAGCGGCCACCCGGCGGATGCCCCGGAACCCCACCAGCGGCGCCACCTTGAGGCCGTAGAGGGTGTTGCGCGAACCCAGCAGCAACCCGGACACGGCCCCGAACAGCGGGTTGCCGCCAGAGCCGATCACGCCGACGAGCGCGAACTGGGAGGCGCCGGTGAACACGAGCAGGGAGAGGGCGCAGGTCTGCCAGACGTCGAGACCGCTGGCCACGCCGATCGCACCGAAGGAGATGCCGTAGGCGCCGGTGGCGACGCCGATCGCGATCCCGTCGCGGACGATCGTCCGGGCGGTCTCCTCGCGGGGTCCGTCCGGTCGCCTCATCCCACGTGTTCCTGCGGCCCGTCGACCAGGGAGGTGTGCAGCCGCACCTGCTTCACCGTGGTGCTGCCGTCACCGACGAGGTCGAGGGTCCGGTGGGCGCCGTCGGGACCCCAGCCCGCCGCGGTGAGGAACGCGCGCAGGACGTCGTCCGCGGCCGGCAGCCAGGTCACCGCACGCGTGAACCGGTCCGCCCGCAAGGTGTCTGCGGCTGCCTGCAGCAACCGGGAGCCGTGGCCGGCTCCCTGCTTGTGCGGGTCCACGAGCAGGTCTGCCATCTCGCCCGTCGCCAGGGGGTCGCAGTCGGGGTCGGTCGCCGGGCCGGTCACGACGAACCCGGTGACCAGGTTGCGCTCGAGGGCGACCAGGACCCGCTGTCGCGCGTCGGCGGGACGTGACAGCGCCGTGCGCCACACGTCCGCGATCTCCTCGACCTCCAGCGCCGCCAGCACCTCACCGGGCAGCAGGTCGACGTACGACGTGCGCCATGCCCGGACCTGCACGGCGGCGATCGCGGACGCGTCGTCGGCCCAGGCGACCCGTGCGGAGACGTCGGAGGTGGGCATCTCCCCATCCAACCAAGCGGTCAGGGGAGCGCCGGGCTGGGGGCGTCCACCGGATGCTCGGGCACCTCCTGCAGGTGGTCCAGCCTGGCCTCGGCCCCGCTGAGCACGAGCGCGCCGGCGGTGGCGATCGCGAAGCCGAGCACGGCGACCGGCCACATGCCGTGGTGGACGCCGTCGCCGAAGAGGGCCACCCCGAGCACGGCCGGGACGAAGGTCTCCAGCAGCACCATCGGCGCGGTCGCCGCAGTCACCGAGACCCGCTCCAGGGCCAGCGACTGGAGCACGAACCCGAGCGCGCCGAAGAGCAGGATCGGGAATCCGTGGACGACGGTGTGCAGGTCCAGGCCGGGGTGCACCAGGGCGCGGGTCGCGACGGGGGCACCCGAGTAGCTGATCCCGGCCAGCAGTCCCAGCAGGACGCCGGCTCGCGGCCCCTCGTGGCGGAAGCCTGCCAGCCCGAGGACACCGAGGACCGCGACGGTCAGGTAGAGCACGAGCGTCAGGTGCGGCTGGTGCTCGTCGGTCCCGACGTCGCCGGCGACCGCGACGAGGAGGCCGAAGCCGATCGCCATCCCGACGATCGCGCTCCAGTGGCGGGTCTCGAGCGGCTCGTGCACCTTGATCGAGGCGGTCACCGCGGTGACCGCCAGGGAGCCGGCGATCGCCATCTGGGCGAGGTAGAGCGGGAGCAGCGCGATGGCCACGAGGTGGAGCACCCAGCCCAGCAGGTAGCCCACGGTCACCAGCGCCATCCACCCCGAGAGGAGCCCGGCACGGCGTACGGCCACGGCCTGCAGCACGGCCGAGATGCCGAAGAGCACGGCGGCACCGAGCGCCGCGAGCAGACCGATGAGCATGGCGCCAGCGTCGCACGGCGCTCCACGGCCGGGGGTGCCCACGGGTAGGTTGTCCACATGCAGGTCTACCTCGATCTCCTGCGCCGGATCCTCGACGAGGGCCTCGAGAAGTCCGACCGCACCGGGACCGGCACCCGCAGCGTGTTCGGCCACCAGATGCGCTTCGACCTCGCCGCCGGCTTCCCGCTCGTGACCACCAAGAAGGTGCACACCAGGTCGGTCTTCGGCGAGCTGCTGTGGTTCCTGCGCGGCGACACCAACGTCAAGTGGCTGCAGGACCGCGGCATCACGATCTGGGACGAGTGGGCCGACGCGCAGGGCGACCTCGGCCCGATCTACGGCTACCAGTGGCGTTCCTGGCCCACGCCTGACGGCCGGCACGTCGACCAGCTCGCCCAGGTGGTCGAGCAGATCCGGGTCAACCCGGACTCCCGTCGCCACATCGTCTCGGCCTGGAACGTCGCCGACATCCCCGAGATGGCGCTGGCGCCGTGCCACACGATGTTCCAGTTCTACGTCGTGCAGGGCCGGCTGAGCTGCCAGCTCTACCAGCGCTCGGCCGACGTCTTCCTCGGAGTGCCGTTCAACATCGCGTCGTACGCCCTGCTGACCCACATGGTCGCCCAGGTCACCGGCCTGGAGGTCGGCGACTTCGTGCACACGCTCGGCGATGCCCACCTCTACCTCAACCACCTCGACCAGGCCGAGCTCCAGCTCACCCGCGAGCCGCGACCGCTGCCGACGCTGCGGCTCGACCCGTCGGTGAGCACCCTCGACGGGTTCGACCTCGAGCACATCGCGGTCGAGGGCTACGACCCGCACCCGGGCATCAAGGCGCCCATCGCCGTATGAGGGCCAGGTGACGCGCGTCGTGCTGGTGGCGGCCCGGGCGCGCAACGGCGTGATCGGCCTGGACGGCGGCATCCCGTGGAAGATCCCGGCCGACTTCGCGCACTTCAAGCGGGTGACGGTGGGGCACCCCCTCGTCCTGGGACGTACGACGTTCGAGGGGATCGGCAAGCCGCTTCCGGACCGGCAGAGCATCGTGGTCACCCGCGACCGCCGGTGGGCCTGGGACGGCGTCCTGGTGGCGCGCTCGGTGGAGGAGGCGCTCGACCTCGGGCGCGAGCTGGACGAGGAGATCGTCAACGTCGGCGGCGGCGCGCAGGTCTACGCCGAGGCGCTGGCCCTCGCCACCGACCAGGTCCTCACCGAGGTCGACCTCGCGCCGGAGGGTGACACCCACTACCCGGACTTCGACGAGGGGGAGTGGCACGAGGCCCGTCGCGAGGACCACACCGACCACGACCCGGCGTACGAGGTGCGCTGGCTGGAGCGCCGTCACGCTAGGTATGGTCCGGAATGGACCTCCGCATCTTCACCGAGCCCCAGCAGGGCGCGACCTACGACCAGCTGCTCCGGATCGCCAAGGCGACCGAGGACCTCGGTTTCAGCGCGTTCTTCCGCTCCGACCACTACCTGAGCATGGGTGGCGACGGGCTGCCGGGACCGACCGACGCGTGGGCGACGCTGGCCGGACTGGCCCGGGAGACCAGCCGGATCCGGCTCGGCACGCTGATGACCAGCGCCACCTTCCGGCTGCCCGGCCCGCTGGCGATCACGGTGGCCGAGGTCGACCAGATGAGCGGCGGGCGCGTGGAGCTGGGCCTCGGTGCGGGCTGGTTCGGGCGCGAGCACGAGGCCTACGGCATCCCGTTCCCGGACACCGGCGAGCGCTTCGACCGGTTCGAGGAGCAGCTGGCGATCATCACCGGGCTCTGGGAGACCCCCGAGGGCGAGACCTTCAGCCACTCCGGCGCGCACTACACCCTGACCGACTCACCGGCGCTGCCCAAGCCCGCGCAGCGCCCACGGCCCCCGGTGATCATCGGCGGCCTGGGCAAGCGTCGTACGCCTGAGCTGACCGCGCGGTACGCCGACGAGTTCAACCTGCCGTTCGTCTCCGCGGAGGTGACCCGGGCGCAGTTCGCACGCGTGGGGGAGGCCCTCGGTGCGATCGGGCGGGACCCCAACGAGCTGACCTGGTCCAACGCCCTGACCGTGTGCGTCGGGAAGACCGAGGCGGACGTACGACGCCGGGCCGACGCGATCGGCCGTGACGTCGCGGAGCTGCGCGAGCAGGGCGTCGCCGGGAGCCCGGCAGAGGCGGTCGAGCGGATCGGCGAGTTCCACGACCTCGGTTCGCAGCGGATCTACCTGCAGACCCTCGACGTCGACGACCTCGACCACCTCGAGCTGATCGCCGCCGAGGTCGCGCCGCACGTCTGATCAGCCTGGCGCAGCCGCCATTTGTGCAGTTGCGACGTAGCTACTGCCGGTCACTACGTGACGACTGCACAAATGTGTTGCTGCGCGGCCGTCTAGGCCAATGGTCGGCCGTCGACGTCGTTGGTCTTGCGGAGCAGGAGCAGGATCAGGTCGACGAGGTACCAGATCCCGCAGCCCCCGAAGGTCAACAGCTTGAGCACGCCGAGACCGATGTGGCCGAGGTAGAAGCGGTCGACGCCGAAGTGGCCGAGGAACGCCGAGAGGAGCACGGTGGTCAGCCACTCCCGGCTGGAGAACAGCCCCGGCAGCTGCCGCGCAGGGAACCAGCCGCCACCGGCCGCGTCGCGCAGCACGGCATCGCCCTTGAGCTGTCCGGCCAGGGCCATCTGCTGCAGCTGCGGGAAGCCGTAGGGGCCGTAGTCCTGGCCCAGGTGGTTCAGCATGTACGCGCCCGAGGGCTGCGGTGGTGGCAAGGGGGCGGGCTGTTGGGTCTCGCTCATGTCTTCGCACCCTAGATGAGTGACTGGCACGGGGTGGGCACGGCGCCGCCGACGGATAGCCTGTGCTGCATGAGCCTCCCAGCAGCGCCGTACGGCCGCATGCTGACCGCGATGGCCACCGCGTTCACCGAGGACGGAGCGATCGACCTCGACGGGACCGCCGCGATCGCGCACCACCTGGTCGAGCACGGCAACGACGGCGTCGTCGTCAGCGGCACCACCGGCGAGTCGCCGACCACGACCGTGGCCGAGGACAGCGAGATCCTGCGCGCGGTCAAGGACGCCGTCGGCGACCGGGCGACCGTGATCGCGGGCGTCGGGACCAACTCCACGGCGCACTCGGTCGAGCTGGCGGTCCAGGCCGAGAAGGTCGGTGTCGACGCCGTCCTGCTGGTCGCGCCGTACTACAACAAGCCGGGGCAGGCGGGCGTGCTCCACCACTTCACCGAGGTGGCTCGCGCCTCCAGCCTCCCGGTGATGCTCTACGACGTGCCCGGTCGGACCGGCCAGTCCATCGCCGTGGAGACCTACGAGGCGGCGGCTCGGCTGGAGACGGTCTCCAGCGTCAAGCACGCCACCGGCAACCCGCTCGAGACCATCGCGCTGCGCGAGCTCGGCTACGACGTGTACGCCGGCGACGACGCGCTGCTCCTGGGATACCTGGCCCACGGCTGCTGCGGCATCGTCTCCGTGGTCGGCCACGCCGCGGGGGCCGAGCTGCGCGAGGTGATCGAGCAGTTCGACGGGGGCGACCCGGCGACCGCCCTGGCGTCCTTCACCCGGCTCGTGCCGGTGATCGATGCCGTGATGGGGGTGCCCAACTACGGGGCCACCACCGCCAAGGCGGCCCTCGAGATGCTCGGCGTCCTGGACAACCGCCGCGTCCGCGGCCCGCTCGTACCTCTCGACGACCACGAGTGCTCCGCGCTGCGGACGGCACTGGAGAAAGCTGGGATCCTCACGTGAGCCATCCGCACCCGGAGCTGTCACCTCCGCCACCACTGAGCAAGGGCGGCCTGAGGGTGATCCCGCTCGGGGGCCTCGGCGAGGTCGGCCGCAACATGACCGTCTTCGAGTACGACGGACGCCTGCTGATCGTGGACTGCGGGGTGCTCTTCCCCGAGGAGAACCACCCCGGCGTCGACCTGATCCTGCCCGACTTCGAGGCGATCAGGGGTCGTCTCGACGCGGTCGACGCGCTGGTGCTGACCCACGGCCACGAGGACCACATCGGCGCGGTGCCGTACCTGCTCCGGGAGCGCCAGGACATCCCGCTGGTGGGTTCCCAGCTGACCCTGGCGCTGGTCGGCTCCAAGCTCCGCGAGCACCGGCTGCAGGACACCGTGCGCTCGATCGTCGCCGAGGGTGACCGGCTCAGCTTCGGGCCGTTCGACCTGGAGTTCGTCGCGGTCAACCACTCCATCCCCGACGCGCTCGCGGTGGCCATCCGCACCCCCGCCGGCACCGTGCTGCACACCGGCGACTTCAAGATGGACCAGCTGCCACTCGACGGGCGGATCACCGACCTGCGGGCGTTCGCGCGTCTCGGGGAGGAGGGCGTGGACCTGTTCCTCACCGACTCCACCAACGCCGAGGTCCCCGGCTTCACCACCTCCGAGCAGGAGATCGCGCCCGTGCTCGACCGGGTGTTCAGCCAGAGCCGCCAGCGGATCATCGTCGCCTGCTTCGCCTCGCACGTGCACCGCGTCCAGCAGGTGATGGACGCCGCCGCGAAGCACGGCCGCAAGGTGGCCTACGTCGGGCGCTCGATGGTGCGCAACATGGGCATCGCCCGCGACCTCGGCTACCTCGAGGTCCCCCAGGGCCTGCTGGTCGACAGCCGCGCCGTGGCCGACATGCCGCCCGAGAAGGTGGTGCTCATCTCGACCGGCTCGCAGGGAGAGCCGCTGAGCGCGCTGAGCCGGATCGCCCAGCGCAACCACAACTTCGTGCACATCGAGGAGGGCGACACCGTCGTGCTCGCCTCCTCGCTCATCCCCGGCAACGAGAACGCCGTCTACCGCGTCATCAACGGCCTCGCACGCTGCGGTGCCCACGTCGTGCACAAGGGCAACGCCCTGGTCCACGTGAGCGGGCACGCGAGCGCTGGGGAGCTGCTCTACTGCTACAACGTCGTCCGGCCGCGCAACGTGCTGCCCGTGCACGGCGAGATCAGGCACATGCTGGCAAACGCCGCCCTCGCCCGGGCCACCGGCATCCCGGCCGACCGGGTCGTGATCGCCGAGGACGGCGTGGTGGTGGACCTCCTCGACGGCGTCGCCTCGGTCGCGGGCAAGGTCGAGTGCGGCTACGTCTTCGTCGACGGGAGCTCGGTGGGCGACCTCACCGAGAGCTCGCTGAAGGACCGCCGGATCCTCGGCGAGGAGGGCTTCATCTCCGTGATCGTGGTGATGGACTCCCAGACCGGGAAGGTGGTCAGCGGCCCGGAGATCCACGCCCGCGGCTTCGCCGAGGAGGATGCGACCTTCGACGAGATCAAGGACCCCATCATCGCGGCCCTCGACAAGGCCGTCTCCGAGGGTGTCGACGACACCTACCAGCTGCAGCAGACCATCCGCCGCGTCGTCGGGCGCTGGGTCAGCGGCAAGCTCCGTCGCCGGCCGATGATCATCCCCGTGGTGCTCGAGGCCTAGCCGTGGCGCGCCGGATCGACCCTCCGCGTGCCCCGCCAACTGGGCTAATCCAGGGACTTAAACGGATGAATCGCCCTAGAATCGACGGACAGACCCCGACGGGCGGTCCATCCTCGAAAGGTTCGGGGCAACAGGTGATGCAAGCGACCGAGTCTCCTCGTGCCGAGGGGATCAGACGCCTCTACGAGTTGATGCTGCGCGTCAACTCCTCGACAGACCTCTCCGAGGTTCTGGACGAGATCGCGCGCGGCGTCGTCGAGGTGCTCGGCTACGGCATCGCCGCCATCGCCAGGCTCGAGGGCGAGACCTTCGTGATGACCACGGTGGCCGGCCCCGAGGAGGTCCGCCAGCAGATCATCGGGCGCCGTACGCCGGTGGCTTCGATCTTCAACGAGTTCGCGGCCGCCGACGAGTGGGGCGTGCTGCGATTCGTGCCGCACGGCCGGATGCCCGACGAGCTCGAGGCCGCCGCGTGGATCCCGGAGTTCGAGGCGGCCAAGTCCGCCGACGCCTGGCACCCGCTCGACGCGCTGTACGCGCCGCTCTACTCGGCCACCGGCCAGCTGCTCGGCAACATGTCCGTGGACCTTCCCCCCGGCAACCGCATCCCGAACAAGGAGGAGCGCGAGCTGCTGGAGATGTTCGTCGTGCAGGCCGGCCTGGCGATGTACAACGCCCAGCAGCGCGAGCGGCTCGGCGACCAGGTGCGGATGGGCGAGATGCTGCGCGCGGTCTCCTCGGCGGGCCAGCTCGCCGAGCTCGACCAGTCGCTCTACGAGTCCTCGCAGGCGGTGGCCAAGGGCCTCGCGGCCGAGCGCCTCTGGATCCGCTGCTTCACCTCCGGTGACCTCACCCAGGTGACCGAGTCTGCGGCGTACCCCTCCGACGGGCCGGAGCCGAGCTCGGAGATGGTCGAGTTCATGGGGATGCTGGCGCGCCAGGCCTGGGACTTCAACCGGCCGGTGATGGTCACCCACGAGGACCTCTCCGACCCCTTCGGCCGGTTCACCGACCTCGAGCGCGACCTCGTCCGCGAGCTGCTGCTCGACCGGCAGGAGCTCGGCCTGATGGCCGTCCCCGTCGGTGTGGGCCGCGAGCTGCTCGGCTACGTGCTGCTGATCCGCGACGTGCTCACCGACCCCTGGACCGCCGAGGAGCAGGAGGGCGTGCTGGAGGCCGGGCGCACGCTGGGGCGGGTCGTGCTGAACGCACGCCTCTACGAGCGCGAGCGGCACCTCGTCGGCGAGCTGCAGGAGCTCGACCGCTACAAGGGCGAGCTGATCGCGACGATCTCCCACGAGCTGAAGACCCCGCTGACCTCGATCATCGGCCACGTCGAGCTGCTCGAGGACATGGACACCGGCATCGGCTCGGTCGACGCGATCTCCCGCAACGCCGAGCGGCTGAACCGGCTGGTGCAGAACCTGCTGGCCTACTCCCAGGTCCAGGACAAGCGCGAGACCGTGCGCGTCCCGGTCGACCTGCGCAAGCTCGCCGAGGGCTCCGTCGAGCTGCTCGCGATGCAGTGCCTGAAGGGCTCGGTCGAGATGACGCCTGAAGATCCCCGACGAGCCGGTGATGGTCACCGCCGACCCCGACGAGCTCGGCAAGGTCATCGACAACCTGGCCAGCAACGCGGTCAAGTACACCCTGCCCGGCGGCTCGGTGCGGCTCGAGGTCGAGATCGCCGGCGAGCACGCGATCGTCCTCTGCGCCGACACCGGCCTGGGCATCTCCACCGCGGACCAGGTGCACCTGTTCTCGGCGTTCCACCGCTCCAGCAACCCCGAGGCGCTCTCCATCCCCGGCACCGGCCTGGGCCTGGCGATCTCGCGCCGGATCGCCCAGATGCACGGCGGCGAGATCCTGGTCAGCTCCGAGCTCGGCAAGGGGAGCACCTTCCGCCTCCGCCTGCCCCTCCTGGAGTCCGTCCGGGCTGCCTGAGGGGGCGGTTTCCCGGGTAGGAAGGTTTTCTGCCTCCCACCGCAGGAAACATCCTGTGGTCCGCGGCAAGTACCTGTGCTCGGTGCGGCTCGCCGCTCACTGTTCTTGACCACCTGATTGGTGTCTCGACCCGCCGTCGCGACCTCGTTCCTCGGTCGCGGGCTCGCTCGACCCGCTCGCGTCGACAAATCGCTCGTTCCTCGCGATCTGTCGGCTCGCGCGTGTGACGCAAGGGGCAGATGTGAACTTCGGGGTAGATTCGCCAGCATGGCGACCCGTACGTCTTCCCCGACGGCGTCGCGAAGCAAGGGCTCCTCGTCGCGCAGTACGGCGAAGGGGGGCTCGACCTCGCGCCGCCGCTCGACGGGATCCACCTCCAAGCGCAAGCCCGCTGCCAAGAAGCGGGCGCCCGCGAAGCGTCCGGCGCCGCGCGCCGTGCGCTCGGGGCCGGGGCCCGTCTTCCGGCTCTTCAGCGCGGTGGGGCGCGTGCTCGCCTCCGCCTGGCTCGGCCTCGCCCACGCGATCGGCGGGGGAGTGCGCCGGGTGGGGCACACCGCCGGCGAGCTCGACCCCGAGCACCGTCGCGACGGTGCCGGTCTGTTCCTGGTCGGCGTGGCCGTGGTCGTCGCGGCCTCGGTCTGGTGGCAGCTGCCCGGCGGGGTCTTCGACGTGGTCCGCGCGATGGTCGCGGGCTCGGTGGGCCTGCTGGCGTGGTTCGTCCCCCTGTTGCTGTGCTTCGTGGCCTGGCGCAACCTGCGCGACCCCGAGCGCAACGGGCCACCCGGACGACAGGTCGTCGGCTGGACGGCGCTGCTCTTCGGCGTCCTCGGCATCGTGCACATCGCCAACGGCTCGCCGCGGCCCGCTCTCGGAGACACCAAGCAGCTGCAGCAGGCCGGCGGCGCGATCGGCTTCGTGGTCGCCAAGCTGCTGACCGACCTGCTCCAGTCGAGCTACGTCGTCGTACCCCTGCTCGTGCTCCTCGCCCTCTTCGGGCTGCTGGTCGTCACCGCCACCCCCGTCTACCAGGTGCCGGCACGCCTGCACGAGCTCGGACAGCGCCTGATGGGCCGCCGGGTGCCCGAGGAGGGCGAGTCCGTCGCGGTCCCCGCGCAACGACGCTCCCGGCGCTCGGCCGACGCCGAGGTCGATCCCGAGATGGGCGACCCGGCGTACGACTCGCCCGTCCTGGAGGAGCGCGAGGTCCGCAAGCGCCGCGGCAAGAAGGACCCGGAACGTGATGGCGACATCGACCTCGACCTGACCGACGGGAACGACTCCGGCGAGGACACCACCGACCTCCAGCCGCCTCCGCACACCCCGTTGCCCGCGCGGGTCGAGCAGCTCTCGCTCTCCGGCGACATCGCCTACATGCTCCCCGACAGCCAGGTGCTCAAGCCCGGGTCGGTGCACAAGGCGCGCTCCAAAGCCTCCGACGAGGTGGTCGAGCGGCTGACGCAGGTGATCGAGGAGTTCGACATCGACGCCCAGGTCACCGGGTACACGCGCGGCCCCACGGTGACCCGCTACATCGTGGAGCTCGGCCCGGCGGTCAAGGTGGAGAAGATCACCGGCATCCAGCGAAACATCGCCTACGCCGTGGCCTCCGCCGACGTCCGGATCCTCTCGCCGATCCCGGGCAAGTCTGCCGTCGGGATCGAGATCCCCAACCTGGACAAGGAGATCGTCTCCCTCGGCGACGTGCTCCGCTCGCCGGCAGCGCGCAACGACCACCACCCGATGACCGCCGGGCTCGGCAAGGACGTCGAGGGCGGATTCGTGGTCGCCAACCTCGCCAAGATGCCGCACCTGCTTGTCGCCGGCGCGACCGGCTCGGGCAAGTCGAGCTTCATCAACTCGATGATCACCTCGCTGCTGATGCGGGCCACGCCCGACGAGGTGCGGATGATCATGATCGACCCCAAGCGGGTCGAGCTGAACTCCTACGAGGGCATCCCGCACCTGATCACGCCGATCATCACCAACCCCAAGAAGGCCGCCGAGGCGCTGCAGTGGGTCGTGCGCGAGATGGACATGCGCTACGACGACCTGGCCAACTTCGGCTTCCGCCACCTCGACGACTTCAACAAGGCGGTGCGGGCCGGGAAGGTGCAGGTGCCCGCGGGCAGCGAGCGGGTGCTCACGCCGTACCCCTACCTCTGCGTCATCGTCGACGAGCTCGCCGACCTGATGATGGTCTCCCCGCGCGACGTCGAGGACTCCATCGTCCGGATCACCCAGCTGGCGCGCGCCGCCGGCATCCACCTGATCCTGGCCACCCAGCGACCTTCGGTCGACGTCGTGACCGGGCTGATCAAGGCCAACGTGCCCTCGCGGCTGGCCTTCGCCACCAGCTCGCTTGCCGACAGTCGGGTGATCCTCGACCAGCCGGGGGCGGAGAAGCTGGTCGGCCAGGGCGACGGACTGTTCCTGCCGATGGGCGCGTCCAAGCCGGTCCGGGTGCAGGGCTCGTGGGTCACCGAGGCCGAGATCGCCCAGGTGGTCAAGGCGTGCAAGGACCAGCTGCAGCCGACCTACCGCGAGGACGTCACCGCCCCTGCCTCCGCGAAGCGGGACCTCGACGACGACATCGGCGACGACATGGAGCTCGTGGTGCAGGCCATCGAGCTGGTCGTCTCCACCCAGTTCGGCTCGACCTCGATGCTGCAGCGCAAGCTGCGCGTCGGCTTCGCGAAGGCCGGCCGGCTGATGGACATCCTGGAGAGCCGGGGCGTGGTCGGCCCGAGCGAAGGCTCCAAGGCCCGTGACGTGCTGATCAAGCCCGACGACCTCGACGACGTGATCTCGAACCTGCAGGAGCAGTGATGGACGCCCTCCACGACGACGACACCGACACCCCCACCGCGACCGAGGTCGAGGCGGAGACGCACCGGCAGGGTGGCTCCGCGCACGGGCTCCCGGGTGTGGCCGTGGTGCACCGCGCACGGCTGGCCACCGGGGTCGCGGTCGCGGCCGCGGCGATGACGGTCGCGTGGTTCGCGCGGGCGTTGCAGACCGGCAATGTGCTCGACTGGCTCTGGTGCCTCGTGCTGGCAGCCGTCGGCATCGTGCAGCTGCTCGTCGTCCGCGACAGCCGCGCGCCGTTGCTGCTCGCCGACGGCCACGGGGTGCGGGTACGACGCGGCGAGACCTGGACCGGACTGCGCTGGCAGGACATCGACCACGTCGAGGTGCAGTCGCCCGCCTCCTGGCTGCGCGACGGCAAGATCGTCGTACACCCCCGCGAGCTCGACGAGACCGCCGAGCCGGCCGTCTCGCCCGAGACGTTCACCGTCCCGCTCGCGGCGACGACCCGCCTGGAGTACGACGGCCTGACCGGCGACCTGGTGGCCGACCTGGACTCCCTGGCGAGTGGCCGGACGCCGGTGCTGGTGCTGACCCGGATCGAGCCGGCATCGCCAGTGGACGAGGCCCCGGAAGAGACCCCGGAAGCGACCGCTGACGAGACCCAGGACGACACGCGGGACGAGGTCGAGGAGAAGACCGTGCCGGAGCCGGCAGCCGGGGTCGTGCACTCCGGGGTCGAGGTCGTCGTGCTCGGTGGGGTCGACACGGGTGAAGGCTTGGTCCTGCCGCACCAGACGACGGCCGGGGAGCGCGACGAGGCTGAGCAGGCCGCCGTGGCACCGGCTGACCCCTCGGCCAACCCCCCGGCCAGCCCTGAGACACCTCCGGTCGAGGCGCCCGCACCGCAGAGGACCTTCCGTCCCGTCGCCCCGGTCCGTGGGACGCGGCCGGCGGCACGCTCGGAGAGCGTGCACGAGACGGTTCGCGAACCACGTCCTGCACCCCCGGTCCGCGAGGCCGGGTCGACCGCGCTCCCGGCGCAGCGGCCGCCCCTGCCGGGCCCGGTCGTGGTGGCCCGGCTCGACGACCTCGAGGTGCATCGTCCCGCGTCCCGCGGCCGAGGCGAAGATCGGTCCGCTCATCGCCGCCGCCCGCAACCGCGCGCGCCTGAGCATCGACACCCTCAGCGAGCGCACCCGGATCCGGCCCCACGTGCTGGAGTGCATCGAGGTCGACGACTTCGAGCCCTGTGGCGGCGACTTCTACGCCCGCGGTCACCTGCGCACCCTCGCCCGGGTCTTCGGCCTCGACGCACCGGAGCTGCTGGCGATCTACGACGAGCACTACGCAAGTCCCGAGATCGAGGCCCGCCAGGTGTTCGAGGCCGAGCTCGCCACGGGCATCGGCGGAGGCATGCGCACGACGTTCGCCGGCCCGCGCTGGAGCATCCTCGCGGCGAGCGTCGTGGCCCTCGCGATGGTGTGGGGAGTCGCCCACTTCTTCACCGACCAGCCGCAGGAGATCGTCAGCCCGGCCCCGAACGTGGACTCCGCCGGCCTCACCCACGGCAAGCCTGCCCCCGCGCCCAAGACCACGCTGGCCGCCCTGGGCGTCACGGCCACCGGCGCCAGTCCCCAGGTGGTCGTCCGCGACCGGGACGGGCGCATCCTCTGGGCCGGCAAGCTCGCGGCGGGCAAGCACCAGCAGGTGATCGGCCTGGCGCCCTTCGACGTGACCGCCAGCAACGGTTCCGCCGTCAAGGTCAGCTTCCTCGGCAAGGAGAAGGGGACGGTGGGTCCGACGAGCGCGGCCGACAGCAGGCAGTTCGGCTGATTCGTCCTCGGCCGACGCGGTCCGTCATACTGCGAGACGGCCATGAAGACCTCCCCTCCTCCCGCTCCTGCGACCGTCGCCCTGGTGACCCTGGGCTGCGCCCGCAACGACGTCGACTCCGAGGAGCTGGCCGGGCGCCTGGAGGCCGGTGGCTTCCGGCTGGTGGAGGACGCCGCGGACGCGGACACGGTGGTGGTGAACACCTGCGGGTTCGTCGAGGCCGCCAAGAAGGACTCCGTCGACACCCTGCTGGCCGCCGCCGACCTGAAGGCCTCGGCCGACCAGGGCGGGCGCGCACAGGCCGTCGTGGCGGTCGGCTGCCTCGCTGAGCGGTACGGCGCCGAGCTGGCCGACTCGCTCCCCGAGGCGGACGCGGTGCTCGGTTTCGACGACTATCCCGACATCGCCGACCGGCTCCGGTCGATCCTGGCGGGGGAGCGGCCTCACCCGCACACGCCGCAGGACCGCCGCCGGCTGCTGCCGATCAGCCCGGCCGAGCGGATAGATGCGGACGCGCACCAGCCGGGGCACGACCGGCCAGGGTGCTCGCCGGCGCCTGGACACCGGCCCGATGGCCCCGTTGAAGCTGGCCTCGGGGTGCGACCGGCGGTGCACGTTCTGCGCGATCCCGGCGTTCCGCGGCTCGTTCGTCTCCCGGCGGCCCTCCGACGTGATCCAGGAGGGCCGGTGGCTGGCGGGGCAGGGCGTCCGCGAGCTGTTCCTGGTCAGCGAGAACTCCACCTCCTACGGCAAGGACCTCGGCGACCTGCGGCTGCTGGAGACGCTGCTGCCCGAGCTCGCCGCGATCGACGGCGTCGAGCGGGTCCGGGTCTCCTACCTGCAGCCCGCCGAGATGCGTCCGGGACTCGTCAGCGTGATCGCCGGCACCGAAGGGGTGGCGCCGTACTTCGACCTCTCCTTCCAGCACGCCTCCGGACCGGTGTTGCGCAGGATGCGGCGCTTCGGCGACGGCGAGGCGTTCCTCGGGCTGCTGGACCAGGCACGCGCCCTCGCGCCGGAGGCCGGTGCCCGCTCGAACTTCATCGTCGGGTTCCCGGGTGAGACCGAGGCCGACCTCGAGGCGCTCTGCGACTTCCTGCAGCAGGCGCGGCTCGACGCCGTAGGCGTCTTCGGCTACTCCGACGAGGACGGCACGGCCGCGGCGGACTTCGAGGACAAGCTCGACGAGGACGAGATCCGCGAGCGGGTCGAGCACGTCACCTCGCTGGTCGAGGACCTCACCTCCCAGCGCGCCGAGGAACGGGTGGGGGAGCAGGTGGTGGTGCTGGTCGAGTCGGTGGACGACGGCGACGACGACGTGGTCGTGGAGGGACGCGCCGCCCACCAGGGACCCGACGTCGACGGTTCCACGGTGCTGACCGGGCTCACTGGGCCTGTCGTGGTGGGTGACATGATCAGGGCACGGGTGGTCGGCACCGACGGTGTCGACCTCGTCGCCCGAGCCGGACGGGAGGGCTGATGGCCGAGCAGGCCGGCAGCAACTGGAACGTCCCCAACGCCCTGACCACCCTGCGCATCGTGATGGTCCCCTTCTTCGGCTGGGCCCTGCTCTACGACGGGGGGCACCACCTCGGCGCCCGCTGGCTCGCCTGGGGGCTGTTCTGCGCCGCGATGATCACCGACAAGATCGACGGCGACCTGGCGCGCAAGCACGACCTGGTGACCAACTTCGGCAAGATCGCCGACCCGATCGCCGACAAGGCGATCACCGGCATGGCATTCATCGGGCTGGCGATCATCGCCGACTTCATGCCCGCGTGGCTGTGGTGGACGATCACGATCGTGGTGCTGGTGCGCGAGTGGGCGGTCACCTTCGCGCGACTCTCCATCGCCCGCGACGTGGTGATGCCGGCCAAGCAGATGGGCAAGGTCAAGACCACCACGCAGGCCCTGGCGCTCGGCGGGTTCGTGGCGCCGTTCGGCCTGCTCACCGGCAGCCTCGCCTGGCTGGGCGACCTCGTCTGGTGGATCTCCGCGGCCACGATGCTGGTGGCGGTCGTGCTGACCCTCACCTCGGGTGCGGAGTTCGCGCGCGACGTGGTCAAGGACCGCGCCGAACGGCGTACGCCCGCCCCCAGCTGAATCCGGCAAATCGACGGGGTTGGCAGGCAGAACTCAACCTGGGCAGGTGCAATTGTGCCTGCCAGGCCTCGGTTTCCCCGGGCGCCCGGGGAAACCGACAGTTTCCCCGACCTACTCGGCGCGCTGGCGGTCCCGGTAGGCGCGGACGTTCTCGCGGTTGCCGCAGCCGCCCTCGCAGAAGCGCTTGGAGCGGTTGCGGGAGAGGTCGACGACGACGTCCTCGCAGTCCTCGGCCGCGCAGGTCTTGAGGCGGTCGAGCTCGCCGGTGCGGACGACGTCGACGAAGGCCATCGCCGCCTCGACAGCCATCCTCGTGGGGAGCGGCGCCTCCTGGGGGACCGCGTGGATGTGCCAGCCGAGCCCGTCGTGGTCGACGAGCTGAGGGAGGGCGTCGGCCTCGGCGAGGATCTGGTTGACCTGCTCGACGACGCCGGTCTCGTCGAGGTGCCACAGCGACCGGAGCCGCGGTCGCAGCGCACGTACGGCGTCCAGCTCGTGGCGGTCTCCCGCCCGCGACCCGAACCAGCCGGTCTCGTCGAGGAACCGGGTGAGGTCCTCGACGGTGAGCATCGTGTCCTCACCCGCACCGGTGCCGGGATCGGTGTTCACCAGTGCGGCCGCAGTCACCAGGGCATCCTCGGTGTCATGGGCGAAAGTCACTTTGACTCCTGACGTCTCGTACCTCTAGGGTAACTGGTGTTCTTGCATTTTGCTCATGACAGGTGGTGAATCAGATGACCAGCACGACCGACCGCGCGACAGTTCGCACCCCGGCTCACACCCCGGCTCCGGCTCACCCCGGGACCGGGATGCTGGTCGCGCTGCTCTCTGCGGCCACCTTCGCCACCTCCGGTCCCTTTGCCAAGTCCTTGCTCACCACCGGGTGGACGCCGGGTTCCGTGGTGTTCCTGCGGATCGCCGGGGCGGCGCTGATCCTCGCGGTGCCGACGGTACGTGCCCTGCGGGGCCGCTGGCACGTGCTGCTGCGTGCCTGGCCGCAGCTGGTGACCTACGGCCTGATGGCCGTGGCGGTGCCCCAGCTGGCGTTCTTCTACGCCGTGGAGCACCTCTCGGTGGGGGTGGCCCTGCTCCTGGAGTACCTCGGGATGGTGCTGGTCGTGGTCTGGCAGGCGCTGGTGGCCCGCCGGGCACCCCGGCGTACGACGCTGACCGGCATGGCCCTGGCGATCGTCGGGCTGCTGCTCGTGCTCGACGTCCTGGGCGGAGTCCGGATCGACGGCATCGGGGTCCTCTTCGGGCTCGTCGCCGCCTTCGGCCTGGCGTCGTTCTTCCTGCTCAGCGAGGGCGGTCACGAGGACTCGCTGCCGCCGCTGGCCCTGGCCGGTGGCGGGCTCGTCGTCGCCGGCACGGCGTTCGCGGTGCTGGGAGCCACCGGCGTGCTGCCGATGTCCTTCCCGTCCAGCACCGTCTCCCTCGCCGGTACGGCGTTCCCCTGGTGGGTCGCCGTCCTCGAGCTCGCGGCCATCGCTGCAGCGACGTCCTACGTCTCCGGCATCGTGGCGGCCCGCCTGCTGGGTGCCAAGCTGGCCTCGTTCGTGGGGCTCAGCGAAGTCATGTTCGCGGTGCTGTTCGCCTGGCTGCTGCTCGGCGAGCTCCCGCGCCCCGTGCAGCTGCTCGGCGGCCTGTTCATCCTCGCCGGAGTGGTCGTCGTGCGGGCCGAGCAGGACCCCGCGAGCCTGGCGGGCTCAGAGGCCGAGCATCGCCCACTGCCGGTCGAGGCGGCGCTCGGCGACGTCGCGGTGGTAGCGCACGATCGGGTCGAGCTGCGCGGGGTCGACGTCCCGGCGCCGGAGGACCAGGTCCCTGTCGTCGGCACGTCCGAGGGTGAGCGTCCAGGCTCGGTGGTCCGGCTCCGCTGAGAGCTCGACGCGTTGCAGCGCGTCGGCGAGGTCGAAGGTCTGCGAGACCCCGCGATCGGTCACGGTCAGGAGCGAGCCCAGCAGGGCGACCTCGAGCGGTCGGCGCGCGGCCAGCAGCATCGAGAGGCCCAGGTCCAGGGTCATCATCCCCAGCATCACCTGCAGGCGGTCCTGGGTCGGCGCCCGCCAGAACAGGTAGGCGGCCGCCGGCATGGCAGCCAGCAACGAGAGCGCGGCCAGGCTGGTGACCACCAGGCGGCCGGCCGGGCGCGAGCGCCAGCTGACCCGGGTGGGGATCTGCGGTGCCGGCAACGGCGGCCGTGCGTGTCGTCCGGGCGCCTCGGAGGAGCGGGCCGGCGGGCCCGCGGAGGCACCGGCGGGCAGCGCGATGGCGGTACCGGAGGACCGCGTCGCGATCACTCGCTCGAGGGTCTCGGCGCGGTGCTTCATCTGTGCTCTCCTCCCCACCTGGGCCAGCGGGCCATGAAATTGTGCCGCACGCTGTCCGAATTGTGAAGGTTTTCGGATCATTGCGGAGAGGGGCCATGCCTCGCCAGAGCCGGATCTCGCGCCTACGCTGGGCGGGTGCGTTCTCCCGCAGACCAGCCTTGACCCAGCCACCGCCCCGGGGCCGCACTCGTCTGGCGGGTGCTGGCCTACTACGCCACGCGTGACCTGGTCCCGTTCTACGGCCTGTACGCGCTCTACTTCTCCGACCACGGGCTCTCGCCGACGGCGATCTCGAGCCTGCTCGGGATCTGGTCGCTGACCGGGTTCGTCCTCGAGGTGCCCTCGGGCGCCTGGGCAGACACCGTCGACCGCCGACTGCTGCTCGTGCTCAGCGGGGTGGTCTACGCGGCTGCGTTCACCACGTGGTTGGTCTGGCCGACGTACGCCGGCCTCGCGCTGGGCTTCGTGCTGTGGGGCGCCAGCGGCGCGGCCATGTCCGGGACGTTCGAGGCGCTGCTCCACGACGAGCTCACCGCGCGTGGCCGGGCGTCCGATTACGCGCGGCTGCTCGGGTGGGCGCACAGCGCGTCGATGACCGCGGTGCTCCTCGCGATGCTGGCCGCGGCACCCCTCTTCGCGGTCGGCGGCTACGCCCTGGTCGGCTGGACCAGCGTCGGGGTGGCCGTCCTGCACACCGGCCTGGCCACCCTGCTGCCGAGGGCGCCGGTGGCCGCGCCGTCGTCCGATCCCGGGTCCGGCTACCTGGCGATGCTGCGGTCCGGAGTTCGGGAGGCGGTCCGCCACCGGGCGGTGCGAGGAGCAGTCGTGGTCTCCGCTCTCGTGGTGGGCTGCTCGGCCCTCGACGAGTACTTCCAGCTGGTGGCGCGCGAGCACGGGGCGACGCCGGTCCAGGTCTCGGTGGTGGTCGGCGTGATCGCCGCCTTCGAGCTGGTCGGAACGGCGCTCGCCGGTCGGACGGCGGCCATGTCGGCGCGCACGCTCGGACTTCTGGTCACCGTCTCCGGGGCGGCCTTGGCGCTCGGGTGCCTGGCCGGCTCGTTGGCCGTGACGACCCTGGCGATCGGGCTGGGCTACGGCGTGCTGGGCAACGCGATGGTTGTCTCCGAGGCCAGGCTTCAGGCAGTGATCACGGGTCCGGCGCGGGCGACAGTGACCTCCGTGGCCGGCATCTCCACCGAGGCGGTGGCGCTGACCGTCTTCGCCTTCGTCGCGGTGGGGACCGTGGGGTGGAGCACAGCGACCGTGCTCGCCGTGTGGGTGCTGCCGATGCTCGCGGTGGCGCTGGTTGCGGGCCGGATGCTCCCCGACTCCCCGGACGTGCTGGTCGAGGCGGGGGGCGGGACGGAGCCGGTCAGCGGTTGAACCGCTCCTCGCGCGCGTCGCGTCCGCGCTGCGCGTACTCCTGGGCGTACGCGACCACCGGCGCGAGCCGCCGCGAGTCGACCATGGTCCCCTTCACGACGACCGTGCGCCCGTCGGGGCAGCCCAGGCGCAACGTCCACTTCGCCGTACCCGGCTCACCGCTGACCTCGACGTCCTCGTAGGGGTGGGTCAGGTCGAAGGTGTCGGTGCGGGCGTGGTGCCGCACGGTCAGGACGACCTCGTCCAGCTCCACGATCGTGGGCGTCGTGGCGACCAGGATCGCGTAGAGCCCGGAGGCCGCCAGGAGGCAGCTCAGGGCGAGCGCGAGCGTGGGTGTCGACTGACGCTCGAGGAGGTCGGTGCCGGTGGCGACGGCAGCGAACAGTGCCCCGACCAGCAGCAGCGCGATGGCGACGCGGCCGTTGCGAGGCGTTCGCCAGCGTGCGTGCCGCAGCAGGTCCATACGGCGGGCGACCCGGGTCCACTCGGGGTCCTGTGCGGCGCTCTCGGTGCTCAGCTCCGCCGGGTCTGCGGCCAGGACTCGCTGGCCGGGCGCTGCCTGGTGGGGAGCCGCCTGGGTCGGCACCCAGACCGGCGTCGAGTAGACGCGGGGCACGACCGGGGCCGGTGCCGGGAGAGCCTCGTGGGCGGGCTCGGCGCGGTGCCGGGGCCGTGCCGCTGGGGCCCGGTCGGGATGGATGCTCAGGTCGATGACGCGCGCGAGGTCTCGGCTGCGGCCGAACGCGCGGGCGTCCACGTCGAGCGCGGTGTCCTGGGCCGGGATGCTCAGGGCATCGGCGCCTGGTGTCGGTTCGCTCATCATTCCCCCGTTTGATGCGATTGAGCCCCATTGTGTGAGGTAACGACCGGTAAGGCACGCGTTGCGTACAGAGTCCCGTAATCCGGTGTAGACCGGTGACCGGGCCGTCGCCGCCCGATAGCGTCTTTGGTTTCGACGCGCCGTCGCGACCTCGCAGGCTCGGTCGCGGGCTTGCTCTACCTACCTCCGCACGCTGAGCACTCCTGCGTCGTGCTCCGCTAGCGTCGGCACATGACAGCGGGTGCCGAGGACGGCGCGCACACCGCGGCCCGGTTGCACGCGGCCCTGCGCGAACGGACGCAGACCGTCGGGTGCGCGGAGTCGCTGACCGGCGGCGAGCTCGCCGCGCTGCTCAGCTCCACCCCAGGAGCGTCCGCGACCTTCGTGGGCGCGGTGGTCTCCTACGCGACCAGCGTGAAGCGCACGCTGCTCGGGGTCACGGCGGAGCGAGTCGTCTCGGCCGAGTGCGCGGCGCAGATGGCCACCGGAGTGCGCGACCTGCTCGGGGTCGACTGGGCGCTCTCGACGACCGGGGTGGCGGGGCCCGACCTGCAGGAGGACCAGCCGCCCGGCACCGTCCACGTCGGCCTGGCCGGCCCGGGGGGCGTGCGCACCGTGCTGCTGGCCCTCGGTGGAGACCGCGCCGCGATCCGGTCTGCCACCTGCCTGGCCGCGGCCGCCCTCCTCCTGGAGGAGGTCAGCCGTGGCTGAGGACGAGGCCGAGACCGAGGCCCTGCTGGCCGTGGCCGAGCGGTTGTACGCCGGCCCGGCCGAGGAGTTCACCGAGGCCCGCAACGCCGCAGCCAAGGGCGTCGACCGGTCGCTGGCGGCGGAGATCAAGAAGCTGAAGAAGCCGTCCGTGGCGGCCTGGGCGGTCAACCTCCTGGTGCGTGCGGAGACCGAGCAGATCGACTCCGTCCTGGAGCTCGCCGCGTCGCTGCGCGCTGCGGCGGAGGCACTGGACGGCGACGAGCTGCGCGCGCTGACCAGGCAGCGCCGCCAGCTCACCTCGGCACTGGCCACCGCGGCCCGGTCGCACGCCCGCGACGCCGGGGTGCGGCTGACCGGACCGGTGGTCGACCAGGTCGAGGGGATGCTCACCGCGGCGATGCTCGACCCCGTGGCCGCACAGGTCGTCCGCACCGGCCGGGTGGTGACGGCGTTCACCTCGACGGGGGTCTCCGACCTCGACGTGGCCGGCGTGGTCGCGGTCCCCGAATCCCTCGAGGTGCAGGCGACCTCCCGGCCGGCCGCCGACGCATCCGCGAGCGACGGCCCGCCCGACCTGCACGTCGTACCCGACCACGCAGCGAAGCGGGCCGCCGCCGAGGACGCGCTGGAGGAGGCGGAGCAGCAGGTGTCCGCGGCCGAGGCCGAGCTGGCCGAGGTGGCCCGCAGCGTCGACGACCTCAACGCCCGGCGGTTGCAGCTGCAGGGGGAGGCCGACGAGCTGCGCCGGCGGCTCGCGGCCATCGAGGACGAGGTCGACGAGGTGGACGACGAGCTCGAGGAGGCGCAGGAGGCCCGCGACGACGCCCAGGCGGTGCTGCGGGAGGCCGAGGGTGCACGTTCCTCGGCGCGGTCGCACCTCGACTCTTTGTAGGGTCGGCCGCATGACCTTTCGCGAGGAGCAGGACCTCGATCCCACCGTCTTCGACGGGCCCGAGCTGCTGCTGCGCTACCTCCAGCGCGCTCGCAACGCGCTCGTCACGAACCTCGACGGCCTCAGTGACCACGACGTGCGGCGCCCGATGACCCCGTCGGGCACCAGCCTGCTCGGCCTCGTCAAGCACGTCGCCACCGTCGAGCTCGGCTACCTCGGCGAGTGCGTGGGTCGTCCGCTCGACGTCGACCTGCCCTGGAACAACGAGGAGGCCTACGAGCGCGGCGAGGACATGTACGCCCTGGCCGACGAGTCCCGCGAGTGGTTGCTCGACCTCTACCGACGCTCGTGGGCCCATGCCGACGCGAACGTCCGCGCCCTCGGCCTCGACGCCCCTGCGACCGTGCCGTGGTGGCCCGAGTGGCGACGTACGACGACGCTGGGATGGGTGCTGGTGCACATGCTCGAGGAGACCGCCCACCACGCGGGCCAGGCCGACGTGGTCCGCGAGGCGATCGACGGCCGCGGCGGCTCGGACCACGACGACGTCGGTGACAGCGCCCACTGGGAGGCCTACGTCGCCAAGGTCCAGGCCGCGGCAGACGCGCACCGCTGACTGCCGGCAGTACCTGGCGGTCAGCCTGCTCGGCCTACTCCGTCCAGGACTTGGCCCGCTCCACACCTCGGTGCCACAGCTCGTAGGACGTCTCCGCGCCTTTGCTGGCTGAGGTGTCCGGCGTGAACTCGCGGTCGAGCCGCCAGGTCTCCCGCAGCTCCTCGGTGGACTCCCACAGCCCCGTGCCCAGCCCCGCCATGAAGGCGGCACCGAGGGCCGTGGTCTCGACGATCTCCGGGCGCTCCACCGGTACGCCGAGCAGGTCGGCCTGGAACTGGCAGAGGAAGTCGTTGGCCGCAGCGCCGCCGTCGACCATCAGCGAGGTGAGCGCGGTGGGCATCGTGTCGGTCACGTCGCGGACCTCGAAGGCGATGGCCTCGAGGGTGGCGCGCACCAGGTGGGCGCGCGTCGTGCCCCGGGTCAGGCCCAGGATGGTGCCGCGGGCGTGCGGGTCCCAGTGCGGCGCTCCCATCCCGGTCAGCGCGGGGACGAAGACGACGCCGTCGGTGCTCTCCACCGAGGCAGCGATCTCGGCGGTGTCCGCGGCCGCGTCGATGATCTGCAGGCCGTCGCGCAGCCACTGGACCGCGGCCCCGGTCACGAAGATGGCTCCCTCCAGGGCGTAGGTGAGCTCTCCGTCCGGCGAGCGCCAGGCGGCCGTCGAGAGCAGCCCGGCGTCGGAGCGTCGCAGCTCCTGGCCGGTGTTGCACAGGATGAAGGACCCGGTGCCGTAGGTGCACTTGGAGTCGCCCACGTCGAAGCAGGTCTGGCCGAACAGGGCGGACTGCTGGTCACCGGCGATCCCGGCGACGGGGATCTCCAGCCCCAGGAAGCTCTTCGGGTCGGTGGTGGCCAGCTCGCCCCAGTTCGGCACGAGGTCCGGCAGCGCTGCCCGCGGGACCCCGAAGAGATCGCACAGCTCGTCGGACCAGTCGCCCTGCTCGAGGTCGAAGAGCAACGTGCGGCAGGCGTTGGAGACATCGGTGACGTGCCAGGTTCCCCGGGTGAGCCGGGCGACGAGGTAGGAGTCGACCGTGCCGATCGCGTAGCGCCCGTCCTCGACCAGGGCCCAGGTGTTCGGCTCGTTCTCGGCGAGCCAGACCAGCTTGGTGGCCGAGAAGTAGGGGTCCAGCCGCAGCCCGGTCAGCTCGGTCACCCGCTCCTCGTGGCCCTGCTCCTGGAGACGGCGGCAGATCTCGGTCGTACGACGGTCCTGCCACACGATCGCCTTGCGGGGAGAGCCCAGCGTCTCGCGGTCCCAGAGCAGCACCGTCTCGCGCTGGTTGGTGATCCCGACGCCCCGCAGCTCGTCGCGATCGCCGTCCCATGCGTCCAGGCAGTCCTCGGCCGCGCCGAGCGTGGCCTGCCAGATGTCCTCGGGCGCGTGCTCGACCCAACCCGGCTTGGGGAAGTGCTGCTCGAACTCGCGGTAGCCGCGGGCGGCGATGCGCCCCTCCGCAGTCACGACCAGCACGGTCACGCCGGTCGTCCCGGCGTCGATGGCGAGGATGCTCATGGCGGGAGACTACGAGGGCACTAGACGTCGGCGGATCCTTCACGATTGGATGTGAACGATCCAATTGGCGACCAGCCCGACTCACCAGGAGATGAGATGCGCGTCGGAGTGCTCACCGGGGGCGGCGACTGTCCCGGACTGAACGCGGTGATCCGCGCCGTCGTGCGCAAGGGCGTGAAGGACTACGGCTATGAGTTCGTCGGTTTCCGCGACGGGTGGAAGGGGCCCCTGGAGGGGCTGACCTCCGAGCTCGGCATCGCGCAGGTGCGCGGCATCCTCCCGCGCGGCGGGACGATCCTCGGCTCCTCGCGCACCAACCCGTTCAAGGAGGCCGGCGGGGTCGAGCAGATCATGGACAACCTCGCCGGGCTCGGCGTCGACGCCCTGATCGCGATCGGCGGCGAGGACACCCTCGGGGTCGCCACCAAGCTGCACGAGCTCGGCCTCAGCGTCGTGGGCGTGCCCAAGACCATCGACAACGACCTCAACGCCACCGACTTCACCTTCGGCTTCGACACCGCGGTCAACATCGCGATGGAGGCCATCGACCGGTTGCACACCACCGCCGAGTCGCACCACCGCGTGCTCGTGGTGGAGGTGATGGGCCGCCACGCGGGCTGGATCGCCCTGCACGCGGGCATGGCCGGTGGTGCCAACGTCGTGCTGATCCCGGAGAAGCCGTTCGACATCGAGGCGGTCTGCGCGCTGGTCGAGCAGCGCTTCGAGAGCCACTACGCGCCGATCCTGGTCGTCTCCGAGGGCGCCGTACCCGTCGAGGGTGGCGACATGACCCTGGTCTCCGGGGAGAAGGACTCCTTCGGGCACGTCCGGCTCGGCGGCATCGGTGACCGGCTGGCCAGCGAGATCGAGACCCGCACCGGCAAGGAGGCGCGCGCCGTGGTGCTCGGCCACATCCAGCGCGGCGGCACCCCGACGGCCTTCGACCGCTGGCTGGCCACCCGCTTCGGGCTGCACGCGGTCGACGCCGTCCACGACGGCGACTTCGGCACGATGATGGCGCTGCGCGGCACCCGCATCGACCGGGTCCCGCTCAGTGAGGGCACAGGCCAGCTGAAGCTCGTCCAGCCGGAGGAGTACGCCGAGGCTGAGGTCTTCTTCGGCTGACCGCCCCCTACGACGATTCGGGGAGTCGGGTGTGGCTGCGTACGCTGGTGCGGTGTCACCGACCGTTCCCGACCTCGCGACCCTGCATGCCATGGGCCCTGCCCAGCAGCCGTCGTACGACGATCCCGCCGCCGTCGAGGCGGCTGTCGCCCGGCTTCGCCAGATGCCGCCGCTGGTCTTCGCCGGTGAGTGCGACGAGCTGAAGACCAAGCTGGGCGCGGTCGCGCACGGCGAAGCGTTCCTGCTGCAGGGCGGCGACTGCGCCGAGACCCTGGCCGGGGTCACCGCGGACAACACCCGGAACAAGCTGCGGGTGCTGCTCCAGATGGCCGTCGTGCTGACCTACGCCGCGTCGGTGCCGGTCGTGAAGCTGGGGCGCCTGGCCGGGCAGTACGCCAAGCCGCGCTCCTCCGACTTCGAGACGCGCGACGGGGTGACGCTGCCGGCGTACCGCGGCGACGCGGTCAACGGCTTCGAGTTCACCGCCGAGTCCCGCCGTCACGACCCGCAGCGGCTCGTCGACGTCTACAACGCCTCGGCGGCGACGCTGAACCTGGTCCGCGCCTTCACCACAGGTGGGTACGCCGACCTGCGCCAGGTGCACACCTGGAACACCGACTTCGTGCTCGGCTCGGAGGTGGGTCGCCGCTACGAGAAGGTGGCCGCCGAGATCGACCGGGCGCTGACGTTCATGCAGGCGATCGGCGCCGACCCCGACGAGTTCCACCGCGTCGACTTCCACTCCAGCCACGAGGCGCTGATCCTCGAGTACGAGCACGCGATGACCCGTACCGACAGCCGCACCCAGCTGCCGTACGACGTCTCGGGCCACTTCGTCTGGATCGGTGAGCGGACCCGCCAGCTCGACGGCGCCCACGTGGAGCTGATCAGCCACATCCAGAACCCGATCGGCGTGAAGCTCGGTCCGAGCACCAACCCCGACGACGCCATCGCGCTGGCGGGGCGGCTCAACCCCACCAACGAGTCGGGCCGGCTGACCTTCATCACCCGGATGGGCGCCGGGCGGATCCGCGAGGCGCTGCCGCCACTGCTGGAGAAGGTCGACGCCGCCGGGATCGACGTCGCGTGGGTCTGCGACCCGATGCACGGCAACACCTTCGAGGCCTCGTCGGGCTACAAGACGCGTCGCTTCGACGACGTGATCGAGGAGGTGCAGGGCTTCTTCGACGTGCACCGCTCCGTCGGCACCTGGCCGGGCGGGCTGCACGTCGAGCTCACCGGTGACGACGTCACCGAGTGCGTCGGCGGGGGAGAGGAGCTCCTGGAGTCCGACCTCGCCGACCGCTACGAGTCGGTCTGCGACCCGCGGCTGAACCGGGTGCAGTCGCTGGAGCTCGCCTTCCTCGTCGCCGAGATGCTCCGCAAGGCGTGACCCGGTCCTACTCGCTCTCCGGCGACCACCTCGAGTTCTGGCGTGAGCGCCACCTCTGCTCGGTGGCCACCCTGCGCAGTGACGGTTCACCGCACGTCGTACCGATGGGGATCGCCCTGTCGCCCGACGCCGATGCCGACCCCGACGTCGCCTGGGGGATCACCTCCCGCACGTCGCGCAAGGTGGCGCACCTGCGCGCCGACGCGCGGATCGCGGTCAACCAGGTCGACGGCCGCCGCTGGTCGACGATCGAGGGCACGGCAGAGGTCATCGCCGAGGAGGACGCGGTGGACGAAGCCGTGCGCACCTACGCCGCGCGCTACCGGCAGCCCCGCGAGAACCCAGCGCGGGTCGCCCTGCGCATCACGATCACGCGCGTGATCGGCAACGTCTGAGGCTGATCAGGCCTCGGCCGGAACCAGGGCGGCGTACCTCGCGAGGTACAGCGGCCAGCCCGCGTCCCCGTCGACTCCGTCGCGGACGAACTCCCAGCCCTGGCCGTGCCGCTCGAGATGCCGGTGCTCGAGCTCAACGCGGGTGCGGTCGGATGCCTCGCCGACGAAGCGGACCTCCACCTCGCTGGTGCGCTCCGAGTCCGTCTCGAGCTGCCACTGTGGGCTGATGTCCCAGCTGAACACCAGTCGCTCGGGAGGGTCGAAGACGAGTATCCGGGCCCAGCGGCACTCGGTGCCGTCGGAGGCCCGGTCGATGATGTGTCCGCCGACTCTCGGTTCGAGGACGGTCTCGACCACCGGTTGGCCGAGCAGGTTGTGCTCGGGCGGCTTGAAGTCGCCCACGCGCGTGGTGAACAGCTCGAAGGCTCGCTCGACCCCTGTCGGTACGACGACGTGGTGTCGGACGCTCGTTGGTTGCTCACTCATCGTTGTCCTCCGTGGTGGTGTCGGTCTCGGCGTGCACGAGGTCGGCGTAGTTGCTCAAGGCGCGTTGCCAGTAGGTGTCGAGCTGGTCACGCAGGGCGAGCAGAGCGGCCGGGTTCACCCGGTAGATCCGGCGGGTGCCCCGTGCCTGCTCGCTGACCAGGCCGGCGTCCTTGAGCACCTTCAGGTGCTGGGACACCGCCGAGCGCGAGATAGGCAGGGTGGCGGCCAGCTCGCCCACCGCTTGGGGTCGTTCGGCGAGGGACGACACGATCACCCGGCGCGAACCGTCGGCCAGCGCGCCCCACGTCTCGGATACTCGGTCAGTATTCACTAACGGTTAGTAGACACTGACGGATGCGGTGGTGTCAACGCCCGGCTGGCAAGGCCCCGCGATGAGTTCCGCTCCGCCCACGGGTCTGTCAGATTGATGGAACCAGCGAGGAGCAGCGAGATGCAGACCTTCACCCTCGAGACGCCCGACGTCGACCTCGTCTACGACGTGCACGGCGACCTGCCACCCGAGGACGGCCGGCCACCGCTGGTGATGATCGGCCAGCCGATGTGCGCGGAGGGCTTCACCGCCCTGGCGTCGTACCTCCCGGACCGGACGGTGGTCGCCTACGACGTGCGCGGCCTCGGGCGCAGCGTGCGCAAGGACGGTCGCCAGGACCACACCCCTCGGGACAACGCCGACGACGTCCACGCGATCATCGAGGCGATCGGCGGTGGCCCGGTCGACCTGCTCGGCAGCAGCGGTGGGGCGGTCACTGCGCTCGAGCTGATCACGCGCTACCCCGGGGACGTCAACGTGGCCGTGGCCCACGAGCCACCTGTGCTCGGTGTGCTCCCGGACGCCGAGCTCGCCAGGAGGGCGGAAGCCGCAGTGCAGGCTCGCTACCACGAGTCCGGTTTCGGTGCCGGGATGGCCGAATTCGCCAGGCTGACCTCCTGGCAGGGGGAGTACACCCCGGAGTACTTCGAGCAACCAGTCGCCGATCCGGCGCAGATGGGCTTGCCCATGGAGGACGACGGCGACCGTGGCAACCCACTGCTCTCCGGCGACTCGGCCGCGGTGACCGCCTACGAGCCGGAGCTCGACGCGCTCGCGGCGAGCCCGACCCGTCTCGTCGTCGCCGTCGGCGAGGAGTCGGCCCAACAGCTACCCGGTCGCGCCGGCTCGGCTCTGGCCGCCCAGCTCGGGGGACAGGCGACGCCCTTCCCGAGCCACCACGGGGGCTTCATGGGTGGGGAGCTCGGGTACGCCGGCAAGCCGGAGGAGTTCGCTGCGACGCTGCGTGAGGTGCTGGAGGGCTGAGGGCGCCTGGCTCACCCGTCGGGCGGTGGTCGTGGGCTGGCGCCCAGTCGTCGTACGCCAGGTGGTGGGTGGAACTCGAAGCTCTGTCTTGCCGGTCGTGACGATCGTCCAGGGTCCGGCGTGGACGAGTCGATGGTGATGGCCACACAGGAGCAGCAGGTTCTCCAGGCTGGTCGGACCGCCGTCGATCCAGTGCTGGAGGTGGTGGGCGTGGCACATCAGGGGCGGGCGGGTGCAGCCGGGGAAGCGACAGTGCCGGTCGCGGACGACCAGTGCCTTCCAGATCGCTGCGGTGGCGAGGCGCTGGTGGCGGCCGACGTCGAGGACCTCCGAGCTCGTGCCGAGCACGACCGGGACCAGGTCGGCGTCGCAGGCCATCCGGCGGGCTACTTCGGGTGAGAGGAGCTCGCCGGTGTCGGTGGTCGCGAACCCTGTCCCACGCACGAGGTCGTCGTACTCGATGGTGATGGCGACCCGCGGGGTGGCTCCGTGGCAGTCGGGCAGCACCTCGGCGGTCTGCAACCGGCGGCAGGACTCGACGAGGGCGTCGAGCATCCGGGCTCCGTGGTCCCGGGGGTCACGTCCGTCGTGGGCGCAGCCAGGCACCTCACAGCTGTGCGGGTCGCAGTCGGGCACCGAGGACGGTTGAGGCTTCGACAGCGGCAGCAGGGTCGTCTTGATCAGGGCGGCGTCCTCGGCCGAGCATCGGCCCTTCAGGAAGGCGCCTCCGGCGAGGTCGTCGGTGATCGTCAGGTACCGGTCGAGGTGGGCGGCTCGTTCCTCGCGCGCCAGCTCCCTCTCGGCCCTCCGGTCCTCCCCGTCGGGGTCGACGACCGCGGCGAGCTGGCGGGCGACCTTGCGCAGCTCGGTGGCGTCGAGCCGCTTTGCCTCGCCCAGCAGGAAGGTGACTCCGCGAGTGCGCAGGTCGGCGTCGAGCGGCAGCGTGTCGACGGAGCGCTGGATGACGTGCGCCTTGGCGGTCGAGAGCCACCCGTCGTGCATCGCCTCGGCGATCGGCGCGAACACGGGCTCGGCGGTGGTGGTGGCGAGGCGCACCACCGCCGGACCGGAGCCCTTGTGCCCGCCCGCGACGGCCGTCACGAAGTCCTGCGTGGAGGCCCACCCCATCCGCTTGGCCTCGCCGCGCACCTCGATCTCGCGGACGACGTCGAGCATGACCGCGTCGAGCTCCGACTTCATGGTCTCGATCCCTGCCGCGGTGTCCATCAGCTCGCCACCGCCGCGCGCTGCCCACAAGACCTCGCGGAGCTCGGAGACGAGCCGGCCGGCGTCGCGCAGCACCTCCGGTGCGCCACGCACCGCGACCCCGAGACCCGGGTCGATGGTGGTGGTCTGGCTACTCACGGAACTGATTCAAGCACCGAGGTCTGACAGTCTTGATTGCTCCGAATCCCCTGTGTGGACAGGAGATTCAGGCCCGATTCCGCACGTGTTGTCCTCGGATGGATCGGCCACCTCAAGCCGATGAGCTCTCGCGGTGCAAGGCCACTCCGCTGATGACGAGCAGCACCCCAGCCACCTCCACCGGAGTGGGAATCTGGGTCAGCACGATGATTCCGATCACTGTGGCCGTGGCGGGGAGCAGTGCCACCATCAGTGCGTAGGTAGATCGGGCGAGTCGCCTCATCGCGAGCTGGTCGCAGACGTAGGGGACGACAGACGAACACACGCCTACGCCGATACCGGCCGCGAGGAGGGCCGGGCGGGTGATGGCTGGGGTGGCCTGCGCGATGCCGAAGGGAAGGGCGACGACGGCCGCGATCAGCATGGACAGAGCGAGGCCGTCGATGCCCGTGAGCACCTCGTCGCGGGCAACGCGATGGCCGAGGGTGATGTAGGCAGCGAAGAGCAGGGCGTTCGCGGCGGCGAACACCAGGCCCCACGGTTCGCCGGCGATCTGGACGTCGGTCAGCAGATAGACGCCGCTCACCGCCAGCACGAGAGCGGCAACGTTGCGGCGTGACCGCGCAGCCAGCGCCGCCAGGACGATGACCGGCAAGAACTCGATGGCGGCCACGGTCCCCAGCGGCAGTGCGTCGATGGCCAGGTAGAAGCAGGTGTTCATCACGCCGAGCACCGCTCCCCAGGCCAGGAGCGTGTGTCGGGTCGCGCGGTGAAGGTCTGACCACACGCGCCACGGACGACGCCAAGCGGCGAAGATGGCGGCCGCCGAGGCAATGCGCAGCCAGGCCACGCCCATCGGCTCGACGCGCGCGAAGAGCAGCACCGCGAACGCCGGTCCGAGGTAGTGGAAGACAGCGCTGACGACGAAATACGCATGCGGCGGAACGCGCTTCTGGAGCGGCTCACCCAGGCGGGCGGGAGTCGACGCCTCGATCTCGTGGTTCATGACCCTTAGTCTTCAAGAACTTCTGTCTCATCCACATGGCGAAAGCAAGGCTTGGGAGTCGATGTGCCGTCGAATCGGAAACAAGAAGGCAAGAAGGCGGCGCTTCAGGAAAGTCAGGCAATCGACCCGGTCAACCGACGAATCCTCGCCGAGCTGGCCGACGACGTCCGGCTCTCGACGGCAGACCTGGCGCGGCGGATCGGCATGTCGGCTCCCTCGGTCCGCGAGCGCGTACGGCGTCTGGAGGAGGCCGGTGTCATCCGGGGTTATCGCCTGGACATCGACCCCGCGGCCTTGGGTGTCCCGGTCGCCGCCTGGGTGCGGGTGCGCCCCGGCCCTGGCCAGCTCCCCAAGATCGCGGCACTGGCGGAGCGGACCCCACAGGTCTCGCAGTGCTACCGGGTCTCCGGCGAGGACTGTTTCCTGATGCTGATCCACGTCCCGACGATCGGGGACCTGGAAGTCCTCCTGGACCAGTTCCTCATCCACGGCCAGACGACCAGCTCGTTCGTCGTCGCAACGCCCGTACCGCCACGTCCCGTGCTCGACCTTGAGGTCTGAGTCTCATTGCTCGCCGAAGTCGGCAGCGGGCTCGTCCAACGCGGCGAGGCGCCGACTGGCAGAGTCGTCATCGGACGAAGGGGTGAGACAGCAATGACGTGGTCCGAACCGATCGAGCCGAGGCAGCCGATGACCGGGAGCTCTCCGCAGCACGGCACGCGAAGTGGTCGAGGAGCTGTTCCGACGACAACGAGCGGAAGAAGACCCGGTCCTGGACGACCTCGTGGCACCGACATGGTCAACCATGCCGCCGGACCCCAGGGCCGCGACGGGTCTGCAGGCCATCCTGCGCAACATCGGACGTCGACCTGGGGCCGATCGAGCTCGAGCAGCACCACCTCATCGCCGAGGGGGACCTCGTCGCGCAGCACCTGACGCTCCACGTCACCCACCGGGCATCGACGATGCCGTTGCTCGCCGAGGTACCGGCCACGGGTCGAGCGGCGGCGTGGACCTTCATCCACATCTGGCGAGTGGCCGACGGAATGATCGTCGAGCACTGGGCCTGCCGTGACGACATGGGCCTTCTCGAGCAGCTGCGGTCGCCGTGACCCAGCCGCGGTTGGTGGTCGGCGTCCTGACGCCCCACATGGCAGCTGGCCCCGAGGTGGAGCTGCCCGCCATGACGCGAGGTCTCCTCGAGACCGTCGTGTCCCGGACGCAGTCGCTCGAGGGGGACGCACCGCCTCAGCAGGTCCCGCCGGACCACGCCGACCTGCGCGCCTCGACCCAGGCCTCCGCGATCGATCGTGCCGCGGTGACTTTCGGGGACCGGACGCTCGCCGCAGTTGCCCACGCGTCGACCACCACCGGGTACGTCGTCGGCCGGGGCGAGGAGGCGGACCTCGTGGAGCGACTCACCCACCGCTTCGAGGTCCCGGCGGTCGTCAGCACCGCGGCAGCGGCGGCGGCGCTTCGGACCCACGGCGTCGAGCGCGTGCAGCTGCTGCACCCGCCTTGGTTCGACGCGGAGTTCGACGGTCTCGGTGCGGCGTACTTCCGCAGCCACGGGTTCGAGCCCATCGTGACCAGGGCGACGAGTCTTCCCGATGACCCCGCGCTCGTGGACCCTCATCGGGTCGCCGAGCTGCTCCTGGCCCACGTCGAGGACCGCGCCGAGGCAGTCTTCCTCGCGGGCAACGGGTTCCGGGCAGCGGGAGCGGTCGAAGAGCTGGAGCAGCGCTCCGGCCGGCTCGTGGTCGCGGCCAACCAAGCGCTGCTGTGGGGCATCCTGGCGGCGACCGCCGCGTCCTGGGACCTCACCGGCTACGGTCGCCTGCTCCGGACCGGCACCACGGGCTAGCAGCGGGCGCCAGTCAGTCCAGGCAGAACTCGTTGCCCTCGACGTCCTGCATCACCAGGCAGGACTCGTTCTCCTCGTCGGCGACCAGCAGCCGCACGCGCCGCGCGCCGAGCGTGGTCAGTCGGGCGCATTCGGCCTCCAGCACGGACAGCCGTTCCTCACCCACGAGGCCGGTGCCGACGCGGACGTCGAGGTGCACGCGATTCTTGACGACCTTGCCCTCGGGGACGCGCTGGAAGAACAGCCGCGGCCCCACGCCCGCGGGGTCGACGCACGCGTAGGCCGAGCCCTCGTCCTCCACCGGTACGTAGCCCAGGACCTCGCACCAGAACCTGGCCACCCGATCCGGGTCCGCGCAGTCGAAGGTGACCTGGACCTGCTTGACCGACGGCATCGCACGACACTAGAGGTACGGGCCGTCGGCAGCGACAATGTCTCCGTGGCGCCGGGCCCGGAGGACACCGTCGCGTTCCGCCTGTGGCCGCCGGTCGCGATCGGTGCGCCGCTGCTTGCTGGTTGGGCCGCCACCCTGGAGTGGGGGGACCCGTTCAGCCTCGGCGGGTGGCGGGTCCCGCTCGGCTGGGCGCTGGTGCTGTTCTTCGTGGCGTGGAACGGCTGGTCGCTGTGGTTGTTCGGCCGGCACGAGACGGGGCTGCTGCCGGGACAGGCGACGAACGCGATGATCGAGGAGGGGCCGTACCGGCTCTCCCGCAACCCGTTGTACGTCGGCCTGCTCGCCCTCTACCTCGCGCTGGCGTTGCTGGGCGGCACGGTCTGGGGGCTGGTGCTGTTCCCGATCGCCGTGCTGCTCGTCCGCTGGGGGGCCATCCGTCCCGAGGAGCGGTTCCTGCATCGGCGCTTCGGCGCGGAGTACGACGACTACGCACGCCGGGTGCGTCGCTGGCTGTGAGCCGGACGGGCGGTCTCGCGGTCGCCGTAACGTTTCTGGGACGGTAGCCCCCTAGAAAGGGCGGGTGATCGCGATGACGCTGCGTCAGCGAGTCGTCGGCTCCGCCCTCACGCTGCTGGTGTTCCTCGCGATCTCGGCCTCCGCGACCTTCTGGGTGCTCGGCCCCGACCAGGGTGCCTCGGACCTGTTCGTGAACCTCTTCGCCCTCGTGGTCCCGGCGGTGTACGCCGGCGTGGGCGTGGTGCTGACGTCCCACCGGCCCGAGAACGGCGTCGGGTGGCTCTGCCTGCTGATCGGCCTGGTCTGGGGGATCACCGATGCTGGTGACGCGCTGTCGGCCTGGGCCCTGGACGACGGCCCGGTCACGGTGGCGAACTGGGCCGGCCTCGCGGACTCACTCTGGTTGGTCGCCGTCGGGTTGACCTCGCAGCTCGCCCTCCGACTGCCGAGCGGGCGGCTGCTGTCGGTGCGGTGGCGCCGCTACTCCTGGTTCTGTGCCGCGGTCCTGGTGGCCGTTGCCGCCGTCGTGCTCACCGAGCCTGGCCGGGTCAAAGGTCTCGACGGCACCTCGAACCCGATTGCCGTGCCCCGTGCCGCGGCAGTCGTCGTCGTCCTGTTCGTGCTGTTCATCCTCAGCTTCGTGGGGTCCATCGCCTCGCTCCTTCTCCGGTACCGACGGGCCGGAACGATCGAACGGCTGCAGATCCGGTGGATCGCCCTGGGCGGCTCGGTGATCATGGTCGTCGGCACCGCGATCGCCGTACCGACGGCACTGGGCGTGCTGAGCTTCTCCGGTGGCCTCCCGCCTCCGGTGGCCGTGCTCGATGCGCTCGCCAACAGCGCGATCCCGCTCTCGATCGGGATCGCCGTGATGCGATACCGGCTCTTCGACATCGACGACGTCATCAACCGCGCGCTCGTCTACGGCTCCCTGACGGCGACCCTGGCCACGACGTACGTCGTCCTCGTCGTGCTCCTCCAGCGAGTGCTCGACCCGCTGACCCGCGACTCGAGCCTGGCCACCGCCGCCTCCACCCTCGTGGTCGCGGCGATCTTCCGTCCGGCACGCACCCGGATCCAGGGAGTCGTGGATCATCGCTTCTACCGTCGCAAGTACGACGCGGAGCGCACCCTGGAGGCCTTCCAGGAGCGGCTCCGCAACGAGGTTGACCTGGCAGTCCTGAGCAGGGACCTGCGCGGCGTCGCGGACGAGACGATGCAGCCCGCCCACGTCTCGCTGTGGCTCTGGACGCCACGATCTCCTTCGGATGCACGCGCCGGCAGGGCGTCCTGAATCAGCTCGCCCATCGCGCACACAGCGGTGGGCGGGGGCTACGTCGATGGCCTCGATACGTGTGTCGATCTACTCCGGAGGCGCCGCGTCACGTGAGTGCACGTCGTACGCAGCGACTCGTTGCGTGTCCAGCACCAGCCGGTCGAGCACGATCTTGCCCCACCGCAGCTGCAGGTACTGGACGCCCTGGTTGCGGTACGCGACGGCACCCGTCGCGTCGCGGAGTGAGTCCTCGAAGACCACGCAGACGCTCATCCGCCAGGGCCACCCGCTGACCACGACGTCGCGGGCGCGCAGCTCGGGGCGCGCCGCGGCGAAGCGCTCGAACCACGCACGTCGTGCTGCCTCGTCCGTGGTGTCGATCGCCCAGCTGTGTTCTCCGGGGAACTGCAGCCGCCCGCGCGCGGAGAACTGACGCAGCGCCGGCTCGGGGTCGCCCCGCCGGAGGGCCGCATAGATTCGGTCCACCAGGGCGCGGGTCAGGGTTCTGCGCATGTCGATGCTCCGGGTAGTCGTTCGTGTGCGTCCAGGAGAAGTGTTCGCTCCGTCGTACCCCGCTGGGGAGGATCTGCAACGGCGGCGACGTGGAGTGCTCCGCGACGTACCGAGACGATCGACAGCCCAGGCGCCATTTCCAAGCGCCTCGGCGTAGTGGCAGCCTCGTCGACATGCAGGCAGAGATCCGGCCGGTCACGCCCGAGGACAGGAAGGCGTCATGCGCCTCGCTCCTCGGCTGCTCATCGGCGTGGACCCGTCCCGGCCCCTCGACCAGGTCCGGGTGGCGATCGAGCGGCTGGGTGCGGGACTCGCTGGGGTCGGCAGGGGCCGACGGCCATGCGGCGTGGGTCGCGACGTCGACGGCGAGGTCGTCGGTTTCGTGTCGGCCGTGGAGGAGGCCCACTGGTCGGGCCAGACCGATGCGTACGTCGGGGAGCTGATGGTCGACGAGGATTCGAGAGGCGTGGCCTCGCCCGCGCCCTGCTCGCCAGGGCCGAGGACTGGGCGAGCCGACGGGGACTGGGTCATGTCCGGCTCACCACCGGGGCCGCCAACGATGGTGCGCTCACCTTCTACGAGCGGCTCGGCTACGCGTCGAACGAGGTCACCCTGACGCGTGAGCTCGCGATGCCGGCGAAGCCGCAGGCTGCGCGACCCCGGCGGGCACGAGGCCCGCGAGTGAGGCGCACCGGGTTCCAGCTCCTCCTCGTCTCGGTCGCGAGCCTGCTCTTGGGTGGCGTGACGTCCTACGCCCAGTCGGCGCTCCCCGCGCAGTTGTCGTCGTTCGCGAACTCCGCCTCTGGCTGGACGATCCTGTGCGCCCTGCTCGTCGTGCTGGCTGGGCCACGTGTCGCTGTCGGTGCCGGCCTGGGTGCGGCGAGCTTCGTCTGTCTAGTGCTCGGCTACACGGCGGCCTCGCACCTGCGTGGGTTCGCGTACTCACCGGCGTCCTGGATCCTGGTGGCGGTGATCGCCGGTCCGGTCGTGGGTGCGGCCGCGGCCGCGTTACGTGCACCTGCGCGTCGCTCAGCGGTCCTGGGTGGGCTCACGCTGGCAGCGATCCTGGTCGCCGACGGAGCTCGCGGACTCCTCGTGCTCGGTGCCTCGACGAGCCCCGTCTACTGGACCTTGGTCATCGCCTTGGGCCTGGCACTGGTGGCCTGGGTCTCGGTCAGTCAGCGTTCGCGGCGTAGGTGAGGATCGCGACGCCGCTGCGGCTGTGCTGCGAGGAGGTCAGGGTCAGGTCCGACCTGGACTGTCCCTCGAAGAGTCGCTGGCCGGCCCCGAGGATGACCGGGAAGACCATCAGGCGGAGCTCGTCGACCAAGCCGTCGTCGAGCAGCTCCCTGAGCAGCTGGGCACTGCCGTTGATCAGCAGGCTGTGGTCGGAGCTCGCCTTCAGCTCCGCCACCGAGGTCCTCGGGTCGCCGGAGAGGAAGGTGGCGTTCCACTCGGGCTGCTCGGTGGAGCTCGTCACGACGTACTTGGGCATGGAGTTCATCGCGTCCGCCCCCTCGCCGGTCATCTGCGGCCAGGCAGCCTTGAAGCCCTCGTAGGTCTTCCGTCCCAGCAGGAGGCCGTCTGCCTCGGCCATGTTCCCTCGTTGGAAGTCGGCCAGGTCGGCGTCGAACCAGGGTCCGCTCCACACCCCTGGCTCGTCGGAGACCCCGTCCAGCGAGACGTACTCGACCGCGATGATCTTGCCCATCGTTGCTCCTTCGTCGGATCGGTTGTGGTGCTCGTCCTGCCGGCCAGGACGGTCAGGAGGGTCAGGACGAGTCAGTGGAGCGTCGGTCGGTAGACGAGCTCCTGGATGTCGCCGTCGAGCGTGCGGGTCTCCAGCAGCTCGAGGTCGAAGTCGGCCGCGCCCTCGAAGACGGGACGCGCCCCGGTCTGACCGGTGATCACCGGGAAGAGCGTGACCTGCACCCGGTCGACGAGGCCTGCAGCGAGCAGTGCCCAGTTCAGCGACAGGCTGCCGTGCGAGCGGATCGGGGCGTCGGACTCCTCCTTGAGCCGGGTGACGACATCCACGGCGTCTCCGTTCGCGACGGTCGCGTCCGGCCAGTCGAGCGGGCCTTCCAGGGTGGATGAGACCACCGTCGCCGGCAGGTTCCTCATCCGGGTGACCCAGGGGTCGAGCACCTCTGGCTCCTCGTCGCTGGCGGCCAGCATCTGCGCGAACTGTCGGTACGTGGTGGCGCCGAAGACCATCCGCTGCTCCCCGTCGTACGACGCGAGGCGGTGCTCCAGCAGCTCGGGACCCTGCTTGCCCCAGTAGCCGCGCCAGTCGCCACCGTCGGCGGAGCCGTAGCCGTCGAGGCTGGAGAAGACGTCGAAGGTGTAGCTGGCAGTCATGTCGTGCTCCTCGAGATCGGTTGGTCGACATGAGTACCGACCGGGCCTGAAGGCCAGACTCATCGCCGTCGCGTCCTCCGAGGGCGGTCGAGGCGGCCATGGACGCAGGTGCCAGAACGCAAGTGGCCAGAAAAAGTGGAAGGAGCCACCGGCTCCTTCCACTCTCAACGTATAGCCGAGTGGGGGGCTTGCGGCAAGACCCCGGTGGTGCCGCAGAATCGCCGGCCCGAGGCAACGAGCCTGCGGAACAGACCGAGGAGCTGAGCCCTGACCACCAGCGCATTCGACCTTCCCGATCGCCTCGCGGCCAAGGCCGAGCCGGCCCTGGTCGGCGACGACGAGCAGCACTTCGCACATGTCGCGGAGACCCTCGAGCAGTCGATCACCGACCTCTCCGACCGGCTCGCGACCGAGCTCAAGGCTCCTGGCGGCATCGGCCAGGAGGCGATGGACCGCGACGAGGAGATCCACCGCCTCACCGTTCGCCTGCGCACCCTGCGCCGCTTCGGTCTCGACCTGTGCCTCGGACGCATGGTCCGCGCGGAGGACCCCGAGCCGGTGTACGTCGGACGCCTCGGCCTCACCGACGGCGAGGGTCGACGACTGCTGCTCGACTGGCGCTCACCAGCAGCGGAGCCGTTCTTCGGGGCCACCCATGCCAACCCGATGGGGCTGGTCAGCCGACGCAGGTACCGGTGGACCCGCGGCCGGATCAGCGACTACTGGGACGAGGTGTACACCCCCGACGGGCTCGAGAGCCGCGCTGCGCTCGACGACCAGTCCGCCTTCATCGCCAGCCTCGGCACCGATCGCTCCTCCCGGATGCGTGACGTCCTGGGCACCATCCAGGCCGACCAGGACGCGATCATCCGCGCAGGGTCGCGCGGTGCCCTCGTCGTCGACGGCGGACCCGGCACCGGGAAGACCGTGGTCGCGCTGCACCGCACCGCCTACCTCCTCTACTCCGACCCGCGACTCGGCCATCGCCGTGGTGGCGTGCTGTTCGTCGGCCCCCACCAGCCCTACCTCGCCTACGTCTCCGACGTGCTCCCCAGCCTCGGCGAGGAGGGGGTGCAGACCTGCACGCTGCGCGACCTCGTCCCCGAGGGGGCCGCGGCGGTCGCCGAGACCGACCCCGACGTGGCCCGGCTGAAGGCCTCGGCGGAGATGGTGAAGGCGATCGAGCCGGCCGTCAGGTTCTACGAGGAGCCGCCCACCGAGGGGATGGAGGTGAGCACGCCGTACGCCGACCTCTGGGTCAGCCCTGCCGACTGGGTCGACGCCTTCGACGCGGCGCCACCCGGCACCCCGCACAACGAGGCCCGCGACCACGTCTGGGAGGAGCTGCTCACGATCCTGGCGAGCAAGCTCGACCAGGACGACGGCCAGGACGACGGCCAGGACGACGGCCAGGACGACCGGGAGGACGCGGCTTCGCCCGAGCTGGTGCGCAGGTCGATCGCGCAGGACCGCGAGCTCGCGGAGACGTTCAGCAAGGCGTGGCCGCTCCTCGAGGCGACCGACGTCGTCGGCGACCTCTGGGACGTGCCGGCGTACCTGCGCCTGTGCGCGCCGTGGCTGGCGCCGGATGAGGTCAGGGCCCTACGGCGTGAGGAGGCGCACGCCTGGACGCTCGCGGACCTCCCGCTCCTGGACGCTGCTCGCCAACGGCTGGGCGATCCCGAGGCCTCCCGCCGCAGGCGTCGCCACGAGGCGGTCGTGGCGGCCGAGCGCCGTCGGATGGACCGGGTCGTCGAGGAGCTGCTCCAGGCCGATGACGACGAGGGGATGATCGCCCAGCTCCGCCAGGAGGGGATCCGCGATGCGCTGGTCGACGAGGCGGCACTTCCCGAGGCCGACCCGGACCTGCTCGCCGGACCGTTCGCGCACGTCGTCGTGGACGAGGCGCAGGAGCTCACCGACGCGGAGTGGCAGATGCTGCTGCTCCGGTGCCCGTCGCGCAGCTTCACCATCGTGGGCGACCGGGCCCAGGCCCGGCACGGGTTCACCGAGTCCTGGCAGGAACGGCTCGAGCGAGTCGGCTTCGACCGGGTCGACCAGGCCTCGCTGAGCATCAACTACCGAACGCCGGAGGAGGTGATGACGGAGGCCGAGCCGGTCATCCGCGCGGTCATCCCGGACGCCAACGTGCCGAGGTCCATCCGCAGCACCGGCGTACCGGTCGTGCACGGAGCGATCTCGGAGCTGGACGCGGTCCTCGACCACTGGCTGGCCGCGCACACCGAGGGGATCGCCTGCGTGATCCGGGCCGACGGCCTCGAGGGCGAGGCTCCCGGCGCCACCTCGCGCGTCCGGTGGCTGACCCCCGAGCTGTGCAAGGGGCTCGAGTTCGACCTGGTCGTCCTCGTCGACCCGGAGACTTACGGCGAGGGGATCGAAGGTGCGGTCGATCGCTACGTCGCGATGACCCGGGCGACCCAGCAGCTGGTCGTCCTGACCAGCGCGGGTGCATCGGCGCCCCATGGTGCGGCTGCGGCGCAGCGGTTAGCGTGACCGCAGGCCGCGCGCTGCGTGGGCCAGGGGCGCGTGCCGGGGAGGGTGCGGAATGCCGGGAGACCGAGACGTCGTGCCGACGGGTGGTGGGCTGCGCATCCTCGTGGCCGACTCCTTGCCCCAGCCGGCGCTCGACGACCTGGTGGCGCGGGGACACGACTGCGAGCTCGATGCCGACCTCGGCAAGGACGACCTGCCCGACCGCATCCGCGGCTTCGACGTGCTGGTCGTCCGCAGCACCAAGGTGCGCGACCGCGTCTTCGAGGTCGCCGACCGGTTGGCCCTGGTGATCCGGGCCGGGGCCGGCACGAACACGATCGACACGGAGGCTGCAGCCGCCAGGGGGGTGCTGGTGGCGAACGTCCCCGGCCGCAACTCCGCCGCGGTCGCCGAGCTGACGATGGGGCTCCTGCTTGCCATCGACCGGCGCATCCCGGACAACGTCGCGGACCTGCGCGCCGGCCGCTGGGAGAAGAAGACCTACGGCAAGGCCGACGGACTGCTCGGCTCGACGCTTGGCATCCTCGGGCTGGGCTCGATCGGGCTGTGCGTGGCCGAGCGGGCGACGGCCTTCGGGATGACGCGTGCAGGTGGTGGACAAGCCCCGCAGCGAGTACGTCGAGGGGCGAGTGGCGGAGCTCGGCATCGTCGTACGACCCGGTCTCGAGGAGCTGCTCGAGACCTCCGACGTCGTCTCCCTGCACGTGCCGGCCTCGAAGCAGACCCGGCACCTGGTCGACAAGGACTTCCTGGCCCACCTGCGACCCGGGGCGATCCTGCTGAACACCTCCCGCGGCGACGTGGTCGACGAGAGCGCGCTGCTCGAGGCGCTCGACGCCGGCTCGGTCCGCGCGGGCCTGGACGTCTACGCCGACGAGCCGGGCAGCGGCCGGGCCACCTGGGAGTCGCCGCTCGCCAGCCCACCCGGCTGTCGTGGGGACCCACCACATCGGTGCCTCGACCAGGCAGGCGCAGCTCGCCACCGCGGTGGGGGTCGTCGAGATCGTGGACGCCTTCACCGAGGGCCGGGCTCGCAACTGCGTGAACCTCGAGCCCAGCCGCCTCGGCTCGGTGACGCTGACGGTGCGTCACCTCGACCGACCGGGTGTGCTTGCCCGGGTCCTCGACGTGGTCAGCGTGGCGGGGCTGAACGTCGAGCAGATGGAGAACCGGGTGTTCCGGGGTGGGGAGGCCGCGATGGCCTCGATCGACGTGGCCGGCTCGCTCTCTCCCGACCTCCTCGAGCAGGTCCGTGAGGTCCCGCACGTCCTCGGCGTCTCGGTGACCTCCTTCGCGGGCCCCGGATGACGGCCGACGGGATCGTTCGTCCCCTCCGAGCCCGGCTGGTGAACCAGAAGCACGCCGTCGCGAGCGTCTTCCCGATGTTCGACGCGCTTCCGGCCTCCGAGCGCACCTCCCAGCTCGACCCGGGCGAGAAGCCGGCGCGCGTGGTCGCACCGGACGGGTACGACGACCCGACGACCGGCGTCTACGTCTACCGCCTGCGCCGCGAGGACCAGCTGCACGTCGGCCTCGTCGCGGACGTGCTGGTCGAGGCGTTCGTCGACGGGCGGGTGCGTGGGCACGAGGAGGTGCAGCCCAACCGGGTGGCGTCACTCGTGGAGCTGTTCTCCTCGGCCGCGGAAGGGAGTCTTGGGCACGTGGAGCTGGTGGCGCTGCTCCACCGGCACGGACCGGTCGTCGAGCGCGTGCTGGCCGCCACCCTCGAGCGCGAGCCGGAGCTGCAGTTCGTCGGTCCGGAGGGGTGGGAGCAGACGGTCTGGCGCCTGCCCGAAGACGCGAGCCGCGCGGTCCTCGAGGAGCTGGGATCCTCGGTCCACTACGTGGCGGACGGCCACCACCGGGTCGCCGCGAGCCTGCGCGATGTGGGAGCTCCAGGGTCGGCCCCGGGAGTCCGGCGTGATGTGCGTGATCTACCCCCTCGACGGCCTGCGCCTGCTCGCGTTCCACCGCCGAGTCGCCGGCCCGGTCCGCAGCGATGAGCTGCTCGGCCTGCTCGGCGAGCACTTCGACGTCGCCGAGCTCACCCACCCCGACGATGCCGCGGGTTGCTTCGCGGTCTACGTCGAGGGGCGCTGGTACGACGCCACCTTCACCGGCGAGCGCCCACCCGGTGCGGCGGGCACGGCCGTTGCCATCCTCGACGAGCACGTGCTCCGGCCGCTTGTCGGTGAGGACCGCGCCAAGGTCGAGATCACCTCCGCCCTGCTGCCGCTCCTCGAGCTGAAGGAGGCCTGCGACGCCGACGGGGGCGCCCTCTTCGCCCTGCGGCCACCGGCGCTCGACCAGCTCACCGAGGTCGCCGACCGTGGCGAAGTGATGCCACCCAAGACGACGTACTTCGACCCCAAGCCGTACGCCGGGATCTTCCTGCGCTGAGGCCCCGGCGTAGTCGGTGTCCTCCCCAGTGGGGACCCCAGGATGACCACGATCATCCTGCGGAGGGATGTGCCGCCCGTGTCCTCCGGGGTTGGCTGGCTCCAGAGCGGAGAGGGGCGATGATGCGGTTCACGGGTGAGCGGAGCGTTGCGGCGTCGGCGGACGAGGTGTGGAGGGCGCTGCACGACCACGAGGTGCTGCGTCGAGCCATCCCCGGGTGCCGCCGACTCGAGGAGCTCGGTCCCGACAGCTACGCCGCGACGATCGGCGTGCAGGTCGGGCCGATCGGCGACACCTACCGCGGCCACTTCGAGGTCCACGGCCACGCCTCGGCCAGCGCGCTGCGCGTGCACATGGAGGGCCGGGGGAGAGGTGGGCGCCTCGAGCTGGACCTGCACGTCGAGCTGTCGCACCACGAGAGCGCGACGACGTACCTGCGCTACGACGCCCTGGCGCGGGTGAGCGGGCTGGTCGCCCGGCTCGGCTCGCCCACCCTCGGCGTCGCGGGCGCACACCTCACCGGGTGCTTCTTCCGCGACCTCGACCGGGCCCTGGGGAGCCGAGGGCGACAGGTCGCGGTCGCCGTCTGACCTGGGACTCGTCCCGACGGCGGGGCCGTTCGCTGAGAGCGGACGACGCCCGGGGAACACCACTACTCGATCCGAAGTTGAGCGGGACAGACTCAAGCTTCTTCTCTGCGATCGAGGGACCTGATGACTCACACCACTTCACTGCCGCTGCTCTCCGTGCCGGACCTCGTCGTGCTTCCGGGGATGGTGGTGCCGGTCGAGCTCGACGGTGACGTCCGCCCGGTCGTCGACGCAGCCCAGGCCGGGTCCGACGGGCGGCTGCTGCTCGCCCCCCGGCTCTCCGACCGGTACCCCACCCACGGGGTGATCGCCACCGTCGAGCAGGTCGGCCGGCTGCCCGGAGGCGTGAAGGCCGCCGTGCTGCGCGCCGGCGAGCGCGTCCGGATCGGCTCGGGCGTCCCGGGTGCCGGTGCGGCGCTCTGGGTCGAGGCCGACACGGTCGACGAGGGCGAGACCACCGACCACGTCCGTGAGCTCGCCGAGGAGTACAAGCACCTCGTGATCGCGATCCTGCAGCGGCGCAACGCCTGGCAGGTCGTCGACACGGTGCAGCGGGTCACCGACCCCTCCGAGCTGGCCGACATGGCCGGCTACGCGCCGTACCTCGACGACGAGCAGAAGCGTGAGCTGCTGGAGACACCGGAGATCGAGCCGCGGCTGGAGAAGGTGCTGGGCTGGGCCCGCGAGCACTTCGCCGAGCTCGAGGTGACCGAGAAGATCAGCAACGACGTGCGCGAGGGCATGGACAAGCGCCAGCGCGAGTTCCTGCTGCGCGAGCAGCTGGCCGCGATCCGCAAGGAGCTGGGCGAGGACGAGCCCGAGGGCGCCGACGACTACCGGGGACGTGTCGAGGCCGCCGAGCTGCCCGAGAAGGTCCGGGAGGCGGCGCTGCGCGAGGTCGGCAAGCTCGAGCGCGCCAGCGACCAGAGCCCCGAGTCGGGCTGGATCCGTACCTGGCTGGACACCGTGCTCGACCTGCCCTGGTCGACGAAGACCGAGGACAACGTGGAGATCGCCGGCGCGCGCGAGATCCTCGACGCCGACCACCACGGCCTGGACGACGTCAAGGACCGGATCGTGGAGTACCTCGCCGTGCGCTCACGCCGGGCCGAGCGGGGCCTGGAGATCGTCGGCGGCCGTGGTTCGGGCGCAGTCCTCGCGCTCGTCGGCCCTCCCGGGGTGGGCAAGACCTCGCTGGGCGAGTCCGTGGCGCGGGCGCTGGGCCGCAAGTTCGTCCGCGTCGCCCTCGGTGGCGTGCGGGACGAGGCCGAGATCCGCGGGCACCGGCGCACGTACGTCGGAGCGCTGCCCGGTCGCATCGTCCGGGCGATCTCCGAGGCCGGCTCGATGAACCCGGTCGTGCTGCTCGACGAGGTCGACAAGGTCGGCTCCGACTACCGGGGCGACCCGGCTGCGGCGCTGCTCGAGGTGCTCGACCCGGCGCAGAACCACACCTTCCGCGACCACTACCTCGAGGTCGACCTCGACCTGTCCGACGTGCTGTTCCTCGCGACCGCCAACGTGGTCGACACGATCCCGGACGCGCTGCTCGACCGGATGGAGGTCGTCACCCTCGACGGCTACACCGAGGACGACAAGGTCGCCATCGCGCGCACCCACCTGCTGCCGCGGCAGCTCGGCCGGGCCGCGCTCGACGAGGACGAGGTGAGCGTGTCCGACGAGGCCCTGCGCCTGGTCGCGGCCAGCTACACCCGCGAGGCCGGCGTACGCCAGCTCGAGCGCGCAGTGGCCAAGGTGCTGCGCAAGGTCGCCACCCGCCTCGCCTCCACCGAGGACGGACGCGTCGACGTCGACGCCGACAACCTGCGTGAGTTCCTGGGCCGTCCGCGGTTCCTGCCGGAGTCCGCGGAGCGCACGTCGGTGCCCGGCGTGGCCACCGGCCTGGCCGTCACCGGCACCGGCGGCGACGTGCTGTTCATCGAGGCGACGGCCATGGCGGGGGAGCGTTCGCTCAACCTGACCGGCCAGCTGGGCGACGTGATGAAGGAGTCGGCGCAGATCGCGCTGTCCTACCTGCGCTCCCACGGACCCGAGAACGGGATCGATCCCGCGACGCTCGACCGCGCTGTGCACCTGCACGTGCCCGGCCGGCGCCGTACCCAAGGACGGGCCGTCGGCAGGCGTCACGATGGTCACCGCCCTCTCCTCGCTGGCCACCGGTCGGCCGGTGCGGGCCGACGTCGGCATGACCGGCGAGGTGACCCTGAACGGGCGGGTGCTGCCGATCGGTGGCGTCAAGCAGAAGCTGCTCGCGGCTCAACGTGCCGGGCTGAAGACGGTGTTCATCCCCCAGCGCAACGAGCCGGACCTCGACGACGTGCCCGCCGAGGTGCTCGCCGAGCTCGACGTGCGGCCGGTCTCCGACGTGGCCGAGATCCTGGAGACGGCGCTGGAGCCAGCGGCAGCCGGGGTGACCCACTCGGCGGCGTGATAGGTAGAGGTGGTGACCGATCCCGCTGACTCGGCAGCACCCACCACTGCTCCCACCATGTTCCCACCTCAGGCCCCACCCCCTTCCACGACCTCGACGCGTACGTCGACCTGCCGCGCGGCGGGGGCCTGGTGCTCTCGCCCGACGGCAGCCGGCTCGTCACCAGCGTCTCGACGCTGGACCCGAAGCAGACGAAGTTCGTCACCTCGCTGTGGGAGGTCGACCCGACCGGCGAGCGGCCGGCGCGGCGGCTGACCCGCAGCGCCAAGGGCGAGGGCGGCGCAGCCTTCCTGCCGGACGGCTCGCTGCTGTTCACCTCGGCCAGGCCCGACCCAGAAGCGACCGACGACGACGAGGAGCAGTCGCTGCTCTGGCTGCTTCCCGCAGGAGGCGGCGAGGCCCGCGTGGTCGCGACCCGTCCCGGCGGCGTCGACAGCGTGGAGGTGGCGAGCGGTTCCGGGACCGTCGTGCTCGCCTCGCGGACCTTCCCGTCCTCCACCGACGAGGAGTCGGAGGCCGAGAAGCGCAAGCAGCGCAAGGAGAAGAAGGTCGCCGCGATCCTGCACGAGAGCGTGCCGGTGCGGTTCTGGGACCACGACCTCGGGCCGGACCGGCCACGGCTGTTCGCCGGCGCACTGTCCGAGGACGAGACGGGGTCCGGTGACCCCCGCATCGAGCTCACCGACCTGACGCCCGACGCCGGGACGGCGCTGCTCGAGCAGCAGTACGACGTCAGCCCGGACGGCTCGACGGTCGCGACGACGTGGACGGTGCCGGAGCCCGGCGGGCTGCGCTTCGCCCTCGCGCTGGTCGACGTCGCCACCGGCGAGCGTCGGCTGCTGCTCGACGACGCCGACAGCGAGTACGGCGCACCTCGGTTCAGCCCCGACGGCACCCGGCTCGCCGTCGTACGTGAGAAGCGCTCGACGCCGTACGACCCCCCGGACCAGCGCCTGTGCGTCGTCGACGTGGCCAGCGGGGAGGTCCGGGACCTCAACGGCGACTGGGACCACTGGCCCGGCGGTCTCCAGTGGACGCCGGACGGCTCGGCTCTCGTGCTCGTCGCCGACGAGGACGGACGGGCGCCGGTCTTCCGGCTCGACGTTGAGAGCGCGACCTTCACCCGGCTGACCGCCGACGACTTCGCCTACTCCGACGTGCAGGTCTCCCCCGACGGCCGGACCGTCTACGCGATGCGCACGTCGTACGCCGAGCCGCTGCGGCCGGTCCGCCTGGACGCGCACACGCCGGACCAGAGCTCGACGCCCCTGCGCGGCCCGAGCGACGTGCCGGCGCTGCCCGGGCGGCTCGAGGAGGTCGAGACCAAGGCCGACGACGGGGTCCGCGTGCGGGCATGGCTGGCGCTGCCCGACGATGCGTCCGCGGAGAACCCCGCACCGCTACTGCTCTGGATCCACGGCGGCCCGCTGTCGTCGTGGAACGCGTGGTCCTGGCGCTGGAACCCGTGGCTGGCAGTGGCCCGTGGGTACGCCGTGCTGCTGCCGGACCCAGGACTCTCGACCGGTTACGGGCTCGACTTCGTCGCCCGCGGCTGGGGCTCGTGGGGCAAGGCGCCGTACACCGACCTGATGGCCTCGACCGACGCGGTCGAGGCGCGCGACGACATCGACGAGACCCGGACCGCGGCGATGGGCGGCTCCTTCGGCGGCTACATGGCCAACTGGGTGGCCGGGCACACCGACCGGTTCCGGGCGATCGTGACGCACGCGAGCCTGTGGGCGCTCGACCAGTTCGGGCCGACCACCGACGCGCCCTGGTACTGGGGGCGCGAGATGACACCGGAGATGGCACGCGAGAACTCCCCGCACCTGAGCGTGGACCAGATCGTCACGCCGATGCTGGTGGTGCACGGCGACCACGACTACCGGGTGCCGATCGGCGAGGGGCTGCGGCTCTGGTCGGAGCTGGCGGCGCGGGGCTCGGGCGACGCGGCGGAGTTCCCGCACAAGTTCCTCTACTTCCCCGACGAGAACCACTGGGTGCTGACCCCGCAGCACGCCAAGGTCTGGAACGAGACGGTGCTCGCGTTCCTCGACCACCACGTGCTCGGCAAGGAGTGGGTCACGCCGGACCTGCTCCGTTGAGCCCGCGGCCTAGGCTCGTCGGGTGATCGACCGACCCCACATTGATCTGCGGAGTGACACCGTCACCCGACCCACCTCCGGCATGCGCCGGGCGATGGCCGAGGCGGAGGTCGGCGACGACGTGTACGGCGAGGACCCGACGGTGCTGTCCCTGCAGGAGCGGGTCGCCGGCCTGTTCGGCTTCGAGGCGGGGCTGTTCACCCCGACCGGCTCGATGGCCAACGTGCTCGCGCTGGCTGCGCTGGTCGGCCCGGGGCAGGAGGTGCTCTGCGAGTCGCGGGCCCACATCCTGCGGGCCGAGCTCGGTGCGCACGGTGCCCTGACCGGCCTGACCTCGCGCACCTGGACCCGGGAGGACGGGCAGGTCGACCTGCCCGCGATCCAGGGGATGTACGCCCCGGACATGGGGCCGTTCTTCGTGCGCACGACCGCTGTCTCGGTGGAGAACACCCACAACTTCGCCGGCGGGACCATCGTGCCGCTGGCCTCGCTGCAGGAGCTGCGGGCCTGGACCTCCTCGGTGGGCTGCGCGGTGCACGTCGACGGCGCGCGCATCTGGAACGCGCACGTGGCAACCGGCACCCCGCTGGCGTCGTACGGCGAGAACGCGGACGCGATGGCGGTGTGCTTCTCCAAGGGACTCGGCGCGCCGATCGGCTCGATGGTGCTCGGCACCGAGGACGCGATCGCGGAGGCGCGGGTGCGGCGCAAGCGGATGGGCGGCGGCATGCGCCAGGTCGGCGTGCTCGCGGCCGCGGCGGCCCACGCCCTCGACCACCACCTCGAGCGCCTCGCCGAGGACCACGAGCACGCGAAGCTCCTCGCCGAGGCCTGTGGCGCGGACCCGGCCCTCACCGAGACCAACATCGTCGTGGTCGACGTACCCGACGCCCCGGCCGTGGTCGCCGCCGCCCGCGACGAAGGCGTCCTCGTCGGCGCGGTCGGCCCCACCAAGGTCCGGATGCTCACCCACCTCGACGTCACCCGCGCCGACGTCGACCAGGCCGCCAAGGTGCTCGGGGCGATCCTGAATTCCCGATAGTCCAGGACGATTCGGGCCCTCGGCGAGGGTCCCGAAGGGCCCGAACGTCCTGGACTATCCGTCTTGCCGGAGTGCCCAGGCGAGCACGGCCTCGCGGACCGGCTCGGGGAGCATCAGGACCTGGGGCTCGGCCTCGACCCAGCCGGGTTCCTTGGTACGACGGGCCTGGGCCTCGTGGTCCTTGTCGATCTGGTACCTCGAGCTGTCGAGCGGCTCGCCGTCCTCGCCGCGGATCGCCACCCAGTACAGGTAGTCCTCGCCGTCCTCCTTCAACCGGAAGACGATCTCGACCGCCATCCGCTCCCGGTCGAGGGTGGCCACGCACTCCTCCAGCCGGTCGTCGAGCATCTGCATCCACCGGTCGGCCTCCGCGCTCGCACCGGGGAGGACCTTGCCGCGGGACAGCTCGACGACCAGCCCCTCGGGGATGCTGCGCGGACGCGACACGCTCAAGCGTCGACGGCGAGGCCGCGCTCGTCGCGCTCGACGCGCTCGATTGGCGGCCAGGGCTGCCGTGCCCACTCGAGCCCGCGGGCGACCTCCTCGACGATCTCCTCCACGTGCGCGCCGACGCCTCCGGCCCCGCTCAGCCTCTCGGTGACCCATGCCAGCGGATCGGCGCTCAGGGCAGGGTCGAAGACCCGCTCACCGGGCTCGCCGTCCGCCATCGTGGGGTGCCAGTGCATCCGGTCGGCCGCGCCCGGGCGGGACTCCAGGAGGTCGATCCGGTAGTCGGCCGGCTCGATCGACACCGCGGACGAGGCGTAGATCGACCCACGTCGTACGACGTTCGCGGGTCTGACCTCGACCCGGACGCCGCGCTCCCTGGCGTCGGGCTCATCGGCCACCGCGGGATCGAGGAAGTCGATGCGCGCGACCGTGACGGCGAGGCTCCCGATGACCCAGACCTTCTCCATCGAGCCATCGTGGCACCCCGAGGACTCAGGAGCGACCCAGCACCGGCGGGAGCTGGCGGACCGCCTTGGCCAGCGCCCGCAGCTCGGAGCCGAAGACCGCCTGCGGCCCGTCGCAGAGCGCGTTCTCGGGATCGGGGTGGACGTCGACGATGATGCCGTCGGCGCCGACCGCGATGGCCGCGCGGGAGAGCGGTACGACGAGGTCGCGGCGGCCGGCCGAGTGCGACGGGTCGACCAAGACCGGCAGGTGGCTGGTCGCCTGGACGACGGGGACCGCGGAGATGTCGAGGGTGTTGCGGGTGGCCGGCTCGAAGGTGCGGATGCCGCGCTCGCACAGCACGATGTCGAGGTTGCCGCGCTGCGCGATGTACTCCGCGGCCATCAGCCACTCCTCGATCGTCGCGGTCATGCCGCGCTTGAGCATCACCGGCTTCGAGGACTCGCCGACCGCCTGCAGCAGCCCGAAGTTGGCCATGTTGCGCGTGCCGACCTGCAGCATGTCGGCGTGCTCCGCGACCAGCTTCACGTCACGCGCGTCCACCACCTCGGTGACGACAGGCAGGCCGGTGGCCTGGCCGACGTCGGCCAGGATCTCCAGGCCGCGCGACCCCCAGCCCCTGGAAGGCGTACGGCGAGGTGCGCGGCTTGAACGCGCCGCCACGCAGGAGCTTGGCGCCTGCCGCCTTCGCCATCTCGGCGGCCTCGAGGGTCTGCTGCGGAGTCTCGACGGCGCAGGGGCCGGCGATGAAGGTGAACGTGTCCGGGCCGATCTCGACCGCGGAGGGTCCCGTCCCGACACGGATGGTGGAGCGCTCGGCGTGGTGCTGGCGACTGACCAGCTTGTAGGGGTCGGAGATCCGGTAGACCTCCTGGACGCCGGCCATGCTGCGCAGGTTCAGGCCGTGGAAGGACTCGATGTCGCCGACCAGGCCGATGATCGTGCGCACCACGCCACGGCTCACGAACGCCTGGCCACCGGCCTCCTCGACCCGCTCGGTGACGTGCGCGATCTGCTCCTCGGTGGCGTCGGGGGACATCACAACGACCATGCTGCGAGGCTAGGTCCGGGTGTCCGGATGGCGGGACCCGATGTCAGCATCCGGAATCACGATCAGGTCTCAGGCGGCACCGTCGCGGGCCTCAGACCGCGATGTGCGGCACCTCGGCCTCGATCCGGCGACGCGGCACCAGCTCGACGATCAGCATGGCCGCCAGCACCAGCCCGCCGCCGAGGAACATCCGCGGCCCCGCCGACTCGCCGCCGAGCAGCACGGCGAAGAACGCGGCGAAGACCGGCTCCATGGTCATGATGATCGCGCTGCGCGTGGGCGGCAGGTGGGCCTGCGCCCAGGTCTGGCCGAGCAGCGCCCCGGCGCCGGCGAAGACGGCCATGTAGAGGATCGAGAGCCAGTCGCCGGCACGATCGGGGAGCGTGATCCCGCCCGGCGCAGCCGCGATCCCGCAGATCGCCGCGATCACCAGGCACTGGATCAGCGCCATCCCGACCGCGTCCTGCGGAGTCGACCAGGCGCCCAGACCGACGATGTGAAGGGCGTACAGCAGTGCGGCCGCGAGGATCAGTGCCTCGCCGTAGCCGAGTCCGCCGAAACCCGCCACGTCGTCGAGCGTCAGCACCGCCAGCCCCGCCATCGCCAGCAGCACCGCGATCCACGTCGGTCCGCTGATCCGGCTGTGCAGCAGCACCGCCGCGAACAGGGGAGTGGCCACGACGTAGAGCCCGGTGATGAACCCGCCGACACTGGCCGCGGTGTGACCGAGCCCCGCGGTCTGCAGGATCTGCGCGACGCCGTACAGCACGCCCACGACGACCGCGCGGCGGCGGGTGGCGGGCGAGAGCCGGGCGATCGAGCGCGGTGCGAGCAGGAGCACGACGCCCGCTGCGATCGCGAACCGCAGCGCCAGGAAGTCCAGCACCGGCACCCGGTCGAGCAGGTCGTGGATCAGGAAGAACGTCGAGCCCCAGCACGCCGTGACCGCCAGCAGCGTCACCGTCGCGAGGACTCGGAGCCGGCGGGGATCGGCAGCACGCACCAGGAGAGCCTAGAGGGGCGCGAGCAACGCCCGCGCCGGCGTCATCGTGGGCTGCCCGTCCTCCGCAGCGAGCGCTCGTGGGCGAGGACGGCGCGCACGTAGGCCGACGTGTCGTCGAACCAGCCGCGGCGGCGCACGGAGCCGAGGCCCTGGTAGTACGCGGCGATCGCGGTGACGTCCTTCTTCGTCCACGAGCGCAGGGTCCGCAGCGTCAGCACGCCGGCCTGGATGTTGTCGTGGGTGTCGCGCAGGCGCAGCTGGCGGCCGGCGTACCAGCGCATCCAGCTGCCGGTGCCGGGCAGCACCTGCATCACGCCCAGCGCGCCGTCGACCGAGACACGGCGCTGCTGCCAGCCCGACTCCTGCCAGGCGATCGCCAGGGCGAGGCGGGGCGGTACGCCGTAGTGCCGCGCCATCCGGACGACGAGGTCGTGCACCTGTCGGCGGTTCAGGTCCGCGTCGCGCCAGCCCTTGGGAGGCGTGCTCGGGTGCACCAGGAGGGGCAGGCGCTCGTGCCCGTGCTTCTTGTGGGCGTGCGGGTGCCGTCGCGGCACGTGCTGGCCGGCCCGCCTGGTCGCCGAGACCACGACCGGGATCCAGATGACCTGGCCGCGGCGCAGCGCACCGCGGGCCCCGAGGTGGTTCAGGGCAATCAGCTCGGCGGTCCAGGCGTGGTAGCGCACCGCGAGTGCCGTCGCCGTCTCTCCCGGCCGCACCACGTGCCGGACCAGCGCGCGGTCGGGGTGGCCGTGCCACGCGGTCGCCTCGGCGGTCCCGGCCGGCGCGACAACCGCCAGGCACACCGCCGCAGCCGCCACCACGGCTACCGCAGCGGCTGTCACCGGGCGCCCTCGCGCGTTGCCATCGCAGGGGGAAGTCATGGCGCTGACCGACGTTACCAGTGGGACTGGTGTGATCTGAGTGACCGATCTGCCTGGCGTGTCAGCGAGCCCCGGTGCTCAGACGATGCTGACGATCACCGTGCTGCCCTTGCGGGCCATCGTGCCGCCGGAGGGGTCGGTACCGACGACGTACATCACGCCGACGTAGAGGCTCGCGTGGCGCACCTGCACCTGGAACCCTGCGGCCTGCAACCGCTCCGTGGCCGCCTGCAGGCCTTCTCCGCGCACGTTCGGCACCGCGACCAGCACAGGTCCCTTGGACTCGACCAGGGAGACGGCGTCGCCCTTGTTGCCGTTGCCGGAGTCGGGGCTCTGCGAGATCACCCGGCCCTTGGCGACCGTGTCGCTGTTGACCTGGGTGGTGTGGACCTTGAAGCCGAGCTTGCCGAGGCGCTGCGCGGCGACGTCGGCGCGCCTGCCGGTGAAGTCGGGGATCGCGATGGGCTTCGGGCCCTTGCTGACCACGATGTCGACCGCGGTGTCGCGGCGCAGCGGGGTGCCGGGGACCGGGTCGCTGGTGACGACGCGATCCTTGGGCACCTTCTCGTCGTAGCGCTCCACCGCGTCGCCGTAGGCCAGCTTTGCGTCGTCGAGCATCTGCTGGGCGTCGTCGAGCGTGCGACCACGGACGTCGGGCACCTGGTGGCGCTCCGGGCCCAGTGACAGCACCGCGCCGACGGTGCCCTCCTTCGCCACCCGGTCTCCCGGAGCGGGGTCGGTGGAGACGACGAAGCCCTTGCGGACGGTCTCGGAGTACGCCGTGCCGGTGACCTTCAGGTCCAGCCCGGACTGGTCGAGCTTGGCCTGCGCGGCGCTCCGGCTCAGGTCGATCACGCCGGGGGTGACGGTGAAGCGCGCGATCCCGAAGTACCAGCCGGCGAGGGCGGCCACGACCGCGAGCAGGACCACGAGGACCAGCCACACCGGTCCGCGGCGCGAGCGGCGCGACGGCGTGGGCGGGGGGCCGGGGGGCGGACCGGAGCGGGGACGGGAAGGCACCACGGGTGCGTCGCGGTCCTGGTCGTAGACGGCGTCCGGTGTCCCTGCAGATCCTCGGGCGTGCTGGAGCTCGGCGATCTCGGCGAGCTCCTGCGGCGCGAGGATCTGGACGGGGAGCTCGCCGGTGGGGGTGCGGTCGCCGATGGGCGAGGTGGGAGTCAGGTCGGCGACCAGCTCGTCGTCCTGCGTCACGCCGTGGTCGAGGGCGTGCCGCACCCGGCGCACCTGGTGCAGCAGCACGCGCGCGTCGGCAGGCCGCAGGGCGGTGTCGCGCGAGGTGGCCCGGGCGACCAGGGCGTCGACGTACGGCGGGATGCCGGGGGTGCTCGCCGAGGGCGCCGGGATGTCCTGGTGCACGTGCTTGTAGGCCACCTGGATGGGGCTCTCGGCCTGGTGCGGCTTGTGGCCGGTGAGCATCTCGTAGATCATCACGCCCGCGGCGTAGACGTCGGCACGTGCGTCGGCGTGGCCGTTGACGACGAGCTCGGGGGCGAGGTAGGACACCGTCCCGATCAGCACGCCACCTGTGGCGGTGTGCTGGGTCTCGGAGTTGATCGCGCGGGAGAGGCCGAAGTCGGCCACCTTGATCCGGCCGTCGTCGGCGAGCAGCACGTTCTCCGGCTTGACGTCGCGGTGCAGGATGCCGGCGTCGTGGGCGGCGGCGAGTGCCGAGAGGACCGGCTCGATCACCGCCAGCGCCTTGGCCGGCGCCATCGGCGCCTCCTTGCGGATCAGGTCGCGCATGGTGAGGCCGGGGACGTACTCCATCACCAGGAACAAGGTGCCTTGGTCCTCGCCCGTGTCGAAGACCGAGACGACGTTCTGGTGGGCCAGGCGGGCCGCCGAGCGCGCCTCGCGCTGGAAGCGGCGGACGAACTCGTCGTCGTCGGCCAGCCCCTCGTGCATCACCTTCACCGCGACCGTGCGGTCCAGGCGGAGGTCGGTGGCCTCGTAGACGCCGGCCATCCCGCCGCGGGCGATCTTGGGACCCACGCGGTACCTGCCGTCGAGGACACGCCCGATGAGCGAGTCGGCAGTGCGCTCCACAACGTCCTCCAGCGACCGGCGGGGAAGGTCCGGCTTGGCCAGCCATTCTAGGCGTTGTGGCGGCCGGTCCCGGGGAGGTGAGGGGCCGTGCTGAGCGCGAAAACGCGGTGGTGGCAGCATGTCCACGTGAGCGAGAACACCCCGAATTCGGTCGTCGAGTCGCCCCTGGCCGGCCTCGTGTCCGACTGGCTGGACTGGAAGGCGGCCGCAGAGGAGCTCGGCGTCACCGTCAGCAAGGTCCGCCAGCTGATCCGCGAGCACCAGCTGGCCGCCGCCGTACCCGCGCCGGGTGCGGGCCAGCAGATCCCCGCCGAGCTGCTCCAGGACGGCGCCATCGTCAAGGGCGTCCCCGGGGCCCTGGTGCTCCTCTCCGACGGCGGCTGGGACGACGTGGAGATGCTCACCTGGCTGTTCACCGCCGACGACTCCCTCCCCGGCCGCCCCATCGACGCCCTCCGGGAGAACCGGGGCACCGAGGTCAAGCGCCGGGCGCAGGTGCTCTCGCTGTCCTGAGGGGCCGCTGCGGTTTCACCGGCGGGCCGGTGAAACTTCGCGGAGCGCGCGTTACTTCGCGCAGCACCCGCAGTTTCGGTCACACAGTTCGCTGGGTCGCCTCCGCGGCGAGGCCTTCCAGTACGACGCGCGCGTGGTCGGTGACGTCCGCTGCGGCAAGGGCGTCGAGGGAGTGCGCGGTCAGCTCGGTGATCACCGACTCCACCTGCTGGCGGGCACCCGAGTCGTCGATCAGGGCACGCAGCTGCTGCACCTTCTCCTCGTCCAGAGGGGTGCCCAGCGAGGTGTCCAGCAGCTTGGCCTCCGCGGTCGGCAGCGCGTCGAGGGCAAGGGCAACGAGCACGGTCCGCTTTCCCTCGACGAGGTCGTCACCGGCCGGCTTGCCGGTCGCCGAGGGGTCACCGAAGACACCCAGCAGGTCGTCGCGCAGCTGGAACGCCTCGCCCAGGGGCAGGCCGAACCGGCTGAGCTGCTCGATGACCGCGGGGGAGGCGCCTCCCAGTGCCGCGCCGATGTGCAGCGGCCGCTCGACGGAGTACTTCGCCGACTTGTAGCGCAGCACGGTCATCGCCGCGTCCACGTCGGCCGAGCCGCGCGCCTGCGCCGACACGTCGAGGAACTGTCCGGTGACGACCTCGCTGCGGGTCAGGTCGAAGTAGCCGAGAGCGTCCAGCACCCGGTCCGGGGGCAGCCCGCAGGTGCGCAGCAGCTCGTCTGACCAGCTCAGGAGGAGGTCGCCGAGGAGGATCGCCGCCGACGCGCCGTAGCTCTCCGCCGCTCCGGGCCATCCACGTTCGCGGTGCAGCTGCTCGAACGCGCGGTGCGTGGCCGGCCGCCCACGTCGTACGTCGGAGGCGTCCATGTAGTCGTCGTGGACCAGCGCGCTTGCGTGCAGCAGCTCCAAGGAGGCACACGCGCGCAGCAGGGCTGGCCGGTCCACGACCGGGCTCACCGCCTGGTGCCCCCACCAGCAGAACGCGGCCCGGAACCGCTTCCCGCCGGAGACGCTGGTGCGCGCCTGGTCGACGAGGCTCTCCGCGTCGCGTCCGAGCGCCTCGAGCCAGAGCGCCTGCGCGGCGACGAAGTCCTGCAGCACCGACTCGACGGCCTCGCGGAAGGCACCTGGGTTCCAGGTTTGGTCGGGAGCAGCGTCCCACCCAGCGTGCTGCGGCGTCACCCGGCGAGACTAGACCTCTACCCTCGTCGCATGGCCGGGGGACCCGTACGCATCGCTGACCTGCTCGCAGAAGGCCGTCGCGCCTTCTCCTTCGAGTTCTTCCCACCCAAGGACGAGGCCGGCGAGGAGGTCCTCTGGCGCTCGATCAGCGAGCTCGAGCCGCTGCAGCCGACGTTCGTCTCGGTCACCTACGGCGCAGGCGGTACGACGCGCGACCGCACCCTGGCGATCACAGCGCGCATCGCCCGCGAGACCAGCCTGCTCCCGATGGCCCACCTGACCTGCGTGGGCCACACCACCGCCGAGCTCGAGCGGATCCTCGCCTCGCTCGCCGAGTCCGGGGTGGGCAACGTGCTCGCGCTCCGCGGCGACCCGCTGGAAGGGCCGGGCACGCCCTGGGTCCCCACCGACGGCGGGATCGACTACGCCTCGGACCTGGTGGCGTTCATCAGGAGGCTGGACGACTTCTCGGTGGGGGTGGCGGCCTTCCCGGAGGGACATCGCGACGCGACCTCGCTCGACGAGGACGTCGCCGTGCTGAAGGCCAAGCGCGACGCCGGTGCGGAGTTCGCGGTGACCGAGATGGTGCTCCGTGCCTCGGACTACTTCGGTCTCCTCGAGCGGGCCCGTGCGGTCGGGGTCGACTTCCCGATCATCCCGGGAGTGATGCCGATCCTGAACGTCGGCTCGATGCACCGGATGGTCGAGCTGTCCGGCCGGGAGATGCCCGAGGAGGTGCGCTCGCGCATCGACCCGCTGCGCGACGACCCTGCCGCCGTCCGCGCCGAGGGTGTCGCCATCGCCACCGAGCTGTGCGACGACCTGCTCGAGGGCGGCGCCCCGGGCCTGCACTTCTACACGCTGAACCGTTCCCGCGCGACCCGCGAGATCTGGTCGGCACTGTCCCTCAAGGCCTGACCGCGCGGGCTGAGCGGGCGATGGGTTTACCCGGACGCCCGGGTAAACCGAACCCTGGCAGGCAGAGCAATGCCCGCCAGCCATCAGTTCTGCCTGCCAACCTGCCGGAGATGTCCGATCACGCCGGGCCGAGCTCCTGGGCGACCAGGGAGGCGGAGAGCCCGACGCTCGGCAGGCCGGCGCCCGGGGTCGCGTGGGCGCCGGCCATCAGCACGTTGGGGACCGGTGTGCGGGGACCGAGACGGCGGGTGACCGTGTTGCGTCCCTGCCACAGGACGCCGTACGGCGACCCGCCCCAGAGCTGCACGAGGTCCAGGGGGGACCGGTCGACGCGCACCTCCACCTGGTCGCGGATGCGGATCCCGGTGCGCTGCAGCGCGTTGACGATGTCCTCGGCGAGGCGTCCTCGTCCCAGGATCGTCCACGCGTGCGCGCCCGCCGGAGCGGTGCCGCCCGTGCGCACGATCAGCAGGGGATCGCCGTGCAGCACCACCTCCGCGGGCAGCACCGGCACCTCGCCGACGATCCCGACGTGGCACACGACCGGGGGGATGGCCGGCATCGTGCGCTCGACGTACGACGCCAGGGCCGGCAGCCGACGCGGGTCGATCGCGCAGACGACGTGGTCGGCCTCGACCACGCCCGAGGCGGTGCGTACCCCGACCGCCCGCCCGGCCGACAGCTCGAGGTCGAGGGCCGGGGTGCCGGTCAGGACGGTCACGCCGCGTGTCTCCAGGCGGCTGGCGAGCGCCCCTGCCAGGGCGCCCATCCCGCCCGGGACGGTCCAGGAGCCGAGGTTCTGCTCGACGTAGCTCCACATCCCCACCCACGCGGGGACGTTGCGCGGGTCGTGCCCCTCCAGCAGGGCGCCGAAGGTGGCCAGGTCGCGCAGCCGCTCGTCCTTGAACTGCTTGGTCACCACCTTGTGCATCGTCAGGCGCGTGGAGAGCAGGGCCACTGCCTGCTTGCTCGCGTGGTCCGCGGACCAGGGCCGTTCCATCCAGTCGCGGCGCAGTGCCTCCCAGTCGTCGCTGAACGCGTCGACGTACGCCGCCCACTGCTGCCCGAGTCCTGTGCCCAGAGCGGCGTCGACGGCTGCGATCTGGTCGGCGCGGCTGCCGCCGGGAAGGTCGAGCACGGTGTCGTCCTCCCAGCGGTGCTGGCGCACCGGCTCGAGGGGCACGAGGTCGAGCTCCTTCTCCACCGGCCGCCCCGACTTGCGGAACAGGTCGCGCAGCACGGCCGGGAGCAGCGTGTGCGTCGGGCCGGCGTCCCACCGGAACCCGTCCTGCTCCACGAAACCGAGCGCACCGCCCACCTGGTCGGCGGCCTCCAGCAGGGTCACCTCGTGGCCCAGCTTGGCCAGTCGGGCGGCGCTGGCGAGCCCGCCGTACCCGCCTCCGACCACCGCCACCCGCGCCATGGCCGCCACCCTAGGGCCCGCCCGGGGACGGTACGGCGGTGCTACTCCACCTCGAGCTCGGCAGCCCCGGTCATCTGCTGCAGCTCCTCGTAGGTGCTGCTGAACACGGCCGCAGGATGCCCGGCCGCGGCCCACACCACCTCGTACCGGCGCAGCCACGGGTCGAGGTAGGTGCGCACCGGTGCGGGGTGGTCGAAGGGGGAGACCCCGCCGATCACCTGGCCGGTGTGGCGGCGCACGAAGTCCGGCTTGGCGCGGCGCAGGGCACCGATGCCCAGCCGTGCGGCGACCTTCTCGGTGTCGACGCGGTGGGCGCCGCTGGTCAGCAGGAGCAGCGGCTCGTCCTCGGCCTCCGGGTCGTCCTGGCTCGGTACGGCGAAGAGCAGGCTGTTGGCGATCGCGCCGACCTCGCAGCCGAGCGCGTCGGCGGCGAGCTGGGCGGTGTGCACCGACTCGGGGAGCACCACGATTCGCCCGGTGCCGCCGCGCGCCGCGAGCTCGGCGCGGAAGCGGGCGATGGCGGCGTGCTCGGATGTCTCTTCGGTCATGGGAGGCATTCTCCACAGGCGCCGGATCTGCTCTTGACGGGCTGTCGGGGGAGCGGTGTACTTTGGACTCGTTCGAACACGTGTTCGAACCATCGCCTCGGTGGGGGGTGACCTCGACCCCCATCCTCCACCGGGGCGCCGACAACAACAACAGGTCATCGACCGGGTCGATCGGTGGCCGACCACAGCCAGGCAGCTGGACGAGAAGGAGACAGTGGTGCGGCGCTACGACGACCCGGTGGAGGTGCGCAAGGGCGCAGACGAGGATCCCGACCAGTTCCTGTGGCGGGGCAGGTTGTGGCAGGTGCGCGAGGTGGTGGCGCACTGGGTGGAGACGGGAGCGTGGTGGACCCGCCGTGCCCACGTCACCGCCGAGGCGGGCAGCAGGACGGGCCGCTGGACGGGCCACTGGACGGCGACCTCCTGCGCGAGCGCGAGGTGTGGCGCGTGGCAGCCGCCCGGGGACGGGTGGCCGCGAGCGCTCCCACGGCCGAGGCCGATCCCGGCTTCGGGGTCTTCGACCTGGTGTTCAGCTGGTCCGAGGGCAGCTGGCAGCTCGCCCGGGCCCTGGACTGAGCGGGGGTGGACACGATGAGCACCGCACTGAACCCGGCCCCCTCAGCGAGCTCGGCGACCCCTGCCTTCCTGCCGGCCGCGACCCACTCCTACCTCGAGCGGGCCGCCGAGTCGCTGCGCGAGGCGATCACCTCCACGGGGGCGCCCGAGCGCTACGCCCACGCCCATGTCTCCGCGCTGCGGGCCACCGCGGCGCTGCTGGCCGCCCGGGCGCAACCGGTGCCGCCCTCGCGTCGCGCCCGCCAGCGCAACGCCTGGGTGCTGCTGGCCGAGGTCGCCCCCGAGCTGGCCGAGTGGGCGAGCTTCTTCGCCGCCGGCGCGGCCAAGCGGGCGGCCGCGGAGTCCGGTTCGCGGCGGGCGGTGAGCGAGCGGGAGGCCGACGACCTGGTCCGCGACGCCGACCGGTTCCTCGCGCTGGTGGAGACCTCGCTGGGCCTGGTCGAGCACGCCCCGATCCGCGTCGCCTGAGGGCTCGAGGACTCCTGTGTCCGACCCCTTCGTGCACCTGCACGTCGCCTCCGGCTACTCCTTGCAGTACGGCGCCTCGCACCCCCACGTCCTGGTGGAGCGGGCCGCCGAGCAGGAGATGGACGCCCTCGCGCTGACCGACCGCGACGGCACCTACGGCGCGGTCCGGTTCGCCAAGGCCGCCACGGCCGCCGGCATCCGCCCGATCCTCGGCGTCGACCTGGCCATGGCAGGCGACCCTCGGGTCGAGCAGGGAGCGACGGTCGAGACCACCGCCGCTCGGCGGAGGCCACGCCCGGCCGGCCCAGGACCCCCGTGCGGGGCGGCGCCTCCCGGGACACCCGGCTGCCCCGGGTCACCTTCCTGGCCAGCGGACGCAGCGGCTGGGCGGCGGTGTGCCGGCTGGTCTCGGCCACCCATGCCGCCGGCGAGCGGGGGACCCCGGTGTGCACGCCCGACCTGGTGGCCGAGCACGTCGCCGGCGCGGCTCACGCAGGCGACGTACGTGTCCTGCTGGGTCCGGCCTCCGAGCTGGGCCGGGCAGCCACCCTGCGCCGCGACGACCTCGGGGCGCAGGTGCTGCAGCGCTGGGTGGACCTCGTCGGACCCGAGCACCTCGTCGTGGAGGTGGTCTCCCACCGGCTTCCCGGTTCGGGCCCGGGCAGCTCCCCGCACGCCGCCCGGATGGCCGGCCTGGCTCGCGGTGGGCTCCGCGGCAGCCTGGGCATCCGCCTGCCGGTGGTCCTCTCCAACGCGGTCCGCTTCGCCGACCGCCTCGACGCGCCCACCACCGACGTCCTCGACGCCGCCCGCCGGCTCGTGCCGATGGACCTGCGCCACCTCGACCGCCGCAACGCCGAGGGATTCTTGAAGTCCGGCAAGCAGATGCACGAGGTGGCCGAGGAGATCTGCCGCTACGCCGGCATCAACGGCCCCTCCAGCGCCACCGCCCTGCTGGCCGCGACCCGCGCCCTGGCCGACCAGTGCGTCCTCGACCCCCGCGCCGACCTCGGCCTCGGCGAGGTCCACTTCCCCGAGTTCGAGATCAGCGTCCGCGGCGGCATCGGTGGGGTCCCGACCCCTCAGCGGGCAGGGGAGCCGGGGCCGCCGGGCGCTCGTGGATGGGACTGGTGTCACGAGCGTAGGAGGCGTCCCGACCCCTCAGCGGGCGTGGGAGCCGGGGGCCGCCGAGGCGCTCGTGGATGGGACTGGCCCCGGTTCCTTGCGGTGGTCGGCGGGGCGGGGGGCCGCCGGGGCGCCCGTGGATGGGACTGGCCCCCTCCCCTCGCCGCAGGCGTCCCCGAGGGCGGTTGGGCGCCCCGGCGCGTCCCCCGCCCCGATGACCGCCGCCCCCCCAACCGGACCCATGTGGCAGCCCACCGGAGGCCGGTCCGCCGGAGGGATGGGCGGTGGCGGAGGAGCGCCACGCCCCCCGCTGAGGATCACCACGCAGGACACCCCCGCCGACGCCGAGCTCCGCCGCCGCTGCGAGGCCGCGATCGGGTGGCGCTACGGCCAGGCTCCCCGCCAGCGGATCTGGAAGCGGCTCGACGACGAGCTCGACACGATCCGGCAGCTCGGCTTCGCGTCGTACTTCCTCACCGTCGGCGACATCACCGAGATGGTCCGCGATCTCGGCATCCGCAACGCCGCGCGCGGGTCGGGCGCCGGCAGCCTGGTCAACTACCTGCTGGGCATCTCCGGGATCGATCCCCTCCGCCACGGCCTGCTGATGGAGCGGTTCCTCTCACCGCTGCGGGCCTCGCTGCCCGACATCGACCTCGACGTGGAGTCCGCGCGGCGGCTGGAGGTCTACGACGCGATCCTCGAGCGCTACGGCCACGAGCGCTGCGCGACGGTCTCGATGATGGACACCTACAAGGTGCGGCACGCGATCCGCGACGTCGGGGCGGCGCTGGGGATGCCGGTGGGCGAGATCGACACCATCGCCAAGGCGTTCCCGCACATCCGCGCCCGAGACGCCCGGATGGCGCTGCGCGACCTGCCCGAGCTGCGCGCGACCGGGCTGGCTCGGGAGGCGGCGGCAGGCGACTGGGGCAGCTTCGACATGTTCTTCCGGCTGGTGGAGAGCCTCGACGGGCTGCCGCGCCACATCGCGATGCACCCGTGCGGGGTGCTGCTCTCCGACGCCACCCTGCTCGACCGCACTCCGGTGGAGCAGAGCTTCCTGGGCTACCCGATGAGCCAGTTCGACAAGGAGGACGTCGAGGACCTCGGGCTGCTCAAGCTCGACGTGCTCGGCATCCGGATGCAGTCCTCGATGGCCCACGCGGTGGCCGAGATCGAGCGCACCGAGGGCCGCCACATCGACCTCGACGACGAGGTCCAGGTGCCCTTCGACGACCAGCGCACCTACGACATGATCTCCAGCGCCAAGACCCTCGGCGTCTTCCAGATCGAGTCGCCGGGGCAGCGCGAGCTGGTCGGCAAGTCGGGCATCGAGACCTTCGAGGACATCATCGCCGACATCTCGTTGTTCCGGCCCGGGCCGGTCAAGAGCGACATGATCACGCCGTACCTCGAGGTCAAGCAGGGCTGGAAGGAGCTCACCTACCTCCACGAGGACCTCAAGCCGATCCTCGAGCGCACCCGCGGCGTGGTGGTCTACCACGAGCAGATCATCGAGATGATCGCGACCTTCGCCGGTGTCAGCAACGCGGAGGGCGACGAGTGGCGTCGTGCCCTCGGCGACACCGAGGGGATGGCGATGACGAAGACCTGGTTCTTCCCGCGCGCACTGGGTCGCGGGTACCCGCTGCCGCTGGTCGAGCAGGTCTGGAAGGTGATCGAGTCCTTCGCCTCGTTCGGCTTCTGCAAGGCCCACGCCGCCGCGTTCGCGCTGCCGACCTACCAGTCGGCGTGGCTCAAGGCCCACTACCCGGCGCACTTCCTGGCCGGGGTGCTCACCCACGACCCCGGGATGTACCCCAAGCGGCTGATCCTCGACGACGCCCGCCAGCTCGGCATCGAGGTGCTCGGCCTCGACGTCAACGCCAGCGAGGTGGAGTACGTCGTGGAGCGGATGGAGGACGCGGCCCGACGAGCCGCGGCGGCCCGCCTCAGGGACCACGGGCCTCAGCTCGACCGGTTCGCGCGACGAGGCGGCATCTACACCAAGCCGCAGGTGCGCGCGGCGCTCGAGCAGGCGGGCGAGCCGGCGTGGACGGGCCGCGGGTGGGGGATCCGGATCGCGCTGAGCGAGGTCCGCGGCATCAACGACGCCGAGGTGGCGCGGATCGTCGGGGGCAGGAAGGCCGCGCCGTACGCCTCGCTCACCGACTTCTGGCAGCGCGCCCAGGTCGCGCGGCCGGTGGTCGAGCGACTGGTGCAGGCAGGCGGGTTCGACAGCATCTACGGCATCGGCGCGAGCGCCGGTGCCGGGAGGCGTCACCGGATGACCCGGCGCGACCTGCTCCTCGAGATCGGTGACCTCGACCGGTTGCGCCGAGCCGCCGACCGGGCGAACGCCCCGCGTGCACGCGGGCTGGCGCGCTCCCGGCCGAAGGCGGGTGCGGGGACGGACCCGGGCAGGGACTCCTTCCAGCTCGCCCTCGACCTCGGCGACTCCACCGACGATCGCGCCACCGCGCGGGTGAGCGGTCTGCCGGAGATGACCGACGCCGACCGGGTGCGCGCCGAGCTCGACATCCTCGGCCTCGACGCCAGTCGCCACGTCGTGGAGTTCCACGCACCCTTCCTCGACCGGCTCGGGATCACCCGCTCGGCCGACCTCCTCTCGGCCCGCAGCCGCAGCGAGCTGCTGGTCGCCGGGGTCAAGGTGGCCACCCAGACACCCCCGATCCGCTCGGGACGCCGAGTCATCTTCCTCACCCTCGACGATGCCACCGGCCCGGTCGACGCGACCTTCTTCGAGGACGCGCAGGGGCCCTACGCCGCGACGGTGTTCGGCTCCTGGCTGCTCGTCGTCCGCGGGGAGCTGCGCCGCACCGGCCGCCGCGGTGTCTCGCTGCGGGCCACCGGAGCCTGGGACCTCGGTCGCCTGCACGACCTGTGGCGCGCCGAGGGGATGGCCGCCGTCCACGCAGAGATCGAGCGCCCTCCGGAGGGGTATGCGGGGGTCGGTCCGGCCCAGGGCACCAGCCGGGTGCTGGTGCACACCAGCGGCTTCCGGATGTCGCCGTACGCCGACATCAAGCCGGCCGGACACTCGACCGGGACGGTCACCGGAGAGGTGGCCCGCAAGCTGTGGCACCGCAGCCCCGGGAGTGCCGGATGAGACATCACCACCCCCTAGGGTCTGGGGCTATGGAGCGTCCGCTGGAGCGTCGTACCGCTGCTCGCACCGGCGTGGTGTGGGACGCCGTCCGCGCCCTCCTCGCGGACCGTCCGGACGACGCGCGGGTCCTCGACATCGGCGGCGGCACCGGCGGGTTCGCGGTCCGGCTGGCAGGGCTCGGCCACCAGGTCACCGTCGTCGACCCCAGCCCCGACGCCCTCGCGGCGCTGGCCCGGCGGGCCGACGAGGAAGGCGTGGCCGACCGGGTCACCGGCCTCCAGGGCGACCTCGGCGACCTCGCCGGACTGGCCCCGGAGGGCGGCGTCGACCTGGTGCTGTGCCACGGCGTCCTCGGACTGGTCGCGGACCCCGCCGCAGCCCTGGCCACGATCGCCTCGGTGCTGCGTCCCGACGGCGTCCTCTCGCTGCTGGTCAGCCAGCAGCACGCCGCCGTCCTCGCCCGCGCCATGGCCGGCCACCTCACCCAGGCCAAGGCGCTCCTCGACGGTCCGGCACCCGGCGCTCCCGGCGACGGCACCGACCCGCGGCCGGTCGAGCGCCGGTTCACCGCCGACCAGGTCACCGGCCTGCTCGAGGCCGCCGGGTACACCGTCACCGCCGTCCACGGTGTCCGCGTCTTCAGCGACCTGGTCCCCCCGACCCTCCTCGACCTCGAACCCGGAGCCGCCGCCGCCCTCCTCGACCTCGAGCGAGCAGTGGCCACCCGCCCGGAGTACCTCACCATCGCCACCCAGCTCCACGCCCTCGCCACCCACTGACCCCCTCCCCAAGGCTGCACTCGCCGGCACGCTGGCACGAGGTCAGCCGGACAGACGGTGGGCGCCCGTGGATGGGACTGGCCCTCCCGGCAGGGTGCGTGGTGAGCGCGCTCGGGTGGGGTGGGGACCGCGGGGCCGCCGGGGCGCCCGTGGATGGGACTGGCCCCCGCCCCTCGCCGCAGGCGTCCATGCGGGTGGTTGGGCGCCCCGGTGCGTCCCGCGGGCCGCGCCCCGCCCTCCCGAGTACCACTGACAACAGCACCGACTGCCCCATCCTCCACGTCGACATGGACGCCTTCTTCGCCTCGGTCGCGATCCGTGACCGGCCCGAGCTGGCCGAGCTGCCGGTGATCGTGGGCGGGGGCAACCGGGGAGTGGTGCTGGCGGCGAACTACCCGGCCCGCCGCTACGGCGTGCACTCCGCGCTGCCGATGACCAGGGCGAGGCGGCTGTGTCCCGAGGCGGTGGTGCTCTCGCCCGACTACACCGACTTCGAGGGCGTCTCCTCCTCGGTGATGGAGGTCTTCCGCCAGGTCACGCCGCTGGTGGAGGCGGTCTCCCTCGACGAGGCGTTCCTCGACGTCTCCGGTGCGACCCGGCGCCTGGGCACTCCGCTGGAGATCGCCGAGCACATCCGGGCCAGGGTCGCCGACGAGCAGAGGATCACCTGCTCGGTCGGGGTCGCGGGCTCGGTGTCGGTGGCCAAGCTGGCCAGCCGGCGTGCCAAGCCCGACGGGGTGCTCGTCGTACCCCCGCGCGAGGTGACCCGGTTCCTGCACCCCCTCGACGTGGGCGAGCTCTACGGCGTGGGGGAGAAGACCCGCGAACAGCTGCACCGCTTCGGCCTGTTCACCGTGGGCGACGTCGCGCACACGCCGGTGGCCACGCTGCAACGTGCCCTGGGGCTGGCGATGGGCACCCAGCTGCACCACCTGGCGTGGGGCAGCGACCGGCGTGCGATCACCCCGCGCCGGGCGACCCACGAGCCCGACAAGAGCATGGGGGCCGAGGAGACCTTCGGCCGTGACACCGACGACCGGTCGGTGGTCCTGCGCGAGCTGCTGCGGCTGGCGACCAGGGTGACCGCCCGGATGCGGTCGGCGGGGGTGGCCGGGCGCACCGTCTCCCTCAAGGTGCGCTTCGCCGACTTCACCACGATCACCCGCTCGCGCACCCTCACCGACGCCACCGACGTCACCGGTGAGGTGCATGCGGCGGTGACCGGCCTCTACGACGCCCTCGGGCTGCAGCGGGCACGCATCCGGCTGGTGGGTGTGCGGGTCGAGGGACTGGTGCCGCGCGAGCAGGTGCAGCGCCAGCTGGTGCTCGGCTCACGCGACCGCGGCTGGGAGGAGGCCGACCGGGCCAGTGATGCTGCGGCGCTGCGCTTCGGCAGGGGCGCCGTACGACGCGCGACGCTGCTCATCGGCGAGCGGCCCTGAGCGAGAGCTCGAGCGGGACCTCGTGCCTGTGGGCACAGCCTGGCGCGAACGGGAATTATCGATCACGATTTCCCCCACCGTCTACCGACTTGACCGCACCCTGCCTAGACTCGGAAGAGTCAGTCGTCCTGGAGGTTGTCGTGCCGCTCTCCGAAGAGGAGCTTCGTCTGCTCGAGCAGATGGAGCAGGCGCTTGCCCAGGAGGACCCGAAGTTCGTCTCCACGCTGCGCGGGAGCTCCCTGGAGAGGGTCGCCAAGCTGCGCTCGATCGCCGCGGCGGTCGTGTTCATCGCGGGCGTGGCGATGCTCATGGGTGGCGCGATGAGCCAGCAGACCTGGCTCGGTGTGCTCGGCTTCCTGGTGATGCTCGGCTCTGCGACCCTCGGACTGGCTGCCTGGCGCGGACGTCACGCCCCGGCGCAGCAGGCCCGTCCCGCCGAGGAGCAGATCTTCGACTTCGACGACCACCCCCACCGCTTCGACGTCCTCGACGGCGGGCGCTCCAAGCCGCGCCGGACCCGCGCCACCGGCCCCAAGCCGCCGCGACGCCCGCTGCGTGCCCGGCCCAAGGCTCCCCGCCCCTCGGGGGGAACGTTCATGCAGCGGATGGAGCAGCGCTGGGAGCGCCGGCGCCACGAGGGCGGCTTCTGACCCGCTGCTCGGCCTTCCGAGCGCGTCGACCACGGACGGCTGTCGTCCGCCGACTGGCCGGATGACTCAGCCGCGCCGCCACAACGACCGGGGCCACAGCCGCGCGCGCCACGGGTGCTCCACGCTGGCCCCCATCGCGTGGCGCCAGGAGTCCAGCGTCTGCACGGTGCGGGAGCGGTCGTCCGGCTCGATCGTGGCGAGCGAGGTCGGCGGGGCGTAGCGACCGCGCTCCACCTCGCCCAACAGGCCCTCGAGTGCCGCGACCTCCTCGGGCCCCGCCGCCACCTGGGCGGTGACCCGTCCTGCCTGCTCGCGCGGGGAGCGGTGCTCGGGCCAGTCCAGACCGAGGTCCAGGGCAGTGGCGCCCAGCTCGGCCCAGGCTCCCTCGGCGAGGTGCACGGGGTCCTGCGAGCCCAGCCGGCGCCGCCGCTGCACCCGTCGCAGTGCGCCCGGCCCGATCAGCAGGAGCGCGAGGACCAGCACCGCGGCCACCAGCGGCCAGGGCACCGAGAACGACGAGCTGTCCGTCGAGGTGACGTCCTGGGGCAGAGCATCGCGCTTGGTGTTCGGGAGCTTGGAGGGTGCGGAGGTCGGGGCCTGGGTCGGGGTCTGACTGGCGCTCTGGGTCTGGGTGTACGGCGGGACGTAGGCCGCGCGCTGTGCCGGGGTCGGCTCGAAGCGCACCCACCCCGAACCCGGGAAGTACATCTCCGGCCAGGCGTGCCGCTCGTCGCTGGTGTAGAGGATCCGGCCGTCGGGCAACGACTGCCCGTCCAGGAAGCCGACCACCACCCGGGAGGGGATCCCGAGGGCACGGCCCATGGCGGCCATCGCGGAGGCGAACTGCTCGCAGTAGCCGACCCGGTCGTCGGTGACGAAGTGTGCGAGGAGGTCCATCCCGGAGCCGCCACGCTGGTCGAGGGAGTAGGTGAACCCACCACCGGTCCGGAACCAGTCCTGCAGGGCGACCGCCTTGTCGAAGTCCGACTTGGCGCCCTTGGTCACCTTCTCGGCCTGGGTCCGGATCACCTTGGGCAAGTCGCCGGGCAGCTTGGTCATCGGCTCCCGGATGGACAGCGGCGCGTGCAGGCTCGTGCGCAGGGCGGTCTGGCTCAGGTTCGGGGTGAACGCCGTCGCGGTGTAGGTCAGCGGAGTGGGTGCCGCGCCGTTGACATAGGCGACGTCGAGCGTGCGTGAGTCGAAGCGCCAGCCGCTCCCGCTGATGTCGAGCTGCAGCACCGGGTAGGGCAGCGGCAACCAGGCGGTCGCGAAGTTGGGGTCGAGGGAGAACTTCCAGGTGTCGGTCTGGCCGGAGATGCCTGCCGCCAGGCCAGGCGCGGCCGGGAAGGTACCCGCGGCGTTGTTCTTGCTGGGCAGGTTGCGTGGGGAGGGCCGCCACTCGTCGCTGGTGAACTGGTCGAGCACGGTCGTGCGCACGTACGACGTCGAGGCGGCCTTGGTCTGCGCGTACAGCAGCGGCGTGTGTGTCTTCTCGACCAGGTCGCGTCGCAGCCGGATGAACGGGTTCACGGTGGTCAGCTGGAAACCGGCCGTGCCACCGCTACCGGCCCCGCCGCCGGACCCGTGCTTGAGCAGGTCGCTCACCGGCACGAGCGGGGTGAGGATCAGCGCGACCACCACCGCAGCGACGGCCACCTGCCAGAACGTCGACAGCGTGGCACCCGGCGTCCGGCGCGACCCGCGTCCCCAGGCGCCGAAAGTGGAGAGGTGGTCGCTGGCCACCAGCCGCAGGAACAGCAGCGCGGTGACCACGAACACCGGCAAGCGCGAGCCCCTGCCGCAGGATGCTGACGGGCACGCTGAGCGCGGCCAGCAGGGGCAGCGCGGCGAGCGGTGCCTGGCGCAGGGCGAGGGCGAGAGCGTCGACCGCGAGGATCACCCCGAGCCCGCAGGCGGTGAGCATCGCGGCCGTGCCGTGCGGGTTGACCTGGACGGGGGAGGAGTACTGGTTCAGCGTGGTGCCGCCGTCGATGATCGTCGACCAGGTCCGCTCCACCGAGGCGCGCGTCGGCACCAGGCGCAGGAAGGACTGGTTCGCACCGCAGAGCAGGTTGAGCCCGTAGAGCCCGGCCACGGCCTGGCCGGCGACGACGCCGTACGGCGGGACGCGCAGCACTCGCAACGCCACGCCGATCAGGCTCATGGCTGCGCCGATCAGCAGCGTCGCGACCAGGTAGCGCCGCGGGTGGGCGATCATCCCGCTCCAGGCGATCAGCGCGACCCAGCCGGTCGTCAGCGCGAGCAGTCCCGTGCCGAGGCGCCCCCGCGTCCACCGCTCCAGCCAGGCCTCGTTCATCGCGCCAGCCCCTGCCAGGCGGCTGGGAGCGAAGCGTCACGCTCGAGCGTCGTCGCCTTCCACCCGTGGGTCCGCAGCCAGGCCGTGGCCGGTGGGTCCGCGTCGTCGGTCCTGCCGCCGCGCTCCCACGTCTCGACGTCGAGCACGATGGCGTGGGCAGAGGCCCCTGCGGCGGCGAGGCCCGCCAGCAGCTGACGGTCGCTGCTCTGCAGGTGGCCGAGGACCGCCATGATCATGCCGCCGTGCTGGGACTCGTCGACCCAGTCGGTCGAGAGGTGCTCGCGACGGGTCAGGTTCAGCAGCGCGAGCCGCTCGAGCTGCCCGCCGATGTCGGTGCCCCGGCCCACGTCGCGCCAGCCATGGGCGGAGGAGTCCGTGGCGGTGACCAGCCGGACCTCGAAGTCGAGGGCGACGAGGGCTCGGCTGACCGACGCCGCGACGCTCACCGCGCTCTCGATCGAGGACGCCGTGCCGTAGCCGCGGTGGGCGACACGACGGTTGTCGATCAGCAGGGTGCAGCGCGACTGCCACTGCTGCTCCTCGCGGCGCACCATCAGCTGGTCGGTGCGTGCGCTGCTCGGCCAGTGGATCCGGCGCAGGTCGTCGCCGAGGCGGTACTCGCGGATGGTGACGTCGGGACTGCCGCTGCCGACCAGCTCACGGGTGCGGTCGTCACCGGCACCGGCCCAGCGGCCGGTCAGGGCGATCCGCGGCAGCGGCTCGGTGCGCGGGGTCACCAGCATCGACCCCGTCGAGGAGACCGTCTGGTGCAGGTCGACCATGCCGGTGGGGTCGGCCACGCGCACGTGCAGCGGCCCGATCGGGTACCGCCCCCGGTGCGGGGTCCTGATCAGGTAGCGCAGCGAGGCCTGCTCGCCCGGGGCCATCGGCTCGAGGCTGAAGCGCTGTGGCTCACCGAGCTGGGGCGGGAGCTCCTCCTCGAGCAGCAGCAGCCCGGTGCGGCGCTGGCCGTCGGCGCCGACCTCGAGGTGGATCTCGGCGGGCTCGCCGGCCTCCACCTGCGTGGCGCTGACCGTACGACGCACCCACACGTCGCGCTCCGTGCGACGGATCAGCAGCCACGCCAGCGCGGGGACGGCGACCGCGAGCAGGCCGATCTGGACGAAGTCGTGCTCGCCGACCTGGATGCCGCACACGATCGCGGCGAACCCGGCGGCGAGGAAGCAGCGGCCGCGGACCGTCAGCTCGCGCACACCGCCACCCCGATCAGCCGGCCGAGGGGGCGGGGGGCACCGGCACCGAGCCGAGCACGCTCTCGACGACCTCGCTGGTCCGGCGCCCGCTCATCGTCGCCTCCATCGTCGGCAGCAGCCGGTGCGGCAGGACGAGCGGCGCGAGGTCGCGCACGTCGTCGGGCAGGACGTACTCGCGTGCCTGGATCGCCGCCCAGGCCTTGGCCGCGCGCACCAGGTGCAGGGTCGCCCGGGGCGAGGCGCCCAGGCGGAGGTCGGGGGAGCGGCGGGTGGCGGTGGCCAGCGCGACGGCGTACTGCTGGACGGGCTCGGAGACGTGGATCCGCGAGGTCACCTCGATCAGCTTGCGGACCTCGGCGGCGTCGGTGACCGGTTCGAGCTCCTCGATCGGGCTGACGCCGTCGCGGGCCGAGAGCATCGCGATCTCGGCAGTCTCCACGGGATAGCCCATCGAGAGCCGCACCATGAACCGGTCGCGCTGGGCCTCCGGAAGGGCGTAGGTGCCCTCCATCTCGATCGGGTTCTGGGTGGCGATCACCATGAACGGCGACTCGAGCAGGTAGGTGGTGCCGTCGACGGTGACCTGGGACTCCTCCATGCACTCCAGCAGCGCCGACTGCGTCTTGGGGCTGGCGCGGTTGATCTCGTCGCCGACGACCACGTTGGCGAAGACCCCGCCCGGCCGGAACTCGAAGGTGCGGGTGTCCTGGTTGAACACCGAGACGCCGGTGACGTCGGAAGGGAGCAGGTCAGGGGTGAACTGGATACGGCGCACCGTGCAGTCGATGGAGCGGGCCAGCGCCTTGGCGAGCATCGTCTTGCCGACGCCGGGCACGTCCTCGATCAGCAGGTGACCGCCGGCCAGCAGCACCACGAGCGCGGAACGGGCGATCTCGGGCTTGCCCTCGATCACCCGCGCGATGTTGGCCTGGATGCGCTCGGCGGCCGCCCGCACCTCGTCGACGTCCGCGCCCGCGGGCGCGGACGCTGCCCGGGTCTCTCCTCGGGCCATCTCCTGGCTCACTGACTGGCCCTCGCTGCCTGCTGCACCATGCCGGTCCCACTTCTCCCTGCTGCCCGAGCCGTCGGCTCCACGCGCACGCCACCGAGCAGTCCTCCCGATCAGTGTGGCCCATGCCACCACATCGGGCCTGGGGCGAACAGGGCGCCGAGGTTGCGATCCGGTTACCGCCGCCCGAACCCGGGGTCCCGGGAAATCCCGCGAAAAGGGGAGGGAAGTAGCGGCAAAGTGGTTGCGGGTGGAGCATCGTGGAGTAAAGTGGAGCGAAGTGGAGGAGCCAGGCGGAATTCTGGTCGACAGCAGGGGCGAGGGGAGCAACAGATGTTCTCCGGAACTCACACCCCCAAGCTCGACGACAAGGGCCGTCTCATCCTCCCGGCGAAGTTCCGCGACGAGCTCAAGGAGGGCCTGGTGATCACTCGTGGCCAGGAGCACGCCCTCGACGTCCGCACCACGGCTCAGTTCGCCGAGTTCACCGAGAAGTTCACCAACGCCTCGCAGACCGACGCCCGGATGCGCGCCTACGGCCGGATGCTCTTCGCGCTGGCCTCCGAGCAGGTGCCCGACAAGCAGGGTCGCGTGATGATCACCCCCGAGCTGCGCGACTACGCGGGCCTGGACCGGGACGCCGTCGTGATCGGTGTCTACGACCGCATCGAGATCTGGGAGCCCAGCTCCTGGACCCGCTACACCGCCGAGCAGGAGCAGGCGTTCGCCAACCTCCAGGAAGAGATCTTCCCGGGCTTCTAGAGCAGCACCACACAACTCAACAACGGTGATCGCAGGGCGAGGCTCGCGTCCGCTCCTCCCACCCTCCAAGCGGAGGGCTCGGTGTTCTCTGGCGCACCTTCCCCGGTGCCAGATGCCACTCCCACCCTCCACGGGAGTCGAGCGGACGGAGAACCTGGCCCTGCGATCACCGGCAGCAAGAAGACAGAAATCGAACGCAGGCACCAGCGAGGGGTCGACCACGATGAGCCACAGCATCAGCCAGCGGATCAACGGTCCGCGGCGCGTGCGCCACGAGGTGCGCGAGAGCCTCACCGTGATGGCCTTCTCCGCGGTGGCCTCCTGCGGGGTCGCAGTGCTCCTGGCCCTCGCGGTCCGGCTCGGGAACTGACCCGGATCGACAGGGGCCGACCAGACCGATGAGCACTCCCACCCACGTACCGGTCCTCCTCGACCGGGTCGTGGCGTTGGTGGCTCCGGCCCTCGAACGCTCGCCCGACGCAGGGACAGCGGTCTTCGTCGACGCGACGCTCGGCCTCGGCGGTCACACGGAGGCCGTTCTCGAGCGGTGCCCACAGGCGCACGTGGTCGGCGTGGACCGCGACGAGCACGCCCTGGTGCTGGCCGGCCGGCGGCTGGCGCCCTACGCCGGTCGGACCACGCTCGTGCACGCGGTGTACGACGAGCTCGCCGACGTCCTCGCCGAGGAGGGCATCGAGGCCGTCGACGCCGTCCTGTTCGACCTCGGCGTCTCCTCGATGCAGCTCGACGTCCGCGAGCGCGGCTTCGCCTACGCCGAGGACGCCCCGCTGGACATGCGGATGGACGACACCGAGGGGATCACCGCGGCAGAGGTCCTGAACACCTACCCGGTCGGTGAGCTGGCCCGGATCCTGCGCAGCTACGGCGAGGAGAAGTTCGCGCGGCAGATCGCCCGGGCCGTCGTGCGGGCCAGGGAGAACGAGCCGTTCTCCGGGTCGGCGCGGCTGGTCGAGCTGCTCCGAGACACCATCCCGGCCCCGGCGCGTCGTACCGGAGGCAACCCGGCCAAGCGCACCTTCCAGGCCCTCCGCATCGAGGTCAACGACGAGCTGGGCGCCCTGCGCCGAGCGCTTCCTGCGGCGATCGGCTCCATCCGCGTCGGCGGCCGCGTCGTGGTGATGAGCTACCACTCGCTCGAGGACCGCCTGGTCAAGCGGGCCTTCGCCGCCGGCACCACCTCGGCCGCGCCCCCGGACCTCCCGGTCGTGCCGGACGCGCAGCTGCCTCCGCTGCGGTCCCTGACCCGTGGCGCGGAGAAGGCCTCGGCCGAGGAGATCGCCCAGAACCCGCGTGCGGCGTCGGTCCGCCTGCGCGCCGTGGAACGCATCAACACCAACCCCTGGAAAGAGAACGCCGCATGAGTACGTTGATGAGCCAGATCTCGACGGCGAGAACCCGCGTCCCCCGGTTCGCGGAGGCCGCGGTCGAGCGGGCCCGGCTGACCGTCGTGCCGCAGCGGGCGATGGGGCGGACCCAGGCGGCCCGCACGCCCTTCGCCGTGCTCGTCATCGCCATGCTCGCCGCCGGCGTGGTCGGGCTGCTGATGTTCAACACCAACATGCAGCAGGCCTCCTTCCGGGCCACGTCCCTGCAGCGGCAGGCGGCCGACCTCTCCGCCCGGCAGCAGTCGCTGAACATGGAGCTGGACCAGCTGCGCGACCCCCAGCGCCTGGCGGTGGCCGCGAAGGCCCTGGGCATGGTGGCGCCCGCGCAACCGGCGTTCGTGCGGCTCAGTGACGGACGGGTGCTGGGCACGCCGGCCCCGGCCAGCACCGTCGACTCGGTGCGGATCAGCAGCCTCCCGAGCGCCAAGCCGCGCTCGATCAACCCACCCCCGATCGTGATCAAGGTCCCGGCGAGCGCGGCCGACGCCACGAAGAACGGCGCCGTCGGCGCTGCGTCCACGGCAGGGGCGACTCGAGACGGTAGGAAGAACCTCAACCGATGACCGCACCCCCGCCGAGCGCCACCGGAGCCATGCATTGAGCCCTACCCCACGCCGCAGCCTCCGCGGCTCGACCCACGTGCGGCTCCGGGTCGGACTGGTCGTGATCGTGATGCTGCTCTCGGTCTTCGGCGTGCGGCTGTTCCAGCTGCAGGGGCTGGACTCCAAGTCGTACGCCGCGATGGCCAACGCCTCCGGACTGGTGCAGCTGAAGCTGCCCGCCGAGCGCGGCCGGATCCTGGACCGCAACGGCGTGCCGCTCGCGGAGTCGGTGGCCGGACAGATGATCGTCGCCGACCCGACGCGCACCAACGCGCACGCCGAGGAGATCGCGAAGATCCTCGCCGAGCGGCTGCACCTCGACTACTTCGACGTGCTCAAGAAGCTGACCAAGCAGGACGACAAGACCCGGTTCGTCTACGTCGCCCGCCGGGTGCCCTCCACCCTGGCGTCCTCGCTGCTGGCGGAGATGGACAAGCACAAGTACCTCGGCGTGGACACCCGCCCCGACCCGCTGCGCACCTACCCCGCCGGTGACGTGGCGGCGAACCTGGTCGGCTTCCTCGGCGACGGCGGCAAGCCGCTGTCCGGTCTCGAGCTGAGCTTCGACAAGCTCCTGCACGGCAAGGACGGCCGGGAGACCTACGAGGTCGGCGGCGGCAACCGGATCCCGCTCGGCGACAACAGCGAGGTGGCGCCGGTCAACGGCAAGGACCTCCGGCTGACCATCGACCGTGACGTGCAGTGGTACGCCCAGCGCGTGCTCCGTACGACGGTGCAGTCCTGGAAGGCCGCCTCCGGCGCGGTCGTCGTGCTGGACTCGCGCACCGGTGAGGTGCTCGCGCTGGCCGACTACCCGACCTTCGACGCCAACCGGCCGGGCAAGTCGCCCAAGCTCGACCGCGGCAGCCGCGCGCTCAGCGACGTCTACGAGCCCGGCTCGGTGGAGAAGGTGCTCACCGCGTCGTCCCTGCTCGACGCCGGCAAGGTGACCCCCCGGACGCGGTTCATCATCCCCGCGAAGCTGCAGGTGCTCGACCGCACCATCGGCGACTGGTTCCCCCACGACGAGATCCACCTGACCATGGCCGGGGCGATCGCGCGCTCGTCCAACATCGGTCTCGCCCTCGCCGCGACCCAGTTCACGCCCCAGCAGCTGCACGACTACCTGCGACGCTTCGACCTCGGGACGCCCACCGACATCGGCGTGCCCGGCGAGTCCACCGGCGTGCTGCAGCCGCGCGACTCGTGGAACACCCTCACCCGGGCGCAGGTGGCCTTCGGCCAGGGGCTCTCGGTCAACGCCCTGCAGATGGCGACGGCGGTCAACACCGTGGCCAACGCGGGCCAGCTGATCACCCCGAGCCTGATCGACGGGCGCGCGACGACCAACGCCGGCGACGACGTCGGCACCGCCACGGCCACGCGGCACCGAGCGGTCAGCGCCGCGGCCGCCAAGCAGGCGGCGCAGATGATGGAGCTGGTGACCACGGAGGGCAAGGGCACCGCCCCGGGCGCCGGCATCGAGGGCTACCGGGTCGCGGGCAAGACCGGCACCGCCCAAGAGGTCGGCGGCAAGTGCAACTGCTACCAGGACGGCGGCCTGGACGTCTCCTTCGCCGGCTTCGCTCCCGCCGACAACCCGCGGTTCACCGTCTACGCCGTGATCAAGCACCCGAAGGACGGAGCCTCCGGTGGTGGCACCGCCGGTCCGGTGTTCCGCAAGGTGCTCGCCTACGTCCTGCAGAAGTACGCGGTCGCCCCGACCGGCACCACACCTCCGAACATCCCCGTCCAGTGGAAGGGCCGGCACAGCGACCGCACCGCCACCGGCGCACCCACCGGCACGGGCAACGGTCGGTAGCCTCCTCGGGTGCCCGAGCCCACCCTCACCCGCCCGGTGGACCCGCCGCGGACGGCGTTGGCGCAGGTCGCCGCGTGGATCGACGCGCGGCTGGTCGACGGCCCCACCGGGGCCAAGGGGGGTGACGTCGTGGTCACCGGGGTGTCACTGAGCACCCAGCGGGTGCGGCCCGGCGACCTGTACGCCGCCCTGCCGGGCAGCCGCGCCCACGGGGCGTCGTACGCGCGGGAAGCGGTGGGTGCAGGCGCGGTCGCGGTGCTCACCGATCCGGCCGGGGCAGAGATGGCCGGTCCCGCGGGGGTGCCCCTGCTGGTGCTCGACCGGCCCCGCGACGTGCTCGGGACGCTGGCCGCCCGCGTGTACGGCGATCCGGCGCAGCGGCTCACCCTGATGGCGGTGACCGGCACGCAGGGCAAGACCACCACGACCCGGCTCCTGGAGGGTGGCCTGACCGCCGCCGGCATCCCGGCGGCCGTGGTCGGCACGGTGGGCACGCGAATAGCGGGCACCGAGGTGCGGACGGCGCTGACCACGCCGGAGGCGCCCGACCTGCATGCGCTGTTCGCGGTGATGCTGGAGCAGGGCGTCCGGGCGTGCGCCATGGAGGTCTCCAGCCACGCGTTGGTGATGGGTCGCGTGGCCGGTGTGGTCTTCGACGTGGCGGCGTTCCTCAACCTCGGGCGCGACCACCTCGACTTCCACCGCGACGTCGAGGACTACTTCGCGGCCAAGGCCTCCCTGTTCACCCCCGAGCGCTCCCGGCGCGGCCTGACCAACCTCGACGACCCGTACGGCCGACGGCTCCTCGTCGAGGCGTCCGTGCCGATGGTCTCGTTCTCCGCGGAGGGTCGCGAGGCCGACTGGCGTGCGGTCGACGTACGCCTCGAGCCGGACGGGTCGAGGTTCACCGTGGTGGCTCCCGGGGGCGGCCGCATCCGTGCCCGCGTGCCGCTGACCGGTGCCTTCAACGTCAGCAACGGTCTGTGCGCGATCGCGCTGGCGGGTGAGGCGGGCCTCGACCCCGAGGTGGTGGCGGCCGGCATCGCCGAGGCCGGCGGGGTGCCCGGCCGGCTGGAGCGGATCGAGGAGGGGCAGGAGTTCCTGGTCTTCGTCGACTACGCGCACAAGCCCGACGCGGTCGAGGCCGCCATGGCGGCGTTGCGCCCACTGACCGCCGGGCGGCTGCTGCTGGTGATCGGGGCCGGGGGAGACCGCGACACCGGCAAGCGGCCCGTGATGGGCGCGATCGCCGCCCGGTTGGCCGACGTGCTGGTGGTCACCGACGACAACCCCCGGACCGAGGACCCTGCCGCGATCCGGGCGGCGGTCCTGGCCGGGACGGCGGACGCCGGCGGCCGGGCCGAGGTGCTCGAGGTGGGCGACCGTCGGGAGGCGATCCGGCGAGCAGTGGCGATGGCCCGCCCCGGCGACACGGTCGTCGTCGCGGGCAAGGGCCACGAGACCGGCCAGGAGATCCAGGGGACGGTGCACCCCTTCGACGACCGCGACGAGGTCCGCGCCGCCCTCCGGGACCTCCCGTGATTCCTCTGTCGCTCGCCGAGATCGCCGGCATCGTCGGCGGGGAGGTGGTCGACGCCGACCCGGCCCTCGTCGTCACCGGTCCGGCCTTCCTCGACAGCCGTTCGCCCGAGCCGGGCGGGCTCTTCGTCGCCTTCGCCGGCGAGCGGGTCGACGGGCACGAGTACGCCGTGGGAGCCGTCGGTGCAGGCGCGGCCGCGGTGCTGGCCTCGCGGCCGACCGGTGCCCCGAGCGTGGTGGTGCCCGACACCGAGGCGGCCCTGCAGGCGCTGGCCCAGGAGGTGCTGCGTCGTCGCCGCGAGGCCGGCACACCGGTGACGGTCGTCGCCGTCACCGGCTCCTCGGGCAAGACGAGCGTCAAGGACATGCTGGGCGAGGTGCTCGCCGCCGCGGCACCCACGATCGCGACCGCCGGCTCCTTCAACAACGAGCTGGGCCTGCCCCTGACGGTGCTGCGCCTCACCCACGAGACCCGGTACCTGGTGCTCGAGATGGGTGCGCGCGGCATCGGCCACCTCGCCGCCCTGTGCGCGATCGCGCCGCCCGACATCTCGGTGGTCCTCAACGTCGGCAGGGCCCACATCGGCGAGTTCGGCTCGCAGGAGAACATCGCCATCGCGAAGGGAGAGCTGGTCGAGAACCTGTTCGACCCCGCTGCCGGTGCCGCCGTCCTCAACGCCGACGACCCGCTCGTGTCGGCCATGGCCGCCCGCACCTCCGCTCCGGTCGTCACCTTCGGCAGATCGGCCGGCTCCGACGTGCTCCTCGAGGACGTCGTGCTCGACGACCTCGGCCGGCCGTCGTTCAGGCTCACCCACGGTGGGGCCACCGAGCAGGTGTCCCTGCAGCTGCTGGGCGAGCACCAGGCGATCAACGCCGCCGCGGTGGCGGCGGCTGCCGTCGCGGCTCAGGTGCCGTTCGAGCTGGTCTGCACGGGCCTTCGCTCGATCGAGCGGCTCTCGAGGTGGCGCATGGAGATCCGCGAGCGGCCCGACGGCCTGGTCGTGGTCAACGACGCCTACAACGCCAACCCCGACTCGATGCGAGCCGCCCTGGAGACGCTCGCCCGGATGGGGGAGCGTGCCGGTCGGCGGACGGTGGCCGTGCTGGGGGCGATGCGCGAGCTCGGCGACGCCGCGCACGAGGAGCACCGCGCCGTCGGCGAGCTGGCCGGGCGGCTGCGCATCGACGTGGTCCTGGTCCTCGGCGCGGACGCGCGGGCGACGTACGACGCCCTGGTCGAGGCCGGCGGCGCGCCGGAGGTGACGCGCCACGAAGGGACCCTCGACGAGGCTGCTGCGTGGTTGCGCGAGAATGTCTCGGGCTCCGACGTGGTGCTGGTCAAGGCCTCACGGTCCGAGGGCCTGGAGCGACTCGCGGACGTGCTGATCGGAGAGGAGGCCGGACCATGAGAGCGATCCTGCTCGCCGGCGGCCTCTCGCTGCTGTTCACCCTGGTCGGCACCCGGTACGCCATCCGCGCCCTCTCCGGACGCGGGTACGGCCAGCTGATCCGTGACGACGGCCCGACCACCCACCACACCAAGCGCGGCACGCCGACCATGGGCGGGCTGGTGATCGTCATCGCCGTCGTGGCGTCGTACTTCCTGGCCCGCCTGATCACCGGCCGCGCTCCCAGCGCCTCGGCCCTGCTGCTGCTGTTCCTCATCGTCGGGCTGGGCACCGTGGGCTTCCTCGACGACTACATCAAGATCTCGCGCCAGCGCAGCCTCGGCCTGCGCAGCCGCGCGAAGTTCATCGGCCAGACGTTCATCGCCCTGGTCTTCGGCTTCCTGGCGCTCTCGCCGTGGCTGGAGGACGAGAACGGCCAGACCCCCGCGGGGCACGCGATCTCGTTCACCCGCGACCCGCGCCACCTCACCCTGCCGGTGATCGTGCTGGTGCTGTTCATCTGGCTGATGATCGCCGGCGCCAGCAACGCCACCAACCTCACCGACGGGCTCGACGGGCTGCTGGCGGGCGCGGCGGTGATGACCTCCGGGGCCTACACGATCGTCAACATCTGGCAGAACAACCAGTGGTGCGCGCGTGCCGACACCCCCAAGTGCTACGACGTGCGCGACCCGCTCGACCTGGCCGTCGTCGCGGCGGCGATCACGGGTGCGTGCTTCGGGTTCCTGTGGTGGAACGCCCACCCGGCGAAGATCATCATGGGCGACACCGGGTCCCTGGCTCTCGGCGGCGGGCTCGCCGGGCTCGCGGTGCTCACCCGTACCGAGTTCCTGCTCGCGCTGCTCGGCGGGCTGTTCGTGATCATCACGCTCTCGGTGATCCTGCAGGTCGGCTTCTTCAAGCTGACCAAGGGCAGACGACTGTTCCGGATGGCGCCCCTGCACCACCACTTCGAGATGCTGGGCTGGGAGGAGATCACCATCGTGATCCGCTTCTGGCTGATCGCCGGCATCTGCGTGGCAGCCGGGCTGGGGGTCTTCTACGCCGAGTGGGTCGTCGGCTCGTGACCCCGCCTGGCAGCCCGCATGCCTGACGTCAGCCACCTCGGTCGCGACAGCGACTGGGGCGGCGTCCGGGTGGTGGTCGCCGGCTTCGGTGTCTCGGGGTACGCCGCCGCGGACAACCTGACCTTCCTCGGCGCCCGGGTCACCGCCCTCGACGAGTCGGAGGCCGGTGACCGGCGCGAGCGCGCCGAGCTGCTGGAGAGCCTCGGCGCCACGATCCGGCTCGGTTCCGGCGCGACCGCCACCCTCCCCGACGACGTCGACCTCGTGGTCACCTCGCCGGGCTGGTCGCCGTCCGCCCCGCTCCTCGCCCAGGCCCTCGAGCGGGGTGTCCCCGTCTGGGGCGAGGTCGAGCTCGGCTGGCGGCTGCGCGACCCGGCCAGCCCGGCGCCGTGGCTGGCGGTGACCGGCACCAACGGCAAGACCACGACCGTGCGGATGCTCGAGGCGATGCTGCGTGCCGCGGGGTTGCGTGCGGTGGCGTGCGGCAACGTGGGGCTGCCGATCGTGGAGGCGGTGATGGACCCCGAGCCGTACGACGTCCTGGCGGTCGAGCTGTCCAGCTTCCAGCTGCACTGGACCCACTCGGTGCAAGCCGAGTCATCCGTCGTGCTCAACGTCGCCGAGGACCACCTCGACTGGTACTCCGGTCCCGACGGGATGCGCGACTACGCCCGCGACAAGGGCCGGATCTACGAGGGCGTCTCCCGGGCGTGCGTCTACAACGTCGAGGACCCGGTGACCGAGGAGCTCGTGCGGGACGCCGAGGTGCAGGAGGGGGCCAGGGCGATCGGCTTCACGCTCGGCCCGCCTGCCGTGGGGATGCTCGGCGTCGTCGACGACGTGCTCGCCGACCGCGCGTTCGTGGCCGACCGCCGGACGAGCGCCGCGGAGCTGTGCACCTTCGACGACCTCGCCACCACCGCGCCGCACTTCGTCGCGGACGCGTTGGCCGCCGCGGCGCTCGCGCGCTCGCACGGCGTCGCCCCGGTGCACGTGCGCCAGGCGCTGCGGGAGTTCCGTCCCGACGGCCACCGGATCGCCACGGTGGCCGAGCTCGACGGGGTCACCTGGGTCGACGACTCCAAGGCCACCAACCCGCACGCCGCACTGGCGTCGCTGCGGGGCTACGACCCAGTCGTGTGGATCGCCGGAGGCCTGGCCAAGGGCGCGCGCTTCGACGACCTCGTCACCGAGGTCCGCGACCGGCTCCGCGGTGTGGTCCTGCTCGGACGCGACGCACCCGTGGTGCGCGAAGCGCTCGAGCGACACGCACCGGATGTCCCGGTGATCGACGTGGGCGGCGGCGAGACTGGCTCACAGACAGATGGAGCTGCACCCATGGACCGCGTGGTCGCCGAGGCGGCGGCGCTCGCCCGCACGGGCGACACCGTCCTCCTGGCACCGGGCTGCGCGTCGATGGACATGTTCGCCGACTACGGCGCACGCGGGGATGCGTTCGCGGAGGCCGTGCACCGGTGGGGGCGGGCGCACTAGAGCAGCACCAGTTCCGACCGGACGAGCAGGGGAGACAGGGTGACCGTCACCAGCCAGCCCCGGTCCGCGGCAAGTCTCAGCGGCACGCTCGCCTCGTGGACGGCCGCGGTGCGTCGTACGGCGGAGCGCCCGCTGGCGTCGTACTACCTGCTGCTCGGCGCCACCACGATGCTGCTGGCGATCGGGCTGATGATGGTGCTCAGCGCCTCCAGCGTGTACTCCTACCTGACCCACGGGAGCAGCTACTTCATCTTCCTCAAGCAGCTGACCTGGGTGGTGATCGGGCTGCCCGCCGCGTGGCTGGCCAGCCGGATGAACCGCCGGCTGCTGCGGCTGATGGCCTGGCCCGCGGTCGGTGTCTCGGTGGCCCTGCTCCTGCTGACCCAGACGAGCCTGGGCTTCGCCGTCAACGGCAACCGCAACTGGCTGGCGCTCGGTCCCCTGACCGTGCAGCCCTCGGAGATCGCCAAGCTCTCCATCATCATCTGGACCGCCGACGTCTATGCGAAGAAGGAACGGCTGCTCGGCAACCCCTGGCAGGCGCTCCTGCCCGTGGCCCCGGTGGTGGCGATGATCGCCGGGCTCGTCGTCGTCGAGCACGACCTCGGCACCGCCCTGGTGCTGTTCGCCATCCTGCTCGGGATGCTCTGGGTGGTCGGCGTGCCGGCCCGGCTGTTCGGGATCGCCATCTCCCTGGTCAGCGTGGTGGCCTTCTACCTCGCGGCCAGCAACGCCGAGCGTCGTACCCGCCTGACCAGCTTCATCGACCCGTTCAAGGACTTCCAGGGCGCCGGCTGGCAGGCCGGCCACGGACTGCTGGGGATGAGCAGCGGCGGGATCTTCGGCAAGGGGCTCTCGGCCTCCCAGCAGAAGTGGGGCAACCTGCCCGAGGCGCACACCGACTTCATCTTCGCGGTGCTCGGCGAGGAGCTCGGGCTGATCGGCACGCTGCTGGTGCTGTCCCTGTTCGGCGCGCTGGCCTACGCCGCCATCCGGCTGGCGATCAACACTGCTGACCCCTTCGTCCGCTACGTCTCCGCCGGTGTCACCATCTGGCTGATGGCCCAGATGATCATCAACATCGGGATGGTGCTGGCCCTGCTGCCGGTGATCGGGATCCCGCTGCCGCTGGTGTCCTACGGCGGATCGGCGCTGGTGCCCTCGCTGGTCGCCCTCGGCCTGCTCGTCGGCTTCGCCCGCGCGGAGCCCGAGGCCGCGGCGGCCCTCCAGGACCGGCGCCGCGCCAGGTCCGGCCGGCGCCCGGCGCTGCCGGAGACGATCTCGGCCGGGTCGGCTCGGGCGCGCTCCTTCGGGCGGTCCCGCGCCCGCACGTCCTCGGGCCGTCCGTCCGGGCGCGGTTGATGGTCCTTCGTCGGGTGCTGCTGGCCGGCGGCGGGACCGCCGGGCACACCTCGCCGCTGCTGGCCACCGCCGACGCGCTGCGCCGGCGCGACCCCGACCTGCAGGTCGTCGCGCTCGGCACCGAGCGCGGGCTGGAGACGCGGGTCGTCCCCGAAGCCGGCTACCCCCTCGAGCTGGTCCCGCCCGTGCCGCTCCCACGGCGCGTGGGCATGGACCTGCTGCGCACGCCCGGCCGGCTCGGCGGGGCGCTGCGGGCGTGCCTGGAGGTCCTCGACCGGGTCCGGCCAGACGTCGTGGTCGGCTTCGGCGGATACGTCTCCGTGCCGGCGTACCTCGCCGCGAGGAAGCGCCACATCCCGCTCGTCGTCCACGAGGGCAACGCGCTTCCCGGGATCGCCAACAAGCTGGGGGCCCGGCTGACGCCGTACGTCGCGACCAGCTTTCCCGACACCGACCTGCCGCACGCCCGCTACCTCGGCCTGCCGGTACGCCGGATGATCAGCACCCTGGACCGCGACGCGTTGCGCGCCGAGGCCCGCGCAGGATTCGGCCTCGACGCCGATCGCCCCACGCTGCTGGTCACTGGCGGGTCGCAGGGAGCCCGCCGGCTCAACGAGTCCGTGGCGGCGGCCGCCCCCGCCTTCGCCGAGGCCGGTGTCCAGGTGCTGCACGTGCTCGGTCCTCGGGGCTCCGCCGACCCGGAGACGACGGCGGGTGGCCCGCCGTACGTCACCGTGGCGTACGTCGACCGGATGGACCTGGCCTACGCCGCGGCCGACGCCGTGCTCTGCCGCGCGGGCAGCAACACCGTCACCGAGGTCTCCGGTGTCGGCCTGCCGGCGATCTACGTGCCGCTGCCGATCGGCAACGGCGAGCAGGCGCTCAACGCCCGTCCGGTGGTCGATGCGGGCGGTGGGCTGATGGTCGCCGACTCCGCGCTCACCCCGGAGTGGGTGCGCGCCACGGTTCCCGCCCTGCTCACCGATCCCACCCGGCTGGCCGCGATGTCGGCCGCCGCGCGCGACCTGATCCCCCTCGACGCCGACGAGCGGCTCGCCGACCTGATCGTGGAGGCCGGCACGCGCACGGGCCGGGGGAGTGGGGTGGCGGCGTGAAGGTCCCCGTACCCGACGTGCTCCCGTCCGCCGACCGGCTGGGCCAGGTCCACTTCGTCGGCATCGGCGGCGCCGGGCCTGTCCGGCATCGCCCGGATCATGCTGGCGCGCGGCATCACCGTCTCGGGCAGCGACGCCAAGGACTCCCGCACGCTGGTGGCGCTGCGCGCGCTCGGTGCCACCTGCCACCTCGGCCACGACGCCGCCAACCTCGGCGACGCCGACACCGTCGTCGTCTCCACCGCCGTCCGCGACTCCAACCCCGAGGTGGTCGAGGCCCAGCGCCGCGGGCTGCTCCTGCTCCCACGCTCGGCCGCCCTGGACTCGGTGATGCAGGGCCGCCGCGTGGTCGCCGTCGCCGGCACGCACGGCAAGACCACGACGACCTCGCTGCTGACCGTGGCGCTGCAGCACTGCGGCGCCGATCCCTCCTTCGCCATCGGCGGCGACCTCAACGAGACCGGGTCCAACGCCCACGACGGCACCGGCGAGCTGTTCGTCGCCGAGGCCGACGAGAGCGACGGCGCGTTCCTGGTCTACTCGCCCTACGCCGCGCTGGTCACCAACGTCGAGGCCGACCACCTCGACAACTACGGCACCGCCGAGGCCTACCGGCGAGGCGTTCGACGTCTTCGCCGACCGGGTCGCGGACGACGGCTTCCTCGTCGTGTGCGCCGACGACCCCGGCGCCGAGGCGTTGGGACTGCGTGCCCGCGAGCAGGGGCGCACCGTGGTCCGGGTGGGGGAGCGCGGCGACGCCGACGTACGTGCGTCCGGGCTGCGCTTCGCCGGTGCGACCTCCACGTTCACCGTCCTCGACGGCGACGTGGAGCTCGGCGAGGTGCGGCTGCAGATCCCGGGGCGCCACTACGTCCTGGACTCGCTGGCCGCGCTCGCCTGCGGCCTGCGGCTCGGCTTCGCCTTCGACGACCTCGCCCGCGGCCTCGGTGCCTTCAGCGGCACCCGGCGCCGGATGGAGCTCAAGGGCCAGGCCGGCGGCGTCCGGGTCTACGACAGCTACGCCCACCACCCGGCCGAGATCGCCGGCGACCTCCAGGCCGCACGCTCCCTGGCCGGTGACGGCCGCGTCGTCGTCGCCTTCCAGCCGCACATGGTCTCGCGCACCCGGATCTTCGGCGCGGAGATGGGAGTCGCGCTCGGCGCCGCCGACGAGGTGGTCGTGATGGACATCTACGTCGCCCGCGAGGATCCCGAACCGGGCGTGACCGGCGGCCTCGTCGCCGACGCCGTACCGCTGGGGGCCGAGCACGTCGTCTTCGAGCGCTCCTGGTCGGCCGTCGCCGGGCACCTCGCGTCGAGGGCGCGTCCCGGCGACATCGTGCTGACGCTCGGGGCAGGCGACGTCACGCTGCTCGGCCCCGAGGTGCTGGACCTGCTCGAGGAACGCTCGGAGAGACCCATGGACGGGGGGAGTGTCCACGATGTCGATGCTTGACCGGCGCAGCCGGAGCGACGCCGGGAAGGGGACGGTGCCCACGTCGGCCGGCCCCGACGAGGAGACCGTGCGGCTGGCGACCAAGGACTTCCGCCGCCGCCGTCGTTCGCTGCTGCGCAAGGGGCGGCGCAACAAGATCCTGGCCGTGCTGGCCGTGCTGCTGGTCGTGGCCCTGCTGGCGGGCTCGGTGTGGCTGGTCTTCTTCTCCTCCTACGTCACGGTCGAGGGCGCCCAGGTGACCGGCAACAGCAGCATCGCCAGCTCCCGGATCGAGCGGGCGGCCGACGTCCCGACCGGCACCCCGCTCGCGCGGGTCGACCTCGACGCGATCCGGAAGCGCGTCGAGGCCATTCCCGCCGTACGACGGGCCGAGGTCTCACGCAGCTGGCCGCACCAGGTGCACGTCGCGGTCACCGAGCGCACCCCGATCGCCGTGGTGGACCGTGGCAACGGCCTGCAGGCCCTCGACGAGGACGGCGTCACCTTCGGCCGGTACGCGAAGCGGCCCCGGGGACTCCCGCTCGTGCGCACCCAGCCCGACACCCCGGCCGAGGCGATGGCCGAGGGCGGCAAGGTGATCGGCTCCCTGCCCTCCACGATCGCAGGGCGCGTGGACACGATCGAGGTCGACAGCGTCGACCAGATCTCCCTGGTCCTCCGCAACGGCCGCCGCGTCGTCTGGGGCAGCGCCGAGGACTCCGAGCAGAAGGCCGAGGTGCTCGCCGTGCTCCTGCGCCGCCCCGGCCAGACCATCGACGTCACCGTCCCCGGCCGCCCCACCACCCGCTAGCTGGCCGAACCCGCGGGCGTGGTGGGTTCGAGCGCCACGGTGGCGCCGCCTGTGCCGTTGCCCACGCCCCGTCTCGCTGGCGGCCCGCGTCGCTCGGACTTCTCTGCCGCGCGCGGCACTGCGTCTCGCGCCGCGCGTCGCTTTACGCGAGCACGGGGCGCGGTCCCCGGCCCAGTCGGCGCCGCCGTGACCGCCAGCGCGAAGAATTCGGCGCCGCGCCCCGCGTGTTGCCACGGCCCGGTGGCCCGGGGCTCCTAACTTGGTCTCACCACCTCAGGTTGACATAACATTAACCTTCTACCTAAAGGTTAATGTTTCCGCCGGCCAGGGGCTTCCCCGAACAGCTTCATCCAAAGGCAGATCCGAGAGTCGTCCGGCAACCGGCCGGGTGGCGCGCAAGCGAGAGGCACCGCCGTGGCAGCACCCCAGAACTACCTGGCCGTGATCAAGGTCGTGGGTATTGGTGGAGGTGGAGTCAACGCCGTCAACCGGATGATCGAGGTCGGGCTGAAGGGCGTCGAGTTCATCGCCATCAACACTGATGCGCAGGCCCTGTTGATGAGTGACGCCGATGTGAAGCTCGACATCGGCCGCGAGCTGACGCGTGGCCTCGGTGCCGGCGCGAACCCCGGTGTGGGTGCGCAGGCCGCCAACGACCACGCGGAGGAGATCGAGGAGGTGCTCAAGGGCGCCGACATGGTCTTCGTGACCGCGGGCGAGGGCGGTGGCACCGGTACCGGTGGCGCCCCGGTCGTGGCGAAGATCGCCCGGTCGATCGGAGCCCTGACCATCGGTGTGGTCACCCGCCCGTTCGCCTTCGAGGGCCGTCGTCGCGCCACCTCCGCCGAGGAGGGCATCGCGACGCTGCGCGAAGAGGTCGACACGCTGATCGTGATCCCCAACGACAAGCTGCTGATGATCTCCGACCGCAGCGTGAGCATGCTCGACGCGTTCCACCAGGCCGACCAGGTCCTGCTGCAAGGCGTCTCGGGCATCACCGACCTGATCACCACCCCGGGCCTGATCAACCTCGACTTCGCCGACGTCAAGTCGGTGATGAGCAACGCCGGCTCGGCACTGATGGGCATCGGCTCGGCGCGCGGCGAGAACCGCGCCGTCGAGGCGGCCGAGCTCGCGGTCTCCAGCCCGCTGCTCGAGGAGTCCATCGACGGTGCCCAGGGGGTGCTGCTCTCGATCGCGGGCGGCTCCGACCTCGGCCTGTTCGAGATCAACGAGGCCGCAGCGATGGTCTCCGAGGCGGTGCACGCCGACGCCAACATCATCTTCGGCGCGACGATCGACGACGCCCTCGGTGACGAGGTGCGGGTGACGGTCATCGCGGCCGGGTTCGAGGGAGGTCGGCCCAAGCGCCGCGACGAGGGGCACGGCCTGCGTCCGAAGCCGGTGCAGAAGCCGCAGACCCAGGAGGAGACCCTGGCCGCAGCCCGGGCCATCGCCGAGCAGCGCGCAGCCGGCACGGCGCAGCCCAGCGAGCGTCGCGAGCCGGTGACCGTCGGCGCCGCGCAGTCCTCATCGCAGCCTCCTCGGCGGCCGCGGGGAGCAGCCAGCTGCCCCGCCAGGCATCCGCTCCGCGTCCGACCTTCGACGACGACGAGCTCGACGTCCCGGACTTCCTGAAGTAGGCAGCCCGGGCACAATCTGCGGGGTGTACGCACACCGCACCAGCACCGGCCCCGTCGACCTGGCGTTCACCGACAGGTACGGCGGGGTCAGTGCTGTGCCCTTCGACAGCCTCGAACCTGGCGCTGGTCGGCGACGACGATCCCGGGGCGCGGGGACGCAACCTCGAGCTGCTGCTCGAGGACTTCGCACCCGGGGCCGAGCTCGCGGAGATGGACCAGGTGCACGGGACCCGGGTCGTCGAGGTGGGTGAGCGGCGCCGGGCGCGAGCGCTGCGACGCCCTGGTCACCGATCGCGCGGAGGTGGTGCTGATGGTCCGGGTGGCCGACTGCGTGCCGGTGCTGCTGGCGGACCCGACCGCGGGCGTGATCGGTGCCGCGCACGCCGGGCGCAACGGCATGCGCGACGGCGTCGTCACCAGGTGCGTGGAGCGGATGCGGGCCCTCGGTGCCGGCGACGTCACCGCCTGGGTCGGGCCGCACATCTGCGGCGCCTGCTACGAGGTCCCGTCGGACCTGCAGGCGGAGGTGGCCGCCGTGGAGCCGGTCACCGCCGGCCGGACCTCGTGGGGCACGCCCTCGCTCGACATCGGCGCAGGGGTCACCGCTCAGCTCGAGCGCGCCGGCGTGCGCGTGGTCCAGGTCGGCGGGTGCACCCTGGAGTCGCCCGACCTCTACTCCCACCGACGCGACGCCTCGTCCGCGGGCCGGTTCGCGGGCGTCATCGTGCGGCGCGAGGGCGGATGAGCGAGCGATGACTGAGCGACGCGAGGAGCTCGTGGCCGGCCTGGCGCGGGTGCGCGACCGCATCGCGGCGACCTGCGCCGAGACCGGTCGCGACCCCGAGGAGATCACCCTCGTCGTGGTCACCAAGTTCTTCCCTGCCTCCGACGTCCGCCTGCTCGCCGACCTCGGCGTGCGCCACGTCGGGGAGAACCGCCACCAGGAGGCGGTCGCCAAGGCCGAGGAGTGCGCGGACCTCGACCTCACCTGGCACTTCATCGGGGGGCTGCAGAGCAACAAGGCCGCGGCCGTCGCGGCGTACGCCGACGTGGTGCAGTCCCTCGACCGCGCCAAGCTGGTCCCCGGCCTGAGCCGCGGTGCCCAGGAGCGCGGCCGTGAGCTGGAGGTGCTGCTGCAGGTGAGCCTGGACCCGCCCGGTGCTGCGGGTCGCTCGGGAGCCGACCCCGCGGACGTCCCCGACATCCTCCAACGCGTCACGGAGGCCGAGGGGCTGGCGTTGCGCGGCGTGATGGGGGTGGCGCCGCTCGAGCGGCGACCCCGACGAGGCCTTCGCCCGGCTGGCCGAGCTGGCCGCCGACGTACGACGCACCGCGCCTGCGGCGACGTGGATCTCCGCCGGCATGAGCGGCGACCTGGAGGCGGCCGTGAGACACGGTGCGACACACCTGCGGATTGGCTCCGCGATCCTCGGTGCGAGGCCCTCGGTCAAGTAATGTCCCAAGTGCCGGCAGAGGCACCGGAACCAGCCACCGACAGTGACCGATCACGACGAGCACACCGTGACGAGAGCAGAGGAAACGAGAAGATGAGCGCGATGCGGAAGATGGGCGTCTACCTCGGTCTGCTCGAGGACGCCGAGGGTGACTACGTCGACGTCGACTACGACGAGCAGCCCTCCCGTCACGCCGAGCCGGAGCCGTCGCGTCCCGTGGCCAACCTGGCCGAGCGCCGTCGTCCGATGCCGCCTGCCCAGCGCTCGGCGAGCCCGGCGGCCACCTCGGTAGCGCCGCTCTCCCGGATCACCACGCTGCACCCGCGCACCTACAACGAGGCCCGCGTCATCGGGGAGAACTTCCGTGACGGCGTCCCGGTGATCATGAACCTCTCGGAGATGGACGACACCGACGCCAAGCGCCTGGTCGACTTCGCCGCCGGCCTGGTCTTCTCGGTGCGCGGCACGATCGAGCGGGTGACCAACAAGGTCTTCCTGCTCTCCCCGCCCAACGTCTCGGTCGCGGCCGAGGACAAGCAGCGCATCGCGGAGAACGGCTTCTTCAACCAGAGCTGAGGCCTGCGGGGCACGGCGGGGCGACCCCGGCGTCTCACCGCCGACCTTCTAGAGTCACTGACGTGTTCCTCCTCGGCGAGATCATCGCGCTCGTGCTCGGCACGTTCATCGTGCTGCTGTTCGTGCGCCTGATCGTCGACTGGATCCAGTTCTTCGCCCGCGCCTGGGTCCCGCACGGCCCGGTGCTGGTCGTCCTCGAAGGCGTCTACTCGGTCACCGACCCGCCGGTGAAGGCGCTGCGCCGGGTGCTGCCGCCGCTGCGGCTGGGCGGGATGGCCATCGACCTGAGCTTCGTGGCGCTGCTGATCATCTGCTACATCCTGCAGCGGCTCAACGCCGTGATCTTCCTGCGCTGACGCCGCGACCCGCTGCCGCCGCCCTCACCGGCCCGGACGGACACCGCCGTCGTACGCCCCTCACCACGGGATATGGTTCACCCGCACGTAGACGCCCCGTCCGGGCGTCCGCATCTTCGATGACAGGGGACAGGTGAGGTCATGCCGCTGACACCACAGGAGGTCAGGGCCATGCGGTTCACCCCGGTCCGGCTCCGCGAGGGCTACGACATGGGTGAGGTCGACGAGTTCCTCGACGAGGTCGAGACCGAGCTCGAGCGTCTGCTCGCGGAGAACGACGACCTCCGCTCGAAGCTGACCGCCGCGACCGGGTCCGCGCCGCCGCCCGCGCCCGAGAAGGCGTCCGAGAAGGAGCCGGAGAAGGCGCCCGAGAAGGCCGAGGACAAGAAGGCCGAGCAGGTCGAGCCGGAGAAGCCGGTCTAGGTCGAGGAGCCGGTCGAGGAGCGCAGGCCCGAGCGGGTGCAGACGCCTCCTCCGTCCGAGCAGATCAGGGTCACCACGGCCGCCGAGGCCTCGAGCGCAGCCACCCGGCTGCTCGAGCTGGCCACGCGCAACGCCGACGAGCTCGTCGCCGAGGCCCGCACCGAGGCCGAGCAGATCCTGGACGCTGCCCGCACCGACGCCGAGCAGCTCGAGAGCGAGACGCGGGCGCGCACCGAGCAGCTCGACGCCGAGGCGCGCAACCGCGCCCAGCAGCTCGACGCCGAGACCGAGGCCAAGCGACGCGAGGCGCTCAGCGAGATCGAGCGCGAGAAGGGTCGCCTGGACACCGAGGTGGAGAGCCTGCGCAGCTTCGAGCGCGAGTACCGCAGCCGCCTGAAGACCTACTTCACCGAGCAGCTCGCCTCTCTCGACGGCCAGGGCGAGGGCGGCACGCTCCCGGTGGCCAGCCAGGGCTGAGGCCGCGCGCTCGCCGGCTAGACCCGTACGACGCTGAAGGCCAGGCCCAACCCCGGGTCGGACTCCTCGAGCCCGTCGGCTGACCCCGCCTCGGTCATGGTCGTGGCGAGCACCTCGCCCGCCACCAGGTCGTGGTGCTCCACCAGCGCCTCGGCCACGGCTGTCGCCTGCCTCACCGTCGGCGTGCCAGGTCAGGGTGATCCGGTCGGAGACGTCGAAGCCGGCGTTCTTCCGCGCCTCCTGGACCAACCGGATCACCTCGCGGGCCAGCCCGGCCCGGCGCAGCTCCTCGGTGAGCTCGAGGTCGAGCGCGATCGTCTCGCCCTGCTCGTTGACCACCGACCAGCCCTCCCGCGGCCGCTCGGAGAGCAGCACCTCCTCGGCGAGCACCTCCACCGGCGCACCGTCCAGCTCTACCTCGGCGCGTCCCCGGGCCGCGAGGTCCTCGGCCAGGCGACCCGCGTCGGCCGCCGCGATCGCCGCGGCCACCCGTGGGGTGTCCTTGCCGAACCGCTTGCCCAGCGCCCTGAAGTTGCCCTTGGCGCTGTGGTCCACGAGGTCGGCGCCCGCCGCCGACAGCGGCTCGACGACGCCGACGTTGAGCTCGTCGGCCACCTCGCGGCGCAGCTCCTCGGAGAGCCGGTCGTGGGCGCCCGAGGCGACCAGCGCGCGTCGCAGTGGTTGACGGATCTTCACCTTCGCCTCGGCACGCGCCGCGCGTCCGAGCTCCACCAGCCGCCGGGCCAGCTGCACCTGGGTCATCAGCGAGTCGTCGACGAGGCTCCCGTCCACGCGGGGCCAGGCGGCCAGGTGCACCGACTCCGGGCAGTTCTGTCGAGGTGCTGGCGAACATGTCCTGCCAGACCCGCTCGGTGATGAACGGCGTCAGCGGGGCCATGCACAGCGTGACGACGTACAGGCACTCGTGCAGCGTCGCCAGCGCGGCGGGGTCGCCGTTCCAGAAGCGCCGACGCGAGCGCCGCACGTACCAGTTGGACAGGTCGTCGACGTACGCCGAGAGGAGTGCGCCGGCCCGCTGGGTGTCGAAGGACTCGAACGCCTCGGTCACCGACAAGGCGAGGCGATGAGCCTCCGAGAGCGCCCACCGGTCGAGCACGGGTCGTTCCGCGAGCTCCGGCGCAGCGTCGCCCGGGCTCCACCCGGACGTGCGGGCGTAGAGCGCCTGGAACGCGACGGTGTTCCAGTAGGTCAGCAGGACCTTGCGCACCGTCTCCTGGATCGTGTTGTGCCCGACCCGTCGCGCCGCCCACGGTGAGCCGCCCGCCGCCATGAACCACCGCACCGCGTCGGCACCGTGCTCGTCCATCAGCGGGATCGGCTCGAGGATGTTGCCGAGGTGCTTGGACATCTTGCGACCGTCCTCGGCCATGATGTGACCCAGGCACAGCACGTTGCGGTACGACGACTCGTCGAAGACCAGCGTCCCCACGGCCATCAGGGTGTAGAACCAGCCGCGGGTCTGGTCGATCGCCTCGCAGATGAAGTCGGCCGGGTAGGCCCGCTCGAGCATCTCCGCGGAGCCCTCGCGATGGGGATAGCCCCACTGCGCGAACGGCATCGACCCGGAGTCGAACCAGGCGTCGATCACCTCGGGCACGCGCCGGGCCTGCTGGCCGCAGCCCTCGTCCGGGCAGGGGAAGGTCACCTCGTCGACGTAGGGCCGGTGCGGGTCCAGCCCGGACTGGTCGGTGCCGGTGAGCTCGCCGAGCTCCTTCAGCGACCCGATGCAGGTCTGGTGACCCTGCTCGCAGCGCCAGATCGGCAGCGGCGTGCCCCAGTAGCGGCTGCGGGACAGCGCCCAGTCGATGTTGTTCTCCAGCCAGTCGCCGTAGCGGCCGTGCTTGATCGTGTCGGGGAACCAGTTCGTCGCCTCGTTCTCCCGGACCATCGCGTCCTTGATCTCGGTGGTCCGGATGTACCAGGACGGCAGCGCGTAGTACATCAGCGGGGTGTGGCAGCGCCAGCAGTGCGGATAGCTGTGCTCGTAGGGCACGTGCCGGAACAGCAGCCCGCGCGAGTCGAGGTCAGCGACCAGGGCGGCGTCGGCGTGCTTGAAGAACTGGCCGCCGACCAGGGCGATGTCGTCGGCGAAGTGCCCGTCGGGCTGCACGGGCACGACCACCGGCAGACCGTAGGCGCGGCACGCGGTCATGTCCTCCTGGCCGAACGCGGGGGACTGGTGGACCAGGCCGGTGCCGTCCTCGGTGGTGACGTAGTCGGCGAGCAGGACCAGGTGGGGTGCGGTGCCACCCTCCTCGACCGGTGGGAACTCGACCAGCTCGAAGGGGCGCTGGTAGGTCCAGCGCTCCATCTCCGAGCCCGGCAGGGTGGCCTCGACGGTCCAGCCCTCGCCCAGGGCACTTCCGACCAGGGGCTCGGCGACGACGAGTGTCTCGTTGCCGTCGGTGGCCACCGCGTAGGTCACGTCCGCGCGCACCGCGACGGCGGTGTTGGACACCAGCGTCCACGGCGTGGTCGTCCAGACGAGCAGGGACGCGCCGGGGGCATCGGCAGTGCCGGCGTACGGGCCGGAGGTCAGCGGGAACCGGACGTAGACGCTCGGGTCGGTGACGGTCTCGTAGCCCTGCGCCACCTCGTGGTCGGAGAGGGCCGTGCCGTCGCGCGGGCAGTACGGCGAGACGCGGTAGTCCTCGACGAGCAGGCCCTTGCGGTGGATCTGCTGCAGGGCCCACCAGACCGACTCGACGTACTCGGGGTCCATCGTGCGGTAGGGCTGCCGCATGTCGATCCAGCAGCCCATCCGCTCGGTCATCTCCTCCCAGAGGTCCACGTGGCGCTGGACGGACTCGCGGCAGTGCTCGTTGAACTCCGCGACCCCGAAGGCCTCGATGTCGGCCTTGCCGGAGAAGCCGAGCTCCTTCTCCACGGCGAGCTCGACGGGCAGGCCGTGGCAGTCCCAGCCACCCTTGCGGTTGACCTGGTAGCCCTGCATCGTGCGGAACCGCGGGAAGACGTCCTTGAACGTGCGGGCCTCGACGTGGTGGGTGCCCGGCCGGCCGTTCGCCGTCGGCGGACCCTCGTAGAAGGTCCAGCCCGGGCCCGGCTCCTGGGCCTCCTCATGGCCACCCTGGTTGCGGGCGATCGACTTCTCGAAGATCTGGTGCTCGCGCCAGAACTGCAGCACGCCACGCTCGAGCGTGGGCAGGTCGACCTGCGGGGGCACCGGGCGGTACTGGGTCACGGGAGTGGTCCTTCGTCGGTCGTGCTCGTCGAAACCTGCGAAGGGACGAGGTGCTCGCGCACCCCGCGGTACCACCCTCCTTGACCGGCCGCCTGCTCGCCGGCCCACTCCGTGGGCGACCCGGTGGGTCAACCGCTGCCGGTTCTAGTCCGCGGACCCGATGATGCCTGTGGGCCTGGTTTCTTCCGGCGACTCAGGGGTGATGTTCCCCGGCGACCGTGCCACCGGGCTCCCACCGTCCCCGGCTCGCTGCTGACCGTGTCGTCGGGTACTCGTCCCGTCCACGCCTGTGCGGTGCGACGAGTGTACGACCGACTCCGCCGGCCAACCGGGCGGGTTTCGAGACGCGTCGCTCGCCCCCTCCTGCGTCGGGTCCGAGCCGACGCTCCTCAACCTCCCGCCCGACCAAGGGCTCGCAAGCTCACCCTTGCGGGCGTGATGTGGGACCATGCCTCCGGCACGGCGAGTTGAAGGGGATCGGCCCGCCACATATCCTCGCGCCACCTTGTGTGGCCCGGGCCACCTCTCTCACCCGTAAGGGGTCACGACGTCATGGCAACCGCGACGAAGAAGTCCCTGGTGAGCCGCGCTGGTGCCGCGGCGCGCAAGGTCGTGTCCCGTTCCTCGGCCACCACCAAGAAGGCAGCGTCGGTGAAGAAGACAGCCGCCAAGAAGGCTGCACCTGTGAAGAAGACTCCTGCGAAGAAGGCCGCTGCGAAGAAGGCTGCGCCCACCAAGAAGGCGGCCGCGAAGAAGGCTCCCGCGAAGAAGGCGCCGGCCCAGAAGTCGGCGCAGAAGTCGGCCCAGAAGTCGGCCCAGAAGTCGGCCGCGAGCAAGAAGGCCACCGCCGCGAAGAAGGCAGCGCCCGCGAAGAAGACTGCCCCGGCCAAGAAGGCGGCTGCGAAGAAGGCGCCTGCCAAGAAGGCGGCCCCCGCCGCGAAGAAGGCGGCCCCGGCCAAGAAGGCGACCCCGGCCAAGAAGGCCACGGCCACGAAGAGCGTCGCGACCAAGGCACCCGCCCAGAAGGCGCCCCAGAAGGCCCCAGAAGGCACCCGCCAAGAAGGCAGCGCCCGCGAAGAAGGCGTCCGGGCGGGCCACTGCCGCCTCCAAGCTGGTCGTCCTGGAGCAGGAGGACCCGTGGACCAAGGCCGAGCTCGACGAGGTGCGCTCGACCCTGAAGTCAGACGTCGCGCGACTGACCGGTGAGCTCGCCGAGGTCGAGGAGGACCTCGCCGGCATGATCGAGAACTCCGGCGAGGGCGCCGGCAACGACCAGGCCGACGTCGGGCTCCGCGTCGTTCGAGCGCGACCAGGAGATGGTCATCGTCAACAACGCCCGCGACATGCTGGTGCAGAGCCAGCACGCGCTGGAGCGCATCGCCAACGGCACCTACGGTCAGTGCGAGATCTGCGGAAACCCGATCGGCAAGAACCGCCTGATGGCCTTCCCGCGCGCCACCCTGTGCCTGAGCTGCAAGCAGCGCGAGGAGCGTCGCTGATCACGGCCGAGAGGTCGGGACCGGCCGACGGACTGCGCACCAGTCGTCGGCGGACCACCTGGCTCGTCTGGCCGGTGGCCGCGGCGGCCTACGCCGTCGACCAGGTCAGCAAGCACCTCGCCGTACGCGAGCTCCCCGGCCGGGGGCGTGTCGACGTGATGGGCTCCTGGCTCCAGCTCCGGTTGCTCCGCAACGCCGGCGCCGCCTTCAGCACCGGTGAGTCGTTGACGCCGCTGATCTCCGTCGTCGCCGTCGCGGCGGCCGTCGTGGTGGTGGTCTTCGCCTTCCGGGTGCGGCACCGGGGCTGGGCGGTGGCCCTGGGCCTGCTGCTCGCGGGCATCGTCGGGAACCTGACCGACCGGATCCTGCGCGCCCCCGGCCCCTTCCGCGGGCACGTGGTGGACTTCATGGCCTTGCCGCACTGGCCGGTCTTCAACGTCGCCGACGTCTGCATCGACCTGGCGGGCGCCATCTTCGTCGTCCTCCTGCTGCGCGGCGACCACCTCGACGGCACCCCGCGCACGCAGGGCGGCGAGGAGGAGTCGTGAGCGAGACCGGCGAGGAGGCACGGGTCCAGGAGATCCCCGACAGCCTGGCCGGGGAGCGCGTCGACGTGGGCCTCGCGCGGATGTTCGGCATCTCCCGGACCCACGCCGCCGAGCTGCTCTCGCACGATCGGGTCCACCTCGACGGACGCCGGCCGGCGAAGTCCGAGCGCCTCGTCCCCGGCACCGTCCTCGACGTGGTCTTCCCGGAGGTCGAGGACCCGCTCGAGGTGACCCCCGAGCTCGTCGACGGGCTCAACGTGATCCACGACGACAGCGACATCATCGTGGTGGACAAGCCGGTGGGGGTCGCCGTACACCCCTCGATGGGGTGGACCGGGCCCACGGTCGTCGGGCACCTGCGCGCGGCCGGGATCGTGATCGCCACCGGCGGGGCACCCGAGAGGCAGGGCATCGTGCAGCGTCTCGACGTCGGCACGTCGGGCGTGATGGTGATCGCGAAGAGCGAGAACGCCTACTCGCTGCTGAAGAACGCCTTCCGTCGCCGCGAGGTCGACAAGGTCTACCACGCGCTCGTGCAGGGTCACCCCGACCCGCTGGAGGGCACCATCGACGCGCCCATCGGCCGGCACACCAGCTCGGACTGGAAGTTCGCGGTGCGCGACGACGGCAAGCACAGCGTGACCCACTACGAGACGCTCGAGGCCCACCGGTTCGCCAGCCTCCTCGAGGTGCACCTCGAGACCGGCCGAACCCACCAGATCCGGGTGCACATGGCCGCCCTGAAGCACCCCTGCGTCGGCGACCTCACCTACGGGGCCGACCCCACGCTGGCAGACCGGCTCGGGCTGGAACGGCAGTGGCTGCACGCCGTCCGGCTCGGTTTCGAGCACCCCGGCACCGGCGAGCAGGTGGAGTACGAGTCGACCTACCCCGCCGACCTGGCACACGCCCTCGAGGTCATCCGTGGAGCCCACTGAGCCGACCCCGGCGGCCGCCTCCGATGAGGAGTTCCTGGTGCGGCCCGGCACGGTCGAGGACCTCCCCGGGGTGTACGACGTCTACGCGGCCTCGGTCGCCGACGGCGTCGTACCCGAGCCGCGGCCGGAGGCCGAGGTGCGCGCCTGGATCGACGGGGCGCTCGACGACGGCAAGAGCCTGTGGGTCGCGGAGCGGGACGGGCAGCTGCTCGGCTTCGCCGTGGTGCGCGGGGCCTGGCTGTTCCTGCTGTTCGTGCACCCAGGACGCCCCGCGCGAGGTGTCGGCGTCGCGCTGATGGAGCTGGTCAAGGCGCTGCTGCCGCACGGGTTCGGGCTGCGGGTGCACGTCGCCAACGAGCGTGCCCGTTCCTTCTACCGGCGCCACGGCCTGGTCGAGCTGGAGACCACCGACGGCAGCAGCTTCCCCGACCAGGAGCCCGACGTGAAGATGGCGTGGCTGGGCGACGACCCGCTGGCCTACCTCCGCAGCCGGATCGACGAGGTGGACGACGAGCTCGCCGTGCTGCTGGCCAGGCGCGCGGCCCTGACCGGCGCCGTACAGGACCTCAAGGAGGTCGGTGGCCACGCCGGCCGCGACCCCGAGCGCGAGGCCGAGATCGTCGACCGGATGGCCGCCCAGGTCCCCGGCCTCGGCCGCGACCAGCTCGCCCGCGTGATGCACACCGTGATCGCCGAGAGCCTGGCCGCCTGGGAGCGGCGGTAGTCACACGCTGGCTGACGGTTGCCGATGCGCCAGGCGAGGCCTCGAATCCTGGTGAGCCGGCTGTGGTCCGAACTCCGGATTCGTCACCTGGTGTCGAGGCTCAGGCCTTGACGGCCTTCGCACCTGCAACCGGCGGTGCATCCGACGCCCCTCAGCCCGTGTTGCGCATCCCGGCGGCGATCCCGTTGATGGTCAGGAGGAGGGCGCGCTCGAGCTGGTCGCCCTCCTCGCCCGCTCGCATCCGGGCGAGCAGCTGGACCTGCAGGTGGTGGAGCGGCTCGAGGTAGTTCTCGCGGATCTCCAGGGTGGTGCGCAGGATCGGGTCGCGGTCGAGCAGGTGGTCCTCGCCGGTGACGGCCAGCACCCCCGAGACGGTCAGGTCGAACTCCTCGCGGATGTCGTCGAGCAGACCGCGCAGCTCCGCCGGCACCAGCGCCTCGACGTAGCGCGCCGCGATGTCGAGGTCGGTCTTGACCAGGGTCATCGAGACGTTGTCGAGGAACGTGCGGAAGAACGGCCAGCCGTCGTACATCTCCCGCAGCACGGCCTGCTCCTCGGCCACCGCCGCCAGCCCGCTGCCCACGCCGAACCAGCCGGGGACGATCTGCCGCGACTGGGTCCAGCCGAAGACCCAGGGGATGGCGCGCAGGTCGTCGATCCCGGCGTCCGCACCGGGACGCCGCGCGGGCCTGGAGCCGATGTGCAGCGCGCCGAGCAGGTCGACCGGGGTCGAGGCGAGGAAGTACTCCGGCAGCCCGTCGGCCTCGATCAGTCCGCGGTAACGGGTGTGCGCGGCCTCGGAGAGCCGGTCCATCAGGTCGTCCCAGCGCTCGGCGTCCTCGGGACTGCGGCGGTCCTTCTTGTGCAGCAGGCTCGCCTCGAGCGTCGCCGCCAGCGTCAGCTCCAGGTTCTGCCTCGCGAGCACCGGCAGGGCGTACTTGTCGCTGATCACCTCGCCCTGCTCGGTGATCTTCACCTCTCCCTCGACCGTGCCGTAGGGCAGCGCGATGATGGCGTCGTACGTCGGACCGCCACCCCGGCCCACCGAGCCGCCGCGCCCGTGGAAGAAGCGGAGCCGGACGCCGTGCCGACGGGCGACGTCGCGGGCTCGCCGCTGGGCGCGCTGGATCTGCCACTGTGACGGGGCGATGCCGCCCGCCTTGTTGGAGTCGGAGTAGCCGAGCATCACCTCCTGCACGTCGCCGAGCAGCGAGAGCAACCGCCGGTAGGACGCGTCGGCGAAGAGAGCCTCCAGGATCTCCTCGGTCTTCTCCAGCTCCTCGACGGTCTCCAGCAGCGGCACGAAGCCGATCCGGGCGACGCCACCGACCAGGTCGACCAGGCCGGCCTCCCGGGCCAGCACCACGGCGGCGAACACGTCGTCGGCGTGCCGGGTCATCGAGATGATGTAGCTCTCCACGGTGCGGGGGCCCAGCGTGTCGAGCGCCCATCGGATCGTGGTGAACGTCTCGGCGGTCACCATGGCCCCGTCGTCGAGCGGGAGCGGCTGCGTGGAGAGCGGGCGACCCCCGGCCAGCTCCTCGCTGAGCACCTTGGTGCGTGCCTCCCGGTCGAGCTCGGCGTACGGCGTCCGGGTGGTCTCGGCTCCGTCCGACCACGGTCATGGGGGAGCCGGTCGAGCAGCTGGCCGACCGCCTCGTGGTGCTTCTTGGCGTGCTCGCGCACGTCGAGCGTGGCCAGGGTGAGGCCGGTGGCCGCGACGGTGCGGACGAGCCGCTCCAGCTCGCCGCCGGCGACCAGCTCGCCCTGGTGCTCGCGCACCGAGCGGTGCAGCACGAGCAGGTCCTCGAGCAGCTCGGTGTCGTCGCGGTAGTCCCGGCCGTCGCGGTGCTGCCGCCCGCTGGCGATGCGCTCCTCGGTGAGCTGCAGCCGCACGTGCACGCAGGTGAGGAAGAGCCGGTACGGCTCCTCGGCGTTGAGCCGGCGGTAACGGGGCTCCACCTCAGGCAGGTTCGGCAGCATCTCGTCGAGGCGCTCCCGGATCTCCGCGGAGATGGTCGACAGCCGCTCGCTGACCGAGAGGTCGCGGCGCAGCCGGTTCACCTCCCCGGAGAGCAGCCGGATGCCGTGCACGGCCTGCAGCTCGAGGACGTCGCGCGTGGTGGCCGGGGTGACGTTGGGGTTGCCGTCGCGGTCACCGCCGATCCAGGTGCCGAAGCGCAGCGGGCGCACCTCCGCAGGCAGCGTCACCCCGATCGCCGCGAGCTGGTCGCGCAGCTCCTCGAGGACGTCGGGCAGGGCCGCCGCGGCCAGGCCCTCGAGGTAGTAGACGCCGTTGCGCGCCTCGTCGATGGGCTGGGGCGGCTCGACGCGGATCTCGTCGGTGCGCCACAGCATCTCGACGGACTCCTCCAGCCGGCGCGTCCGCCGCGGGGTGTCCGGCTGCTCGAGCAGGGCCGCGACCTGGCGCATCTTCTCGATCGTGGACCGGCGTGCCACCTCGGTGGGGTGCGCGGTGAACACCGGCCGCACCGCCACCTGCGGGATCCCCGCAGCGATCGTCTCGGCGTCGATGCCCGCCTCGATCACCCGGGCCAGGGCGTCGTGCACCCAGCCGGTCGGACCTCCCTCGTCGCGGCGTGCGCGGAGCAGCGTCCGCCCGCGGTGCACCTGCTCGGCGACGTTGGCGAGGTGGAAGTAGGCCGTGAACGCCCGTGCGAGCTTCGTCGTCGTCTCGAGGTCGAGCTCGGGCAGCTCGGCCAGCGTGTCGTCCTTGGCCAGCGTGCGGACCCGCTCGACCAGGGCGAGCAGGTCGTCCCCCTCCGCCCGCCGCAACGTCTCCCCGAGCAGGGAGGTCACCAGGCGTACGTCGCGCCTCAGGTCGGCATCGGGTGCCCCGTCGGTTGGATCGTTCACAGGGAGCAGTATGGCGAGAGCGGATGGCCGAGCGCGAGCGACGAGCGTCACCCACCAGGTGGGCCCGTGTCCCTGTCGGGGGGCGGTGTCATCCTGATCTAGGGTGAGGTTTCTTCCCCAGCCGGTTCGTTCCCCCGACCGATTCGGCGCACTCGATTCCGTCCACACCGCGACCTCCGGGAAGGGTTGATCGTCCTCCATGACCGGCAGCCGGGACGGGTTCGTCCACCTGCACGTGCACACCGAGTACTCCATGCTCGACGGCGCGTCACTCCTGGACGGACTGTTCGAGCGGACGGCCCGGCTGGAGATGCCGGCGATCGCGATGACCGACCACGGCAACCTCCACGGTGCCTTCGACTTCTGGTCCAAGGCGCGTGCCCACGGCGTCAAGCCGATCATCGGCCTCGAGGCCTACCTCACCCCCGGCACCCGGCGCGAGGAACGACGCCGGGTGCGGTGGGGCCGCGGCGACCTCGCCGAGGAGGGGGGCGACGACGTCGCCGGCGGCGGCGCCTACACCCACATGACGATGTGGGCCTCCTCGACCGAGGGCATGCACAACCTGTTCCGGCTGGCCTCGCGCTCGAGCATCGAGGGCTTCTACTACAAGCCGCGCGCCGACCGCGAGCTGCTCAGCCAGTACGCCGAGGGGCTGATCGCCTCGACCGGGTGCCCCTCGGGCGAGGTGCAGACCCGCCTCCGGCTCGGGCAGTACGACGAGGCGCGCACCGCCGCCGCGGAGTACCAGGAGATCTTCGGCAAGGAGAACTTCTTCCTCGAGCTGATGGACCACGACATCGAGATCGAGAAGCGCACCCGCGACGACCTGCTCCGGCTCGGCAAGGAGCTCGGCATCCCGCCGCTGGCCACCAACGACTCCCACTACAACAACCCCGAGGACGCCGACGCCCAGGACGCCCTGATCTGCGTCGCCTCCGGCAAGCGCCTCTCCGACACCAACCGGCTCAAGTTCGACGGCGGCGGCTACTACATCAAGTCCGCCGCCGAGATGCGCGAGCTGTGGGCCGTCAAGAACGGCATGCCCGAGGCGTGCGACAACACGCTGCTGGTCGCGGAGCGCTGCGAGGTCGAGTTCACCGAGTCGGTCGGTGGCTACATGGCCCGCGCCGACGTACCCGCCGGGCAGAGCGAGGAGTCCTGGTTCCGCGAGGAGGTCTGGCGCGGCATCGAGGCCCGCTACCCGGGCGAGCGGTTCACCCAGGAGGTGCGCGACCGGGTCGAGATGGAGCTCGGCGTGATCGCCGCCAAGGGCTACTGCGGCTACTACCTCGTGGTCGCCGACTTCATCAACTGGGCCAAGGCCAACGGCATCCGGGTCGGCCCCGGCCGCGGGTCGGGAGCGGGCTCCATCGCGGCGTACGCCCTGCGGATCACCGACCTGTGCCCGCTGGAGCACGGACTGATCTTCGAGCGCTTCCTCAACCCCGAGCGCCCCTCGATGCCCGACTTCGACATCGACTTCGACGAGCGCCGGCGCGGCGAGGTCATCCAGTACGTCAGCGACAAGTACGGCAGCGACCGCGTCGCCCAGATCGCCACCTTCGGCCGGCTCAAGGCCAAGGCCGCGGTCAAGGACGCCGCACGCGTCCTCGACTACGGCTTCGCGATGGGCGAGCGGATCACCAAGGCGATGCCGCCCGACGTGATGGGCAAGGGCGTCTCGCTCAAGGACATCTTCGACTCCAGCCACAAGCGCTACGGCGACGGCTCGGAGTTCCGCTCGCTGCACGAGGCGGATGCCGAGGTACGCCGGATCTACGACACCGCGGTGGGGCTCGAGGGCCAGATCCGCCAGTGGGGCGTGCACGCCGCGGGCGTGATCATGTCCAGCACCCCGCTGATCGACATCGTCCCGATCATGAAGCGCGAGCAGGACGGCGCGATCATCACCCAGTTCGACTACCCGATGTGCGAGGCGCTCGGGCTGGTCAAGATGGACTTCCTCGGGCTGCGCAACCTGACCGTGCTGGACGACGCGCTGGAGAACATCCGCGTCAACCGCGGTGAGGAGGTGGTGCTCGAGGAGCTGACCTTCGACGACCCGCTCACCTACGAGCTCCTCTCGCGCGGTGACACCCTCGGCGTCTTCCAGCTCGACGGCGGTCCGATGCGGTCGCTGCTGCGCAGCATGCGGCCCGACAAGTTCGAGGACATCTCGGCCGTGGGCGCGCTCTACCGTCCCGGCCCGATGGGGGCCGACTCCCACAACAAGTACGCCCGCCGCAAGAACGGCCGGGAGCCGATCGACCCGATCCACCCCGACCTCGCCGAGGCGCTGGCGCCGGTGCTGGGGGAGACCTACGGGCTGATCGTCTACCAGGAGCAGGTGATGGAGATCGCCCAGGTCCTGGCGGGCTTCACGCTCGGACAGGCCGACAACCTGCGCCGCGCCATGGGCAAGAAGAAGAAGTCCGAGCTCGACAAGCAGTACGCCGGGTTCCAGGCCGGCATGCTCGAGCGCGGGTTCTCCCAGGCCTCGATCACCATGCTCTGGGAGATCCTGGTCCCCTTCTCCGACTACGCCTTCAACAAGGCCCACTCCGCGGCGTACGCCGTGATCTCCTACTGGACCGCGTTCCTGAAGGCCAACTACCCGGCCGAGTACATGGCCGCGCTGCTGACCTCGGTCAAGGGCGACAAGGACAAGTCCGCGGTCTACCTCAACGAGTGCCGCCGGATGGGCATCCAGGTGCTGCCGCCCGACGTCAACGAGTCGGCGCTGAACTTCACCCCCGTCGGCACCGACATCCGCTTCGGCCTGACCGCCGTGCGCAACGTCGGGCACAACGTCGTCGACCGCATCGTCGAGGCGCGGGAGTCCCAGGGCCGGTTCGAGGACTTCAACGACTTCATGGACAAGGTCGACGCGCAGGTGTGCAACAAGCGGCTGATCGAGTCGTTGGTCAAGGCCGGCGCCTTCGACGACATGAAGCACAAGCGCCGCGCGCTGATGCTCGTCTTCGAGGAGGCCGTCGACCGCTACGCCTCGATCAAGAAGGACTCCGGCTCCGGTCAGGACTCCCTGTTCGACTCCCTGCTCGACGGAGACGGGTCGGGCGGCGCCGAACCGATCTTCGACCTGCGGGTCGCGATCCCCGAGATCGACGAGTGGGACAAGCAGACACTGCTCGGCCACGAGCGCGAGATGCTCGGCCTCTACGTCTCCGACCACCCCCTGACCGGGCTCGAGCACGTGCTGGCCGATGCGGCCGACTGCACCATCGGCCAGCTGATCACCGACGAGGACCGCCCGGACGGGTCGCAGGTGGTGATCTGCGGGTTGGTCACCCAGGTGATGCGCAAGATGACCAAGACCGGCAACCCCTGGGCGATCGTCACCGTGGAGGACCTCGAGGGCTCGATCGACGTGCTGTTCTTCCCCAGCGACTACCAGCTGGCCAGCACCCTGCTGGTCGAGGACACCCTGGTCACCGTCAACGGGCGCCTGGACAAGAGCAAGGACGAGCCGGAGCTGCGCGGGCGGACGGTCTCGGCGCCCAACGTCGCTGGCCGTGGCGTCGGGCCCGTGGTGATCATGCTGCCCTCCACCCGCTGCACCCCTCCCGTGGTCGACCGGCTCAAGGAGGTCCTGCGCACCCACCCCGGCACGACCGAGGTCCAGCTCAAGCTGGTGACCCGCAACGGCACCCAGCGGATGCGGCTCGACGACCGGCTGCGGGTCACCGCCGACCCCGCGCTGTACGGCGACCTCAAGCACCTGCTCGGTCCCGGGTGCCTGGGATGACCTATCCGACGGCGACGACCGAGCAGCCGACCGATCCTCGTGGCCCGTCGCGGACCGGCGACCTGCTGCGCGACGTCGGCATCGTGGTCGGCTGGTTCCTGGTCGCCGGGGTGCTCGGAGCCCTGCTGTGGTGGAAGCTGGTCGACCTGCCGCAGGCCACCCGTGCGCAGGGTTCGGTCGTCGTCGAGTCCGACCAGCTCGGCAAGGAGGTCAACATCGACGGCTGGTTCTTCGTGATCGCCGCCGTCGGGGGCCTGGTCAGCGGCGTCGCGCTCACCCTGTGGCGTCGCCGCGACCCGTTGCTGGTCGTGGTCATGGTGACCCTCGGCGGGGGCCTGGCCTCGGTCGTCATGCAGCGGCTCGGGCTGCTCCTCGGGCCGGGGTCGGAGCTCGACGCGCTGCGCCACAAGCCCGACGGCGCCCATGCGCTGATGCGGCTGCACATCCATGCCCCCGGCGTGCTCTGGGTGTGGCCCGCCGCGGCCGCCCTCGGTGCACTCGTCTACCTCTGGGTGCTCAAGACGCCTGAGGACCACTAGATCCTTTCCGGGGGCGCGAGCGGATCGGCTCCCGTAGCCTGTGGGGCGTCAATCGTCGCGGCCCGGCCAACTGCTGGGCTCGCACACATCCGGGGAGATCATGAGCGACCAGACCGCGTCGATGCCCGTCGTACCGCCCGAGCCGGCAGCGCCGAGAAGGGGCTGGGGCACCCTCGCCGTCGTGGCGTCGGTCGTCGCCGTGGTCCTCGTGGCCGGTGGCGGATTCGCCGCCTGGCGGTTCCTCGCCGGCGGCGGCCCGCGCCCCGCGGAGGTGCTGCCCGACTCGACCTTCGCCCTGGTCAGCATCGACCTCGACCCCTCAGGCGGGCAGAAGATCGAGGCGATCAAGACACTGCGCAAGTTCCCGAGCTTCCGCGAGCACACCGGCGTGCGCCCGGACTCCGACGTGATCAAGGCGATCTGGGACCACACCGTGGGCAAGGAGTGCAAGGACGTCGACTACGCCAAGGACGTCAAGCCATGGATCGGCCAGCGTGCCGCCCTCGGCGGGGTGGAGCTCGACAAGGGCAAGCCGCTGCCGGTGGTCGCCCTCCAGGTGGGCGACAAGGATGCCGCCACGAAGGGATTCACCAAGCTCGCGGCCTGCGCCAAGCGCTCGGGCGAGGACGACTTCGGCTACCGCGTCGGCGACGACTACGCGTTGATCAGCGACAGCACCGCGCACGCCGACGCCATCTCGGCGGCCGGCAAGCGCGTCCCCGCTGTCCGAGGACGCGTCGTACCAGAAGTGGACCGAGGCGGCCGGTGGTCCCGGCATCCTCAACGGCTACATGTCCCCGCACGCCAAGGACGTGATCAAGGACGCCATGCCCGGTGGGCTGCGCGCCGGTGGCCCGGGCGCCAGCAAGCAGCTGGACGAGGCGTTCGCCGCCTTCAAGGGCGCCGGCGCCACCCTTCAGTTCAAGGACGGCGGGCTCGAGCTCTCCATGGCCGGCAGCAGCGTCAAGCAGGTCGGCAGCAAGGACGTCGGCGACCACGTCGGCGGGTTGCCGAAGGACACCGCCCTGGCCCTGGCCGGTGCGGTCGACGGCACCAAGATCGCGGGCGCCCTCGACGGCTTCCTCGAGGGCTTCAGCTCGGCGAGCGGGATGTTCAACGGGAGCACCGACCAGCTGAAGGCCGAGGTGGAGAAGCAGGCCGGGGTGCGTCTGCCCGACGACCTCGTGACCCTGCTCGGCGACTCCTTCAGCATCTCCGTCGGCGGGGACGCGCCCGCCGACCTGGACAAGGTGAAGTCGCCCGCCGACGTGCCGGCCGGCTTCCTCGTCCGCGGTGACGAGGCGAAGATCAAGGACGTCGTGGACAGGATCCAGACCCGCCTCGGCGTGCGGCTGGAAGACCTGCCCGCCACCTTCGACACCGCCGACGGCAAGGCCGTGCTGGCCACCAGCCCCGACTACGCCAAGCAGCTGCTCGGCAAGGGGTCCCTGGGGGACACCAGCGACTTCAAGGACGTCGTCCCGCACGCCGACAGCTCGCCCTTCGTGTTCTACCTCTCGCTGGACAACGGCTGGTCCAAGACGGTCGCCGACGCCGCGCGCAGCACCGGCGACAAGGACGAGCGCGAGCTGGCCGCGGACCTCGAGGCGTTCAAGGCCCTCGGCGCGAGCGCCTGGAACGACGGCGGCACCAGCCACGCACTGGTGCGACTGACAGTGAAGTAGCCGTCGCTGGGTACACCGGTGGCATGACCTCTCCCGAGACCTATGCCCTCGTCGTCGTCGGGAGCGGTCCGGCAGGGGTGAGCGCCGCCGCGTCGTACGTCGACGCGGGCGGACCGGGACCGGTGCTGCTGGTCAGCGCCGACGTCGATCCCCCCTACCAGCGGCCGCCCCTGTCGAAGGACGTCCTCGCGGGGGATTCGCCGGCCGAGCCGCAGCCGATCCTCGACGACGAGGACGCGCTGGAGCAGGTCGACCTGCGACTCGGCGTCGAGGTGGCCGAGCTGGACCCGGGGTCACGTCGGCTCAGGGGCGACGGGCTCGATGTCGCCTACGAGCGACTCGTCCTCGCCACCGGGTCGGACCCCGCACCCTTCCCCGACGCCGAGCAGGACGCCGACGTCCACTACCTGCGCAGCCTCGGCCACGGTCGCGAGCTGGCGCGGGCCGCCGAGTCGGCGGGGACGGCGGTAGTGATCGGCTCCGGGTTCATCGGCTGTGAGGCGGCGGCTTCGCTGGCCCGGCGAGGGGTGCGCACGGCCCTGGTGACTCCCGAGGAGAAGCCGCTGGAGGCGCGCGTCGGGAGCTGGGCCGGGGAACGGATCGCAGAGTGGCTGCGCGAGCTAGGGGTCGACCTGCACCTGGGCCAGGAGGTCGAGCGGATCGACGCGCCACGCACGGTGCGGTTGTCCGACGGCTCGGCGTTGACGCCCGACCTGGTGCTGGTCGCTGTGGGGGTCTCCCAGGAGCGCGACTTCCTGGTCAGGACGGACCTCGAGGCGGAGGAGGGTCGCCTCGTCGTCGACAGCCGGCTGCGCACCGGCGCGCCCGGGGTCTGGGCGGCAGGGGACGTCGCTCGCGCCCACCACGGCGTCGTGGATCGCGCGCTGTCCGTGGAGCACTGGGGCGACGCCCTGGGCATGGGTGAGCTCGCCGGCCGCAACGCCGCAGCCGACGCCGCCGGAGGGGAGCAGGACACCTGGGACTCCCCGCCCGGCTTCTGGAGCACCATCGGCACCCGCACCCTGAAGTACTCCGCCTGGGGCGACGGGCACGACGACGAGCGTGTGGTCGAGGACGACTCGGGCTTCACCGTCTGGTACGCCGACGAGCAGGGAGAGCTGGTCGGCGTGCTGACCCACGAGCACGACGACGACTACGAGCGCGGTGGTGAGCTGCTGGGCCGCCGGGCCTCGCTGGCCGAGGCCCTCGGCTCTGCCAGCGCTGAGGTCTAGCGAGCGATCGCGGCTAGGCGGACGTCCAGCAGCGCGACCAGGTCGCCGGGGGCCACGCCGAGGTCCAGGCCGCGCTTGCCGCCGCTGACGTAGATCGTCGGCAGCGCGCTCGCGCTCTCGTCCAGGACCGTCGGCAGGCGCCTCTTCTGACCGAACGGGGAGATCCCGCCCACCACGTAGCCGGTCGCGCGCTCGGCCGCAGCCGGGTCGGCCAACGCCGCCCGCTTGCCACCGGCCGTGGCCGCGAGGGCCTTCAGGTCGAGCTGCCCGGACACCGGGCACGATCGCCACCACGAGCTGCCCGTCGACCTCGGCGACCAGGGTCTTGAACACCGCCTGCGGGTCCAGGCCCAGCCGCTCGGCCGCCTCCAGGCCGTACGACGTGGCGGCGGGGTCGTGCTCGTAGAGGTGCGAGGTGAACGCGATCCCAGCGCGCTCGAGGGCGACGACGGCCGGCGTGCCAGCCGATGTCTTGCGAGCCATCAGTTGGGGGACCAGCGGGTCCGCGCCACCTCGGTCGCCGGCAGTGAGGGCAACGCACGCATCGCGCGGATCTCGTCGTGCAGCGTGCGCCGCAACCGTGCCAGCCGGTCCACGGCCGTCTCGGCCTCGAGGAGCTGTTGGCGCTGCGGCAGGGTGAGCAGGCAGGTGCTGGCCAGGGCGTAGGAGAGGTACGCCGGGTCGCTGGGCATCTCCCCGGCCAGCACCGAGCCGCCGCGCAGCTCGGACAGGAAGGTCCGGTAGCGCTCGAAGGTGGCCAGGGTCGCCTCCGCGTCGGCCTCGCGCGCCGGGCTCGTCGGTGTCCGCGAGGAGCTCCACGTCGCCGCGCAGGTACGGCCCGGAGTTGTCGGAGTCGATCACCCGCAGACGCTGGCGGCCGATGATCTCGATGTCGAAGCGGCCGTCGTCGTAGGCCTCCGCCTCGGTCAGCTGCACCAGCGTGCCGACACGGTGGACCGACTGCATGCCGTGCTCGCCCACCTCGTAGCCCTCGCGGATCGCGATCACCCCGAAGACCCGGTCGAAGACCGACTCGACCGTCAGCAGCTCGCGGACCAGGACCCGGTAGCGCTCCTCGAAGATGTGCAGCGGGGTGACGACGCCGGGGAACACCACCGTGTTCAGCGGGAACAGCGGCACCTGCGTCACGTGCTCAACCTAACCGGGGGCGCTACCCGGGGACCGTTGCGCCGTGGCTCGGCGGGCACCGAATCGGCCGTCGCCGGGAGGAATCAGCCGACCGCCCCTGCCAGTCGTGCCCCGAGCTCCGCGACGCAGTGCCGCAGCTCCGGCCCGCCCTCGACCCGGAAGCCGGCCGGGATGCGGGCGAGCCGCTCGGCGTACCAGTAGGGGTTGCCGGTCGATCCACGCAGGCGGGTGGTGGTCTCGCCTTCCGCCTCGAGCCGACCTAGCCCACGGGTCACCCAGCGCAGGTTCTCCAGGGAGTCCTCGATGACCACGTCGGTCGCGTACTCCCAGCCCGACCCCAGGTTCTCCTCGAGCACGGTGACCGGGTCGAGGTCGCCCGGCGGCTCGAACCGCTCGTCGAGCTCGACCACCGAGCGCACCCGGTCGATCCGGTAGGTCCGGACGTCCTCGGCCGAGTGGGAGAAGCAGAGCAGGTACCACCGGCCGTAGCGGACCACCACCGCCCACGGGTCGACCGTGGCCGTCCACTGCGAGCCCGCCTCGGAGTGGTACTCCACGCGCACACGCCGTCGGCTCGCGACCGCCTGCACCAGCGCGCTGGTCGTCGCCGGATCGGGCCGTACGGCGGCCAGGTCCGGGGCGGCCTCGGCGTACTCACGTACGGCGGCGGCTTGTGCGGCCACGCCCTCGGGCAGGGCGCGCATCAACGTGCCCAGGGCGCGCCCGACCGGGTCGTCCTGGTCCGCCGCCGCATGGTGACCGTCCAGCACGGCCATCACCAGGCCGAGTGCCTCGCTGGCGCTGAAGACCAGGGGTGGCAGCCGGATCCCGCGGCCGAGCCGGTAGCCGCCGTACGGGCCGCGCTCGGACTCCACCGGGATGCCGGCCTCGCGCAGGATGCCGATGTAGCGCCGCGCCGCCCGCTCCGTGACCCCGAGCCGCTCGGCGAGCGCGTCGGCGCGGATGCCCGGGGTGCCCTGGAGGAGCTCGAGGGTGCGCAGCGCGCGCGAGGTGGGACTGCCGTCGGGTTTCACGCGATGCACTATTCCGGAAGTAGATCGTCCAGAACCAGTCCTAGCGTGCTCCCATGACTCGACCTGACTGGGAACCGCCCTTCTCCGCCACGCCCACAGAGCACCTCGTCGGCGCACTCGACCGGCAGCGCGCGACCTTCCGCTGGAAGGCCGACGGGCTCGACGCCGACGGCCTCGCGGTCACGATCGGGGCATCGTCGCTGACCATCGGTGGGCTGCTCAAGCACCTCACCAGGGTGGAGGACATCCACTTCACCTGGGACCTCGACGGCTCCGCGCCCTCCGAGCCGTGGCGCTCGCACGACTGGGAGTCCGATCCCGACTGGGACTTCGAGTCGGCTGCCGACGACACCCCCGAGCAGCTGTATGCGGCGTACGACGCCGCGGTCGCGCGCTCGCGCGAGATCCTCGCCCTCCGGCTCGTCGACGGCGGGCTCGAGCAGGAGATCGAGATGGGCCGGCGCTGGGGCACGCCGGTGAGCCTCGGCCGGCTCGTGGCCGACATGCTCGAGGAGTACGGACGTCACACCGGCCACGCCGACTTGCTGCGCGAGACCGTCGACGGTCGGGTCGGCGAGGACCCGTCAGAGGACTGGGTCCCGCCGTACCTCACGGTCCATGCTGGCTGACGTGAGCTACGAGATCCGCCCGCTCGACGCCTCGACCTGGCCCGCCTACGCGGCGTTCGCCGAGAAGCACAACGGCGTCTGGGGCGGTTGCTGGTGCACCTGGTTCCATCGCACTCCCGAGGAGCTGCCCAAGATGAGAGGCCGAGGTCGCGACTACAAGGAGGACCGCGTGCGGTGCGGTACGACGCATGCCGCTCTGGTCCTCGACGGCGAGACCGTCATCGCCTGGGCGCAGTACGGACCGCCCGAGGAGCTGCCCAACATCCACCACCGCAAGGAGTACCTCGCCACCGCCGGCCAGCTGCCCGACTACCGGATCACCTGCCTGTTCGTCGACCGTGACCACCGGCGTGAAGGGGTTGCCCGACGCGCCGTCGAGGGCGCCCTGGCCCTGGTCGCCGCTGCCGGTGGCGGGGTGGTCGAGGCCTATCCGCACGACCTCCCCGAAGGCACGAAGAAGAATGCCTCCTTCCTCTACAACGCCACGCGCAGCATGTACGAGAAGCTCGGCTTCACCTACGACCGTCCCAAGGGACAGGGCAACTGCGTGATGCGTCGGGTGGTGGATCCTGCTTAGTCGCTCTCACGCTGCGCGGCCGTCTCCCGGCCCCCGCAGGAAGCGTTCGGGACCGCTGGCCGCCCGGCCGCCCGCGGCGAACCACGCCTCCAGGGCTGTCGGATGGCGCCGGTGCAGCTCATCGAGGAAGAGCTGTCGCACGCGGAGCACCTCGGCGAGCTCGTGTGCTCGGCGGGCCGCCACGAGGCCGAGGTAGCTGCTTCGCCAGCAGCGGCAGAGCTCGTCGGTTTCCATCGCTCGTACCCGCTCCCGGGTGACCCGGGTGTCGACGTACCGGCCGATGGCAGCCGCTGCATCGGCTCCCACGGGGGCGGCCGCCGGATCCAGCCTGGTGGGGGGCTCGTTGCGTCGCCCGGGAGGAGGCGGCGCCGAAGGGCAGCCGATGGCCCGGACGCCGGGCTGGCTGGTCCCGGCCGCGAGCACGACGAGCCAGAACGCGAGGACGCCGGACACCGCCTCGGTGATCGCCGGGACCGCGACGCACGCCGCCCCGGCGAGCCACCCAGCCTGCCAGGTGCCACGGGTGAGCTGGTGATCCGTCCCGGTCGCGACCAGCCACCACGTCGCTCCCGCTGCTAGGCCGACCAGGAACGTCACGACCGTGACCAGCGGCCCGAAGGTGAGCCACCCCAGCAGCGCGCCCGTCACCGCCGCCGCTCCCCAGGTGCGGATCCACCAGCGAGAGTTCGGCGACGGCGACGACCTCGTGTCGACCATGTCGATGGACGTCGGTCAGGCGCGAGCGGCGGCCCGGTCGACCCGGTCGTGGTAGCGATGGCCGACCTTGCCCCCGGCCGCTGCTGCCAGCAGCGTCAGCACGAGGATCGCGACACCGGCGACGAGACCTCCCCAGCTGAGCTGGCTGGTCGACACCGGGATGCGGGGCAGGCTGACCCGATCCAGCACGTTGTACTTCTCACCGAAGACCGCGCCGAGAACCAGCGCGAGGATCGTCACGCCCAGGCCGATGATCCACACGCCGATGCCCTGGCGGCCACCGTCGAAGCGCGACATCCGACCAGCGACGTACCCGCCCGTGTAGTAGGCCAGCACCAACACGACGAGCAGGACGATCCCCGCGGTGATCCCGATGGTGCCAGCCGAGCGCTGCGCCTGTGACTGGGAGACCTGGGTGTTGACCCCGATCGCTGCGACGACCGCCCCGACGATGCTGGTGAGCAGGATTGCCACCGCGATGGCGACGAGCCAGCCGAAGAAGGCTGCCCCGAGGTTCAGCCCCCCGAACTTCTCCCGCGCCGCTCCGGTGGAGTCGACGGGATCCCCGTCGTGCCTCGACTCCACTCGCGTGGCGCTGTCGGGGGTGTGGCCTGCCATGACGTCTCCTCTGTCCTAGTGGTCTTTAGAACCGTGAGTCGGTGGATCGCCCGACAGGGGCTCCACCAGTCGTGCTGAAGGAGTCGTTGTCCTGTCCGACGCGGTCGCTGACCTCGTCGGCACGGTCCTCGGCGCGGTTGCGACCCTTCTGCAGGTCCTCCTTGGCCTGGTCCTTGGCCGACTGCCCCTTGTCGTAGGCGTTCTCGAGCAGGCGGGCGGCCACGTCACGACCACCTAGACCGAAGGCGAGCGCGAGACCGAGGGCCAGGGCACCCATGACGGCGGCGAAAGCGATGGTGACGATCTGCTCGGCGATCTTGAGCTGGTTGAGGATCATGAACATGGCGATGACCATCACCAGCGCGGGCACGATCGTGGCCACGATCTTGCCGGTGGGGGTGTCGCCCATGAGCTTGGCCACCCCTGCGGCGACGGCACCGGCGACGAGGGCCGCGAGCACGAAGATGACGATCGCGACGATCACGTTCGGCAGGTAGGCAAGCACCTGGTTCATGAAGGTCGTCACGGCCGGGATCTTCAGCGCGCCGATCGCGCTGGTCACGAAGAAGACGAAGATCAGCCAGAACACCACGCGGCCGATCCCCTTGCTGGGGCTGGCTCCTGGCATCACCTTCTCGACGTAGGTGTTGGCGTCCGAGTCGCGCAGGTGCTTGTCGAGACCGAGACGATCCAGCAGCTTGCGCACCACTCCCGAGGCCACCTTGGCCACGACGTAGCCGATCAGGAGCAGGACCAGGCAGCCCAGAAGATTGGGGAGGAACCCGAAGAATGCGTCGAAGCCTGTCTGCAGGCTGTCTGAGATTTTCACGTGTGACTCCTTGAGCATCGTGGGCCGCGTTGTGCGGCTCGCGCATGCCGGAGTACCCGTAGCCTTACGGGGTAAACCAAATTTGTTTACAAGATAAGGCCGCCTTATTTCTGCGGACTGGCGACAGCGAGCGCGACGGCGCACCGACCCCTGCCGGAGTCGCCCGGACGGCGCTACCGATGCGACCTCAGGGGGTCTTGGCGCTGGCCATCAGCGCGATGCGGTTCAGCAGCTCCTCGAGAGACTCCTCGAACTCGATCGCGGAGTGGTCCTCGGAGAGGGCGGACCTGAGCTTGCGGACGTGAGGATGGGGTCGGAGCTCGTCGTGCTCCGGCTCCGTCTCCTCGTCCAGGACGTCCAGCGGTCCCACGTCGGCACCGTGGATCGCCACCTCGAGCAGGAGGTGGCCGAGAAGGAAGCTGGTGAAGGCCCGGTACGCGCCGACGGAGGTGTCGTCGTCGAAGCCCTCCTCGGAGAGCCCGTTGAGGAACATCTCCACCCAGTCCAGGCTGCGCAACGGGGGTCGCAGCCAGGGCGCCTCGGCCGGCCGCGAGGCGACGAGCGGGAACACCTTCGGGTGCGAGAGGGCCACCCGTCGCACGCCGTGCGCCAGGCGCTGCAGGAAGTCCTGCCAACCGTCGGTCGGCGCCGAGATGACTTCGTCGTCGTCGTACATCTCGTCGATGACGCGAGCCACGACTCCGTCGAGCAGCTCTTCGCGGCCGCCCACGTAGCGGTAGAGGGACATGGCCTCGACGTCGAGACGTTCGCCGAGCCTGCGCATCGTCAGTCCGGGGAGCCCCTGCTCGTCGATGAAGGAGATCGCCGCGTCGAGGATGCGATCGCGGCTCAATGCGACGCGGGACGAGGGTGGGCTGTCACCAGCGATGACGTCCTTGTCGGCGTCGTTGCGCTTTCCAGCCACCTGACCTCCTCGAGGCGCAGACCATCCTACGGTGGTCACTCGGGACGTCTGTTGCTTACCCGGTACCCCGTAAGGCGTGTTTGTGCTCGTCGCCTCCGCGCTGATCGGTTGCCGTGGACGCGGGCGTGGTCACCTCTTCTCCGCGATGAGCTGGACGAGGTTGCCGCAGGTGTCGTCGAGGACCGCGATCACCGCGGTCCCGACGTCGGTCGGCGGTTGGGTGAACGTCACGCCAAGCGCGCTCAACCGGGCGTGCTCGGCGGTGACGTCGTCGACGGCGAACTGCGCGAGCGGGATGCCGTCCTCGACCAGTGCGTCGCGGTAGGGCTTCACGGCTGGGTGGCTCGACGGCTCGAGGAGCAGCTCTGGTCCGTCGGGGGACTCCGGCGAGACGACGGTGAGCCACGCGTCGTCGCCGAGGGGGATGTCGCGGTGCTTGGTGAAGCCGAGCACGTCGGTGTAGAACGCGAGTGCCTCGCGCTGGTCGTCGACGAACACGCTGGTCAGGTGGATCCTCACGGGTCGGTCCTCTCTCTATCGGTCCACCGCTCGCCGATCTCGACGAGCGGCTCGGAGTTGAAGTAGTGGAACTTGGATCGCCCGCGGCGCTCGGTCACGACCAGGCCGGCCGACTCGAGGACGCCGAGGTGCTGGGAGATCGCCTGGCGGGTGAGGCTCCGCCCGTGCCGCATGGCCAGCAGCGAGCAGATCTCGAACAGGGTCTGCCCGTCACGCGCAACCAGCTCGTCGAGGACGAGACGCCTGGTCTCGTCGTCGAGGGCACGGAACACGTCGGTCACCTGAGAACAATAGGCAAGTCAGCACTTGCCTATCAAGAACCTTGCTGCGACCGGCTGGGCATGACCATCGGTGGAAAACTGCGTGAGGTGACGGCGGCGTACCTCGACCAAGAGCACTGGGCCCGAGTGGCGTTCGGGGCCGGGGTCGCCGCGTTCGCGCTTGGTGAGCTCTCGCAGGTGATCAAGGTGCGTCGCGGATCCACCCGCACGGACCTGGTGGGCGAGCTGCTCTTCCGGCTGCTGTTCTTCGTGGGCGTGCTTGTGCTGCCGCTCGCCCGGGCCGTCGTGCCGGGCGCCGACCTCGGCGGCGCCGGGGTCTTCGTGCTCGGGCTCGTCGTCGGGTGGCTCGGTCTGGTCCTGCGGTGGTGGTCCTTCGTCACCCTGGGCAGGTACTTCACGATCGTCGTGAGGACCTCGGCCGATCAGGCGGTGATCAGTCGTGGTCCGTACCGGGTTCTGCGGCACCCCAGCTACACCGGTCTGCTCGCAGCACTGCTCGGTTGCGGGTTGATGCTCGGCAACTGGGTAGGCGCTGCCGCGTCGTTGCTCGTGGTCCTGGTCGCACTCGTCTTCCGGCTCCTGCGTGAGGAGCGCGCCCTGGTCGACGTCTTGGGCGACACCTACCGGGACTTCGCCGAGGACCGCGCCCGGCTGGTCCCCCACGTGTGGTGACAGCGCCCACGGGCAGGGCGACGGCCCGACGGGTCAGCCCGCGCGAGCAACGTCCGGCGCAGGACGTTCGACCACCGAGGGGGGCACCGTGGGCGAGGGCAGGGTCACCCGGAAGGTGGTGCCCCGGCCGACTTCGCTCTCCACGGTCACTGCGCCCTCGTGGGCAGCCACGATGGAGCTGACGATGTTGAGCCCTAGCCCGGTCCCCGGGATGTGGCTGGTGCGCGCGTCGTTCCCGCGGAAGAACCGACCGAAGACGCTCTCCACCTCGTCGGGTGGGATGCCCATCCCCGTGTCGCTGACCGCCAGCTCGATGCGGTCCACCTGCCGTCCCAGGACGACCGACACGGAGCCACCTGCGACGTTGTACTTGATCGCGTTCGAGATCAGGTTGTCGAGGACCTGGCGGATGCGTTGCTCGTCGACGACGACGTACAGGTGCGCGGGCGCCGTGAGCTCGAGGGTCATGCCGCACTTGTCCGCGACGGGACGCGACGCCTCGACGGCCTCCTCCGCGACGTCGACGAGGTCGACGGGGGCGCGCTCCACCTGCAGTCCGCCTTCGTCCGCCTGTCCCACGTGGAGAAGGTCGGACAACAGCGTCCGCAACCGGAGGGCATTGCGCTGCATCACCTGCAGCTGCGAGGTCACGTCGGCCGGAAGATCGTCGTGCTCGCACAGGATCTCCAGGTAACCCAGGAGAGAGGTGAGCGGCGTCCGAAGCTCGTGGGAGACCGAGGAGACGAACTCGTCCTTCACCTGCATGGCGCGCATCAGCTCGGTGATGTCCTGGTAGGCGAGCGCGGCGCCCAGCTTCTCGCCGGCGGGACCACGCACCTGGCGAGCCGAGGTGGAGAAAGCCTTGCGGGTGCGGGGGTCCTCGCCCACCCAGTAGGAGTAGTCGTCGAACTCCTCACCTTGGACCGCCCGGTACGACGGCATGTTCTCCCTGGTCATCAGGGTCTTGCCGTCGGGGAAGTAGACATGCCCGAGCTGCCCGGCCTCGCCCACGTGACCGGCAGGGAACGGCAGGTGCATCGACTCCTGGTGACGGCGGTTCATCCGCTCGTAGTGGCCGTCGGGACCGATCAGGAGCAGGCCGACTCCAACTGTCTCGAAGACCGCCTCGAGCGTCTGGTGCTCACGCTCGCGCTCCGCGCTGATCGTCTCGAGCCGCTCCGCGTACGCGTGCTGGGCGGTCACGTCGAGGATCTGGGAGACGAAGTGGAGCGGGGAGCCGTCTGCGCCCCGGACCAGAGCCACCGAGAGGTCGCCCCAGATGACCCGGCCGTTCGCGTGCAGGTACCGCTTGTTCAGGCGATAGGAGTCGAGCTCGCCCAGGACCGCCTGGTCGAAGAGCTCGAGATCTGCATCGAGGTCGTCGGGGTGGGTGAGCTCCTGGAAACCGCGCTGGGACAGGACCTCCGCGTCGTACCCGAGCATGTCGCACAGGGCGCGGTTCACCATCAGCAGGCGCCCGTCGAGCCCGACCAGGGCCATCCCGATCGGGGAGTGCTGCAGCGTCAGACGCCACAGGGCGGCGTCGTCCGACGGCCCGTCCATCCAGCACCTCCTGCCGACCCCCGAGGGGTGGGAGCATTCTCCTCCCGTCTCCTGGAAACGGTAGTTGCCCGCCGTACGATCCGGGCGGATATGTCCGTTTTATTGAGTCTGTGACCGGGATCGTGGCCGTTTTCCCGGCCCGCCGATGCCGCGCGGGCCCTCGGGCCCGCTGACGCCTGCAGGGCAGCAGACGGCTCTGGGATGCTGCTGCCAAGAAGTGGTCCCGAGACACAGGGGTGCGATGTCATGCCGCGAGAGATCATCACGACCGCCGACGCGCCGAGCTCGCCCCTGTACAGCCAGGGGGTGCGCAGCGGGCCACACCTGCGCATCTCCGGAACGGTCGGCATCGATCCGAGCACCGGAAGGCTGGCCACGGACACGATCGAGGGCCAGACGCGACAGGCCCTGTCGAACTGCCGAGCCATCCTCCGAGCCGGCGGTGCCGAGCTGGACGACGTCGTCGAGGTAGGCATCCTGCTCACCGACCCAGGTGACTTCGACGGCCTCAACGAGGAGTTCGCGCGCTGGTTCCCGGCCGACCCGCCGACGCGCTACGTGGCGAAGCTCGGTGTGGACCTGCCAGGACTGCTGGTCTCGATCCGGATGACGGCCTTCCTGTCCTGACCGATCAGGGCACGGCCGGACTTCAGCCGATGCGCTCCGACAGCGAGACGATGATGCCCTCCGGCCCGCGCACGTAGGCCATCAGCCAGGCGTTCTCGTACTGGCCGATGCCGGCGACGAGGCCGTACCCGTCAGCGGCCAGCTGGTCGACGGTCGCCCGAAGGTCGTCGACCTCGAACGAGACGTTGCGCAGGCCCAGCTCGTTGGCCATCGCGTCGGGCGATCCGGGCACGTGGTCCGGCGTCACGAACCTCGCGAGCTCCAGCCGGGAGCCTCCTTCGGGCGGCCGCAGCATCGCGATCTCGCAGTGCGCGCCCGGGATGCCGCAGACGGTCTCCACGAACTCGCCCTGCACAGATCCCGTGCCCTCGACCTCCAGGCCCAACCCGACGAAGAACGCCGTCACCGCGTCGAGGTCCGCGACGGTGATGCCGATGTGGTCGAAACGTGTGATCGCTGGCATGGCCACCATCCTCCACTCGGGCGGGCTCGGCGCGCCAGGGCGGAGTCTCTGCCGGTCAGGGCAGTCGAGACCCCACGCGGCCGAGCCCGTTCCCCTAGCCTGCGGGGATGGCCACCTTGATCCTCTCTGTCATCGGCGATGACCGGCCCGGGCTGGTGTCGGCGCTGTCCACGCCGATCAGCGAGCACGGGGCCAGCTGGGAGCGCAGCCAGATGTCGCGGCTGGCGGGGAAGTTCGCGGGCATCGTGCTGATCTCGGTTCCTGCCGACAGGCTCGATGCGCTGGTGGCCGACCTCTCCGCACTCCGAGAGGTTGGGCTACAGGTCGTCACCGAGCGCGCTGACGACTCGCCCGTGGCCGAGTCGCTCCGGCTCCGGCTCGAGCTGCTCGGGGACGACCACCCCGGCATCGTGGCCGAGATCTCCGCGGCGCTCGCCGAGCGCCACGTCAGCATCGAGGAGCTGAGCACGGACGTTCGCGAGGCGCCCATGTCGGGTGGCACGCTCTTCGAGGCCAGCGCCGTGCTCGTCGCCCCGCGAGACACCAGCAGCGAGTCCCTGCGTTCGATGCTCGAGGGCTTGGCCGCGGACCTGATGGTGGAGGTCAGGCTCTCCGACGACTGAAGGGTCCTCAGCGCAGCGCTGGGACCACTTCTGCGGCCAGCCGCTCCATCTGCTCGCGGTCCTCGGCCACGTCGGCGCCGACCGGGTTCAGGAGCAGCATCTCGGCGCCCGCGTCGGCGACCTCGCGCAGGCCGGCCGTCACGTCCTCGACAGTGCCCGACACCGGCACGGCCTCGATGCCCTTCATCGGTCCGTAGATGCGCCGTAACCCTTCCAGCACCCGCTCGCGCGCCCGATCGGCGTCGTCGTCGAGGCACAGGTAGACCCGCTTGCCGATGGTGAAGCCGGACGGGTCCTTGTCCTGCTCCTCCAGCTCACGGCGTACGACGTGCACCGCCTCGGCGAAGTCGGCCGTGCTGGAGGATCCGGCGCCGAGGAACGCGTCGCCGTGGCGCACCGCGCGGGCCAGCGCCTTCGGCGCACTGCCGCCGAACCAGATCGGCGGATGTGGACGCTGCACGGGCTTGGGCGAGATGGGGAGGTCGTCGACCTCCCGGAACCGGCCGTGGAAGGTGATCCGCTCCTCGTCGCTCCACGCCGCCTTCATCAGCTCCAGTCCTTCGGTGAACCTGCTGACGAAGGTGGCCTTGTCGACGCCGAACGCCTCGAACTTGCGAAAGCCCCCACCCGGGGAGACCCCGACGTCGAGACGGCCGTGGCTGAGCCGGTCCACCGCCGTCACCGACGCTGCGAGCTGGAGCGGGTCGTGCAACGAGCTGACCAGGACCGCGACGCCCAGCCGCAAGCTCTCCGTGCAGGCGGCGGCCCACGCCAGCAGCTCCAGCGGCGCGAGCTGCGGCGTCGGTCCGATCGCCTGCTCCATCACCCAGCCGCCCTCGAAGCCGAGCTCCTCGGCGCGGGCCAGGTAGTCCTTGATCCCTGCGCCGTCGAAGCTGCCGTGGTCCTGCTGGGGGATGGAGATCGCGAATCGCATCCCTCGACGCTAGCTCGTGAGGCGGATGTTGCCCGCTCGCCGACCTCGGGGCCCGCGCGGAGGCCAAGCCGTCGTGAGGTTGTCCATGTCAGGCAGTCACCAGGGTGTTGTGGCTGGAGAGGACCTGCCACGTGCCGTCCTCGGCGCGGGCGACGACGTTGGTCGACAGGGCCTGATGACGCCCTGCGAGCGGGCCGGTGGGGCACTCCAGGGTGTTGCGCGAGATCGCGAGGACGACTCCCTCGGCGAGCTGCTCCGCGCGGACGACCTCCATCTTGTTGACGCTGCCGGCGTAGATGCTGCGGAAGATCCCGTCGTGCCCCGCGCCGATGGCCTCGCTGCCGACGATGTGCTCCCCGCGGATGTTCACGAACGAGGCGTCGGCGGCGTAGGCGCGACCGAATGCGGTGCCGTCGGCGTCGTTCCAGGCCCTCTCGAGCCGGTCGAAGACCTCGAGGGCCACGGACATCGGGTCGGTGGCGAGCTGTGCTGAGTTCATGGAAGAGCCTTTCCAGTGGGGTTGTGATGGTTCATTAGAGTAACACTCAGCGAATATAGCGATACTCACCCAACCTGTACAGTGCTTCCCGTGACAACTTCACGTCCGTACCGGTCGCAGCTGCGCGAGCAGCAGGCCGAGCGCACTCGCGAGCTGATCGCCGCTGCCGCTCGCGCCCGCTTCGTGGAGTCCGGGTGGGCCGGGACGAGCATCCGGTCGGTGGCCGAGGGGGCCGGGGTCTCCGAGGCGACCGTCTACAGCGTGTACGGCAGCAAGGTGGGTCTGGCCAGCTCGCTGATCGACGCCGCGGAGCAGAGCGCGGACCTCCAGCGCGTGATCACCGAGCTCCAGGACCGGGCCGGGGATCCGGCCGGGCAGCTCCTGGCGTTCGTGGGCTTCGACCGCCGCCTCTACGAGCACGGTGGCGACGTGATCCGGACGCTGGCGGAGGGCCGGCGCCAGCACCCGGAGCTCCGCGCGGCGTACGAGGAGGGCCGGCGTCGCGGCGACAGCGAGCGCCGGAAGGTGTTCGCCTCCTGGCCGGCCGACGCGTGGCGTCCAGACGTGGACGTCGACAAGGCGCTCGCGGTGTACGGGGTCATCGTGTCGTTGGAGAGCTTCGACACGGCGACCGGTGACTATGGCTGGTCCGGTGACGAGGTCGAGGCGTGGTGGGGCACGACCCTGACCGGGCTTCTGCTGGGGTAGCCCCCGCGGGTCAGCTCACGGCCCGCTTGATCAGCTTCTCGAACTTCTTGACCTCCGCGTCGGGCAGCTTCGTCACGGCGTACTCCGTCGGCCAGACGTCGCCGTCGTCGAGGCGGGCCGCATCGTTGAACCCGAGGGTGGCATAGCGCGCGCCGAACTTGGCGGCGGCCTTGAAGAAGCAGACGACCTTGCCGTCCTCGTTGGCGTACGCCGGCATGCCGTACCAGGTCTTCGGGGTGAGGTCGCCGGCCACCGACGCGACGACCGCGTGGATGCGCTCGGCGAGCAGGCGGTCCTCGTCCGGCATGGCTGCGATCGCGTCCAGGCAGGCCTGAGCCTCCTCCGCCTTCTTCTTGCCGCCACGTCCAGACGACTTCAGCTCCTCGGCGCGCGCCTTCATCGCGGCGCGTTCGGCGGCGCTGAAGCCCGAGGTGGCCGTTGTGGTGGCCTTCTTCTTGGGGGTGGTCTTCTTGGTGGTGGCCATCAGGCTTGTCCCTTCCAGAGGTGATGACTGTTCGCCCTGGGGCGTGCGCGTCACGCTACTCAGCGGCTCCGCGCTGCCGCTTCTCGATTCCTGACCAGCTGCGTGCGTGTGCTCGGCCCTAGTGCACGACGCGGTAGCGCACGTGCGTGGCCAGCGGAGAGTGCTCGGACTCGAGCAGCTCGAGCTGAGGTGTCGCGTCGGGATCGAAGATCCGCTCGCCCCGACCCAGCAGCACGGGTGCGATGTCGAGCCGGAGCTCGTCCAGCTCGCCGCTGGCGAAGGCCTGCCGCACCGCCGACGCGCCGCCGGCCACGTCGACGTCGCCGTCGCCCGCTTCCCGAGCACGCCCCAGCGCCTCCTCGAACCCGCCGGTCACGAAGTGGAACGTCGTACCGCCGTCCATCTCGATCGGCTCGTGCTCGTGGTGGGTGAGCACGAACACCGGGGCGTGGTACGGCGGCTCCTCGCCCCACCACCCGCGCCAGTCCGGACGGGTGTCCCACGATCCGCGCACCGGTCCGAACATGTTGCGGCCCATCACGTAGGCGCCACGCTGTCGCATCAGGTCGGCGGTCCAGCGCGCGTCGACCTCGTGCATCGGCTCGTCGGACTCGAAGTGCCACTGGTGCAGCGCCAGTCCGCCGCGGCCGAGTGGGTCCTCGATCGTCTGGTCGGGCCCGGCGACGAACCCGTCGAGGGAGATGGACATGTGCGCCGTCGTGAAGGTCATGTCCACACAGACTGCCGCCATCGGGAGGAGTCATCGCACCCACCTAGACTTGTCGGCGTGTTGCGGCGGATCGACCTGCGTGGCGGCGTGGCCGGGGAGAGCCCCGACTACCGCGCCCTGGTCCCGCGCGCCGACTTCGACGTCGAAGCAGCGCTCGACGTCGTCCGGCCGATCTGCGACGACGTCCGCGACCGCGGTGTGGAGGCGATCAAGGAGTACTCCGCCCGCTTCGACGGCGTGGAGCAGGCCGACATCGCTGTTCCGCGTGGAGCGCTGCGCGACGCCCTCACCGCGCTCGACCCGGACATCAGGGCAGGGCTCGAGGAGTCGATCCGCCGGCTGCGGATCACCTGCGAGGCCGAGCTCGGCGCCGACGTCGTCACCGACCTCGGTCCCGGTGCGCGCGTCACCCAGCGCCTGGTCCCCGTCGACCGGGTGGGCCTCTACGTCCCCGGCGGCGTCGCGCCCCTCGTCTCCAGCGTGCTGATGAACGTCGTCCCTGCCCAGGTGGCCGGTGTCGGCTCGATCGCGCTGACCAGCTCGCCGCAGAAGACCCCGTTCGGCCCGTGGGGCGGTGGCCTCCCGCACCCGACGATCCTGGCGGCCTGCGAGCTGCTCGGCATCGAGGAGGTGTACGCCGTCGGCGGCGCCCAGGCGATCGCGATGTTCGCCTACGGCGCCGGTCCCTGCCGTCGTGTCGACCTGGTCACCGGGCCGGGCAACATCTACACCGTCTCGGCGAAGCGTCTGCTCAAGGGCGTCGTCGGCATCGACTCCGAGGCGGGCCCGACCGAGATCGCCGTCCTGGCCGACGACACCGCCGATGCGTCGTACGTCGCCGCCGACCTGATCAGCCAGGCCGAGCACGACCCGATGGCCGCCTCGGTGCTGGTCACCGACTCGCTGCGCCTGGCCGACGAGGTCGAGGCCGAGGTCGACAAGCAGGTCGCCGTCACCCGGCACGTCGAGCGTGTCCGCACCGCGCTGTCGGGCGAGCAGTCCGGGATCGTGCTCGTCGACGACACCGCCCAGGGCCTCGAGGTGATCAACGCCTACGCCGCCGAGCACACCGAGATCCAGACCGCCCACTCCCTCGACGACGCGGCGAAGGTGCGCAACGCCGGCGCGGTGTTCGTCGGTCCGTTCGCACCGGTCTCACTCGGCGACTACTGCGCGGGGTCCAACCACGTGCTCCCGACGGCGGGCTGCGCCTGCCACTCCTCCGGGCTCTCGGTGCGCTCGTTCCTGCGCTCGGTGCACGTCGTGGAGTACTCCGCCGAGGCCCTGGCGACGGTCGCCGGTCACGTGACGACCCTGGCCGACGCCGAGGACCTGCCCGGCCACGGTGCCGCGGTCCGCGTGCGTTTCGAGCCACCACCGATCGAGAGAGCATGAGCTCCGCCGAGTGGCCGCCGCTCCGCGAGGAGCTGCGCGGCGTCGAGCCGTACGGCGCGCCGCAGCTGCCCGTGCCGGTCGCGCTGAACGTCAACGAGAACCCCTACCCGCCCTCGCAGGCGGTCGTGGACGACATCGCTGACGCGGTGGCGCAGGCCGCGGCGACGCTGAACCGCTACCCCGACCGCGAGTTCACCGAGCTGCGCAAGGGACTCGCGGCCTACCTCGCCGATGAGTCCGGCGTAGACCTCGTTCCCGAGCAGCTCTGGGCCGCCAACGGCTCCAACGAGGTGATGCTGCAGCTCCTGCAGGCCTTCGGCGGCCCGGGACGCACGGTGGTGTCGTTCGCGCCGACGTACTCGATGTACCCGGAGTACGCCCGGGACTCGATGACCACCTACGTCGCCGGCCGTCGCCACGAGGACTTCACCTTCGACCTCGACGACGCGGCTCGAGTCGTCGAGCACCACCGCCCGTCGGTGGTGCTGCTGCCGTCACCGAACAACCCGACGGGCACCGCACTGCCGCACGACGTGATCGGCGAGCTCTGCGAGATGGTGGGCAACGACGGCGTCGTGGTCATCGACGAGGCCTACGCCGAGTTCCGCCGCGCCGGCAAGCCGTCGGCGCTCGAGCTGCTCCCGCAGTACCGCAACCTCGTGGTCACGCGCACGATGAGCAAGGCGTTCGCCCTCGCCGGTGCCCGACTCGGCTACCTCGCCGCGGCCCCGGACCTGTGCGACGCGTTGCGCGTCGTACGCCTGCCCTACCACCTCAGTGCGGTCACCCAGGCGGTCGCCTCGGCAGCACTCAGGCACGCCGAGGAGCTGCTCGGCCGGGTCGAGGAGCTGCGTCAGGAGCGCGATCGGACGGTGTCCTGGCTGCTCGAGCAGGGATTCGAAGTCGCGGAGAGCGATGCGAACTTCGTATTGTTCGGTCGGTTCACCGATCGTCAGGCACTCTGGCAGGGTCTTCTCGACCGTGGTGTGCTGATCCGGGTGACCGGACCGGAGGGTTGGCTGCGGGTCTCGATCGGCACCGCGGAGGAGATGACCGCGTTCAAGGACGCACTCACGCAGGCACGGAAGGAGAGCGACCGATGAACCCAGTGACGGGCGAGCGCGCGCCTCGAGCGCCAGACCAAGGAGTCGAAGGTCCTGGTCGAGCTCGACCTGGACGGCTCGGGCCGGGTCGACGTGTCCACCGGTGTGGGGTTCTACGACCACATGCTCACCGCCTTCGGCCGCCACGCGCTCTTCGACCTGATCGTCCAGACCGAGGGCGACACCCACATCGACGCCCACCACACCGTCGAGGACACCGCGATCGTCCTCGGCGATGCCCTGCGCGAGGCCCTCGGCGACAAGACCGGCATCCGTCGCTTCGGTGACTCGCTGGTGCCGCTCGACGAGGCGCTGGTGCAGTGCGCGGTCGACGTGAGCGGGCGGCCCTACTGCGTGCACGTGGGGGAGCCCGACGGGCAGGAGTTCGTCACCATCGGCGATGCCTACCTCGGCTCGCTGACGCGGCACGTCCTCGAGACGCTCGCCCACCACGCCCAGATCGCCCTGCACGTGCGGGTGATCTCCGGGCGCGACCCCCACCACCTGGTGGAGGCCCAGTTCAAGGCGGTGGCGCGGGCGCTGCGCGACGCCGTGGCCCTCGACCCTCGCGAGAGCGGCGTGCCCTCCACCAAGGGATCGCTCTGAATCCGTCGGTCACCGTCCTCGACTACGGCTCCGGCAACCTCCGCTCGGTCGTGCGCGCCCTCGAGCGCGCGGGGGCAGAGGTGACGCTGTCCGCAGAGCGCTCCGACGCGATGGACGCCGACGGACTCGTCGTGCCGGGCGTCGGCGCGTTCGCGGCGTGCATGCAGGGGCTGCTCGACGTGCGCGGACCGGAGGTCATCGGCCGTCGGCTCGCGGGCGGCCGACCGGTGCTCGGCATCTGCGTGGGCATGCAGGTGCTCTTCGAGCGCGGGGTCGAGCACGGCGTCGAGACGCAGGGCTGCGAGGAGTGGCCCGGTGTGGTGGAGCGGCTGCAGTCGCCCGTCGTACCGCACATGGGGTGGAACACCGTGGAGGTGGCCGAGGGCTCGACCCTGTTCGCGGGCATCGAGGACGACCGGTTCTACTTCGTGCACTCCTACGGCGTCCGCGACTGGATGCTGACGACGAACGACCGGACCCGCCCGCCCGTGGTCACCTGGGCCGAGCACGGCGGCGACCGCTTCGTCGCGGCCGTCGAGAACGGTCCTCTGTCCGCCACCCAGTTCCACCCCGAGAAGTCCGGCGACGCCGGTGCCGCACTGCTGCGCAACTGGGTCGACTCCCTGGCGCAGGTCGGCATGAGCGTACCTGGAGCTGTTGCCCGCAGTCGACATCGCCGGCGGCCAGGCGGTGCAGCTCGTCCAGGGTGTTGCCGGTTCGGAGAAGCGGTTCGGCGATCCCGTCGAGGCGGCGCTGCGTTGGCAGCGCGCCGGGGCGGAGTGGATCCACCTGGTCGACCTCGACGCCGCTTTCGGGCGCGGTCACAACCGCGAGCTGCTGGCCCGGATCACGGCGACCCTCGACATCGACGTGGAGATGAGCGGCGGGATCCGCGACGACGAGTCCCTGGATGCGGCGATGTCGGCGGGGTGCCGCCGGGTCAACATCGGCACCGCGGCGCTCGAGCAGCCCGAGTGGTGCGCGTCGGCGATCGCCTCGCACGGTGACCGGATCGCGATCGGTCTCGACGTACGCGGGCAGACGCTGGCGGCCCGCGGCTGGACCCGCGACGGCGGCGACCTCTTCGACGTGCTGGCCCGCCTGGACTCCGAGGGCTGCGCACGCTACGTCGTCACCGACGTCAACAAGGACGGCATGCTCCAGGGCCCGAACCTGCAGCTGCTGCGCGAGGTGTGCGCCCGGACCGACCGCCCGGTCGTGGCATCAGGGGGCATCACCGAGCTGGCCGACCTCTCGGCGCTGATCGGCCTGGTGCCCGACGGTGTGGAGGGCGCGATCATCGGCACTGCGCTCTACGAGGGGCGGTTCACCCTCGAGGAGGCGCTGGCCCTCACCCGAGGTGCGGAGTGACTCTCGCCGTACGCGTGATCCCGTGCCTCGACGTCGACGCCGGCCGTGTCGTCAAGGGTGTGAACTTCCAACAGCTGCGCGACGCGGGCGACCCCGTCGAGCTGGCCAAGCTGTACGACGCCGAAGGCGCCGACGAGCTGACCTTCCTCGACATCTCCGCCTCCCACGAGGGTCGCGCGACGACGATGGAGATCGTCAGCGCGACCGCCGAGCAGGTCTTCATCCCGCTCACCGTCGGCGGAGGTGTCGGCAGCGTCGAGGACGTCGACCGGTTGCTCCGGGCCGGTGCGGACAAGGTGGCCGTGAACACTGCTGCCATCCGGCGCCCCGAGCTGGTCGCCGAGATCGCCGACCGGTTCGGCAACCAGGTGCTCGTGCTCTCGGTCGACGCCCGTCGGGCGCCGGGCACCGACTCCGGCTTCGAGGTGACCACGCACGGCGGCCGGACCTCGGCAGGCCTCGATGCGCTCGAGTGGGCGTCGCGTGCCGCCGAGCTCGGGGCCGGCGAGATCCTGCTCAACGCGATGGACGCCGACGGCACCACCGAGGGTTTCGACCTCGACCTGATCCGGCTCGTGCGCAGCGAGGTGTCGATCCCGGTGATCGCCAGCGGCGGCGCGGGCGCGGTCGAGCACTTCGCGCCCGCAGTCGACGCCGGCGCGGACGCCGTGCTCGCCGCCACCGTCTTCCACTTCGGCACCCTGCGGATCGCCGAGGTCAAGCGCACGCTGACGGAGGCCGGCTACCCGGTCAGGTAAGCAAATCGCCCAGGGTGGGCAGGCAGAACCGCAGCCTGGCAGGCGAAGTTCTGCCCGCCAGGGTGCGGTTTACCCGGACGCCCGGGTAAACCGAAGGCGGGCGCACCCCTAGCCCGGCACCCAGCAGTACCCGTACCGCTGACCCGCCTGCCACTGGTCGCGCGTGGGCCACTCGAAGCTCCAGGTGTACTTCAGCGCGCCGTTGGCGCGGGCCGATGCCTCGTCCTTGCACTGGCTGTCTCCCTGGGCGGTGGCCCGGGCGCCGAGGTAGCGCGCGGAGCTGTCCAGGGTGACGGTGTCGACCGCCCGCCAGGCGTGCCGCCGACGGCACACGACGCGCTCGAACCCGGGCTTGCCCGGGGCCGCGGTGCCGCAGGTGCCGAACCGGTCGAGTGCCGTCGCGGCGCCGAGCGCGCCCTTGAGCTGCCGTGGCAGCTGGATCAGCTGGTTGGCCGCCGCCACCCCGACGATGTCGCAGCGGAACCAGGAAGCACCGGCATCGACCTGGTCGGGCGACGGCGTGAACGAGACGACCTGGAGGCGGCTCACCCGTCGTGCAGTGAGGTCGCCGCCGGCGTACCGCAGCAGTGCGGCCGGACATGCCTGTGCCACCTTCGCGCGCACCTCGGCGGAGTCGACCGGCAGGTCCTGGCCCCCGGTCACCGCCGCGAGCTGCCCGACCTTCACTGTCTGCGAGGTGTGCGGCGTCGTGCAGGCGACCGCTGGGGTCGCGTCGGACGGCTGCGCTGCCTGGGCGAACCCGAGGCGGTGACAGCTGCCCACCACCGGCGCGGGCGGAGGAGTGGGCGACGGGCTCGCGGAGGGCGACGGCTTGTCCGCCGACTGCGGCGTGGTCCCGCTGGAGCACCCGACGAGCAGGGCGCCCACGAGCAGTAGAAGGACCAGGCGTCTCACTGCTGCGTCCTCGCCCAGCAGACGCTGCGGCGGTTCCCCGCCTTCCACTCGGCCTCGTGGAACCACGTGTAGCCGAAGGAGTAGCCGACGGGGTAGTTCATCCAGGCGCCCACCGAGTCGGAGCAGAAGTCGCGCGAGCGCACCTCCACCAGCCGGTCGCCGGGGTAGGCGTCCCGGGTCTCGCCGAGCTTGATGGTGGTGACCGCACGCCAGTCGTGCTGCTGCGAGCAGGGCACCTTCCTCCCCTTCAGGACCGTCGGTCCCTGTGCGCAGGTCAGCCACTCCTCCGGCGGCTTCGCCCGGAACAGTCCCTGTGCGGTGGCCGGCAGGTCGCGGTACGACGTCGCCTGGGCCGATCCTCCGACGAGGTCGCACCGGTACCACCGCGCGCCCTTGCCCCACCCGCGCTCGGAGGGCCGGAACCACGCCCAGCTCAGCTGCACGCGCAGGGCCATGCTCTCGTCGATCGAGAGGAACTTCTCGAACGCGGTCTCGCAGCGCGGGTAGACCCAGCGGCCGTGGCCTGCTGCGGCGTAGCCCTTGCCGGTGCTCGGCGGGAGCGTGCCGACCGCGAACGTCTGCGCCGTGTGTGGACCGGAGCACGGGACGGGCGCCAGGTCGCTGCTCGCTCGTCCGGTCTGCTGCGGTGTGAGCCGGTAGCAGGCGCCCAGCTTCGGCGGTGTCGTCCTGTCCGCAGTGGTCTCGCGTCGCAGTGGCGCCGTGCAGCCGGAGGCGGTCAGGAGCACCAGCACCGTCGCGAGGGCGCTGACCAGCACCGGGGCGGTTCGCCACGACTCGGGAGCAAGCACGGCCGTCCCCCGTTCGGTGCTCAGGCGGTCAACAACGCCGCGATGTTACCGCCGTGGTGCAGTCCGGATCGGAGTCCACCCGGCGGACGGGCCGCGTCCACTGTTCCCCGACAAAACGTAGTAAACCTGGCAGGTGCGGCCTCGAGCCCCGATTGAACCGGCAACAACGAGCAGATTCCGCACTACGATTCCTGCTGGGCATCGGGGACGAGCCGGGGGACGAGCCGGAAGACGAGTTTGTCGGAGAGCATCGGATGAAGGGCACCATCCTGAACGGGCAGGTTGCGCTAGGGACTGGTCGGGCATGGACCTGATCGAGACCGAGTTCAGCGATCCCATTGCGGAGGTTCGCCTGCTGCGTCGGCAGGTGCAGCGCGAACGTGCCCGGCGGCAGGCGGCCGAGAGCCTGGGTGAGCGCGTCTCCCGTGACCTCTCCGAGTCCGTGCGCCAGCTTCGCTCGGCCCAGTCCGAGCTGCTCGAGCGGGCCGACCGGAGCAGGGTGGTCAACGACCTCGCCCGTTCGTTGCGCCACGACCACGACACCGGACGGCTGCTGCATCGCGCCGCGGAGGCCGTCGGCCGGACCATCTCGGTCGACCGCGCCGCCGTGCTGCTGGTCGACCCCCAGCCGGGTACGACGGGCGCCGGGTCGTGGACCTCGGAGGCCAGCGCCGCGCTTCCCCGGTCGCTGGTGTTCGCCGAGCTGCCCGTGCAGCTGCGGACACTGCTGGCGACGGCGAGCGCGAACCTGGTGCCCGTCGAGATCGAGGACATCACCACTGACCACCGCTTCGACGCCGAGACCGCTGAGCAGGTCGTGCGGCTCGCCGGGGTTCGCTCCCTGATCGCCGTACCCGTGGCCGTGGCCGGCCAGGTGATCGGCTGGATGCTGCTCGAGTCGGTGACCCCCCGCTCCTGGGAGCAGCGCGAGATCGCGATCTGCGAAGGGCTCGCGCACGACCTCGTGGCCACCCTCGTGCAGGTGCAGGCCTTCGAGCAGCAGCGCGAGTCGGTGCGCCGCCTCCAGGAGCTCGACGAGGCCAAGGACGCCTTCGTGAGCACCGTCTCCCACGAGCTGCGCACGCCGCTGACGAGCATCGTGGGCTACCTCGAGCTGATGGGCGACGGCGGCATGGGCGAGCTCGGCGCCGATGTCTCGGCGGGCCTCTCGATCATCGAGCGCAACGTGGTCCGGCTCCGTTCGCTGGTCGAGGACCTCCTCACTCTCTCGGCGTACGACGGCGCACGCGGCCCGCGCGAGGGCCGGCCGGTCGACCTCGCTGCGATCGTCGTGGAGTGCCTGCAGTCGATGAGGCCGACCATCGCCAACGCCGGCCTCGCGGTCGACCTCGAGCTCGACCCGACGCTCGGCGACGTGATGGGCGACGTGATGGACTTCGAGCGGGTGATGAGCAACCTGCTCAACAACGCGATCAAGTTCACCCAGCCCGGTGGGCGGATCACCGTCAAGCTGACCCAGCAGCGGCAGATGGCGGTGCTCGTGGTCAGCGACACCGGCATCGGCATCCCGGAGGACGAGCAGGAGCGGCTGTTCTCCCGCTTCTTCCGCTCCTCCCTGGCGATCGCCGACGAGATCCAGGGCACCGGGCTCGGCCTGTCCCTGGTGCAGGCGGTGATCGACTCCTACGGCGGCACCATCGGCGTCGACTCCGAGGTCGGCAAGGGCACCTCCTTCACCGTCCGCCTCCCCCTCAGCACCACCTGACGCGCCGGTCCACGGGGGTGACCCCTCGGTGGTCTGCGACGAGCCGTGACCCCTGCGGTCGAGCAGCGAGCGCCAGCGAGCGATCAGTCGAGACCCCGTACGGCCGTACAGGGTCTCGACTGCTCTCCACGTGCTGTCAGGAGCGCTCGGCCCGGGGGCGGTGGCGGAAGACCAGGACGCCGACCCAGAGCAGGACCACGAAGCTGAGCAGGTTCAGCACGGTGAGCCCGTCCTGGAGCGCCGCCGTGGACGGGAGCCGACAGGAGCGCGCCGCTGACCAGCTGGACCGCGGAGAGCCCGGTCACCAGGCCGGCGAGCGCGCGGGGGAAGACACCCGAGCGCCACATCGCGACGCCGACCATGGCCGTGGCCATGCCGGACGGGCAGTACAGCGCCACCTGGAGGTAGTGCGCGAGGTGGTCCAGCGCGAACACCGAGTCGCTCGACCCGTGGGCGAACGCCGCCGCGGTCGCGGCGTCCACGGAGACCGACGCCAGCTCCGCCGCCACCCCCAGCGCCATCAGGCCGACTGCCCAGGACAGCAGGGTGCGCCACGTCGACCCGAAGCGGTCGGCGGCGAGACGCGAGCAGCGCCTGCCGCAGGCCGAGCACGATCAGCACCCGGAACGGGCAGCACGAGGGAGTACCAGCCGACGAGGAACCCGGTGGGACCTGTCTGGTGGCGGTATGCCGTGACGAGCTCGCGGGTGCTGGAGCCGGGCAGGGTGGGCATGGTGTGCACGCCGCTGGCGATGATGCCGACGAACTCGCAGAGGAAGACGACGACCGCGGCGAGCACGAGGGCGTTGCCCACGAGCCCGTCGCTGCGGCGGGTCTGTGGCAGTTGGCAGGGGCCTCTTCGGAGAGTGTCGTGTCCATGTCCGGGACGCTAGGCAGTTCGCACGGTCCGGGTCGTCGTCCGGCGAGTGTCTCCTGCTACATACGTTCGATGGACGGGACTACCTCCTCGGATGGATCCGCCGGGAGCTCCGGCCGCCTAGCCTGAGCGCGTGCGCCGCACCCTCCTGATCGACTCGCTGGTCGCCGTGGCGTTGGCCGTCTTCGACCTCGTACGCGATCGGCCAGCCGTGGGACGACGGCACCGCGCCGGCTCCGTGGCGCTGAACGCGCCCCTGGTCGTCCTGGTCGTGCTGCCCCTGTGCCCTGCGACGTACGCTCGCCCCGGCTCGGGCTGCTGCTGATGATGGCCGCCCTGGCGCTGCCCGGTGTCGTGGTGGCGCACGACTACCTGTTCTGGGGTGGCTTCCTGCCGTTGCTCCTGATGGTCTTCGCGGTGGCCCGCACCGACGACGGGCTGCCGGGCCGCGGCGCGTGGGCGGTGCCGCTGCTGCTGCTCCCGCTCGAAGCCGTGCACGTCCCGAGCTGCGGACGCTCTCCGAGCTCGCCTTCGGCCTCGCGGCGTCCGTGGCCGCGTGGGGCGCCGCGCGGGCGATCCGCCGGCTGGACGTGCAGGAGCGCGAGCTCGGCGAGACCCTTGATCGAGCTCGCCGAGCAACGAGGCGCACGCGAGGAAGCGGCGCTGTCGCGGGGAGCGCACTCGGATCGCGGCGGAGATGCACGACGTGGTGGCCCACGCGGTGAGCCTGATGGTGCTCCAGGTCGGGGCGGCGCGTCTGGAGGTCGAGACCAGTGGTGCGACCCGGGAAGGCGGCGACCAGCTCCGCGTCCGCCGAGGCAGCAGGTCGCGACGCCCTCGACCAGCTCCGCCGTTCCCTGACCGTGATGCCGGTCGCCGGTCGTGAAGCTCCCCGTGTGGATGCACCGCGGTCGGCCCTGGGTCTTCGACTCCACGCTCGCTTCGATCGCCCTCGTCGGGGGACAGGTCGAGGCGAGCCTGCACGTGATCGACGGGTACGGCGGTGGCTCGGTCGTGGTGGCCCACGTGCTCGGCGTGGCCCTGAGCGCTTCCGCTGGTCCTGCGCCGCAGCGCCCCGGTGGTCGCGGTGTGCGTGATGCAGCGGCGCCTGTCTGGTGCTGTCCCTGTTCTGGGCGCACCCGCTCTACTTCTGGTCCCACCTGATGCCGATGTGCTTCGCGGTGTACCCGGCGGCCCGGTACGTCGACCGGCGTGGTTCGGGCGTTGGGCCTGGGTGCTGATGACGGTCGCGGTCTCGACCGCGATGCTGCACACCCCCTCGACCCGCGAGCCCTCCAACATCGTCTTCATGGTGGTCGTGCTCGGCGGGTGCACCGTCGCCGGTCGGCTCGTCCGACGTGGCAGCGACCACCCGCCGCCGGCTGGCGCAGGCGCTGGAGAGCCTGGCCGCGGAGCAACGTGCCGCCGAGGACGCCGCCGTCCGGGAGGAGCGCGCGCGGATCGGGGTGGAGGTGCGCGACGTGGTCGCCCACGCCGTCGGGTTGATGCTCGTGCAGGTCGGCGCCGCCCGGCTCGGCCTGGAGAGCGAGGGGCTGGGTGTCCCCGAGCAGCTGCGCGCCGCGGAGACCACCGGCCGTCGTGCGCTGGCCGAGCTGCGCCGCAGCGCTGGAGGTGCTCCCTGCCGAGGGTGCCGCCGGCCTCGCTGGAGCCGCTGCCCGACCTCGACGAGGCTCGCCGACCTGGTGAAGGGCTTCGAGACCGCCGGGCTCGACGTGCGCGTCGCACGTGCGGTGAGCTCGGCGTCCTTCCGCCAAGCCTCCAGCTCACCACGTACCGGATCCTGCAGGAGGCGCTGACGAACGCGCTGCGTCATGCCGGCCGGGTCCAGGTCCGGGTGGAGCTGACCAGGTCCGCCGACGTCCTCGCCGTGACGGTGAGCAACCCCGTCCCGGGACTCACCGCGGCCGCTGCTGCCCTCCGGCGGTCACGGGTTGCTCGGGATGCGCGAGCGGGTCGCGATGTTCGACGGCTCGCTCGACCAACACGGCCGAGGACGGCCGGTTCGTCCTGCGCGCCGTGCTCGAGGTGCCGGCACCCGACGCCAGCCCCCGCCCCCAGCTCGAGCAGGTGCTGTCGTGATCCGCGTGGTGGTGGTCGACGACCAGGGCCTGGTGCGTGCGGGGCTCTGCTCCATCCTGGCGACGCAGCCCGACATCGAGGTCGTCGGCGAGGCAGGTGACGGCGCCGAGGCCGTGCGCGTCGTACGGGCACTGAGCCCCGACGTCGTCCTGATGGACGTGCGGATGCCCGGCACCGACGGCATCGAGGCCACTTCCCGCCTGGCGCAGGGACCCTCCCGGATCCTGATGCTGACCACGTTCGACCTCGACGAGCACGTGTACGCCGCCATGAAGGCCGGGGCCTCGGGGTTCCTGCTCAAGGACGCACCGCCCGAGTCGCTCGTCGAAGCGGTCCGCGCTGCAGCGCGGGGGGACGCACTGCTCGCCCCGGCGATCACCCGACGTCTCGTCGAGGAGTTCGTACGTCGACCCGCGCCGGGCGCGACCCGGCCGGAGCGGCTGGACCCCCTCACCCCACGGGAGTGCGAGGTGCTCGCGCAGATCGCCCACGGCCGCTCCAACAGCGAGATCGCCCGCGTGCTGTTCCTGTCCGAGGCCACGGTGAAGACCCACGTGACCCGGCTGCTGACCAAGCTGCAGCTGCGCGACCGCGCCCAGGCCGTCGTCCTCGCCTACGAGACCGGACTCGTCCGACCTGGCGACGGCCCTGATAGCGTGGCCACCTGATGTCCCGCAGCAGCCTCCTCCTTCGCTGCCGCAGCGAGGTCTAGAAAGTCGGACCTCCTCGCTGCGGAGAGCTTGTGCGCCCGGCCCCCAGCGAGTTCGAAGGACCGAGATGACTTTGCAAGACAGCGGCTTCAGCAACACCCAGCGTGCGAGTGGCATGCCGATCCACCGCTACCGCCCGTTCCCGCCGATCGACCTGCCCGACCGCACCTGGCCCAGCCAGCAGATCACCGAGGCGCCGCGCTGGCTCTCCACCGACCTGCGCGACGGCAACCAGGCGCTGATCGACCCGATGACCCCGGAGCGCAAGCACCGGATGTTCGACCTGCTCGTCTCGATGGGCTACAAGGAGATCGAGGTCGGGTTCCCGAGCGCCAGCGAGACCGACTTCGCCTTCGTGCGCCAGCTGATCGAGCGCGACAAGGTGCCCGAGGACGTCACCATCTCGGTGCTGACCCAGGCGCGCGAGGACCTGATCGAGCGCACCACCGAGTCGCTGGTCGGGGTCCACCACGCCAACATCCACCTCTACAACGCGCTGGCGCCGCTGTTCCGACGCGTCGTCTTCCGGGCGACCAACGACGAGATCAAGGACATCGCCGTACGCGGGACCGAGCTGGTGATGAAGTACTCCGAGAGCAACCTGGCCAAGACCGTGATCGGCTACGAGTACTCCCCGGAGATCTTCACCAACACCGAGCTGCCGTTCTCCCTCGAGGTCTGCGAGGCCGTCTCCGACGTGTGGCAGCCCGACGACGGGCGCGAGATCATCCTCAACCTGCCGGCCACCGTCGAGTCGGCCACCCCGAACGTGTACGCCGACCAGATCGAGTGGTTCTCCCGCCAGCTGACGCGGCGCGAGCACACCACGATCAGCCTGCACCCCCACAACGACCGGGGCACGGCGGTCGCGGCCACCGAGCTGGCGATGATGGCTGGTGCGGACCGCGTCGAGGGTTGCCTGTTCGGCCACGGCGAGCGCACCGGGAACGTCTGCCTGGTCACCCTGGGGATGAACCTGTTCAGCCAGGGCGTGGACCCGCAGATCGACTTCTCCGACATCGACGAGATCCGTCGCACGGTGGAGTACTGCACCCAGCTGCCGGTCCACCCGCGCCACCCCTACGCGGGCGACCTGGTCTACACGGCGTTCTCCGGGTCGCACCAGGACGCGATCAAGAAGGGTCTCGAGGCCCTCGAGGAGGAGGCCGAGCGCGCCGGTCACCCGGTCGAGGAGCACCCGTGGGAGGCGCCGTACCTGCCGATCGACCCCAAGGACGTCGGCCGCAGCTACGAGGCCGTGATCCGGGTCAACAGCCAGTCGGGCAAGGGCGGGGTGGCCTACGTGATGAAGGCCGAGCACAAGCTCGACCTGCCGCGACGGCTGCAGATCGAGTTCAGCCGGGCGGTGCAGCACCACACCGACGACGAGGGCGGCGAGATGTCTCCGGCCGCCATCTGGGAGGCCTTCCAGCGCGAGTACCTCATCCGCGAGCTGCCGCTGAAGCTCAACTCGGTGCACACCTCCTCGGCGGCCGGGGAGAAGGACCGGCTCGAGGTCAACGTGTACGTCGACGGGGAGATCCAGACCCTGCAGGGCACCGGCAACGGTCCGATCGCCGCGTTCGTCGACGCACTCAACGGCATCGAGCGGCCCGACCGCACCGGCGGCTTCGACGTCCGTGTGCTCGACTACGCCGAGCACGCGCTCTCCTCCGGGGGAGACGCCATCGCGGCGGCCTACGTCGAGTGCGCCATCGGTGACGAGATCCTCTGGGGCGTGGGCCTCGACGCCAACATCGTGACCGCGTCGCTCAAGGCCGTGATCTCGGCGGTCAACCGCTCCTGAAGGGGCAATCCACGTCCGCGGCGTCCTTGCGTGAAAGGCTTGACCCATGAGCCTGGTGTCGGAGCGAGTAGGCCAGTTCTTCCACGAGGGGCACCGCCTCGAGTACACCGAGTACGGCGGCGGCGACGACTGGGTGGTGCTGCTGCACGGGCAGCTGATGCCGCGGCGGATGCACGAGCCGCTCGCGCGCTACCTCGCCGCGGACGGGGCCCACGTGATCACCCTCGACCTGCTCGGCCACGGCCGCTCGGACCGTCCCGACGACCCGCTGCTGTACTCGATGACGGCCTTCGGCGAACAGGTGGTCGGGCTGCTCGACGCGCTGGACATTCCCGGAGCCGTCGTCGGGGGCACGTCGCTGGGCGCCAACGTCTCCCTCGAGGTGGCCACGCTCGCGCCGGAGCGGGTGCGCGGCGTGATCGCCGAGATGCCGGTGCTCGACAACGCGCTGGAGGCCGGGATCATCGCCTTCGCGCCGCTGCTGTTCGTCTCGCGGTTCCTCCCGCTGGCCATCTCCGGGCTGCGTGCCGTGACCCGGCCGGTACCGCGAGGCGTCGTACCGTTCTGGGTCGGGATCGGCCTGGACACGATGGACCAGCGGCCCAAGCCGATGGCCGCCGCCATCCACGGGATCTTCTTCGGCAGGATCGCGCCGTCCTCGAGCCTTCGGAGGCGGATCACCGCGCCGGCGCTGGTGGTCGGGCACCCGCGCGACCCGATCCATCCGGCCGCGGACGCGGCGATGCTCGCCGAGGAGCTCCCGGACGCGCGGTTCGTGGAGGCGAAGAACATCTGGGAGTGGCGCGTGCGACCGGGGCGCCTGAACCGGATCGCGGCCGACTTCGTCGCCGCGTGCCACGCCTCGGAGCAGCGCACCGGAAGCATCCCCGGCTAGCGCTGGATCCTCCGTAGCCCGCAGCGACGCCACTGACCTGCGCAAATCCTCCTTTTTCGGGGCTAAACATATCGCACCGCACTATCCTGGCCGGGTCGGGTTTCCACTGCCCGGGACGGGGGACTCGGTATGCACAGCCGCACCGCGTTCGTGGCCGAGATCCAGCGGCTGCTGACCGGCGACGCGATCCCCGGCGTGGGGCTCGGGCTGGCCATCACCAAGGCAATCCTGGAGTCGCACGGCGGATGCATCTCGGTCACCAGCGAGGTCGGTAGCGGCAGCACCTTCGAGGTGCGACTGCCACTCGTCCACCTGCAGGCAGAGGCGAGTCGCGATCCCGTTGACGTCGCGTCCGGAGCTGCCTGACTCGCGGTTCCTGACACACTGGTCGCATGCCCCTGTACAGCGACGAAGCCGTCGTGCTTCGCACGCACAAGCTGGCAGAGGCCGACCGGATCATCACCCTGCTCACCCGCCAGCACGGCGTGGTCCGGGCCGTCGCGAAGGGCGTGCGTCGTACCACCTCGCGCTTCGGCTCGCGGCTGGAGCCGTTCACCCACGTCGACCTGCAGCTGGCCGTGGGCCGCAACCTCGACATGGTCACGCAGGCTGAGACCCGGGCGCCGTACGGCGACGCGATCAGCGCCGACTACGACCGCTACACCGCCGCCTCGGTGATGCTCGAGACGGCCGAGCGGCTGGTCTCCGAGGAACGCGAACCGTCGGTGCAGCAGTACCTCCTGCTCGTCGGCGCCCTGCGCACGATGGCCGAGGGCCAGCGCCGATCCGGTGACGTGCTCGACTCCTTCCTGCTGCGCTCGCTCGCGGTCGCCGGCTACGCGCCGTCGTTCGACGCGTGCGCGAGCTGTGGCCTCGAGGGTCCGCACCGGGCCTTCAGCCCGTCGGCCGGCGGGACGCTGTGCCCCGGCTGCCGGGTGCCGGGATCGGCCTCCCCGGCGATGGAGACCGTCGTGCTGCTCGGCGCGCTGCTGGCCGGCGACTGGGACGTGGTCGACGCGGCCGAGCCCCGCCACCGCCGGGAGGCGCGCGGGCTGGTGGCGGCGTACCTCTCCTGGCACCTCGAGCGCGGCCTGCGCTCGCTGCCCTACGTGGGCGAGGGCTGAGGGTGGCCCGTCGAGCTCGCAAGCAGGGCACCACTCGATCCGCGCGGGAGGTTCGCCGTCCGTCGCCCCACCCCTCCGGCGCGCGGCCGCCGGAGATCCCGCTCGACCAGGTGCCCGAGCACGTCGCGATCATCATGGACGGCAACGGCCGCTGGGCGAAGAGCCGTGGGCTGCCCCGCACGGCCGGGCACGAACAGGGCGAGAGCTCGCTGTTCGACGTCGTCGAGGGGGCGATCGAGATCGGCGTGAAGGCCGTCTCGGCCTACGCGTTCTCCACCGAGAACTGGTCGCGCTCGCCCGACGAGGTGCGGTTCCTGATGGGCTTCAACCGCGACGTGATCCGGCGTCGACGCGACGAGATGCACGAGCTGGGCGTCCGGGTCCGCTGGGCCGGACGGACACCGCGACTGTGGCGCTCGGTGATCAAGGAGCTGCAGGTCGCCGAGGAGATGACCCGCGACAACGACGTGCTCACCTTGACGATGTGCGTGAACTACGGCGGCCGCGCGGAGCTTGCGGATGCGGCCCGGGCCATCGGGGAGGAGGTCGCCGCAGGCCGGCTGAACCCGACGCGCATCGACGAGCGCACCTTCGCCCGGCACCTCTACCTCCCCGACCTCCCCGACGCCGACCTCGTCTGGCGCACTTCCGGGGAGCAGCGCCTGTCGAACTTCATGCTCTGGCAGGCGGCGTACTCCGAGATGGTCTTCAGCGACGTCCTCTGGCCCGACGTCGACCGCCGCCACCTCTGGGCCGCCATCGAGACCTACGCCCAGCGGAACCGCCGGTACGGCACCGCCTGACAAGGCTGGGCTTTCCGGCCGGTTTCCCATGCGGGGAAGGTTTTCTGCCCCAGAACACAGGAAACTTCCTGTGTTCTGGGGCAAGAAGCTGTGTTCACCCTCGAGGACACGGCAGAAAGGGTTCCTCCCATGGAAACCGTCAACGTCCCGGGCAGCCTCTGGGCCCAGCCCTAGAACGCCGCCCCCGCCGTCCGGAGCAGGAACTCGGTCTCGCGGTCGTGCTCGCCCTTCTCCATGGGCTGGGGACGGGACTCCTGGCTGGTGATCATGTCCTCCGGCCGGATCTGCTCGGGCAGCTTGGCGTACTTGTTCACGCGCTGCTGGTCTGCGGGTGGCATTGCCATGGCGACCTCCTGACCGGGGCCTCCAGCGTACGTCGCTCAGCAGGTGCCGCAGGTGCCGAAGATCTCGAGGGTGTGGCTGACGTCGGAGTAGCCGTGGGCCGCGGCGATGGAGCGGGTCCACTTCTCCACCGTGGGTCCCTCGACCTCGACCGTGGCGCCGCAGGTGCGGCAGACGAGGTGGTGGTGGTGGGTGGCGCTGCACCGGCGGTAGATGCTCTCGCCGCTCTCGGTGCGCAGCGCGTCGATCTCGCCGGCGTCGGCGAGCGTCTGCAGGGTGCGGTAGACCGTGGAGAGGCCGACCGGTTCGCCCATGTCGGCCAGCAGCGTGTGGATCTCCTGGGCGCTGCGGAAGTCCTCGAAGGTCTCCATCGCTGCTGAGATCGCGCGGCGCTGCCGGGTCGGGCGCAGCGCCCCCTCGCCGTTGGCGCTCGGGTCAGTGCTCGTCATAGTGCCCTCCGTGTACAGCGTGGCGGTGTCCGCCGTGCAGGTAGTCGACATGGTCGCCGTGCTCGACCGCGGGATGTCCGCACCCGGGGCCGTGCTGGTGCCCGTGTGCCTCGTCGACGGTTTCGTGCGGAACTCGTTCGGCGGTGACCGGGAAGGGGATCCGTGCCCGGCGACGACGCTGGACGACCAGCCCCACCGGGAAGGTCAGGGCGAAGCCGGCCAGCGAGACCAGCACGATGGTCGCGCCCGGCTGCACGTCGGCGAAGGCGGAGATCGTCACGCCGGTCAGCGCCGCGACGGTGCCGGCGACCATCGCACCCACCATCGTCACGCGGAACCCGCGCGCGAACTGCTGCGCCGTCGCCACCGGGATGATCATCAACGCGCTCACGAGGAGCAGGCCGACGGTGCGCATGGCCACGCTGACGGTGACCGCCGCGAGCACGGAGATGAGCACGTTGTAGGCCCGCACCGACAGGCCCGTCGTACGGGCGTAGTCCTCGTCGTGCGCCACCGAGAACAGCTGCGGAAGCAGCGTGAAGCAGAGCACCAGCACGACTGCCGCCAGCACCACGCTGGTGATCACGGCCGGCCGGGCGATCGTGGTGATCGAGCCGAAGAGGTACTGCTGCAGCGCGAAGACGCCGTTGCCGGCCAGCGAGACCAGCAGGAGCCCGCCGGCGATCCCGCCGTAGAACAGCAGGGCGAGGGCCACGTCGCCGGTCGCCTTGCCGCTGGCGCGGATCAGCTCGATCAGCAGCGCGCCGAGCACCGCCACGATCACCGCCGTCAGTGTCGGCGAGGTCCCGGTCAGCAGCCCGAGGGCGACGCCGGTCACGCAGATGTGCCCGATGCCGTCGCCCATCAGCGAGAGCCGTCGCTGCACCAGGAACGTCCCCACCGCAGGCGCAGCGAGGCCGGTCACCGCCGCTGCGATGAGCGCCCGGACCATGAACGGGGCGAACAGCAGGTCCATCAGGTCCCTCCTTCCCGTCGGTCCAGCGGCGCGCGCACCTGCGGTCGCAGGACGGGCGCGGCGCGGGTCTCGTGGTGGTGCACGCCGTCGAGGTCGAGGTCGGGGTGCCCGTGGGGGCCGACGTTCTCGGGCGGCCCGTCGTGGACCACCCGCCCCTCGTTGAGTACGACGGCCCGCTGGATCAGGTCGGCGAACGGGCCCAGCTCGTGCAGCACCACCACGATCGTGGCGCCCTGCTCGGCGAGCCCGGCCAGGGTCGCGGCGATGGCGCGCTGGTTCGCGAGGTCGACGCCGGCGTTGGGCTCGTCGAGCACCAGCAGGTCCGGCTGCCCGGCGAGGGTGCGCGCGATCAGCACCCGCTGCTGCTGGCCCCCGGAGAGGGTCGAGACCTGGTGGCCCGCCCGGTCGGCGAGGTCGACCGCCTCGAGGGCCTGCTCCACGGCGAGCCGGTCGGCGCGGCGAGCCGGCGCGAACGCTCGCCTGCGTGAGAGCCGGCCGGCCGCGACGACCTCGGCGACCGTGGCCGGGACGCCGTCGGCCACGCTCGTGCGCTGCGGCACGTAGCCAAGCCGCTCCCAGGAGCGGAAGCGGGGCAGGGGAGTGCCGAACAGCGAGATCCGCCCGGTCGCGAGCGGGTGCAGGCCGACGATCGCCTTGACCAGGGTGGACTTTCCCGAGCCGTTGGCGCCGAGCAGGGCGACCACCTCCCCGGAGCCCACGGTGAGGTCGACCTCGCGCACGATGGGTCGCCCGCCCAGGGAGACACCGGCCCCCTCGGCGGCAATCACGGTCTCGGTGCTCACGTGCAGCCGCCCGCCCGCTGGAGGGCACTCAGGTTCGCGCGCATCAGCGACAGGTAGTCGGCCTTCGGGTCCTTCGAGGTCAAGCCCTCGATCGGGTCCAGCTTCGCGGTGCGCAGTCCCGCGTCGTCGGCCAGCGTCTGGGCCAGGCGGGGGCTGACCAGGGTCTCGCTGAAGATCGTGCTCACGCCCGTCCTCCGAGCCAGGTCGGCGAGGTCGGAGAGCTTCCTCGCCGAGGGCTCTGCGTCGGGGGAGATTCCCGCGATCGCGTGGACGTGCAGGTCGTAGCGCCGGCCGAGGTACTCGAAGGCGTCGTGGCTGACCACCACGCTGCGGGTGCGGCAGTGGGCCAGCCCGGCGCGCAGCTCGCCGTCGAGATCGCGCAGGTCGCCGTCGAGGGCAGCGAGGTTGTGCCGGTAGTCCGAGGCGTGCTCGGGGTCCGCGCGCACCATCGCTGCGGTGAAGCCCGCAGCGACGCGGGCGAGCAGCACCGGGTCCTGCCAGAAGTGCGGGTCGACCCCGCCGTGGCCTTGGTGCAGGTGCACGAAGGAGGCGACGTCGACGACGTGGGCCGGGCGGTTCTGCGAGATCGCGTCGTCGACGGCGGGCTGCAGACCCTTCTCGTAGAAGGCCACCCTCGCCGCAGCAACGGTGGCGATCTGGGTCGGGCGCAGCTCGAGGTCGTGGGGCTCGACACCGGGCCTGGTCAGGTCGACGACGTGGGCGTGCGAGCCCACGATCCTGGTCGCGACGTACTGCAGCGGGTAGAAGGAGACCACCACGTCCGAACCGGTCCGGCGCGGCGTGCAGCCGACCAGGGGGAGGGCGAGCAGCAGCGCGAGCGCCGGCGCCACGGTCCTCCACATGACAATGATTCTCAGTGGGAATGAGAACCATTGTCAAGTGCTATCTTCCCAGGGTGCTGGTGGTGAACAGGTTCCGCGTCCCCGAGGGGGACGAGGTCGGCTTCCGTGAGGAGCTCGAGGCGGCGCTGGTCGTGCTGGCGCAGCAGAAGGGGTACGCCGACGGCCACCTCGGGCGCAACCTCGACGACCCCACCCTGTGGGCGATGGTCACCCGGTGGCGTGACGTGGGCAGCTACCGCCGCGCGCTCTCGCAGTACGACGTGAAGGTGGGTGCGGTCGCGCTGCTCGGCCGCGCGATCGACGAGCCCTCGGCGTACGAACCGCTCGACGAGGAGCTGAACGAGTGGATCCCCCGGGAACTGGCGTGAGAATGCTCCCCACGCCCCGTTAGGGTGGCTCTTTCGCCCACCGCAGCCAGCGGCCGGGCCAGCGCAACACCAGGAGCGCCCACGTGGCCAAGCCGCCCCCCTCGACCGTCGACCACGTCGTCTCCCTCGCCAAGCGGCGCGGATTCGTCTACCCGTGCGGCGAGATCTACGGCGGCACCCGCTCGGCCTGGGACTACGGCCCGCTCGGCGTGGAGCTGAAGGAGAACATCAAGCGCCAGTGGTGGCGCTCGGTGGTGCAGACCCGCGACGACGTCGTCGGACTGGACTCCAGCGTGATCCTGCCGCGGCAGACGTGGGAGGCCTCCGGCCACGTCTCGACGTTCACCGACCCGCTGACCGAGTGCCAGTCCTGCCACAAGCGGTTTCGCGCCGACCACCTCCAGGAGGCGGTCGCCGAGAAGAAGAAGCTCGACGACCCTGACCAGGTCGATCTCGCCGACATCGCCTGCCCCAACTGCGGCACCCGCGGAGCGTGGACCGAGCCGCGACAGTTCTCGGGGTTGCTCAAGACCTGGCTCGGCGTCGTCGAGGACGACTCGGGCCTGCACTACCTGCGCCCGGAGACCGCTCAGGGCATCTTCCTGAACTTCCTCAACGTGGTCACCAGCTCGCGCCGCAAGCCGCCGTTCGGCATCGCCCAGATCGGCAAGAGCTTCCGCAACGAGATCACGCCGGGCAACTTCATCTTCCGCACCCGCGAGTTCGAGCAGATGGAGATGGAGTTCTTCGTCCGCCCGGGCGAGGACGAGGAGTGGCACCAGTACTGGATCGACGAGCGCACCCGCTGGTACGTCGACCTCGGCATCGACCCGGAGAACCTGCGGCACTTCGAGCACCCGAAGGAGAAGCTGAGCCACTACTCCAAGCGCACCGTCGACATCGAGTACCGGTTCAAGTTTCGCCGGCTCGGAGTGGGGCGAGCTCGAGGGCATCGCCAACCGCACCGACTTCGACCTCAAGACACACTCCGAGCACTCCGGGCAGGACCTGTCCTACTTCGACCAGGCGGCGAACGAGCGCTACATCCCCTACGTCATCGAGCCGGCGGCAGGCCTGAGCCGCAGCCTGATGACCTTCCTGGTCGACGCCTGGACCGAGGACGAGGCACCCAACACCAAGGGCGGCGTCGACAAGCGCACCGTCCTGCGACTCGACCCGCGGCTGGCCCCGGTCAAGGTCGCCGTGCTCCCGCTGAGCCGCAACGAGGCGCTGACCCCGAAGGCCAGGGACCTCGCCGCCGAGCTGCGCGGGCTGTGGAACGTGGAGTTCGACGACGCCGGCGCGATCGGCCGCCGCTACCGCAGGCAGGACGAGATCGGCACGCCGTACTGCGTCACGGTCGACTTCGACACCCTCGAGGACAGCGCGGTCACCGTCCGCGAGCGCGACTCGATGTCGCAGGAGCGGATCAGCCTCGAGGGCGTGCGCACCTGGCTGGCCGAGCGCCTGGTGGGCTGCTGACCCCTCGCCGGTCGAGCGAAGTCGAGACCAAATGCCAGCTCCACACACCCCTGAGCGGCACAATGTGCCCGTGACCCGCCCCCGCAAGCGCGCTGCTGCCCTCGCCGCCCTGGTCGTGCTCCTCGCCGTCGCCGGCTGCAGCTCCGAGGAGAAGAAGAAGGCCAAGGCGGAGCCGAAGGCCACCCCGTCGGTCACCCTGCCGACGGGCAACGTGACGGTCCCCAGCGGCACCACGCTGACCAAGGCCGGCGAGACGCTGAAGTTCGGCGAGCCCGCGGTGGTGGCCTACCAGCCCAACCCGCAGCGCAGCTCGGTGCTCCAGCTCAGCGTCGACGAGGTCCGCCAGGCGAGGATCACTGACTTCGCCAGCTACCAGCTCAGCGCGGAGACCAAGAAGTCGAAGCCGTACTACGTCGGTGGTGACCGCCAGGAACCTCGGCACCGGCGACCTGAGCCGCACCGGGATCCCGCTCTACGCCGTGGACAGCACGAACTCGCTGAACCAGCAGACCTCGTTCAACAACACCTTCGCCAAGTGCCCGTCGCAGCCGCTGCCGCAGGGGTTCACGGCCGGCAAGTCGGTGAAGACCTGCCTGGTCTACGTGATGCGTCCGGGCCAGAGCCTGGTCAAGGTCAGCTACCGGCCGCTCCAGGCGTTCCCGCCGATCACCTGGGAGGGCACGATCTTGCCGCCGACGCCGGTGAAGACGCCGCCGCACGAGAAGAAGAAGAAGGGATAGCACTGAGCTTCCCGACCCAGCTGCGTCTCGGGCCCCTGGACGTCCCCTCCCCGGTGGTCCTGGCCCCGATGGCCGGCATCACCAACGCCGCCTACCGCCGGCTGTGCCTGGAGCAGATGCAGGCGCAGGGCTCCTCGGGCCTGTTCGTCTGCGAGATGATCACCAGCCGCGGCCTGGTCGAGGGTGACGCCACGACCCGACAGATGCTCGTCTTCGACGAGCAGGAGCAGGTCCGTTCGGTGCAGCTCTACGGCACCGACCCGGCGTACGTCGGCAAGGCGACCGAGATCCTCTGTGCGGAGTACGGCGTCGCGCACGTCGACCTGAACTTCGGCTGCCCCGTCCCGAAGGTCACCCGCAAGGGCGGCGGTGCGGCGCTGCCCTGGAAGCGCACCCTGCTGGGAGAGATCCTGCAGGCGGCGGTGGCCGCCGCGGGGCGCTACGACGTGCCGGTGACGATGAAGACGCGCAAGGGCATCGACGAGGAGCACCTCACCTACCTCGACGCCGGGAGGATCGCCCAGGAGTCGGGTGTCGCAGCGATCGCCCTTCATGGGCGCACCGCGGTCCAGGGGTACTCCGGCACCGCCGACTGGGACGCGATCACCCGCCTGGTCGAGCACGTGGACATCCCCGTCCTCGGCAACGGCGACATCTGGGAGGCCGCTGACGCCCTGCGGATGGTCGAGCAGACCGGGGCCGCCGGCGTGGTCGTGGGCCGCGGTTGCCTCGGCCGGCCCTGGCTCTTCCGCGACCTGGCCGCGGCCTTTGAGGGCCGACGCCGCAGACACACCTCCCACGCCTCGGCGAGGTCGCCACGATGATGTACCGGCACGCCGAGCTGCTGTCGCGGCACATGGGGGAGGAGCGCGGCTGCAAGGAGTTCCGCAAGCACGTCACCTGGTACCTCAAGGGGTTCCCTGCCGGAGGGGACCTGCGGCGCGACCTCGCCCTGGTCGACGACCTCGGTCAGCTCGACGCACTCCTGGCCCGCCTCGACCCGCGGGCGCCCTTCCCGGTGCACGAGCTGGGTGCTCCGAGAGGCCGCCAGGGCAGCCCCCGTCGAGGCGTCGCCCTGCCGGAGGGATGGCTGGAGGACACCGACGGCACCGGGTGCGTCGTACGGGAGGACGCGTCGGAGACCACAGGCGGCTGACCAGCGCGAACGTCGTGTGGATCACGTTTCGGTGGCCCGCCTGTCGAGCAGGCTGAGGGGAGCCCGGTTGGGTAGTTGACGACTTCACGTGGTTGCATCGTCGGATTGCCCAGCCAGCACCACACCCCCGACGAAGAGGTTCGAGAAGTGAGCCGAGGCCGACCCCTTGGACGGCACAGCCTGCAGTCCCACAAGAAGCACAGCGAGAAGAACAGCTCGACGTCCCCCCGCCGGATCGCCCGACTCGGCCTCCTGGCCGCAGCGGCGACGGGCGTGATCGTGGGCACCGGGACGCTGGTCAGCGGCGCTGCCCAGCCCGGCCAGCAACCCGACGCGGCGACCGCGAGCCGCAGCGACGCCGGCACCCCTGTGCCGCAGATCGTCAGCAGCGCCCGTGACCAACGGGTCTCGCGCTCGACCGAGCGCCCACCCGTACCGCGACCCGTCGCCCGCGCGACCGGGAAGCTGTGGACCACCGCGCACCTCGACGTCCGCACCGCCCCGAAGAACCGCGCCCGGACGCTGGGCACGCTCCACGACGGCGTGCGCGTGCCGGTCACCGGCCGTCGTCAGAACGGGTTCGCCCAGGTGATCGTGCGCGGCGCCCCGCGATGGGTGACCGCGCAGTACCTCTCGGCGAAGAAGGAGGTCCTGCCCGGCTCCAAGGGACTGGTCGACAAGTCCTGCCCCGGAACCTCAGGGGTGGAGAGCGGCCTGACCAGCGGCGCCGTGCGCGTCTACCGGGCGGTGTGCAACAACTTCCCGCAGATCACGCAGTACGGCGGCTACGCGGCTCGCGGCGAGCACGCCAGCGGCAAGGCGATCGACATCATGACCTCCGACACCGGCCTGGGTGACCAGATCGCGGCCTTCCTGCAGCGCAACGCGGGGGCGCTCGACCTCTACGACGTCATCTGGCACCAGCGCATCTGGACCCCGGTGCGGGCCTCGGAGGGCTGGCGCTCGATGTCGGACCGCGGTTCGGAGACGGCCAACCACTACGACCACGTGCACGTCTCGGTGAACTGACCGTTCGACGCCGGTCGAGCGGAGTCGAGACCACCCGACCCCGCACCGCGGTCACAGTGGATGCAGGCCCTGCTCCAGCTGCGTGACCCGCTCGGCCGGACCCTCGAAGCTCAGCGCCCGGTGCTCCGGGCGGCCGAAGAGGAACATCGTCAGCTCAGCAGGGTCACCGGTGACCACGACCGGGTCGTCCCCCGAGGCGAGGACCGCTGAGCGCTGCCGCTCGCGGTCGGTCCAGCGGATCTCCACCGGGATCTTCGCGGGCTTGGCCAGTCCCTTGCCGGCGACGCTCGCGGCCTTGAACAGGACGCGCTGCTCGCGCTCGGTCAGCTCCCGTGGTGCCCAACCGGCCTGGGCCCGGCGGATGTCCTCGTGGTGCACGAAGTACTCCAGCGAGTTCAGGGTGCGGTCCACCGGCGGCAGGGCCATCGGCGACCAGCGCGGCGGACCGTTACGGATGCGCTCCACGAGCGTGGTGAAGTCCTGCTTCTCGAGCTTCCGGCTCGCGCGGTCGGTGAGCCCCTCGAGCTGGGGGATCAGGATGCCCGGCGCCGCCAGCGGGTCGCGCTCGCGCACGAGCAGGTGGATGACCAGGTCCTTGACGTCCCACCCCTCGCACAGCGTGGGGGCGTGCTCCCCGGCTTCCAGGGCGGTGTTGCACAAGGCGGCACGCTCAGTGCGCGACAGCGACTCCATGGCCGCATGCTAGTGAGGCTCCGGAAGCGGCCTGCAGGACGCCCACGAAATGCGGCTGCGGAATGTCAGGCACGGGTCCTAGGGTTGCAGCCTTGTGACTTCTGCTGTCCCCTCCCCGGTCCCCGAGACACTGACCGACCCCGCCGCCGGGTCCACCATGGGCGACGGCTTCCGGGTCCTGGGTGCGGCGATCCGGCGCCAGCCACTGATCTTCTCGCTCTCGACGGCCGGCAGCCTGCTCTTCGGCGCCCTCACCGTCGCCGACGCCTGGGTGCTCGGCTGGGCCACCGACCACGTGGTCCTGCCCGCGTTCCACTCCGGGACCACGACGTCGGGAGCCCTCGTCGCCGTGCTCGCACTCTTCGTGGGCGTGGCGATCCTGCGCGCCGTCGGCATCGTGGCGCGTCGCCTGGGCGCCGGGGTGATGCAGTACCGCGTCCAGGCCGCCTACCGGCGCGAGGTCACCCGCAAGTACCTCTCGCTGCCGATGTCGTGGCACCAGCAGCACCCCACCGGGCAGCTGCTCTCGAACGCCAACGCCGACGTCGAGGCCGCCTTCGAGCCTCTCGCCCCGTTGCCGATGGCTGTCGGGACGCTCGCGATGATGCTGATCGCGGTCGCCCAGATGTTCTTCACCGACCTGGTGATGGCGCTGGTCGGGCTCCTGGTCTTCCCGCTGGTGATGGTGGCCAACGTGATCTTCCAGCGGGTCTCCTCGCCGGTGTTCACCCGGATCCAGGCCCTGCGCGCCGAGCTCAGCGAGATCGCCCACGAGTCCTTCGACGGCGCGATGGTCGTCAAGACCCTCGGGCGCGAGGGCGAGGAGACCGAGCGATTCGCGCGCAAGGCACAGGAGCTGCGCGACGAGGGGATCCACGCCGGGCGCTTGCGTGCCGCCTTCGACCCGGCCATCGAGGCCCTGCCCAACCTCGGCGTGCTCGCCGTCCTCGGGGTGGGCGTGTGGCGGGTGCGCACCGGAGTGGCCGTGCCGGGCGACGTCGTCACCATCGCCTACCTGTTGACGATCGTCGCCTTCCCGATCCGCTCGATCGGCTGGCTCCTCGGCGACATGCCCCGCTCCGTGGTGGGCTACCGCCGGGTCACCCGGGTGCTCGACACGGTCAACGAGACGACGTACGGCGGGCAACGGCTGGCGCCGGCAGACTCAGGGGCACGCCTCTCGGTCGACCACCTCGACTACTCGCACGAGCCGGGGCAGCGACTGCTCCGCGACGTCGACTTCACCCTCGAACCCGGCCGCACCGTCGCCGTCGTCGGGGCGACCGCGTCGGGCAAGAGCACGCTCACCTCGTTGGTGACCCGGCTGGTCGACCCGGTGGGCGGCAGCGTCCGTCTCGACGGAGTCGACCTGCGCGAGCTCGCCCCAGGTGAGCTGGCCCGGCACGTCGCCTTGGTGCCGCAGTCGGCGTTCCTCTTCGAGGACACCGTGCGCGGCAACGTGACGCTGGGGGCCGACGTCTCCGACGAGCAGGTGTGGGAGGCGCTCCGCGTCGCGCAGGCCGACGGCTTCGTCGCGGGGCTGCCTCACGGGCTCGACAGCCGGCTGGGGGAGCGCGGCACCACCCTGTCCGGCGGCCAGCGGCAACGGCTCTCGCTGGCGCGTGCTCTGGTACGGCGCCCGCGGCTGCTCGTCCTGGACGACGCGACCTCGGCCGTGGACCCCGAGGTGGAGGCCCGCATCCTCGCAGCGATGCGGCACCGCTCCCAGGACGGCGGGGCCGACTCGACCCTGCTGCTGATCGCCTACCGCAAGGCCACGATCGGGCTGGCCGACGAGGTGCTGTTCCTGCAGGACGGCCGGGTCGTCGACCGGGGCACCCACGAGGAGCTGCTCGCACGCAACGCCGACTACTCGCAACTTGTGAATGCCTACGAGACGGTAGCAGGTGACCGCAGCGTCATGGTGACCCGGACCAACCCCGAAGAGACATCTACCGGCGAAAACACGCATGTCGAGAGCGGGGAAGAGGCTCGCGCGCTGGAGACGATCCGTCGCGGGCTCGTCTATTCACCTGAGCTCGGCGAGGGCTTCGGGATCACCCTCCTGCTCGCGCTCGTGGGCACGGCCGGGCGGGTCGTCGTACCCATCGCGGTGCAGCAGACGCTCGACAAGGGGATCAACGGCCCCGGCGGCACCGACCTCGCCTTCGTCGGGCGGATGGCGCTGGTCGCCGCGTTCGCCATCGTGGTCACCGCGTTCTCGTCGTACCTGATGACGGCGCGGCTGTTCACCGCCTCCGAGCGCGGGCTGGCCACGCTGCGGATCAAGGCGTTCCGGCACGTGCACGACCTCCCGCTGCTCACCCAGAACACGGAGCGGCGGAGCGCGCTGGTCTCGCGGGTGACCAGCGACGTCGACCAGGTGTCGCAGTTCCTGGTCTTCGGTGGGATCTTCGGCATCGTCAGCATCGGCCAGGTGATCCTGGCGACGGCCGTGATGCTGTTCTACTCCTGGCAGCTGACGCTCGTGGTGTGGCTGTGCTTCGTGCCGCTGTTCGCCTCGCTGCGCTACTTCCAGCGCCGGCTCTCCGCCGCCTACGCCATCGTCCGGCGCTCGGTCGGCAACATGCTCTCGGCGATCTCCGAACCCGTGGTGGGCGCGGTGACCGTGCGCACCTACGCGATCGAGCAGCGCACCCAGGACCGCATCGACGAGGCGATCAAGGCCAACCAGACAGCCGCCACCCGGGCACAGGGACTGACCGCGGTCTCCTTCTCCCTCGGCGGGCTCTCCGGCGGGCTGGCCAACGCGGGCGTGATCATCGTGGGCATCTGGCTCGGGTTCGCCGACAAGATCACCTCCGGGGAGGTGCTCGCGTTCGCGTTCCTCGTCACCCTGTTCGTGGGACCGGTGCAGATGGGCACGCAAGTGCTCACCGACGCCCAGAACGCGATCGCAGGCTGGCGACGCGTGATCGGCATCCTGGAGACGCCGGCAGACCTCGACGACCCGGGACCCTCGGGCAGCTCGCTTCCTCGCGGGGCGATGGACGTCGCCTTCGAGGACGTGTCCTTCGGCTATCCCGGCGGTCCCCTGGTGCTGCGCGACGTCGACGAGCACATCTCCTCCGGCACCCGCGTCGCGGTCGTCGGCGAGACCGGCTCGGGCAAGACCACGTTCGCGAAGCTGCTCACCCGGTTGATGGACCCCACGACCGGGAGGGTGCTGCTCGACGGCGTCGACGTCCGCGCGGTCGAGTTCGCCTCGCTGCGCCGGCGGGTCGTGCTGGTGCCCCAGGAGGGCTTCCTCTTCGACTCCACCCTGCTGTCCAACGTGCGGTACGGCGACCTGGACGCCACCCGCGAGCGGGTGCGGGCTGCCGCAGGCGAGCTCGGACTGGGGGACTGGCTGGACACGCTGCCCCAAGGCCTCGACACCCGTGTGGGCCAGCGCGGCGAGCTGCTCTCGGCGGGTGAGCGCCAGCTGGTCGCCCTGATCCGCGCCCACCTCGCGGACCCCGACCTGCTCGTGCTCGACGAGGCGACCAGTGCCGTCGACCCCGCCCTGGAGATGCGGATCGCGCGTGCGCTCGAGGCGCTGATGTCGGGACGCACCAGCGTGACCATCGCCCACCGGATGTCGACCGCAGAGAGCGCCGACGAGGTGATCGTCTTCGACAAGGGCCGCGTGGTGCAGCGCGGCCCCCACGCCGCCCTCGTCAGCGAAGGTGGCGTCTACGGCCGGCTCCACGCCAGCTGGGTCGCGCAACAGTCGCGCTGAGTCTGCCGAGAGGGGATTGTGGTTACCTCCCCAGGCGCCGAGCGGGGGATTGTGGTTGCCCCACGGACGCCGAGCGGGGGTTCTTGGTTCAGTTGATTGCCGCTGATCGTGAGAAACCTGCGGCTCTCGGACGGCCTGTGGTCACGCCAAACCGACTGCTTCACCCGTCGCCATTCCTGTGGACGCCGACAGGGCGGAGCCGCCCTCCCCCGCTGCGCTCCTCCGGTACGTTCCACCCGGTCGGCTCGATCGCCCTTCGGGCGATGCCCCCTGCTCGGCGTACTGCGGGGCAACCCACAGACCCCTGTCGCGCGATACTGGAGTGGTGACACAGGAGCAGAGCCAGCTGGATCCCGGGATCGCGTCCCGCCTCAAGCGCAACGCCGACGGGCTGGTGGCCGCCGTGGTGCAGCAGCACGACACCGGCGCGGTGCTGATGCATGCCTGGATGGACGACGAGGCCCTGCACCGCACCCTGACCACGGGACGTGGCACCTACTGGAGCCGGTCGCGGCAGGCCCTCTGGGTCAAGGGTGAGACCTCCGGAAACACCCAGCGGGTGGTCGAGGTGCGCCTGGACTGCGACGGCGACACCGTCCTCCTCCGCGTCGACCAGAGCGGGCCGGCGTGCCACACCGGTGCCGCCACCTGCTTCGACGACGACGTCCTGCTCGCCGGCGATGCCTGAGGAGGAGGTCCGGCGACGAGCGGGCCGCAGCTTCGGCCCGGTCGTGCTGCTCGGACTGGCGTCCTCGGGGCTGGCCGCCGTAGCCAGCGCCAAGCCCTGGTACGGCTCGGGCGCTGCCGGCGGCGGCGACGCGGCACTCGACGCGCTCGACCAGGGCACCAAGTTCCCGCTGGCCTCGGCGGCCAGCCTGGTCCTGCTCGCCGCATGGGGCGTGCTGCTGGTGACCCGGGGCGGTGTGCGGCGCGTGTTCGCGGTGCTCTGCCTGGTGGCAGCGGCTGCGCTGGTCGCGACGGTCGTGGCCGGGCACGCCACCCTTCCCGGCACGGCGCGCGACGCCCTGGCTGCGGCGCTGCACCGGACCAGCCAGCACCCGGGCTTCACCGGCTGGTTCTGGACCACCGCGCTCGCCTCGGTCGTCGCGGTCGCCGCCGGGCTGCTTGCCTGCTGGCTGGTGCCGTCGTGGCCGGAGATGGGCAGCCGGTACGACGCGCCGGCCGTCGCCGCGCGGGCGGCGACGCCCGGCGCCGAGCTGGACAGCCAACGAGACATCTGGCACGCCCTCGACGAGGGCCTTGATCCCACGAGGGACCCGACCGGCAGCCCAGCGAGCGAGCCCACGAGCGACCCGACCAGCGACCCCACCCGGGATCCCTGAGCGGGGCTCGCCGCCCATTACACTCGTGCCCGACGTCTGCTCGAACGCCCCCCGAACGCACCCGAAACGCCCGAGGAGCCCCATGTCCGACAACCACGGCAACACCATCGCTGCCTGGACTGCCGTGGGCGTGGTGCTCCTGGGCTTCATCGTCGGGGGCATCGGGTTGATGGCGGAGAGCTGGACGACGTTCTGGGTCGGCGTCGCGCTCCTCCCGGTCGGCATCATCATCGGCGCGATCCTCTCCAAGATGGGTCACGGCGCCAGCCGCTGAGGCCGATGCCGCCCGCCGCGCCCGCCCCCTCCGCGACCGCCCCACGCGGCCGCCGGCACTCGCTCACGCCTGGCCGGCCCGCTCGTGACCGCCGGCGTCGTCGTGGCGGCGACGGTCGGCCTGCGCCTGCGCGACCCCCACGACTCCGGCAGCTGGGGCTACTGCCCGTGGAAGCTGCTCACCGGGCTCGACTGCCCGGGCTGCGGGAGCCTGCGCGCGGTCAACGACCTCACCCACGGCGACGTCGTGGCGGCGGCCAGCAGCAACCTGCTCTTCGTGGTCGCGGTCCCGGTCGCCGTGGCGCTTTGGCTGCTCTGGGCACGCCGGAGCTGGACGGGGGCCGCCGCCCGACCCCTCACCAAGCACACGACCAACGTCCTGTGGGCAACGGCGCTGGCGGTCACGCTGGTCTTCACGGTGCTGCGCAACACCCCGTGGGGCAGCTGGCTGCACAGCTGAGGCAGGCACGCGCGGCCGGTCGCCTTCGACCCGTGTGAGAAAGTCAAGACATGTCCGTGCTCGACGACATCGTCGCCGGCGTGCGCGACGACCTCGCCGTGCGCCAGGCAGCCCTCGGAGAGGACCAGCTCCGGGCCCAGCTGGCGCAGCTGGCGCCGCCGCGCGACCCGATGCCGGCCTTCCGCGCGCCCGGGCTCTCGGTGATCGCCGAGGTGAAGCGTCGCTCCCCGAGCAAGGGCGACCTCGCCGACATCCCCGACCCGGCAGCGCTGGCGACGGCCTACGCCGCGGGGGGCGCCGCCGCGATCTCCGTGCTGACCGAGCAACGCCGCTTCGGTGGCAGCCTCGAGGACCTGCGCGCGGTCCGTGCCGCGGTGACCACACCGCTGCTGCGCAAGGACTTCATCGTCACCGGCTACCAGCTCCTGGAGGCGCGCGCCGCCGGCGCCGACCTGGTGCTGCTCATCGTCGCCGCCCTCGACGACGCACTCCTGCGCGACCTCCACCAGCAGGCGCGGGAGCTGGGCCTGACCGTGCTCACCGAGGTGCACGACGAGGCCGAGGTCGCGCGTGCCCTGGACCTCGGCGCGACGCTGGTGGGGGTCAACGCGCGCAACCTCAAGACGCTGGAGGTCCACGCCGACACGTTCGCCCGCCTGGCCGCGCTGCTGCCCGCCGACGTCGTCAAGGTGGCCGAGTCAGGCATCGCAGGGCGCGAGGACGCTGCCCGGTTCGCCGCCCAGGGCGCGGACGTGGTCCTGGTCGGCGAGGCGCTCGTCAGGAACGGCAACCCGCAGGCAGCGGTGGCCGAGCTGGTTGCTCTGCCGTCGTCGGGGGGTGGCCGATGAGCTCCGCGGACCAGCAGGTGCCGGACGCCGGTCCCGACGAGGAGGGCCGCTTCGGCACGTTCGGCGGGCGGTTCATGCCCGAGGCGCTGATGGCCGCGCTCGACGAGCTCACCGCCGCCTGGCGCGAGGCCATGGGTGACCCGGAGTTCACCGGTGAGCTCGACCGGATGCTGCGCGAGTACGCCGGCGTCCCCAGCCTCCTCTACGACGCGACCAAGCTCAGCGAGCACGCCGGAGCCAGGATCCTGCTCAAGCGCGAGGACCTCAACCACACCGGCGCCCACAAGATCCGCAACGTGCTCGGACAGGCACTGCTGACCCGGCGGATGGGCAAGACCCGGATGATCGCCGAGACGGGCGCCGGCCAGCACGGGGTCGCCACAGCCACCGCAGCGGCGTACCTCGGCCTGGACTGCACCGTCTACATGGGCGAGGTGGACACCGAGCGGCAGGCGCTCAACGTCGCCCGGATGCAGCTGCTCGGCGCGGAGGTGATCCCGGTGACCTCGGGGTCGCGCACGCTCAAGGACGCCATCAACGAGGCGATCCGCGACTGGGTGGCCAGCGTCGACCACACGGCCTACTGCTTCGGCACCGCCGCCGGTCCGCACCCGTTCCCCGCCATGGTCCGCGACTTCTGCCGGGGCATCGGCGACGAGGCCCGGGCCCAGTGCCTCGAGCTGACCGGTGCCCTGCCGGACGCCATCGCCGCCTGCGTCGGCGGCGGGTCCAACGCCATCGGGCTGTTCACGGCGTTCCTGGAGGACACCGAGGTCGACATCTTCGGCTTCGAGGCCGGTGGCGAGGGCGTGGACACCCCACGTCACGCGGCCACGATCTGGGCCGGCGAGGTCGGCGTCCTCCACGGCGCCCGCACCTTCGTGCTCCAGGACGACGACGGCCAGACCGTCGAGTCGCACTCGATCTCCGCCGGGCTCGACTACCCCGGGGTCGGCCCGCAGCACGCGCACCTCGCCGAGACCGGCCGGGCCACGTACCGCCCGGTCACCGACGCCGAGGCGATGGAGGCGATGGCCCTGCTGGCCCGCACCGAGGGGATCATCCCGGCCATCGAGTCGGCGCACGCGATCGCCGGCGCCGTCGCCCTGGCCGAGGAGCGGCCGGGCCAGACGATCCTGGTCAACCTCTCCGGGCGTGGCGACAAGGACATGGGCACCGCCATCGAGTGGTTCGGGCTGGGCCAGGCCGAGGCCGACGGCACCCCGGCACCGGCCACCGAGGAGCAGATCGCCGAGGGCGCGAAGTGACGTCGGCGGCGAGCACGAGCACCGCCTTCGAGAAGACGCGTGCCGATGGCCGGGCCGCCCTGGTGGGTTACCTGCCGGCAGGCTTCCCCGACGTGGCCGGCGGCATCGAGGCGCTCGGGGTGATGGTCGACGCGGGCTGCGACGTGATCGAGGTCGGCCTGCCCTACAGCGACCCGGTGATGGACGGCCCTACGGTGCAGGCCGCCGCCCACCAGGCGCTCGAGGGCGGCGTCCGCACCACCGACGTGATCCGCACGGTCGAGGCAGTCGCCGCCACCGGTGCGCCGACGGTGGTGATGACCTACTGGAACCCTGTCGAGCAGTACGGCGCGCGGCGGAGGGAGGACGGGCTCAGCGGGGTCGAGCGGTTCGCGCGGGACCTGTCGAACGCGGGCGGGGCGGGCCTGATCACGCCGGACCTGACTCCCGACTCGGCGCAGGAGTGGATCAGCGCGGCCGATGCGCACGACCTCGACAAGATCTTCCTGGTCGCGCCTTCCTCCACCGACGAGCGGCTGCGCTACACCGCCGCCGCGTGCCGCGGCTTCGTCTACGCCACCGCGGTGATGGGCGTCACCGGCGCCCGCGACTCGACCTCGGCGCTGGCCGGTCCCCTCGTCGAGCGCACCCGCGCGGTGACGGACCTGCCGATCGGCGTCGGCCTCGGCGTCTCCAACGGCGCCCAGGCCGCCGAGATCGCGTCGTACGCCGACGCGGTGATCGTCGGGTCTGCCTTCGTGCGCACCCTGCTCGACGTCGACCGTGCCGAGGGCCTCGCGGCGCTGCGAGCGCTCACCGAGGACCTGGCCGCAGGGGTCCGACGTGGGTAGGGCCCTGTTCGCGGCGCTGGCCGTGGGCCTGGCCCTCGCGCTCGCCGGGTGTGGCGGCTCGGGTGACCAGGGACCGGCGATCAAGGGCCTCACCGTCTCCGACGACGACGGGTACCGCGGCATCCTGCTCGACGAGCCCTACCAGGTGCCCGCCGTCAGGCTGACCGACACCGCGGGTCGGCCCTTCGACCTGGCCCGCCAGCAGAAGCGGACGCTGGTCTTCTTCGGCTACACGAACTGTCCCGACATCTGCCAGGTCGTGATGAGCACGATCGCCTCGGCCGTCGTACGGCTCCCCGCGGGCGAGCGGCACGACCTCCAGGTCGTCTTCGTCACCACCGATCCGGCCCGTGACACCAGGTCGGTGCTGCGCACCTACCTCGACCGGTTCGACCCCGCCTTCGTCGGCGTCACCGGGTCGCTCGCGAGGATCGACGCCCTCGGCCACGGCATGGGCATCGAGGTGAAGAAGGGCCAGAAGCTGCCCGACGGTGGCTACGAGGTCACCCACACCACTCACGTGACCGACGTCGACGCCGGGAAGGGCGACCTGCTCTGGACGGCCAGCACCTCGCCCTCGGACATGGCCGCCGACCTCCACAAGCTCCTAGGAGCCTCGTCGTGATCCTGATGCACATCCCGAGCCCCTCCCAGGGCGTCTGGCACCTCGGTCCGCTTCCCATCCGGGCCTACGCCCTGGCGATCATCCTCGGCGTGGTCGCCGCCGTCTGGGTCGGCAACAAGCGCTGGGTCGCCCGTGGCGGCCGGGACGGCGCAGGTCGGAGACATCGCGCTGTGGGCGGTGCCCGCCGGGCTGGTCGGGGCGCGGCTCTACCACGTGGCCACCGACCACGACCTGTACTTCGGCCACGGTGGCCGCCCGATCGGTGCCCTGGAGATCTGGCACGGCGGCCTGGGCATCTGGGGAGCCATCGCGGGCGGCCTGCTCGGCGCCTGGTTCTACTGCCGCCGTCACGGCATCCGGGTGCGGGTGCTCGCCGACGCCCTCGCCCCCGGGCTGTTGCTGGCCCAGGCCATCGGCCGGTTCGGCAACTACTTCAACCAGGAGCTCTACGGCCGACCCACCAAGCTGCCGTGGGGACTGGAGATCGACCCGTCCCACTGGCCCCCGGGCCGGACCTTCCCCCACGGCACGGTCTTCCACCCCACGTTCCTCTACGAGGCGATCTGGAACCTGCTCGGGCTCGCGCTGCTGGTCTGGCTGGACCGCCGCTTCAAGCTCGGCTTCGGACGCACGTTCGCGCTCTACGTGATGATCTACACCGCGGGCGGGGCTGGATCGAGACCCTGCGCATCGACTCGATCGAGCTCAACGACGTGCTCGGCCTGCGCTGGGGGGTGTGGATGTCGATCATCCTGTTCGTCGGCGCGCTGGTCTACTTCGTGGTCACCGGCCGCCGGCACCGGCCCCCGGACACCCGGGAGAGCTCGCCGTACGTCGACCCACCGGTCGCTGCCGAGGCGCGGAACGGGGAGCCGTCGGGCGAGGAGCCTGCTGTAGGCTGACCGCTCCGCATGGGCCAATGTCGTCCCAGCACCAGCATGCTCATATTCGGTGCAGATCGACCGGACTCCCAGACCCGGTCACTCGGCCGCACCGACCGACGACGGGAGAGTGCACATGCAGTCATTCCCGCCGAGCTCGGCGCCTCGTCCGCAAGGCCTCTACGACGGCGCCCACGAGCACGACGCCTGTGGCGTCGCGTTCGTGGCCACGATGACCGGAGTGCCCAGCCACGACATCGTGGTCAAGGCGCTGACCGCCCTGCGCAACCTCGAGCACCGAGGCGCCGCCGGCGCCGAGCCCAACTCCGGCGACGGTGCCGGAATCCTGATGCAGGTCCCCGACCGCTTCTTCCGCGAGGTCGTCGACTTCGAGCTCCCCGGCAAGCATGCCTACGCCGTCGGCACGGCGTTCATCCCCGGCGACGAGGAGCAGGTCACCAAGACCCGGCGTCGCATCGAGGAGATCGCCGCCGAGGAGGGTCTCAACGTCCTGGGCTGGCGCGAGGTGCCGACCGACCCGTCCTCCCTGGGCAGGACCGCCCTGGACTGCATGCCGTCCTTCGTCCAGCTCTTCGTCTCCGCCTCCGGCAGCCGGGTCCTCGGGATGGCGCTGGAGCGCCGGGCCTTCGTGCTGCGCAAGCGCTCCGAGCACGAGACCGACGCCTACTTCCCCTCCCTGTCCTGCCGGACCATCGCCTACAAGGGCATGCTCACCACCGACCAGCTCGACCACGTCTTCCCCGACCTCGTCGACGAGCGGGTGGAGAGCGCCATCGCGGTGGTGCACTCCCGCTTCTCGACCAACACCTTCCCGAGCTGGCCGCTCTCGCACCCGTTCCGGTTCATCGCGCACAACGGCGAGATCAACACCGTGATGGGCAACCGCAACTGGATGCGGGCCCGCGAGGCACTGCTCAAGTCCGACCTGATCCCGGGCGAGCTGGAGCGGATCTTCCCGATCTGCACGCCCGGGGCCAGCGACTCCGCGTCGTTCGACGAGGTGCTGGAGATCCTGCACATGGGTGGCCGCTCGTTGCCCCACGCGGTGCTGATGATGATCCCGGAGGCCTGGGAGAACCACAACGAGATGGACCCCAAGCGGCGGGCCTTCTACGAGTTCCACTCGGCGCTGATGGAGCCGTGGGACGGTCCTGCGTGCGTGGTGTTCACCGACGGCAACCAGGTCGGCGCGGTCCTCGACCGCAACGGCCTGCGCCCGTCGCGGTACTGGGTCACCGACGACGACCTGGTCGTGCTGGCCAGCGAGGTGGGCGTCCTCGACATCGCCCCGGAGAAGATCGTGCGCAAGGGCCGCCTCCAGCCCGGTCGGATGTTCCTCGTCGACATCGAGGAGCACCGGATCATCGAGGACGGCGAGATCAAGGAGGAGCTCGCCACCGAGCACCCCTACGACGAGTGGCTGCACGCAGGGCTGATCAACCTCAACGACATCCCCGACCGCGAGCACGTGATCCACTCGCACGCCTCGGTCACCCGACGCCAGCAGATCTTCGGCTACACCGAGGAGGAGCTGCGCGTCCTGCTGACCCCGATGGCGAGCTCGGGGGCGGAGCCGCTCGGCTCGATGGGCACCGACACCCCGGTGGCCGTGCTCAGCGACCGGCCCCGGCTGCTCTTCGACTACTTCGCCCAGCTCTTCGCCCAGGTGACCAACCCGCCGCTCGACGCGATCCGCGAGGAGCTGGTCACCAGCCTGAACGGGACGATCGGGCCCGAGGCCAACCTGCTCGACCCGACACCGGCGTCGTGCCGCCAGGTGGTGCTGCCGTTCCCGGTGATCACCAACGACCAGCTGGTCAAGATCCGCCACATCAACCGCGACGGCGACATGCCGGGCTTCATCACCCACGTCTCCCGAGGCCTGTACGACGTCACCGGTGGCGGCGAGGCCCTGGCCTCGCGGCTCGACGAGATCTGTCGCGAGGTCAGCGAGGCGATCGAGGAGGGCGCACGCGTGATCGTGCTCTCCGACCGCCACGCCGACGCCGCCAACGCCCCGATCCCGTCGCTGCTGCTGACCGCCGCTGTGCACCACCACCTCGTGCGGGAGAAGACCCGCACCATGGTCGGGCTCCTGGTCGAGGCCGGCGACGTCCGCGAGGTGCACCACGTAGCGCTGCTGATCGGCTACGGCGCCGCGGGGGTCAACCCCTACCTGGCGATGGAGTCGGTCGAGGACCTCGCGCGCGACGGCTACTACGTCAAGACCGAGCCCGAGAAGGCGGTCGCCAACCTGGTGAAGTCGCTGGGCAAGGGCGTGCTCAAGGTGATGTCGAAGATGGGCGTCTCCACGGTGGCGTCGTACACCGGGGCCCAGATCTTCGAGGCCCTCGGGCTCTCCCAGGAGCTCGTCGACAAGTACTTCACCGGCACCACCTCCAAGCTCGGCGGCATCGGCCTCGACGTGATCGCCGAGGAGGTCGCCAAGCGGCACCGGGTCGCCTACCCCGTCGGCGGGATCGCACCCGCGCACCGCGAGCTCGAGATCGGTGGCGAGTACCAGTGGCGGCGCGAGGGCGAGGTGCACCTCTTCGACCCCGAGACGGTCTTCCGGCTGCAGCACTCCACGCGCGCGGGCAAGTACGACGTGTTCAAGCAGTACACCGGCCGGGTCAACGAGCAGTCCGAGCGGCTGATGACCCTGCGCGGGCTGATGCGCTTCAAGGACGAGTCGGTGACCGGTCGCGCCCCGATCGACATCGACGAGGTGGAGCCGGTCTCCGCGATCGTCAAGCGCTTCTCGACCGGCGCGATGTCCTACGGGTCCATCTCGCAGGAGGCCCACGAGACGCTGGCGATCGCGATGAACCGGCTCGGCGGGAAGTCCAACACCGGCGAGGGCGGCGAGGACGCCGAGCGCCTGCACGACCCCGAGCGCCGCTCGGCGATCAAGCAGGTGGCCTCGGGCCGCTTCGGGGTCACCTCGGAGTACCTCACCAACTCCGACGACATCCAGATCAAGATGGCCCAGGGCGCCAAGCCCGGCGAGGGCGGCCAGCTGCCCGGCAACAAGGTCTACCCGTGGGTGGCCAAGACCCGGCACAGCACGCCCGGCGTCGGCCTGATCTCGCCGCCGCCGCACCACGACATCTACTCGATCGAGGACCTCGCCCAGCTGATCCACGACCTGAAGAACGCCAACCCGTCGGCCCGCGTCCACGTCAAGCTCGTGGCCGAGGTCGGGGTGGGCACGGTCGCCGCCGGCGTCTCCAAGGCGCACGCCGACGTGGTGCTCATCTCCGGCCACGACGGCGGCACCGGCGCGGCCCCGCTGACCTCGCTCAAGCACGCCGGCGGCCCCTGGGAGCTCGGTCTCGCCGAGACCCAGCAGACCCTCGTCCTCAACGGGCTGCGTGACCGGATCGTCGTGCAGACCGACGGGCAGCTGAAGACCGGTCGCGACGTGGTCGTGGCGGCGCTGCTCGGCGCGGAGGAGTACGGCTTCGCCAGCGCCCCGCTCGTGGTCTCGGGCTGCATCATGATGCGCGTGTGCCACCTCGACACCTGTCCGGTGGGGGTGGCCACCCAGAACCCGGTGCTGCGCGAGCGCTACACCGGCAAGGCCGAGTACGTCGTGACCTTCTTCGAGTACATCGCCCAGGAGGTCCGCGAGATCCTCGCCCAGCTCGGCTTCCGCACGCTCGACGAGGCGATCGGCCACGCCGACCTGCTCGACTCGACACAGGCGGTCAACCACTGGAAGGCCGCCGGGCTGGACATCTCGCCGATCTTCCACGTGCCCGAGCTGCACGAGGACACCTCCCGCCACTGCGTGCGCGAGCAGGACCACGGGCTCGACAAGGCGCTGGACAACGAGCTGATCGAGCTCTCCGCCGACGCGCTGGAGAACGGCGAGCCGGTGCGCGCGCAGGTGAAGGTGCGCAACGTCAACCGCACCGTCGGCACGATGCTGGGCCACGAGGTGACCAAGCGCTACCAGGGCGATGGCCTGCCCGACGGCACCATCGACATCACCCTCGTCGGCTCGGCCGGCCAGTCCTTCGGCGCGTTCCTGCCGCGCGGGATCACCCTGCGGCTGGAGGGCGACGCCAACGACTACGTCGGCAAGGGGCTCTCCGGGGGTCGCCTGGTGATCCGGCCCGACCGTGCAGCGACCTTCGAGGCCAGCGACCACATCATCGCGGGCAACACCATCGCCTACGGCGCCACCTCCGGTGACGTGTTCATCTCCGGCGGCGTCGGTGAGCGGTTCGCCGTACGCAACTCGGGGGCGCGGCTGGTCACCGAGGGCGTGGGCGACCACGGCTGCGAGTACATGACCGGGGGCCGGGTGGCCGTGCTCGGCCGGACCGGGCGCAACTTCGCCGCCGGGATGTCCGGCGGCGTCGCGTGGGTGCTGGACCTCAAGGACGTGCGGGTGAACAAGGAGCTCGTCGAGCTCGGCCCGGTCACCGAGGTCGCAGCCGTCGAGCTCGAGGAGATGGTGCGGGCGCACGCCGAGGAGACCGGGTCGCAGGTCGCCGCCGAGCTGCTCGAGGACTGGGAGACGTCGCTGACCAGGTTCACCGAGGTGATCCCGCGGGACTTCCGGATCGTGATGGACGCCAAGGCCAAGGCCGAGGCGGACGGCCTCGACGAGGGCGAGGTCGCCACCAAGATGATGGAGGCGCTGCATGGCTGACACGACGAGAGCTCGCTCTGAGCTCGACGCCACCCGGTGGGGGAGGGCTCTGTCGAATGGCTGACCCACGAGGTTTTCTCAAGGACGGCCGCGAGGTCGCCGAGCGCCGCCCCGTCGAGGAGCGCACCCACGACTGGAACGAGGTCTACCCCGGTGGTCCGGGTCGGGCGCTGCTGCCGATCATCAAGACGCAGGCGGGCCGGTGCATGGACTGCGGCATCCCGTTCTGCCACCAGGGCTGCCCGCTGGGCAACATCATCCCGGAGTGGAACGACCTGGTCTGGCGCGACGACTGGGACTCCGCGATCGAGCGGCTGCACGCCACCAACAACTTCCCCGAGTTCACCGGCCGGCTGTGCCCGGCGCCGTGCGAGACCGCCTGCGTCCTGGGCATCAACCAGGACCCGGTGACCATCAAGAACGTCGAGGTCGCCATCATCGACCGCGCCTGGGAGTCCGGCGCCGTACGCCCGCAGCCCCCGGAGTGGCTCTCGGGCAAGACCGTGGCCGTCATCGGCTCGGGGCCCGCGGGGCTCGCGTGCGCCCAGCAGCTCACCCGTGCCGGCCACACGGTGGCCGTCTACGAGCGGGCCGACAAGATCGGCGGCCTGCTGCGCTACGGCATCCCCGAGTTCAAGATGGAGAAGAAGGTCCTCGACAAGCGGCTGGACCAGATGCGCCGCGAGGGCACCGTCTTCCGCGCCGGGGTGAACGTGGGGGAGACCCTCACCGGCGACCAGCTGCGCGACCGGTACGACGCGATCGTGCTCGCCGTGGGTGCCACGGCCGCACGCGACCTGCCGGCCACCGGACGTGAGCTCGGCGGGATCCACCAGGCGATGGAGTACCTGCCGCAGTCCAACCGCGCCTCGCTCGGCCAAGAGGTGGAGGGCCAGATCCGTGCCGACGGCAAGCACGTCGTGATCATCGGTGGCGGCGACACCGGCGCCGACTGCCTCGGTACGGCGATCCGGCAGCAGGCCAAGACCATCACCCAGCTCGAGATCATGGACCGTCCCGGCGAGGAGCGGCCGCCCCACCAGCCCTGGCCGACGTACCCGATGACCTTCCGGGTCTCCTCGGCCCACGAGGAGGGCGGCGACCGGGTCTACGCGGTCTCCACCAAGGAGTTCCTCGGCGACGAGGACGGCAACGTCCGCGCGATCAAGCTGGTCGAGGTCGTCTTCGAGGACGGCAAGTTCAACGAGGTCGAGGGCACCGAGCGGGAGATCCCCGCCGAGCTGGTGCTGCTCGCGATGGGCTTCACCGGCCCGGAGACCGACGGCCTGATCGACCAGCTCGGCGTCGAGCTCGACGACCGCCGGAACGTGGCCCGTGACGCCGGGTACTCCTCCTCGGTCGACGGCGTCTTCGTGGCCGGCGACGTGGGTCGCGGCCAGTCGCTGATCGTCTGGGCCATCGCCGAGGGCCGGGCCGCCGCCGCCGCCGTCGACACCTGGCTCAGCGGCAGCACCACCCTCCCCGCCCCGATCCCCCCGACCGAGCGCCCCCTGTCTGCGTGACGCCGGGAGCCGGTTTCCCAGGGTAGGAACCTTTTCTGCCCCGTAGCACAGGAAGTTTCCTGTGTGATGGGGCAGTTTCCTCTCCTACCCTGGGAAACCGCCGCCGCCGGGCCCCAGCTATTGGATCGTTCAAGTAGATCCGGCTAGGGTCGCTTCGTGCGAAGAGCGAAGATCGTGTGCACGCTCGGGCCGGCGACGGCCAGCAAGGAGCGGATCAAGGAGCTGGTCGAGGCCGGGATGGACGTGGCCCGGCTGAACCTGAGCCACGGGTCCTACGCCGAGCACGAGCAGATCTACCACCGCGTGCGGGAGGCGGCCGACGAGTCCGGCCACGGGGTGGGCATCTTCGTCGACCTCCAGGGCCCGAAGATCCGGCTCGGCAACTTCAAGGAAGGCTCCACCCGGATCCAGACGGGGCAGAGCTTCGCGATCACCACCCGCGAGGTCGAGGGCGACAACGAGCTGGCCTCGACGACCTACCAGGGCCTTCCCGGTGACGTCGGCCCCGGGGACCAGATCCTGATCGACGACGGCAAGGTGCGCCTGCGGGTGACCGCCGTCGAGGGCGACGTGGTGCACACCATCGTCGTCACCGGTGGCCGGATCAGCGACCACAAGGGCATCAACCTGCCCGGCGTACCCGTGAGCGTGCCGGCGATGTCGGAGAAGGACATCGAGGACCTGCGCTGGGGACTGCACCTCACCGTCGACTTCATCGCGCTGTCCTTCGTGCGTTCGGGCAAGGACGTCGAGGACGTGCGCAAGGTGATGCGCGAGGAGGGCGTGCTCCTGCCGGTGATCGCCAAGATCGAGAAGCCGCAGGCCATCGACAACCTCGACGAGATCGTCAAGGCATTCGACGGGTTCATGGTGGCTCGTGGCGACCTCGGCGTGGAGTGCCCGCTGGAGGACGTGCCGTTCCTGCAGAAGCGCGTCGTGGAGAAGGCTCGCCGCAACGCCAAGCCGGTGATCGTGGCCACCCAGATGCTCGAGTCGATGATCAGCAGCCCCGCACCGACACGGGCCGAGGCCTCCGACGTGGCCAACGCCGTGCTCGACGGTGCCGATGCGGTGATGCTCTCCGGCGAGACCAGCGTGGGGGAGTACCCCATCGAGGTCGTGGAGACCATGGCGCGCATCATCAGCTCGACCGAGGACCACGAGCTGCACCACATGGCCGCCATCGACTGGCAGCCGCGCACCCGCGGCGGCGTGATCGCCAAGGCCGCGGCGGAGGTGGCTGACCGCGTCGGCGCGAAGTTCCTGGTCGCCTTCACCCAGAGCGGTGACTCCGCACGTCGCCTGGCCCGCTACCGCGGCCACATCCCGGTGCTGGCCTTCACCCCCGATGCGCAGGTCCGCTCGCAGCTGGCCCTGACCTGGGGCGTCGAGACGTTCAAGACCGACGCCGTCGAGCACACCGACCAGATGGTGCGTCAGGTCGACGAGCAGCTGTTGGCGATCGGACGCGTCGAGGAGGGCGACCTGGTGGTCATCATCGCGGGCAGCCCGCCCGGCATCCCCGGCTCCACCAACGCGCTGCGCATCCACCGGATGGGCGACGCCATCAACGAGGTCGCGCCGGCCTACCGCAGCATGTGACCAGCAGCGCGTACGCCGTCAGGCGTTGATCTCCTCGCCGAGGTAGGCCGCACGGACGCGGTCGTCGGCAAGCAGCTCCTTGCCGGTGCCCGAGAGCACCAGCTCGCCGGTCTCGAGCACGTAGCCGCGGTCGGCCAGCGACAGTGCCTTGGCGGCGTTCTGCTCGACGATGAGCACGGTCACGCCGCTCTCGTTGATCTCCTGCACGATGTCGAAGATCTGCTGCACGATCAGCGGTGCCAGTCCCATCGACGGTTCGTCGAGCAGCAGCAGCCGCGGCTTGCCCATCAGCGCTCTGGCGATCGCGAGCATCTGCTGCTCGCCACCGGAGAGCGTGCCTGCGAACTGGGTACGGCGCTCCAGCAGTCGTGGGAACAGCTCGAAGCACCGCGCCAGGATCTCCGGGTCCGGTCGCTTGAACCGGAAGGCGCCCATCTCCAGGTTCTCCGCGACGGTCATCCGCGGGAACACCCGCCGGCCCTCGGGAACGTGGCAGATGCCGAGCCGGATCAGGTCGTGGGCCGGCAGCCCGTCGATGCGGGCACCGTCGAACCGGATCTCGCCGAGCGCGGGCCGCATCATTCCGGAGACCGTCTTCTGCGTGGTCGTCTTGCCGGCGCCGTTCGCGCCGAGCAGGGCCACGACCTCGCCCTCGTCGACGTGGAAGGTGAGGCCCTTGAGCGCCCGGATGGCGCCGTAGCGCACCTCGATGTCGTCGACCTCGAGAAGACTCATGGCCGCCCACCTTCACTGTTGTCGGGGGCCTCGTCGAGCAGCCCTTCCTGGACGTCGATGGCGTGGACCTCGAGACCCTCGGTCATGGCCGTGGCTTCGTCCTCGGTGGTCCCGAGGTAGGCAGCGATGACGGCAGGGTCGCGCTGGATCTCGGCGGGCGTCCCCTCGGCGATCTTCTGGCCGAAGTTGAGCACGACCAGCCGATGGGCCACCGACATCACCAGCTTCATGTCGTGCTCGATCAGCAGCACGGAGACGCCGTCCTCGTTGATCTTGCGGATCAGCGCAGCCAGCTCCTGCTTCTCCACCGGGTTGGTGCCCGCTGCAGGCTCGTCGAGGAGGATCACGCCTGGGTCGGTACCCAGTGCCCGCGCGATCTCCAGCCGGCGCTGCTCGCCGTAGGCCAGGGACCCGGCGAGCTCGTTGGCCCGTCTGGTGAGGCCGACGAAGCGCAGCAGCTCGTAGGCCTGCTCGGTCGACTCCCGCTCCTCGCGTCGCTGCCACGGCATCCCGAGCATGGCGGAGATCGGACCGGACTTCTGCCGCGTCTCCACGCCGACCTTGACGTTCTCCAGCGCCGTGAGCGCAGGGAAGAGCCGGATGTTCTGGAAGGTCCGGGCCACGCCCATGTGGTTGATCAGGTGGGTCTTCATGCCCAGGACGGACTTGGGGCTGTCTCCCCGGCGCGCCGCCAGCTCGACGGTGCCCTCCTGCGGGGTGTAGACGCCGGTGAGCGAGTTGAACAACGAGGTCTTCCCGGCCCCGTTCGGGCCGATGACGGCGAGGATCTCGCCGCGCAGCATCTGCAGGGACACATGGTTCAGCGAGGTGACGCCACCGAACCGAAGGGTGACGTCGCGTACGTCGTAGACGACGTCACCGGGTGCCTGCTGGTCGGGCTCGGACACGGGTGCTGTGGAGGTCATCTCACATCGCTCCTGAGGCTGGCACGGCCGAGGTCTCGGCGCTGTCGGGTCTGTCGAGGCCCGACAGCTCGGCCTTCCGGCGCCGGGCGGGGATCAGGCCCGCGGGACGGAAGATCATCATCAGCAGGATCACGGCGCCGATCCACATCTGCCGGTCCTCGGCGGGGACCTGGTCCTTGAGGAACTCCGGCAGCCAGGTCAGCACGGCGGCGCCGGCCATGGCGCCCGGCAGCGATCCCATGCCACCGAAGACCACGTAGGCCACGACGAGGATGGAGTTGTTCAGGATGAAGTTCTCGGGCGTGAACGAGCCGACCTGGCTGGCGAAGAATACTCCGGCGATGCCGGAGGTGGAGGCGCCGATGGCGAAGGCCAGCAGCTTGACCCGCACCGTGTTGATGCCGGTGGCCTGCGCGGCGACCTCGTCCTCGCGCACAGCGGCCCACGCACGCCCGAGTCGTGAGTCCTCGAGCCGGCGGAACAGCACCACCACGATGACCACCAGCACCAGCAGGAGGTACCAGAACCCCAGCGCACTGTCTCCCCAGGTGATGTGGATCGGCCCGAGGTGGATCGAGGGCGGCGGGATGTTGAACGCTCCGCGGGGCCCGTTGGTGACCGGGGTGGCGTTGTTGGCGACGACTCGGATGATCTCGCCGAAGCCGAGCGTCACGATCGCCAGGTAGTCGCCGCGCAGACGCAGAGTGGGCGCCCCGAGCGCGACGCCGGCAAGCAGACAGATGATCACTGCGAACGGGATCGCCATCAGTGGTGAGAGCTGGAGCCAGTCCGGAGGCTGAACAGGGAGGCGACCGGTGAAGTACGCCGTGGTGTAGGACCCGATCGCGTAGAAGGCGATGAAGCCCAGGTCGAGAAGGCCGGCCCACCCGACCACGACGTTGAGGCCGATGGCCAGGAGCACGTAGATGCCGATCTCGGTGACCAGCACGGTCTGCCAGAACTGCGTGGCCATCGGAGGGTAGAAGAGCGCTGCGGCGATGACTGCGACGAGCATCGCCTGGGTGACGTTGGTCGAGGACACCGAGAGCTGGTCGGAGCCGCCACCGACGGCGACCACCCCCGCCCCCCGCTCGGCGCGGGTCACCATCCACCCCGCCCCGGCCGACAGCGTGAGCGCGGCCGCCATCAGCCACCCGCCGACGCCGAGGTTGTTCCAGGCGCTGCTCACGCCGTCGAAGCCCACCTTGGCGGCGGTGGCCCCGAGGTCGTGCATCACCACGAGGGTGAGCACGGTGGCAACGGCCCCTGCTCCGAGCGCCACCAGGCCCAACCGCGGCCGGTCGAGGTACGAGGCGAAGGCCGCCGTGGCCACGACGGCAAGGAAGATCAACCAGCCCGGCCCAGGTGTAGTACGCCGTGGAGAGCACGCTGACGTCGCTGCCGGCGAAGCGGGAGCTGAGGTCGTGGAAGTGGTCGTTGCTGTTGTGGGGGGAGAACCAGGCCGCGACCAGCAGGGAGATCACACCCAGGACGCCGGCGACGACCACCAGGGGCATGCCGGTGCGCCAGGAGAACACCCGGTCGATGAAGCCACTTGTGTCGGCCTCCTGGGCCGACGAGCGGGCCACCGTGACGGCTGCGGCGGCGATCGCCAGGTAGCCGAGGAGGGCGACCAGGCCGCCGGTGGCGTGGTCGGCGCCGCCGAGGAAGGAGCGCACCGAGGCCTGGGCGTAGAAGCTCCACACACCGGACAGCAACGCCAGCCCGGCCGCCACCCAGGCGATCGTGCTGTTGCTGCGGACGATCGCCGCGATGGCGAGCGCCACCACAGCCACCAGGAGGATCCAGTGGATGCCGGGCACGACTGAGCCGAAGAACGCCCGCGTGACGGGGTCGAGACCCCTGGTGTCGGGGGCCGACTTGGCCAGCTCGCTGAGCCGTCCGGTGTCCAGCTCGCCGCTGTCGCTCCACCGCAGCAGGGTGTCGGCGGCGATCACCGAGAGCGCACCGACGGCGAGGGGGCGCATGCCGGGCCGCCGGAGGTAGGGCGTCAGGTAGGGCCAGAACGTGACCGCGGCGTACACGACGAGGCCTGCGGTCAGGAACACGAAGATGCGCGGCGCGGAGACCGACTGCCGGAAGGCGTAGCCGAAGTCCTGCTGCGTCCCCTCCTGGTCGCCGATCATCAAGGCCAGCACAACTCCGAGCAGGAGGCAGGCGCCGAGCCGCTTCGCGTGCCGGATGCGGTTCTCGGCGGCGTCGCTGCGGCGCTGGATGGTCACGGTGCTCATGCCGCCCGCCCCAGACGCTCGCCGAGGAGTCCGGTCGGTCTGAAGACCAGCACGAGGACCAGGATCAGGAAGGCCACCACGTCGGTCCACTGGATGCCGATCCAGCCGGGCCCGTTCCACGGCATCGTCGGCACCGTCGCCTCCGCGATGCCGAGCAGCAAGCCACCCAGCATGGCGCCGCGGATGTTGCCGATGCCGCCCAGCACGGCGGCAGCGAAAGCCTTGACGCCGGGGATGAAGCCCATGGTGTTGGAGAACACGAAAGCGGTGCCGAAGAGGAAGCCGGCGGCGCCGCCGAGCGCTCCGCCGATGATGAACGTGCGCGAGATGGTCTTGTCGATGTCGATGCCCATCAGCGCCGCGGTGGGGGCGTCCTCGGCGACGCCCCGGATGCTGCGTCCCAGCTTCGTACGCGCGACCAGGGTGTCCAGGAAGAGCATCATCAGCAGCGCGGAGACGATGATGATCGCCTGGATCAGCGAGACACTCACCCCGCCCGCGGAGATGACGTCCCGGTTGAGGTCGAAGTACGTCGGGAAGTTGTTGTTGCTGAGCCGGTTGAACAGCTTGCCGGCCAGCTGGGAGAGGAAGAACGAGGCGCCGATGGCGCTGATCAGGAAGGCCAGCTTCGGCGCCCCTCGTCGCCGTAGAGGTCGATACGCGACGCGCTCGAGGAGGTAGGCGACGGTTGCCCCGACTGCCGCTCCGGAGCTGAGCCCGAGCACCAGGATCCCGACGACGCCGTACCACGGTGGATGGGCGCCGTCGTTGGTGACGGCGCTGACGATCATGTAGCTGCCGAACGCGCCGGACATGAACACCTCGCTGTGCGCGAAGTTGATCAGCTGGAGGACGCCGTAGACGAGGGTGTAGCCGAGGGCGATCAGCGAGTACATCGACCCCCGGGTCAGACCGAGGATCACGAAGTTCAAGAAGTCGTCCACCGACGGCTACCTCTCTGGGCGGAGGGTCGGAAGGGTGCTGCTCGCACAAGGGCGCTGCCACCGTAGTGGTGGCAGCGCCCTTGCGTCACTTAGTGCGAGTCGTCGATCACTTTGCCGGAGGTGCCTTGGTGATGTCGCCGAGACCGACGATCTGGCCGCCCTTGAGCTGGAACAGCCCGACCTGGCCCGAACCCTTCGGGATGTCACCGTTGGGCGAGAACTTGATGTGCCCGGTGATCCCGTCGTAGTCGGTCGCGGTGACGGCCTTGTTGACCGCTTCACGCGTGACCGAGCCATCCGCCTTGGCCTGCTTGATGGCCGCGATCAGGATGTTGGCCGCGTCGAAGGCCTCCGGGGAGTACGTCGACGGGTCGGTGTTGAACTTGGCCTTGTAGTCGGCGGTGAACTGCTGCGCCGCCGGGGCCTTGGTGGCGTCCTGGCAACCGCAGGAGAAGTACCAACCCTCGCCGGCAGCCTTGGCGCCGTTGACGAAGGTGCTGGACTTCACGCCGTTGCCCGACATCCGCAGACCGGTGTACTTCGCGGCCACGAGCTTCTGGGCCAGCTGGCTGCCCTGGGCGTCGTACCCGGCGTAGAACATGGCCGGCGCACCAGACTGCTTCACGGTCTGGGCGACCGGTCCGTAGTCCTTCGTGGTGGTCGCATCGGCACCCAGGGAGACGACGTTCACGCCCTTGGCCTTCAGCTCCTTGGTGACCGCCTGGGCGACGCCGTCGCCGTAGGCGCTCTTGTCGCTGATCACGATGACCTTCTTGAACTGCTTGGCCAGCCAGTCGGCGGCCTTCGGGCCCTCTTCGAAGTCGTTGGCGATGATGCGGTGCCAGGTCTTGAAGCCCTGGTCCTGCAGCGTGCCGTTGCTCGCCGACGGGTTGACGATCGAGATGCCGGCGTCGCCGTACTTTCCGGCAACAGCCTGGGTCGCACCCGAGAACGACGGGCCGATCTCACCCATGACGTTGGAGTTCTGGATGACCTGGGCTGCGGCCGCCGGGGCCTTGGCCGGGTCGCCGACGTCGTCGGCCTTGATCATCTTGAGCTTGAAGCCCAGGTCGCCCTTGGCGTTGGCCTGCTCGATGGCGAGCTGCGCGCCGTTGACCTCGTTGATGCCGAGCTGGGCGTTGTCACCTGAGAGCGGACCCTCGAAGGCGATCGTGTAGGTGCTGCCGCTGTTGCCGCTGCCACCACCGCCGCTCAGGCCGCCGCCACTGTCCTTCTTGTCCGAGCTGCCGCAGCCGGCCAGGGCGAGAGCGCCCACCAGTCCGACGGCAGCCAGCTTCGCCACTGGGCGAGTCAGCATGCATTTCCTCCGTTGACAGGGGCCCCGACGCGGGGGCCACGTTGCCAGGTCCCGGATGGGACCGCTGCCACACAGTCGTCGGCGCCCGGGGGAGAGTCAAGCCACAGCGCCGTCCGTGACCGAGTCGAAACACGACAATCCGAACTGGTCTGGACCGTGCGGGTCAGATGGTGACCCGGTGCCGGCCATCACGCCTTGAGCCCGAGGAGGTCGTCGAGGCGTTGCACATCGTTGCGGCGTGCAACCGAGATGGTCTTCCAGTTCGACTGGCGCCACGCAATACCCACCATGTCGAGGGCTTCGCAGCACCAGTCTCGGATCTCCTGGGAGTTGTTGGTGAACTGCCAACGGGGGTAGTAGCAGCGGATCGGACGCCCCTCCACGACGCGGGTGGAGTAGTTGTTCATGCGGCAGCCGTCGGAGTGGAAGAGCCCTCGAAGGAAGTCGCCGGGATGCGTCGTGACGACGTCCCACTGCCATTGCTCCATCCCGAGATGGCGCTCGTGCTTGCGCCCGGGTCCGTGCTGGGGGAACAGGCAGGGCCAGTGCTGCCAGTAGTTCTGCACGATGACGACGCCGGGTGCCCTCACACGGTGGACGGGCCGGTCAGGGTGGACCGCAAGGATGCAGTCCTGAGATGTCTTGCGATGATGCCTGGATAGCGTCATGTCGCAGGACACCCGCAGCATGGTGGTTCGCTCCATGGTCGAGAGGCATCCATCACCGAGGTAGAAACCGAAGAGGGCGGCGTACTCGCGGCCCGTGAGGGCCTCTGTGGGCATTCGGACGGGAAGCGCGCGAGTGACACCGTGCTCGCGCCAATCGCGAAGCGCAGCCCGTGCTAATGCCAAGCTTGCCGGCTGACGCTGGCTGACCGTCATCCCCTCGCACTGGAGCAGTTCGATCGCGCGCCGTCGAACCTCGGTTGCGATACACGGTTGCCAGCGTCTACTCGACTGCCGACAACGGTGCCCCGGGTGGGACTCGAACCCACACTGGACGGTGTTTGAGACCGCATTCTCTGCCGATTGGAATACCGGGGCCGACAGGCGCCATGAGGTTATCGAAGGTGCGCCACCGTTAACCTGCCGCCTGTGACTCCCGACCCGAGCGTGCCGCGCGGGCGCACCGTCCTGATCGCCGAGGACGAGGCGCTGATCCGGCTGGACCTCGCCGAGATGCTCGAGGAGGAGGGGTACGTCGTCGTGGCGCAGGCCGAGGACGGCGAGAAGGCGGTCGAGCTGGCCACCACCCACCGTCCCGACCTGGTGATTCTCGACGTCAAGATGCCTCGCCTGGACGGGATCGCCGCTGCCGAGCGGATCGCGAGCGCGCGGATCGCCCCGGTGGTGATCCTGACGGCCTTCAGCCAGCGCGAGCTGGTGGAGCGGGCGCGCGACGCGGGGGCGATGGCCTACCTGGTCAAGCCGTTCGACAAGTCCGACCTGGTGCCCGCGATCGAGATGGCACTGAGCCGGTTCGCCGAGCTGCGCCAGCTCGAGGCAGAGGTCGCGGACCTCGGTGACCGCCTCGAGACACGCAAGCAGGTCGACCGCGCGAAGGGAGTCCTGCAGCAGAGCCTGGGACTCTCCGAGCCGGAGGCGTTCCGCTGGATCCAGAAGACGGCGATGGACCTGCGTCTCTCGATGCGCGAGGTCGCCGAGGGCGTCGTGCAGCACGGCCCGCGGCCGGCGACCCGGACAGCGCAGGGAGTGGCGAGCCCGCTACCTGAGCTGCACGACCAGCTCGGTGAGCAGCGGCGCAGCGACGAGCGCAGGGAGCAGGTCGGCGACCTTGACCTGCTTGATCTCGAGCAGCCGCAGCGCGACACCCACCAGCAACAGCCCGCCCGTCGCGGTGAGGGCGCTGAGGTGGGCATCGGGCACGAAGCTGCCGAGCGCCGCGCCCAACGCTGTCAGGCTGCCCTGCACGACGACGAGGACCACCACGCTGGCGCCCACTCCCCAGCCATAGGCGGCGGCGAAGGCGATCGAGGCGAAGCCGTCGAGGGCGGCCTTGAGCAGCAGCTGGTCCGCACCCTTGCCGAGTCCTTCTTCGATCGAGCCGAGGATCGTCAACGGACCCACGCAGAAGACCAGTGAGCTGATCACGAAGCCCTGGATGAAGCGCGTCCGGCTCTCCTGAGCGGCTCCGCCTCCGAACCGGCGTACGGCGAACTGCTGGAGTACTCCACCGAAGGACTCCAGGCGGTCCTCGATCCGCAGCAGCGACCCGACGATGCCTCCCACGAGCACCGAGCCCAGCACGATCAGCATCGGGGCCGACGTGCCGACCGCATGGCGCAGCGCCCGATCGCCCACGTGCATTGCGGATTCTCCCGCGATCAGCAGCGTCACCAACCCGAGCCCGTCGGTGACCACGCGTCGGGTGCGGTCGGGGAGGCGGTGCCCGACGAGGGCGCCGATGGTGGTGCCGATCACCACGGTCGCCGCGTTGACCACGGTGCCGGTTCCGGGAACCACCCGATCTCCTTTACTCTTCTACGACTGCGGCGGTTAGTCTCTCATTTGCCCACGGCGAGGAGGACCGGTCGCAAGCCCCCTCGTCACCACACACGCCCGAACTGCGCGGGGATCACGGAGCAGGAGGAGCCATGCCACGACCGGCTGCGCACATCCGCGAGGCCGTGCCGGCGGACGCGACCGACCTCCTCGACCTCTACGGCTCGCACGCCACGCATCCCGAGCAGTTCGACGCCGAGGTGCGCGATGCCGAGCTGGCGCTGGCAAACCTCGCCGCCCACTCCGACGAGCGCCTGCTCGTCGTCGAGTGCGGGGGCAGGATCGTCGCCGCGATGCAGATGCGCCGCGCGCCGATGACACCGTTGTCGCTCGAGGCGATGATGCACACCTCGTTCCTGGTCGTCTCGCCGCAGCACCGGCGCCACGGCTACGCGCACGCGCTGATGGAAGCAGCCGTCAGCTGGGCGGAGGAGAAGGACATCCTCCAGATGACCGCGACCACCGACACCGACCGCGACACCAACCGCTTCTTCGCACGACTGGGGCTCGCGGGCTCCGCAAACGTGCGGCACGCGGGGACCGCCGCGCTCCGCAAGAAGCTCGCCGCGGACCGCAGCCGGGTCGCTGGCAGCGGCAACCGGCACCTGATCGAGCTCCTGGCGCACCGCCGCTCGATGCGGGCCAAGCAGGGCCGCTCCTGAGCTCTGTGCGGCGCCGGCCCGCACCACCTCCTGCACCCCTGCTGGCTGTCGGTCCGACCCGTTAGGGTCGAAGCCGTGGCTGACCCTGAGACCGCTGTGCCCGTTGCTGCGCCTGTTTCTCTGCCTGTCTCTGGCCGACCGCGCCTCCTGCTCCTCGACGGCCACTCGCTGGCCTACCGGGCGTTCTACGCGCTGCCGGTCGAGAACTTCTCCACCACGACCGGCCAGCACACCAACGCCGTCTACGGGTTCACGGCCATGCTGATCAACGTGCTGCGCGACGAGCAGCCCACCCACCTCGCGGTGGCCTTCGACGTCTCCCGCAAGACCTTCCGCAGCGAGACCTACTCCGAGTACAAGGCAAACCGCTCGAAGTCGCCCGATGAGTTCCAGGGGCAGGTCTCGCTGATCAAGGAGGTGCTCAACGCGCTACGGGTGCCCTTCGTGGAGAAGGACGGCTTCGAGGCCGACGACGTCATCGGCACCCTGGCCACCCAGGCGCTCGCCGAGGACTTCGACATCCTGATCTGCTCCGGCGACCGCGACTCCTTCCAGCTGGTCAACGACCACACCACCGTGATCTACCCGATGCGGGGCGTCTCGGAGATGAAGCGGATGACGCCGGCGGCCGTGGAGGAGAGGTACGGCCTGCCCCCGGCGCGCTACCCCGAGCTCGCGGCGCTCGTGGGGGAGTCCTCCGACAACCTGCCCGGCGTACCGGGGGTCGGTCCCAAGACGGCCGCGAAGTGGATCCTGACCTACGACGGCCTCGAGAACGTCGTCAACCGCGCCGAGGAGATCAAGGGCAAGGCGGGGGAGAGCCTGCGCGAGCACCTCGACGACGTGATCCGCAACCGCCAGCTCAACGCCCTGGTCTGCGACCTCGACCTGCCGCTCAAGCCCGGAGACCTCGCGATCCAGCCGTGGGACCGGCAGGAGGTGCACACCCTCTTCGACGGGCTGGAGTTCCGGGTGCTGCGCGACCGGCTGTTCGAGACCCTGGAGTCCGAGGAGGACATCGACGACTCCGGCTTCGCCCTGGACATGACCCGGCTCGAGCCCGGGCAGGTCGCCGACTGGCTCTCGGCCCATGCCCACGACGGCAGACGTGTCGGGGTGCACGTCGAGGGCTCGTGGCGCTCGGGCAGCGGCGACGTGCAGACGCTGTCCTTCGCGACCGTCGAGGGCGCGGCCGCCCACGTCCTCGCCGACCAGGTGAGCCCCGAGGACGACGCGGCGATCGTGTCGTGGCTCGGCGATCCCGCCCAGCCCAAGGTGCTGCACGACGCGAAGGGGCCGATGCTCGCACTCGCGGCCCGGGGCTGGCCGCTGACGGGCCTGGACCGCGACACCGCCCTGTCGGCGTACCTCGCTCGACCGGACCAGCGCTCCTACGACCTCGCCGACCTCACCGTCCGCTACCTCAAGCGCGAGCTCAAGCAGAGCGCAGCCGATGACGGCCAGCTCAGCCTCGACGGGCTCGACCAGGACACCAGCGAGACCGCGATGCTGCACGCGAGCGCGGTGCTCGACCTGGCGGCCGCGCTGGACGAGGAGCTCGACGACCGCGGCGGCACCGGCCTGCTGACCGACGTCGAGCTGCCGCTGATCGACGTGCTGGCGCGGATGGAGCAGGTCGGCGTCGCCGTCGACCACGACCTGCTCACCGAGCTCGAGGAAGGGTTCGGGGTCCGCGTGCGCGACGCGGCCGAGGCGGCGTACGCCGTGGTGGGCAAGGAGGTCAACCTCGGCTCGCCCAAGCAGCTCCAGGTGATCCTGTTCGACGAGCTCGGCATGCCCAAGACCAAGCGCACCAAGACCGGCTACACCACCGACGCCGACGCGCTCCAGGGGCTCTACGAGAAGACCGGGCACCTGTTCCTCGAGCACCTGCTGGAGCACCGCGACGCGATCAGGCTGCGCCAGACGGTGGAGGGCCTGCTCAAGACGGTGGCCGAGGACGGTCGCATCCACACCACCTTCAACCAGCTCATCGCGGCCACGGGCCGGCTATCCAGCACCGACCCCAACCTGCAGAACATCCCCATCCGCACCGAGGCCGGTCGCCGGATCCGGGAGGGATTCGTGGTGGGCAACGGGTACTCCGAGCTGCTCACTGCCGACTACTCCCAGATCGAGATGCGGATCATGGCTCACCTCTCCGAGGACGCCGGGCTGATCGAGGCGTTCCGGTCCGGACGCGACTTCCACTCGGTGACCGCCGCGCGGGTCTTCGGCGTCGACGCCGGACGCGGTGAACACCGAGATGCGCGCCAAGATCAAGGCGATGAACTACGGCCTGGCCTACGGCCTCTCGGCGTTCGGTCTCTCCCAGCAGCTGCGCATCGACACCAGCGAGGCGCGCGGCCTGATGGACGAGTACTTCGAGACCTTCGGCGGCGTGCGCGACTACCTCGCCGGCATCGTCGACGAGGCCAGGCGCAGTGGCTTCACCGAGACGATCATGGGGCGTCGGCGCTACCTGCCCGACCTGACCAGCGACAACCGGCAACGTCGCGAGATGGCCGAGCGGATGGCGCTGAACGCCCCGATCCAGGGCTCTGCGGCCGACATCATCAAGGTCGCCATGCTCAACGTCGACCGCGAGCTGCGCGCCCAGGGGCTGGCGTCCCGGATGCTGCTGCAGGTCCACGACGAGCTCGTCTTCGAGGTCGCCGAGGGCGAGCACGACGCGCTCGAGGCCCTGGTGCGCGAGCAGATGGCCTCGGCCGCCGACCTCACCGTCGCCCTCGACGTCTCGGTCGGCACCGGCCGGAGCTGGCACGAAGCCGCCCACTGAGCCCGCAGTCCGCCGGCCGGCTCAGGCGGCGTGGTCGGCCGTCACCGCACTGGTCGCCACCTCGCCCTCGCGCAGCCGCCACCAGCTGAGGGTGAGCAGCAGCACCATCAAGCTGGCGTCGACCGCGCACACCGTGACGACCATCGTGGTGACCGAGTGCGTCCGTGTCACGGCCAGGACCAGGACCAGGAGGGCCGCCCAGACGAGGTACACCGAACGACGCCACTGACGGGCCACGACGCTGTAGACGAGCAGCTGGACGACCGACAGCACAGTGCCGAGCACGGCGAAGATCCAGAGCTGGTCCTGGATGCCGGCGTACTCCTTTCCGCCGATGAAGATCAGGGCGACACCGCTCAGCACCCAGACGGTGAGGGTGGCCAGCGCGCCGAGCGCCACCACGACGGCGACGCTCTGCAGCAGGGTGGAGCGTCTGGCCTCGGCCATCGACATCGACGGGAAGGCCACGACGATGACGAACTGGGGCAGGAACAACAGGCTCTTGACCAGGATCAGACCGCCGGCGTAGAGGCCGGAGGCGTGCGGGTCGAGCACGAAGCGGCTCAGGATCACGTCAGCGTTGGAGAGTACGAAGAAGGCGAGAAGGGCCTGAGAGTTGGCGCTGAGCTCGGTGAGGATCGCGCGCTGGTCGTGGTGGCCCGAGGAGTCCTGGCTGCGGAGGTGTGCGAAGCGGCGCAGAGCGACCCGACCGATCACGGCCGGACCCGCGAAGCCGATCGCCATGCTCAGAGCGGCGACCCACTCCTCGGGCCGCCAGAGCAGGAGCAGCGTGCCAGTCACGCGGAACAGGCCCATGCCCAGGTAGATCGCCGCCAGGGGCACCCACCGGCGCTCGCCCTGGAGGATCCCGGCCTCGCCACCGACCACTGTCATCGGCCACACGACGAGCGCCACGATCGCAGCGGTGGCCGTGCTCTGCAGGCCCAGGGCGTGGTCGAAGACCGGCGTGAGCAGCAGGCACACTCCGGCCAAGATCCACGCCGACCAGTAGGTGACCCGCATCAGCGCGCGCTCGATCTCGCCGACGTGGTCGGGGCTCGCGGCGACCCGTCGAGCCCCGGTGGTCTGCAGGCCCAGCATCAGCACGCCCACCACCAGGAGCAGGCCCGTGACGGCGGCGAAACCGCCGTACGCGCGGGGGCCGAGCAGGTGCGCGGTCAGAAGGGTTGCCGCGTAGATCGTGACGTTCATCACGCCGATGGCCACTGCCATCACGAACCCGCCCTTGAGCGACGCTGAGGCAGCGGGCCGGCGGGAAGGCATTCCACGAGGGTAAGGGAGTGCGAGAAACCTCCACGGCCACTTAACCCAAATGCCTAGACTGCTCCGACCATGGCCACTGCTCTCGCTGTCATCAAGCTGGCGCGGCCGCACCAGTGGACCAAGAACGTCCTGGTCCTGGCGGCGCCCCTGGCAGCAGCAGAGCTCACCCCAGAGGTGCTGTGGGCAACGCTGCTCGCGTTCGTGAGCTTCTGCCTGGGCTCCTCCGCGATCTACTGCATCAACGACGCCGTGGATGCCGACGTGGACCGGCTGCATCCGCGCAAGAAGTACCGCCCGGTCGCGAGCGGGGCGCTGTCGAAGCGCTCGGCGATCGTGGAGGCGGTCGTGCTCGGCGTCCTGGCCCTGGTGATCGCTGGACTGACCGAGACGGTGCTCCTCGTGCTGCTGGCGATCTACATGATCCTCCAGGTGCTGTACTCCGTCTGGCTCAAGCACGAGCCGGTGATGGACATCAGCCTGATCACGGCCGGCTTCGTGATGCGCGCTGTGGCTGGTGGTCTGGCTGCCAACCTGCCGATCTCGCAGTGGTTCCTGCTGGTGGCCGGTTTCGGGTCCTTGTTCATCGTGGCCGGAAAGCGCTACTCGGAGCTGCACACCCTCGGCGCCGACCTCGGGACGAGACGCTCGCTCGTGCGCTACACCGACACCTACCTCCGGTTCGTGTGGAGCATCGCCGCCGCTGCGACCGTCATGTCCTACAGCCTGTGGGCCTTCGAGCAGAGCAGCGGAGCAGATGTCGCGTGGCACACCATCTCCATCGCCCCGTTCGTGCTGGGCATGCTGCGCTACGCGGTGGACGTCGACGCCGGCCGCGCGGCTGAGCCCGAGGACATCGTGCTCGTCGACCGGGTGCTGCAGGTGACCGGAGGTGTGTGGCTGGTCTGCGTGTGTCTGGGGATCTTCAGTGCCTGAGCCCGGTTCGGCGGTGGCGGAGCTCACCGGCTGGGGTCGCACAGCCCCTACCGCCGCGCACCTGACCGAGATCCGCCCCGACCTGGTGGCCGCAGCGGTGACCGGAGCGGGTTCACGCGGGGTGATCGCGCGAGGTCTTGGGCGCTCCTACGGCGACGCCGCACAGAATGCCGGAGGCAGCGTGCTGGGTGCGCTCCCGTCGTGGATCAACACCGAGGGGCTTTGGGCCCCAGAGCCCGTCGTTCGGGTGTCGGCCGGCATGAGCCTGCACGAGCTGATGCGCATGTTGCTGCCGACCGGGCACTTCGTACCGGTCACGCCCGGCACCCGTCAGGTCACGGTCGGTGGGGCGGTAGCAGCTGACGTCCACGGGAAGAACCACCACCGTGACGGCAGCATGGGACGTCACGTCGTCTCGCTGGACCTGGTGCTGGCCGACGGCAGCTCCCGCACGGTGAGCGCGCAGGACGACGCTGACCTGTTCTGGGCCACGATCGGTGGGATGGGGCTGACGGGGGTCATCACCGGTGTAGCGATGCGGCCGACGCGCGTCGAGACCGGGTACGTCCGCGTGCGCACCGAGCGGATCGACGACCTCGACCACCTGATGGGCAGGATGCGCGAGGCAGATGACGAGTGGACGCACTCCGTCGCCTGGATCGACACCCTCGCGCGCGGGCGCCGCCTGGGACGTGCAGTGCTCACCGTGGGGGAGCACGCCCGCCTCGCCGAGCTGACGCCGGCGAAGCAGAAGGATCGATGGGCACTTCCCGGAGGTGCGCTCGTCGGGGTGCCGCCTCACGTTCCCCCGCGAGCCATGTCGCGACCTGCGATCCGCGCCTTCAACGAGCTGTGGTTCCGGAAGGCTCCCCGGCTGCGGGAGGACGAGCTGCAGAGCGTCTCGACGTTCTTCCACCCCCTCGACGGTGTCCGTGACTGGAACCGGCTCTACGGGCCGCGCGGCTTCGTCCAGTACCAGTTCGTGATCCCCGACGACGCCGAGAGCGAGCTGCCCGGACTGCTGCAGCGCATCGCCGAGGCCGGTCACCCCTCCTTCCTCTCCGTGCTCAAGAGGTTCGGTCCGGGTGCGCCGGGACCGCTGTCCTTCCCGATGGCCGGCTGGACACTGGCGATGGACCTGCCCACGGCGCCGGGGCTGCGCCCGCTCTTCGCCCATCTCGACGAGGTCGTGGCGGACTGCGGCGGACGGCTCTACCTCGCCAAGGACTCCCGGATGAGCGCCGCGATGCTGCGCCGCACCTATCCTCGTCTCGACGAGTTCCTGGCTGTGCGCGACCGCGTCGACCCGGAGCGGGTCTTCAGCTCCGACCTGTCGCGGCGTCTCGAGCTGTGAACCACGAGAGGACATCAGTGATCAACGCGCTCGGACAACCGCAGTCGGTGCTGCTGCTCGGCGGCACCTCGGACATCGCCCTGGCGACCGTGCGCGCGTGGGCAGGCACGTCCCGGCCCCGGGTCGTCCTGGCGGCCCGTCCCGGCCAGCGACGTGACGCCGCGGCCGACGAGCTCCGGTCGCTCGACCTCACCGTCGACGTCGTCGACTTCGACGCCCTCCGGACCGAGGACCACGCGGACGTCGTCGCGGCCGCGGCCGCGCTTGGTGACATCGACGTCGCGCTCGTCGCTTTCGGGATCCTCGGCGACGAGGAGGAGGCGTGGCAGGACCACGAGGCAGCGTTGGCGAACGCACGCATCAACTACGTGGGCGCGGTGAGCGTGGGCGTGGTGCTCGCGTCGGCCATGCGGTCGCAGGGGCACGGTTCGATCGTCTTCCTGTCGTCCGTCGCCGGCGAGCGGGTCCGGCGGTCCAACTTCGCGTACGGCTCGGCCAAGGCTGGAGCCGACGGCTTCTACCTCGGCCTCGGGGAGGCCCTGAGGGGATCAGGGGTGTCGGTCCTCGTGGTCCGGCCGGGCTTCGTGCACACCAAGATGACTGCCGGCCGGTCTGCTGCCCCCCTGTCGGTGAGCGCCGAGGACGTGGCGGTGGCGATCGTCGAGGGAGTGGCGGCCAGGCGCGAGCTGGTCTGGGTGCCCGCCGCCATGCGACCCGTGATGTCCGGGCTGCGACACGTCCCACGCGCCCTGTTTCGCCGGCTACCGATCTGAGGATCGCCACCAAGGGGTCAGTGCAGCCGCGTCGTCAGGCTGTGCCGCAGGTCGCTCAGGTGCCGGCCAGCCCGGGCGCCGCTGCCTGCGCCACCGGGGACTGGTCGTGGCGCAGGTGCCACCAGCTCAGCGCCAGGAGCACGAGCATCAGGGCCGTGTCGACCGTGCACACCGTGACCACCATGGCGGTGACGCTGTCCGCCCGGGTGACTGCGAGCGCGAGCACCGCCAGGGCGACCCAGATCAGGTACACCGACCGCCGCGACTGCCGGGCCACCACGCTGTAGACGAGGAGCTGGACGGTCGACAGCACGGTCCCGAGCACTGCGAAGACCCACAGCTGGTCCTGGATGCCGGAGTACGCCGACCCGCCGATGAAGATCAGTGCCAACCCGCTGAGCGCCCACACCGCAACGGTCGCGACGAGCCCCGAGGGCCAGGATCAGGGCGACGCTCTTGACCAGGGTCGCGCGTCGCGCCTCCTGGGTCGACATCGAGGGGAAGGCGACCACGATGACGAACTGCGGCAGGAACAGCAGGCTCTTGACCAGGATCAGGCCACCGGCGTACAGGCCCGAGGAGTGCGTGTCCAGCACGAAGCGGCTGAGGATCACGTCGGCGTTGGACAGGGCGAAGAACGCGAGCAGGGCGTGGGAGTTGGCACCGACCTCGCGCAGGATGGTGCGCTCGTGGTGGTGGCCGGAGGACTCCTGGCTGCGCAGGTGCGCGAAGCGGCGAAGGGCCAGCCAGCCGACGAACGCCGGGGCGGCGAACCCGATCGCCATGCTCAGCGCCGCGACCCACTCCTCGGGCTTCCAGAGCAGCAGCATCGTGGCGGCGATCCGGGCGACGCCCATCGACAGGTAGACCCCGGCGAGGGGCACCCACCGTCGCTCGCCCTGGAGGATGCCGGCCTCCCCGCCGACGAGCGTCATCGGCCACACGGCGAGGGCCACGATGGCCGCCGTGGCCGTGCTCTGGAGGTGCAGGGCGGTGTCGAAGACCGGGGTCAGCAGCAGGCAGACGCCGGCGAGGACCCAGGCCGCCCGGTAGCTCACTCGCATCAGCGACCGCTCGATCTCGCTCACGTGGCCGGGGCTGGCGGCCACTCGCCGGGCGCCCGTCGTCTGCAGGCCGAGCATCACCACGCCGACGACCAGCAGCAGCCCGGTGACGGCTGCGAAACCGCCGTAGGCCTTGGGCCCCAGGAGCCGGGCGGCCAGCAGGGTCGCGGCGTAGATGGCGACGTTCATGACCCCGATGGCCACTGCCATCGTCAGGCCACCGGTCGCGACGGACCGAGCCCGCGGAGTGCTCCTTTCCACGGGCCGCAGTCTCCCAGACGGATGGTCGCCGAGCATCCCGCCCACACCCTGCGAACGCAGTCTCGTCCGGGTCCGCCTCGTGAATCGGTTACGTTCGTCCGCGACATGCGTAGACCACGGGTGGACTCCACGACCGGAGCCTCGATCCTCGTCTACGTCGTACTTCTCGCGTCTGCGCTCTTCGAGCAGGTAGGTCGCACCACCAACGACACCAAGACGCCGCTCATCGAGCAACCGGCCACCTTCCTGCACCAGGCCCTGACCCTGTGGAATCCGCTCACCAACTTCGGGGAGCTCCAGAACCAGGCGTACGGATACCTCTTCCCGCAGGGGCCGTTCTTCCTCCTCAGCCACCTGGCCGGCGTGGCGCCCTGGGTGGCGGAGCGCGTCTGGTCCGTGCTCGTGGTGGTCGTGGCCGCCGAGGGTTTGCGTCTGGTCGCGCGGTCGATCGGCATGGGTCCGTGGGCAGCGTGGATCGCCGGGATGTCCTACGGGCTCTCGCCCCGCATCCTCGCCCAGGTCGCGGTGCGCAGCGCCGAGGTGTTCCGACCGCGGTGCTTCCGTGGATGGTCCTCCCCGTCGTCCTTGCGCTCACCGGCCGTCTCGCGCCGAGGCGAGCTGCGTTGTTCTCCGCGGCGGCCTTCATGTTCGCCGGCGCCGTCAACGGCACGGCGACGGTCGCTGGCCTTCCGCTCGTGGTGGTGCTGCTCGTGTGGGGAGCCCGCCGACGCCTGGTTCCCTGGTCCATGCTGGGCTGGTGGGCCCTGGCCGTTGCGGCCACCAGCTATTGGTGGGCCAGCGCGCTGCTGCGCCTGAACACCTACTCGCCACCGTTCTTCGACTACGTCGAGGACGCCAGGGCCACCACCGAGACCTCCGGCTATGCCGCGGCGATCCGCGGGCTGAGCAACTGGGTGAACTACACGTTCATGGGCACCCGGCCGAACTGGCCGGCCGGCTACGACTACGCCTACCAACCGGTGCTGGTGCTCGCCAGCGGCCTCCTCGCTGCCATCGGGGTGGTCGGTCTCGTCTGGCTCCCCAAGCCGTGGCGCGCACCGATGGTGGTGGCTGCGTGCCTGGGACTGTTCTGCGTCACGGTGGGACACGTGTCCGGTGCTCAGAGCCCGCTGGCGCCGTCCGTCCAGAACCTGCTGGACGGCCCCTTCGCGCTACTGCGCAACGTCAGCAAGGCAGACCTGATGCTCCGACTGCCGCTGTGCCTGGGCATCGGGGCGGTCTTCTCGCGGTTGGTTGCGCAGCGCGGGCGACACCTGCGCAAGCGCCGTACGACCACAGGGGTGATGGTCGCTGCGCTCGTGGGGCTGGTGCTCGGCATGGCACAGCCAGCGGTGGCGATGAACCTCCGGACGCCGGGCTGGAAGGCGGCGCCGAAGTACTGGTCGCAGGTCGCGGACTACCTCGACAAGGCGCCGGGACAACAACGTGCGTGGGTGGTTCCCGGCACCGGCTTCGGGCTGCAGACGTGGGGCTGGACCATGGACGAGCCGATGCAGGCCGTGGCGAAGACCCCGTGGGTGTCGCGCTCCCAGGTTCCGCTCACCCCACCCCAGACCATCCGCACCCTGTCCTCGCTCGAGCGGTTCCTCGAGTCGGGCTCGGGCTCCTCGAACCTCGGGCCGGCTCTGGGTCGGTTGGGCATCGGCTACGTGCTGGTGCGTCACGACCTCGACGAGCAGGCATCGAACACGACGACGTCGAACCTGGTCTCGATCGCACTGGCCCGTTCGCGCGGCATCGAGCGGGTCGCCACGTTCGGCGCCGTGGAGCTGGGACCGGCCATCGAGCTGTACAGAGTCACCTCGAGCGACGTCGCGCCGGAGCTGCAGGTGCGTCCGCTGGACGAGGCGGTCACCGTGGCGAGCGCATCCTCCGACGTCGTGAGCTCGGTGACGGAGGGCCTCCTGACGCCCCACCAACCTGCGGTGGTGCAGGGCGACGACGGGTGGGACCGCCCGGCAGACATCGTCGGCGACACCTACCGCGACCGGGAACGCAACTTCGGCCGCGTCCACGACGGTGAAGGACCCGTGCGCGCTCGGGGCGAGCCCCGGCACGGCCACCGCGTCGTGCCGGACTATCCGGCCAACGAGGCGTCGCGGCCGGTCCGCGCGGAGTACGAACGTGGAGCCCTGGCGACGGCCTCCTCCTCCCAGGGCTGGACCGACGGCTTCGGCAGGGTGGAACCGCAGTCGGCGCCGTACGCCGCGGTCGACGGTGACCTCGGCACGGGCTGGCGCTCGGCGTTCTACCAGCGTCCCCAGCAGCAGTGGTGGGAGACGCGATGGCCGTCGGCCCACGAGATCGGGCGCGTGCAGATCAGGACTCCGGTCAACGACGGACAGTCCGCCGACGTGAAGAGGTGGCGGGTCACCGCCGGCAAGACCTCGGTCACGGCTGTGGTCGACCCGTTCCAGGGCCTGGCCACTGCAGACCTGCGGGGAGTCCGTTCGGACCATCTGCGCATCGCCGTCGACGGCGTCCGCCCGGGACCGTGGAGCACCGTCTCCATCCTGGAGGTGACCTCCGACGTCACGCCGTACCAACGCACGCTGAGGCTTCCCCCGGTGGCGATGGCTCCCGAGCCCAGCTTCGTCTTCACCGCCCAGCCCGAGACGCGCGCGTGCATCTCGACCCTGCTCGGCCCCGACTGCTCGCAGGACCGCAAGGCAGCGTCCGAGGAGAGCACGGGGATCGACCGGACCTTCCGCGTGGACCGGGCTGGCGCGTGGACGCTGAGCGGGACCGTCATGGCGCGCTCGACGCCAGGCACGGTCGCGTTGCTCAATCCGCTGGGCAGCCACGTGGTCCTGCACTCGTCGTCGCAATGGCTGAGCGATCCCGCGCTCTCCGTGCGCCTTGCCTATGACGGGTCGACCACCACGTCCTGGATCGCGGATCCCCGCAATGGCAGCCCGACCCTGACCGTCGACTTCGACCGCCCGCAGCTCATCGACCGCATCGCCGTCTCTGCGCCAGCACCTCCTGCGATCACCCCGACGACCGCGATCATCAAGTCGGGCACGACCACCCGTACCGTCCAGCTCGGGGAGTTCGGTCAGTTCGCACCGTTGCGAACCAACCACCTGTCCATCACCTTCTCCAACCCGCACCGTGGGCTGGCGCCCATCGGCATCAGCGAGCTGTACCTGCCACCGGCACACGTCGCGACACCGCTCAAGGGCGATGACGTCACGGGCGCGGTGTGCGGGTTCGGCCCCGTGCTGCACGTCGACGGGCAGCGGTACGAGACAGTCGTGCGCGGGTTCATCGGCGACGTGGTCTCCGCAGGCCCACTGCACTACGAGTCGTGTTCAGGGCCTGTGCGACTCGGTCCCGGGACGCATCGGTTCCGGCTGGACTCCACCGAGCAGTTCCAGCCGGTGTCCGCGCTGCTGCGGTCGCCGGCGAAGTTCCCCGTCTCCTCGGCGCGGACCCTGTCGAGGTACCGGGGTCCGGTCACCCACCAGTCCGTGACCGTGGGCGCCGGTCCTGCCTCGATGCTCTCCACGACTCGCAACCTCAACTCGGGCTGGAAGGCGACACTCGACGGGAAGTCGCTCGAGCCGATGATCTCCGACGGCTGGGCCCAGGCGTGGCGCGTCCCCGCGGGGAACGGTGGCCGGCTGGAGATCACGTACGCACCGCAGCGGCCCTACCTGATCAGCCTGTACGGCGGCCTCGTGCTGGCGGCCGTGGTCCTCCTCGCGGCGTTGCTGCTCCTGCTCCGGACCCGACTCCGCCCGCTCCGACCGTTCCCGGAGCGCGCCACGTCAGCACCCTCGCTCCGCCGGTGGCTGGTGTTCCTGGCGCTCGCCCTGCCAGCGGCCTGGGTGCTCGGCGGTCTGCCGGTCCTTCTCGGTGTCGCCCTGGGTGCCGTGGCGGCCGTGGGCGGTCGGAGCGACCTGGCCAGGATCACAGGGGGCGCATGCCTGGTGGTCGCCTACACGTGGGCCGCGTGGACGCTTCGTGGTGGTCCACACCTGCGGATCGATGCCACCGACGTCTTGGCCGGGATCGGCTTCGCTCTCGTCCTCACCTCGCTCGTGCCGCGGCCGCGACCGCAGGCTCACCCGCCCAGGGACATGAGCAGTCGCCCGCGCGCCAGGACCGCGCAGGACCTCGTCGTGTCGCTGGGCATCGCAGCAGTCGTCCTGGCGCCAGTGCTTCTCCATCGTGGCTACGTGCTCCGCGGGGACATGGTCTTCGTGCCCGACCAGCCGTGGAAGCCGGCCTGGCTCGGGCTGGACGGGCGGGTGCCGAGGTTCGTACCCGGCGACGCGTTCCTGGCGCTCGCAGGCTCGGTGGTTCCCGGCGACCTCGTCCAGAAGGGAGTGCTCGTACTGGTCTTCGTGCTTGGCGGCTGCGGCATCGGGCGTGTCGTGGCGCGGCACGGAGGTGTGGCACGAGCGGCAGCGATCACGCTCTTCCTCTGGAACCCCTGGGTTCTCGAACGCTTGGGGATCGGGCAGTGGGGCGTCGTCGTCGGCTACGCGCTGCTCCCGTGGACACTTCTCGCCGCCGAGCGGGTGCGCGAGGCCGGCCGGTCGGGGTGGCCGAGCCTGGTCTTCTGGCTCGGGCTCTCCGCCGTCTTCTCACCGGCGTCGGGGCTCGTGTCGCTCGCCGTCGCGATGGCCGCGCTGGTTGCGAGGCCGCGCCCACGCCAGCTGCTGGCGGCCCTGACCGCAGGTCTGGTCGTGAACCTGACCTGGTTGCTGCCGGCGCTGCTCACCTCGCCCGCACTGCACCCTCCGTCAGGTCAGTTCACCGCCTTCGGGCCACGCGCCGAGTCGGGCCTGGGGGTGGTGGCCAGCCTGTTGTCGCTAGGGGGTGCCTGGAAGTCGAGCATCGTGCCTGGCGAACGCGGATCGACCGCGATCGTGGCGCTGTCCCTGGTGCTCACCGGCCTGGCCTGTGTCGGGCTCTGGCGAACGGCACACGTGGAGAGGGCCCGCGTGGTCGGACTCGGGATGGTGGCCCTGGCTGCTCTCGGCCTGGCGCTGCTCACGGCGGTCCCCGGCGTCGCCTCCGCACTGGACGACCTGGCTTCATCGGTTCCGTCGGTGGGGATCGTGCGCGACTCGCACCGATACCTGGGACCGGTCGCCCTCGCCCTTGCGGTGGGCATCGCGACGACGGTCGACTGGATCTGGGACCGGGCCGTGCCGGGCCGTGGTTCCCTGCGGGCGGTAGCACTGCTCGTCGTGGTGACACCCGTACTCGCACTGCCCTCGTTCGCCTGGGGGTTGGCGGGTCGCTGGCACCCGGTCCACTACCCGGCAGAGTGGTACGCCGTCCGAGACCTCGTGCCGCCTGGCCGGATGGTGGTGCTGCCATGGTCCGGCGGCTATCGCGGATTCGCCTGGAACGGCCGGCACGCGAGTCTCGATCCGGCGCCGCGGTTCTTCCCGGGTGACGTGGTGATCGATGACCGCCTTCTGGTCGGTCGCCGAGTGCTCGACTCGGAGGATCCCCTGTTGCGCGCCGTAGGAACGCGCCCTGGACTCAGGCGACCCGACGAAGCAGCTGCGGCTGCTCGGCGTGCGCAGCGTGCTCACGGAGAACGGGGCGAGCGACGGGCCGTCACCGGTTCTTCGTGGCCGGGTGGTTCACGACGGTGCCGACCTCACGCTGATCGACCTCGGACAGGTCGCCGGGATCCCGCCGGGACGGCCATCGGTCTCGCGGCGACGCATCGTCGTCACGACCGATCTCGCAGTGCTCGTCGGCGTCCTGGTCGCCGCTGGGCTAGCCGTGGTGCGACGCAGCCCTGGCCCTCCCGGGCCCCCGTGTAGGGTTCGTCCAGATAGTGGGATGAGAGGGAGAGCATGAACATCCTCATTGGAGGTGCGGTCGGCGTCCTGCTGGCCGTCTTCGGCGTCATCGGAGGGACCGCCGCCTACAACGGCAGCCCGAACGGCGTCTCGCAGAGCAACCTGTACAAGTACTCCGACAGCTGACTCGTCCACCGTGACCGTCCTGGGAGGGACGCGGGCATGACGGATGGGGAGGCTGTCAGTTCATGCAATTGATCATTCCGGCGTTCAACGAGGAGCGCCGACTCTCCGCCACGCTGCGGCTCTTGCGGTCCTATGTGCTCGCGGCGCGCGAGGGCGCGGGAGCAGTGGACGTCATCGTCGTCGACAACGCCAGCACCGACCGCACGTGGGAGGTGGCCCGCGACTTCGACTCGCCCGCCATGCCGGTGCGCGTCGTCTACTGCGCGGCGCGTGGCAAGGGCGCGGCGGTCAAGGTGGGGATCGCTGCCACGACCGGTGACCGGGTCGCCTTCATGGACGCCGACGGGGCGACGCACCTCGATGCACTCCTCGACGCCGAACGGCTCCTCGACAGCGGGATCGACCTCGCGATCGGATCCCGGGCGCTCGAGGAGTCCGTGACGTTCGAGCGGCACAGCAAGGTCCGCACCGTCGGAGCCTCTGCCTACCGTGGCCTCACCCGGCGGGTGGCCAACGGGATCTCGGACACCCAGTGCGGCTTCAAGATGATGCGCGGCGACCTGGCTCGCGAGGTCTTTGCGGCCCTCCACTGCCAGGGCTTCTCCTTCGACGTCGAGGTCGTGGGCCGGTTCCAGCGACTGGGAGCCAGGGTGGAGGAGTTCCCGGTGGTGTGGGTCGACCAACCCGGCTCGACCTTCGTCCCGGCGCGGCACGGCCTCGCCTCGTTCCTCGAGCTCGGCAACATCGCGTGGCGCCTGCACCGGCTCGCAGCGACTGGCGTCCCGACGCCGTCGTTGCTCGAGGCTCCGACGGCTCGGAGGGAGATGCGGTGGGTCGTTCCTGCCGTGGTCGATGAGGCAGCTGCTGAGATCTGAGTCGGGCCGCGGCCTGCGAGGCGTCAGGGTCGCCGTCATCAACTGGCGCGACCCGTGGCACTCGTTGGCGGGTGGATCCGAGCGGTACGCCTGGGAGTCCGCAGTGGCGCTGCAAGAGGCAGGGGCCACGGTGGACTTCCTCACCGCGAGGGACAGCCACCAGGCTGCGAAGGACCTGCACGCCGGTATCCGGATACTCCGAGGCGGGTCGCAGCTGGGCTTCTACGCCTGGGTCTGGTGGCGGCTGGCGCGCCTGCGCGTGGCACGACGGCCCCACGACGTGGTGATCGATGCCGAGAACGGCATCCCGGCGTTCACACCCCCCCTTCTGCCACGCAGCTCTGCCGTCGTCCTCGTCATGCACCACGTGCACCAGGACCAGTTCCGGACGTACTTCCCACCTCCGATGGCCGCGCTCGGTCGCTGGCTCGAGGGCCGGCTGATGCCCCGCGTCTACCGCCACGCCCGCGTCGCCGCCGTGTCGCTGTCGACCGTGCACGAGATGCGTCGTCAGCTGGGGTGGCGGACACCGGTACAGGTCATCCACAACGGTGCCGACACGCCGGCCCACATCGGCGTCCAGCCACGGCCTGAACACGTGGTCGTGCTCGGGCGGCTGGCAACGCACAAGCGGATCGACCTCGTGGTGCGAGCGGTCCGGCGACTGGTGGACGAACGCCCGGGGCTGCGGCTGGACATCGTGGGCAAGGGACCGGAGGAGCCGAGGCTGCGCGCCCTGGTCTCCGAGCTCGGACTGAGCGACCAGATCACCGTGCACGGCTTCCTCGACGAGGACGACAAGAGACGAGTGCTGGGCTCGGCCTCCTTCCACGTGTGCGCCTCGGACGCCGAGGGCTGGGGGCAGGTGGTGATCGAGGCGGCCGCCTACGGCCTGCCCACCCTGGCCCGGGACGTCCCCGGACTGCGCGACTCCATCCACGACGGGCACACGGGTTGGCTCGTCGACACCAGCGGCCAGGACGACGCCGGCGTGGTCAACGCGCTCGTCTCCGGCATGCGCGAGGCGCTCGACCAGATGGACGACCCCCGCGAGAGCGCCGACCTGGCGCAGCGCTGCCGTGACTGGGCTGACCAGTTCAGCTGGAAGAGCATGCACGACTCAGTGGTCGCGATCGTCGAGCAGGAGCTCACCGCGCGAGGTCGATGACGATGAAGGCGCGACTGTTGTCCTCGGACGCGACCGACGTGAGGACCCGGTGCCGGCGTAGCAACCATGCCCGGGCAGACCTGAGGACGGCCGCGGCCTCGTGGCCCTTGACGGCGCGGTAGGCGTCGAGGATCAGGTCCTCCGACGCGGCCACGCCGTCGGAGTAGAGCACTTCGACCGACGACCCGGGCTCGGCTCGGACGATGTCGGCGACAACGTCCTCGACGCGGGGCAGGCCGAACCCGACATGGTCCTCGAGGAACGGGAGCACGACGCCGTAGACCTGCTCCAGGGACACCTGGATCCGGCGCTCGGAAGCCGACTTCGTCTCCGTCCCGACGGGAAAGCACAGCACGACCCGATCGCGAGCGACACGCAACAGGTCCGCGACGTGCGGTGCCCGCGTCGGACTCTGGCATGTGCTCGAGGACGTCCGTGCTGACCACCACGTCGAAGGCCTCGTCCTCGAACGGGAGGGTCGCCCCCGGTGACACCAGCACGTCACACGGTGCCTCGAGGTTCACCGAGATCACCCGGCAGCCGGCCATCAACCCGCGCAGCTCATGATCTCGTCCGCCGACGTCTGCGACCGTGGTGCCCGGGGAAGCCTTGGTGAGCTGGACGGCCGTGGAGAGGCGTTCCCACTTGTCGGGCTGCCACCCCCAGCGGGCTCGGCCCCGCGCGAGCACGTGCTGGATGCGTGACGCGGGTGCCGGGAACACCCAGCGATGCTAGGCGTGGACGTCCTGCGCTTGTCGTCCGCCCGGGTCTGGCACGGTCGCGCTGGGCTGCATGCTTCTGGGAGGGCTGCTAGCCTCGCTCCACCGCGCCGGGAGAACGCGGGTCGGGGGGTCGGGTGAGAGCCCGAAACCAGGGAGAGGGAGTAACACACGCATGCGCCGATTCGTTGGCCCGACCTTGTTCGGGCTGGGTGCGTTCCTGCTCGTGGCAGGACTGCTGCTGAAGTTCTACGCGTACCCGCGAGTCGCGGTCGCACCGATCGACCAGGACAGCGTGACCAAGCTGCAGGCGACCGGCGCCGAGATCTTCGACGCCGCCACCCTGAAGCCACTCACGACGGATCTGGCCGTGCAGTCGCGCACCGAGGGCGATGTCAAGGCGAGTCAGGACCGTGGTGACAACGTCCGCGTCTGGGTGAACACGACCTCGATCCGCTCCGACGACGGTGCCGTGCGCTCGCGCAGCACCACGCGCACGGCATTCGACGCCACCTCGTCAGAGGCCGTCAACTGCTGTGGCGCCTTCGACGAGTCGACGCAGGGTGACCGGAAGATGGTCAAGCGCTCCGGCCTGGTGTTCAAGTGGCCCTTCCAGACCGAGAAGAAGGACTACAAGATCTGGGACGACACCTTGGGTGACACCGTCACCGCCAAGTTCGTCAAGCAGTCCTCGGTCAAGGGCCTGAAGACCTATGAGTTCCGTGCCGAGGTGCCACGCACCCAGGTCGGCACCATGGACGTGCCGGCCTCCTTGGTGGGCGGGTCGGGCACCGGCAACGTCACCGCGCAGTCGATGTACGCGACGACGAACACCTACCAGATCGAGCCATGGACGGGGGCCATCGTCACCCAGTCCCTGGCGGCGAACTCCACGCTGGCGGTCGACGGTGAGGACAAGATCACCACCACGAAGGCGGACCTCCAGTACACCCCGGCGACGGTCGACAAGAACGTCAGCGACTTCAAGTCCAAGGCCACCCTGTTGAAGTGGGTGGCCGTGATCGGCCCGATCCTCGCGGTCGTGCTGGGACTCCTCCTGCTGGCCGTCGGCGTCTTCCTCGCCCGGCGCCACGAGCAGGAGACTGCCCGTCTAGACGGGCCGGCGGGCCCGCAGGACCAGGCTGATGCCGGCGCAGTCTCTGCACCGGCAGCCACGACTCGACGCGTACGACGGCGCGCAGCGACCAGTTGAGAAGCGGGTTGATCATCGCCATCTCGCTCTCGCTGGTGTTCGTACGGCGCCGGGTGCGGGCCACGGGGCGGAGCAGGACGTTCCAGCCGATCGTGTCCTCGACCACGAATCCGGAATCCTGCACCAGGTCGATCAAGCGCTCTCGCTCGTAGCGACGCACATGCCCCAGGGCCACGTCGTGGCCGCTCCAGAGGTCCATGCCGGCGGGCACGGCCACCAGCAGATGGCCACCAGGACGGCACACTCGGAACGCTTCCCTGGCGACGGCCTCGTCGTCGTCGATGTGTTCCCAGACATCGGTGGACATGACCAGGTCGAAGGACCGGTCGCGGAACGGGAGCGCTGCAGCGTCTGCACGCACGACCGCCAGGCCGCGTGCGCCGGCAAGCCCCGCCGCCACCGGCGAGCGCTCGAGCGCGGTGACCGACCAGCCGAGCTCCTCGAGCACCCGGCTGTTGCCGCCAGAACCTGAGCCGACGTCGAGCGCGAGACCCGGCTCGATCCCCGCCACCCGCTCCCGAACCAGCGACCGGCGACCGGCGTACCACCAGTGCCGGTCCTCGAGCGCGGCCGACTTGCGGATCTCCTGCTCGTCCAACTAGTACCGCCCTCCCAGTCCGGTGCGTGGACCCTAGACCAGTCCTCCCAGCACTAGCATCGAGGCATGACGGTCAGGGAGGACCGCGCCGCGCGGTCCGAGGACCACGTCGCGCGGTTCGGCGAGCTCTTCGAGTCGATGGTCGACAACGTCTCGATCGCCGTGCTCGGCAAGCCGCATGCAGTCCGGCTCACGCTGACCTGCATGGTGGCCGAGGGACACCTGCTGCTCGAGGGCTTCCCGGGGACCGGCAAGACCATGCTCGCCAAGGCGGTCGCCAACACCGTGGACTGCACGCACGCGCGGATCCAGTTCACGCCGGACCTGCTGCCCAGCGACGTCACCGGGGTCACCGTCTACGACCAGCACCAGGGGACCTTCGAGTTCCATCCCGGCCCGATCTTCCACCACATCGTGCTCGCCGACGAGATCAACCGGGCCTCGCCCAAGACCCAGTCGGCGCTGCTCGAGGTGATGGAGGAGGAGCAGGTCACCGTCGACGGGATCACCCACCCGGTGCCTTCGCCGTTCATGGTGGTCGCGACCCAGAACCCGATCGAGCAGGCCGGCACCTACCGCCTTCCCGAGGCTCAGCTCGACCGGTTCCTGATGAAGGTCAACCTGGGTTACCCCGACGCCGCCGCCACCGAGGAGATGCTCCAGAACGCCGGCATCCGTGACCGTTCTGCGCTGGTCACGCCAGTCGCCTCGGCAGCCGACATCACCGGGATGCGCACGGTCGCCGACGGGGTGTACGTCGACGGGGCGCTGGTGTCCTGGGTGCGGCGCATCGCCGAGCAGTCGCGCGAGATGCCGGCGGTGCGTCTCGGTCTCTCGGCGCGTGCCTGCCTGGCGCTGATCCGCGCCTCGAAGGCGTGGGCCGCCGCCCACGGCCGCGCGCACGTCGTGCCGGAGGACCTGCTCACCCTGGCGCCGCCGATCCTGGGGCACCGGCTGCTGCTCACCGCCGAGGCCACCTTCGGCGGCGCGTCCCTGGACGAGGTGACCCAGGAGCTGTTGGACTCGGTCCCGGCTCCGCAAGACCGGGCCTGAGGCCCGCCGCGTTGGCACGTCTGCCGCGCGTCCGGGTCACCGCCGCCGGGTGGGCGATGTCGCTGCTCGCCGTCGTGGGGTGGGGGCTCGGCGGCCCCCTGGCGTGGACCGAGCTGCGCTACCTCGGGACAGGTGCAGCCCTGGTGCTGGTGGTCGGCCTGCTGTCCGTGCTGGTGCCCCGGACGGCCACCGCGGGGATCAGCGCACGGCCGGCACGCACCGCGGTGGGAGCGACCACCACGATCGAGCTCTCGGTCCGGGCACACCTGCTGCCGATCGCCAGCCCGGTCGTCCGGATCGAGGGCGACCTCCTCGGCGAGTCGGCCGCACCGGCAGGTCGGGTCCTGCGGTTGCGCACGCTGTGGCCGGGGCGTGCGCGGGTGGAGTCCTTCGAGCAGGTCGCAGAGCGCCGCGGCATCTTCGAGCTCGGGCCGGTGCGCCACGAGCAGTCCGACCCGCTCGGGCAGTTCCGGCGCACTCGCTCGTGGGGGAGCGCGTCGACCCTGTGGGTGCGACCGCGGGTGCTCGTGCCGGGACCGTTCTCGCACGGCGGTCTGTTCGACCTCGAAGGACTGCCGAGCGAGCAGATCTCGTTGAGCGACCTCGCGTTCCACGCGCTGCGCGAGTACGCCCCCGGTGACGACCTGCGACGGGTGCACTGGCGCTCCTCGGCCAAGGCGTCCAAGCTGCTGGTGCGGCAGTACCACGAGTCGCGCAGCAGGAACGCCGCCGTGCTCGTCGACGACGACCCCGAGTCCTACGCCGACGCCGACGAGCTGGAGACCGCGATCTCGGTGGCGGCATCGCTGGCCATCCGTGCGCTCACCGACGGCTTCGACGTCGACGTGGCCTGTGGCGAGCGCGTGAGCAGGCCGGCCGGGCGTGAGGCGCTGCTCGACGAGACCTGCGCCTGGGGTCTCGCTGGTCCGCAGGGCGCTGTCGTCGACGTCCTCGCGCGCGCCACCCACCTGGCGCGCACCGGCACCGCCATCGGCATCGGGGTGGTGGTCAGCGGTTCGGCGTGCGACCTCGAGAAGCTGCTCGAGGCCGCGTCGGCGTTCGGTGCTGAGGCGCACCGGATCGCGGTGCGCGTGGACCCGCAGGGGCAGGGCGGCGTGCGCGACGTCGCACGGCGTGCGGGTGCTGGAGATCAACAGCCTCGAGCAGCTCCCGGAGCTCGCGGCCTGGGCCGCGGCGTGAGGACCCGGAACCTGCAGCAAGGGGTCGACCTGGTGGCGGTGGTCTGCCTGTCGACGGTGGCGCTCGTCGCGCTCGACAACAGCTTCTCCTCACGGGCGTACCTGGTCACCGGCATGGCGGCCGTCCTCGCCGTGGCGGCGTGGTCGTTGCTGTGCACGGTGCAGCGCTATCCCGCGGGCGTCTTCCTCCTGGTCACCTCGCTCGGGTTCCCCGCGCTGGGCGCGACCGTGGCGCTGCACAACTACGACCTGCTCGGCTTCCCCGCGCCCAGGGCGATGGCCGACCTGCTCACCGCCACGCTCACGGCGCCGGGGGAGTTCCTCACCACGATCCCACCGGTCGATGCCCAGGGCACGGCACTGGTGATCCCCTACCTCGTCGGCTACGTCCTGTGCGGTCCGGCAGCATGGTTCGCCCTGCGGACCAGGCGGCCGTTGCTCCCCGCCGTACCGCTCGTGCTCGCGATGGTGGTCTGCATCGTCCTGGGCACCGAGCAACCTCCGGCGCTGCTCCTGCGTGCGGTCGTCTTCGCCGGCGTCCTGCTGCTGTGGGTGGCGATGCGGGCGGCGCGGCTGCGGGAGGTGGGCAACGCCTCGCGCGGCCTGGGACTGCGAGCGGTCGCGGCGTCGGCGCTCGCGGTGTCGGCAGTGCTGGTGGCGTCGGCGTTGCTCCCCGGGGTTCCCCACCAGGACCGCGACGTGCTCCGGGGACGGATCGGTGCGGGTCAGGACGTCAGCCAGCTCGACAACCCGCTGGCGACCTTCCGCAAGTTCACCCGGCAACCGGTCGGCAGCGCCGACAACGTCGCCGACAAGCGGCTGCTCCGGGTGACCGGTCTTCCGTCGGGCGACGTGCTCCGCGTCGCAGCCCTCGACGTGTACGACGGCACTGCCTGGGTGCCGGGGAACCGCACGGTCTCCGACGACAGCACCGCACTGTTCCAGCGCATCGGCAGCGAGGTCGGAGCGCCTCGCCCGGGCCGACCCGTGCGCGTCGGTGTCGAGGTGCAGCGGCCGTGGACCAGCAGCTGGCTGCCGGTCGCCGGCCAGCTCACCGGCATCACCTTCGACTACCTCGACGGACGCGCGCAGCGCAGCGACGTGCGCTACGACGTGGCGACCCAGACCGGAATGGTGGTCGGTGGGTTGCAGGCGCGCGACGACTACCACCTGACCGGGAGCGTCCCGGACACGAGCCTGGGGCGGTCGATGCGCCAGTACGGCGCCGGCGCGCCCCTGATGGGCGAAGGCGCGTTCCTCGACCGCTACCTGCGCCCGTGGCGGGCCTCGGACCTGTCGCCCGTGCAGCAGGTGTTCTCGCTCGCGCGCTACGTGCGGACCAACGGTCGCTACAGCGACGGTGCCCGGCCGCGCGAACGGGTCTACCCACCGGGTCAGAGTCCGCAGCGGCTCGGACCGGGGTTCATCGGCGGGCGCAGCATCGTCGGGGACGACGAGCAGTACGCCGCCTTCATGGCGCTCGCCGCCAACCGCCTCGGCGTTCCCGCGCGGGTGGTGGTGGGCGCAGCGCCGGACAGGCAGGGATGGGTGCGTGGGCGCGACGTCCAGGCCTGGGTCGAGCTGCGGGTCGCCGACGGCAGCTGGCGCACGATGCCGAACCAGCTGTTCATGTCCCACCGCGCGCCGGTCGGCGCCGCCCGGGTCAGCCAGTCGCCGGCCGGCTACGTCAAGGACACCGCCCCGAAGGCGAAGCCCCCGAACCCGCCCTCGGTGCCCGGGAGGAGCTCCTCCCTGCCGCCGAGCGTGCAGCAGGTGAGCCGGAGCTGGCCGGTCTGGCTCGCGGGGCTGGGTCTGCTGCTGGTGGAGGTCCCTCCGCTCCTCAAGCTCCTACGACGTCGGCGCCGTCGCCGAGCCGCCCCGGTGTCCGCGAGGTTCGTGGGTGGATGGGCCGAGGTGCTCGACCGGGCGCGCGACCTCGGCCGGGACGTGCCGGACGGGCTGTCGCGCACCGAGCAGGCAAGACGGCTCGGGCTCTCGCTGGAGCTCGCCAGGTCGGCCGACCTCCACGTGTTCGCCCCGGACGAGCCCACGACCGAGGACGTCGCGACCTTCTGGATCGGCGTGGCGAGTGAGCGTCGGAGACTCGGCCGGGAAGCAGGACTTCCCAGGCGTGTCGTGGCGATCTGGACGACGTCGTCCTTGGTCGAGTCGGTCAGGCGAGCGCGTCGACGACGGCGTCGAGGAGGAGCTCGAGGTCTGCCCTGGAGTGTTGGGCGCCCCGCGCCCGAAGCGTGATCGTGGTGCTGGAGCCCACCGTGGCGGCCCCCAGCGCGAGCCCGGAGCCACCGCCGGCCAGGGGGTAGAAGGCCACCTCGTCGACTCCGTCTGCGTGCACGCGCCCGAGGTGGGAGACCAGCAGGGTCGAGCCCAGCCGGCGCGCGAATGTCTTCGACGTCCATCGGATCAGCCCGCCAGCCCGCTGGGCGACAGCGCCCTGCGCCGTACCGCCGACCTGGAGCGGCGCCTCGGCGAACGCCCGGCTCAGCCCTTCGGTGTCCAGCTCCTCAGCACCGGTGATCCGCAGGAAGCCGCTGTCGTCGCCGACGCGCAGGTCGTGGCCGCTGATCGTGGAGACCCCGACGGCCAGGGCGATGCGGCGTGTGCCCTGCCCAGCAGCGGCGTTGCGCTCGACGATCGCCCGCACGGCAGCGTCGGCCAGCGGGGCGGTCCGCACCTCGGTGGGCAGCGTGCGAGCTGCGAACACGTCGCCCGGCGCGATCGGGCCGGCCGCGCCCACCGCGGCCACGCCGGCGGGGGGACGCAGCAGGACCTCGAAGAGTCGCCCGGCCATCGTGGCGACGGTGGAACGCCGGGACCGTTCGCCGACGCCGCTGGCCCCGCTGGTCAGGTCACCGGCGGCGACGTCGCGCAGCACGGCCAGGAGACCCAGGCCGTCGACGCGTGCATGGTGCGCCCGTACGACGAGGGCCCCGGGGGTCACGCCGAGGGAGACCGGTCGCTGGAGGTCGCTCACCTCTCCGAGCCGCGGCAGGAGGTCGTCGAGCTCGCCGGACAGCACGGAGCCCGGCCCCGGCTCCGCCCAACCGTGTCGCACCGACATCTCGGCCAGGCGTCCCTGCAGGGCAGTGGTCGAGGGCATGGCACGCAGGCGCGCGACGAGCAGGATGTTCCAGGCGAGGTCCTCCTGCCCCAGCCACTGCTGTGCGCCAGAGTCCGCCATGGCGCCTCACGATAGGGCGCTGGCGGCCGGCTTGCGCTGTGTCAGACTGCGGGCGTGTTCGAGATGGGGGGTCGGGTTCGAACCGGTGCCAAGGCGTTCCTCCGGGCCTACGTGCGCGAACGACCCACTGAGATCGACCGGCGCCTGACCTCGGTGGACCGGCTCGTGCAGCGAGCCGACCCCGACCTCTTCGCGATCGAGGACCTCGCTCGCTACGAGCTGCGCGGGTTCTCCCAGAACGGGGAGGACGGCGTCCTGGTCGAGATCCTCAACCGGATCGGCGTGACGAACCGGTTCTTCGTCGAGTTCGGCATCCAGCACGGCGCCGAGGGCAACTGCGTGCTGCTCGCCGACGTGTTCGGCTGGTCAGGGGTCTTCATCGAGGCCGACGACGATGACTTCGCCGCGTTGAAGGCGAAGTACGACGGCTTCCCGATCCGGACGGTCCAGGAGCTGGTGACCGCCGATCGGGTCGAGGAGATCTTCCGCGATGCTGGCGTTCCCCAGCAGCCGGACGTCGTCTCGATCGACATCGACGGCAACGACATCTACGTGTGGCAGGCGATGCAGCACTTCCGCCCGCGCGTGGTCGTGATCGAGTACAACTCCGGCATCGAGCCTTCTGGACCCGTTGCCCAGCCGCACGATCCCGCACGGGTGTGGGACGGCAGCGGCGCCTTCGGCAGCTCACTGGACGCCCTCGAGACGGTCGCGCGGCGGCAGGGCTACCGCCTCGCTCACTCCGACCTCTCGGGTACCAACGCCTTCTACGTCACCGATGAGGACTGGCCCCGCCTGCGTGTCAACGAGGTTCGGCGACGCAACCAGAACTTCGGTCTCACCGGCATCCGCCAACGACCGGCGACACCTCCCGGCGGGTGGCAACGGCTCGACTGACCGAGGTCGACTGTCGGGCACGTCTGGCGACATCCGCAGGTACTAGCACCAACGCTCAATGGTGCGCCGCCCCCCGGCGGAACGAACGTAGTGGCATGCCCGGGACCGGCCCGGCCAGCTCGGAGGTAGTGCACCATGAAGAAGATCCACCTGTACGTGGCCGCGATCCTCGTCGCCCTCGTCCCGGCCATCATCGGTCTCGCAGGCAACGCGTCGTTCTCCCAGTCGGTCCCGGTGCGTTCGCCTGAGCACCAAGGCACACCACCCAGAAGTCGACCCAGACGTCCACCAAGACCTCGACACCGACGCCGAGCCGGTCGGCCACCGACGACGTCCGCGGCAACCGCGAGGCTGAGCCCGGCGACGACCGGGGCCGGGTGGCAGAGCCCGGCGACGACCGGGGCCGGGTGGCAGAGCCCGGCGACGACCGGGGCCGGGAGGCTGAGCCTGGCGACGACCGGGGCCGGGAGGCTGAGCCCGGCGACGACCGGGGCCGGGAGGCTGAGCCCGGCGACGACCCGGCGCCGGGCAGCGGACACCGGCGGCCGGCGGACCGGCTCGGCAGCCCGGCGACGACAGCTCCGGCTCCGGCCACTCGGGTTCGGACCACTCAGGTTCCGATCACTCCGGGGACGACAGGGGGTCGGGTGGCCACGGATCCGACGACTGAGCAGACGGCGACCGCTCAGGCCCAGCCGCCCGCGGACGACGACGACAGCCGGTCCACGGCACCCGATGCGGGGGCCGTGGGCTGGCTGGTGGTCGCCCGGGGCGCCGCGAAGGACGACGGCGAGGCCCCGGTCTCGCTACGGCGCGTGGCACTGCAGCTCGTCGCCGGCATGCTCGTGGTCCTGGTCGTCGTCACCGTCGGCGGCACCCTCGCTGCGCGTCGCCTCGCCGAGCGCGAGGCGGTGAACGGTGCCGCCCAGCGCGCGGACCTCCTCGCAGAGACCGTCGTGCAGCCCGCCCTGACCGATCGACTGCTCGACCGCGAACCGGCGGCGTACCGCGCCTTCGAGAAGGTCGTCCGCGACCGGGTGCTCGGCGACCAGGTGGTGCACGTGAAGCTGTGGAGCACCGAGGGCACCGTCCTGTACTCCGACGAGACCGCTCTCGTCGGTCAGCGGTTCACCCTCGACGACGAGCAGCAGTCGGCGCTCGAGGAGCCACGGACCCGGGCAGAGATCTCCTCGCTCGACCGCGACGAGAACACCCTGGACCGGTCGGCGGGCAACAAGCTGGTCGAGGTCTACCGGCCGGTGTGGACCCCGAGCGGCAACAAGGTGCTCTTCGAGATCTACGCCCCCTACGACCAGGTCTCCCACCGGACGGGCCAGCTGTGGCGCGGTTTCGCCGGGGTGACCCTGAGCAGCCTGCTGCTCTTCGTCGTGCTGCTCGTGCCGTTGATCTGGCACCTCGCCGCGCGGGTACGACGCGACCAGCGGCAACGCGAGCGCCTGCTGCAGCGGGCGGTGGAGGCCTCGAGCACCGAGCGCCGGCTGATCGCTGCCAGCCTGCACGACGGTCCGGTGCAGGACCTCGCGGCGACCTCGTTCGTGGTCTCGGCGGCCGCGGCCAGGGCCGGCACCGCAGGGCAGGGCGGCTTGGAGCGCGAGCTGCGCGAGGTGGCTGCCTCGGTGCGCACGAGCATCCGGGCGCTGCGGTCGCTCCTGGTCGACATCTACCCCGCCAGCCTGGCGCAGGCAGGGCTCCTCGGGGCGCTGACCGACCTCGCCCAGTCCGTGAGCACCCCCGGCCTGCAGGTCCGCCTGGACCCAGGTCCGGACGACGACCTCGGGCTCAGCCGCGCGCAGGAGCGGTTGGTCTACCGGATCGCGCAGGAGACGCTGCGCAACGCGGCCAAGCACGCCGCCCCGTGCACGGTGACCCTGTCCCTGTGGCGGGCGGACGACGCGGTGCTGCTCGACGTGGTGGACGACGGTCCCGGCTTCGACGCCGCCGCGAGGCTCGCCGCTCCCGAGGAGGGTCACTTCGGCCTCCGGCTGCTCGCCGACCTCGCGACCAGCGGTGGCGCGGAGCTGTTGGTCGACTCCGGCCCAGGACGCGGCACCCGCTGGCGACTGCGCATCCCCGACGACGCCGGACTCGAGGACGAGTCGTAGCGGCTCAGCCCAGTCGTGCCACGAAGATCGCCGAGCCCGGGGTCAGCACGCCGCGCGTCCTGCTCCAGCCACCCCAGGTGCGGTCGAGGTCGGCCGGCCACTCCGGCTCGCCCAGGGCGGTGATCACGAAGCCGGCGCCGGCCAGCAGGCCGACCCAGTCGCCGAGGGTGCGGTGGTGCTCGACGTACCGGGTCTGCCCGGTCTCGTCGTCCACCTCGACGTACGGCGTCCGGTCCCAGTAGGACTGCGACGCGGTCAACCCGCCCGGCCCCGGGTCGTCGACGAACATCCACCGGGTCGGGTGGGTGATGGAGAAGGCGAAGGTCCCCCCGGTGCGGAGCACGCGCGCGACGTCGTCGACGAGGGGTCCGGCCTCCGCCACGAACTGCAGCGCGCCGAAGGCCGAGAACACCACGTCGAAGGAGTCGTCGGCGAAGGGGAGGGCTGCGGCGGACGCACACACCGTGGGCACCGCCACGCCGTGCGCCTCGTCGATACGACGGCTGTGCTGGAGCTGCCGCATCGAGACGTCGATCCCGACGGGGCGTCCGCCGTGGGCCAGCACCCACCGGGAGCACTGCCCCGCCCCGCAGCCGATCTCGAGCACGTCACGGCCCTCGACCGGGCCCAGGGCACGCAGGTCGTCCTCGCGGGTGCCCTCCGGGCCCCAGAGGAAGCCCGCGTCGCCCAGGTACTCGCCATGGGTGGACTGGTACTCGTCGGCGTAGGCGTCCCAGTCCGCACGGTTGGCGCGCAGGGACTCAGCCTCGTCGACGGGTCGGCGCTCGGGTCGGATGCCTGCCACGCGGCGAACTGTAGTGTCGGGCGCCGGTGCTCCGGACGGGCAACCCTGGGACCGGCGTTGGACGCTGGCACCGGTGGCCCGATAGACTCACCCGTTGGCGCCAGAAGTCTGCCCGAGTCTCATACCGAGCAGGCTCTCGCTCGCTGTCGGTCCGTGGCTGTGGAACTCAGCAGTGCAGGACCAGAGCTGGTCGGAACGTTCCGCCCACAACTCGCGATGGTGAACAGGCTTCTGCGCGTGCCACACCCCACAACTCCATCCATCCAAGGAAACTTCGTCCCCCTATGACCAGCACCCCCACCCTTCCCTCGAGCACCTCCGCCGCGCCCCAGGTGGCCGTCAACGACATCGGTTCCGCCGAGGACTTCCTCGCCGCCATCGACGCCACCATCAAGTACTTCAACGACGGAGACATCGTCGAGGGCACCATCGTCAAGGTCGACCGCGACGAGGTCCTCCTCGACATCGGCTACAAGACCGAGGGCGTCATTCCCTCGCGCGAGCTCTCCATCAAGCACGACGTCGACCCCAACGAGGTCGTCGAGGTCGGTGACAAGGTCGAGGCACTGGTCCTCCAGAAGGAGGACAAGGAGGGTCGCCTGATCCTGTCCAAGAAGCGCGCCCAGTACGAGCGCGCCTGGGGCACGATCGAGCAGGTCAAGGAGGAGGACGGCGTCGTCGAGGGCACCGTCATCGAGGTCGTCAAGGGCGGCCTGATCCTCGACATCGGGCTGCGCGGCTTCCTGCCCGCCTCGCTCGTGGAGATGCGCCGAGTGCGCGACCTGCAGCCGTACGTCGGCCAGAAGCTCGAGGCCAAGATCATCGAGCTCGACAAGAACCGCAACAACGTCGTGCTCTCGCGTCGTGCCTGGCTCGAGCAGACCCAGTCCGAGGTGCGCCACGGCTTCCTGACCCAGCTCCAGAAGGGCCAGATCCGCAAGGGCGTCGTGTCCTCGATCGTCAACTTCGGTGCGTTCGTCGACCTCGGCGGCGTCGACGGCCTGGTCCACGTCTCCGAGCTCTCCTGGAAGCACATCGACCACCCGAGCGAGGTCGTCACCGTCGGTGACGAGGTCACCGTCGAGGTGCTCGACGTCGACATGGAGCGTGAGCGGGTCTCGCTCTCGCTCAAGGCGACCCAGGAAGACCCCTGGCAGCACTTCGCCCGCACCCACCAGATCGGCCAGATCGTGCCGGGCAAGGTCACCAAGCTGGTCCCCTTCGGCGCCTTCGTGCGTGTCGAGGAGGGCATCGAGGGCCTGGTGCACATCTCCGAGCTCGCCGAGCGCCACGTGGAGATCCCCGAGCAGGTCGTCCAGGTCAACGACGACGTGATGGTCAAGATCATCGACATCGACCTCGAGCGCCGCCGGATCTCGCTGTCGCTGAAGCAGGCCAACGAGACCGCGGCCGCCGCCGAGGTCGAGGAGTTCGACCCGACGCTCTACGGCATGTCGGCGACCTACGACGACCAGGGCAACTACATCTACCCCGACGGGTTCGACCCCGACACGGGCGAGTGGCTCGAGGGCTACGACGACCAGCGCAAGCTCTGGGAGGACCAGTACGCCAAGGCCCACGCCCGCTGGGAGGCCCACGTCAAGCAGCAGACCGAGGCCAAGCAGGCCGAGGTCGAGGCAGGCGAGGCCACCTCGTACTCCAGCGGCGGCGACGCCCCCGAGTCCGGCGAGGACGACGGCGGCTCGCTGGCCTCCGACGAGGCGCTCCAGGCTCTTCGCGAGAAGCTCACCGGCGGGAGTGCCTGACCCGCAGGACCTCTCGGACACCGGAGCCCGGCCCCCCTTCTCGGGGACCGGGCTCCCGTGCGTCCGGCCCTCGTGCCTTTTTCTCGCTCCCTCTCGGCGCAATGCGCCTCGTGGCGGCCCGGTGCGCGTTAGCGTCCCGCCTATGACGCGGGTAGATCACGCCCTTGTTCTCGGACCGGCGGTGGTCCTGCGAGGAGTCCGGCATGCCGCAGTCCTGCTTGCGGTGGTGCTCTGTGTCGCCGTGACGCCGCTGCCGGCCGCACCCGTCGCAGCCGACGAGGCGCCCCCGAGGATCGCGTTCCTGGGTGACTCGATCACGCAGGGGTCGACCGGTGACTTCACCTGGCGGTACTTCGCCTGGAAGCACCTGGTCGCCGACGGTGTGGCGGCCGACCTCGTAGGCCCGGAGAACGACCTCTGGGAGCACAGCACGGCCTACGCCGACCCCGCCTTCGACCACGACCACGCGGCCAGGTGGGGCGATGCCTACGCGTGGATCGCGCACCCGGTCCCACAGCTGATGGCCGGCTCACACCCCGACGTGCTGGTGATCCTCCTGGGGCTCAACGACCTCACCTTCGCCCAGCTCACACCTCAACAGGTGCTCGACCAGACACATCAGGCCGTCCAGCAGGCCCAGACGGCGAACCCCGATGTGAAGCTCGTGCTGTGCCGGTTGCCCACCACGTGGATCGACGGGGTGACTGACTTCAACGCCCTGCTGAGCAGCAGAGGCCCGGGCTGGAGCACCCAGCGCTCGCGGGTCGTCATCGCGGACTCGGACGCCGGCTACCGGCAGTCGACGGAGGGCGCCGTCCGCGACACCTGGGACCCGGTACACCCCGACGCGGCAGGGGAGCAGAAGATCGCGGCGGCCGTGTCGGACTCCCTGGCCGACCTGGGCATCGGCTCGCCGTACCCGCGGCCGCTCGCCGCGGTGCCCCTCGGGCCGAGGGCTCGCCCGGTGCTGCGCGCGACGCCGGCCGCGGGCGCTGCGGACCTCGACTTGGACCAGCCCGCCTGGCGCCACCTCCGAACGAATCTGGGTCCGCGACCTCACGACGGGAACGCCGGAGAGGATGGCGAGCTCGAGCACCGGCAGCACGGCACGGCTGGGCGGACTCGTCAACGGCCACGTCTACGAGGTCTCGCTGCAGGCGGCGAAGGGACTGGTCCCGGCCCAGGCCGACATGCGTTCGAACCGTGTCCAGGTCCGGCCGGGCGGAACCGTCCCGGGGCGCGCGTCCAGCCCGCGAGTGCGACCGGGGCAGCACGCGTTCACGGCGAAGTGGTCGGCGCTGCCGGCGGCGACCTCCTACCGGGTCTGGTGGCGCAACGTCAGCGCGGGCGGCGGCTGGTCGTCACGAGCAACGACCGGGAGGTCGACGGTCGTCAGGCCGGCCGAGGCGGGAGCGCGGTACGCCGTGCGCGTGCAGGCCGTCGGCCCGGGTGGGTCCGGGGCGCTCTCCCTCCCGGCGTACACCGTGCCCCACGGGCCACGACCCGGGTCACCGAGGCATCTCTCCGCCCATGTCCGCGCCCGCATGGTGACTCTGCGCTGGCGGGCCGTCGCACACGCGACCCGCTACGTGGTGCACAGACGCGATGTCACCCACCACGGCCGCTGGCAGTCCCTCGCGACCGGCGGGGCGCAGGCAGTCACCTCGGTGCGCGTCGGTGGTCTGCGCGCGGCCACGAAGTACGCCTTCACGGTCACCGCTCTGCACCAACGCGTCGTTGGCGGCACCTCCCGCATCGTGCGCGCCAGGTCGGGTCGTTAGCTGAGTGACCAGAGCGGGATCCGCGCGGGAACGACATCGTCAACTCTCTTGCTCGAGCACCCCGGCCGCGCGAGCCGGCGCGGCGTACGCCTCGGCGAGCGAGGCGATCGTCTCGTGGGCGTTGAGCCCGCTCGGGTTGGGCACCACCCACAGCTCGGCCCCCTCGAGTCCCTCGTCCTGACGGCCGAGGACAGCCTTCGGGTGCCCGAAGGCCTGCCGGTACGCCGTGATGCCCAGGATGGCGACCACCCGCGGACGCCGCGTCCGCACCAGCTCGCGCAGCCGCCGGCCACCCTCGCGCCAGCTCCGCGGCGCTGAGCTCGGCCGCCCGGGCGGTGGCGCGGGGTGCCAGGTTGGTGATGCCGAGCCCGCGTGCGCGGAACCGGTCGCGGTCCTCGTCGGTCATCCCGGCCGCCGCGTCGACCGGCTCGCGGGATGATGCCTGCCTGCAGCAGAGCCGGGTAGAACCGGTTGCGCGGGGTGGGCGAAGTGGGTCTGGACGGCTGCGGTCCACAGCCCCGGGTTGATCCCGACGAACAGCAGCCGCAGGTCGTCGTCGGGGAGCAGGTCGGGCACCTCCGTGTCGCGGAAGGCGTCGAGCTGCGATCGGCTGAACCCCATCAGCCACCGTCCACGAGGTCGGGGAGGTCGAGCCGGCGCACCTTGCCGGTCGGCGTGCGGGGGAGCTCGCGCAGGCGGTGCCACTCCTTGGGGCGCTTGGCCGCGGCCAGGTGCTCGCGGGCGTACGACGCGAGGGCGGTCTCGTCGACCGGGCCGACGACGGCGGCGCACACGCGCTGCCCCCAGCGCTCGTCGTCGCGGCCGAAGACGGCGACGTCCTCGACCCCGTCGAGCTCGGCCAGCACCCGTTCGACCTCCGCGGGGTAGACGTTGACGCCGCCGCTGATCACCAGGTCCTCGCGGCGTCCGTCGAGGTGGACATAGCCGTCCTCGTCGACATGGCCGAGGTCACCGACCGTGAACGCGGGCCCCGCCGGGGTGTCCCGCCACGCCTCGGCCGTCTTCTGCGGGTCGCCGAGGTAGCTGAATCGCGCGTGCGCAGGGACCACGCACCACAACCGGCCCTCGTCGTCCGCGGACATGGTCCGGCCGGGCCGCGCGCGACCCAGGGTGCCGGGGCGCTGCAGCCACTCCTCGCTGCGGCAGGCGGTGAACTGTCCCTCCGTGGAGCCGTAGAACTCCCACGTCGACCCGGTCGGGGAACTCCTCGACCAGGCGGCGCTTGACCCACTCCGGGCACGGTGCTCCCGCGTGCGCCACCAGCCGGAACGAGGACAGGTCGGGCGGGTCGACGCCCGAGTCCCGCAGGTCGTCCCAGTGCGCGAACAGACGCTGCAGGTGGGCAGGGACGCAGAACATCGAGGTCGGGCGTTCGCGCTCGATCGCCGCCGTGACCAGGGCCGGGTCGAAGCGACCGGGGACGACGACGCGTCCGCCGGCAAGCAGCGTCCCGACCGCGAAGCGCAGCGGAGCGGAGTGGTGCAACGGGCTGAGCACGAGGTTCACGTCGTCGGCGCGAACCCCCACAGGTCGCGCTCCTCGGCCAGCAGTGCCTCGGCGTCGGCGCGCGAGAGCAGCCCCGAGTAGACGCCCTTGGGACGGCCGGTGGTGCCGCTGGTCAGGTGGATCGGTCGGCCCAGGGGCGGTCCCGGCGGGGTCGGGTCCGGGAGGTCGCTCAGCAGGTCCTCGACCTGCTCCTGGGTCGTCACGACCAGCGCCGGGTCGATGTCGGCGAGCAGCGCCCGGCGCTCGCTGGCCACGAGTCCCGGGTCCATCGGCACCGGGAAGATCCCACGGCGCAGCAGCGCGACCACCAGCTCGACGTACGGCACCGAGCCGGGCACCAGGAGTGCCACGCGGTCCCCGGGAGCGAGATCGGGCTCGTGGGCAGCCTTGGTCACCCCTCGATCCTTGCAGCCAACTGCGCGACAAGACGGCGACGGGTACGGAAGACTGCGCCCATGATTCGCTTCGAGCTGCTCTCCGGCCTGGTGGTGCTGGGGTTGTGGATCTTCTGCCTCGTTGAGGTGATCGGCAGCGACGAGGGCGCCATCCGCAACCTGCCGAAGGTCCTGTGGATCCTGATCGTGCTGTTCTTCCCGCTGGCCGGGTCGGTGGCCTGGCTCGTCGCCGGCCGCCCGGTGACGGCGCCGGTGGCGCGCTACGAGCGCAGGGTGCCGGACTTTCCCGAGTACGACCGCCCCGGGCGGGCCGCTGCCACCGACCCGAAGGCCGACGAGGACTTCCTGCGTCAGGTGCGCGAGCGCGCCGAGGAGCAACGACGCAGCTACCGGGAGTCGCGTCGTGCTGACGGAACCGAATCCGGCCCCAACCGGGATGGCCCCGGCTCCGAACCACAGACGTGACTACCGGCGAACACACAGCTGCCACCGACGGACGCGTGGTGATGGATGCGGTCGAGCACCCGATGGTGATCGCCGCGCTCGCGCGCATGGGCGCCAGCGGAGGCTGGGCCCGTGTCCTCGACGGGAAGCCGCTGGAGGACCCCCTCGACCTCGCCGACGCCGACCTGCTCGTCTCCGCCCGGGTCCTGCAGCAGGAGGGAGTGGGCTACGTCGTCCTGCGCAAGGAGTCCTACCTCACCGAGCCGGCCGCCCTGGCGCGCAGCATGATGGCCCAGCTCCAGCGGGCGATGCAGCACGCTCGCGCGGGCTCGGGTGCCTGGACCGGCGAGGACCTCGAGCTCGTGCTCAACCAGGGTCACGGCAGCGCTGCGGCGGCCGACCTGATCGCCGACGACCTGCTGCGCTGCCTGCCGGGGGCTCAGGAGGCCTTCGAGTCGGGGCGCGGACGCTTCCTCGACGTGGGCACCGGCGTGGCCGCGATCTCACGCCGTCTCTGCGAGCGGTTCGAGGGTCTGGGGTGCGTGGGTCTCGACGTGCTCGAGCACGTGCTGGACCTGGCCCGCGACGAGGTCGAGGCGCAGGGCCTCGGTGAGCGCATCGAGCTGCGGCTGGAGTCGGTGGCCGAGCTCGACGACGTAGCGGCCTTCGACCTCGCCTGGGTGCCGCAGATCTTCATCCCCCGCCCCGAGCTGGTCACGGGTCTCGAACGGGTCTTCGCCGCCCTGCGCCCGGGCGGCGGACTGATCGTGCCCACCATCGCCCCGCCCGAGGCGGCCGACGACATGGAGCAGGCACGTCATGGTGCACTCCGGGCACGTCCTCGGCGGCGGCCCGATCGACGTCGTCGACGCCCACAAGCTCCTCGCCGAGGCCGGCTTCCGCGACGTACGCGACCACGACTACGGCGGCCAGGTCGTGATGACTGCCCTCCGCCTCTGAGGGCCCGCGCCCACGACATACTCGACCCCGTGAGCGAGCGGACGATCCGGGTGGGGCTGACGGGCGGGGTCGCCTCGGGGAAGAGCACGGTCGCGGCGGCGATGGCCGAGCTCGGCGCGACCGTCATCGATGCCGACGCGCTCGCCCGCGAGGTCGTCGAGCGGGGTACGCCGGGGCTGGCGCAGGTCGTCGAGGAGTTCGGCGAGGACCTGCTCACCGCGGACGGTGACCTCGACCGTCCGGCGATGGGCCGTCTGGTCTTCGCCGACGAGGAGGCCCGCAGGCGGCTGGAGAAGATCGTGCACCCGCTGGTCTACGAGCGGATCGTCGCTCTCGAAGAGGCCGTGCCGCCCGGCGGGGTGGTCGTGCACGACATCCCCCTGCTCGCCGAGAACGGCCGGGCCGGAGACTTCGACGCGGTCGTCGTCGTCGACGTCCCCGAGGAGCTCCAGGTCGAGCGGATGGTCCGCGACCGTGGCTGGTCACGCGAGGACGCCGAGTCGCGGATGCGGGCCCAGGCCTCCCGCGAGGACCGGCGCGCGATCGCGTCGTACGTCGTCGAGAACACCGGGACGCGCGAAGACCTCCGCCGGCGGGTGGCGGAGGTCTTCGCGGACGTGGTCTCGGCGGGAGGTCGGGGTGACTGAGTCCTCAGGCCTTCCCGGCCCGCCGAGCAGCTCGGGGGCGAGACCGGCTCAGGCCGCGAGGTCCGGGTCGGCGATCTTGCGGAGCTTGGCGATCGCCTCGCGCTCGAGCTGGCGGACCCGCTCCGCGGAGATGCCGTGCCGGGCGCCGATGTCGGCCAGCTTGTGCTGGCGTCCGTCGACCAGCCCGTAGCGCGAGCGCACGATGTCGGCGGACCGCTCGTCGAGCCGCTCGACGAGCGTGTTCAGCCGGTCGCGGGACTCGGTGTCGAGCACGGTGAGGTCGGGCCCGGGCGTGCTCTCCTGGGCGATCAGGTCACCCAGCGAGGTGTCCCCGTCGATGTCGACCGGGGTGTCGAGGCTGACGTGGTCGCGACCCCAGGCCATCAGGTCGAGCACCCGGTCGAAGTCCATGTCGAGCTCGGCGGCGATCTCCTCGGGCTCCGGGTCGCGACCCAGCTGGCGCTCGAGCAGGCGCCGGGCGGACCCGACCTGGTTGAGCTCCTCGACCACGTGCACCGGCAGACGTACGACGCGCGCCTGCTGGGCGATGCCGCGGGTGATCGCCTGGCGGACCCACCAGGTGGCGTAGGTGGAGAACTTGTAGCCCTTGGCGTAGTCGAACTTCTCGACCGCGCGGATCAGGCCGGTGTTGCCCTCCTGGATCAGGTCGAGCATCGGCATCTGGCTGCGGCCGTACTTGCGGGCGATCGAGACGACGAGGCGCAGGTTGGCGTTGATGAACCGCTGCATCGCGCGCTCGCCCTCCTCGACCATCCACTCCAGCTCGGCCTCGGTGGCGAACTTGGGGGCGCCGCCCTTCTTGCGGCCCACGCGACCCTCGTCGAGCAGGGCCTTGGCGAACAGGCCGGCCTCGATGGTCTTGGACAGCTCCACCTCGGTGGCGGCGTCGAGCAGGGGAGTGCGGGCGATCTCGTCAAGGTAGAGACCGACGCTGTCGCGTCCCTCGATCTCGCGGTCCTGCCGGGTCGTCGTCGGCTTGCGGGTGGTGGTGGTGCTCATGGGGAAGGCTCCCTTCCTACAGGGGGACCGTTGGTGCTGGTCCTGCGTGGGTCCAACGCTCCGCGGGGTCCGAAGATTCCTGATTCGTGCCGGTGCTGCTGGGCGTTCACCTGGGTGTTCGGAGCCGAGGACCGATGAGACCGGTGTGCGGTCTCAAAGGTTCAGACGCGTGTCCCCCCGCTGAAGTTTCGATCCGGCTGTTCTTCTCAGGCACTTCTCAACAACCAGCCGGTCCGTGGCTTCTCGGGGGGCGTCTTCTCCCGGTTACCCGGGCAGACTGGCGACATGCGCATCGATCTCAACGCCGACCTCGGCGAGGGCGTCACCGACGACGAGGGCCTGCTGCGCGTGGTCACCAGCGCCAACCTCGCGTGCGGCTTCCACGCCGGCGACGAGGAGACGATGCGAGCGGTGTGCACCGCGGCCGCACGTACCGGTGTGGTGATCGGGGCGCAGGTCTCCTACGACGACCGCGAGCACTTCGGCCGCCGGCACCTCGACGTGGACCCGGACGTGCTGACCGGATGGGTCGAGGAGCAGGTCGGCCTGCTCGCCCGGATCGCGGGGGAGTGCGGCACCGAGGTGGCCTACCTCAAGCCGCACGGTGCGCTGTACAACCGGGTGGTCGATGACGAGGCGCAGGCGCTGGCGGTGCTGCGCGGAAGCGGGTCGCTGCCGGTGCTCGGGCTCCCCGGGTCGGCCATCCTGCGGCTCGCCTCGCAGTCGGGCCGGATCGGCATCGAGGAGGGCTTCCCCGACCGCGGTTACACCGACGACGGCAGGCTGGTGCCCCGCGACCAGCCCGGGGCACTCGTCGAGGGTGCCGAGGCGATCGCGGCGAACGCGGTGGCGATGGCAGCCGAGGTCCGGTCGGTCTGCGTCCACGGTGACTCTCCCGGTGCGGTGGAGGCCGCTCGCGCGGTGCGTACGGCGCTGGAGTCCGCGGGGTACGACGTACGACCCTGGTGACCCTCGCCGATGACGCTCTGCCGAGCCGGATCCGGTGGTGGCCCGGCCGCGAAGTTCTCCACAGATGCCTGTGGAAATCCTGTGGAAAACCCGGTGTGCCTGTGGAGCGGAACGCTGGTTCTGTGGGGTCCGCGGACATACTTCGAGGATGTCGCCGGATTCCCCCCGATAGCCCTTGTCAGGGCCGGTCAGGTCGCGTAGACATCTCTCACCGCGATCCGCAAGGGTCGTGGAGGATCGGTTGAAGAGTGCAGGTCCACTGGTGGGGCGACCCACTGGAAGATCGCCGGTGATGGGCGGTCGATCTGCACGAGTCGCCGGTCCGGAGCCGAGCATTGCAGCGGTTCCACCTAGCGGGGTCCGCGGAACTCATACTTCCGCGGACCCCGCGCCTATGTGGTGATCCCTCCCGGTTCTGCGGCCAAGCCTGCCGGATGTGCTTCCCGTGCGGGGCAGGTTTGCGAGGATCGGCCCATGCGCTCGCGAAGGTTCGGGGACGAGGCGCTCCTGCTGGAGTGCGGCGACAGCGACGCGGTCCGGGGCGCCCACGCCGAGGCGCTGCGTCGTCGTGACGAGGGCAGGCTGCGCTGCACCGACGTCGTCCCGGGGGCGACGACGCTGCTGCTCGACGGTCTGGCCGACCTCGACTCGGTCCGCGAGAGCCTCGGCGAGTGGTCGATCACCACACCCGAGCATCAGGACGCGGAGCACGTCGAGCTGCCGGTCATCTACGACGGACCGGACCTGGAGTCGGTGGCCGAGCACTGCGGCCTGAGCGCCGAGGACGTCGTCGAGCGGCACCGGGCCGCTGAGTTCCTGGTGGCCTTCTGCGGCTTCGCACCCGGCTTCGCCTACCTCACCGGGCTGCCGGAGGAGCTGCACGTCCCCCGGCTCGAGGAGCCGCGTGAGAAGGTCCCGGCCGGGTCCGTGGGGCTCGCGGGCGCCTTCACCGGGGTCTACCCGCGGTCCTCGCCCGGGGGGTGGCAGCTGATCGCACGCACCGACGCCACCTTGTGGGACGTCGACCGCGACCCACCTGCCCTGCTGGCACCGGGCACCGTGGTCAGGTTCGTCGATGGCTAGCTCACTGGCTGGGTCATCGGCTGGGTCATTTCCTGGGCGCCGGCTGCAGGTCGAGCAGGTCGGCGCGCAGGTCACCGTGCAGGACCTCGGCCGGCCGGGCCTCGCCCACCTGGGAGTGCCGCGCTCCGGCGCGCTCGACGCGCCGGCCCACCGCTACGCGAACCGGCTGGTCGGCAACGACGAGGACGCCGCGACCCTGGAGTGCCTCGACGGCCGGGTCGCCTTCACCGCGTCGTGCTCCCTCACGGTGGCCGTCACCGGCGCGCAGGTGCCGGTGACGGTCGACGGCCGGGCCAGGGGTTGGGGGATCGGCCTACCGGTGCAGCCGGGTGCCCGGGTCGAGGTCGGCGCGGCGACGTCGGGCTTGCGTTGCTACGTCGCGGTCTCCGGTGGCATCGCGGTCGAGCCCGTGCTCGGCTCACGGGCCACCGACCTGCTCTCCGGCCTCGGACCCCCGCCGGTCTCGGCAGGCGACGAGCTGCCCGTCGGACAGGCGCAGGGCCGACCGGTGCCCGTGGACACGCCCGTGCCGGACCGGCGGTCCGGAGTGCTGCGGCTGCGGGTCGGGCCCCGCGAGGACTGGTTCGACCCTGCCGCCCTCGAGTCGCTCGACCGGTCGTCGTACACGGTGAGCAGCTCCTCCAACCGCATCGGGCTGCGCCTGGAGGGCGATCCGATCCGGTGGGCGGGCAAGGAGGAGCTGCCGAGCGAGGGGATGGTGCTCGGAGCGGTGCAGGTGCCGCCCAACGGGCAGCCGGTGGTGTTCCTGCAGGACCACCCCACGACGGGCGGCTACCCGGTGGTCGGCGTCGTGGTGGCCGAGGACCTGCCGGGCTGCGCGCAGCTGCGGCCGGGCGAGCAGGTCACTCTTCGGGTCGTGGGGCCGGTGCCAGCAGGGGGTCGTCGGCGGGAAAGCTGAGCACCCGGCCCGGTTCGGTCTCCGCGGTCTCGAACCTGACGGTGACCACCCCGCGGCCCGAGCCCCAGACCCAACCCGGTCCGTGGTGCTCGTGGACGACGTCCATGCCCGGTGCCCACGCGCGCCGGCGCGACGCCGCCTCGATGGCGGCCTCGCTCGCCTCGTCGGGGACGGCGTCCTCGTCGCCCTGGCCGAACGCGTCGTTCTCGTCGGCGAACAGGTCCTCCTGGATCCAGTCGGCGAGGCCGGAGACCCCGACCCCGAGGAGACGGACCCCGCCGGAGGTGTCGAGCTCGGCGAGCAGGCGGCGCGCCACCCGGGCGATCTGGCGTCCGTCGTCGGAGGGTTCGGCGAGGGTGGCCGAGCGGCTCAGCGTCGAGAAGTCGTGCAGCCTGACCTTGATGGAGACGGTGCGGCCCGAGGCACGGGCCTTGCGCAGTCGCTCGGTGACCTTGGCCGCCTGACGGTCGAGCAGCGCCTCGAGCAGCCGCTTGTCGACGTGGTCGGTCTCGTAGGTGTCCTCGACGCTGATCGACTTGGTCTCGCGGGTGGGCACCACCGAGCGAGCGTCCTCGGCCCGGGCCAGCGCGTAGAGGCTGGTGCCGTGGCTGCGTCCGAGCAGGCGCACCAGCTCCTCCTCGGTCAGGCCCTCGAGCTCTGCGACCGTGTGCACCCCGACCCTGCGGAGCCGCTCGGTCGTCGCCGGTCCGACGCCCGGGATGACGGTCACCTGCATGGGCCGCAGCAGCTCCTGCTCCATCCCCGGGGCGACCACGACCAGGCCGTCGGGCTTGTCGAGGTCACTGGCGATCTTGGCCAGGAGCTTGGAGGAGGCGATCCCGACGGACCCGGTGAGGCCTCCGGTGACGAGGTGGACCTGTTCCTTCAGGTCGCGACCGAGGGCGCTGACGGAGGCAACGGAGTGGTCGGGCAGGTCGGCCGCCTCGAGGTCGACGAACGCCTCGTCGAGGGACAGCGGCTCGACCAGCGGGCTGATCGAGCGGAGGAGGCCCATCACCGCCAGGCTCGCCTCGCGGTAGGCGTGGAACCGCCCGCTCAGGAACGCGGCGTTGGGACAGCGCCTGCGCGCCTCGGCCGTGGGCATGGCCGAGTGGACGCCGAATGCGCGCGCCTCGTACGACGCGGTGGCCACCACCCCGCGCCCGCCGGTCCCCCCGACCACCACCGGCTTGCCCCGCAGCGAGGGCTTGTCGCGCTGCTCGACCGAGGCGAAGAACGCGTCGAGGTCGACGTGCAGGATCGTCGGCTCGTCGCGCACCTGCCGATCGTCGCATCCGCACCCGACCGTTTCGCGTCCACAGGCCCCTGTCGCGGCGCGGTTGTCCACCGGTCGCAGCCTCGTGCGGGCATCACGTCTGCTCCTGGCCGGAGCGTGCTCAGGCATGAGACCCACTCCCGCCTCCTCGAGGCCCACGCCGTCCACCTTCGTCGCGCGCTCGCCCGTCGACCTCGTCGCACTCGTCCCGATGGTGCTCGGCTTCCACCCGGCCGACTCCGTCGTGCTGCTCACCTTCGGGCCGCCGGGAGGCTCGTTCCATGCCCGCGTCGACCTGCCGGTGTCCTCGGCGGCGCAGGAGGAGGTCGCCGACGCACTGGCCTGCGCGGTCTCGGCGAACCACCTCGACCGCGCGGCCCTGCTGCTCTACAGCGACGACGAGCAGGTGTGCGCCGAGATGGCCGATCGCATGGTCGGCCGGCTGCTCGACCTCGACTGCGAGGTGCTCGAGGTGCTCCGCGTCGACGACGGGTGCTGGCTCCGGATCCCGGAGGACGGTTCCGGCGCCACGCCGTACGACCTGCAGACGCACCCGTTCACAGCCCAGCTGGTCTTCGACGGGCGGGTCGTCCACCGCGACCGTGCGGAGCTCGCCGACACGCTCGTGGGCACCGACGAGGACGACGCGACGGCAGTGGCGCTCGCAGCGACCCGGTTCGCCGACTTCGTGCTGGGCGCGGGCGACGACCCGGACGTGCTGCGCGTCGAGGCGCACTGGCTGCGACGCCGCGTGCGCAGGCGGGTCGAGGACCTCCGGCCGGTCGACGTGGCCGATGCCGGCCGGCTCCTCGTGCTGGCCTCGATCGTGCCCACCCGGGACGTCGCCTGGGCACAGATCACCCGTCCGGACGCCCTCGCCCACGTGGAGCTCTGGCGCGAGCTGGTCAGGCGTGCGCCGCGCGACCTCGTTCCCGGCGCCGCGTCGTTGCTCGCCTTCGCCGCGTGGCAGGCCGGGGACGGCGCCCTGGCCTGGTGCGGCATCGACCGCGCGCTGGAGGTGGATCCCGACTACTCGATGGCCCATCTGCTGGGCGAGTTCCTGGTGCGTGCCGTGCCTCCCGACACCTGGCAGCCGATGGCTGACGCAGACCTGCCGGTCCTTGCCGGCGGACCGAACCCGTGGGAGCGCGGCGGCGCCGCTCGTGACACCCGTGGGGCGCGCCCCTAGTGTCAGGTCATGGGGAAAGAGGTCGACCTCCAGGAGTTCACCCGCGCCGACCGGACGCAGTACCGGGAGAAGGTCCGCCGCTGCCTCGACGTCTTCGCGCGGATGCTGCGCGAGGCCCGCTTCGACGTCGAGAACCCGATGACCGGCATGGAGATCGAGTTCAACCTCGTCGACGACGACGGACGGCCCTCGCTGAAGAGCGCAGAGGCCCTGGAGAAGATCGCCGATCCCAAGTTCCAGACCGAGCTCGCGCAGTTCAACCTCGAGATCAACGTCCTCCCTCGCCGGCTGGGCGCCCGGGGGGTCTCCGGCTTCGAGGACGACCTGCGCAGCAGCCTGAACCGCGCCGAGGCCAAGGCCAACGAGGTCGACGCGCACATGGTGATGATCGGGATCCTGCCGACGCTCGAGGCGGGGCACCTCGGTCCGTCCACCATCAGCCCGAACCCGCGCTACAAGCTGCTCTCCGACCAGATCCTGGCCGCGCGTGGTGAGGACATCGTGATCGACCTCGCGGGGGAGGAGCGGCTGCGGACCACCTCGGAGTCGATCATGCCCGAGGCAGCCTGCACGAGCACCCAGCTGCACACCCAGGTCGGGCCGGAGACCTTCGCGGCGTACTGGAACGCCTCCCAGGCGATCAGCAGCATCCAGCTGGCCGTGGGTGCCAACTCGCCGTACCTGCTGGGCAAGCGGCTGTGGCAGGAGACCAGGATCCCCCTGTTCGAGCAGGCCACCGACACCCGCAGCGCGGAGCTGAAGGCACAGGGGGTGCGCCCCCGGGTGTGGTTCGGAGAGCGGTGGATCAACTCGATCTTCGACCTGTTCGAGGAGAACGTCCGCTACTTCCCGGCGCTGCTGCCGATCACCGAGGACGAGGATCCCCTGGAGGTGCTCGAGGCCGGCGGGACGCCGAAGCTCTCCGAGCTGAACCTGCACAACGGCACCATCTACCGGTGGAACCGGCCCGTGTACGACGTGGTCGACGACGTGCCGCACCTGCGCGTGGAGAACCGTGTGCTCGCCGCCGGGCCGACGGTGATCGACACCATGGCCAACGCCGCCTTCTACTTCGGCCTGGTGCGTGCGCTCGCCGAGAGCGAGCGGCCGCTGTGGTCGCAGATGTCGTTCTCCGCGGCCGAGGAGAACTTCCACGTCGCGGCGCAGTACGGCATCGACGCCCGGGTGTACTGGCCGGGCGTCGGCGACGTCGGGGCCACCGAGCTGGTCCTGCGTCGCCTCCTGCCCCTGGCCCGCGACGGCCTGGACCGCTGGGGCGTGGAGTCCGACGAGGCCGACCGGCTGCTCTCGATCATCGAGCAGCGCTGCATCGTGCACCGCAACGGCGCGTCGTGGTACGGCGCACGCGTGGACGCCCACGAGCGGTCCGGAGCCGACCGTGCCGAGGCGTTGCGGCTGACGCTGCAGGACTACCGGGCGCTGATGCACGCCAACGAGCCGGTGCACACCTGGCCGCTCGACTAGTGCCGGTCCCGCCGCCGGCCTCGTAGTGTCGCCACATGGAGCGTGACTGGCACGTCGAGGCCGACCAGCTCTCGACGGCGGCGATCGCCGGTGGCCGGCCGACCGCGTGGTTCGACGAGCTGTACGCAGCCGCCGCCGAGGGTGAGGTCTCGATGCCCTGGGAGCGGGACGGGCCGCACGTGCTCCTGCGCGAGTGGGCCGAGCGGGTCGGCCTCGACGGCGCCGGTCGACGCGCAGTGGTCGTCGGCTGCGGGCTGGGTGCCGACGCCGAGTACCTCGCGTCCTTGGGGTTCCAGACGACCGGCTTCGACATCGCGCCGACCGCGGTCCGCCTTGCCGCTGAACGGCACCCGGGCTCGTCTGTCTCCTACGTCACGGCTGACCTGCTCGACCTTCCGACGACCTGGCGACGCGCTTTTGACCTCGTCGTCGAGATCTACACCCTCCAGGCGATGCCCGACCCGCCACGGACCGAGGCGGCCCACGGTGTCGCGAGCCTGGTCGCCGACGGGGGCACCCTGCTGGCCATCCAGCTCCGCTCCGACGGCACCCGGCCCACCGATGAGGGGCCACCGTTCCCGCAGACCGCGGAGCTCTTCGACACACTGGCGTCCGGCGGCTTGTCCACGGTCAGGCTCGAGGAGCTGGACGGCCCGTACTGGCGCGCCGAGCTGCATCGGGATACTCCCACCGCCAGATCTTGGGCAGCTCAGCAGTCCTGACGGTGCACCTTGCTCGAGCGGATGCGCGACCAGGTGCGCGTGCGTCCGCTGAGCAGCTCGTGCCAGCCGTAGCGGCCGACGACGAAGAACGCCGGCAGCTCCAGCCCGTGGCGGGCGAACCCCGCGCGTGCCGCCGCCAGCCACTCCAGGTCGCGCGTCTCCGGGTCCAGCCCGTCCGCGCGGGTCACCCAGGCGCACGCGCGCTGCTTCTCCACGAGGCCAGGGGCCAGTGAGTCGATGCCGCGCTCGACGAGATCGGCGCGGAGCACCGGGTCGCGCACGTCCGCGACGAAACGGGCGCGGTGGCCACCGGGGACCCCGACGTACGCCGTGAACGGCAACATCCTGCGCCGACCGGCGACTCGCACGAACTGCCGCAGCTCCAAGCCGATCCCGCGCGTCAGCCGGTCGAAGGCACGGCTCGGAGGAGGATCGGCACTCACGCGGTCACCCTGCCCGCCAGGCGGCTCGGGCCGCAGCCGTCGTCCACAGGTCCCCATCTGCGACACCGGTGAGAGGATGCGCGCATGGCGATCCACATCACCGGCGACCCGACTGCCGATGCCGTCCTCGACGACCCGTTCGCCCTCCTGACGGGGATGCTCCTGGACCAGCAGTTCCCGATGGAGCGGGCCTTCGCCGGGCCGGCCAAGATCCTGGACCGGTTCGGCAGCCTCGAGCCCGCCGAGGTCGCGGCCGCCGACCCCGAGCAGTTCGCGTCGCTGTGCTCCGAGCCGCCGGCGGTGCACCGGTTCCCCGGCTCGATGGCCGAGCGGGTCCAGGCAGTGGCCCGCATCGTGGTCGAGGAGTACGACGGGAAGGCCGAGCTGATCTGGACCGGCGCGACCGACGCGCAGGACCTGCTCCGCCGGATGACGAGCCTCCCCGGTTTCGGCAAGCAGAAGGCGCAGATCTTCATCGCCCTGCTCGCCAAGCAGCTCGACGTACGCCCGGACGGCTGGGAGGCCGTGGTGGGCGACTACGCGCTGGAGGGCCACCGGTCGGTGGCAGACGTGGTCGACGACGCCTCGCTGCAGAAGGTGCGCGCCTACAAGCAGGAGAAGAAGTCTGCTGCCAAGGCCGCGAGTGCCTGAGCTGCGGGCGGGGCTCCGCCGGGTGCCCGGCGCCCGCGCGACGGTCCGCCGCGTGCTGGGTCGCTCTGCGCGCGGGGACGATGCGTGCCGCGTGTGCGGCGCCGGCGGGCTCGTTGCGCGCGACCTGGTGTACGCCCGCGACTCGGAGCGCACCTGCAGCATCCGCCGCTGCCGTGAGTGTGGCTACATCGCGATCCTCCGCTCCGAGGAGAGTCTCTGGAAGGACCGCGCCGACCTCGACCACGGTCACGGGTCCGGCCGCGTCGGCGATCACGAGCAGCCCGGGCGCGAGTTCCACATGGCGAAGATGGCCGCCGACATCCTGCGCCGCCCCGGCCTGCGAGCGCTCGTGTACGGCGCGGGCGGGAGCCTGGACAACCTGCACATCCAACGGCTCGACGGGGTGGAGCGCGCGGCGGTCGGCGACATCATGCGGCTGCGTGACGACGCGGACTTCGTCGACCTGAACCAGCCCGCTAGCGAGCGCTTCGACCTCGTGGTGGCCAGCGAGGTGATCGAGCACTTCCGCGATCCTCGGGCCGACTTCGACAGGCTCTTCGGGTTCGTCCGACGCAAGGGCCTGCTGGTCGCCTCGACGAACATCCACGCAGGCAACCCGCTGGCACGTGACGGATACATCTTCTACCCCGACCACACGTCGTACTACTCGCCGCGCTCGCTGCGGATGATCGCCAACGACGCCGGTTTCCACGTCGACTTCCGGGCACCGTTGATCGGCCCACGCATGCGCAAGCGCTACGTCTTCTTCTCCCGCTCACGAAGCGTCCTGGAGGACGTCGCGTGCTACTTCGGCACCGAGGTCTACGCGCCCTCGGAGGAGGCGCACCCGAAGCGGCCTCCTCCCCAGCGCACTCACGCCGACTGGCGGGAGGAGCGCGAGGTCTCGAGTGCGCTCGACGGGCAGTCACCGGAGTCGGAACAGGCGGCCGAGCACGGCTAGTGCGGCGCCGACAACAGCCGGATTGCGGACGGTGTGTGTGCGAAGCGCCTTTGTGGGCATGACACAATGGCCAAGGCGCGACGGTTGACAGGTACGGGCCTTGTCGCGCCCCCGTAGTTTCCTGAACGTTCCCTGAACCTCAATCGAGAGGTAGTTCGTGTCCTCGACGGTCAAGAAGGCACCCGCCAAGAAGGCTGCCGCCAAGAAGTCTGCGGCGCCGCCGGAACCGGCCAAGAAGGCCGCGGCGAAGAAGGCCTCCGCAACTGGGGTGGCGGCCAAGACGGCCGAGCAGATCCAGGCCGAGGCCGCGGCCGTCGGACCCGACGGCAAGAAGGTGCTGGCCGACGTCCCCGACGAGCAGTTCGAGGCCGACGTCAAGAACGATCCGACGATCAAGAAGGACGAGAAGGAAGCATCCTTCATCGTCTCCGCGGCCGACGAGACCGACGAGCCCGAGCAGCAGGTCATGGTTGCCGGCGCCACCGCCGACCCGGTCAAGGACTACCTCAAGCAGATCGGCAAGGTCCCCCTCCTCAACGCCGAGATGGAGGTCGAGCTCGCCAAGCGCATCGAGGCCGGGCTGTTCTCGGAGGAGAAGCTGAACAAGGGCGGCAAGCTCTCGGCGAAGATGCACGAGGAGCTCGAGTGGATCTGTGAGGACGGCCGCCGCGCGAAGAACCACCTGCTCGAGGCCAACCTCCGACTGGTCGTCTCGCTGGCCAAGCGCTACACCGGCCGCGGCATGCTCTTCCTCGACCTGATCCAGGAGGGCAACCTCGGTCTGATCCGTGCGGTCGAGAAGTTCGACTACACCAAGGGCTACAAGTTCTCGACGTACGCCACTTGGTGGATCCGGCAGGCGATCACCCGTGCGATGGCCGACCAGGCGCGCACCATCCGGATCCCCGTGCACATGGTCGAGGTGATCAACAAGCTCGCCCGCGTCCAGCGCCAGATGCTGCAGGACCTGGGCCGCGAGCCCACCCCGGAGGAGCTCGCCAAGGAGCTCGACATGACCCCGGAGAAGGTCATCGAGGTCCAGAAGTACGGCCGCGAGCCGATCTCCCTGCACACCCCGCTCGGTGAGGACGGCGACTCCGAGTTCGGCGACCTGATCGAGGACTCCGAGGCGATCGTCCCCGCCGACGCGGTCTCCTTCACGCTGCTCCAGGAGCAGCTGCACGCCGTCCTGGACACCCTGTCCGAGCGCGAGGCCGGCGTGGTCTCGATGCGCTTCGGCCTCACCGACGGCCAGCCGAAGACCCTCGACGAGATCGGCAAGGTCTACGGCGTGACGCGCGAGCGGATCCGCCAGATCGAGTCCAAGACCATGTCGAAGCTGCGCCACCCCAGTCGCTCGCAGGTCCTGCGCGACTACCTCGACTGAGGTCTCCGGCCTCGTAAGGCTTCTCTTGCCAGTCCAGATATCGCTCCAGATTGCGTGTCGTGAGTCGAGATCCCGGCGCCGTGCGCGCGCAGAGACGCAACGGCCGTCCGTCCTGGCTCATCTGGGCCGTGGTGGCCGCCGTCTTCATCGGTGCAGGAGCGGTTGTCAACGTGGCCGGGGCCACGACCGAGACGCCCTGAAAAACGTGGGCCTCGTGGCCCAGCTTCTTGGTTTGGCGCTGATAGTCGTCGGGGTCCTGCTCGAGCTGCGACGCCGCCGTCGATGACCGCGCCGCGTTGCACAGAGCCGGCCCTGAGACGACACTCGCGGCATGAAGCACGACCCCCAGGGCCCCGCCGTCACCACGATGATGGGGATCGTCCACGGCGCGATGCGGCGTGATCTCACGCGGGCCCGCGTCGTCCTCTCCGACGAGCAGTACCTGACGCCAGCCAGGTGCACGGCGCTGGCCGAGCACCTGTTGTGGCTGATGACGTTCCTCCACGAGCACCACGACGGTGAGGACAGCGGCCTGTACCCGATGGTCAGGGAGACGGACTCGTCCCTGGCTCCCATCCTCGATGCGATGGACGACGAGCACCAGCTCATCCACGGCGCCATGGACGACCTCGAGACCGCGGTCCGCTCCTGGCAGCAGGACCCCACGTCCGCGCCAGGCGTAGCGGCGGCGATCGGTGCGCTCGAGGCGGTGCTGAACCCCCACCTGGAGCACGAGGAACGCGAGATGATGCCGCTGGTCTCGCGCACGATTACCCACGGCCAGTGGCACGCCTGGGACCAGGTCGCCAACGTCAAGAGCAAGAGCACGATGAACCTTGCCTACAGCGGCCACTGGATGGTGGACGGCGCAAGCCCTGCCGTCTTCGACACGGTGGTACACGAGGTATCAGCCGTGCCCCGCTTCGTGCTGCTCCACTTCCTCGGCGGTCCCTACCGCCGCCGCCGCAAGGCGATGTGGGACGGCACCCCTGCTGACTCGGTCGCCCTGGCCACGCTGGGCTAGGAGGGGCGAAGCAGATCCACGTGGGCTCCAGACGTCCTTCAGCGCGCCCTCAGCGCCCCTGGGGCGCTTGTGATCGGCGGCGCGGTCGCCTCGGTGATCCCGGCCTCCGCCATCACCGCACACGCGTCGGCGACGGCCTGGCTGTCCTCGTAGGCGAGGAACTCGCTCACCTTGCCGCGCCGGATGCGCAGGACGTGGGCGCCGACGTTCCGGTACGACGGTCCGACCGCCGGCGTCACCTCCGCGGTCCACTCGACGAACACCCGGAGATCCCACCGCCATCCGCAGGGCGAGCAGGCGTCTCGACCAATCTCGCGCCGGCACGCGAGCACCCGCCGGGAGCGATCGGGCAGGCTTGGTGCCGATGAACGAGAAGGGCCGCCCATGGACCTCCGGGCAGGACATCCATGGGCGACCGAGGGGCTCGGCCGCGCCGTGGGGGTGTGCCGAGCTCGTTCCCTGCTGACACTGTGGCTGTTGGGCACGGCCGTGACCAGAGGGACGGTTTAGTGGTCTAGCCAACGGGTTGTGGTGCCGTTTCGATGCCTCGGAGAGGGGTATCGAGGCTCCGGGTCTCGTATTGCACCCGGACGACCAGCCGGATGCTGGCTGCCGAGCGGTGCGGACATGCCCCGACGCTAGCTCGGGTCGGGTGTGACGTAGACCGACGTCACACCGGGATGACTGGTGTAAGAGCCCATTGGATCGTTAAAATGGACTCAACACCCGCCTTCCCCAGGAGAGTCCGATGAGCGAGAACCTGAACCTGACCGACCAGCTGGCGCAGCTGCACGAGGCGTACGTCGTCGCCGTGAACGAAGCCGTTGCCGCGGACGACATGATCGTCGTCGACGAGCTGGTCCGTGACTTCGACCGTGAGTCGCTGGAGCTGATGACCCAACACCAGGCACGTCCCGCGGCCTGATCGGCCCCGGGGTACGTCAGTCGTCGAAGGCGCCGATCACGGCGTCGTCGATGGTGTGCTTGGGACCGGTGAACCACTTCTTGGCTGACACGTTCCACCACACGGCCAGGATCAGCAGCGTGCCGATCGTGAGGACCGGCGCGTAGTTCACGCTGGACCAGGCGAAGTGCTTGTTGCCGGGTACGCCCGTCGGAGTGAACGGCAGGATGAAGTACACGCTGATGACGGCGATCTCCACCACAGCGACCAGATTCATCCACTTGTACTTCGAACCGTTGGTCCAGCTACCCGGTTCGAAGGCGTCGCCCATGCGCCAGCGCAGGAAGATCGGGATCAGGAATGCCAGGTACAGGCCGATCACGGCGACGGAGACCACCGCGTAGAACGCGACCGGGACGCCACCGACGCTCTTGAGTGCGGGCAGCGTGATGATCGCCCCGACCACGGCGACGAAGATGACCGCGTTGGCCGGGATGTGGGTCTTGGCGTTGACCGTTGCAAGCCAGCGGGAACCGGGGATGGCACCGTCTCGGCTGAACGCGAAGGTCATCCGCGAGGCGCTGGTCAGGCACGCCGTGGTGCAGAACAGCTGACCCGCCGTCGAGATCAGCAGCACCAGGAAGTGCCAGCCCTCGGGCAGTGCCTGGCCGAAGATCACGTTCACGGCACCGAAGCCGTCGTTGACGCCCTTCACGTCCTGGACCGCGAAGACGAAGCTCAGCAGCAGGATGTAGCCACCGACCGCTGAGTAGAAGATCGAGCGCCAGATGCCCTTCGCGGCACCCTCCGCAGCGCCCTGCGTCTCCTCGGAGAGGTGGGCCGAGGCGTCGAACCCGGTGATCGTGTACTGGGTGAGCAGGAACCCGAGCGGGAGCACCAGGAACCAGTAGAAGCCGCTGGAGAAGCCGGAGTTGTTGATCCGCTCGGTGAAGACGAAGGAAGCGCTCTGGTGGTGGTCGGGGATGATGATCAGGACGAGGATGACGATCGCCGCACCGGCAACGTGCCACCACACCGAGATGTTGTTCACGACCGCCAGCAGGTGGCCGCTGAAGATGTTGGCCAAGCCGGCCAGCACCAGGATCACCAGGAACCAGATGAACACGCGGGTCAATGAGTAGCTGTCGGCGTACCCCGAGCTGATCGTGCTGATGGTCAGGTCGAGGAAGGTCGCGGCGCCGTACGCCACGGAGGCGGTGACGGCGAGCAGTCCGATCAGGTTCAGCCAGCCGGTGAAGAAACCGGCGGCAGGGCCGCCCATCTTCGATGCCCACCAGTAGATGCCGCCCGAGGTCGGGTATGCCGAGACCAGCTCGGAGAGGGTGAAGCCGATGATCAGGATGAAGGCGGAGATGATCGGCCAGCCCCAGCTGATCGCGACCGGACCGCCGTTGTTCCACGCCTGGCCGAACGTGGTGAAGCAGCCGGCCAGGATCGAGATGATCGAGAACGAGATCGCGAAGTTCGAGAAGCTCGACCAGGAGCGGCTCAGCTCCTGCTTGTAGCCGAGCTTCGCGAGAAGCGCGTCGTCATCGGAGAGAGCTGCGTCGCGTGTCGCGTCGGACATGTTGGTCTCCTACCGCACTGGGACAAGGCCGGCCCGAGGTTGCCTCGGAGGCTAGACCTGTGCAAATGGCGGTGTCCATGCCCCACGCCGAAAAGGTTTGAAGCCAGACCATTGACAGCCAGGGGGCTGGTGGAAGACTGCTCGCCGTGACCGCACCACCTGCCCGAGACCTCGACCCGCTGGGTGGAGTGCTGCTCCGGCCGGTGCGGGGACCGCACGCCTTCGAGGCATGCGTGGAGCAGCTGGCGACCAGCATCCGCCTCGGCGCCTACCCCGTCGGAGCCGTGCTGCCGCCCGAGCGCGAGCTCGCCGAGCGGATGGCCGTCTCCCGCGCGACCCTGCGCGAGGCGATGGCCGCTCTGCGCCAGGCGGGGCTGGTAGAGACCCGGCGCGGACGCGGCGGCGGCACCGTGGTGCTGAGTGGCCCCGTGCTGCAGGCAAGGCTCTCGGCCAAGCAGAAGGCCGCGCGCAGGTCCGAGTGGCTCGACGCGCTCGCGTTCCGTCGCATCGTCGAGCCGGGTGCCAGCGCCCTGGCCGCGGCCACCGACCTCAGCGAGCGCTCGCGCAGGACGCTGCGCCGGGCACTGGAGGCCGTGGTGGCGTCGAGCCAGAAGGGCACCCACCGCCAGGCGGACTCGCGGCTGCACCTGACGCTGGCGACGGTGACGGGATCTGCGCGAACCCTCGAGGCGGTCACCTCCGTGCAGGCGAGCCTCGACGAGATGCTGCGCGCCATCCCGGTCTACGACGCCAACATCGCCCACTCGGACCGGCAGCACGAGACCATCGTCGCTGCCGTGCTCGACGGCGATCCAGCGCGGGCTCGCCGCGCGATGGAGCAGCACTGCGACGACACTGCCGCGTTGCTGCGCGGCCTGCTCGGCTGACGAAGGGAAACAGCATGACGAGGAACGACCGGCACCTGAGCACCGAGCAGCTGGTGGCTGCCATCGACGACGGCACCATCGACACCGTCGTGGTGGCGTTCACCGACATGCAGGGGCGGTTGCAGGGCAAGCGCCTGCACGGCGCCTACTTCCGCGACGAGGTGCTCGGCCACGGCACCGAGGGCTGCAACTACCTGCTCGGCGTCGACGTCGACATGAACACCGTCGAGGGCTACGCGATCACCTCGTGGGAGCGCGGGCTACGGCGACATGGAGTTCAAGATCGACTTCGACACCATCCGCGTGCTCACCCATCTCCCGGCGACGGCGATGGTGCAGTGCGACCTGCTGTGGCTCGACGGTGCCCCGGTCGTGCAGAGCCCGCGCACGATCCTGCAGCGACAGGTCGAGAAGGCGGCCGAGATGGGCTACGTCGCCCTCGCCGGCACCGAGCTGGAGTTCATCCTGTTCGAGGACACCTACGAGGCCGCGCACTCGGCGAACTACCAGCAGCTCACGCCGGCCAACCAGTACAACATCGACTACTCGATCGTCGGCACGACCCGGGTCGAGCCGTTGCTGCGCGACATCCGCAACACCATGTACGCCGCCGGGATGAACGTCGAGGGGGCCAAGGGGGAGTGCAACTTCGGCCAGCACGAGATCGGCTTCCTCTACGACGAGGTGGTGGCCACCGCCGACAACCACGCCGTCTACAAGACCGCCGCCAAGGAGATCGCCAGCCTGCACGGCAAGTCGCTGACCTTCATGGCGAAGTACGACGAGCGCGAGGGCAACTCCTGCCACATCCACCTGTCCCTGCGCGGGAAGGACGGCGAGGTCGTGTTCTGGGACGACGACAACGGTCGTCGTACGCCGCTCTACGACTCGTTCGTCGCGGGCGTGCTCGCTGGGATGGCCGACTTCACGCTGCTGTTCGCGCCGAACATCAACTCCTACAAGCGGTTCGCCGACGGCTCGTTCGCCCCGACCGCGATCGCGTGGGGCGAGGACAACCGCACCTGCGCGGTGCGCCTGGTCGGTCACGGGCAGAGCGCGCGGATGGAGAACCGCGTGCCGGGCGGGGACGTGAACCCCTACCTCGCACTCGCCGCGATGCTGGCTTCCGGCCTGCACGGGATCGAGCAGGAGCTCGAGCTCGAGCCGCGCGACCGAGGGCAACGCGTACGCCTCGGACAAGCCCAAGGTGCCGCACACGCTGCGCGAGGCGCGCGAGGTCTTCGCGAGCTCGGAGCTCGCTCGGGCGACCCTGGGCGACGAGGTCGTCGACCACTACACCAACATGGCCGACGTCGAGCTGGCTGCCTTCGAGTCCACGGTGACCGACTGGGAGCGCCGGCGAAGCTTCGAACGCATGTGAGAAGCCAATCGGACAGTGAACGGATGTAGGTCTCCGCTCGCTCACCCGCACAACCCGAAAGGAGACCCGTGTCCACGTTCACGGTGCTCAACCCCGCTACCGCCCAACCGGTACGGGAGGTCGCACTGGCCGACGTCGCCGCCACCGACGAGGCGATCGAGCGCGCGCATGCCGCGTTCCCGGCCTGGCGCGACCTCGCACCCGGCGAGCGAGCCCGGCTGCTGCGCGCCTTCGCCTCCGTGGTGGACGCACACATCGACGAGCTGGCCGCCCTCGAGGTGCTCAACGCCGGCCACACGCTGGGCAACGCGACCTGGGAGGCCGGCAACGTCCGCGACTGCCTGAACTACTACTCCGCCACCCCCGAGCGGCTCTTCGGCAGGCAGATCCCGGTCCCCGGCGGGATCGACGTGACCTTCCGCGAACCTCTCGGCGTGGTCGGCATCATCGTCCCCTGGAACTTCCCGATGCCGATCGCCGGCTGGGGCTTCGCGCCGGCGCTGGCCGCCGGCAACACCGTCGTGCTCAAGCCGGCCGAGCTGACACCGCTGACCGCGATCCGGCTCGGTGAGCTGGCCCTGGAGGCGGGCTTGCCGGAGGGGGTCCTCACGGTCATCCCCGGCAAGGGCTCGGTCGTGGGAGAGCGGTTCGTCACCCACCCGGCGGTGCGCAAGGTCTGCTTCACCGGCTCGACCGAGGTGGGCAAGCGGATCATGGCCGGCTGCGCCGACCAGGTGAAGCGGGTGACCCTGGAGCTCGGCGGCAAGAGCTCCAACATCGTCTTCGCCGACGCCGACCTCGAGAAGGCGGCCGCCACCGCCCCGTACGCCGTCTTCGACAACGCCGGCCAGGACTGCTGCGCCCGCTCGCGGATCCTCGTCGAGCGTTCGGCGTACGACGAGTTCCTCGGCCGCCTCGAGACGGCCGTCAAGGGGATGCGCGTCGCCGACCCGGCGAGCGACCCTGGCAGCGAGATGGGGCCGCTGATCTCCGCTCAGCAGAAGGAGACCGTCACCGGTTTCCTCGACGACGCCGACGTGGCCTTCACCGGCCCGGTCCCCGACCTGCCCGGCTTCTGGGTCGCTCCGACGGTGGTGCTCTCCAGCGACACCGGCGAGCGGGTGTGGCGCGAGGAGGTCTTCGGCCCGGTGGTCGCGGTGATGGCCTTCGACGACGAGGAGGAGGCGGTCCGGCTCGCGAACGACACCGAGTACGGCCTCTCCGGCTCCCTGTACACCCGCGACGTGGGCAAGGCGCTGCGGGTCTCACGCGCCATCGAGACCGGCAACCTCAGCGTGAACTCGCACTCGGCGGTGCGTTACTGGACGCCCTTCGGTGGGTTCAAGCAGTCCGGCCTCGGACGGGAGCTGGGACCGGACGCCCCGAACGCCTTCACCGAGGAGAAGAACGTCTTCATCAGCAACGAGTAGTGCAGAAAGTGGGAGGGCACATGGCAGGACGTCTGGAGGGAAAGGTCGCGGTGGTCACCGGGGGGTGCTCCGGGATCGGGCTGGCGACCGTGCAGCGCTTCACCGAGGAGGGCGCCAAGGTCGTCGTCGGGGACATCGACGACCAGCGCGGGCACCAGCTCGTGGGGCAGCTCGGCGGCGAGAGCGTCGCGACGTACGTGCACGTCGACGTCACCGACAAGGAGCAGGTCGACGCGCTCTTCCAGACTGCGAAGGACACCTACGGCTCGGTCGACGTCGCGTTCAACAACGCGGGGATCTCACCGCCCGAGGACGACTCGATCCTGGACACCGACCTCGACGCCTGGCGTCGCGTGCAGGAGGTGAACCTGACCAGCGTCTACCTGTGCTGCAAGGCAGCCCTGCCGCACATGCTGGAGCAGGGGAGCGGCTCGATCATCAACACCGCCTCGTTCGTCGCGGTGATGGGTGCCGCCACCTCGCAGATCTCCTACAGCGCGTCGAAGGGCGGGGTGCTCTCGATGAGCCGCGAGCTCGGGGTGCAGTTCGCGCGCCAGGGCGTGCGGGTCAACGCGTTGTGCCCGGGGCCGGTGAACACCCCGCTGCTGCAGGAGCTGTTCGCCAAGGACGAGGAGCGTGCCGCTCGCCGGTTGGTGCACGTCCCGATGGGTCGGTTCGGCGAGCCCGAGGAGATGGCCAACGCGGTGCTCTTCCTGGCCTCGGACGAGTCCAGCTTCATCACCGCCGCCACCTTCCTCGTCGACGGCGGCATCAGCGGCGCCTACGTGACCCCTCTGTGAAGGCGACGAGAGTGACATGGCACCGCTGATCGGCCTGACGACGTACCGCGAGCCTGCGCGGTGGGGCGTGTGGGACCAGAGCGCCGACCTGCTGCCCTCGACGTACGCCGCGGCAGTGGAGTCGGTCGGCGGAGTGCCCGTGCTGCTCCCGCCGACGGCTCCCTACGAGGAGTCTGCGGCGGCCGTGGTGGCGCGGATCGACGGGTTGGTCGTCTCTGGGGGAGCCGACGTGGACCCGGCGCAGTACGGCCAGGAGCCGCACCCCCGGACCGGGGTCCCGCGACGGGACCGGGACGCGTGGGAGCTGGCCCTGCTGGACGCCGCCGCCGGGCGCGACCTGCCGACCCTCGGTGTCTGCCGCGGGATGCAGGTGATGGCGGTGGGTGCCGGCGGCTCGCTGGAGCAGCACCTGCCCGATGCGCTCGGCGCGACCACCCACGATCCCGGCGGAGACGGCTTCGGCGAGGTCGAGGTGAGGATCGCCTCCGGGAGCCGGCTGGCCGAGGCCCTCGCGCGGGCGCCACGGCTGCACGTGCGCTGCCACCACCACCAGGCGGTGCGGGAGCACCCCGGGTACGAGGCGGTGGCGTGGGCCAGCGACGGGGAGCTGGAGGCGATGGAGGGGACCGGCGACCGGTTCCTGGTCGGGGTCCAGTGGCACCCCGAGGTGGTCGCCGACGCCGGTCTGTTCCGCGCCCTGGTGCGGGCCGCGGGCGACTGAAGGCGGCGCCACGCGGCCGGGTTGGCTGTGTCGGTGCCCTGTGTCAGGGTGGTTGCGAACGAACGAGGACGGCCGCAGTACTGCGCTTGACTTGATTGCGCCGCCCCCGCACCGACCCGCGGTCGGGCTCCCGAGCCTGACCGGTCCGGACCTGGAGGGGGCGGATGACCGCTCAGAGCTCATTGACAGGCTGGCTCGACGAGACCGAGCCCGCAGAGGCACAGCAGGACGTTCTTCTCACCGCCGCGGACCCCGTGGCAGCCGCCCGGCAGCACCTCGCCGAGACCACGCTGCGGGCTGACGCGGGTGGTCGCGTGGGGCTGGAGCTGGAGCACCACCTGGTCGACCTCGCCCGGCCCGGCCGCCGGCCCACCTGGGACGAGGTGACCGCCCTGCACGAGCAGATCGGCGCCATGCCGGCGGGAAGCTCGGTGACCTTCGAGCCCGGTGGGCAGGTCGAGCTGTCCACCCCGCCCGCGGCCGGCCTCGTGGAGGCCGTGACCGCCCTGCGCACCGACGTCAACGCCCTGCGCGGCCGGCTGAGGACCGCCGGGTACGGCGCGGCCGGCCTGGGCAGCGACCTGGCCCGCGCGCCGGCGCGGATCAATCCGGCTACGCGCTACCGGGCGATGGAGCAGCACTTCGACGCGCTGGGCTTCGCCGGCAGCGGGATGGAGATGATGACCGCCACCGCCGCGTTGCAGGTCAACCTGGACGCCGGCCCGGCGTCGGGCTGGCAGGCACGGGTCGGCCTGGCCCGCACGATGGTCCCGATGCTGGTGGCCGCCTCCTCGACCTCCCCGTGGCTCGGGGGGCGCACCAGCGGCTGGCACTCGATGCGCCAGGGCACCTGGCAGGGCATCGACCACGGGCGCAGCGACCCGGTGCCACTCGGCGACCCGGTCACCGCCTGGGCCACCTATGCCCTCGACGCGCCCGTGATGCTGGTGCGCGACGGCGATCGGCTGGCCCCGGTGACCGAGCGGATCCCCTTTGCGCAGTGGCTGCGCGGAGCCGCGCGCGGACGGCCCCCGTTCGACCGGGCCCCGACGACCGCCGACCTCGACTACCACCTGACGACGCTCTTCCCGCCGGTGCGCCCGCGTGGCTACCTCGAGCTGCGCTGCCTCGACGCGTTGCCCGATCGCTGGTGGCCCGCGCTGGCGGCGATCACGGTCACCCTCGTCGACGACCCGGTCGCGGCCGACGCCGCTGCCGACCTCTGCGCGAGCGTCAGCGACAGCTGGGACACCGCCGCACGCCACGGACTGCACGACGAGGCCGTCCGCAGGGCCGTGACGGGGTGTGTCGAGGTGGCGCTGCGCCACTGTCCACCCGCCCTGAGGCCCGAGGTCGAGGACTACGCCGAGCTGCTGGACGCCGGTTCGAGCCCGAGCCAGGAGCTGCGCCGCCGGATCGAGGCCGTCGGGCCGCTCGCCGTACTCGAGGAGGAAGCACATGGCCTCGCCGACTGAGACCGGCACCGTCGACCAGCGCGAGCGTGCGGCCCAGGGTCTCCAGGCGGCGCGCGCCCGGACCCTGCGGCTGACCGATCTCGACGAGGGGGAGCTGACCCGGCAGCACAGCCCCCTGATGAGTCCACTGGTGTGGGACCTCGCGCACATCGGGCAGCAGGAGGACCTGTGGCTGCTGCGTGGCGGCAACGCTGCCGCGCAGGGGATGCTGTCCGCGCGGGTCGAGCAGCTCTACGACGCCTTCGAGCACCCGCGCGCCACCCGGGTCGACCTGCCGCTGCTCACCCCAGCCGAGGCCCGCCGGTTCATCGCCGACGTGCGTGGCCGCGTCTTCGACGCGCTCGAGACCTCCGAGCAGGAGCGCGACGGGTTGTTCCCCTACGTGATGGTCGAGCAGCACGAGCAGCAGCACGTCGAGACGATGCTGGCCACCCACCAGCTGCGCCAGGGCGAGCCGGTCCTCGGCAGCGGTGCGCCCCTGCCCGCTGGGCGGCCCGTTCCGCACGACGCGGTGCTCGTGCCCGCCGGGCCGTTCACCCTCGGCGTCGACGGTGACGCCGACCCGTGGTCGCTGGACAACGAGCGCCCGGCCCACACCGTCGACCTGCCGGCTTTCCGGATCGGCCGGGTGCCGGTCACCAACGCCGAGTGGGCGGAGTTCGTCGACGCCGGCGGGTACGACGATCCCGCGTGGTGGTCCGAGCGCGGGTGGCGGCACCGCCTCGACGCGGGGCTGGAGCGTCCACTGTTCTGGCGCGGCGACGGGTCGCAGCTGGCGGTTCGGGCACGTCGAGGAGATCCCGGCCGACGAGCCGGTGCAGCACGTCTGCTTCTTCGAGGCCGAGGCGTTCGCCGCCTGGGCGGGCGGACGGCTGCCGACCGAGCAGGAGTGGGAGAAGGCCGCGTCCTGGGACCCCGAGCTGCACCGCAAGCGGCGTTGGCCCTGGGGCGACTCGGAGTGGACCCCGGCCCTGGCCAACCTCGGCGGCGACGCCCTGCGGCCGGCCCCGGTGGGTGCCTACCCGGCCGGCGCCTCGGCGTACGGCGTCGAGCAGATGATCGGCGAGGTCTGGGAGTGGACCTCCTCCGACCTCGTGCCGTGGCCGGGCTTCGAGCCGATGCTCTACGCCGCCTACAGCGCCCCGTTCTTCGGCGGCGACTTCAAGGTGTTGCGCGGCGGCTCGTGGGCGGTCGGCAGCGACGCCGTCCGGACGACCTTCCGCAACTGGGACCTGCCGATCCGTCGACAGATCTTCACCGGCCTGCGCCTCGCGTGGGACGCCTGAGCCCGTGTGCCGCCACCTCGCCTGGCTGGGGGAGCCCCGATCGGTGTCCTCGCTGGTGCTCGAGCCGGAGCTGGGCCTGCTGCGGCAGAGCTACCAGCCGCGTCGTCAGTCCCACGGACTGATGAACGCCGACGGGTGGGGGGTCGGCTTCCTGGCCCCCGGCCGGCCAGAACCCGTCCGGTGGCGCTCCTCGCGCCCGTTGTGGAGCGACGCGTCGTTCGCCTCGGTGGCCCCCGAGCTGCGCTCCGGCTGCATCCTCGCGGCCGTCCGGTCGGCCACCCCTGGCATGCCGATCGACGAGAGCGCGGCAGCGCCGTTCACCGACGGCACGTGGCTGCTCTCCCACAACGGCCGGGTCGACCGGTCCGTGCTCCCGCCGTACGCCGAGGCGGAGTCGGTGTGCGACTCCGCCGTCCTTGCGGCTCACGTCTTCGCCCACGGGGTGGATCGCCTCGCCGACGTGGTCACCGAGGTGTCCCGGCTCGACCCGCGGGCGCGGTTGAGCCTGCTGCTCACCGACGGCGAGCGCATCCTGGCCACGACCTGGGGTGACCCGCTGAGCTACCTCGTGGAGACCGACGGGGTGGTCGTCGCCAGCGAGCCGTACGACGACGACCCTCGATGGGTCGACGTGCCCGATCACCGGCTGGTCGAGGCGACGAGCACGAAGGTCGTGGTCACGGACCTCGCAACCTGACGCCGCTGTCGCTGGTCGGGGTGGGTGGCTAGCCTCCGGTCATGGCCGACCCGGAGATCGTCGGCACCGCGGAACGGATGAAGTTCTTCACCGACGCCGTGGTCGCCATCGCGATGACGTTGCTGATTCTGCCGCTGCTGGAGAGCGTCGCGGATGCTGCCCGCCGGGGAATCGACACCGCTGAGTACCTGTCGGACCACGGTGACCAGCTGCTCTCGTTCGTGCTCAGCTTCCTGATCATCGGCCGGTTCTGGGTCGGGCACGAGCGCCTCTTCGGCTACGTCGAGGGGTGGACGGCTCGGCTGATGTTGCTCAACCAGCTCTGGATGCTCAGCATCGTGTTCCTGCCGGTGGCCACGGCGATCGTCGGCTCGATGAAGACCGATCCGGTCCAGCTGCTGCTGTACATCGGCACGATGCTGGTCAGCGGGCTGCTGATGGCGGCCATGCAGCTCGTCGTACGGCGCACACCCGCGACGTGGGCGGGCCAGGAGGGGCCACCTCTCGAGCGACTGTTGTCCTCGCTCGCCTTCGTGGCGCTCCTGACGCTCGCGCTGGTGCTCGCCCTGACCGTGCCGGGACTGGGCTACCTGGCCCTGCTCGTGCTGCTGCTGGGCGCTGCGTTGGACGGGTTGGTCGAGCGGCGCTGGCTCAGCCAGCGCCGCTGATCAGGTTCAGCCCTGGTGGGTGCTGCGGTGCTGGTCGTGGAACAGCTGGCGCAGCGTCGGTCCGATGCGGACGGCGCGGCGGTCGTTGTCCAGTGCGACCGCGAGCTCGATGTCGAGCAGTGAATGCATGGTGAATCTCCTTCTTCCACCATCTCCAACGCCGACTGTCACGACCGTCATCCGTTTTTGCTGGTGACATCGGACACTTCGGCTCCCTTCGTGGTCGAGGCCCGGCCTTGACGGCCCGCACACCTCAACCAGCGGAGAGTCGGTGCTAGCCGGCGGCCACGCAGGCCACGGTGACGGCGCACAGGAGCAACCCGAGGGACTGGGCGCGGTGCAGACGCTCGCCGAGGAGCAGCGTGGCGAGCAGGACCGTGAAGGCGGGGTAGAGCGAGGTCAGGACAGCGGCGATGCTGAGCAGTCCCTGCTGCCGGGCGAACATGAACCCCACGACGGCGAGCGTGGCCAGGAGACCGGCGCCGAGGCCGGCCCACTCGAGCCGGCGCCGGGGCAGTGCGTCACCGCCCAGGGCGAGTGCCGCGCCCGCGACCACGAGGCACGAAACCACCTGGGTGCCGAGCACGGGCCAGAACCCCGCGCCGTCGGGCACCTGGCCAAGGGCTGCGAACAGCAGTCCGAAGCCGACACCGGCCAGGATGCCGTCGAGGAGCCCGGCCGCCACTCCGCCCTTCGCCTCGTCGGCGGCCGGTTCGCGCGAGACGAGCCAGATCCCCGGCAACGCGACCACGATGCCCAGCCAGGCGAGCGTGCTGGGGCGCTCGCCGAGGATCACCGCGACCGCCGCGGGGAGCACTGCCGCACCGACCGCGGAGACCGGCGCGACCACGCCCATCCGACCGGCCGCGAAACCGCGGTAGAGGAACGCCGTGCCGGCACCGCTGCCCAGGCCGGCGACCAGGCCCCAGACCAGGTCGTGGCGGGTGGGGTCCCCGGGACCGCGAGGGCCAGCACCAGCGTGCCGAGCGCCGCCCCGACGCAGGCGGTGAAGGCGACCGGCCACACCGACGTACGACGTGAGACCACGCCGCCGAGGAAGTCCGAGAGCCCGTAGGCCACCGCAGCGCCCAGCGCCAGGAGCACCGTGGTCATCGGGCGCTCACGTCAGCACCACGCCGACCACCCAGGTGGCGGCGGCGAGCATCGACGCGGTGAGCTCGATCAGCAGCGAGAGCCCGGCGGCGGCGAGCGCGCGCCTGGTGGCCGGCCACGCGTCCCGGCTGCCCACCCGGCGCAGCTCGGCCAGGTAGACGCCGACGACGAACCCGAGGACCAGGCCGACGACGGGGATCACGAAGAACCCGATCACCCCGAGGAGGCCGCCGAGCAGCATCGTGCTCGTCGGAATGCCGGCATCCTGGAGCCGGCGACCCGGGACGACGTACTTCACGACCGCGCCGACCACCACGAGGGCGGTGGCCACCGAGAACACCACCCATCCGGTGGTCGTGCCCGTCTTCGCGGCCCACAGCAGGATCGCCGCCGACGACGAGGACCGAGCCGGGCAGGACGGGTACGACGACTCCGGCGATCCCGACCACGATGACCAGGGCCACCACCACCTCGAGCCCGCTCACGCCGCTTCCTCCCGCACGTCAGTCCGATGGGCGCTCCCCGGGCCACAAGGTAGGACACCCTGGAGAAAGGCCGAGACCCCGGTCGGCTCGACCAGGGTCTCGGATCAGTGGTTCGTGGGCGAGCTCAGTGCTCGTCACCGGCGGACGCGGTGGGGGTGTCGCCGAGCTTGTCGGTCTCGTCCTGGACGTGCTCGGCCACCTCGCGAAGCTTCTCGCCGTGCTCGCGGGCGTGGTGGGCGCAGAAGAGGAGCTCGAAACCACCCTGGAGGTGGACGCGGAGGTAGGCCTGGGCACCGCATCGGTCGCACCGGTCCAGTGCGCTGAGCGGTGCGGCGCTAGGGGCTGTCGCAGTAGTCACGTCGGGCCTCGCTCTCGTTCTCGCTCTGGATGGTCTTTGCTCTTCAACGATCCAGATCTCTCCGGGTTCCCCGGTTCTTCCTTCTCGTCTGGTCCCAACAGTCAACCACGGCCGATGCTTCCCGGTCGGGAGCGTCTCGGTCGTGAGTCGGAGGTGGTCCTCCTCACAACCTGCTCGCAAACCGTGAGTATCGAGTGTGCCCGCCCGATCTGTCCGTGGTGGGCGTTTACTCCAACTCGCTGGTGACGTACCCCAACTTCTGTTCAACATACGCGCCGACCCAAGCGCTGGGCGCGCCCTGACCGACCTCTGGGAGGGGATTCGTAGGCCCGCGCGTCGCCGATGGGTCCCTGTGTGCGATGAGTAGATTCGGAGGCACAGTGAAGCCACCAGCCAGCAGCACCTCCAGGGGTCCCGTCATCGACAACACCTACAACGCCCAGCACCTGCTCGTGCTCGAGGGCCTGGAGGCCGTGCGCAAGCGGCCGGGGATGTACATCGGGTCCACCGACACGCGCGGGCTGATGCACTGCCTGTGGGAGATCATCGACAACGCGGTCGACGAGGCGCTGGCCGGGGTGTGCGACCGGGTCGAGGTGTTCCTGCACCCCGACGGCTCGGCGGAGGTGCACGACAACGGGCGCGGGATCCCGGTCGACAAGGAGCCGAAGACCGGACTGTCCGGCGTCGAGGTGGTCTTCACCAAGCTCCACGCCGGAGGCAAGTTCGGCGGGGGCTCCTACACCGCCACCGGCGGGCTGCACGGAGTCGGCGCCTCGGTGGTCAACGCGCTCTCCTCACGGCTGGACGTCGAGGTCGACCGCTCGCCCGCCACCCAGGTGATGAGCTTCCAGCGCGGCGTGCCGGGGCAGTTCGCAGCGGCGGGCCCGGGGACCCCTTTCGAGCCTGGCTCGGGGCTGCACAAGGGTGGCCGGGTGAAGAAGGGCGTGACCGGCACCCGGATCAGGTTCTGGCCCGACCGGCAGATCTTCACCAAGGACGCAGCGTTCGCCTGGGACGAGCTGGTCACCCGCGCCCGCCAGACCTCGTTCATCGTGCCTGGCCTGGAGCTGGTGCTGACCGACCTGCGCGGCCCCACCACGGAGTCGGGCGATCCCGTCACCGAGTCGTTCCGGCACGACGGCGGGATCACCGAGTTCTGCGAGTTCCTCAGCCACGACGAGCCGGTGACCGAGGTGCTGCGACTGCAGGGATCCGACCGGTTCACCGAGACGGTGCCGCTGCTCGACGAGAAGGGGCACATGACCCCGCAGGACGTCGAGCGCGAGCTGACCGTCGACGTCGCCGTGCGCTGGGGGACCGGGTACGAGACCGAGACCCGCTCCTTCGTCAACGTGATCGCCACCCCCAAGGGCGGGACCCACGTCGCCGGCTTCGAGGCCGCCCTGACCAAGACCTTCAACGACGCGATGCGCGGCACGCGCGTGCTCAAGGCCAACGACACCGACGTGATCAAGGACGACGTGCTGGAGGGCCTCACCTCCGTGGTCACCGTCCGGTTGGCCGAGCCGCAGTTCGAGGGCCAGACCAAGGAGATCCTCGGTACGCCGGCCGCGCGCTCCGTCGTGCGCAAGGTGGTGGCCAGCGAGCTGAAGAGCTTCCTCACCTCCACCAAGCGGGCCGAGAAGGCCCAGGCCAAGCTGGTCATGGAGAAGGTGTACGGCGCCTCCAAGAGCCGGATCGCGGCGCGGCAGCACCGCGACACCCAGCGCCGCAAGAACGCACTGGAGTCCTCGGCGCTGCCGGCCAAGCTCGCCGACTGCCGCTCCAGCGACGTCGACCGGTCCGAGCTGTTCATCGTCGAGGGCGACTCGGCGCTCGGCACCGCCAAGCTGGCCCGCGACTCGGAGTTCCAGGCCCTGCTGCCCATCCGCGGCAAGATCCTCAACGTGCAGAAGGCCACCGTGGCCGACGTGCTCAAGAACACCGAGTGCGCCTCGATCATCCAGGTGGTCGGCGCCGGCTCGGGGCGCACCTTCGACCTCGAGGCCGCCCGCTACGGCCGGATCATCTTCATGGCCGACGCCGACTCCGACGGCGCCCACATCCGCTGCCTGCTGGCCACCCTGTTCTTCAAGTACATGCCCGACCTGGTCACCGAGGGCCGCGTGTTCACCGCCGTACCCCCGCTGCACCGGATCGAGCTGACCAACCCCAAGAAGGGCATGGACAAGTACGTCTACACCTACTCCGACCCCGAGCTGCAGCGGAAGCTGGCCGAGCTGACCAAGAAGGGGGTCCGCTGGAAGGACCCCGTGCAGCGCTACAAGGGCCTCGGCGAGATGGACGCCGACCAGCTCGCGGAGACCACGATGGACCCGCGCCAGCGGACCCTGCGCCGGATCACCGCAGCCGACGCGGAGGAGGCGGCCAAGGTCTTCGAGCTGCTGATGGGCACTGAGGTCGCCCCGCGCAAGGACTTCCTCGTGGCTTCCGCCTATGAGGTCGACGCCGACCAGATCGACGCCTGACGCCTTCGGGGCAGGTATCGCCGCCCCGGGGCCGCACATTTGTGCAGATGTCACGTAGCGATGGCCAACTTCCTACGTGACTCGGCAACATTTGTGGAGTTGGGTCAGCCCTCGCGGTCCGGTCCTGCCTTGGTCGGGGTGATCTGGATGATCACCCGGCGCTCGCGCTCCATACCGGCGCGGTACTCGTCCCAGTCGTCGGCCTCGCCGCTGATGCCGCGGTAGTACTCCACCAGCGGCTCCATCGCCTCGGGCAGCGAGACCACCTCGGCCGTGCCCTCGACGTAGATCCACTCGCCGAAGAACTGGTCCTGCAGCACCACCAGCTGTGCCCACGGGTCGGCTCGCAGGTGCTTGACCTTGTACGCCGGCTCGCGGCTGCTCACGGTGAGGCGTCCCTCGTCGTCCACGCCGACGAGCACCGGGCTCTGCTGGATGCCGTTCCGGCGCGGGTGGCGAGCACGGCCCGGTGGTGGGAGCGGACGAAGTCACGAGCGCGGTCGAGATCCATGCCCACAGTGTGGCGCGCGGGAGCATCGGTACCGCAGGGCACGATGGACCCGGGACGACGTACGCCGATGGGTGACCCCCTACGAGGCGGCGTGGCGCACCGCCGGGGACCGACCGCTGGCGGCGCTGTTCGCCGAGGACGCGACCTACCTGGTCTCCCCGTGGCCCGAGCCGTTGACGCGGTCTCGAGCGAGCTCAGCGAGCTGTGGGAGACCGAGCGAGCCGGGCCCGACGAGGAGTTCACGATGACCTCCGAGGTCGTCGCGGTCGACGGCGACGGTCGTCGTCGTGCGGCGTCGAGGTGGCGTACGCCGCGACCGGGAGCAGGCTGGCGCGACTTCTGGGTCCTGCGGTTCGCGCCGGACGGTCGCTGCTCGCAGCGTTCGAGGAGTGGCCGTTCGCGCCGGACGAGCCTGACGGGCACTGACCAAGCTCGACGTGCGGGACCGGTCCAGGTGGTCGTCCTGGCACGGGATGCAGACCAGCTGGCTGATCAGGCCGGTGTCGACGTCGTACATGAAACCGCCCACGACGACCGAGTCCGGGATCAGCGGGTGGCTCCGGACCTTGCGGACGTCGTCCTCCAGTGCGGCGTGCTGGTCCTCCACCACGTTGAAGGGTTGCCAGGAAGCGTCGAGGCCCGCGGACTCGCCCACACGGGAGCGCAGCTCGTCGAGGGTGGAGGAGGCCATCGCGCAGCGGGTGTGCGGGATCACCAGGATCCGCTCGACCCGGAGCAGGTGCACGCCGAGGACCAGGGCCTCGAGCGCCTGCGGCGTCACCCGGCCGCCGGGGTTGCGGAAGATCTTGGCGTCGCCGAGCCCGAGCCCGAGCATGTCGAGCGGCATGATCCGCGAGTCCATGCAGGTGACGACGGCGATGCCGGCATGCGCGACGCCGTCGAAGCCGGAGTGGTCGAAGTGCTCGGCGAACTCGCGGTTCGCGGCCAGGAGGTCGTCGAAGGGGCCGGCTGAGGAGGTCACGGCCCGCAAGTTACCGGGCGATCACCCGAGCTCGGACTCCGGGTCGCTCGCGACTTCCTCGCCACGGCCCAGCTTGCTGTGGCGGTAGCCGTAGGAGGCGTAGACGACCACGCCGATCAGGAACCAGACCGCGAAGCGCACCCAGGTCTCCCATTGCAGCTTGGAGACGAGCCAGAGCGAGAACGCGATGCCGACCACCGGCGTGACCGGCATCAGCGGCACCCGGAAGGTGCGGGGCAGGTCCGGTGAGCGGTAGCGCAGCACGATGACCGCCGCGGAGACGACGACGAAGGCGAGCAGGATGCCGATGTTGGTGAGCTCGGCGAGCTTGTCGATGGGCAGCAGCCCCGCGAACACCGCCGCGACGACGCCCACGATCCACACCGGCCGCGAGGGTGAGCGCTGCTCGTTGGTCCTGGTGAACCACTGGGGGAGCAGCCCGTCGCGGGCGATGGCGTACCAGACACGCGAGGCCCCCAGCATGAAGGAGAAGAGCACCGTGATGATGCCGATGATGGCGCCGATGGCCACCACGTCGGCGAAGCCGGACAGCCCGACCGACTTGAAGGCCTCGCTGTAGGCGGCGGTCACCGACAGCTTCCGGTAGTCGATCATGCCGGTGAGCACGGTCGCGGCCAGCACGTAGAGCACCATGGCGATGGCCAGCGACAGCACGATCGCCTTCGGCAGGTTCCGCTCGGCGTCCTTGGACTCCTCAGCCGCGGTGCTCATCGCGTCGTAGCCGAAGACGGCGAAGAAGACGGTCGCGGCACCCGTGGCGGCTCCGCCGAACCCGTGCGGGAAGTACGGCGTGAGGTGCTCGCCCTTGACGTAGAACGCGCCGACCACGATCACGGCGACGACGATCGCCACCTTCACGAAGACCAACCAGGTCTCGATCCGGGCGCTGGTCTTGATCCCGCGGTTGAGCAGCCACGCGACGCCGAGGCACAGCAGTACGGCGAACAGGTCGACCCGGTGTCCGTCGCCGGTGCCGGGAGCGCCGAGCATCCAGGTCGGGAGGTCCACCCCGACGGCGTCGAGCAGGAAGCCGACGTACTGGGAGACGCCGATCGCGACCACTCCGACGATGGCGGTGTACTCCAGCAGCAGGTCCCAGCCGATGATCCAGCCGACGCCCTCGCCGAGCACGGCGTAGCCGTAGGTGTAGGCGGAGCCGGCCTGCGGGATCAGGCCGCCGAACTCGGCGTAGGAGAGAGCGGCGCAGGCACTGGCGAGGCCGGCGATCAGGAACGAGACGGTGACAGCCGGGCCGGCGTTCTCCTTGGCGACGGTGCCGGCGAGGGCGAAGATGCCGGCTCCGATGATCGCCCCGAGACCGATGGCGGTCAGCTGCCATAGGCCGATGCTGCGCTCGAGGGGACCGTCGTCGCTCGACTCGATCGGCTTCTTGCGGAAGATGCCCGAGCGTTCGGGCGTGGCCTGCTGGGTCATGTGGTGCCTCCTGCACCCGGCGTACCCCGCCAGGCGCGCGGACGAACCTCAGCCCGCGGTGAGCAGGACCCTGCCCGTGCTCCTGGTGGCCGCGCCTCGGAAGCACACCAGCGCCACGATCCCGGCGACGACCGCGCAGACCCCGGCGCCGAGGAAGATCGCGTGGAGCTGCTCGATGCCCGCCTGCTCGATCAGGCGGTCGTACGCCGCACACCGGGTGTGGCCACCCCGGCAGACCTGGTCGGGCGAGGGGATGTCGGTCTCGACGGCGTAGTAGCGCCGCAGCCCGATCGTGGTGAGCGCGGAGATGCCGACCAGCATCCCGACCATCCGCGCCACCACGAGCAGAGCGCTCGCGACGCCGTGGACCCCGGCGTCGGTGCTGGCCAGCAGGGCAGCGTTGACGGGGGCGAGCGCGAGGCCGAAGCCGAAGCCCGACATCGCCAGCACCACCGAGGCCGAGAGGTGGTGCAGGGATCCGAAGCCCCAGTCGGACATCAACCAGAAGCCGAGGGCGGCCAGCACCATCCCGACGGCCGTGACCGCGCCGGCGGGCGAGCGTCGCGTCAGCGTGCCTCCGGCGAGCGCTCCCACCGGCAGGGCCACCAGGAACTCCACCAGGACCAGCGCCGCTTTGATCTGGGAGCCGTCCGCGACAGTGAGCCGCGCGAAGATCGGGATGTCGACGAGTGCGGCGATCAGTGCCGCGCCGACGAAGAAGCTGACGACCACCGAACCCCAGGCTGCCACCTGGGCGAACGCGCCCTGCGGGATCAAGGGGGCGGACGCACGCCGGTTGTGCAGCACGAAGAGCACGGCGCCGATGGCCGCCATCGCCAGCCACCACGGCCCGGCGCGGGAGAAGACCTGGACCTGCGGATCGGCCGTGGCGAACGCGAGGATGACGCCGGCGAGCGCGACCGCGAGCAGTCCCGCGCCGAGCAGGTCGGCAGCACGCACGGAGGCCCACCAGTCGCGCAGGTCCACGAGCGGGCGACGCGCACTGAGCAGCCGGGCGAGCAGCAGGAGCGCCAGCACGAGGGTCGCGACCCCCAGCTGTGAGAACCAGATGGAGCCTCCGTCGCGGAACGGCACGAACGGCCCGCCGAGCGTCACCGAGGAGACCAGTCGGTCGGGTTGCCGCATCACCAGGAGGAGGCCGGCGAGGGTGAGGAGGAGCAGGAGGAGGCCGGGGTAGTCGGGGCGTGGTCTCGACATCGCTCGACCAACGTGTGGTCGCCCTGGGCGAGTCCCGCTGGTTGAGCTTGTCGAAACCGCTCCGGCCGGCCTGCAGGCCGACGATGGCGGCGGCGAGGACGAGGCCGACCGCGAGGTTGATCAGGAAGATGTCGCGCCAGCCGCCGACGGCGATCACGACGGCGCCGTACAGCGGGCCGATGACGCTGCCGAGCTCCTGCACGGCGCCGACGACGCCCAGGGGGACGCCGCGGCGATCGGCTGGGTAGAGGTCGGCCACCAACGCGAGCGTGACCGGCACCAGGCCGCCGCCGCCGACCCCCTGGAGGAACCGGCCGGCCACCAGCGAGCCGAGGTCGTACGCCGCAGCGGTCACCAGGGAGCCGAAGGCGAAGATCACGAGCGCTGCCACGAGGACGGGCGCCCGCCCGCGGAGGTCGGCGATCCGGCCGATCAGGGGCAGCATGGCGACGTACCCGAGCAGGAACCCGCTGACGATCGGCGCCGCCCGCTGCAGCTGCTCGACGCTGAGCCCGACCGAACCCATCATGTCGGGCAGTGCGAGCACCACGACATAGGTGTCGGCGGCCGCGAAGGCGACTGCCACCGCCGCCAGGGAGAGCAGCAGTCGCGATGACGGAGGTGGCCGCGTCGCCTGCGGGGGCGGGACGGTCACCAGGGCCTCAGGCCGACGGAGCGCTGATCTTCACGCCCTTGTCGTACTTGCTGAACCCCACGTCGTAGGTGACGTCCTTGCCGTCGGCGAAGAACGGGCCGGTGATGCTGACCTTGGTGGCGTAACCCTTGTCGTCCACCCCGACCTTGGTCTTGTACGTCGAGCCGGAGTCGGCGCTGGGGATGATCTGCTTGACGGCTTCGCCGGGCAGCGTGCCGGTGTAGGACGTCAGGATCTGGTCGCCGTCGCGGGTCTGCTTGCCCTTCTTCAGCCCGTCGATCTGGGTCAGCAGCGAGGAGAGTCCCTTGTCGGGGTCGGCGAAGCTCGCCGGGTCGGGGGCGCCGTACTCCGAGGGCTTGATGGTGGCGTACTTGGTCTGCAGCGGGAGCTTGGCGTAGACCTTGCCGTTGATGGCGGTGATCGGGACGGTCGCGGTGAGGCCGCCGAGCACCACCTTGACGTCGCCCTTGAAGGCCGGGTCGTGGGTGACGTCGCCGGTCGCGCCCAGCACGCCGTTGCCCTTCGACGGCGTCGACTTCGTCGACAGCGCGATGTGCACGCTGGAGGCGTCGTCGAACTTCTTCTTGGCGCTGCGTCATCACCGAGGAAGGGCTCGCGCCCTTCTTCTTCTCCGACTTCTGTGCCCCGCACCCCGACAGGACGAGGGCCGCGACCACCAGCAGGACCAACAGGGGAAGTGGGCGGCGGTACGACATGCGCATCAGCCTGTCACGTCGGCGGGCGGCGCCGGCGGCAGTACGGCGCTCACCGGTCCGGAGCACGCCAGGATCGGTTGGCTGCCCGGCGTGCCGGAACCGTCGCGACGTGCGACCGGCTCCGGCAGGTCGACGGGCGCGCCGCTGTCGGCAGCTGCCAGGGCGGGAGCTGCGCCGGCCCACGCGAAGACCAGCTCGTCCTCGCCCTTGAGGAACCGGTGACAGCGCACTCCGCCGGTGGCGCGTCCCTTGGCGGGGTACTCACCGAACGGCGTCACCTTCACCGAGCCGGCCTCGGTGCCCGGCAGCGACGAGGACGATGCCGGAGACCGAGAGCAGCACGGCTCCCTCCGGCTCGAGGGCGGTGAAGGAGACGACGCGTGCGCCCGGGGACAGCTTGATCCCGGCGATGCCGCCGCCCGAGCGCCCCTGCGGGCGGACGCCGTCGGCGCCGAAGTGCAACAGCTGGGCGTCGCTGGTGACGAAGCACAGCGTCTCGCGGCCGGTGCGCAGCTCGACAGCCCCCACGAGCTCGTCGCCGTCCTTGAGCGAGATCACGTCCCACTCCTCGCGGGCCGAGAGGTACTCCGGGTTGACCCGCTTGACGATGCCCTGGCGGGTGCCGAGGGCCAGCCCGGGTGACTCCGGGTCGAAGTCGGTCAGCGCGAGCACGCGTTCGCCCTCGAGGGTGAGGAACTCCCCGACCGGCGCGCCCCCCTGGAGGTTGGGGTGGTTCGCGGTGATCGGCAGCGTCGGCAGGTCGAGCACGCCGAGCTTGACCACCCGGCCGGCCGAGGTGACGACGCCGACCTCACCACGGGCCGTGGTCGCCACCGCGGAGACGATCACGTCGTGCCGGGCGCGGGCACCGCCACCGCCAGGACCCCATGAGTCGGGCACCGTGAGGGACGTCGTACGGGCGAGCAACCCGGAGGAGGACAGGAAGACGTAGCACGGGTCGTCGGCGACCTCGAGCGGCGTGGCCGTGGTCGTCCTGGTCTGGCCGGACGACTCCAGCAGGACCGTACGACGTGGCGTGCCGAACGTCTTGGCCACCTCGGCGAGCTCGTCGGAGACGACCGCGCGCAGCCTGGCGTCGTCGCCGAGGATCTCGTCGAGCTCCTCGATGGTGCGGCGCAGCTCGTCGGACTCCTTGTCGAGCTCGAGCTTCGAGAACTTCGTGAGCCTGCGCAGCGGCATGTCGAGGATGTACGTCGCCTGCACGTCGGTGAGGTCGAAGACGTCGATCAGCCGCTGCTTGGCCATCTCGGCGTTGTCGCTGCCGCGGATCAGCTGGATGACCTCGTCGATGTCGAGGATCGCCAGCAGCAGGCCCTCCACCAGGTGCAGCCGGTCGGCGGCCTTGCCGCGCCGGAAGGTCGAGCGACGGCGGATGACCTCGAAGCGGTGCTCGAGGAAGACCTCCAGCATCTGCTTGAGCCCGAGGGTGCGCGGCTGGCCGTCGACGAGGGCGACGGCGTTGATCCCGAAGGACTCCTCCATCGGGGTGCTGCGGAACAGCTGATCGAGGATCGCCTCGGGGTGGAAGCCGTTCTTGACCTCGATCACCAGGCGCAGCCCCTTGGCGCGGTCGGTGAGGTCCTTGACGTCGGCGATGCCCTGCAGCTTCTTGGTCTGCACGAGCTGCTTGATCTTCTCGATGACGCGCTCGGTGCCGACGCCGTACGGCAGCTCGGTGACGACGATCCCCTTGCGCCGAGCAGTCACGCTCTCGATGCGGGCGGTCGCGCGCATCCGGAAGCTGCCCCGGCCGGTCTCGTAGGCGTCGCGGACGCCGTCCAGCCCGATGATCTTGCCGCCCGTCGGCAGGTCGGGGCCGGGCACGAAGCGCATCAGGGCGTCGAGGTCGGCGTCCGGCTGCTTGACCAGGTGGCGCAGGGCTTGGACCACCTCGACGAGGTTGTGCGGCGCGATGTTGGTGGCCATCCCGACCGCGATGCCGGCTGCGCCGTTGACCACGAGGTGGGGGATGGCCGAGGGCAGCACGGCGGGCTCGAGCTCGCGGCCGTCGTAGTTGGCCCGGAAGTCGACGGTGTCCTCGTCGATGGTGGCCGTCATCGCCACCGCGGCGGGTGCCATCCGGGCCTCGGTGTAACGCATCGCAGCCGGGGGGTCGTCCGGACTTCCGAAGTTGCCATGGCCGTCGACCGTCGGGAGGCGCATCGACCAGGGCTGGGCCATCCGGACCAGGGCGTCGTAGATGGCGCCGTCGCCGTGGGGGTGGAACCGGCCCATCACCTCGCCGACCACCCGGGAGGACTTCACGTGACCGCGCTCGGGACGCAGCCCCATGTCGTGCATCGCGTAGAGGATCCGGCGCTGCACGGGCTTCAGGCCGTCGCGGGCATCGGGCAGGGCGCGCGAGTAGATGACCGAGTAGGCGTACTCCAGGAAGCTCGAGCGCATCTCGTCGCCGACGTCGATGTCGACGATCTGTTCCTCGAATTCCTCCGGCGTGGGTGCCGTACGACGTGCCATGCCCGGATTCTCGCAACCGGGCCTGACGATTCCTGCACGGGCACGCCGACCGCGTCCGCCGGGTAGATTCTGCGCGTGACCGTGGAGCAGGACTACCTGGCCCGCTGGGAGGCCGATGTCCTGCTGCGCGACGGCCGGACCGCCCACCTGCGCCCGATCAGCTCCGACGACGCGGACCTGCTGGTGGAGTTCTACGCCAAGGTCAGTGACCAGTCGAAGTACTACCGCTTCTTCGCCCCGATGCCGAACCTCTCCGAGCGCGACGTCGAGCGATTCACCCACGTCGACTACGTCCAACGGGTCGCGTTCGTGCTGACCGTGGCCGAGAAGATCCTGGCCGTCGGGCGCTACGACGTGATCAGCGAGGAGCCCGACTCCCGGGCCGAGGTCGCCTTCCTCGTGCAGGACGAGCACCAGGGGCGCGGGATGGGCCAGATCCTGCTCGAGCACCTCGCCCAGGCCGGGCGCGAGCGAGGTGTGAAGAGGTTCGTGGCCGAGGTGCTGCCCGACAACAGGCGGATGATCCAGGTCTTCCGCGACCAGGGCTACCAGGTCAAGGGCGGCTGGGACGAGGGCGTGATGCACCTCGAGTTCGACATCGACCCAACCGAGACCGCGATGGGGGTGATCTCCGCGCGCGAGCACCGCTCCGAGGCGGCCTCGATCGCCACGTTCCTCAACGCCAAGAGCGTCGCGGTGATCGGCGCGTCCCGCCGCAGCGACACGATCGGCGCCCTGCTGGTGCGCAACCTCGTGCTCGGTGACTACGCCGGCCGGGTCTACGTCGTGAACCCCGCCGCCGACTCGGTCGCCGGGATGCCGGCGTACCCGACGGTCAGCGACATCCCAGGATCCATCGACGTCGCTGTGGTCGCTGTGCCGGCCGACGCGGTGCAGGACGTCGTGCTCGACTGCGCCAACAAGGGCGTCCACGGCCTCATCGTGATCTCCAGCGGGTTCGCCGAGACCGGGGAGGAGGGGCGCAAGCGGCAGCGCAAGCTGCTGGGGCTGGCCCGGTCCTACGGGTTGCGGCTGATCGGGCCCAACTGCCTGGGCATCATCAACACCGCCTCCGAGGTGTCGCTGAACGCCTCGCTGGCGCCGGTGATGCCACCGCGCGGCCGTGCTGGGTTCTTCTGCCAGTCGGGCGCCCTCGGCTCGGCGATCCTCGACAAGGTGCGCGGCCGTGGACTCGGACTCTCCACGTTCGTCAGCGCGGGCAACCGGGCCGACGTCTCCGGCAACGACCTCCTCCAGTACTGGGAGGAGGACGACGCCACCGAGGTGATCCTGCTGTACCTGGAGTCGATCGGTAACCCGCGCAAGTTCTCCCGCATCGCGCGGCGGGTCTCGCGGCGCAAGCCGGTGATCGCGGTGCGCTCGGGGCGTACGACGCAGGGGGTGCCGATGGGCCACGCGGTCCGCAAGATCGTGGCCCCTCCGGAGGCCGTCGACGCGATGTTCCGGCAGGCGGGGATCATCCAGGTCGACACCCTCGACGAGATGTTCGACGTCGCCCAGCTGCTCGCCCACCAGCCGCTGCCCACCGGCTCGAGGGTCGCGATCGTCGGCAACTCCGACGCCCTCGGTCTCCTCGCGATCGACGCGGCGGTCGCGAGCGGACTCACGGTCACCGCCGCCACCGCCCTCGGCGCCGACGCGACCGCCGGTGACTTCGAGCGCGCGCTGGACGCCGCCATCGACGACGACCACGTCGATGCCGTCGTCGCGGTCTACATCCCGCCCCTGGACGCGGGAGGTGTCGCCGTCGCCAACGTGCTGGCCGCCGTGGGGGAGCAGTCGGACAAGCCGCTGGTCTCCACCTTCCTCGGCCGCGAGGGTGTGCCCGAGCTCCTCCGGGTCCCCGACCTGTCGGGCCACACGGCCGGTCGCGGCTCGGTGCCGTCGTACCCCGCGGTCGAGGCGGCGGTGCGTGCCCTCGCGCGGGTCGTGGAGTACTCCGTCGTGGCGGCAGCGTCACGACCCGGAGGACCAGGGTGCCGTGCTCGAGGGGGTCGACCTCGAGGCCGCCGCGCGCCAGGTGAAGCTGCTGCTGGCCGATGCGCCGGACGGCCGCGACCTCGACCACTCCGAGCTGCGCGAGCTGCTCGGTCACTACGGCATCGACCTGTGGGAGCGGGTGCACGTCGCGACCCCGGAGGAGGCGATCGCCGCCGGTGAGCGGTTCGGCTGGGACGTCGTGCTCAAGGCCACGGCGGAGCGGCTGCGCCAGCGGCCCGACCTCGCCCACGTGTGGCGCAACATCCAGGACGCCGAGGAGATGCAGGGGGCCTGGGCGTCGCTGCGGGAGATGACCCACGACGCCCCCGACGCGGAGTTCGTCGTGCAGGCGACCGCCGACTCCGGCGTCCCGGTGTCCGTGGGCGCTCTGGAGGACCCGCTCTTCGGTCCGGCCGTGCACTTCGGGGTCTCCGGCCCGCTCTCGGAGCTGGTGGGCGACCGGGTCTACCGGATCCCGCCCGTCAGCGCCCTCGACGCGGCGGAGACGGTGCGCGACATCAAGGCGGCGCCGTTGCTGTTCGGCTACCGCGGCAGCGAGCCCGTCGACGTGGACGCCGTCGAGGAGCTGATCCGCCGCGTCGCCCAGCTCAAGATCGACCTGCCCCAGGTCTGCCAGATCGACCTGCTGCTCGTGCACGCGACCTCGTCCGGCTGCCGGGTGCTGCACGCCACCGGCCGCGTGGAACCGGTCACCGACCCGCGCTCGGACCTGTTCGTCCGACGCCTCAGCGCCCCACCGGGCGACACCCTGTGACGTGATTGACTGGACACATGCGCCCGGTGACCTCCGACGACCGCTCCAGCGAGCTCGTCATGGCGATCGAGAAGACCGGGTACTACCCGCAGGTCGTCTCCGCGGGCGTGCGCGCCGCGGTGGCGGGCGAGGAGGTCGCGTCGTACCTCGTCCACCACGAGCCGACGATCGACCGTGACGAGGTACGCCGCCACATCACCGTGGTCGTGCTGACCGGCACCCGCCTGATCCTCTGCCACACCGACGAGCACGCGCCCGACGACCTGCTGCCCGAGCCGTACACCTCGACCTCGACGGAGGCCATCCGGCTGACCTCGGTGCGCTCGGTGGTGGTGAACCGGATGGTGGCCAACCCCGCCACGCTGGACGACGGGAGCGACCCGACGCCCACCGAGGCCGTGCTCACCATCGGCTGGGGAGGCGTGAGCCGGATCGACCTCGAGCCGGCCGCCTGCGCCGACCCCGAGTGCGACGCCGACCACGGCTACACGGGCGTCCTGGCCTCCGACGACTTCTCCCTGCGGGTCAGCTCCGCCGCCGACGGGCAGGGTGCCGTCGACGGGCTGCTGGAGTTCGCCGAGACCCTGTCTGCGCGCACCCGGGGCTGAGACGTGGAGCTCCCGGCGGGTGGCGGGTTCGTCGAGCCTGCGTACTCGTCGTCCACCCTCGGCGACGTGCTGCCCGCGGTCGCCCGCGCGCTCGGTGTCGCGCCCGATCTCGGTACGACGTCCCTGCAGCTGCCGCCCGCGCCGGCATATGTCGTGATGCTCGTCGACGGGCTCGGCCACGACCTCCTGGCCGAGCACCGCGCCCAGGCGCCGTACCTGCACTCCCTGCTCGGCTCGGTCGACACGCAGCCCGCGACCTGCGGCGTCCCCTCGACGACCGCGACCTCGCTGACCTCGCTCGGCACCGCGCTCACGCCGGGGCAGCACGGCCTGGTCGGGTTCACCTCGCGGGTGCCCGAGACCGGCGCGCTGCTGAACTCGCTGTTCTGGGACCAGCCGGTCGACCCCCTCGTCTGGCAGCCGCACCGCACGGCCTTCGACGCGCTGGAGGCGGTGGGCGTGCACACCAGCGTGGTCAGCAAGCGTGAGTTCGCAGCCTCGGGACTGACCCGGTGTGGCCAGCGCGGCGCGGCGTACGTCGGGGCGGACGACGTCGCCGAGCGAGTGGCGGGCGCTGTGGCGGCTGCTGCACGGCGGCCGTCGCTGACCTACGTCTACGACGGGGACCTCGACTGGCACGGCCACCGGGCAGGGGTCGACTCGGTGCGCTGGCGCGCCCAGCTGCGCGACATCGACGAGGACGTGCAGGAGCTGCGTGACGCGCTGCCGCCCGAGGTGCGCCTGGTGGTCGTCGCCGACCACGGCATGGTCGACTCGCTGCCGCAGACCCGCTTCGACATCGACTCCGAGCCGTCACTGCGCGACGGGGTGTCCCTGCTCGGCGGCGAGGCCCGGTTCCGGCACGTCTACTGCCACCTCGGCGCGGCGCCCGAGGTCGCCGCGACGTGGAGAGAGGTGCTCGGGTCCGCGTGCCCTGGTCCTGACGCGGGACGAGGCGATCGCCCGCGGGTGGTTCGGCACGGTCGACGCCGCCGTACGCCCCCGGATCGGCGACGTCGTCGCCGCCGCCGACGACAACTGGGCGCTGTTCAGCAGCACGGACTTCTCCTACGAGACCACCCTGATCGGCCTGCACGGCTCCCTGACCCCCCGGGAGATGCACATCCCCATCCTGGTCTGCTGACGCCACAACGTCATATCCACATTCGAACGGACCCTGAAACGCCGACCAGCGGGGTCCGATCGAATGTGGATATGTCCCTCAGGCGAAGGGGAGGGGCTCGGCGATCATCGAGATGGCGCGGGCGCGGGCGGCGGTCATCCGGCGGCGGTGGTGGGCCCGGCAGAGGACCTCGTAGACGACCTCGCCCTCCGGCGAGACATCGGTGGCGTCGGGGTCCTCGCCGCTCACGTCGCCGACGACGATCACCTCGCCCTCGGTGACCATCTCCCCGTCCACCGACCGCGCGTTGTGGGTGGCCCGTCGGCCGCACCAGCACAGCGCCTCCACCTGGAGCACGTTCATCCGGTCGGCGAGCTCGACCAGCCGCCGGGAGCCCTCGAAGAGGTGGGTGCGGAAGTCGGTCAGGATGCCGAAGGCGAAGGCGTCGATCTGCAGCTCGTCGACCACCTTGGCCAGCTGCTCGACCTGCGCGCCGGTGTAGAACTGCACCTCGTCGCAGATCAGGTAGTCGATCCGTGCGCCGTGGGTGAGCTCGTCGACGACGTAGCGCCAGAAGTCGAACCCTGCATCGACCTCGATGGCGTCGTGGGTCAGCCCGAGGCGCGAGGAGACCAGCGCCTCACCGGCGCGGTCGTGGGTGGTGAAGATCCGGCCGATCCGTCCCCGGGCCGCGTGGTTGTGGTTGGTCTGCAGGGCGAGGGTGCTCTTCCCGGAGTCCATCGTCCCGGTGAAGAATTGGAGTTCGGCCATCGGGCAGGATCATGCCATGCAGGTCGCCGGCCCCCTGATCTCCGTCACCGAGCTCTCCCGCCTGCTCGACCAGGTGACCGTGCTCGACGTCCGCTACCGGATGGGCGGCCCGCCGGGTCCTGACGAGTACTCCGCAGGACACATCCCCGGTGCGGCGTACGTCGACCTGGACAGCGCCCTCGCCGCGCCGCCCGGTCCGCGGGGCCGGCACCCGTTGCCGGACGTCGAGGTCTTCCAGGCCGCGATGCGCGAGGCCGGGGTGTCCGACACCCGCCCCGTCGTGGTGTACGACGACTGGCAGGGCCGTGCCGCGGCCCGGTGCTGGTGGTTGCTGCGCTGGGCCGGCCACGCCGACGTGCGGGTGCTCGACGGGGGATGGGCGGCGTGGGTCGGAGCAGGTGGGGTGGTCTCGACTTCGCTCGACCACCAGGAGGCTTCGCGCGACCACCAGGCAGCCGGAGACTTCACGGCGCGACCGGGACAGCTCCCGATCCTGGAGGCCGACGACGTCCTCGCGCTCGCCGAGCGCGGGGTCCTGGTCGACGCCCGCAACCCCGAGCGCTACCGCGGGGAGGTGGAACCCGTCGATCCTGTCGCCGGCCACATCCCCGGGGCCGTCAACGTCCCGACCGGTGCCAACCTCCGCGACGACGGCACCTTCAAGTCCGCCGAGGAGCTGCGCGAGGTCTACGCGGAGGCCAGTGGCCGTGAGGTGGCGGCGTACTGCGGCTCCGGCGTCACCGCGGCCCACGACCTGCTGGCCATGGCCGTGGCCGGGATCGACGGTGCCCTCTACCCCGGCTCGTGGAGCGAGTGGGTCGCCGACCCGGAGCGCCCCGTGGCGACCGGGTCTACCAGTGGACGCCCTTGAGGAGCCGGGCCAGCATCATCTGCTCGCTCTCCGCGCGGCCCCTGGCCTTCTGGGCGTCGGTGCCCTTGGCGGCGGAGGAGTCGGGGAAGACCTGGTAGGCCAGGTGCAGCACGCGGAAGGCCTGCTTGGGCGCCAAGGTGTGGGCGAGCGCTCCGAGGTTGCCGGTCAACGTGTTGATCTCGTGGGGCCGCTCCACCAGCGCGGTGATCACCTTCCGCGCGGCCTGCCCCGGGCTGATCGTCGGGAACCGGTCGTAGAGCTTGGTCGGGGCGATCATCGGCGTGCGCACCAGCGGCATGTGGATGCTGGTGAACGAGACACCGTCGCCCACGACCTCGCTGGAGACCACGTTGCTCCACGCGTCGAGCGCGGCCTTGGAGGCCACGTAGGCCGAGAACCGCGGGGGACTGGTGAGCACCCCGATCGAGCTGATGTTCACGACGTGGCCCGACTTCTGCGCGCGCATCTTCGGCAGCAGCCCCATCACCAGCCGGATCGCGCCGAAGTAGTTGAGCTGCATCGTGCGCTCGAAGTCGTGGAAGCGGTCCTCGCTGAGCTTGAGCGAGCGCCGGATCGAGCGGCCGGCGTTGTTGACCACGAAGTCCACGTGGTCGAAGTCGGAGGAGATCTGCTTGGTGAGGGCGTCGATCGCGTCGAGGTCGGAGAGGTCGCAGGGGTAGACGTACGCCGTACCTCCCTGCCCCTCGATCAGCCGCCGGGTCGCCTCGAGCTTCTCGGCGCCACGGGCGACCAGGATCGGTACGGCGCCCGCCTTGGCGACCTGGACGGCGGTGACCAGGCCGATGCCCGAGGAGGCGCCGGTGATCACGACGGTCTTGTTGGTCAGCGCCTTGACCGCCGCGGAGTCGTTCTTGATCGAGTCGTCGAGCATCTCCTCCCAGTAGGTCCACAGCAGGGGGGCGTAGGACTCCAGGTCGGGCACCGAGATCCCGGACCCCGAGAGGGCCTTCTCGGTCGAGCGCGAGGCGTAGATCGAGGGGAAGGAGACGTGGCCCAGCACCGCCGGCGGGATGCCGAGTCGCCCGATCGTCTGCTCGAGGACGGCCGTCACCGGGGACATCCGCAGCGCTGCCCCGAGCAGGTTCTTGGGGCGCAGGGCCTTGGGGAGCAGGTTGGTCGGCACCCGCCCGGTGACGCTGCGGTCGACCGGCACGGCGAACTGCGGCGCCTTCGCAGCCGCGGCGAAGGTGTTGATCAAGCCGACGGTGCTCTGCGGCTCGGGGTTGACCAGGTGGAAGGCCTGGCCGTCGAGGTCAGGCTGGTGGGCGATGTGGTCCATCGCCTGTGCGACGTAGTCGACCGGGACCACGTTGGTGTCGCCGAGGTCGATCCCGACCAACGGCATCCAGCCGGGGATGGTGTCGCGCATCCGCTTGAGCAGGGGGAAGAAGTAGTAGGGGCCGTCGATCTTGTCCATCGCCCCGGTCTGGGAGTCGCCGACCACGATGGCGGGGCGGTAGACCCGCCAGGGCACCTCGCACTCCTGGCGCACGATCTTCTCGGACTCGTACTTGGTGCGGTGGTACGCCGAGGGCAGGCCCTGGCCCTCGTCGAACATCGACTCGTCGAAGACGCCCTCGAAGTCACCCGACGCGGCCACCGAGGAGACCTGGTGGAAGTGACGCGCCTCCAGCTTGGCCGCGAGCGAGATGGCGTTGCGAGTGCCGTCGACGTTCATGACCTGGTTCATCTCGTCCGAGGCGGTCATGTCGTAGATCGCGGCGAGGTGGAAGAAGTGGTCGATGTCGTCGCGGTGAGCGGTGATCCACTGGTGGCTGACGCCGAGGTCCTCCTCGCCGAGGTCGCCGATGACCGGGATCACCCGGTCGGTCGCGCCCAGCGAGTCGGACCAGTGCTCGACCAGCGCCTCGATGCGGGGCAACGAGCCCTCGCGACACAGGACGAACACCTCGCCCTGACGGTTCGAGAGCAGCTCCTCGACGAGGTAGCGCCCGATGAAGCCTGTCGCACCGGTGACGAAGTAAGCCATGGGCGGAGGCTACCCCCGCGCACGCTTACTCGGACTGGCCGCCGAACATGATCTCGTCCCACGACGGGATGGAGGACCGGCCCTTGCGCCGCGACTTCGACGGGCGCGGGGCGTCCTCCTCCGCGGCGGGAGGCTCCACGGCCGGCTGCGCCTCCTCGTCGGGCGTGGTGCCCTCGAGCGGCTCGTCGACAGGGGCGGCGCCGTCGGCCGCGATCCAGTCTGCGTCCGCGGTGACGGTGGCTCGGTCGCTGACGAGCTCGATGGCGTCGTCACCGAGGGGCAGCTCGTCCTGGTGCGGCACCGAGGAGAGCCGGCGTCCCTGGACCGCGGACCGGGTGGCCCCTGGCTCGCGCAGCTCGCCGGTCAGCAGGCGGGCCTCGTCGTTCTCGGCGACGACGTAGCGCCCGGGGAGGTCGTGGGTGAACTCGGCACGGCGGGGCTGACCGCCCACGGCGTAGTCGGCCACCAGTGCCCAGCGACCGTCGGCCTGGCGCCAGGCGTCCCAGGCGACGTCCTCGTCGTGCAGCGAGTGCTCGGAGAAGAACATCCCGGCCGACTCCCCGAGGGTGCGGGAGACCCCGCCGCTCTCCCCGGTACGACGCCGCACGGATGCCTTCTGCGCGGTGCGGGCCACGTGGGCGCGCTCGGCGAGGACGGGAGTGGCGAAGCCCATGATCGTCTCGACCGTCGTCCGGGCGGCGGAGGCGACGTCCTCCGGGGACTCGCCCGCGCGGATTCGCGCCTGGATGTCGCGGGGCCGCAGGGCGCTTTCCATCTTCATCTCCTACACCGAGCCGAAGGCGACGCCACCGGGCGGTCGCCAGAGCGCCGAGAATACTTCAGGCCGACTCAGGGACCGAGGACACGCTCGATGTATGGATTGACGAAGATCCGATCTGGGTCGAGCCGGTCGCGCATGGCCAGGAAATCCTGCCAGCGCGGGTACGCCGGGGCGAGGTCGGCGGCCGTGCGCTGGTGCAGCTTGCCCCAGTGCGGGCGGCCGTCGTAGCCGCGCAGGACGTCCTCGACCCGGGCGAAGTAGTCGGTGTGGTCGGTCTGCGGGTTGGTGTGGAAGGCGAGGTAGACGGAGTCGCGCCCGTAGGCGGTCGAGAGGGGCACGTCGTCGCCCGGGACGAACCGGACCTCCACCGGGAAGCTGATCAGCCAGTCGCTCCGGTCGATCAGGGCACGGACCTCGCGCAGGGCATCCAGCCCCACCTCCCGTGGCACGGCGTACTCCATCTCGCGGAACACGACCCGTCTCGGCGAGGTGAAGACCCGGTGCGGCACGTCGCTGAACCGGCGCTCGGAGAGTGCACGCCCAGCCAGCTCGTTCAGGCGCGGGCGCATCCGGGGGCGCAGGTTGCCCAGCCGGTTGCTCCAGCCGAAGACCCGGTTGGCGAGGAACTCGTCGTCCAGCCAGCCCTTGAAGCGACCGAGCGGCTGTGCTTCGTCGGCGGTGCGGTTGTTGCGCTTGCTGAGCAGCCGGTCGGTGTGCGGGAACCAGTACATCTCGAAGTGGTCGTTGGCGGCGACGAGGTCGTCGCTCTCGGCGAGCGCCTGGTCCCAGGTCATCGGCGCCTCGTGGGCCGCCAGGGTGAACATCGGCTCGACCGCGAGGGTGACCGAGGTCAGCACCCCGAGGGCACCGAGACCGAGTCGCGCGAACTCCAGCACGTCGGCGTTCTCCTGCGAGGAGGCCGCCAGCTCCTTGCCCTCGCCGGTCACCAGCTCCAGGCCGACCACCTGGGCGCTCAGCGAGGCCACCGTGCCGCCCGTGCCGTGGGTGCCGGTCGAGATGGCCCCGGCCACCGTCTGCTCCTCGATGTCGCCCATGTTGTGCAGCGAGAGCCCCAGCCGGGTGAGGTGGGTGTTCAGCTCGGACAGCGGGGTGCCGGCCAGCGCGGTCACCGTCATCGCGTCCCGGTCGACGCCGGTGATGCCGCGCAGCCCCTCTGGGCGGAGCAGCAGCCCGTCGGTCAGCGCGATGTCGGTGAACGAGTGACCCGTGCCCGGCATCTTGACGCACAGGTGCTGGTGCCGGGCGGCCACGACCGCGTCCACGACCTCGCCGGCGTCGTGCGGAGCGACCTCCTGGGCCGGGTGCGCCGTACCGGTGCCGGCCCAGTTGGTCCACGTGCTCATGCGGCTGAATCTAGTCCCACGTGTGCGTCGGCACGGCTCACGTGGGGCACCAGGAACATCGCCGCGGCAGCGAGCAGTGCCGAGACCGCGCCCACCCAGTACGCCGTGGACCCGCCGGCGTCGTCGGCGACCACACCGGCCACCCAGGCACCGGGCGCGATGCCGGCGCTGACACCGGTCGAGACCACTCCCATGGCCTCGTTGAAGCGCGAGCGCGGTGTGGCCGCCTCGATGACGGAGAACAGCGCGATCAGCGTCGGAGCCAGGGCCAGTCCGGTGACGAACAGGCCGACGGATACGGAGACCAGCCCGGGAAGCAGAGGCAGCACAGAGGCACCGAGGGTGAGCAGGACCAGGCCGATCCGCGCCCGCTGCACCGGCGTACGACGGAAGCTCATTGCGCCGGTGACCACACCGGCCAGGCCGCTGCCGAGCGCGAAGACCCCGAGCATCAAGCCCGAGACGGGCCGGTGCCCCGCGTCGGTTGCCAGCGCGACGGTGGCCACTTCCTGGGCGCCGAACAGGCTCCCCAGGGCGAGGGCGCCGAAGGCCAGCGGGACCAGCACCGCCCAAGCCATCGGGTCCCGGGCGATCGTGCGGTCGTGCGGATGGGCCGGTGGCTCGGTACGGCGCTGCAGGGCGAGGACAAGCGCCCCACCTGTGCCGAGCACCAGTGCCACGAGGAGCCCGGACTGGGGCGCGTGCAGCGTGGACAAGAAGGTGACCAGGGCAGGACCGGTCACGAAGACGGCTTCGTCGACCACTCCCTCAGCCGCGAACGCGGTGTGCCGCTCGGCCTCGTCGACGAGGAGGTGTGCCCACCGGCTGCGGACCAGGCTGCCGGCCGGAGGGATGGCCGCGCCAGAGAGCGCGGCCATCAGGTGGGGGACGGGCAGCGGCCAGTCCTGGCTGATCGAGGCCACCATCAGGGCAGTCGTGACGGCGAACAGGGCCGCGTCGACGTACAGCACCCTGGCCTGGCCGAACCGGTCGACCAGTCGGCCCTGCGGCACACCGGCGACCGCGTTGCCGACGATGTAGGCCGCGGAGACCTCACCCGCCAGGGCGTAGGAGCCGGTCTGCGCGCTCACCAGGAGAACGATGCCCAGCGTCATCATCGCGATCGGGAGCCGGGCCACCAGGCCGGTCACCGAGAACGCGAGTGCGCCCGGGTGGGCGAAGACCCGGCGGTACGAGGTGAGCATCAGGCACAACACTAGGCTTGAGACATGCCGGACCCGACGCCGTACGACGCGCTGCTGCTGGTCTCGTTCGGTGGGCCCGAGAAGGCCGATGACGTCGTGCCGTTCCTGCGGAACGTGACCGCCGGACGGGACATCCCGGCGGCCCGGCTCGAGGAGGTCGGGCAGCACTACTTCGACCGGGGCGGGCGCAGCCCGATCAACGACCAGAACCGGGCGCTGGTCGCGGCGATCGAGACCGACCTCGAGGCCAACGGTGTGAAGATCCCGGTCTACTGGGGCAACCGCAACTGGGACCCGTACCTCCGTGACGCGGTCGCGCAGATGAAGGCTGACGGCATCTCCCGTGCGGCCGCCCTGCTCACCAGCGCCTACTCCTCCTACAGCGGGTGCCGGCAGTACCGCGAGGACCTCGCTGACGCAGTCGGCGGCGTGCCGGGGTCTCCACGCGTCGACCGGCTGCGTGCCTACTTCAACCACCCCGGCTTCATCGAGCCGATGGTCGACGCCACGCTCGCCGCGCTCGCCGACCTGCCGGAGGATGCCAGGCGCGGTGGGCACCTGGCCTTCGTCACCCACTCGATCCCGCTGTCGATGAACGAGCGCAGCGGCCCTCGTGGGGGTGCCTACGTGGCGCAGCACCGGGTGGTCGCCGCCGAGATCGTCGAGCGGGTGCGGGAGGAGACCGGTCACCGCTACCCCTCGGAGCTGGTCTTCTGCTCGCGCTCGGGGCCGCCCCAGGTGCCGTGGCTGGAGCCGGACGTCAACGACCACCTCCGACTGCTGCGGCGACGCGGCGTCCCCGGCGTCGCGGTGGTGCCGATCGGCTTCGTCTCCGACCACATGGAGGTCGTCTACGACCTCGACACCGAGGCCCGAGAGACCGCCGAGGAGCTGGGCATGCCCTACGTGCGGGCGGCGACCGCCGGGGTGGACCCCCGGTTCGTGGCGATGGTCCGCGACCTGCTCCTCGAGCGGGGCGCCGCCGAGCGCGGCGAGAGCGTGGAACGGGCCGCGGTCGCCACGGACGCCGCATGGGAGGTGTGCGCCGCCGGGTGCTGCCCGAACCCTCGCGGCCCTCGCCCCGCCCTGTGCGGCAGGGACTGAGGCGTGGCGGACATCCGGCCTGACCCCGTCGACCTGCTCGAGCTCGCCGTCTCGGCCGCCAGGGAGGCCGGCGAGCTCGCCTCGACCATGCGCGCCAAGGGCGTCGACGTGGCCGGGCTCAAGTCCAGCCCCACCGACGTGGTCACCGAGGCCGACCGTGCCTGCGAGGAGCTGCTCCGGGACCGCCTGCTGGGGGCACGTCCCGACGACGGCTTCTTCGGCGAGGAGGGGCACGACGACTCCGGCTCCTCAGGGGTGCGCTGGATCGTCGACCCGATCGACGGCACGGTCAACTACCTCTACGGGCTGCCGCACTACGCCGTCTCGGTGGCCGCCGAGCAGGACGGCCGCGTCGTCGCGGGAGCCGTGGTCGCACCCGCCCTCGCGCTGGAGTACGCCGCGTCGCTGGGCGGGGGCGCCCGCCTCAACGGCGTACCCCTCGGGCGTCACGGGAGCCCCCCGCTCGAGGAGGCGCTGGTGGGGACGGGGTTCAGCTACGAGCCCGAGGTCCGCGCCCACCAGGCCGCCGCAGTCGCCCGGATGCTGCCCCAGGTGCGCGACATCCGGCGCATCGGCTCGTGCGCGCTCGACCTGTGCGCCCTCGCCGTCGGCTCGCTCGACGCCTACGTCGAGGAGGGGCCGCACCTGTGGGACCACGCCGCAGGTGGGCTGGTCGCGACCGAGTGCGGCGCCAGGATCGAGGTGCGTGCGACCCCGCGTGGGCACGACCTGGTGGTGTGCGCACCGGAGCCGATCTGGTCCTCGTTCGTGACGCTCGTCGACGCCTGCGGCTTCTGCTGAATACGCGTTCGGGAAACGGGAACAAACGAGCACACCTCAAGCGTTCCTGGGGGGTCGCCGGCGCGCAGAGCCCGTCCGTTCCTTCCGGGAGGCACCGGATGTGCGAATGGGTGTGCAAGTTCAGACGGACTAGTGCACAATCTGCGCCGTTGAGCGACACGGAGCATCAACGAGAACACCGTGCCCGACACCCGTGACTCACCCGGATCGGGCGGGGGAGTGACTGGGACTTGGGGGCAGGAGAAAAGACATGGCGACCGACTACGACGCACCACGCAAGACCGAGGAAGAGCAGAGCGAGGACAGCCTCGAGGAGCTCAAGGCACGACGGCACGACAAGAACTCCGGCAAGGTGGACGAGGACGAGGCCGAAGCGGCCGAGTCCTTCGAGCTGCCCGGCGCGGACCTCTCCCACGAGGAGCTGGCCGTGGAGGTCATGCCCAAGCAGATGGACGAGTTCACCTGCATGAGCTGCTTCCTGGTGCATCACCGCAGCCAGCTGGCCGACGAGAAGAAGCTGATCTGCCGCGACTGCGCGTGACTCGACGCAGAACTTGAGGGCCGCCCCACGGGGCGGCCCTTTCGTCTGCCGGTCGAGCGTTCGTGCTGGCCGAGCGGCTCTTGTCGGTCGAGCGGAGTCGAGACTCCTCAGGCGGTCGCGCCCTTGGCCCCGTCACCCTTCTGCAACGGCGGGGGCAGGTGCCCGGTGGACTTCTGGTAGTAGTCGGCGGCCTTGCGCGAGAGCAGCATCCGGACCACCTGGACGGCGGTGCCGCTCGCGACGGCCCACAGGACCGCTTCCCAGAGGTCGACGTCGGGGTCGGCGGGGTTGGCAGGAGGGTTCTTGCCGGTGGCTGCCCGCCAGGTGCTGGTCAGCGTCTTGCGCGCCAGGGTGGCCCCGAGCACTCCCGCGGCCAACGACATGACCGTCCAGGTCTTGGAGCTGTCCTGCTTCTTCTCCGACTTGTCCTTCGCCATCTCTGCCTCTCGTCGCGGTTGGGCCACCTACGTACCCACTCAACCCTAGGACCTACCGCCTCCCGAGCTGGCGGTCAGGACGGCCGCCAGCCGCCGAGGGTGGCGCGTGGAGAGCACCCAGTAAGGCGTCGGGTCGGCGGGATCGCGGACGAGCACCTTCACCGATCGCCGCAGGTAGGGCCTGGTGAGCAGGAAGGCACGCGCGTCGGCGTCCACCCCGAGCACCCGCCGCGTCTGCTCGCGGTCCAGCGGCTCGGGCTCCGCGAGGTGCGCCACCGCGATGTGGGCGGTCCCGGCGTGCAGGACTCCGTCGCGCACGGCCACCCGGGCGCTGCCGACCCAGACGAACAGGGCGTAGACGACGAGCAGCAGCCCACCGGCTGCGAGGCAGGCGGCCCACAGGGGCATCGCCACCACGAACGCCAGCCAGAGCGTGGCGAGAAGCATCGTGGCCTGCACCCACCAGCGCAGCGGGACGGTGAGGCGCTCGGAGTAGGAGTCCACCGCGTTCCCGCTCGACACGGACGTCACCCTGTCATCCCGGGCACTCCACGAGGGCGGGCGGGTCGCGGGTAGGGTCGCTGGAATGGTCCAGATACCGGTGAGGCGACTCGATCCCGAGCTGCCGCTCCCGTCGTACGCCCACCCCGGCGACGCCGGCGCAGACCTTCATGCGGCCGCCGAGCTGACCCTGCAGCCGGGGGAGCGCGCGCTGGTCCCGACCGGCATCGCGATGGCCCTGCCCGAGGGGTACGTCGGCCTGGTGCACCCCCGCTCGGGGCTCGCCGCGCGGCACGGGATCTCGATCGTCAACGCTCCCGGCACCATCGATGCCGGCTACCGCGGCGAGGTGCAGGTGTGCCTGGTGAACACCGACCGCACCGAGGCGTTCACCGTCCACCGCGGCGACCGGATCGCCCAGCTGGTGGTGCAGCGCTGCGAGACCGCTGCCTTCGTCGAGACAGCCGAGCTCGCGGAGTCGGCGCGTGGCGAGGGCGGCTACGGCTCGACCGGCGGGTTCGCGCGCGAGCTGCCGGAGATGACCACGTCGACGAGAGGCGCCGGGTCGTGAGGTTCGGTCGCAAGGGAGGCTCCTCGGACAGCGAGCCCGCCGCGGAGGACGGGATCCTGGACCTGCCCAGCGTCGGCCCGTTCGACGAGTCGCAGGTCGACCTCGAGGAGTACGTCGAGAAGCACGGCGGCATCGACCTCGGCAGCATCGTCGTGGTCCCGGAGGACGGCATGGAGGTGCGTCTCGAGGTCGACGAGACCAGCGGCGAGGTGGGCGCAGCGGTCCTCGTGGCCGACGACGGGGCGCTCGAGCTGCGCGCGTTCGCGGCCTCGCGGGGTGTCGACACCTGGGCCGAGCTGCGGCCCCAGATCGCCGCAGAGGTCGCCCGCATCGGCGGCACCGCGAGCGAGCAGCAGGGCACCTTCGGCACCGAGCTGGTGTGCAGGGTGCCGGCGCAGACCCCCGAGGGCCAGGGTGTGACGCAGACCAGCCGCGTGATCGGAGAGGTCGGCCCGGCCTGGATCCTGCGGGCCACGCTGATGGGTCCGGCCGTCCTGGACGCCGCGCTCGCCGGCCACTGGGAGGAGAGCATCCGCCGCGTCGTCGTACGCCGGGGTCGCGAGGCGCGGGCCCCTGGGAGCCCGCTGCCGCTGCGCCTGCCGCCAGAGGCACGCCGGGTCGACTGATCCCGCGGTGGCGCGTCGCCCCGCCGGACTACCCTTTCGCCATGCCCGAGCCCGAGAAGCAGGACCCACCTTCCGGGCACAGTTCTGGGCACAGCCTGCGGCACTCCCTGGGCCAGACGCTGAGCCGCTGGGCCAGCCAGGACCGCGAGCACGACCGCGAGCTGCGCCAGGGCGCCCGCAAGGCCGGCCTGCTCTGCATCGCCGACGCGCCGCTGCGGGAGAAGGTCGTGGTGCAGGGCACGCTGAAGACCGTCACCCTGCGGCCGCGCGGAGGTGTCCCCGCGCTCGAGGCCGAGCTGTACGACGGGACCGGCTCGATCAACGTGATCTGGCTGGGTCGGCGACGGATCAGCGGCATCTCCCCGGGCCGGAGCATCCGGGTCGCGGGACGGATCGGTGAGCAGGACGGCGACCGGATCATGTTCAACCCGCGCTACGACCTGAGATTCCAGTGACCGACGCCCCCACGACCCAGACCGTCGAGCAGGTCGTGCGCCAGCAGCTCTCCCAGGCCCTCGGCGGGATCCGCGGCATGCTGGAGGCGGCGATCCCGACGATCATGTTCACCGTCGTCTTCCTCACCCGCCACGACCTGCGCCTGGCCATCGCACTCAGCCTGGCGACCGCCGTCGTGCTGCTGGGCGTCCGGCTCGTGCAGCGGACCAGCCCCAAGTTCGTGCTGAACGCGTTCTTCGGGATCGGCCTGGGGGCGCTGTTCGCGTGGCGCGCTGCGCGCAGCGGGGGCGACGCCGGTGACCAGGCCCTCGCGTACTTCCTGCCCGGGCTGCTCTACAACCTGGTCTACGCGGTGCTGATGGTCTTCACCATCGCGATCCGCTGGCCGATCGTCGGCTTCGTGGTCGGCAGCGTCGCCGGGGACCCCACCGCCTGGCACGGCGACCCGAAGATCGTGCGCCTGTGCAGCCGGCTCACCTGGTTGCTGGCGGCGCCGTGCCTGGTGCGCGTGGTCGTGCAGGGTCCGCTGTACCTCGCGGGCCGCAACGGGTGGATGAGCGACGACTCGGCAGTCGCGGCCCTGGGCGTGGCCAAGCTGGGGATGGGCTGGCCGCTGCAGGTGGCCGCGCTCGCCGCGATGGCGTGGCTGCTCGCGCGCAACCACACCCCGATCGAGCCCGGGGACCCCGAACCGGAACTCGGCCCGGTCCAGGCCTGAGGGCTTCAGGGGCAGCTGGAGGTCAGGCCTCGAGGAGCGTCTTGGCCTTCTCCAGGTTCGAGCGCACGTCCTTGCCGTACATCTTCAGCACGATCGAGTCCGCGAACCTGAAGACGCTGCCGAGCGACTCCGACTCCTGGTGCCAGGTGACCCGCGTGGAGCCGCCCTCGTCCTCGAAGCGGGTGTCGATCGTGTAGGGGATGCGGCCGCCGGTCGAGGCGAGCTTGTAGTGCTTGCCCTCCTCGTACTCGACGAGCTCGTCGGTGTAGTCGAGGCGTACCCCGACCACTCTGGCCGTGAACTCGGCCTTGCGCCCGATCTCGGTGTCCTCGCCTGAGACCACCTTGTAGTCCCCGATGTTGCTGCTGTAGACCGAGACGTTGTCGGGGTCGGTGAAGAAGGCGAAAACCTCGTCGACGGGCTTGTCGATGACGACTGATTCTTCGACTGTGAGCATCTTTGGACGTTACGCGCGCCCTTGGCCCCGCGGGAGTCCGGACTAGTCCTTCTTCTGGTGCTCCTCGGGCGCGAGGAGCCGCTCGAGCTCCTCCTCGACCTCGCTGGGCACGACGAACAGCAGCTCGTCGCCGGCCTCGATCGGCTGCTCGGGGTCGGGGGTGTAGACCTGCCCGTCGCGCAGGATCGTCACCAGCGCGGAGTTCTCCGGCCAGGGGACCAGGCCGGAGGGCTTGCCGACGAACGGCGAGTCGGCGGGCAGGGTCATCTCGACGAGGTTGGCGTTGCCCTGGCGGAAGGTGAACAGGCGCACCAGGTCGCCCACGGTGACTGCCTCCTCGACGAGTGCGGACATGATCCGCGGGGTGGAGACGTTGACGTCGACCCCCCAGGCCTCGGTGAAGAGCCACTCGTTGTTGGGATGGTTCACCCGGCCGACGGTGCGGGGCACGCCGAACTCGGTCTTCGCCAGCAGCGCGGTGACCAGGTTGACCTTGTCGTCGCCGGTCGCGGCGATCACGACGTCGCAGTCCTGCAGCCGGGCCTCCTCCAAGGAGGACAGCTCGCAGGAGTCGGCGAGCAGCCACTCCGCGTCGGGGACGCGGTCAGGCTTGATCGAGCTGGGCTCCCGGTCGATGAGCAGGACGTCGTGGCCGTTGCCGATCAGCTCGCGGGCGATCGACCGGCCGACGGCACCTGCTCCCGCGATCGCGACCCTCATCGCACACCTCGCCGGGTGGGGGCCCCGGTCTGTGGTCCGGTGGTCGGCTCAGTCATCCTCGGGGCCCTTCTTCAGCACGTCGTACACGCCGCTGGCCTTCTCCTCGCGCATCACGAGGTGGAGGATGTCGCCCTCCTGCATCACCGACTCACGGCTGGGCAGCATGCCCTCGCCGAGGCGGTCGATCCAGGCGATCCGGCTGCCGGACTCCTCCTGGAACTTCACCGTGCGTTCTCCGACCCAGGTCTCGGGGATCGGGATCTGGTCGACGCGGATGGTGCCCGAGGGGTCGCGGAAGTCTGGTTCGCCCCCGGCCGGGAGCAGCCGGCGCAGCACCTGGTCGGCCGTCCACTTCACCGTGGCGACCGTGGTGATGCCGAGGCGCTGGTAGACCTCGGCGCGGCCAGGGTCGTAGATCCGGGCCACCACCTGCTGGATCCCGAAGGTCTCACGGGCCACGCGGGCGGCGATGATGTTGGAGTTGTCACCCGAGCTCACCGCCGCGAACGCGTCGGCCCGCTCGATGCCGGCCTCGGTCAGGACGGCCTGGTCGAAGCCGTAGCCGGTGACCTTGGTGCCGTTGAACGACGGCCCGAGGCGCCGGAACGCGTCGGGGTTGCTGTCGATGATGCTGACCGTGTGGTTGCGGTCCTCGAGACTTCGCGCCAGCGTCGAGCCGACGCGTCCACAGCCCATGATCACGACGTGCACAAGGCGAACAGTAGTGGGTCGAGTGCTCTAGCCTCGGCGTGTGGGCATTGGAAATGTCTCCAAGCGCATCCTGCTCGGACGCAAGCTTCGGAGCTCTCAGCTCGGGGAGACGCTCCTTCCCAAGCGGATCGCCCTACCCGTCTTCGCCAGTGACGCCCTCTCCTCGGTGGCCTACGCGCCCGGACGAGGTCTTCATCATGCTGTCGGTGGCCGGAGTCTCGGCCTACACGTTCTCCTGGAAGATCGGCATCGCCGTCGCCCTGGTGATGCTGACCGTCGTCGCCTCCTACCGGCAGAACGTGCACGCCTACCCCAGCGGTGGTGGCGACTACGAGGTCGCCAAGGTCAACCTCGGCAAGAACGCCGGCGTCACCGTCGCCTCGGCGCTGCTGGTCGACTACGTGCTGACCGTGGCGGTGTCGGTCTCCTCCGGTGTGCAGAACGTCAAGGCCGCCCTGCCCTTCATGCAGAACCACGAGACGGAGTACGCCGTCCTGCTGGTGGTGATCCTGGCCGCGATCAACCTGCGCGGGGTGCGCGAGTCGGGCGCGTTCTTCGCCATCCCCACCTACGGCTTCATGATCGGCGTCATCGGGATGGCGATCTACGGGATCGTCCGGGCCGTCGGCGGCGGTCTGCCCCACGTGGAGAGCGCCGACCTGCGGCTGGCCCCCGACCCGTCGTACGCCGGGAACATCAGCCAGGTCGCGCTGATCTTCCTGCTCGCCCGGGCGTTCTCCTCGGGCTGTGCGGCGCTGACCGGGGTCGAGGCGATCTCCAACGGCGTGCCGGCCTTCCGCAAGCCCAAGAGTGCCAACGCCGCCACCACACTGCTGCTGCTCGGCACGATCGCGGTCACCATGCTGCTCAGCATCATCATCCTGGCCCGCGAGATGGGCCTGAAGTACGTCGACCCGACCGACCTGGACCGGCTCACCAGGTCCGACGGCAGCAAGCTGCCCCACGGCTACCAGCAGCACACGGTCATCTCCCAGCTCGGCCGGGCGATCTTCGACAACTTCCCGCCCGGGTTCTACTTCCTGGTCGCGATGACCGGGATCATCCTGGTGCTGGCCGCCAACACCGCCTTCAACGGCTTCCCCGTGCTGGGCTCGATCCTGGCCAAGGACGGCTTCGCGCCACGCCAGCTGGGCTCGCGCGGCGACCGGCTGGCCTACAGCAACGGCATCCTGATCCTGGCCGGCTTCGCGATCGTGCTGATCATCGCCTTCCAGGCCCAGCCGACCCGGTTGATCCAGCTCTACATCGTCGGCGTCTTCGTCTCCTTCAACCTCAGCCAGCTCGGGATGATCCGGCACTGGACCCGGCACCTGAGGGGTGAGACCGACCACGCCTCGCGTCGGCGGATGTTCCGCTCGCGGATGATCAACAGCTTCGGCCTGGCGATGACCGCGACCGTCTTCGTGGTGGTGCTGATCACCAAGTTCCTGGCCGGTGCGTGGATCGCGATCATCTCGATGGTCGTCTTCTTCGCGATCCTGCGCTCCATCCGCACCCACTACGACCGGGTCGAGGCCGAGCTGGTCATCGGCGACAGCGACCCCGTGCTGCCGACGCGGGTGCACGCGATCGTGCTGGTCTCCAAGCTGCACAAGCCCACGATGCGCGCCCTCGCCTACGCCAAGGCGACCCGTCCCAACGTGCTCGAGGCGGTCTTCGTCGACACCGGCGACGAGCGGTCGCGCGCCCTGGTCGAGGAGTGGGACGCCCAGCGGATCGACGTACCGCTGAAGATGCTCTACTCGCCGTACCGCGAGGTGATCCGGCCGATCGTGCAGTACGCCGTGGAGATCCGGGAGGCCAACCCGCGCGGGGTGGTGGCGGTCTACATCCCCGAGTACGTCGTGGGCCACTGGTGGGAGCAGGTGCTGCACAACCAGACCGCGCTGCGGCTCAAGGGCCGGCTGCTGTTCACTCCGGGCGTGATGGTGACCTCCGTGCCCTACCAGCTGCGCGGCGCCGAGGCGGCCAAGCAGCGCGGCGACTGGGACTTCGAGCGTGCCCGGCCCGGCGACGTGCGCCGCGGCCGCACCCGCACCAGGTGACCCTCCCCGAGGGCGCTCGGCTGGAGCTCCGGATCGGGCCGGTCGCGCACGGCGGGCACATGGTGGCCCGCACGCCCGAGGGGCAGGTCGTCTTCGTCCGGCACGCGCTGCCCGAGGAGCTGGTCGTCGTCGAGATCACCGAGGAGGCCTCGGGCGGCGGCAGGTTCCTGCGCGGTGACGCCGTCGAGGTGCTCGAGGCCTCGCCCCACCGGGTGACCGCGCCGTGCCCGTACGCCGGACCCGGCGCTTGCGGCGGCTGCGACTTCCAGCACGTCGACCTCGCCGAGCAGCGTCGGCTCAAGGGCGCCGTGGTCTCCGAGCAGCTCGCGCGGCTGGCCGGCATCGAGCGCGAGGTGGTCGTCGAGGAGGTCTCCTCGTCGGTCGAGCAGAGTCGAGGCCTCCACTGGCGCAGCCGGATGAAGTACGTCGACGTGCCCGGCGGGGGAATCGGGTTGCGCAAGCACCGCTCCCACGAGGTCGTCGAGATCGACCACTGCCTGATCGACGCGGCGTCCTCGGTGGTCGAGCAGCGAGCGAGGAACGAGCGAGCGGCAAGTCGAGACCACGGCTCGTCACGGAGACAGTCACCACGTCGTACGGCACCCACACCTTCGAGGTCGCAGCCGACGGCTTCTGGCAGCCCCACGTCGAAGCGCCACGGGTGCTGGTCGAGACGGCGCTGGGGATGCTTGATGCCCAGGAGGGGGAGCGGGCGCTCGACCTGTACGCCGGGGTCGGACTGTTCTCCGCGTTCCTCGCCGGCGCCGTCGGCCCCGGTGGCAGCGTCGTGGCCGTGGAGGGCGACAAGGTGGCCTCGCGGCTGTCGCGGACGAACCTCGCCGACCAGCCCTGGGCGCGCGCCGTCCACGGGCCGGTCGACCGGGTGCTGCGCCGCGGGGTCGGCGGCGCCGACCTCGTCGTGCTGGACCCGCCCCGGACCGGGGCCAAGCGCGCGGTGGTGCGGGCGATCGCCGCCCTGGGCCCGCGGGCGGTGGCCTACGTGGCCTGTGACCCCGCGGCCCTGGCCCGCGACCTCGCGTACTTCGCGGAGGAGGGCGGCCGGCTGGAGTCACTGCGCGCCTTCGACCTGTTCCCGATGACCCACCACGTCGAGTGCGTGGCGCTGGTGGTGCCCCGGGACGTGGACCGGGGATGAGCTCGATCGCGGACTTCGAGCAGCTCATCGGGCAGCTCGAGGAGGTGCAGGTCTCCCACCACGGTCGCTACGACAAGCTCCAGGTCTCCGGATACACGTTCGGCTACCTGTGGCCGGCGACCCGGACCGTGGGCCTGAAGCAGACCCTGGCCGAGCAGGCGGCACTGGTGGGGGAGCGCCCGGAGATCTTCGAGGTGCAGTTCACGGCCGGAGGCTTCGGCTGGGTCGTCGTACACCTCGACGGCGTCGACCGCACCGAGCTGGCCGAGCTCACCTTCGAGGCCTGGCGCCTGTCCGCGCCGGCACGACTCACCGACGTCCGCGGAGACCGGCTGCCCAGGTGACCGTCCGGCCCACGTGGTATCTTGACGTCAAGATAAATCGACTTCAGGGTCGCCTCCCTTCCCACCTCTCCGAGGGGATGGGCAAGATGGGTGGACCAGACGAGCGAGGAGAACCATGGTGAGCGACGAGCGGCCGGACAGCTTCGGGGCCAGGGGCACGCTGGACGTCGACGGGACGTCGTACCAGATCTATCGGCTCAGTGCCGTCGAGGGAGACGGTCTCGACGTCGACTCGCTGCCGTTCAGCCTCAAGGTGCTGCTGGAGAACCTGCTGCGCACCGAGGACGGGCAGGACATCACCGCCGACGACATCAAGGCGATCGCGGGCTGGGACGCCGATGCCGAGCCCGACTCGGAGATCCAGTTCACCCCGGCGCGCGTGATCATGCAGGACTTCACCGGCGTCCCCTGCATCGTCGACCTCGCCACCATGCGCGAGGCGATGGCCGACCTCGGCGGTGACCCGTCGCGGATCAACCCACTGGCCCCGGCCGAGCTGGTCATCGACCACTCGGTGATCGCCGACGTCTTCGGCACCCCGGAGGCCTTCGAGCGCAACGTCGAGATCGAGTACCAGCGCAACCGCGAGCGCTACCAGTTCCTGCGCTGGGGGCAGGGCGCCTTCGACGACTTCAAGGTGGTCCCGCCCGGCACCGGCATCGTCCACCAGGTCAACATCGAGCACCTCGCCCGCGTGGTCTTCACCCGCGAGATCGACGGCGAGCTGACGGCGTACCCCGACACCCTCGTCGGCACCGACTCGCACACCACGATGGTCAACGGCATCGGCGTCGTCGGCTGGGGCGTCGGTGGCATCGAGGCCGAGGCGGCCATGCTCGGCCAGCCCGTGTCGATGCTGATCCCGCGCGTGGTCGGCTTCAAGCTCAACAACGACCTGCCCGAGGGTGCGACCGCGACCGACCTGGTCCTCACCATCACCGAGATGCTGCGCGAGCACGGCGTGGTCGGGAAGTTCGTGGAGTTCTACGGCCCGGGCGTCTCCGCGCTGCCCCTGGCCAACCGCGCCACGATCGGCAACATGAGCCCGGAGTTCGGGTCCACGATCGCGGTCTTCCCGATCGACGAGGAGACCACCAAGTACCTGAAGATGACCGGTCGCGACGACGAGCAGATCGCCCTGGTCGAGGCCTACGCCAAGGAGCAGGGCCTCTGGCACGACCCGGACGCCGAGCCGCGCTACTCCGAGCGGCTCGAGCTCGACCTCGCCGACGTCGTGCCCTCCCTCGCCGGACCGAAGCGGCCGCAGGACCGGGTCTCGCTGACCGAGGCCAAGGAGGCCTTCCGCTCCGCGCTCGCCGACTACGTCGACGACGGCGAGCCCGAGGGTGGCTCGGAGAAGGAGGGGGTGCCGGCGCAGGAGAAGCCCGACGAGGCGGAGCACTCCAAGGTCGACGAGCAGTCCGACGAGTCGTTCCCCTCCAGCGACGCCCCGTCGCACTCCGAGGGCGGCAACGGGTCTGGAGCCCCGGACAACTGGCGCAACCACCCGGCCGGCAGCGGCTCGGGGCGTCCGTCGAACAAGGCGAAGGTGACCCTGGACGACGGCACCGAGTTCGAGCTCGACCACGGCGCCGTGGCGATCGCGGCGATCACCTCGTGCACCAACACCTCCAACCCCTCGGTGATGATCGGCGCAGCCCTGCTCGCCAAGAACGCCGTGGAGAAGGGCCTGACCACCAAGCCCTGGGTGAAGACGACGCTGGCACCTGGCTCGAAGGTCGTCTCGGACTACTACGAGCGCGCCGAGCTGACGCCGTACCTCGACAAGCTGGGGTTCAACCTCGTCGGCTACGGCTGTACGACGTGCATCGGCAACTCCGGTCCGCTCATCCCGGAGGTGAGTGACGCGGTCAACGAGAACGACCTGGCCGTCGTCTCCGTGCTGTCGGGCAACCGCAACTTCGAGGGCCGGATCAACCCGGACGTGAAGATGAACTACCTCGCGTCCCCGCCGCTGGTCGTCGCCTACGCGCTGGCCGGCTCGATGGACGTCGACCTCTACAACGACCCGCTGGGGCAGGACGAGGACGGCAACGACGTCTTCATGAAGGACATCTGGCCGAGTGCTGCCGAGGTCGACGAGGTCATCTCCAACGCGATCACCTCGGAGATGTTCACCAACGACTACGCCGACGTCTTCGCGGGCGACGAGCAGTGGAAGTCCATGGACACCCCGGAGGGCGACACCTTCGAGTGGGACGAGGACTCCACCTACGTGCGCAAGCCGCCGTACTTCGACGGCATGCCGGACGAGCCGGAGGAGCTCGCGGACATCGAGGGCGCGCGGGTGCTGCTCAAGCTCGGCGACTCGGTGACCACCGACCACATCAGCCCGGCCGGTGCGATCAAGAAGGACAGCCCGGCGGGCAAGTACCTCGCCGAGCACGGCGTCGAGCAGCGCGACTTCAACTCCTACGGCTCCCGCCGCGGCAACCACGAGGTGATGATCCGCGGCACGTTCGCCAACATCCGGCTGCGCAACCAGCTGGCGCCGGGCACCGAGGGCGGCGTCACCCGCGACTTCACCGCCGACGGCGAGGAGACGACCGTCTTCGAGGCGAGCGAGCACTACCTCGAGCAGGACATCCCGCTCGTGGTGCTCGCGGGCAAGGAGTACGGCTCCGGTTCGTCGCGCGACTGGGCGGCGAAGGGCACCGCGCTGCTGGGCGTGAAGGCGGTCATCGCGGAGTCCTACGAGCGGATCCACCGATCGAACCTGATCGGGATGGGCGTGCTGCCGCTGCAGTTCCCGGAGGGAGAGAGCGCGGAGTCGCTCGGGCTCACCGGCGAGGAGGAGTTCTCCTTCACCGGGATCACCGAGTTCAACGAGGGCAAGACGCCGAAGACCATCAAGGTGAAGGCCGGCGACGACGGAGTTCGACGCCAAGCGTCCGCATCGACACCCCCGGCGAGGCCAACTACTTCCGCAACGGCGGGATCATGCCGTACGTCCTGCGCAGCCTCCGCAAGAACTGAGGTTGTGTGCCCGGCGGTGCCGGTTTCCCAGGGTAGGAAGGGAAACTGCCTCTGCGCACAGGAAACATCCTGTGTGAGGAGGCAGAAAACCTTCCTACCCTGGGAAACTGCCCAGCCCGCGCGCCACCCCTAGCGGTGTACGACGGGCAGCAGCACCCGGACCGTCGTACCCACCCCGGGGGCGGAGTTGACGGTGATCTCGCCGCCGTGGCGGGTGACGATGGCGTGCACGATGCTCAGGCCGAGCCCGGAGCCCTGGATGGCGCGCTCGGTGGCCGCCGAGGCGCGGAAGAACCGCGTGAACAGGTGCTGCTGGTCCTGCTCCGGGATGCCCATGCCGGTGTCCGCGACCTCCAGCACGGCCTGGTCCCCGTCGACCTTCACCCGCACGGTGACGTGGCCTCCGTCGGGGGTGAACTTGACGGCGTTGCTGATCAGGTTGACCGCCACCCGCTCGAGCGCCGCGCCGTCGCCGCGGACAACCACCGGGCTCTCGGGCAGTCGGAGCCGGGCCACCAGTGAGCGGGAGCGCTGCTGGTCCTCGATCAGCTCGAAGGCATCGCGCGTCGCGCTCCGGAGGTCGACCTCGTCTCCGGCGAGAGCCAGCTCGCCGGCCTCGGCCCTGGAGAGGGTGAGCAGGTCCTCGACCAGCACGCCGAGGCGCTCGGTGTTGCGGCCGATGCGCTCGACCGCGTCGACCTGCGGCGAGTTGAGCTCGCCGAGGTCACCGTCGGCCAGCAGCTCGGTGTAGCCCGAGATGCTCGTGATCGGGGTCCGCAGCTCGTGGCTGACGTTGGAGACCAGCTCCTGCTTGACGTGGTCGACCTCCTGCAGCCGGAGCACCGAGGCGTGCTCGCGCTCCAGGGCCGCCTCCAACAGCTCCTGGGCGCGCATCCGCTCGGTGATGTCCTCACCGGTGGCGATGTAGCCCTGGACTCGTCCCGACGGCGCGATGATCTCGCTCAGGCTCAAGGAGGTGATCCGGGGCGAGCCGTCCTTGTGGCGGAACTCCCAGTCGTGGCGCTCCCCGGACCTCACCTGCGCCAGCACGACCAGCTTGTGGTCCTCCGGCACTCCGAAGTGCTCGGCCTGGCGGGCGATCTCCTCGTCGGTGTGGAACATCCTCGGGCTGCGTCCGACGACCTCGTCGAAGGTGTAGCCGAGGGCGTTCGCCGCGCCGGAGTTGTAGTGCGTGATCCGTCCTTGTACGTCGGTGGCGATGAACAGGGTGCCGGTCGCCGAGTCGAGCATCAGCTCGATGGTGCCGGCAGCGCGCGTGGCCTGGTCGGTCACGCGGACCAGTCGCTCCACGGTCATCGAGAGCGGGACGGTCAGGTAGCACGCAGCCGCGATGAACAGGTAGAGAAGCGCAGGCGCCAGGTCGTGAGGAAGGCCGCCGACCCTGCCGGCGAGCGGACCGTGGCCGAGGAAGGTGAGCGCGTAGGCGGTGACCGCCACCGCGAAGAGCTGGAGGTGGGTCTCGCGCCGGCTCGCGCGCAGGGCCGCCCAGCCCAGCAGCGGGAAGACCAGGAAGGAGACGCCCAGGCGCGAGTCGGGCCAGAACACCGCCCACATCACCAGGAGGAGCAGCACGCGCTCGCAGGTGAGCTCGAGCTGCCCGGCCGGCGAGACCAGGTCGCCCGGTGAGCGCATCAGCACCGGCAGGACGGTGAGCTGCGCGGTCAGCGCCGCCAGGAAGGACATCAACCCGGTGAGCACTACCTGCCTGGGCGTCTCGATGACGGAGACCGCGAGCGCGGAGGCCAGCCCGCAGATCACGGCGGAGAGCGCGGTGACCAGGTGGTAGGGCACCACCTCGACCCGCTCGAGCCACAACCCCCCTCGACCCGAGGGGTCGAGCAGGTGTGCCGTGAGCAGCGAGGGTAGGGCGACGCTGATGCCCGCGCCCAGCCAGCCCAGCCACACCGCGACGTCGTAGTTGAACGCCAGGGCCGTGCCGACGACCAGGGTCGCGAGAGCCACCACCGGCCAGCGGTCGCGCCGCCCTGCGGCGAGGAACAGGGCCACCGCGAGCCCCACCGCCGGCCACCCGCCGTACGAGGTGGTCCGTAGCCCCGGCACCGAGACAGGTACTGCCACCAGGACGAGCAGCGCGGCGTACTGCGCCCAGCGTGCGACCGGCATGCATCCTCCCTCCGTGCCCCTCCAGCACGCTCTCGGGCGATTATCACCGTGCTGGATGACGGTTGGTGAATCGGGGCCGCGCTGCAAGGCTGGGCAGATGATCGTGGCCGTCAGCATCAGCCCATCGGGCTCACCCAGGGAGGGAGCCCGACCAGGGGCCCAGCAGGAGGATTCGCCCGACGGCGGGGTCAGCGCCCCCGTCGCCGAGGCTGTTCGGGTCATCCGTGAGTCGGGGCTGCCCACCGAGACCAACGCGATGTTCACCAACATCGAGGGCGAGTGGGACGAGATCATGGCGGTGGTCAAGCGTGCCGTCGACGTGGTCGCGGCGACCTACCCGCGGGTCGGCCTCGTGCTCAAGGCCGACATCAGGCCGGGCTACGACGGTCAGCTCCAGGCGAAGGTGGCCCGGGTCGAGGAACGCCTTGGCGGCTGAGGTCCGCGCTGCCCTCGACTCCGACGACGTCGGCACCGTGATCTCTGCGGCGTTCGGCGACCGGGGTGACGACGTAGCGGCGCTGTGGCGCGAGATCGAGGAGTCTGGTCGGGTGCGGGCCAGCCTGGTCGCCGTGGACGGCGGACGGGTCGTCGGGCACGTCGGGCTGAGCCCGGCCTGGGTCGATGCGAGGAGGGCGCTGGTCGACGTGTGGGTGCTCAGCCCCCTGTCGGTCCATCCGGACGAGCAAGGTGCCGGGATCGGCACCACCCTGGTCGCGGCCGCCGTCGAGGCGACGCGGGCCGGCGGTGCGCCACTGCTGTTCCTGGAGGGCTCGCCCGCCTACTACGGCCCGCGCGGGTTCCGGCGCGCCAGCGACCTCGGGTTCGAACCGCCGACGCGGCGCACGCCCGACGTCGCCTTCCAGGTGGTCAGGTTCGACACGGCCGAGGACTGGATGACGGGTCGCCTGATATACCCCGACGTGTGGTGGCGCCACGACGCCGCCGGGCTGCGGGATCCCGAGCTGGCCGAGATCGAGGAGCTGTTGCGATGAGGTCCGAGACGCGTACCTACCAGACCGGGGACCGCGACGTCGTCCTCGACCTCACCGAGGACTGCCGGGCCTTCGTCGCGGAGGCCAGCGAGGGCGGCGACGGTCTGCTGCACCTGTTCGTCCCGCACGCGACGGCCGGCATCGCGGTCATCGAGACGGGTGCCGGCTCCGACGACGACCTGCTGGCGGCGCTGGGCGAACTCCTTCCTGCCGATGACAGGTGGCGGCACCGGCACGGGTCGAAGGGGCACGGTCGCTCGCACGTCATGCCCGCGCTGGTCCCGCCGTACGCCACCCTCCCGGTGCTCGGCGGGAAGCTCGAGCTCGGCACCTGGCAGAGCGTGTGCCTCGTCGACCTCAACGTCGACAACCACGACCGCACGGTCCGACTGTCGTTCCTGCCCGGATGACGACCGGATGACGACCGGATGACGCGGTGATCCTGGGCGTCGCCGCCGGCACCGCGGCGACGATCTGCGTGGTGGTCATGGTGGGGGCTGCGGTGCAGAGCCTGGTCGGTCTCGGGCTCGGCCTCGTCGCGGCACCCGTCGTCACGCTGGTCGACGCGCACCTGATGCCGCAGCTGCTGCTTGTCCTCGCCATGCTCCTGCCGTGCCTGACCCTGGTGGAGTCTCACGACGACATCGACTGGGGCGGACTCGGTTGGGTGCTCGCGGCGCGCGTCCCGGGGACCGTGCTCGGCGTGCTGCTGCTCGGCTGGTTCTCACTGCGGGCGCTGGGCATCGCGGTGGCGGTGATGGTGCTGCTCGCGACCTTGCTCACCCTGCGCGCCGTCACGCTGCCGCTGACCCGGCCCTCCCTCGCGCTGGCGGGCTTCGTCTCCGGGGCAACCGGCACGACGACCTCGATCGGGGGACCACCGGTGGCGTTGCTGTACCAGCATCGCCCGCCTCCTCAGATCCGCTCGACACTTGCCGTGTTCTTCGCGGCCGGGGCGCTGCTGAGCCTGTCTGCGATCACGCTGACCGGGCACCTCGACGGGCAGGTGCTGCTGCTCAGCCTGGCGCTGACCCCGTGCCTGCTACTCGGCAGCTGGGTCGGTGTGCACCTGCGCGGGCTGCTCCCCGAGGGCGCCACACGCTACGCCGTCCTGGCGGTGTGCACGGCCTCGGCGCTGGTCCTGCTCGTGCGGAGCGTGGCCGGCTGACGGGCGCGGGCCGGGCCGTGGCAGGCTGACGCCATGGTGGCGCGCGAGCAGCCCTGGTCCGACGACGAGGACAGCGTCGGGAGAGTCGTGCTCCTGACCCGCAACCCGATCGCCGAGGCCATCGCCGTGATCGCCTCGACCGCGGGGCGCGACGCGGTGGTCGTCGACGAGGACGAGGGGGGCCGCGGACTCGCGGCGGTCGCGGCGCTTGGCCTGCGCCGCCACCGACGCGGTCGTGCTGTGCGACCACGACGCGCCGGATGCCCCCGACGTGCTGCGTGCGGCGCTGGCCAGCGAGGCGTCGTACGTCGCGATGATGGCCAGCCGACGCCGGTCCGAGGGTCTGCTGGCGCAGCTCCGGGAGGAGGGCGTGGCCGGCCTGGAGAAGCTGCACGTCCCGGCCGGCCTGAACACCGGCGGCAAGGCCCCCGGTGAGATCGCGCTCTCGGTGGTGGCCGAGATCGTCGCGGAGTCCTACGGGCGCCACGGCGGGCCGATGCGCGGGGACCTCTAGCCGGCTGCTCGCCGCTCGCAGAAGCGGCGCACGGCGTCGTGCTGCGCGGAGGCAGCGAGCTCGCGGTAGCGCACCGTCGACTCCTCCCGTCGCTCGGTGCGCCAGCACAGGTCGGCCAGGGCGAAGGCGGCGTCCCGGCGGGCGTACGGCGGACCCTCCTCGGCAAGCCGCCGCAGCCCCGCCTCGCTCTCGGCGACCGCGCCCGGGTCGGCCCAGGCGAGGGCGGTCAGCCGCGCGACCTGCACGGCAGGGGAGGGCCATGTCTCCTCCAGGGCGGCGTAGAGGAGCAGGATGCGCGGCCAGTCGGTCAGCGCGGGCGTCGGCGCCGTGGTGTGCAGGCCCGAGATGGCGGCCTCGAGGGCGTACCGGCCGTTGCCGCGCGCCGCGAGAGCAGCGTCCTCCAGCCCGGAGCGCACGAGGTCCTGGTCCCAGAGGCTGCGATCCATCTCCTCCAGGGTCAGTGCCACGCCCTCGGCGTCCACGCGCGCAGGTCGGCGGGCCAGCCCGAGCCGGATGACGGCACGCAGGCCGCGGACCTCCGGATCATCGGGGAACAGGGCCGCCAGGGCATCTGCGATCGAGAGTGCCTGGGTGCCGAGGTCGGCCAGCGCGTCGGGTGGCTCCAGGCCGGTGCGGTGGGCGACGGTGAACATCCCGGCCACGCAGTCCAGCACCACGGGCAGCCGATGGCGGCGTTCGCCAATGTCCGGCACCCGGAACTCTCCTCGCGCCTGGGCCAGCGCCTTCTTGGCACGGGTCAGGCGCGCGGCCGCCGCGGTCTCGGAGATCCCCAGGTGCAGGGCGGCCTGCGGGATCGTCAGCCCGCAGACGACGCGTAGTGCCAGCACCATCTGGCCGCCGGCGGGAAGTGCGTCGTCGCAAGCGACGAAGAGCAGCGCCACGCGGTCGTCGAGCCCCTCGGGCAGGCCCTCGTCAGGGACGGTGTCCACAGCTTCGGTCGCCTCCTCCGAGGTGAGCCGCGGCGCCAGTCGGTCGAAGGAACCGCGACGCCGGTGGTCGTCGATCCAGGCACGCTTGGCCACGCGCACGCACCAGGCCGCGAGGTCGTCGATCGGCGGGCCCTGATGGGCGACGACCCGTGCGATCGCCTCGGCGGCGTACTCCTCGGCGTCGTCCAGGCTGCCTGACCACGTCGCCAGCACGCGTACGACGCGAGGCCAGGCTGCACGGAACTCTTCAGCGGTGGGCCGCACACGCCCATCGTGGCGCACGCGTGTGCGGCTCGCTGCGTACTCGGTCCGCTAGGGGCTCAGCCCTGCATCGGGAAGATCTTGCGCCACTCGATGGTGCCGGTGGTGGGCACCATCGCGGCGACCTTCTTCGCGGTCTCCTCGTCGTCGCACTCGACGGCGTAGAAGCCGGTGATCAGCTCGCTGGAGTCGGCGTAGGGGCTGTCGGTGTAGACGGCGTCCTCGACGGCACGCTCGCCGCTCCCGGGCTGCACGACACCGCCGTGCGAGGCGTTCTGGAGGGCGTTGCCACCGACGAGGCGAAGGCCGAGCTCGGCCACCGCCTGCTGGAAGGCCTGGTGGGCGCCGAACATCTCACCGACCTGGTCCGGTGTCGGTTGCGCGTCGGGCAGGACGCTGTCGGAGTCCCAGTCCTTCTCGCGGATCAGGAAGGCGTAGGTGTCAGTCATGGCCGGTCCTCTCGGCCCCAGGAGGGCAACAAGGTCGTGGCGACGGTCGCCACACCATGATGACGAGCAGGTACCCCGAAGAAATCGACAGCCTTGTTGTCCCTACACGGCGAGCAGGTGGGTGACCAGGTGGTCGAGGTTGATCTGCTGGCTCTCCGACCCGGCGGGGACGAGGTCGTAGGTCTCGGCCAGGAAGCCCTGGACAGCGCGCGAGGGCGTCTGCAGCATCGCCATCCCGCTGGGGGAGCGCAGCTCGATGATGACGACTGCTTCGCCGTGCGTGCCCAGGCAGGGCCACACCACGACGTCGCCGTTGCCGCAGGGGTCGTAGATCCCTTCGGCCAGGAGCTCGCGGGCGAACGTCCAGGTCACCGCCGCCTCCTCGCCCCGGCCGATGACCAGGTGGACGGCGTAGGGGTCGGCCGGGTCGAAGACGAAGTCGCCGAGGATCTCGAGGGGCTTGACCTCACCCGAGACGAAGGGCACGGTCACGCTGATGGAGCGGGTAGTGGCTCCGGATCCCGGGATCTGCTGGTCCATCATGTCCTCGTTCACTGGGCTCGTGCGGCCAAGGGTGAGACGGGCAGAGGACGGGATCTGACGCAGCTCGTCCACTGGTCTAGTTGGCCGCAGCGCACTGGTCTACTTTCCGCGGAGCGGATCGCTCGAACACTTGTTCGATCCACGGTCTACACTGATCCGGTGAACCAGCTCGTCGTCCCGCCCGGTTGGCCCCGTGAGGTGCGGCCGCCAGGAGCCCCGGACTGGGAGAGCACGGCCACCTCGTGGCTGCTCGACCAGTGCCCGCCGGAGTACCGCACCTACCCCGCGCTGCGCCGCCACTGCGTCGTGCTCGCCCGGTTCGCCGTGCTGCATCTCGACGCCTGCCGGGCTGCGGTCAACCAGGGCATCAGCGAGGCACGCGCCGACCTGCGCGAGGTGGCCGACGGGATGGTCGTCGACGCCGCGGTCGAGGCCTGGCAGCGCGAGTCCGCGCGCCTGACCGGCGTACGACGGGCGGCCGGGCTGGTCGAGGAGGCGCTGCGCGGGCGACGGTTCCGCGCCCGCCTCTAGCCAGGTGTCGGCACCGGCCTCCTAGTCTCGGTCCCATGCCCGACATCGCAGTGGTCTTCCTCGTCGACGGTGCCGGGCACGTGCTGCTGCAGCACCGCGACGAGCACGCGCCGCGCGCGGCCGACCAGTGGGGCATGGTCGGCGGCCACGTCGAGCCCGGCGAGGACTTCGACACCGCCGTGCACCGCGAGCTCCTCGAGGAGACCGGCATCGCAGCCGCCCCCGGCCTCCTGCGAGCCGTGGCTGGCCGAGCGACTTCACCTACTCCGACGGCCTGCACCACCACTACCGCGTGTACGCCGGGAGGGTCGACCTGACCGACGACGACATCGTCGTGGGCGAGGGGCGGGCCATCGTCTTCGTCGATCCCGCCGAGACCCCCGGCCTCGACCTGGCCGAGTCGACGGCCCACTTCCTGCCACTCTTCCTCGCCTCCGACCACTATCGACGCCTCATCGAGGGGACCGACGCATGACCGTGAGACCCGCGCCCAGACGGATCGAGGTGCCCGGCATGGGCGCCGAGGACGTCGTCGTCGACGAGGACGGACAGATCTGGACCGGCACCGACGACGGCAGCATCTACCGACTCACCCGGGAGGGCTCGATCACCCGGGTCGGCAACACCGGCGGCCGGCCCCTCGGCCTCGAGCTGCTCGACGCCGATCGCCTGCTCGTCTGCGACGCCGAGAAGGGGCTGCTCGCGATGAGCCGCACCACCGGCGTCGTCCAGCGGCTGGCCACCGAGGTGGACGGTCACCGCATCCTGGTGTGCAACAACGCCGCCGTCGCCACGAACGGGGACATCTGGTTCTCCGACTCCAGCCAGGTCCATCCGTTGCAGCGGTGGCGGGCCGACCTCGTCGAGAACACCCGCACGGGGCGGCTGCTCTGCCGTCGTGCCGACGGACGTGTCGAGGTGCACCTCACCGGCCTGGCGTTCGCCAACGGTGTGGAGCTCGCTGCCGACGAGTCGTTCGTGTGCGTGGCCGAGTCGGGCGGCCGGAGCGTCGCGCGTCTCTGGCTCGCCGGGCCCCGCGCCGGCACCCGGGACCTCTTCCTCCACGACCTGCCCGGCTACCCCGACAACATCGCGCGGGGCAGCGACGGCTTGATCTGGGTGACCATCGCCTCGCCCACGGACGCCCTGCTGACGCTGCTGCAGGACCGCGCTCCGCGAGTGCTGCGTCGAGCCGCCGGCCGGCTCCCGGCGCGGCTGCAGCCCTCGCCGAAGCAGACCGTGCGGGTGCAGGCCTACGACGACGAGGCGAGCCTCGTGCACGACATCGAGGCCGACGCGTCCGGCTACCACATGGTCACCGGAGTACGGGAGCACCACGGTGACGTGTGGCTGGGCAGCGTCGAGGAACCGGCCGTCGCCGTGCTCGAAGGCGTCACCGCCTAAACTCGCAGGATGGCTCACCTCGACGGCATCACAGGTCCAGCGGACCTGCGGTCCCTCGACGACCGACAGCTCGACGAGCTGGCCTCGGAGATCCGCGACGAGCTGATCCGCACCTGCGCCCCCCGAGGCGGGCACCTCGGGCCCAACCTCGGCGTGGTCGAGCTGACCCTGGCGATCCACCGGGTCTTCGAGTCCCCCCGCGACCGCGTCGTCTTCGACACCGGCCACCAGGCCTACGTGCACAAGATGCTCACCGGTCGTGCCGGGGCCTTCGACACGCTGCGCACCGAGGGTGGTCTCTCCGGGTACCCGAGCCAGTCGGAGTCCGAGCACGACCTCGTGGAGAACTCCCACGCCTCGACCTCCCTGTCCTACGCCGACGGACTGTCCAAGGCCTACGCGATCCGCGGCGAGGACCGTCACGTGGTCGCCGTGATCGGGGACGGCGCGCTCACCGGCGGGATGGCCTGGGAGGCGCTGAACAACATCGCCGAGGGCCCGGTCAACGGCCGTGACCGCCGCCTGGTCATGGTCGTCAACGACAACGGCCGTTCCTACATGCCGACCGTCGGCGGGCTCGCGCGCCACCTGAACAGCCTGCGCACGAGCCCGCGCTACGAGCAGGTGCTCGACATGGTCAAGCGCCGGCTCAACGAGGTCCGCGGTGTCGGCCCCGCGGTCTACGACGCGCTGCACGCGATGAAGAAGGGCATGAAGGACGCTCTCGCGCCCCAGGGGCTGTTCGAGGACCTCGGCCTGAAGTACGTCGGACCGATCGACGGCCACGACCGCGTCGCCGTGGAGGAGGCGCTCTCGCAGGCCAAGAAGTTCGGCGGACCGGTCATCGTGCACGTGCTGACCCGCAAGGGATTCGGCTACGACCCGGCCGAGCGGCACGAGGCCGACCAGTTCCACCAGATCGGTCCCTTCGACGTCGAGACCGGCGTGGGCTCGCCCAAGGGCCGCATCTGGACCGACTACTTCTCCGAGGAGATGGTCGCGCTCGGCGCCGAGCGCCGCGACATCGTCGCGATCACAGCGGCGATGCTCTACCCGGTGGGCCTGGACCGCTTCGCGGCGGCGTACCCCGAGCGCACCTTCGACGTCGGCATCGCCGAGCAGCACGCCGTCACCAGTGCCGCCGGCCTGGCGATGGGCGGGCTGCACCCGGTGGTGGCGATCTACGCGACCTTCCTCAACCGGGCCTTCGACCAGGTGCTGATGGACGTTGCCCTGCACAAGTGCGGGGTGACCTTCGTGCTCGACCGTGCCGGCGTCACCGGCGACGACGGCGCGAGCCACAACGGCATGTGGGACATGTCGATCCTGCAGGTCGTCCCCGGGCTGCGCCTGGCCGCCCCGCGCGACGGCGTCCGCGTCGCCGAGCTCCTGCGCGAGGCGGTGGCCGTGACCGACGCGCCCACGGTGCTGCGAATCCCGAAGGGCCCGCCGCCGGCACCGATCGAGGCGGTCGACAGGGCCGGTTCGATGGACGTGCTGGTCCGCGACGGTGCCCGCGACGTGCTGATCGTCGGCGTCGGCTCGATGGCCGCTGTCGGCGTCGAGGTGGCCGCGCGACTGGCCGACCAGGGCATCGGCGTCACGGTCGTCGACCCGCGCTGGGTCAAGCCGTGGGACCCCGCCGTCCTCCCCCTCGCGCGTGACCATCGACTGGTGGTCTGCGTTGAGGACAACGGGAGGGTCGGTGGGTGCGGATCGACGCTCCACCAGCTCCTCAACGACCACCAGGTGGCGACACCTTTCCGGCAGCACGGCATCCCTCAGGAGTTCCTCGACCATGCCAAGCGCGACGCCATCCTCGAGAGGATCGGGCTCACTGCCCAGTCTCTCGCCCGGGGCATCGTCGAGGACGTCACCGCGCTCGACAGTGCCGTCGAGGCGGCCGCTGACGGCGACGGTCCTCGTGCTGCTCGTGTTGCTGCTGACCGGATGCAACAGCCACCCGGCTGACGACCAGTCCGACAGCGGCGCCACGCGGATCGGGGCCGACCAGGCGCGCGCCCTCGAGCAGCGCGTCCTGGACCAGCGGGCACGAGCCGTGCTCGAGCGCCGGCCTGCGCTGTTCCTGCGCAACGTCGACCACGGCGACAAGGCCCTGATGGCGCGGCAGCGCCAGTACTACGACAACCTGGCGCAGCTGCCACTGAACGTCTTCCGCTACCAGGTCCGCCCCGCACAGTGGCAGGGACAACGGCTGCTCCCGCGGTGGGGGAAGGACGTGCGGATCCCGCAGGTCACGCTGAGCGTCCAGCTCGACGGGTACGACGCCGTCCCGGTGCAGCGGACCGTCGGGTTCGCGTTCTCCTTCGCCGGAGGGAAGGCCACGATCGTCTCGGACCGGACCGCCCGTGGCGTGCCGCTCTTCCTCGGCACGCCGGCGCCGTGGGACCTGATCGCGATCACCGTGCGCCGCTCGAGCGCCGTGCTCGGCATCTTCGACAGGGCGACAGCGCCCACGGGTGACAAGCTCGTCACGGAGGTCCGCGAGGGCATCGCCGAGCTCGACCGCCGCATTCCGTTCACCTGGTCCGAGCACGTCATCGTCTACAGCGTCTCCAGCAACGATGTCCTGCGCACCTTCACCGACGTCCCGGGCGGCTCGATCGAGCACCTCGGGGCGCTGACCTTCCCGACGTACGCCTCGCCGCAGGGACGGTCCCGGGTGGCCTCGACGCGGATGCTGGTGATGCCCAGCTCGGTGCGGGCGGGCGAGCCGTTCCTGGGCCGGATCACCCGCCACGAGCTCAGCCACGTCGCCATCGGGTCCCGCGACGACGGGGCGCCGACCTGGGTCTCGGAGGGGATCGCGGAGTACCTCGGTGCCGCGGAGCTGCCTCAACGTCAGCGGATCATCGCGACCGAGGCGCTGGCCCGTGCGCAGAGCGGCGTCGGGGCGATGCCGGACTCCAAGGACTTCAACGACAGCGACCAGGAATGGCACTACGCCCTGAGCTGGATGGCGGTGGACTACATCGCCGCGACGTACGGCGAGAGCCGTGTCTGGGAGCTGATGGACGCGATGCACAACGGCGGCAGCGGCACCCCCGACGCCGAGGAGGACCGCGTCCTCGGCCAGGTGCTCGGCTTCGACGACCACGAGCTGGCCCGCCGCGCCGCCGCCCGGATCCGCTCGATCTACGGCTGAGCGCCGTCGCTCGGCTCGGCCTCGATCCAGCGAGATGCGCGCAGGGCCTCGCGCTTGGAAAGTCCGGAGAGCGTGCCTCGCGTGCTGCGCGGCGACAAAGGCGCGGACCCAGTCGGGGTCGGTGCGGGCGTGGTCGCGCAGGGCCCAGCCGATCGCCTTGCGGATGAAGAACTCCCGCCCGTACGGCGAGAGGGCCGGTGTCGACCGCGTCGAACCGTCGAGGTTGGCCTCGATCGCCAGCACCAGCAGGTCCCTGTCGAGCCGGGCGCGGGAGCCGACCTGGCAGATGATCGCCGCACGTCGTACCCACAGGTCGTCGGCGACCGCCCACCCCTCCAGCACGGGCCGGACCTCCTCCGGGTGGGCCAGCAGCAGGTCGCGCACAAGGGGGCTGGCGACCTCGTCCACGAGGTCCCACCACGCGCCGGTGCGGACGAGGTGCTCGTAGAGGCCGAGCAGTTCGCGGTTCCGGTGCTCCCGGCGGTGGCGCGCCAACGCGATCGCGGCGTAGCGCTCCTCCCGGAACTCCGCGTGGTCCCACAGGGCGAGCACGGTCGCTCGCCAGGCGCCCTCGTCCGGGAGCGGGTGCGCGGCCAGGATCGGGCGGAGGACCCGCTTGAGCACCGGGGCCGGGACGCCTCGAAAGGGCATCGCCGACTTCATGTAGGCCTGCATCGGGCCGGCCTTCTCGGGATCGCTGCTGGTGGCCAGCGTGTCGCGGACGAGGCGAACGAGGTGATCGTCTGCGGGCACGGCGTCCACACTAGGGTGGAGGAGCAGCCGGGATCCGAGGGAAGGAGACGCAGTGACCGACGCACGATTCGTGCACATCGTCGACGACGTCCCCGAGCTCGAGGGCCGCGGTGACGGGCCGGTGCTCGTGGTCGCCCTCGAGGGTTTCCTCGACGCCGGCAACGCCTCGGCGCTCTCGATCGCGCACCTCGCCAGCACCGACGCCGGTCGCGTCGTGGCCAGCTTCGAGGTCGACGAGTTCTACGACTACCGCGCCCGGCGCCCACCGCTGAGCTTCACCGAGGACCACTACGCCGACTACGAGGCGCCGCGGTTGGTCGTCCGGCTGCTCACCGACCGGCTCGGCTCGCCGTACCTCCTGCTCACCGGACCGGAGCCGGACATCCGGTGGGAGGCCTTCGCGCTGGCGGTGCGCCGCGTCGTGGAGCACTTCGAGGTCCGGCTGGTCGTCTCGCTCGGCTCGGTGCCGATGGCGGTCCCGCACACGCGCCCGGTCCAGCTGACCAACCACGCGACGTCCACCCGCCTGCTGGTGCAGGAGAACGTCTGGCGGGGTGAGATCCGGGTCCCCGCGAGCGCGCAGTCGTTGCTCGAGCTGCGGCTGGGGGAGTGGGGTCACGACGCGATGGGGTTCGTGGCGCACATCCCCCACTACGTCGCCCAGTTCGACTACCCGCAGGCGGCCGTCTCGCTGCTCGAGGGGCTCGAGGACGTCACCGGGCTGGAGTGGGACCAGCGGACGCTCAAGGAGGCCGGCGAGTCGCGCCAGGTCGAGATCGCCACCCAGATCGCCGACTCCGACGAGGTGCGCGACGTGGTCACCGGCCTCGAGCAGCAGTACGACGCCTTCCACACCCAGGCAGGCAACCTGCTCGCCGACGACGAGCCACTGCCCAGCGGTGAGGAGATCGGCGCCCAGTTCGAGCAGTTCCTCGCCCGCCTCGAAGAGCCCGAGGAGTGAGGGCCTAGTGCCCGCCTCCGTCGAGGAGCTGATGGCCCTGCTCGACCTCGAGGCCATCGAGGACAACCTCTTCCGGGGAAAGCAGCCGAGCACGCGGCTGCAACGCGTCTTCGGCGGCCAGGTGGCCGCGCACGCCCTGGTCGCGGCCGAGCGCACCGTGCCCTCCCGCTACTTCGTGCACTCGCTGCACTCCTACTTCCTGCGTCCCGGTGACACCGCCGTACCGATCGTCTACGACGTGGAGAACGTCCGCGAGGGGCGCAGCTTCGCCACCCGGCGGGTGATCGCCCGTCAGCACGGCCGGCCGATCTTCGCGATGACCTCGAACTTCCAGGTCCCGGAGGAGGGGCTGGACCACCAGGACCCGATGCCGGACGTCCCGGAGCCCGAGGACTGCCCCACCCTGGCCGAGGCGACTCCGGGGTCGGGACGCGACAGCGAGGAGTGGCAGCGCGAGTGGGCTGCGCTGGAGGTCCGGTTCGCAGGTGACACGCGTCCCGGCGGGAGCGTCGACGACAGCCGGTCCGCCACGCAGCGGTTGTGGATCAGGGTCGCCGGCCGGCTGCCCGACGACCCGCTGGTGCACACCGCCACGTTCACCTACGCCAGCGACATGACGCTGCTCGCAGCCTCGCTCGTGCCGCACGACCTCTACATCGGCTCCGAGGGGATGCAGGCGGCCTCGCTGGACCACAGCATCTGGTTCCACCGGCCGTTCCGCGCCGACGAGTGGTGGCTCTACGACCAGGCCTCGCCGTCGGCCTCCGGGGGTCGCGGCCTGGCGATCGCGCGGGTGTTCTCCCGCGACGGCCGGCTCGTGGCCAGCGTGGCCCAGGAGGGCCTGATCCGTCGGCATTCGCCTGCGCAGTAGCACCGTCTTTCGCAGAATGGGGGACGACACGCCGTTCGTTTCGTTACTTTTGCCACCTCGTGAGACTCCAGTGATGGGTGTGACAGGTGATGAGTGGCGTACGTCGGGCAGTTCGGGTCCTGCTGACAGCCGTGGTGGCCAGCGCGAGCCTCACGCTCGCCAGCGGTCATCCCGCGGAGGCGGGCAGCGACGCAGGGAGCGACTGGGGTGACGGAGCCCCTGCCGGGCACGCCTCTGCCAGGACGGCGAGCGCGGCGCGCAACACGACGGTCAACCCGGCCTCAGGCCCCGACTTCGAGCTTCCGTTCACCTGCGGCCAGGAGTGGACCGGGTCGTCGCGAGCGGGACACTCCCCGAACTACTACTCGATCGACTTCAACGCTCCCAGCGACCTGGGCAAGCCGGTGCTGGCCACCGCGCCGGGCGTGGTGATCACCGCCAAGACCCTGAACGGCAGCTACGGGCGCTACGTGGTGATCGACCACGGCAACGGCTACTCCAGCCTCTACGGCCACATGAACGCGATCGTCGCCACGGTCGGGCAGTACGTCGACCAGGGCGACCTGGTGGGCTACCTCGGCTCGTCCGGCAACTCGACCGGGCCGCACCTGCACTTCGAGGAGCGGCTCAACGGGGCCTACTTCCCGCCGTACTTCCACCGCGCGACCTTCCACATCAACAGCAGCATCGTCTCGGCCAACTGCACCGACCGACCTGTGATCGGTGACTGGAACGGCGACGGGACCAGCGACATCGGCCTGTTCCGCAACGCCGCCGCCGGCGGCCTGTTCTACGAGCGCGTCGGCACGACGAGCACCGGCGTGCGCTGGGGCAAGCCGGGCGACTCCCCGGTCGCGGGCGACTTCGACGGCGACCACACGTCGCAGGTCGGCGTACGCCGGCTCGCGGGCGGCACCTGGTACCTCCGCAGCAGCACCGGCGCGGTCGCGTCGGTGGCCGGCGTCGGCAACGCCTCGGACTACCCGCTGACCGGTGACTGGGACGGCAACGGGCGGGCGAACCTCGGCCTGTACCGGTGGTCGAACCACACCTTCTACCTGCGCTCGGACAGCGGCGCCTACACCGCGGTGCACATGGGCGTCGCGGGTAGCCGGCCGATCGTCGGCGACTGGAACGGCGACGGCAAGGACGACGTCGGGGTGCAGAGCCCCGGTGGCAAGTACACGTTCCTGGTCTCGAACGGGGCGTCGAACGCGTGGACGTCCGTTGGCTACGGCTACTCCACCGACATCCCCTTCGCCGGCGACTGGAACCACGACGGCAAGTCCGACCTGGGCGTGTGGCGGCCCTCGACGGCGCAGTTCATCCTGCGCTCCGCGACCACACTGACCGGCCGCTACGCCAACCAGGTCACGGCATGGGGAGCCCGCCGGTAGCCGTCCGGTGCCAAGCCACTGCGCGTAACCGGCCACAGACCTCGGTTCAGTCGTCCGAGGCGAAGCTCTGCACGTTCCGCGCCAACCAGTCCCGCAGTGAGCCGGCAGGACGGGCCAGGAGGCGCTCGACCGTGTCCTGCACCTCCGTCTCGAGCTCGGGGTGAGCTCGGAAGATCTCCACGGCCGCCTCGCCGAACGGCGACCCCACCTGCTCCCGCGCCTCGTCGTCGGTCATCGGGTCGAAGACCAGGTCGCGGCCAAGGGCCTCGCCGAGCAGCGCGACCTGATCGGCAGGCGTGAGCGCCGCAGGACCACTCAGCCTGTACGTCTGACCCTCGGGGCCCGGTGTGCTCAGGGCGAGCGCCGCAACAGCGCCTACGTCGGCCGGGTCGACCATGGCGGGCGGGACGTCACCGAACGGGGCGCGCACGACATCGCCATCGGTGAGCTGGTCACGCCACCGGAGCAGGTTGGACTGCAACGAACACGGCCGCAGGAACGTCCAGCTCGACGCGGATGCCGACACGGCTCGTTCTGAGTCGAGGTGCATGGCTGCCATCGCGTTGCCGCCGTCCCCGAGGTCGGCCGAGCTGGCCGACAGGAGCACGACGTGGGCAGTGCTCCCCGCGCTGAGGAGCCCCGCCTCGGCGGCGTACCCGCTCATCATGAAGATGGCGTCGACGCCGTCTGCCGCCTCGTCGAGGCCGTGCTCCACGTTGGGATCGCCGACGAAACCCTCGACACCATCGGGCCACGATCGCTCGCTGCGGCTCACCGCGCGCACCGGCGACTCCCTGCGAGCGCAAGCCCGCCACCACCTGACTCCCTACGTTCCCCGTGGCCCCCATCACCAAGACCGTCACGTTGACAACTCTAGTGTCGGCGGAGTGCGTGCTGCGATCAGCTGCTGCGCGCGAAGATGACGGCTCCCGGCACCTCGTCGTCCGGCCTAAGGACCAGCTCGGCGTCGATCGTGAAGCCCGCGTCGCGGAGCCACCCCATGACCATGCTCGGCGGACGATGGTGGCTCTCGACGTTGATGGGTCGACCTGTGTAGCCCTCCGAGGTGTGACGCGTCTGGTCACCGACGTGGAAGCCGACCAGCAGCTGGCCGTGTGGTCGCAGCACTCGGCGGAACTCCTCGAACACGCCGGGGACGGCGTGGTCGGGCACGTGGATCACCGACCAGAACGCGACGATGCCGGCAACTGAGTCATCGGCCAGGTCGAGCTCGGTCATCGTGCCCACGTCGAAGCGGAGGTGTGGATAGTCGCGCCGTGCGATCGCGATCATCTCGGGGGCGAGGTCGATGCCGAACGCGTCCACCCCGGTGTCGTGCAGGTAGGCGGTGACGTACCCCGGCCCGCAACCCACGTCGGCGACCGGTCCGCCTCCGGCCTCCTGCACGAGCCCGGCGAACAGGGTCAGGCTCGCGCGCAGGTGGGGACTTCCGTCGAGCAGGCCGCGGACCTTGTCGGCGTATCCGGCGGCGTCGACGTCGTACGACGAGCGGGTCTCGGAGAGCCAGTCGTCAGCCATGGGTGGCACGGTAGTGCGACCTGACGACGCTTCTCACTTGATCCCGGTGGTGGCGATCGAGCTCACGAACCATCGTTGACCGATCAGGAACAGCGCCGAGCACCGGCAGCTGGCTGAGCATCGTCGCGGCCATCAGGATCGGCCACTTGGTGAAGTGCGCGCTCTGGAAGCTGGACAGTCCCAGCTGCACGGTCATCACGTTGGGGGAGGAGGTGACGACCAGCGGCCAGAGGAAGTCGTTCCAGGTGGTCAGGAAGGTGAGCACCGCCAACGTGGCAAGCGGCGGGCCCATCAGCGGCAGCAGGATCCGGGTGAGGATGCGCAGCCGTCCGGCACCGTCGATGAGGGCGGCCTCCTCGAGCTCGGCCGGGAGGCTGAGGAAGAACTGCCGCAGCAGGTAGATGCCGAACGGCGTGACCAGGTTGGGCACGATCAGGGCCGGCAGCGAGTCGACCAGGCCGAGGTGCTTGACGATCAGCAGCGTCGGGATCATCAGCACCTGGAACGGCACCATCAGCGTGGCCAGCAGGGCCACGAACAGCAGTCGGCTGCCGGGGAACCGGATTCGCGCGAAGGCGTAGCCCGCCAGGCTGCACAGGAAGAGGTTGCTGACCACGCACGTCACCGAGACGATCGTGCTGTTGAGCAGCCACTGCCCCAGCGGGGAGCCGGTCCACGCGTTGGCGTAGTTGACCCAGTGCAGGGAGCTCGGCAGTCCGGGCGGGAACCGCCTCGTCTCGGCCAGGGTCGACAGGCTGGTCACGAGCATCCAGAGCAGCGGGATGGCCATCACGACGGCGAGCGGCACCAGCACCAGGTGCCATGCCGACGGACGGCCCACGCGCAGTCGGGAGGCCAGGGTGCGGTCGCTCACGGTCGCACTCATCCACCGGCCTCCAGGTCGGGGTCGCGGCTGAACCGCATCTGGACGACGGTCACGACGACGATGACCACGAAGAGGACACAGGCGATGGCGGCGGCGTAGCCGGCGTGGAAGTAGACGAAGGCCTCCTGGTAGAGGTAGTACACGACCACCGTCGTGGAGTGCAGTGGTCCACCCTTGGTGGTCACGTAGATCTCGTCGAAGAGCTGGAGCGCGTTGATCGTCAGCCACACCAGCAGGAACCCGGTGACCGGTCGCAACAGGGGCACCTGGATCCGCCAGAAGGCTCCGGTCCGCGTGCACCCGTCGATCTGCGCGGCCTCCATCAGGTCCGGGGGGATCCCCTGCAGCCCGGCGAGGTAGATCAGCGCGCCGAACCCGACCCAGCCCCACACGGTCATCAGGATGACGGCGTACATGGCGGTGTCGGGGGAGGAGAACCAGCCCGGCGTGGGGCCCCCGACCTTGGCGAGCAGCGAGTTGACGATGCCGTAGTTGGGGTCGAGCAACCAGGTGAAGATCACTCCGGTGGCCACGGTGGAGGTGACGACCGGCACGAACACGGCCAGGCGGTAGATGCTGATGCCGCGCAGCTTGCGGTTCAAAGCGGCAGCGACGAGCAGGGAGAGCACAAGCGTGATCGGCACGAACAGCACGGTGTAGACGACGGTGTGCCGCACCGACTCGCGGAACACCGGGTCGTGGGAGAGCTGGCGGTAGTTGTCGAGGCCCGCCCAGGTGCCCGGTGTCTGGAGGTCGCTGTGCTGGAAGGAGAGGAGTACGGACCACGCCACCGGCAGCAGCCCGAAGAGCCCGATGAGCAGGACGCTCGGGGCGACCATGCCCCACGCCGCTCGCTGGTCGGCCCTGCGCTGGGCGCTCCTGCCACGGATCGGTGGCGGTCCACCCGCGCGTCCTCGCCGCCTCTGCGCAGTGGACGGCAGGAGGGCTGTGGCCACGGCTACTGGCCGGCCAACGCGCTCGTCACCGAGTCCTTGGCCGTGTCGAGAGCCTTCTGCGGATCGGCCTTGCCGATGAGCACCGACTGCACCATCTGACCGATCGCGGTGGAGATCTCGCCGTACGACGCGATGTTGGGGCGGACGTGCTTGACGTTGTCGAGGTTCTGCACGAACACCTTGTTGCCCGGGTACTTCTTCAGGAAGTCCTGGTACACCGGCAGCTGGGTCTCGGACTTGCGGATCGGCAGGTTGCCGGTCGCCATGGCGTACTGCATGTGCACCTTGGGCGAGGTCAGCCAAGTCATGAAGGCCAGTGTCGTCTTCGTGCGCTTCGCGGAGTGGTCGAAGGCCATCCACAGGTCCGGGCCGGAGATGGTCTCGTGGTTGCCGTTGTACCCGGGCAGCAGGGCGACGTCGTAGTCGACGCCCTTGTTGATGCTGGAGAGGTCCCACGGGCCCGTCCAGAGCATGCCGATCTTGCCGCTGTTGAAGAGGTTGAGGTACTGGCCGTTGCCGTTGTCGAGGTAGACGGACTTGTCCTTGACCGCCATGTCCTGCAGCAGCTGCAGGGACGTGCGGCCGGCGGCGGAGTCGAACGCCGGCTTGGTGTTGTCGCTGTTGAGCAGGTCACCACCGGCCTGCCAGAGGAGCGCGAGGTAGCGCCAGACGGTGTCCTCGCTGCCGTCGTTGACGTAGGCCCACCCGTAGGTCTTGGTCGCTGGGTCGGTGAGCTTGGCTGCCGCACTGCGGAAGTCGTCCCACGACCAGGTCGCCGTGGGCAGCGGTACGCCGGCGTCCTGGAACATCTTCTTGTTGTAGACGACGGCGAGGTTGTCCACCAGCGCAGGCACGCCCACGACCTTGTCGCCGACCGTCGCTGCCACACGCTCGGAGGGGTAGAAGTCGTCCCAGCCGAAGTCGCTCTTCTTGACCGTCTTGGTGAGGTCGACGAGCTTGGGCTGACGGACCAGCTGGGATGCCGATGAGCCGAACTGGTAGGCCATGTCGGGGTAGTTGCCCGCGGTGAAGCCGGCCACCGTCTTCTGGAGCACCCCGTCGCTGCCGCCGTCGAAGACGAGCTTGACCTTCTGCTTGGGGTGCTTGGCGTTCCACTGCTTGCCCAGCGCGGTCAGCGACTTGCCGGAGACGTCGACCTCGCCGTGCCAGACGATGGCGGTCGTGCCGCCGCTGCCACCGGAGGAGCCGCACCCGGCGGCCAGGGCACCTGCGGCCAGGGCGCCCACGAGCACCGGGACCAGCTTGCGGGTCGGGACCATCGCCATCCTCCAGCAGCCTCGTAGCGAATCGTGCATATTCGCGCGTCGCTGGTGAGCAGACTTGCACGCATTGCGTGCCCAGGCAAGGGTCTGAACGCTGGAAACGGATCGTCATCTGCGCGTAATGTGCACAACATGCGTCAACAGGAGCGACTCGGGTTCATTCTCGAGCGTCTGAGCCAGCACAGCTCCGTCGACGTGAGCGATCTTGCCGCCGAGCTGACCGTCTCCCAGGCCTCTGTGCGGCGCGACCTCCAGCTGCTCGAGAGCCAGCAGCTGCTGACCCGCACGCACGGCGGCGCGGTGGCCTCCGGGGTGCTCTACGAGCTGCCGATGCGGTACCGGGGCGGTCAGCGCCACGACGCCAAGCGCGCCATCGCCCGGCTCGCGGCAGGGTTGCTCGAGGACGACGTGACCTCCGTCGGCCTCAACGGTGGTTCGACCACCACCGAGGTGGCCCGGGCCCTGGCGTCTCGCTCAGGGCTGCGCGTGGTGACCAACGCGCTGAACATCGCAGCCGAGCTCGCCGTCCGGTCCAACATCGAGCTGGTGGTCTGTGGCGGCAGCGCCCGCAGCGAGTCCTACGAGCTGGTCGGGCCGCTCGCGGAGATGACGCTGAGCAACATCAACCTCGACGTCGCGATCATCGGCGTCGACGGCGTCAGCGTGACGGCCGGGCTGAGCACCCACCACGAGGTGGAGGCGCAGACCAACCGCAGCCTGCTGCGCTCCGCCGCCCGGGTGATCGTCGTGGCCGACTCGAGCAAGATCGGCAGGCGAGGCTTCGCCCGCATCGCCGAGATCACCGCCGCGACCGACCTGGTCACCGACACCGAGGCCCGCGCCGGCGACGTCGCCGACCTCCAGCGCGCCGGGCTCAGGGTGCACCAGGCGTCCTGAACGACGCCTGCGTCCTGAGACCAGCGCTCACAGCGCCAGCTTCACCCGGAGAGGCTCGGGCAGCAGGGGCTCGTGGGCCTCGACCATCGCGTCGGCAAGCGCCCAGATCTGCTCGACCGGCAGGGTCGCGGCAGTGTTGGGATCGAGCATCAGGGCGTGGCGGACGTGCTCCGGGCGGCCCTCGGTCGCAGCCCGCACCGTCAGGTCGACCACGGAGAGGTAGGTGCGGTTCAGCCCGGCACACTGCTCGGGCAGGCTGCCCACGGCGAAGGGGTGGGCGCCGGTGCCGTCGACGATGCAGGGCACCTCGACAGGGGCTCCCTGCTGCAGGTTGTCGATCAGCCAGCGGTTGATCACGTTTGCCTGGATCCGGCGAGGCGTCCCGGTCACCATGCTGTGGATCACCTGGGGGGCGTACTCGGCGGCGTCCTCCTCGGGTTCGACGTACTCCCCGGCAGAGACCTGGGCGATCAGCTGCTCGGTCTCCGAGACGTTCTCGGCGCTGATGCCCACGTAGTCGCGGATGGGCAGTCGCAGCCGCTCCACCTCGGCGGCGTCGTGCAGGTACCAGGGGACGTACTCCGAGGAGTGCTCACTGGTCTCGGTGGGGTAGTAACCCAGCCGGCGATACATGTCGACGCGCACCCGGCGACGCAGCTCGGCATCGTCGGCGATGAGCTGGTCGAGCCGGGGGTAGAGGTCCTCGCCGCGGTGGCGCCAGTCGAGGATCCACGCCTGGTGGTTGACGCCGGCGCTGTGCACCTGCACCTCGTCGTCGGGCACCCCTACCAGTGCGCACAGGTCGACCACGGTCCAGTAGACCGAGTGGCACAGGCCGAGCACCTTGAGGTCGGGATGCGTGGCGGCCAGGAAGCCGACGTTCATCGCCATCGGATTGGTGTAGTTCAGCAACCAGGCAGCCGGGCACACGTCCTCCATGTCGCGCGCCAGGGCGTCGAGGAAGCCGAAGGTGCGCAGGCCGCGGAAGACGCCGCCGACGCCCAGCGTGTCGGCGATCGTCTGCCGGATGCCGAACGCCTCGGGTACGTCGAAGTCGGTCACCGTGGCGGCGTGGCCGCCGATGTTCACGGTGTTGATCACGAAGTCGGCACCGGCCAGCGCGGCGCGCCGATCGCCCTCGGCCCGCACCGTCGCGGTCTGCTCGCGGCCGTGGTGGCGGATGGCGATGTGACCGAGCTGCTCGGCCAGGGCGAGCCGCGGACCGTCGATGTCGTGCATCACCAGGTCGAGCTCGCCGATGTCGTCGAAGGTGAGCAGGTCGCGCAGGAGCTGACGGGTGAACTCCGCGGAGCCGGCGCCCATGAAGACGATGGTGGTCACGGGACGAAGCATGTCAGCGGCCCCGCAAATGAGCAAGGTCGATCATGTTGGCTGATTGAGTGTGGACATTTCCGTGCGCCAGGCGGCACACTGTCGACGTGACCGACGTCCTGGTGGTGGGTGATGCCAACCCCGACCTGATCCTCCGGGGCGACGTCGTCCCGCGGTTCGACCAGGCCGAGCAGCTGCTCTCCGAGGCCGACGTCGTGCTGGGTGGCTCGGCGGCGATCATGGCCCACGGCCTCGCCCGGCTGGGACGTCCGGTGCAGCTGGTCGCGACGACGGGCGCCGACGCCTTCGGCTACCTGGTGGCCCGGATGCTGGCCGAGGCGGGCGTGCGCTCGGCCGGGATGGTCCGCGACCCGCGGGTGCGCACCGGGGTGACCGTGGTCCTCTCCACACCCAGTGACCGGGCGGTGCTCACCTTCGCCGGTGCGATCCCTGCCCTGACGCTGGAGCAGGCCGAGAGTGCGCTCGACGAGGCCATCCGCGAGGGGGTCCGGCACGTGCATGCTGCGTCGTTCTTCCTGCTCCCGCAGCTGGCCCCGGGGCTTCCCGAGCTGTTCCGGCGTGCTCGGGAGGCCGGGCTGACCACCTCGCTCGACACCAACTACGACCCCGCGCAGGAGTGGGCCGGCGTGGAGGAGGTGCTCCCGCACCTCGACCTGCTCTTCCCCAACCGGGCAGAGGCTCTCGCTCTGGGCGCCAGGCTCGGTGACGTCGGCGACGACGTCGGTGCCGCCGCGCGCCTGCTCGCTGAACGTGGTCCGACCGTGGTGGTCAAGGACGGCGCCGACGGTGCCCTGCGGGTGGATCCCGCAGGCGCGATGCTGGTCGAGGCCGGCCGGGCGGTCGTACCCGTGGACACCACGGGTGCCGGCGACACCTTCGACGCGGCCTACGTCGACTCGTTCCTGCGCGACCTCGATCCCGAGGAGTGCCTGCGCCGCGCGTGCGTCGCAGGCGCGCTGTCCACGTCGGCCGTGGGCGGTACCTCTGCCCAGCCGACCTTCGACCAGCTGAGTTCCGGAGGGACCGAGCATGCATCACGTCACCGCTGAGATCGAGTCGCAGCCAGCCGCATGGCGGCGCGCGGTGTCCATGCTGCCGACGGTCGGCGCTGCCCTGCCGCGACCCGGTGAACGCGTCGCCGTGATCGGGTGCGGCACGTCGTGGTTCATGGCCGAGGCCTATGCCGTCCCTCCGGGAAGCATCCGGGCAAGGGGAGACCGACTGCTTCACCGCGAGCATGCTGCCCACCGCCCGCAGCTACGACCGCGTCGTGGCCATCAGCCGGTCTGGCACGACGACCGAGGTGCTCGAGGCACTTGCCGGCTCCTCCGCCCGTCGTACGGCGATCACCACCTCGGCCTCGCTGCCGATCTCCGAGGTGAGCGAGGAGACGGTGGTGCTCGACTTCGCCGACGAGGAGTCGGTCGTCCAGACCGTCTTCGCGACGACGACGCTGATGCTCCTGCGCGCCTCGCTCGGGGAGGATCTCGACCAGGTGATCGCCCAGGCGGAGCAGGTGCTCGGGTCCGCAGCCGGGACGGGGGTACCGCGCGGGGGGCAGTACACCTTCGTCGGCCAGGACTGGGCCCACGGCATCGCCCGTGAGGCCGCGCTGAAGATGCGGGAGGCGGCGCAGCTCTGGACCGAGTCCTACCCGCAGATGGAGTATCGCCACGGCCCGATCTCGATCGCAGAACCGGGGCGCGTCGTGTGGGTCTTCGGCGACCCCGTCCCCGGGCTCCTCGAGGACGTGGCGGCCACCGGAGCGACCGTGGTCTGCGACCCGCTCGACCCTGTGGCCGACCTGGTTCGGGTGCAGCGCTTGGCCGTGCTGCTCGCCGACCGGTTGGGCCTGGACCCCGATCGGCCGCGGAGCCTGTCCCGGTCGGTGGTGCTGGGTGCCGGCTGACGACAGATGACCAACGTGAGCACCGCTGAGCTCGTCGCACAGGCCGTGCGGGACGACACCGCCGTCCTGGCTCTGAACGTGATCACGCTCGAGCACGCCGAGGCGATCCTGCTGGGTGCCGCACGAGCCGCCAGGCCGGTGATCCTCCAGGTGAGCGAGAACGCGATCCGCTACCACCAGGGCGGCGTGCCTCTCCTCGCAGCGTGCGCGGCGCTGGTCGAGGACCACGAGGCGACCGCATCCATCCACCTGGACCATGTCACCGACGCCGAGCTGCTCGAGCTCGCTCGGAGCGACCTCGGCGTCAGCTCGGTGATGTACGACGCCAGCGAGCTCTCCTACGACGACAACGTGGCCCGCACGCGTGCGGTCACCGACGACCTGCATGCGCGGGGGTCCTGGGTCGAGGCGGAGCTCGGCGCGATCGGTGGGAAGGGCGGCGCGCACGCACCGGGAGTCCGCACCGACCCGGCGGAGGCCGCCGACTTCGTGGCGGCGACGGGAGTGGACGCCTTGGCCGTCGCGGTCGGCAGCACGCACGCGATGACCACGCAGACCGCGTCCCTCGACTTCGACCTGGTGCGGGCGATCGCCTCGGTCGTGCCCGTGCCGCTCGTCCTGCACGGCTCGTCCGGGGTCCCGCCCGAGCAGCTGCGCGAAGCGATCCGCGCCGGCATCCGCAAGATCAACGTCGGCACGGCCCTCAACGTCGCCTTCACCGGCGCGGTGCGCGCGGCGCTCGCCGACGACGCCCTGACCGACCCGCGCCGCTATCTCGGCCCCGCTCGTGACGCGACCGCCGCGTCGGTGCGACAGATCCTGGAGGAACTGCGATGAAGGTGCTCGCTCGGACGGCCCTCGTGCTGCTCGTGACGCTCGCGTGCTCGTGGACGGCAGCTGCCGCCGACGCGTCCGCATCGGCCCGCTCGCACGGAGCGTCAGTGTTCGTCGCGCCGTACGGCCACGACGACGCGAGTGGCACCCGTCGTCACCCGCTGAGGACACCCCAGGTCGCCGTCGGGAGACTCGGCTCCCGGGGTGGCACCGTGCGCCTGCTGGCCGGCACCTACGCGCGGCAGCGGATCGTGCTGCAGCACCGGAACCACGTGCGGATCATCGGTCGTCACGCCGTCCTCGACGCCCGTGGTCTGACCCCGTTGCCCAGTGACAGCGGCGTGGTCCAGATCGAGGACAGCAACCACGTGACAGTCCGCGGGCTCGACATCCGCGGCTACCGGACCACGTCGACCGACGAGGTGCCGATCGGCATCTACGTCACCGGTCACGACGACTCGATCACCCTCGCGCACAACCACGTGCACCACCTCGGCAACTACAACCGGACGCTGGGCAGCTTCGACATCAACGCTCACGGCATCGCCGTCTACGGCCGCGACGCCGCGGCGCCGATCAGCCGGCTCAGGATCATCGGCAACGAGGTCGACCATCTGAAGCTCGGCGCCAGCGAGGCGGTCGTCGTCAACGGCAACGTGGACAGCTGGTCGATCATGCGCAACCGGATCCACGACGTGAACAACATCGGCATCGACGCGATCGGCTACGAGGAGACGGTGCCCGGTCACCAGTACTCCGGCGTGAACCGCGCGCGGCACGGCGTGATCGCGGGCAACACCGTCACCGGCGTGGTGAGCAAGGGCAACCCGGCGTACTGGGAGGACGGCGAGTGGTGCAACTGTGCCGACGGCATCTACGTCGACGGTGGCGCGCACATCTCGATCCGGCACAACACCGTGCGCCGCGCCGACATCGGCATCGAGGTAGGCGCGGAGAACGGTCGCGGCCACACCGACCACGTGCAGGTGCGGCGCAACCGCGTGCGGGGCAGTGCCTACGTCGGCCTGGCCCTCGGCGGGTACGACCCGCAGCGAGGTGAGGTGTACGCCGTCACGGTGAAGGGCAACTCCTTCCGCGACGACAACCGGCTCGACGACGGGTCTCCAGAGCTGCTGCTGCAGTACAAGCTGCACCAGATCAGGGTCGTGAGGAACCGGGTCACGGCCACGCACCGGGCGACGCCGTTGGTGCTGCAGCGGGTGGAGCGGGTCGGCACTCCGGCGCAGAACGCCGGCGTGCGCGTCGACCACAACGACTACGGCGCGCCTGTGGGTGCGCGGCGGGCGCAGTTCATCTGGCTCGGGCACACCGTCACCGGCTTCGCGCCGTACCAACGCGCCAGCGGTCAGGACCACCACAGCAGGTGGACCCGCCGCTGATCGGACGCCAAGCTGCCGGGCTCGTCGAGGAAGGACTCCGCCCCGGGTTCCTGAGGAAGGACGAAGTCCTGTCTCGAAGGACCCGGGCCCTTCGAGACGGGCCTTGGCGGCCCTCCTCAGGGACCCGGCGTTGGTTCGGGGCCGACGCGCGGTCTACCGGCGACCGGTGGTGAAGTAGGCGATCGGCCCGAAGGGCTGGACGAAGAAGGCGAGCACCCAGGCGACCTTGGGGCCGCGGACCTCGCTGGACGGGCGTCTCGCGAGGTCGCGCAGGGCGGCCGCGGTGACCACCGACTCGATCACTCCGCCGACGTAGACGGCTCGCTTCTGGGACCTGGTCAGGTCCGACCACTGCTTCTTCGCCATGGATCCGACGCTAGCGCGGGGGCGAAGAAGTCAGGCCGGGCGAGCGCGTCCGAGCAGGTGCGGCTTCTCGGTGCCGGGTGCGGTGAGCGAGAAGTCCAACCCCCAGTCGCCTGCCACCGTGACACGCGAGCCGAAGGCCACCTTGCCGGGCAGGAAGATCGGCTTGCGGAACTCCACCTCGACGCTCGCCGCGTCGGGCAGGCGACTGGCGAACGCGGCCACGCAGCGGGCCTTGCTCCACATGCCGTGGGCGATCTGGCGCTTGAACCCGAACGCCTTGGCGGTCAGCGGGTACAGGTGGATCGGGTTGTGGTCACCCGAGACCGCGGCGTAGCGGCGTCCCAGGTCGCCGGGCAGCTTCCACTCCACGCCGGTGCTCGGCACCAGGTCGAACGGCTCTCCCTCGGGCTTCGCCGTCTCGTCGCCGCGGCCCACGCGCAGGTACGTCGAGGTCGACTCCCACACCGTCTCGCCGCCGCTGCTCACCTCGGTGACCAGGTCGAAGACCTTGCCCTTCGCGTGGGGGCGCAGGTTCTGCGCGGTGGCCGAGACGTCGAGGGTCTCGGACGGCGCGATCGGACGGTGCTGGGTGATCGCGTTGCGCAGGTGCACCGTGCCGATGGCCGGGTACGGGAAGGAGCCGTCGGTCATGATCCCCATGTGCAGCGGGAAGGCCAGCATGTGCGGGTAGGTGAACGGCACCGACTGGCTCGGCTCGAAACCACACACTTCTGCGTACGACGCCACGTGCGACGCGTCGATGCTCACGGCCTCGCGGCGCAGGGTGAGGTCCGGCAGACCCTGCCCGTTCTTGGGGCCCTTCTTGGCGATGCCCGGGATCAGGTTGACGCCGGGCAGCACCGGGAGCGCGGCCTTGAGCATGGTCGGCAGCGAGCTCGGCTCGCCCTCGATGATGCGCTCAGGCACGCTCAGGCACCCAGCATCATCTGGCCGCAGACGCGGACCACGTTGCCGTTGACGGCGGTCGAGCCGGGGGAGAGGTACCAGGCGATCGCCTCGGCCACGTCGACCGGCAGGCCACCCTGCGCCATCGCGTTCATCCGCTGGCCGACCTCGCGGGTCGCGAACGGAACTGCAGCGGTCATCTGGGTGATGATGAAGCCCGGTGCGACGGCGTTGACGGTGATGCCGTTCTTCAGCTCGGGGGCGAGGCTGTCGACCAGGCCGATGACGCCGGCCTTGGAGGCGGCGTAGTTGGTCTGGCCGACGTTGCCGGCGATCCCGGCGATCGAGGAGACGCCGACGATGCGGCCGTTGTCCGCGATCAGGTCCTGCTCGAGCAGCTCGCGGGTGATCCGCTCGGGGGCGGTCAGGTTGACCGCGATCACCGAGCTCCAGCGGTCGTCCTTCATGTTGGCGAGCTTCTTGTCGCGGGTGATGCCGGCGTTGTGGACCACGGCGTGCACCTGGCCGAAGCGCTGCTTGACGTGCTGGGCGATCCGCTGCGGCGCGTCCTTGCCGGTGATGTCGAGCGTCAGGTGGTCGCCGTCGAGCTCCTTCATCAGCGACTGCAGCTCGCTGGCCGCCTGCGGTACGTCGATGCCGAGGATCGTGGCGCCGTCACGGTGCAGCACCTTGGCGATCTCCTCGCCGATGCCGCGTGAGGCGCCGGTGACGATCGCGACCTTGCCGGTCAGGGGCTTGGCGGGGTCCTTGACCGGGGCGGCCTCGTCGGTGCCGGTGGCGCCGAGCCGGACGACCTGGCCGGAGACGTAGGCGCTCTTCGGGGAGAGGAAGAAGGACAGCGTCGACTCCAGCGTGTCCTCGGCCCCCGGGGCGACGTACACCAGGTTGACGGTGCTGCCGTTGCCGATCTCCTTGCCCAGCGAGCGGGTGAAGCCCTCGAGGGCGCGCTGGGCGACACGCTCCTCGTTGCTGCCGGTCTCCTCGGGGAGCGTGCCCAGCACGACGACGCGGGCGTTGCGCTGCAGGCTGCGCATCAGCGGCGTGAAGAACTGCTGGAGGCCGAGCAGGTCCGCGGAGCTGGTGATGCCGGTGGCGTCGAAGGCGAGGGCCTTGTACTTCTCGCCCTCGCTCGTCGTGCCGACGCTGTTGATGCCGAGGTTGTCCAGCGCCACGGTGAGGTGCTTGGACAGCCGGCCGCTGCCGCCGGTGACGACCGTGCCGTCGACCAGCGGGGCACCCTCGGTCCAACGCTCCAGCTTGGTGGGGTTGGGCAGTCCGAGGTTCTTCACGAACAGCTGCCCGACCGGGCTGGAGGTGAAGGACTGGTAGTGGTCTGCCATCGGTGATCCTCTGCTCAACTGGTGACTGTGCCTACTGATTGGTAGGCCACGAATGTAACGAGTGGTGTAACTCAGCGTCCACCAATGGTGATCTGCCCCTCATCGGGTTTGTTTTACCCACTGTGGGCGGGAGGATGAGCGAGCGCAACCGACCCCTCAGGAGTGCCACGATCATGCCGCAGAACTCGCCCCGCCGCGTCGCCGTCCTCGGTGGCAACCGGATTCCGTTCGCCCGCTCGAACACCGTCTACGCCACCGCGTCCAACCAGGAGATGCTGACCGCCGCCATCGACGGCCTGGTCGCGCGCTTCGGCCTGGAGGGCGAGCGCCTCGGCGAGGTCGTCGCCGGCGCAGTGCTCAAGCACAGCCGCGACTTCAACCTCACCCGCGAGTCGGTGCTCGGCTCCAAGCTGGCGCCGGAGACGCCGGCGACCGACCTGCAGCAGGCCTGCGGCACCGGCCTGCAGGCGGCGATCTACGTCGCGAACAAGATCGCCCTCGGCCAGATCGAGGCCGGCGTCGCCGGCGGTACCGACACCACCTCCGACGCGCCCATCGCCATCTCGGAGCGGCTGCGCAAGAAGCTGATCAAGGTCAACCAGCAGAAGGACACCGTCGGCAAGCTGAAGGCGCTGGGCAACATCCGCCCGACCGACATCGGCATCGAGATCCCGCAGAACGGCGAGCCGCGCACCGGCCTGTCGATGGGTGAGCACGCCGCGCTGACCGCGCTGGAGTGGCAGATCGGCCGCGAGGAGCAGGACGAGCTCGCCGTCGCCTCGCACCAGCACCTCGCCGCGTCGTACGACCGCGGCTTCCAGGACGACCTGATCACCCCGTTCAACGGTGTCGACCGCGACCAGAACCTGCGCGCCGACTCCTCGCTGGAGAAGCTCGCCAAGCTCAAGCCGGTCTTCGGCAAGGGCGAGGCGGCGACGATGACCGCCGCCAACTCGACCCCGCTGACCGACGGCGCCTCCGCGGTGCTGCTGGGCACCGAGGAGTGGGCGGCCGAGCACGGCCTGCAGGTCAAGGCCTGGTTCGTCGACGCCGAGACCGCGGCGGTCGACTTCGTCCACGGTGGCGAGGGGCTGCTGATGGCCCCGGCGTACGCCGTGCCGCGGCTGCTCGCGCGCAACGGGCTGACCCTGCAGGACTTCGACTTCTACGAGATCCACGAGGCCTTCGCCTCGCAGGTGCTCTCCACGCTGAAGGCGTGGAACGACCCGGTGTTCTGCAAGGAGCGCCTCGGCCTGGACACGCGTCCTGGGCGAGATCGACCGGACCAAGCTGAACGTGAACGGCTCCTCCCTCGCCGCCGGCCACCCCTTCGCCGCCACCGGCGGCCGGATCGTGGCCAACCTCGCCAAGCTGCTCGACGAGAAGGCCGCTCCACCGGTGAGACCGCCGCGGCCTGATCTCCATCTGCGCCGCCGGCGGCCAGGGCGTCACCGCGATCCTGGAGAAGTAGGGCTCCTCACTGGGGGCCGGTTTCCCAGGGTAGGAACGCTTTTTGCCTCAGAGCACAGGAAACTTCCTGTGTTCGGCGGCAAGATCCTGTGCTCGGCTTGCGGCACCGGGCAGAAAAGGTTCCTCGCATGGGAATTTGCCCACCGGCCAGCGGCCGAGGATCGGTTTCCCAGGTCAAGAACCCAAGCTGTCTCTTCACACAGGAAGCAACCTGTGTGAAGAGACGGTTTGCTGTGTGAGGTGCCGGTACGACGCCAAGTTCGGGTTCTTAACCTGGGAAACTTGATGCGTTCTCAGCCGGTCGCGAGTGCCCGCGCCGTCGCGACGACGTACTTCTTGACCTGGTCGGGGGAGACCGGGGCGATCGCGGGGATGCCGGGGGCGGACTCGCGCACCAGCATGCCCACGCGGGCGAGCTGGAGGGCGCCGAGGCCGCTGGCGTACATGTGGTTGGCCAGCAGGGTGGTGTTCTCGACCGTGAAGTCACCCGCGGCGACGCCGGCGTCGAGGATGTCGCTGACCTGCTTCAGGCAGGCCGAGATGCCGCGCCCGAGCCGGAACAGCGAGCTCTCGCTGATCTCCTCGAGCAGCTCGGGCCCGGGACGGCGCATCAGGGTCTGGGCGCAGTCGACGAAGGCGGGGTACTCCAGGCCGAAGTCGACGAACGCCTCGGTCACCGCGTCCAGGCGCGACATCGGGCTGCGCTTGCCGCGCGTGGCCGCGGTCAGCCGCCCCTCGAGCTCCTCGAGGTAGCTGACCAGCGTCAGCGCGAAGAGCTCCTCCTTGCCGCTGAAGTGGCGGTAGATGATCGCCCGGTTGACGCCGACGGCCTTGGCGATGTCCTCGATCTGCGCGTCGCGCACGCCGGTCTCGTCGAACAGCCGCCGGGTCGCGGCGAGGATCTCCCGCTCGCGGGCGCGTCGGCGGGCTGCCGCCGGCTGCCGGGTCGTCGCCCGCGTGGTGCTCATGCCGAAGAAGCCTAGTGCAACTCCGGGTTACACACGCGTGCGCGAGAGGCACGTCACTGGGCGGGCAATCCGCCGACCGACCGCACCGTCTCGAGCGTGTCGATCTCGTCGGCCGTCTTGTCGTCCCGGTACCGCAGCACCCGGGCGAACCGGAGCGCGACGCCGCCGGGGTAGCGGGTGGAGCGTTGGACGCCGTCGAAGGCGATCTCGACGACCTGCACCGGCTCGACGTGTACGACGTGGCCGGAACGTGAGGTCTCCAGGCCCAGGAAGCGCTCGGTCTGCCAGGCGAGCATCTCGTCGGTCATCCCCTTGAACGTCTTGCCGAGCATCACGAAGTCGCCATCCGCCCCCCGGGCCCCGAGGTGGATGTTGGACAGCCAGCCCTGCCGCCGGCCGCTGCCCCACTCCACGGCGAGCACGACGAGGTCGAGGGTGTGACGCGGCTTCACCTTGACCCAGGCCGACCCGCGCCGGCCGGCGTCGTACGGCGCATCGAGGCGCTTGATGATCACGCCCTCCTGGCCGTCGGCGATCGCGGTGTCGAAGAACTCCTGCGCCTCGTCGGCGGACGTGGTGACCAGTCGACGGACGCGGTGCTCCTCGGGCACGACCCGGTCGAGCCGGTCGAGCCGCTGCGACAACGGGGCCTCGATCAGCGACTCGTCCTCGAGCAGCAGCACGTCGAAGAAGAACGGCCGGATGCCGGTCGCTCCGGCGTGCGTGGCGGTCGTCGAGGCCGTGTCCTGGAAGGGCAGCGGCTTCCCCGAGGCGTCGAGGGCGAGGGCCTCCCCGTCGAGGATCAGGTCGAGCGGCGGGAGGGAGCGAGCCACCGCCACCACCTCGGGCAGCCGTGGGGAGATCTCGTCGAGCGACCGGGTGAAGACGCTGACCTCGTCACCGTGCTTGTGCACCTGGATCCGGATGCCGTCGAGCTTGGTGTCGACGGCGAACGGGACCACCCACCTTCTCGACCCCGGCCGCGACGTCGGGCGCCGTGCCGGCGAGCATCGGGCGCACCGGGCGGCCGACGAGCATCGAGAACTCCGCCAGCGCTGCCTCGCCACCGGTGAGCGCCGCGGTGGCGATCGGTCCGGTGGGGGCGCTGAACATCGCGGCGCGTCGTACTGCCTGCACCGGGATCTCCCCTGCCTGGGCGATGGCGTCGAGCATCACCGAGTCGAGGGCACCCTGGCGGACGTTGCCGGTGACCAGGTTGCGCAGGTACGCCTGCTCGGGCTCGGTCATCCGGGCGAAGAGCGCGGCGACGGCCTCGCGTCGAGCGCCGGCGGACCCAGATCCGGAGAGACCACCGATCTCCTCCAGCGTGGCGTCGACCTCGGTCAGCGAGACCGACGGCTCCGAGGCAGGCGACGGAGCCTCGGCCAGCCCGCGCCAGCCGAGGCCGGTGCGGCGCTGGCGGAGCGTGCCGGAGAGGTACGACGCCGCGATGTCCAGCTCGTCGCCGTCGGTGGCTGCCTCCTTCAGCAGGGCGGCGATCAGGTCCCGCTTGGCCAACCGGGAGCCGGTGCCGGCCACGGCGGTCGAGACCTCGACGAGTCGGGCGAGCAGCATGGCGACCATGGTGTCAGCGAGTCCTGACAGTGGGGCGACCTAGGCTTGCTGCGTGCTCGCCCCGACCCCACTCGTGCGCGAGTGGCGGCCCGACTGGCCGTGCCCGGTGGCGATGGTGCTCGGCACCCACCGACGCGGCAGGGGCGATCCCACGTTCCGGCGTACCAGCGACGGCACGACCTGGCGCGGCATCCGCTCGCCGGAGGGCACGGCCACGCTGAAGGTGGAGCCGCTCACCGGCAACGGTGTCGTCCGGGCGACTGCGTGGGGGAGTGGCGCCGAGTGGGTGCTCGACTCCGTGCCACGCATGTTGGGGGCGTACGACGACCCGACAGGGTTCGAGCCACCGCAACCGCTGCGCGACGCCTGGCGACGCAACCGCCACTGGCGGATGAGCGCGACCGGTCTGGTGATGGAGTCGCTGGTCCCGACGATCATCGAGCAGAAGGTCACCGGGATGGAGGCCTTCGCCGGGTTCCGACGGCTGGTGCACCGTTTCGGCGAGCGGGCTCCTGGGCCACCGAGCGAGCCCGACCCGGTCGTACGACTGTGGATCCAGCCGAGCCCAGAGGACCTGCGAGGGATCCCGTCCTGGGAGTGGTTGCGACTGCACATCGACGGGGGACGGTCACGGCCGGTGCAGACAGTGGCGCGGGTGGCGAAGGCGCTCGAGCGGGCCGGCAAGGAGTCGCCCGCCGAGTTCGACCGACGACTGCGCACGCTGCCGGGCATCGGCGTGTGGACCAGCGCGGAGGTGCGCTCGCGCGCGCTCGGTGACCCCGATGCGGTCAGCTTCGGTGACTACCACATCGCCCGCAACGTCGGCTACGCGCTGACCGGCGAACCCGTCGACGACGAGGGCATGGCCGAGCTGCTCGAGCCGTGGTCCGGCCACCGCCATCGCGTCCAGCGGCTCGTCGAGCTGGCGGGCATCACGGTGCCGCGCCGGGGAGAGCGGATGGCGCCGCGCACCCACCTCCCGACATGACGGCAGGTCACCGCTCCTGTGGACGACGCGACGCACCTGTCGCCGGACCTTGGTAGACACGAGCCCATGACCGCGACGACGACAGACGGCACCGACGTCCGCGAGCGGGCCGAGGAGCACCTCCGCCGGCTGGTCGGGCGCGAGGACGTCGTGCTCCACGACGACCAGTGGGCCGCGATCGAGGCGCTGGCCGTGGAGCGGCGCCGGGCCCTGGTGGTGCAGCGCACCGGGTGGGGCAAGTCGGCGGTCTACTTCGTGGCCACGCTCCTGCTGCGCGAGCAGGGATCCGGCCCGACGGTGATCGTCTCCCCGCTGCTCGCCCTGATGCGCAACCAGATCGCTGCGGCCGAGCGCGCCGGCATCCGGGCGGTGACCATCAACTCCACCAACATCGAGCAGTGGCAGCCGATCCAGGAGCAGATCGCCGCCGGTGAGGTCGACGTGCTGCTGGTCAGTCCCGAGCGGCTGAACAACCCCGGCTTCCGCGACACCGTGCTGCCCCGGCTGACCGCCGCCACCGGCCTGCTCGTGGTGGACGAGGCCCACTGCATCTCCGACTGGGGCCACGACTTCCGGCCCGACTACCGCCGCATCCGCACCCTGCTCGGCGAGCTGCCGACGGGGATCCCGGTGCTGGCGACGACCGCGACCGCCAACGCCCGAGTCACCAGCGACGTGGCCGAGCAGATGGGCGAAGGCGTCCTCGTCCTCCGCGGCTCCCTCGACCGCGAGTCCCTGCGCCTGGGCGTCGTACGCCTGAAGATGCCCGAGCAACGACTGGCCTGGTTGGCCCAGCACCTCGAGGACTTCCGGGGCTCCGGGATCATCTACTGCCTCACCGTGGCAGCCACCCAGGAGGTGGCTGAGCACCTGCGGTCCCACGGCCACGCCGTCGCCGCCTACTCCGGCCAGACCGAGCCGACCGAGCGCCTCGCGCTCGAGCAGGACCTGCTCGACGGACGGGTCAAGGCGCTGGTGGCCACCAGCGCGCTGGGCATGGGGTTCGACGCGAGCCTCGGCTTCGTGGTCAACCTCGGCGCGCCACCGTCGCCGGTCGCCTACTACCAGCAGGTCGGCCGCGCCGGCCGCGGCACGGACGATGCCACCGTCGTCCTGCTGCCGCAGGCCGAGGACCGCGACATCTGGCGCTACTTCGCCTCGCTGGCCTTCCCACGCGAGGAGCTCGTGCGCCAGACCCTGGCGGCGCTCGAGGACTCGCCTGTCCCGCTGTCGACGGCGACGCTGGAGACCCACGTGGAGCTCACGCGCACGCGTCTGGAGACGATGCTGAAGGTGCTCGACGTCGACGGAGCCGTCCACCGCGTCCAGGGTGGCTGGGAGTCGACGGGCGTCCCCTGGGAGTACGACGCCGAGCGCTACCAACGCGTCAGCGAGGCCAGGCAACGTGAGCAGGACGCGATGCTCGACTACCTCGACACCGACCGATGCCGGATGGAGTTCCTGCGCCAGCAGCTCGACGACCCCGAGGCGACGCCCTGCGGTCGTTGTGACAACTGCGGCGGGCTCGAGGTGGCGGTCAGCGTCTCGCAGCAGGAGGTCGAGAGCGCACACGAACGCCTGGTCCGCCCTGGCGTGGTCGTGCAGCCGCGCAAGATGTGGCCCAGCGCCCTGGCCAACCTCGGGCTCGACCTCAAGGGACGCATCGCCGACCAGGCCGAGGAGGGACGCGCCGTCGCTCGGCTCACCGACCTCGGTCACGGACAGGCGCTGCGCGAGCTGTTCCGCGAGGGTGCCGAGGACAGCACCGTCCCCGCGTCGCTGGCACGGGCGGTCGTCGAGGTGCTCAACGACTGGCGACCCCAGGTCGACGTCGTCGTGCATGTCGGCTCGGCGCGGCGCCCCACGCTGACCAGCGACCTCGCCGAGGGGGTGTCCCGCTACCTGAAGAAGCCGGTCGCGGGGCGTTGGGCCATCGTCGACGACAGCGTCGTCCCCGGCCAGGGGTCGATGAACTCCGCCCAACGGGTCGCTGCCGTGACGCGTCGCTTCGCGCTGGAGTGCGAACCCCTCGACGGCGCCAGCGTGCTCCTCGTCGACGACCTCGTAGACACGGGCTGGACCTTGACGCTCGGCGCCCAGGCGCTGCGTGCGGCCGGGGCCAGCAGGGTGCTGCCGCTCGCTCTGGCGGTCTCGGCGTAGCGGGACACTAGTCTCCTCCCGTGACCGTCGAGATCGAGCAGCTCGCCACCATGTCGGAGAGCGAGGTCAGGGAGTTCTTCCGCACCTCCGACGTCCTCGAGATCACCACGATCGTCCGCGACGCCACCGACGAGCAGCTGACCCGGCTGATCGAGATCGACCACCTCCGCTCGGAGGCTGTCGGCGCGATCCTCGACCGCTTCCCGGAGTTCGCCGACGCAGGGCGGCTCCGCGAGATCGAGGGTGTGGTCCGCTTCGACCTGGCTCACCGGAAGAAGAAGCACGCGGAGCGCCACACGGTGCGGTTCACTGCGGGCTCGGTGGCCCTCGGAGCCCGACGTGGAGCCCGAGGTGACCATCTCGGCCGAGCTGCTCGACTTCGTCAGGCTGGTGACCGGGCAGTCGAACGCGGCGCTGCTCTACCTCGGCGGCCGGCTGGGCATCGACGGCCACGCCATGCTGGCGCTCGCGGTCGGCAGCGTGTTCACGGTCCCCGGCAGCGGTGTGGCTGCCGTCGACCCCACGTCGCTCGACCCGGTCGACGTCGCGACCGCGGTCGCCGCCACGTCCGTGCAAGCACATGCGCTCGGTGATGGAGGGTGACTTCCGGCCGATCGTGCTCGAGGAGGTGTTCCGCCGCTTCCCCGAGTTCATCGACACCGGCAAGGCAGCGGGCCTGGAGCTGACCATCGGCTTCCGGATCGGTGGTCGCCTCGACGGTGAGGTCGACCGCTACGTCGTGCACGTGCGTGACGGGGCCTGCGCGGTCGAGACCGACCCGCCCGAGGGGCAACGCCGCGACGCCACCGTCATCATCGACGGCGCCGACTTCCTCCGGCTCGCCCTGGGGCAGATGCACCCCGTGCGCGGGGTGCTGACCGGTTCGATGAAGGTGAAGGGCGACCGCGCGAAGGCGCTCGCCCTGAACGCGGTGATGGTCCCGCCGCAGCCGCGCCAGTGACCCACTGAGCCCGCCCTTGACCGCCCCTGCGGCAAGGTGGAGGCATGACGAACTCGGATGTCCTTCCCGGCGGCAGCTTCCTTCTCGGCGATCTCGAGGTCACTCGGGTCGGGTACGGCGCCATGCAGCTGGCCGGACCAGGGGTCTTCGGCCCGCCGAAGGATCGAGCCGCCGCCGTCTCGGTGCTCCGCGAGGCGGTCGACCTCGGCATCAACCACATCGACACCTCGGACTACTACGGCCCGCACGTCACCAACGAGATCATCCGCGAGGCGTTGGCGCCGTACCCCGAGGACCTGCACATCGTCACCAAGGTCGGCGCCCGGCGTGACGCCGAGGGGAACTGGCTGCGCGCCAGCTCACCCGACGAGCTGCGCCAGGCGGTGCACGACAACCTCGGGCGGCTCGGCCTGGAGGCGATGGACGTCGTCAACCTGCGGTTCATGCCGGACGACCACGGCGGCGGCCGCGGAGACGGCCCCGGAGACAGCTACGCCGACGCCGTGGGCCGAGCAGGTCGAGACGATGGCCGCCCTCCAGCAGGAGGGACTGGTCCGCCACGTCGGCGTGAGCACGGTCGGCCCGGAGCAGCTGGCCGAGGCGCAGGCGATCCTGAGCGTCGCCTGCGTGCAGAACCAGTACAACCTCGCCCACCGCGAGGACGACGCGATGATCGACTCGCTCGCCGAGCAGGGCATCGCCTACGTGCCGTACTTCCCCCTCGGTGGCTTCTCGCCGCTGCAGTCCGACGCGTTGGACAAGGTCGCGGCCGAGCTGGGCGAGACGCCGATGGCCGTCGCCCTGGCGTGGTTGCTGCAGCGCTCGCCGAACATGCTGCTGATCCCCGGCACGTCGTCGGTGGCGCACCTGCGCGAGAACGTCGCCGGTGCCGGCATTCACCTGCCGGAGGACGTGCTGGCGGAGCTCGACGCCATCGCCGGCTGAGCCCCTGACGAGCGGGGTCAGCGCCCCACGGCGTACCCCTGCATGCCGCGAGGGTTGGCGCCCGCGGAGAGGACTCCAGTGGCGGGGTCGCGCGCGACGGCGCACAGGCGACCCAGCGACCAAGGATCCTGACGCTGGACCTCGTGGCCGCGCCGGCGCAGGGCGGCGACCACCTCCTCGGGGTATCGGTCCTCGAGCGCGATCACGCCCGGCACGATCCCGCGCGGGTGGAACGAGCCGGGGAAGCTGTCGTGGTGGAAGGCCGGGGCGTCGATGGCCTCCTGCAGGCTCATCCCGCCCACGACGTGGCGCAGCAGGAACAACGACTGCCACTGGTCCTGCTGGTCGCCGCCGGGCGACCCGCAGGCCAGCACCGGCATCCCGTCGCGCAGCACCAGCGTGGGCGACAACGTGGTGCGGGGTCGGGCGCCCGGCTCGAGCGAGGCCGGCAGTCCCTCGTCGAGCCAGAACATCTGGGCGCGGCTGCCCAGGCAGAACCCGAGCTCTGGGATGGTCGGCGAGCTCTGCAGCCAACCGCCGCTCGGGGTGGCCGAGACGATGTTGCCCCACCGGTCCACCACGTCGAGGTGGCACGTGTCGCCGCGCGTCTCGCCGTCGCGGTCGACCGTGGGCTCCCCGGTCGTGACGTCGCCGGAACGACCGGTCGCCTGGCCTGCGACGAGCCGCCGTACGTGCTCGGAGAGACGTGGCTCCAGACCACGGGGTGACCCCGGACGCAGCTCGTGGTCTGCCCGTTCGCCGACGAGTGCCGCGCGGGCGCGCACGTAGGCAGGCTCGAGGAGGTCCTCGACCGCCAGCGGCGACGCGTCGCCGTACCAGGCCTCCCGGTCGGCCATCACCAGCTTCCAGGCCTCGGTGATCGCGTGGATCCCCTCCGGCGGTGTCCGGGTCGAGCGCTGCAGGTCCGACTGGTCCGAGACCGACCTCGTCCAGCATGGCCAGGGCCTGGAGCAGGGACGGCCCCTGGCCCCACAGCCCGGTCTTGGCGACCTGGACGCCGTGCCAGTCGGCCACCGCCGCCGGCTCCCAGGTGGCGGAGAACGACGCCAGGTCGTCGCCCCCGACCAGCCCCGGCAGCACCTGCCCGCCCGAGTGGCGCCACTCCCGGGGCCGGAACGACTCCACCGCCTCGGCCACGAAGCCCTCGCTCCACGCCCTGCGTGCGGCCTGCGCCTGCTCGGCGACGGTGCCGGTGCTTCGCGCGGAGACGAGGCGGTCCAGCGTCGCGGCGTACGCCGGGTTCGTGAACAGCTCGCCGGCGCGGGGGGCCCTGCCCCCGGGCAGCCACAGCGTCCGCCGAGGTCGTCCAGTCGGTCTCGAAGAGCCCGCGCACCCGCTCGATCGTGGCTGCGACGCGCGGGAGGAGCGGGTGGCCCTCCCGGGCGTAGCCGATGGCCGGCTCCAGCACCGTCGCCAGCGGCAGCGTCCCGTGGTCGCGGAGCAGCAGGAGCCAGGCGTCGACCGCCCCGGGGACGGCCGCGGCCAGGGGACCGGAGCCCGGCACGTGGTCCAGGCCCATCGCGGCGAACGCCTCGCGGGTGGCGCGCGCAGGCGCTGGGCCCTGGCCGCACAGCACGCGTGGCGTCGGGTCGTCGGCCGTGGCGATGATCGCGGGGAGGTCGCCGCCCGGCCCGTTGAGGTGCGGCTCGACCACGTGCAGCACGAACCCGCCCGCGACCGCTGCGTCGAACGCGTTCCCGCCGAGCTCCAGCATCCGCTGGGCCGCCTGGGAGGCCAGCCAGTGTGTCGAGGAGACCATCCCGAAGGTGCCCGTGAGGGTGGGGCGGGTGGTGAAGGTCATCGGTGCTCCTCCGGCTGCACCCGCAGCACGTTCAGCGTGGTCGCCAGCATGTCGTAGTGGCCGACGAGCAGGAGCAGCTCGATGCAACTCCTCTCGTCCAGCGTGTCCGCGCAGCTCGTCCCAGAGGTCGTCGTCGAGGTCGCGCTGCTCCAGCAGCGACTCGGTGGCCCGCAGCAGCAGCGACTGGCGGGCGCTCCACCCGGCTGCCCCGGAACCGGCGCGGGTTCGTTCCACGTCGTCCGCGGACAGTCCTGCCCGCGCGCCAGGACGCTGTGGTGCCCGAGCTCGTAGTCGCTGCCGCGCACCGCTGCGACCCGCAGGATCACCAGCTCGGTGTCCACCCGGGGGAGCCGGCCACCGGGCATCAACCGCCCGGCGAAGTGCAGCCATCCCCAGAACAGCCGCCGGTGACGTCCCAGGGTGGTGAAGATCCGCGGCGGGCTGCTCCGCGTCACCCGCCCGGCGAGCCGGCTGAACACCCAGATCGGCAGGCCGATCTCCCTGAGGCCACCCGGAGGGACGCGCGGCGGAGCGTCCGGCGAAGTCATGCGGTGACCCGGCGGGCGCGCTCGACCTCGGGCAGCGCGCGGTTGGCTGCGACGCTCGCGGCTCGCATCAGTGCTGCGTAAGCAGGTGGGCACCACCGCTGCAGCAGGTGGAGGAGACGGATGTCGGCGGAGGTGTAGACCCAGTACCGGTTGCGACGTACACCGCGCAGGATGGCGGCCGCAGCCTCGTCCGGGGAGACCGCCCGCTTGCGGAAGCCCGCCTGCAGCCGGCGGAACCGCTTGGTCGAGGTGTCGACGCCGTCGATGCGCACTGTCGCGGTGAGGGGGGTGTGGACGGCGCCAGGGCAGACGAGCGAGACCCCGATCCCGTGCCGGGCGAGATCGAAGCGCAGCACCTCGGAGACGCCGCGCAGGCCGAACTTGCTGGCGCTGTACGCCGCGTGCCAGGGCATCCCGATGACCCCCGCGGCCGAGGAGACGTTGACCAGGTGACCGCCGCGTCCGGCCTCGACCATCGGCGGGACCAGCTCCTCGATCACGTGGATCGGCCCCATCAGGTTGACCTCGACCTGGCGTCGCCAGGTCTCGTGCTCCAGGGACTGCACCGTGCCCCACGCGGAGATGCCGGCGATGTTCATCACCACGTCCATCGCGCCGTGCTCACGGGTGATCCGCTCCGCGAGGCGGCGTACGGCGCGGTGGTCGCTCACGTCGGCCGCCTCGGCGAGCACCACTGCCCCACCGAGCGCGGCGGCCACGTCGGCCAGACCCTCGGCGTCGACGTCGGTGATGAAGAGCCGCCCGCCCTGTGCGGCGACCGCTCCTGCCGTGGCCCGGCCGATGCCGCTCGCCGCCCCGGTGAGGAACACGTTCAGCCCGTCGAGGTCGCGCAGCCGCCGTGGTCGCATGCCGGAGAGCCTAGGAGACGGTTGGGTCTGGATTCCGGGACGCTCGTGCGACAGGCTCGGGAGGACACCGACGGCAACGGAGGCCACGATGCGCAGCACCATGCAGGACGTCCCACTCACCATCGGTGCGATCACGCGTCACGGCACGTCGGTGCACCGGGACTCCGAGGTGGTGACCGCGACCGAGGACGGCACCCGCCGGCTCTCCTACGGCGAGCTGGGCCAGCGGGTCGCCAAGCTCGCCGGCGCCCTGCGTGGGCTGGGGATCGACGGCGACCAGCGAGTCGGCACGTTCATGTGGAACAACGCCGAGCACCTCGAGGCCTATCTCGCGGTCCCGTCCATGGGGGCGGTCCTGCACACGTTGAACATCCGGCTCCCCGCCGACCAGCTCGTCTACATCGCCAACCACGCCGAGGACAAGGTCGTCATCGTCGACGCCTCGCTGGTCCCTCTGCTGGCGCCCCACCTGGCGGAGATGAAGACCGTCGACCACGTCGTCGTAGCCGGGCCCGACGCAGCGGACGCCGACCTCGCGGCACTCGACGACTCTGGCAAGGACGTGCACGTCTACGAAGACCTGTTGGCCGAGCAGCCGGAGGAGTTCGACTGGCCCGAGGTGGACGAGCGTGATGCCGCGGCGATGTGCTACACGAGCGGCACCACCGGCAACCCCAAGGGCGTGGTCTACAGCCACCGCTCGGCGTACCTGCACTCGATGGCGATCTGGAGCGGCACCGTCGCCTCGCTCGACTGCTACTCACGGGTGCTGCCGATCGTGCCGCAGTTCCACGCCAACGCCTGGGGTCTCGTCTACGCCGCGATGATGAGCGGTGCGTCGTTGTGCATGCCGGACCGGTGGCTGCAGGCCGAGCCGCTGTGCCGGTTCATGAACGAGAGCCAGCCGACCATCTCCGGTGCCGTGCCCACGGTGTGGAACGACGTGCTGGGCTACCTCGACAAGATTCCCGGAGAAGAAGCCGGAGTCGCTGGAGCTGATCCTGTGCGGCGGCTCGGCCGTGCCGGTGTCGCTGCAGCGTGCGTTGTGGGAGAAGCACGGCATCGAGGTACGCCAGGCCTGGGGGATGACCGAGACGTCCCCGGTGGCCTCGGCCGGACGTCCGCCGCTCGGCGTCGACAACGAGAGCGAGGAGGCGTGGGGGTACCGCGGCACCCAGGGCCGGCTGCTCTGCGGCGTGGAGGGCCGGATCGTCGCCGACGACGGCTCGGTGCTGGCGAACGACAACTCGGCCGTGGGCGAGCTGGAGGTGCGCGGGCCGTGGGTGACCGGTGCCTACTACGACAGCGACGACCCGGAGGCGGAGCAGAAGTTCCACGACGGCTGGCTGCGGACCGGTGACGTGGGCAAGATCGACGAGCTCGGCTTCATCACCCTCACCGACCGGTCCAAGGACGTGATCAAGTCCGGCGGCGAGTGGATCTCGACCGTCGACCTCGAGAACGCCCTGATGGCCCATGACGACGTGGTCGAGGCGGCCGTGGTGGCGATCCCGGACGAGAAGTGGGCCGAGCGCCCGATGGCCACGGTCGTGCTGCGCGAGGGCGCGAGCGTCTCGCCGGAGGAGCTGCGCGAGTTCCTGGCCAAGGACTTCGCGAAGTGGCAGCTTCCCGACGCGTGGGCCTTCATCGACCAGGTGCCGCGCACGAGCGTCGGCAAGTTCGACAAGAAGGTGCTGCGAAAGCAGTACGCCGACGACGAGCTCGACGTGCAGCGTTCCTAGACCTCTGCGGTCCCGTAGGCGTAGGTCTCCTTGACCAGCTCCTGGTAGAGGAACGTGTGGATCCGCCTCACCCCCGGGATGGGCCGGATCCGGGTGACCAGCTCGAGCAGGTGGGCGTCACTGGTGCCGACCACCTCGGCCATCAGGTCGAAGCCGCCCTCGGTGAGGGCGAGGTAGACGACCTCCTCGATCAGTGCCAGCGACTCGGCCACGGGCTTGGCCTCGCCGTCCACCTCGATACCCAGCATCGCGTTGCGGGGGTAGCCCAGCTGGAGCGGATCGGTCACCGCCACGATGTCGATCACGCCCGCCGAGCGGAGCCGCTCGACCCGCGCCGCCACGTCGTCCTCCTCGATCCCCAGATCGGCGGCGATGACGATGAACGGCGCCCGGCCGTCGTGCTGCAGGTGATCGATGATCTGTCGATCGAGGTGGTCCAGGCGCCGGGCAGTCGACTCGTGCGAGAGCGGGAAGGCGCTCAACGCACACCCCAGGTGTAGGTCTGCTTCTGCAGCTCCTGGTACAGGAACGTGTGGATGGTGAGCACCCCCGGGGTGGGCTTCACCACCGAGGTGACCAGCTCGAGGAGGTGGGCGTCGCTGGTGCCGACCACCTCGGCGAGGATGTCGAAGCCCCCGGCGGTGATCACGATGTAGACGATCTCCTGCACGCCGGAGAGGCGCTCGGCGACCGCCTTCTCCATGCCGCTCTCGACGGTGAGCCCGAGCATCGCCTGCCGCGCGAAGCCGAGCTGGAGAGGGTCGGAGACCGCCGTGATCTGGATGACGCCGGCGTCGCTGAGCGCCTGCACGCGCTGCTCGACGGTCTCTTCCTCGATGTTCAGCTCCTCGGCGATCGAGGCGAAGGAGCGCCGGCCGTCGACCTGCAGCATCTCGATGATGCTCTTGGAGACCTGGTCGATCTTGGCGCGGATGGTGGGGCGGCGCGACGCCAGTGGTCCCTCGCCCTCGGGGGTCACCTCACCCTTGATCATTCCTGGCCTCCCGGGCCCAAGACCTCGCCCGGAACCGGCCCGGACCTCGCCCGGGAACGATATCCGGAACGCACCCGGCTCGAAGCGTGTTCTGCAAGTACGACGGGTCGCGCCGGGCCTCAGTGGCCGCCGACCAGGGGAGCCATCACCCGGGCGAGCATGCTCTCGCGGCCGGTGCTCGCCTCCTCGGCGTCGGCCATGCTCATCGCGCGCAGGCCGGCGTTGACCCCCAGCCAGCGCAATGGCTCGGGCTCCCAGGTGCGGCTGCGGTGGCCGACCCAGGGCAGCGAGACCAGGTCGCTCTCGGCGCCCGTGACCAGGTCGGCCAGGGTCCGGCCCGCGAGGTTGGTGGTCGCCACCCCGTCGCCGACGTAGCCCCCGGCCCACCCGATGCCCGTGCCCCGGTCCAGGCCGACCGAGGCGGCCCAGTCCCGGGCGATGCCCAGGCAGCCACCCCACTGGTGGGTGAAGCGGACCCCGGCCAGCTGCGGCAGCATCGTGGTCAGCACCTGGCGGAGGTCCTCGAAGACGCGCGGCTCCACGTCGTACGACGCCCGGATGCGCGAGCCGAAGTGGTACGGCGCACCGCGACCCCCGAACGCGATCCGGCCGTCGGCGGTGCGCTGGCCGTAGATGACGAGGTGCCGTCCGTCGCTGAAGGTGGGCCGGTCGGTCAGCCCGATGGCGGCCCAGGTCTCCTCCGGCAGCGGCTCGGTGGCGACCATCAGCGAGTACACCGGTGCGACGCTGCGGCGCAGCCCCCGCAGGCGCGCGGTGTAGCCCTCGGTGGCTCGCAGGACCACCTCGGCGCGCACGTCGCCGATGTCGGTGCGCGCCACGCCGGGCTCGATGGCATGGACCCTGGTCTGCTCGAAGAGGTCGACGCCGAGACGCTCGACGACCCGCGCCAGGCCGCGCACGAGACGGGCGGGGTGGATCGCGGCGCAGTGAGGGGTGAACGTCGCGCCGAGCGCGCCGGTCGTGGACAGCTGCTCGTGCGCCTCGGCGGGGCCGAGCAGCCGCAGGTCGTCCTCGGCGAACCCGCGAGAGCGCGCGGTCTTCACCTCCTCGGCCATCCGGGCGAGCTGGACGCGGGTGTGCGCGAGCACCACGGTCCCGCCGCGGTGGTACTGCGCGTCGATCCCCTCCGCCTCCGCGACCCGGCCGACCTCGCGCACGGTCTCCTGCATCGCCCGGTGCTGGCGTAGCGCGCCGTCAGCACCACCGCGCGCGGCCAGCGTCGACCACGAGGTGGGGAACAGGGCGCTGCACCAGCCGCCGTTGCGTCCGGAGGCCCCGAATCCGGCGACCTCCTGCTCGAGGACCGCGATGCGGAGCCCGGGGTCGGCTCGCTGGAGGTAGTAGGCGGTCCAGAGGCCGGTCAGGCCGGCCCCGACCACCACCACGTCGTACGACGCCGGCCCGGGCAGCGGCGGCCGCGGCTCGAAGTCGTCGTCCGCGGTGTCGTGCCACAGCGAGAGGGCTCGGTAGTCACGGCCCTGCAAGGTCAGCGCACACCCCAGGAGTAGGTCTGCTTGGTCAGCTTGAGGTAGACGAACGTCTCGGTGGTGCGGACGCCGCGGACGGCGCGGATCCGGGAGGACACCAGGTCGAGCAGCTCCTCGTCGCCGGTGCTGACGACCTCGCAGAGCACGTCGTAGGTCCCGGCGGTCATCACGACGTAGATGACCTCCTCCATCGCGGCGAGGGCGTCGGCGACCGGTTGCACGGCACCGTCGACGTTGATCCCGACCATGGCCTGGCGCCCGAAGCCCAGCTGGAGCGGGTCGGTCACGGCGACGATCTGCATCACCCCGGCGTCGGTCAGTCGCTGGACCCGCTGCCGCACGGCAGCCTCGGAGAGACCGACCGCCTTGCCGATCGAGGCGTAGGAGCGGCGCCCGTCCTGCTGCAGCTGCGCGATGATCTGCTTGGAGACCTCGTCGAGCGTGGCGCCTTTCGGCTGGCCTCTGTCGGTCATGGCCGCAATCGTGGGCTCTGGGGCAGTGGATGGCAAGCCTCCAGCGGGTCCAAGACAGCAGAAAACGGTGCCATCTGCACCTCTGTGTAACGTTTCCGTGGCGTCGGTGTATCACGGCAACGGAATTCCTTGTCATGCTCGTAGTGCGATGAGAGGGTGACCAGCACACGGGAGGAGCCTGGCTTGGCGGGTGCACACGCTGGTCGACGAGGAGGCGGAGCGCGGTCCGCACTCCAGCGGCGCACCTTCCTCAAGGGCGCCGGGGTGGCGGCCTTCGGCGTCGGGAGCGCGGCGGTGCTGCCGCTGTTCGGGACACCGTCCGCCCACCAGGACCCGAAGGACTGTCGCGCCCGGGACCTCTCGGCATCCCAGAAGCGCCTGGTCGTCTCGAACTGGCCCGCCTACATCGATCCCGCGACGAAGAAGCAGAAGAACACCCTGGAGGACTTCGAGGCGGCGACCGGCATCAAGGTCTCCTACACCGACGACGTCAGCGACAACGCCGAGTTCTTCGCCAAGGTGCGCAACCAGCTCGGCAGCTGCCAGCCCGTGGGACGCGACATGATGGTGCTCACCGACTGGATGGCGGCCAAGATGATCGGCCTGGGCTGGGTCCAGCCGATGCCGGCCGACAAGGTGGAGAACCTCCACAAGAACCTGATCCCCGCCCTCAAGGGGCGCGCCTGGGACAAGGACCGCACCTACTCGGCGCCGTGGCAGAGCGGACTGACCGGCATCGCCTACAACGCCAAGCTGACCAAGCCCGTCGGGAGCTTCGAGGAGCTGCTCACCCGCTCCGACCTCAAGGGCAAGATCACCCTGCTCTCCGAGATGCGCGACACGATGGGGTTCATGGTCCTGCTCGCAGGCGGTGACCCGGCGAAGTTCACCGAGCACCAGTGGGGCCAGGGGATCGAGAAGCTCCGCAAGGCGGTCAAGGGCGGACAGGTGCGCGCCTTCACCGGCAACGAGTACATCCAGGACCTCACCGCGGGCAACATCCTGGCGTGCGAGGCCTGGTCGGGCGACGTCATCCAGGCCCAGTTCGACAACCCCGACATCAAGTTCGTCAGGCCCGAGGAGGGGTTGGCGCTCTGGGCGGACAACATGCTCGTGCCCAACCAGGCGACCCACCAGTCCAACGCGGAGAAGTGGATCGACTACTACTACGAGCCCGCGGTGGCGGCCAAGCTCGCGGCGTACGTGAACTACATCTGCCCGGTCCAGGGCGCACAGCAGGAGATGGAGAAGATCGACAAGACGCTCGTGGACAACAAGCTGATCTTCCCCTCCGAGGACGACCTGAAGGGTGCGTTCGCCTTCATGGCCCTCGACGACAAGCAGGAGCAGAAGTACGAAGGAGAGTGGTCCGATGTCACAGGTGGCTGACACCCAGGCGCCCCAGGAGGCTCTCGCGGACGGCCGTCCCTTCGACGGTCTGCGGATGCGCAGCCTCACCAAGGAGTTCGCCGCCTTCACGGCCGTGAAGTCCCTCGACCTCGACATCCCCAGCGGGTCCTTCTTCGCTCTGCTGGGTCCGTCCGGGTGCGGCAAGACCACCACGCTGCGGATGGTGGCCGGGCTGGAGACACCGACGTCGGGATCGATCCTGCTCGGGGACCGCGACATCACCTACGACAAGCCGTACCGGCGGCCGGTCAACACGGTCTTCCAGAACTACGCGCTGTTCCCGCACCTCGACATCTACGAGAACGTCGCCTTCGGCCTGCGCCGGCGCAAGGACGGCGGCGGGTCCGGCAAGGGCGACGTGGACAAGCAGGTGCGCGACATGCTCGGGCTCGTCGAGCTCGACAGCCAGACGCGCAAGAAGCCGGCCCAGCTCTCCGGTGGCCAGCAGCAGCGCGTGGCGCTGGCCCGGGCGCTGATCAACCGCCCCGAGGTGCTGCTGCTCGACGAGCCCCTCGGTGCGCTCGACCTCAAGCTGCGCCGCTCGATGCAGATCGAGCTGAAGCGGATCCAGGAGGAGGTCGGGCTCACCTTCGTCCACGTCACCCACGACCAGGAGGAGGCCATGACCATGGCCGACACCATCGCGGTGATGAACGCCGGAGTGATCGAGCAGATGGGCGCCCCCAACGACCTCTACGAGAACCCCGAGACCACCTTCGTGGCCAACTTCCTCGGCCAGTCCAACCTGGTCGAGGGCACCATCAAGGGATCGGACGGCGCGACGGTCTCGGTCGACATGCAGGGCACCCTCGTCTCCGTGCCGACGGCGCGCGTGCACACCACGAGCCGTGAGGGTGAGCTCGGGTGGGTCGGGATCCGCCCGGAGAAGGTGCTCATCGCCGAGGTCGGGCAGGACATCGACGCCCCCGGCAACAGCATCCCGGGCGGCGTGGTCACCGACGTGAGCTTCGTCGGGCGTGAGCACGCAGTACCTGGTCCGGATGCCGTGGGGCCAGGAGCTGCAGGTCTTCGAGCAGAACACCGGGCGCCGACGCCTCTTCAGGCAGGGTGAGCCGGTCGACGTCTCCTGGCGTCCGGAGTACGCCTTCCTGCTCGACCACAACCAGGACGCGGCCGCCGGCGTGGACAAGGTGGACGTCGCGGCATGAGCGCCTCCACCGCAGCCGCCCCGGCGGCGCCGGCGACACCTCCCGAGCAGCCTGATCGCCCGCCGGTCCAGGGTGGCGCCAAGCGCAAGCTGACCGGCTACTGGTTGCTGCTCCCGGGGGCGCTGTGGCTCGCGGTGTTCTTCATCATCCCGCTCTACTCGCTGGTCGCCACCAGCCTCTACGACCCCAACGGCTCGGTGCTGCAGGGCTACGACATGTCGTGGGTGTTCAGCAACTACTGGCACGCCCTGCAGGACTACTGGCACCCGCTGGTGCGCTCGCTCTGGTACGGCGCCCTGGCGACCGCGATCTGCCTGGTCCTCGGCTACGTCCTCGCCTACGCGATCGCCTTCAAGGCCGGCCGGTGGAAGAACCTGATGCTGGTGCTGGTGATCGCGCCGTTCTTCACCAGCTTCCTGATCCGGACCCTCTCGTGGAAGCTGCTGCTGCGCGACGACGGGGTCGTCGTCAACGCCCTGCAGTTCCTGCACATCGTCGGCGTCCGACGGGCGGCTGCTTGCCACGCCCGTCGCGGTGATCGCGGGTCTGGTCTACAACTTCCTGCCGTTCATGGTGCTGCCGCTGTTCGCCAGCATCGACAAGATCGACCACCGGCTGATCGAGGCGGCCAGCGACCTCTACTCCTCGCCGCGCGTCGGGTTCTTCAAGGTGACCTGGCCGCTCTCGCTGCCCGGCGTCGTCTCGGGCACCCTGCTCACCTTCATCCCGGCGGTGGGTGACTACATCAACGCCCAGCTGCTCGGCAGCCCCAAGCAGCGGATGATCGGCAACGTCATCCAGGACCTGTTCACCAACGCGAACAACTACCCGGCGGCGGGTGCCCTCTCGGTGATCCTGATGGTGCTGATCCTGGTGATGGTGATCTTCTACGTGCGTCGCGCGGGGACGGAGGAGCTGCTGTGACGCGCCCGGCGCTGGCTGCAGAAGAACCTCGTCCTGATCGGCGGGCTGCTGGTCCTCGTCTACATGTTCGTGCCGATCTTCGTGGTCGTGCTGATGAGCTTCAACAAGCCGAAGAGCAAGCTCATCTACCGCTTCGACGGGTTCACCCTCGACAACTGGCTGCACCCGTGCCAGGACCCCAGCATGTGCCACGCCGTCGGGCGCAGCATCGAGATCGGCCTCCTCGCGACGGTCGCCGCGACCCTGCTCGGCACCCTGATGGCCTTCGCCCTGGTGCGCCACCAGTTCCACGGGCGCACCGCGGCCAACCTGGTGATCTTCCTGCCGATGGCCTCCCCGGAGATCGTGATGGGGTCCTCGCTGCTGGCGCTGTTCGTGGCGAGCGGCTTCGGCGGTCAGCTCGGGTTCTGGACGATCCTGATCGCGCACATCATGTTCTGCCTGTCCTTCGTGGTGGTGACCGTGCGAGCGCGGCTGGCCGGGCTGGACAACAACCTCGAGCAGGCGGCGATGGACCTCTACGCCACCGAGTCGCAGACGTTCTGGCGGGTGACCTTCCCGCTGGTCTTCCCGGGCATCCTCGGCGCAGCGCTGCTGTCGTTCTCGCTGAGCTTCGACGACTTCATCATCACCAACCTCAACGCCGGCAACACCACGACCTTCCCGATGTACGTCTGGGGCGTCGCCCAGCGCGGCGTGCCGATGCAGGTCAACGTCGTCGGCACGGTGATGTTCGTGGTCTCCATCGCGATCGTGCTGGGCGCCGAGCTGAACCGTCGGCGGCAGGAGAAGGCGCTCGCCTGATGCCGCGCTCCTCACCGGACGCGGTGCGGGCGTCGCTGGCCGGAGCGTCGACGACGCCGTACTGGCTCGACGACCCGGAACGGCCTGACCCGCTTGCACCCGTGGACGGCGCCACCACGGCCGACCTGGTCGTGGTCGGCGGTGGCTACCTGGGGCTCTGGACGGCCCTGCTGGCCAAGGAGCGCGATCCGTCGCGCGACGTCGTGCTCGTCGAGGCGACCACGTGTGGCAGCGAGGCCAGCGGCCGCAACGGCGGTTTCTGCGAGGCCAGCCTGACCCACGGCTTCGCCAACGGGCTGGCGCGCTGGCCCGACGAGATGCCCGAGCTGCTGGCCATGGGGCGCGAGAACCTGGACGCCATCGAGGACACCGTGCGACGCCACGGCATCGACTGCGACTTCCAGCGCAACGGGTCGCTGGCGATCGCCAACGCCCCGCACCAGGTGGACGGCCTGCGCGAGATGTACGACGACATGCGCCGTCTCGGTCAGGAGGCGACCTGGCTCTCCACCGATGCGGTCCGCGCGCGGATCGACTCGCCGACCTTCCTCGCGGGCGTGCACGACCCCGACGGCGCGATCGTCGAACCGGCCAGGCTCGCGTGGGGACTGCGCCGGGCCTGCCTCGACGCGCGGCGTGCGGGTCCACGAGCGCACCCGGGCCACCGGCTTGACCAAGCTGGGCGCAGGGGTCTCGGTGCAGACCGACGGGGGACCTGTGACGGCGGGACGGGCCGTGCTGGCCACGAACGCGTTCCCGTCGCTGCTGCGCCGGCTGCGGCTGATGACGGTGCCGGTCTACGACTACGCGCTGATGAGCGAGCCGCTGACCGCAGCGCAGCGTGAGTCGGTCGGATGGGCGGGCCGGGAGGGCTTCTCCGACGCGGGCAACCACTTCATCTACACCCGCACGACGCGCGACGGCCGCATCCTGTGGGGCGGGTACGACGCGGTCTACCACTACGGCAGCGCCATCCGGCCGTCGTACGACCAGCGGCCGAGGACCTTCGAGGTGCTGGCCGACGGCTTCTTCCGCACCTTCCCGCAGCTCGAGGGGCTCCAGCTTCACGCACGCGTGGGGCGGCCTGATCGACACCTGCACGCGGTTCACCGCCTTCTACGGCACGGCGATGGAGGGCCGGGTGGGCTACGCGCTGGGGTTCACCGGTCTCGGCGTGGCGGCGACCCGGTTCGCGGGGGAGGTGCTGCTCGACCTCCTCGCCGGTGCCGAGACCCCGCGCACCCGGCTGGAGATGGTCCGCACCAGGCCGCTGCCGTTCCCACCAGAGCCGTTCCGCTGGCTCGGGATCGAGGCCACCACGCGTTCGCTCGCCCGCGCCGACGGCAGCGGTGGCCGGGAGAACCTGTGGCTGCGCGCGATGGACAGGCTGGGCCTCGGGCTTCGACTCCTGAGTCGGCCACTACGGTGACCCGGTGACTCCCTGGCTGCTGCTCGACTACGGCGACGTGATCTCGCTGCCGTACGACGAGCAGGTGCGGGACGAGGTCGCCCGCCTGCTCGACCTGGCGCCCGAAGAGCTGATGGAGCGCTACTGGGTGAACCGGTCGCTCCTCGACTCCGGACTGCCGACCGCGCCGTACTGGAGCGGGGTGGCGGGCCGTGACGTCTCCGACAAGGAGGCCGCACAGCTCGACAAGGTCGACCTGGGCGGATGGGCGCGCACGAACGCCGACATGCTCGCGTTCGTCGAGGAGCAGAAGCTGGCCGGGGTCCGGCTCGCACTGCTGTCCAACGCTCCCCACGTGCAGGCGGACGCATTCGAGCAGGTCGCCTGGACGGCCGGCTTCGACCACGTCTTCGTCAGCGCCCGGCTGGGGATGGTCAAGCCGGACCGCGCGATCTTCGAGCACGTGCTCGAGGAGCTGGGAGCGCGCCCGGAGGACGTCACCTTCGTCGACGACCGAGCCGCCAACATCGAGGCCGCGGCCGAGCTCGGCATCCGCTGCGTGCTGTTCACCAGCGTCGAGGAGCTGCGCGCGGCGCTGGCCTGAGCGTCGTCATGGGTCTCGGGCACGGCTTTCCCATGGTGGAGGTTGCCTCTCCGCACGGAACATCCTGTGTGAGGAGGCAGAACGGTCCTACCCGGAAACCGTCTCGACCGCCGGCATCCGGATCAGCCCGGCGCGGTGCGGACGTGCTGCTGGGAGTCCTTGGGCGCCGTGACCGGACCTTCGAGGTGGTTCTCGCCCTCGGTCAGGACGTCGCGGAGGATCCGCTCGATCTCGTCGAAGTGCGTCTGGTCGGCGATCAGCGGCGGAGCCAGCTGCACGACCGGGTCTCCGCGGTCGTCGGCACGGCAGTACAGACCGGCCTCGAACAGGGCGCCGGAGAGGTAGCCGCGCAGGAGGCGCTCGGACTCGTCCTCGTTGAACGTCTCCTTGGTCGTCTTGTCCTTGACCAGCTCGATCCCGTAGAAGTAGCCGTCGCCGCGGACGTCACCCACCAGCGGGAGGTCCTTGAGCTTCTCGAGGGTGGCGCGGAAGTCGCCCTCGGTCTCGCGCACGTGCTCGTTGAGCTGCTCGCGCTCGAAGATGTCGAGGTTGGCCATCGCGACCGCGGTCGAGACAGGGTGACCGCCGAAGGTGTAGCCGTGGACGAAGGACTCGGTGCCCTTGGAGAAGGGCTCGAAGAGCCGGTCGGTGGCGATCATCGCGCCGAGCGGCGAGTAGCCGGAGGTGAGGCCCTTGGCGCAGGTGATGATGTCGGGCTGGTAGCCGTAGCGCTCGCACGCGAACATGTGGCCCAGCCGGCCGAAGGCGCAGATGACCTCGTCGGAGACGAGCAGGACGTCGTACTCGTCGCAGATCTCGCGGACCCGCTGGAAGTAGCCGGGCGGCGGCGGGAAGCAGCCGCCGGAGTTCTGCACCGGCTCGAGGAAGACGGCGGCGACGGTGTCGGGGCCCTCGAACTCGATCGCCTCGGCGATCCGGTCCGCGGCCCACAGGCCGAACTTCTCCAGGTCGTCGGGGGCACCGGTCTGGAACTGCTCGCCGGCGCGGTAGAAGTTCGTGTTCGGCACCCGGAACGTCGAGGGCACCAGCGGCTCGAAGGGCGCCTTCATCCCCGGCAGGCCGGTGATCGACAGCGCGCCCTGCGGCGTGCCGTGGTAGGCGATCGCGCGGCTGATCACCTTGTGCTTGGTCGGTTTGCCGGTGAGCTTGAAGTACTGCTTGGCCAGCTTCCAGGCGCTCTCGACGGCCTCACCGCCGCCGGTGGTGAAGAAGACGCGGTTCAGGTCGCCCGGCGCGTAGTCGGCGACCCTGGCTGCGAGCTCGATGGCGCCGGGGTGCGCGTAGGACCACAGCGGGAAGAACGCGAGCTCCGCGGCCTGCTTGGCGGCGGCCTCGGCGAGCTCGGTGCGGCCGTGGCCGACCTGCACGACGAACAGCCCAGCGAGACCGTCGAGGTAGCGGTTGCCGGCGACGTCGTAGATGTAGGCGCCGTCGCCCCGGGCGATGGTCGGCACCGGGTGGGAGTCGAAGCTGGAGTGGCGGGTGAAATGCATCCAGAGGTGGTCACGAGCCTGCTGCTGGAGTACGTCGTCGCTCATCTGGCCATCGTGCCTGCGCCGCACGAGTTCTGCAAGCGAATCCGTCGAGTCTCGGCGTTTCGGCGCCGGGATCCTTCCGCTGTCCGCCGGGCGCCCTACCGATTTCGTTGACTCGTCACTAGGCTGACGCGCATCGGCAGATGGGAGCAGGGATGAGCGACGCAGGATCCACGGCGTTCAGGAACGTCATCGACGGCGAGCTGGTGGAGTCCGCCTCCGGCGAGACCTACGACGTGATCGACCCGACGACGGGCGAGGTCTATGCGTCCGCGCCGCTGTCGGGGACCGAGGACGTCGATCGTGCGTTCAAGGCCGCCGACAGGGCGTTCGAGGAGTGGGGGCGGATGACGCCCCGGGACCGCGCCACGGCCCTGCTCAAGATCGCCGACGCGGTGGACGAGCGGGCGGAGGAGATCAACGCCGTCGAGTCCAAGGACACCGGCAAGCCGCTCGGGCTGACGATGTCGGAGGAGATGCCCTACGCCTCGGACCACTTCCGCTTCTTCGCCGGCGCCAGCCGGGTCCTCGAGGGCCGCTCGGCGGGGGAGTACATGGAGGACCACACCTCCTTCGTACGACGCGAGCCCATCGGCGTCGTCGGCCAGGTCACGCCCTGGAACTACCCGCTGCTGATGATGATCTGGAAGGTCGCGCCGGCGCTGGCCGCGGGCAACACCGTCGTGCTCAAGCCGAGCGACACCACCCCGGCGTCCACGACGCTGTTCGCCGAGCTGTGCCAGGAGTTCCTGCCGCCCGGGGTGTTCAACGTGATCTGCGGCGACCGCGACACCGGTCGCACCCTGGTCGAGCACAAGATCCCCCAGATGGTCGCGATCACCGGCTCGGTGCGCGCCGGCATGGAGGTGGCGAAGTCGGCCGCCGCGGACCTGAAGAAGGTGCACCTCGAGCTGGGTGGCAAGGCGCCGGTGATCGTCTTCGACGACGCCGACATCGAGAAGGCCGCCCAGGGCATCGCCGAGGCCGGCTACTTCAACGCCGGTCAGGACTGCACGGCGGCGACGCGCGTGCTGGCCGGGCCCGGTGTGCACGGCGACTTCGTGGCTGCGTTGACCGACGCCGCCAAGGGGATCAGGACCGGCATGCCCGACGACGAGGACGTGCTCTACGGCCCGCTGAACAACAGCGACCAGCTCGAGCGCGTCACCGGCATGGTCGACCGGCTTCCGGACCACGCCAGGATCGAGACGGGCGGTGAGCGGCAGGGCGACCGGGGCTACTTCTACACGCCCACGGTGCTCTCGGGCCTGCAGCAGGACGACGAGCAGATCCAGAACGAGATCTTCGGCCCGGTGATCACGGTGCAGAAGTTCAGCGACGAGGCGGAGGCGCTGCGTTGGGCCAACGGGGTGGAGTACGGCCTCGCCTCGAGCGTCTGGACCAAGGACCACGGCCGCGCGATGCGGATGTCGCGGCTGCTCGACTTCGGCGCGGTGTGGATCAACACCCACATCCCGTTCGTCTCCGAGATGCCGCACGGCGGCTTCAAGCACTCCGGCTACGGCAAGGACCTGTCGATGTACGGCCTGGAGGACTACACGCGCATCAAGCACGTGATGTCCTACATCGGCGAGTGAGCGGCGCCATGCGCGGCACCTCGCTGCGTTGTCGTCGCTCGACGGGGGCTGCGCCTGATCCGCCTTCGCTCCTCCGCCTTGCGATGCACCACACCTGACGCCGCTCACCCATCGCCACGCAGAAAAGAAGAGCTGATGCGCATCCTCCTCGTCGGTGCCGGCGGCGTCGGCTCTGCCTTCACCGCCATCGCCGCGCGGCGCGACTTCTTCGAGCTGTGCGTCGTCGCGGACTACGACGGCGGGCGTGCCACCCGCGCGGTCGAGGCGCTGTCGGACGACCGTTTCGTGGCTGGCCAGATCGACGCCTCCGACGCGGGGTCGGTCGAGGCCCTCGCGCGCGAGCACCGGATCACCCACGTGATGAACGCGGTCGACCCGGTCTTCGACATGCCGATCTTCGACGGAGCGTTCGCCGCGGGCGCCGACTACCTCGACATGGCGATGTCGCTGTCCAAGCCGCACCCCACCACGCCGTACGAGGAGTGCGGCGTGAAGCTGGGAGACGAGCAGTTCGCCAAGGCGGAGGAGTGGGAGCAGGCCGGGCGGCTCGCCCTGGTCGGGATCGGGGTCGAGCCGGGGCTCTCCGACGTGTTCGCGCGCTACGCCGCCGACCACCTGTTCTCCGAGATCGAGGAGCTCGGCACCCGCGACGGCGCCAACCTCGCGGTCACCGATGACGACGGCAACGAGATCTTCGCCCCGTCGTTCTCGATGTGGACCACGATCGAGGAGTGCCTCAACCCCCCGGTCATCTGGGAGAAGGATCGTGGGTGGTTCACGACTGCGCCGTTCAGTGAGCCGGAGGTCTTCGAGTTCCCCGAGGGCATCGGACCCGTGGAGTGCGTGAACGTCGAGCACGAAGAGGTGCTTCTGATGCCGCGGTGGGTGGACTGCCAGCGCGCCACGTTCAAGTACGGCCTCGGCGACGAGTTCATCAACATCCTCAAGGTGCTGCACACGCTCGGCCTCGACAGCACCGAGAAGGTGCGGGTCAAAGGCGTCGAGGTCAGTCCTCGCGACGTGGTCGCGGCGGTGCTGCCGGATCCCGCGACAGTCGGCCCGCGGATGAAGGGCAAGACCTGCGCCGGCCTGTACGTCACCGGCACCGGAAAGGACGGCCAGCCGAGGTCGACGTACCTCTATCACGTGGTCGACAACGAGTGGACGATGCGCGAGTACGGCCACCAGTGCGTGGTCTGGCAGACCGCGATCAACCCGGTGATCGCCCTCGAGCTGCTGGCCAAGGGTGACTGGTCCGGATCGGGGGTCCTGGGCCCCGAGGCCTTCGACGCCGTCTCCTTCCTCGACCTGCTCACCGAGTACGGCAGCCCCTGGGGCCAGCGGGACGACTAGCCGTCCCGCGCGACCCTCAGGCGAGCCCGAGGGCGACCTCCTCGAGGACACCGAGGGCCTCGTCGAGCAGGTGGTCGGGCATCACCAGCGGGGGCAGGAAGCGCAGCACGTTGCCGTAGGTGCCGCAGGTCAGGGTGAGCACGCCCTGCTGGTGGCAGGCGGCGCTGAGCTTGCCGGCGAGAGCGGCGTCCGGCTCCTTGGTCCCCGGCTTCACGATCTCCACGGCCATCATGGCGCCGCGTCCCCGGACGTCGCCGATCGCCGGGAACTTCCCGGCCAGCGTGGTCAGCCGGTCGGTCATCGTCTGGCCGATGCGCTGCGCGGCCGCATTGAGGTCGAGCTGCTCCATCGTCGCGATCGCGCCGAGGGCGGCGGCGCAGGCGACCGGGTTGCCGCCGTAGGTGCCACCCAGTCCGCCGGCGTGCGGTGCGTCCATGATCTCCGCGCGGCCGACCACGCCCGCGAGCGGCAGCCCGCCCGCCATTCCCTTCGCGACGGTCACGAGGTCGGGTACGACGCCCTCGTGCTCGCACGCGAACCAGGCGCCGGTGCGGCACATCCCGGACTGGATCTCGTCGGCGACGAAGACCACGTCGTTGTCAGCGCACCACTGGGCGATTGCGGGCAGGAAGCCGGGAGCGGGAACCACGAAACCGCCCTCGCCGAGCACCGGCTCGATCACCACGCAGGCCAGGTTGCCGGCGCCGACCTGCTTGTCGATGACGTCGATGGCGCGCGCGGCAGCCTGCTCGCCGGAGATCTCGCCGGCCTCGCGGAACGGATAGCTCATCGGCGCGCGGTAGACCTCGCCCGCGAACGGCCCGAAGCCGTGCTTGTAGGGCATGTTCTTCGACGTCATCGCCATCGTGAGGTTCGTGCGCCCGTGATAGGCGTGGTCGAAGGCGACGACCGCGTCCTTGCCGGTGAACGCGCGCGCTATCTTCACGGCGTTCTCGACGGCCTCGGACCCGGAGTTGAACAGCGCGGCCTTCTTCGCGTGGTCGCCCGGGGTCAGCTCGGCGAGCTTCTCGCAGACCTCCACGTAGCCCTCGTACGGCGCCACCATGAAGCACGTGTGCGTGAAGGCGGCGACCTGCTCCTGCACCCGCGTGACGACCTCGGGAGCGCTGTTGCCCACGCTGACCACGGCGATCCCGCTGGAGAGGTCGATCAGCGAGTTGCCGTCGACGTCGACAACCACGCCACCACCCGCTGCCGCGACGTAGACCGGGAGCACGCTGGCCACGCCCGAGGCCACCGCGGCCCCACGCCGCTGGTGCAGCGCGACCGAGCGCGGCCCGGGGATCTCGGTGACCACGCGGCGTTCCTGGGGCAGGTCGGGCCCTCCGCGGGTGCCAGCGGTGGTTTCAGTCGTCATGGAGGTCTCCTGCAACGGGATCAGTGGAGGGGATAGGCAGTCGTCCCAGTATCAGTCGCCGTCCCGGCGTCGGCAACCGCGCACCTAGGACCTCCCTGTCCCGGAAATAGGGAGCGCGCGGGCGATGCCCTAGGGACTCCGTCCGATGTGTCAGCGCACCTGTGCGCCGAGGGTGGAACCACCCGCACCGAGGAGCACACATGTCAACCATCACCGACCAGACCACCACCCCCGCCCCGTCCATCCGGGACGCGCTCCGGCACCCGCGCCTGCGCCGTCTGCTGACCGCGCTGGCCGTCTCCCAGGCGGGGGACTGGCTCTACAACCTGGCGCTCGTCGTCCTGGTCCTCGACCGGACGCACTCGTCGGTATGGGTGGCCGTCACCACGGCTGCCCGGGTCACGCCGATGATCGTCGGTGGCCCCTTCGGTGGCGTGATCGCCGATCGGTTCGACCGGCGGCTGCTGATGGTGGTCTCGGACGGCGTGCGCGCCGGCTGCATGCTCGGCCTGGCTGCGGTGGCCACGCTCCACCTGCCCATCCTGCTGGCGCCGCTGCTGGCGGCGGTGGCCACGGCTGCCGCGACGCCGTACCCGCCCTGCGTCGCCGCCACCACACCCCGACTGGTCCCGGCCGAGACGCTGCCCGCGGCCAACGCTGCGCGGTCCGCGATCGGGTCGCTGTGCCTGGTCGCCGGTCCTGCGTTCGGAGCGGTCCTGCTCGTGCTGGGATCAGCTGGCACAGCCTTCCTCGTCAACGCTGTCTCGTTCGTCGTCTCGGCCGTGCTCGTGCTCTCGCTCCCGGCCGGCGAGCTGTTCGCCGTGGGGCGCGAAGGCACAGAAGCAGCAGGTGTGCGCGAGGAGCTGGCCTCGGCCGTGCGTGCGCTTCGTGAGCAGCCCGTCGCGATGCGACTCATCGGCACCGACGTCATGTGCAGCATGGTGTACGGCGCGCAGGCGGTGCTGCTCCTGCTGCTCGTCCACCAGTCGGGCCTCGGCGACGCCGCCTACGGTTGCCTGCTGGCGTCCTTCGGCGTCGGGGGTGTCGCCGGCACAGCGCTGGCCGGGCCGGTCGCGGCGCGCCTTTCTCCGCGGGCACTACTGCTGGTGGCGGGGTTGTCAGTGGGCCTGCCGGCGATGTTGCTCGGCGTGCCGGCGAACCTCCTCGTGCTGATGGCCTGGGCCGCGGTCGTGGGCGCCGGCTCCATCGTGGTCGAGGTCGCCACGGACACCGCGCTGCAGACCTCGCTGCACCCCGACGTGCTGGCACGGGCCTACGGGATCGCGTTCCCTGCCGCCGTCGCCGGGATCGTGGTCGGCTCCCTCGTGGCCGCGCCGCTCGTCGCCGTCGTCGGCGTCTCAGGAGCCCTGATCGTCATCGGGCTGGCCATGGCCGGGTACACCGTGCTGGCATCCTCCCGGGTGCCGGCCGCCTGTGAGAAATTGCCTGCGTGATCGGCAGCCTGGTCAGTCCGCGCTTCGTCGGTCGGGGAACCGAGCTCGACCACCTGATGGAGCTGGCCCGCCGCGTCGGGTCGGGCGAGGTCTCGTCCGTGCTCCTAGGCGGTGAGGCGGGAGTCGGCAAGAGCCGCCTGGTGGCGGAGCTGTCCCGACGGCTCGCCGACGACGGCTGGCGGGTCCTGGCGGGGGAGTGCGTCGAGCTCGGTGGCGACGGACTGCCGCTGGCACCCCTCGCCGACGTGCTGCGCACCCTGGCCCGCACCACGCCGCCCGACCAGCTCGACTCCTACCTCGGCGCGGCCCGCCCCGAGCTGGCCTGGCTGCTGCCGGAGCTGGGTGACGAGCCGGGGCAGGCTGGCGGCTGCGTCGCAGGCCCAGCTGCTGGAGCTGGTCCTGGGCGTGGTCACCAGGATCGGCCGGGACGCGCCGCTGTTGCTCGTCGTCGAGGACCTGCACTGGGCTGACCGGTCCTCGCTGGAGCTGATGGCCTTCCTGACCCGGACCCTGCAGGCCTCCTCGGTGATGGTGGTGATGACCTACCGCTCCGACGAGCTGCACCGCAGTCATCCGCTCCGCCCACTGCTGACCACGTGGGAGCGCGGGCGCAGCGTCGTACGCGATGGAGCTGGGTCGGCTGACCCGCGACGAGGTCGCCGAGCAGCTCGCCGGGATCCTGGAGGAGACACCGCCGGCTCGTGTCGTCGATGCGGTCTTCGAGCGGTCGCAGGGCAACGCCTACCTGGTCGAGGAGGTCTTGGGCATCATCCGCAACGGTCGACTGCCCGACGACCTGCCGCCTTCACTGCGCGACGTGCTGCTCACCCACCTGGAGCTGTTGCCGGAGGACGGCACAGCTCGTCGTGCGCGCAGCGTCCGCGGCGGGCACCTCGGTGCCGGAACGGCTGCTGGCCGCCGTGGTCGACCTCCCGCCAGATGCCTTCGGGTCGGCGCTGCGCGAGGTGGTCGAGCACCACCTGCTGCTCGTCGACGAGTCCATCCCCGGCTACGCCTTCCGCCACGCACTGACCCGCGACGCGGTTTATCACGACATGCTGCCGGGCGAGCGGGTGCAGCTGCACGCGGCCTACGGCGAGGCGCTGACGTCGCAGCCGGAGCTGGCGGGCCGGGCCACGGCGCCGATGCTCGCCCACCACTGGTACGCCGCGCTCGACCTCCCTCGCGCGCTCGACGCCGCGGTCGCCGCCGGGCGCGAGACGGCGGTGCACGCCCCGCCGACGCCCTCAAGCACTTCGAGCGCGCTCTCGAGGTCTGGCCACGGGTGGCCGACGCCGAGCAGCTTGCCGGCGCCGACCACGTGGAGGTTCTGGGCGAGGCCGCCTCAGCGGCGTACAACGCAGGGATCAACGATCGGTGCCTGCAGCTGCTGGACCAGGCTCTCGCCGAGCAGCCGCCCTCGGCCGCCGACGAGCGGCGGGCGCTCATCCTGGAGGCGCGGGCGCGAGCTCTGCGTGACGCGGGACGCGAGACCGAGGGGTACGCCGTGCTGCTGGAAGCGCTGGCGCTCGTGCCCCGAGGCCGCCGAGCCAGGCTCGGGCCACGGTGCTGGCCGCACTGGCCAACGCCAAGATGCGGCTCGGCGACTTCGAGGCCTGCGCGGACTACGCCACCCAGGCCGTCGACGCAGCGCGCGTTGGCGGGGGCGAGGCGCCCGTGGCGGACGCAACGGTCTCCCTGGGCGTCGCCCTCTGCCAGCTGCGCCGCGGCGAGGAGGGCCTCGAGGCCATCCGCGACGGGCTCGAGCAGGCCCGCCGGATCGGCGACCGCGCCATCGCGATGCGCGCGTACATCAACCTCTCCGACGCCCTGGAGGGTCGCTGCCGCCACGCAGAGGCCGCCGACGTGGCCCGCGAGGGCCTGCGCTTCGCCGAGGAGTACGGCGCCATCCGGATCATCAGTGCCTACCTCTCCGGCAACCTGGCCGAGCCGCTGCTCCGGCTCGGCGAGTGGGACGAGGCCGAGCAGATCGCCTCCACCGCCATCGCGGACGGGCGCGAGCGATTCTTCGCCAGCACCCTGCTCGAGCTGCTGGCGCAGCTGGCGCTGTTCCAGGGCGATCTCGAGCTGGCCACCGGAGCGGCTGCGGGAGGCGCTCGCCGTGCTGGGCGGCGACGCGGATCCACAGTTCACCCTCCCGCTCGCCTTCATCGGCGCGGGGCTGGCGCGCAGCGGCGGCGACCCGGCCCGCGGGCTGTCCGTCGTCGAGGAGGCCTACGGCGATCACACCGCCACCTGGCCCCGCTACCGGTGGCCGCTTCTCTGGGAGGCCGCTCGGTGCCTGGGTGACCTGCGCGCCCGGGCGGAGGACCGCCGCGAGGGCCCTTCCCCGGAGCTCGCTGGCCTCGACCGAACGTTGGACGCACGCGGCGAGCCTGCTCACGCAGGACACGCCGCACACCCGCGCCTACGCCGCCCTCGTCGTGGCCGAGAGCGCCGGTTCGAGCGGGTCTGCGGTCGGGGCTTGGTCCGAGGCGGTGACGGCGGCCCGTCTGGCCGAGGACCCGTACCTGGTGGCGCACGCCCTGCACTGCCGCGCGGAGTCGGCCACCGCCGGCGGAGACCGGGAGTCAGCAGTCACCGACCTGCGCGAGTCCTCGGTGATCGCGGCACAGCTGGGGGCGGAGCCCGTCGTCTCGGCCGTCGAGCGGCTGGCCCGGCGGGCACGGCTGGACCTCGACCTCGAGGAGACAGGGGCTGCAGGATTGCCGGCAGAGGACGACGTCCTCAGCCGGTTCGGGCTCACACCGCGCGAACGCGACGTCCTCGCCCACATCGCGGCCGGGAGTCCGAACGCGCAGATCGCCAGGGACCTGTTCATCAGCCCGAAGACCGTGAGCGTCCACGTCTCGAGCATCCTGGCCAAGCTGCAGGTCCGGACCCGCGTCGAGGCGGCGGCACTGGCCCACCGGACCGGGTTGTTCGGCCCAGGGGGTTGAGCGCTCAGAGCAGCGGGCGCAGCGGCTTGAGGATCATCTCGGTGAAGCGCGCGTAGACGTCCCTCGCCTGCCACTCCGCCAACGTCAGCTGCAGGCTGTTGGTCAGGTCGGTCTCGTAGATGCGCTCCATCTCCAGCGGCCAGCTCGGAGTCGATGATCTCCACGTTGATCTCGTAGTTGCCGGTCATCGAGAGGCGGTCGACGTTCGCGGTGCCGATGGTGGTCCAGGTGCCGTCGATCGTCGCGGTCTTGGCGTGCACCATGGCGTCGCGGAACCGGTGGATGCCGATGCCTGCGTCGAGCATCCGGCGGAAGTACCCGCGCGAGATCCAGTCCGCCACGATGTGGTTGGACTTGGCCGGCAGCAGCAGCCGTACGTCGACCCCGCGCCGCGATGCCTCGACCATGGCGTCCACGAAGTTCTCGTCGGGGATGAAGTAGGCGACCGTCATCCAGATGTTGCGCTGGGCCCGGTTGATCGCCTCGATGTACATCGACCGGATCGGGAACATCCACAGCCGCGGCACGTTGCGGTGCACCCGGATGCGGGGCTCCCACTCCGAGGTGGTGGCCAGCAGCATCGGCGGCTCGCTCCTGCGGAACTTCTTGTCCCGGTGCAGGTTCCAGAAGTCGGCGAAGGCGCGGGCGATGTCCTGGACCCCGGGGCCAGTGATCCGGCAGTGCGTGTCGCGCCACTCGGTGGCGTAGGCGGAGCCGATGTTGTACCCGCCGACGAACGCCGCGTCGTCGTCGACCACGAGGATCTTGCGGTGGTCGCGCCCGTACCGCCGCAGGTCGAAGAACCGCCAGCCCGCCGAGTAGATCGGGTAGGCGAGCACCCGGACGTTCGTCGGGAACAGCTTGAACGTCGGGCGCACGACGATGTTGGCGAACTGGTCGTAGATGACGCGCACCTCGACCCCTCGGTCGGCCGCGTCGGTGATCGCCTTCTTGAACCGCTGGCCGACCGCGTCCCCCTTCCAGATGTAGGTCTCGAAGAGCACCTGCTTCTGGGCGCCCTCGATGGCAGCGAGCATGTCGTCGTACAGGTCCTGGCCGAAGGTGTACGTCGTGACGGTGCCGTCCCCCACGGCGGTGCTGGCCGCCGTGCGGGTGGGGAACGACTTGGGCTTCTTGCCCCGGCGCCGGTACGAGTCGACCAGGCTCATCGCGATCGCCACGAGCATCGGGATCCCGAAGATGACCAGCAGCGCCCGCTTCACCATCCGCGCCACCGGGTGGGCGGTGTTGATCAACGGATGGCGGGCCGGCACGCGGCCATCCAACCATCGCCGCTGGTTGAGGTGCGACTGGCCTTGTCGGCGCACCCAGGTTTCGAGGCGCGCTGTCAGCTCCTCCTCCGTCGGATCTGACGGCGCGCACCTCAACCTTCGCGCTCGCGACAGCCTCGCAAGCTCGACTGTCGGTGCTCGAACGTAGGCTCTTCTCATGCGTCCTGTGACCGATCTCGAGCGCCGGGTGGCGCCGTTCGACGTGCAGTCGGAGTACCAGCCGTCCGGCGACCAGCCCCAGGCGATCGCCGAGATCACCAAGCGCATCCAGGGGGGCGAGAAGGACGTCGTGCTGCTCGGCGCCACCGGCACCGGCAAGACGGCGACCGTGGCCTGGGTGGCCGAGCAGCTGCAGCGACCCATCCTGGTGATGCAGCCCAACAAGACGCTCGCGGCCCAGTTCGCCACCGAGCTCCGGCAGCTCTTCCCCGACAACGCGATCGAGTACTTCGTCTCCTACTACGACTACTACCAGCCTGAGGCCTACGTCCCGCAGACCGACACCTACATCGAGAAGGACTCCTCGATCAACGAGGAGGTGGAGCGGCTGCGCCACTCCGCGACCAACTCCCTGCTCACCCGGCGCGACGTCATCGTCGTCTCCACCGTCTCGTGCATCTACGGCCTCGGCACGCCGCAGGAGTACGTCGACCGGATGCTCCGGCTCCGCGTCGGGGCCGAGATGGACCGCGACGACGTGCTGCGCCGGCTGGTCGAGATCCAGTACACCCGCAACGACCTCTCCTTCACCCGCGGCACGTTCCGGGTGCGCGGCGACACCCTCGAGATCTTCCCGGTCTACGAGGAGCACGCCGTGCGGGTGGAGTTCTTCGGCGACGAGATCGAGCGCCTCCAGACGCTGCACGCCGTGACCGGCGAGATCCTCACCGAGGACAAGGAGGTCTACGTCTTCCCGGCCACCCACTACGTCGCCGGCCCGGCGCGGATGGAGCGGGCGATCCGGGGGATCGAGACCGAGCTCGAGGAGCAGGTGGCCTTCTTCGAGAAGCAGGGCAAGCTCCTCGAGGCCCAGCGCCTGCGGATGCGCACGACGTACGACGTCGAGATGATGCGCCAGGTCGGCTCCTGCTCCGGCATCGAGAACTACTCGATGCACATCGACGGCCGGTCGCGGGGGAGTGCCCCCAACTGCCTGCTCGACTACTTCCCCGAGGACTTCGTGCTCGTGGTCGACGAGTCCCACGTGGCCGTGCCCCAGATCGGCGGGATGTACGAGGGCGACATGTCGCGCAAGCGCAACCTGGTCGACCACGGGTTCCGGCTGCCCAGCGCGATGGACAACCGCCCGCTGAAGTGGGAGGAGTTCCTCGACCGCATCGGCCAGACGATCTACCTCTCCGCCACCCCCGGCAACTACGAGCTGGCCAAGGGCGGCGGCTTCGACAACGTCGTCGAGCAGATCATCCGGCCCACGGGACTGATCGACCCCGAAGTGATCGTCAAGCCGACCAAGGGCCAGATCGACGACCTGATGGGGGAGATCCACGCCCGGGTCGAGCGCAACGAGCGCGTGCTGGTCACCACGCTCACCAAGAAGATGTCCGAGGACCTCACCGACTACCTCCTCGAGAACGGCATCCGCACCCGCTACCTCCACTCCGAGGTCGACACCCTCAAGCGCATCGAGCTGCTCCGCGACCTGCGCCTGGGGGAGTACGACGTCCTGGTCGGCATCAACCTGCTGCGGGAGGGCCTCGACCTGCCGGAGGTCTCGCTGGTCGCGATCCTCGACGCCGACAAGGAGGGCTTCCTCCGCTCCGACAAGTCGCTCATCCAGACGATCGGCCGCGCGGCACGCAACGTCTCCGGCCAGGTCGTGATGTACGCCGACAAGGAGACGCCGTCGATGGCGATGGCCATCGACGAGACCAACCGCCGGCGGGCCAAGCAGGTCGAGTACAACAGGGCCCACGGCGTCGACCCGCAACCGCTGCGCAAGAAGATCGCCGACATCACCGAGATGCTCGCCCGCGAGGACGAGAACACCCAGGAGCTGCTCCAGACCTGGGCCGACGTCGGCCAGACCGGGCGCGCCGGCGGGGTCAAGAAGGGCAAGCAGCCCGTGCCGGGCCTCTCCAAGATGGTCGACCGGATGCCCGACGTCGCCGGACTGCCCTCCAGCGACCTCGCCGACCTCGTCCAGCAGCTGACCGAGCAGATGCACGGGGCCGCCGCCGAGCTGCAGTTCGAGGTCGCCGCACGCCTCCGCGACGAGATCTCGGAGCTGAAGAAGGAGCTGCGCCAGATGATGGAAGCCACGCGCTGACCCCGCAGCGTGACGCCACCCTGCCGAAGGCGTGGGTGGTGTGGGCGGTCGGCCTGCTGGTCTACGGGCTCGCGGTCTTCCACCGTTCGTCGCTGGGTGTCGCGGGCCTCGTGGCCGCGGACAGGTTCGGGATCTCCGCCTCCCAGCTGGCGACCTTCACCATGCTCCAGCTCCTGGTGTACGCCGGGATGCAGGTCCCCGTGGGCCTGCTCTGCGACCGGTTCGGCTCACGCAGCATCCTGCTCTCCGGGACCACCCTGATCGCCCTGGCCCAGGCGGGCTTCGCCTTCTCGCACTCCTACGCCACGGCCCTGGTGGCGCGCGGGTTCGTGGGGGTGGGTGACGCGATGACCTTCGTCTGCGTGCTGCGCCTGGTCAGCAGCTGGTTCCCCTCGCGGCGGATCCCGCTGGTCACCCAGCTCACCGGCACCTTCGGGCAGCTCGGCGCGGTGATGGCGGCGGTGCCGATGACGTGGGCGCTCGCCCACCTCGGCTGGACCAAGGCCTACGTCACGGCTGCGGCGTTCAGCCTGGTCGCGGTGGCCGGCGTGGTGGCGCTGCTCCACGACGCCCCCGACCACCGGCACCTGCGTGGCCCACGGATGTCGCTGGCGGCGGTGCGGCGCAGCCTGCGTGCCTCCTGGGCCCAGCCCGGCACCCGGCTGGGGTTCTGGATGCACTTCACCACCCAGTTCAGCGCGACCACGACCGCACTGCTGTGGGGCTTCCCCTTCCTGGTCCGAGGTGAGGGGCGCAGCCCGTCGACGGCGGGCCTGCTGCTGACCGTGATGGTGGTCGCGATGATGGTCTCCGGTCCGGTGCTCGGGTGGCTGGTCGGTGCTCATCCCTGGCACCGCTCGACGCTGGTGCTCGGCATCGTCGCCTCGATCGTCTCGATCTGGACGGTCGTGCTCGTCTGGCCCGGCGACGCCCCCCTGCCCTTGCTCGTCCTGCTCGTCCTCGTGACCGGCGTGGGCGGGCCCGCGTCGGTGATCGGCTTCGACGTCGGCCGCACCTCGAACCCCGCGCCCCGGCTGGCCACGGCGACCGGCATCATCAACCAGGGCGGTTTCCTGGCCACCTTGGTCCTCGTGGTGGCGATCGGCGTGGTGCTCGACTGGCGCACCCCGGGCGACTCGACCGCCTACCCCGCATCCGCGTTCCGGTGGGCGATGAGCCTCCAGTACGTCCTGTGGACCATCGGCCTGGTGCAGGTCTGGCGCTGGCGCCGGCGCACCCGGGCCAAGCTCCTGCGCGAACGCGAGGACCCTCGCGTCGGCGCCCTGGGCTGAGTCGCGCGACGGCGTACGACGGTGATCCGGGAGCTGACCGAGCGGCTCAGCTTCCGCCGAGGGTCACGTTGCAGGTGTCCTTGGCGTGCTTCTTGATGGCCTTGCTCGCCTTGTCGAACTTGGGACCCGAGAGGGCCTGCAGCTTGGGCACGATCGCTGCCAGCTTCTGAGGGTCGACTCCCTTCGGAGCCTGGCCCCCCTCGGCCTTCGCCAGGTCTGCGAAGGTGACGCCAGCGTCCTTGAGGGCCTTCTGGATGGTGGTGATGGCGTCGTCGAGGACCTTCCAGTCGTCGGCCACCGCGTCGGGTGCCTTCTTGGCCAGTGAGTGGAACTTGCTGAAGGCCTTGTCGATCTTGGCGGGGTCGTTGCCGGAACCGACCGAGTCGAAGTACGTCTTGTCCGACTTCAGCTCCGAGCAGTAGGCGTCGCTGCCATTCCCACCGCAGGAGGTCAGCAGGCCGGCGGACAGGGTGAGCACGGCGATGGTGCTGAGGGTGCGCGTGTGCATGAGGAATCCTTCGTCTAGGTGGCCGCCGCTGTGCCCGAGCCCGAGCGGGCTGACGCCGGTGATTATGCACCGCTCGGCGGTGCACACCGGCCGGCGCGCGCTAGTCCGGTCGAGCAACTGGTCTGGTCCAATCCCCGCCCGCTGAGACATCCCGACGGCGCTTCTGGGATTCAGCCATCGTCACGCGTGCCGGAGCCGTACTTTGTGCTGGCCGCCACGGACCTGGGAGCCGCGGCGGTTCTCGTGACCTACACCCTTGCGGATCGTTGAGTCCGTGCGCTAAGGGCTGAGACGCATGCTTGCAGGAAACAAGAACACGTTCTAGATTTGGGCGGCCGCAGGGAGTGGCTGCCCTGGCGGGGCCCACGCCACATCAGGGGAGGTGACGAATGGGCATTACCGCTGCCTCGGTCGTGCGCGGCCCCGGCGAGATCGCCGCCATGGTCACCGACGTCACCAAGGCAGTCTTCACCACGAAGTTCCAGGGACGCGAGTTCATCGAGCAGGCCTGGTTCATCACGAGCGTCACGCTGCTGCCCACGATCCTCGTCTCGATCCCGTTCGGCGCCGTCATCTCCCTCCAGGTCGGCAACCTGACCGGCCAGCTCGGCGCCCGCTCGTTCGCCGGCGCCACCGCGGTGCTCGCAGTGGTGCGCGAGGCGGCCCCGATCGCCGCCGCACTGATCATCGCCGGCGCCGCCGGCTCGGCGATCTGCTCCGACATGGGCGCGCGCAAGATCCGCGAGGAGATCGACGCGATGGAGGTGCTCGGCATCGACCCCATCGAGCGCCTGGTGGTGCCGCGCGTCCTTGCCACCGTCTTCGTCGCGCTGATGATCAACGGCATCGTGATCGCGACCGGCATCGGCGGCGGCTACTTCTTCACCGTGATCATCCAGCACGGTTCCGCGGGCGCGTTCCTGTCCAGCTTCACCGCCCTCGCGAGCCTGCCCGACCTCTACATCTCGATGATCAAGGCCGTCCTGTTCGGCTACCTCGCGGCAATCGTGGGGGCCTACAAGGGGCTCAAGGCCGGAGGTGGGCCTCGCGGTGTCGGCCAGGCCGTGAACGAGGCCGTGATCATCGCCTTCATGCTCCTCTTCGCGCTCAACTCGATCCTCACGGCGATCTACTTCCAGCTCGTGCCGCAGAACGGGTTGTAGGCGTGGCCGGCATCAGCAGCATCGGCAAGGAGTTCGTCCGCGAGGGACGGCTCGGCATCGAGGAGCGCGGCGACCAGCTGCTCTTCTACGTCAAGGCGCTCGCCTGGACTCCCCGCGCGATCCGTCGCTACAAGCGCGAGATCCTGAACATCCTCGCCGAGGTCGCCTTCGGGATCGGCGGGCCTCTCGGTCATCGCCGGCACCGTCGGCGTGATCGCCTTCATGGCCTTCTTCGCCGGCACCGAGGTCGGCATCCAGGGCTACGCCTCGCTGAGCCAGATCGGCGTCGCCAAGTTCACCGCGTTCATCTCCGCCTACTTCAACACCCGCGAGGTGGCTCCGCTCGTCTCCGGCATCGCACTGGCCGCCACGGTCGGCTGCGGCTACACGGCACGACTCGGCGCGATGCGGATCTCCGAGGAGATCGACGCCCTCGAGGTGATGGCAGTGCCGTCGCTGCCGTTCCTGGTGACCACCCGGATGATCGCCGGCTTCATCGCCGTGATCCCGCTCTACATCGTGGCCCTGGCCTCCTCGTACCTGGCGCCACGCCTGATCACCACGCTGATCTACGGGCAGTCCGTCGGCACCTACGACCACTACTTCCTGCAGTTCCTGCCACCCATCGACATCCTCTGGTCCTTCTTCAAGCTGATCGTCCTGGCGGTCGCGATCATCCTGATCCACTGCTACTACGGCTACACGGCCTCGGGAGGTCCGGCGGGCGTCGGCACGGCCGTCGGGAAGGCGATCCGCAGCTCGATCGTGACCGTCGTGGTCGCCGACTTCTTCCTCAGCTTCGCCATCTGGGGCTCGACCACGACCGTGCGGATCACGGGGTAGCCGCCGATGTTCGCCAACATCACCCACGACACCAAGGCCGAGCACAGGCGCCTGTTGGTCTCCGGCGTCGGGTTCATCACGATCATGGTGATGCTCGTGGGCCTCTCGATCGCGGCCTACAACAAGGCCTTCACCCACTTCACCACTGTGACGGTCAAGGCGGACAAGGCAGGCCTGCAGCTCTCCCAGTTCGGCGACGTCCGTCGGCACGGTGTCCTGGTCGGCCGCGTGCACGACGTCAGCAACGATGGCAAGGAGGCCGTGATCCGGCTCGACCTCTCGCCGTCCTCGGCGAAGGACATCCCGCAGAACGCCCGGGTCGACATCCTCCCCACGACCCTGTTCGGGCAGAAGTTCATCGACATCATCGACCCGAGCGATCCCTCGTCGAAGTCGCTGAGCAGCGGCGACGTCATCCCCGCCTCGCGGGTGCGGACCAACGTCGAGCTCCAGAAGATCCTGGCCGACCTGTTCCCCCTGCTGCGCTCGATCAGGCCGGCTGACCTCAGTGCCACCCTGTACTCGCTCGCCACGGCGCTGCGCGGGCGGGGCAACCAGATCGGTGAGACCTTCGTCAAGCTGGACAGCTACCTGACGAAGATCAACGTCCACCTTCCCACGCTGCAGAAGGACCTGGTCCTGCTCTCCAGGGTCAGCAAGACCTACGCGATCGCGGCTCCCGACCTCGTCCGGCTCCTGCGCAACGCCACCACCACCGCGCACACCCTGAGCGCGAAGGAGGCGCAGCTGCACCTCTTCTTCACCGACGTCACCGGGCTGGGCAAGACCTCGACGAGGATCCTGACCGTCAACGAGGGCGGCATCGTCCGGGGCGCCGCACTGAGCAGGCCCCTCCTGGCTCTGCTCGACACCTACTCGCCCGAGTTCCCGTGCCTGCTCAAGGGTGCTGCCCGCTACGCCGACCGGCTCGAACGAGATCTTCGCCGGCGGACGCGTGCGCCAGAGCATGACCTTCGCCGCCACCCAGCACCGCCCCTACGACCAGCGCGACATCCCGGTGTACGGCGAGCACCGCGGGCCGGCCTGCTACGGCCTGCCCTACCCGAAGCAACCCTTGCCCGGCCCCGTCGACTTCGCCAACGGCACCGACATGGAGACAGCTGCTGGGGGGAACCCCAATTGACCACCTCGCGCAACACCAAGACCACCGTCGCAGCGATCAAGCTCGGCATCTTCGTGCTCGTCAGCGTGATCGTCACCGGCACCCTGACCGCGATCATGGGCTCGTTCGCCTTCGGCAGCGAGCGCGAGTACAAGGCCGACTTCACCTCGGCCAGCATGATCACCAAGGGTGACGACGTCCGGGTCGCCGGCGTCACGGTGGGCTCGGTCAAGCACGTGGAGATCAAGAACCGCGACGCCGCCGAGATCACCTTCAAGGTCAAGAAGGACCTGCAGCTCACCACGGCAACCCGCGCCTCGATCCGCTACCTCAACCTCGTCGGCGACCGCTACATGGCCCTCGACCAGGGCCAGCCCGGTGCCTCGCCCCTCCCCGGTGGCGCCACCATCCCTGCCTCACGCACCACCCCGGCGCTCAACCTCACCGAGCTGTTCAACGGCTTCCAGCCACTCTTCCAGGCACTCACGCCCAGCGACGTCAACCAGCTCTCGCTGAACCTGATCAAGGTGCTCCAGGGAGAGGGCGGCACGATCGGCAGCCTGCTGAGCAACACCGCCTCCCTGACCAACTCGCTGGCCGACCGCGACGAGCTCATCGGCCGGGTGATCACCAACCTCTCGTCGCTGCTCAAGACCGTCGACGACCACCACCAGCAGCTCACCGAGCTCGTGGTCCAGCTGAAGAACTGGCTGACCAACGTCGCGGACGACCGCAACGTCATCGGGGAGTCGGTGCAGAACCTCTCCGGGCTCTCCGCGCAGCTCGCCACGCTGCTGACGCAGAGCCGTCCCTACATCAAGTCCGACGTCGCCCAGCTGCGCCGGGTGATGACCATCCTGAACAAGCCGAAGAACCAGGCGGTGCTCGACGAGGTGCTCAACCGCCTGCCCTTGCTCCTGAAGCGCCAGACCCGCACCGGCACCTACGGCTCCTGGTACCAGTACTACCTCTGCGACTTCGACGGCGGGATCATCCTCCCCGACCTCGTCCCCGGGCCGCTGGGCAACGACTCGATCCCGGGCCTGAAGGAGATCCAGAACAAGCTGCAGACGCTGTCCTTCTACAGCACCGCCCACAGGTGCAATCTCTGATGGCCAGAAGAACTGACGCGAAGATCCTCCGCATGGGCGCTGTCTGCCTGGCGGTGCTGCTGGTCGCCGGAGCGGCAGCCTTCAACCTGCAGAAGTTCCCGGGTTTCAAGGGCACCGGCTTCCACGTCCAGCTCACCGACGCCAGCGGCCTGCACAAGGGCAACATGGTGCAGATCGCCGGGGTGCGCGTGGGACGGGTCGACGCGCTGCACATCGGCCGCGGCCACGTGACCGTCGACTTCGACGTCAAGGGCGCGAAGATGGGCGAGAAGACCCAGGCCTCGGTGCAGGTGCTCAACCTGCTCGGGGAGAAGTACCTCGAGGTCACGCCCAAGGGGAACGGCGAGATGAAGGGCGGCGACACGATCCCGGTCAGCCGCACCAACGGCAGCTACGACATCGTCTCCACGCTGAGCGAGCTGACCACCACCACCGAGGCGATCAACATCCCCCGTGTGTCGCAGGCTTTGACCACGCTGGGTGACACCTTGAACGCCGCCAGCCCGCACATCCAGTCCACCTTCACCGGCCTGTCCAGGATCAGCCAGGCGATCGCCTCGCGCGACGACTCGATCCAGCAGCTGGTCGGCCGGGCCGACCGGGTGACCAAGCTGCTCTCCGAGCGCCGCGGCGACCTCGTCACGCTGATGAAGCAGGGCGACCTGGTCTTCAAGGAGCTGGTCGCTCGCCGCGACGCGATCCACGCGCTGCTGATCAACGCCAACCAGCTCGCGGTCGAGCTTCGTGGGCTCGCGACCGACAACCAGGCCCAGATCGGTGATGCCCTCAAGCAGCTCAGCACCGCGCTGACCTTCCTCCGGTCGCGCGAGACGCAGCTCAACGACATCCTGACCAACGTCGGGCCGTACGCCTCGATCCTGATCAACATCATCGGCACCGGCCCGTGGTTCGACGCCTTCGTGCCCAACCTGCCCAGCCTCGCCACCGGCGAGTTCCAGCCCGGGAAGAGGCCACAGTGATGGGCCGCTTCTCAGGCAAGCTCCCGGTCGCCATCGTCCTGGTGCTGCTGCTCCTCGCCACGTTCATGGTGCTCAGCGGCAGTGGCTCCGACTCGCGCAAGGTCACCGCCTACTTCGACCGCACGGTGAGCATCTACAAGGGCTCCGAGGTGCGGGTCATGGGAGTCAAGATCGGCACCGTGACGGCCGTCGTGCCGGAGGGTGACCGCGTGCGCGTGGCGATGACGTACGACGGCGAGTACAAGCTGCCCGCCGCAGCCAAGGCGGCCATCGTGACGCCGACGCTGACCGCCGACCGGTTCGTGCAGATCGCGCCCGCCTACACCGGCGGGCCGCAGATGAAGAACGACGCCAAGATCGCCCTGCCCGAGACCGGCACCCCGGTGGAGCTGGACCGGATCTACCAGAGCCTCTCCGACCTCACCCAGGCCCTCGGCCCCAATGCCGCGAACAAGAACGGTGCGCTCGACGACCTGCTGAGCGCCGGCACGAAGGCGCTGCAGGGCAACGGCAAGCTCGGCAACGAGACCCTGCTCAACCTCTCCCAGGCCGTGCAGACCTTCGGCGACAGCAGCGGACCGCTGTTCGACTCGGTGAAGAACATGTCGCAGCTGACCACCACGCTGGCCGCCAACGACACAGTCGTGCAGCACTTCATGGGCGACCTGACGTCGGTCTCCGAGCAGCTGGCCGGTGAGCGTGGCAACCTGGCCAAGGCGCTCGCCGCGCTGGCACGTGCCGTGGGCACGGTGCGCTCCTTCGTGCACAACAACAAGAGCCTCGTGCAGAGCGACGTGCGCCAGCTCACCGAGATCCTGGGCGTGCTCGCCAAGCACAAGGACCAGCTGAGCACCGTGGCGCGCATCGGTGCCTTGGGCCTGGACAACCTCACCGTCGCCTTCGACAACAAGACCAAGTCGATCGGCTCGCGCCTCCAGGCCTCTCCCAACGGCGCCAACGTCGGCAACCTGCTCTGCGACATCGTCGTGAACTCCGGCAGCTTCTCCAAGCCCCTGTCGGCGACGACCTGCGAGCTGCTGAAGCAGATCACCAAGCCGTTCAGCGACCAGATCGGCGCCGACCCGTCGCAGAACCATCCCCCCAGCCAGCGCCCGGAGGTCAAGCTCGGTTCCACCGCGCCAGCCACGTCGCTCAGCGGCCTGCTGGACTCCTTGAAGGCGGGGAACCGGCAATGAGTCGACTGATGCGGCATCTCACCCGACGTCGGACGGTCGGGTTCGTCCTCCTGCTGATCACCGCGCTGCTCGCCTCCGGGTGCAAGTTCGACGGGGCCTACGACCTCCCCTTGCCCGGCAAGGTGGTCGGTCGTGGCGACGCCATCGAGGTGACGGCCGACTTCGCCGATGCGCTGAACGTCGTCCCACGCACGGAGGTCTTCGCCAACGACGTGCCGGTCGGGCAGGTCACCGAGGTCGACCGTGTCGGGTGGCACGCACGGGTCAAGTTCCTGGTCCGCAAGGACATCGACCTGCCGGAGAACGTGGAGATCGACGTACGCCAGACCAGCCTTCTCGGTGAGAAGTACATCGCCCTCGTCGAGCCGGCTGCGGGGACCGCCAGCAGCAAGCGTCTCTCCGACGGCGACAAGATCCCGCTCTCGCGCACCGGCCGCAACCCCGAGGTCGAAGAGGTCCTCGGGGCGCTCTCGATGCTGCTCAGCGGCGGCGGCATCGGCCAGCTCAAGACGATCAGCGTCGAGATGAACAAGATGCTCAACGGCCGCCAGGACCAGGCGCGACACCTGCTCGGCAACCTCGACCAGCTGATCGGTGGCCTCGACAAGCAGAAGCAGGACCTGATCGGGGCGATGGACTCGATCGACCGTCTCTCGGCGACGCTGGTCAAGGAGAAGCGCGTCATCGGCGCCGCCATCGACAGCATGGGGCCGGCCCTGAAGGTGCTCAACAGGCAGCACCAGGCGTTGATCACCATGCTGCGCCAGCTCGACAAGCTCGGTGTGGTCGGGACGAGGGTGCTCAACGCGAGCCGGGACAACATCGTGGCCTCGCTGAAGCACCTGCAGCCGACGCTGAGCAAGCTCGCCGACGCCGGTGACTCCCTGCCCAGCGGTCTGTCGATGCTGGCCAGCTTCCCGTTCCCGCGCGAGGCGGCGAACATCGCCAAGGGCGACTACGCCAACGCGCTGTTCCACGTGGTCTTCAACCTCAACGACATCGTCAAGGCGCCGGGCCAGAACCTGCCGGACCTGATCAACCTGTGCAGCGCGACCCCCCTCGCGCAGCTCTGCGAGGGCCTCGACGACGCCACCCAGAAGGCCATCTGCCAGAACCTGCCCGAGCCCACCAAGAGCCAGCTCTGCCCCGACGGGACCCTGAGCCTGCCCAAGAGCGCCCCGATCCCCAACCTCACCGAGTGGCCTCACCGGCTCGAACAAGTCGGGCTCCGGTGGAACGGCAGCGGCGGTGGCAGTAGCGGCACCACCGGGGGCCTGGGCGGCCTCCTCGGACTGGGCGGGGGCGGGCACTGATGACACGCGGGGTCAAGGTCCGGCTGCTCGCCTTCGTGGCGCTCAGCGCCATCGGCATCGTCTACGTCGCCGGCAGCTTCCTGGGCATCACCGACCGGTTGCTCGGCCGCGGGCTGACCATCCACGCGACGCTGCCCACCTCGGGCGGGTTGTTCACCGGCAGCGAGGTCACCTACCGCGGCGTCAAGGTCGGCAAGGTCTCCGGGATGCACGTCACGCGCAGCGGTCTGAGCCTGGACCTTGCGCTCAGGGACGGCACCAAGGTCCCGATGGACTCCAAGATGTTCGTGCACAACCTCTCCGCCGTGGGCGAGCAGTACCTCGACCTCGAGCCGCCGGACAACAAGCCGCCGTACGCCAAGGCCGGCGACGTGATCAAGGGGAGCAAGTCGAGCCTCCCGATCAGCGAGGAAGACCTGCTGACCCGGATGAACTCGATGGTCGACTCGGTGGACAAGACTCAGCTCTCCACGGTGATCAGCGAGCTGGGACTGATGTTCAGCGACACGGCGAACCCGCTGCAGCGCATGGTCGACTCCGGGACGCACTTCGTCGACGAGGCGTCCGCGCACGCCGACGACACCATCGCCCTCCTGGACACGGGCAGGACCGTGCTGCAGACCCAGGCGGACCACGAGAAGGACATCCGCACCTTCGCCAAGGACCTGGCCGACCTCACCGGCACGTTGCGGACCTCCGACAAGGACCTCCGCACCATCCTGCAGGGCGGCCCGCCGGCGGTGCGGGAGGTCGACGCGCTGATGAAGGGCCTCGAGCCCACGCTGCCGGTCTTCCTGTCCAACCTGGTCACCACCAACCAGGTGCTCGTCACCAACATCCCCGCGCTGCGGCAGCTCCTCGTGGTCTTCCCGCACGTGATCGCGGCGGGCTTCACCGGCACGCCCGGCGACGGCTACGGCCACATCAACCTGCAGTTCAACAACAACGTGCCCCCCTGCACGAAGGGCTACAAGCCGCCGTCGCAGTGGCGTGACCCCCTGGACGAGAGCGACGGCCCGATCTACCCGGCACAGTGCAAGTCCGGCCCGCCGCAGGAGATGCGCGGGTTCCGCGAGGCCCCGTCGTTCGGCTCGGCCGGATCGGTCGGCCGCAGCTACCGGGTCGCCCCGTACGATGCCAGCACGGGGCAGGTGGACTCCGGCGACGGGAGCTCGCTGGTGATCGGAAGCAGGGGAGGACTGCACACCGTGTTCGGTGACGACTCGTGGAAGTGGATGCTGACCGGCTCGGTGACGCCTGGTGAGTGATCCGTCGACCGCCACGGGTCCGGAACCGACCTCGTGGCGCCGGGTGAACGTCGTCCTCATCGCGGTCGCACTCCTGCTCGTCGTCGCGAGCGTCTTCTTCTTCGTGCGCGCTGCCGGGGCCACCACCAAGGACTCCGCCGAGGCGGTGCTGTCCAAGCAGTACGCCGCCGTGACCGAGGCTGCCAAGGCCGAGACGCTGGCCTTCCTCACCATCGACTACAAGGACATGGACCCCCTCATCGACAAGGTGGTCGCGGGAGCAGCGGGGGACTTCAAGCAGCAGTACGCCGGGGCGAGGGCGAACCTGAAGGCCTCGACCCTCCAGGCGCGGGCCACCTCGACCGGGAAGATCAGGGAGGTCGGCGTGGGCGACCTCGACGACAACACCGCCGTGGTCTTCGTCGCGGTCGACTCCCAGGTCAAGAACAAGTCGACCAAGGGCAAGAGCGTGCCGCGCTACTACCGGCTCAAGCTGACCATGGTCCACCAGGGATCGAAGTGGCTCACCTCCAACCTCGAGTTCGTGAGCTGAGCAGATGAGCACCCTCGCCCCCGACGAGAAGCTCTGCCCCTTCTGTGCGGAGACGATCAAGAAGGCGGCCGTGAAGTGCCGCTACTGCCAGAGCGACCTCGCCGGGACCGCATCGCAGGACGATCCTCCACCCGTGTCCGAGCCGCTGCCGGAGGAGACCGAGGAGAACCCGTCCCAGGCGATGTGGGCGAGCTCGGCCAACGGCGCGTCGGGTCCGGAGGACGGAGCCGACACCGACCCGGAGGAAGGAACAGGGGCCGCAGCAAGGTCCCGCTCCATCCTCGACGGCGCGCGCCTGATGGTGCTGCTGCTGGTCCTGTGCCTCGTCCTGGCCGGTGTCACCGGCATCGCGTATCCTGCGCCTCCACGACGCCGGCGGCACCGCGAAGGGCACCGTGATCACCTCGGTGGGTGCCCGCGACGCGGGACTGACCGCCGCGTCGCAGCTCACGCAGAAGGTGTTCAGCTACAAGTGGACGACCTTCGACAAGGACGCCAGCGCCTCGGAGGCGCTGATGGCGCCGGCCTTCCGCAAGGAGTACGCCGCGACCCTCGCCAAGGCGAAGAGCAATGCGATCAAGAGCCAGGTCGAGCAGACCGCACAGCGTCTCGGCGAGCTCGGTCATCTCCGCGACTCCGACCAAGGTCGAGGCGCTGGTGTTCATGAACATCCTGACCACCGGCAAGGTCAACCGCAAGAACGTCACCACGAGCCGGCTGGTGGTCACCTTGACCCGCGATGGTGGAGAGTGGCGGATATCGGCGATCAAGCCGGTCTGATAACTTAGAACGTGTTCTAGTTCCGCACTGCTCGACCCGAGAATTTCGGCTAGCTCAACCCACGAGACTGCGAGAGGACCCCGTCGTGGCCGACGTCGAGACCGACCTGCTCATCGTGGGTGCGGGACCGGCCGGCCTGTTCGGCGCCTACTACGCCGGCTTCCGAGGGATGAGCGTCACCCTGGTCGACTCCCTTCCCGAGATCGGCGGCCAGGTCTCCGCGCTGTACCCGGAGAAGAAGATCCTCGACGTCGCCGGGTTCGCGACCATCAAGGGCCGCGAGCTCGTCGAGGCGCTGGTGGAGCAGGCCGCATCCGCCGATCCGACGTACCTCCTCGGCCGGACGGCAACGGCGCTGAAGACCGACGACGACGGCGTCGTGATGCAGCTGGAGGACGGCACCACGCTCGAGTCGAAGGTCGTGATCATCACCGCCGGCATCGGCAAGTTCAGCCCGCGACCGCTGCCGGCCGGTGACGGCTGGGAGGACCGCGGGCTGGTGTTCTTCGTGCCCTCCTTCGCCGAGTACGCCGGCCGCGACGTCGTCATCGTCGGCGGCGGCGACAGCGCCTTCGACTGGGCGCAGGCCCTGGAACCGATCGCCAACCACGTCACGCTCGTGCACCGGCGTGACCAGTTCCGCGCGCACCAGGCAACCGTCGACGCCGTGATGGCGAGCCGGACCGAGGTGATCACCAAGGCGCAGGTCACGGCCCTGCAGGGCGAGCACCACGTCAGCTCGGTGGAGATCACCACCAACGACGGCGAGGTCCTCGAACGTCCCGCCCAGGCCGTCGTGGCGGCCCTGGGCTTCGTCGCCGACCTCTCCGCCATGAAGGAGTGGGGCATCGAGTTCGACAAGCGGCACATCAAGGTCGACACCGCGATGCGCACCAACGTGCCGCGCATCTTCGCGGCCGGTGACATCACCGAGTACGAGGGCAAGGTTCGCCTGATCGCCGTCGGGTTCGGCGAGGTGGCCACGGCCGTGAACAACGCTGCGCCACTGATCTTCCCCGACCAAGGGACCTTCCCCGGCCACTCGAGCGACGGGTCCTAGGCATGGCGAGGCACACGCAGCCGGGTCGCGATGAGCGAGGCGGAGATCGAGGAGTTCCTGGCCGGTGACATGAAGGTCCAGGTCGCGACCGTCGGCCCCGACGGTGCGCCGCACCTGACCACGCTGTTCTACGTGCTCGACGAGGGCCGGATCGCGTTCTGGACCTACGGCTCCTCGCAGAAGGTCAAGAACCTGCGTCGCGACCCGCGGATCACCTGCCTGGTCGAGGACGGCGAGGACTACTTCGAGCTGCGCGGCGTGAGCATCACCGGGCGCGCCACCCTGCTCGAGGAGTACGACGAGATCAAGGCGCTCGGCGCCCGGATGACCCAGCGGATGGCCGGCGACGCAGACCTCGGTGAGCTGGGCGAGCAGATCGTCGAGCAGCAGGCGCACAAGCGCGTGGGCATCGTCGTCGAGCCCGACAAGGTCGCGAGCTGGGACCACCGCAAGATGGCCGCACTTCCCGGCCAAGGCAGCAAGGAGAACTGATGGTCAAGAAGATCCAGATCGACTGGGACCTGTGCGAGTCCAACGCCATGTGCGAGGCACTTGCGCCCGACCACTACCTGATCGACGACGACGACAACCTGCAGGTGCTCGACGACGTGGTCACCGACGAGAACCAGGCGTTGATCGAGCAGACCGTCGCGTCCTGCCCCAAGTCCGCGATCTCCATCGTCGAGGCATGACGGTGCCTGCTCCGGCCCCTCCCTCGAGGGCCGCGTCGCGGTCGTCACCGGAGCGGGCGCCGGGCTGGGTCGTGCCGAGGCGGTCGCGCTCGCCGGTGCCGGCGCCAACGTCGTGCTCAACGACCTCCCCGGTGCCGCGGACGAGGCCGCCGAGGAGATCCGCGCCCTCGGCGTCGAGGCTCTCGTGGTCCCCGGCGACGTGGGCGAGCGCGCCACCGCCGACGCGATGCTCGAGGCGGCCACGGAGAAGCTCGGCGGCCTCGACGTCGTCGTGAACAACGCCGGCATCACCCGCGACAAGATGCTGTTCAACATGACCGACGAGGAGTTCGACCTCGTCCTGAAGGTGCACCTGCGCGGTCACTTCCTGCTCTCGCGCAACGCGGCGTCGTACTGGCGCGGCCGCTACAAGGAGACCGGTGAACCGGTCGACGCAGCGGTGGTGAACACCGCCTCCGAGGCGTTCCTGACCGGCTCGCCGGGCCAGGCCAACTACGCCTCCGCGAAGGCCGGGATCGCCGCGCTCACCCTGACGACGGCGAGGGGACTGTCCCGCGTGGGCGTGCGCGCCAACGCCATCTGCCCGCGGGCACGCACCGCGATGACCGCGGAGGTGTTCGGTGAGGATCGAATCGGGCGAGACGGTCGATCCCTACTCGCCCGAGCACGTCGCGCCGCTCGTCGCCTACCTCGCGTCGCCGGCGGCGTCGCAGATCACCGGCCAGGTCTTCGTCGTCTACGGCGGGATGGTCGCGCTGCTTGCCGCGCCGGTCGTCGAGCAGCGCTTCGACGCGACCGGTAGCACCTGGGACCTCGCCGACCTCGACGAGCAGCTCGGCCCCTTCTTCGCCGACCGTGACCCCGCGGTCGGCTTCGCCGCAGACGCAGTGATGAGCCTCGAACCCAGGAGCAGCAAGTGAACCGACTCGAAGGAAAGCGCGCCATCGTCACCGGGGGAGCGCAGGGCCAGGGCGCCGCGATCGCGCGCGCCTTCGTCGAGGAGGGCGCCCAGGTCGTGATCGCCGACGTGGCCGACGAGCCCGGCCAGCTGCTGGCCGACGAGCTGGCCAAGGAGCACTCCGTCGACGGGCAGGGCGCGGCGTACTTCCGCCACCACGACGTCTCCGACGAGGACTCCTGGACGGCGCTCGTCGAGGAGGCCAACGAGCGTTTCGGTCCGGTCAACGTGCTGGTCAACAACGCCGGCATCCTGCGCTTCGGCGACGTGGAGAAGCAGGACATGGACGAGTACGACCTGCTCGTGCGCGTCAACCAGCGTGGTTGCTTCCTGGGGATGCGGGCCGTCGCGCGGACGATGCGGAAGAACGGCGGCGGCTCGATCATCAACGCCTCCTCGATCGAGGGCCTCGCCGGGATGGCGTTCTGCACGGCGTACGCCGCCACCAAGTTCGCGATCCGCGGGATGACGAAGTCCGCGGCGATGGAGCTCGGCCCCAAGGGGATCAGGGTCAACTCCGTGCACCCCGGGATGATCGACACCCCGATGACCCGCGTCCACGGCGGCGACGACGCGATGACCTACGGCGCCTCCAAGGTCGCCCTGAAGCGGGTCGGCCACCCCCCGGACGTCGCCCCGGCCTACGTCTACCTCGCCAGCGACGAGTCCAGCTACGTCACCGGCGCCGAGCTGGCCATCGACGGCGGCGCCACCGCCACCCACGCCTTCGGCGGCTGAGCGCAGCATCTAATTCCGCCGAGCGGGGCTTTTGTGCACGCTCAAAACGGCCGAGCGGGGGATTCATGCACGCTCCTGGCACTCGAGCGGGGCATTGACTGCACGTACTAGATCCCGACCGACGTGCACGAATCCCCCGCTCGGCGCCGAATTGCGTGCACAGAAGCCCCGCTCAGCGGAGGAGCATGTGCACGGCGGTGTCGAGGTGGTCGGCGACCTCGTCGGCGGTGGAGCGGCCGGTGACCCAGGAGACGAGGGCGGAGAGCCAGACGTCGCTGATCACCCGGGCGACCGCGATCTCGCGCTCGGTGGGCTCGGCGCCCTCGACGTAGTCGGCTCCCTGGAGCGCGCGGTTGAGCATCGTGGTCAGCCGCAGCCCCACGACGTGGATCTCACCGGCGACCGTGGAGTCGGCGAACATGAATGCGCGGGTGAGTGCCTCGGTGAGCCGGGGGTCCTTCTGCATGCTGCGGGTCGCGCGCGAGAGCACCCAGCTGACCCGGTCGGCCGGGGTGTCGCCGGGGATCGGCTTGCGGCCGAGCGTCGCCTCGGTCTCCTCGAACTGGCGCGCGAGGGCAGAGACGAGCAGGTGGATCTTCGAGGGGAAGTAGCGGTAGAGGGTGCCCAGGGCCACGTCGGCACGTTCGGCGACCGCGCGCATCTGCACCGCGTCGAAGCCACCCTTGGAGGCCAGCGCGATGGTGGCGTCGAGGATGCGCTTGCGGCGGTCGCGCTGAGCGGCCGACCCGAGGTCGTCCATGCTGAGCGAGCTGACGGTCGCCACGGTCACCCTCCTTCGGTGGACCAGGAGAAAGGCTAGCAGTCTGGTCCGGCATAATCAGAACACGTTCCAGTTACGAACGCGTGTCGTACCGTGCTCCTTCCCGCCCTGCCACCGACCGAAACGGCCACCACGTTGCGCATTGCCCTGTTGTCCTACCGCAGCAAGCCCCACTGCGGCGGTCAGGGCATCTACGTCCGACACCTCAGCCGTGAGCTGGCCGCCCTCGGGCACACCGTGGAGGTCTTCTCCGGCCAGCCCTACCCCGACCTCGACGAGGGTGTGACGCTGACCAAGGTGCCGAGCCTGGACCTCTACCGGGAGCCCGACCCCTTCCGGACGCCACGGCCCAGCGAGATCCGCGACCTCATCGACGTCGAGGAGGTGCTGACGATGTGGACCGCGGGGTTCCCGGAGCCGAAGACCTTCAGCAAGCGTGCGGCGCGGTTGCTGCGCGACCGGCGTGAGGACTTCGACATCGTGCACGACAACCAGGTGCTCGGCTACGGGATGCTCGACCTGAAGAAGATGGGCTTCCCGCTGATCACGAGCATCCACCACCCGATCACCTTCGACCGCCGGATCGACCTCGCCGCCGCGACCCGGCTCTGGAACCGGCTGACCCTGCGTCGCTGGTACGGCTTCCTCCGGATGCAGGCGAAGGTGGCGCGTGAGGCCGGGGAGATCCTCACCGTCTCGGAGTCCAGCCGCCGCGACATCGTCAAGGACTTCGGTGTGGACGACGCCCGCATCGAGGTGATCCCGCTGGGGGTCGACGAGGTGTTCCGGCCGCCGACCGCACCACGGGTGCCGGGCCGGATCGTGGCGATGGCCAGTGCGGACGCCCCGATGAAGGGCATCGCGACGCTGCTCGAGGCCTTCGCCAAGCTGCTCACCGAACGGGACGTCGAGCTGATCCTGGTGACCAAGCCGACGCCCGGCGGCCGGACCGAGCGGCTGATCGAGCGACTCGGCATCGGTGAGCACGTCCGCTTCGTCAACGGCATCAGCGACGCCGCCCTCGTCGAGGTGATGGGTTCGGCCGAGCTGGCCTGCGTGCCCTCGCTCTACGAGGGGTTCTCGCTGCCCACGGCGGAGCTGATGGCCTGTGAGACGCCGCTCGTGGTCAGCCGCGCCGGGGCCATCCCCGAGGTCGTGGGACCCGACGGGCTGTGCGCCGACCTGGTCACGCCCGGCGACGTGGGTGAGCTCGAGACGGCGATCGCCGCCATGCTCGACGATCCCGAACGACGCGAGCGGATGGGCCGAGCCGGCCGCCTGCGGGTACTGGAGAAGTTCAGCTGGCGGGCGGTGGCGGTGGCCACGGCCGCGGCCTACGAGAGAGTTGTTTCCACATGTGCGACAGAAGGATCGACCATTGCTGACCGTTGACTTCCACCGCCTCGGCCTGCGCCCGGGAGACCGGGTGCTCGACATGGGCTGCGGCGCCGGCCGGCACGCCTTCGAGATGTACCGGCGCGGCGCTGACGTGATCGCCTTCGACCAGGACGCCGACGAGCTCTCCGGGGTCTCCGAGCTGTTCGCCGCGATGCGCGAGGAAGGCGAGGTGCCCGACGGCGCCGAGGCCGACATCAAGCAGGGCGATGCGCTCTCGCTGCCCTTCGCCGACGGCGAGTTCGACCGGGTCGTGGCCTCGGAGGTGCTGGAGCACATCCCCGCCGACCGCGACGCGATCGCCGAGCTGGTGCGCGTCCTGCGCCCGGGCGGCACGATGGCCGTCACGGTGCCGCGCTGGCTCCCGGAGAAGATCTGCTGGGCGCTCAGCGACGCCTACCACGAGGTCGAGGGCGGCCACGTGCGGATCTACACCGACGACGAGCTCGTCGGCAAGCTGCTCGACGCCGGCATGGAGTACGACGGCCGGTCCTACGCGCACGGGCTGCACTCGCCGTACTGGTGGCTCAAGTGCGCGGTCGGCGTGGACAACGACCAGAACCCGTTGGTGCGGGGCTACCACCAGGTCCTGGTGTGGGACATCATGCGCACCCCGCGGTGGAGCACGTTGACCCGGGCCGCGGAGCGGGTGCTGGACCCGCTGATCGGCAAGAGCCTGGTGCTCTACCTGCACAAGCCGGAGTCGGCGGCGGCGTCGACCGCCGCGTGACCCAGGTGCACGAGATCCCCGCCGTGGACGGCGTGCTCACGCGCGAGCAGGTCGCCACCACCGCTGCCACGATCGCCGGCATGCAGGAGCCCGACGGCGCGGTGCCGTGGAGCGTGGGCGAGCACGTCGACGTGTGGAACCACGTCGAGGCGGCGATGGCGCTCGACGTGGCCGGCCAGTGGTCAGCGGCCACGGCTGCCTACGAGTGGTGCCTGCGCTGGCAGCGGCACGACGGCTCGTGGCCGATGAAGATCGTGGCGGGCCAGGTCGAGGACCCCAGCGGCGAGACCAACATGTGTGCCTACCTCGCAGTCGGCCTGTGGCACCACTGGCTGCTGCACCGCGACCTCGCCTTCATCGAACGACTCTGGCCCGCAGTGCGCCGCGGCCTGGACTTCGTGGTCGGCATGCAGCTGCCCTTCGGGGGCATCGCCTGGTCGCAGGAGTGGGACGAGCACGGACCTGCCAGGGTCAACCGCGAGGCGCTGCTCGCAGGGTCCTCGAGCATCTACCAGTCGCTGAGGGCGGGTGTGGCGCTGGCCGAGCTCGTGGACGAGCCGCAGCCCGAGTGGGAGCTGGCCGGTGGGCGACTGGGCCATGCGCTGCGCGAGCACCGCGACCTGTTCCTGGACAAGGCGACGTTCGCGATGGACTGGTACTACCCGGTGCTGGGCGGAGCCGTCCGCGGTGGCGCCGGGCTCGAGCTGATCGAGGGACGCTGGACGGAGTTCGTGATGCCGGGCCTCGGCGTCCGCTGCGTGGAGACCAACCCGTGGGTGACCGGCGCCGAGACCTGTGAGCTGGTGATGGCGCTGGACAGCCTGGACGACCCGCGGGCCCGGGAGGTGTACGCCGACATGCAGCACCTCCGGCACGAGAACGGCAGCTACTGGACCGGCTCGGTCCACGACCCCGCCGAGGAGGGCGAGGAGGGCAAGGGCGTCTTCTGGCCCGGCGAGCAGACGACGTACACCGCCGCGGCAGTGATCCTGGTCGCCGACGCGCTGTCCCGCACCAGCCCGGCCAGCGGGATCATGCGCGGGGACACCCTGGCCGCGCCGTTCCGCGCGATCGCGCTGGAGTGCGGGTGCTCCGACGAGTCAGCCGACGTCGTCGCCGGCCGCGCCTGAGGTCCGGGTCAGCACCCGCATCGACCCCACGGTGTCCGCCGGCGTGAACGCGCGGCTGTCCACGGCTCGCTTCCACACGTGGTACGGCGCCTGGCCGCCGTCCTCGGGCCGCTCGAACACGTCGTGGATCACCAGGACACCACCGGGCTGCACCCACCGCGCGAAGCCGGTGTAGTCGTTCTGGGCGTGCTCCTCCGCGTGGCCGCCGTCGATGAACAGCAGGGCAACCGGCGTGCGCCAGTGACGGGCGACCGTGGTGGACCGCCCCACGAGGGCGACCACCTCGTCCTCGAGCCCGGCCCGTTCCAGCGTGCGACGAAACACCGGCAGGGTGTCCATCAGGCCGGACTCCTCGTCGACCAGTGAGGCGTCGTGGTGCTCCCAGCCGGCTTGGTTCTCCTCCGAACCGCGGTGGTGGTCGAGGGTGAAGACGGTGCTTCCCTTCGCCCGCGCAGCGGCGCCCAGCCAGATCGCGGACTTGCCGCAGTAGGTGCCGATCTCCAGGGCGGGCCCATCGCCCAGGTGGGCCAGCGCGGTCCGGTGCAGGAGGTGGCCCTCGTCCTCGGGCATGAACCCCCTGGCAGCCCGGGCATGCGCCAGCAGGTCGTCGGACATCTCACTCACGCAGGGGAGCGTAGCCAGTGGATCTCATGGCATCATGACTGGAACACGTTCTAGTTTTGGGGAGTGACCGTGCCGATCGGGATCAGCGAGGACCACCGCGAGGTCGCCAAGGCGTTCGGCACCTGGGCGGCCTCTCTCGAGGGCATCGCGGCAGCCAGGGCTGCCGAGGACGATCCGCAGGCGCCGTTCACCGAGGCGATGATGGCGGCGGCGGAGATGGGCCTGTTCTCGATCGTCGCTGACGGTGGCACGCTTCTCGACCTCGCCGTCGCCATCGAGTCGTGTGCCGGGTCGCTGGTCCCCGGGCCGGTGCTCGGCACGGCGGTCGCTTCGGTTGCTCTCGGCGACGTCGGGGAGAAGCGCGTCGCGCTCGCACTCTCCGGCGAGGTGGTGCACGGCGCGGCCGGCGCCACGCACGCTCTCGTCGTCGACGGCGACGAGGTGCGCCTGGTCTCCCTCGAGGGTGTCGACCTCGCGCCCGGGACGAGCCTCGACCTCACGCGTCGTACGTCGCTCGGTCGGCTGGAAGGCGGCGAGCCCACCGACGTCGACGCCGCGCGGTTGCGCGCTCTCGTGGTCACGCTGGCTGCGGCAGAGGCTTCCGGGGTAGCGCGGTGGTGCCTGGACACGGCAGTGGAGTACGCCGGCGTCCGCGAGCAGTTCGGCAAGAAGATCGGGGCCTTCCAGGCGATCAAGCACCTGTGCGCCGAGATGCTGGAGACCTCCGAAGTGGTCACCGCCGCCGCGTGGGACGCCGCCCGGGCCTACGACGAGTCGCCCGAGGCCTTCGAGCTGGCGGCCACCGTGGCCGGCGTGGTGGCGGTCGACGGCGCTGTGGAGGTCGCGAAGAGCTGCATCCAGGTGCTGGGCGGGATCGGCTTCACCTTCGAGCACGACGCCCACCTGTACCTGCGCCGCGTCCTGTCACTGCGGGCGATGCTGCCCACCTCCGGAGCAGCCGCCGACACACTGGCAGGCTTCGCCGTGGACGGACGACGCCGTACCCCACGCATCGACCTCGACGGGCTCGACGAGCTGCGGCAGGAGGTGCGTGCCGATGTCGCGAGGATCTCCGGCCTGCCGGAGGAGGAGCGACGGGCTGCTCTGGCCGAGAGCGGGTTGCTGACCCCGCACTGGCCCGAGCCCTACGGCCGCGCAGCCGAACCGGCAGAGCAGCTCGTCGTCGACGAGGAGCTCGAGGCCGCGAGGGTGCAGCGACCGGACCTGCAGATCGGGGCCTGGGCCGCGCCGACCATCATCGGTCACGGCGACGACACCCAACGGGAGCGGTTCATCACACCGACCCTGACCGGCGAGATCGTCTGGTGCCAGCTGTTCAGCGAGCCGGGAGCCGGCTCCGACCTCGCTTCGCTGCGCACGAAGGCCGTGCGGGACTCCCACACGGACGGGCAGAGCGGGTGGCGGCTCACCGGCCAGAAGGTGTGGACCTCGATGGCCGAACAGGCCGACTGGGGGATCTGCCTGGCGCGCACCGACCCCGACGCCGAGGCACACGCGGGGATCACCTACTTCCTCGTCGACATGAAGAGCGACGGGATCGACGTACGCCCGCTGCGGGAGCTGACCGGCCTGGCCCTGTTCAACGAGGTCTTCCTCGACGGGGTCTTCGTCCCCGACGAGTGCGTGGTCGGTGAAGTCGGTGGCGGCTGGAAGCTCGCGCGCACCACGCTGGCCAACGAGCGGGTGGCCATGGCTGGTTCGCGGCTCGGAGCCAGCGTCGAGCGGGCGATCGACCTGCTCGCGGAGCACCCGGAGGCGCGCGTCGAGGTGGGCCGTGCCGTCGCTCTCGCCACCGTGGTCAAGCTGTTGGGCACCCGCGCCACGCTGCGCTCGATGGCCGGTCACGGGCCCGGGCCGGAGTCCAGCGTGGCGAAGCTGGTCGGCGTACGCAGTCGCCAGGACTCCTCCGAGCTCGTCGTACGCCTCCTCGGCGACCGGGTCTTCACCGACGACGAGCTGGTGAAGCAGGCGCTGCACGAGATGCTGAACAACCGCTGCCTCTCGATCGCGGGAGGCACCACCCAGGTGCTCCGCAACGTCGCGGGCGAGCGGATCCTGGGGCTACCCCGCGGCTGATCTCGACTTCGCTCGATCGCCGGAAGCATCGGCCTGCTCGCGCTGCCAGAGCGCGTGGTGGTGCAGCAGCCAGCGCTCGACGGCCCGGATCACGTGGTGGCTGCGGATCGAGCCGAACACCTCGAAGGCGTGCTGGGTGCCCGGGAACTCCGCGTAGGTCACCGTGCGCTTCGACTCGGCCTTGAGCTTCTCCACGAACGCCCGCGCCTGGCGCACGTCGACCAGTGAGTCGTTGGTGCCGTGCAGCACGAAGAAGTCTGGGGCGTCGGGAGAGACCTGGGCGAGCGGTGAGGCCCTGACGAACTCCTCGCGGTCGGCGACGGGATCCTTCTTGAAGACCCGCGGGGCGAGGAAGTAGTCGCGCATCTCCTCGGCGGCGCGCTCGCCGGTCAGACCCGCGAGGTCGTAGACGCCGTAGAACGGCACGCACGCGGCGACGCTGGTGTCGGCATCCTCGAAGCCGGGCTGGTAGGCGGCCTCGCCGGGCGTGAGCGCCGCCAGGGCGGCGAGGTGACCGCCGGCCGAGCCGCCTGTGACGACGAGGTACGACGGGTCACCGCCGTAGGAGGCGATGTGCTCGCGCGTCCAGGCGATCGCCTTCTTGACGTCGATGATCTGCGCGGGGAACGGGTGCTTCGGGGCCAGTCGGTAGTTCATCGCGACGCACACCCAGCCACGCTCGGCCATCGCGTTCATCAGGAGCAGTCCCTGCTGCTCCTTGTTGCCGATCGTCCAGCCGCCGCCGTGGACCTGCACGAGCACCGGCGCGTTCTCCAGCTCGCCGCGGTCGGAGGCTGTGCGCGAGCGGTAGATGTCCAGCCGGGCGCGCTTGCCGCCGACGGTGTAGTTGACGTCGCGGATGACCTCCACGCCGGGCCGGGACATCTTGAACGGCCGGGCCACCTCGCGCACCCGCGTCCTGACGTCCTCGGCCGAGGGCGCCTCCTCGAGCACGTCGAGGTAGTCGTCACCGAGCCCGTCGCGCAGGGTCGTCTCGACGTGGGTGGCCGAGCGGTTGGCGTTCACGATCACCCAGCCGAGGGCCGCACCGGTGGCGGTGGCGAGTGCCAGGCCGAGCTTGTCGGGGTGCCCGCCGCGACGGCGTCGTACGGTCAGCTCGGCCGCGGCGTCGGCCGCAGTGACGGCGAGCCACTGGGGTGCCAGCTCGCTGGCCACCCAGCCGGCGAAGAACGCGGGTACGGCGCCGAACCGGCTCCGCACCGGGCGCACCGCGTTGGCGGCGAGGGCGGCGAAGACGAGCTGTCGGCTGCGGTAGGACATGCGCTCAGGCTAGTGGGGCGGTTCAGGCGTCGGGGTGTGAGATGACCGACCGGTGAACAGGTAGAACGTGTTCCAGTTCAGGTCTAGGCTGCGCCCATGCAACGACTCAGCGGTCTCGATGCGAGCTTCCTCTACCTGGAGACGCCCGCACAGCTGCTGCACGTGTGCGGCGTGATCATCCTGGACCCGGAGACCGTGCCGAGCGGCTACTCGTTCACCGAGTTCAAGGACGAGCTCGAGCGCCGGATCGACGGCGTGCCGATGTTCCACCGCAAGCTCAAGCAGGTGCCCCTCGGGATCGACCACCCGGTCTGGGTGGACGACGAGGACTTCGACGTCGACCGGCACGTGCACCGGATGGCGCTGCCCGCGCCCGGCGGTGAGCGCGAGCTCGCCGACCTCTGCGGCCATCTCGCCGGCATCCCGCTGGACAGGTCCCGCCCGCTGTGGGAGTTCGTCGTCATCGAGGGCTACCGCACCGAGTCGGGAGCCGAGCGCATCGTGGTGTTCACCAAGATGCACCACTGCACCGTCGACGGTGTCTCGGGCGCCAACGCGATCTCGTTCATGTGCTCGCTGGAGGCCGACGCCCCGCCGCTCGAGACGCCCCCGGGCGGCGCCCCGCCGCGGGCGCCCGGAGACGCCGAGCTCCTGGCTCGTGGTGTCGCCACCAACCTGTACAAGCCCGTGGCGCTCGCCAAGGTGGTCGGGCCGACCGTCAAGGGCGTGGCCAGCACGATCGGCCGCGCCCGCGAGGGTACGGCGATGCCGGCACCGCTCACGGCCCCGCGGACGTCGTTCAACGCCACCATCACCGGCCACCGCTCGTTGGCGATCGGCGACATGTCGCTGCAGAAGATCAAGGACGTCAAGAACGCCGTCGAGGGTGCCACCGTCAACGACGTGGTGATCGCCGTCAGCGGGGGTGCGCTGCGGCGCTACCTCACCGACCGCGACGAGCTGCCGGAGACCTCCCTGATCGCCTCGGTGCCCGTCTCGGTGCGTGGCAGCTCGAAGAAGAAGACGGGCAGCAACAAGGTCTCGACGATCTTCTCCCGGCTCGGCACCGACATCGAGGACCCCCTCGAGCGCCTGCAGCGAGGTCTCGCGGACCAACCAGAACGCCAAGGACCACCACAAGGCGATCTCCGCCGACTCGCTCCAGGACTGGGCCCAGTTCGCGGCCCCGCGCACCTTCGGCCTGGCCGTGCGGATGGTCTCGTCGCTGAAGCTCGCCGACTCCGGTCCGGTGATCCACAACCTGGTCATCTCCAACGTCCCCGGCCCACCGGTGCCGCTCTACTTCATGGGCGCCCGGATCGAGGGCCTCTACCCCCTCGGACCGGTCTTCCACGGCGCCGGCCTCAACGTCACGGTGATGTCGAGCGACGGCAAGATCCACGTCGGCGCGATCGCCTGTCGTGAGCTCGTGCCCGAGCCCTGGAGACTGGTGGAGAAGTTCCCCCAGGAGCTCGACGCCCTGCACGCCGAGGTGACCGGCAAGTCGTCGGCGGAGGAGAAGCCCGCGAAGCGGACCGCGGCCAAGAAGACTGCCAAGAAGAGCCCAGCGAAGAAGAGCGCGGCGAAGAAGAGCGCAGCCAAGAAGACCGCGGCGAAGAAGAGCGCCGCGAAGAAGAGCCCAGCCAAGAAGACCGCGGCCAAGAAGCGCGGCCCGCCAAGAAGACCGCGGCCGGCTGACAGAAGCCTGCCCCGCCGCCGGTCGAGTGGAGTCGAGACCTCAGCCTGCAGAGCTGGTGACCGGGCGTTGCCTCGGTTTCACCGCCTTGGGACGCACCGGGGCCATCCGGGCCGCCACGTCGAGAGCCGCCTCGAGGAACACCGGGCCGAAGATCTCCGACTCCAGCACCACGCCGGAGTGTCCGCAGTCGGCCTCGTGCACGGTGGCGCCGGGGATCCGCGACGCCAGCTGGCGCTGGCGGTCGGGCGGGATCGCCCAGTCGGTCTGCGGGACCATCACGGCTGTCGGGACGTCGATGCGGTCCAACCACGGAGTGGAGTGGTGCCGCCCGAGCGCAGCCATCGCCTGGGCCACCGCCCACGGGCTGGTGCTGCGCCACTCGCCGAGGGCCCACTGGCCGATGTCGGTGGGCCCGATGTCCAGAGCCTCGACGCCGGCACGGGCCGTGCGTCGTACGACGCGCGACCTCGAGAGGGTCCGCAGCGCCCCCATGCTGATCTCCATGCCGGTGTGGAAGACCATCTCGCGCGAGTTCGTGCGGAACCGGTCGGTGGTGGCGCCGAGGACGAGTCCCCCGACGAGGTCGGGGTGCTGGCGCCACACGCGCTGGGCCACGACCGAGCCCATCGAGTAGCCGGCGACGATCGGCTTCTGCCCGTTCTCGGTCAGCTTCAGCTCGGTGATCACCGCGGCGACGTCATCGGCACAGTCGTGCAGCGAGAAGTGCTCGGAGACGATGCCGCGGCCGTGCCAGCGCTGGTCGAAGACGACGACGCGGAAGTGCTCGGCCAGCTGGTGCACGACGGGGAACCAGGTGAGCATGCCGGTGCATCCCACGGCGTGCAGCAGCACGATCGTCGGGGCGCCAGGGGGCCCTTCCAGCTCGGTGAGCCAGGTGCGGCCGCGTCGCGGGAGCTCCAGCCAACGACCCTGGGGGATGTCGACCTGGGGGACGTGGGCGAGCTCGCGGAGGGAGTCGCGCGCGTACCGTCCGAGGCGGTTGATCGGTGCACACAGGGTTGGGCTCACGAGGGTGCCTCCAGTTGCGGAAGTGCGGCCAGTCCCTAGACTAGAACAGGTTACAGTTTCGTCCCATGAGGGGGATCACATGAGCGAACGTGTGTCGGTCCCTGACCCAGGGGACGAGATCCGCGACGAGATCCGCTCGGTGGTGACCGACGTCCTCGACAAGGGTCCCGACGAGCTGGAGCCCAGCTGGCTGGCCTGTGCCGAGGCCGGACTCCTCGGCCTGGCCCTGCCGACCGCGCTCGGTGGCGAAGGCTTCGGGCTCGGTGAGCTCGCCGTCCTCGTCCGCGAGGCGGCCACGCGCGCTGTCGACCTGCCCCTGCACACGACGCTGGTCTGCGGGTTGCTGCCCCTGGTCGCGCACGGCAGCCCGGAGCAGCAGCAGGCATTCCTCCCGCGGATCTCCACGGGCGAGCTCCTGGTGGCGCCGGCCCTGAACGAGCCTGGGGCGGCGCTGCCCGAGGAGCCGGCCACCCGGTACGACGGCGAGCGCGTCACCGGCCGCAAGATCGCCGTTCCCGTGCACGACGCGCTGACCGGGCGCGAGACCGTCCTGCTCGTCTCGGTCTCCGGCGAGGACGGTTCGGCCGTCGTGCTGGTCGACCCCGAGGCGGAGGGCGTGGAACGGATCGCGACGCCGGCGTCGCGCGGGGACGGCGAGGCGACGTACGTCTTCGACTCGGCTCCGGTGCTCGCCGTGCTGGGAGCCGGCGCAGCCGAGACGGTCCGCGCCCTGACCATCGCCGGGTCGCTGCTGCAGGCGGACGGTCTGCTCGCCGGTGCCCGCGACCTCACGGCGGGCTACATCAAGGAGCGCACGCAGTTCGGCCGCTCCCTGGCGGAGTTCCAGGGCGTGGCGATGCAGATCGCCGACGTCTACATCACCTCGCGCATGGTCACCCTCGCCGTCGACGAGGTGGTCCGGCGGCTGGTCGCGGGGGAGCCGGTGGACGAGGACCTGGCCGTGGCGGCGTACTGGGTCTGCGACCGCGCCCCGGCGGCCCTGCAGACCTGCCACCACCTGCACGGCGGCGTGGGGGTCGACCAGACCTACCCGCTGCACCGCTACTTCGCCCGGCTCAAGGACGACGTCCGCCTGCTCGGCGGGGTCGAGGCCTGGCTGCCGCGGGTGCCGCTCGCGGAGGCGGAGGAGGCGCGCAACACCGAGCTGACGGCGTCGCAGCGGGCGTTCAAGCAGGAGGTGCGTGACTACTTCGCCGGGCTGGTCTCCGTCGACGACCGGCTGGAGATGATGTCCGACCGCCACGGCGAGGCGTACCACCGCACGATCAAGCAGATGGGCAGCGACGGCTGGATGGGCGTCGGCTGGCCCGAGGAGTACGGCGGCAAGGGGCTCGGCGGCGTCGAGCAGCAGATCTTCGCCAACGAGGCGGCCCGAGCCGACGTGCACCTGCCGGCGGTGACGCTGCAGACGGTCGGGCCGACCCTGCAGGCCTTCGGCACCGAGAAGCAGAAGGAGATGTTCCTCAAGGCCATCCTCGCCGGCGACGTGCACTTCGCGATCGGCTACTCCGAGGCCGACGCCGGCACCGACCTGGCCTCGCTGCGCACTTCCGCCAAGAAGGACGGGGACCACTACGTCGTCAACGGCCAGAAGATGTGGACCACGGGTGGCCACGCGGCCGACTACATCTGGCTGGCCGTGCGCACCGACCCCGACGCCCCCAAGCACAAGGGCATCTCCGTGCTGATCGTGGACACCAAGGACCCCGGCTACTCCTGGACGCCGATCATCACCTCCGACGGGTCCCACCACGTCAACGCCACCTACTACAACGACGTGCAGGTACCGGCCGACATGCTCGTGGGCGAGGAGAACCAGGGGTGGCGGCTGATCACGACGCAGCTCAACCACGAACGGGTGATGCTCGGGCCCGCGGGCCGGCTCGAGGGGCTGCGCGACCTGGTCGTCGACTGGGCTCGCGATCGCACCGACGCCACCGGCAAGCCCCTGCTGGAGGTGCCGGTCGTGCGCGAGACCCTGGCCCGCGTCACGGCGGCGTTCCGGGTCAACGAGCTGCTCAACTGGGAGGTGGCCACGTCCGGCGCCTCCGGCACGGCTGCCGTCGCCGACGCCTCCGCCTCGAAGGTGTTCGCCTCCGACGAGGTGCAGTCGCTCGGCCTCGCCCTGGAGCGCATCGTCACGTCGTACGGCGACCTGGCGGACCCGGAGACGGCACGACTCGCGAGCTACCTCGACGCGACCTCGAAGCGCAACCTGGTGCTCACCTTCGGCGGTGGGGTCAACGAGGTGCAGCGCGAGCTGATCGCGATGTTCGGGCTGGGCCTGCCGAAGGTGCCGCGTTGAGTGCGCCTTCGAGCCGGGCCCGGCGGCCTCCTCAGGGAGGACGCACGACTGGATCATGGCCGAGACCGAGCGGCTCAAGGCCCTCGGTGCGACCGAGCCGCGGTTCGCGCGCGACCCGGTGAGCCAACCGGTCATCAACGCCTGGCTGGACGCGATCGAGGACGCCGATCCTCGATGGACGCAGGGCGAGGCACCTCCGGCGATGGCGCAGGTGTGGACGATGCCCGGGCTGCGCGGCACCCGAGGGGCCGACGACCCGCTCTCCGGGGCGATGGAGATGCTCGATGCTGCGGGCTACACGTCGGTGCTGGGCACCAACTGCGACCAGACCTACGAGCGCTACCTCCGTGTCGGTGAGCAGGTCTCGGTGACCACCCAGCTCGAGGACGTCGCCGGCCCGAAGAAGACGGGGGTCGGTGAGGGGTACTTCGTGACCACCCGCAACGTCTGGCGGGTCGGTGACGAGGTGGTCGCCTCGATGCAGTTCCGGGTGCTGAAGTTCAAGCCCGGTCGACGTAAGGCCACCGTCGACCGCTCGAAGATCATCCGGCCAGTGCGCAACCAGGACACCGCCTTCTTCTGGGAGGGCACCAAGCAGGGCGAGCTGCGGATCCAGAAGTGCAACGCCTGCGGCGAGCTGCGGCACCCGCCGGGCCCGGTGTGCCCGGCGTGCCACGCGATGGACCGTGGCTACGTCGTTGCGAGCGGACGCGGCACGATCTTCTCCTTCCTCGTGCACCACGCCCCGCAGATGCCCGGACGGGGGCTGCCGCTGACGATCGCCCTCGTCGAGCTCGAGGAGGGGGTGCGGTTCGTGGCCGACGTCCGCGGCAATCCCGAGGACCTCGCCATCGGCGACCCGGTCGTCGTCGGTTGGGACGAGGTCGACGACGAGCTGACCCTGCCGATCTGGGAGCTGGCCCGGTGAAGGGGACCAGCGCTCCCGGCGTGGGAGCTGCCGGTCACGCCGACGCTGGTCGTCTCCACGGCACTGGCCACCCGGGACTTCCAGGACGTGCACCACGACCGCGACCTGGCGCAGTCGCACGGTTCGAAGGACATCTTCATCAACATCCTCACCACGACCGGGCTGGTGCAGAAGTACGTCGGCGACTGGGCGCGCGAGGCGGTCGAGGCCCGACTTCGTCGTACGGTCCTGCGCCCTGCGGCTCGGTGCTCCCGCCCATCCCTACGACACGCTGGCGTTCTCGGGCGAGGTGGTCGACGACGCCGACGGGGTGCTCACCATCGACGTCGTCGGCAGAGTCCCGTTGGGCGACCACGTCACCGCCAAGGTCGTGCTCTCATGAGCCCCGGAGACGGGCTCAGTGGCAAGGCCGCCATCGTCGGCATCGGGGCGACCGAGTTCTCCAAGGAGTCGGGGCGCTCGGAGCTGCAGCTCTCCTGCGAGGCCACGCTGGCGGCGCTGGCCGATGCCGGCCTGGCGGCGGGTGATGTCGACGGGCTGACCACGTTCACGATGGACTCCACCGCCGAGATCGCGCTCGCCCGCGAGCTGGGGATGGGAGACCTGCGCTTCTTCAGCCGGATCAACTACGGCGGCGGTGGCGCCTGCGCGACGGTGCAGCAGGCAGCGATGGCCGTCGCGACCGGCGTGGCCGACGTGGTCGTCTGCTACCGCGGCTTCAACGAGCGGTCCGGCCAGCGGTTCGGCCAGGTCTCCAACTGGGCCGCGGAGCAGGTGAACACCAACGGGCTCGACAACGCCTGGACCTACCCCCACGGGCTCTCCACACCCGCTGCGACGGTGGCGATGCAGGCGCGCCGCTACATGCACGAGTACGGCGCCACGTCGGCCGACTTCGGCGCCGTCGCGGTTGCCGACCGGCGCCACGCCGCGACGAACCCGGACGCCTTCTTCTTCGGCAGGCCGATCACCATCGAGGACCACCAGGCCTCGCGGATGATCGCCGACCCGCTGCGTCTGCTCGACTGCTGCCAGGAGAGCGACGGCGCGGTCGCGCTCGTCGTGACCTCGCCCGAGCGGGCCGCCGACCTCGCCCAGCCGGCGGCGACGATCGCAGCAGCGGCCCAGGGGAGCGCGGCCGACCAGTTCGTGATGACGTCGTACTACCGCGACGACATCGGCGTCCCGGAGATGGGCGTCGTAGGGCGTGAGCTGTGGCGCCAGTCCGGCCTGACCACCGACGACATCGACACCGCGGTGCTCTACGACCACTTCACGCCGTACGTGCTGATGCAGCTCGAGGAGCTCGGCTTCTGCGGTCGCGGCGAGGCGCCGGGCTTCGTCGCCGACGGCGCGATCGAGCTCGGCGGGCGGCTGCCCCTGAACACCCACGGCGGCCAGCTGGGCGAGGCCTACATCCACGGCATGAACGGCATCGCCGAGGCGGTGCGCCAGCTGCGGGGCACCGCGGTCAACCAGGTGCCGGACGCACACAACGTCCTGGTCACCGCCGGCACGGGCGTGCCGACGTCCGGGCTGATCCTCTCCCGGTGACGACCCGGCGAGCGGGGGATTGCTGCACGCTCCCGGGCCTCGAGCGGGGGATGAGTGCACAGGACGCGTGCATGGAACCCCCGGTCGATGCCGCACGGCGTGCAGCAAAGCCCCGGTCGGCGGCGTACTAGACTCACCCGCTGGCCCGCCCCTCGCAGGGCCCCCGACGACGTAAGGCGCGAACTCCGCATGGCGACGACGAACGACCTGAAGAACGGCATGGTGCTCAACCTCGACGGCCAGCTGTGGCAGGTCATCTGGTTCCAGCACCACAAGCCCGGCAAGGGCGGGGCGGTGATGCGCACCAAGCTGAAGAACATCGAGTCGGGCAAGACCGTGGACAAGACGTTCAACGCCGACGTCAAGGTCGAGGTGGCCAACGTCGACAAGCGGACGATGCAGTACCTGTACAACGACGGCACGTCCTACGTCTTCATGGACACCGGCACCTTCGACCAGCTCGAGGTGACCCCGGAGCTCGTCGGCGACGCCAGCAACTTCATGCTCGAGAACCAGGAGGCCATCGTCGCCACCAACGAGGGCCGGGTGCTCTACGTCGAGCTGCCCGCCTCGGTCGAGCTCGAGGTGCAGTACACCGAGCCCGGGCTCCAGGGCGACCGGTCCACCGGCGGCACCAAGCCGGCCACCCTCGAGACCGGCCACCAGATCAACGTGCCGCTGTTCATCACGACCGGTGAGCGGATCAAGGTCGACACCCGCGACGGTTCCTACCTCGGCCGAGTCAGCAGCTGATCCTCCTGATCGCGACGCGACGATGAGCGCCCGCTCCAAGGCCCGCAAGCGGGCGCTGGACCTGATCTACGCCTCCGAGATGCGTGAGCGCTCTCCGCTCGAGGCGCTCGAGGAGCAGGCAGCCGCCGGCCCGGTCAACGAGTACACCGTCGAGCTGGTCCACGGTGTCGACGACCACCGGGAGCGGCTCGACGAGGTGATCGCGTCGTACGCCCAGGGCTGGTCCCTGGCCCGGATGCCCGCCGTCGACCGCAACGTGCTGCGCCTGGCGACCTTCGAGGTGCTCTACGTCGACGACGTGCCCGACGCCGTCGCGGTCTCCGAGGCGCTCAACCTGGTGCGCGAGCTGTCCACCGACGAGTCGCCGGCCTTCGTCAACGGCGTGCTCGGCAACATCGTCCGCGATCGTGAGAGCCTCGCCGGATGAGCGACCTGCCCAGCGGCTGGACCTCGCGTGCCCCCGGGCTCGACGACCTCCCGGCCCTGGTCGCGTTGCGCGCTGCCGACAAGGAGCCGTGGACCGGCTCGGCCTCGGTGGACCGCGACGCGGTCGAGTCCGAGGTCGCCGGTGCGGCCTCGTGGACCCGTCGGCAGGCGGTCGTCCTCGATCCTGACGGGGCGATCCGCGGCTGGGTGGTCGTGCACGACCGGGCCGCGGGTCGCACCATGCTCCACGTCTACGTCGACCGGACCATCGAGGACGACGAGACGCGGGACGCCGTCGCCGCCTGGTCCTACGCCTACGTCGAGCAGCAGGCCGAGGAGATCTGCCGGCTCCGCGAGGTCGGTGAGACCCGCCTCGACGCGAGCCCCTACGCCGAGGACGTCGAGCAGCGCACGTGGCTGGCCCGGGCCGGGTACACCAAGCGCCGTACCTGGCTGCAGATGACCCGTCCGGTCGCGCCCGAGGAGGCGACGTCGCTGCCGGGTCCGCGCGAAGGGGTGACGATCCGTCGGGTGGAGAGCCACGAGAACGGCCTGCCGGTCGCCGTCGACCTGCAGACCGTCCACGACATGCTCGAGAAGTCCTTCGAGGACCACTTCAACTCCTACCGAGAGAGCTTCCCGGAGTTCCTGCAGCGCCTGCGCGAGGACCCCGGTCACCGCTGGGACCACTGGTGGCTGGCGTTCGTGGACCCGGAAGACGATCCCGGCGGTGACCAGGTGCCCGCCGGCGCGCTGGTCAGCACCGTGCTGTGGGAGAACAGCGCCGGGCACGAGGGGACGTACGTCGAGTACATCGGCGTGCACCGCGACGCCCGAGGTCGGGGCGTCGCGAAGGCGCTGCTGCACACGGTGATCGCCGACGCCGCACGGCGTGGTCGCGACCGGGTGGGTCTCGAGGTCGACGACGACTCACCGACCGGTGCCGACGGCCTCTACCACTCGATGGGCTGGGTGACCGACTACGTCACCGAGTCGTGGTTCAAGGAGCTGGTGTTCCAGTGAGCTCCCGCCGGGGTATCCCACAGTCGTGAGCGACGCGACCCAGCATGCAGCCGACCAGGCCGACGAGCTCGGCCATCGGGCCGAGCGCAGCGACGCCCTCGACGTCGTCGCGCGCGTCGGGGCTGGTCGCCTACGGCGTCGTCCACCTGCTGCTGGGCTGGCTCGCGGTGCAGCTCGCCCTCGGGCACACCGAGAAGAACGCCAGCACGACCGGCGCGATGCACGAGCTGGCGAGGCAGCCGTTCGGCACCGCGCTGGTCTGGGCGGTCGCTGTCGGCATGTTCCTGCTGGTCCTGTGGCGGGTGGTCGAGGCGCGTCTTCGGGCACCGCGACGCCGACGGGGGCGACCGCGTCCGCAAGCGGCTGATGTCGGCGGCCAAGGCCGTCCTGTACGGCGCCATCGGGCTCTCCGCGGTGAAGGTGGCCGTCGGCTCCGGCTCCTCGGGCGGGCTCGAAGGGGATGACCGCGAAGGTGCTCGGCTGGCCGGCAGGCCCATGGCTGGTCGGCGCCGCCGGCCTGGTGGTCATCGGCTACGGCCGGCTCGCTGGTCCGTGCGCGGCTGGACCGAGAAGTTCGCGGAGGGCCTCGAGACCGAGAGCCTCGTGGGCACCTCCGGCGCGGCATACCTGGTCCTGGGCAAGGTCGGCTACATCGCCAAGGGCCTCTCCATCGCCGTCGTCGGCGGCCTGTTCGTCCTCGCCGGGGTGGATCACAACTCCGCCGACGGCGGCGGGCTCGACCAGGCGCTCCAGCGCGTGCTGCAGGCACCGGGCGGACCCGTCGCCCTCGTGGTCATCGGGCTGGGCTTCGCCTGCTACGGCCTCTTCTGCTTCGCCCGGTCACGCCACCTCGACCGGTGACAGGCGAAGCGGCGCGACCGGTTCGAGGGTGCGATCGCCGGCGTCGGGTCCACGAGCGGTGTGCGGTCGTCGTGGGCCGCTGGGCGTCCTCGCCGCTGGGCGCCTTCGCGGACGTGATGGTGGCCCTGCCCACGGGGGAGCGGTTGCTGCTGGCTCCCTCCGAGGCAGGTGGCCGAGTACGTCGGGTCGACGTACTCCTTCGACCGCGTGGTCGTGGGCCCGGTCGCCGTCACCGACGACTGGCAGGTGCGCGCCCCCGGGCTGAGCCTGCGTCTCGAGCTGGGACGTCGTACGCCCCTGGGGTGGCTGCTCCGGGCACAGCCGCGGGTCCTGGCGACCTCGCCCGGGTGGACCAGGATCACCGATCCGGCCGCCCGCCTGATGCTGCGCGGTGTGCGCACCCGCGGCACCGCCGGCGGCGGTCGGCGGGAGTTCTACGGCGCCACGGACCTGCACCGCGTGACGGCGATCTCCGGCAGCTGGCAGGGCGCCGACCTCGGCGAGCTGGCCCCCGTCACGCCGGAACCGCGGTTCGGCTTCGGCTCGACACCGCGCCGCCCCTCGGTGACCGCCATCGTCACGACCATCGAGACGGAGACGGCGACGAATTCCATGTAACGCGGAGTTATTGCCGCTGAACAAGCGGTACTCCGCGTGCGAACCGTCAAGAACACCGCGTTACATGGTGGTGGGGCCCTGCTTGACTGACGGCATGGCGAAGACGTGCGACGTGGTGGTGATCGGACTCGGGCCCGGTGGGGAGGCGACGGCGACCGAGCTGGCCAAGGCCGGGCTCGACGTGGTCGGGATCGACGAGCGGCTCGTGGGGGGTGAGTGCCCCTACTACGGCTGCATCCCGAGCAAGATGATCATCCGCGCCGCCAACCTGCTCGCCGACGGGCGTCACATCCCCGGCAACGCGGGCACCGCCGACGTACGGCCGGACTGGGCGCCGGTGCACGCGCGGATCCGTGACGAGGCGACCGACGACTGGGACGACACCGTCGCGGTGAAGCGGCTCGAGGACGCCGGCGTCACGTTCGTGCGTGGGCACGGCCGGCTCGCGGGCGTCCGCACCGTGGAGGTTGGCGGCGAGACCTACGAGGCGAGCAAGGGGGTGGTGCTGAACACCGGCACCCGTCCGGCTACGCCGCCGATCGACGGGCTCGCCGACACCCCCTTCTGGACCAACCGTGACGTGCTCCGCATCGACACGCTCCCGGCGTCGCTCGGAGTCATCGGCGGCGGCCCGATCGGCGCCGAGCTGGCCCAGGCCTTGGCGCGGTTCGGCGTCCGCGTCACCGTCCTCGAGGTGGGCCCGCGGATCCTGGGCCCCGTCGAGCCGGAGTCCGGCGAGCTGATCGCGGGGGTCTTCGGCGAGGAGGGCATCCAGGTGCTCACCGGCGTGAAGATCTCGAAGGTGTCCTACGACGACGGGCACTTCACGATCGCCGTGGACGACCAGGAGGTCACCGTCGACAAGCTGCTGGTGGCCGCCGGCCGGACCCCCAACCTCGACGACGTGGGCCTCGAGACCGTCGGGCTCGATCCGGCCGCGCGCAGCGTGGAGACCGACGAGCGGATGTCCGCGGGCGACGGGCTGTGGGCGATCGGCGACATCGTCGGGCACGGCGCCTTCACGCACATGTCGATGTACCAGTCGGCGATCGCCGTCGCGAGCATCCTCGGCAAGGACGGCCCGACCGCGGACTACCGCGCCGTACCCCACGTCACCTTCACCGACCCCGAGGTCGGCGGAGTCGGACTCACCGAGAAGCAGGCCCGGGACCAGGGGATCAACGTCCGCATCGGCACGACCGACCTGTCGGTCGAGCACCCGTGGCTGGATCGCCCAGGCCAAGGGACTGATCAAGCTCGTCGAGGACGCCGATCGCGGTGTGCTCGTCGGCGCGAACGTCGTGGCCCCCGCCGGCGGCGAGATCCTCGGCATGCTCACCACCGCCGTCCACGCCGAGGTGCCGACCGACAAGCTGCGCTCGATGATCTACGCCTACCCGACGCTCCAGCGCGCGCTCGAGGAGGCGGTGAAGGATCTCGGCGTAGCGGCATGGGTGACGCCGGATCGCATGTGAAGAACCTTTTCTGCCCCAGAGCACAGGAAGTACCCTTGTTCAGCGGCAAGTAATTCCGCGTGGTACATCGGCCGGCTGCCTCAGGACAGGACCACCCGCCGGGAGTGCAGCAGCTCGTACGCCGGGCGGCAGGCGTCGGCGACGGCGGCGTCGTGGTCGTTGAGCTCGACGGTGCGGGGGTGCCAGGGCTCGAAGCCGGTGGAGCGGTTCACGGCGTCGTACCAGTGCGGTGCCCAGACCCCGTCGGAGTCGCGTGGCCCGGGCGGCCAGGTCAGCATCCGGTCGGTGAAGTCCAGGCCGAGCCAGTCGCACAGCCAGCGCAGGTGGCCCTCCGGGTCGCGCAGGAAGTCGCCGGCGTCGATGACCGGGGTGTCCGCAGGCAGGACCTCGAGCAGGCGCACCTGCTGGAGCAGCCCGATGTCCTCGGGCTCGCACGCCTCACGTGACCGCACGTAGGAGGCCACCACCTCGCGCGGGTCACGGACGAGCAGCACGTTGCGGAACTGCCTGACCCACGCCAGCGACATGCCGTCGAGGACGTGGTGGCTCATCTGCTTGCTGTACTGCACCGGGGCCGCCTCGTCCTCGAGCAGCAGCTCGCACCACCTCGTCGGGATCCGTCGGCTGCGAGGCGATCACCTCGTCGCGGCCGGGATGGTCGATCCCGGTCGCGTGGAGGTACGCCGCGTAGAAGGGCTCGTCGACCACGACGGTGTCGGGCCGGTTCTCCCACGCGCGCATCATCGCGGTGGAGATGTTCCGCGGGCCCGACCACATCGCCACCCGCAACGTCACGGGTGATTCCGCCCGGCGACGTCAGCCGCCACGTGCCGTTGGTACAGCTCCTGGAGCCGCTGCGTGAGCGGCCCGCGCTCGCCGGTGCCGATCGTGCGGCCGTCGACGGAGCGGACGGGCACCACGCCGGCATAGGTCCCGGTGACGAACGCCTCCGCGGCGTTGTAGACGTCGGTGAGGCTGAAGGTCGTCTCGCGAGCGGGGATGCCGCCGGCCCGGCACACCTCGAGCACGTTGGCGCGGGTGATCCCGGCGAGGCAGAAGCGGCCGTCGGAGGTCCACACCTCACCGGCCCGCGTGACGATGAAGAAGTGCGTGCTGTTGCAGGTGGCCACGAAACCCTGCGGGTCGAGCATCAGCGCCTCGTCCGCGCCCGCGGTGTAGGCCTGGATGCAGGCCTGGATGTCGTTGAGCTTGCTGTGCGCGTTGAGCTTCGGGTCGAGGGTGTCGGGGGTGGCGCGTCGTACGTGCGTGGTGAACAGGGTGATGCCCTCGGTGACCGTCGAGGGCAGCGGCTCCTTGTGCTCGGCGATCACGACCACGGTCGCCGGACCGATGGTCACGCGCGGGTCCTGGTACGGCGTCGACTTCACTCCGCGGGTCACCATCAGGCGCACGTGCACGCCGTCGGTCATCTCGTTGGCCCGCAGGGTCGCGTAGATCGCCTCGCTGATCTCCTCGCGAGTCATCCCCAGGTCGAGCATGATCGCGCGGGCGCCCTCCTCGAGGCGGTCGAGGTGGGCCTCGAGGAACGCCGGGTGCCCACCACTGACGCGCAACCCCTCCCAGACGCCGTCGCCGAGCACGAACCCCGAGTCGAACACCGAGACCACAGCCCGATCGCGCGGCACCAGCTCGCCGTTGACCCAGATCAGGATGTTGGCGTTGCGGGGGTCCTCGGCACTGTGCTGGGTGCCGGTGGGCTGTGTCCCTCTCTGGGTGCCGGTCGTCATGGCGTCACCCTAGGAGCACCCGCTTCCACACGTCGGCGAGGTGTACGGCGTAGCGGTCGGCGTCCCAGCCCCGCTCGACGAGCAACGTGTAGTGCTCGAGGGAGTTGGTGACCCAGACGAGATCGGCGACGTCGTCGTCGGACAGGTCGTCGCGGACCTGCCCGGTCGAGCGCAGGTCCTGCGCGAGGCGGCGCATGTTCGCGGCGCGACGGTCCTTGAGCTGTCGCCACACGCGGGCGCACTCCGGCTCGGCGACCGACGCCTGCGCCAGAGCGGCCTGCAGGGGGGCCACCTGCGGCATCAGCCGGCCCAGCGCGGCCGCGTAGATCTCCAGCTTCTCCTCGGCGGTGGGCGCCGCGACCATGGCGCGCACGTAGTCGCGCTCCTCGGCGGGGATGGCGTCCTGCGAGGAGCCGAGCACGGTGTCGATCACCGCGAGCAGCAGCTCCGGCTTCCTGCCGACTGCGGTGTAGACGGTGTCGACCGAGACCCGGGCGCTGCGCGCGATCGCCGTCACCCGGGCGGCGTACCCGTCGCGGTCGAAGTGCGTGCGCGCGGCCTTGAGCACTGCGCGGCGCGTGCGTTCGGCACGTTCGCGGCGCACGGGGGAGTCGTACGAACGGCGGTTGACCTGTCTGCCCACGAGGTCTACCTTAGCAATTGATCCGAAGTCGCTTCGGGTCAAAACACAGGAGTGGTCATGGCGCAGGCAGTGATGAGGGAACCGGGGACCGGACGCGGGACGTGGGCGATGGGGTCGCTCTTCGAGCACCTGCTCGAGGCCGGCGACGGCGACGGCCGGCTGGGAGTCGCGCTGGTGACCCAACCGCCCGGCATCGCGACGCCCCTGCACCGTCACTCCAAGGAGGCCGAGGTCTTCTACCTGCTCGAGGGGCGGATGAGCTACCGCGCAGGCGACGAGGACTTCGAGCTGTACGCCGGTTGTTTCATCTACCTTCCGCAGAACCTGCCGCACGCCTTCCGCATCCGCGGTGACAAGCCGGCCAGGATGCTCGCGCTGACGACCCCGGCCGGCGTGCTGCACCTCTACGACGAGGTGGGTCTGCCGGCGGCCGAGATGCGCCTGCCCGGCGACGACGGTCAGTCGCCCGAGGTCGAGATCCCGAAGTGGGGCGAGGTGGGGCCACGCTACGGCCTCGAGGTCGTAGGTCCGCCGATCCCCGAGTAGGGGGCAGTGCGGCTCAGCGGGCCGGGTGTCCCCGGCGCACCTGCGTGGTCCGGGTCGCTGCCACCACCAGGGCCACCAGACCGCAGGCCACCAGGGGAGGCGAGGCCCCGAGGGCCGGGTGCACGAGCACGAGCAGGAGCGGCAACCCGAAGCCGATGTAGGTCACGACGTAGAACAGACCGGTGAGCAGGCCGCGCTGACCGGCGGGGGCCAGGGTCTCGACGTCCAGCAGTCCCTCGCGCAGGCACAGGCCGTAGGCGGTTCCCATCAGCGCGCAGACCGCGACCAGCAGCGGGATCCCGATGTGCTCGCCGGCCAGGGCCGCGAGCCCGAAGCCCGCCGCCGAGCACAGGGCGCCCGCGACCCCGGCTCGCGGACCCCAGCGCCGACCCCGGGCGAGCGTCTGGACCGCGATGCCGAAGCCGAGCGCCAGGGCGCCGCTGAGTCCGACCAGCACCGGTCCGTCGAACCGCGAAGGCAGGCGGGCGGGCAGCGTGACGATCGTGACGATGGCGCTGGCGAAGACGAGCAGCCCCACAGGCAGCGACCACGCCAGCGCGGCGCCTGCCGATCCCGCCGGGGGTGCCTTCCCCGACTCGCCGCCACCAGTCGCACCAGGTGCCGCGGGGACTGCCCAGGCGACGGCGAGCGCGACAGCTGCCAGGGACAGCGCCAGCGAGACCACGAACGGCGTCTCCAGCGGGTACGGCGCCCACTGCGCCAGCAGGCCGGAGACGAGTGGCCCGATGCCGAAGCCGGACGTCAGGAAGACACCGGCGAGGACCGTGCCCCGGGTGCCGCCGAGGTCGGCGGCCCAGGCCGTGCCCGCCCCGAAGGTCAGGCCGGCACCGAGCCCGACGACGAGACGACCGAGCAGCAGGCCGAGTGGCTCGTGGGAGACCAGCAGGGTCGCCGTACCGGCTGCGGCGAGCACCGCGCCGGGCAGCACCACGCGCGGGCGGCCCAGCCGGTCCGACAGCGCGCCGCCGGCGAACAAGCCGGGCAGGAGGCCGAGCGCGTAGATGCCGAAGACGCCGTCCAGCAGCGCCGGGGAGAGCCCCTCCTTCTCGGCCAGCACCGGGATCACCGAGGCGAAGTGGTTGGCCGCCCACCCGGTGGCCATCAGCACGGCGAGGACCCCTGCAAGTCCCCGTCGTGTGCGCACGGCGCGATCCTCTCAGCGCCGTACCCTCGCCGGGTGCGCAGGCTCCCGGTGGAGGAAGTCGTGGCGATGCTGGCGTCGGTCGCGGCTGTTAGGGTCGCAGACGTTCGACATCCTTTAACGAGCCGTCCCGAGAGGCGGAGAAGGAGGTCCGGTGTCCGTTCCTGCCGCGTCTTCTCCCGACGTGAGTCCTCCCGTCGGTGAAGCAAGAGAAGGTCCCAGAGAAGGACAGAGCGTCCTCGACTCCGGTGACATCTCCCGGGCGCTGACTCGCATCTCCCACGAGATCCTCGAGCGCAACAAGGGGCACCAGGACCTGGTCCTTCTCGGCATCCCGACACGGGGTGTCCACCTCGCTCGCCGCGTCGCGGACCGGATCGCCAAGGTCGAGGGCGTGCAGGTGCCGGTGGGGACCCTGGACGTGACCATGTACCGCGACGACCTGCGGCGCCAGCCCACCCGCGGCCCGCACCACACCGAGATGCCGCCCGGTGGTGTCGACGGCAAGGTGGTCGTGCTGGTCGACGACGTGCTCTTCTCCGGCCGTACCGTGCGCGCCGCCCTCGACGCGATGAACGACCTCGGCCGACCGGGCGCCGTACGCCTGGCCGTGCTCGTCGACCGCGGCCACCGGGAGCTGCCGATCCGTGCCGACCACGTGGGCAAGAACCTGCCCAGCGCGCAGGGGCAGCGGGTGATGGTGCGGCTCGAGGAGTCCGACGGGTACGACGAGGTCCGCATCGCCGACGTCCCGGGAGGTCCGCGATGAACAAGCACCTGCTCTCCATCGACGACCTGGGCCTGGACGACGTCCGCACCCTGTTCGGCACGGCCGCGGAGATGCACGACGTGCAGCGCCGGTCGGTCAAGAAGCTGCCCGCGCTGCGGGGACGCACGGTGGTGAACCTCTTCTTCGAGGACTCCACCCGCACCCGCTCCTCCTTCGAGATCGCCGGCAAGTGGCTCTCCGCCGACGTCATCAACGTCTCCGCGAAGGGGTCCAGCGTCAGCAAGGGCGAGAGCCTGCGCGACACGGTCCAGACGGTCGCCGCGATGGGTGTCGACGGCCTGGTGATCCGGCACATGGCCAGCGGGGCCGCCCGGCAGGTGAGCCAGTGGACCGACGCCGTCGTGATCAACGCCGGCGACGGGATGCACGAGCACCCCACGCAGGCGCTGCTCGACGCCTACACGCTCGAACGACGGCTCGGCTCGCTGGAGGACCGGCACGTCGCGATCGTCGGCGACCTCACCCACAGCCGCGTCTTCCGCAGCAACCTGCTGCTGCTCGCCAAGCTGGGCGCGCAGGTCACGGTCGTGGCGCCCCCGACGCTGATGCCCGCCGGTGTCACGGCCTGGTCCAAGGACGCCGGCTTCTCCACCTCCCACGACCTCGACGAGGTGCTGCCGGAGGTCGACGCCGTGATGATGCTGCGGGTCCAGCGCGAGCGGATGAGCGGCGGCTACTTCCCCAGTGCCCGCGAGTACACGGTCGGCTACGGCCTCACCCGCGACCGGCTGGCCCTGCTCAAGCCCGACACACCCATCTGCCACCCCGGGCCGATGAACCGGGGTCTCGAGATCTCCCCGGAAGCAGCCGATGCCGCAGGAAGCTTGGTGCTGGACCAGGTCTCGGCCGGGGTCGCGGTGCGGATGTCGGTGCTCTACCACCTGCTCGCCGGAGAAGGGAACGACGCGGAGTGAGTTCCGACAGCCTGGTCGTCAAGGGAGCCTCGCCGATGGGCGAGGAGCCGCGGGACCTGTACGTCGACGGGGGAGTCCTCGTCGACGAGGCGCCGAGCGGAGCCACCGTCGTCGACGCCGACGGGCTGGTCGCGCTCCCCGGCCTGGTCGACCTGCACACCCACCTGCGCGAGCCCGGTCGTGAGGACGCCGAGACCGTGCTGACGGGCTCGCGGGCCGCGGCGGCCGGCGGCTTCACCGCAGTCCTCGCGATGGCCAACACCAGCCCGGTCACCGACACCGCCGAGGCGGCCGAGCACGTCCTCGCCCTGGGACTCGCCGCTGGCCTGGTCGACGTGCAGCCCGTCGGTGCGGTGACCCGGGGGCTCGCGGGGGAGGAGCTCGCCGAGCTCGGTCTGATGCACCGGTCGAGGGCGAAGGTCAACGTCTTCTCCGACGACGGCCGGTGCGTGTCCGACCCGCGGGTGATGCGGCGCGCCCTGGAGTACGTCCGCGCCTTCGGCGGCGTCATCTCCCAGCACTCCCAGGACCCCCACCTGGCGGGCTCCACCGCCTGCTGCCACGAGGGTGAGCTCTCCGGACGCCTCGGCCTGCCGGGCTGGCCGGGGGTGGCCGAGGAGGTGATCGTCGCGCGCGACGTGATGCTCGCGCGGCACACCAACAGCCGGGTGCACGTCGCGCACGTCTCCACCGCGGGCTCGCTCGACGTCATCCGCTGGGCCAAGGCACAGGGCATCGACGTCACGGCGGAGGTGACGCCCCACCACCTGATGCTGACCACCGACCTGCTGACCGACTACGACCCCGTCTACAAGGTCAATCCGCCGCTGCGTCCCGACGAGGACGTCGCAGCGCTGCGCGACGCCTTGGCCGACGGCACCATCGACGCGGTGGCCACCGACCACGCCCCGCACGCACGTCACGACAAGGAGCACGCCTTCGTCGACGCCGCCTTCGGGATGGTCGGGCTGGAGACCGCGCTCTCGGTGGTCAGCGAGGCGATGGTCACCTCGGGGGCGATGACGTGGGCCGACGTCGCCCGGGTGATGTCGCAGACCCCCGCCCGGATCGCCGGGCTCGAGGGTCACGGCGGCTCACTCGCCGTGGGACAGCCCGCCAACCTCACCCTCGTCGACCCCACCGCGGTGGTCGTCGTGGACAAGGACAGGTCGGCGTCCCTGTCGCGCAACAACCCCTGGCACGAGCGCAAGCTCACCGGCGCGGTCGTCGCGACGTACCTCCGCGGGACCCCGACGCTCGCCCTGGAGCGCTGAGGTTCGGCCCGTCACCGGAGTCGGGCCCTGGCCCCCGGACGGCGCCGGGTCAGCGGACGAAGTGCAGCTTCCGGACGGTCACGTTGTACTGAGGGAAGGTCTGGCCGTTCTTCGGGGCGGCGAACCGTGCCGTGATCCGGCCGAGCCGGGGCTGCACGACGAGCAGGCGCACCGGGTTGGTGGTGTTGGAGTGGAAGGTCCCCAGGAACGAGGCGATCCGGTTGCCGTGGCGGCCGACGTCGACCCGGGACCCCGCGACACCGACGTGGCCGGACAGGACGACCTTGATGTTGCGGTACACCGAGACCAGGTGGGCGAACAGGTATCGCCCGCTGCTCTGGCCGTACTCGGCATTCCCGGAGATCTGCGAGCGGGCGTCGAGGTAGGAGTGGGTCGAGATGATCACGTTGAAGTGCGGATGCGTGGCGACCACCCGCCGGGCCCAGTTCACCACCGAGACCCGGGGCCACAGCTCCAGGGTGAGGACCATCCACTTGCGCCCACCCGCCCGGAACGTGGAGAAGATGTTGTCGACCTTCCCGCGCTCGAAGGCGCCGGAGACACGCCGGTAGCGGTGGTAGTTGAACGTCGAGTCGAACTCCTCGGTGTGACGCACCAGCAGGTTGGTGTGGCAGGCGGCCGCTCCGAGGCGCCGGTCACACTCGGGGTTGGCCACGTAGGCGCCACCCCCGTAGCCACCGTGGCCGTTCCACCCGACCGCGCGGGTGTCGTGGTTGCCGGGGGCGACGGCATAGGGAATCCCTGCCGCCTGCAGCAGGCCCATGGCCCGGCTGGCCATGACGTACTGCCAGCGTGCGAGCCAACCCCAGTTGACGATGTCGCCCGTGTGGGCGACGAACCGCAGGTCGAGGGCGCGACGGTGGCTGACCAGCCACGCCGTGCGTTGGGCGAATCGGCGGTCGTTGCCGCTCAAGACCTCCTGCTGGGTGTCCGGGATCACCGCGATGGTGAACCGAGGGTCCTTCGGCCGAGAGAGATCACTCGCAGCTGCGGGAGCCGCGAAGAGACTCGCCGTGAGCAGGAGAGCGATCACGAGTGCGCCGAGGAGCCGTGGCGTACCGGACCGAGACAGGGAGTTCACGCCCGCAGTCTCTCCGGCTCTGCCCCTCAGGCCAAGGACCCTCGCCGAATGACCGTCGGCGGGTCGGCGCCCGTAGGCTGGTTCGCTGATAGGGTCGGCGGCGATCGGCATCCTTTAACGATCCGTCCCGTGAGGCGGAGAAGGAGGTACGGCGTGCCACTGCGTGTCCCAGACAAGCCCCGCGTCAGGCATTCCCAGCAACCAGCGATCCTCGTCCTCGAGGACGGTCGCACCTTCACCGGCGAGGCCTTCGGTGCCCCCGGCGAGACCTTCGGCGAAGCGGTGTTCTCCACCGGCATGACCGGCTACCAGGAGACGCTCACCGACCCGTCGTACCACCGGCAGATCGTGGTGATGACCGCCCCCCACGTCGGCAACACCGGCATCAACGACGAGGACCAGGAGTCGCGGAAGATCTGGGTGAGCGGGTACGTCGTGCGCGACCCCGCCCGGGTGCCGTCGAGCTGGCGCTCCCGTCGCGGTCTCGACGACGAGCTCCGCGACCAGGGGGTCGTGGGGATCAGCGGCATCGACACCCGCGCCCTGACCCGGCACCTCCGTGAGCGCGGCGCCATGCGGGTCGGCATCTCCACGACCGAGACCGACCCCCAGGCGCTGCTGCAGCGGGTGCAGGGCTCCGCGGAGATGGCCGGGGCGGAGCTGGCCGACGAGGTCACCACCAGCGAGACCTACGTGGTCCCGGCCGTGGGCGAGAAGCGGTTCACCGTGGCGGCGGTCGACCTGGGCATCAAGTCGATGACCCCGCGGATGATGAGCGAGCGGGGCATCGAGGTCCACGTCCTGCCTGCCACCGCCACGCTCGAGGACGTGGTGGCGACCGGCGCCGACGGCATCTTCTTCTCCAACGGCCCCGGTGACCCGGCGGCCACGACGTCGCAGGTCGAGCTGCTCCAGGGAGCCCTCGAGCGGGGGATCCCGTACTTCGGCATCTGCTTCGGCAACCAGCTCTTCGGCCGGGCGCTCGGCCTGGGCACCTTCAAGCTCAAGTACGGCCACCGCGGCATCAACCAGCCGGTGATGGACCGGACCACCGGGAAGGTCGAGGTCACCGCGCACAACCACGGGTTCGCGGTCCAGTGGCCCGACGGCGTCTCGCACGACGACACCGTCAGCTCGCCGTACGGCGAGGTCTCGGTCAGCCACGTGTGCCTCAACGACGACGTCGTGGAGGGCCTCGAGCTGCGCGACGCCGAAGGCAGCCTGAAGAGCTTCTCGGTGCAGTACCACCCCGAGGCGGCCGCCGGACCGCACGACGCGGCCTACCTGTTCGACCGGTTCGTGGAGTTGTTGGCCGGGGCGGCGTCTCCACCTGCGGCCGCGCCGGTGCGCACCGGGTCCGACGCCGCTCGCGAGGGGAACGCCTGATGCCGAAGCGCACCGACATCCAGAGCGTCCTGGTGATCGGGAGCGGGCCGATCATCATCGGCCAGGCCTGCGAGTTCGACTACTCCGGCACCCAGGCGTGCCGCGTGCTCAAGGCCGAGGGCCTGCGCGTGATCCTGGTGAACTCCAACCCGGCCACGATCATGACCGACCCCGAGTTCGCCGACGCCACCTACGTCGAGCCGATCACCGCCGAGTTCGTCGAGAAGGTCATCGAGAAGGAGCGCCCCGACGCGCTGCTGGCGACGCTGGGCGGCCAGACGGCGCTGAACACCGCGATGGCCCTCGACGCAGCCGGCGTGCTGGAGAAGTACGGCGTGGAGCTGATCGGCGCGAGCATCGAGGCGATCAACCGCGGTGAGAACCGGGAGTCGTTCAAGGCGATCGTCGAGGAGCTCGGCGGCGAGTGCGCACGCTCGGTCGTCTGCCACACCCTCGCGGAGTGCGTCGAGGCGTCGAAGGACCTCGGTTGGCCGATGGTGGTGCGGCCCAGCTTCACCATGGGCGGCACCGGCTCGGGGATGGCCTACGACGAGGCCGACCTGCACCGCATCGCAGGCGCCGGGCTCGCCGCGAGCCCGACCACCGAGGTGCTCCTCGAGGAGTCGATCATCGGCTGGAAGGAGTACGAGCTCGAGGTCATGCGCGACACCGCCGACAACGTGGTGATCGTCTGCTCGATCGAGAACCTCGACCCGATGGGCGTGCACACCGGCGACTCGATCACGGTGGCGCCGGCGATGACGCTGACCGACCGTGAGTACCAGCACCTGCGCGACCTCTCGATCGGGATCATCCGCTCGGTGGGCGTCGACACCGGCGGCTGCAACATCCAGTTCGCGGTGAACCCCGCTGACGGCCGCGTGATCGTGATCGAGATGAACCCCCGCGTCTCACGATCCAGTGCCCTGGCGTCGAAGGCGACCGGCTTCCCGATCGCCAAGATCGCGGCCAAGGTCGCGATCGGCTACACCCTGGACGAGATCCCCAACGACATCACCAAGGAGACGCCGGCGAGCTTCGAGCCGACGCTGGACTACGTGGTGGTGAAGGTGCCGCGGTTCGCCTTCGAGAAGTTCCCGGCGGCCGACCCGACGCTGACCACGCACATGAAGTCCGTCGGTGAGGCGATGGCGATCGGGCGCAACTTCACCGAGGCCCTGCAGAAGGCACTGCGGTCCCTGGAGGACAAGAAGGCGGTGTTCGGCTGGAACCACCGCCAGGTCGAGCTCGACAAGGACGCCCTGCTGACGGAGATCAGCACTCCGCACGACGGCCGCCTGAGCAAGGTGATGGACGCGCTGCGTGCCGAGGCGACCCCGGAGGAGGTCCACGAGGCCACCGGCATCGACCCGTGGTTCGTCGACCAGCTCTGCCTGATCAACGAGATCGCGCTGGAGGTCATCGACGCCGACGAGCTCACGCCGCCTCTGCTGCGGCTCGCCAAGCGGCACGGCTTCTCCGACGCCCAGATCGGCCTGATGCGCGACATGAAGGAGGACGTCGTCCGCGGCGTCCGGCACGCTCTCGGCGTCCGCCCGGTCTACAAGACCGTCGACACCTGTGCGGCCGAGTTCGCGGCGCGTACGCCGTACCACTACTCCTCCTACGACGAGGAGACCGAGGTCGCGCCGCGCGAGAGGGAAGCGGTGATCATCCTCGGCTCGGGGCCCAACCGGATCGGCCAGGGCATCGAGTTCGACTACTCCTGCGTGCACGCCAGCATGGCGCTGCACGAGGCCGGCTACGAGACCGTGATGGTCAACTGCAACCCCGAGACCGTCTCCACCGACTACGACACCTCCGACCGGCTGTACTTCGAGCCGCTGACCCTCGAGGACGTGCTCGAGGTCGTGCACGCCGAGAGCAAGGCCGGCCCGATCGCCGGTGTGATCTGCCAGCTCGGCGGCCAGACCCCGCTCGGCCTCGCCCAGGGGCTCGAGGATGCGGGCGTGAAGATCGTGGGCACGCCACCCGCGGCGATCCACCTGGCCGAGGAGCGCGGGGCCTTCGGGCGTGTGCTCGCGGAGGCCGGCCTGCCGGCGCCCAAGCACGGCATGGCGATGTCGTTCCCCGAGGCCCAGCAGATCGCTGCCGAGATCGGCTACCCGGTGCTCGTGCGTCCGTCGTACGTCCTGGGCGGGCGTGGGATGGAGATCGTCTACGACGACGAGTCGCTGCACGGCTACATCCAGCGTGCGACGGAGATCAGCCCGGAGCACCCGGTGCTCGTCGACCGGTTCATCGACGACGCGGTCGAGATCGACGTGGACGCGATCTACGACGGCCAGGACCTCTACCTCGGTGGCGTGATGGAGCACATCGAGGAGGCCGGCATCCACTCCGGCGACTCCAGCTGCGCGCTGCCGCCGATCACGCTGGGCCAGGAGGAGATCGAGCGGATCCGGAGCGCCACCGAGGCGATCGCCCGCGGGGTCGGTGTGCGTGGCCTGCTGAACATCCAGTTCGCCCTCGGCTCCGACGTGCTCTACGTGCTCGAGGCCAACCCCCGGGCCAGCCGGACGGTGCCGTTCGTCTCCAAGGCAACGGCGACGCCACTGGCCAAGGCGGCCGCGCGGGTGATGCTCGGGGAGAGCATCAAGAGCCTGCGCGACGAGGGCCTCCTCGCCGCCCACGGCGACGGCGGCCACCTGCCCGACGGTGCGCCGATCGCGGTCAAGGAGGCCGTGATGCCGTTCAACCGGTTCAAGACCATCGACGGCAAGACCGTCGACGCGGTGCTCGGCCCGGAGATGCGCTCCACCGGCGAGGTGATGGGCTTCGACCACGACTTCGGCCGGGCCTTCGCCAAGGCGCAGACCGCGACGTACGGGTCGCTGCCGCTGACCGGGCGGGTCTTCGTCTCGATGGCCAACCGCGACAAGCGCACGATGGTGTTCCCGGTGAAGCGGCTGGCCGACCTCGGCTTCGAGATCCTGGCGACCAAGGGCACCGCGGAGGTGCTGCGCCGCAACGGCGTCTCGGCCACGGTCGTGCGCAAGCACAGCGAGGGCGACGGGCAGGACGGCGAGCCGACCATCGTGGGCCGGATCCTCGACGGCGAGGTCGACCTGGTGGTGAACACCCCGCACGGCACCACCAGCGGCGGTTCCCCGCGACTGGACGGCTACGAGATCCGCACTGCCGCGATCCTGAACAACATCCCGTGCATCACCACCGTGCAGGGCCTCGGGGCGGCGGTCCAGGGGATCGAGGCCATGCGGGCCACCAGCATCGGTGTCCGCTCGCTGCAGGACTGGGCGGCCGGCGCCCGGGACGAGGGCCGGTGACGCTCTACCACCAGCTCTTCGAGCGGGTCCTGACCCGCACCGACGCCGAGTGGGCCCACACCACGGCCTTCCGGGCGATCCGGGCGGCCGCACCGGTCACCGGGGCGTGGTCTCGACTCCGCTCGACCACCAGCGGGTCGAGCGGAGTCGAGACCACGACACGGGTGATGGGCATCGACTTCCCCGGCCGGCTGGGTCTGGCGGCCGGGTTCGACAAGAGCGCCACCGGCATCGACGCCCTCGCGGCGCTCGGCTTCGGCTTCGTGGAGATCGGCACCGTCACCGGCGAGGCGCAGCCCGGCAACCCGCGGCCGCGGCTGGCCCGGCTGCCGGCCGACCGGGCCATCGTCAACCGGATGGGCTTCAACAACGACGGTGCCGAGGCGGTGGCACGGCGGCTCGCTGCACGAGGGGCTCGACTCGGCTCGACCGGCGACGGCCGAGTTCCGCTGGGGATCAACATCGGCAGGACCAAGTCGGTGCCGGAGGACGCTGCGATCGGCGACTACGAGAAGAGCACCACGCTGCTCGCGCCGTACGCCGACTACCTGGTCGTCAACGTCTCCTCGCCCAACACCCCCGGCCTGCGCGACCTGCAGGCCGTGGCGAAGCTCGAGCCGCTGCTGCGCGCCGTACGTCGCCGCGCCGACGACGTGACCGAGCGGCGGGTGCCGCTGCTCGTCAAGATCGCGCCCGACCTCGACGATGACGACGTGCTGGCGGTCGCGGACCTCGCTGTCGAGCTGGGTCTGGACGGGATCGTCGCCACCAACACCACGATCGCGCGCGACGGGCTCCGCACCCCGACGCAGCAGGTCGCGCAGGCGGGCGGCGGCGGCCTCTCCGGCGCTCCCCTGAAGGCTCGCGCCGACGAGGTGGTCCGGCTGTTGCGCGGACGTGTCGGCACCGACCTGGCGCTGATCGGCGTCGGCGGGATCAGCACGGCGCAGGACGCCGTGGAGCGGCTCGACGCGGGCGCGGACCTGCTCCAGGCCTACACCGGCTTCGTGTACGAAGGGCCCTGGTGGCCCAGCAGGACGAACAGCCGGATCGACCGGGCGCTGGCCACCCGAACCCAGGAAGAGGCCCGATGACCTTCGGTGCGCGGCTGCACGCCGCCATGGACGCTCGCGGTCCCCTGTGCGCTGGCATCGACCCGCACCCCGGCCTGCTCGACGCGTGGGGCCTGACCGACTCGGTCAACGGGTTGGAGAAGTTCGCGCTCCGGGCCGCCGAGGCCCTGGGCCCGGAGGTGGCGGCCGTGAAGCCGCAGTCGGCGTTCTTCGAGCGGTTCGGCTCCCGCGGCATCGCCGTGCTGGAGCGGGTGGTGCACACGGCGCAGCAGGGCGGCGCCCTCGTCGTCCTCGACGTCAAGCGCGGCGACATCGGCTCCACCGCCCAGGGGTACGCCGACGCCTACCTCGACCCCCACGGCCCGCTGGCCGCCGACGCGATCACCGCCACGCCGTACCTCGGCTTCGGCAGCCTCGACCCGATGATGGCGGCCGCCCGCACCCACGGGAAAGGTGTCTTCGTGCTGGCGCTGACCTCGAACCCCGAGGCGCCGCTGTTCCAGCAGGCCCTCACCGAGGAGGGCCGGACAGTGGCCGGCACCGTGCTGGCCGAGCTCGCCCGCCTCAACGAGGGCGCCCTGCCGCTCGGGTCCTTCGGCGCCGTGGTCGGTGCCACGATCCGGCCGACCGAGGAGAACCTCGCCGTCAACGGCCCCCTCCTCGTCCCCGGGATCGGCGCCCAGGGTGGCACCGTCGACGACGTACGCCGGATCTTCCGCGGCGTGCTGCACCACGTGCTGCCCTCCAGCTCCCGCGAGATCCTCGCCGCCGGCCCCGACGCCGGACGGCTCCGGCAGGCGGCCCACCGGGCCGCCGACTCGTTCCGCGCGCTGCGGGCGGAGACGGGGTGAGGCTCCGCGCCGGGGCCGGCCTGGTCGCGCTGGTCCTGGCCCTCCCCGTGGCTGGGTGCGGCCAGGACCCGATCGACGCCTACTGCGCCGACCTGAGCGCCCACCGCAAGCAGATGGCGGACATGCTCGACGCCAGCACCTCGACGGCCCTCCTGGGCAACCGGGCGATGCTCAGCGACCTGGCGAAGAAGACGCCGCCGGACCTCCAGGACGAGTGGCAGACCTTCCTCGGGGCCGTCGACGGGCTGCACCAGGCCCTCGACCACGCCGGCGTGAAGCCCTCGCAGTTCGTGGCCGGCAAGCCGCCGGCAGGACTCGCGCCCGCCGACCAGCGGGCGATCATCGCGGCCGCGGACCAGCTGAGCAGCGACGACGTCGTGGCTGCGGCGGCCGGTATCGAGCAGGAGGCGCGCGACGTCTGCAAGATCAACCTCGGTCTGTGAGTCCTACGTGAGGAACGGCACGTCTCGCAGATGAGGACAGGGACGCCCCCGCGTTGCAGGGGAACCTGCGCCGTGGCTAGATTGCTGCGGGACCGACGACCATCCCCAGCGGCTCGACTCGGCGAGCCAGAAGTCGAGGTAGTTCTGTGGCATTGCCACCCCTCACCACCGAACAGCGCCAGGCTGCGCTCGACAAGGCAGCCGCCTCCCGCAGGGAGCGCGCGGAGGTCAAGAACCGTCTCAAGCACTCCGGGGCGACCCTGGCCGAGGTGATCAAGCAGGGGCAGACCAACGAGGTCGTCGGCAAGATGCGCGTCAGCGAGCTGCTCCAGTCGATGCCGGGCATCGGCAAGGTGCGTGCCGACCAGGTGATGGAGCGGCTGAACATCTCCCGTACCCGGCGCGTCCGCGGCCTCGGGGTCAACCAGGTCGCCGCGCTGCTCGAGGAGTTCCCCTCCCGATGAGTCCCGCGGGCGGCGGGCCGGGCCGGCTCACCGTCCTCGCCGGGCCCACGGCAGTGGGCAAGGGCACCATCACGGCCTGGATCAGGGAGCACCACCCCGAGATCTGGATCTCGGTCTCCGCGACGACCAGGTCGCCGCGGCCCGGGGAGGTCGACGGCGTGCACTACCGCTTCGTCTCCGACGCCGAGTTCGACGCGCTGGTCGCCGACGCCGAGCTGCTCGAGTGGGCCGTCGTGCACCGGGGAGCGCGGTACGGCACCCCCCGCGGCCCAGTCCTCGAGGCGCTCGCCGCAGGCAGGGCGGCCCTGCTGGAGATCGACCTGCAGGGCGCCCGGCAGGTGCGCGAGCGGATGCCGGAGGCCCGGTTCGTCTTCCTGGCCCCGCCCTCGTGGGAGGAGCTGGTCGACCGGCTGGTCGGTCGCGGCACCGAGGACGCCGCGGAACGGGAGCGACGCCTGGAGACGGCGCGGGAGGAGCTCGAGGCCGAGAGCGAGTTCGACGTGACCGTCGTCAACCGCCAGATTCCCGACGCGGGGGAGCAATTGGTAGAGTTGATGCTGTCCGGCGCCTCCTAGCGCGCCGGGCGTTCTTCTCTCCCAACGTGAGGCCCACCTTTCATGACCACGTCCGGTCCCGTCGCCGAGGGGATCACCAACCCCCCGATCGACGACCTGCTCACCAAGACCGACTCGAAGTACAAGCTGGTGCTCTACAGCGCCAAGCGTGCTCGCCAGATCAACGCGTACTACTCCCAGCTCGGCGAGGGCCTGCTGGAGTACGTCGGTCCGCTCGTCGACACCCACGTGCAGGAGAAGCCGCTCTCGATCGCCCTGCGCGAGATCAACGCGGACCTGCTGACCTGCGAGGACATCGACCCCGACGAGGTCGCCGCGGAGGCGCTGGCCGCTGCCGCGGCCGCCGAGCAGCCCACCCCGCCGGCCGAGCCCGCGGCCGAGTGAGCTGGTCCCCGAGGTGACCCCGACATGACTCAGACATGACCGGGAGGGTCGTCCTCGGGGTGAGCGGAGGCATCGCCGCCTACAAGGCGTGCGAGCTGCTGCGCCGGTTCACCGAGTCGGGCCACGACGTCACCGTCGTCCCCACGGCGGCGGCGCTGCGCTTCGTCGGTGCTCCGACCTGGGCCGCCCTGTCGGGCAAGCCGGTCAGCACCGATGTGTGGGACCACGTCCACGAGGTGCCCCACGTCCGGATCGGTCAGGCCGCCGACCTCGTCGTCGTCGCACCCGCCACGGCCGACGTGCTGGCCAAGGCCGCCCACGGGCTGGCCGACGACCTGCTCACCAACACCCTGCTCACCGCGCGGTGCCCGGTCGTCTTCGCTCCCGCGATGCACACCGAGATGTGGGAGCACCCGGCGACCCAGGCCAACGTGGCGCTGCTCCGCTCGCGTGGCGCCGTGGTCATCGAGCCGGCCGAGGGGCGCCTGACCGGCGTGGACACCGGAAAGGGCCGGCTCCCCGACCCGGACGAGATCTTCGCCCTTGCCGCCGACCTGCTGGCCCGCGCTGAGCACGGACGTGAGCTCCTGCAGGACCTCGCCGGCTGGCACGTCGTGGTCTCGGCCGGCGGCACCCGCGAGTACCTCGACCCGGTGCGCTTCCTCGGCAACCGCTCGTCGGGGCTGCAGGGCTACGCCCTCGCCCGGACCGCTGCCGCCCGCGGCGCCTCGGTGACCCTCGTCGCAGCCAACGTCACCATGCCGGACCCCGCCGGGGTCAAGGTGGTCCGCGTCGAGACGACCGCCCAGCTGCGCGACGCCGTCCTGGAGGCCAGTGCGGCCGCCGACGCGGTCGTGATGGCGGCGGCGCCCGCTGACTTCCGCCCGGTGCAGGAGGCCGAGACCAAGATCAAGAAGGCCGACGACGGCAGCGTGCCCGACCTGCGCCTGGCCCAGAACCCCGACATCCTCGCCGGGCTCGCCTCCGACCGACCCAACGAGCGGATCGTGGTCGTCGGCTTCGCCGCCGAGACCGGCGACGAGAGCGGCTCGGTGATGGAGCACGCAGCGGCCAAGCTGGCCCGCAAGGGCTGCGACCTGCTCGTCGTCAACGACGTCGGCGGGGGAGCGGTCTTCGGCTCCGAGGACAACGAGGCCGTGGTGCTCGGCGACGACGGCTCCTCGGTCGCCGTACCCCGTGGGTCGAAGGCTGCGCTGGCCCACGTCATCTGGGACCAGGTGCTGGCGCGCCGCGCCTGAGCCCAGGACTGAGCCCAGGACTGAGACCTGCGCAGAGCACTCATCTGGCTGGGTTAGGCTCGGCGTTCGTACCTGACCGCCTTGATCAGCAGGAGACACGCAGTGACCGGACGTCTGTTCACCTCCGAGTCGGTGACCGAGGGTCACCCGGACAAGATCGCCGACGCGATCAGCGACACCGTCCTGGACTATCTGCTCGCCAACGACTCCGACACGAAGAACCTGCGGGTCGCGGTCGAGACGCTGCTGACCACCGGGCTGGTCGTCGTGGCGGGCGAGGTCCGGACCAACGTCTACGCCCCGGTGGCCGACCTGGTGCGCAAGAAGATCCTCGAGATCGGCTACGACTCCTCGGTCAAGGGCTTCGACGGCAAGTCCTGCGGCGTGCAGGTGGCCATCGGCGGCCAGTCCGAGGACATCGCGGCGGGCGTCGACCACGGCCACGAGTCCCGCGTCGCGGCCTCCGAGGACGAGCTGGACAAGCAGGGAGCCGGCGACCAGGGCCTGATGTTCGGCTACGCCAGCGATGACACCCCTGAGCTGATGCCGCTGCCGATCACGATCGCGCACCGCCTCGCCGAGCGACTGACCGCGGTCCGCAAGGACGGCACGCTGGCCTACCTGCGGCCCGACGGGAAGACCCAGGTCACCATCGAGTACGACGAGCAGGACCGTCCCGTCCGCGTCGACACCGTGGTGCTCTCCACCCAGCACGCCGACGACGTGACCCTCGAGACGCTCGAGAGCGACATCAAGCAGCACGTCATCGATCCCGTGCTCGCCGGCTTCGAGATCCCCTCCGAGGACTACCGCCTGCTGGTCAACCCGACCGGTGTGTTCGTGGTGGGCGGCCCGATGGGCGACGCCGGGCTGACCGGCCGCAAGATCATCGTCGACACCTACGGCGGCATGGCCCGCCACGGCGGCGGCGCCTTCTCCGGCAAGGACCCCTCGAAGGTCGACCGTTCCGCGGCGTACGCGATGCGCTGGGTGGCCAAGAACATCGTCGCGGCCGGTCTCGCCCGCCGCGCGGAGGTGCAGGTCGCCTACGCCATCGGCAAGGCCCAGCCGGTCGGTGTCTTCGTGCAGACCTTCGGCACCGGCGTGGTCTCCGACGAGGTGATCCAGCAGGCCGTGCTCGAGGTCTTCGACCTGCGCCCCGCCGCGATCATCCGCGACCTCGACCTGCTCCGCCCGATCTACGCCCTCACCTCCGCCTACGGCCACTTCGGCCGCGAGCTCGCCGAGTTCACCTGGGAGCAGACCGACCGCGCCGACAAGCTCAAGGCCGCTGCCGGGATCTGAGCGGGCTGCCCTGCGGACGTCGCGCGCGGCAGTTTCCCAGGAGGTCAGGAACCTTTTCTGCCCCATCGCACAGGAAATTTCCTGTGCGATGGGGCAGTTTCCCTTCCTACCCTGGGAAACCGGCCAGCCCGGTACGGCCCGCACCGGCCCGCGGTGTCGCCCGCGGATGACAGCATGAGGCCGTGACCGAGGGCGAGGACGACCAGCTCTCGTTGCTGCCCCCACCGGCCCGGGCGCGGGCGGAGGCCCGCAAGGCCAAGCCGCCGCGGGAGAAGAAGCCGCTGGTGCCGGCGGAGGTCGACCCGGTCGCGCGGGTGCTGGTCGACGTACCGCTGGCGCACCTCGACCGCCCGTTCGACTACGCCGTCCCCGAGACCATGTCCGAGCAGGCGCAGCCCGGCGTCCGGGTGAAGGTGCGCTTCGCCGGGCAGCTGGTCGACGGGTACGTGATCGAGCGCGTCCCCACCAGCGAGCGCGTCGCCCCGTTGCAACCCCTGCGGCGCGTGGTCAGCGCCGAACCGGTGCTCGCCGCCGACGTCGCCGACCTCACCGCGCAGGTGGCCGCGCGCTACGCCGGCACCCGCTCCGACGTCCTGCGCCTGGCCGTCCCGCCGCGGCACGCCACCACCGAGAAGCAGCCGTCCGAGCCCGCGCCCGCCCACTGCCGCGAGCCCCCGGCCGGGGTCCGCCTCCGCGTACGACGGCGGCGAGGCGCTGCTCGAGGGGCTGGCACAGGGCGGGTCCCCGCGGGCCGTGTGGACGGTGCTGCCCGGAGACGACTGGCCGGACCTGCTCGCCGAGGCCGTGGTCGCGGCCGTTGCCGGCGGGCGCGGCGCGCTGGTCTGCGCTCCCGACCACCGCGACGTGGCCCGGCTCGACGCCGCCCTGACCAACCGGTTGGGGGAGGGCCATCACGTCGTGCTCAGCGCTGACGCGGGCCCGGCCAAGCGCTACGCCGCCTTCCTGGCCGTACGACGCGGGACGGTGAGCGTGGTCATCGGCACCCGCGCCGCCGCCTTCGCGCCGGTGCGCGACCTCGGCCTCGTGGCGATCTGGGACGACGGCGACGACCTCTTCGACGAGCCCCGGGCGCCGTACCCGCACGCCCGCGAGGTGCTGCTTCTGCGCGCGAGCCAGACCGGCTGCGCCGCCGTGCTCGCTGCCCACGCACGCAGCGTCGAGGCGGAGTACCTCGTGCGCACCGGGTGGGCGAGCGAGGTCCAGGCGCCGCGCGCCACGGTCCGCGAGCGCGTGGGCGTCGTCGTCGCCGGAGGGACGGGCCGAGATCCGGCTGCCCACTCCCGGCTACCGGGTGAGGCACTCCGGCTGCTGCGCGAGGGCGTCGAGCAGGGGCCGGTGCTGGTGCAGGCGCCGCGGGTGGGCTACGCGACCCGGTTGGCGTGCGACCGCTGCCGCACGCCGGCCCACTGCGCGGTCTGCCACGGCCCGCTGCGCATCTCCGGACGCGACCGGCCGCCGGAGTGCGCCTGGTGCGCCACCGGTCGCCGCGGGGTGGACCTGCCCCGAGTGCGGCGGTCACGGCCTGCGGGCCCCGGTGCTCGGCGATGCCCGCACCGCCGAGGAGATCGGGCGGGCGCTCCCCGGGATCACCGTCCGGCAGTCGTCCTCGAGCGGCCGCGTGCTGGCCGAGGTGGACGACGAGCGCGCCGTGGTCGTCGCGACCCCTGGCGCCGAACCGGTCGCGCATGGCGGGTACGCCGCCGTGCTGCTGCTCGACACCTGGCTGCTGCTCGGACGGGCCGACCTGCGTGCCACCGAGGAGGCCGTGCGCCGCTGGACCAACGCCGCAGCACTGGTGCGTCCGGCGGTCGCCGGCGGACGGGTGATGGCGGTCGGTGACCCCGGGCATCCCGGCCTGCAGGCTCTGGTCCGGTGGGACCCCGCGGGCCTGGCCCGGCGCGAGATCGACGACCGCGTCTCAGCGCACCTGCCGCCTGCCTCGCGGGTGGCGACGCTCACCGGCGAGGCGGCCGACCTCGAGGCCGCCCTGGCGACGCTCACCCTGCCGCCGGGCGCGGAGGTGCTGGGTCCGGTGCCGCTGGTCCCGGGCAGCCACCGCGAGGACGAGCCGGACGGCGTGCGCTACGTCCTGCGGGTGCCGCGTGCCTCCGGCGAGGACCTCTCCCGGGCCCTGCGCGAGATGCAGGCCCAGCGCTCGGCGCGCAAGCTGGCGCACCTGCGGGTGGAGGTCGATCCGGCCGAGCTCGGGTGACGCACCGACTGGGTCAGGTCGCCGCGACGGCGTACGTCGTCAGGACGATGCCCGAGCGGAACGAGCGACACTCCCGCAGGTCGAGGCGACCGGCGGTGAAGCCCTCGGGGAAGAGCCGCCGGCCGCCACCTTGGACGACGGGGTACGTCCACAGCCGGAGCTCGTCCACGACACCGCCGGCGAGCAACGCGTGGGTGAGGCTGATGCTGCCGGCCACCACGATGTCGAGCCCCTCGGACTCCTTCAGGGCGCGCGCCTCCTGCACCGGGTCGCCGGTCAGGACCGTGGAGTTCTGCCACTCCGGGTCGGTCATCGTGGAGCTGACGACGTACTTCTGGATCCTGTTGAGCTCCTCGGTCACCCCGGTGGTGTCGTCGGTCTGGTGCGGCCAGTAGCCGCGGAAGTCCTCGAAGGTACGACGGCCGAGCAGCATGGCGTCGCAGGCGACCGACTCCTCGCGGTTGGCCTCCGCGACGTCGCTCATGTCGTCGCGCCCCTGGGCCTGGGGGTCGAACCAGTCGTCGAGCATCTCGATGGCGCCGTCGAGGGTGATGTTCTGGGTGATCGCTAGCGTGCGCATGGCTCTTCCTAGACTGTGTCGTAGTCGTCCACCAGAGGGAGTACCCCGTGGCCATCAGGCCGATCCGGCTGTTCGGTGACCCGGTGCTGCGCACCGCCGCCGAGCCGGTCGTCGACTTCGACAAGGAGCTGCGGACCCTGGTCGCGGACCTGACCGACACCATGCTCGAGGCCCCGGGCCGCGGCTTGGCGGCTCCGCAGGTGGGCGTCGGCCTGCGGGTCTTCACCTGGTACGTCGACGGCGAGCTCGGTCACCTGGTCAACCCGCAGCTGACCCTGTCCGAGCAGACCCAGGACGGCGAGGAGGGCTGCCTGTCCATCCCCGGCCTCTCCATCGACTGCGTGCGCGCGCTCGACGTGGTGGCCCACGGCTTCGACATGCACGGCGAGCCCCTGGTCGTCGAGGGCTCGGAGATGCTGGCGCGCGCGATCCAGCACGAGACCGACCACCTCGACGGGATCCTGTTCCTCGACCGGCTCGACCGGGAGCGGCGCCGGGAGGCGATGCGCTTCATCCGCGAGGCGGAGTGGTTCGGCGCCGCGACGCCGCAGGTGCGCGTGTCCCCGCACCCGACCCGCGGGCTCGGCATCTAGTGGTCGGCTAGTGCGCGTCGTCTTCGCCGGCACGCCCGAGGCCGCGCTGCCGTCCCTGCGGGCCGTCGCGGAGAGCCGGCACGACCTGGTCGCGGTGGTCACCCGCCCCGATGCCCCGGCCGGGCGCGGTCGCCGGCTGGCCGCCTCGCCGGTCGCGGAGCTCGCCGCGGAGCTCGGAGTGCCCGTCCTCAAGCCGCACCATCCGCGCGAGCCCGACTTCCAGGCGGCGTTGGCCGAGCTGCGTCCGGAGTGCTGCCCGGTCGTCGCCTACGGCGCCCTCCTGCCCGAGTCGGCGCTGGCGATCCCCACGCACGGCTGGGTCAACCTGCACTTCTCGCTGCTGCCGGCCTGGCGTGGTGCCGCGCCCGTGCAGCACGCCATCTGGGCGGGCGACGAGGTGACCGGGGCGACGACCTTCCGCATCGTCGCCGGGCTCGACGCCGGCCCGACGTACGGGCTGATGACGCAGGCCATCCGGCCAGGCGACACTGCGGGCGACCTGCTCGAGCGGCTGGCCGAGGGCGGAGCCGGACTGCTCGTCTCCACGCTGGACGGCATCGAGGACGGCACCCTCGAGCCCGTGGAGCAGCCGGTCGAGGGGGTCAGCCTGGCACCGAAGATCACCGTGGACGACGCCCACGTCGACTGGACCGAGCCCGCCCTCGCGGTCGACCGCAGGATCCGCGCCTGCACCCCGGCGCCGGGCGCCTGGTCGACGTACGCCGGCGAGCGGATCAAGCTCGGTCCCGTCCGTCCCGTGGAACGCGACCGCCTCGACCCCGGGGTCCTGGAGGTGACGCGCGGCGCCGTCTTCGTCGGCACGGCGAGCGATCCGGTGCAGCTCGGCCGGGTGCGGCCGTTCGGCAAGAAGGAGATGGACGCCGCCGACTGGGCCCGTGGCGCCCGGCTGCCCGAACGGGCCATGCTGGGCGAATGAGCACCCCAGCCAGGCCGGAGGACGTCGACGAGATCTGCGGGAGCCTGCCCGAGACCTGGTTCGGCACCTCGTGGGGCGACGTGCCGACCTGGCTGGTGCCGCACCGATGGAAAAACAAGGGCCGTGGCTTCGTGCTCTACCGCAAGCCCCACAAGACCGCGATCGACCCGGAGACCGGCGAGCTCTACGACGACCTGCTGGTGATCCGCACCGCGAACGCCGACGACAAGCAGGCACTCGTCGATGCGGACGGCCCGTTCTTCAGTCATCGACCACTTCAAGGGCTACAACGCCGTGCTGGTGCAGCAGTCCCGCCTCGGCGAGCTCACCCGCGACGAGCTCGCCGAGGTGATCACCGAGGCGTGGCTCGCGACGGCGCCGAAGCAGCTGGTGAAGGCGTTCCTGGACGCCCAGAGCCCCGGGTGAGCATCGACCCGGCGCGCCTCGTGGCCTACGACGTCCTCGTCGCCGTCAGGGAGCAGGACGCCTACGCCAACCTGACCCTGCCCGCGCTCCTGCGCGAGCGCCGGATCGAGGGACGCGACGCGGCCTTCGCCACCGAGCTCGTCGGGGGGACGCTGCGCGGCCTCGGGGCGTACGACGCCGTGGTCGACCACCTCGCGACCCGGCCCCCCGACCCGGGCGTGCGCGACGCGCTGCGACTCGGCGCCCACCAGCTCCTGGACATGCGCGTGCCCGACCACGCTGCGGTCACCAGCACCGTCGAGCTCGTGCGGGCCCGCGTCGGGCACAAGCCCGCGGGGTTCACCAACGCGGTGATGCGCCGGATCGCCGCGCGCGACCTCGCCGGGTGGATGGAGGAGCTCGAGGCGCCGCTGGCCGTGCGGTCCTCGCACCCTGCGTGGATCGTGGACGCACTCGCCGAGGCCCTGGACCGTCCCGAGGAGCTCGAGGCGCTGCTCGCCGCGGACAACCAGCGGCCGCGGGTCACCCTCGTGGCGCGGCCGGGGTTGTCGACGGTCGAGGAGCTCGGCGACCACAGCCGGTCGAGGTCGAGCGAGTCGACCAGTCGAGACCATCTCGCCCCTCGCCGTGGTCCTGGAGTCCGGTGACCCCGGCGACGTCCCGGCCGTGCGCGAGGGGCGCGCAGGCGTGCAGGACGCCGGCTCGCAGCTCGTCGCCCTCGCGCTGACGCGCGCCGAGGTCGAGGGTCGCGACGAGCGCTGGCTGGACCTGTGCGCCGGTCCCGGCGGCAAGGCCGCACTCCTCGCGGCCATCGGCGCGACGCGCGGTGCCCGGCTGCTGGCCAACGAGCGCCTGCCGCACCGGGCGACCCTGGTCCGCCAGGCGCTGCGCGCCACCCGGGGCGACGTCGTCGCGGGCGACGGCACCCGGCCCTCGTGGCGCCCGGCCACCTTCGACCGCGTGCTGGTCGACGCCCCCTGCACCGGTCTCGGGGCGCTGCGGCGTCGACCGGAGAGCCGGTGGCGGCGCCGCCCCGAGGACCTCGAGAGCCTGGTCCCGCTGCAGGAGGCCCTGCTGCGTCAGCGCGCTGGAGAGCGTGCGGCCCGGGGGAGTGGTCGTCTACGCGACCTGCTCGCCCGTGCTCGCGGAGACGGTCGGGGTGGTCAGTGCGGTCCTGGCCGGGCGCGACGACGTACGCCTGGAGGACGCCGGTCCGCTCGTGCCCGAGGCGCAGGACGCCGCCTCCGCCCACCTCGCGGGAGCGGTCCAGCTGTGGCCGCACCGGCACGGCACCGACGCGATGTTCCTCGCGCTGTTGCGGCGCGGTCTCGACTGAGCTCGACCGACGAAGACTCTAGGATCGGCCCCACCATGGCCATCCAGATCACGCCGAGCATCCTGAACGCCGACCTGTCCCGGCTGGCCGACGAGGTGGCCCGCATCCCCAGCGCCGACTGGGTGCACGTCGACGTGATGGACAACCACTTCGTGCCGAACCTGACCCTCGGCCTGCCTGTCTTCGAGAGCCTGGCCCGGGCCACGGACCTGCCGCTGGACGCGCACCTGATGATCGAGGACCCCGACCGGTGGGCGCCGGCGTACGCCGAGGCCGGAGCGGGCTCGGTCACCTTCCACGTCGAGGCGGCGGCCGCGCCGGTGCGTCTCGCCCGGGAGCTGCGCGCCAAGGGTGCCCGGGCGGCGATGGCGCTCAAGCCGGCGACCTCCATCGAGCCGTACGCCGGGATGCTCCGCGAGCTCGACACACTGCTGCTGATGACCGTCGAACCCGGCTTCGGCGGCCAGAAGTTCCTCGACCTGTGCCTGCCGAAGATCCGCCGGGCGCGCGAGCTGGTCTCGTCGGCCGGGCTGGAGGTCTGGATCCAGGTCGACGGCGGCATCTCCGCAGAGACCATCGAGCGCTGCGCCGAGGCCGGGGCCGACGTCTTCGTCGCCGGGTCGGCTGTGTACTCCGCCGACGACCCCGACGCGGTCGTCCAGGAGCTGCGCCACCTGGCCGGCGGCTGACGTCCGCCGGGTGAGCGGCGTCACAGCACCACGCGCAACCCGGTGTGGCAGGCTTGACCCACGAGCGAACGAGCTCGCGTGCTCTGGGGGCGGTGAAACTCCGCACCGGCGGTGACTGGGTGGAAGCCTCCTGGCTTCTCCGGAAGTCCGCGACCCGGCCTCAGCCAGAGGCCGGTTGACCAGGTGGAACTCCTGGACCGACGGTCAAAGTCCGGATGAGAAGAAGCACGCGGTGCGAGGACCGGCGTCCACGCACCCATCCCCGGACCCGCGAGCCCACGAGTGGACTCAGACGGGACGAGGGCGAGATGCAGTTCAGCGAGGTCGAGCGGCACGCGATGCGGCGTGCGCTGGAGCTGGCTGCCACTCCCGGCGTACCGCTGGGACCGAACCCGCGGGTCGGCTGCGTGCTGCTCGACACTGACGGAGCAGAGGTCGCCGAGGGCTACCACCGCGGAGCAGGTACGGCGCACGCCGAGGTAGCGGCCCTGCTCGAGGCGGGCGCCGCCGCTCGGGGTACGACGGCCGTGGTCACCCTGGAGCCGTGCGCCCACACCGGACGCACCGGACCGTGCACCGAGGCGCTCATCGAGGCAGGCGTCTCCCGCGTCGTGTTCGCGCAGCCCGACCCGAACCCGCTGGCCAGCGGAGGCGAGGCGTCGCTGCGCGCGGCCGGGGTCGACGTCGCGTTCGGCCTGCTGGAGCGGGAGGCGCGGATGCTCAACCGCGCCTGGACCTTCGCGATGGAGCACGACCGTCCCTACGTCACCTGGAAGCTCGCCACCACCCTCGACGGCCGCAGCGCCGCCGCCGACGGCTCGAGCCGGTGGATCACCGGTGAGCCCGCCCGCCGCGACGTGCACCGGCTGCGGGCGCAGTGCGACGCCATCCTGGTCGGGACCGAGACCGTCGAGCGCGACGACCCGCAGCTCACCGTGCGCGACGAGGTGGGTGAACCGGTCGTTCGCGAGCTGGCGCCGCTGCGCGTCGTGATGGGCACGCGCGAGCTGCCTGCCGGGCGACGGGTGTTCGACGACCTCGCCGAGACCGTCCAGGTGCACACCCACGAGCCCGCCGAGGTGCTCGCCGAGCTGCACCGACGGGGTCGCCAGCACCTGTTCCTGGAGGGCGGCCCGACGGTGGCAGCCGCGTTCCTGCGGGCCGGCCTCGTCGACGAGGTCGTCGCCTACGTCGCGCCCAAGCTCCTCGGTGCCGGGGTGAACGTCGTGGGCGGTCTCGACGTCGACTCCATCGGGGAGTCGATCGACCTCGCCCTGCTCGACGTCACCCGCCTGGGGGACGACGTGCGCCTGACCCTGCAGCCCCGACCGCCGGTCGAGCCTGTCGAGACCAAGGAGACCCCCTGATGTTCACCGGCATCGTCGAGGAGCTCGGCACCGTGGACGCACTGACGGACCAGGGCGACGCCGTGCGGCTGACCGTGCGCGGCCCCGTGGTCACCTCGGACGCGGACCTCGGCGACTCGATCTCCGTCAACGGCGTCTGCCTCACCGTCGCCACGCGCGAGGGCGAGACGTTCACCGCCGACGTGATGCAGGAGACGCTCGCCAAGTCGTCGCTGGGTGCGCTGGCCCCCGGCGGACGGGTCAACCTCGAGCGCGCGGTGACGGCGACGACCAGGCTGGGCGGGCACATCGTCCAGGGCCACGTGGACGGCACCGGCACCGTGCTGCGTCGTACGCCCTCGGAGCACTGGACCGTGGTCGAGATCTCCCTCCCGCAGGAGCTCGCGCGCTACCTCGTCCCGAAGGGATCCATCACCGTCGACGGCATCTCGCTGACGGTCGTGGAGGTGCTCGCCAGCTCCTTCACGGTCAGCCTGATCCCCGAGACCCTGGCCCGCACCACCCTCGGCTTCCGCGAGCCCGGGGACGTCGTCAACCTGGAGGTCGACGTGATCGCGAAGTACGTCGAGCGGCTGGTGAGCCGGCCATGAGCTTCCTCGGCTCGCTCTACGACGCCCACATCAGCATCGCCGGCCACCCGATCACCTGGCGGGAGATCCTCGGCAACGGCTTCGGGTTCGCCTCGGCGCTCGGTGGCCTGCGTCGCAAGGTGTGGGCGTGGCCGGTCGGGATCGTCGGCAACGTGCTGCTGTTCACGGTCTTCGTCGCAGCCACCTTCGACACCGACGCCCAGGTGCCCCTGTTCGGCCAGGCAGGCCGGCAGGTGTTCTTCATCGCCACGAGCATCTACGGGTGGCAGCGCTGGCGTGCGTCGCGCCTGCGCCGCGACCGGCTCGGGCTGGGCGAGGAGCACGCGCTGACACCCCGCTGGGCGACCACCTACGAACGCGTCCCGGTGCTCGTCGGCGCCCTGGTCGCCGTCGTCCTCGTGCAGTGGGTCTTCAGCGTCATCGGAGCCGGCTGGCCCGCGCCGCGCTGGTACTACTGGTGCGACGCCTGGATCTTCGTCGGCTCGATGGTCGCCACCTACGCGATGGCCCGTGGCTGGACCGACTTCTGGGTCGCCTGGATCGCGGTGGACGTGGTCGGCGTCCCGCTGCTCTGGCACTCGGGCTACTACCCGACCGCCATCCTCTTCGTCGTGTACGGCGGCCTGGTCGTCTCCGGCCTGGTCGTGTGGATGCGAGCGGCGCGCAGGGAGCGCGTCGTCGACGAGCAGGAGGAGGTGGCGGTGTGAGCGAGCCACTGTCCGGGTCGCACGGCGGCAAGGTCGTGCGGCTCGACCGCGTCGAGGAGGCCGTGGCCGACATCGCCGCTCGGCAAGGCCGTGATCGTCGTCGACGACGAGAACCGCGAGAACGAGGGCGACCTGATCTTCGCCGCGTCGAAGGCCACCCCCGAGCTGATGGCGTTCACGATCCGCCACTCCAGCGGCGTGATCTGCGTGCCGATGCCGGCCGACATGCTCGACCGGCTGGAGATCCCGCTGATGACCCCGCACAACAAGGACCGGATGCGCACGGCGTACACGATCTCCGTCGACGCGCGCGACGGCGTCACCACCGGCATCTCCGCCGCCGACCGTGCCCACACCGCGCGCGTGCTGGCCGACTCGGCCACCGAGCCGTGGGAGGTCACCCGGCCCGGCCACGTGTTCCCCCTGCGCTACCGCGAGGGCGGCGTGCTCGTCCGCCGTGGCCACACCGAGGCCGCGGTCGACCTCGCCCGGATGGCGGGCCTGACCCCCGCCGGCGTGCTCGTCGAGGTCGTCAACGACGACGGCACCATGAAGCGCGGCCACGACCTCCGGGCGTTCGCCGACGAGCACGGCCTGAAGATGATCTCGATCGAGCAGATGGTGCACTACCGGCGCCGTACCGAGACCCATGTCCAGCGGCTCGCGGAGACCACGCTGCCCACCAGCCACGGCGACTTCACCGCCTTCGGCTACCGGATCACCGTCGACCAGAGCGAGCACGTGGCGCTGGTGTACGGCGACCCCGCGTCGCTGCGCGACTCCGGAGCCGGCGGTGAGCCGGTGCTCACCCGCGTGCACAGCGAGTGCCTGACCGGCGACGTGTTCGGCTCCGAGCGCTGCGACTGCGGTCCCCAGCTGAACGAGGCGATGGACCGGATCGTGAAGGAGGGCCGCGGCGTGGTGATCTACCTGCGCGGCCACGAGGGACGCGGCATCGGGCTGCTCGCCAAGCTGCAGGCCTACCAGCTCCAGGACGGGGGGCGCGACACCGTGGACGCCAACCTCGACCTCGGGCTGCCCGCCGACGCGCGGCACTACGGGGCGGCCACCCAGATCCTGCGCGACCTGGGGGTGGAGTCGGTGCGCCTGATGACCAACAATCCCGACAAGACCTCCAGCCTGGAGTCCTACGGGATCCCGGTCGCCGAGCGGATCGCCCTGACCCCGCGCCCCAACGACCACAACCTGACCTACCTGCTGACCAAGCGCGACCGGATGGGCCACCAGCTCGACGGCCTGGGACCCACCCCCGAGAAGGAGGAGACGTCATGAAGTCCGGCAGCCCCACCGACCAGCCCCTGGACGCCAGCGAGCTGCGGGTGGCCATCGTCGCCTCCCAGTGGCACGACCAGGTGGTGGGCGGCCTGATCGCCGGCGCTCAGGAGGCGTGCACGGCCTACCAGGTCGAGGACCCCGTCGTCGTACGCGTCCCCGGCTCCTTCGAGCTCCCGCTGGTCGCCCAGGCGCTGGCCCTCCAGGGCTACGACGCCGTCGTCGCCCTGGGTGTCGTCATCCGCGGGGGCACGCCGCACTTCGACTACGTCTGCTCGGCCGCGACCGACGGACTGAGCCGGGTGGCGCTGGAGACGAGCACGCCGATCGGCTTCGGGCTGCTCACCTGCGACACCGAGGAGCAGGCCCTCGACCGGGCCGGGCTGCCCGGCAGCAGCGAGAGCAAGGGCTACGAGGCCACCGCGGCGGCGCTGTCCACGGTGCTGACGGTCAACCAGGTCAACGGCACGATCTGGCCCTGAGGCGCTCTGCTGCCGCCCGGCGCCCCTACCCTTGGACGCGTGAAGACGTTCGAGGAGCTCTGGGTCGAGCTCAACGAGAAGGCGACGAACCGCCCGGAGGGTTCCGGGACGGTGCGCGCGCTCGACGCCGGCGTCCACGAGATCGGCAAGAAGCTGGTCGAGGAGGCCGCGGAGTCCTGGATGGCGGCCGAGCACGAGGGCCATGCCCGGGCGGCCGAGGAGATCAGCCAGCTGCTGTACCACGCACAGGTGCTGATGCTCGCCGCCGGAGTCTCGCTCGACGACGTCTACGCCCACCTCTAGGACCCCGATGCCTTCGACACCCGCCACCAACGGCGACGCCCCGCTGCGCGTCGCGATCCCCAACAAGGGCTCGCTGTCCGCCGCCGCCTCGGAGATGCTCAGCGAGGCCGGCTACCGCCAGCGCCACGACTCCAAGACGCTGACCGTGCTCGACGTCGACCACGACGTGGAGTTCTTCTACCTGCGCCCGCGCGACATCGCGCTGTACGTCGGCGAGGGCACCCTCGACGTCGGCATCACCGGCCGCGACCTGATGCTCGACTCGGGCGCCAAGGCCGAGGTGGTGCTCCAGCTCGGCTTCGGGCAGTCGCGGTTCCGCTTCGCCGCCCGGCCCGGGACGCTGGCCTCCCTCGACGACCTGGCCGGCAAGCGGATCGCGACGTCGTACGTCGGCGTCGTACGCCGTCACCTCGAGGAGCGCGGCATCGAGGCCGAGGTGGTCCGGCTCGACGGGGCCGTCGAGACGCAGCATCCAGCTCGGCGTGGCCGACGTGATCGCCGACGTCGTCGAGACGGGCAGCACCCTGAAGGCGGCCGGACTCGAGCTCGTCGGTGAGGTGATCCTGGAGTCCGAGGCGGTGCTGATCACCCGCGCGGGTGCGGAGGAGCCCGACCGGCTTCGAGGTCTTCGAGCGCCGCTCGACGGTGTCCTGGTGCGCGCGGACCTACGTGATGATGGACTACGACATGCCCGCGGACCGGGTCGAGGAGGCCGTCGCGCTCACGCCGGGGCTGGAGGGCCCGACGTCTCGCCGTTGCATCGCGAGGGCTGGGTCGCCGTCCGCGCCATGGTGCCGCGGGCCGGCAGCCCAGCAGCTGATGGACGACCTCTACGAGATCGGTGCGCGCGCGATCCTGCTCACCGACATCCATGCCTGCCGGCTCTGAGACCTCCGCGCCACCCCCGGTGACGCTCCCGCACACGTGGCGTCCCCGCGGGGTGCGGGTCGCGCTGCTCCTGGTCGGCACCGTGCTGACGGTCCTGGTCGTCGCGGTCTGGATCGGCATCGGCGCGGACATCCGCAGCCAGTTCACCCCGTTCCAGCGGGCCACCATGGTCGTCGTCGCGATCCTGCTGTTCATCACCTACTACGCGCTGGTGCGGTGCAAGGTGGTCGCCAGCTCGACCGGGCTCACCGTGGTCAACGGCTACCGCACGAGACGGTTCGAGTGGTCCCAGCTGATCGGTCTGTCCCTGCCGCGCGGGGCCCCGTGGGCCACCCTCGACCTCTCCGACGGCACCTCGGTCTCGGTGATGGGCATCCAGGGATCCGACGGCCCACGAGCCCGCCGCGCCGTACGCGAGGTCCGAGCCTGCATCACCGCCCACACCCCCACCTGACACCGGTGCATCGCGCGGGGTCGAAAAGCAGTGGGGACCGCACGCCGACCGTGACACCCTCACCACCGTGGACGACCTGACCATCCGGCACCCGACGCCGGCCGACGCTGCGGCGATCACCGAGCACCTGCGCGCGGTGGAGGAGGTCGACCAGACGGGGGAGCACTACTCCACCGACGACGTGATCGAGCTGCTCGAGAACCCGATGATCGATCCCGGCAAGGACTGGGTGCTGGCGGAGGTGGACGGCCAGCTCGTCGCGAGCACCCTGCTGATGCCCCGGGCGCCCGCCGACGGCGCCGTGGACATCGCGATCGTGGGCGAGGTGCAACCCGCCTTCCGCGGGCGGGGCATCGGCTCGACCCTGCTGCCGATGATGGTGGCGCGGGCCAGGGAGTACGCCGCGGAGCAGGGCGACGATCTGTCCGCGGTGCTGCGCGGCCAGGTGATCTCCGACGACGTCGGAGCCGCTGGACTCTTCGAGTCGCTCGGCTTCGCGGCGCTGCGGTGGAACTTCCTGATGGAGGCCGACCTCTCCGTGCCCCCGGAGCAGCCGTCGCCGGGAGAGCCGACGGCGTTGCCGGAGGGATACACCGTGCACACCTGGGAGGGCATCGAGCACGACGAGATCCGCGCGGCGCACAACGCCGCCTTCGGCGGCCACCACTACGGCTTCACCCCCTGGGACGCCCAGATGTGGGAGCAGTGGGTCAGCGGGAGCCGCGCCTACCGACCGGCGCTCAGCCTGGTGGCCCGTGACGCCGACGGTGCGATCGCCGCCTACGTCCAGACGGCGGAGTACGACGCGGTCGCCGAGACCACCGGCGTCCGCGAGGCGTTCGTCGCCAAGGTCGGCACCACGCCCGGTCACCGGCGCCGGGGACTCGCCAGCGCCCTGCTGGCACGGTGCATCGAGCTGTACCGGCAGCACGGGTTCGACCGGTCCGCCCTCGACGTCGACTCGGAGAACCCGTCGGGGGCGCTGGGCGTCTACGAGCGCGCCGGCTTCGTGGTGACCAAGAAGTTCACGTTGTACGAGCTCAGCTAGCGGAAGGTGCGTCGAAGGGCGAGGTGCCGTCGAGGTGGAGGTCGGCGCGCTCGCGCGTGCCCTCGCGGGCGAACAGGGCCGCCTCGTCGAGCGCCCACTGCTCCCAGTGCGGCGCGAACGCGTCGCCGTCGCGCTCCAGCCCCCGCCGCAGCCTCTCGTCGTACGGCGCCTCGACCCAGACCAGCAGCGTCCGCAGGTCCTCGAAGCGCGCGGCGCCGCTGCCGACCCCCTCGATGACGAGCAGTGGGCACGGTTCGACGGTGACCGTCTCGGCGTACGCGCCCTCGACCCAGTCGTAGCGCCGGTAGCTCCCGGGGCGGCCCAGGGCCAGGGGTCCGAGGACGCCCTCGAGCCGGGCGTCGAGCCCGGACAGCCCGCGCCAGCCCTCGATCAGGTCGTCGGTGTGCAGCAGGCGCGCCCCCTCGACCCGGTCGGCGACGCCCTGCGCGAAGCGTGGTCTTGCCCGAGCCGGCAGGACCGTCGATGCAGACCAGACGGCCACCGCCGAGGGTCGGCGGCGCCGCGTCGAGCCGCCGGAGGAGGTCGGCGAGCGGGCTCACCAGGCCAGGCCGAGACCCCGGTAGGAGGGCACCGAGTCGACGATCGCGTCCCCGGCGAGGAGGTGGACGGTGTTGGTGTGCTCGGCGATCTCGCCGGACTTCGCGTGCCGGAACCAGACCCAGTCGCCGACCTGGAGCAGCCGCGTCCCGGCCCCGGTCAGCGGCGTCTGCACCTCGCCGGCCCCCTCGAGACCGGTCAGGTGCAGGTCCGGCGGCGCCCAGGGCAGGGGGGAACGGTCCTTGCCGGTGGGTCCGCTCGCGATGAAGCCGCCACCGGCGACGGTGACCACGCCGCCTCCCGGGCGCCGTACGACGGGGAGGCCGTAGAAAGCCGCGGGCACCGGGTCGAAGCTGCGGTAGTGGTCGAACAGGCCGGGCACGAGCAGGCCGGACCCGGCCGCGACCTCGGTGACGTGAGGGTCGGCCACGGTGGTCTCCACGCTTCCCGAGCCGCCGGCGTTCCAGAACTCGAGGTCGGTGATCTCCCCGAGCGCCCGGGCGATCTCCGCGCGCCGGGTCCCGAGCTGGGTGACCGACGCGGACTTCAGGCGGCGTACGACGAGAGACTTCGCGCGCTTGTTGGGCACGGCGTCGGGCACTCCGGCCACCTGTCCCTCGTAGGTCATCACGCCGACGAGGCGGTGCCCGCGGCGGACGACCTCGCGGGCGAAGGCCGTCACCTCCTCGGTGTCGTACAGCGGCGAGCGCTTGGGCCCGACCTGCTGGAGGGCGGCGCCGCGGCCCAGGCGCAGGCCGGCGTCGATGTCGACGGCCATCCGCACCGGCTCGCCGCCGGGGTCGAGGTCCTCGACCATGGCGAGGTGGGCGGCGTCGTCCACCATCAGCGTGATCGAGCGACGCGCGCGGGCGTCGCCGAGCAGGTCGCGCAACGCCGCGCGGTCGACGGTCGGGTAACCCAGGACGACGTCGTCGGTCACGTCGTTGCGCACCAGCCAGAGGGCCTCGCGCAACGTGTAGCCCAGGACGCCCTCGAAGCCGGGCACGGCCAGCACGCGGCTCAACAGGGCCGGGACGCGCAGCGACTTCGACGCCACCCGGATCGGCGTCCCGTTCGCGCGGCGGCGCAGGTCGGCCGCGTTGGCGTCGAACGCATCGAGGTCGACCACCACCATCGGGGTGGCTGCGTCCTCGAGCGAGGCGACGGCGCGTGAGAGCCGGCGGGCGAGCTGCTGGCGCGCGGCAGTGCCGGCTGACCCTCCGCTCGACACCCTCAGATCCCGTGCTTCTTCAAGATGGCCTCGATCTCGTCCATGCCCTCCACGTCGTCGGGCTCTGCGCGCTTGCCCACCGACTTGGCCGGCTTTCTCCTGTTGTCCACGGCGGCCGGGCTCGCTCCGCGCCCGCGGAGCATGCCCGAGAGCAGGAACAGCCCGATGCTGACGCCGAACAGGGCCACGCCGGTCCAGACGACGGGGGAGAAGACGAGGTGCACCACCCAGGTGGTCACGTCCTGCGCGACGCTGGCCACCAGCTTCAGCGTGCCGGTCAACCACGCAGCGACAGGGAGCAGGCTCCAGGCCAGTCCGCGGACGCCTGCAGCGGTCCCGCGGCGGCGCCAGGCCGTCCACGACAGGGCCAGCCCCAGGACCGTCAGCACCAGGGCGAGTGCCGCCCACGTGGTGCTGTCGAGGGTGGCGTAGGCGTCCAGCGCCACCGGTGTCGCGGTCATGGTTCCCAGCGTAGGCGTCTCTGGAAGGATCACCCGGTGCGCTCCCTGCCCGATCCCGGCTTCGCAGGCGACGACGGTGCAGCGGACCCGGTCCTCGTCGCCGCCTTGGCGGCGTACGGCGCCGAACCCGAGTCGCGCGAGCGGTGGCTCCAGGCCTTGTCGGCCCTGCAGGACGCCCGCGTGCTCGTGCCGGTCGTCGCCGTCGCGGAGGAGGGTGGCACCGACATGGCCGCCGTGCTGATGAAGGGGCGCAGCGGCCGTACGGCGCTGCTCGCCTTCACCGGCCAGGAGTCGATGGGCGCTTGGCAGGCCGAGGCACGGCCGGTCCCGGTGACCGCACCGGACGCTGCGAGAGCCGCACTCCAGAACGGCGCCGAGGCGTTGTTGCTCGACGTGGCCGGTCCGGTGCTGTTCTCGGTCGAGGGCGAGGACCTGAGCTCGCTGGGGGCGGGCCACCGGCTCGTGCAGGTGGCCGGCTCGGGCTGGGGCTGGGTCAGCGTCGGCCCGACGGGTGATGTGCATCCGGGCGCGCTGGCTAGTACCCTTGTGCGCGACCGACTGATCCTGCCTGCAGGACCAGTCCGACAAGCGGAGGCCTCCTCCCACCCGCAGCGACCGAGCATGACCAGGTCGTCGGGTCCCGGGTCAACCGGGGTGGTCAACGAGTGACGTACGTGCGTCGTACCCACTCGTCCCATGAGGCTCCCGTGCGTTGCGCCGGGAGTCTTCGGTGTTTCCGGGGCAGAAATGCCTCGGTCACGTTGTTCTCCCACGGTCAGACCAGAAGACCAAACCAGGAGGACACATCAGCACAGAGCTCCGCATCAACGACCGGATCCGGGTACCCGAGGTCCGGCTCGTCGGCCCCAACGGCGAGACCGTCGGCATCGTGGCGACCGACCAGGCACTCAAGCTGGCCCAGGAGGCCGACCTCGACCTCGTCGAGATCGCACCGATGGGCAAGCCGCCGGTCTGCAAGCTCATGGACTACGGCAAGTTCAAGTACGAGAACGCGCAGAAGGCCCGTGAAGCCCGCCGCAACCAGACCAACACCGTCATCAAGGAGATGAAGCTCCGGCCCAAGATCGACCAGCACGACTACGAGACCAAGAAGGGTCACGTCGTGCGGTTCTTGAAGTCGGGCGACAAGGTCAAGATCACGATCATGTTCCGTGGTCGTGAGCAGCACCGTCCCGAGCTCGGGTACCGGCTGCTGCAGCGCTTGGCCGAGGACGTCACCGAGCTCGGGTTCGTGGAGAGCTCACCCAAGCAGGACGGCCGCAACATGATCATGGTCCTGGGGCCGCACAAGAAGAAGTCCGAGGCCAAGGCCGAGGTGAAGGCAGCCAAGGAGGAGCAGGCAGCCGTCCGCGAGGCCGAGCGCGCGGAGGAGCACGCCGAACGACGCGCCGCACACTCCGCACCCAGCCCGAAGAAGGAGCGCCGCCGCTCCGAGGCGCTCGACCCGGAGATCGAGGCCTGAGACAGGCCCGCCGTCCCACCCGCAGCACACCACAGTCCCACCAGCAGTCCACCACCAGAAGGAACCCACATGCCGAAGAACAAGACGCACTCCGGTGCCTCCAAGCGCTTCCGCGTCACTGGCTCGGGCAAGATCCGCCGCCAGAAGACCGGCCTGCGCCACCACCTGGAGGTCAAGTCCTCGAAGACCACCCGACGCATGTCCGGGACGACCGAGGTGGCCAAGGCCGACGTCAAGCGCGCGAAGAAGATGCTCGGCCTCTGAACCCCCTGCCCGCCGGTCGAGTCAGTCGAGACCCGGGCGTCACTAGCAAGGAGCAGCACACATGGCACGCGTCAAGCGGGCGGTCAACGCCCAGAAGAAGCGCCGGGTAGTCCTCGAGCGCGCCTCCGGTTACCGGGGCCAGCGCTCGCGCCTGTACCGCAAGGCCAAGGAGCAGGTCACCCACTCCCTGGTCTACAGCTACAACGACCGCCGCAAGCGCAAGGGCGACTTCCGGCGCCTGTGGATCCAGCGGATCAACGCCGGCGCGCGCGCCAACGGGATCACCTACAACCGCTTCGTCCAGGGCCTCAAGGCCGCCGGTGTCGAGGTCGACCGCAAGATCCTGGCCGACCTCGCCGTGAACGACGCCCCGGCCTTCGCCGCCCTCGTCGAGACCGCCAAGGCCAACCTCCCCGAGGACGTCAACGCCCCGGCTTCTGCCTGAGCTTGGTCCCGGTGCCGGTTTCCCATGCGAGGAACCTTTTCTGCCCCATCGCACAGGAAACTTCCTGTGTGATGGGGCAGTTTCCCTTCCCCGCATGGGAAACCGGCCGACCCGAGCCGCGCCCGTGCTGAGCACCCGGAGCGGGCGGGTGAAGGCCGCGCGCAAGCTGAGGCGTCGTACGACGCGGGTCGAGCGGGGGCTGTTCCTCGCCGAGGGCGCGAAGGCGCTGACGGAGGCACTCGCGACCGGAGGGGTCGTCGAGGTGTTCGCCACCGGCTCGGCGAGCGAGGAGTACGCCGCCCTCCGCAAGGCAGCCGAGACGGCCGGGGTCGAGTGGCAGCTCGCCGACGACGACGCGGTCGCGTCGCTGAGCGGGGCCGTGACCCCGCAGGGCATCGTCGCGGTCTGCCGGTTCCTCGACGTCGCGCTGGACAGCCTGGTCGACACCGGCCACCACCCCCTCGTCATCTGCGCTGACGTGCGCGACCCGGGCAACTGCGGCGCGGTCATCCGCACCGCCGACGCCGCGGGAGCGTCCGGCGTGGTGCTGGGCGGGCAGAGCGTCGACCCGTACAACGACAAGACCGTCCGCGCGACGGTCGGCAGCCTCTGGCACCTGCCGATCGCCCTGCACGACGACCCCTCCGACGCCGTACGGCGCGCGCAGGCCGCCGGGCTCACCGTCCTGGCCGCCGACGGGGCGGGGGAGACCGACCTCTTCGAGGCCGAGGAGCACCGACCTGCTCGACGGCCCCCACGCCTGGCTGTTCGGCAACGAGGCGTGGGGCCTGCCCGAGGACCTCGCGGCGCTCGCCGACCACCGGGTCGCCATCCCCCTCTTCGACCGGCAGGGCCGCGGGCGGGCCGAGAGCCTCAACCTGGCCGCCGCCGCGGCGGTCTGCCTCTACGCCTCGGCCCGGCACGCCCGCTGAGGTCTCAGCCGCGGTCTGCCAGCCACTGCTCACCGCGGCGGCGCGAAGCCTGGGCCAGCCACGCCTCCTGCACCAGCTCGGTGAGCTCCTCGACGTCGATCTCACCCAGCCTGCTGGCACGCAGCAGCACCGACGGGTGCCCGTCGAAGTGGGCAGTGGTGAAGTACGGCGTCGACTCGTCCTGGACGAGTGCCTGCTTGGCCGCTTCGTCCGGCACCCAGAACACGATCACGTCGTCGTACTTCTCGCCCGTCTCCGGGTCACGCGCGTCGGGTCGCGGGGTGCGGAAGAAGACGAAGGACTTCTGCCCCACCTGGTAGATCTTGTTGCCCTTCGTGCCCACCCAGGTGGTGACGTGCGGCATCGCCAGCGCGAGCCGGTGCACGTCGGCGACACGAGCAGGGCGAGCCATGACCCGACCCTAGGTGGCGCGCGGCGCTGCGACACGAGCTGGACCGGGTGCGAGTACGGCATCGCGCCGCACCGCTACCTCACCGGACGTCGCCTCGACCGGGCCCGGCACGCGCTCCTGGCCGGCGCGCGAGCGGCCGACGTCGCTGTCGACGTCGGGTTCCACGACCAGGCCCACCTGACCCGGCACTTCAAGCGGCTGCTCGGGGTGAGCCCGGGCGCCTACGCCGCGTCCGGCTGATCCTCGGCCGGGAACCTGCACAGGACCTTCACCTGGCGCGCACGCCGCCCGACTGCCTGCGCTCCTACGCTCCTGTGCATGGCAGCCGACGCGACGACGATCCTGGTGGTCGAGGACGAGCCGCTGATCAACCAGGCCGTCGGCGACCGGCTCCGCGCCGAGGGCCACACCGTCGTCTCGGCGTACGACGGGCCGGGTGCCGTCGCCTCCTACGAGCAGCACCGTCCCGACCTCGTGGTGCTCGACGTGATGCTGCCCGGCTTCGACGGACTCGAGGTCTGCCGCCGGATCCAGGCGCAGGCACCGGTGCCGGTGCTGATGCTGACCGCCCGCGACGACGAGGCGGACGTCCTCGTCGGGCTCGGCGTGGGCGCCGACGACTACCTGACCAAGCCCTTCCGGATGCGCGAGCTCGTGGCCCGGGTGGGGGCGCTGCTGCGCCGGGTCGAGCGGGCCGAGCAGCTGGTCCGGGACTCGTCCCGCCGCGCTCCGCTGGAGGTGGGCGGGGTGCGCCTGGACCCGGGGGAGCGACGTACCTGGCTCGAGGGGGCGGAGGTGCACCTCACGCCCACCGAGTTCGACCTGCTCGCGATGCTGGCCGCGTCCCCGGGCCAGGTGCTGACCCGGGAGAGGCTGCTCGCCGAGGTCTGGGGCTGGGACGGCGGTGCCGGCGCGACGCGCACGGTGGACAGCCACGTCAAGGCGCTGCGCGCCAAGATCGGTGCCGAGCGGGTGCGCACCGTGCACGGGGTCGGCTACGCGCTGGAAGCCAGATGACCACCGGCGCCCCGGTGCCCGAGGCGGGCGGCCCCCTCGGTGCGGTCACCTCGATCAAGGTCAAGCTGGGCCTGCTGGTGGCGGCGAGCGTGCTGGTCGCCTCCGTGCTCTCGACCCTGGGTGCCGGCACGGTGCCGGCCTTGCTGGGCATCCCGATGACGGTGCTGCTCGCGCTGGGCGTCACCCAGCTGCTGGCCGTCGGGATGACGTCCCCCCTGCGGCAGATGACGGTGGCCGCACGCCGGATGGCCGGGGGCGACTACGCGGTCCGGGTGGCGGCCGGCTCCAACGACGAGGTCGGGGAGCTCGCCCGCGCGTTCAACCGGATGGCGGCCGACCTGGCCACCGTCGACCGCCAGCGCCGCGACCTCGTGGCCACCGTGTCCCACGAGCTCCGCACCCCGCTGGCCGCGCTGGTCGCGGTGCTGGAGAACCTCGACGACGGCGTCACCGAGCCCGATCCGCGCACCATCCGGGTCGCGCTCGGGCCAGGCGCAACGGCTCAGCGAGCTGGTCGCCGACCTCCTCGACCTCTCCCGGGTGGAGGCCGGCGTGGTACCCCTCGAGCGCCGTCCGGTGCCGATGGCTGCGCTCCTCGGCGAGGTGGCCGCGGAGGCCGGCGACGGCGGCCGCGGGGTCCGGGTCGAGGTGCGTCGTGCAACCGCCGGGCCTGGAGGTCCTCGGGGACCGCAAGCGCCTGCACCAGCTCCTGGCCAACCTGCTCGAGAACGCCGTGCGGCACAGCCCCGACGGCGGCGTCGTCCACGTCCGTGCGGCCGCGCCGTACGGCGTGCCGAAGATCGAGGTCGTCGACCAGGGGCCGGGCATCGCCCCGACCGACCGGGAGCGGGTCTTCGAGCGCTACGGCACCTCGCACGACGACGGCGGTGGCGGCACCGGGCTTGGGCTGGCGATCGCCCGGTGGGTGGTCGACCTGCACGGCGGCCGGATCAGCCTCCTCGATCCCGGGCCGGGCGCAAGCGGCGCCCACTTCCGCGTCGAGCTGCCGCCCGGGGGACGAGAGCTGCCCCCACCACCCACCACCGAGAGGAGACCCGCCGTGGCCACGTCCACCCCCGCCCCGCCGTCCCTGGTCGACACCACGTTCGGCCCGGCCTGGCGCGAGGACGACCTGCCGGAGGGCCGTGGTGTGCTCCTCGCCTGCCTCGCCATCGGCGTCTTCGCCGGCCTCACCCTTCCGTTCACCGAGCCCGGCCTCGCCGCCTTCCTCGTGCTGGTGGCGTCGGGCGGGGTGGTGCTCTCCCTGACCCGCGAGCGTGACTGGTTCACCTGGAGCGCCGCCGCGCACGTGCCTCGGTCTCGCCCTGATGGTGGTGCTGCGCGACGCCGTGTGGATCGTCACCCTGGGGCTCCTGGCCTCCGCCGTGCTGGTGGCCGCGTCGCTGACCCGCGCCCGCTCCCTGCCCGGCATGGTGCTGGGCGCCTTGGCGTGGCCCCTGTCGGGCCTGCGAGGGCTGCCCTGGCTGGGCCGGACGTTCCGCGCCTTCGGCGGCAGCAGCGGCTCGCTGGCGGCGGTGCGCACCGTCGTCGTGTCCCTGGTGGCCCTGCTCGTCTTCGGCGGACTCTTCGCGAGCGGCGACGCGATCGTCGGCTCGTGGCTCGGCTCGGTGCTGCCGGACGTGCGGGGGTCGGTGCTCCTGCGGCTGTTCGTGGTCCTGGCCGTCGGGGGCACCGTCCTCGCGGCGTCGTACCTCGCCCTCAACCCGCCCTCGGTGGACCCGGTGCCGCGGCGCCGTCCCGCCCAGCACCGCTTCGAGTGGCTCGCGCCGGTGCTGCTCGTCGACGCGGTGTTCGTGCTGTTCCTGGCTGCGCAGGCAGCGGCGGTCTTCGGAGGTCACGACTACGTACGCCGGGCCACCGGGCTGACCTACGCCGACTACGTGCACCAGGGCTTCGCCCAGCTGACCCTGGCCACCTTGCTGATGCTGCTGGTGGTGTGGGCCGCAGCGCGCAAGGCCGGGCCGTCTCCGGCCGACCGCTGGTGGCTGCGCGGGTCGCTCGGCGCGCTGTGCCTGCTGACGCTGGTGGTGGTCGCGTCGGCGCTGCACCGGATGGAGCTCTACCAGCAGGCCTACGGCTTCACCCGCCTGCGCCTGCTCGTGGACGCCTTCGAGGGCTGGCTCGGCCTCGTGGTCCTCGGGGTCGTCGTGGCCGGGCTCTCCCTGAGGGGGGCGTGGCTGCCGCGGGTGGCGCTGCTCTCCGGGGCTGCCGTGCTGCTGGCCCTGGCCGTGGCGAACCCGGACGCCTGGATCGCCCGGCACAACATCGAGCGCTACCACGCGACGGGCAAGGTCGACTGGGGCTACCTCAGGGGTCTCAGCGCGGACGCGACGCCGACCCTCGCCTCCCTGCCGGGTGCCGAGGCGTCCTGCGCCCTCCCCGGGCCGGGTGCGCGATCCGAGGACCCGTGGACCGGCTGGAACCTCGCGCGCGCCCGGGCGAAGGACGACCTGGCGCGCGTGCACGTCCTCGGCGCCACCACGACCTGCCCCTAGTCTGAGCGGGTGGACAGCGACGCCCTCCTGGATGCGCTGCCGGACGGCGTCGTGATCGCGGACGCCGAGGGCAACGTCACCCTGGTCAACGACGTCGCGCGCCGCTTGCTGGGTGACGGTGCCAAGCCGGGCCGGCCCCTGCAGGACGTGATGGCGCTCCAGGACCGGGAGAGCAGCATCTGGTTCGAGACGACGACGCCGTACGACGGGATCGTCAACCGCGTCGGGCTCCCGGAGCAGTCGTGGTTCACCAGCGACGGCACCGAGGTCCTGGTCACCGGCCGGATCAACCGCGCGCACCGCGGCGGACCGGTGAGCAGCGTCGCGGTGGTGATCCGCTCCGCCCGCGGGCGCGCCCGGCTGGACCGGGACCGCTCCGACCTGGTCGCCACCGTCGCCCACGAGCTCCGCTCGCCGCTGACCGGGGTGAAGGGGTTCGTCGGGACGCTGCTGAACAAGTGGGAGCGGCTCAACGACGAGCAGAAGCAGCTGATGCTGCGCACCGTCTACGCCGACTCCGAGCGCCTGTCGCGGCTGATCGCGGAGCTCCTCGACGTGGCCCGGATCGACACCGGCCGGCTGCCCCTCTACCCGCGTGAGATCCACCTCGGCCCGCTGGTGGAGCGGTGCGTCGACTCGGTGCGGGCCGGCACCCACCGCGACATCGAGTCGACGTACGACGACGCGGACCTGACCGTCTTCGCCGACCCGGACAAGCTCACCCAGGTCGTCACCAACATCGTCGACAACGGGGTGCGGCACGGCGACGGGACCGTGCGGGTGCTCGTCCGGAGGATCGAGGAGCCGTTCCCCGGCGCGCTGATCCGCGTCGACGACGAGGGCGACGGGATCCCCGAGGAGATCCGCTCGCGGGTGTTCACCAAGTTCTGGAAGCACGGCATCCGCGGCGGCACCGGCCTGGGCATGTACATCGTCAACGGCCTGGTCCGCGTCCACGGCGGGACCGTCGAGATCGGCGACTCCGAGGCCGGCGGCGCCCGCCTCGAGGTCCGCTGGCCCTCCGCCGACCGCCGGGGACTCTGAATTCCTCATATCCACATGCATTCGGCCCCCGACACGCCGTACTCGAGGGGTCCGATCGAATGTGGATATGCGGCGGCCGGCCAAACCCGTTGGTGGCGACGTACGCCGGGTTCCTAGACTGGCGCCCGCGCGTCACACGAGCGGAAGGCAACCATGTCGGGTCCCAACTCCGAGTACGACCCGGTGCAGGTGACCCCGCTCGACGAGGAGCACGTCACCGCGATGCGCGAGGAGGCCCTCGAGGCGATCAACCGGGCGAGCACCCTGGAGGAGCTCAAGCGGGTCCGCTCCGAGCACGCGGGCGACCGCTCACCGCTCGCGCTGGCCAACCGCGAGATCGGCGCGCTGCCCCCGGCCGCGCGCAAGGACGCCGGGCAGCGCGTCGGCCAGGCCCGCGGCGCGGTGAACCAGGCCCTTGCCAGGCGCCAGTCCGAGCTCGAGGCCGAGGCCGAGGAGCGGATGCTCGTCGAGGAGGTCGTCGACGTCACGCTGCCGTGGGACCGGCAGCCCCGCGGCGCCCGGCACCCGATCACCACCCTCTCCGAACGGATCGCCGACGTCTTCGTGGCCATGGGCTGGGAGGTCGCCGAGGGCCCGGGTGTCGAGGCCGAGTGGCTGAACTTCGACGCGCTCAACCTCGGCCCCGACCACCCCGCGCGCACGATGCAGGACACCTTCTGGACCGACCCGGCCGAGGACCACCTCGTCCTGCGCACCCACACCAGCCCGGTGCAGGCGCGCACCATGCTCAGCCGGAAGCCGCCCATCTACGTCGTCTGCCCGGGCCGCGTCTACCGCACCGACGAGTACGACGCCACGCACAGCCCGGTCTTCCACCAGGTCGAGGGCCTCGTCGTCGACGAGGGCATCACCATGGCTCACCTCCGCGGCTCGCTCGACCACATGCTGCAGTCGCTCTTCGGCGAGGGCATCCGCACCCGCTTCCGCCCGTCGTACTTCCCCTTCACCGAGCCCTCGGCGGAGATGGACATGGTCTGCTTCGTCTGCCGCGGCCTTCCCCCGGCCGTCGCGAGCTGCCGCACCTGTCGCGGCGAGGGCTGGATCGAGCTCGGCGGCTGCGGCGTGGTCAACCCTCGCGTGCTGACCGCCTGCGGCATCGACAGCGAGCGCTACACCGGGTTCGCCTTCGGCTTCGGCATCGACCGGATGCTGATGTTCCGCCACGGGATCGAGGACCTCCGCGACGTCTTCGACGGCGACCTCCGCTTCTCCGCCGCCTTCGGGACCGACCTCTGATGCGCGCCCCGATCTCCTGGCTGCGCGAGTACGTCGACCTGCCGCCCGACGCGACCACCGACGACCTCGCCCGCCGCCTGACCGCCCTCGGGCTCAAGCTCGAGTCGCTCGAGCGGCCCGGCGAGGACGTCACCGGACCCCTGGTGATCGGCCGGGTGCTCACGATGGAGCCCGAGCCGCAGAAGAACGGCAAGACGATCAACTGGTGCAGCGTCGACGTCGGCGCGGCGAACGGCACCGGGGAGACCGCAGGGCATCGTCTGCGGCGCCCACAACTTCGCCGTCGGCGACCTCGTCGTGGTCGTGCTGCCCGGCGGCGTGCTGCCGGGCGGCTTCGAGATCTCCGCGCGCAAGACCTACGGCCACGTCAGCGCGGGGATGATCTGCTCGGCGGCCGAGCTCGGGCTGGGCCAGGACACTCTGTCATCGGGGGCGGGATCATCGTGCTGCCGCCCGACGCCGGTCAGCCCGGCGACGACGTCCGCGACGTCCTCGGCCTGGACGACGAGGTGATCGAGTTCGAGATCAACCCCGACCGCGCCTACGCGATGTCGCTGCGCGGCGTCGCCCGCGAGGCCGCAATGGCGTACGGCGCACCGTTCCACGACCCGGCCGACCGGAAGACCCCTGATCGGCGGATGACGACGGCTGGCCCGTCGAGGTCGACGACCCGGCCGGGCTGCCCGGTCTTCGTGGCCCGCACGGTCGCCGACTTCGATCCCGCGGCGCCGACACCGGACTGGATGGTGCGCCGGCTCGCGCTCGTCGGGCAGCGCAGCATCTCGCTCGCGGTCGACGTCACCAACTACGTCATGTTCGAGATGGGCAGGCCGATCCACGGCTACGACGCCGACAAGGTCCAGGGGACGCTGCGGATCCGGCGCGCGTCGGAGGGGGAGCGACTGACCACGCTCGACGGCCGCGACCGCGCCCTGTCGCCCGAGGACCTCGTGGTCACCGACGACTCCGGCATCATCGGCCTCGGCGGTGTGATGGGCGGTGAGACGACCGAGATGTCGGCGACCACGACGCCGGGTGCTGGTGGAGGCCGCCCACTGGGACGCGGTCTCGATGTTCCGCACGGGCCGCCGGCACAAGCTCACCTCCGAGGCCGGCAAGCGCAACGAGCGTGGGGTCGACCCGACGATCTGCGAGGCCGCGGCCGACCGGGTCGCCGAGCTGCTGGCCGAGCACGGCGGCGGCACCGTCGAGCCCGGGGTCACCGTCGTCGGCACCCCACCTGCCCCGGCCACCATCACGATGCCGATCGACCTCCCCGCGCGCGTCACCGGCATCGACGTCGCCAGCGAGACGACGATCCGCAACCTGCGGGCGGTCGGGTGCGAGGTCGACGACGGCGCCGACTCGCTCACCGCCGTGGCGCCACCGTGGCGGCCCGACCTCACCGACCCCTACGACCTGGTCGAGGAGGTGGCGCGCGTCGTCGGGTACGACGAGGTGCCCTCGGTCCTGCCCCCGGCACCGGCCGGCCGCGGACTGACGCGCGAGCAGCGGCTGCGCCGCCGCATCGGACGGGTCGTCGCGGGCGCCGGCTACACCGAGGTGATCAGCTTCCCGTTCGTCGGGCCGGAGGACTTCGACGACCTCGGGCTGGCCGACGACGACGTGCTCCGTCGTACCGTCCGGCTGGCCAACCCCCTCTCCAGCGAGCGCCCGTCGTACACCACGACGTTGCTGCCGGGACTGCTGCGGGCGACCGCACGCAACCTGAGCCGCGGTGCGCCCGGAGCCTCCCTGTTCGAGACCGGCCTCGTCGCCTTCCCCACGGGCAGGCACGCGCCGATCTACGGCGTCGACGCCCGGCCCTCGGACCAGGAGCTCGAGGCGCTGCTGGCCGCGGTGCCGGACCAGCCGCTCTTCCTCGCGGCCGTGGTCGCGGGAGAGCGGGAGCGCGCCGGCTGGTGGGGCGAAGGACGTGCCGCCGCGTGGGCCGACGCCGTCGCGCTGGTGCGTGACCTCGGTGCCGAGCTCGGCGTGCCGGTCGAGGTCGTGGCGGCCGAGCGAGCGCCCTGGCACCCCGGTCGCTGCGCACGGGTCGTGGTCGGCGAGACGGAGCTGGGCCACGCCGGCGAGCTGCACCCGCGGGTGTGCGCGGCCTTCGGCCTGCCGCGAGGTACGTCGGCGCTGGAGATCGACCTCGATCTGCTGATGTCGCGGGCGCAGGAGCCGCGCGGACCCGGACTCTCGACGTACCCCGTCGCCAAGGAGGACGTCGCGCTCGTCGTCGACGCCGCGCTGGCGTCAGGAGAGCTGGCCGCGACGTTGCGGGAGGGCGCCGGGCCGCTGTGCGAGTCGGTGCGTCTCTTCGACGTCTACACCGGCCCGCAGGTCGGCGAGGGCCGCAAGTCGCTCGCCTTCGCCCTGCGCTTCCGGGCTCCCGACCGCACCCTGACCGAGCAGGAGACCGGCGCCGCGCGCGACGCGGCCGTCGCCCTCGCGGTGCAGCGACACGGCGCGGAGCAGCGCGCCTGATGGCGGCAGCCGGCACCCCGTCATGAGCAGGCCGTCGTGAGCAGTCCCGACCTGACTCTCCTGGACGGCGTGACCTGGCAGGGGCGCGACGTGCCGAAGGGCCGCGGTGGCGACCTGCTCGCGGCGCTCACCCTGGCCGCGCCGCGCAGCGTCGCCGTCAGCGAGCTGGTCCGCGAGGTCTGGGCCGACGACGAGCCCGCTCACCCCGAGAAGGCGCTCCAGGTGCTCGTCTCCCGCGTCCGGTCGCAGACCTCGACGGAGGTGGTCTCGCGCGTCGGCACCGGCTACCGGCTGGGTCTGCGCCCCGACCAGGTCGACCTCCTCCGGCTGCGGCGGCTGGTCGACGACGCGACGGCGGCGCGCAGCGCCGGCGACCTCGACGTGGCGCGGCTCCAGGCCCGCGAGGCACTCGCGTCGCCGCTGACCACCGCCGCCGAGGAGGGTCCGCTCGCGGAGGCCGTCGCCGCAGCCCGCGACGAGCGGGCCCGCGCGCGCCGGCTCCTGGGAGTCGTGCTGCTCGCCCGCGGCGACGCCGGCGAGGCGCTGCCCCTGCTGGAGGCCGCGCTGGCCGGCAGCCCCGGGGACGAGGCTCTGCTGGCCGACGTCCTGCGTGCGGAGGCCCAGGTGCGCGGCGTGCCCGCGGCGCTCGCCCGCTACGCGGCGTACGCCGAAGCGCATCCGCGACGGCCTCGGCGCCTCGCCCGGGCAGGAGCTGGTCCGGCTGCACGCCGAGCTGCTGGCGCGCGAGGCGCCGGTGCGCCAGGGACTGAAGTACGACGGCACGCCGCTGGTCGGCCGCGACGACGACGTGGTCCGGATCCGCGGGCTGCTGGAGAGCTCCCGGGTGGTCTCGATCGTCGGGGCCGGCGGGCTCGGCAAGACCCGGATGGCCCACCTCGTGGGGCGCCTGGCTGCGGCTGCCGGTCGTGCACTTCGTCGAGCTCGCCGGCGTGACGGCGCCCGACGGCGTGCTCCCGGAGGTGGCCGGCGCGCTCGGCGTCCGCGAGTCCGTGACCAGCGTGCGCACGGCCCAGCTGCGGGCCGACATGCGTGCCCGGGTGGCCGAGAAGCTGTCCGGTCCGCCGACGCTGCTGATCCTCGACAACTGCGAGCACCTCGTCGACGCGGTGGCCGACCTCGTGGCCTTCCTGGTGGCAACGACCGACGCGACGAGCGTGCTGACCACCTCGCGGGCCCCGCTCGGGATCGCCGCGGAGCAGGTCTACCTGCTGCCGCAGCTGGGCGGCGACGCCGCCGTGGAGCTGTTCGACCAGCGTGCGAGGGCGGCGCGGCCGGGAGTCCGGCTCGACGTCGACGAGGTCACCGCCCTGGTCGAGCGGCTCGACGGGTTGCCGCTGGCCATCGAGCTCGCAGCGGCGAAGGTGCGGGTGATGTCGGTCGCGGAGATCTCGCGTCGTCTGGCGGACCGGTTCGCGCTGCTCAGCGGCCGCGACCGCTCCGCCCCCGACCGCCACCAGACGCTGGAGGCGGTGATCGCGTGGAGCTGGAACCTGCTCGGTGAGGACGACCGGCAGGCGCTGCGCACGCTGGCGGTGTTCCCCGACGGCTTCTCCCTCGAGGGTGCCGAGGCCCTGCTCGGGCGCGACCCCCTCGCCGCCCTGATCGAGCTGGTCGACCAGTCGATGCTCGTGGTGCGCGAGGGCGAGACCATGCGCTACCGGTTCCTGGAGACGGTGCGCGAGTACGGCCTCAAGCAGCTCGAGGCCGCAGGCGAGACCGCGGTGGTCCGCGATCGGTTGCGGCAGTGGGCGATCGACCTGGCACGCGAGCTGGTCGACCGGCTGTTCAGCCCGGACCAGGTCGAGACGATGGGCCGGATCCGGGCCGAGGCGGGCAACCTCGCCGGCGTGATGCGCGCTGCGCATCGAGGCCGAGGACGCCGAGGCCGTCGTACCTCTCGTCGGCGTGCTCGCCGGCTTCTGGACGATCGAGGGCGAGCACCTCGGCGTCCTGCAGGTCACCCGCGAGGTGCTCGACCTCGTCGCGGACGCCGACGCCGGCTCCGGGACGCGAGGCCGAGATGCGCGGCGTGCTCTCCCTGGTGATCGTCACCACCACGCTGTTCAGCGGCGTCCCGCCCGTCGATGCGATCGAGCGGCTCAGTGCGCTCGGGCTGGCCGGTGACCGCAGCCGCACCGATGCGCTCACGCGCCTGCTGCTGGAGGTGTACGCCGGCGGCGGCTTCCCTCGCTCGAGGCTCTCGACCGGCTCTGCGAGGACGACGACCCGGCGGTGGCCCGTGGGGCGCTGCAGTGGGCCACGCCAGGCACGCGAGAACGCCGGTGACATCGAAGGCGCGATCGTCGCGGCCAACAGGGGACTCACCCTCTGCGACGACAGCGACGGACCCTGGACACGGGCGCTGTTCGAGGCCCAGGCCACCGGGCTGGCGACGCAGGCGGGGGACTGGGACGAGGCCGTTGCCCACGCCAGTCGTGCGATCCCGGTGATGCAGGCGCTCGGAGCGCTGGAGGACGTGCTGCAGCTGCGCAGCACCCTGGCCTTCGCCGACATCGCGGCAGGACGCCTCGACGAGGCGGCCACCCAGATCGAGGCGATCGTCTCCGACGAACGCGGGCAGCTCGGTGGGCTGGAGCATCGCCGGCCTGACCGGGGAGGCCGAGCTGGCGCTGGCCCGTGGTGAGACCGACACCGGCCTTCGGCTGCTCCTCGACTGCCTCGACGCGGTCACCACGCGCGAGCTCCCGGGGATCGAGGCCGTCTCAGCACTGCTGCCCTGGGTGCTGTACGCCGAGGCGTCCGCCCTGTTCGCGCACGCGCTGCACGGCCGTCGCGAGGACGTGACCTGGTTGGCGGAGAAGGTCCGGGAGAAGGCGCTCGAGCTCCTGGCCGCGGAGACGCTCGCCGTCGACTACCCCATCCTGGGCGGGCTGTTGCTGGCCGAAGGCTGCTGGGTGCTGACCGGCGACCCCTCCGACGAGAGCAGCGAGGCCGCCCTGCGGATGGTGGCCCTGGGCTACCGGTTCGGCTACCACCGCGAGCTGCCCACGCTCGCCTGGACGAACGTGACCGGTCTCGTCGACACAGTCGCCCCCGGCCGGCTCCCCGCGCTGGTCGAGCAGTTCGCCGACGTCCCCGTCGTGGACCTGCTCGACGAGGTCCGCGACGCGCTCGGCTACATCGCCCGGCGGTAGACCCGCACGCAGAGCGGCGCGAAGATCGCGATCACCGCCGCGCAGGCGAACAGCGCCCAGCCGACCTGCCCGGTGACCTGGCCGGTGTTGGCCAGGTCGCGCACCGCGGTGACCACGTGCGAGACCGGGTTCACCTGGACGAAGGACCGCAGCCAGCCCGGCAGGGTCTTCTCCGGGACGAAGGCGTTGGACAGGAACGTCAGCGGGAACATGATCATCATCGAGATGCCCTGCACCGACTGGGCGCTGCGTCCGATGATGCCGACGAAGGTGAAGATCCACGCCAGCGACCACCCGGTGACGATCACGAGGAGCATCGCCGCGACCACGCCGAAGACGCCGCCACCGGGCCGGTAGCCCATGGCGATGCCGGTGGCGAAGGTCAGCACGGTCGCGATCGTGTAGCGCAGCAGGTCGGCCACCATCGGGCCGGCCAGGGGGGCGACCCTCGCGATCGGCAACGACTTGAACCGGTCGAAGACGCCCTTGTCCATGTCCTCGCGCAGCTGCGTGCCGGTCGCGATGCAGGCGGTGAGCGTCGTCTGGGCGAGGATGCCCGGGATCAGCAGCGGCAGGTAGCTCGACCACGTCGCCGCTGACCGCGCCGCCGAAGATGTAGGCGAACATCGCGGTGAACAGCAGCGGCTGGATGAGCACGTCGAAGAACTGCTCGGGGTTGCGGCGCATCTTCTTGGTGGCGCGCCAGGCCATCACCATCGTCTGGCTGACGGTCTCGTTGACGCTCACCCGGTGGCGGACGAGGGCGGCGGGGTTGGCTTCGGTCATGGTCGTCATCGGACTGGCTCCAGCTCGTGGTCGTCGTGCGCGTCGGTGTCGGTGGTCTCCGGCTCACTCGTGTCGTGGCCGGTGAGCGCCAGGAAGACCTCGTCGAGCGTCGGCTTCGCGACGCTCACCGAGGCGATGCTGATCTCGGCCTGCCGCAGCGCGATCAGCGCCTCCGCGGCCCGGTCGGCGTCGGCCAGTGCGACGTTGATGCCGCCTGCCTCGGGCGTCAGCACGGGCTCGTCCGGAAGCACTCGCGAGAGCACGCTCACCGCGTCCTGGAGGTTCGCCGGGTCGGCGATCCGCAGCTGCAGCGTCGAGGAGCCGACCGAGGTCTTCAGCTGGTCCGGGGTCCCCTCCGCCACCTTGACGCCGCGGTCGATCACCGCGATCCGGTCGGCGAGCTGGTCGGCCTCGTCGAGGTACTGCGTGGTCAGCAGGATGGTGGCGCCCTCCGCGACGAGCTCGCGGATCGTGGTCCACATCTGGCCACGGGTGCGCGGGTCGAGCCCGGTGGTCGGCTCGTCGAGGAAGATGAGCGGAGGTCGGCGGATCAGGCTGACGGCGAGGTCGAGCCGGCGGCGCATGCCCCCGGAGAACTTGGCGATCTGCCGGTCGGCTGCGTCCTCGAGTCCGAACTGCGCGAGGAGCGTCTTCGCCCGGCCGCGAGCCTCGGCCTTGGGCAGGCCGAGCAGCCGGCCGAAGAGGTAGCAGGTTCTCGGAGCCGGTGAGGTTCTCGTCGACCGAGGCGTACTGGCCGGTGACTCCGAGGACCTGCCGCACCTCGTGCTGCTGCCGGCGCACGTCGAGCCCGAAGATCTCGGCCTCACCCTCGTCGATCTTGAGCAGGGTGGCCAGCATGCTGAGCATGGTGGTCTTGCCGGCGCCGTTCGGGCCGAGCACGCCGAAGATCTCGCCGCGGTGCACGTCCAGGTCGATGCCGTCGACGGCGCGGTTGTCGCCGAAGTCCTTGACCAGCCCCCGGGCCGAGACCGCGAGCGCACTGTTGTCGAAGTTCGTCATGGGACCACAGTGGAGGAGAGCGGTTTCACCACGGTTTCACTCGGCACTGCATCGACCTGTCCGAGTCCCGTCGTCGCCATCCGGACGGTGAAGGGGATGGAAGCTCCGCCGCCCTTCGAGAGCCAGGACTGGGTCGTCCTTCCTGCAGGGCAGCCCGGACATCGCGGTCGCCTGGAGCGAGGGCCGGCACGGCCCGTCTCGAAGGGACGCTACCCGGGTTCGCCCGAGCATGCAGAGATATGTATAGTCATGCAGATGACGAAGGTGCGGGTGGCGGTCGCCGGGGCGAGCGGGTACGCCGGGGGCGAGGTGCTGCGGCTCCTGCTCGGTCACCCCGACGTGGAGATCGGCGCGCTCACGGCAGGGTCCAACGCCGGTGAGCTGCTCGGCGGCCTGCAACCGCACCTGGTGCCGCTGGCCGACCGCGTGCTCGAGGAGACCACGGCGGAGACCCTGTCCGGCCACGACGTCGTCTTCCTCGCCCTGCCGCACGGCCAGTCGGGTCCGGTGGCGGCCGAGCTCGGGGACGACATCGTCGTCATCGACTGCGGTGCCGACTTCCGGCTGACCGATCCCGGCGCTGTGGGAGAGGTTCTACGGCTCCGACGGCACCGATCCTGGGCCGGTTCGTGGCCGTACGGCCTCCCCGAGCTGCCGGGCCAGCGGGAGCTGCTCCAGGGCGCGCGCAGGATCGCCGTGCCCGGGTGCTACCCGACGGTCTCCACGCTCGCCCTGGCGCCCGCTGTCGCCGCGGGCCTCGTCGCGGCCGACGACCTGGTCGTGGTCGCCGCCTCCGGAACCTCCGGCGCCGGCAAGGCGCGCCAAGCCCCACCTGCTCGGCAGCGAGGTGATGGGCTCCGCGTCGGCGTACGGCGTCGGCGGCACCCACCGGCACACCCCCGAGATCATCCAGAACCTCTCCGGGCTGACCGACGCCGACGTGCGGGTCAGCTTCACCCCGGTGCTGGTGCCGATGCCGCGCGGCATCCTGGCCACCGCCAGCGGCTCGGTCGCCGACGGGGTCACCGCCGACGACGTGCGGGCGACCTACGAGAAGGCGTACGCCGACGAGCCGTTCGTCCACCTGCTGCCCGAGGGGCAGTGGCCCGCGACGAAGGCGGTGCTCGGCTCCAACTCGGTGCACCTGCAGGTGGCCCTCGACGAGTCCGCCGGACGCGTCGTCGCCGTCGGTGCGGTCGACAACCTGGCCAAGGGCACCGGGGGAGCGGCGGTGCAGTGCATGAACCTCGCGCTCGGGCTCCCCGAGGAGACCGGCCTCTCCACCGTGGGGCTGGCGCCGTGAGCGACGCGACCTACTCGCTCGAGCGCTACCCCGAGCGCCTGGCAGTCGTGCGGCTCGGTCCCGGCGCGGACGTGCCCGGCTGGGCCGAGTCGTCCTCGCTGTTCTCGGTGACGGCGACGGCCAGGGAGACCAGCGTCGTCTGCGCGGGCCGCAACGTGCCGAAGAAGGTGCGCCACGAGGGGCCCTTCGCGGCGTTCGCGGTCGCCGGCCCGCTCGACTTCGCGCTCACCGGGGTGCTGGCCGCGCTGCTCCAGCCGCTCGCCGAGGCCGAGATCAGTGTCTTCACCATCTCCACCTTCGACACCGACTGGATCCTGGTGCCGTTCGGCAAGGCCGACGATGCAGCAGAGGAGTGGCGACGACGTGGACACACCGTCGCCCCCGCCGTCCCCGTCGATCCCAAGGACAGTCCCTGATGAGCATCACGCACCCCGCCGGCTTCCTCGCAAGCGGCGTCGCCGCCGGCCTGAAGTCGACCGGCGACAAGGACGTCGCCCTGGTGGTGAACCAGGGCCCCACCTTCGACTCCGCGTCGGTGTTCACCGCCAACCGCTGCAAGGCCAACCCGGTGCTGTGGAGCCAGGAGGTCGTCAAGGACGGCACCGTCCGTGCCGTCGTGCTCAACTCCGGCGGGGCCAACTGCTACACCGGCAGCGAGGGCTTCGCGACCACCCATGCCGTCGCCGAGCGGGTCGCCGACGGGCTCGGCATCGGGGCCGTCGACGTCGTCGTCTGCTCCACGGGGCTGATCGGCCTGTCCAACCCGCGCGAGAACCTGTTGCGCGGCGTCGACGGCTGCCTCGAGGCTCTCGCCGACGACGCCGGCCAGGATGCCGCCGAGGCGATCATGACCACCGACAGCGTCGCCAAGCAGGTCGTCGTCGAGGGGCCGGATGGCGCGGGCTGGTCGATCGGTGGCATGGCCAAGGGCGCCGGCATGCTGGCGCCGCAGCTGGCCACCATGCTCGTCGTGCTCACCACCGATGCCGTCGTACCCGCCGCCGACCTCGACACCGCCCTGCGCGCCGCCACCGGCGCCAGCTTCGACCGGCTCGACTCCGACGGCTGCATGTCCACCAACGACACCGTGACCGTGATGGCCTCCGGCGCCAGTGGTGTCCGTCCGTCGCTCGCTGAGTTCGCTGCTGCGCTGAACGAGGCGTGCACCGACCTGACCATGCAGCTGCTGCGGGACGCAGAGGGCGCGGACCACGAGATCGCGATCACCGTGCGCAACGCTGCGTCCGTCGCGGATGCCATCGAGGTGGGTCGCAGCGTCGCCCGCAGCAGCCTGTTCAAGGCCGCGGTGTTCGGCAAGGACCCCAACTGGGGCCGGGTGCTCGCCAGCATCGGTACGACGCAGGCCGCCTTCGACCCCGCCGACCTCGACGTGGCGATGAACGGCGTCTGGGTCTGCCGCGCCAGCACCCCGGCCGAGGACCCGGCGAAGGTCGACCTGTCCGGTCGCGAGGTCAGCGTCGACATCGACCTGAAGTCCGGTGCCGAGCAGGCCACCGTGTGGACCAACGACCTCACCCACGCCTACGTCCACGAGAACAGCGCGTACTCGTCATGATCGACAGCACCGACGACACCGGCGCCGAGGTCCGGAAGAAGCCCTACACCCTGCGCGCCGCGCGCACCCTGGCCGGCGCCCTGCCGTGGCTGATGCAGTACCACGGCAAGGTCGTGGTGGTGAAGTACGGCGGCAACGCGATGATCGACGACGACCTGAAGAAGGCCTTCGCCGAGGACATCGCGTTCCTGCGCTTCGCCGGGTTCAAGCCCGTCGTGGTCCACGGCGGCGGCCCGCAGATCTCCACCATGCTCGACAGGCTCGGGATCGAGTCGGAGTTCAAGGGCGGCCTCCGGGTCACCACGCCGGAGGCGATGGACGTCGTCCGGATGGTCCTTGTCGGCCAGGTGCAGCGCGAGCTCGTCGGCCTGATCAACCAGCACGGCCACATCGCCGTCGGCCTCTCCGGTGAGGACGCCGGCCTGTTCACCGCCAAGGCCACCAACACCGTCGTCGACGGCGAGGAGGTCGACCTGGGCCTGGTGGGCGAGGTCGCGCACGTGCGGCCCGAGGCGGTCGAGGACCTCGTCGAGGCGGGCCGCATCCCCGTCATCTCCAGCGTCGCGCCGGACAAGGACGGCACCGTCCACAACGTCAACGCCGACACCGCAGCCGCTGCGCTGGCGATCGCGCTGCGTGCGGAGAAGCTGATGGTGCTCACCGACGTCGAGGGCCTCTACCGCGACTGGCCCGAGAGCGACGACGTGATCCAGGAGATCAGCCCGGAGTCGCTCGCCGAGCTGATGCCCTCGCTGGACAGCGGGATGGTGCCCAAGATGCGGGCCTGCTACGACGCCGTGAGCGGAGGCGTGCCGCGTGCCACGGTCGTCGACGGCCGCGAGCCGCACGCAGTGCTCCTCGAGCTGTTCACCAAGGAGGGGGTCGGCACCCAGGTCCTGCCCGGCGTCGCCACCCGGCTCCGCAAGGCCTACGCCGGACAGGAGGACGACGACGATGAATGACCTGAAGCAGCGCTACGCCACGTCGCTGATGAACACCTTCGGACCGCCCAAGCTGGTGCTCTCCCGCGGCAAGGGCGCCCACGTCTGGGACGACGAGGGCAACGAGTACGTCGACTTCCTCGGCGGCATCGCCGTGAACACGCTCGGCCACGACCACCCGGCCCTGGTCGAGGCGGTGACCACCCAGCTGCACACGCTGGGGCACGTCTCGAACTTCTTCACCACCGAGCCCCAGGTCCGTCTCGCCGAGAAGCTGCTCGAGATCTGTACCTCAGCCGGTCGAGCAGCGAGCGGAGCGAGCGATCAGTCGAGACCTCAAGCGGCAAGGTCTTCTTCGCCAACTCCGGTGCGGAGGCCAACGAGGCGGCGATCAAGCTCACCCGGCTCACCGGCCGCACCCACCTCGTGGCGATGGAGGAGGCCTTCCACGGGCGCACCCTCGGCAGCCTCGCGCTCACCTCCAAGGAGGCCTACCGCACGCCCTTCGAACCGCTGCCCGGCCATGTCACCTGGGTGCCGTTCGCGGACGTCGACGCCCTCGCGGCCGCCGTGACCGACGAGACCGCCGCCGTCGTGATCGAGCCGCTGCAGGGCGAGGCGGGGGTCAACGTCGCACCGACGGAGTTCCTCGTCGCCGCCCGCGAGATCACCGACGAGCACGGCGCCCTGCTCTGGTTCGACGAGGTGCAGAGCGGCATGGGCCGCACCGGCACCTGGCTGGCCAGTCAGCCGTCGGGCGTCGCGGCCGACATCGTGACGCTCGCCAAGGGACTCGGGGGCGGCCTGCCCATCGGCGCGTGCCTCGGCTTCGGCCGGGCGGCCACGCTCTTCGAGCCCGGGCACCACGGCACCACGTTCGGCGGCAACCCGCTCTCGTGCGCGGCCGCGCTGGCCGTGATCGACACGATCGAGCGCGACGGGTTGCTGGCGCGCGCCGCCGAGGTGGGGGAGCGGCTGCGGTCCGAGCTGGCCACCGATGCTCGGGTCGTCGACGTGCGGGGCGTCGGCGTGCTGGTGGGCCTCACCCTGTCCGAGCCGCACGGCCCCGACGTGGTCGCGGCCGCCCAGCAGGCGGGGTTCATCGTCAACGCGACCGGCCCGGACCGGGTGCGGCTGGCTCCGCCGCTCGTGGTCACCGACGCCGACGTCGACGCGTTGCTGGCCGCGTGGCCGGGCATCCTGGACGCGGCGTACCAGGACGCGTCATGACGACCAGGCACTTCCTGCGCGACGACGACCTCTCCCCGGCGGAGCAGGCGAGCGTGCTCGACCTCGCCCTGAAGCTGAAGGCGGCGCCGTACGACGCGAGACCGCTGGCGGGCCCGCGGACCGTCGCGATCATGTTCGACAAGCCGACCCTGCGCACCCAGGCGTCCTTCGCCGCGGGGATCGCCGAGCTGGGTGGCTTCCCGATGATCGTCGACGCGCCTGCTCGCGCAGGTCGGCGTGCGTGAGTCCGTCGCCGACACCGCGCGCGTGCTCGGGCGTCAGGCGGCGGCCGTCGTGTGGCGCACCTACGACCAGTCGCGGCTCGAGGAGATGGCCGCCCACGCCGGCGTGCCCGTGGTCAACGCGCTGACCGACCAGTTCCACCCGTGCCAGGCCCTGGCCGACCTGATGACGATCCGCGAGCACCGCGGCGAGCTCGCCGGGCAGACGCTGGCCTTCGTCGGCGACCCGGCCTGCAACATGGGACACAGCCTGCTGCTCGCCGGTGCCACCGCAGGCATGCACGTCCGGGTCAGCGGCCCCGACTCCTTCCAGCCCGACCCGGGCGTCCTCGCCCGCGCCAGTGAGCTCGCCGCGTCCACCGGCGGCTCCGCCGACTACGTCGGCGGATCCCGCCGAGGCCGCGCGTGGGGCCGACGTGCTGGCGACCGACACGTGGATCTCGATGGGGCGTGAGGACGAGGCGGAGGCACGGGCCGGTGCGTTCGCGCCGTGGCGGCTCGACGAGGAGCTGCTCGCCCAGGCCGCGGCCGACGCGATCGTGCTGCACTGCCTGCCCGCCTACCGCGGCAAGGAGATCACGGCCGAGGTGCTGGACGGGCCCCGCAGCGTGGTCTGGGACGAGGCCGAGAACCGCCGGCACGTCCAGAAGGCCGTCCTCTGCTTCCTGCTGGGAGGCGCGTCGTGACCGCCTCCCGTCACGCTCAGATCCCGGCGACCAAGAACGCCCGGCAGCAGCTGGTCATCGACCTGCTGGCCACCCACGAGGTGCGCTCGCAGTCCGAGCTGGCCGAGCTGCTGGCCGACAACGGCGTGGTGGTCACCCAGGCGACGCTGAGCCGCGACCTCGTCGACCTCGACGCCGTCAAGGTCCGCGCCGCGTCGGGTGCGCTCGTCTACGCCGTGCCGGCCGAGGGCGGTGACCGGTCGCCGGTCGCGCCGCGCGAGACCGCCGCGAGCAGCAACCGGCTCGCGCACTGGTGCGAGGAGCTGCTGGTCTCGGCCGAGAACAGCGCCAACCTCGTCGTGCTGCGCACCCCGCCGGGCGCCGCGAACTTCTTGGCCTCCGCCCTCGACAAGGCCGACCTCGGCGACGTCCTGGGCACCATCGCCGGCGACGACACCGTGCTGGTGATCTCCCGCGATCCCGCCGGCGGCGAGGGCGTCGTACGACGACTGATGGCCCTCGCGGGCCGGCTCTGACTGCCACATCCCTGACGTCCCGAAAGGACAACCTTGAGCAAGGTCCTCACCTCCCTGCCGAAGGGCGAGCGCGTCGGCATCGCGTTCTCCGGCGGCCTCGACACCTCGGTCGCGGTGGCCTGGATGCGCGCGAACGGCGCCGTCCCCTGCACCTACACCGCCGACATCGGCCAGTACGACGAGCCCGACATCGAGGGCGTCCCCGGCAGGGCCGTGCTCTACGGCGCCGAGATCGCCCGCTCCGTGGACTGCCGCCGTCCGCTCGTCGAGGAGGGGCTGGCCGCGATGGCGTGCGGGGCGTTCCACGTCCGCTCGGGCGGCCGCACCTACTTCAACACCACGCCGCTGGGTCGCGCGGTGACCGGCACGATGCTGGTGCGCGCGATGCACGAGGACGGCGTCGACATCTGGGGCGACGGATCGACGTTCAAGGGCAACGACATCGAGCGCTTCTACCGCTACGGGCTGCTGGCCAACCCCGCGCTGCGCATCTACAAGCCGTGGCTCGACGCCGACTTCGTCCACGAGCTCGGCGGCCGCGCGGAGATGAGCCAGTGGCTGACCGAGAACGACCTGCCCTACCGCGACAGCTTGGAGAAGGCCTACTCCACCGACGCCAACATCTGGGGCGCCACCCACGAGGCCAAGATGCTGGAGCACCTCGACGTCTCGTTGGAGACCGTCGAGCCGATCATGGGCGTGCGGTTCTGGGACCCCGCCGTCCCGATCGAGCCCGAGGACGTCACGGTGCGCTTCCGCAACGGTCGGCCGGTGGCGATCGACGGCACGTCGTACGACGACCCGGTGGCGCTGGTCCACGAGGCCAACGTGATCGGCGGCCGGCACGGGCTGGGGATGTCCGACCAGATCGAGAACCGGGTGATCGAGGCCAAGTCCCGCGGCATCTACGAGGCACCGGGGATGGCGCTGCTGTGGGCGGCCTACGAGCGGCTGCTCAACGCGGTCCACAACGAGGACACCCTGGCCAACTACCACGCGCAGGGCCGTCAGCTCGGCCGGCTGCTCTACGAGGGCCGGTGGCTGGACCCGCAGGCGCTGATGATGCGCGAGTCGATCCAGCGCTGGATCGGCTCGCTGGTGACCGGCGAGGTGACGCTGCGGCTGCGTCGCGGCGAGGACTACACGATCCTGCGCACCAGCGGCGACAACTTCTCCTACCACCCGGACAAGCTCTCCATGGAGCGCACCGAGAACGCCGCGTTCGGCCCGACCGACCGGATCGGCCAGCTGACGATGCGCAACCTCGACATCGCCGACTCCCGCTCCAAGCTCGAGGTGTACGCCTCGCAGCCGCTCGACGAGGGTCAGGTGCTCGTGGAGCACGGCACCCTGCTCGGCGAGCTCGAGCCCGGCGGAGGCGACCGGATCGCCAGCAACCCCGCCGCCGAGGGCGACGCCGGCGACCGCGTCCTCGACGACGTGGCCATGGAGATCGGCACCGACTGATGAGCGAGCGCGAGAGCACCAACACCGGCAAGCTGTGGGGCGGCCGCTTCGCCGGCGGGCCGAGCCCCGAGCTCGAGGCGCTGAGCCGCAGCACCCACTTCGACTGGCGGCTGGCTCCCTACGACCTCGCCGGCTCACGGGCGCACGCCCGGGTGCTGCGCGCGGCCGGGCTGCTCACCGACGACGACCTCGAGGGCCTGCTGGCCGGCCTCGACGAGCTCGAGCGCCGGTTCGAGGCGGGTGAGCTGGTGCCCGCCGAGGAGGACGAGGACGTCCACGGTGCCCTCGAGAAGGCTCTGGTCGACGTCGTGGGTCCCGAGCTCGGTGGCCGGTTGCGGGCCGGGCGCAGCCGCAACGACCAGATCGCCACCATGTTCAAGGTCTTCCTGCGCGAGCACGCGCGCACGGTCGCCGGGCTCGTGCTCGACCTCGCCGAGGCCAACGCGGACCGGGCCGAGGAGCACCTCGGCGCGGTGATGCCGGGGCGCACCCACATGCAGCACGCCCAGCCGGTGCTGCTCAGCCACCACCTGATGGCGCACGCATGGCCACTGGTCCGCGACGTCGGCCGGATCCGCGACTGGGACGCACCGCGTCGCGGCCGACTCGCCGTACGGCTCCGGCGCCCTGGCCGGCTCCAGCCTCGGCCTCGACCCGGAGGCGGTGGCCACGGAGCTCGGCTTCACGGGCAGCTCGGCCAACTCCATCGACGGCACGGCCAGCCGGGACTTCGTCGCCGAGCTCGCCTTCGTCCTGGCGATGATCGGCATCGACGTCAGCAGGCAGGCCGAGGAGGTGGTGCTCTGGGCGACGCGGGAGTTCGGCTTCGTGACGCTCGACGACGGCTACTCGACCGGGTCGAGCATCATGCCGCAGAAGAAGAACCCCGACATCGCCGAGCTCGCCCGCGGCAAGTCCGGCCGCCTCGTGGGCAACCTGACCGGGCTGCTGACCACGCTCAAGGGGCTCCCGCTCGCCTACAACCGCGACCTGCAGGAGGACAAGGAGCCGGTCTTCGACTCCGTCGACACCCTCGAGGTGCTGCTGCCCGCCTTCACGGGTCAGGTCGCGACCCTCGTCTTCGACACCGAGCGGATGGCTTCGCTCGCCCCCCAGGGCCACTCCCTGGCCACCGACGTCGCCGAGTGGCTGGTACGAGAGGGCGTCCCCTTCCGCGTCGCCCACGAGCTGGCCGGCGCGTGCGTACGGCGCTGCGAGGAGCTCGGTGTCGAGCTCGACGAGCTCACCGACGAGCAGCTTGCCCAGATCGACCCGCGCCTGACGCCCGGTGTGCGCGAGGTGCTCACCGTCGAGGGGTCGGTCGCCTCGCGCGACGGCCGCGGCGGCACCGCGCCCGACCGCGTGCGTGAGCAGCTGGCCGAGCTGCGTGCCGCGCTCGCGGACCACCGCGCATGGCTCTGAGCGACCTCCTCGCCGGGCCGGTCCTCGAGGTCGCCCCGCGCCTGCTCGGCGCCACCCTCACCCACGGCGGACGTCACCGTCCGGCTCACCGAGGTCGAGGCGTACGACGGGCAGGGCGACCCTGGCTCGCACGCGTACCGGGGGATGACGCCGCGCAACGAGGTGATGTTCGGACCGCCCGGGCACCTCTACGTGTACTTCACCTACGGCATGCACCACTGCTGCAACGTGGTGTGCGGGTCCGAGGGCCAGCCGAGCGCGGTCCTGCTCCGGGCCGGAGAGGTGGTCGACGGCCTCGAGACGGCGCGTGCGCGACGGGGCCGGTCGACCGACCGCGACCTCGCCCGGGGGCCCGGCCGGCTGTGCCAGGCACTCGGGATCGACCTCGCCGACAACGGCCTCGACCTCACCGGCCTGCTGCTGCCGGGCGACCCGGTCGCGGAGGTGAGCACCGGTCCGCGGGTCGGCCTGCGGCTCGCCGCGGAGCGCCCTTGGCGGTTCTGGGTCACCGGCGAGGCGACGGTGAGCCGCTACGTCCCGGCCAAGCCGCGGCCTCAGCGGTAGCGGGCCCGCGCCGTCCGTGGGACGTCGGTGACGACCAGGTTGCAGCCCAAGGCCTTGGCGGTCTCGATCTCGCCGACGGACCGCGCGGTCCATCCCCACACGTAGAGGTGGGCGCGGTGGTAGTCACGCACCCGCGGGAGCGTGAGCGTGTGCAGCGGCGCCGCGACGGCCGTGGCTCCGGAGGCGCGCACGCTCGCGACGGGGGGCGCGCCCTCGGAGACGAGCACGGTGCGCAGGCCCGGGACACGCTCGCGCAGGGCGGCGAAGCGGCTGCCGTAGACCGACTGCAGCCAGGTGCGTCCGCCGAGCCCGTGGTCGTTCAGCACCGAGGCCACCTCGTCGAGGTCGTCGCCCGACATCGACGGGTCCTTGAGCTCGGGGGCGATCGCCTTGCCCGACTGTGCGGCGTAGGTGGCCACCTCGTCGAAGGTGGGGATCGGCTGGTCGCCGACGAGGCACTGCGCCTGGAGGTCCTGCCAGCGTCCATGCGGAGACCGGGCCCGAGCAGTTCGTGGTGCGGTCCAAGGTGGTGTCGTGCATCAGCACGAGCTGGTGGTCCGCGGTCAGGTGCAGGTCGAACTCCAGCACGTCGACGTACGGCTCGGCGTACCTCAGGGACTGCATGGTGTTCTCGGCCAGCCCGCCGGTGACGGCGCCGCGGTGGCCGGCGACGGCGGGGGCGCGCAGGTGAGCGCGCCGGGCGGGTTCACGCGCGATCAGGTTCCACAGCCGACGGTTGACCTTGCCGGTGGCCCGCAGGCCCATCATCCGCTGGAAGGTGCGCACGCTGTTCACCGTCGCCGCGCGGTAGCGCCGGTCGACCGCCGAGGGAGTGAGCAGCCACAGCCGGGCGAGCCGCGTCTCCAGCATGGTCACGTAGACGCCACGGCTGCCGCGGTGCAGGTTCAGCCGCGCGGCATCGGCGGGTGCGGAGGTCAGGAGGAGCGCGCTGAGCACGAGGCAGACGAGCACGTGCACCGAGACACGCCGACGGTTCTTCATCTGGGACTTGCCCTTCACGAAGGTAGGCGGTCCGGCGAGGGTACAAGCCGGATCGCGGCGGCGGCACGGTTCGGGCCACCTCGTGGACGCCGCGTGTCGGGGGTCGGACCACGCTGACCGGCCGTCGGAAGGTTCCGCGACCACCGGCACGGGGTATCAACAGTGCATGGCGACCACCGACCCCGCAGTCCACCAGCACGTCCACGACCTCGTCGACAGCCTCCGGCCGGTCGTCTCCGGCGTCCCCGAGGAGGCACTGAGCGGCCCGACGCCCTGTCCGGAGTGGGACGTGCGCGCCCTGGCCAACCACATGCTCGGCACGATCGAGGCGATGCGCCGCGTCGGTGCCGGCGAGGACCTCGACGAGAAGGACCCCTGGGGCACCGCCGGCGACCACATGAGCGAGGGCTGGCGCGAGGACCTGGGCACCCGGCTCGCCGGGTTCGCCGAGGCCTGGGACAGCCCCGAGGCCTACGAGGGCGAGGCGATGGGCGGGAAGGTGCCCAAGCAGATGGTCGGCCTGATGGCGTACGCCGAGGCGCTCCTGCACGGCTGGGACCTCGCCCGGGCCAGCGGCCAGGAGGTCGCCTACGACGACGGCGTGCTCGGCGCAGGCCTGGACGCCATGGCCCAGATCGGCGAGATGGGACGCCAGCAGGGCGCCTTCGGTCCTCTGGTCGACCTGCCCGGTGAGGCGACAGCACTGGACCAGGTGCTGGCGCAGGCAGGGCGTGACCCGCACTGGACGGCAGGCTGAGCCCGCAGGACGACATGGCAGGCTAGTGCGTCGTGAGCATCGACCCGACCCTGCTGGACGACCTGGAGTGGCGCGGGCTGATCGCCCACTCGACGGATCGCGAGGCCCTGCGCCAGGCACTGGTCGAGGACAGCGTGCGCTTCTACGTCGGCTTCGACCCCACGGCGCCCAGCCTGCACATGGGCAACCTCGTCCAGCTCGTCACCGCGCGACGCCTGCAGCAGGCGGGCCACACGCCGTACGCCCTCGTGGGCGGTGCCACGGGGATGATCGGCGACCCGCGCGACTCAGGGGAGCGCTCGCTCAACGACCTGGACACGGTGAAGAGCTGGGTGGAGAAGGTGCACGCCCAGATCGAGCCGTACCTCGACTTCGAGGGCGCCAACGCGGCCACGATGGTGAACAACTACGACTGGACCGCCAGCCTGTCCACGATCGACTTCCTGCGCGACATCGGCAAGCACTTCCCGGTCAACCGGATGCTCGCGCGCGACGTGGTCCGCAGCCGGCTCGAGGCCGGGATCAGCTACACGGAGTTCAGCTACGTGCTGCTGCAGTCGATGGACTTCCTCAACCTCTACCGCGACCACGGGGTCCGGCTGCAGTTCGGCGGCAGCGACCAGTGGGGCAACCTGACCAGTGGCGTCGAGCTGATCCGGCGCTCGGCGGGAGGTCAGGCGCACGCCTTCGCCACGCCCCTGGTGACCAAGGCCGACGGCACCAAGTACGGCAAGACGGAGGGCGGGGCCCTGTGGCTGGACCCCGCGATGATGTCGCCGTACGCCTTCCACCAGTTCTGGCTCAACGTCGAGGACGAGAAGGTCGGGGAGCTGCTGCGCATCTTCACCTTCCTCACGCACGAGGAGATCGAGGCGCTCGAGGCGCAGACGCGTGAGCAGCCGTACCTGCGGGCCGGGCAGAAGGCGCTGGCCGACGAGGTGACCACCCTGGTCCACGGCGCGGCGGAGACCGAGCACGCGAAGGCGGCGGCCTCCGCCCTGTTCGGCGGCGGGGACCTGGGTCAGCTGCCGGGGGAGACCCTGGGAGCAGCCTTGCGCGAGGCCGGTGCCACCAAGGTGCCGCGCGGCGCCGGCATCGTCGACCTGCTCGTCGAGTCCGGCCTGGCGCAGAGCAAGGGAGAGGCGCGTCGCACGATCGCCGAGGGCGGCGCCTACCTGAACAACGAGCGGGTCACCGACGCGGAGCTGGTGCCGGGTGAGGACGACGTCCTCGCCGGCGGCTGGCTGGTGCTGCGGCGGGGCAAGAAGCGCCTGGCCGGCGTGGAGCTGGCCTGAGCCGCCCCAGCGCGGCACGCCCGAACAGGGCAGCAGTCGCTGACCTGCGTGAACACCGGATGTGACCCGGGCCACGCGGACTCGATTTGCACGGGTCCCGGCTGTTGCCTAATGTTTCACCTCGTTGCCACGGAGTGGCGGGACGCAAGGCCATCGAGCCGGGCGGCCGGCCTGTGGTAGCAACCCTCGATCTCCGCCTCGTCCGGGGTGGTCCGTGCCGTCCGCACTACGTGTGGACCAGGACCGCTGTGGAGGGGTCCGGACGGGGGGCTGGGCAGGGCAAACGAGTTTGACTCGGTGGTCGTGACCCGGTAAGTTTTTGTAGGTTGCCCCGCGGGCGACGCCGAGAGGCGTGGCTGCGGTGTGCGCTTGATCCTTGAGAACTCAACAGTGTGCCAAAAGTCGACGAATTAATTGATAACCCGTCGGACTTGACCCTGGACCTCGTGTCCGGGACTCGAGTCGACGGTTCCTTTGGTAAGAACAATGATTCTGACATTAGTCAGTAATCGTTCTCTTGCCGGGAAATCTCTCTAAGATTGGTCACCACGCTCTGCTCATTTTTGGGCGTGTGGTGGTCGCAAGAATTCAACGGAGAGTTTGATCCTGGCTCAGGACGAACGCTGGCGGCGTGCTTAACACATGCAAGTCGAGCGGTAAGGCCCTTCGGGGTACACGAGCGGCGAACGGGTGAGTAACACGTGAGCAATCTGCCCTCCACATCGGGATAACCCCCGGAAACGGGAGCTAATACCGGATACGACCACTTCAGGCATCTGATGGTGGTGGAAAGTTCTGGCGGTGGAGGATGAGCTCGCGGCCTATCAGCTTGTTGGTGGGGTAATGGCCCACCAAGGCTTCGACGGGTAGCCGGCCTGAGAGGGTGACCGGCCACACTGGGACTGAGACACGGCCCAGACTCCTACGGGAGGCAGCAGTGGGGAATATTGGACAATGGGCGAAAGCCTGATCCAGCAACGCCGCGTGAGGGATGACGGCCTTCGGGTTGTAAACCTCTTTCAGCGCAGACGAAGCGACTGGGTTCTCCCAGACGTGACGGTATGCGCAGAAGAAGCACCGGCCAACTACGTGCCAGCAGCCGCGGTAATACGTAGGGTGCGAGCGTTGTCCGGAATTATTGGGCGTAAAGGGCTCGTAGGCGGTTTGTCACGTCAGGAGTGAAAACTCGGGGCTCAACCCCGAGCCTGCTTCTGATACGGGCAGACTGGAGGTATGCAGGGGAGAACGGAATTCCTGGTGTAGCGGTGAAATGCGCAGATATCAGGAGGAACACCGGTGGCGAAGGCGGTTCTCTGGGCATTACCTGACGCTGAGGAGCGAAAGTGTGGGGAGCGAACAGGATTAGATACCCTGGTAGTCCACACCGTAAACGTTGGGCGCTAGGTGTGGGACTCATTCCACGAGTTCCGTGCCGCAGCTAACGCATTAAGCGCCCCGCCTGGGGAGTACGGCCGCAAGGCTAAAACTCAAAGGAATTGACGGGGGCCCGCACAAGCGGCGGAGCATGCGGATTAATTCGATGCAACGCGAAGAACCTTACCTAGGTTTGACATATGCGAGAAGCCTCTGGAGACAGAGGTCTCTTTGGACACTCGTATACAGGTGGTGCATGGCTGTCGTCAGCTCGTGTCGTGAGATGTTGGGTTAAGTCCCGCAACGAGCGCAACCCTCGTCTTATGTTGCCAGCACGTAATGGTGGGGACTCATAAGAGACTGCCGGGGTCAACTCGGAGGAAGGTGGGGATGACGTCAAGTCATCATGCCCCTTATGCCTAGGGCTTCACGCATGCTACAATGGCCGGTACAAAGGGCTGCGATACCGCAAGGTGGAGCGAATCCCAAAAAGCCGGTCTCAGTTCGGATTGGGGTCTGCAACTCGACCCCATGAAGTCGGAGTCGCTAGTAATCGCAGATCAGCAACGCTGCGGTGAATACGTTCCCGGGCCTTGTACACACCGCCCGTCACGTCACGAAAGTTGGCAACACCCGAAGCCAGTGGCCCAACCCTTGTGGAGGGAGCTGTCGAAGGTGGGGCGAGCGATTGGGACGAAGTCGTAACAAGGTAGCCGTACCGGAAGGTGCGGCTGGATCACCTCCTTTCTAAGGAGCATCACTGGCAGACGCACGGGTTCGTCCCGGGCGAGCTGTCCAGGCAGTCTGTTTCGCTGACATCCGTTCAGCGGCAGGCGCTGCTCACTAGTGGAACGTCGATTATTTGGAACACACGATGGCAACGCCTCGTCAGTACTGCTCTTCGCGCCTTGCGTGGAAGGCGTGGAACCTCGAGGTCGCGTCGGAGTGGGAACCAGGCACACTGTTGGGTCCTGAGGGATCGAGTGAATCGACCTCTCTGGGCCTTCACCCCCTCGAACTGCGCGGGAGCACGCCGTCCTCGGACGCGTTTCCTGCGCAAGCGAGACCCTGGTGGGGATCCGCCCGTAATTTGAGAACTACACAGTGGACGCGAGCATCTTTGTAGCAAGACAAGCTACTAAGGGCACATGGTGGATGCCTTGGCACCAAGAGCCGATGAAGGACGTAGGAGCCTGCGATAAGCCCCGGGAAGTTGGCAACCAAGCGTTGATCCGGGGATTTCCGAATGGGGAAACCCAGCTGGAGTCATGTCCAGTTACCTCTGCCTGAACACATAGGGCAGTTGGAGGGAACGTGGGGAAGTGAAACATCTCAGTACCCACAGGAAGAGAAAACAAAAGTGATTCCGAGAGTAGTGGCGAGCGAAATCGGAAGAGGCCAAACTCATGCAGTGTGATAGCCGGCAGGCGTTGCTGCTTGAGGGTTGTGGGGCCGCTTGGCTGGTTCTGCCGAACCAGCACAGAGTAAGAAACCATCGTTGAAGTCGAAGTGGACTGGAAAGTCCCGGCATAGAGGGTGATACCCCCGTACACGTAAGACGATGGCTCTGAAGCGTCACCCCAAGTAACACGGAACCCCTGAAATTCCGTGTGAATCTGGCGGGACCACCCGTTAAGCCTAAATACTCCTTGGTGACCGATAGCGGACAAGTACCGTGAGGGAAAGGTGAAAAGTACCCCTGGCGGGGAGTGAAATAGTACCTGAAACCATGTGCCTACAAACCGTTGGAGCCTCCCTCGTGGGGGTGACAGCGTGCCTTTTGAAGAATGAGCCTGCGAGTTTGCGTTGTGTCGCAAGGTTAACCCGTGTGGGGAAGCCGTAGCGAAAGCGAGTCCTAATAGGGCGACGTAGTGGCACGACCAAGACCCGAAGCGAAGTGATCTATCCATGGGCAGGTTGAAGCGCGGGTAAGACCGCGTGGAGGACCGAACCCACTTAGGTTGAAAACTGAGGGGATGACCTGTGGATAGGGGTGAAAGGCCAATCAAACTTCGTGATAGCTGGTTCTCCCCGAAATGCATTTAGGTGCAGCGTCGCGTGTTTCTTACCGGAGGTAGAGCACTGGATGGTCTAGGGGGCCCACAAGCTTACCGAAATCAACCAAACTCCGAATGCCGGTAAGTGAGAGCGCGGCAGTGAGACTGCGGGGGATAAGCTCCGTAGTCGAAAGGGAAACAGCCCAGACCATCAGCTAAGGTCCCTAAGCGATAACTAAGTGGAAAAGGATGTGAAGTCGCAGAGACAACCAGGAGGTTGGCTTAGAAGCAGCCACCCTTGAAAGAGTGCGTAATAGCTCACTGGTCAAGTGATTTCGCGCCGACAATGTAGCGGGGCTCAAGTTATCCACCGAAGCTATGGCATTCATGCGTCAGCCCGGCCCGGGTCAAACCGGGTCCAGGTGCATGGATGGGTAGGGGAGCGTCGTGTGGCGAGTGAAGCGGCGGTGTGAACCAGTCGTGGACGCCACACGAGTGAGAATGCAGGCATGAGTAGCGAATGAAGAGTGAGAAACTCTTCCGCCGAATGATCAAGGGTTCCAGGGTCAAGCTAATCTGCCCTGGGTAAGTCGGGACCTAAGGCGAGGCCGACAGGCGTAGTCGATGGACAACGGGTTGATATTCCCGTACCGGCAAAACAGCGCCCCTGGCGAATCTGGTGATGCTAAGTGCCCAAAACCTCCGGGATCCTTCGGGACGATGGAGGCGGAGCGCACGACCCGAACCAGTAGTAGCCAAGCGATGGGGTGACGCAGGAAGGTAGTCGAACCGTGGCGATGGTTGTCCACGGCCAAGGGCGTAGGGCGCAACGTAGGCAAATCCGCGTTGCACGTGCCTGAGACCTCAAGGGGAGTCCTTACGGACGAAGTCGATGATCCTATGCTGTCGAGAAAAACCTCTAGCGAGCTGTGCGCCGCCCGTACCCCAAACCGACTCAGGTGATCAGGTAGAGAATACTAAGGCGATCGAGTGAACCATGGTTAAGGAACTCGGCAAAATGCCCCCGTAACTTCGGGAGAAGGGGGGCCGGATTTGTCAATGCACTTGCTGCAGGAAGCAATGATGGCCGCAGAGACCAGGCCCAAGCGACTGTTTACTAAAAACACAGGTCCGTGCGAAGTCGTAAGACGATGTATACGGACTGACTCCTGCCCGGTGCTGGAAGGTTAAGGGGACGTGTTAGTTCTTCGGAGCGAAGCGCAGAACTTAAGCCCCAGTAAACGGCGGTGGTAACTATAACCATCCTAAGGTAGCGAAATTCCTTGTCGGGTAAGTTCCGACCTGCACGAATGGAGTAACGACTTGGGCGCTGTCTCAACCATGGACTCGGCGAAATTGCAGTACGAGTAAAGATGCTCGTTACGCGCGGCAGGACGGAAAGACCCCGGGACCTTTACTACAATTTGGTATTGGTGTTTGGTTCGATTTGTGTAGGATAGGTGGGAGACTTTGAAGCTCGGACGCCAGTTCGAGTGGAGTCAACGTTGAAATACCACTCTGGTCGAATTAGATATCTAACCTAGGTCCGTAATCCGGATCAGGGACAGTGCCTGATGGGTAGTTTAACTGGGGCGGTTGCCTCCTAAAATGTAACGGAGGCGCTCAAAGGTTCCCTCAGCCTGGTTGGCAATCAGGTTTCGAGTGTAAGTGCACAAGGGAGCTTGACTGTGAGAGGTACATCTCGAGCAGGGACGAAAGTCGGAACTAGTGATCCGGCGCTGGCATGTGGAAGCGGCGTCGCTCAACGGATAAAAGGTACCCCGGGGATAACAGGCTGATCTTCCCCAAGAGTCCATATCGACGGGATGGTTTGGCACCTCGATGTCGGCTCGTCGCATCCTGGGGCTGGAGTAGGTCCCAAGGGTTGGGCTGTTCGCCCATTAAAGCGGCACGCGAGCTGGGTTTAGAACGTCGTGAGACAGTTCGGTCCCTATCCGCCGCGCGCGCAGGAAACTTGAGAAAGGCTGTCCCTAGTACGAGAGGACCGGGATGGACGAACCTCTGGTGTGCCAGTTGTTCTGCCAAGAGCACGGCTGGTTAGCTACGTTCGGAAGTGATAACCGCTGAAGGCATCTAAGCGGGAAGCACGTTTCAAGATGAGGTTTCCCACCGGGTTAACCGGGTAAGGCCCCCAGTAGACGACTGGGTTGATAGGCCGGAGGTGTACAGCAGTAATGCCTAGCCGACCGGTACTAATAGGCCGAGGGCTTGTCCCTCAAAGATGTTGCGCGTCCACTGTGTGGTTCCCGAGTTACGGTCGGGAGCCTAGGAGCTGACCAGTTCTTCATGGACTGGCCGGCTCGATGGCTCATCATTCGACAACTCCATAGAGTTTCGGCGGCCATAGCGAACGGGAAATACCCGGTCCCATTCCGAACCCGGAAGTCAAGCCGTTCAGCGCCGATGGTACTGCGACCGGGAGGTCGTGGGAGAGTAGGACGTCGCCGGACATACTTTTACAAGGGCCGCCCCTTCCGGGGCGGCCCTTGTGCAATTCCAAGCTGAGAAGAGGAGTGGACGTGCCCGAGCAGCGGCAGCCACGCAAGCGACCTGACGGCAAGCGACCCGAGGGAAAACGCCCCGACGGCGGTCGGACGGTGGTCGGCCCGGCGGGAAGCGGCCCGACGGCTCGGGCGGCGACCGGCGCAAGGACGGCGATCGCCGCAAGCAGCGCCCCACCGACCGGCCCTACAGCCGTGGTCGCGACGGGGACCGCAGGGACACCGTGGACCGCACCGAGTCGCAGCGGGCCTACGACGGGCCGCCCATCCCCGAGGAGATCACCGGGCGGGAGCTGGACCGCTCCATGCAGGCGCAGCTGAAGTCGCTGCCGGAGAAGCTCGCCCTGCGAGTGGCCAGGCACCTGGTCGCCGCAGGCGAGCTGATCGACAGCGATCCCCGCACGGCCTACGAGCACACCCTCGCCGCCCGTGGACGCGCGGGCCGCCTCGCTGTCGTGCGTGAGGCCGTCGGCGAGGCCGCTTACGCCGCGGGGGAGTACACCGAGGCGCTGGCCGAGCTGAAGTCCGCCCGGCGGATGAACGGCGCCCAGGACTACGTCGCGATCATGGCCGACTGCGAGCGCGCCCTCGGCCGTCCGGACCGCGCGCTGACCCTGGTCCGGAACGTCACCAAGGACAAGCTGGCCCCGCCCCTGCTCGCGGAGCTGACGATCGTGGAGGCCGGTGCCCGGCGCGACCGCGGCGAGATGGATGCTGCGCTGCGCACGCTGGAGAGTGCCCACCTGCTGTCGAAGTCGCGGGAGCCCTGGGTCGCCCGGCTGCGCTACGCCTACGCCGACACCCTCGTGGCCGCCGGACGCCAGCAGGACGCACTGACCTGGTTCCACCGCACCGAGGCGGTCGACAGCGAGCACGCCACCGACGCAGCCGAACGGGCCGCGGAGCTGGAGCGCTCGCTCGAGCGCGACGCGTGAGCACGCTCCGGGCCTGTGCCGAACCGCTCTCGTCGGCCTACGACGTGGCGGTGCTCGACCTCGACGGGGTGGTCTACGTCGGGCCGGACGCCGTACCCGGTGCCAGCGAGGCGCTCAACGCAGCCCAGGCCGGCGGGATGCACCTGGCCTTCGTGACCAACAACGCGGCCCGGACGCCCGGCCATGGTCGGCGAGCACCTGCGCCGGCTCGGGGTGGACGCGCACGACGAGGACGTGGTCACCAGTGCCCAGGCCGCCGCCCGGCTGCTCGCAGACCGGCTCGACGAGGGCACCGAGGTGTTCCTGCTCGGTGGGGAGGGCCTCGACGAGGCCCTGCGCGAGCGCGGACTGCGCCCGGTCACCGAGCCCGGCGACGACGTGGCCGCGGTGGCCCAGGGCTACGGGCCCGAGATGCCGTGGAAGCAGGTCGTCCAGGGCGCCATCCTGGTCCGCACCGGACTGCCCTGGGTGGTCAGCAACACCGACATGACCATCCCCACCGCGACCGGGATCGGGCCGGGCAACGGCACCCTGGTCGAGCTGGTCGCGCGGTTCGCCGAGCGCGACCCGGAGGTGGCCGGCAAGCCGAAGCGACCCCTGTTCGAGGAGACGCTCACCCGGGTCGGCGGTGACCGCCCCCTGGTCATCGGTGACCGGCTCGACACCGACATCGAGGGCGCCGTCGCCATGGGCTGGGACAGCCTCCTGGTGCTCACCGGCGTCACCGGACTGGTGGAGCTCGTCGCCGCCACGCCGGACCAGCGGCCGACGTACGTCGCGCCCGGGCTGGACGCGCTCGCGGAGCCCCAACCCGCCCCGGACGACGACGGCTCCCTGGGCGGCTGGAGAGCGGACGTGGACGACGGCCGCCTCCGGGTGGAGGGCGAGGGAAGTCCGGCGGACTGGTGGCGGGCCGTCGCCGTGGTCGCCTGGGCACATCTCGACGACACCGGGCAGCCTGTCGCGACCGACGGGGTCGAGGTGCCCGAGTAGCGTGACCGGCATGAGCGAGAGCCCCGTCCCAGCTGCCGCGACGACGACCGGGCTGGCCTCCGCCGACGCCGTCGTCGACAGCCTCCAGGCGCTCGACGACCTGCCGGTGGGCGAGCACGTGGCCGTCTTCGAGGCGGCCCACCAGGCGCTGGGCCAGCTGCTGTCCGGCACGCCCGCGGACTGACCCGTGCCACAGCGGCGCCTGCGGCTCGACGCCGAGCTGGTGCGCCGCGGTCTCGCCCGTTCGCGTGAGCACGCCGGCGAGCTGATCGCTGCCGGTCGGGTGAGCGTGAACCGCGCAGTCGCCAGCAAGCCGGCCACGGGCGTGACGACCGACGCCGACCTGGTCGTGCGAGCCGACGAGGCCGACCCCGGCTTCGCCAGCCGCGGCGGCCACAAGCTGGCCGGGGCGCTGGCCGCCTTCGAGCCCTCGGGGCTCGGCGTCACCGGCCGGCGGTGCCTCGACGCAGGGGCGTCCACCGGGGGATTCACCGACGTCCTGCTGCGTGCCGGGGCGCGTGAGGTCGTGGCCGTCGACGTCGGCTACGGACAGCTGGTCTGGGGACTGCGCAACGACCCGCGGGTGCAGGTCCACGACCGCACCAACGTGCGCGACCTGACTGCGGAGCTCATCGGCGGGGCGGTCGACCTCGTGGTCGGGGACCTGTCGTTCATCTCCCTGACCCTGGTGATCGACGCGCTGATCGGGGTGACCGACTCAGATGGCGACCTGGTCCTGATGGTCAAGCCGCAGTTCGAGGTGGGCAAGGAGCGCCTCGGCAAGGGCGGAGTGGTCCGCGACCCGGCGCTGCGCGCGGAAGCCGTCGAGACCGTCCTGAGGACCGCCGAGAGCCGCGGCTGGGGCGGCCGCGGCGTCGTCGCCAGCCCGCTGCCGGGCCCCTCGGGCAACGTCGAGTTCTTCGTGTGGCTGCGTCGTGGGCCGCGGGAGCTCGCCCCGGACGCGGTCGTCGCGGAGGCGGACCGCTCCGCGTCCTGGGGGGTGCCGGGTGAGAAGGTGAGGACGTGAACACGCAGGCGGCCCAGCCGCAGCCGGACGGCGATCCGCGCCGCATCCTGCTGCTCGCGCACACCGGTCGCGACGAGGCCCGCGAGGTGACCCTCGCAGTGGCACGCGCGCTCGCCGCCCACGGCCTGCTCGTGCGGATGCTCGACGACGAGGCCAAGGAGCTCGACCTCGGACCCGCCGACGGCGTGGAGCCGGTCGGCCTCGAGGACGCCGGGTGCGAGCAGTGCGAGCTGGCGGTGGTGATCGGCGGCGACGGCACGATCCTGCGCGCTGCCGAGATCACCCACGCCACGGCGACGCCGTTGCTGGGGGTGAACCTCGGACACGTCGGCTTCCTCGCCGAGGCGGAGAGCGAGGACGTCGAGAAGGTGATCGACGCGATCGTCGAGCGTCGCTACACCAGCGAGGAGCGGATGACCCTCGACGTGAGCGTCTACCGCGACAACGAGCTGGTCGAGACGAGCTGGGCGCTGAACGAGGCGAGCGTCGAGAAGGCCGCGCGGCAGCGCATGCTCGAGGTGATCGTCGAGGTCGACCACCGCCCGGTCAGCAAGTTCGGCTGCGACGGAGTGGTGTGTGCCACGCCGACCGGCTCCACGGCGTACAACTTCAGCGCCGGCGGACCGATCGTCTGGCCGGCGGTCGAGGCGCTGCTGATGGTCCCGATCAGTGCCCACGCCCTGTTCTCCCGACCGATGGTCGTGGCGCCCGACTCGGTGCTGGCGGTCGAGGTGCTGGCCCAGACCGAGGGCGCGGGCGTGCTGTGGTGCGACGGCCGGCGCACCGTCGAGCTGCCGCCGGGCGCGCGCATCGAGGTCCGCCGCGGTCGTACGCCGGTCCGGCTCGTGCGACTGCACGAGGCGCCGTTCACCGACCGGCTCGTGGCCAAGTTCGGCCTCCCGGTCGAGGGATGGCGCGGCGCAGCGGAGCGTCGGCGCCGGGAGAACGACGACACATGATCGAGGAGATCCGGATCAGCTCCCTGGGCGTGATCGAGGAGTCCGTCCTCGAGCTCGGCGGTGGACTGACCGTGATCACCGGTGAGACCGGAGCGGGCAAGACCATGCTCGTCACCGCGCTCGGGCTGCTCCTGGGCGGGCGCGCCGACTCCGGCGCCGTACGCACGGGGGCGAAGGCGGCCCGGGTCGAGGGAGTGGTCACGGCAGGTGACGACGTCGGGGCGATCGCCGAGGAGCACGGCGGCGAGGTCGAGGGCGATGTCCTCCTCGTCGGCCGCCAGGTCTCCGCGGAGGGACGCTCGCGGGCCTTCCTCGGGGGCGCGTCGGTGCCGGCCTCCGCGCTCGGCCGGGTCGGCGAGGTGCTGGTCGCGGTGCACGGCCAGTCCGACCAGCACCGGCTCCTGCGGCCCGAGGCCCAGCGCGACGCCCTCGACGCGTACGCCGGGCCGGAGCTGGCCAAGACGCTGACCTCCTACGCCGCCGGTCACGACCGGCTCCGCGAGGTCGAGGCCGAGCTCCGTGAGGTGCTCGGCTCGGCGCGCGAGCGGGCACGTGAGGCCGACGTGCTGCGCCTCGGCCTGGAGGAGATCGAGGCGGTCGCCCCCACACCGGGGGAGGACGAGGCGCTGGCCGTGGAGGAGGGCCGACTCGGCTTCGCCGACACGCTGCGCACTGCCGCAGAGACCGCGCGCGAGGCGCTCTCCGCCGAAGACGACTCACCCGACGCCCTGGGCGCGGTCGCGGCGGCCCGGCGCGCCCTGGAGTCGGTGCGTGACCACGACCCGGAGGCGGCGGCGCTGGCCGACCGGGTCGCCGAGGTCAGCTACCTGCTCGCGGACGTGGCCGCGGACGTCGCCTCCTACGCCGCCGGCCTCGAGACCGACCCCGCCCGGCTGGCCGGGGTCTCCGAACGGCGTGCCGCGCTGACCGCCCTGACCAGGAAGTACGGCGAGACGCTGGCCGAGGTGCTCGAGTGGAGCCGGGTCTCGGCCGAGCGGCTGCTGCGCCTCGACAGCTCCGACGAGCGCATCTCCGCGCTGCGAGCCGAGCGCGATGAGCTCCGGTCGCGCATGGCCGGCGACGCTGCCCGCCTCTCCTCGCTCCGGCAGGCGGCCGCCGAGCGGCTGGCGGGCGCCGTGACCGACGAGCTCCGTCAGCTCTCGATGCCCGACGCACGCTTCGTGGTCGCGGTCGAACGCACTGCCGACGAGGGCGGTCTCGAGGTCGACGGTGGTCGCTGGCGGTTCACCACCACCGGGATCGACGAGGTGGAGCTCCTGCTCGCGGCCAACACCGGCTCCGACCCGCGGCCGCTGGGCAAGGGAGCCTCGGGCGGCGAGCTCTCCCGGGTGATGCTGGCCATCGAGGTGACCCTCGCCGACACCCGGCCGGTGCCCACGTTCGTCTTCGACGAGGTCGATGCCGGGGTCGGTGGCAAGGCTGCGGTCGAGATCGGCCGCCGGCTGGCCGCGCTGGCTCGCTCCGCGCAGGTGCTGGTGGTCACGCACCTCCCGCAGGTGGCGGCGTTCGCCGATCACCACGTCGTCGTACGCAAGAGCAGCGACGGGTCGATCACCACCTCCGGACTGACGGTTCTCGACGACGGAGGCCGGGTGCAGGAGCTGTCCCGGATGCTGGCCGGGCTCGAGGAGTCCGACACCGCGATGGCGCACGCGCAGGAGCTCCTCGCGGTCGCCCGCGGCGTTGCGACCGAAGGCACCCGGAAACCTTGCTAGGGTTGAACCCCGTGGAGAGGCAGCCGACCAAGCACGTCTTCGTCACCGGGGGCGTCGCCTCCTCGCTCGGCAAGGGACTCACGGCTTCCAGCCTCGGTCGTCTGCTGCGGTCGCGGGGGCTCCGGGTCACGATGCAGAAGCTCGACCCCTACCTCAACGTCGACCCCGGGACGATGAACCCCTTCCAGCACGGCGAGGTGTTCGTCACCAACGACGGCGCCGAGACCGACCTCGACATCGGGCACTACGAGCGCTTCCTGGACACCGACCTCGGCCAGATCGCCAACGTCACGACCGGCCAGGTCTACTCGAGCGTGATCGCCAAGGAGCGCCGCGGCGACTACCTCGGCGACACGGTGCAGGTGATCCCCCACATCACCAACGAGATCAAGGACCGCGTCCTCGCGATGGGCGGACCCGAGATCGACGTGGTGATCACCGAGATCGGCGGCACCGTCGGCGACATCGAGTCGCTGCCGTTCCTCGAGGCCGCCCGCCAGGTGCGCCACGACGTGGGCCGCGACAACGTCTTCTTCCTGCACGTCTCGCTGGTCCCGTGGATCGGGCCCTCCGGGGAGCTGAAGACCAAGCCGACGCAGCACTCCGTGGCCGCGCTGCGCTCCATCGGCATCCAGCCCGACGCCATCGTGTGCCGTGCCGACCGGGAGATCCCGGCGTCGGTCAAGCGCAAGATCTCGCTGATGTGCGACGTCGACGAGGAGGCCGTGGTCACCGCGGCCGACGCCCCGTCGATCTACGACATCCCCAAGGTGCTGCACCGCGAGGGCCTCGACGCCTACGTCGTACGCCGGCTCAACCTGCCGTTCCGCGACGTGGACTGGACGTTGTGGGACCAGCTCCTGCAGCGCGTGCACCACCCCAACGAAGAGGTCACCATCGCGCTGGTCGGCAAGTACATCGACCTGCCCGACGCCTACCTCTCCGTGGTCGAGGCGCTGCGTGCCGGCGGCTTCGCCCACGAGGCCAAGGTGAACATCCGCTGGATCCCCTCCGACGACTGCCAGACACCCGAGGGTGCGGCCCACAACCTCTCGGAGGTCGACGCGATCTGCGTGCCCGGCGGGTTCGGCATCCGCGGGATCGAGGGCAAGCTCGGGGCGCTCACCTACGCGCGCGTGCACAAGATCCCCACCCTGGGCCTCTGCCTGGGGCTGCAGTGCATGGTCATCGAGTACGCCCGGTCGATGGCCGGCCTGGAGAAGGCCGCCTCCACCGAGTTCGACCCCGGGTGTCCCGAGCCCGTCATCGCCACCATGGCCGAGCAGCAGGCCTACGTCGACGGCGCCGGCGACCTCGGCGGCACCATGCGCCTCGGGCTCTACCCGGCCGACCTCAAGGACGGCACGGTCGCGCGGGCGACGTACGGCGCGCGGCAGGTCGAGGAGCGCCACCGGCACCGCTACGAGGTCAACAACGGCTACCGCGAGCAGCTCGAGGCAGCAGGCCTGGTGTTCTCGGGCACGTCGCCGGACAACCACCTGGTGGAGTTCGTGGAGCTCCCGGCCGACGTGCACCCCTACTACGTCTCCACCCAGGCCCACCCGGAGCTGCGCTCACGCCCGACGCGACCGCACCCGCTCTTCGCCGGGCTCGTCGCCGCCGCGCTCCAGCGACAGCGCGAGCTGCTCATCCCCATCGACGAGAGCGCACTGCGGCGTCGCTGGGTGGCCGACGAGACCGACGACGAGACCTTCGAGCTCGACGGACTCGCCAAGGCAGGTTCCGCCGGTGCGGTCGACGTGGCCGACGACGCCGACTTCGACGACGAGTCGGAGCCCTCGTTCGTGGCCCGGCACCGGGCCTGAAGGTGGCCGACGAGCGGGCCGGCGCCGCCCTCGCCGACGAGGCTGGCTGCCTGGCCGGTGACCGGGTCCCGCGACCTCCACCGCGACGAGTGGGTGGTGGCGCTGCGCGAGGACCAGGTGCAGCGCCCCGACCACCCCGAGGAGACCTTCCGCCGACTGGTGCTGGAGCACCCTGGTGCGGTGGTCGTCCTCGCGGTGGACGACCAGGAGCAGGTCTGCTGCCTGCGGCAGTACCGGCACGCCAGCAAGAGCGTGATGATCGAGCTGCCCGCCGGGCTTCGGGACGCGGGCGACGAGGACCCCCAGGTGACGGCGGCACGCGAGCTGCGCGAGGAGGCCGAGCTGCAGGCCGAGCACTGGCGGCTGCTCGCCACCTCCTGGCCCTCGGCGGGCATCACCTCCGAGCGACACCTGGTCTACCTGGCCACCGGCCTCTCCCATGCCGACCGCGGCGAGTTCCAGCTCCGCGCCGAGGAGGCCGAGATCGAGGTCCTCTGGACACCGCTCGAGGACCTGCTCGAGGCCGTCCTCGACGGCCGCGTCCAGGAGGGCCCCCTGATGATCGCCGTCCTCACCTACGACGCCCTGAAGCGCCGCGACCGCCTCTGATTCCCGCTGAGCGGGGGATTGCAGCACGCCTGAGGGCGGCGAGCGGGGGATCGCTGCTCGCGTGGTGTACACGAATCCCCCGGTCGGCGCTCTGGGGCGTGCACAGATCCCCCGGTCGGCGGATGCGTGGTGGGATGCGGGGGTGACGGACACAGCAGCTGAACGGGTCGACATCGAGGCCCTGCTCCAGGAGCACCCGGTGCTCGACGGGCACAACGACCTGCTCTGGGCGGCCCGGGAGCTGGTGGCCTACGACTTCGACCGGCTGGAGCTGACCGACACCGAGACGTGTCGCACCCTGGGCACGCACACCGACCTGCCCCGGTTGCGGGCCGGGGGAGTGGGGGCCCAGTTCTGGTCGGTCTTCGTCCCCGACACCCTGACCGGCGGCGCAGCGGTGACCGCGACGCTGGAGCAGATCGACGCGGCGTACGCCATGATCCGCAGGTACGGCGACCAGCTCAGCCTGGCCACGACGACCGAGGACGTCGAGGAGGCCTGGCGGCAGGGCCGGATCGCCAGCCTGATGGGTGCCGAGGGCGGCCACCAGATCGACGGGTCGCTGGCGACGCTGCGGATGCTCTACCGCCTCGGTGTGCGCTACCTGACCCTGACCCACAACCACAACACGCCGTGGGCCGACTCGGCGACCGACGAACCCGCGCTGCAGGGGCTCTCCGGCTTCGGCCGCGAGGTCGTGGCCGAGATGAACCGGATCGGGATGCTGGTCGACCTCAGCCACGTCAGCGCCGACGTGATGCGCCAGGCGCTCGAGGTCTCCACCGCGCCGGTGGTGTTCTCCCACTCCTCGGCGCGGGAGCTGTGCAACCACCCGCGCAACGTGCCCGACGACGTCCTGGCCGGCCTCGGCGGCAACGGCGGGGTGTGCCTGGTGACGTTCGTGCCGCGGTTCGTGAACCAGACCGTGCGCGACTGGCACCTCGAGGTGACCGACGACGACACGCCGGAGACGCCCAGGGCGACCCTCGAGGACGTCGTCGCCCACGTGGAGCACGTCCGCGACGTGGCGGGAGTCGAGCACGTCGGGCTCGGCGGTGACTACGACGGGACGCCGCGGCTGCCGGACGGGCTCGAGGACGTCACCGGCTACCCCCGGTTGCTGCAGGCGCTGGCCGACCGCGGTTGGTCGGCCGCGGAGCTGGCCGGACTGACCAGTGGCAACGCGCTGCGCGCGATGCACGACGCCGGTCTCACCCGGGCCGGCGAGGCCGCCCGGGAGTAGGCTCGCCGGGTCCACCAGGCAGAGCAGGAACAGGAGGGCACCGTGCGGATCGGCGTACCCAAGGAAGTCAAGAACCACGAGTACCGCGTGGCCATCACCCCCATCGGGGTGCACGAGCTGGTGGCCCACGGCCACGAGGTGCACGTGGAGCGTCAGGCCGGCACCGGCTCGCAGATCGACGACGACGAGTACGTCGCCGCGGGCGCGAAGATCGTCGACTCCGCCGACGCGGTCTGGGACGACGCCGAGATGGTGCTCAAGGTCAAGGAGCCCGTCGCCGAGGAGTACGGCCGGATGCACGAGGGCCTGGTGCTGTTCACCTACCTGCACCTCGCCGCCGACCGGCCGCTGACCGAGGAGCTGGTCGAGCGCAAGGTCACCGGGATCGCCTACGAGACCGTCCAGCTGCCGTCCGGCTCGCTGCCGCTGCTCTACCCGATGTCCGAGGTCGCCGGCTGCCTCGCGCCCCAGGTGGGCGCCTACTCGCTGATGAAGGCCCAGGGTGGCCGTGGCGTGCTGATGGGCGGTGTCGGCGGTGTCGCCAACGCCAAGGTCGTCGTGATCGGTGCCGGCGTCTCGGGGCAGAACGCCGCCAACATCGCGCTCGGCATGGGCGCCGACGTCACCCTGCTCGACACCGACCTCGACAAGCTGCGGCTCTCGTTCTGGCGCTACAACAACCGGGTGCACGGACTGGCCTCCTCCAAGCTGGCCATCGAGCAGCAGGTGCGCGAGGCCGACCTCGTCATCGGCGCCGTGCTGATCCCCGGGGCCAAGGCGCCGATGCTGGTCAGCAACGAGCTGGTCTCGCAGATGAAGCCGGGCTCGGTGCTCGTCGACATCGCGGTCGACCAGGGCGGGTGCTTCGAGGACACCCACGCCACCACGCACGCCGACCCGACCTACCAGGTGCACAACTCGGTCTTCTACTGCGTGGCGAACATGCCGGGTGCGGTGCCGAACACCTCCACCTACGCGCTCACCAACGCGACGCTGCCCTACACCGTCGCGCTGGCGGACAAGGGCTGGCAGCAGGCCTGCCGCGACGACCACTCGCTCGCCCTGGGGCTGAACACGCACGCGGGTCAGCTGACCAACGCTCCGGTGGCGCACGCCCACGACCTGGAGGCGGCCGACCTCGACGCCGCCCTGGCCTGAGTCCTTCGAGACGGTTGCTGCGCAACCTCCTCAGGGACCCGACCTCGACCGAGAGCCGAGTCCTGGCTCGAGGCCGCCCGCGAGGCTGCGGAGCGACCTGGTCCGGGCCGTGCGGACGTATCTCGACCACCTGGTCGTCGAGCGCGGGCTGGCGGAGAACTCGGTGAAGTCCTACCGCCGCGACCTCCGGCGCTATCTCGGGTACCTCGACGGCATCGGGGTCACCGCCCTCGACCAGGTCACCGAGCAGACCGTGAGCGGCTTCCTGATGGCGCTGCGCGAGGGCGACCGCGACCATCCGCCGCTGAGCGCGACCTCGGCGGGCCGCACCGTCGTGGCGGTGCGCGGCTTCCACCGGTTCGCGGTCAAGGACGGCCTGGCGGTCGTGGACCCCTCGGCCGGCGTACGGCCGCCCACCCCCGCCAAGCGGCTGCCCAAGGCCGTCTCGCTCGCTGACGTCGAGCGGCTGCTGGAGGCGGCCAGCGCCCCCGGCACGGTGCTGGCGCTGCGCGACCGAGCCCTGCTGGAGGTCCTCTACGGCACCGGCGCCCGGATCTCCGAGGCGGTCGGGCTCGACGTCGACGACCTCGACCTGGACCTGAGCCCGGCGTGGGTGCCGACCCCGAGATGGGTCCGCCCCAAGGGTCCGTGCTGCTGCGCGGCAAGGGCTCCAAGGAGCGGATCGTCCCGGTCGGCAGCTACGCACGGGCAGCGGTGCAGGCCTACGTCGTGCAGGCCCGGCCCGCGCTGGTCTCGGCCGGCAAGGGCACCCCCGCCCTCTTCCTCAACGCCCGCGGCGGGCGGCTCTCGCGGCAGAGCGCCTGGACGGTCATCGTGAAGGCGGCCGACCGCGCCGGGATCACCGCCGAGGTCTCACCGCACACGCTGCGGCACTCCTTCGCCACGCACCTGCTCGAGGGCGGGGCCGACGTCCGGGTGGTGCAGGAGCTGCTCGGCCACGCCTCGGTGACCACCACGCAGATCTACACCCTGGTGACCGTCGACAGCCTGCGCGAGGTGTACGCCGCAGCCCATCCGCGCGCTCTCGGCTGAGCTCGCAGTGGAGCCCGCGTGGACGGGCGGCTGGTCCAGACGGGCACCCTCCTCCGTGCACAGGTTCATCCACAGGAGCAGGACTAGTTGTGCATCCACGGCGAGGCGCTACCCACATCGTTTCCCCAGATTTCAGATGATGGGGTCAAGGAGCCCGAACGTGCCTTGTGACGGCTTCCCAGCGATGCATAGAGTCGCGCCCGCGCCGTGGCGGATAAATCGACAAGTACACCGACGAGAGTCGGCCGATGGGAGAACAGCATGAGTGGTGGCGACGGGTTCAGCCCAGGTGTGGGTTCCGGCAGCAGCGCCTCCGAGATGCCCCCACTGGTGCGACCTCCGGCCCCACCGAGCACTCCCGCGGAACCCGTCGAGCTCCGTTCGCGCGCCGCCAGGCCGAGCAGGCCGGTCGTGCCGCAGCAGGCCGGCGGGGTCGACCTCGGGCCGACCGGCCGGCCGATGCCCGACCTGCCGGACCCGCGCCCGCGGACCCGTCACGGCAACGCCCGGGTGATCGCGATGTGCAACCAGAAGGGCGGGGTCGGCAAGACCACGACCACGATCAACCTCGGTGCGGCGCTGGCCGAGTACGGCCGCAAGGTCCTGCTGGTCGACTTCGACCCGCAGGGGTCGCTCTCGGTGGGCCTGGGCCTGAGCCCGCACCAGATGGAGCTGACCATCTACAACCTGCTGATGCAGCGTGACATCGCGCTGGAGTCGGTCGTGGTCCCCAGCGGCGTGCCGGGCATGGACCTGCTCCCCTCCAACATCGACCTCTCCGCCGCCGAGGTGCAGCTCGTCCACGAGGTCGGTCGCGAGCAGACGCTCCAGCGCGTGCTCGCTCCCGCGATCGCCGACTACGACGTGATCCTGATCGACTGCCAGCCGTCGCTGGGCCTGCTCGCGGTCAACGCGCTGACCGCAGCGGACGGCGTGATCGTGCCGCTGGAGTGTGAGTACTTCGCGCTCCGCGGGGTGGCCCTGCTGAAGATCACCATCGACAAGGTCCGCGACCGGCTCAACCCGCGGCTGACCGTGGACGGCGTGCTCGGCACGATGTACGACGGCCGCACGCTGCACGGCCGCGAGGTGATGGAGCGCCTGGTCGAGGCCTGGGGCGACACGGTGTTCCACACCGTGATCCGCCGCACGGTGAAGTTCTCCGACTCCACCGTCGCCGGGGAGCCGATCACCAACTACGCGTCGTCCTCCGCCGGGGCCGAGGCCTACCGCCAGCTCGCGAGGGAGGTGGCCCTACGGTGTCCCGACGTGTGAGCCTGCCGACGGCGGACGACCTGTTCCCTCAGCGCGAGGCTCCACCGTCCCCAGTGGCCGCGGTGCCCAACCCGGGCGAGGACGCCGTGACGCGACGGCGCAGGTCCAGCGGGCGGGTGCGCCACGACGAGAAGATGACGGTCTACGTCACGGCCAACGAGCTGCTGGACCTCGAGCACGCCCGGCTCTCGCTGCGGCGCGACCAGGGTCTCGCCGTCGACCGCGGCCGGCTGGTGCGTGAGGCGATCGCGATCGTGCTGGCCGACCTGGAGAGCAACGGCGACGACAGCGTGCTGGTGCAGCGGCTGATCGGCTGATGACCACCCTGACTGCCGCGGACGAGTCCACGACCGACGAGTCCGCGACCGGCGGGTTCGACGTACGCCTGGAGAACTTCGAGGGTCCTTTCGACCTGCTGCTGAGCCTGATCAGCAAGCACAAGCTCGACGTCACCGAGGTGGCCCTCTCGCGGGTCACCGACGAGTTCATCGCCCACATCAAGTCGGCCGGCGAGGTGTGGGACCTCGAGCAGACGACGTCGTTCCTGGTGATCGCCTCCACCCTGCTCGACCTCAAGGCGGCGCGGCTGCTGCCGCAGGGCGACGTCGAGGACGAGGAGGACCTCGCCCTGCTGGAGGCGCGGGACCTCCTGTTCGCGCGGTTGCTGCAGTACCGCGCCTTCAAGCAGGTGGCCGACGTCCTCGAGCAGCGGATGACGGTCGAGGCGCGACGGCACCCGCGCGTGGTCGGCCTCGAGGAGCGTTACGCCAACCTGCTGCCCGAGGTCCTGATCGGGCTCGGCCTGGAGGAGTTCGCCGGACTGGCGGCGCGGGCCCTGGAGACCCGCCCCGAGCCGGAGGTGGGCTTCGCCCACCTGCACGCCCCCACGGTGAGCGTCCGCGAGCAGGCCGCCGTGGTCGTAGGCCGGCTGCGGGGCAGCGGCACGATCAGCTTCCGGGCCCTTGCAGCGGACGCCCCCGACACGATGACGCGGGTCGCGCGGTTCCTGGCGCTGCTCGAGCTCTTCCGGGAGGGCGTCGTCGCCTTCGACCAGATCACCCCCCTCGGGGAGCTGAACGTCCGCTGGACCGGCACCGAGGACGCCGAGGTCGAGATCACCGACGAGTTCGACGGCGCTCCGCCCCCCGAGGAGACAGCCGACGACGCACCGGCCGCCGAGGAGATGACATGAGCGAAACGATGGAGCAGGCTCCCGAGGATCTGGCGTCCGAGGAGGTGGCACTGCCCCTCGCCGAGCTCCGCCCGGCGCTGGAAGCGGTGCTGATGGTCGCCGACCAGCCCCTCGACGACGTCACCCTGGCCGGCGCCGTGGGCCATCCGGTCGACGACGTACGTGCGGCCGTGGCCGCCCTGGCGGTGGAGTACGACGAGACCGGCCGTGGCTTCGAGCTGCGCAACGTCGCCGGTGGCTGGCGCTACTACACCCGCGAGGAGCTCGCGCCGGTGGTCGAGCGGTTCGTCCTCGACGGCCAGCAGGCGCGCCTGACCCAGGCGGCGCTGGAGACGCTGGCGGTGGTGGCCTACAAGCAGCCGGTCAGCCGCAGCCGCGTCTCGGCGATCCGCGGGGTGAACGTCGACGGCGTGATGCGCACGCTGATCACGCGCGGCCTGGTCGAGGAGGCCGGGACCGACCAGGAGACGGGGGCGCACCTGTACCGCACCAGCTCCTACTTCCTCGAGCGCATCGGGGTCAGCTCGCTCGACGACCTGCCCGAGCTGGCGCCGTTCCTGCCCGACCTCGACGACTTCGAGGACGAGGTCCCGTTCGACCACACCCCCGACGAGGTTGCTCCCGCCGACGCCGGCTGAGTGGTCACCGACCGGTGTTTGGGACCATGGGCGCGTGAGTGGCAGGCAGGTCGACACCGACGACGAGGGACTGATCCGGCTGCAGAAGCTGCTGGCGCAGTCAGGGGTGGCCAGCCGGCGCAAGTGCGAGGAGCTGATGCTCGCGGGCGCGGTCGAGGTCGACGGCGAGGTGGTGACGCGGCTCGGGACCAAGGTCGACCCGTCGACCGCGGTGGTCCGGGTCGAGGGGCGCCGGCTGCCACCGGTGAGCGCGCACGCCTACCTCGTGCTGAACAAGCCGCGCGGCGTGGTCTCGACGATGTCGGACCCGCAGGGCCGCCCGACGCTGGGTGACTTCGTCGCGGACCGCCCCGAGCGGCTCTTCCACGTCGGCCGGCTCGACACCGACACCGAGGGCTTGATCCTGCTCACCAACGACGGCGACTTCGCCCAGCGGCTGGCGCACCCGTCGTACGAGGTGGACAAGACCTACGTCGCGGAGGTGGACGGCGTCGTACGACGCCAGACGATCGAGCAGCTGGTGGCCGGTGTGACGCTCGAGGACGGGCCGGTCACCGTGCGCAAGGCCAAGGTGCGTTCCACCCACGGGGAGCGGTCCATCGTCGAGGTGGTGATCCACGAGGGACGCAACCGGATCGTGCGGCGGCTGCTCGACCACGTCGGCCACCCGGTACGACGCCTGACGCGGACCGCAGGTCGGACCGGTCCGGCTGGCCGGCCTCGCCCAGGGCCAGCTGCGCGAGCTCGACGACCGGGAGGTCGGGTCGTTGCTCGACGCGGCCGGCCTGTGAGCGGTCCTCTAGGGTCAGGTGCGGCAGCGAGCAGGGCTGAGGAGGTGCCATGAGCGTCCGGGCGGTCCGGGGGGCGACCCAGCTGGAGCACGACACGCGCGACCACATGCTCGACCGCGTCGCCGAGATGGTGCGCGAGGTGGTGACCAGCAACAACCTCGACCTCGACGACTTCATCAGCATCATCTTCACCGCCACCTCCGACCTGCACGCCGAGTTCCCGGCCTACGCCGCCCGGCAGCTCGGGTTCTCCGACGTACCGCTGATCTGCGCGCGCGAGCTGGAGATCGAGGGCTCGATGCCGCGGGTGGTGCGGATGATGGCGCACGTCGAGACCGAGCTCTCGCGCCAGGACGTCACCCACGTCTACCTGCACGGCGCCGCCGCTCTGCGCCGCGACCTCGACCGGGTCCGGGCCGTGCCGGATGACTGAGCCTCGCCGGCCCGGTCCACGTGGTCGGCGCCGGCCTGCTCGGTACGTCGGTCGGGTTGGCGGCCCGGCGGGCGGGACTGGAGGTGTGGCTCTCCGACCTCAACCACGAGCACGTGCGCACCGCGAGCGGGCTGGGAGCGGGCGTGCCGGCGCCGGCCGAGGGTGCCGCGCAGCTGACCGTGGTCGCCGTACCTCCCGACCACATCGCCGAGCGCGTCGTCGAGGCGCTCGAGCGCGGGGGAGTGGTCACCGACGTCGGCAGCGTCAAGGGCCTGCCGCTGGACTCGGTCTCCGACCTCGTCGGCGAGCGCGAGCTGGCGCGCTACGTGGGCAGCCACCCGCTCGCCGGCAGCGAGCGGTCGGGCCCGCTGGCGGCCACCGCGGCGCTCTTCGACGGACGTCCGTGGGCGATCACGCCGCACGTGCACTCCGACCCCGAGGCGCTGCACCTCGTCGAGGCACTGGCCAGGCTGTGCGGCGCGGAGCCGGTGCTGCTCTCGCCGGTCGAGCACGACCGTGCGGTGGCCCGCACCTCTCACCTGCCCCACCTGCTGGCCGTGCTGACCGCGGGCCAGCTCGCGGAGGCGCAGCCCGAGCACCTCTCGCTCTCGGGGCAGGGCGTCCGCGACGTCACCCGGATCGCGGCCGGCGACCCCGACATGTGGGGCCAGATCATCCGGGCCAACCGGGCGGCGGTGACCGAGATCCTGCGCGACGTCCAGGGTGACCTGGCCCGGCTCGTCGCCGTGCTGGACGCCGTCGACGAGGACTCGCTCGGCGAGATCCTGGCCCGCGGCGTCAGCGGCACCCAGGCCATCCCCGGCAAGCACGGTGGACCGCCCCTGGCCACCGCCAGCGTCTTCATCTCCGTGCCCGACCACCCCGGCGAGCTGGCGCGGCTGTTCGCCGACGTCGGCGAGATCGGCGTGAACGTCGAGGACCTGCACATCGACCACGACCCCGGTCGTCCCGTCGGGCTCGTCGAGCTGGTGGTCGCCGACACCGTCGCGGAGTCGCTGCGGCTCTCCCTCGAGACCAGGGAATGGGCCACCCACCGGTAGGGTTTGCCTCTGCTGGGGACGTATCGAGCAGCGGGAGAGCGCAGTGGGCAGCACCGTCGTCGTCGCGATGGACGGGCCGTCGGGATCTGGGAAGTCGAGCACCGCACGCGGTGTGGCGATCCGCCTCGGTCTGCGCTACCTCGACACCGGCGCCCAGTTCCGCGCGATCACGGCCTGGATGCTCGATCACGAGGTCGACCTGGCCGACCCGGCCGCGGTGGCGGCACGAGCCCTGGACCCACGGCTGGAGTCCGGCACCGACCCAGCCGCACCCACGATCACGCTCGACGGCGCGGACGTCTCGGCGCGGGTGCGGTCGCAGGAGGTGACCGACCACGTCAGCGCGGTCGCGTCGGTGCCCGCCGTCCGCGAGCGTCTCCTCGAGGTGCAGCGGGGGATCATCGCCTCGGCCGAGGGCAGCGGCGGCATCGTCGTCGAAGGACGCGACATCGGCTCGGTCGTGTGGCCGCAGGCCGCCGTGAAGGTCTACCTGACCGCCGACCCGTCGGCCCGCGCGGCACGTCGTACGGCGGAGAACGGTGGGGGCACGGTCGAGGCGACCCAGGCCGACCTGCTTCGTCGCGACACGATCGACTCCGGGCGCGCCGTCTCTCCGGCCGTCGTCCCCGAGGGCGCCGTCCACCTCGACACCACGCCGTACTCGCTGGACGAGGTGATCGACCAGGTCGTCGCACTCGTCGACGCCGTCGTGCCCCAGAGCGGTGCGGGGGCCGGCTCGTGAGCGGCGACCTCCGCGTCGACGGCACGCAGCCGCACCCGACCGTCGGGATCCCGATCCCGCGCACGGCACTGCTCTACCGCGGTCGAGGCGCACTGCAGCGAGTCGTGCGCGCCTGGTGGGACCTCGAGATGTACGGCGAGGATCGGGTGCCGCGGTCCGGCGGGGTGGTGATGGCGGCCAACCACGTGGGCTGGCTGGACGGGCCACTGCTGGCCATCTGCTCCCCACGGCCGGTGCACGCCCTGACCAAGGAGGAGATGTTCGCCGGGCCGCTCGGCGCGTTCCTGCTCGCCGCCGGTCAGATCCCCCTCGATCGCCACCACGTCGACCTGCGCGCGATCCGCACCGCGGTCCGCACGCTCGAGTCCGGCGCCACCGTGGGCGTCTTCCCCGAGGGGGCCCGTGGGCCGGGGGAGATGACCTCGCCCCGCTCGGGAGCGGCCTACCTGGCGCTCGTGACCGGCGCACCCGTCGTACCCGTCTCCTTCCTCGGCACCCGCGAGCCCGGCGGGCACGACGGCTCGATCCCGCCCAAGGGCAGTCGCCTGGCGATGACCTTCGGGCACCCCGTGCACCTCGAGCAGCAGCCCTGGCCGCGGACCCAGCGGGCCGTGGCCGACGCGGCGGCCGAGGTCACCGCCGGTCTCCTCGCCACGATGCGTGAGGCCGAGCAACAGACCGGGATGAGCCTGCCGGGCCCGCTCGGTCCCAAGCCTGAGAAGAGAGCGGCATGACCACCCCCATGAGCGAGGGCACCACCGACCTGCGCGTGCCGATCCTGGCCGTGGTCGGGCGCCCCAACGTCGGCAAGTCCACCCTGGTCAACCGCATCCTCGGGCGGCGCGAGGCCGTCGTCGAGGACGTCCCCGGGGTGACCCGCGACCGCGTCTACTACGACGCGGTCTGGAACGGTCGCGCCTTCACCGTCGTCGACACCGGTGGCTGGGACCCCGACGCACGCGGGCTGGCCGCCAGCATCCGGGCACAGGCCGAGATCGCGGTCAGCATCGCCGATGCCGTCCTCTTCGTCGTCGACGCGGGAGTCGGGATCACCGACGCCGACGAGGCGGTCGTCCGGATCCTGCGCAAGTCCGGGAAACCGGTCGTGCTGGCCGCGAACAAGGTCGACGACGAGCGCGCCGAGGCGGAGGCCTACGGCCTGTGGAACCTCGGGCTGGGGGAGCCGCAGGTGGTCTCTGCCCTGCACGGCCGCGGTTCGGGCGACCTGCTCGACGCCGTCCTCGCCGCTCTTCCCGAGACGCCGCCAGAGTCCTTCGACGAGGTCGGCGGTCCACGCCGGGTCGCGATCATCGGCCGGCCCAACGTCGGGAAGTCCTCGCTGCTGAACCAGCTGGCGCGCGAGGACCGCGTGGTCGTCGACGACGCGTCGGGCACGACGGTCGACCCGGTCGACGAGCTGGTCGAGCTGGGCGGCAAGACCTGGCGGTTCATCGACACCGCCGGCATCCGCAAGCGGGTGAAGACCGCCTCCGGGCACGAGTACTACGCCTCGCTGCGCACCGAGACCGCGATCGAGCGGGCCGAGGTGGCCGTGCTGATCATCGACGGCTCGCAGTCGGTCTCCGAGCAGGACCTGCGCATCGTGCAGACGGTGCGCGAGTCCGGTCGCGCACTGGTGATCGCGTTCAACAAGTGGGACCTCGTCGACGACGAGCGTCGCTACTACCTCGACCGCGAGATCGAGCGCGACCTCGTGCAGGTGCAGTGGGCGCCGCGGATCAACGTCACCGCCCGCACCGGCTGGCACGTCGACCGGCTCGTGCCGGCGCTGGAGAAGGCGCTGGCCGGGTGGGAGACCCGGGTCTCCACCGGGCAGCTGAACGCCTTCCTGGGCCGGATCGTCGCCGAGCACCCCCACCCGGTCCGGAGCGGGAAGCAGCCCAAGATCCTGTTCGGGACCCAACCCACCACGGCACCGCCCACCTTCGTGCTGTTCACCTCCGGCCTGCTCGACGCCGGCTACCTCCGGTTCGTGGAGCGCCGGCTCCGGGAGCAGTTCGGCTTCGTGGGCACCCCCATCGACCTCCAGCAGCGGCCTCGGGAGAAGCGGCGGCGTTGACCGGTTGTGCTGACGGTCCCTGACGGCTGCCGTACGGTGTCGGGTATGTCCCGTTTCCGCAGGCTCACCCTGGTGGCCCTGCTCGCGCTGGCCGTGGTCCTCGCCGGGACGCTCGCGCCGGACGTGGCCTCGGCGGCGCACCGTAACGGCCACCACCACAAGAAGCGGCACCACCACCACAAGAAGAAGCACCACCACAAGCGCCACCACAAGGCCCACCCGAAGAAGGCCGCCCCGGCAGCGGTCACGCATCCCGCGGCCGCGGCGTGCCCGGACTTCCCGGCGGACAACTGGTGGAACCGCGACATCAGCGCCCTGCCGGTGCACGCCGACAGCGCGCAGTGGCTCAGCAACATGTCCACCTCGCGCGCGTTGCACCCCGACTTCGGCGGCCCCTACGGGATCCCGGTCACGAGCGTCGACCTCGGCGCACCCGAAGGTCGCGGTCAGCTTCGACTACGCCGACGAGAGCGACCACGTCGGCTACCCCTTCGGCGCCGACACGCGCATCGAGGGTGGGCGCGGCTCCGGTGGCGACATGCACGCGGTCGTGGTGGACCGCAGCGCCTGCCGCCTCTACGAGACCTGGGACACCACCGAGAGCAGTGGCCACTGGCGAGCCGGCTCGGGGGCCACGTGGTCCCTGCGCTCCGACGCGCTGCGCCCCGACACCTGGACCTCCGCCGATGCCGCCGGTCTGCCGATCTACCCGGGCCTGCTGCGCTACGACGAGGTCAAGGCCGGCCGCGTCGACCACGCAATCCGGTTCACCACCGACCTCACCAGCCGCCACCACCTGTGGCCGGCCCGCCACGACGCAGGGTCGACCAGCAGCTGGGCCTACCCGCCGATGGGGGCGCGGTTCCGGCTGCGGGCGTCGTACGACACCAGTGGGTACGACGCGCAGGCACGCACCGTGCTCACGGCGATGAAGAGGTACGGCCTGGTGCTCGCGGACAACGGCTCGCCCTGGTACTTCCAGGGCGCCCAGGACTCCCGGTGGTCCGACACGCTGCTCGACGAGCTCAAGCGCATCCCCGCCTCGGCCTTCGAGGCCGTGGACACCTCGTCCTTGATGGTCAACAGCGGCTCGGCCGCCACGCGCTAGCCGATTCGGAACCACCCCGGTCGCTGGGATAAGGTCGCTGACGCCTCGGCACTCCTCGGAAAGCTGGGGCATCGGGCTGTGGCGCAGCTTGGTAGCGCACTTGACTGGGGGTCAAGGGGTCGCAGGTTCAAATCCTGTCAGCCCGACCGATCGGCCCTGATCTGTGGATGCAGGTCAGGGCCTTGCTATGCCGTGTTCGATGGTCGGCCCGACCACCGAGTGTCCACGGCCCGAGCGGGGTCCACCTACGCTGAGGGCGTGAGCGAGGTGCTGGACGCGGGGCCGTTCTTCCACGGCACGAAGGCCGACCTGCAGGTAGGGGAGGTGCTCACCGCCGGATTCCGGTCCAACTACCGTCCGGAAGTCGTGATGAACCACATCTACTTCACTGCGCTGGTCGATGGCGCCGGGCTGGCCGCGGAGCTCGCGGTGGGCGAGGGTGCTCCGCGCGTGTACACCGTCGAGCCCACCGGTCCCTTCGAGAACGATCCGAACGTGACCGACAAGAAGTTTCCGGGCAACCCCACCCGCTCCTACCGCAGCAGAGCACCTCTTCGAGTCGTCGGTGAGGTGAGCGAATGGACCCGCCTGACCCCGGAGGAGCTGCAGGCATGGCGCGACCGACTGGCAGCGATCCTCTCCGACGAGCGCGGCCAGATCATCAACTGAGGGAGGGCTCCGCCTGATGTCGAAGACCATCCACGTCGCGCCGCACGGCTCCGATGCAGCCGACGGCACGCACGATCAGCCGCTGCAGACCATCAACCGCGCTGCCCAGGTCGCCAGCGCTGGTGACACCGTGGTGGTGCACGCCGGTGAGTATCGCGAGTGGGTGAAGCCTGCCCGGGGAGGTCGCAGCGACCAGCGGCGGATCACCTACACGGCTGCGCCGGGCGAGCACGTGGTCATCAAGGGCTCCGAGCGGGTGACCGGGTGGGACTCCGAAGGCGGTGGCGTCTGGAGGATCGAGGTGCCGAACTCGTTGTTCGGCGACTTCAACCCGTTCGCCGAGCTGCTCGACGGTGACTGGGCGGTCTACGAGCCGGGGGCCCCGAAGAAGCACCTCGGGGACGTCTACCTCAACGGCCGCTCGTTGTACGAAGCCGCCTCTCGGGAAGAGGTCGTCGGCCCGTCCCGGCGCGAGCAGCACGTGGACGTCTGGACGCAGCGAGTCGTTCCCACCCACGAGCCGGACCAGACGGTGTTCGTGTGGTTCGCGGAGGTGGGGGAGCACGCCACGACGCTCTGGGCGAACTTCCAGGGTGCCGACCCCAACACCGAGCTGGTCGAGATCAACGTACGTCGCTCGGTGTTCTACCCGGAGAAGCATCACCTGGACTGGATCACGGTCCGGGGGTTCGAGATGGCGCAGGCCGCCACGCCATGGGCGCCGCCGACAGCGGATCAACCGGGACTCGTCGGGCCCAACTGGGCCAAGGGCTGGATCATCGAGGACAACGTCATCCACGACTCCAAGTGCTCGGGCATCTCCTTGGGCAAGGAGGCGTCGACCGGCGACAACTACGCCACCGAGCGGGGGGACAAGCCCGGTTACCAGTACCAGATCGAGACGGTGTTCGCTGCGCGGCACATCGGCTGGGACCGCGAACACATCGGGTCTCACGTGGTCCGGGGCAACACGATCTTCGACTGTGGTCAGACCGGCATCGTCGGGCACCTGGGCTGTGTGTTCTCCACCATCGAGGACAACCACATCCATCGCATCGGGCTCAAGCGCGAGTTCTTCGGCCACGAGATCGGCGGCATCAAGCTGCACGCCGCGATCGACACGCAGATCCGCCACAACCGCATCCACGACTGCTCGTTGGGCATCTGGCTGGACTGGCAGACCCAGGGCACCCGGGTCTCGCGCAACCTGCTGTACCGCAACAACCGAGACCTGTTCGTCGAGGTCTCGCACGGGCCGTACGTGGTCGACCACAACCTCTTCGGGTCTGCCCGCCTCCCTCGAAGTCGTCAGCCAGGGCGGCGCCTACGTCAACAACCTCGTCGCCGGCACGGTGCGCCTGGAACCGGTGATGGACCGTGCGACGCCTTACCACCTGCCGCACAGCACCCAGGTCGCCGGCTTCTCGGTGATCGCTGGTGGTGACGATCGATGGGTCGGCAACCTGTTCCTGGGCGGGAACCTCGAGGACGCATACCTGGCAGGCGGTCCCCACCACGAGACGTCCGGATACGGCACCTCCGCGTACGACGACTTCCCCGGCTCGGACGAGGAGTACCGGGCGAGGCTGGGTCCGCGCAACAGGGATCACCGACGCTTTCACGGCGTGAAGCAGCCGGCCTACATACGCAGCAACGCCTACGCCGGCGGCGCCGAGCCTCGGGCGGGCGAGGTCGGCGCGATCGTGCTGGGTCCCGGCGAAGAAGTGAGCCTCACCGTCCAGGACGAGGGCGACGAGGTGTACGTCGAGCTCGACCTGCCTGCGGCTCTGTACTCGGCCCGCGTCGGCGTGGCGAGCGGCAGCGACCTGCCGCCCGTGCGACTCGTGTCGGCAGAGTTCGAGGAGCCCGACGGCACGCCGGTGGCGATCGACGTCGACCTTCTCGGCCACCGCAAGGACGAAGCAGACCAGTACCCGGTCGGACCGTTCGCCGAGCTGCCGGAGGCGATGCCTGCTCGCCTGCGCGTGTGGTGACTCGCCTGACCGAGGGCGAGCTGCTGCCAACCGGTTCGCCGGTCGCCGAACCGGCGCTGAGCAATACTGACGACATGGTCGCCTCCCGCACCACGGATGGCGGACGGTCCGATTCGCGGCGTCCGCAACGTGGGCCGGCGATGACCGACGTCGCGGCGCTGGCAGGCGTCTCGCACCAGACCGTCTCGCGGGTGCTCAACGACCACCCGAACGTCCGCGAGACGACCCGTCTCCGCGTCCAGGCGGCGATGGCCGAGCTGGGCTACCGGCCGAACCGCGCGGCTCGTGCACTGGTCACCGGCGCCACGCAGACCATCGGTGTGGTGACCCAGGCGACGCCGCTGTTCGGGCCGGTCCGGCTCCGCACGGCTCTGGAGCTGGCCGCCTCTGACGCCGGCTTCGACGTCTCCACGGTCAGCGTGCGCAGCGTCGACCGCGAGTCGGTCGCTGCCGCCGTGGAGCGTCAGCTGGCCCAGCGCGTCGACGGCATCGTGGTGATCGTGCCCGTCGAGTCGGCGCAGGCCGCGCTCGACGACGTCGACGCGAGCGTGCCGCTCGTCGCGATCGACGGTGATCCCTCGCGCCTTTCGGGGCTGGTCACCGTCGACCAGGTGGAGGGAGCCCGACTGGCGACCCAGCTCCTGCTCGACGCCGGCCACAGCACCGTCTGGCACGTGTCCGGTCCCTCGGACTGGTTCGACAGCGCCGGCCGCGTCCAGGGATGGCGTACGACGCTCGAGGCGGCCGGTCGCGACGTTCCCCCTGTCATCGCCGGCGACTGGACCTCCGTGGCCGGGTACCGCGCGGGCCAGATGCTGGCGCGGATGCCCGAGGCGACTGCGGTCTTCGCCGCCAACGACCATCTGGCCCTCGGCATCATGAAGGCCCTGCGCGACCTCGGCCACGAGGTGCCCGACCGCCTCAGCCTCGTGGGCTTCGACGACATCCCGGAGGCGGCGTACCTCACGCCGCCGCTGACGACCGTCCGTCCTGACTTCGCCGAGGTGGCGCAGCGCGCCGTCGACGCGATCGTCCGGTGGCGCGCCCAGGGAGGCACGGCTCCCCAGGTGCCGGCGGTCCCACCGACCCTCGTGGTCCGCGACAGCGTCGGCCCGCCCCGCGTGTGAGCGTGAGGCATCAGGGAACCGCACTGTTGGCGCCGTGGAAAGGGCGGTCGAGACCTCTCATTCCGGGCTTCCGGAGGCCCCGTACGGGGTGTTAGCGTTCACAACCAAGACTGCCCTCACCACACGGGCGGACCGCGGCCACGGCCGACGAGGACCGGAGGGACACAGGCATGGGCACGCAGGACCAGGCTGGCGACTCGAAGTACGTCGTCGGCGTCGACTTCGGGACCCTCTCGGGCCGGGCGGTCGTCGTCCGGGTCGGTGACGGGACGGAGCTGGCCGACGCGGTGGTCGAGTACGCGCACGGTGTGCTCGACGAGGCGCTGCCGGACGGCACGGCCCTGGCCGCCGACTGGGCTCTCCAGGTCCCGGAGGACTACCGCGAGGTGCTGCGGGTGGCGGTACCCAAGGCGGTCGAGGACGCAGGCGTGGACCCGGGCGACGTCGTGGGCATCGCCACCGACTTCACCGCGTGCACCATGGTGCCCACCCTCGCCGACGGGACCCCGCTCAACGAGGTCTCCGGCCTGGAGGACCGACCGCACGCTTACGTGAAGCTGTGGAAGCACCACGCCGCCCAGCCGCAGGCCGACCGGATCAACAGCGTCGCCGAGGAGCGCGGCGAGTCGTGGCTGGCTCGGTACGGCGGACTGATCAGCTCCGAGTGGGAGTTCGCCAAGGGCCTGCAGGTCTTCGAGGAGGACCGCGAGGTCTACGACCGGATGGAGCGGTGGGTCGAGGCCGCCGACTGGATCGTCTGGCAGCTGTGCGGCAGCTACGTCCGCAACGCCTGTTCCGCGGGGTACAAGGGCATCCTCCAGGAGGGCCGGTACCCCTCGACCGAGTTCATGGAGGAGCTCGCCGAAGGATTCGGCGGCTTCGTGGACGACAAGCTCGAGCAGCCGGTCGGGCAGCTCGGCGACCGGGCCGGCGGCCTCTCGGCGGAGGCGGCCGGATGGACCGGGTTGCCCGAGGGCATCGCCGTGGCCGTCGGCAACGTCGACGCCCACGTGACGTCGGCCGCCGTCAACGCCCTCGACCCCGGCCAGATGGTCGCGATCATGGGTACGTCGACCTGCCAGGTGATGAACGCCGACGTGGTGCGCGAGGTCCCCGGGATGTGCGGCGTCGTCGACGGCGGCATCGTCGCCGGCCGCTACGGCTACGAGGCCGGCCAGAGCGGCGTGGGTGACATCTTCGCGTGGTTCACCCGCAGCTGCGTGCCGGAGTCGTACGCCGCCGCGGCGCGCGAGGCGGACGAGAGCCTGCACGAGCACCTGACCCGGCTGGCGGCGGAGAAGGAGGTCGGTCAGCACCGGCTCGTCGCGCTGGACTGGCACTCGGGCAACCGGTCGGTCCTGGTCGACCACCGGCTCTCCGGACTGGTCGTCGGCCTGACGCTGACCACCCCGCCCGAGGACGTGTACCGGGCGTTGCTGGAGTCCACCGCCTTCGGCATGCGGGTCATCGTCGAGGCCTTCGGCGCGGCCGGGGTGCCCGTCGAGGACCTGATCGTGGCCGGCGGCCTCACCAAGAACCGGTTCCTGATGCAGATGTACAGCGACGTGCTGCGGATGCCCCTCTCCGTAGCCGGCTCGACGCAGGCTCCCGCACTCGGCTCGGCCATCCACGCCGCCGCGGCCGCGGGTTGCTATCCCGACGTACCGGAGGCCGCGGCCGCGATGGGCCGGGTCGAGCGGGACGCCTACCGCCCCGACGAGGAGCGGGCTGCGGCTTACGACGAGCTCTTCGAGATCTATCGGGAGCTGCACGACCACTTCGGACGCGAGACCTCGCTGATGCACCGGCTGAAGGCACTGTGATGACCCTCTCCCAAGATGTCGCCCGCACACTGCAGGAGCTGCGCGCGGAGGTCTGCGCACTGCACGCAGAGCTGCCGCGCTACGGGCTGGTGGTCTGGACGGCGGGCAACGTCTCGGCGCGCGTGCCCGGCGCGGACCTGCTGGTGATCAAGCCCTCAGGCGTCTCCTACGACGAGCTCACGCCGGAGAACATGGTGGTCTGCGACCTCGACGGCGAGGTCGTCGAGGGCGACCACTCGCCGTCGTCGGACACCGAGGCGCAGGCCTACGTCTACCGCCAGCGACCGGACCTTGGCGGGGTGGTGCACACCCACTCGCCCTACGCCACCGCGTGGGCGGCGCGTGGGGAGCCGGTGCCGTGCGTGCTGACGATGTGCGCCGACGAGTTCGGCGGCGAGATCCCGGTGGGTCCGCTCGCGGCCATCGGTGACGACTCCATCGGGCGCGGGATCGTCGAGACCCTGCGTGACACCCGCTCATCCGCGGTGCTGATGCAGAACCACGGCGTCTTCGCGGTGGGCGCGACGGCACGCGACGCCGTCAAGGCCGCCGTCATGTGCGAGGACGTCGCCCGCACCACCCACCTCGCCCGCCAGCTCGGCGACCCCGTGCCGATCCCGGACGAGATGGCCACCCGGCTCTTCGAGCGGTACCAGAACGTCTACGGACAACGAGGAGACGAGTCATGACCGCAGAGCTGTGGTTCCTCACCGGCAGCCAGAGCCTGTACGGCCAGGAGACGCTGGACCAGGTCGCCGGGCAGTCCCAGGACATCGCCGCCCGGCTCGACGCCAAGGCCGAGGTCCCCGTCCGCGTCGTCTGGAAGCCGGTCCTGCTCGAGTCGGAGTCGATCCGTCGGCGGATGCTGGAGGCCAACGCCGCGGACGAGTGCGTCGGTGTGATCGCCTGGATGCACACCTTCTCCCCGGCGAGGATGTGGATCGCCGGGCTCGGCGCCCTGGACAAGCCGTTGCTGCACCTGCACACCCAGGCCGGCATGGAGCTGCCCTGGAGCACGATCGACATGGACTTCATGAACCTGAACCAGGCCGCGCACGGCGACCGCGAGTTCGGCTACATCCAGTCGCGCCTCGGCGTACCCCGCAAGACCGTCGCGGGGCACGTCGACTCCCCGTCGGTGGCTCGGCGGGTGGGGGAGTGGGCTCGGGCTGCGCTGGGCGCCGCCGAGCTCCGCAGCCTGCGGCTGGCCCGCTTCGGGGACACCATGCGCGACGTCGCCGTGACCGAGGGCGACAAGGTGCAGGCGCAGGCCACCTTCGGGGTCTCGGTCAACGCCTACTCCGTCAACGACCTCGTCGCACAGGTCGACGCATCCTCCGACGCCGACGTCGACGCGCTGGTCACCGAGTACGCCGACCTGTACGACGTCGCACCCGAGCTCCTCCCCGGTGGCGAGCGCCACGAGTCCCTGCGCGACGGAGCCCGGATCGAGCTGGGTCTGCGGTCCTTCCTCGAGGAAGGCGGCTTCGGCGCCTTCACCACCAACTTCGAGGACCTCGGTGGGCTGCGGCAGCTCCCGGGACTGGCCGTGCAGCGGCTGATGGCCGACGGCTACGGGTTCGGTGGGGAGGGCGACTGGAAGACCGCGGTGCTGCTGCGCACCGTCAAGACGATGGCCCAGGGCCTCCCCGGAGGCACCAGCTTCATGGAGGACTACACCTACCACCTCGTGCCCGGCGAGGAGCGGATCCTCGGTGCGCACATGCTCGAGGTCTGCCCCTCGATCACCTCGGCCGTGCCGAGCCTGGAGGTCCATCCGCTCTCCATCGGCGACCGGGACGACCCCGTGCGGCTCCGGTTCCTCGCCGACCCTGGAGCAGGTTTCGTGGCCGGGATGTCTGACATGGGGGACCGCTTCCGGATCACGCTCAACGAGATCGACGTCGTCGAGCCCGAACACGACCTGCCCCGCCTCCCGGTCGCCTGCGCGGTGTGGAAGCCGCATCCCTCGCTGGAGACCTCGGCCGAGGCGTGGCTGATGTCGGGCGCGCCCCACCACACCGTGCTGACCAAGGCGCTGCCGACCGGCGTGATGGAGGACCTGTCGACGATCACCGGGGTGGAGCTGGTGGTCATCGACGCCGACACGACCATCGCCTCGGTCAGCCGCGAGCTGCGCTGGAACGCCGCCTACCACCGCCTGGCCGCTGGGCTCTGAGCTCGGCGACCACGTAGCCAGCGGCCCGCGCATCACGACTTGGAATCGGTCTTCCAATAGCCGCGTGTGACGGTTGACACACGTGTTGTGAGCGATAACACTCAGGCGAAGGCAGGGGGCCTCCCCAGCCGTCCTCCGTCGGACACAGGAGTGCGAGATGCAGACCGGAAACGAAATCGATGCGGCGGGCGACGGTGCCATGGCGACCCCCGTCAACACGGACTTCGCCGAGCAGGCCCTGGACGTGCTGGAGTGGCGTGACGGTCGTCGGTCGGCGACCGACCGGGGCCCGAAGTTCGCGGCCTCGCGCCGGGCAGCCCTGGCCGGCGGCGGCGCGGGACTGGCGTCGTTGTTGCTGGCTGCCTGCAGCTCGAGCAACGACAAGGCATCGGCGTCCTCGCCGAGCGGGACGTTCGGGTCCTCGAAGAAGCTCAAGTTCGTCTTCGTCAACCACGTGACCACCAACCCGTTCTTCGTGCCGACGCGCTACGGCGCGCAGGACGCCTGCGACCTGCTGGGTTGTGAGTACCAGTGGACCGGCTCTGAGAACAGCAACGTCAACGAGATGGTCAACGCGATGAGCACGGCCATCACCGGTGGTGCCGACGGCATCGCCGTGGCGCTGGTCGACAACAAGGCCTTCAACTCACCGACCGACTCTGCGATCAAGGCGGGCATCCCCGTGGTCGGCTACAACGCCGACGCGGAGACCAACAGTCGCCTCGCCTACATCGGCCAGGACCTGTTCGCCTCCGGGCAGGAGATGGGCAAGCGCATCGTCGACCTCGTCGGTGACGGTGAGGTCGCCATCTTCATCGCGACGCCCGGCTCGACCAACCTCCAGCCCCGTATCGACGGCGCGCTGTCGGTGCTCAAGGGAGCCAAGTCGATCAAGGTGAGCACGGTCGCCACCGGTGCCGCACTGCCGGCCGAGCTGTCGACGATCGACTCCTACGTCACCGGTCACAGCAGCGTGAAGGGCCTCTTCGCCGTCGATGCCGGGAGCACCCAGGGCGTGGCGCAGGTGATCCAGAAGCACTCGCTGCGCGGCAAGGGCATGAAGGGCGGTGGCTACGACATCACCCCGACGACGCAGAAGCTGCTGGCCTCCGACCAGATCGACTTCACCATCGACCAGCAGCCCTACCTGCAGGGGTTCCTGCCGGTCCTCGAGCTGTACCTGTACGCGGTCGCCAAGACACTGACCGGCATGGCCGACGTCAACACCGGGTTGAAGTTCCTCGACAAGGACACCGTGAAGCCCTACAACAGCACGAAGTCGCGCTACGAGGGCACCTCGAAGGCCGCCGGCGTCAAGAAGGCCTGATCCCCGGTGGCGACTGACGTCGACACCTCACCACGCTCCAGGGACGCGCCGGGCAACCGGGTCGGATCAGGAGCGCGACGGCTGCTCACCCTGCGCGAGGGCAGCATCGTCGTCGTCACGATCCTGGCGATCGTCTACTTCTCGCTGCTCAACGACAACTTCGCCACCTCGGGCAACCTGAAGAACCTGCTGCCGTACTTCGCGCCGTTCGCGATCCTCGCGGTGGGCGAGGTCATGTTGATGGTGGCCGGGGAGATCGACCTGTCGATCGGCTCGGTGTACCTCTTCACGCCGTTCATGTTCTATGAGTTCCACGAGATGGGGATGCCGCTGGTCGCCTGTCTCGTGCTGTCGCTGCTGTGCGCCGCAGTGGTGGGAGCGCTCAACGGCTTCCTCACCGCGGTGATCGGCATCTCCTCCTTCATCGTGACCCTCGGCACCCTGCTCGGCGTCGGCGGCCTGACCTTGATCATCTCCAACGCGGCGCCGGTCGACATGCCGGGCGCGGAGGTCTCCTCGAAGACCGTGCAGGTGACCAAGGTGGTCAACGGGCACAAGATCACCCTTCCCGAGCAGGTCAACTCGGTGGGCGGGTTCGCCAAGATCTTCGGAGCCGGCATCTACTCCGAGCTCATCTGGGCGTTGGTGATCGTGGCGCTGCTGCACGTGGTGCTCACCCGCAGTCGTTGGGGCATGTACACCGTCGCTGTCGGAGGAAACCGGCACGGCGCAGCGGAGGCCGGCATCAAGGTGCGCGCCGTCGTGATCCGCAACTTCGTCCTCTGCGCCGTGCTCGCCGGGTTCGTCGGGATCATGGAGGCCACCCGTGCTAGCACCGTCACGCCCGACACGGCGGGTGCCGCGGAGACGATGTTCCGCGCGGTCTCGGCCGCGGTCATCGGTGGCACCCTGCTCGCGGGCGGTGAGGGCACCGCCATCGGCGCCCTGTTCGGCGCGCTCTTCCTCGGCGTGCTGCGCGACGGTCTGGTGCTCGAGGGAGTGAACGCCGACTACCTCGACTTCATCCTCGGCGTGGCCATCCTGCTGGCGATGTGCATCAACATGTACGTCGGCCGCGTCCGGAGGGGGAGTGGTCATGGCTGAGTCGACAACAGACGTACTGCGCGTCGAGCACGTGTCGAAGCGTTTCGGCGCCGTCACCGCGCTGCGCGACATCAACCTCCACCTGGGCAAGGGGGAGGTGCTCGGGCTGCTCGGCGACAACGGCGCCGGCAAGTCGACGCTGATGAAGATCATCGCGGGGTTCCAGAACGCAGACACCGGTCGCGTCGTGGTCAAGGGCGAGGAGGTGGTCTTCCGAGACGTCGACCACGCCCGCTCGCTGGGGATCGACTGCGTCTACCAGGACCTGGCGCTCGTCAACGAGCTCGACGTGGTCCAGAACATGTTCCTCAAGCGAGAGCTGGTCGCGCGACCCGTGCCGCTGCTGGCGCGTCGCAGGATGCGTCAGCTCACCCGCGAGGCGCTGGACCAGATCGGCATCAACATCCCGCGTCTCGACGTACCCGTGGCGCGTCTCTCCGGGGGCCAGCGACAGGCGATCGCTGTGGCGCGCACGGTGACCTCCGAGGCCGACATCATCCTCCTCGACGAGCCGTTGGCGGCGATGGGCGCCAAGGAGGGGGCGATGATCCTCGACCTCGTGCAGAAGCTGCGCGAGGAGGGCAACGTCTCGATCATCATGATCGCCCACAACTACGTGCACGTGCTCCAGTCCTGCGACCGGGTGAACCTGATCCAGGGCGGTGAGATCACCTTCGACAAGCCGACCAAGGACACCTCGGTGGAGGAGCTGAACGAGATGGTGGTCGAGGAGTACCGCCGCGCCCGCCGGGCCACCCAGGCAGGCTGACGGGCCGGTGGGCCCCGGGGGGAGGTGGGTCCACCGGCCCGCGCCTGGAACCCGGGAACGACCTCGCCGCCCCCGGGTGGCTCAGGTCACTCGATGATGTTCTCGACCTCGGCTCGCATGGGAAAACCCCGGCTTCCACAGTTCGCGTGATCGTGCGCGGTACCGGGTCCGGGGCAGGTCTCCAGTCAACCACGGCTGGTGCGTCTTTGACCGGTCGGTGGCCCAGAATGAATTCTCCAAGGAAGCGGTCATGGGGAGACCCGCTGTTTCGGGACGGTCGCAGGATCAGTGCCCGACTCGGAATCCGGGGAAGACAGCGGCAGGGTCACGGTGAAGATCGACCCGCGCAGGTGTGCCGAGACGACCGAGATCTCGCCGCGGTGGTTCTTGACGATCGAGTCGACGATGGTCAGACCCAGCCCGGAACCCTGGATCGCGTGCTCCTGAGCAGTGGAGGACCTGAAGAACCTGGTGAACAGGGAGGGCTGCTCGCTCTCGGGGATCCCGAGACCGTTGTCGCTCACCTCGAGGCGTGCCCTGCCGGCCACGACCTCCAGGGTGCACCGCACCCAGCCTCCGTCCTCGGTGAACTTCAGCGCATTGCTCACCAGGTTCGTGACCAGCGCCTCCAGCCCACGGGCGTCTCCCAGGATCATCACCGGCTCGGCCGGAACCTCGAAGCTCACCTCGAGCTCCCGGGACGAGATCACGGTCTGCAGGGCGGTCTCGACGGCGGGGAGGGCCTCCGCGAAGTCCACGAGACGGTGCTCGGCGCTGAACGTCCCTGCTTCCAAGCTGGACACGGTCAGCAGGTCGTCGGCGAGGGCCCGCAGTCGGTCGCTGTTGCGGTGGATGGCCTCGACGAAGGCCTCCTGCTGCGGGGTGAGCGCTCCGTCCGCACCGTCCTCGAGGAGCTCGACGAAGCCGGCGATGCTGGTCATCGGCGTCCGAAGCTCGTGGCTGACCATGGCGACGAACTCCGTCTTGGACTGGCGCGCTTCGGCGTTGAGCAGGTACGCCGTCGTCACGTCCGCAAGCGTCTGGGCCACCGACATCTCCTCGACGCTCAGGTCGCCGGGGGTCATGCTGTAGAGGTCCAGGGCACCCAGACAGCGGCCGTCGTTGCGCAGGGGAAAAGTGAACACGGCGGCGAGGCCTGCCTCCCGGGCCCCGGCGACGAACTTCGGAAACCGGTCGTCGAGGGCGAGGTCCGGGATGCTGATGGGTACTTCGCTCTGGTAGGCGGCCAGACAGGGGCCTTGCGCCAACGAGGTCTGCAGGTCCTCGTAGCGCACCGCCGACTCGTCGGACCCCGCTACGAATCGGGGATGTGTCGTGGCGGAGATCAGGGCCACTCCCGCCGCGTCGACCGGGAGGAGCTCGACGATGCGTCCGACGAGGTGGTCCAGGATCCCCTGGATCGGGAAGTCGGTGATCAGTGTGCGCGCGAACTCACTGAGCACGTCGGAGAGACGGTCCTCGACTATCACCTGGGCCTCCACGAGCAAGTGGTAGGGCCGCGGGGTCCGGGCGGTCGAGTGCGGCGGCTGTCGTTCCCAGAGATCGGGTAGTGCGCTCCGCCGTCAAGCACGACCTTACCGTCGGCACAGACGCACCACAGGTGAATCGGCCGGGTCCGGGTGGCGGCCTGGTGGCCCGGCGTGTCGGGTCGGCCGTCGACTATTCCTGATTCGGCGATTTGTGGTGCGATGGGTGCCTATATTGACCGTGGTGATCGGCCGATTCCTCGGGTTCTCCGCACGTTTGTTCCGGTCGCTCGCCATGTGGCTGCAGGCCTTGTCCCCGCCTCAGACGCGTCTACGCGACGAGGAGGCAGCAATGCCGGATTCACCGGTTGCACCCAGCGATTGTGTCGATGGCAAGGTCCTGCTCGGTGTCCTCGCCCAGGTCAAGGGCGGTGACTTCAGCGCTCGGATGCCCCTGGAGTGGACGGGCGTGGCAGGGAAGGTCGCCGACTCCCTCAACGAGGTGATCATCTCCAACCAGGCGCTCGAGGCCGAGCTCGCCCGGGTCAGCCGGGTGGTCGGCAAGGAGGGCGAGCTCTCGCAGCGCGCGGTGCTCGGCGGGTGGACCCTGGGCTGGTCGGGGAGCCTGGAATCGGTCAACAGCCTGATCGACGCCATGGTGCGCCCCACGAGCGAGATGCAGCGGGTCATCGGCGCGGTCGCCGACGGAGACCTGAGCAAGAAGGTCACTGCCGACGTGCGCGGAGAGATGCTCGAGCTGAAGAACACGATCAACGCGATGGTCGACCAGCTGAACGGGATGATCTCCGAGGTCTCGCGGGTGGCTCGCGAGGTCGGGACCGAGGGCAAGCTCGGTCAGGCTGCGGCGTTCACCACCGAGGTCGGCGGTGTCTGGAAGGACCTGACCGACAACGTGAACCTGATGGCCGGCAACCTCACCGGCCAGGTGCGCAACATCGCAGAGGTGACCACCGCGGTGGCCAACGGTGACCTGAGCAAGAAGATCACCATCGACGTCAAGGGCGAGTTCCTGGAGCTCAAGGACACCGTCAACGCCATGGTCGACCAGCTGAAGACCTTTGCCGGCGAGGTGACCCGGGTAGCCCGCGAGGTGGGGGTCGAGGGCAAGCTCGGCGGACAGGCGCAGTCCAAGGAGGTCGGCGGGGTCTGGAAGGACCTCACCGACAACGTCAACCAGCTGGCGGCCAACCTGACCAACCAGGTGCGGGCCATCTCAGAGGTGGCGACCGCGGTCACCGAGGGTGACCTGACCAGGCAGGTGGGGGTGGAGGCGAGCGGCGAGGTCGCCGTCCTGAAGGACAAGCTCAACGAGATGATCCGCAACCTGCGCGAGACGACGCGGCAGAACGTCGAGCAGGACTGGCTGAAGACGAACCGCGAACGCTTCACCCGGATGCTCCAGGGCCAGGACGACCTGACGGAGGTCTCCAGCATGATCCTCTCGGAGCTCGCGACGCTGGTCTCCGCGCAGCACGGAGTCTTCTACACCAAGTCCAGCTCGACTGCTCACGCGGGCGAGACGGTCCTGGAGCTGCAGGCGGGCTACGGCTACGACGAGCGCAAGCACCTCTCCACCTCGTTCCGACTCGGTGAGGGCCTCGTCGGTCAGTGCGCCAAGGAGAAGCAGCGGATCCTGCTCACCGACGTCCCGAGCGACTACGTCCGGATCAACTCGGGGTTGGGCGAGGCCACGCCGTTGAACATCATCGTGCTCCCGGTGCTGTTCGAGGGATCGCTCCGCGCGGTGGTGGAGCTCGCCTCCTTCTCGCCGTTCAGCCCCATCCACCAGGCCTTCCTGGACTCGATCACCGAGAGCGTCGGCATCGTGCTCAACACCCTCCAGGCCTCGGCGCTCACCGAGTCGCTGCTCAAGCAGTCGCAGTCCCAGGCCGAGGAGCTGCGCTCGCAGCAGGAGGAGCTGCGCGGGTCGAACGAGGACCTCGCTCGCCAGGCCAGCCTGCTCGCTGAGCAGAACCTCGTGACGGAGCAGAAGAACCTCGAGGTCGAGGCGTCCAGCCGCCTGATCGAGGAGAAGGTCAGCCAGCTCGCGGTCTCCTCGAAGTACAAGTCCGAGTTCATCGCGAACATGTCGCACGAGCTGCGCACTCCCCTGAACAGCCTGATGATCCTTGCTCAGCAGCTCCAGGAGAACGCCGAGCACAACCTGACCGAGACCCAGGTGGAGTACGCGAGCGTCATCCACTCCTCCGGGCAACGAGCTCCTCGAGCTGCTCAACAGCATCCTGGACCTGGCGAAGGTGGAGTCCGGCACCGTCACACCCGACAACGCGGAGGTGCCGCTCGAGGAGCTGCGCGCCGGCCTGTTGCGCGAGTTCGGAGCCGTGGCGCGGACACGGAACCTCGGCTACAGCGTCGACATCGCCCCAGGTACGCCGACCAGCGTGGTGACCGACCCGCAACGTCTCCGGCAGATCCTGAAGAACCTGCTGGCGAACGCGTTCAAGTTCACCGAGAGCGGGAGCGTGCACGTGAGCATCGAGCCCGTCGATCACGGCTGGGACCCGGAGATCGCGTCGTTGACGCAGGCGCGACTCGGTGGTGGCGTTCGCGGTGAGCGACACCGGCATCGGGATCGATGCCGAGCAGCAGGCCCGGATCTTCGAGGCGTTCGCGCAGGGCGACGGCACCACCTCTCGGCTGTACGGCGGAACTGGGCTCGGCCTGTCGATCAGCCGGGAGCTGGTCGAGCCTGCTCGGCGGTGCCGTCGACGTGGTCAGCAAGCCCCGGGAAGGGAGCACCTTCACCGTCTACCTGCCGACGCGGGTGAGCAGTGAGGCGTCGCCCACGCACAGCGCCGTCCCGGGACCGCGGGTCGACGGACGTGCAGATCTCGGCCCCCGTGGCCAGCAACGGACACGTCCCGGTGGTCACGCCTCCAGTGGCCGAGGCGCCAGGCCCCCCGCACTACGAGGTGCACCAGGTCACCGGGCTCAGCGACCGATCTGCCGAGGGCGTGCGATTCCTCGTCGTGGACGACGACGCCCGCAACCTCTTCGCCATGGGCACGCTGCTCGAGAGCTGTGGCGCCGACGTCACCGTCGTGGAGAGCGGGGCGGAGGCGATCGTGGCTCTCGACGAGACTCCCGGCATCGACATCGTGCTGATGGACATCATGATGCCGGTGATGGACGGCTACGACACGATCCGTGCCATCAGGAGGCTCGACCGGTTCAAGTCGCTCACCGTCATCGCCGTCACCGGCAAGGTGATGGCCGGGGAACGCATGCGCTGCATGGACGCCGGTGCCAACGACTACGTCCCCAAGCCGGTCGACGTCTCCGAGCTGTTCGGCGCGTTGCGGCCCTGGCTCCCGCAGGCCAAGCGAGAGGAGGTGGCGGTCGCCAGGTCCGCTGAGCGGGTCCTGGAGGGGATCCTCATCGCGGCGGACTCGCGGCCCCCCTTCAGCATCGGTGCCAAGACGCTCGAGGGACTGCGCGTCCTCGTGGTGGACGACGACTTCCGCAACATCTTCGCCATGACGGCGATCCTGGAGCGGGGCAACGCCGTCGTGACTTCCGCCGAGAGCGGTGCCGAGGCGGTTGCTGCACTGGAGCTGGCCCCCGACACCGACATCGTGCTGATGGACATCATGATGCCGGTGATGGACGGCTACGACACCATCCGCGCCATCCGGCAGATGGCCGGCTTCGAGGCGCTGCCCATCGTGGCGGTGACCGGCAAGGCCGCTGCTGGTGAGCGTCAGCGCTGCCTGGAGTCTGGCGCGAACGACTACATCCCCAAACCCGTCGACACCGGCGTGCTCCTTGCCGCCCTGGCACCGTGGATACCGGCCGCCCGTACGCCGGTGACCTCGTGAGCCTGGTCGCCGCCCTCCACCCAGCTGACCTCCTACCGGAGCGGGCTGTTCCTGTCCTCGTGGTCGATGACGACGCGGCGAAGCGATTCGCGTTGAAGGCGGTCCTGGCCCCGCTCGGGTACCGCGTCGTGGAGGCGGACTCGGGTGCCGCCGGGCTGCGCTGCCTCCTGGCGTCGGACTTCGCGGTCATCCTGCTCGACGTGCGCATGCCGATCATGGACGGCTTCGAGACGGCCGCGCTCATCCGGCTGCGCAAGGAGTCGGAGCTGACGCCGATCGTCTTCGTCACTGCTCACGATCCCGACGAGGTGATGGCGGACCGCTACGCCGAAGGCGCCGTCGACTTCATCACCGCCCCGGTGCACCCCGACGAGCTGCGGGCGAAGGTCTCGGTATTCGCACACCTCTTCCTCCAGGCGCAGACCAATGCCGCCAAGGCGCGGGAGCTGCAGACCTCTGCCGACCAGCTGACCCTGCTCACCGAGACCGCACCCATCGGCATCTTCCAGACCGACGCCGAGAACCGGTACATCTACACGAACGCGCGCTGGAGCTCGATCACCGGCATCTCCGCGGAGGAAGCGGTCGGCGAGGGGTGGCACGTGCTGATCGGCGAGGACCAGCTGGAAGCCGTCCTGGCCGCGAACGACGGCGTCCCGGCAGCGAAGGAGTTCTCCTCACGACTGGAGGTGCGGGCCCCGGGCGGTTCTCCACGGATCCTGATGCTCAACTCCCGGTCCCTGACCGACGATCGGAACGAGATCACCGGCTGGGTCGGGACTCTCGCCGACATCACGGCCGAAGCGGTCGCCGAGGCAGCCATGGAAGAGGCCCGCGACCAGGCCACTGCCGCCTCGCGGCTCAAATCAGACTTCCTGGCGAACATGAGCCACGAGATCCGTACGCCGATGAACGGCGTGATCGGGCTGACCGAGCTCCTGCTCGAGACCGACCTCGACGACGAGCAGCGCAGGTTCACCGAGACCCTCAGCAAGTCGGGGGCGGCGTTGATGACCGTCATCAACGGCATCCTCGACTTCGCCAAGATCGAGAAGGGCAAGCTCGAGATCGAGGACATCGAGTTCGGCATCCAGACGTTGGTCGACGACGTGGTCGACCTTCTGGCGCCGTCCGCCCAGACCAAGGGCCTGAAGCTGATGGCGACCCTCGACGACAGCGTCCCCGCGATGGTCAGCGGTGACCCGAGCCGGCTGCGCCAGGTGCTGACCAACCTGGCCGGCAACGCCATCAAGTTCACCGACGCGGGCGAGGTGGTCCTTCGGGTGCGCGCCGCGCCTGCCCAGGGCGAGCGAGAGCGTCGTGCAGTTCGAGCTCACCGACACCGGCTTGGGCATCGCCCCGGACAAGCTCGCGATGATCTTCGAGCCGTTCACCCAGGCCGACACCTCCACCACCCGGGAGTACGGCGGGACGGGCCTCGGCCTGGCGATCAGCAGCCAGCTGATCACCCTGATGGGAGGCGAGGTGGGGATCTCCAGCGAGCTCGGCGTCGGGAGCACGTTCTCGTTCACGATCCGGGTTCGAGCGGTCGAGGAGGCCGTCGGCACCGAGGCAACCGCTCGATGTCAGCCTGGTCGGCGTCCGCGCGCTGGTCGTGGAGGGCAACGCGACCCAGCGCTCGATCCTCTGGGACTACCTCGCCCGCTGGGGCATGGACGTGCACGCGGCCGCCTCCGCGACCGAGGCGCTCGAGGTGTTGCGCGAGGCATCGGCCCACGACAGGCCCATGGCGGTCGCGCTCGTCGACACCTCGATGCGTCAGCTGCAGGGCCTCTCCCTCGAGGCAAGCATCGCGGCGGATCCCGCTCTCCAGACGCGACTGGTGCTGATGACCGAGGAGCACGACCGCGACGACCTGGCCGAGCTGGGCGGTGGGGTCTGCCTGACGAAGCCGATCCACCAGCGGGAGCTGTACTCCTGCCTGCTCGAGGCTCTCGAGCTGAGCGAGCCGGACGCCGGGCTCTCCGGGTCCGACGACGTGGGCGTGGACGGCACGGAGTCGGGTCGGCTGCTCCTCGCCGAGGACAACGTGATCAACCAGATGGTCGCCGTCGCCATCCTCTCCAAGGCGGGCTACGAGGTGGACGCGGTGCGCAACGGCGTACAGGCAGTCGCCGCGGCGACCAGACAGCACTACGACGCGATCCTGATGGACTGCCAGATGCCTCAGATGAACGGCTACCAGGCGACGGCCGCCATCCGGCTCCAGGAGGGTGTCGCTCGGCACACGCCGATCATCGCGCTGACCGCGGGGGCCCGCGACGAGGATCGCGACCACTGTCTCCGCGTCGGGATGGACGAGTACCTCGCCAAGCCACTGCACAAGGAGCCGCTGCTCGCGATGCTCCGGGAGTGGGCCACGACGCCGCCGGATCCTGTCGCGCGTGGCTGCACAGAGCGTCTCCTGCAGGGCGAGACGGCAGCGAATGATAGGCTCGCGGGTCTGGGCTAAACCCAGACCCGGAGAACTTCTCGGGTTACGCGAAGGGTCGGCCGAGGTGAGCTGCTCGTCGTAGCGGGACACGGCGACCGGGACGTGAGCGTGCTCGAGCAGTGACATCGAGACGAGCCGTGGATCATCCGACCGGCGGGGAGCGTCTGTGTGCCCGACGACGAGGAGGTCCATCTTCTCGACGGCCTGCACCACGCGCGCTCAGGTGGGCCGACGACGAGGGTCGTGGTGACCGAGACGTCGGGGTACTTCTCACCATGCCGGCATGGAGATCGCTAGGTCCAGACGCTCGGCCTCGAGGTCGGCAGTCGGCAGGTCTTGCTCGCCAGGCCCATGCCGCGACGTCCCATGGCAGTGCATGACGTGAGTGGCAGGCGGCGTACGGACGCAAGGTGGTAGGCGAACTCCAGGGCGCCCGGGACTCCTCGCTGGCGTCAGTGGCCACGAGGATGCCGTTGCGCACGAGGCCGTGGTGTGAGGGCCGGTGGATGACCACGGGGCACATGGCATGCCGGGCAACGGCCGCGCCGACCGAACCGAGCAGCAGGCTCTGCACTGGTCCGCGACCGCGGGAACCAGCACGACGATCGCTCCGTGGTGGAGTGCCGGACGAGGAGGGAACGCGGATCGAGGGACCGAGCACCGTCTCGACGGCACTCGCTCGCGCGGTCTGCGACCGAGCCGAGGCCACGTCGAGGATTCGCTGACCCTGGTGCTCCAGGGCCTCGAGCACAGCTGGCGTGTCGGCGATGCCGACGTCGTTCCAGGGCGCCGGGGGATATCCGAGAGCGTGCACGAGGGTAAGTCCACGGTGTTCTGCGTTGGCCTGGTCGATGGCCCAGTCAGGGCCTGTGTGGCTGAGGAGGATCCGTCGATGCCTACGACGATGACTGCCTGTGACGTGCTCATGGTGTGCTCCTTGCAGACGACGAGAGGTGCAAGATCTCTCAGGGCCTGGCGGGCCCTGAGAGACATGTCTGCTCAGGCCGGCTGGGGTACGCGCTGTCCTACAGCGGGGTAGATCCTCGACGGTCTCCTCGACCCGGCGAGCGTGCCAGAGCCCGAGCCCGGCGAGGAGGAGCAGGACGGCCGCGCCGACGAAGGATGCGATGGCGGCGATGCCGGCGATGGTGCCGATGGTGGCGAAGGCGTATCCGTAGAGGAGCAGGCCCGCAGCGTGTCGCCCATGAAGAGCGTCTGGCGCAGCTGGCCGAGAGCCTGACCGTCGGGCTGGCCTTGGCGGTGTCGCTGAGCGCGATGTACTTCCCGCTGACCTGCTCGTAGGTCTGCCCCTTACTGGCTTCGTTCATGTGGGCGAGGATGTAGTGGTTGGCGAACGCCTTGGCTTCAGGGCCGGTGTCCATCGGGCTGCCGGCGTACGGCCGGAGTGCGCTCGCGTCGGCCTTGGGGAGACCGGTGAGCGCGTCCCTCCGGCATGGTGATGCCCTGCATCGTGAGCTGGTTGTGGACCTGGTCGCCGATGAAGCTGTGTGCCCACGTGAGCAGGCCGCCTGCGACGAGCAGCAGAGCGACGAGAGCCAGACCCGTCACTGAGATGAGCTTGTCGAATGCTGATCGCATGAGTTCTCCATGACTTTGGCGGAGAACACTGTCTCCGCGTCGTACGACGCTAAGCAGCGCGGCCGTCAGCAAGAGAGGCGGACGGCCTGACTCTGGGTGCGCAACGTCCCTGCTGTAGGGACTTCTGGGTGTCAAGGGACCTTCGTCCGTACCGGACCGGGAGTCCAGGCCCTAGCGTGGAGACCTGGATCGCAGAGGTGACGAGGCCCGTGAGCGACGAGAAGATCAGAGTGTACCTGCTGGACGACCACGAGGTGGTCCGGCAGCGGTCTGCGCGAGCTGCTCGAGGCCGAGGATGACATCGAGGTGGTCGGGGAGTCCGGCTCGGCGCGCGAGGCGCCGCCCGGATCCCGGCGCTGCGACCGGAGGTCGCGATGCTGGACGCCCGGCTGCCCGACGGCAACGGGATCGAGGTGTGCCGCGAGCGTACGTGCGCGTCGACCCGAGCATCGGTGCGCTGATCCTGACGTCGTACGACGACGACGAGGCGCTGTTCGCGGCGATCATGGCCGGCGCGTCGGGTTATGTGCTCAAGCAGATCCGCGGCAGACGACCTGGTCGGCGCCGTGCGCGCGTCGCCGCCGGCGGCTCGCTGCTGGACCCGGCGGTGACCGCGCGGGTGCTCGAGCGCATCCGCAGCGGGCGGCGACGGCCCCGGAGCTGGCCGAAGCTGACCGAGCAGGAGCGGCAGATCCTGGAGCACATCGCCGAGGGTCTGACCAACCGGCAGATCGGCGACGGATGTTCCTGGCCGAGAAGACGGTGAAGAACTACGTCTCTAGCATGCTGGCGAAGCTGGGCATGCGAACGTCGCACCCAGGCGGCCGTGCTGGCCGAGCTGCTCGACACCTCGCTGACGCACTCAGGCAGGGACACCGCCAGATGAATGAGTGCCTGCTGGACGCGACGAGCCGAGCGTCCCGAGGGACTGGGCCGCTCGACGACGGGCGTTGCGCAGACCGCTGCGGCGGTGCGGGCAACCGACAGTCGTCGGTGAAGGAGCCGACTCGCGGAGTCGGCCGAACTCGATCTGGGCGTGGTCGGCGTAGGCGTGCGGGCGATGTTGGACACCGCCGCGGAGCCGGCAGCAGCTCGTTGCAGATGCTCTCGGGCCGACGTGTCGATGGGTCCACCGTGCGCACCGGTGGGGCTGTAGCCGAGCCTGCGCACGTGCCAAGGCCGGATCTCCGCCGCAGAGGAACCTGCGCGCCGCTCCTGCAGGTCGAAGAGGTGCTGCGGATGACTGCGATGGTCGGTCGAGAGCGTCACGGCTTGTCGATGCGCCACACTCGGAGCCCTCACGCAGGCTGCGAAGGATCACCACGTCGTGCAGGTCGCGGGCGATCCGGTCCCGATCGGAGATGACAGCAGCTCGGCCGGCTCTGAGCGCCTGCGGTCGGTCCAGGGCGAGGGCTGCCTGGTCGGCCAACCACAGGAGGAGCTCGCGCTCCTCCTGCTGTTGGTACGATGCCACGCTCGAACAGCGCGACGAGGATGCGGGGGAGGCGATGTGCGCCCGCAACGGAATCATCAGCGCCCTCAGGTCGCCGGCGGGCAGCTCCACCACGGCGGTGCGCCGACCCCCGCGCATCTGCTCAGCGATGGCGTCGAGCGTGCCGGGGATCTGGTCGTGCGCCGATCCGTCCATCGCGAGGATCGATGGAGGACCCACGTCCGGGACCTCGAGGACCGCTGCGGCCTCGGCTCGGGAGACGACCGACGCGTGGCGATCAGCTTCAGCGCGTCGTCGAGGTCGACGGGGGGTTGCACGGGTCGACCAGCGCAGCAGAGGCTCCAACCGCTGCCGACGCCGTTCGCTGAGACCGAAGGCACGGGTGTTGTCGAGACGAACCGGCCGCGCTGGCCAAGGCCGGACGAGGGTCTCGTCGGGTTCGGGAAGGGCGACCGCCTGCCTTCTGGGTGAGGTAGAGGTTGCCGAAGACGGTGCCCCTGATCCGGACCGGGACACCGAGGAAGGTGATCATCGTCGGATGGTTCGGCGGGAAGCCGTACGACGCCGGGTGAGCGCCGAGGTCGTCGAGACGCAGCGCTCCGGTTGGTCGATGAGGACGCAAGACCCGTCGCGTGGAGATCACCGACGAGCCGCGGGCATGCGGCCGATGCCCGTCGTGATGAAGTCGCGAGCCGCCGCGCGATGATGCCAGCGCCGAAGCCCGACCGCCAGCTCGGGGCGGAGACCACGATCCGGCTGAGCACGCTGTGCAGGTCAGGTCGGGGAGATCGCGATCACGGCGTCGAGCAGCGCCTTGGCCGAGCCGGGAGCTCGGTCACGGTGTTGGTGTCGATTTTTTTTTTTTTTTTTTTTTTTTTTTTTTTTTTTTTTTTTTTTTTTTTTTTTTTTTTTTTTTTTTTTTTTTTTTTTTTTTTTTTTTTTTTTTTTTTTTTTTTTTTTTTTTTTTTTTTTTTTTTTTTTTTTTTTTTTTTTTTTTTTTTTTTTTTTTTTTTTTTTTTTTTTTTTTTTTTTTTTTTTTTTTTTTTTTTTTTTTTTTTTTTTTTTTTTTTTTTTTTTTTTTTTTTTTTTTTTTTTTTTTTTTTTTTTTTTTTTTGGGTGCCTTGGCGGCGCGGTCTCGCGGGCGAGGAACGCGCCGAGTTCGCCGATGGTGCTCATCAGCGGCGCCGGGAAGACGACGGTGGTGTTCTTGTCGACGCCGATCTCGACCAGGCTCTGCAGGTTGCGCAGCTGCAGCGCGAGCGGGTGGGCCATCATGATGTCCGAGGCGTCGCCCAGCGCGGCGGCGGCCAGCGACTCGCCCTCGGCGTTGATGATCTTCGCGCGCTTCTCCCGCTCGGCCTCGGCCTGGCGGGCCATCGCCCGCTTCATGCTGTCGGGCAGCTGGATGTCCTTGAGCTCGACCAGGGTGACCTCGACGCCCCAGTCGATCGGTGGTGACGTCGAGGATCTCGCGGATGTCGAGGTTGATCCGGTCGGTCTCGGACAGCGTCTCGTCGAGGGTGTGCTGGCCGACGACCTTGCGCAGGGTGGTCTGGGCGATCTGGTTGATCGCGGCGTCGACGTTCTCGATCGCGACGACCGACTTCACCGGCGTCGACGACCCGGAAGTAGGCGACGGCGGACACGTCGACGCTGACGTTGTCGCGGGTGATGATGCCCTGCGACTGGATCGGCATGGTGACGATCCGCAGGAGACCCGGTGCAGCACGTCGACGAACGGGATGATCACGGTGCAGCCCGGCGCTCGCGGTCGCCGATGACCCGGCCGAGCCGGAACAGCACGCCCTGCTCGTACTGCTTGACGACCTTGACCGCGAGGGCGAGCAGCGAGCAGCGACGACGAGCGACGATGACGATGATGAGGACGGGCATGGGATCCCTCGGTTCAAAAAAAAAAAAAAAAAAAAAAAAACGACGAGAAAAGCTGCCGGATCCTGTCGCGGTGCCTGCACAGTCTCCGCCCCAAAAAAAAAAAAAAAAAAAAAAAAAAAAAAAAAAAAAAAAAAAAAAAAAAAAAAGACTTGCCCCCGGCACTGCCCCCGATCGTGCCCACTGGTCCCGCTCCGAAGATCTCGTCGGGCTCCTGCTCCGGAGAACGGCGACGGCCTGGGACTGCCGCAGGCGACGGCGCTGATCCTCGGCAGCATCATCGGCGTCGGCATCTTCAGCCTGCCCTACTCGCTGGCCTCCTTCGGCCCGATCAGCCTGGTGGCGATGGCGCTGGCCACGGTCGGTGCGCTCGCCCTGGCGCTGATGTTCGCGTGCGCTGTCCCGGCGGCTGCCCGGCCGACGGCGGGCCGTACGCCTACGCGCGGGCCGCGTTCGGCAACGTGGTCGGGCTTCGCCAACGCGTGGTCCTACTGGATCACGGCCTGGGCCGGCAACGCGGCCATCGCCGTCGGCTGGGTCTTCTACGTCGAGCACTTCGTCAACAAGGGCGGCGTCGACGGCTGGTCGATCCTGATCGCCTGGCCGGCGCTGTGGATCCCGGCGGCGGTCAACCTGACCGGCGTGCGGAACATGGGCGCTTCCAGGTCGGTCACGACGGTCTTCAAGTTCGTCCCGCTGGCTGCTCATGGCGACCGTGGGGCTGTTCTTCATCCGACGGCGCGCAACTTCACCCCGTGGAACACCAGCGGCGACACGAGCCTGTCGGCGATCGGCGGCGCCATGGCGATCTGCCTGTTCAGCTACCTGGGCGTCGAGACGGCCGCGGTGGCCGCGGCCAAGGTGCGCGACCCGGAGCGCAACGTCCCGCAGGCGACCTTCTGCGGCACCCTGGCCAGCGCGGTGGTCTACATGCTGTCGATGATCGCCGTGTTCGGCATCCTGCCCGACCACCGCACTGGCCCAGGACGGCAACAAGGCGTCGTACTCGGTCGGCGGCCAACGACATCGTCGGTGGCGGCTCCTGGGCCGGCAACCTGGTGGCGCTGGCCGTCATCATCTCCGGGATCGGCGCCCTGAACGGCTGGACGATGATCTGCGCCGAGATGCCGCTGGCCGCGGCCAAGGACGGCCTGTTCCCGAAGGCGCTTCGCCGCACTGTCCGTCGCGCGGCGTGCCGGCGGTCGGCATCATCGCCTCGACCGCGCTGGCCTCCGTCGCCGTGGTGATCAGCTACCTGGGCACCAGCGGCGCCACCGTCTTCACCACGCTGGTGCTGATGACCGGCATCACCGCCGCGATCCCGTACGCGCTTCTCGGCGCTCGCCCAGCTGGTCTGGCGGTGTGCGCGACCGCGAGCAGGTCACCGACGCCCGCGCTTCGTCCGCGACGTCGTCGTGGCCGGTCGTCGCCCTCGTCTTCGTCGATCGCCGTTCATCTACTACTCGCGCAACACCGGCTGACGACTGGTACGTCGTGTGGGGCCCGTTCCTGATGACCGGCGGCGCGTTCGGCCATCGGCATCCCGGTCTACCTGGCTCAGCGCAGCCACATGACCGAGCCCGAGCCGTCCCGTGCTCCGCCGTACATCACTGACCGCACAGGATGGCACGACCGTGACCTTCCACGTCGACTCCGAGGTCGGCCGGCTGCGCCAGGTGATCGTGCACCGGCCCGGGCTCGAGCTCGACCGGCTCACCCCGGACAACGTCGAGGACCTGCTGTTCGACGACATCATGTGGGCACGACGGGCCCGCGAGGAGCACGACGCCTTCGCCGCCCAGCTGCGCGACCACGGGCGTGACCGTGCACCACTTCGCCGACCTGCTGGCCGAGGCGCTGGACGAGCCCGGGGCGCGCGAGTTCCTGCCAGGACCGGCTCACCACCGCGACCCGGTTCGGCCCGGCTCTCGCCGACCCGCTGCGACCAGCTGGTCGCGTCCACGCCGGCCGCGCCAGCTCGCCGAGCATCCTGATCGGCGGCGTGCTCAAGAGCGAGATCGCTGCCGCTGCTGCACACGCTCGAGCCTGCTGCTGGAGTACCTGCGAGCGCCGACGACTTCGTCCTCGCCCCGCTGCCGAACCACCTGTTCCAGCGCGACAACTCGGCCTGGATCTACGGCGGGCTGTCGATCAACCCGATGGCCAAGCCGGCCCGCAAGCGGGAGACGATCAACTCCCAGGTCGTCTACAGCTTCCACCCGATGTTCGCCGGCGGCCGAGCCCACGTTCCTCTACGGCGACGACTCGCTGGCCCACGAGCCGGCGACGGTCGAGGGCGGCGACGTCCACCGTGCATCGGCAACGGCGCCGTGATGATCGGGATGGGGGAGCGCACCACCCCGCAGGGCGTCGAGAACCTGGCCCAGCGGCTGTTCGAGACCGGCACGGCCGAGCAAGGTGATCGCGGTCGAGCTGCCCAAGCGCCGCGCCTTCATGCACCTCGACACGGTGATGACGATGGTCGACCGCGACGCCTTCTGCGTCTACCCCTACCTGCCCGACAGAGCTGCGCTCCTTCACTCCTGACCCCGGTCGGGCACGGCGGGGAGCTACAAGGTCGAGGAGAACGACGAGCCTGTTCGCCAGCTGGTCGCCGAGGCGCTCGGGCTCGACAAGGTGCGGGTGCTGCGTACGCCGATCGACGAGATGGGCGCCGCAGCGCGAGCAGTGGGACGACGGCAACAACTTCCTGGCCGTCGAGCCCGGCGTGGTCATCGGCTACGAGCGCAACACCACCACCAACACGCTACCTCGCCGACGCACGGCATCGAGGTCGTCCCCGTCGTCGGCTGCGAGCTCGGCCGCGGCCGCGGCGGCCCGCGCTGCATGACCTGCCCGATCGAGCGCGACGCGGTGTCGGCGTGACGTCGGCGAGCGTGATCCGCGAGCATGCGACCGTGCGACCTCACCGGTCGGAGCTTCCTCAAGGAGCTGGACTTCACCGCCGGCCGAGTGGCGGTTCCTGCTCGACGCTGGCCGCCGACCTGAAGGCCGCGAAGACGCCGGCCACGAGCAGCAGCGGCTGCGCCGGCACGCAACATCGCGCTGATCTTCGAGAAGACCTCGACCCGGACCCGGTGCGCCTTCGAGGTGGCCGCCCACGACCAGGGCGCCCACGTCACCTACCTCGATCCCAGCGGCTCGCAGCTCGGCCACAAGGAGTCGGTGCAGGACACCGCCCGCGTGCTCGGCCGGATGTACGACGGCGATCGAGTACCGCGGCTTCGCCCAGGACGACCGTCGAGACGCTCGCCGCGCTACGCCGGCGTGCCGGTGTGGAACGGGCTCACCGACGAGTGGCACCCGACCCAGTCGCTGTGCGACATGCTCACGATGCGCGAGCACACCGACAAGCCGCTTCGCGAGATCTCGCTTCGCCTACCTCGGCGACGCCCGCAACAACATGGCCAACTCGCTTGCTGGTCGCCGGCGCGATGATGGGCATGGACGTGCGCATGGTGGCGCCCGGCATCGCTGTGGCAACCCGACCGAGCGTGCGTCGAGGCGGCGCGCGAGATCGCGGCGCACACCGGCGCCCGGCTCACCCAGACCGACGACGTCGCCGAGGGCGTCGCGCGGCGTCCGACTTCGTCTACACCGACGTGTGGGTCTCGATGGGCGAGCCCGACGAGGCGTGGGACGAGCGGATCGACGCTGCTACGCCGCTACCAGGTCAACGCGGACGTGCTCCGGCCGCACCGGCAACCCGCGACGTGAAGTTCATGCACTGCCTGCCGGCCTTCCACGACCGGCAGACCGAGGTCGGGCGAGGAGCTCTACGAGCAGCACCGGGCTCGACGCGCTCGAGGTCACCGACGAGGTCTTCGAGTCTCCCGCCTCGATCGTCTTCGACCAGGCCGAGAACCGGCTGCACACCATCAAGGCCGTCATGGTCGCCACCCTCGCGACCTCGAGGCTGACGATGCGGATCGTCGTGGCCCTCGGCGGCAACGCCTTGCTGCGGCGCGGCGAGCGCCGCTGACCGCGGCGAACCAGCGTCGCCATCGCATCGAGCTCGCGTGCAGTGCGCTGGCGCCGGCTCGCGGCCGAGCACGAGCTGGTCATCACCCACGGCAACGGCCCCCAGGTCGGCCTGCTCGCGCTCCAGGCGGCGGCGTACGACGAGGTCGAGCGGCGTACCCGCTCGACGTCCTCGGCGCCCAGACCGAGGGGATGATCGGCTACCTCGCTGCGAGCAGCGAGCTGCGCAACCTGCTGCCGCCGGAGACGCCAGGTGGCCACGCTCGTCACGATGACCCGGGTCGAGCCCGACGGACCCGGCCTTCGCCGACCCGACGAAGTTCGTCGGGCCGGTCTACGACGAAGCGCGGGCGCGACGCCGCTGGCCGCGGAGCGGGGCTGGTCCGTGCGAGCAGGACGGCGACGCAGTGGCGACGGGTGGTGCCGTCGCCCGCGCCGCGAGCGCGTCGTCGAGACCGCGCTCGATCAGGTAGCTGCTCGACAGCGGCTGCGTCGTGATCTGCGCCGGCGGCGGTGGCGTCCCGACCGCCGTCGATCCCGCGACCGGCCTGGTCAGGGGCGTGGAGGCGGTGGTGGACAAGGACCGCACGAGCGCCGTCCTCGCCCTCGACATAGCCGCTGATCGACTGGTGATCGCGACCGATGTCTCGGCGGTGCAGGCAGACTGGGGCACCGCCGACGCGCGGGCCATCGCCACCGCCCACCCGGACGAGCTGGACTCGATGGTGTTCGCCGAGGGATCGATGGGTCCGAAGATCGCCGCCGCATCGTCCTTCGCCCGCTCGGGGAAGGGCGACGCAGTGATCGGATCGCTCGCGGAGCTCGGTGAGATGCTGGCCGGCCGCGCCGGCACCGTGATCTCCACGAGCCGTCCTGGGCTGACTTTCAGAGGAACTCCGCCCTCCGTGGTTGAGACCGCGTGTGTCGGGGCACACGCAGGACAGACGGCTGTTCGCGCTGGACCGACAGCCGTGTCCATTCCCTCCCGCCAGTACGGAGCCCCTCATGGCAGACGACGACAAGCCCACGGATGAGACCTCCTCCGAGGAGGACACGGCAACAGGCACCGAGTCTGAGGACGCCGGGTCGCAGGACGAGGACCAGGCGAAGGACCAGGCCGCCGAGGAGACGAGTCGGCCGACGACCAGACCGACGACGACCAGAACGACGACGACCAGACCGACGACGACCGGAACGACCAGGACCTCAAGGTGCACGTGACCGCGGAGGCGGGCGCCGGCAGGCCGGTCGTGCTCATCCACGGGTGGCCGCTGTCGGGGGAGTCGTGGTCCGCGCAGACCTCCGCGCTGAAGGACGCCGGCTACAAGGTGGTCACCTACGACCGCCGCGGGTTCGGCAAGTCCGACCCCGGCGACAGCTACGACTACGACGCGCTCGCCGACGACCTGGACAACATCCTCACCGATCTCGACCTCAACGACGTCACCCTGGTGGGCTTCTCGATGGGCGGCGGCGAGGTGGCCCGCTACATCAGCCGGCACGGCGAGGACCGGCTGCACAGCGTCGTCTTCGCGGCCGCCGTGCCCCCGGCTCTGCTCCAGTCCGAGGACAACCCGGACGGCCCCCTCACCGAGGAGGCGGCCGAGGAGATGCGTTCTGGACTCGAGAAGGACCGGGACGCGTTCTTCGAGGACTTCACCACACAGTTCTTCTCGGCCGGCGACGACCTCAAGGTGAGCGAGGACCAGCGCAAGGAGGCCGTCAAGCTCTGCCAGCAGTCGAACCAGGAGGCTGCCCTCGGCTGCTTGGACGCCTTCGCCACCACCGACTTCCGCGAGGACCTGAAGAAGATCGACGTGCCGGTGCTGGTGATCCACGGTGACAGCGACGGCATCGTGCCGTTCGAGGGCTCCGGGAAGCGGACTCACGACAGCATCCAGGGCTCCGAGCTGGTCCTGATCGAGGACGCACCTCACGGCCTGAACGTCAGTCACGCCGAGGAGTTCAACTCGGCGCTGCTGGAGTTCCTGGAGGACTGACCTCCTGCCGGGACTCAGCCGTTGCGCTTGTCGGCAGCGGCTGAGTCGGCCTCGCGCGAGTAGTTCGGGTCGGTGGCGAGTCGGCTGTGCCGGCCCCCGTAGGTGAAGTACACGACGAGGCCGATCGCCATCCAGATGAAGAACCGCACCCAGGTGGCTCCCGGCAGGTTCAGCATCAGGTAGATGCAGGCGAGCACCGCGAGCACGGGCACCACCGGGACGCCGGGGCAGCGGAAGGCGCGCTCGAGGTCCGGGCGCGTGCGTCGCAGCACCAGGACACCGATCGCGACGAGCACGAACGCGAACAGGGTGCCGATGTTGACCAGCTCGGCGAGCTCGGACAGCGGCACGAACGTCGAGATCACCGCGACGACCACGCCGGTCAGGATCGAGGTGCGCAGCGGCGTGCCGAACCGCGGGTTGATCTGGGAGAACATCGGCGGCAGCAACCGGTCGCGGCTCATCGCGAAGAAGACCCGGCTCTGACCGAGCATCAGGATCAGCATCACCGAGGTGAGCCCGACCAGGGCCCCGACCGAGACGACTGTCGCGAATCCCGGGTGACCCACTGACCGGAAAGCCTCCGCCAGGGGTGCGTCGACCTTGATGTCGGTGTACTTCACCATGCCCGTGACGACCAGCGACACCGCGACGTACAGGGTGGTGCAGATCGCGAGCGAGCCGAGGATGCCGATGGGCATGTCGCGCTTGGGGTTCTTGGTCTCCTCCGCCGCGGTCGCGACGATGTCGAAGCCGATGTAGGCGAAGAACACCAGGGATGCACCGGTGAAGATCCCGCTGATCCCGAACGCGCCCGGGGCGAAGCCCAGGTCCTGCAGCAGCGAGGGCGTGGCGGCCGCACCAGAGGCGGCCTTCGAGCCGGAGGGCGGGATGAACGGGGACCAGTTCGCCGTCTTGATGAAGAAGATGCCGGCGATGATCACCAGCAGCACGATGGCGAGCTTGATCGCCACGAACACGAAGTTGACCTGCGCGGAGATCTTGATGCCGACACAGATGACGGCCGTGAGGATCAGCACGATCGCCGCCGCGACGAGGTTGTGTCCTTCGCCGTACGCCCAGCCGGGGATGGTGATGCCGGCCTCCTTCATCACGTCGGCGAAGTAGGTCGACCAGCCCACGGCCACGGTGCTGGCTCCGAGCGCCAGCTCCAGGATCAGGTCCCAGCCGATGATCCACGCGACGAGCTCGCCGAGGCTGGCGTAGGAGAACGTGTACGCCGAACCGGCCACTGGCACCGTGCTGGCGAACTCGGCATAGCAGAGCGCAGCCAGGGCGCAGGCGATCCCTGCGAACACGAACGACAGCGAGACAGCCGGACCCGCCTTCTCCCCGGCGGCCTCGCCGGTGAGGACGAAGATGCCGGTGCCGATGACCACGCCGACACCGAACACGATCAGCTGGACGGGGCCCAGCTCCTTGCGCAGCTGGTGCTCGGACTCCTCGGTGTCGGAGATGGACTGCTCGATGGTCTTTGTGCGCGTGAGGTTCATGCGTACGTCTCCCGTTGAGTGGCCGCGACGCCTGGGTCCCGAGGTCGGAAGACACCAGTTCGGCTGCGAGCAGCATGCCCTGCATTCCCACCGAGGGGAAGACGCGGAGGACAGGCGTGTCGGTTTCAACCTTCGTCGCGAAGGGAACATGATCGCTACGTGTCAGTGCTGGCCGAGACTACGTTCCTGTGGTCGATGTTCGGCTTGCCCGACAGCACCGCACATCCTCAACCGGACGGAGTCTCACAATGCTGTGGACGATCCTGATCATCCTGGCCATCATCGCGCTCGTCATCTTCATCATCAGCCGCGTTCGTGGCGGTCGCGGCGTCTGAGCTACCCGAGCACCCGGCCCACCACCGGCGGCAGTTCAGCGAGAGTGACGATGCCCGGGGGAGCAGCGACGACCCTCGGGACGGCGTTGGTCACCGGCATCGCCGTGTAGATCATCCCGAGCTCCATCCACTCCTCCGGAGGGAAGCTGCCGTCCTTCGGAGGTAGGCAGTGGATGACGGTGCGCATGTTCGGCACGCCGAAGAGCTGGATCACGTGACCGTGCGCCAGCGGCTTGGGTGGTACGACGTGGGCGCCCATGGTCCAGTTGAAACCGACGCTGACCACGTTGCGATCGCCCACCCAACCGCGGTGGAAGCCGTAGACCCCGGCGACGGTGCCCTCTGGGATCTGCATGAAGCCGAGATCGCTGTCGCCGGTGGCTGCGGTGAGCTCGACGTCGAAGGTGAGCCGGTCCAACGTCACGCCCATGGCGTCGGCCATCATCGCCGCCGACTCCGCGAAGACCTCGCTCTCGCGACGGATCGACTCGGGCAGGCCGGGGGTGTCGGGATCCAGGGAGAACCCCATCGCGGTCTGCGTGCCCGCCGAGGCGTACGTCGAGCAGTCGACGGACTCGGTGATCCGGACCTCGTCGACCCGGCTGCACGCCCCGCTGAGCACCATCGCCACCATGTTGGTGACCCCGGGGTGCGCGCCGCTGCCGAACATGGTGCTGCCGCCTGACTCACAGGCCGCCTGGATGCGGTCGAGGTCGCCGGCCGGCAGCTTGCCCCCGGTGATCCACCCTGCGGTCGTGCACACGTTGATGCCGGCCTCGAGGAGCGCCACCACCTCGTCGGTGCTCGACCACAGCGGGTTGTAGCAGCAGGCGTCGGGACGCAGGGCCAGCAGGTCCTGCAGCGAGCTCGTCGCCAGGATGCCCGTCGGCTCCTCGTGGCCGCACAGGTCGGCGGCGTCGCGCCCGACCTTCTCCGAGCCGTGCGCGTAGACACCCACGAGCTCCATGTCCTCGCGCCGGATGATCGCCTCCAGCGAGCGACGCCCGACGTTGCCGGTCGTCCACTGGATGACGCGCAGTGGCCTGGTGGGGGAGTGAGGTCTGGAGGTCACGCCACGAATCCTGTCAGGGCCGAAGGATCCGCGGCACGCGATGGCTCGTCGGTGCGCCTAGGGCGACGGCGGTGAGAGCTCCTTCTCCTCGACGGCGGCCTCGTTCACCGTTTCCTCTATGTAGGCCTCTGCCTCGGCCGCGGGAAGACGCCACGCGTAGGCCATCACGTAGACCCCGACCGAGAGGACGAGCAGGAGGCCGGCCGAGAGGCCGAAGTTCAGGTGGTTCAGGTTGCCGGCCGCGGGCTCCGGGTAGTTCCCGATGTAGGAGATCACGGTGAGGCCCACCAGCCACGGGAAGACCCACAGCCCCGAGCGGACGTCGAGCGACTTGCCCTTCATCTGTCCCGAGCCCACGAAGGCGCCGAGCAGGACGAACCCGATCAGCACGGCGACCATCAGCTTCCAGACCGTGGTCCAGCCCGACCAGTAGACGATCAGGTTGGAGCCCCAGAAGGCGAGCAGCGGGATGGCGTGGCCACCGGGGAGCCGGAAGGGACGTTCCCGGTCGGGGATCTGGGCGCGCATGGAGGCGTGCACCAGGGGCCCCGAGGCGAAGGACAGCACGGTCGCCGAGGTGATGAAGCCGACGAGCTGCTGCCAGCTGGGGAACGGCAGGAAGGCGATCAGGCCGATGACGAACGCGAGGACGAGGCCGACCAGCGGGACGCCCTTCTCGGTGGTCCGCTCGAGCACCCGCGGGGCGTTGCCGTTGCGCGCCATCGCGAAGGAGATGCGAGCGGTGATCGTGGTGTAGATCAACCCGGTGTCACCGGGGGAGACGATCGCGTCGATGTAGAGCAGGACGGCCAGCCAACCCAGGCCCAGGGCCGTCGCGAGCGCGGCCAGGGGGCCGAAGTCGTTGGCGAAGGACAGCTTGGCCCAGCTGCCCGACTTCGACAGGGTCGAGGGATCCAGGGCGCCGATGAAGGCGACCTGGAGGAGGACGTAGATCAGGCCGGTGAGGAGCACGGAGCCGATCACCGCGATCGGCACGTTCCTGCGGGGGTTGTCGGTCTCGCCGGCCAGCTCGATGCCCTGGCGGAAGCCGAGGTAGGAGAAGACGATGCCGCTGGTGGCGATGGCGGTGAAGATCCCGTGGATGCCGTCCGGGGCGAAGCCGTGGGAGCTGAAGTTGCCGCCGTGGAACGCGGCCACGAAGAACGACACGACCACGAGCAGGATGATGAACAGCTTCCAGCCCACGAGGACGTTGTTGATGCGTGCGAACCAGCGCACGCCGTAGTAGTTGACGACGACGAAGACCGCCATCAGCACCACGGCTGTCGCGTAGCCCAGAGCAGTCAGCGTGTGCACGATCTCGCCGTCGACCGTGTGCGCGGTGGTGAACGGCGCGTACTTGGTGCCGTACTGCAGGGCGGCCTCCACCTCGATCGGGGCCGTGGTCGCCACCGCCACGTAGGTGATCCAGCCCGAGGTGAAGCTGGCGAGGTGCCCGAAGGCCATCTGTGGAAAGCGGACCACCCCGCCGGAGAGCGGGAACATCACGCCGAGCTCGGCGTAGACGAGCGCGATCAGCAGGATCATGAAGCCGCCGAGCGCCCAGGAGATGATCGCCGCGGGCCCGGCCGCCTGGGAGGCGTTGAGTGCTCCGAAGAGCCAGCCCGAGCCGATGATCGAGCCGACGCTGGCGAAGAGCAGCCCCACCACTCCGACGTGACGTTTCAGCTGCGGCTCGGACTGTTCCCCCGGCTGGTCGCCGGACTTCGTCTCGGTCGGGCTCGACAAGGTAGGTGCCTTCCGTAGGTGGCCGGGCGTGACGCATACGCCCGCTCCCCAATACCCGCCCCGCGGAGGGTTACACCCGCGGTCGTCGGAGACCGGCTCGCTCAGTTCTGCGTCGGGTCGTCCGGGTAGGTGGCGAAGAAGGCGAGGGGCGGTCGCTGCCGCCGCAGCACCCTGGACCACAGCAGCTCGGGCTCGTCGCTGAACAGGTCGGCCCTCGAGCCGGGGACCACCCACCAGGCGCCCTCGGTCAGCTCGTCGTCGAGCTGGCCCGCCGACCAGCCGGCGTACCCGACGAAGATGCGCAGTGCGGAGGCCACGCCCACGACGTCCTCTGCCTCACCCTCGAGGTCGACGCTGGCGATGCCGTCGTGCAGCTTGCTCATCCTCGGGGCCTCGGTCTCGACAGCGCCGAGGCACAGCGCGCCGTCCTGGTGCACCGGACCGCCCTCGAAGACCATGCCTGGTTGCGAGACCACGTCGCGCCACGACGGGAGCGCCTCGGCCACGCTGGTGCGGCTGGGTCGGTTCAGCACCACGCCCAGAGTGCCTTCGGCGTGGTGCTCGAGCAGGTAGATCACCGTGCGCCGGAAGGTGGGCTCGCCCAGGACCGGGGTGGCGACGAGCAGGTACCCCGGCGCCGGCCGCAGCGGGTCCAGCGCCTCCCAGTCCAGGTCCACCTCTCCATGGTGCCCCTTCGGATCGCGGATAGTCAGTGCCGGGGCACCTCAGATCAACGCCGGGCGGGACCTGGCGTGTCGTGCCAGCTGTCGTGCTACGGAAGCGATCACTACCCTCGAGAGGTGAGTCCGACGTACGACGTCGCCGCCGTCCGGGAGCACTTCCCGGCCCTGCGCGACGGTGCAGCCCACTTCGACGGGCCCGGGGGATCGCAGACGCCCGACGTGGTGGCGGCGGCCATCACCGCGACGCTCACGGGACCCCTGGCGAACCGCGGTTCGCTCACGGTCGCTGAACGCAACGCCGAGGAGGCCGTCCAGCGTGGACGCTCTGCTCTCGGCGACCTCCTGGGCGCCGACCCGGGCGGGGTCGTGTTCGGCCGCAGCATGACGCAGCTGACCTTCGACCTGGCGCGCACAATGGCCAAGGAGTGGGGCCCCGGCGACCAGGTCGTCGTGTCGAGGCTGGACCACGACGCCAACGTCCGCCCCTGGGTGATCGCGGCCGAGGCCGTCGGCGCGCAGGTGAGGTGGGCGGACTTCGACCCCGCGACGGGGGAGCTGGCCCCGGAGACGATCGCCGACCTGCTCACCGATCGCACCCGGGTGGTCGCGGTCACGGGTGCCTCCAACCTGATCGGCACCATGCCCGACCTCCGCGCGATCGCGGACCTCGTGCACACCACCAGCGCGTGGTTCTACGTCGACGGCGTGCACCTCACCGCGCACGCGCCGGTCGACATGGTCACCCTGGGCGCCGACTTCTTCGCGTGCTCGCCGTACAAGTTCCTGGGTCCGCACTGCGGCGTGGTGGCCGGGAGGGTCGAGCTCCTGGAACGCCTGCGCCCGGACAAGCTGCTGCCCGCCTCGGACCGCGTGCCCGAGAGGTTCGAGCTCGGCACCCTTCCCTACGAGCTGATGGCGGGGACGGCCGCCGCCGTGGACTTCCTGGCCGGGCTGCTCCCGGGGACCGGCAGCCGCCGGGAGCGGCTGGTCGCCTCGATGGCAGCCCTCGAGGCCCACGAGGACGTGCTCCGGCAGCGGATCGAGCACGAGCTGCAGGCTCTCCCGGGGGTGACGCTCCACTCCCGGGCCGCTCGCCGGACGCCCACCCTCCTGGTGACCTTCGACGGGGAACGGCCCGGCGACATCGCCCGGCACCTCGCCGGCCACGGCGTCAACGCCCCCGCAGGAACCTTCTACGCCTACGAGCCGGCCCGGCACCTCGGCCTCGACGACGAGGGCGGCCTCCGGATCGGCCTGGCGCCGTACAACGACGACACCGACGTGGATCGCCTGCTCGAGGCCCTGCACTCCTACTTCGCCTGAGCGGGGTTGGGTCAGGAGTCGTCCTCGGACTCGAACATCGCGCGGCGCTCGCGGGCCGTTGCCATCGCGGTGAGGAACTTGGTGTCGTAGTCGGGGTCGTCGACGCGGATGGTCGTGACGACGTGCTCGCTGAGGATGTTGGCGCCACCGGGGGAGAGCTTCTGCACCACGATGCGGGTGATCCCCTTGGCGTCGTAGTGGGTGGTGCGCCACTGGCCGGGCCCGACCGCGAGTGTCTTCCGCCCGACTCCGGGCAACGCCTTGATGCCGACGTAGAACAGCAGGCCGAGGACACCGAGCACGATCAACGCATCCGCCAGCACCACCCGACCAGTGTGACGGACGACGGGGAGTGCGGGGTACGGCGGGCTGGCCACATGGTCGACTGGGACCATGAGCAGCTTCGGCGTGGTCGGGGGCGGCATCGTCGGGCTGGCCGTGGCTCGCGAGCTCACCCGACGCTACCCGGGCTCGCAGGTGCTGGTCCTGGAGAAGGAGGACCGGCTCGCCGCACACCAGACCGGGCACAACTCCGGTGTGGTGCACGCCGGCATCTACTACCCGCCGGGGAGCCTCAAGGCCGAGCTGTGCACCCGGGGGAGGCTGCTGCTGCGGGAGTACTGCGAGGAGAAGCGGCTGCCGTACGACGAGTGCGGCAAGCTCGTCGTCGCGGTCGAGGACACAGAGCTCGCGCGCCTGGACGCGCTGGAGCAGAGCGCGACCCGCAACGGCGTACCCGGTCTCCGCAGGCTGGACCCGACCGGGATCCACGAGGTCGAGCCGCACGCCGCCGGCGTGGCCGCGTTGCACTCACCGGCGACGGCGATCACGGATTACGTCGCGGTCGCGCGGGCGTTCGGCGCGGACATCGAGGCTGCCGGCGGCCAGGTCCACCTCGCGACCACGGTCACCTCGATCGAGCAGCGGGCCTCCGGCGTCGACGTCGGCACCGATCAGGGCTCGCACCACGTCGACCGCCTCGTCGTCTGCGCCGGGCTGCAGGCCGACCGGGTCTCGCGGCTGGCCGACGGCGTCGACGGTCCACGGATCGTGCCGTTCCGGGGTGAGTACATGGCGGTCTCGGAGGACAAGCGTGACCTGGTCCGGGGGATGGTCTACCCGGTCCCCGACCCGCGCTACCCGTTCCTCGGGGTGCACTTCACGCGACGCGTGACCGGCCAGCTCGAGGTGGGCCCCAACGCGGTGCTGGCGCTGCGGCGGGAGGGGTACCGACGTACGTCCGCCAGCCCGCGCGACCTCGCGAGCGTCCTGGGCTGGCCCGGGTTCTGGCGGATGGCCCGCCGGCACTGGCGCACCGGCCTCACCGAGGTCAGGGGATCGCTCTCGGTCGCTGCCTACATGCGGCGAGCATCGCTCTACGTGCCCGAGATCGGGCCCGGCGACGTGGAGCGGACAGGCGCAGGGATCCGCGCCCAGGCGGTCGACCGGGACGGCTCGCTCGTGGACGACTTCCGGATCACCCACCACGACGCGATCACCAGCGTCCGCAACGCACCGTCGCCCGCGGCGACCTCGAGCCTGGCCATCGCCGGTCACGTCGTCGACCAGCTGGATCGGTAGCTCAACCGCCGAACGTGTCGGCGCGGCCGTCCCGCCACACCACGAGGCCACTGCGTCCCTGCCGGGTGCGCAGCCAGGTGAGGGCATCGGGCCCGAGCGCGAAGGCCGCGGTGGCGTCGATGTCGGCCACGGTGAGGTCCGAGGCCACGACGGTCACCGACGCCACCTCCCCGGGCGTCTGCCCGGTGCGTGCGTCCACGATGTGTGCGCCGCGATGTGCGAGTCCGGACGTGGCAACGGCACCGCGCCGGACGGGCACCACGGCGACGACGCGCGTGGGGTCGCGCGGGTCCTCGATGCCGATGCGCCACGGCTCGGCACCCGGCGTTCCGACGTGGCAGACCATGTCGCCACCAGCGGACAGGCAGTGATCGGTCGCTTCGAGGGACCCGAGGACGCGCGCAGCACGCTGCACCGCCCAGCCCTTGACCACGCCACTGGGGTCGAGCACCGGACCGTCGCCGGCATCACGGCGTACGTCGAAGGCGCCACCGGAATCGATCCGGGCACGCTCGCCGAGCGCCAGCACCTCGGCCACCTCGGGCGGACAGGACTGCAGACCGACCTCACCGCGGGCGAGCCGGGAGATCCAGGACTCCGGGCGGTAGGTGCTGAAGACCTCGTCGGCCTCGCGCAGGCTCTGCATCACCGCACCCAACGCTGCGGCAGCGACGTCGTCGTCGGCGTGCCGCCCGCGCAGGGCGAGGCTGACCGGCATCCCCATGACGTGCTCGACGTAGCGGCGCACCGGTGCCTGCGCCTCGACGGCGATGCTCACAGCCCGGCTCGGTCGAGCGCGCTCTGCAGCGACTCGATGTAGCCCGTGCTGGTGACCGTGGCGCCGCTGACCATGTCGATGGAGGCGTTCTGCGACTGCTCGGTCTCCTGGATCAGCAGCGGGAGCGCCTGGCTGTTGATCTCCTGGTCCCTGCCGTTGCCGTTGGGGTACTGCACGACCGAGACGTCGGTGATCTTGCCGCTCCTGATGGAGAGCTGGACCTGGACCGGACCCCACTGGGTCTGCGCCACCGACCCGGTGACGGTCTTCTTCGTGCTGGCGGTGCCGGTGCTGCCGGAGGTGGTGCCACTTCCGGAGGATCCCGACGTGGAGCTCGTGCTCCCGGTGCTCCCGGTCGAGCCCGTCACCGGAGTGACGCCGGCGGTGGTGCCCGAGACGACCGAGGAGGGCGCACTCGTCGCGAGTGCACCGGTCGTGGAGGTGTGGTAGCCGAAGAGCAGGACCACGGCGGAGAGGGTGGACAGGAACCACAGGACGATGCGCTTCATTCAGGTCACCAGGCAAAGGTCTCGAGATGGAGGTGGTCGGGGGAGAGGCCGGCCGCCAGGAGGGTGCGCTCGACGAGCGCAGTCCATGGGCCAGGGCCGCAGACGAAGACGTCACGCTCGGCGACGTCGGGGATCCAGTACCTCAGGGCCGTCAGGTCGTCGACGGAGCCCATCGCCGCGCCCAGCCATGAGTCGCGGCTGCGTCGGTGACCCGGAAGCCGCAGCACCTGCAGGCCCCGCTCCGCGGACAGCTGGTCGACCTCTCGGGCGAACAGGGGTTGGACGGCGAAGCGCTCGAGGAGGATCGCCTCGCCCGGCGCGTAGTCGAGGCCCTCGGCGAGGGCACGGAGCGGGGTGACGCCCACGCCGGCGCCGAGGAGGGCCACCTTGCGCCTCGTGCGCGTACGGGGGCTGAGTCGACCGAACGGACCCTCGAAGAAGGCGCGGGTGCCGGGAAGCAGCGAAGGGATGTCCCTGCTTCCGTCGCCCACGGTCTGCACGGTCACCCGCAAGCTGCGGCCGTCGGGGTTCGCCGACAGCGAGTAGGGGTTGGCCCGGCTCCACCCGGGGCCTCGCAGGAAGCGCCAGAGCAGGAACTGGCCGGCCTCGACCGGCAGCCGGTCCAGGGCGCGACCGGTCAGGTACACCGAGTGCACGCCAGGCCCCTCCTGCACGACCGAGGTGACCCGCAGGCCGTGGCGCAGGTTGCGCCACAGCGGGAGCCCGATCCGCCAGATCACGACGGCACCGGCTGCGAGCCCCCAGAGGGTCCACCAGAAGACGGTCTTCGCCGGGGAGCCGATGAACTGCTGGCCGGTCCAGAGCTGGTGCGGGAGGGCCAGGCCGACCCCGAGGTAGGCGTAGAGGTGGAGCAGGTGCCACGACTCGTAGCGCAGGCGCCGGCGGGCGGCCTTGATGCTGGTGAGCACGACCAGGAAGAGGCACACCGTCCCGCCGGCGGCCAGCAGCATCCCGGGGTAGTCGACGACCAGGTCCCACAGGGTGCCCGGGGTCCGCGTCACGCTCCCGGCGGCGTACCCCCAGGTGATCAGGACGACGTGGGCGAGCATCAGGTTGAACGAGGTGAACCCGACCAACCGGTGGAGGCGGGCCAGCCGGTCCTGTCCGAAGGCGTGCTCCAGCGTGGGCACGCGGGCCATCAGCAGCACCTGCACGAGCAGGAGCACGGAGGCCACCAGGCCGGTGATCCGGCCCGCCGACGTCAGCCCAGTGGCCCAGCCGGTCAGGTCCTGGATCCCCCGGTCGCCGACCCACCAGTACGTGACCAGCAGGAGGCTGAGCCACAGGCATCCCATGGCGCCGGCTCGCACGGTCGCGTCCAGGCGGGCGCGACGTCCCAGGTCGGGGTGCACGGCGCGGGGCGGGACCGTCACGGTGCTCGTCACAGCGCCAGTCCGGGCTTGTCGGTCACGGGGTCTCCAGGGTTGGGGGCGATGTCCCCTGAGTCTTGGGCCTCGACGTGAGGTGGTCATGGCAGACACCTGTGCGTCGGCTGTGGGCCCTTGAGTCGCGGGCTCGTCCACGACATCACTCGCGGCTGTCAGCGGACTGACAGCCCGCCGCGGTTCACTTCACCTCGTGCGAGGCTGGAGCGAGGTCTGCCTCGAGGAGGGGGACGGATGAGGGTGCTGGTCGTCGAGGACGAACCCACGCTCGCGCGCGGCCTGCAGACCGGCCTGGAGGCGGAGGGCTACGCCGTCGACGTGGCCAGCGACGGCCTCGACGGGCTGTGGTTCGCCAGGGAGAACGAGTACGACGTCATCCTGCTCGACATCATGCTGCCGGGACTGAACGGCTACAAGGTGTGCCAGACGCTGCGCGAGGAGAAGGACTGGACGCCGATCCTGATGCTGACCGCCAAGGACGGCGAGTGGGACCAGATCGAGGCCTTCGACACCGGGGCCGACGACTACGTGATGAAGCCGTTCAGCTTCGGCGTCGTGCTCGCCAGGATGCGCTCACTGGTGCGGCGGGGGGTCTCTGAGCGTCCGGTGAACCTGGTGATCGGGGACCTGGAGCTGGACCCGGCGCGCAAGCACGTCACGCGCGCCGGACAGAGCGTCGACCTCACCGCCCGGGAGTTCGCGCTCCTCGAGTACCTGATGCGCCAACGCGGCAACGTGGTCACCAAGCAGCAGATCATGGCCAACGTCTGGAACTTCGACTTCGAGGGCGACTCCAACATCGTCGAGGTGTACGTCGGTCGCCTGCGGCGCAAGATCGACAAGCCGTTCGGGCGGGAGGACATCGAGACCCTGCGCGGGACGGGGTACCGCATGCGGCTCGAACGGTGAGCCCGGAGAACGAGCCACCGGTGACCGGTTGGCGACGCCGCCTCGGCGGCAGGCACGTCCGGATCCGGATCACGGTGGCAGCGACGCTCGCGGCCGCCGTGGCTGCGCTCGCGGGGTCGGTGCTGTTCGTCGGGTCGCTGCACAAGAGCCTCGAGCAGGCCCTGGTCTCCTCGGTCTCCCAGCAGCTGCAGACCGTGGAGGCGCAGCTCGCCCGCGGCAGCAGTCCCGAGCAGGCCGTCGTGAGCGGTCGCGACGACGTGATCACGCAGATAGTGAGCGCCGCGGGCCGGGTCGTCGCCAGCGACCACCCGAAGATCACCACGCCGCTGCGCACCTCGCGCGGAGTCTGGAAGGACGTGCACGTCGCCGGGCTCCACGACGACTACTCGCTGGTGGCGCGCCGCGCCCCGACGGGGGAGCTGCTCGTGGTCGGGCGCTCGGAGGAGCAGGTGGATCGGGCCACCGGCACGGCCACGACGCTGCTCGGGATCTCGGTGCCGGTCGGGCTGGCACTGCTGGCGCTGGTGGTCTGGGTGAGCACCGGCCGTGCGCTGCGGCCGGTCGAGGAGATGCGCCGGGAGGCCTCGGCGATCACCTCCGAGCACCTGCACCGACGACTGAGGTCCTCCGGCGGGAGCGACGAGCTCTCGCGCCTGGCGAGGACGCTGAACGAGATGCTGGACCGGATCGACGGTGCTCAGCGGCTTCAGCGCCAGTTCGTCTCCGATGCCTCGCACGAGCTGCGCTCGCCGCTCGCCGCGATGCGCCAGGTGACCGAGGTGGCGCAGCGCTACCCCGACCGGGCCGATGCGGGGCAGCTCGCTGCCGACGTGCTCCTCGAGGAGCAGCGGATGGAGCAGCTGGTCACCGCCTTGCTGACCCTGGCCCGGCTGGACGACCAGGTCTCGTCCGGTGCGCCGCACGTGGTCGATGTCGACGAGATCGTCGTGGAGGAGATCTCCCGGATCCGCGGCACCGGACCGCGGGTGCGCGTGGAGAGCACCAAGCTCGACGCTGCCCAGGTTCGTGGCCACGAGGTGCTCCTCCTGCAGGTGGTGCACAACCTGCTGTCCAACGCCGTACGCCATGCGCGGAGCGAGGTCCTCGTGACGCTGGAGGACACCGGGAGCAGGGTCAGGCTGCTGGTGGACGACGACGGCAACGGGGTCGCCGCAGACCAGCGGACACTGATCTTCGACCGGTTCGTGCGGCTGGACGAGGCGCGCAACCGCGACGAGGGCGGTACCGGCCTGGGTCTGGCGATCGTCCGCAAGGTCGTCGAGGACCTGGGCGGAACCGTGACGGTGACGGACTCGCCCATCGGCGGAGCACGATTCGCAGTCAGCCTGCCCTCGTGGACCGAGCGGGAGCCGTCCTGACCTCCGGCCCACCGGAGCTGCGGGTCGCCACGGCGAACATCAGGGACGGTCTCCCGCGCCGGGAGGCCCGGGCCGCCCTGCGCCTCGTCGCGGACGAGGACCCGGACCTGATCGCCCTGCAGGAGTGGTCGCTCCTGCGTCGGGGTCTGTTGGGGCAGGCGGCACCCGGGTACGAGTGGCACACACCGCTCCTGGGTGGTTGCCCCGTCGGCGTACGCCAGGAGCGGTTCGAGGTCCTGCACCGCGGCACACGCGCACTGAGCCGGCCCGGCCTGCTCGAGGCGCGGTCGCCGCGGAGGTGGTCGGTGGTGCCCGGGCGGGCGGCCGGGGTGGTCGTCTGCCGCGACCGTGGCGCCGGCGGCGTCGTCGCGATGGTCTCGTTCCACCTCGTCCCGGGCGTCCAGGCCGACGGTGTCTACCGGCGTGACCGGGAGTCCCTGGCAGAGCGGCACCGTCGGGAGTCCGACGAGGCTGGAACACCTGGTCGCCGAGCTCGGCACCGGGGGGATCCCCGTGTGCGCGGCGGGCGACACCAACTTCCACGGGTTCCAGCTGGCCGGGCTGGTCTCCTGCTGGAGCGGTCACGAGGCCCCGGGGACGCTGGGGACCCGGCTCGTCGACACGGTCTTCTGGCCCACCGCGGCTGACTCGGTGAAGCTGGTGGAGACCCCGTCGGACCACCGGGCGGTGATCGCGACGGTGCGGCTCGGCTGAGCGACCCGGGTCACACCTGACGTCAGGCTCCCGTCATCGCGGTTCGGCACCGTCCTGCCATGACCACGACATCCACGTCCACGCGACGACGCATGCTGAACAAGGTGCCAGAGGTCACGCTGTACTTCTGGATCATCAAGGTGCTGTGCACCACGGTCGGGGAGAGCTTCGCCGACTACGTCAACGAGACCCTCAAGTTCGGACTGACCAACACCACCATCCTGTTCTCGGTGGCGCTCGTCATCACGCTGGTCGTCCAGTTCCGCAAGGACCGGTACGTCCCGTCGATCTACTGGCTCGCCGTGGTGCTGATCAGCGTCGTGGGCACGTTGCTCACCGACAACCTCACCGATGCTCGCGGGGTCCCGCTCTGGATCAGCTCGACGGTCTTCGCTGTCCTCCTCGCCGGCGTGTTCGCGGCCTGGTACGCCCGGGAGCGCACACTCTCGATCCACTCGATCAACACCACCCCGCGCGAGGGCTGGTACTGGCTGGTCGTGCTGGTCACCTTCGCTCTCGGCACGGCCGTCGGTGACTGGACCCTGGAGCTGACCGGCTGGAGCCCGGGGACCTCGATCCTCCTGCCCGCCGGACTGATCGCCGCTGTCTTCGTGGCCTGGAAGCTGGGTGCCGGACCGGTGCTGTGCTTCTGGCTGGCCTACATCCTGACCCGGCCGCTGGGTGCGAACATCGGTGACTTCCTCGCCTCGCCGAAGGCCGACGGCGGCCTGGGCCTGGGAACCCTCGTGACCAGCCTCATCTTCCTCGGCGCCATCCTCGCCACGGTCATCTACCTGACCAAGACGCGCGTGGACCTCACCGAGGAAGAGGATCGTCTGATCGAGGCCGGCAACGAGCCAGGAGCCTGAGATGTTGAAGCGAGCACGCAACCCGAGTCCTGGTCGTCACCGACACCGCCACGCCCGACCACACCCTGCTCGACGCGATCCGGGATCGCGCTGGGGCCTCTGCCTGCCAGTTCCGGGTGATCGTCACCAACCCCGCGAGGGCCGAGCTGCACCTGCTGCACCCCGAGCGCCACGAACGGGCCCGCGAGGCAGAGCTGGTGCTTCGCCAGAGCCTGGTGGCGATGGAGGCAGCAGCCGGCACGCACGTGATCGGCTCGGTGTCGGTCTTCCACGACCCCATGGACGCCATCGAGCACACCCTCGACCACGAGCCCGTGGACGAGATCATCCTGGCCGTGGCCGCCCACCCCTGGGCGACGCGGCTGCACCAGGACCTGCCCCATCGCCTGGCCCATCTGGACCTGACGATCACCGTGGCCGGGGCGCACACCGGCGACTGACTACTCCCGGTAGTACTTCCGGTACAGCGTGCGGCGGAAGACGCGGCCGCCGAGCGGACCGAGCCACTTCAGGATCGCGCGCATGTGCTTGTTGTCGATCAGCTCGATCAGGTTGCCGTCGGGGTCCTTGACGAAGAAGAACGTGTGGCCCTTGGGCGACTGCTCCGGCGGCGAGACGATCTCGACGCCCTTGTCGCGCAGGTACTCGTGCCACCGGTCGGTGCCGCGCACGTTGAACGAGAGGTGGGTCAGGCCCTGACGGTTCCACTCGACGGGCTCTCCGGGGCGACCGGGCTGGAACTCGAAGACCTCGATCGTCGCCCCGCCGGGCACCCTGATCCAGGCGATCTTGAGCTCCGGAGCGGCGCCGTCGGCACCGTCGACGCCGAAGAACGTGCGCAGGCGCTCGGGGTCGTGGTCGCAGTTGACGCCGACGACGGGCGCCCCGAAGAGGTCGCTGTAGAAGCGGACCGTCCGGTTGAGGTCGGCGACGGTGATGGCGACGTGGCTGAACGAGTGGACCTTCATCGGACTCCAGCGAGATCGTTGTGGACGAGGTGGTCGGCGACCCGCAGGGCCTGCGCGACCACGGTCAGGCCGGGGTTCACGGCGCTGGCGGACGGGAAGAACGAGGCGTCGACGACGAAGAGGTTCTCCACGTCGTGACTGCGGCAGAACGGGTCGAGCACGGAACGACGCGGGTCGTCACCGAAGACGGCAGTGCCGCACTGGTGCGTGGTGTTCTCCTGCTTGAACCGGTGGCGTACGACGAGCCAGTACCCGAGCTCGCGCATCAGGCGGGTGGCCTCCTGGACCAGCTGCCGGTGCGCCCGCAGGTTGTTGTGGCGGTAGTCCAGTTTGATGCGACCGTCGGGGGTGAGCGTGACGCGGTTGTCGGGGTCGGGCAGGTCCTCGCTCATCGCCAGCCAGTCCACCCCGCGCCGCACCCACGCGTCGGCGGCCCAGAGCGGCAGGCCACTTCGCACGGCCGTGACGATGGAGGCGTGGGCGCGGCCCTGCGACTGGATGTGACCCAACGGGTAGGGGCGACCCGGCCCGGCGGAGTAGAAGTCGTTGATCGCGACCGTCTTCTGGAACGACGTCGGGTTGACCTGGAAGGGGTGGAAGGCCTCCATCATCGTGGAGATGTGGGCCATGTAGTTGCGACCGACCAACCCCGAGCTGTTGCCGAGGCCGGCCGGGTGACGGTCGGTGCCGCTGGCCAGGAGGAGAGCCGCGGAGTTCACCGCACCCGCCGAGAGCACCACGGTGTCCGCGGTGACGCGCACGCGCTCACCGCCGCGAGTCAGCTCGACCCCGGTGACCCGCCTGCCGGAGGGGTCGGTGAGGAGCCGCTCGGCCTTGGCGTCGGTCCACAGCGACACGTTCTCGGCCTCCACGGCCGGCGTGATCCCGCAGACGTCCGCGTCGGACTTCGCGCGCACCAGGCAGGGGAAGGAGTTGCAGGTGTCGCACAGCAGGCAGCCGCCGAACTCACCGGGTGACAGCAGTCCCAGCGGCAGCGGGAACGGGTGCACGCCGTTGGCGGTGAGCCGCTCCACGATGTCGGCGACGAAGGGTTCGTGCGGCACGGCCGGGTGGGGGAACGGCTTGCGGTCCCCCTCGGTGGGGTCGATGCCGTGCTCGCCGCGGACCTTGTACAGCGCCTCGGCCTCGTCGTACCAGGGCTCGAGGGTGCGGTAGTCGATCGGCCAGGCGGGGGAGACGCCGCCCTCGTGCTCGACGGCGTCGAAGTCGAACGGCCGCAGGCGCAGGAGGGCGGCGCCCCAGACCTTGGTGTTCCCGCCGACGACGTAGTGCATGAAGGGGCGGAACTCGCGGCCCTTCCGGTTCACCCACCGCTCGTCGGCGCGGTACCGCTGCTCGCCCCAGACGGCCGCCGGGTCCCAGTTCTCCTTCTCCTGCGGCACCCAGGTGCCGCGCTCGAGCACGAGCACGCTGGCGTCCCGGCCGGCGAGCGCGTGCGCCATCGTCCCGCCACCGGCGCCGCTGCCGACGATGACGACGTCGAAGTGTTGGTCAGGCACTGGTCACCTGTTCCATCAGCCGATGGTCCTCGAGCGCACGCTCCACGCTCATCTGCGGGGGACGGCCCGCGTGGATGGCAGCTGCGAAGTCGCTGTACATCGCGCGGTAGCCGCGGATGTCGCGCCAGCCGGGGTGCACGATGCGGGGGAGCCCCGAGGTGTGCACCGCGACGGCGCCGCCGTTGGACTCGAAGGTGATGACGCCCCGGCGACCGTAGATCTTCGAGAGCCGCAGGCCGCCCAGGAGGGAAGGCACCTCCCGAGAGTAGAAGATGGCGCCCACTGCGCCATTGTCGTAGTCGAAGGCCACCAGTGCGCTGCGCCCGCGCCGGTCCTCGCCCTGCGGTTCCCGCGCGAGCGTGGGCGTGTGCGGCGTCGACCCGCACGATCCGGGGCCCGAGCGAACCGGCGAGGTGCAGCCAGTGCACGCCCTTCCTCGAAGAACGCGTCACCCCCGGCGAGGTCGGGGTCGTTGCGCCAGTCGGCGGCGCCCTTGGGCTTGTCGGCCACCGAGGTGAAGCTGGCCATCAGCATGTCGCCGACCACCTCGTCGGCCAGCAGCCGTCGCAGGGTCACTGCGAGCGGCTTGTAGTGGTCGTTCTCCCCGACGATCACCGTCTTGCCGGCAGCGTCCCGGGCGCGGATGACCTCGAGGTAGTCCGACTCCCGGAGGAACGCCGGCTTCTCGACGAGCACGTGCTTGCCCGCCTCGAGTGCAGCGAGGGTCAGCTCGAGGTGCCACCGCGGCGGTACGGCGACCACGACGGCGTCCACGTCGGGGTCGGCAAGCGCATCCGCGTAGCCGACGTACGCCCGACGTCCGGAGAACCGGCCACGGAGCTCCACGGCCCCGGCACCGTCGCGGCTCGCGTAGCTGGGGCGCCACAGGTTGCCCAGCGCGCGGAGGTGGCGGCTGTGCACCCGGGTGATGAAACCGCACCCGAGGAACGCCACATCCAGCGGCGGTGCCGCGGAGCCACCCGACGCTGAACTCATCGCGCGAACCTACCAAGGCCGTGTCGCGGCCGGACCTACTCCTAGGCTGGGGCCCGTGACCATGCTGGCCGTGACCTTCGCGCTCCTCAGCGCGTCGACGGCCGCGATCTCCACCTCGGTGCAGCACCAGGCCGCGGAGACGGCCCCCCCGAGCGTCGTCGGAGCCTGGAACCTGCTCGGTCACCTGGTGCGCAGGCCCATCTGGCTGGTGGGCCAGGTGCTCGGCACGTTGGCGTTGGTGTTCCACGCGCTGGCGCTGCACTCCGGGCCGATCGCGCTCGTGCAGCCCCTCGTGATCAGCGGCATCGTGCTCGCCGTACCGGTGCGGGCTGCGATCGCGCGCACCCTGCCGCCACGGCGCGACGTGATCGCCGTCCTGATCGCTGCGGTGGGACTGGCGACGTTCCTGGTCGTCTCGGACCCGTCCGAGGGGACCGGCACCGGGCTCGGCGCACTGGCGCTCGCGCTGGTCCTCGGGTGCCTCGCCGTCTCCGGCCTCGCCGATCGTGTTGGCGCGGCGGCTGGTCGACCCGACCCTGCGCGCCTTCCTGCTCGGTGCGTGCTCGGGCATCTTCTTCGCGCTCGTCGCGGTGCTGCTGAAGATGTCCGCTCGACCTGTTCGCCGCAGGACGGCCTCGCGCGGGTGTTCACGACCTGGCCGGTCTACTTCCTCGTGCTCGCCGGCACTCGGCGGGATCCTGTGCAACCAGCTCGCCTACCGCTCCGCCCGGCTGGCCTCCTCGATGCCGGTGCTCAACGTCGTCGACTGCCTGGTCGCCCTCGCGTTCGGGTACGTCGTCTTCCACGAGGTGCCGCGGCACACCCCGGGCGTCGTGGTGCTGGAGGTGCTGGCCCTGGGGGCGATGCTGGTCGGGCTCTGGATCCTGGTGCGCAACACGGTCGAGACGCCGGCCGAGGCCGAGCCAGATGCGGATCCGACAGCGCGCGGAGAGGTCGCGGCGCGCGACCGGTAGGCCACCTGTCGTCGTCAGCGCCGGTTCATCGGCGCTCGGCAGAGTCAGGGCGTGAGCCTCCACCCGGGTGCTGTGGCACCCCGCACGCGTCCGGCGTACACGTCCGCGCCACGCACGGGGTCGAGGACCGGTCCCGGGTCGACACGCTTCGCCCTCGTGCTGGGCGCGATCGCGCTCGGCACGGTCGCGCTGCGGCTCCCACTGCTGTGGGCGCCGCTGTCAGCGGACGAGTCAGGCTTCCTCCAGGTGGCCCGGCACTGGCACGGCGGGGGAGGGTCGCTGTACGGCCCCTACTTCGTCGATCGTCCTCCGCTGCTGCTCGAGCTCTTCGGGGTGGCGGACCACTTCGGCGGGATCGTCGCCTGGCGGGTGATCGGCGCGGTCGCGGCCGCCGTCACGGTGGTGTGTGTCGGGATGGCGGCGTGGCGGATCGCGGGCCGGACAGCCGGCCGCTGGGGTGCCCTGACGGCGGGAGCACTGATGGTCTCCCCCCTGCTCGGCACCACGGTGCCCAACGGCGAGCTCCTCGCTGCCCCGTTCGTGGCCGGGGGTGTCTGGGGCGCTGTGACCGCGGTGTCGGTGGCCTCTGGGTCGCTCCGAACGCGCGCGGCGTGGTCCACCGGCGCCTGTGCGACGGCTGCGGTGCTGGTGAAGCAGAACATGCTGGACGTCTTCGTCTTCGCCGTTGTCCTCGTCGCGGTCGTGGCATGGCGCCACCGTGAGCAGCGCCCGTCGCTGTGGCGCGACGCCGGTTCCGCGCTCGTCGGCGCCCTGGTCGTCGCTGGCGGCGTCCTCGGTGTGGCTGCCGTCCGGGGGACGAGCCCAGGCGGTGTGTTCTACGCGATGTACCCGTTCCGGCTCCAGGCTGCGGCGGTGATCACCCACGAGGGCCCTGCGCTGAGGCTGGCGCACCTCGCCGGGTTGGGGAAGTCGGAGCTGTGGTCCCTCGGCCCGGTCGTCCTGGTGGCACTGCTCGGCGTCCTGCTGACCCGGCGTCTGCGTCCTGTCGGAGCAGCAGGCCCTGCGATCGCCATCCTGGTCGTGGCCGCCTACGACGTGGTGTCGATCGTCGCCGGAGGCAGCTACTGGCAGCACTACCTGGTCGAGCTGATCGTCCCCACTGCGCTGGCCGCCGGACTGGTGGCCGCGAGCATCTCGCGAAACCTGGTGCGCCCGGTTCTCGCGCTGATGGTGGTCGCGTCGGTGCTCGGGTGGGGCGCGAGCCTGTTCGCCTCCGTGCCGGCCGAGGGGCAGGTCGTCGGCGACTCGCTGCGCCAGGTGTCCGCGCAGGGAGACACCCTGGTCAGCGCCCTGGGAGATGCCGACATGGTCCAGGCGGCCGGGCTCAGCTCGCCGTACGCCTACCTGTGGAGCCTTCCTGCGCGCACGCTGGACCCCCGTGGCAGCCAGCTCGTCGACGTCCTCGCGGATCCGGAGGCGCCTACCTGGGTCGTGGTCCGGGGCCGGCGCACCACCGCACTGCTCGACCAGTACGGCGCCGGCCGGGTGCTGGAGCAGCGCTACCACCTCGTGGCGCACCTGTGCGGGCGGCCGGTCTACCTGCGCGACGGGGTGGACAGGCCGACTCCAGTCGCGCCGAACGCCGCGGCGCAGGCGAGCGGGTGTCGGCTCCCCGTTGCGCCGTGGGTCCACCACCTCTGGACGCGTGGGTGAGACTGCGGTCGTGACGACCGAGGAGCACGGCGGCTCTCGCTGGCTCACGCGAAACCTGAAGATCGTCTCGGCGGTCTCCCTGCTCCAGGACGCGGCCTCCGAGCTCCTCTACCCGCTCCTGCCCATCCTGCTGACCGTCGTCCTGGGTGCACCCGCGGTTGCGGTCGGGGTGGTGGAGGGCGTGGCGGAGGGAGTCGCAGCCGTCACCAAGGTGGTGGCCGGGCGCGCCTCCGACCGCACCCGGAAGGTCCCGTGGGTCGGGCTCGGCTACGGGCTGGCCGCCGTCGGCAAGGTCGTCGTGGCGGCAGCCACCGTGTGGCCGGTCGTGCTGCTCGGACGCAGCGTCGACCGGGTCGGCAAGGGGATCCGCGGTGCTCCCCGCGACGCCCTGCTCGTCGTCGGGATCGCGCCGGCGGACCGAGGCCGGGCGTTCGGCTTCCATCGCGCCGCCGACACGGCGGGGGCAGTCATCGGTCCGCTGCTGGCGCTGGCCGGCTACGAGCTGCTCGACCACCGGCTGCGGCCGCTGCTCTGGTTCGCCGTCGTTCCGGCCGTGCTCAGCACCCTGCTGGTCTTCGCCCTCCGCGAGCCGCCCCGTGTGCGCACGGAGCGTGTCTCCCGCGAGCGCACCAGTCCCCTGGGAACCAGGTTCTGGCGGGTGGTCGTGGTCCTGGGGGTGTTCAGCCTCGTCAACTTCCCCGACGCCCTCCTGCTCCTGCGCCTCCACGACATCGGGTTCACCGTGGTCGGCGTGATCCTGGCCTACGTCGGTTACAACCTGGTCTACGCCGTCCTCAGCTACCCCGCCGGTGTGGTGGCCGACCGGCTCGGACCGCGTACCGTGGTCGCAGTGGGGCTGCTCGTCTTCGCGATCGCCTACACGGGTCTCGGACTCACCGAGGACCACCTCGTCGCCTGGGTGCTGATGGCGACGTACGGAGCTTTCACCGGGCTCACCGACGGGGTGGGCAAGGCCTGGGTCTCCAGGCTGCTGCCGGGTGACGCGCAAGGCTCCGGGCAGGGACTCTTCCAGGGGATCACGGGCGCCGGTGTCCTCGCCGCGGGCCTCTGGGCGGGACTCGCCTGGGGAGGGGACGGGCACCTGCCGCTGGTGGTCTCCGGCGTCGTCGCGGGCGCACTCGGTGTGGCCCTGTTGTTCGTGCAGCTCGACGACGCCCGCGCTGCCTGAGGAGTCTCAGCGACTTCTCGGGTGGGCACAGCAAGCGCCCTGCCGACTCACAGGGTTCTCTTCGACGGGAGACGGACGCTCCAGTCATGGACGAGATCCCCACCTTCTCCCCCGGCCCCGCGCCGGCGTGTCCTGCCCACGGCCGCAGTGGTCCTGGCCCTGGGGGTCGGCGCCACCGGGGTCGGCTACGCCGCGGCAGTCAGGCAGGGGGCCTCGGCCGCGACCCCGACCTCGGGCAGCCAGGGCTCGACGTCGAGCGAGTGGCTGCCGCCGAGCTATGCCTACGGCCGTACGGCGCTGACACACCACCCAGGCGGACCAGTCCCAGCTGACCGGCCTGGTGCGGATCGTCTCGACGATGAAGTACGCCGGGGCGAAGGCCGCCGGCACCGGGCTCGTGCTCACCTCCGACGGTGAGGTGGTCACCAACCACCACGTCGTGGAGGGCGCCACCAGCATCCAGGTGACTGTGATGTCGACCGGGAAGAGCTACACCGCGCGGGTCGTCGGCACCGACCCCACCTCGGACGTCGCCGTGCTGCAGCTCCAGGACGCCTCCGGCCTCGACACCGTGACCGCCGACCAGGACAGCGTCGCCACCGGCGACCAGGTGACCGCGGTCGGTGACGGCAACGGGACGGTCGACCACCTCAGCGCCGCTGCAGGACAGGTCATCGCGGAGGACCAGTCGATCACCACGCAGTCCGACGGCACCGCCTCGGGGGAGAGCCTGACCGGGCTGATCGAGATCAGCTCCGACGTGGTCGGCGGCTACAGCGGTGGGGCGACGTACGACGCCGAGGGTGAGGTGCTCGGGATGACCACGGCCGCCTCCAGCGGGACCAGCGACATCGTCGGCTACGCGATCCCGATCGCGACCGTGCTGCACATCGCCGACGACCTCGAGTCCGGCGTGAGGAGCGGCGTCTACACCTACGGCTACCCCGCCTTCCTCGGGGTCGGTCTTGCCGACGGCACCACGGTCGGCCAGGTGTACGACGGGACGGGGGCCGCGGACGCCGGGCTCGCCGCCGGCGACACGATCACCAGCATCGACGGCACCGCGACCACGACGACGACCCAGCTGCGCGCGGTCGTCGCCGCCCACCGGCCCGGCGACGAGGTGCGGGTCTCGTGGACCGACCAGGGCGGCACCGCCCACACCGCCACCCTCACGCTGGGGAAGGGGCCGGTGCGCTGAGCCCGAGCGTCGTTGACATCTAGAACATGTTCCAACGATGGTGACCGGGTGACCCAGGTACCGCCGCCGGCCGACATGCGGCTGCAGCGGACGAGCCGCGACGCGACCGGCGTGCCGCAACGCCTCGCGGCCTGGCTGTCCGGGCACCTGCCGGCGACGCCGTCCCGGAGGTCGTGCTGCGCAGCGGCATCGACGCCAACGGGATGTCCTCGGAGACGCTGGTCCTCGATGCGACCTGGACCGCGGACGAGCGAGCGGTTCGACGGTCACTTCGTGGCGCGCGTGGCGCCGGACCTCCAGGACCTGCCCGTCTTCCCGACCTACGCCCTCCAGGACCAGTACGACGTGATCCGCTACGTCGGCGAGCACACCGACGTACCGGTGCCGGCGGTTCGCTGGCTGGAGCCGACGGGGTCGGTGCTGGGCACTCCGTTCTTCCTGATGGACGCTGTCGAGGGAGTGATCCCGCAGGACGTGCTGCCCTACAACTTCGGCGACAACTGGCTCTTCGACGCTTCGCCGGAGGACCAGCGCCGGCTGCAGGAGTCGAGCGTCAACGTGCTTGCCCAGCTGCACGCGATCCCGGATGCAGCGACCACCTTCGGCTACCTCGACCCGGGTGTGAACGGCCACGAGGGCGACACTCCGCTGGAGCGGAACCTCGCCCGCACGCGAGCCTGGTACGAGTTCGCGGTGGCCGACATCGGCCGCTCGCCCGACGGTCGAGAGGGCGCTCGGGTGGCTGCGGGGCAACGTGCCCTCCTCGGAGGAGACCGTGCTGTGCTGGGGGGACGCTCGCATCGGCAACGTGATCTACCGCGACTTCGAACCGGTGGCGGTGCTCGACTGGGAGATGGCCACGATCGGCCCGCGCGAGCTCGACGTCTCGCTGGATGGTCTTCGCCCACCGGGTCTTCGAGACGATCACCGGCGCCCTCGAGCTGCCCGGGCATGCCCGACTTCCTGCGTGAGGACGACGTGCGGTCGACGTACGAACGCCTGACTGGCGTGCGCTCTCGGCGACCTCGGCTGGTTCCACGTCCTGAACGCGGTGCAGTGGTGCGTGGTGTTCATGCGCACCGGGGCGCGCCAGATCCACTTCGGCGAGATCGAGCCGCCCGACGACATGGAGACGCTGTTCCACCACAAGCCGCTGCTCGACGCAGCTGCTTGCCGAGGTCGGGGCCTGAGGGACCGTGGTCAGCGGACTCGACGAGTACCCCATCCACCAGGTGCCGCTGCCGGTCACCTGGGCGGGCACGAGCGACCGCAACTTCTACGACCGCTGCTACCTCAACGCCCACGACCGGACCGGCGAGATCTTCCTGATCACCGGGCTCGGCTACTACCCGAACCTCGGCACCAAGGACGCCTTCGTGCTCCGTGCGCCGCGGGGACGAGCAGACCGCCGTGCACCTCTCGGACGCTCGCGGACGACGACCGGTTGGGCCAGCACGTCGGCGGCTACCGCCTCGAGGTGGTGGAGCCCCTGCGGCGGCTGCGAGTCGTCCTGGAGGAGACCGAGGGGATCGCGCTCGACCTGACCTGGGAGGGCTCCTTCGACGTCGTGCAGGAGCAGCCGCACGTGATGCGTTCCGGTTCCCGGGTCACCCTCGATGCCCAGCGCTTCGCGCAGGTCGGCACCTGGGAGGGCACGCTGTCGATCGACGGCACCGACCTCGCCGTGACGCCGGACTCGTGGGTCGGCACCCGGGACCGCTCGTGGGGGATCAGGCCGGTGGGGGAGCCGGAGCCGCAGGGAGCACCCGCGGACCCGCCGTTCGAGGGCATGTGGTGGCTCTACGTGCCGATGCGCTTCGAGGAGTACGCCGTCGTGCTGATCCTCCAGGAGGACCCCGACGGCTTCCGGACGCTCAACGACTGCACGCGCGTGCTGGAAGGACGGTCGGCGCGAGCAGCTCGGCTGGCCTCGCGTGCAGGTGACCTACGCGTCCGGCACGCGCGTGCCCACCGGCGCGACGATCACCTGCACGACGCCTGACGGGACGCCTCTGCACCTCGACGTCTCCTCCCGGCTCGCCGTACCGCTCCACGTCGGCGGCGGCTACGGCGGAGACTCCGACTGGACGCACGGGAAGTGGAACGGGCCGGCCTTCACCGAGCGCGTGACCTACGACATGACCTCGCCGGACGTCACCGGACGGGTGATGTTCGGCGTCATCGACCACGTCGGTCGCGCCGTCTGCCGGGAGAGCGGGCGTCCCGACGCCGAGGGCTGGGGCCTGTTCGAGCACGGCGCCCTGGGCCGGCACGACCCCAGCGGCTTCACCGACTGGTTCACCCTCGCTCCATGACCCCGACCAAAGGACTGCCATGAGCCTCGACCGCGACGCCTTCTTCATCGACGGCGAGTGGGCCGCACCCGCCGGCGCGGCCCTGCTCGAGGTGGTCTCCCCGCACACCGAGGAGGTGGTCGGCCACGGTGCCCGAGGGCACCGTGGCCGACATCGATGCCGCGGTGGCGGCGGCCCGTCGCGCCTTCGACGAGGGCCCGTGGGCACGGAGCTCGCCGGAGGAGCGGATCGAGGTGGTGCAGGCGTTCTCCGACGCTGTACGCCGGCCGGCTCGGCGAGATGGCCGAGCTGATCACCACCGAGATGGGCTCGCCGACCTCGTTCAGCAACCTGGCCCAGTCGCCGGCCGCCGTGGATGCAGATCGAGGCGTTCCTCGCCGATCGCGCCGTGAGTTCCCGTGGGAGGAGGAGCGTCCCGGCGCACTCGGCTTCCCCGGTCGTCGTACGTCGTGAGCCGGTGGGGGTGGTCGCCGCCATCGCCCCGTGGAACGTCCCGCAGTTCACGATCATGTCCAAGCTCGTGCCTGCGTTGCTCGCCGGCTGCTCGGTCGTGCGTGAAGCCGGCGCCGGAGACGCCGCTCGACGCGCTACCTGCTGGCCGAGCTGCTGCGAGGAGGCCGGCGTGCCCGCGGGCGTGGTGAACATCGTCGCCGGCCGGACGCGAGGTCGGGCGAGCACCTCGTCGCGCACCCCGGCGTCGACAAGGTGGCGTTCACCGGCTCGACCGCGGCCGGCCGTCGGATCGCCGCGGTCTGCGGCGAGCAGCTCAAGCGGGTCAGCCTCGAGCTCGGCGGCAAGTCGGCGGCGATCGTCCTCGACGACGCCGACCTCGCCGCCACCATGCGAGGGCCTGAAGTTCACGGCCCTGATGAACAGCGGCCAGGCCTGCGTCGCGCAGACCCGCATCCTGCGCCTCGCGCGCCAGCTACGACGAGGTCGTCGACGCGCTCGCTGCGGCGCGTCGGCCAGATGCAGGTGGGCGACCCCGCCGACCCGGCCACCGAGATCGGCCCGATGGTCGCCGCAGCGGCAGCAGGAGCGGGTCGAGAAGTACATCGCCCTCGGCCAGGAGGAGGGCGCTCGCGTCGTCGCTCGGCGGCAACGGCATGCCCGACGGCCTCGACCGCGGCTGGTACGTGCGAGCCCACCGTGTTCGCCGACGTCGACAACGGCATGCGGATCGCCCAGGAGGAGATCTTCGGCCCGGTCCTCGCGGTGATCCCGCTACGACGACGAGGACGACGCCGTGCGCATCGCCAACGACTCCGACTACGGCCTGGCCGGCTCCGTCTGGACCGGCGACGGCGAGCGCCGGCCTGGACGTCGCCCGCCGGGTGCGCACCGGCACCTACGGCGTGAACAGCTACACGATGGACTTCGCCGCCCCGTTCGGCGGCTACAAGGCCTAGCGGCATCGGCCGCGAGTTCGGCCCCGAGGGCCTCTCGGCGTACACCGAGGTGAAGTCGATCTACCTGTAGGCGGCCTGCTCCAGGTTCGACTGGTGCGGGCCGGAGAGCCACTCCTGCTCCAGACGAACGTCGACGGGCTCCTCTCCACGCTGGAGCGCCTCGATGTAGGCGCGATCGGCCGCGAGACGGGCCGCCACGTCGGCACCGACGGCGACGGCGCCGTGCCCGGGAATCACGACGTCCACGTGCTCGGCGGCCTCGCCGAGTCGGTCGAGCGCCGTCGCGTAGGCGCCCACCTGATCCGGGCGGCGCGGGTCGAGCATCGGGATCAGGACGTCGCTGAGCATGTCGCCGGCGACGAAGAGCGCCACGATCCGCGAGCAGGACCGCGACATGACCGACGGCGTGCGCGTCGTGCGCGATGATCTCGCCCGGCACGGGTCCGCCGTCGTCCGGCAACGGCGTGAGGAGCCCGATCAGCTCGAGAGGGATGCCCGTCGCGCTCGACTCCGCCATCTCCTGCGCCCGCTCGCGGGCAGCACGCGCGGCCCGGGCGTTGTCGGCGGTGGCGTAGCGGGGCACTCGCCGAACCGGGAGTGCCAGAGCAGGTGGTCCCAGTGGCAGATGGGTGGAGAAGCCGGCGACCACCGGGATGTCGAGCCGGTCAAGGTCGTCGGCGAGCTGGTTAAGGTCGGAGCTGTCGATGCCCGGATCGACGAGGATCAGGCCATCCTCTCCGCGCACCACGATGGCATTGCTCCAGACCCACTCGCTCTGCCGCACCCAGACACCGTCGGCTACCTCGTCAAGCATCAGGCCACCTCGTAGTTGCTTCAGTTCGGATCATCTCTGCGGCGACCTCGCTGGTGGCGGACCGGGGATGGCCGTTGCGGCATCCTCGAGCACGAGCAGTCGTGCGCCCGGGATCTCGCGCGCAAGGGCTTCGCCGTTGCCGAGGGGGAAGAACTTGTCGCGGCGACCGTGGACGACGAGCGTCGGGAAGGCGAGCTCCGAGAGCCGCTCCCGCCAGCGCGGCCCGCAGTCGAGCCGGCCGAACGCCGTACCCAGGTGGTTGGCCATCTGCAGGGCGGACTCTGTGCTCGGCGCACGGTCCCACCTGCGCTCGGCGGTCTCACGCGCAACCGTGGGGTCGTCACCGAGGATCTCCGCTCCGCGGCGACGAAATCCGCAACCGCGGCGCGGTCGGACCAGTCGGGTCCAGCTCGCGAGAGCAGCCGGTCCATCACCTCCGCGTCGTGATCGGGCAGGTCGTCGTCGACCGGTCCGGGGGCGACGGGTCGCGTGCCGACCAGGGTGAGAGCACAGAACGACTCGGGGTGGTTGAGCGCAGCGACCTGGGCGACCATCCCGCCGACGCCGATGCCAGCCAGATGAGCCGGCCGGTGGTCGAGCGTGCGGAGCGAGCGCTGCAGCGTCATCGGCGAGGTCGCGCAACGTGTAGGTCGGAGCCTCGGGGTCGACGGTGGTCGAGGCGCCTGAATCGCGCAGGTCGTAGCGCACGACGTGGCGGCCGCTGCGCGCCAGCGCCTCGGCAGAGCGCGTCCGGCCAGGAGAGCATGGTCGTGCCGCCCACGAGGAGCACCAGCGGTGCCGCAGCGTCGCCGAAGCTTTCGACCCCGAGTGCAACGCCGTTCGCCTCGACCGTCGTCATCGAACCTCCTCGTGGCGCGGGGTACGGGGCCCCGGCTCTCAGGGGTGGACAGCCGGCGGTGCGAAAACTCATCGCCGAGCCCCGCTGTCACGACCCCTCGTCGAACGATGTGGAACCTCTAGCTGCCCTGGCCGTCCTGGCCGCCGCCGAGGGCGGCCTCGATGGCCTGGTTGACGGTCTCCACGACGCGCAACCGCGCGAAACGCTTCGAGTCACCCTCGATGAGGTGCCACGGTGCCTGTGTCGTGCTCGTCTGCTCGAGCATGTCCTCCACGGCTTCGGCGTAGGCATCGCGCTTCTTCCGGTTGCGCAGGTCCTCGTCGGTCAGCTTCCACGACTTGAGCGGGTCGTGCTTGCGTGCCTCGAAGCGCCGCAGCTGTTCCTCGTCGGAGATGTGCATCCAGAACTTGACCAGGATGGTGCCCTCGGCCACGAGCATCGACTCGAACTCGCGGATCTCGGTGTACGCCCGCTGCCAGGCGTCATGGTCGGCGTACCCCTCGACGCGCTCGACGAGCACCCGGCCGTACCAGGAGCGGTCGAAGACCGACATGCCTCCCCACCCGGGCAACGCCGGCCAGAAGCGCCACAGCCAGTGGTGGCGCTGCTCGTCGTGCGTGGGCGCGGAGAACGCGCGGACGCGGACGTGGCGAGGGTCGAGCTTCTTGACGAGTCGCTTGATCGCGCCGCCCTTGCCGGAGGCGTCCCAGCCCTCGAAGACCACGCACACCGGAGGTCCGAGGTCGTCGCCACCGACGAGGCCGGCGAGTCGCAGCCGAAGGGCCAGCAGCTTGCGCTGTTCCTTGCGCAACCGCTTCTTCGCCTTCTTCTTCGGCAGCTGCAGGGACAGGTCCAGCTCATCGAGTCGTCCCACCGAGCTCCTCTTCCTTCGACGGCGGCGCGTGCGTGGAGTCTAGGGGGACTCGAGCCCAGCCCTCCCGTGCTCCTCGATGTCTTCGTCTACGTGGTCGTCCTCAACATCGTGGTCGAGTACGTCCCCTCGGTCATCAGCGAAGGCGGCGATCGGCCTCGTGCTGTGGGTGTTCGCAGTGGGCAGCAAGCTCGTCGTGCTGGGCCTGATCGACCTCGCCTTCGGTGACGCGGTGAGCCTCGGCGGGTTAGTCCAGGTGACGTTGCTGATCCTGGCACTGCTGATCTCGCGGGCGGCGCTGAGAACACTTCTGGGTGAGGATGGTTCGACCTCCTGAGTGCAGTCACGAGGCAAGGCAGCAAGGCCCAGCGGCGGCAGCTCTCGGCCAACAGGTAGCCGGGCAGACGTTGATGCCGCACACTGGGCATGATGACAACTTCACCCGGGCCACAGCGTCGACGTCTCGCCAGCAGCCCCTTCCAGCCCGATCCTGAGCCGACGATCGAGCAGTACGCCGTCGACGACCGCGTGTCTCACGACTCGTACGGACTCGGTCGTGTCACGACGACCGACCCACGTGGAGTGACCGTCGACTTCCGGACGCACACGGTTCGCATCACGACGCCCTTCACGAAGATGGCCAAGCTCTAGCTCAGAAGCTGGAGCCCTTGCGCCACTCCATCTCCTGCAGCTCGAAGCTGTTGCCGTCGGGGTCGGAGAAGTCCGCACCTCGGACGCCGCCGCCGAAGTCCTTGATCTCGCCCACCTCCACGCCGCGTCCGACCAGCTCGGCACGTGCCTCGACGATGTCCTCCACCGCCAGGTGCAGGCCACGGACGCTGCCGGGTTCTCCGGCGTACACCTCGAGGCCGGTCCCGAAACCGACCGAGCAACCGGAGCCCTCCGGGGTGAACTGGACGACCCGGACGCCGTCACTGGGCTGGACGTCGAAATCCTTGTTGAAGCCGAGCTTGTCGGCGTAGAAGGCGATCGACCGGTCCACGTCGGAGACCGGCAGCGGGATCAGCTCCAGCTTCATCTGCATCAGTGTCGAAACCCCTCGTGGTCTGTCCTGGGTGGACGGTTGAGCTGTCTGGTCCGCGCGATCCTTCCACAGGGGCGTGATCCGGACACGCCGCCGGCCCCGCCGAAGCGGGGTCCGGGGCGGTGCAGTCAGGGCTGGAGCGCGTGTGGTGGGAGCGGTCGCCCTCGACGCGCGGTCGCGGTGACGTCGGCCGTGCCGGTGTGGTCGACGAGGTACTGGTACCCGTGGGGGCTGGTCCAGATGTAGCTACCGGGATCGAGCGGCACGTAGGACCACGGCGCGTGGGTCTTGAGCCGGTGATGGCGTCGGCACAGCGGGGCGACGTTGCACGAACAGGTCGGGCCGTCGCGGTCGTGGGCGACCACGTGGTCCTTGTCGCAGCGTCGAGCGGGTCTGGTGCACCACGGGAACACGCAGTTGTGGTCGCGCAGCTCGGACTGCTCGGCGAGGCGATCGGGGACCTCGTAGGCGCGGACGTTGATGTGTTCGTCCAGGTCGACCACTGGCTTGACCACGACCTGCACGTCGGGACCACCAACGTGCGAGCCGCACCAGGTGCGGACCTGCTCGGCGGTCACCACGGTGCGGGTGTCCTCCACTCTTGCCAGGTGCAGGCAGTCGGACTGTCCTGCTCGGAGGGCAGCTTCGGAGAGGTGGACGTGGAGCAGCACCTGCCGACGTACCTTCCGGGCTGGGCGTTCGTCGGCGGCCCTCGCCAGGTCGAGAGTGAGGTCGCCGCGAGCGAGCGCACCGAGCGCTTGGGAGCGGCGTACGTCGAGCGACTCCGTGGAGCCGCTGTCCTTCAGGGCTTGCGCTCCGGCCTGCAGGGCGGCCTCGAGGTCGAGGGCATCGGACAGGTCGAGCTCACCTTCGACGTGCGAGGTGCCCCAGAACGAGACCTGGTCGTGCTGGATCTTGACGCGGCGACGGTCCTCGGCGCGGTCGGCCTCCTCGGCAGCGCGGACGGGGTCGAAGCGCACGAGAGCTTCCGCCACCAGCCGTTCCTGGGCGGCGAAGCTGGTCTTGTGGAGGTACGGCGCAAGCTGGACGTCGACCCACTCGGCGGCTTCGGCACTCAGCGTCATCGTCTGCTCGGCCAGCCGCCGCGCTCGCCAGGACGGCAGATCGCCTCGCCGGACCCGCGCCCAGTGTCTGGGCAGTCGGTGGGCGAGCTCGAGACCGTGCCCGATGAGGAGCTTGCCGGAGTCGGTCGACATGCCCAGGGCGGCGGCGAATTCGGCCACCGCGAACTCCGCGACCTCCGGAGCGCCTTCGCCGGCGAGGGGGAGCCCGCCCTCGCGCCAGGAGAAGCACGCGACGTCGACGATGGACTCCGGCGGGTGCTGGTCGGCCCACGCGACGGCCGCGGCCAGCACGTCCGCCTCGGCCGCCAGGCGTCGGCGCTCGGGCCCGCGCGAAGGCCAGCAGGTCGGCGCTGGAGCCAGCGCGCTCGAGCCCGCTGGGCGGGGCTTCGAGGGTGCTGGTCATGTCTCGAATTCAAGCAGCGACCACCGACAGTCTCGTCGGCTGAACGTCGGCGGAGGGGTCAGGGTCTCGACTGCTCGACCGGCGGGGGTTGGGTACTGCGGAGTCATGACACCCGATCGAGTCCCCATGTTCTGGTCCAAGCTGGTCTCGGCGCTCACGCTGGGCTACGGCGTCTTCGCGCTCGTCAAGCCGCGGCACCTGGGTCGGCAGATGGAGGTGCCCGCCCACGAGGTCCCGGTCTACGACCAGATGGCGCGGACCTACGGCGGTCGCGACCTGGCGATCTCCGGGCTGGCGCTCGCCGCCCGCGCGCCGGCCCTCGTCTCGGCAGCCATGGCCCTGCGGATCGCCGGAGACGTCACGGACGCCGTCGTGCTGGGCGCAGCCGCCCCCAACGGGCAGGTGCGCACCAAGATGCTGTCGGCGACGCTCGGCTGGGCCACGCTCAACGCCGTCGCCCTCGCTGCGGACCGTGCCCGCGCGTCGTGACCCTCTTCCTGGCCTGGACGGGGGCGGAGCTTCCCGCCGACCTGGTCGGGCCGTGGAGGGAGGTCCGCATCGCGGCCCCGGGCGTCGCGTTCGTGGACAGTGACGACACGTTGTCCCGGGTGTACCACGAGCTGAAGTGGTCCTTGCCCGAGGGCAGCCCGCTGCTCGTCGTACCGCTGGCGCAGGCACCCAAGGCGAAGGGCCTCGCACCAGGGACCCAGAGCTGGGTCCGCAGCCGCGTCGGAGCGGGTTGAGCGGGGCATTTCGGCGTTCGAGTTGTCCCCGGGCGCGATCCGCGGGATAATCGACGTGGACAGACCGTCAGTTCGTGACGTCGCCCATCTCGTGGGCCCGTCTCGTAGGCAGAGTCAGTGAGCAGGTCATTCGACCTCGTCGGCCGGTCCGTGTCGTAGCCGAAGGCCTCCACCGGTCGGTGGTGGTCGGGGATCCGGAGCTCCAGTAGCGGGCGCGTCGCTGACGCGCATGGGCGTCGGGTCCCACCGGAGAGGAGCCTCGTGTCTCGAGCAGGCACACGTACGTCGAACGCCCGTCGTGGCGGACGCAACAACAACAACCGCGCCCGCGACAACGAGGGCATCATCCCGGTCCTGGCCCGCACCGTGCGCGAGGTCGAGGGTCGGGTACGACGCGGCAGCACCCGTGCCTCCGACCACGCGACGTTCCAGGCCATCGCGCTGCTCGCCCGCGAGGAGCGCACCCGCGTCAAGAGCGACAAGACCCTCGGTGAGGCCCACGTCGCGGAGCAGCTCAAGCGCCTCGACGGCATCGGCACGATCCTGGCGACCACGGCGGCGCTGAACCCTGCCTTCTTCGACCTGCTGGCCGACGACGCCGTCATCTCCTCCGAGACCGCCGCGACCAAGCGCCAGATGCAGGCGGCCGCCGGCCTCGCGCCGGAGCCCGAGGACAGCTCTGACGGTCCCGACCCGGCCCTCGCGGCCGAGGGCGACCGGCGCGTCGTTCCGCAGTCGGTGCTGTCGCGCAAGCTGGCCAGTCCCTTCCTCGCCCCCGACTTCTCCGAGTCCGCCCCCCGTCGTACGGGCGCCGGCGCGCTCGCGAGCTGGGAGCTGCTCGGGCCGCTGTTCCGCTCCTTCGAGGAGGCGTCCGGCGGGGTGTCGTCCTGCATGGAGCTGCCCGAGCCCACCAGCCTGACCGCCCCGGGCCACCGCGAGCTGATGAAGCACCAGGCAGAGGTGGTCGCCGCCGCCAAGGCGGGCCACCGCACCTTCCTGCTCGCCGACGAGCCCGGGCTGGGCAAGACGGCCCAGGCGCTGCTGGCCGCCCAGGCTGCCGACGCGTTCCCCCTGCTGGCCGTCGTGCCCAACGTGGTGAAGATGAACTGGGTGCACGAGGCCGGCCTGTGGACGCCGCGCCGCCGCGCGACCGTCATCCACGGCGACGGGCACGACGTCGACGGGTTCGCCGACATCATCGTGGTCAACTACGAGGTGCTGGACCGTCACGCCGCGTGGCTGGGCGACTTCGGCTTCGGCAGCATGGTGGTCGACGAGGCCCACTTCATCAAGAACCGCACCTCCCAGCGCTCGCGGCACGTCCTGCAGATCGCGGAGCGCATCCGCTCCCGTCGGTCGCGACCGCTGCTGATGGCGCTGACCGGAACGCCGCTGATCAACGACATCGAGGACTTCCGCGCCATCTGGCAGTTCCTCGGCTGGATCGACGAGAAGAAGCCCCGGCCGGCGCTGATGGCCAAGCTCGAGGAGACCGGCCTGACCCCGCTGGACCGCGGGTTCTACCCCGCCGCCCGCAGCGCCGTCATCGACATGGGCATCGTGCGTCGGCGCAAGGTCGACGTCGCCGCCGACATCCCGGCCCGACGTATCGCCGACCTGCCGGTCGAGCTCGACGACGAGGTGGGCCGCTCGATCCGCGACGCCGAGCGCGAGCTCGCCCGTCGCCTGGTCGCCCGCTACGACCGCGTCCTCGCCGCCCGCAGCGCCCAGAGCGGCGAGACGGTCGAGGGGATCGACCGCGCCCTCGTCCGCCAGGTCGCCACCTGGGAGCGCGACGAGTCCAGCGAGAACGAGTCGAGCGAGGAGAACGTCTTCGCGATGGTCCGCCGGATCGGGCAGGCCAAGGCCGGCCTGGCTGCGGACTACGCCGCGCAGCTGGCCCGCAGCGTCGGCAAGGTCGTCTTCTTCGCCAAGCACATCGACGTGATGGACGCCGCCGAGCAGCTCTTCGCCGACCGCGGCCTGAAGAGCTCCTCGATCCGCGGCGACCAGACCACGGCCGTCCGGCAGCGCAACATCGAGGCGTTCGTCAACGACCCGGACGTCCCGCTGATCGTCTGCTCGCTCACCGCGGCCGGCGTCGGGGTGAACCTGCAGGTCGCCTCCAACGTCGTGCTCGCCGAGCTGTCCTGGACCGACGCCGAGCAGACCCAGGCCATCGACCGCGTCCACCGGATCGGTCAGGGCGACCCCGTGACGGCGTGGCGGGTGATCGCGGCGCAGACGATCGACGCGCGTATCGCCGAGCTGATCGACAGCAAGGCCGGACTCGCGGCGCGGGCCCTCGACGGCTCCGACGAGGAGGTCTCGGCCTCCGCCGACGTCCAGCTCGAGGCGCTGGTCGGCCTGCTCACTGACGCGCTCGACGAGCGCGGCTGAGCCGGACAGCGAGGAGCTTCTCGACGTGCAATTGCTGAGGACGCCGGAGGAACGCTTCGCCGAGCTGCCCGGCTTCGACCACGAGCCGAGGTACGCCGACGTGCCGGACGGTGACGGGGGCGAGCTGCGGATGGCGTGGGTCGAGGCCGGACCCGCCGACGGCCCGGTCGCCCTGCTGCTGCACGGCGAGCCCAGCTGGTCCTTCCTCTACCGCCAGGTGATCGACGAGCTGGTGGCGGCGGGTGTGCGCTGCGTCGCCCCGGACCTCGTCGGCTTCGGGCGCTCCGACAAGCCGACCGAGGTGGGCGACCACTCCTACGCACGCCACGTCGAGTGGGTCCGCGCGCTGGCCTTCGACGTCCTCGACCTGAGCGGGGTCACCGTGGTCGGGCAGGACTGGGGAGGCCTGATCGGCCTGCGCCTGGTCGCCGAGCACCCCGAGCGCTTCGCCCGCGTGGTGGCGGCCAACACCGGCCTGCCGACCGGTGACTTCGGGATGCCCGACATCTGGTGGCAGTTCCACGACGCCGTGGCGGCGGCCGAGACCCTCGACATCGGGCGCTTCGTGCAGTCCGGCTGCGTCCGGCCGATGCTCGACGAGGTCCGCGCGGCGTACGACGCCCCGTTCCCCGACGAGACCTACAAGGCGGGCCCACGCGCGATGCCCGACCTGGTGCCGACCTCCCCGGAGGACCCCGCCACGGAGGCCAACCGCGCCGCCTGGAACGCGCTCGGCGCCTGCGACCTGCCCTTCCTGGTCGCCTTCAGCGACAGCGACCCGATCACCGGTGCGATGGGCCCGATCCTGCGCGAGCACGTGCCCGGGACGCGAGGACTGGAACATCCGGTGCTCGAGGGTGCCGGCCACTTCCTGCAGGAGGACGCCGGGCCGCAGCTCGGCCGCGCCGTCGCGGAGTTCGTCACAGCCGGGCTCTAGGACTCCGCAGGTTCCTGCGACTGGGGGAGCAGCTCGCGCGGTCCGGCACGCGAGGACCGGAGCCCGCGGTTCCACAGCTCGAGGGTCTGGGTGAACCAGAACACCAGGAACAGCCCCAGCTCGACGGCCTCGGCGTACAGCACCCAGAACGCCCAGTCCTGCCGGCGCAGGAACCACGCCGAGACCAGGCCCAGGATCATCGCCACGAAGATCACCGAGTAGACGTTGAACCACGCGTTCAGTCCCGGCGGGTGCCGGCGACCGGGGTTGCGGCTGATGCCGAGGGCGTTGAGGAAGACCACCAGGATGATGAAGCCGAACAGCGTGAACGCGGCCCGCAGGTGTGCCTGGCACTGGAACGCCTCGTGGTCGCGGAGGTACCACACGACCGCGTAGCCGAAGATGGCCGCGACGGCGAGGAAGCCGATGCGTCGTCCCAGCTTCGCCTGGGCGGTGAGCTCCGGGAACCTCACCTTCTCCGGGACGAACCTGCTCAGCGCGAGCAGGAGCAGCCCGGCGAGACCTGCGACGAACAGCGCCACGACGTTGTTGCCGATGCCCGCGACCGTGTCGGCGGAGGGTGAGCTGAAGCCCCCGCCCGGAAGCGGGTCGCAGGTCCCCGGTTCGGGGGTCGGCACGAAGGCCACGAGCGGAGCCAGGATCCCGGCGATGTTGAGCGCGACGTCCTCGAGCTCACTGTCGGGCTTGAGCACGATCATGCCCGCCCCCAGGGCGACCAGCGCCCCGACGAACACGTTGCGCGCGGGCGTCCAGTAGTAGTCGGAGATCGACGGCTGCCAGGCGTGGTCGGTGAGGGTCTGCCGGAGCACCGCCGCGAAGAGCATCACCAGGACGGCGACCAGCGACATCCGCAGGTAGCGGTAGGTGATCAGCGGTTGCGGGTCGAGCCGGTCCATCCCGACCACTGTCCCAGATCGAGGGCTCAGACCGAGGTGATCGTCGCGTTGACGCGACCCGCCTCCTCCGAGGCCAGGAACAGGTAGGCGTGGGCGAGCTCGGCGACCGTCGGCCAGGCGTCGTGGTCGGAGTCAGGCATGGCCTGCGCGGTTCGCGGGCGTGTCGATGATCGAGGGGGAGACCGCGTTCACCGTCACGCCGGTCCCGGCCACCTCGGCCCCCGCCATCTCCACCAGGTGTACGACGCCCAGCTTGCTGACCGAGTAGGAGAACGCCACCTTGGTCTTCTGGAACGCGGCCTTGCTGGCCGTCAGCACGATCCGTCCGTGTCCCTGCGGCTGCAGCAGGCGGAGGCCGTGCTTGACGACGAGGGCCGACGTCTTCAGGTTCAGGGTGAGCTGATGGTCGAGCTCCTCGACGTCGAGCTCGGCCAGCGGCGCCGCCGGAGCGAACCCGCCCACGGTGTGCACGACGGCCCAGGGGAGCGGGGCCTCGTCCATGGCCGAGCCGACAGCGGCGTCGTCGGCCAGGTCGACGGCGACGTACCGCACCCCGGCGATCGCCCGCTCGGGAGGGGGCGTCACCCGGTCGAGGCCGGTGACCGTGGCGCCGGCGTCGGCGAACGCCTGGCACAGTCCGCCGCCGAGTGCTCCGGCGGCTCCGGTGACGATGACGCACTTCCCGTCGAACCTCGGCATGAGCGCCATTGTGCCCCGGCGAGTGCTACCTCGGGTCGCCCAGGACCTGGCCGACCTGGTCGGCGAGCAGGATGGCGACCCTGCGCTGCTCGACCGTCGGGCGCGCGATGTGCGAGGCGGAGGTGACCAGGAAGTGCCCCACGGTGGTACCTCGACGAGTGACGACCAGAGCGATGTCGTCGTCGGTCGGGAGGCCGTCCCTGTCGACGTCGACGTCCTTCCCGAGCCGGGTCAGCTGTCCCTGGTGGCCCAGGAGAGGGATCCTCGGGTCGAGCACAGGGCCGAGGACGAACCGACACCGGCTGACCGTCAGGACCTGCTTGATCTGCTCGGCCACGTGGGTGGTCAGGGCATCGGGCGACTCGGTGCTCAAGGTGACGATCTCGGCCGTTCCCAGGACGCCGTCGAGGTACCCCGCACGGCGGTTGGCGCGGGCCTGCTGGCGGTGTCCCCAGAGGGCGACCTCGGTCACGGCCGCGCCGACCACGACGAGGAGCACGGCAGCTTCGACCTCATCGGGATCGTTGATCGCCAGCTGGCCGTAGGGCTGCGTCAGGAAGTAGTCGAACCAGACCCCTCCGGAGACCGCGGCCACGATGCCGGCAGCACGGAGACCAGTGCTCGCCATGGCAATGACAACCAGCACCAGGACCAGCACGTTGGTCGCCACCGGCAGGTTGTCGCGGAATGCCGAGAGCACGGCAGCGGTCACCAGTGGGGCGATCGCTGCCCCGACGATGACCGCTGTCTTGTGTTGCGCGATGACTCGCGGCACGTCCAGACGAGCGTTGGACCACCGCACCTGATCGTCGGTCGAGGCCATGGACCCATGGTCGGCCGAACCTGCACCGTGGACGAGGACGAAGACGCTTCTCTAACAACCTCTTAACGCCCCTGCGCCCGGGTGGTCAGCCGTTGTTGCCGCCGCGCCAATTTCTGCGGCTCTGCCGTTAGGGACCTGTTAACAACGGGGCTTCGGCTCCTGAGCGCGCTCAGACTCCAGATGTGGCCCGCACCTGGTCACCTGACGACTGGAGCCCGACCGATGCAAGACCTCGTCTTCGTGATCCTCACCGTCGCGTTCTTCGCCCTGTCGGCGCTGATCGTGAAGGGAGTGGAGCGGCTGTGAGCGCGGAGAACGCCATCGGCCTGGTCGTCGCCGTCCTCCTGCTCGGCTACCTCGGGGTGGCCCTCCTGTTCCCGGAGCGTTTCTGAGATGTCCGACACCACTGCCGGCCTCCTGCAGATCGGACTGCTGCTCGCCGCGCTGGCGGCGTGCTACCGCCCCCTGGGCGCCTACATGGCACGCGTCTACGAGAGCGAGCACGACTCCCGTGCCGAGCGCGTCGTGTACCGGCTGATGGGCGTCGACCCGAGAGCCGACCAGCGCTGGCCGGTCTACGCACGGTCGCTGCTCGCGTTCTCGGCCGTCAGCGTCCTCGGCCTCTACTTGCTCCAGCGCGTGCAACCGCACCTCCCCCTGAGCCTCGGGTTCCCGGCCGTCGAACCCGCCCAGGCGTGGAACACCGCCGCCTCGTTCGTCACGAACACCAACTGGCAGTCCTACTCCGGTGAGTCGACGATGGGCCATCTCGTGCAGATGTCCGGCCTCGCCGTGCAGAACTTCGCCTCTGCGGCGGTCGGCATGGCGGTCGCGGTCGCGCTGATCCGGGGGTTCATGCGATCGCGCACCGACCGGATCGGCAACTTCTGGGTCGACCTGGTCCGGGGCTGCCTGCGCATCCTGCTGCCGTTCGCCGTGCTGAGCACCCTGGCGCTGTTGAGCATGGGAGCCGTGCAGAACCTCTCCGCAGGCACGAAGGTGACCACCCTCGGTGGTCGGACGCAGGTCGTCACCGGCGGCCCGGTCGCGTCGCAGGAGGCGATCAAGGAGCTCGGCACCAATGGTGGCGGCTTCTACAACGTCAACTCGGCGCACCCGTTCGAGAACCCCAACGCGCTCAGCAACCTGCTGGAGATCTTCCTGCTCCTGCTGATCCCCGTCGCCCTGACCTACACCTTCGGCCGGATGGTCAAGGACCGACGACAGGGCTACGCGGTCCTCGGGGTGATGACCGTCCTGTGGGGCCTGATCCTCACCGGCGTCACCCTCGCCGAGCAGATGCACCGCGGTACGGCGCTGCAGCTCGCCGGGGCCTCGATGGAGGGCAAGGAGTCCCGGTTCGGGGTGTGGGCGTCGGCGCTCTTCGCCACCTCGACCACGGGCACCTCCACAGGAGCCGTCGACTCCTTCCACGACTCGTACTCGGCCATCGGCGGCGGGCTGCTGATCTTCAACATGGGCCTCGGCGAGGTGGCACCCGGAGGCACCGGATCCGGGTTGTACGGAATCCTGGTGCTGGCCATCGTCACGGTGTTCGTCGCGGGCCTGATGGTCGGGCGCACCCCGGAGTACCTGCGCAAGAAGATCACCCCGCGCGAGATGAAGCTCGTCTCCGTCTACATCCTCACGATGCCCGTCCTGGTGCTCGCGGGAACAGGTCTGGCGATGTCGCTGGCCAGACCCAGGGAGTCCATCCTCAACCCGGGTCCACACGGGCTCTCCGAGGTCCTCTACGCCTTCATGTCGGCTGCGAACAACAACGGTTCGGCGTTCGCGGGCATCTCGGTGAACACCGGCTTCTACAACACAGCGCTCGGCCTCGTCATGCTCGCCGGCCGGCTGCTGCCGATCGTCTTCGTGCTCGCCCTCGCGGGGTCGCTGGCCAAGCAGCAACCCGTCCCGGCGACGACCGGCACCCTGCCGACGCATGGCCCGCTGTTCGTCGCCATGCTCACCGGCGTCGTCGTCATCGTGGCCGGGCTGACCTTCTTCCCGGCCCTGGCCCTCGGACCGTTGGCGGAGGGACTGTGATGTCGACGAGCACGCCCACCAGCAACACCTCTCGCGTCCGGGCCGGGTCGATCGACCCCAGGATGCTGCTCACCTCGGTCCCCGACGCCCTCCGCAAGCTCGATCCGCGGGTGATGGCGCGCAACCCGGTGATGTTCGTGGTCGAGGTCGGGCGCGCTGCTGTCCACCGGGCTGGCGGTCACCGACCCGAGCCTGTTCGCCTGGTCGGTCGTCGTGTGGCTGTGGCTGACCGTGGTCTTCGCCAACCTGAGCGAGGCCGTCGCCGAGGGGCGGGGCAAGGCACAGGCCGCGACGCTGCGGCGTGCCAAGACCGAGACCACGGCCCGTCTGCTCCGTGCCGACGGCACCGAGGAGACCGTGCCCGGACCCCGGCTCGCCGTGGGGGACCGGGTGGTGGTCGAGGCCGGGGAGGTGATCCCCGGTGACGGCGACGTCGTCGAAGGCGTCGCCAGCGTCGACGAGTCCGCGATCACGGGCGAGTCCGCACCGGTCATCCGCGAGTCCGGGGGCGACCGCAGCTCGGTCACCGGCGGCACGAAGGTCCTCTCCGACCGTGTCGTCGTGCAGATCACCGCCAAGCCGGGGGAGAGCTTCATCGACCGGATGATCGCCCTGGTGGAGGGGGCCTCCCGACAGAAGACGCCGAACGAGATCGCCCTGAACATCCTGCTCGCCAGCCTCACGATCGTCTTCCTGATGGCGACGATCACCCTGCAGCCGTTCGCGATCTACTCGGGGGCAGCGCAGTCCCTGGTCGTGCTGGTCGCGCTGCTGGTGTGCCTGATCCCGACCACCATCGGCGCGCTGCTCTCGGCGATAGGCATCGCCGGGATGGACCGTCTGGTGCAGCACAACGTGCTCGCCATGTCCGGACGCGCGGTCGAGGCCGCGGGCGACGTGAACACCCTGCTGCTCGACAAGACCGGCACCATCACCCTCGGCAACCGGCAGGCCGCCGAGTTCCTCCCGGTCGGTGGTGTCGGTGGCGCGGAGCTCGCCGACGCCGCCCAGCTCTCCAGCCTGGCCGACGAGACACCGGAGGGGCGGTCGATCGTCGTCCTGGCGAAGACGGCGCACGGCCTGCGTGAGCGCGCCCCTGGGGAGCTCAGCACGGCCAGCTTCGTCGGCTTCACGGCACAGACCCGGATGAGCGGCGTGGACCTCGACGGCGGGCGGCAGATCCGCAAGGGAGCAGCCACAGCGGTGATGAAGTGGGTCGCCGACAACGATGGTCACCCCACCGACGAGGTCGGCGCGATCGTGGACGGGATCTCGACCGCAGGCGGGACGCCGTTGGTCGTGGCCGAGTGCCTGCCGGGCGGACCTGCCCGCACCCTGGGCGTGATCAACCTCAAGGACGTCGTCAAGGAGGGCATGCGCGAGCGGTTCGCCGAGATGCGCCGGATGGGCATCCGCACCGTGATGATCACCGGCGACAACCCGCTGACCGCGCGCGCGATCGCCGATGAGGCGGGGGTCGACGACTTCCTGGCCGAGGCCACGCCCGAGGACAAGATGGCCCTGATCAAGCGCGAGCAGGAGGGCGGCCGACTGGTCGCGATGACCGGCGACGGGACGAACGACGCGCCGGCGCTGGCCCAGGCCGACGTCGGGGTGGCGATGAACACCGGGACGTCGGCGGCCAAGGAAGCCGGCAACATGGTCGACCTCGACTCCAACCCGACCAAGCTCATCGAGATCGTGGAGATCGGCAAGCAGCTGCTGATCACGCGCGGCTCGCTGACCACCTTCTCGATCGCCAACGACATCGCGAAGTACTTCGCGATCATCCCGGCGATGTTCGCCGGCGTGTACGGCGGCCTCGACCGGCTCAACATCATGCGGCTGGACTCGCCGGAGTCGGCCATCCTCTCCGCGGTCATCTTCAACGCCCTGATCATCATCGGGCTGATCCCCCTCGCGCTGCGAGGGGTGCGCTACACGCCGTCCTCGGCGGCGTCGATGCTGCGCCGCAACCTGGCGATCTACGGCCTCGGCGGCATCATCAGCCCGTTCATCGGGATCAAGCTCATCGATCTGCTCGTCTCGCAGATCCCCGGCCTCAGCTGAAGAAGGAAGACACGCCATGGCAATGAGCACTCATCTGGGCACCCACCCGGGCATCCGGCAGTACGGCGCTGCGGTCAGGACGCTGCTCGTGCTGACCGTCCTCCTCGGCCTCGCCTACCCGCTCGCGATGACCGGCATCGCGCAGGTCGGGTTCGCCGGCAACGCCGACGGGTCCCTGGTGCACCGGGGAGGCAGGACGGTCGGGTCCGACCTGATCGGGCAGTCGTTCAAGGGCGACCCGACGTACTTCCAGAGCCGGCCGTCCGCGGCGGGCACCGGGTACGACCCGCAGTCGACGTCGGCCTCGAACCTCGGTCCCGACAACGTGGACCTCGTCAAGGCCGTGGAGCAACGGCGCGCGGCAGCCGCGAAGCTCGACGGGGTCCCTCCGGCGCAGGTCCCGGCAGACGCGCTGCAGGCGAGTGGCTCGGGACTCGACCCCCAGATCAGCCCCGCGTACGCGCGCGAACAGGTCGCCCGGGTGGCCCGTGAACGTGGCCTGAGCGAGGCCAGGGTGCGAACCTTGGTCTCTGAGCACACCCAAGGACGCATACTCGGCTTCCTGGGTGAGCCGAGGGTCAACGTCCTCGAGCTCAACCTGGCCCTCGACCGCGCGTCACGGGGTTGAGATCCGTCTGACCGAGGGACCGGCGCGGGAGGCAGCATGAGACGAGGGAGACTGCGCATCTACCTCGGCGCCGCGCCCGGCGTGGGCAAGACCTACGCCATGCTCGGCGAGGGGCATCGCCGGGCCGAGCGGGGCACCGACGTCGTGGTCGGGTACGTCGAGACCCACGAGCGTGAGCACACCGCCGAGATGCTGCGCGGGCTGGAGGTGGTGCCGCGCCGCGAGATGACGCACCGCGGCGCCGGCTTCACCGAGATGGACGTCGATGCCGTGCTCGCACGGCATCCGGCGGTGGCCCTCGTCGACGAGCTCGCGCACACCAACGTGCCCGGGTCGCGCAACGAGAAGCGCTGGCAGGACATCGAGGAGCTGCTCGCAGCCGGCATCGACGTCATCTCCACGGTCAACATCCAGCACCTCGAGTCGGTCAACGACGTCGTGGAGAAGATCACCGGCGTACCGCAACGTGAACGGGTCCCGGACGCCGTGGTCAGGGCTGCCGACCAGGTCGACCTCGTCGACATGGCACCGGAGGCGCTGAGGCGACGGATGGCGCACGGCAACGTCTACCCGGCGGCCAAGGTCGACGCGGCGCTGGGCAACTACTTCCGGGTGGGCAACCTGACCGCCCTGCGAGAGCTGGCGCTGCTCTGGACCGCGGACAAGGTCGACGAGGCGTTGCAGGCCTACCGTGCCCAGCACGACATCGCCGGGACCTGGGAGGCCAGGGAGCGGGTGGTCGTGGCGGTGACCGGCGGGGTGGAGGGGGAGACCCTGATCCGGAGGGCCGCACGCATCGCGGCCCGATCCTCCGGTGGGGACCTGCTCGCCGTCCACGTCACCCGTTCCGACGGACTCACCGGCGCCAGCCCAGCGGACCTGGCCAGGCAGCGGCAGCTGGTGGAGACCCTCGGCGGCACCTACCACCAGATCGTCGGCGACGACGTGGCCAAGGCGCTGCTGGAGTTCGCCCGGGCCGAGAACGCCACCCAGCTGGTGCTCGGCGCCAGCCGGCGATCGCGACTCGCGGCGTTGCTCAGCGGACAGGGCATCGGCAGCGCCACCATCCGCGAATCGGGTGACATCGACGTGCACCTGGTCACCCACGCCCAGGTCGGCAAGGGTCGGGGGCTGCCGCGGATCCACGGGAGCCTCACCCTGCGCCGCAAGCTCGAGGGCGGCGCGCTGGCACTGCTGCTCCCGGCTCTCCTCACCTTCGTGCTGACCCACGCGCGCGGTCCCCTCAACCTCGTCAGCGACGTCCTGCTGTTCCTGCTCGTCGTCGTGGTGGTCGCGCTCGTCGGCGGACTCCTGCCGGCGATGGTCGCGGCCATCGGCGGGTCGTTGCTGATCAACTACTACTTCGCCCCGCCCCTGCACACCCTGACGATCCGGGAGACCAACAACGCGCTGGCCATCGTGGTCTTCATCGTCGTGGCAGCAATGGTCAGCTCGGTCGTGGACCTGGCCGCGCGCCGCACCCGGCAGGCCGCACGGGCGAAGGCCGAGGCGGAGACCCTCGGCACGTTGGCAGGCAGCATCCTCCGCGGCGAGACCGCGCTCCCGGCGATGCTGGAGCGGCTCCGTGAGGCCCTGGGCCTCACCTCGGTGACCCTGCTGGAGCGAACCTCGCCCGGCCCTGCCGACGAGTGGACGGTGGTGGCCGTCGCCGGGTCGGACGGGTGCACACGTCCGCAGGATGCCGACACCGAGGTGGCCGCCGGCGACGACCTCGTGCTGGCACTGCGTGGGCACCCCCTCCATGCCGAGGACCAGCGCGTGGCGGGTGCCTTCGCGGCGCAGGCCGCCGTGATCCTCGAGCGGCACCGGCTGAGCGAGGCAGCTGCGGCCGCGGTCCCGATCGCGGAGGGTGACCGGATGAGGACAGCGCTCCTCGCCGCAGTGGGGCACGACCTGCGCACCCCCCTCTCAGCGGCCAAGGCAGCGGTGACCAGCCTGCGCAGCGAGGAGGTCGAGTGGTCGGCGCAGGACCACGCGGAGCTGCTGACGGCCGCCGACGAGTCCCTCGACCGGCTCGCGCGGCTGGTGGAGAACCTGCTGGACATGAGCCGGCTGCAGGCCGGTGCGCTGTCGATCGTCGCCCGTCGCGTGGCGTTGGACGAGGTGGTGCCCCTCGCCCTCGACGACCTGGGTCCTGCCGGAGCGAGCGTCGTCGTCGACGTGCCCGACACCTTGCCGATGTTGCTGGCCGACCCGGGACTGATCGAGCGCGTGGTGGCCAACCTCGTCGCCAACGCGGTCCGCTACAGCCCGCCCGACGAGCCGCCGCGGGTGAGCGGCAGCAGCCTCGGCGAACGTGTGGAGCTGAGGGTCATCGACCGGGGGCCGGGGATCCCCCCGGGTGACCTCGACCGCGTCTTCGCGCCGTTCCAGCGGCTGGGGGACACCGACAACACCACCGGCGTCGGCCTGGGACTGGCGCTCTCGCGCGGGCTGACCGAGGCCATGGGTGGCACGCTCGCAGCCGAGGAGACGCCCGGCGGAGGCCTGACCATGGTGGTGTCGATGCCGGTGGCGCCGCCTCAGTCGGCGGGCCTGCCGACGGCAGCCAACCGGGACTGCGGGAACGTGCGGACCTCACCGGGGGCACGTCGTGAACCGGGTGCTGGTCGTCGACGACGAGCCCCAGATCCTGCGCGCGCTGGCGATCAACCTGCGCGCCCGCCGCTACGAGGTGTTCACCGCCGCCAACGGCGCCCAGGCCCTCGCGACCGCGGCCTCCCACCCGCCCGACCTGGTGATCCTCGACCTCGGCCTGCCGGACATGGACGGCGTCGACGTGATCCGCGGACTGCGGGGGTGGACCACGGTGCCGATCGTGATCCTCTCCGGCCGAACCGACAGCGCCGACAAGGTCGACGCCCTCGACGCCGGCGCCGACGACTACCTCACCAAGCCGTTCGGCGTGGACGAGCTGATGGCGCGGATGCGTGCGCTCGCCAGGCGTGCCGCCCCCGACGACGTGCAACCGGTCGTCACGTTCGGCGGGACCACGGTGGACCTTGCCGCGCGACGCGTCGCTACCGGTGACAGCGACGAGACGGTCGACGTACGGCTGACGCCCACGGAGTGGCACCTGCTCGAGGTCCTGCTTCGCCACCCCGGCAAGCTGATGAGCCAGGCGCAGCTGCTCAGCGAGGTCTGGGGACCCGGGTACGAGACCGCCGGTGGAAACCTGCGCGTGTACATGGCGAAGCTGCGGCAGAAGCTCGAGGTCGATCCCGCGAGGCCGCGCCACCTGCTCACCGAGCCCGGGATGGGCTACCGCTTCGAGCCCTGAGCCGATGGGCAGACTTCGCGCGACACCACCTCACCTCGGCTTGCGCTGCGTGGAGCCCACCTGACGAATGCGCGCTGTCACCAGGCCGGCGGCGGCAGCGACGAAGACCAGGTCGAAGACCACTTGCGCGATCACCAGCGCCCGGGCGGCCTGGCCGGAGGCGTGCACGTCGCCGAACCCGATGGTCGAGAGCGTCGACATGGTGAAGTAGAGCGCGTCGACCCGGGTGTGCAACCCGGTCACCTCGTGCGGGTCGTGCCGTGCCAGGAGGTAGTAGGCGAAGGCGAAGAAGACCACCACGACGACGATGCCCAGGACGAGACCCTCGACGCGGCGCTCGTCGTCCTCGACGTGGACGCGCAGCAGCTGGAGCATGCCCGCGGCCAGCAGGCCCAGCGAGACCACGGCGATCACCGTGCGAACGAGGTTGTCGGGATGCAGGTGGTCCTCGACGGGGACCAGGAAGTAGACGAGCAGGATCAGGGTGACCAGAGCGCTGAGACTCAACACCCGTCGCGCCATGCGTGCCCTCCCTGACTCTGGCCTCGGTGTGGTCGACGGTGGGCTTTGCGCACCAGTGCGGGGTTCACCCGGAGAGGGTGATCGAGAGTGCGGGGGAGTGGCACACCGTGTGACCCATGGTCGAGGCGGGGACATCCTCCCAGAAGTCGCCGGGGAGATGGTGGACCCGTGAGGTCGCGCGGTGGCGTCAGCTGGTCGCGCGGGTCCGGGCGCTCGTCTACCGAGTTCTCGACACAGTGCCGCCGGTGCGCCGCAGCGTCGACGAGCTCGTCCGGATCGAGGTCGTCGACCGCTCCATGGCGATCGGTGCGCAGGCGCTGCTCGCACTGGTCCCGATGGTGCTCGTGCTCGCGGCGTTCCTGCCGCACGCGGTGACCGGGGTCGGGTTGCAGCGGATCGAGGACGTCACGGGCCTCGGCGACGTGGGTCATCAGATCACTCGAGGTGTCACGGGCTCGGCCTCGGCCTCGGCCGCGGATGCCGCGCAGGTCCGCAACGCCACCGGTTACCTCGGACTGCTGATCACCCTGCTCTCGGCGAGCAGCTTCGGGCGCGCCGTGCAGCGACTCTACGAGCGCGTCTGGGAGCAGCCACACGTCGGCGGCGTGGACGGGTTGCGCCGGTCGCTCGGCTGGTTGCTCGCGTGGTTCCTGGCCCTGCAGGTGGTTGCGTTCGTAGGTTTCGTCGGCGCTCGAGTCGGCGAACCGGCCCTCGGACCGTTGTTCTGGGCGGCCCGGGTGGTGCTCGGCGGGCTGATCTGGTGGTGGTCGATGAGGCTGTTGCTCGCTGGGCGGGTCCCGTGGGGGCGGTTGGCCCTCCCTGCCTTCCTGACCGGCGCGGGGGTGTGGCTCTACACGGCCGGTTCGGGGTTGGTGATGGCGCGCTACGTCCGCGCCGAGGCCCAGCAGTTCGGCACCCTGGGCGTGGTCCTCGCAGTGGCGACGTGGCTGGTCGGGTTCGCGAGCGTGATGGTGGTCTGCGCCGTGCTGGGCCGCGTGGTCACCGAGGCCATGCAGGATCAGCCGTGATCCGGCCGCCGCTGGTCTCAGATCAGGTGCAGGTTCCTGGCGACGGCCAGCGCCTCGCTGCGACGGTTCACCGCCAGCTTGCCGTACAGGCTGGACACGTGCGTCTTCACGGTGTTCTCCGAGACGAACAAGCCCGAAGCGATGTCGGCGTACGTCGCTCCTCGCGCGAGCTCGTTGAGAACCTCGCGTTCGCGCGCACTCAGCGCCGGCCTGACGACGTGGTCGGAGACCTGTGCGCGCTCACGCGGCGCAGCCGTGACCGCGGCCAGGGCGGTGACGATGTCCGGGTTGCCAGCGGCGGCCTCGGCCAGCTCACGCACCCAGGCGGTCGGTGACCGCTCGAGCAGTCGACCGAGCAGGGTCTGGATCGGCGTGCCCTGGCGGCTCCAGCCGAGGAACGGCGCGGCGTTGCGTCGTACGGCGGTGGTGGTCGTGGCCTCCCGGAGGAGCTCCATCGCGCGGTCACCCTCGCCGAGCACGTCGAGGACCTGCGCCTGCGCGGCCAGCGCGAAGGCGCGGGTGGCTGGTTGGGCGCAGGTGGCGGTGTCGGCGGCCGCGGCGTAGGCGGTCGCTGCCGCCTTGCGCTTCCCGGCGAGCTCGTGCCGGATGCCGTCGAGGAGGTCGGCCTCGCCCGTGGCGCCGAGCGCCTCCAGCTCGGTCTGCAGTGCGGGCAGTGCGTGCTCGTCGTCGGCGAGGTAGGCCAGGAGACCGAGCTCGACGAGGAGGACGACCCGCAGGTGGTCAGAGACCGCACTCGGAGTGGGCAGCTGGAGCAGCTGCTCGGCGTCGACCACCGAGCCCGACGCCAGTGATCGTCGCGCGGTGCGGATGCGGTGCCAGAACTGCGCGACGGGATCTGCGGCGTGCACCGTCTCCCACGGTGAGTCGTGAGGGCCCGGACCGCTGTCGGGAGCAGCACGTGCGGGCCCGGGGGCGCTCAACCGGGCCAGGTCACGGGCCAGGGTTGCCCGTGCCTCGATGTAGTCCGGCTTCCACGCGACCTCCCCGCCCATCAGGTGCAACGCCTGGTCCGCCACGTCGCCGCTGCAGGACTCGCGGCCCTGCATGTGCAGGTTCAGGGCGAGGTGGGAGAGGGCTGCTGCCTCGAGCGTGGTCAGGCCGCGGGTCCGGCAGAGGTTGGCGGCCGAGGTCAGGCTCGTCTCGGCAGCGTCCAGCTCGTCGGTCGACGTCTCGGCGACCCCGAGCTCGACGAGGAGCAGTGGCAGGAGTGGCTGGGGCTCCGGTCGCCCAGCCTGTGCGCGTACGACGGCCCGGGCACGGGACATCGCCGGGGTGAGCGGCTCGGAGCCCAGCCGGGCTCGCATCAACCGGACGCAGGCACCGCGGACCGACGTCTTGTCCTCGGTGGCGGGCGTGACGAGGCGTTCGACCAGGTGGTCGAGCCAGTGGCCGGCGCCGAGCGTGTCGTTGTCCAGCCAGCGCTCCAGCGCCAGCACGAACCAGGTGTCCGGGTGGCTGTCGACCACGTCGGCGTGGTGCCGCGCGAAGAGCGCGATGCCTTCGCCGTGTCCCCCGACGAGCATCGTGGATCCGTGCTGACCGAGGACGATCGCTGCCTCGTCGTACTGCTGGGTGGCCACGAGGCGGCTGAACGCCTTCTCCGGCTGCCCCGAGGAGATGTCGAAGCGTACGGCGCGGCGAACCGTTCCCTGCGCGCGTTCCACGTCGGCCCCGCCAGCCCGCAGGCGCCGCCGTACGATCTCCACGAGCAACGGGTGGATGCGGTAGCAGGCAGAGGCCTCGTCGTCGGCGCCCCCTTTCGGGCCGTCGTCCCCGGGCCGCCAACCTCGAGGGAGTCGGGAGACGAGCAGGCCGGTGAACTCGAGCGCGGAGAGGATCTCCGCGGCATCGGCGTCGTTCGACAGGTGCGCGGCGACGTCCGTGGCGACACGCTCCTCGGTGGCGACGCTCAGCAGCAGGTGACGCTCGCGCGCTCCTAGAGCGGCGAAGACATCGCCGCCGAGCCGACCTGCGATCGAGGCGTCACCGGCACCGAAGCGGCGAGACGTGGCGATCGGATCTGCTGCGGAGGCGACCGCGCGTGCGGTCAGGACGAGCGCCGCCGCCCAGCCCTGCGCGAGCCGGGAGACCGCCTCGAGCACCTCGGGCTGCTCGGTCCGGGCGTGCTCACGGACCAGCACGTGCGCCTCGGCCTCGTCGAGCCGGAGGACGTCCCCGCGGATCACTGCGAGGTGTCCGAGCAGCTCGGGCATCAGCCGGGTGAGCGGCACGTCGTACCGTGCGAGCAGCAGCAGCTGGAGCCCCTCGGGGTCGGTGGCCAGACGCTCGTCGACCGCGCGCAGCGTGGCGGGCGGCAGGAGGTGCGCGTCGTCCACCACGACGAGCGTGCGTGCGTCGCCAGGGTCGCCCGGGTCGTCGAGCAGCTCGGCCATCCGCTTCGGATCCCACGAGCCGTCGCCGCTGATCCAGCGCGTCTGCGTCGCTGGCTCGTCGGGTGCGCACCCAGCCGCCCACTCCCAGGGTCTTGCCCGCTCCCACGGGGGCGACCAGCAGCCGCACGCTTGCCCCGGCGGTGTCGTCGAGCTGCTTCCACAGGCGGGTGCGCGGCACGTAGACCCGCGGCAGTCGCGGCGCCTGGACCAGCGGACCGGCCGTCAGTGAGTCCGTCGGGTGGGGGTGCGTCCCGGGTCGTTGAACCACGCGCAGCCCCTCACTGGACTACGGACTTCCGGCCGTGGCACAGCCGCACCGGTCGCGTCCGCCGCAAATTGGAACAGTACTTCTCATAATGCGGACGGCGCCAGGGTCGGCCTCGGTCCCGCCACGTGCTCGCCCGATTCCGGTGAGGCGTCCATCTGCGCGCGGACCTAACGTCACGACCGGGCTTGGCGGGGCTGAGAGGTGTGGCTGGTGACCAGGATGCTGATCCGCGTGGAGGGCGACCTGTCCTCCGAGGTGAGCGACGTCTTCCCCCAGCTCACGTCGCGCGCTCTTCCTCGCCAGTCCACGCTGATCGGCAACCTGGTCGACCAGGAGGAGCTCCAGGGAGTGCTGCACTACCTGCACACGCTGGGCATCGCCGTGCTGGAGGTCGTCACCATCCCGGAGGACTGAGCGGGGGCGCTCACGCCTCGGTGGCCACCTCGAGCGGGCCAGGCTCCTCGCCCCGGCCCAGCAGCCAGGTGTAGGCGAGGCCGGCGACGAGCCCACCCAGGAGCGGCGCGAGCCAGAACAGCCACAGCTGGCCCAGGGCGTCGGCTCCGGCGAACAGGGCCGGGTCCGGTGGACCGCGCCGGGTTCACCGAGGTGTTGGTGACCGGGATGCTGACCAGGTGGATCAGGGTCAGCGAGAGGCCGATGGCGATCGGGGCGAAGCCCTTCGGCGCCCGGGTGTCGGTCGAGCCGAGGATGACCAGCAGGAAGAACGCCGTCAGCACGACCTCGATCAGGGCCGCGGAGGCGAGGTTGTACCCGCCCGGTGACCGGTCGCCGTAGCCGTTGCTGGCGAAGCCGCCGTCCTGCCCGGCGAAGCTGTCGGTCCCCGAGGCGATCGCCCACAGGACCGCCGCCGCCGCGATCGCGGCGACCACCTGTGTCACGACGTACGGCAGCACGTCGCGCCAGGAGAACCGGCCCGAGGCCGCGAGCCCGACGGTGACGGCCGGGTTGAAGTGGCCGCCGGAGACGTGCCCGACGGCGTAGGCCATCGTCGTCACGCTCAGGCCGAAGGCCAGGGCGACACCGAGGAAGCCGATGCCCAGCGGGAACTTGCTGTCGTTGGTGAACGAGGCGGCGAGCACGGCGCTCCCGCACCCGGCGAAGACCAGCCAGAAGGTCCCGAGCCCCTCCGCTCCGAGCCGTTGTCGCATGGCGTAGGTCGGCATCGTCCTGCCTTTCGCACCTCGAGAGCAGACTACGGCGAGACGGACTTGCGGTCGACCTCGACGAAGAGCCGGTCCAGGGCCTTGAGGGGCAGGTGACCGTCATGATCGGCGGACGCGTTGGCGGGCCCGCTGCTGGAGATCGACACCAGCGTCCCCAGGCCGGACGGGGCCACCGAGGCCCGCATCCGGCAGTCCTCCAGGGGTGTGTCGGCCACCAGCGAGAACAGCACGCAGGTGCCGAATCCCTCGACACTGTGCACCCGACCGTTCAGCGGCGGCAGCGCCCTGATCAGCGCCGCGAACACGGTCTCCGGGCGTGCGTCGGTGAAGTGCTGGTAGTCCGCGGCTGCCATCGTTCTCCTCTCCGGCGACGGCGATGCTAGGGGCATGGGAGTACGCCGGGTGGCAACCTGTCCTCGTCCGTGGACAGGGACGGACCTTGGTATAGGCCGCGATCGCGCCAAGTCGTGAAAAACTGCCTCGAAAGGCGCACACTCTCTCAGTCACGGGACCGTCTGCCCGACGGTCCCGCACGTCCACGGGGGTGGCTTGATCTGAACGTGCACGCGGGGAATTCATGAGCTGGATGTCCGATCGGTTCGCGCGGCTGCGCGGCGTACCCAGGCAGGGTGGGGCGCACGCGCGGGGTCCGGTCGTGCCCGCGCCCCGGTCCGAGTCCGCCGTGGGTGGGGCACCCCGGCGCGGCGACGGCTGGTCCACCCCGATGCTGCCCTCGGTCCCGACGGCGCGAGTCCTGGTCGCCGCCCGTGACGACGACGTCCGCTTCCTGCTCCAGCGTCGCTGCCAGCTCAGCGACCACCTCCAGGTCGTGGCGGAGACCAAGGAGCCGATCAGCGCGCTGCGCGCCGCCGCCCGTCTGCGACCCGAGCTGATCGTGGTGCAGGTCCAGAGCGCGAGCGAGACCGAGGCCGAGCTGATCACCGCCTTCAAGGAGCTCTCCCCGCACTCCAAGGTGCTCGCCTACTCCACCCTCCCCGGTGGCGCGGCCGTCTCGGCCGCCATGTCCGCGGGCGCCGACCGCTACGCGATGGCCGGAACCCCCCTCACCACCCTCACCGCCGAGCTCGAGGGCCTGGTCGCCCAACCCCGCCCCCTCGGCTAGGTCAGCCGAGCTCTCGGTCGAGGTTGATCGCTGCGCTGATCAGGGAGAGATGGGTGAAGGCCTGGGGGAAGTTGCCCAGCTGCTCGCCGGTGAGGCCGATCTGCTCGGCGTAGAGGCCGAGGTGGTTGGCGTAGGTGAACATCTTCTCCAGCGCCAGGCGGGCGTCGTCGAGCCGGCCGGCGCGAGTGAGTGCCTCGACGTACCAGAAGGAGCAGAGGGAGAACGTGCCCTCCACGCCGTCGACGCCGTCGGGGGAGCGGGCCAGGTCGTAGCGGAAGACCAGGCTGTCGTAGACCAACCGGTCCTCGATCGCCGCCAGCGTCGAGAGGAACCGCGGGTCGCTAGGGGCGAGGAACTTCACCATCGGCATCAGCAGGACGCCGGCATCGAGGGTGTCGGACCCGGCGTGCTGCATGAACGCCCCGACCTCCTCGTCCCAGTGGTCCTCCATGATCCGGTGGTAGATCTCGTCGCGCACCTCCGCCCAGCGCGACAGCTCGCCGGGCAGCCCGCGCTGCCGGGCGACGCGCATCATCCGCTCGATCGCGACCCAGCACATCAGCAGCGAGGTGGTGTGGTGGCGCGGGTCGTTGCGGATCTCCCACATGCCGGCGTCGGGCTCGTCCCAGTTCTCCAGCAGCCACTCCAGCGCGTTGGTCAGGTCGCCCCAGGTCTCGGCGCTGATCCCCTTGCCGTACTTGTTGAACAGGTACACCGAGTCGATCAGCTCGCCGTAGATGTCGAGCTGGAGCTGGTCGACCGCTCCGTTGCCGACCCGCACCGGCCGGGAGTCGCGGTACCCGGCGAGGTGGGGCAGCTCCCGCTCGTGCGGCACGTTGCCGTCGATGTCGTAGAGCACGCTCAGCGGACCGAGCTCGCCCGGCCTGTCTCGTGGCCATCCGCTCGGAGAGCCAGCGCATGAAGCCCGAGGCCTCGTCGGTGAAGCCCAGGCGCAGCAGGGCGTAGAGGCTGAAGGCGGCGTCGCGCACCCACACGTAGCGGTAGTCCCAGTTGCGCGAGCCGCCGATCGACTCCGGCAGGCTGGTGGTCGGGCGAGGCGATGATCGCGCCGGTCGGCTCGTGGGTGAGCAGCTTCAGGGTGAGTGCGGAGCGGTTCACCGTCTCGCGCCAGCGTCCCTGTGTACGTCGACGTGCTGATCCAGCGAGCGCCAGAAGTCCGCCGTGCGCTGGAACAGGTCGTCGCTGTCGCCGTCCTCGCCGTCGGCGACCTCCTGGTCCTCGTGCGAGGACCTCGAGGCAGAACAGGGCCTCGGCGCCGTCCTGCTCCAGCGTCGACGTCGGCGCGGACCACCCCGTCCTCCACCTCGAGGTCCGCGGTGGCGGTCAGCCCGAGCCGCAGACCACCACCGGTGAGGCACACGCCGTGCTCGGTCTGCTCGACGTCCGGGGTGACGCGGCCGTAGTCGGGGCGGGCCGCCATCGTCATCCGCAGCTGGGTGCGGCCACGCACGGCGACGACACGACGCACGATCCGCTGCCGGTGCTGCTCGTCGCCGGCAGCCAGCAGCGGCATGAAGTCGTGGACCTCCGCCACGCCCTCCTCGGTCATCAGCCGGGTCACCAGGATGTTGGAGTCAGGGAAGTAGAACTGGCTGGTCGTGGCCTCGGCGCCCACCGGCTCCAGCCGCCAGTAGCCGCCCTTCTCGGGGTCCAGCAGAGACCCGAAGATGCTGGGGGAGTCGAAGCGCGGCGCGCAGAACCAGTCGATGGTGGTCTCCGACCCCACCAGGGCGCAGGTGCGGAGGTCGCCGATCAGGCCGTGCTGGGCGATGGGGAGGTAGGACGCGTCTGGCACCCCCGCACCGTAGACGTCCTGCCGCCGGGAGCGTCCCTGAATTGCCCGGGAATGAAACGTGGCCTCGGCAGTTCCGCGAGGGGGCGGGTGTCAGCCAACCCTGAGCCCCCTCTTGGCCACATTGGCAGGAGGCCCGTCAGGCGCGCATTTCAGCCGACCTGCAAGGGTCGTCGGGTGCGGGTTCTCGGAGAGTGGGTGCTCAGGCACCGGGCGCTGATCTTCGTCGCTTGGGCGCTGGTGGCGGTCGTCGGAGGGTTGACCACCGGCCGGACCGTGGATCGGCTGAGCTACGAGTTCGCTCTGCCGGGACAGCCGGCGTACGAGACGAACCAGGTGATCCACGATCGATTCGGTGGTGGTGGGTCGGACGACCCTCTCCTGATCGTGGTCCGCGGCAAGGACTCCGGTCCCCAGCTGGAACGAGTGGTCGACCGGGCCGCGGATGCGGTCCCGGGCCTCAGAGCGGTCACGCCACGCGACCGTGGTGCGGCGAAGCTCGCGACGCCTGCGGGGACGACGTCGGTGGCGGTGATCTACCCGCCCGCCGTATCCGGCCCGGACCCGTACGTCGGGTCGACTCCGCGCCTGCAGAAGGTCGTCGACACCGCCAGGCAGGGCGGGGCAGACGCCACCCTGACCGGGTTCAACGTGCTGGCCGACGGTGGCTCGAGCGGTGGTCGCTCGGTGCTGTTCGAGGTGCTGTTCGGGGGTCTCGGCGCACTCATCGTGCTCGCGCTCGTGTTCGGCTCGCTGCTTGCCGGCGTCCCGCTCCTGGTGGCGGCCGTGTCGATCCTCGGCACGTACCTGGCCCTGCTCGGCCTGACGGTGGTCACCGACGTCAGCTTCGTCGTGCAGTACCTCGTGGCCCTCATCGGGCTCGGAGTCGCGATCGACTACTCGCTCCTGATCGTCACGCGGTGGCGTGAGGAACGTTCGGCGGGCGCCGAGAACGACGATGCGATCAGGACCGCGATGGCGACCGCCGGTCACAGCGTCCTGTTCAGCGGGATCACGGTGGCGGTCTCGCTGGCCGCGCTCGTCCTGGTGCCGTTGCCGTTCCTGCGCAGCATCGGCCTGGGTGGTCTGCTGATCCCCCTCTTCAGCGTGGCCACCTCGCTCACCCTGGTGCCTGCGCTGCTCAGCGTGGCCGGGCCGCGCCTCACCTGGCCGCGGCGGCAGGCGAAGGCCGGGCCGAGCCGGTTCTGGGAGCGCGTCGCGCGCGCGGTCCTGGCGCATCGCTGGCTGACGATCGTCACGTCGACGCTGGTGCTGCTTGCGCTGGCCCTGCCTGTGCTCGGTCTGACCCTGGGCTCGCCCCAGCTCTCAGGTGTCAGCAACGACTCACGGGAGTCGCGCGCCGTCACTGCTGCGGTGCGTGCGGGCGTGCCAGCAGGCGTGCTGCGGCCCGTCGAGGTGCTGGTGCCGGAGACCAAGGTCGACACGGCCCTGGAGCGGCTCTCGAACGTCGGGGGAGTCGCCTCCGCAGTCGCCCCCGCAGGTGACGAGTGGCACCGCGACGGGAAGGCCCTGCTCCAGGTGTGGCTCCAGGCAGATCCCGCGAGTGACGCCGGCCGGGCCGCGTTGTCCGACGTCCGCGCGGTGGCGACCGGTGATGCTGCCGTCGGTGGCAGCCCGGCCGAGGATGCCGACTTCGTCACGGCGGTGTACGGCGATGTGGTCTGGGTGGTCCTCGCGGTGGTGCTGGTGACCTTCCTGCTCCTCGCCAAGGCGCTGCGGTCCCTGTGGTTGCCGATCAAGGCCCTGGTGCTCAACGTGCTGTCGATCGGAGCGGCCTACGGCGTCACGGTCCTGGTGTGGCAGGACGGGCTCGGCTCGCACCTCGTCTTCGGACAGGACGCGACGGGTGTGATCACGACCTGGGTGCCGATCGCCGCGTTCGCGTTCCTGTTCGGCTTGTCGATGGACTACGAGGTGTTCATCCTGTCCCGGATGCGGGAGTCGTGGGACGAGCACCACGACACCGACCGGGCGGTCGTCGACGGCATCTCGCACACCGGGCGACTGGTCACCTCGGCCGCGCTGATCCTGTTCCTCGCGTTCGTCGCGCTGTCCACCGTGCCGTCGGTCGAGGTGAAGATCCTGGCGACGACGCTGGCGCTGGGCATCCTCATCGACGCCGTGATCGTCCGGAGCCTGCTGGCACCTGCCCTGGTCGGAGTCCTCGGTCGACTCAACTGGAGCATGCCGAACGGGCTTGCCGGGGTCCTGCGCGTGCGGGATGCGCCCGTCCGAGCCAGCTCTCCCGACACGCGACGCTCGGAGTAACCTCCGACGCGAGGAGGCCGGATGGATGACAGAACGACCGACGACGCGGTCGTGCCTGTCTACTTCCTGTCCGACAGCACCGGCATCAGTGCGGAGACGATGGGCAACGCGCTGCTCATCCAGTTCCCGGACCGGATCTTCGACCGCACCCTGATCCCGTTCATCACCACGGTCGAGCACGCCCACAGGGTGGTGGCGATGCTCGACGGGCTGATGGAAGGCCCCGTCACTCCTCTCGTCTTCACCACTGCCGCGGTCGACGAGGTACGCCAGGAGCTCGCGAAGACCAAGGCGCCGATCATCGACTTCTTCGACCTGCACATGCAACGGGTCGAGGAGGTCCTCGGCGAGCGGGGAATCCACCAGGCGGCCCGGCTGCACGGCATGGGCGACGTCAAGCGCTACAACAACCGGATGGCCGCCGTCGAGTTCACCATCGAGCACGACGACGGGCAGAGCTCGCGCGCGATGGAGAAGGCGGACGTGATCCTGCTGGCACCCTCGCGGTGCGGCAAGACGCCCACGAGCATGTACCTCGCCCTGCAGCACGGTCTCTTCGTGGCCAACTACCCGCTGGTCGACGAGGACCTCGAGCGCGACCACCTGCCCGGGCCCGTCCGCGAGTACCGCGAGCGCTGCTTCGGGCTGATCACGACCGTCGACCGGCTCAGCAGGGTGCGCGGTGAGCGGCGGCCCGCGTCGCACTACGCCTCGGTCGAGCAGTGCCGGTGGGAGCTGCGGCGGGCCAAGCAGCTCTACGGCGCCCACCGGATCCCCGTCGTGGACACCTCGGCACGGTCGGTGGAGGAGATCTCGACGGTGATCATGCAGACGCTCGTGCGGGGAACAGAGTCAGTGAGCGGCGGGCGCCGGAGGTCGGCGGCCCCCCGGAACCAGGAGGAGCAACCGTGAACGACTCCGCGAGGGAGCCCAGCGTGCGCTGGTTCTCCGACCTCGGCATGGACGACCTCGACCAGGTCGGCGGGAAGAACGCCTCCCTCGGAGAGATGGTCGCCAACCTGACCGACCTCGGCGTCAGCGTCCCGGACGGCTTCGCCACCACAGCCGAGGCATTCCACCGCTTCATGACCACCGACGGCCTCGACGACCGGATCGTCGGGCGGCTCGAGGGCCTCGACACCGACGACACCCGGTCGCTGGCCGAGGCAGGCAAGGAGATCCGCGGCTGGATCGTCGAGCAGGAGTTCCCCGACGGCCTCGAGGACGAGATCCGCGAGGCGTTCGAGAAGCTCGTGGGCGAGTTCGAGGAGGCCACGGACGGACAGGACGAGCCGTCGTTCGCCGTACGGTCCTCGGCCACGGCCGAGGACCTGCCGGACGCCTCCTTCGCCGGGCAGCAGGAGACCTTCCTCAACGTGCGCGGCATCGACTCGATCCTGCGCGCGGTGCGTGAGGTCTACGCCTCCCTCTACAACGACCGCGCGATCGCCTACCGCGTCCACCACGGGTTCGAGCACGCCGAGGTCGGCATCTCGGCCGGCGTGCAGCGGATGGTGCGCTCCGACCTCGCCTCCTCGGGGGTGATGTTCACGATGGACACCGAGTCCGGCTTCGACGACGCCGTGTTCATCACCTCGGCGTACGGGCTGGGGGAGGGGGTCGTCCAGGGCGCGGTGAACCCCGACGAGTTCTACGTCTACAAGCCGGCGTTGCGGGCGGAGCGGCCGGCGATCCTCAAGCGCGGGATCGGCAGCAAGGCCACCAAGATGATCTACACCGACCCTGAACACAGCAAGGGCGAGGTCGGGAAGACGACCGCGTTCGTCGACGTGGACGACGCCGACGCGCGGCTGTTCAGCCTGAGCGACTCCGAGGTCGAGGAGCTCGCCCGGCACGCCCTGACCATCGAGGAGCACTACGGCCGGCCGATGGACATCGAGTGGGCCAAGGACGGCCTCGACGAGAAGCTCTACGTCCTCCAGGCGCGTCCGGAGACGGTCCAGTCGCGCGCGGGGTCGGCAGGGTCGATGGAACGCTTCAAGATCGACAAGTCGGTGACCAAGGACGCCTCGGTGCGCGTGGAGGGCCGCGCGATCGGCCAGAAGGTCGGCGCCGGCGCCGTACGGGTGCTCGGCTCGGCCGAGCAGATGCACGACTTCAACGAGGGCGAGGTCCTCGTCGCCGACATGACCGACCCCGACTGGGAACCGATCATGAAGCGCGCGGCCGCGATCGTCACCAACCGCGGCGGGCGCACCTGCCACGCCGCGATCATCGCCCGAGAGCTGGGCATCCCGGCCGTGGTCGGCACCCGGAGCGGCACCAAGGAGCTCGCGGACGGCGACGAGGTCACGGTCTCCTGCGCCGAGGGCGACACCGGCTTCGTGTACGACGGCATCCTCGACTTCGAGGTGGAGACCACCGAGCTGGACTCGATGCCGGACCTGCCGGTGAAGATCATGATGAACGTCGGCACGCCCGACCAGGCCTTCGCGTTCTCCCGCCTGCCGCACCACGGGGTCGGGCTGGCCCGGCTCGAGTTCATCATCAACCGCCAGATCGGGATCCACCCCAAGGCCCTCCTCGACCTGGCGGCCGGGGAGTTCGACGACTCCGAGGACGACGGTGACCTCCGCGGCGAGATCGAGGAGCTGATCGCGGCGTACCCGGGTCCGCGCGAGTTCTTCGTGCAGCGCGTCGCCGAAGGGGTCTCGACGATCGCGGCCGCCTTCGCGCCCGAGCCGGTCATCGTGCGGATGAGCGACTTCAAGTCCAACGAGTACGCCAACCTCGTCGCCGGGCCGCGCTACGAGCCCGACGAGGAGAACCCGATGATCGGCTACCGCGGCGCCTCGCGGTACCTCTCAGAGGAGTTCGTCGACTGCTTCGCGATGGAGTGCGAGGCGCTGCGCCACGTGCGCGACGAGATGGGCCTGACGAACGTCAAGATCATGATCCCGTTCGTGCGCACCGTTGCGGAGGCCAAGGGCGTCATCGACCTGCTGGGCGAGCACGGCCTGGTCCGCGGCGAGAACGACCTGCAGGTCGTGATGATGTGCGAGGTGCCCTCCAACGCGGTGATCCCCGAGCAGTTCCTGGAGCACTTCGACGGCTTCTCGATCGGCTCCAACGACCTCACCCAGCTCACGCTGGGGGTCGACCGTGACTCCAGCCTGGTCGCCGACAGCTTCGACGAGCGGGACCCGGCGGTGCTCGAGCTGCTGAAGCGCGCGATCACCGCCTGCCGCGACCTCGACAAGTACGTCGGCATCTGCGGCCAGGGACCGTCGGACCACGAGGACCTCGCCGAGTGGCTGCTCGAGCAGGGGATCGAGTCGATGTCGCTGAACCCGGACACGGTCGTGGACACCTGGCTCCGGCTCGCCAAGGTGGCTGCGAAGTCCTAGCCCTGACCGGTCAGGGAGCCGCGGAGCGCAGCTTGTCGAGGAGGGGCTTCGCCGCCTCGTCGAGGAAGCGCTGCTGGGTGTCGCCACCGATCTGCACGAGCGCCACGTCGGTGAACCCGGCCTCCCAGAAGGGGCGCACCGCCTCGACGACGGCATCCAGGTCGGGTCCGCACGGGATGTTGTCGGCGACGTCCTCACGACGTACGAACTGCGTGGCTGCGGCGAACCCCGCCGTGGTCGGCAGGTCGGCGTTGACCCCCCACCCGCCCGCGAACCAGCGGAACTGGTCGTGCGCGCGTTCGACGGCCGCCTCCTCGTCCGGGTCCCAGCAGATCGGGATCTGGCCGATGGCGCGGGCGGGCGAGCCGATGGTGGGTGCCCCGTCGGTGCCGTTCCAGCGCTCCACGACCTCGGCGAGCGGTTCCACGGCGATCAGGTGGTCCGCCAGGGGTGCCAGCGCCTTGACAGCCCGCTCGCCGGCGACGGCCGCGCCGATCTGGACCGGGTCCTCGGGCAGGTCCCAGATCCGAGCCGAGTCGACCTGGAAGTACTCGCCGCGGTGGTCGACGAGCTCCCCGGTGTGCAGCTTGCGGATGATCTCGATGGCCTCGACCAGCATCGCCTCTCGCTGCTGCAGCGCCGGCCAGCCCCGGCCGACGACGTGCTCGTTGAGGTTCTCACCGGTGCCGAGGCCCAGGGTGAACCTGCCGTCGGCCAGCAGCTGCACGGTTGCCGCCTTCTGCGCGACGACGGCGGGGTGGTAGCGCACGGTCGGGCAGGTCACGTAGGTCATCAGGTCGACGCGCTCGGTGGCGTGGGCCACGGCGCCGAGCACCGACCAGGCGTACGGCGCGTGCCCCTGGGCGCTGAGCCACGGGAAGTAGTGGTCGCTCATCACCTCGAGGTCGAAACCGACCTCCTCGGCCTGGACCGCGTGCTCGACGAGGTCCTTGGGGTGGCTCTGCTCGGTCATCAGGGTGTAGCCGAATCTGGTCACGCTGCTCCTCCTCGGGTTCGCTTTCTGGTGGTGACAGCCGTCAGCCCAGGGCTGAGAGGTACTTCTCCCAGTCCAGGTCGACCAGGTCCTCGGGCACGTCGACGACGAGGGCGGCGCCACCGTCGACGAGCTCGGCCTCGCTGTAGCCCCCGGACCGCAGGCCGATGCACTTCATGCCGGCCTTCGCCGCCGATTCCGCGTCGTAGGGCGTGTCCCCGACCATCACGGCGTGCGTCGACACCGTCGAGCTGGTCGAGCGTCACCTGGAGCAGGTCGGGATCGGGCTTGGAGTCGTCGACGTCCTCCGAGGTGGTCAGGGCTGCGACCTCGTCCTCGACGCCCAGTGTCTCCATCGCCTCGCGTGAGAACTCCGGGTCGCCCGAGGACGCCAGCGCGACCTGGTAGCCGCGCTTGCTCAAGGAGCGGACCAGCTCCGCCGCTCCCGGCAGCGGGACGACCTCGGCCTTGATCTTCAGGTACTCCTCGCGCCACCGGTCACGCAGTACGTCGCCGTGCTCGTCCTCGACCTCGTCGCCTGCGACGTCGCCCACCAGCTTGTCGCCGCCCATCCCCACGTCCCGGTGGATCCGCCACAGGGGGATGGGGATGTCGACGCTGTCGAAGGCGCGTTGCCATGCGATCGCGTGGTGGTACGTCGAGTCGACGAGGGTGCCGTCGATGTCGAAGAGCAGGGCGCAGGTCCGGGGATCCATCACCGGGGAGTACCCGTGGTGTGGCCGGCCAACCGTCTGGGTACGGGAAGGATCACCGAAAGGAGACCGACCATGCCGAGCAAGTCAGCGAACGTGAAGAACGAGAAGCAGTACGAGAAGCTCAAGGACAAGGGCATGTCGAAGGAGCGGGCGGCCAAGATCGCGAACTCCCCGAAGGCCTCGAAGCACGGCGGGGAGCAGAGCGGCAAGGGCGGCGACAGCTCCCAGGGCGGCACGACCGCGCAGAAGAAGAAGGCCGGCCGCAAGGGCGGCAAGGCCTCCAGCGGCTCCTGAGGTCAGTCCTCCAACGAGATGGTCCGGCCTCGCTCGGCGAGGGTGATCCTCCCGGCGAAGCCGGACTCCCGCGCGTGCTCGGCCAGGTTCGAGCACGGGTCGCGGAAGACGCGGTAGTCGTCGTAGTGCACGCCGACGGCGCTGCGGGGTGAGATGCGCCGCAGGAAGTCGACACCCTGGGCGGTGTCCATCGTCACCGTGTGCAGGAGCACGCGGGTGCCGCCGAGGTGAACGACGGCGACGTCGATCTCGCGGTGACGTCGGGAGATCTCGCTGACGTGCTCACCGGTGAGGGTGTCGCCGCTGAGGTAGACGCGCCGCGTCGTCTTGCCGCCCCGGGCGAGCTCGAGCATGGACCCCATCACCGGCGGCAGGAGGGCGCCCATCAGGCCGCGTGCGTGCACGGCGGGCAGGGCCTGGACGGTCAGGGTCCAGTCGCCCTCGCTGAGCTTCGAGCTCTCCCAGGTGTCCAGGCCCTCTGTGGTGAAGCCCCACTTGTGCAGCCGGCGGGCTGCCTGCGGCGTGGTGAGGACAGGCTGGTCACGGGCCAGCTCCCGCCTCGCGACGCGGTCGAAGTGGTCTCCGTGCAGGTGGGAGAGCACGATCGCGTCGAGCCGCGGCAGGTCGGCGGGCTGCCGCGAGGGTTCGCTCAGCCGTCTGGACCACAGGCCCTTGCCGAGGTACGCGCGCTGACCCCGGTGGAGGAAGTTGGGGTCGGTCAGCAGGGTGAACGGGCCCAGTCGCAGGACCGTCGTCGCCGTACCGATGAACTCGAGGCTGTCCACGAGGTCGTGGGTACCCAGCGCACCGTCCCCGACACCGGGTCAGCCCCGGCGCGCCTCAGTCGCGCAGCCGCCGTCGGTCGTCGGCCAGGCGGACGGTGCGGCCGGCCCGGTCCAGGTGGCCGAGGAGAGGCAGCGCCACGCGCCTGCTGGTGCCCAGCGCGCGCCGCGCCTCGCTGGTGGTGAACGGCTGTGGCAGCTCCCGCAAGAGCTCGAGCGCCTGCCGGTCGGCGCCGGGCAGGAGCACGACGCCCTCACCCACGCGCAGGAGATGACCAGCGCGCTCGAGCACGGCCAGAGCCCGTGCGTCGAGGCCGAGCTCGAGCAGGCGAGAGCGGTCGGGTGCGTCGAAGGGAGCCTCGTCCAGCTGCGCCCGCACCTGCGCCAGTGCACCTGCCAGGCTCGCGGGGAGGCCGGCGTCGCCCGCGCTGATCACCCCCTGCCGTTCGCGCAGCGGCGGGGCGACGAGCGCGGAGACCAGTGCCGGGTCCGGGAGCCCGAGCCGCGTGGCGGCCACGGCGGTGGTCATCGGGGGATCGAGCGGCCCCACGTCCTGCACCAGCTCGACCAGTCGCTGACGGAGCTCGTCGACATGGCGTGGACCGACGAGCCAGTCGCCTGCCTGCAGCGCGCCGGCGGGCAGGGGCTCGGTGGCCACTCCGATGCGCACCAGCTCGGAGCGTCGTACGACGCCGCGGAGGTCGAGGTCTGCGCCCAGCGATCCGTCCAGGCCGGCGAGCGCCAGGGCCCGGGCGGCCGCTTCACCTCGACGGCTGATCGACGGCGGCGAGGGGTCCACGACCGTGATGCCCCACAGCCGCCGGCTGCCCGGGTCACGCAGCAGGGCCCGGTCCCCGACCCGGAGGGGGAGCTGGGCCTGCAGCCGCAGCCGGGCGTGGTCCGCCCCCAGCGGACGCGCGTGCACCGCGACCGCGCCCGATCCCACGTGCAGCACAGGTTGCTCAGGCAGCTCCCCGGCCGCCGTGAGCCGCACGTCGACGAGCGACGTCGCTCCGGAAGGCGCCCGGTGTCACCAGGGCGGTGCCCCGCCGGACGGCGGCCGGTGCGCGGCCGCCGAGGTCGAGAGCCACCCGGGCCGACCCCGGACACCCGTGGCCGGGCGACCTCGAGCGCCTCGATCCCGCGGACCCTGACCTCGACGTCGTCGGCCGCCAGGAGGTCGCCCACCGCGACGGTCCCCTCGGGCAGGGTGCCGGTGACCACCGTCCCGGCTCCCCGGACGTGGAAGCGACGGTCGACCCAGAGCCGGACGTCGGCACGCGGGTCGGGCTCGGGCACGGCACGCAGGGACTCGCCCAGAGCGCGTCGCAGCTCGTCGAGACCCGCGCCCGTGCGCCCGCTGACCGCCACGGCGGGGACGCCGGCCAGCGAGGTGCGGGCGAGCTCGGCCCGCGAGCCGCTGCAGCGCCGGGGCGGGATCGGCCAGGTCGCTGCGCGTCACCACGAGCACGCCGTGCGAGACACCCAGGGCGTCCAGCGCCGCGAGGTGCTCGGCCGCCTGCGGCATCCAGGGGTCGTCGGCGGCGACCACGAACATGACCACCGGCACCGGTCCGAGGCCGGACAACGTGGTGGCGATGAACTTCTGGTGCCCCGGTACGTCGACGAAGGCGACCTCGCCCAGGTCCGTCGAGGACGGTCCAGCAGTAGCCGAGCTCGATCGAGAGCCCACGCTCGTGCTCCTCCTCGAGGCGGTCGGGGTCGCGACCGGTCAGCGCCTCGACGAGGGTGGACTTGCCGTGGTCCACGTGACCCGCGGTGGCGACGACGTGCACGTCACTCCTCGCTCTTCAGGGCCCTGCGCACCGCCTCCACCAGGGCGGCGTCGTGGTCCTCGGGGACGGCGATCAGGTCGAGCAGCAAGCGGTCCGACGCCACGTGCCCGACCACGGACGGGTCACCGAGACGCAGGGGCGCGGCCAGGGACGGGGGGAGTGCCACGGCTGCGCTCTCCAGGACCACGCCCGGGCGCGCCACCACCGCCGACGGCGGCCTCCGAGGCCACCGCGCGCGCCGGCTCGCCGATCTCGTCGGCGAGGCGCCGTGCGCGCGCCATCAGGTCCTCCGGTCGCGACTGCCAGGGCGAGGGCCACCGGCGGCTCCGGGCCGCGGAGCGTCGCCTCCAGGGCTGCGAGCGTCAGCTTGTCGACGCGCAGGGCACGTGCGAGGGGATGCCGGCGCAGCCGCTCGACGAGGTCGGCGTCTCCCAGCAGGAGACCGCACTGCGGGCCACCGAGGAGCTTGTCGCCCGAGGCGGTCACCAGGTCGGCGCCCGCTGCGAGGGACGTTGCGGCATCGGGCTCGTCCGGCAGTCGCGGGTGCGGACCCAGCAACCCTGACCCGATGTCGGCCACGAGCGGCACGCGGCAGGGTGGACAGCTCGGCCACGCTCACCGACGAGGTGAACCCCTCCACCTTGAAGTTCGAGGGGTGCACCTTCAGCACGAACGCGGTGTCCGGACCGATCGCCCGCTCGTAGTCGGCGAGCCTGACGCGGTTCGTCGTACCGACCTCGCGGACGCGGGCTCCCACGGACTCGAGCAGCTCGGGGATCCGGAACCCGTCGCCGATCTCGACCAGCTCCCCGCGCGCCACCACCACCTCGCGACCGGCGGCCAGCGCGCAGGTGACCAGGGCCAGGGCGCCCGCCCCGTTGTTGACGACGTGCACTCCGCCTGCTGCCGGGACGCGAGCAGCCAGGGCGGCCGTGGCCGCGATGCCCCTGCGAGCGCGCCGGCCGGTCGCGAGGTCGAGCTCGACGTCGGTCGCGCCGGTGGCGAGCGCCACCGCCTCGATCGCGGCGGGGGAGAGGGGCGACCGGCCGAGGTTGGTGTGCACCACGATGCCGGTGGCGTTGAGGACCGGGCGCAGCGAGCTCGCGGACCCGGGCAGCCGGGCGAGCACCTCCGTCACGACGTCGGCGGGATCCACCCCTCCGCCACGACACTCCTCCAGCACCTCGCGGACGATCTGCTTGACCGCGACACCGCCCAGCCGGGCGAGGGCCTCTGCCACCGGTACGGCTCCCAGCACGGCATCCGTCCTGGGGGTACGCCGTCGCGGATCGCTCACGCCGCCAATCTAGAGGTCGGCGACGCAGCGCTGGTCGTTCACCCGTGCAGCCGGATCACGGCCTCCGCGAGCTGGTGCGTGGGGATGCCGGCCCGCTGGGCTGCGTCCCTGAGGCGCTCCTGCGCAGTCTCGACGTCGACCTCCAGCCGGACAGCGAGCACCCCGACCGCCTTGCTGGTGACCTCCTCGGCACGCAGGCGATCCGGGCTCTCCTCCGCCTGCCGTCTGGTGCTGAAGGACAGGTCGGCGTTGCGGGTCGCTCCTGCAGCCGAGGCGCCCAGGATCCGGGCGAGCTCGTCGTGGTGGCCCTCGAAGCAGTCCGCGGTGGCGCCGTAGAGGTTGACGCTGCCGACGACCCGCCCCTCGTCGGTGAGCGGGAGCGTCAGGGTGCTGTGCACCCCGTAAGCGGCCGAGGCCTCGGCGAAGAGCCGCCACGGGTCCTCCTCCAGGAGTTCTGGCCGGACGGTCTCGATGCCGCGCCCGTCGCGCACGGCGTCCACGCAGGGTCCGCCGTCGAGGTACTGCACGCCGTCGAGGGTCGCGACGTCCGCCTCGGTGGCCGTCAGCGTGAACGTGATCCCGTGCTCCAGCCACGCCAGGCTCAGCCCGATGCACTCGGGCACGACGCGCGAGACCTCGTCGCCAACCGACTGGAGGCCGCTCAGGAGCTCCCCGTCGCCGAGGTTCCTGTCCAGCTCGGTCGCGGTCTCGATCGTCTGCGGTATGGGTCTCACCGGCTCACTGGCCGTCCTTCGACCATTGTTCCTGGGCCATTTGGGCTCCGTTCCTCACTGTCTGGGCGTGCGTCACGGGTACCCCGTGACCGCGCGTGCATGCGGTCCCGGGGGGAGTAGGGTGAGGCTGCAAGTGCCGATCTCAGTGACGGGGTCGGTCGACGAGTTCACAGCGTCCTGCCAAGTCGATGCTCCTCTGTGCACTCTGCGACGCAGGCCAGAGGAACGGACTCGGACCGTGCAAGATGACATGACCGCTGCCCTGGCCGCAGCCGTGCGATCACTGGCTCGGCCAGAGAGCGCGGAGTCGAAGCTCTCCACGATCGTGGAGATCCTCGCCCTGTCGCTGCCGTCGTTCAAGGACACCGGGATCTCGACGATCGACCGCCACGGTGGTGTTCGGACGCGCGCCGCGACCAGCCAGCTGGTGTGGGACCTCGACGCGCTGCAGTACGAGCTCGGTGAGGGACCGTGCGTGGACAGCCTGCACGACGCGACCGTCGTCGAGGCGCCCCGCATCGTCGACGACCCGCGCTGGCCGCGGTACGTCCCCCGAGCCGTGGAGCTCGGTCTGAAGTCCCAGCTTGCGCTGAAGCTGTACATCGACGAGGACCGGACCATCGGTGGCCTGAACATGTACTCGACCAGTGACGAGGAGATCGACCCGGACACCGTCGCGGTGGCCGACCTCTACGCGACCCAGGCAGCGGTCGCACTCGGCCAGGCGCGGACGGTCGAGCAGCTGACACCAGGCCCTGGAGACCAGGCAGCTGATCGGGCAGGCGGTCGGACTTGTGATGGCGAAGTACGGCCTCGCGGAGGACGCGGCCTTCGGCTTCCTGGCCAGGATGTCCTCGCACAGCAACACCAAGCTGCGCGAGATCGCCGAGCGTGTCGTGGCCGAGCACGTGGGCGGGATCGAGACGGGCGACCGCCCCGACTGAGGCTGGTGGCGGAGGCGGACGGGAATCGAACCCGCCTGGCCGGGATGCCCGGCCACAACAGTTTTGAGGACTGCGCCCGTCACCAGACGAGGTACGCCTCCGCGCCCGAACCTACAAGCACCGGTGCGAGAAGCTGCGCCGCGGACGTGGCATGAAGGTGCACCGACGTGGGAACGTGGGCCTCGTGCAGGGAGACCGTCGATGAGTGGCCAGGCGTTCCTGGAGCTCTGGCCGCTCGTGCGCCAGCTTCGGGGCCACGACCGCCTGGGACGCGGCAAGGCCGCACAGTCCGAGCGCAGCGCGACGCTGACTCCCCGCACGAGCGAGGCCGACAAGGTGGTCAGCTCCATCTGCCCCTTCTGTGCGGTCGGTTGCGCGCAGAAGGTCTTCGTCAAGGACGGCGAGATCACCCAGATCGAGGGCGACCCGGCCAGCCCGATCTCCCGCGGTCGGCTGTGCCCCAAGGGCAGCGCCAGCAAGCAGCTGGTCACCTCGCCGACCCGGGTGACGAAGGTTCGCTACCGGCGGCCCTATGCCACGGAGTGGGAGGACCTCGACCTCGACACCGCGGCGGACATGATCGCGGACCGGGTGATCAAGACCCGCAAGGAGTTCTGGGAGTGGGAGGCCGACGGCCCCGACGGGAAGCGGCGCACCCGGCGCACGCTCGGCATCGCCAGCCTCGGAGGGGCGACCCTCGACAACGAGGAGAACTTCTTGATGAAGAAGCTCTACACCGCGATGGGTGCCATCCAGATCGAGAACCAGGCTCGTATTTGACACTCCTCCACGGTGCCCGGTCTGGGGACCTCGTTCGGCCGTGGTGGGGCCACCACCTTCCTGCAGGACCTCCAGAACGCTGACTGCATCCTGATCGAGGGCTCCAACATGGCCGAGGCCCACCCGGTCGGCTTCCAGTGGGTGATGGAGGCCAAGCGTCGCGGCGCCACGATCATCCACGTCGACCCGCGGTTCACCCGTACGTCGGCCGTGGCGGACCTGCACGTCCCCATCCGGGCCGGGTCCGACATCGCCTTCCTCGGTGCGCTCGTCAACCACGTGCTGAGCAACGAGCTCTACTTCCGTGACTACGTCGTCGCCTACACCAACGCGGCCAACCTCATCGACGAGGGCTTCCAGGACACCGAGGATCTCGACGGCCTGTTCTCCGGCTTCGACCCGGAGTCCGGCCACTACGACCCGATCACCTGGCGGTACCAGGCGCCCGACCACCTCAACGCCGAGGAGCGGGAGCGCGCCGAGGAGCTCGACCACGAGGAGGAGGAGTCCCAGGGCTCCGACCACAAGCGCTCGCACCAGGCGGCGCAGTCGGAGAGCCACGGTTCCGGTGGAGCGCCCGGTCAGCTGGAAGGGCAAGCGCGACGAGACGCTGGAGGACCCGCAGTGCGTGCTCCAGGTCCTCAAGCGGCACTTCGCCCGCTACACCCCCGAGATGGTGCAGGAGGTCTGCGGCATCTCGCCCGAGCAGTTCCACCAGGTCGCCGAGGCGCTGACCCGCAACAGCGGCCGGGAGCGGACCAGTGCCTTCTGCTACGCCGTCGGCTGGACCCACCACAGCGTCGGTGCCCAGATGATCCGCACCGCGTCGATCCTGCAGCTGCTGCTCGGCAACATCGGGCGTCCGGGCGGCGGCATCATGGCGCTGCGAGGACACGCGAGCATCCAGGGCTCGACCGACATCCCGACGCTGTTCAACATCCTGCCCGGCTACCTGCCGATGCCCAACGCCATGCAGCACCAGTCGCTCGACGAGTGGGTGGAGACCGACGAGGGCAAGGCCGGTTTCTGGGGCAACATCCGCTCCTACGCCGTGAGCCTGCTGAAGGCGTACTGGGGTGATGCCGCCACGCCGGAGAACGACTTCTGCTTCGACTACCTCCCGCGGATCACCGGCGACCACTCGACCTACAACACCGTCAAGGCGATGATCGAGGGTCGCTGCAAGGGCTACTTCCTCGTCGGGGAGAACCCCTCCGTCGGGTCGGCCAACGGGAAGATGCAACGGCTCGGCCTGGCCAACCTCGACTGGCTGGTGGTGCGCGACCTCCAGATGATCGAGAGCGCGACCTTCTGGAAGGACGGGCCGGAGATCGAGACCGGCGAGCTGGTCACCGAGGAGATCGGGACCGAGGTGTTCTTCCTCCCGGCCGCCAGCCACGTCGAGAAGTCCGGGTCGTTCACCCAGACCCAGCGGATGCTGCAGTGGCGCGACAAGGCCGTCGATCCACCGGGAGACTGCCGCAGCGAGCTGGACTTCTTCTACGAGCTGGGTCAGCGCATCCGCCAGAAGCTCGCCGGGTCGACCGACGAGATGGATCGTCCGCTGCTCGACCTCGCGTGGGACTACCCCATCGACGAGCACGGCGACGTGGACGGCGCCGCGGTGCTGCGCGAGATCAACGGGGTGGGGGCGGACGGCAAGGCCCTCTCGGCGTACACCGAGCTGAAGGCGGACGGCTCCACGTCGTGCGGGTGCTGGATCTACTGCGGGGTCTACGCCGACGAGGTCAACCAGGCCCGCCGTCGCAAACCGCACTGGGAGCAGGACTGGGTCGCGCCGGAGTGGGGATGGGTCTGGCCGGCCAACCGTCGCCAGCTCTACAACCGCGCCTCCGCTGCCCCCGACGGCTCGCCGTGGAGCGAGCGCAAGCGCTACATCACCTGGGACGCCGAGCAGGGGAAGTGGGTCGGACCCGACGTACCCGACTTCGTCGTCGACCGTCCCCCCGACCACGTGCCGGAGGACGGCGCCAAGGGACCGGACGCGATCGGCGGGCAGGACCCCTTCGTGATGCAGACCGACGGCAAGGCCTGGTTGTTCGCGCCGATCGGCGTGGCCGACGGACCGATGCCCGCGCACTACGAACCACCGGAGTCCCCGGTGCACAACCCGTTGTACGGCCAGCAGAACAACCCGAGCCGTCGCAAGCTCGACCACCCGAGCAACCCGATCAACCCCAGCTGGAGCGAGGTCTTCCCCTTCGTGTTCACCACCTACCGGCTCACCGAGCACCACACCGCGGGTGGGATGAGCCGCACGCTGCCCTATCTGGTCGAGCTGCAGCCCGAGCCGTTCATCGAGGTCTCCCCGCGCCTCGCCCGTGAGCGAGGGCTGGTCAACGGCGAGTGGGCGACGATCATCACGGCCCGGACCGCCATCGAGGCCAAGGTCCTGGTCACCGAGCGGATGCGTTCCCTACGCCTCGGCGACCAGTTCGTCGAGCAGGTCGGCCTGCCCTACCACTGGGGGAAGAACGGCATCAGCACCGGCGACTCGGCCAACGACCTGGTCAACGTGACGATGGACCCCAACGTCTACATCCAGGACAAGGTCGGCACCTGCGACGTCCGCCCGGGACGTCGACCGCGTGGTCCCGAGCTGACGCGTTACGTCGAGGGCTACCGTCGGCGGGCAGGCGTGGACATGGACCATCCGGAGGAGGGCGGGGCGCAGTGAACAGCAACTCGTTCCACGGACCACTCGCCGACGTCACGGGAGACGCCGGCTACGACGAGCACCCACCGCGGATGGGCTTCTTCACCGACACCTCGGTCTGCATCGGCTGCAAGGCGTGCGAGGTGGCCTGCAAGGAGTGGAACCAGGTCCCCGAGGACGGCTACCTCCTGACTGGGGAGTCCTACGACAACACCGGTGCCCTGGGCGCGAGCACGTGGCGCCACGTCGCCTTCGTGGAGAAGCCGTTGGACGTCTCCAACCGTCGACCTCGGGTCCTGCCGTGGACCTCGGTTGCGTCCGAGCTGCCGGCGCCGCTCCGGCGAGGACCAGGCCACCGAGTCCGGCGACGGCTCGATCCGGTGGTTGATGTCCTCCGACGTGTGCAAGCACTGCACCCACGCAGCGTGCCTGGACGTGTGCCCCACCGGTGCGCTGTTCCGCACCGAGTTCGGCACCGTGGTCGTGCAGCCCGACGTCTGCAACGGGTGCGGCTACTGCGTCCCGGCGTGCCCCTACGGCGTCATCGACCTGCGCGAGGGCGACGGCCGGGCCTGGAAGTGCACGCTGTGCTACGACCGCCTCAAGGACGGGCAGACCCCCGCGTGCGCGCAGGCCTGCCCGACGGAGTCGATCCAGTTCGGGGAGCTCTCCGAGCTGCGCCAGCGCGCCGACAACCGGGTCGCGGAGCTGCACGACAAGGGCGTCGACGTGGCCCGGCTCTACGGCCGCGACCCGGAGGACGGCGTCGGTGGCGACGGCGCGTTCTTCCTCCTGCTCGACGAGCCCGAGGTCTACGGGCTCCCCCCGGACCCGGTCGTGACCACCCGCGACCTCGGCTCCATCTGGCGCCACGTCGGCGCGGCCGCCGCGACCCTCGCGGCGCTCGGCGCGGCGGCCTTCGTCGGGAGACGTCCATGAGGGAGCGCCTCATGGTCGACGAGCCGACGTTCGAGTCCTACTACGGCCGGCCGATCCTCAAGGAGCCGACGTGGAAGACGCCGGACGTCCCGCTGTACCTCTTCCTGGGCGGGTTGGGTGGGAGCTCGGCGCTCCTCGCCGAGGGGGCGGCGCTCGCACACCTGCCGGCGCTGGAACGGGCTACGCGGATCGCGGCCGCCACGGCCGCCGCCGCAGGCACCGTCGCCCTCATCCACGACCTCGGTCGTCCCGAGCGCTTCCTCAACATGCTGCGCGTCTTCAAGCCGACCTCGCCGCTGTCCGTCGGGTCGTTCATCCTCGCGCCGTTCGCGACCTTCGCCGGGGCGTCCGCCGCCTCGCACGTGACCGGGATCCTTCCCCGTCTAGGCCGCCTGTCGGGGCTCGGAGCTGCCGCGTTCGGGCCACCGCTCGTGACCTACACAGCGGCGCTGGTCGCCAACACAGCCATCCCGGCGTGGCACGAGGCGCACCGTGAGCTGCCCTTCGTCTTCGCGGGATCAGGGGCGACGGCGGCCGGTGGTCTGGCCATGGTCCTGGTGCCGACAGCCCAGTCCGGTCCCGCGCGCCGGATGGCCGTTGCCGGGGCTGGCCTGGAGATCGCGGCCGCGGAGCTGCTCGTGCACCGCCTCGGCATGGTGGCCGAGCCGTACCAGCAGGGCATGCCCGGCAAGCTGATGAAGATCGCGCGGACGATGACGGCCGCTGCTGCCGGGGCGACCCTGGTGGCGGGACGTCGTTCGCGCGCCGTCTCGGCCCTGGCCGGCGCCACGTTCGTCACCGCGTCCCTGCTCACCCGGTTCGGCATCTTCGAGGCCGGGCGGGCATCGGCGCGCGACCCGAAGTACGTCGTGGTCCCGCAGCGGGAGCGGATGCGCCAGCGGGAGGCGGCGAAGGCACACTGAGGGGGTGACTGCCACCACCTCCCCGATCCGCCTGACCCAGTTCGCCTCCGGAGGCGGGTGTGCCTGCAAGGTCCCGCCGGGGGAGCTCGAGCGAGTGCTCGGTGAGCTCTCCCTCGGTGCCGCCACCGACGACCTGCTCGTCGGGCTGGACTCGGGCGACGACGGAGCGGTGGTCCGCATCGACGGATCGCGCGCAGTCGTGGCCACCACCGACTTCTTCACCCCGGTCGTCGACGACGCCGCGGACTGGGGCCGGATCGCTGCGGCCAACGCTCTCTCGGACGTCTACGCGATGGGTGGCGAGCCGCTGGTCGCCCTCAACCTCCTGGCCTGGCCGCGCGACCGGATCCCGTTCGAGCTGGCCGCCGAGGTGCTGCGCGGCGGCGCCGAGGTCTGCGCCGAGGCCGGATGCCACCTCGCGGGCGGTCACAGCATCGACGACCCCGAGCCGAAGTACGGCCTGGCCGTCACCGGGATGGCGGACCCCCGGCACCTGCTGCGCAACGACGCGGGCGTGGCCGGGACTCCGTTGACCCTGACCAAGCCGCTCGGCCTCGGGCGTGCTGAACAACCGGCACAAGGCGACCGGCGAGGTCTTCCCCGACGCGGTGGCGACCATGACCGCGCTCAACCGCGACGCCTCCCGCGCGGCGCTGGCCGCAGGGCACACCTGCGCCACGGACGTCACCGGCTTCGGCCTGCTGGGACACCTGTTCAAGCTGTGCCGTGCCAGCGGGGTCTCGGCGGTGCTCGACTCCGCAGCGGTGCCCTACCTCGAGGCAGCGCGGGCGTCGTACGCCGACGGGTTCGTCCCCGGTGGGAGTCGCCGCAACCTCGAGTGGGTCCGACCGCACGTCGACTCCTCGGTCTCCGAGGACGAGCTGGTGCTGCTCGCCGACGCGCAGACCTCCGGTGGCCTCCTCGTGGCGGGGGAGCTGCCGGGCCATCCGGTGATCGGGGAGCTCGTGGCCGGGGGAGGGCCCGCGATCCAGGTCCGCTGAGCCGCTAGAGGTCGAGCTCGCGCCCGATCACGATCGTCCGGTCGCGGGGCAGCCGCAGGTGGTCGACGCGGTCGGTCGAGACCCGGTCGATGAACAGGAACAGGCGTTGGCGCCACATCGCGATGCCGTTGTCCGGGTCCAGCCGGGGGATGGGGTCGGAGACGAAGAACCGCGCGGTCTCCGGGTCGATGCCCCCGAGATCGTCCGGCGCCTCCTGGCAGGCCGCCTCCAGCACGTGCTGGACGTCCAGCCGCTCGCGGTAGCCCAGGGTCACCTCGACCGCGCGGATGCCCTCGTAGCGGTCGTCGAAGGTCTCGACCGAAACCGAGGCGCGGTCCGCCGGGGCTCCCGGGAGTGTCCTCCACGTGCCAGGAGAGCAGGAGCACGTGCTCGGGGAGGGGGTAGCCGAACTCCACCACGGTGCAGAGCGCGATCGGGGCGATGTCCTTGCGCTGGGTCAGGAAGATGGCGCTGCCCTCGAGCCGGGGCCGGTCGACGTTGCTGGTGAGCTCGGCGAGCACGTCCTCGGGGCGGTTCTCCTCCTCGGCCGCGGCCTGGTGCAGCCGCCTGCGGCCGCTCCACCAGGTGGTCATCACCACGAACAGGACCAGCCCGATGGCCAGGGGCACCCACCCGCCCGAGACCACCTTCGGGACGGTGGCGGCGAAGAACACGAGCACGACGAGGAGGAAGAACCCGGGCAGGAGCAGCCGCGTGCGTCGCCCGGGGTTCCGCACCTGCTGCAGCAGCAGGTACAGGACGACGGTGACCAGGAAGGTCACGCTCACCGCGATGCCGTACGCCGCCGAGAGGCGCTGGGAGTCGCGGAAGAGCGCGACGACGACCAGCACGGCCGCCGCCAGGGCCCAGTTGGCCGCGGGCAGGTAGATCTGCCCGGCCTCCTCCCGCGAGGTGTGCTCGGTGCGGAGGTAGGGGAAGAACCCCATGCCGCCCGCCTGGTGCAGCAGGGTGAACGCCCCGGCGATGACCGCCTCGGAGGCGATCACCGTGGCCATCGTCGCGGTGACCAGGACCGGGATCGTCGCCCAGTCCGGCACGACGGAGTAGAACGGGTCCGCAGCGGCACTGCTGCCGTCGCGGACGATCGCAGCGGCCTCGCCGAGGTAGGCGAGCACCAGGGGCGGCAGGACCAGCAGCCACCAGGCGCGGGTGATCGCCTCGCGGCCGAAGTGGCCGAGGTCGGCGTACAGCGCCTCGGCGCCGGTGACCGCGAGGATGACCGCGCCGAGGGTGAGGAAGCCGACCATCGGGTCGTCGAGGACGAAGCGCACCGCCCAGTGCGGCGAGATCGCTTGCCACGCCTCGGGGGTCTGCACCAGGGAACCGATCCCGCCGGCCGCCAGGACGGCGAACCACAGGCACATGACCGGTCCGTAGAGCTTGCCGATCTTGCCGCTGCCGATCCGCTGGAGCACGAAGACACCCAGCAGGATCACCACGGCGATGGGCAGCACCGCCACCTTCAGCGACGGGCTGGCGACCTCGAGACCCTCGGCCGCGGAGAGCACCGAGATGGCCGGGGTGATCACGCTGTCGCCGAGGAACATCGCGACGCCGGCCATGCCGGCCACGCTGGCGAAGACGGTGATGCGTGCGGTGGTGGTGGACCTCCTCACCAGCGCGACCAGGGCGAGCGGGCCCCCCTCGCCCTCGTTGTCGGCCCGCAGGAGCAGCCCTACGAACAGCACGCTGACGATCAGGACCAGGGTCCAGATGACCAGCGAGGTGACCCCGTAGACGGCGGTCCGGTCGATCGAGCCTGCGTCGTGGAGCATCGTCCGCATGGCGTAGAGCGGGCTGGTGCCGATGTCACCGAAGACGACGCCGAGCGCCGCCACCATGGTCACGACGGCGGGGCGGGACTCGGTTCGTGTCATGGTCCCCACTCAACGCCGACGAGGGACCGTGGTTACTGCGACGGCTGGTCCGGGTGGCTCTCGGCGTCAGGTTCCGCGCCGGTGAGGACCGCCTCGGGGTCCACGGCGCGCACGTGCCTCTCGATCCGGTCCGTGTCCTCGTCCTCACCGGTCGTCCAGACGGAGACGAAGGAGTGGGTGTCCTGGTCCGCCGGCGCGTTCACGCCGGCCTCGTAGCCCTGGGCCTTGAGCCGCTCCACGACCTCGACGGCGAGGTCGGGCCGGCTCATCTTGAACTCTGGCATGCCCTCGGGTGCCCCGAACCGGTGTGTTCCATGCGCGCTGCCTGGGTACTCGGGTCTCGACGTACCCCACGACTCCGAGGAGATCCATGTCCACCGACGCCATCGTCCTGCTCAAGGACGAGCACAAGCTGATCCGCAAGGCCTTCCGCGACTTCGAGAAGGCGGGGGAGAACGCCCACGCCGCGAAGGGGAAGGCGGTCAGCAGGATCATCGAGCTGCTCACCGTGCACACCTACATCGAGAACGAGGTGATGTACCCGCGGGTGCGCGAGCTGCTGCCCGACGTCGAGGACGACGTCCTGGAGTCCTACGAGGAGCACCACGTGGCAGACGTGCTCGTGATGGAGCTCTCGATGATGAAGCCTGACGACGAGCGCTTCACCGCCAAGACCACCGTCCTGATCGAGAACGTCGAGCACCACATCGAGGAGGAAGAGGAGGAGTGGTTCCCCAAGGTCCGCTCCGGCCTCGGCCGCAAGACCCTGCAGGAGATCGGCGAGGAGATGGTCCAGGCGCGCAAGAAGGCGCCGAAGAAGCCCTCGCAGCCGAGCGCGCTGAAGAAGACCATCGACGCGGTCATCGACTGAGGCGGCGGGCGGGGCGGCGCAAGACCGCGCGGCCCCGCCGTCGGCTCAGCCGGCCTGCGGGAGGACCTGCTCGCCGTAGAAGGCGATCATCTCCTCGTGGTGCGGACCCATGTTGGCGACGTACAGCTCGTCGTACCCGGCCTTGGCGTACTTCTCGATCTGCTCGAGGTGCTGCTCGGGATCGTTGCCGGCGACGACCGACTCTCGGGTGGCGTCCAGGGTGACCAGCTCGGTCGCCTGCTGGAAGTGCTCCGGCGTGGGCAGGATCTGGGCCATCTCGCCCGGCAGCCCGGCGTTGGGCCACAACCGGTGGGCGTGCTCCCAGCCCTCCTCGGGGGTGTCGGCGAAGGCGACCTTGGCCCCGGCCTGCGCCGGCTTGCCACCGGAGGCGTCCTTGAACCGGTTGAGCAGCTCGTCGTCCGGCGCGGTGTTGATGAAGCCGTCACCGATGCGTCCGGCGAGGTCGGTGGCCTTCGGCCCGAACCCGGAGACGTAGATCTCCGGCGGGGTGTCCGGCAGGTTGTAGATGCGCGCGTGGTCGACCCGGTAGAACTTGCCCTCCCAGCTGACGACCTCGCCCGTCCACAGCAGCCGGATCAGCTCGACGGCCTCCTCCAGCATCTCCAGCCGGCGGTCCGCGGAGGGCCACACGTCACCGAGGATGTGCTCGTTCAGCGCCTCGCCCGAGCCGACCCCGAGGGTGAACTTCCCACCGAGCATCTCCCCGCTGGTGGCCGCGGCCTGGGCGATGACCGCCGGGTGCGTGCGCACGGTGGGACAGGTGACCGCCGTGGTCACCGGCAGGTCGCACACCTGCGAGATCGCACCGATGACGCTCCAGACGAAGGGACTGTTGCCCTGCTCGTTGTTCCAGGGATGGAAGTGGTCGCTGATCCAGAGTCCCTCGAACCCCGCCTTCTCGGCGGCCCGGGCCTGCGCCAGCAGCTCGGCGGGGGAGTACTCCTCGGTGGAGAGGAAGTAGCCGATCTTCATGCCAGTCCTTTCGCTCAGGTGCCGTATTCGCTCAGCGGCGATCGGCTCGCCTCGTACCCGGCACGCAGCGCCTCATGCGTCGAGCCGGAGCAGGACGCCGCGCTCGAAGACGCGGACCTCCCCGACGGTGAGCCCACCCGCGATGTCCTCGACCAGCCGTGCCTGCTCGACCGTGCCGAGCTGCAGCACCGCCGACGCCACCGGGCGCGAGGTGCTCCTCGATCGCGCGCGTGCAGGTCCGGACGACGTCCATCCCGTCCCCGCCACCGTCGATCGCGAGGGTCGGGTCCTCGGGGAACTGCGCCGTCTCGTCGTGCGGCACCCAGGGAGGGTCCGCGACGATCAGCGGGAAGAGCTCACCCGGTTCGAGGACCTCCTCGATCCACCCGGTGCGCACCGACACGCGATCCCCCAGCCCGGCGGTGCGCGCGTTCTCCAGGGTGTACGACGCCGCGACCGGGTTGGCGTCCACGCAGACCAGCCGCCGGTCGGTGCCCACGACCGCCCGGAGCCCGATCTGGCCGGCACCGCTGCACAGCTCGAGCACCGGCCCGGCGGGCACGTCGTCGAGGATGCTCGCCGCCCACAGCGACTGCTCCAGCGTCCATTCCCGCGGCTCCAGCACGCGCGGGTCCCAGGCGATGTCCAGGCCGCCGAAGGCCGCGTGCCGGACGGGCCCACCCTGGGGCCGACCGTCGAGGTCCGGGACGACGTCGTGGTCGGTTCTCATGAGCCATGGTTACCCGGATCACGCCGTCTCACGCGATCCGTCGTCCGGCTCCTGGGTACGGGTCCCTCATGAGCAGCGTCAGCCGAGTCATGCACGCCACTCCCGACCAGGTGTGGGAGGTCCTCTCCGACGGGTGGCTCTACCCGCTGTGGGTCGTCGGCGCCTCACGGATGCGTGAGGTCGACGACAGCTGGCCGGACAAGGGCGCCAAGCTGCACCACTCGGTCGGCTCCTGGCCGATGCTCATCGACGACGACACCGAGGTCCTCGAGCACCAGCCCCCGGGCAAGCTGGTCCTACGGGCGCGGGCGTGGCCGGGCGGGGAGGCCCACGTGGTCCTGCGCATCGAGCCGCACAGCGACGGGAGCATCGTGACCATCGAGGAGGACGTCGCCACGGGTCCGGGACGGCTGATGCCGTCCCCCCTCCGCCAGCCCCTGCTCGCCTGGCGCAATTCGGAGACGATGCGCCGGCTGGCCTTCCTCGTCGAGCGCCGGCAGCAACCGACGACATGACCTCCTACGACGCGGTGGTGATCGGCTCCGGCCCCAACGGGCTGGTGGCCGCGAACCGCCTCGTCGACGCAGGGTGGTCGGTCCTGGTGCTCGAGCAGCAACCGGACGTCGGGGGAGCGGTGCGCAGCGCGCGCGACGTCCACCCGGACTTCGTGCACGACACGTTCAGTGCCTTCTACCCGCTCGCCGCAGCCTCCTCGACGATCCAGGACCTCCACCTCGAGGAGCACGGACTGGTGTGGGAGCACGCCCCCGCCGTGCTCGGCCACCCCTTCCGCGACGGCTCCTGGGGCCTGCTGCACCGCGACCGGGAGGTGACCGCGGGTCTCGCCGAGGAGCAGCACCACGGTGACGGGGAGGCCTGGCTGGAGCTGTGCCGCCAGTGGGACCTCGTCGGCGACTCGCTCATCGGCGGACTCCTGACACCGTTCCCGCCGCTACGTCCGGTGCCGCGTGGGCTCCTCGGTCTCGTGCGCGCCGGTGGACTGGGGTTCGTGCAGACGTTGCTCACGCCGGCCGCGGAGCTTGCGCGACAGCGCTTCGGTGGACGCGGACCGCAGGCGCTGCTGTGCGGCAACGCCGGGCACACCGACATCCCTCTCGATGCGCCGGGGTCCGGCCTGATGGCGATGCTGATGTCCATGCTCGGCCAGACGGTCGGCTTCCCGGTGCCGCGCGGCGGTGCGGGGGAGCTCACCCAGTCCCTGGCCAGGCGACTGGAGAGCAAGGGCGGTGAGATCCGCTGCGACGCGGGCGTCGAGCGGGTCGACGTGCGCGACGGACGGGTGCGGGGAGTCCGCACGGGTGCCGGTCTCGTCGGCGCCGATCGCGCCGTCGTCGCGGCGGTCACCGCCGTCCAGCTGTACGGCGCCGAGCAGCTCGGCCGCGACGAGGGACTGCTGCGGCAGGACGACGTCCCGAGCCGGGTGCGCCGGGGGATGCGGCGGTTCACCCTGGATCCCTCCACGTTCAAGGTCGACTGGGCCCTCGACGGACCGGTCCCGTGGGCGGGCACGCCGGCGTACGCACCAGGGACGGTGCACATCGCTGACGACGTGAGCGACATGGCCAACAGCCTCGGCCAGGTGGCGGCCGGGCTCGTCCCGGCGAAGCCGTTCATGCTCGCGGGGGCGATGACCACGAGTGACGCGAGCCGGTCCCCGGAAGGCACCGAGTCGTTCTGGGCCTACACCCACGTGCCGCAGCGCAGCAGTGGCGATGCCGGCGACGAGGGCATCACCGGCACCTGGGACCACGACGAGTGCGAGCGGTTCGCCGACCGGATGCAGGCCAGGTTCGAGCTCCTGGCCCCGGGCTTCGGCGAGCGGATCCTGGCGCGCCGCATCCTGGGGCCCCGGGAGCTGGAGTCCCGCGACGCCAACCTGGTGGGAGGCGCGATCAACGGTGGCACCTCGCAGCTGCACCAGGAGCTGGTGTTCCGCCCGGTGGCCGGTCTCGGTCGCGCCGAGACGGGCGTCCGCGGGCTCTACCTCGGATCTGCGTCGGCGCACCCTGGCGGCGGCGTCCACGGAGCCGCGGGGAACAACGCAGCGCGCGCCGCGCTGGCGCACGACCGGGTACGACGGCTCGTCCCGTGGTCCGGCCGCTGACGGTGCCGGCGGGCCGGTTGCGGAACGTCCCGACCGGGGACCGGGGTCAGGGACGTCGGGCACCTGCGTCGCCCTCTTCTTGAACGTCCACGAAGGGCCCGGCACGCAACCCGCGTCTTGAGTTGACGCGCTCGCCCCGACGAGGCTACTCGGTGCCCTCCCGGCCCGCGACCCCTCGTCCACGCCTGCGCAGGCGGGTGTTGGCCGCGCGCAGGCGCTCGACCTCGCTCTCCAGGGCGAGGACCTGGCCGATGCCGGCGAGGTTGAGCCCCTCGGCCAGCAGGTCCCGGATCCGGATCAGCCGCTCCACGTCGTCGGGGCTGTAGAGGCGGGTGCCCCCGGCGGTGCGGGCCGGCTCCACCAGCCCGCGGCGCTCGTAGACGCGCAGGTTCTGGATCTGCATGGACGTCATCTCCGCGACCACGGAGATGGCGAAGACACCGGTGCTGCTGCTCGTGGGAAACCACTCCTTCGGGAACTTGCGTCGACCTGGTCTTGGCGCTATAACAAATCTGTATCCCACAGTACAGGTCTTGAGCAGTCCGCCAAGACCTCGACCAGGATCAGGAGGAACGTCATGTTGCTGCGCACCACCGACCCGTTTCGTGAGTTCGACCGCCTGGCCGAACAGCTGCGGGGCACGACCAACCGTCCCGTGGTGATGCCGATGGATGCCTGGCGCGAGGGTGAGCGGTTCGTCATCGAGTTCGACCTGCCCGGGGTGAGCCCGCAGAGCATCGACCTCGACGTCGAGCGCAACGTGCTGACCGTGAGCGCCGAGCGCGTCTCGCGCAACGGCGACTGGGAGATGCTCGCCTCCGAGCGCCCGCGCGGACGCTTCAGCCGTCAGCTCGTCCTCGGCGACAACCTCGACCTCGACCGGATCGAGGCGGCCTACGACGGCGGCGTGCTGAGGCTGCTCGTGCCCGTCGCCGAGAAGGCCAGGCCGCGCAAGATCCAGGTCAGCAGCCCGGCCACCGAGCACGCCTCGATCGAGGCCTGAGCGCGACAGCCGCCGGCCCGCATCCACGTCACCCCGAGGGGTGAGGTGGGTGCGGGCTCAGCTGAGCTCGGCGAGGACGGCGGGGACCTCGTCGACGAGCTCGCGGGCCAGGAACCCGACCTCACCGATCGTCGAGGCCAGCCGCTCACCGGCCATCGAGTGCAGGTAGGTGCCCCAGCAGGCGGCCTGGGCGGGATCGGCGCTGCGAGCGAGCAGCCCGACGACCAGTCCTGCGAGCACGTCGCCACTGCCGGCCGTGGCGAGGCCGGAATGCCCCGACGGGACTCGCCAGCGCCGGCCCTCCGGGTCGGCGATCATCGCCTGGGCGGTGACGCAGCTGGCGTACTCGCGTGCAGCCTCGACGACGTCGTCGTGCTCCGGCTCGACGTCGCGCTCCAGGAGGCGTCCGAGCTCGTTGCCGTTCGGGGTCAGCACGGGCGGGGCGCCACGCCGCTTCAGCTCCTGCTTGAAGTCGGGCAGCACGCCCAGCGAGTAGGCGTCGAGCACCAGAGCGGCATCTGCGTCGACGTGCGGCAGCAGGCCCTCGAGCAGCGCGGCAGCCTCGTCGGCGTCGTCGAGCCCGGGGCCGACGAGCACGGCGTCCGCGCCCGCGACGGCTTCCGCGCAGGCCTCGGCAGCTGCCGATCCCCGGATCGTCCCGCTCTCGCTGTGCGGCAGCGAGATCACCCCGGCCTCGGGGAAGCTCGCGGCCAGGGCGGGGGCAACCGAGGCCGCCACGGCGAGCTGGACGTGTCCTGCGCCGACGCGCAGGGCCGCGAGTCCCGCGAGGGCCACGCCTCCGGGCGTCCGGGCAGCTCCGCCGATCACGATGACCTGCCCCCGTGCCTTCTTCGAGCTGGCCGGGTCGGGCAGCCGCCACCCGCGCAGCAGCTCGGGGGTGACCAGATCAAGTTCTGACATGTCGCTCGCCTTCGTGCTCGGTGACCTCGAGGCCCGCGTCGCTCAGGTGGGACACCTCGTCGTACTCCGCGGTGCTCCAGGTGCCGTCCTCGCCGCGGACCAGGCGGCTGAGCGAGGCGTTGCGCAGCGGCGTGTCACGCGCGAGCTCGAGCACCTGCTCCTCCTCGAGGCCCTCGCAGACGTAGCGCACCAGGGCGATCACGATGTCGTGGCCCACCACCATCAGCCGTTGCCCGGCGGGCGCGCGGTCGAGGTCGGCGACCCACGTGCGCAACCGGAGGGCGACGTCGACCCAGGACTCACCACCGGCGGGCCGGTGGTAGAACTTCCCCTGCCAGCGTCGCCGCTCGGCCTCCTCCGGGTACCGCCGGCTGACGCCGTCGAAGGTCAGCCGGTCGAGCACGCCGAGCTCGCGGTCGCGCAGCCGCTCGTCGACGCGCGTGGGCAGTCTCAGCCCGGCCTCCTCGCAGGCGATCCGGGCCGTCTCGCGCGCGCGGACGTACGGCGAGACGACCAGCGCCTGGGGCCTGGTCTCGGCGGCCATCGCACCCAGGGCCGCGCCGACTGCTCGGGCCTGCCGCTGCCCGAGCGGGGACAGCTCGACGTCTGCGTCGCGGGCCGGCACGTCGATCCGCTCGGCGCCGGCCTCCCGGGCCTTCGCGGCGGCGACGTTGCCCTCGCTCTCCCCGTGGCGGATCAGCAGCAGCTCGCTCACACCCATGGCGAAAACCCTAGTGGGACCGGCACCCCTCAGCGCCTGATCGACTTGTGGGTGCTGTCGCACCACGGCATCCGCTGCGACTTGCCGCAGGCGCAGACCGCGACGACGGGACGGGTCACCTCGTGCTGCTCGCCGGACTCGTCCACGACGCTCTCCGCACCGCGGACGAGCACCGGACCGTCGGGGCAGACGCGCACGGTCACCTCGGCGGACCCGGGCGAGCTCACGATGCCACCAGCCGCGGCTCGTCGTCGGCGCCCCACTGATCGAGGAGCTCGCGGGCGAAGAGCGCGTCGAGGTGCAGGACGCAGGCCGCACCGAAGAGGACGTCGTCGCGCAGGCCGGGCTCCGCCTGGACGAGCGAGCCACAGAGGTCGCGGGCAGCCACCTGCTCGTGCACCGCGTCGGCCTCGACGTGCTCCTCGAAGTAGGTGGCCACGTCCGGGTCGAAACCCAGCCGGTCGAGGCCGGCTGCCACCTTGCGCGAGGGTACCGAGCTGGTGGCCTCGAAGGCGGCGAAGTGCCCGGCCCCGGCAGCGCGGAGCCGGCGGTTCAGCCCGAACAACGACATCACGTTCGCGCCGGCGAGCGAGATCGGCGGAGACCTCGTCGAGGTAGGCGCCGTACGACGGGTCGAGGCCGGCCGCCTCGAGGGTCCGGGCGAAGAGGGTCTGGTGCAGGCGCTCGGGTCGGCCGGCGCCGAGCTCGTCGTACTGGATCTCGGCGAGCGCGACCTTGGCCGCCCCCTCGAGGCGCGGCAGCAGGAACGACTGCGGGTCGGACTCCTTGAGCTGCTGCAGGCTGCGCTGGCGGAGGTACTCGAGCACCTGCTCACGGTCGGCGTGCCGGTGCAGGAAGGTCGCCACCGACGGGCCGCCGTCCCCGGAGACGAGCCGGAGCAGGGACTCGGCGACGTCCGCCTCCTGGTCCAGCTCGGCCAGGAGGTCGCGGGTGGCCTCCCGCAGCTCGGCCTCGAAGCGACGTTCGATCGCCCCACGCAGCCGGATCAGCTCCGGGTCCCACTCGTGGTCGCCGACGCAGTCCTCGAAGCCCCGGTAGTGCAGCTCGTAGAGGACCCACAGGGCGAGCTGGACGTCAGGATCGGTGGTCACCGGCTCGGGACCGAGGACGACGGTGGCAGAGGAGGCGTTGCCGTGCTCGGGGCGTCCGAGCATCGCGAGGACGTGGCGGCTGACGGGGCCACGAGGACGGGGAAGCAACATCGAGTGCCTTTCGGGCGGTGAGGTTCGAGAGGGAAGTACCCAGACACGGTCCTGGCATGAGTCGATTCCCTGTGGGTAACGGCACAGCGAGGCCGGAAGGGGAGGTGCACGGTGGCGCCGGAGTCACAGCGTCCTGGGGCGTCGTGGTGGGTCCCGGAGCAGCTCTCGCCGGGACTCGTGGACTCGGGGATCCAGGGCTGCAAGGGGTGCGAGCTGTACGCCGACGCCACGCAGGGCGTGCCAGGCGAGGGCCCGCTGGGTGCAGCGGTGATGCTCGTCGGCGAGCAGCCCGGTGACCAGGAGGACAAGCAAGGACGCCCCTTCGTCGGGCCGGCCGGCAAGCTCCTCGCGCGTGCGCTCGAGGAGGCCGGGCTCGAGCCCGAGGCCGTCTACCGCACCAACGCCGTCAAGCACTTCCGCTGGGAGCGTCGTGCCAGCAACCGCCTGCACAAGACACCCGGCCGGGCCCACGTCACCGCCTGCGGCCCCTGGCTCGTGGCCGAGGTGGACATGGTCCGCCCGAAGGGCGTCGTGACACTGGGGGCGACCGCCGGTGGCGCGATCTACGGTCCGGGCTTCCGGGTGGGCGCCACCAGGGGCAAGCGCCTCGAGTGGCCGGACTCGGTCGCCGGCCGATCCACGGACTGGACACCGAAGTGGGTGCTCGCGACCGCGCACCCGTCGTCGGTGCTGCGTTCGCGCGAGCGCGACGCGGACTTCGCCGCGCTGGTCGAGGACCTGCGCGTGGCGGCTGAGCTGGCCCGGGAGTGAAAGCAGTCCGGAGGGGTACGGCGAGAGCCCCTTCACCTGATTCCCGGGAGCAGACATGACCGACCAGAATCCTCTCGACGCCGCCCGGCAGGCCGCCCGCAAGGTCGTGGCCGCCGCTGCGCAGAAGGTCGAGGAGAAGGTGGGTGAGCTTCTCGAGCCCCCCATCCCCGGCGCCCCCGCCGCGGCGCCTCCCTCGCTGGAGGAGCCGACCGAGCCGGGCACGTTCCCGCACCCGAAGCCGGACCAGTCGGGTCCCGAGCCGCACACGGCGACCGGGGCACCCGACGGTGCCCAGTCCGACCACGCCCAGCAGGGCGACTTCCTGACCACGGCCTCGGGCCTGCGCATCCGCGACACCGACCACTCGCTCAAGGCGGGGGAGCGCGGACCGACGCTGCTCCAGGACCACCACCTGCGCGAGAAGATCACGCACTTCGACCACGAGCGCATCCCCGAGCGCGTCGTGCACGCGCGGGGGACCGGCGCCCACGGCGTCTTCGTCGGCTACGGCACCGCGGGTGAGGTGTGCTCGGCGGGCTTCCTGGAGAGCGAGAAGGAGACGCCGGTCTTCGTGCGGTTCTCGACCGTGCTGGGCAGCCGCGGCTCCGCCGACACCGTCCGCGACACCCGTGGGTTCGCCACGAAGTTCTACACCGACCAGGGCACCTTCGACCTCGTCGGCAACAACATCCCGGTGTTCTTCATCCAGGACGGCATCAAGTTCCCCGACGTCATCCACGCCGGCAAGCCGCACCCCGACCGCGAGATCCCCCAGGCCCAGAGCGCGCACGACACCTTCTGGGACTTCGTGTCGCTGCACACCGAGGCACAGGCCCACACGATGTGGAACATGTCCGACCGGGGCATCCCGCGGTCCTACCGCACGATGGAGGGCTTCGGCGTGCACACCTTCCGGGTGACGAACGCCGGCGGACAGACCTCCCTGGTGAAGTTCCACTGGAAGCCGGTGCTCGGCGTGCACTCCCTGGTCTGGGAGGAGGCGCAGATGCTGGCCGGCTTCGACCCGGACTTCCACCGCCGCGACCTCGCCGACGCGCTGGAGGCCGGTGCTCAGCCCCAGTGGGAGCTCGGCGTCCAGGTCTTCGAGGACAACCCGGAGCAGACCTTCGAGGGGATCGACCTGCTCGACCCGACGAAGTTCATCCCCGAGGAGCTCGCCCCGGTGCAGCCGATCGGACTGCTCACGCTGACGCACAACCCGTCGAACTTCTTCGCCGAGACCGAGCAGGTGGCCTTCCACCTCGGCAACCTCGTGCCCGGCATCGACGTCACGGACGACCCGCTGCTCCAGGCCAGGCTGTTCTCCTACGTCGACACGCAGCTGACGCGGCTCGGGGGACCGAACTTCCAGCAGATCCCGATCAACCGGCCGCACGCGCCCGTCAACGACATGCTGCGCGACGGGTTCCACCAGCACGCCGTGCACCAGGGCGTCGCGCCGTACCGCCCGAACTCGCTCGACGGCGGCTGCCCGTTCCACGCCGGCGCCACCGACGGGGCCTTCGTCGAGGCGCCGGTGCAGGTGACGCAGTCGACGAAGGTGCGCGCCAACCCGGCGTCGTACGACGACCACTACAGCCAGGCCACGCTGTTCTGGCGCAGCATGTCGCCGGTGGAGCAGGACCACATCGTGCTCGCCTACACCTTCGAGCTCGGCAAGTGCTACGAGCAGGCGATCAAGGAGCGCCAGCTGCGCGCCCTGGCCAACATCGACGCCGAGCTCTGCTCGCGCGTCGCCGAGGGGCTCGGCTTGCCGGCGCCGGAGGCGGACGCGTCCGTGAAGTCCCCGGTGGCCGAGGCGAGCCCGGCCCTCTCGCAGGTCGGGGAGACGTGGCCCACCGACGGGCGGATGGTCGGCATCGTCGTGGACGCCTCCTCCGACCTCGACGGGGTCGCCGAGGTCCGGCGCGCCGTGCTCGCGGCCAACATGGTCCCGCTGCTGGTGGCCCCCACCGGCGGCCCGATCGGGGAGACGCTCGTCGCCCAGCGCACCTTCGCCACTGTCCGCTCGGTGGAGCTCGACGCGGTGCTGGTGGCCAGCGGCGCACCGGCCGGCCCGGGCACCCACGAGGCGATCACTCCCGACCCGCGCATCCAGGTGCTGCTGCAGGAGGCCTGGCGCCACTGCAAGGCGATCGGCGCCTGGGGCCCGGGCGTGACCGTGCTCGAGCAGGCGCTCGGCAGCCCGAGTGCCGCGGCCGCCGGCGTGGTCACCGGCGAGTCCGGTGCCGAGGTCTTCGGCCAGGTCCAGGAGCTGCTCGGCGCCCACCGCGCCTGGGAACGCTTCTGAGACCGGTAGTCCGAGGTCAGAGGCGCCCCTACCGACGGGTAGAGGCGCTCTGGCCTCGGACTACCTTCTTCCGGCGGGCGAGCGGGCGGGTGGCGGGTCCCTCGAGGACCTGGCCGTCGGGGGAGAAGCGCGAGCCGTGGAGCGGGCAGTCCCAGGTCTCCTCGGCGTCGTTCCACTTCAGCACCCCGCCGAGGTGGGTGCACACGCCGACGATGCCGCACTCGGCGGCACGTGACGGTCCTCCTCCGGGCAGGTGGTCGACCGCGGCGTGCGCCACTCCGCCTGCCAGGGCCAGGCCGACGCCCAGGTTGATCTTCGCGATCTCGGCCGCTCCGCTGGGTCGGGTGATCCGGTGGTGCAGGGGCTTGGCCCAGGACGGCTCCTGGCCGAGGATGCGGCCGGAGAGCACCCGGGCAGCGACCACGGCGTTCGTCATGCCCCACTTCTCGTAGCCGGTGGCCACCTGGATCCGACCGCCGCCGCGGGGGAGTGCGCCGAGGAACGGGATGCCGTCGTGCGAGCTGTAGTCCTGTGCCGACCACCAGTGGGTCTCCCGCGCCCCAGGGAAGTGGGTCGCGGTCCACTCGCGCAGCCGGTCGACGTGCTCGAGCTCGGAGTGGGTGCGGCCCGACCGGGTGGCCGCTGCCTCCCACGATCAGCTCGGTCCCCGTGGCCCGTGGGGCGTCCCGGACCGAGCGGCTGTCGGAGCCGGCGGAGAGGTACATCCCCGACGGCGCCTCGACGCCCTCGAAGGAGAGGCAGTAGGACCGCTGCGGCTCGACCTTGGCGAAGTAGAGGCCGCGGTCGAGGATGGGCGTCCCGGTGGCGAGCAGCAGCTGCTCGGCCTCGATCTGCGAGCCGTCGTCGAGGTGGGCGACCGGCTTCCCGCGCAGGGAGACCCGTCGGACCCGGTGGCCCTGGGAGATCGTGCCGCCGTGGGCGCGGACCTGCTCCACGAGCGCGGCCAGGACGTCCATCGGGTCGAACTGGGCCTGCTCCTCGAGCACCGTCCCGCCGTACGACGGGAAGGGGACGTCGAGCGTCTCCTCCCAGCGCACCGGCAGGCCGAGGGAGCTGGCCGCCCGGTGCTCGTCGCTCGACGGTCGAGCGCTCGGACCCGCTGGCGGCGTAGGTGACGGCCGGACGGCGCTGGACGTCGACGCCGTGGTCGTCGCAGAACCGCAGCAGCCACTCCATGCCCTCGCGGTTGGCCTCGACGTAGGCCTGCGCGACCTTCTGCGACTGGTGCCCGAGGATCCGCGAGAGGTGGGTGCCCTGCAGCAGGGACAGCTTCGCGGTGGTGTTGCCCGTGGTGACCGCACCGACGTGACGCGCCTCGACGACGGCGACCCGGCGTCCGGCGCGGGCGAGCAGGAGCGCGCTGACGAGGCCGGTGAGCCCGGCGCCGACGACCAGGTCGTCGAGCGGTGCGTCGAGCGGCAGCGGGTCGTCGGCGATCGTGGAGCGGCCGTCGAGCCACAGCGAGGTCATGCGGTCTCCCCGAGCTGGTGGTCGTCGAGCGAGCCTAGCTGGGAGCGCAGGTCCCGGAAGATGCGGGCGAGGAGACGCGAGACCTGCATCTGCGTGACGCCGATGGCCTCCGCGATCTCGCGCTGGGTCAGTCCGTCGAAGAAGCGCATCTGGAGGATGCGCCGGTCACGCTCGCTGAGCCGGCGTACGGCCGGAGCGAGCATGACCCGTGCCTCTGCTGACTGCACCGTGGTCTGGTCGGAGCCGATCAGGTCCCCCAGGGAGGCGTCGCCGTCCCCGACGAGACGGTCGAGCGAGGCGGGCGTGAAGGCGCCCTGGCCGTCCATCGCCTCGAGGACCTGGTCGATCTCCTCGTCGAGGTTCACGGCGATCTCCCGGGCGGCCGGGGGCCGACCCAGCTTGAACGACAGCTCGGACTGCGCCCGGAACACTCGTTGCTGCAGCTCCTGGATCCGCCGGGGCGGCCGGACCATCCACCCGTGGTCGCGGAAGTAGCGACGGACCTCCCCGCGGATGGTGGGGACGCAGAAGGAGAGGAAGGCGTTTCCTGCGGAGGGGTCGAACCGGTGGGCCGCCTTGGTCAGCGCCAGGTAGGCCACCTGCTCGAGATCCTCGAGCGCGATGCCGCGGGAGCGGTAGGCGGTGGCGATCGACTTGGCCACCGGCATGTTCGTGGCGATGAGGTCGGCGCGCAGCCGGGCGCGCTCGTCCTCGTCGGTGCACGAGTCGAGCAGCTCGACGAGCTCGTCAGTGCGGGCGGCGCGGGCTGCGCGGCGGGGGGAGTCAGGCCGGTTCGACGGGACCGACAGGGGAGGACGGGATGCGACAAGGCTCATCAGGAAGTCACCAGCATCATGCTCGAGGGCGTTCATCAAGGACGTGATGCGCCATGTGCTCAAGCGCATGAAGGGGGAGGTGAACCGCCGCTTCCTCGATTGATCACCCGAGACTGAGCCGGCCGCTACGAGACGCCGACTCGTTGAACCTACTCCCCGGGTGTGGACGGGACAACTAGTGGACGTCCGGGACGGGGTGGCCTCAGGCGCCGCGGCCTCCAGCGAAGTGGCGGCCGACGCCGACCCACGGCGGCGGCGGAGCACGGCGCGCAGCCAGAGCGCGAGCACGAGGGCGAGCGTCAGTCCGAGCAGGATGTTCGCGGCGAGGCCGAGGCTGCTCTCCAGCGCCCGGTACGACTCACCGGCGAGATAGCCCGCCACCGCCACGACACTGGCCCACACCACGCCTCCGACGACGTTCGCCGAGGTGAACGAACGCTGGCGCATGCCGCTCATCCCGGCGATGCCCGGCACCAGGCTGCGCAGGCTGGCCGTCCAGCGACCGAAGGTCACCGCGATCGGTCCCCGGCGGCGCACGAAGGACATGGCCGAGCCGAGGTGGCGGCCGCGCCTCGTGTCTGCGGGCATCCGCCCCAGCAGGCGCGGGCCGAAGCGGCGGCCGACGTGGAAGCCCACCTGGTCACCGACCACGGCGCCGGCGATCGCCAGCGCGATCACCGCCACGAGCGACACGCGGCCGGCCTGTGCCGCCACCCCGCCGAGCACCACCATCGTCTCGCCGGGCACGACGAGGCCGAGGAAGACCGAGGCCTCGAGCGCCGGGAACAGGAACACCAGGGTGAGCAGCAGCCAGACGGGCACCGAGATCAGGGTGTCGAGGGCGGCCGTCAGCACGACGTCACCACCGACATCCCCACACCGCTCACTGCCACGACCTCCGCTGCCATCCTCGCTGATGGGAGCAACCGTGTTAAGCCCTCCGGGATTCCCCGGCGCGCCTCGGCGACCCGGTGCGGCGTCCGGCCGGACGTGGGGACCTCGTTAGGCTGCGTGGGTGTCCACGTCCGAGCTGTCCGACAGCGCGCTCGCCGTCGCAGCCCCCTCGGACGACCTCCGCTCGGACCTGCGCTGGCTGGCGCCCATCTGGGGTGTCGTCGGTGCGTTCGCGGTGGTCACCATCGTGCGTGCCGTGCAGGTCGGCATCCCGTTGCGTGACCCGCGCGGCGACATCCTCGCCTCGCGCGTGACCATCTCGCTCGGGCTGCTCGTCGTCTACGTGCTCTGGACGGCGCCGTACGCGTCCGGCGGCGCGACACTGCCGTGGCGGCGGACCTGGGCGGTCATCCGCGAGCGCTGGACCCGCCGGCGTGTGGTGCTGGCGCTGGGTGCCCTGGCGGCCTACCACCTGACCTACTTCTGCTACCACAACCTGAAGAGCTGGGACGTCTTCAACCCCCCGCGCGACGGGATGCTCCTGGACTGGGACCGCTGGCTGTTCTTCGGCCACAGCCCGGCCGTCCTGCTCCACGACGTGCTGGGCCAGCACTGGGCCGCCTGGGGCCTGGCCTACTGGTACGAGACGTTCGGGACGCTGGTGCTCTTCGCCGTCGTGGCTCCAGTCGTCTTCGTCGACCGCATCCGGGACGGGTACGTCGCGATGGTCTCCGGGGTGTGGATCTGGATCTTCGGGACGGCGTCGTACTACCTGATCCCCTCGCTCGGCCCGTTCGACTCGGCGCCGCAGGAGTTCGCCGGGCTGCCGCACATGATGATCCAGGACACCCAGGCGCGGTACATGGGCCAGCGGGCGCACCTGCTCGCGCATCCGGAGGCCCACGACGCGTTCGCCCAGGTGTCGGCGTTCGCCAGCCTCCACGTCGGTGTCACGGCCGTGATCTGGCTGATGGCGCGCTACTACGGCTACCGGCGCATCGCCTTCGTGATGGGGGTCTTCCTGGCCGGCACCGTCGTGGCCACCGTGTACCTCGGCTGGCACTTCTTCGTCGATGACATCGCCGGGCTGGCGATGGCCTACGCCGCCTGCTGGCTGGGCAAGCGGATGGTCTACCCCGACGGCCGACCCCCGGATCGTTCACCCGACGTTCAGGTGGAGAGGGCAGCCTCAGCGCAGTGAGGCGAACACGTCGTCGAGCAAAGGCCCGTCCTGCTCGCGGCCACGCTCACGGAACCACTCCCGGCCGAGCGCCGGGGCGAGCACCGGCCGCGGCAGCCGGAGCAGCAGCGCCAGCGTCCGCACCGGGCTCTGACCGGGCTCCGTACCCGTCGTCTGCGAGTGATGGGCCGCCAGCGCCGCGCGCTTGGCCGCCAGGTGACGACGTACGTCGACCCGGTGGGTCAGCTCTGCTCGCGGGAGGAACGCGCCCGCGAACCGGTCCTGGGGGATCAGCCGTCCCACGCCGGGGACCCAGCGGAGCGCCGAGGCCACCCGCTGCAGCAGCACCCGGTCGATCGTCGCCTCGAGCACCGTCGGCGTGCCGGCCAGCTCTGCCGCGCGCACGCCCACCCGGTGCACCTGCACGTGGTCGGGATGGCCGTACCCGCCGTGCGCGTCGTAGACCGTCAGCACGTCGGCCTGCTCCTCGGTCAGGATCGCGGCCAGCCGCTGTGCAGGACCCTCTGGATCGAGCCCCGCGAAGCTGTCTGCGGCGGGTCGGGTCCTCCCTGTGGGGTCCCAGCCGGAGTCGGCGTACCCCAGCACCTCCCAGCGCGCGCACCCCAGCGCCCGGGCAGAATCAGCGAGCTCCCCGAGGCGCCGCGCTTCGAGACTGGCGGCGTCCCGCATACCATCGCCAGACAGACCGGCTTCGCCTGCGGTCGCCGTCACGAGCACCACACGGTGTCCCTCGGCGGCAGCCCGCGCCAAGGTGCCTCCGGTCAGCAGCGCCTCGTCATCGGGGTGCGCGTGAAAGGAGACGAGGGTGAACGGCACCCCCGCAGTTTTCCACGCACCTGACGTCGACCCCGGCGTCGAGGGTGTGGCGAACGGGCGTGCCCCGCGCTCCTCGAGGTCGCGCACCCGCCAGCTCCTGCGCGTCCTCGTGTCGCTGGCCCTCGCGCTGACGTTGCTGGCCGTGGTGCTGCCCCGGCTCGTGGGCACCACGCTGCACGACGTCGTGACGGCGCTGAAGCTGGTGACCGCACCCGACGCCGTCTTCCTGGTGCTGATCTGGGCCCTCGGGCTGTTCGTCTACTCCTTCGTGCTCACCGGTGCGCTCACCGGTCTGAGCCGCAGGCGCGCCCTGACGCTGAACCTCACCGGCAGCTCGGTCAGCAACGTGCTGCCCTTCGGTGGCGCCGCCGGCATGTCGCTGAACTTCGTGATGCTGCGTGCCTGGGGCTACGGCGCCCAGGAGTTCTCCGCCTTCACGCTGGTGACGAACCTGTGGGGGATCCTGCTCAAGCTCGCCCTGCCGGCGCTGGCGCTCGGTGCGCTCTTCGCCACCGGCGGCACCATCAACGAGACGATGCGCTGGACGGCGCTCGGCGCTGCGGTCGCGCTCGCCGTGGTCGTCGCGGTCCTCGTCGGCTTCCTCGCTCGGCGCACCGTGGCGCAGCGGGTGGCCGCGTTCGCCGCCCCCGTCGTCGTACGCGTCGGCCGGCTGGTGCACCGACCGACCTCGGCCCCCGTCGTCATCCAGAACCTGCTGGACTTCCGCGACCAGGTGGTCAAGGTGATCGGACGCCGCTGGGCGCAGCTGACCTTGGGGACGCTGGGCTACGCCGTCCTGCAGGCGGTGCTGCTCTGGGCCTGCCTGCACGCGGTCGGCGCCCCGCTGGCGGTCACCGTCGTGCTCGCCGCCTTCACCGTCGACCGGATCATGTCGATGGTGGTGCTCACGCCCGGTGGCGCGGGCTTCGCCGAGGCCGGTGCGGCTGCCGCCCTGGTCGCGCTCGGCGGTGCCCCTGCGGCGATGGCCGCGGGCGTCCTGCTCTACCGCGGGTTCACCTTCGCCCTCGAGATCCCGGTCGGCGGCGGCTGGCTCGTGGGCTGGCTGTGGGGCAACCGTCGCCAGCTGCGACTGCACGCCGAGTCCCCGCCTGTGGTCGAGGTGGACGAGGTCGCCGCCTGATGCGCATCCTGCACGTCACCGACGTCTACCGGCCACGCGTGGGGGGCATCGAGCTCTTCGTCGAGGGTCTTGGCCTGCGCCAGGCCGCGGCGGGCCACGAGGTCACCGTGCTCTCGGCCACGGGTGCCCACCGCTCGACCGACCCGGCCGGGCTCGAGGTCGTGCGCGTACCGCTCGGCGGGTTACGTCCCCCTGCGGATGCTGCCGGTCGACCTCACGTCGTACGACGTGGTGCACGCCCACCTCTCCGTGGTCTCGGTGTTCACCACCCGGGTCGCCAAGGCCGCTGCGCGTGCGGGCGTGCCCGTCGTGAACACCGTGCACTCGATGTGGAACGGCCGTGAGGGCTGGGTGCGCATCGTCGGGGCCCTGGCCACCTGGGAGCGCCTGCCACAGGTGTGGACCTCGGTGAGCCGCAACGCCGCTGCCACGATCGAGGAGGTGCTCGACCCGGGCGCCGAGGTACGCGTCGTACCCAACGCCGTCGACGTGGACTACTGGCATGCCGGCGCCGACGGGCACCGTGACGCTGCGGGCGTCACGTTCGCCACGGTGATGCGGCTGGCCGGGCGCAAGCGACCCCTGCAGCTGGTCGACATGCTCGCCCAAGCACGGCTCTCGGTGCCGCCGTCGGTGCCGCTGCGAGCGGTCATCGTGGGGGACGGTCCGCTCGAGGAGCGCACCCGTGCACGGATCGCCGCCCTGGGGCTCGACTGGGTCACCCTCACCGGCCAGCTCTCCCCGGAGCGGGTGCGCGCCGTCTTCCGCGACGCCGACGTCTACGTCGCTCCGTGCCCCCAGGAGTCCTTCGGCATCGCGGCGCTGGAGGCACGGGCCAGTGGCCTCCCGGTCGTCGCGATGCGCAGCGGCGGAGTAGGGGAGTTCGTCCGTGACGGTGTCGAGGGGCTGCTCTGCGCCGACGACGACGAGATGGCCGAGGCCCTGGCGAGGCTGGCCACCGACGCCGCGACCCGGGACCGGATGTCCGCGCACAACCGGACGCACGCACCCCGGTACGACTGGTCGCTGACTCTCGAGGGCTTCGAGGACGCCTACGCGGTGGCGGAGTCCCGGGCCACCTCGCGTCGGACGAGGTCCTCGGCCTCTCGGTAGCGTGGGGGCTCCCGTCGAGAGGAGCCGCACGTGGACGTCGCACTGCTCGGGACCGGCATCATGGGCGCCGGCATGGCCAGGAACATCGCCGCGGCCGGACACCCGGTCGTGGTCTGGAACCGCACGACGGAGAAGGCGGAGCCGCTCTCCGACGTCGCCACCGTGGCCACCTCGGTCGCCGAGGCGGTCGAGGGCGCCGACGTCGTGATCACCATGCTCTACGACGCCGACAGCGTCGCGGCAGTGATGGAGGAGGCGCGCGGCCACCTGGGCGCCGACACCGTGTGGGTGCAGCAGAGCACCGTCGGCGTGGCCGGCTCCGACCGGCTCGTCGCCCTCGCCCAGGACCTCGGCGTGACCATCGTCGACGCACCCGTGCTCGGGACCAGGAAGCCCGCCGAGGACGGCGCGCTGGTGGTGCTCGCCTCCGGACCCGAGTCGGTGCGCGAACGAGTCGACCCGGTCTTCGAGGCGATCGGCAGCCGGACCCTCTGGGTCGGCGAGGCCGGTGCCGGGAGCCGGCTGAAGCTGGCCGCGAACGCCTGGGTGGTCACCGTGCTCGAGGGCGTGGCCGACTCCCTCGCGCTCACCCGCGCCCTCGGCCTCGACCCGCAGCTGTTCCTCGACGCCATCGAGGGCGGGGCGATGGACGCGCCGTACGTCCGGCTGAAGGGCTCGATGATGCTCAACGACTCCTACGAGCCGGCCTTCGCCCTCGCCGGAGCGCTCAAGGACGTCGACCTCATCCTCGCGGCGGCCGACGACGCCGGGTTGGAGCTCGGCCCCCTCCCGGGAGTCCGCGCCCACCTCGCGCGAGCCGTCGACGCCGGCCACGGCGACAAGGACATGGCCGCCACCTGGCTGGGGCACTGAGTGATGAACACCAAGCTCGTCGCCGTCGTCCTGGTCGTGGCACTCGTTGTCGCCGGTGTCGGCACCGGCCTCGCGGTCCTGCTCAGCAGATAGGTGCGGCGGACCAGGTCGACGCACGGGACCGGCAGCCACTCAGATGGGTGCCAGAACGGGGCGTTTGGCAGTGATGCCGTCTCCCAGCGAGCGTCCTCTGAGCCGACGGTAGATCCACGGTCCGGCGAAGGTCCTGGCCCAGTCGACCTCGGCCAGCAGACGCTCTCGCGCGGTCAGGTCCGTGGCGTCTGGCAGGACCAACGGTTCGTCGTCGTACCGGATCCCCAGGCTGTCCAGCACGTGCAGGGCGGCGAGGCGGTGGCCGAAGGGGGAGAGGTGGATCCGGTCGACGTCCCAGTACCGCGGGTCCTGCGCCTCCCTCAGCCGCCAGTTGTCGACCAGGACGGCGTCGTGCGTGTCGACGACTTCTCGCAGGAGCTCGTTGAAGATCGCCACGCGCCCGCGGAGCGTGCGGAACGGCCCGGCGGCGGGAGTTCCATGGGTGAAGAGCACGACCCGGGAACCGATGTCGTTGGCTTTCGCGACGGCCGCATCGATGGACCCGACGAGTGCGTCGATGTCGACCCGGACGTGCAGCAGGTCGTTGCCTCCCCCTTGGATGGTGAGGAGGTCGGGCTTCAGGGCCAGCGCCGGGGCGAGCTGTTCGTCGAGGATCTCCTCGACCGTGCGGCCACGGATCGCGAGGTTGGCGTACCCGAAGTCCTCGCGATCAGTCGCCAACACCTCCGCGACGCGGTCCGCCCAACCCCTGAGCCCGTTGGGTCGGGTCGGGTCCGGGTCACCGACGCCCTCGGTCCAGGAGTCGCCGATCGCCACGTACCGGCTGTACGACGCCACGCTCGTGCGACGTCCGCGGCGACCGGGCGCGCCCCGCTTCGCGCCGTCTCCTCGAGTGTCACGAGTCGACCCTGACATGGCGACCACCGCCGAGGTAGAGCGGGGTGACGCTTCGTCCCAGGTCGAATCGACTGCCGAGGTCACTCGTCGCCGGTCACGAGGCTGCCGCTGTTGGTCAGTACCAACAGCCACACCAGCGACGGTACGACGAGCAACGACGCCAAGATCGCCACGACGAGAAGGGCGGTCATGGTCGACTCCGGTGCGGCGGCGTCGTGCAGGTCGAGGTGGGTACCGAGGAGGTAGGGATACTGGGCGGCTCCCCAGCCCGCGAGGACCGCGGCCACGGCCAGCGCGCCAAGGGGACGGATCAGTGCCGGTGACACGCGGCCGGGACGGAGAGTCATCACGAGGGCCGCGAGACCGGCGATCGCGGAGATGACGATGAGCGGCCAACCGTGATGGAGCAGCCCGTCGTACAGGCGATTGGCGTCGTGTCGCAAGACGAAGAGCCCTGCCACCGCCACGACACCACAGGCAACCCCGGACCCCACCGCACGTCGCCGTGACCACCTCTCGAGGGCGGGTGCACTCTCCCGGTGCGCCTCGGCGGTGAGGAACAGCGCCGCCAGGTAACCGCAGGTCAGCACTGCCAGCACGCCGCCGAGGACCGAGGTGGGGTTGAGCCAGCTGGTGATCGGGTCACCGTGCCCTGCTGTCGGGACGCGGCCGGACGCGATGCCGCCCGCGACGGCGCCGAAGCAGAAGGGTGTGATCACCGAGGAGCTGGCGAAGGCGACACCGTTGAGGCGCTGTTCGGCGGTCCGCATCGAGACCTTGCGGAACGCGAACCCCGAGCCCCGCAGCACGATCCCGAGCGCTGCGATGCCGAGCGGGATGTAGAGCGTGGTCATGATCGCCGAGAACGCGGATGGAAAGCCCGACCAGAGCAGGACGAGACAGAAGATCAGCCAGGTGTGGTTCGCCTCCCAGACTGGGCCGATGGCGTGGTCGATGAGCGACCGGGCGCGGGCGCCCCGGACGGCACCGCCAGCAGTGAGGTCCCACAGGCCGGTGCCGAAGTCAGCCCCTCCCAGCACGCCGTAACAGAGGATCGCGACGAGCAGGACGACGCCGATGGTGGTGCTCACGATGCATCCACCCGCCCCGCGGCGCTGGACGGGTCGTGGTCCGGACCGTAGGGGACCGAGGTGCTCTCGCCCTGCGCCCAGCGTCGTCTCAACCCCCTCAGGGCGTAGACCGCGCCGACGGTGACGCCGCCGTAGATGACCACAGCACCGCCGAAGAACGGCCACAGGTTGCCGGAGGTCTGGACGGCGTCGCGGGTGAGCAGCAGGCCGACGACGGTCCAGGGTTGGCGGCCGACCTCCGTGACGATCCAGCCGCACTCGAGCGAGACGATGGAGACGAGTCCGCTGACGGCGACCGCGCGCAGGAACCAGCGGTTCGGCTCCTCAGCTCGGGATCGCCACCACAGCCAGACGAACCACAGCGCGAGGCCGAGCAGCGCGAATCCGGTGCCGACCATGACGTCGAAGGAAAGGTGGACCACGTTCACCAGGTTGTCCGGCGGCCGCACCGGGGCCGCGATGGCATCGAGCCCGTGCACCTTCGTCGACGGGCTGAAGCCCGAGAGGAGAGAGGCGCCGGACGGGATCGGGATCCCGAAGTGCACCTTCTGGCCCACGAGGACGCCGCCGAGGGTCTCCGGCGCGTGGGTGCGGGTACGGGGAAGGGCTTCGATGGCGGCGAACTTGGCGGGCTCGGCGTTGAACACGTAGCGAGCGATGACGTCGCCCATCGCGATCTGCAGCGGGATCGCGACCGCGCCGACCGTCAGCGGGATCAGCAGACCGATGCGGTGGTACCGGTCCCGGCGGCCGCGAAGCATGCCGACCGCGTAGACGCCCGCCACGGTGAACCCGGCAACGACGTACGCCGCGAGGAGCATGTGCAGGGCCTCGTACCAGAACGAGTCGTTGAAGAAGACCTGCCAGACGTCTACGTCTGCAACCTTGCCGTCGCGGATCGTGATGCCGCCCGGGGAGTTCATCCAGCTGTTGGCTGCCACGACCGAGAGCGTGCCGCCGACTCCGGAGAGCACCACCGGAAGCCCGCTCCAGAAGTGCACCCAGGGTGAGAGCCGCTCCCAGCCGTAGATGTAGATGGCGACGAAGATCGCCTCGAGGAAGAAGAAGATGCCCTCGACGGAGAACGGCAGCCCGTACGCCGCGCCATAACGGTCCATCAGGGCCGGCCACAGCAACCCCATCTCGAACGACAACACGGTCCCCGACACGGCGCCCACGGCGAACAGCACCGCCGCGACCTGGGACCACCGCTTCGCCAGCAGCATCGCCTCCGCGTCGTCGTGCCTCAGACCGCGCCAGTTCGCCACCATCGTGATGAACGTGAAAGCCACTCCGAACGGCACCAGGATGATGTGGAAACCCAAGGTGAAGGCCATCTGCTCCCGCGCCGGAAGCAGCTGGGAGGGATCGGCCGCGGCCAGCATCAAGACCACGAATGGACCGTACTCGGCGTTTGCGTGCTGCCCGCCGCCGCCTCCCCGGCCGAACGAAACTGTCGGTGGTCGGTGCTGGAATGAGCACATGGTGGCGCAGGTGCTCAGTCCCGAGATGGATCCGTGGGACGTCGCGATGAGGTGCCTGGACGAAGCAGATTCAGTATTGGCGGGGCTGCCCGAGGGGCAGCTGCCGGGGGCCGATGCCAAGGCGCTCGAGGTGGCGATCGAGAAGAGCACTCGCATCAAGCGCAGGGCGGCCGAGTTCGGCCTGCGTGTGTCCCGCGCTGCTGATGAGAGTCGGGCCTGCGTGGACTCGGGGGCGAGCGACACGGGTGCCTGGCTGGCGAAGCTGACCGGTTCGAGCGCGGCCGTCATGCGGGGTGGGCTGTGGCTGGCTCGGATGCTGCAGGAGCGCTACCCCTCGGTCCGCGAAGCCTTCGCCGACGGTGGGCTGGGGGAGGAGCACGCGCGAACCATCGTTCGTGCTGCCGAGCAGATGCCGAAGGTGGTCACCGAGGAGGATCGGCAGGAGGCCGTCTCGGCGCTGGTCGGGGTGACCGTCGAGCGTCGGCTCAACCTCAAGGCGTTGCGCCGGCAGGCCCGGCGCATGCTCGACCGCATCGACAGGCAGTACGCCGACCAGCACGAAGCCACCCTGGTCGCCGAGGAGGAGCACGTCGCGCGCAACGAGACGTGGATGGCGCTCGACGACAACGGCGACGGGACGTGGACCGGAAGGTTCGTCATCCCTGACCTGCAGGCCGGAATGCTGCTGACCGCGCTCGAGCACATGTCGTCACCGCGGCGCATGAGCAAGAACGCGGCAGGCGAGGTCGTGGTCGACCCGACCATCGCTGCCTGCACCGAGGCCCACATGGGCCTGAGCTACCACGACCGGATGGGGCAGGCCCTCCTCGAGCTGTGCGAGCACCTCCCGACCGACGGGCTGGCCCAGCACGGACGGGTCGGGGCGACGATCGCGGTGCACATCGACCACCAGCACCTGCTCGACGGCCTGGCAGCCGCGCACCTCGACACGGGCAGCGACATCAGCGTCGGCGAGGCCCGTCGCCTGGCCTGCAACGCCGGCATCATGCCGATCGTGTACGGCGGGCAGTCCGTCCCGCTCGATGCGGGCCGCGAGGCGCGGCTGCACAACAAGGCCCAGCGGATCGTCCTCTCCGGCCGGCACGACAGCTGTGCTGCCGAAGGGTGCCAGCGTCCGTTCGCCTGGTGCGAGATCCACCACCCGGTCCACTGGGCCAAGGGCGGGCGCACCGACCTGACCGGCATCCCGCTCTGCGGCTGGCACCACCGGCGGGCGCACGACGACAGGTACGACATGCGCCACCTGCCGACCGGCGAGGTCCGCTACAAACGACGGCGCTGAGCAAAGGCCGAGCCGGGCTCAGTCGAGCCCGAGCAGCTCCAGGTCGACTCGCTCTCGCAGCTCGTCCGCGCCGATCCCGTGCAGCTCGCGGACGCGCACGCCCTCGTCGGTGATCTCGAAGACGCCGTGGTCGGTGTAGACGCGGGACACACAACCCACGCCGGTCAGCGGGTAGGTGCACTCGGGCACCAGCTTCGAGGAGCCGTCCTTCGCGAACAGCGTCATCATCACGTAGGTGTCGCGCGCTCCGAGGGCGAGGTCCATCGCGCCGCCCACCGCCGGGATCGCGTCGGGCTCGCCGGTGTGCCAGTTGGCCAGGTCGCCGCCGGCCGAGACCTGGAAGGCGCCCAGCACACAGACGTCGAGGTGACCGCCGCGCATCATCGCGAAGGAGTCGGCGTGGTGGAAGTACGACGCCCCGGGCGTCTCGACGACCGGCACCTTGCCGGCGTTGACCAGGTCCAGGTCGATCTCGTCGCCGACCGCCGCGCGGCCCATGCCGAGCATGCCGTTCTCGGTGTGCAGGACGACGCCGCGCTCGAGGTCGAGGTGGTCCGCGACCAGCGTGGGCTGGCCGATCCCGAGGTTCACGAAGGAACCCTCCGGGATGTCCTGCGCGATCAGCTTCGCGATCTCGTCGCGCGAGAGCGTCTCGCCGGTCGACTCCGTCGTGCTCACGAGAGGTCCACCACCCTGTCCACGTAGATGCTCGGGGTCACGATGACCTCCGGGTCGAGCCCGCCCGTCTCCACGACCGACTGGACCTGGGCCACCGTGGTGGTCGCGGCGGTGGCCATCACCGGACCGAAGTTGCGCGCGGTCTTGCGGTAGACGAGGTTGCCCATCTCGTCGGCGACATGGGCCTTGATCAGGGCGAAGTCCCCACGCAGGGGGTACTCCAGCATGTACTCGCGACCGTCGATCTCGCGCACCTCCTTGCCCTCGGCGAGCGGCGTGCCGACGCCGGTCGGGGTGAAGAACGCGCCGATCCCGGCACCCGCCGCGCGCATCCGCTCGGCCAGGTTGCCCTGCGGCACCACCTCGAGCTCGATCCTGCCGGAGCGGTAGAGGTCGTCGAAGACCCACGAGTCGCTCTGCCGCGGGAACGAGCAGATCATCCGTCGTACGGCGCCCGAGGCGAGCAGTGCGGCCAGCCCCTCGTCGCCGTTGCCGGCGTTGTTGTTGACCACCGTCAGGTCGGAGGCGCCGTGTCGACGTAGCGCGTCGATGAGCTCGATCGGCTGGCCGGAGGGGCCGAACCCGCCGACCAGCACGGTCGCGCCGTCCGGGACGTCGGCCACCGCGGCGTCGGCGGCATCCGCCCCGCGGAGCACGTCAACGCTCATGCAGCGTTCTCCAGCACCACGGCGAGCCCCTGGCCCACGCCGATGCAGATCGCGGCCACGCCCCAGCGGTGTCCGTCCTCGCGCATCCTCTTGGTCAGCGTGCCGAGGATGCGGCCGCCGGAGGCGCCGAGCGGGTGGCCGATCGCGATGGCGCCGCCGCGGGTGTTGACGATCACGGGGTCGAGCCCGCCCTGCTCCCACGAGTCGAGGCACACCAGCGACTGCACCGCGAAGGCCTCGTTGAGCTCGACCGCACCCACGTCGGACCAGGAGATGCCGGCGCGCCGCAGCGCCTTCTCGGCGGCCTCGACGGGGGCGTACCCGAAGTCCTGCGGATCCAGCGCATGGGCCGCCCGGCCGGCGATGCGAGCGACGGGGGAGCGGCCCAGCCTCGCGCCGGCCGACTCCGACCCGATCAGCACAGCCGAGGCGCCGTCGCTCAGCGGTGAGGCATTGCCCGGAGTGATGGTGCCGTCCTTGCGGAACGAGGGCTTCAGCTTCGCCAGTCCCTCGACGCTCGACCCCGTGCGCACGCCCTCGTCGCGGTCCACGTCCGTGTCGGGCACCGTGATCACCAGGTCGTCGTAGAAGCCGTCGTTCCACGCCGCGTCGGCGAGCTCGTGCGAGCGGACGGCGAACTCGTCCTGGCGCTCGCGCGAGACGTCGTGCTTCTCGGCCAGCTGCTCGTTGGCCTCGCCCAGCGAGACGGTCCACTCCTCCGGCATCCTCGCGTTGACCAGGCGCCAGCCCAGCGCGGTGGAGACGGCCTCGAGGTTGCCCGCGGGGAAGGCACGCGACGGCTTGGGCAGCACCCACGGCGCGCGGGTCATCGACTCCACGCCGCCGGTCAGCACGATGTCCGCGTCCCCGGTCTCCACCATCCGCGAGCCCAGCATCGCGGCGTCGAGCGAGGAGCCGCAGAGCCGGTTGACGGTCACGCCCGGCACCGAGGTCGGGAACCCGGCGAGCAGCGTCGCCATCCGGCCCACGTTGCGGTTCTCCTCGCCGGCACCGTTTGCGTTGCCGAAGACGACGTCGTCGACGTCCGCCGGGTCGAGGTCGGGGGTGCGGTCCCGAACGGCGCGCAGCACGGAGGCGCCGAGGTCGTCGGGGCGTACGGCGGACAGCCCGCCGTTGAACTTGCCGAACGGCGTGCGCACGGCGTCGTAGACGAAGGCGTCTGCATTCATGCGGGTGTTCACTGTGGGTCCTCCAGGACCTGCTTGGCGATGCGGAAAGCGGTGTTGGCGGCAGGTACCCCGCAATAGACGGCGCTGTGCAGGATGACCTCCTTGATCTCCTCGTCGGTCAGGCCGTTGGTTCGGGCCGCGCGCACGTGCATGGCGAGCTCGTCGTCGTGGCCGCGCGCGATCAGCGCCGTGAGCGTGATCATCGAGCGACTGCGCCGGTCCAGCCCCGGCCGCGTCCAGACGCTGCCCCACGCGTACTCGGTGATGAACCGCTGGAAGTCCTCGGTGAACGGCGTCGTGCCCTCGACCGCCCGGTCCACGTGCGCGTCCCCCAGCACTTCCCGCCGGACGGTCATGCCGGCGTCGTAGCGGTCACCGTCGGTCGAGCTCAGTCGAGACCTCTCCCCGTCCCCCAGGAAGAAGTCCACCAACAGCCCGGCCACCACCTCGGGCGCCTCGGCCGGGGCCATGTGGGCGACGTCGTCGAGCACGACGAGCCGGCCCTCCTTGACCTGGTCGGCGACCATTCGCAGGCCCTCGACCGGGGCGGCGGTGTCGTGCGCCCCGGCGATCGCGAGCACGGGCGAGGTGATCTCGCCGAGCCGGGCACGCACGTCGTTGTCGGCCAGGGCCTCGCAGACCCGGACGTACCCCTCGTCGGCTGCGTCGGAGAGTGCGTGCAGCATGGCCGAGCCGATCTCCGGGGAGCGGTCGAGGAAGCCGGGGGCGAACCACCGCTCCGCCGAGCTGGCCACCAGGCCGGGGGTGCCGGAGGCGCGGACCGCCGCGATCCGGTCGGCCCACAGGTCCGCGTCGCCGATCTTCGCGCCGGAGCAGATGATCGCCGCTGCGCTGACCCGGTCGGGCTGGTCCAGCAGCAGCTGCAGGCCGACCACGCCGCCCACTGAGTCGCCGGCGTAGAAGAACGGGCCGCCGTAGTCGCCGCGCTGCTCCTGCACGTCGTCGAGGACGCGGACCACGCCCGCCGCGAGGTCGGCGATCGACACCTGCTCGTCAGGGACCGAGTGGTTGTGCCCGTGCCCCGGGAGGTCCCACGCGACCACGTCGAAGCTGTCGGTCAGGCCGGCGCCGGCGCAGGCCGTCCAGAGCGACGTCGCCGACGTGCCCAGGGACGGACCGAGGACCAGCAACGGACGCTCGGCGCGGTCGGCGGCACCGGTGAGGCGCACGAGGGTGATGGTGGGCGTCACGCTGTGCTCTCCTGTGCTCGTCGGAGGATCCGGTCGATGGTGGGCCCGGCGTCAGCTGGTGCCTCGGCCCCGGCCAGGGCGGCCATCCGGGCAGTGTCCACCCGCAGGCCGTCGACCAGCTCGGCGGCCTGGGAGGTCGCCACGAGGGTCCGCCGCGACATCGTTGCCAGCGTCGACCACTCCGTGTGCCAAGCGCCGTCGGGGCGCTCGTCGCGGGTGTCGGCGGCGGCGAGGTGCACCTGGGCGGCGAGGCCGGGGAGGGTCAGCGCCGCCCGTCGGACGAGCACCGACAGCACCGGGTTCTGCTTGTGCGGCATCGACGACGAGCCGCCGCGACCGTCGCCGGCGGGTTCGGCGAGCTCGCCCACCTCGGTCCGTGCTCCCACGAGGACGTCGTCGGCAACGTGCCCGAGGGCGTCCGTCGTGGCCACGAGCGCGTCGGCGTAGCGGGTGAACGGCGTCCGCACCGTGTGCCAAGGAGGTACGTCGTCCAGACCGAGAACCGCGGACGCAGCTGCCGAATGAGGCAGGCCGAGACCGACAGGCCCGGCGAACTGACCCGGCCAGCGCAGCGCGCGCACCTGGTCGCGTGCATCGAGCACGCCCTGCAGCCAGTGGGCCGCCTTGAGTCCGAAGGTGATCGGCTTCGCGTTCTGGGTGAGCGTGCGGCCCATCATCACGTCGTTGCGGTGCCGGTCAGCCAGCGTCACCAGCGACGCGACAGTGGCGTCGAGGTCGAGGAGCAAGGCACCAGTCGCGTCGCGGGCGCAGAGCACCATCGCGGTGTCCATCACGTCCTGGCTGGTGAGTCCTCGGTGCAGCCGGTCGGCGGCCTCCGCGGCGCCGCGCTCACGCAGGCGCGCGCGCAGCAGGTCCACGAGCGGGATGACCGGGTTGCCGCCGGCTTCGGCGGCGAGCGCCACCCGGTCGAGGTCGTCGGCCGTGACGAGCTCCCAGTCCTGCTCGACCAGGGCGGGGGCACCGTCCTCGCCCAGCACCTGCAGCCAGGCGATCTCCACCTCGACCATCTTCTCCAGGAACAGGTCTTGGTCGAACGCCCTCTGCGCGCGCTCGTCACCGGGCCAGAACAGGTCCGCCATCAGGCCCCGAAGTCGAGGAAGACGGTCTCCCTCTCGCCCTGCAGGTGGATGTCGAACACGAGGTCATCATCGCCGCCCTGCGCCACCAGCGTCGAGCCGCGGCCGTCGGGCACGGCGGTGAGGAAGGGGTCGTCCTCGTGGCCGGGCAGGTAGACCCGGGTGAACAGGCGGTCCAGCAGTCCGCGAGCGAACACCGTCATCGAGATGAAGCCCGTCGCCGGGCGGACGGTGGTGAAGGTGTACCGGCCACCCTCGTCGGTCGGCGCGCGGCCGAACCCGGTGAACGTCCAGCCGTCGCGGTGCAGCGACCCCTCACCTCGGGGGACCCGGCCGGACGTGTCGGTCTGCCAGATCTCCAGCAGGGCGTCCGGGACGGGATCACCTGCGCCGTCGTAGACCGTGCCGTGCAGGCGCACCGCGTTCGGGTGCGACGGCAGGAGCAGCTCCTCGCCTCCCTCCCACGGCAGCGCGAAGCCGAAGAACGGACCGACGGTCTGCCCCGGGGTGTGGCTGGTGGTCACGAGTCCTCCTCCTCGAGGGGGGTGCGGTGCGAGCCGGTGAGCACGATGTCCCACCGGTACCCGGTCGACCACTCGTGCTGCGTCACGCCGTGGTCGTAGGACGCCACGAGCAGCTCCCGGGCCTTGGGGTCGGTGATCGACTGGTAGATCGGGTCGAGCGCGAACAGCGGGTCGCCGGGGAAGTACATCTGGGTGATCATCCGCTGGGTGAACTCGGTGCCGAACACGGAGAAGTGGATGTGCGCAGGCCGCCAGGCGTTGTGGTGGTTCTTCCACGGATAGGGCCCCGGCTTGATGGTGGTGAACCGGTAGCTGCCCTCGTCGTCGGTGAGCACCCGTCCGACGCCGGTGAAGTTCGGGATCGATCGGCGCCGGGTGCTGGTCGCGCTTGTGGAGGTAGCGCCCTGACGCGTTGGCCTGCCAGATCTCCACGAGCTGGCCGCGCACGGGACGTCCGTCGCCGTCGACGACCCGGCCGGTGACCACGATCCGCTCGCCGATGGGCTCACCGCCGTGCTGGATGGTCAGGTCGGCCTCGGCTGCGCCCACGTCGCGGTGGCCGAAGACCGGCGCCACCAGCTCGACCTCCTCGGGGTCGGCGGGGTGCAGGTCCTTGGTCGGGTGGCGCAGCACGCTGCTCCGGTACGGCGCGTAGTCGAGCCGGGGCTGCGGGACGGCGAAGCCGGACTGCTCGCTCTCGTGTGCGAGGTCGGCCATCTCGGCACTGACCTCGGTCTGGCTGCTGAGACCCGAGTCCGGACCCGCCGGCGTCGGCAGGTCGTCACGGGTGGGGATCGTGTCGCTCACACGGCAACGCTACGTGGGGGGCAGGGCAGGGCTGGCGGCCTGCTTCCGGCCAGTGGAAGAATGCCGCCATGGCCGGGAACCTCAGCCGCTCCGGCGCGACGGTCACCAGCCGGGCCCTGGCACTGCTCGGTGCGTTCGACGAGCACCACCGCAAGCTCACCCTCACCGAGCTGGCCGCCCGGGCGCAGCTGCCCGTCCCGACGGCCCACCGGCTGGTCGGCGAGCTGACCGAGTGGGGGGCGCTGACCAGGACGAGCGCGGGGGAGTACGTCGTGGGCCGGCGGCTGTGGGACCTCGGCCTGCTGGCCCCTGCCCAGACCGGGTTGAGGCAGATCGCCTCGCCGTACCTGCACGACCTCTACGGCGCGACGCTGGCCACCGTGCACCTCGCGGTGCGGGACGGCACCGAGGTGCTCTACCTCGACCGGCTGAGCGGCAACACGTCGGTGCCGATCGTCAGCGACATCGGCTCGCGGCTGCCGATGCACGCCACCGGGGTCGGCAAGGTGCTGCTGGCCCATGCCGCCCGAGGACGTGCAGCGGCAGGTGCTGGCCAACCTGACCCGGGTCACGCCGTACACGGTGATCCAGCCCGGCACGCTGCGCCGGCAGCTGGAGAAGGCGCTCGTCAACGACTACGCGACGACGGTGGAGGAGATGAGCCTGGGTGCGTGCTCGGTGGGGGTGCCCATACGCTCCGAGGGACGGGTCGTGGCCAGCGTGGGCATCGTGGTGCCCAGCCTGCGGCGCGACCGCGACAAGCTGGTCACGGCCATGCAGGTGACGGCACGCAGCATCGGGCGCGCCGTCGAGCGGTCCGGGAGAGGTGGAGCGGCGCATGCCTGAGGCGGGACGGGAGACGACACGCACGGCCGTGGGGATCGTGGGTGGTGGCCCGGCCGGGCTGATGCTCGCGCACCTGCTCGCCGTGGCCGGCATCGAGTCGGTGGTGGTGGAGAACCGCAGCCGGCGCGAGATCGAGGAGACCCACCGCGCGGGGATCCTGGAGCAGGACAGCGTGCGGCTGCTGGTCGAGAGCGGGGTCTCCGACCGGGTGCTGCGCGACGGCTACCGCCACGAGGGGATCGAGCTCGGCTTCGGCGGGGAGCTGCACCGGATCGACTTCGCCGACCTGGTGGGGGCGGCGGTGCAGCTGTATCCGCAGACCGACGTCTTCATCGACCTGGCCGACGCCAGGGAACGTGACGGTGGCGACGTCCGCTTCGGCGTCCAGGACGTCGAGGTCCACGACATCGAGTCGCAGGCACCGGCGATCACCTTCACCGACGCCGAAGGTCGTGCCCAGGAGGTGCGGTGCCAGTACCTGGTGGGCGCCGACGGGTCGCGCAGCTCCTCGCGGCGGCAGTTCCCGGAGGCCGTGCGGCGGCAGTTCTCCCGGGAGTACCCCTTCGCCTGGTTCGGCATCCTGTGCGAGGCGCCGCCGAGTGCGCCCGAGCTGATCTACAACCACTCCGAGCGCGGGTTCGCCCTGATCAGCCAGCGCACCGAGACCTTGCAGCGGATGTACTTCCAGTGCGACCCGGACGAGGACGTCGACGACTGGCCCGACGCGCGCATCTGGGAGGAGCTCCAGACCCGCGTGGGCGCCAACGGGGCGACCTTGAAGGAGGGGCCGATCACCTCCAAGTCGGTGCTTCCGTTCCGCAGCTTCGTCCAGGAGCCGATGCGCCACGGCCGGCTGCTGCTGGCCGGCGACGCCGCGCACACCGTGCCGCCCACGGGCGCCAAGGGGCTCAACCTGGCGCTGGCCGACGTCAAGGTGCTGGCCGAGGAGCTCGAGCGCGCGGTCCGCGGCAGCGACGACGGTCCGCTGGACGACTACACCGCCCGGGCGCTCGGCCGGGTGTGGAAGGCCCAGCACTTCTCCTACTGGATGACCACGATGCTGCACCGCCTCCCCGACGCCAGCGCCTTCGACGTACGCCGCCAGATCGGTGAGCTCTCCTCGCTGACCAGCTCGGTCGCCGGCTCTACCTACCTCGCCGAGGGGTACACGGGGTGGCCGACGGCGTAGGGGTTCGGAGCGACAGCCGCTACGCGGACGCGGTCATGGTCTAGCCACGTGCTGTGGAAATATTGTGACGCGTGATGGCTGGTGGGGCATTCTGTCCTCGGGTCCGTCTGCTCGGGGCGACGGGCTCATGAGCGACCCCTGTGGCCCTACTGGAAGCGAGTCGATGGACACGACCACCGAGGTGATCCACGCTGCGGAGGCCCGGGCACAGGCGTTGGCCTCCGGTGACGCCGCCCGCCTGCGGGACCTCCTGCACTCGGACTTCCGGTGGGTGTCCCACGCGGGGGAGCGCTACGACCGCGAGTCCTACGTCGCGTCCTCGTCGGCCGAGGCCGGCAACGGGTGGTCAGAACAACGGCTCACCGACATCAGCGTGGTCGCGCACGAGCAGACGGCCGTGCTGCGCTGCACGGTCGTGGACACCATCGACGGCGGCCACGGACCCCGCGAGTACCGGATGCCGATGACCCAGGTGTGGATCCGACGTGAGGGCCGCTGGGTGTGCCTGGCCGGCCACGCAGGGGCCCGGTTGTAGAAAACCGGCGTACTGGACTAATCCACCTAAGTCGCCCTAGTGACTAGTACGGGTCAAATCCATAGCCCTTTCGGGCTATTTCGGCGTTTCTTGCGTCAGAACAAATGGGACAAGGCGTCTCATGGACGTAGGAACTCGAAGGAGCTTTTCATGATTGCGACAGAAGCCGCCCTCTACGGGCGCAGCAGCGCGAGCGGTTCAGGGGTGACCACCCTGGTCGTCTGCGGCTGTGGCCAGGAGATCGGCACCACCGAGCGTCGGCACTGCCCGCGCTGCGGCTGCTGCCTGAGCTGAACCACCCCGCGCGGCCTGATCAACAGGCCCCGCGCCCGCCGTTAGGGTGACCTCCGACGACTCGTCAGGAAGGCACATCGGTGGCCCGGCAGCCCAGCGGAGCGCGCACGTCTGCGGTGTGGACGCTCCCGAACATCATCAGCCTGGTGCGGCTGGCCGGCGTGCCGCTCTTCCTGTGGCTGGTGATCGGCCCCGAAGCCGACCTGTGGGCCCTCGCGGTCCTGATGATCGCGGGGTTCTCCGACTGGCTCGACGGCTACCTCGCTCGCCGGCTGGACCAGATGTCGAAGCTGGGCGAGATCCTCGACCCGGTCGCCGACCGGCTCTACATCCTCGCTGCCGTCGTCGGCCTGCTGTACCGCGACATCATCCCGTGGTGGGTGGCGGTCATCCTGCCCGCGCGCGACGCGTTCCTCTGGGTGCTGGTGCCGTTCCTGCGCACCCGCGGCTACTCCGCCCTGCCGGTGCACTACCTGGGCAAGACCGCCACGGCCGCGTTGCTCTACGCCTTCCCGCTGCTGTTCCTCGGCGACAGCGACGGCACCGTCGCCACCCTGGCCCGGGTGTGCGGCTGGGCGTTCGCGATCTGGGGGATCGGGCTGTACTGGTGGGCAGGGCTGCTCTACGCGTGGCAGGTGCGCGTCCTGATCGGTGACACCGAACGCCGGGCGCCGCCGCTCCCGGACGGCTCCTTCTCGGACCACTGACGTGCCCGCCGACAAGCGCCTCGACCCGCTGCGCGAACGCCCTTCCTCGGCGACGACGGGGCTGCTGGAGTACCTCAGCTCGCACGCGATCGACGAGGACTACGCGTTCGTCTCGGCCCGCAAGCAGGCTGGGGACGGCGGCTCCGGCAGGCGCCGCATCGGGTGGTTCGGCGGGCTCGTGCTGGCCGCGTTCGCGGTCCTGGTGGTCACGGCGGCCGCGCAGACCTCCCGCAACGCCGTGAGCGACGAGAGCGAACGTCGCGACCTGACGCGCCAGGTGCTGGACGCCCGGGCGCAGCTGGACCGCGACCGCACCAGCGTCCTGTCCCTGCGTCGCGAGGCCGATCCGGCTGCAGGGCCAGCAGCTGGCCAGCGACCGCAGCGCCCAGGGGATCCTCGACCAGCTGCGGCGGCTCGGTGCCCTGACCGGGGCGACCGCGGTCACCGGACCGGGGGTGCGGGTCGTGGCCAACGACGCGCCCGGCGCGCACACTGCGCGCAACGAGGTGCTCGACGCCGACCTGCAGAAGCTGGTCAACGGCTTCTGGGAGTCCGGCGCCGAGGCGGTCGCGATCAACGGCCAGCGGCTGACCAACCTGAGCACGATCCGCACCGCCGGGGGAGCCATCACGGTCAACGCCCGCTCGCTGAGCCCGCCGTACGTCGTCACGGTGATCGGCAACAAGGACACGCTGCCGGCACGTTTCGCAGAAACTGCCAGCGGTCAGGCATGGTTGGACCTCGAGCGCGACGTGGGGCTCCGGCTGTCCATCACGCCCGTGAGCAGCCTGCGGCTTCCCGCTGCCCCAGTCACGCTGCGCTACGCCACCAGCCCCACCCCGGGAGGAGCCGCGCGATGATCGCGATCATCGGACTGATCGTCGGGGTGGTGCTCGGGATCGTGCTCAAGCCCGACGTCCCGCTGGGGCTCGAGGCCTACCTGCCGATCGCGGTCGTGGCTGCCCTCGACGCCGTGTTCGGGGCCTTCCGGGCCTTCCTCGACGGCATCTTCGACGACAAGGTCTTCGTCGTCTCCTTCATCAGCAACGTGCTGATCGCCGGGTTGATCGTGTTCCTCGGCGACAAGCTCGGGGTCGGCGCGCAGCTCTCCACCGGCGTGGTCGTGGTCCTCGGGATCCGGATCTTCTCCAACGTCGCCGCCATCCGACGCCACCTCTTCCACGCGTGAGCCCCAGAGTGAGCCCAGAGTTGAGCACCAGAGTGAGCACCGGGATGAGCACCGGGACCAGCGGCCGCGACCGGCTCCGGCACTCGTTCCTGCGTCCCTCGAGGGGACAGGCGGTGGTGGCCGTGCTGGTGGGGCTCCTGGCTTTCGCGGGCGTGACCCAGGTGCGCATCAGCGACCGGGGCGACGCGTACGCCGGCCTGCGCCAGGACCAGCTGATCCAGGCGCTGGACGGGCTGCAGGCAGCGAGCCGGAAGTCCGAGCGCGACATCGCCGACCTCGAGCAGACCCGTGACCAGCTCAGCAGCCGCACCCAGCGTCGCGCGGCGGCGCTCAAGCAGGCCCAGCGCGAGCTGTCCACGCTCGCGGTGCTGGCGGGCACCGTCGCCGCGAACGGACCCGGCATCGAGGTGACCGTCCAGGACCCCAAGGGCGGCTTCAGCCTCACCCACCTCCTCGACGGCATCGAGGAGCTGCGCAACGCCGGCGTCGAGGCGATGCAGATCAACCGCCGGGTCCGGGTGGTCGCGCAGACCTCCTTCGACGACGACGCGCAGGGCGTCCGCGTCGACGGGACGCTGCTCCAGCCGCCGTACGTCATCGATGCCATCGGCGACCCCGACACCCTCGCCGGGGCGCTGAAGTTCCAGGGCGGCTTCACCGACGACGTGAAGCTCGACGGGGGCTCGGTCACGGTGACCAAGCACAAGCTGGTGGCGATCAAGGTGACCAGGGCGCCGACCCGGCCCCGCTGGGCCGTGCCCGTCACAGAGCAGTAACGTGAGCGTGGACCGGCAACGAGTAGGAGCAGCGTGTTTCCCGAGGACCTGAAGTACACCGCCGAGCACGAGTGGCTGCGCGAGCCCGGTCAGGCCGAGGGGTCGGTGCGGGTGGGGATCACCGACTTCGCCCAGGACGCCCTCGGTGACATCGTCTTCGTCCAGCTCCCGGAGGTCGGCGAGAAGGTGACCGTCGGCTCGGTGGTGGGCGAGCTGGAGTCCACCAAGTCGGTCAGCGAGGTCTACGCGCCCGTGGGTGGGGAGATCGTCGCCCGCAACGAGGCTCTCGACGCCACTCCGGAGCTCGTCAACAGCGACCCGTACGGCGAGGGCTGGCTCTTCGAGATCGTCTCGGACAACAGCGGTTCGGCCGACCTGATGGACGCAGCGACCTACCGGACAACTACCGAGAGCTGACCCACCGGAGGGTCACCACAACGGCTGGGGCCCGCTGATAGGTTGGGCGTCCAGAACCCTGAACCTTCACCGCTGGTTCAAGGTTGGGTTGACGACGACTGACGGGATCGACGACATGCCCTACTGCTCGCAGTGCGGGAGCCAGAACGCTGAGAACGCCAAGTTCTGCTCGCAGTGCGGTTCGCCGCTGGCGACCATCCCCGAGGGGACGCCGGCGGACACCACCGCCACCATCACCTTCGGCGGACAGGCGGCAGCGGACGCCGACGAGCGGGCCTCGCTCGCGCCCGCCGACGCCGCGGCCGTGGACGCGCTGCCCGCGGGCAGCGCCCTGCTGGTCGTGCAGCGCGGGCCGGGCGCTGGGAGCCGCTACCTGCTCGACACCGACCTGTCCACGGTGGGCCGCCATCCCGAGAGCGACATCTTCCTCGACGACATCACCGTCTCGCGCAGGCACGTGGAGTTCCGCCGGCAGGACGGCAGCTTCCGGGTCCACGACGTCGGCAGCCTCAACGGCACCTACGTCAACGGCGACCGGGTGGACGACGCCGAGCTGCAGAACGGCGACGAGGTGCGCATCGGGAAGTTCCGGCTGATCTTCTTCGCCAGCGACGCGAAGGGCAGCTGACCGGTGGTTCAGGCGGCCAGGACTGGCCAGAAGATCGGCCAGAAGATCGGCCGGATCACCATCGGGCAGGCCGTGGCCGACCTGAAGGCGGAGTTCCCGGACGTCGACATCAAGGAGTCGAAGATCCGGCACCTCGAGAACGAGGGACTCGTCGAGCCGGAGCGGACGCCGTCGGGCTACCGCAAGTACTCCGTGCAGGACATGGAGAAGCTGCGCTACATCATCCGCGCCCAGCGCGAGCACTACCTGCCCCTCCGGGTGATCAAGGAGCACCTCGACGCCCTCGAGCGCGGTCTCGAGCCGCCGGCGGTCAGCGGGTCGCCGAGCATCCCGCCGGGGCTGCTGACCAACCCCGCTCCCGGCGTCGAGTCGATCCTGTCCAGCTCCTCCGACGTACGCATCTCCCGGCGCGAGCTCGTCAAGACCGCCGAGATCACCGAGGAGCTGCTCGAGCAGCTGGAGAACTACGGCCTGGTCCGCACCCGGTCGGGCTCCAAGCACTACGACGCCGATGCGCTGGTGATCGCCAAGGTGGCCGGTGAGCTGTCCGCGTACGGCCTCGAGCCCCGGCACCTGCGCGCCTTCAAGACCTCCGCCGACCGCGAGGTGGGCCTGGTCGAGCAGGTGCTCACCCCGATCCGACGCAGTCGCGAGGACGGCGCCGAGGGCCGCGCGGCCCAGACGATGGACGAGCTGGCCGTCCTCTCCGTCCGGATGCACGCCGCCCTGGTCAAGTCGGGCCTGCGCTCGCTGCACTGAGCCGTGCGGCCGCGGTTCAGCTCCCGTGGACGCCGTGCAGGTTGAGCACGACGACGCCGGTGACGATCAGGGCGATGGCGCTGGCCTTGACCCAGTCCATGTGGTCGCCGAGGACCACGACGCCGACCACGGCGATGGCCGCGGTCCCGAGGCCGGCCCAGATCGCGTAGGTCACCGCGACCGGGATGTGGCGCACGATGATCGCGAGCAGCCAGATCGACACGGCGTACCCGGTGAGCACCAGGGCCGTCCAGCCCGGCTGGTGGAACCCCTCGGTGCGGGGCAGGGCAGCGGTCGCGGCCACCTCGGTGCTGATCGCGACGAACAGCAACCCCAGCGCGAGGCCCATGGCACACCTTCCGATCTAGTTTACGTAGCGAGTGCTACACGCTACTGTAGCACTCGCTACATATCCCTGACGAACCAGGAGCCGGCATGGGGGAGCGACGCGAGGAGCTCGCGCAGGGCGCGACCGACTACGTGCTCGAGCACGGGCTGATCGGGCTCAGCCTGCGTCCCCTCGCGGCCGCGCTGGGCACCAGCGACCGGATGCTGCTCTACCACTTCAGCGACAAGGACGACCTGGTCGCCACCGTGCTCCGGATCTCCACCGACCGCTCGGTCGCCGGGATCCGCGCGGTCGGTCCCTCACCCGACGTGCGGCAGGCGGTGCTGGACCTCTGGGCCGTGGTCAGCGCCCCCGAGCAGGCCCGCTGCCAGCGGCTCTACGTCGAGGCGGCCGCCCTCGGGGTGCTGGGAACCGAGCCCTACGCCACCGTGGTCGCCGAGGCGAACGACGACTGGTTGGAGGCGCTCGCGACCCACCTCCTGGCCAGCGGGCTGAGCCCTGCGCTGGCGATGCGGGCGGCCGCGCTCGTCGAGGCTGCCTTCATGGGCCTGCAGCTCGACGGGCCACTGGCCAGGCCCGAGGTGGTCGCCGTCTCGGTGCGCGACCTGGCCGACGCCGTTGCGGGACTGAGGGCTGCCTGAACCCTGCTCGAGGCTCCCGAGAGGGCCATCTGCGCACGAGTACGCTGGCGAGCATGCGCGAGGTCGAGGTCGTCGGAGTCCGGGTGGAGATGCCTTCGAACCAGCCGATCGTGCTGCTGCGCGAGGCGATGGGGGAGCGCTACCTGCCGATCTGGATCGGGGCCGTCGAGGCCACCGCGATCGCCTTCGCCCAGCAGGGCGTCGTGCCTCCGCGCCCGCTCACCCACGACCTGCTGCGTGACGTCCTCGAGGCGACCGGCAACGAGGTCACCGAGATCCGGATCACCGAGATGAAGGACGACATCTTCTACGCCCAGCTCGTCCTCGCCTCGGGCGTCGAGGTCAGCGCGCGGCCCTCGGACTCGATCGCGCTGGCCCTGCGCACCGGGTCGCGGATCGTGTGCGCCGAGGAGCTGCTCGACAGCGCCGGGATCCTGGTGCCCGACGAGCAGGAGGACGAGGTGGAGAAGTTCCGCGAGTTCCTCGACCACGTCTCTCCGGAGGACTTCGACGAAGGTCAGGGGCCCGGGCAGGGCTAGCCTTGAGCCTCAAGTAGAACTTGAAGGTTTGCCCGACACGCCGCGTCGCCTCTTTGACCAACCCTCGAGCAGGGGTTTACGTTCGGGGGTGTCTTCGCTGTAACTCCACGACTGGGATTTCTTCACTCAAGTTGCCCTCGTCGCCCTTCCCCGGGGTTACGCTCAAGCGATCGAGACCCCCGGAGGTAGCAGTGAGCAGCAGCGCAGGCGACGGCGGCGGTGCCAACACGGCACGGCCGGCCGCGACCAGCAGGCCGAACAGGCGGCCCTCGATGCGGCGCTCGATGCCGACGAGCAGGGTCTGCTCTTCGACGACGACGTCTCCACGCTCTCCGACGACCTCGGCTACCGCGGGCCCACGGCCTGCAACGCCGCCGGGATCACCTACCGCCAGCTGGACTACTGGGCCCGCACCGGCCTGGTCGAGCCCACCGTGCGCGGCGCCACCGGCTCGGGGACGCAGCGGCTCTACAGCTTCCGCGACATCCTGCTGCTCAAGGTGATCAAGCGGCTGCTCGACGCCGGCATCTCCCTGCAGCAGATCCGCACCGCCGTGGCGCACCTGCGCGCCCGGGGCACCGACGACCTGACCCGCGTCACCTTGATGAGTGACGGCGCGACGGTCTACGAGTGCACCAGCAACGACGAGGTGATCGACCTGCTCCAGGGCGGTCAGGGTGTCTTCGGCATCGCCATCGGCGGCGTCTGGCGCGAGATCGAGGGGTCGCTGGCCGACCTTCCCTCCGAGCGCACCGCCGCCGAGGAGCAGACGAGCGAGGACGCCAGCGACGAGCTGGCCCGGCGCCGCAGGGCCCGCGCGACGGGCTGAGCCCGCCTGGAAGTGCCGCCTGGAAGTGTCGCTGATAGTTTTGGGGGGCTGACCAACCCTGCGTGGGAGAGTTCCCGGGCGTGAAGTCCGGGGCGCCGAAGGGGCAACACCTCCCACCAAGCTCTCAGGCTTCCGGACCACGCAGGCTGGCACTCAGGAGGAGCTCCGGCTCCGACTGAGGGGAGGCGCTCACCGACACCAGCGCCGCCAACGACATGGAGCTCCCCTTGTCTGTTCAACACGGGTCAGACCCCAGCCACCCCGGTGACCTCAGCCCCCGCCTGGCCGACCTGACCTCCGGACGGCCGTTCGTCGAGCGCCACGTCGGGCCGGATGAGTCACAGGTCGCCGAGATGCTCAAGGCGCTCACGCTGAGCAGCCTCGAGGCGCTGATGGACGACGCAGTGCCGGACCGGATCCGGAGCGGGGTGCTCGACCTGCCCCCGGCCGCCACCGAGTGGGCCACCGCTGTCGAGCTGCGTGAGCTCGCTGCGCGCAACAACCCCCTGGTGCCGATGATCGGCCTCGGCTACCACGGCACGGTCACCCCTCCGGTGATCCGGCGCAACGTGCTCGAGGACCCCTCCTGGTACACCGCCTACACGCCGTACCAGCCCGAGATCAGCCAGGGCCGGCTCGAGGCGCTGCTGAACTTCCAGACGATGGTCGCCGACCTGACCGGCGTCACCACCGCCAACGCCTCGCTGCTCGACGAGGGCACCGCCGCGGCCGAGGCGATGACGCTGGTACGACGAGCCAACCGGAACGCCTCCGGGCCGTTCGTGATCGACGCCGACGCGTTGCCGCAGACGATCGAGGTCGTGCGCACCCGTGCCGATGCGATGGGCATCGAGGTGGTCGTCGCCGACCTCGCCGAGGGTCTGCCGCGAGACCTGGCCGACGGGGACGTCTCCGGAGTGCTCGTGCAGTACCCCGGCGCCTCCGGGCGGATCGTCGACCCGCGCCCGGTGATCGAGGCGGTCCACGAGCGTGGTGCGCTCGCGGTCGTGGCCGCGGACCTGCTGGCCCTGACCCTGCTCGAGTCGCCGGGCTCGATGGGGGCCGACGTCGTGGTCGGCTCCAGCCAGCGCTTCGGCGTCCCGCTGTTCTACGGCGGACCGCACGCCGGGTACATGTCGGTGCGCGAGGGCCTGGAGCGCCACCTGCCCGGCCGGCTGGTCGGTGTCTCCGTGGATGCGGCCGGGCGGCCGGCGTACCGCCTCGCCCTGCAGACCCGTGAGCAGCACATCCGGCGTGACCGGGCGACCTCCAACATCTGCACGGCCCAGGTCCTGCTGGCGGTGGTCGCCTCGATGTACGGCGTCTACCACGGTCCGGACGGGCTGCGCTCCATCGCGGGTTCGCTGCACCTGCAGGCCGTCGCGCTGGCCGATGCCCTGCGCGAGGGCGGCGTCGAGGTGGTGCACGACTCCTTCTTCGACACCGTGCTGGCCCGCGTCCCGGGTCGAGCAGCCGAGGTCGTCTCGGCGGCACGTACGGCGGGCGTCCACCTGCGCCTGGTCGACGAGGACCACGTGGGGATGAGCACCAACGAGGTCACCGACGTCGACGTCCTCGACGCGGTGCTGGGAGCGTTCGAGGTGGCCGCCCGGACCGCCGAGGCGCGTCCCGAGCCGGTGATCCCGGCCGAGCTCGCCCGCGAGACGCGACTTCATGACCCACGAGGTCTTCAACAGCCACCGCTCCGAGACGGCGATGCTGCGCTACCTGCGTCGGCTCTCCGCGCGTGACTACGCGCTCGACCGCGGGATGATCCCGCTGGGCTCGTGCACGATGAAGCTGAACGCGACCACCGAGATGGAGCCGGTGAGCCTGCCCGGCTTCGCCGACCTGCACCCGTTCGTGCCGGCCGAGGACGCCGCAGGGCTACCACGTGCTGATCGAGCAGCTCGAGTCGTGGCTGGCCTCGGTGACCGGCTACGACCGGGTCTCGATCCAGCCGAACGCGGGTTCGCAGGGTGAGCTCGCCGGCCTGCTCGCCATCCGCGGCTACCACCGGGCACAGGGTGACGGGGAGCGCCGGGTCTGCCTGATCCCCTCGTCGGCGCACGGCACCAACGCGGCCTCGGCCGTGATGGCCGGGATGCAGGTGGTCGTGGTCAAGTCGACCGACGACGGCTCGGTCGACATGGACGACCTGCGGCGCCACTGCGAGGAGCACAGCGACGACCTCGCCGCGATCATGGTCACCTACCCCTCGACCCACGGCGCCTACGAGGACACCATCTCCGAGCTGTGCGAGGTGGTGCACGCGCACGGCGGCCAGGTGTACGTCGACGGGGCCAACCTCAACGCGCTGCTCGGCTACGCCAAGCCCGGTGAGCTCGGCGGCGACGTCTCGCACCTGAACCTGCACAAGACGTTCTGCATCCCGCACGGCGGCGGCGGCCCGGGCGTCGGGCCGGTAGGCGTGCGCGCCCACCTGGCGCCGTACCTGCCCAGCCACCCGGCGCACCCCGACCCCGAGCGGCGCGAGGGCATCGGCCCGATCAGCGCGGCGCCGTACGGGTCGGCGGGCATCCTGCCGATCTCGTGGGCCTACGTGCGGATGATGGGTGGCGAGGGGCTGACCCACGCGACTGCCGTGGCCGTGCTCGCCGCGAACTACGTGGCCGAGCGCCTCGGGGAGCACTTCCCGGTGCTCTACCGCGGCCACAACGACCGGGTCGCGCACGAGTGCATCCTCGACATGCGCGCGCTGTCCAAGGAGACCGGCGTCAGCGTGGAGGACGTCGCCAAGCGTCTCGTCGACTACGGGTTCCACGCCCCGACGATGTCGTTCCCGGTGGCCGGCACGTTCATGGTCGAGCCCACGGAGAGCGAGGACCTCGTCGAGCTCGACCGGTTCTGCGAGGCGATGATCGCCATCCGTGGCGAGATCGACAAGGTGGCGTCGGGGGAGTGGGACGCTGCCGCGAACCCGCTGCGAGGAGCGCCGCACACCGCGCAGTCCCTGACCGGTGACCTCGGGTACGACGCGCGGACAGCCGTGTTCCCCACGGGCTTCGACCCGGACAAGTACTGGCCCCCGGTGTCCCGCATCGACCAGGCCTACGGCGACCGCAACCTGTTCTGCGCCTGCCCGCCCATCGAAGCCTTCGAGTGACCGCCCACTACCAGGCGGTCCTCGACCGCTACCAGGCCGACCGACGGCTGCCCTCGCTGGTCGTCGGGGTGCTCGAGGGCGGCGCCCTGGGGTGGTCGGGCTTCGCCGGCGCCGAGACCACCACGGACACGCAATTCCGCATCGGGTCGATCACCAAGACCCTCACCGCCGTCCTGGTGATGCAGTGTCGCGACGAGGGACTCCTCGCCCTCGACGAGCCGATCGGCACCCATGTCCCCGAGACCGGCTACGCCAAGGCCACCGTCGAGCAGCTGCTCGCGCACGTGTCCGGGATGCAGAGCGAGCCGGCGGGTGCCTGGTGGGAGCGCTCGCCCGGCGTCCCGATCGAGCAGCTCCTGGCGGCCAACGACGGGTCGGCTGCGGTCTTCGGGCCGCACGAGCACTACCACTACAGCAACCTGGCCTTCGGCCTGCTCGGCGAGGCGGTGGCGCGGCTGCGCGGTGAGCCGTGGATGGCGCTCGTGCAGTCGCGGATCCTCGACCCGTTGGGGATGCGGCGCACGTCGTACCTCCCGCAGCAGCCGCACGAGCAGGGGTTCAGCGTGCACCACCTGGCCGGCACGCTGACCCCCGAGCCGGCGTACGACACGGGGGCGATGGCGCCCGCCGGCCAGCTGTGGAGCACGATCGAGGACCTGGCCGCCTTCGCCGCCTTCATCGCGCTCGGCAACCCCGAGGTGCTGGCCGACGAGACGCTGGCGGAGATGCGCCGGCCGGTGGACCCTGCGCCCGACTACGGCCTGGGCGTGCGGCTGGTGCCGTGGTCCGGCGGAATGCTGGCCGGCCACACCGGCTCGATGCCGGGCTTCCAGGCGGCGCTGTTCGCCGACCCGATGACCCACGTCGGGGTCGTGGCGCTGACCAACGCGACCACGGGGTTCAGCGGGACCGAGCTCGTCCAGGCGCTGCTGGGCGACCACACCCCGGGCGCGGGCGCACCCTGGGTGCCGACGACCGCGGTGCCGCCCTGGGCGCAGGAGCTGCTCGGCTACTGGCACTGGGGCAACTCCGCCTACGAGGTCCGGTGGACCAACGAGGAGCTCGAGTGGCGCGACCTGGCCCGGTCGACGACCGCTGAGACCTTCGTCCACGACGGCGACCGGATCATCGGCACGGCCGGCTACCACCACGGCGAGACGCTGCACGTCGTACGACGCGACGACGGCTCGATCAGCCACCTCGACTGCGCCACGTTCGTCTACACGCGCACCCCCTACCCCGACGGCCCCTGAGCTCGACGTTCTGGCGGGGCTCACAGCCAGCCGTGGTCGCGGGCGACCAGCGCAGCCTCCGTCTTGTTGCGGGTGCCGGTCTTGCCGATGGCTGCGGAGAGGTAGTTGCGCACCGTGCTCTCGCTGAGGAAGAGCCGCCCGGCGATGTCGGCGATGGTGGCGCCACCCTCGGCCGCAGCGAGCACGTCGCGCTCCCGGGAGGTCAGCGGGTTGGCGGCCGAGCGCAGCGCCGACCCGGCGAGCTCGGGATCCACGACGGTGGCGCCGGAGGCGACCCGGCGGATGGAGTCGGCCAGCGCCTCTGCGGGCTGGTCCTTGACCAGGAAGCCGCGGACGCCGCTGGCCATCGCGCGCTGGAGGTAGCCGGGCCTGCCGAAGGTGGTCACGATGACCACCCGGCACCCCGGCAGGGACCGCGACAGCTCCTCGGCGGCGTCGAGGCCGGAGACGTGCGGCATCTCGATGTCCAGCAGCGCGACGTCGGGTCGCTCACGCAGCGCCGTGGGCACGATGTCGGCGCCGTCGGCCACCTCGGCCACCACCTCCAGGTCGGGCTCGAGCCCGAGCAGGACCGACAGGGCGCCGCGCATCATCGCCTGGTCCTCCGCCAGCAGGACGCGGATCACCCGGGGGCCCCGATCCTGACGGGCACGCTGGCGACGAGCCGGAAGCCCTCGCCGGTGGAGCCGGCGTCCACCGACCCACCGGCCGCGCCCAGGCGGTCGCGGAGGCCGTCGAGACCCCCGGCCCTGGCGAGCGAGCCTTCCGGGGGCCGGACCGGTGCGCCCACGCCGTTGTCGACGATCACCAGCTCGGTGTGGTCACCGCGGTCGGTCACCTCGATGCGGCAGGTGTCGGCCCCGGAGTGCCGCAGCACGTTGGTGACGCCCTCGCGCAGAGCCCAGGCCAGCACCGCGCCGGCACCGTCGGGCAGCTCGCCGATGAAGCTGCCGGTGCCGGCCTCGATGGTCGTGCGGATCCCGGCGGCCGCGAGGGCGTCGCGGGCGCCGGCCAGCTCCTCGGGCAGGGTGGGGGCACGCATGGCGTCCACGGCCTGGCGCACGTCGAGCAGGGCCGTGCGGCCCACGCGCTCGATGTCCGCGGCATGCGCGGCGGCCGCGTCGGGATCGGCGTCCACCAGCCGTCGTACCGCCTGCGCCTTGACCACCATCACCGACAGCGTGTGCCCGAGCAGGTCGTGCAGGTCGCGGGAGAACCGCTCGCGCTCCTCGGCCACGGCGACCCGGGCGAGCTCGGCGCGGGTACGCCGCAGCTCGGCCACGGTCTCGAGCAGGCGGGTGAACGCGGTGCTGGCCAGCAGCGTCAGCAGCACCACGAACGCCTCGGTCCACACCCGCGACCCCTCCTGCGGATGGACCCGCCACGCGGCCCAGGCCGACACCCCGACCACGGCGGCGCCGGCCAGTGCGAGCCACCTGCCACGGAGGACGACCGGCACGGCGTTGGCGACCAGGATCCACGTGCCCAGCCACTGCACGTTGCCGTAGGTGGCCCCGGCGAAGCACGCGGCGACGAGGGTGGTGAGGGCGAGGTAGGGGCGCAGGTCCTCACCCCGGGGCGAGGCGAGCAGCCCGATGACCACCGCGCACCCGGCGATGACGAGGATCAGGGCCAGGTCGACCGCGCCGTGCCAGCCGTGACCGAGGGTGAGCAGAGGGCCCAGCAGCAGCGGCACCGTCCAGACCAGGACGGAGATGTTGCGCTGCCACAACGCGTCGGCAGCCCTCCACACGGCGCTCACGCTACGCCGCACAGGCGCGAACGCCGGGCTCCCACGACCAGGGCGGTTCCGACGACGAGGTGCAGGCTGACCAGGGCGAGTCCCGCGGACAGGCTGGTCGCGCCCAGCGGACCGAGGAGCGAGCCGACACACACGAAGCAGGCGAGCGCCGTCCACGCCTGCAGGCCGCGAGGATCGCGGCGCTCGAGGAAGCGGAGCAGCCAGAGCCCGGTGACCGAGACGACCGCCGCGGTGACCAGGACGCTGACCAGGCCCACCTCGAAGGTGCCGTCGCCGCTCTTCACGCTCAGGTGGAGGCCGCCGGCGCGCCAGGCCAGGTAGGCGAGACCGGCGGAGGCGGTCGTGGTCACGGCCAGGACGCGATCGTTGCCGCGGCGGCCGGAGCAGGTGGAGGGAGTCGCGATGTCCTGTGTCTGTGCTTGATTCTGGGTCAGTTTCTGGGTCATGCCGACAACGCTAGGAATCACCGGCGCCGAAGGGCAGGGAGTTGCGTGCCCACCCGGCGGTGACATTCGTACCTGGTCGCGGACGGCTAGAGCGCCTGGCTGACCGAGCTCATGTTGAAGTCCGGCACCCGGAGGGCAGGGGTGGCGGTGCGGGAGAACTGGTCCTCGCCCCACTCCCGCGAGAAGCTCGGGACGGTCTCGCCGGCGTGGGTGAACCGGCGGAGCACGTCGATCGGGCTCTCGTTGTAGCGGAAGTTGTTCACCGCGCCGGTGATCTCGCCACCCTCGACGCGGTAGACGCCGTCGCGGGTCAGCCCGGTGAGCAGCATGGTCTGCGGGTCGACGTCGCGGATGTACCACATGCAGGTGAGCAGCAACCCGTCGTCCATCCCGGCCACGAGGTCGAGGTCGGACCCGGCGCCCCCGTCGACCGCAAGCACGAGGTTGTCGATCGCCGGGGTCGTCGCCAGCCCGGTCAGGTCGGCGGTGTGGCGGGTCTGCAGCAGCGCCGCAAGCCGACCGTCGTCGATCCACGCGGTGCGGCTGAGCGGGAAGCCGTTGTCGTAGACGCTGCTGGTGGCCGAGGAGCCACCCGCGATCACGAAGGGCGCACACTCCAGCCCGGCGTACGACGGGTCGGAGAACAGGTGCACGCCCGGCCGGACGAGCTCCTCGCCCACGCGGGTGCCGCCACCGGGACGGGAGTAGATGCTCTGCCCGTCGGCGGCGGTGCGCGCGCCTGCGCTCCAGTAGGCCTCGATCAGCAGGTCGGCCACCGTGCTCGGCGGCAGCACCGTGTCGTAACGGCCCGCCGGCAGCTCGACCCGTCGCGTGCCCCACCCGAGGCGGGTGGTCAGGTCGGCCGCCATCCGGGTGGCGTCGACGTCGCTGAAGTCGCGGGTGGCCCCGCCCACCCAGGCGCTGTCGGTCAGGCCGGCGTCCTTGCCGGTGCAGCCGTAGTGGCCGGTGGGCTGCACGTGCCGCAGCCGGAGCCCGGTCGAGGAGCCGAGGTAGGTGGTGCTCATCTCGTGGCTGACGAAGCCGTAGAGGATCCGTGACTCGGCCTCAGCCTGCGCGAACGCCTCGCCCAGGTCGGCGGCGAAGGAGTCGAAGACCGTGATCGAGGTGTCGACCGGCGAGTCGTCCCAGTCGGGGGACGCGTCGCCGCCGAGCAGCTCGGCGCGGTCCTCCGCGGGGTCGGCCAGCTCGGCGGCCCGGTCGGCCGCCTCGACGAGCGCGGCGACCTGGTCGGGGGAGGCCGCCGTGCCGCTGACCGAGGCGTTGCCCGCGCCCTGGAAGGCGACCACGGTGACGTCGACGCTGTGCATCACGCCGTTGGTGGTCAGCGTGTTGTTCGCCCAGCGCAGGTTGGCGCCGGTGGTGTCGTGGACGATGGCGACGCACTGCTCGGAGCGCGAGGAGTCCAGGGCGTGCTCGACGAGCTGCTGCGGCCGCGCGGGGTGCCTCATCCGCTGCCCTCCTCGTTCGTGTTCAGCACCCGGATGCCGCGGAAGAGCGCCGCCGGGCACCCGTGGCTCACCGGCGCCGACTGCCCGGGCTGGGCCTTGCCGCAGTTCATCGCGCCGCCCATCTCCCAGGTCTGCGGGCCGCCGACCGCCTCCATGGCGCCCCAGAAGTCCGTGGTGGTCGCCTGGTAGGCGACGTCGCGGAGCTGGCCACGCAACTCGCCGTCCTCGATGGCATGGAAGCGCTGCGCGGTGAACTGGAAGTTGTAGCGCTGCTGGTCGATCGACCACGACTTGTCGCCGACGACCAGGATGCCGCGCTCGACCCCGGAGACGAGGCCGTCGAGGTCCGGTCCGTCGGGGTCGGGCTGGAGGGAGACGTTGGCCATCCGCTGCACGGGGATGTGGCCGGGGGAGTCGGCGTAGGCGCACCCGTTGGAGCGTCCGCCGTTGAGCTCGGCGCCGTAGGTGTGCGCCATCGCGCGGTCGAGCTGGTAGCCGACGAACACGCCGTCGCGCACGATGTCCCACGACTGCGACTGCACGCCCTCGTCGTCGTAGCCGATCGTGGCCAGGCCGTGCTCCACGGTGCGGTCACCGGTGACGTTCATCACCGGTGAGCCGTACTGGAGCGTGTTCAGCTTGTCGTAGGTGGCGAACGACGTGCCGGCGTAGCTGGCCTCGTAGCCCAGGGCCCGGTCGAGCTCGGTCGCGTGGCCGATGGACTCGTGGATGACCAGCCACAGGTTGGAGGGGTGGATGACCAGGTCGTACTCGCCGGTCTCGACGCTCGGTGCCGCGAGCTTCTCCTGGAGCAGCGTCGGGAGGCGCTCGCGCTCGGCGTCGAAGTCGAAGACGCCGTCGGTGAAGGTCTCCCACCCCTTGCTGACCGGCGGTGCGATGGTGCGCATGGCGTCGAACACCCCGGTGGCGGGGTCGCTGGCGTGCACCTCGAGGTAGGGCTCGACCCGCACTCGTTGCTGGGTGATCGAGGACCCGGAGAGGTCGGCGTAGTACTTGTTCTCGTGCACCGAGAGCACACCGCCGGTGGCGTGGTCGACGCCGTCCTGGGCGACCAGCTCGCGGGTCCAGCCGGTGAACAGCCCGGTCTTCTCGGCGAGGGGTACGTCGAAGGGGTCCACGTCGTAGGAGGAGACCCAGGTAGCCCCGTCGTACACCGGCTCGGGGGCGAGCTCGACCGGGCGGGTCGTCATCTTCGCGGCCACCCTGGCGACGGTGACTGCGGTCTCCGCGATCGCGACCGCCTCGGACTCCGTGAGCGCGACCCCCGAGGCGAACCCCCAGGCGCCGTCGAGGACGACCCGCACGGCGAAGCCGAGGTCCTCGGCGTCCTGGGCGCCTTCGAGGGCGCCGTCGCGGACCGAGAGGTACTGGTAGCGCACCCGCTCCATCCGGAAGTCGGCGTGGGTGACGCCGAAGTCGCGTGCCCGGCCCAGCGCCGCCTGGCCGAGCCGCTCGAGCGGCAAGGCCAGGAAGGTCTCGTCGATGGTGCGCTCCGGCATGTACCCTGACCCTAGTGGGCGGTGCTCACGGAGATCGTGGACCCGCGGCGACCCTTGCGCACCTCGAGCTGGGTGGTGATCCGGTTGCGCAGCTCGGGCACGTGGCTGACCAGCCCCACCACCCGCCCGCCGTCCCGCAGCGAGTCGAGGGTGTCCATCACGCCGTCGAGCGTCGTGGCGTCGAGGGCCCCGAAGCCCTCGTCGATGAAGAGGGTGTCCAGCTGGGTGCCGCCGGCCTCGTGGCTGACGGTGTCGGCGAGGCCGAGGGCCAACGCGAGCGAGACCAGGAACGTCTCCCCGCCCGAGAGCGTGGCCGGGTCGCGCTGCTTGCCGTTCCACTGGTCGCGCACCCGCAGGCTCAGCCCGCCGCGCTGCTCGCCCGCACCGCGCTCGTCGGCCTGCTCGAGCAGGTAGCGCCGGTCGGTCATCGCGCCCAGCCGCTCGTTGGCCGCCGCGACGACCTGTCGCAACCGCTCGGAGAGCACGTAGGCAGAGAGCCGCATCCGCCAGGTGTTGTCGCCGCTCTTGCCCTCGACGAGCGCGGCGAGGCCGGCAGCGACGGCGTGGTCCCGGCGGACGGGCTCCCAGACCCGGAGTGCCCCGGTGAGCTCGGCGAGAAGGACGGTGAGGCGCTCGGCCCGGCTCGTCGCCTGCTGGTGGGCGGACAGGGCGTGGTCGCGTGCGGAGCCGGCGCTCTCCAGGAGTGCCTCCAACCGGTCGAGGTCGGGCGCGACGGTCTCCAGGGCGGCCTTGACCGCCGGGTCGGCGAGAACGGTCGTCGCCGTGGCCCGCTCTGCCTGGCGCCGCTCCAGCTCGGCCTCCAGTCCTGAGCAGACGTCGTCGGAGAGGTGGGCGGCGATCGCCTGTCGCGCCGTGCGGAAGCCGGCTTCCTGCGCCGCCGTCACCGTCTCGGCGACGGCTTCGGCCTTCTCCACGCGCGCCTTCTCCAGCCGTTGCAGGGCCGAACGCGCCTTGGTGAAGGTGGTGACGGCGGCGGCCTGGTGGACCACGAGGTCGGCCACCGAGCCCTGGTCGTGGTCGCGCAGGAGTGCCTCGAGCTCTGCCTCGAGGGCGTCGCGCCGCACCATCGCGTGCTTCAGGGCCGCGGCGGAGGTCGCCAGGGAGACCTGCACCGCGGACTGGGCGGCTGTGGCCGCCTGCTCGTCGAGCTCGAGCGTGGCCAGCTCCGCACGGATCTCGGCCTCGCGCTCGCCGGCATCGGACGCGGCCTGCGCGGCAGCGCGCACCTTGGTGAGCCGGCCCAGCCAGTACGACGGCTTGTTGCCCTCGCTGCGGACCAGGGCACCGTGGAGCTGCGCCTCGAGAGTGGCGATGGCCTCCTGCTGCGCCTGCTGCTCGAACGCGGCGATCTCATGGCGTTCGGCCGCCTGCTCCTCGTCCTCGCGGGTGATCCGGGACGAGGAGGTGGCGGGGGAGGGGTGCTCCGCACTCCCGCAGACCGGGCAGGAGCAGCCGACGGCCAGACCGGTGGCGAGCTCGGCCGCCATCCCCTGGATCCGGGCCTCGCGGAGGTCGAGGTGCTCCTCGCGGAGGTTCTGCACCAGGGCGACGGTGCTGGCCAGCTCGGTACGGCGGGCGGCCAGCTGGCGCCCCAGCTCCTGGGCCTCCTGCGCGGCAGCAGCCGCCTGCTCGACCTGCTGGACGCGCTCGCGGCGATCGGCCAGCGTCGCGGCCACGCGCGCTTGGCTCGCCGCCTCGAGGGTCAGCGCCTCGCGCCTCGGAACCAGCTCCTCGAGCTGGGTGCGGGTGGCCGCGAGGGTGGTGCTGAGGGACTCCACCTCGGCGGCCAACGAGGCGACCCGGGCGCGCTCCGAGGTCAGCTCCACCTCTCGGGGCAGCCAGGACTCCGCGACGGCTCTCGTCTCGGCGGCACGGGTCAGGGCCACCTCGACGACCGACGAGTCGATCTCGTCCTCGGCCAGTCCCAGCCTCCCGGCCAGCCCGGCCAGCGTGGTCGGCCGCGGACTCCTCGGCCTCGTCGAGCGCGGTGGTGGCTGCGCCGGCCCGGCGTACCAGCGGCAGGACCGGCAGCGATCGGCGATGAGCCGCGAGCCGGATGGTGAGCTCCTCCTCGCGCGACGCCGTCTCGGCCAGCCGGCGCAGCTGCTGCCTGGCCACGGTCGCACGCTCGCGCCGCTCGACCACGTCGCGGCCGTCGGCCAGGCGCTGCTGGGCCTCGGCCAGTGACTCGTCGGCCTCGACCAGCGTCGCCCGGCTGCTGCGCCGCGGCCGTGGTCGCGGCTTCTTGCCGGTCCGTGGCCCACGCGAGCAGCGAGCCGTCGTCCGCGGGGACGCCGAGGTCGCGCGCGTCCCACTCGTCCGGAGCCGTCGTCGCGGCCGCTTCCTGGAACCGGTTGAGCACCGCGGCGACGTCGTCGTGGCGCGCCTGGCTCTCCCGCCGCAGCTCCAGCCGCCGCTCCACCAGCCAGCGCTCGACCGCCTCGAAGCGCTCGGTGCGGAAGAGCCGTTGCAGCACGGCCTGCCGCTCTGCGGAGGTCGCGCGGAGGAAGGCCTGGAAGCGGTTCTGCGGCAGCATCGCGACCTGGGTGAACTGGGTGCAGGTCATCCCGAGCAGGCTGGTGACGAGGTGTCCGGCCTCGTCGAGACGGTTGGTCAGGGCCACCCACGTCTCGTCACGCAGCTCCTCGACGACGACGTGCGCCTGCACGCGGAGGGTGCCGGTGCCGCGCTTCTTGGGGCGGTCCCAGGCGGGGGAGCGGGTGAACCGGAAGGTCCGGGCTCCGATGGTGACCTCCAGGACGACCCGCGGTTCGGCGCCGGGCTCGGCCTGGTCGCTGCGCAGGTGGCGAGCCGTGTGCCGGTCGCCGGGCACCTCGCCGTACAGCGCGAAGCAGACGGCGTCGAGCACGCTGGTCTTGCCCGCCCCGGTGTCACCGGTGAGCAGGAACACGCCACCTGCGGAGAGGTCGTCGAAGTCGACGTGCACGGTCTCGACGAAGGGCCCGAACGCGGTCGCCGAGAGCTGGTGGAGCCTCACCTCGCGCCCGCCCGGAGGAGCTCCGGCACCAGGTCGTGGTCGTCGGGGCAGCAGGTGAGGGCCTCGTCGAGCAGCGCGGCCTCGGCCTCGGTGGCCGGGCCGCCGCGGACGTGGTCGACGAAGGCGAGCGCGATCGCGTGGGCCGAGATGCCCTCGGACGGCACGCGCACGGCCCGGGGCTCGCCGCCGGCAGGTGCGAAGCGGAGGGTCAGGGCGTGCGGGAACCGGGCACGGAGCCGGTCCATGGCGGCGGCCGGTCGTGCGGGGTCGGTCAGCGTCGCCTGCACCCACGCGGTCTCCGCGGAAGCGAGCGCCGGATCGACGAGCAGGCTCTCCAAGGTGCCCTCGAGGCGCGCGAGCGCACGCGGGACCGGCGCCTCCACGAAGGTCGTGGAGGCGACTCCCCGGGCGCCGAGATCGACCAGCCAGGAGCCCTTGAGGTGTCCGGCCTCGGAGAAGGAGTAGGCGATCGGGGAGCCGCTGTAGCGCACCGAGTCGCCGAGGGTCGCTCGGCCGTGCAGGTGACCGAGGGCGGTGTAGTCGATGCCGTCGAACAGGCCCACGGCCACCTGGGACACCCCGCCGACGGAGATGTCGCGCTCGCTGTCGCTGGCCACGCCGCCGGTGACGAACGCGTGCGCGAGCACCACCGACCGGGCGCCCGGCCGGGAGTCGAGGTCGGCGCGGACGCGGCGCATCGCCTCGCCCAGCGCGGCCTGGTGGGAGCGCGCGCCGAGGCCCCAGCGGCGCACGAGGACGTCGGGTTCGAGGAACGGCAGGCCGTAGAAGGCGACCGGGCCGTGCTCGTCGTCGATCACGACCGGCTCCGCGACGCCGTCGGGGTCGGTGCGCACGTGGATGCCGGCGAGGTCGACGAGCCGGCTGTTGAAGCCGAGTCGACGCGCCGAGTCGTGGTTGCCGCTCGTCACGACGACCCGTGCGCGGGAGGCGGCGAGGCGGTGGAAGGTCTCGTCGGCGAGCGCCACCGCGTCGACCGGCGGGAGCGCCCGGTCGTAGACGTCGCCGGAGACCACCACCACGTCGACCTGCTCGGCCTCGACGGTCTCGATCAGGTGGTCGACGTACGTCGCCTGCGCACTGAGGAGGTCCTCACCGTGGAACGACCGGCCGAGGTGCCAGTCGGAGGTGTGCAGCAGGCGCATGTTCGCAGGCTAGGAGCGAGGGCCGACAGAACCCGGTGGCACACGCCGAGGTGGTCACAACCGGGGCAAAGTCCACCCGTTCGGACGGCTCAAACCACCCGGTCGGCGCCGGTGTACACGACGCAGCGGTTCGGCCGCGTGAAGCCGACCAGCACCAGGCCGGCGCTCTCGGCGAGGGAGCGGGCCAGGGAGGTCGGCGCACCGACGGCCACGAGGGCACCGATCCCCGAGACGACCGCCTTCTGCACCAGCTCGAACCCGATCCGCCCGCTGAGCACCAGCACCGGCGGCATCGGCTCGCCCGCCAGGATGCGCGAGCCGACGACCTTGTCGACCGCGTTGTGCCGGCCCACGTCCTCGCGTACGACGACCGGCCGGCCGTCGCTCTCGAACAGCCCGGCTGCGTGCAGTCCGCCGGTGCGCTCGAAGCCCGGTTGCTGCTGGCGCAGCTGGTCCGGCAGCCCGAGCAGGACGTCCAGGGCGAGCTCGACGGCGGGCGGCGGCGCGGCCTCGGCGAGCACGTCCTGCACCGAGTCGGTGCCGCAGACGCCACACGCGGAGCCGACGAGTCGTGCGGTGGGCAGGGCGAGCGGGGGCGCGGCGAGCTCCACGGTGACGACGTTGAACTCCTCGAGGTCGCTGAGCGTGACGTCGGTGCAGTACCGCACCGACCGCACGTCGTCCGCAGTCGTGACCCGTTCGTGGACCAGCCAGCCGGCCGCGAGCTCGAAGTCATGGCCCGGCGTACGCATCGTGACCGCGACCCGTTGCGCCGGCAGTCCGGGCGCCTCGATGCGGATCTCGAGCGGTTCCTCGGTGGCGACGCGATCCTCGTGGTCGAGCCGGCGGCCGTCGCGGAACTCGGCCACGCGGGTCCGCACCGAGGGACCCGGTCGGCGTCCGCGCATGGTGGTCACGGTTCGATCGTAGGCCTGAGACCTCGATCGCGACCCAGCCCCGCGTCCCGGGCCTGCACGATGGCTTGGGCCCGGTCGGCGACCTGGAGCTTGCCGAAGATGGACGAGACGCTGTTCGCCACCGTCTTGGCCGCCACGCCCAGGCGGTTCGCGATCGCTGAGTTGTTGTGGCCGCCTGCGATCAGGTCGAGGATCTCGTGCTCTCGCGGGGTCAGCTGGGGAAAGGCGGTCTCCGTCGAGGTCCGCGGCGACTGCAGGTACGCCAGGACGCGCTGCGCGACGCCGGGGCCGAAGATCGCCTCGCCTGCGGCGACCGAGCTGATGGCCCGGGCGATGTCCTCCTGCTCGACGCCCTTGACCAGGTACCCGCGAGCCCCGGCACTCATGGCCGCGAACACCGAGTCGTCGTCGTCGTGCATGGTCAGGACGAGTACGGCGACATTCGGAGCCACGCGCGCGAGCTCACGCGTCGCCGCGATGCCGTCCAGCTCGGGCATTCGCAGGTCCAGGAGCGCGACGTCCGGTTTCGACAGCACCACCTCCCGGACGGCGGCGCGACCGTCCGCCGCCACACCTACGACCTCGAAGTCGGGCAGCGAGCCGAGGAGCGCTGTCAGGCCGGTGCGCACGATCGGGTGGTCGTCGGCGATCACGACTCGGATCGTCACCGGGCCTCCACCGGAACCGCGATGTCGTCGACGTCCGTGTGCACGGCTCCGAACGGGAACGAGACCGAGACTCGGCCACCTTCGGTCGTCGGTCCGGCAGCGAACGAGCCACCGACCTCGGCCGCCCTCTCGCGCATGGCCTCCAGGCCGACACCCTCCGCCCACGACGCCCTGGTGGGTCCGTCGTCGGTGACCACGACCTCGAGCCTGTCGTCGTGACAGGTCACCAGAAGGCGGGCTCTGGAGGCCCCCGCATGGCGAGCCACGTTCAGCAGGGCCTCGGTGGCGATGCGGTAGGCAGCGACCTCCACGGCCGCGGGCAGGGCGGGCAGATCGTCGGGCGCCATCAGGCGTACGTCGAGTGCACTCCCGTCGCTGCGCCACCGCAGCTGGCTGACCCGCTGGTCGAGCGCGCCGACCAGGCCCATCTCGTCGAGTGCCGGCGGCCGAAGATCGTCCACGAGGCGGCGTACGTCGGCAATCGCCGTACGAGTGTCCCGACGCAGCGACTGCAGGAGTTCTCGCGTGCGTGCTGGGCTGGCATCGAGGAAGTTGGTCGCCGCGTCGGCGGCGAGGGCGACACCGGTGAGGGTCGGCCCCAGACCGTCGTGCAGGTCGCGGCGGAGCCGTCGTCGCTCCTCCTCGCGAGCGACCACGAGCCGTTCGCGAGACCCTTGGAGATCGGCGGAAAGACCGAGTGCTCCCAGGGCGACGGCCAACGGAGTGGCCAGGAGGCCGAGGGCTGCGGCATCGGCACTGCTCAACCGCCGCTCGCCGGACCGGAGGCCGACCTCGAGATGTCCGACCTCCTCCCCGGCGTAGCTGAGCGGCACACGCGCGCGCTGCTGCGGCGCTTCGCCGGCCGCTGCGATCACCACCTCGTGGTCGACGATGGCGACGTAGGGGAGCCGCAGCCCCGATCGCAGAGCCGCAACCATGCCCGCGAGCCCGCGCTCGTCGCCGGTGGCGAGGTGCTCGCCGAGCCGTCCGGCGATCCGCGCAGGGTCGCGGCGGTCGCCGTACATCCAGCGGTCGACCTCACGCTGCACGCGTGGCAGCAGCGGCGCCAGGGCCACGGCCACGAGGACCGCGGGCAGCGCGGACCGGCCGACGGCCTTCGACACGAAGGACTCCAGCAGCGCCACCAGCGCGACGTAGGCGAGGAGTGCAGCGACGGAGAGCAGCAACCAGGCCAGGGCACGCGAGACCACGAGACGGATGTCCAGGAGCTGATGGCGTACGACGGCGACGCAGATCGCCAGCGGTACGAGCGGGATCGAGAACAGCACCACGATCGGCGTACCTGCCACGAGCGACCATGGGGTGATCGCCGCCAGCACCACCATGCCGGCCAGGAGCAACCACAGCAGCTGCCGTCTCCCGGTCTCGTCTGCGCGGCGGTAGCGCACGAGGAGGGCGAGCACGCCGACCAGCAGCGCGATGAGCACGCGGAGCTCCGAGATGGTCCAGAGCCACCCCAGGCCCGCGTCGTGCTTGATCCCCAGGTAGCCCAATGGCGCGCCTTCGAGGATCGGTTCGGTGCCAGAGAGCATCTCGAGCACGAACAGTGGCGCGGTGAGCACGACTGCCCACGCGACTGGCCGCCATCGCGCGCTGGGCAGTCGACCGTCAGGGAACACGAGCACAGCCATCGGCAGGAACAGGGCGATGGACAGGGACCAGGCGACCATGAACAGGGTCGCGAGCATGCGCAACAGCGGCGTCGGTGCCCCGCCGTCGACGAGGAGCTGGGAGACCGGTGCGAGCAGTGCGCTGGTGGCGTGACCCAGGCCGTCGGCCACCAGCAACCAACCGAGCGGGTTGAACGGCCGGTGCCAGGCGATGAGCGCCCCGCTCAGCGCGAAGGAAGCCCCCATCAGCCCGTTGCTGACCAGGAACGAGCTCAGCGCGTGCGACCAGTCGAGACCCGCCGCCGGGCACAGGGCGACTGCCAGCAGCACCGCGGCGACGGCGAAGCCACCGCTGGCAGCGGCGCTGACGCGGAGCCAGGTGCGACGGCGTGACATGTCCCACAGTCTGCCGGTCATGGTTCCCGGGCACCCGGGATCGCGTTCCCGATCTCACCCGGAGATTTCCCGCGCCCGCAGGAGTGCGCGCCCTGCCCGGGCGAGCGCTGAGGCCGGAGGGTCGAGTCGAGCCCGGAACAGCCGGGCCCCACTTCGGAGGTGCTCATGTCTCGCTCGTTCCGTGCCGGCCTCGTCGTCCTGGGAGTGCTCTCGCTCCTCGACGTCGCCGGACCACTCATGACCAACGGCGACAACCCGCCGATGTCAGTGGCGCTCGTCGGTGCAGTGCTCGGGGTCGCCAGCCTCGCCCTCGTCGTCCTCATCTGGCGTGGCGCGAAGCGCGCCGTCCTGCCGCTGGTCGTCTTGAGGCTGCTCTCTGCTCTCTCGGCGGCCCCGGCCTTCTTCGTCAGCGACGTTCCCAGTGCCATTCGCGGGCTGGCGGCCGCGATCGTCCTGCTGACGCTGGTGGGCATCGCCTTGGTGGTCGGAGCCCGTGACCGGCAGCCGGTGACGGCATGAGCACGCCGAGCATCGCCGCAGCCGATCAGGCTGCGCTTCCCCGGACCGACCTGCGCCACGCCAGCAGGGTCCTGGCCGCAGTCATCATGCCCATCGGGCCGATCGCGGTCGCCGTGCTCAGGTTCATCCTCCCGTACACGACCTCGGACAACTCCTCGGACGCGGTGCGCGAGGTGACCGCCCACCAGACGGCCCAGTCGGTCGTGGTCTGGCTCGGTTTCCTGGCCTGTCTCACGCTCGATGCCCGGTGTGATCTTCGCCGGCCGTGTCGTGGCCAGGGGCGCGCCGCGGCTTGCGGCGACCGCCACCGTCCTGCTGGTCGATCGGCTACATCTCGCTGGCCTGGTTGACCGTCGGCGACGCGTTCCTGCTCTTCGGGATCCGCCAGCACCTGCCGGTCAGCGTGCTGAGCTCGATGTACGACGGCAGCATCCATCCCGCCGCCGGCGTGGCCGCGGGGCTCTTCGTCCTCGGCCACGTGCTGGGCACGATCCTGCTCGGGGTCGGGATGCTCCGTGGACGGGTGACTCCTGTCTGGGCTGCCGTCGTCACGATCGTCGCCCAACCGATCCACTTCGTGGCGGCGGTGATCGTCGGCAGCCACACCCTCGACCTGGTCGGGTGGGGCCTGAACGCCGTGGGTTTCGCCGCCCTGGCTGCGGCCGTCCTGCAGCTACCGGACGACGAGTGGGCCCCTGCGCCACGCTCCAATCATCTGAGGTGACTCGGGCGCATCACGCTCAGGCCGCGGTGCGGTCCTCGGGCCGCCACTCGTCCGGAACGTGCAGCGGCGGCGCACCGAACACGAACGTGCGGTAGGCCCAGAACCGGAACGCCGTGGCCAGGCCGAGACCGACCACGTTGGCGGACAGGTTGTCGGCGAGGCGGCTGGTCAGGCCGAGGACGTCGTGGGTCAGCACGAGTGCCGAGACCGAGATGAGCAGGCCCACGAGGTTGAACAGCACGAACAGGCCGAGCTCGCGACGGCGGTCGTGACGCTGGGAGCCCCGCCAGGTCCAGAAGCGGTTGCCCGTGTAGGTCACCACCATCGCGGCGAACATCGCCACCACTCGTGCGTACGACGGGTCGTGTCCCGCGAAGGGTGCGGTCGAGAGGAGCAGGTTGAAGACGGCGACGTCGACGACGTACCCGGTGCCACCGACCACGAGGAAGCCGAACAGCTCGTGCCCGAGGAGGGAGCGCAGCCGGGGAAGCAACATGTGTCCACGGTGACGCCCTGCGCTGACGGACACCTGAACGGCGTGGGGGCCGCGAAGGTCGTGCAGATGCCCGGCACCGGTCATCATGTGCGGAGGAGGCAACTGATGAGGGTGCTCGTCGTCGAGGACGAACAGAGGCTGGCGGCGTCCCTGCGCACCGGTCTGGAGGCCGAGGGCTTCGCGGTCGACATCGCGCCGGACGGTGGCGAGGCCCTCTGGTACGCCAGGGAGAACGCCTACGACGTCATCCTGCTCGACATCATGATCCCGGTGCTCAACGGCTACAAGGTGTGCCAGACGCTGCGCGAGGAGGGCAACTGGACGCCGATCCTGATGCTCACCGCGAAGGACGGCGAGTGGGACCAGGTGGAGGCGCTCGACACCGGCGCCGACGACTACGTGACCAAGCCGTTCAGCTTCGACGTCCTGCTCGCGCGTGTCCGCTCGCTGCTGCGCCGCGGCGTCGTCGAGCGACCGGTGCAGATCGCGGTCGGCGACCTCGTGCTCGACCCGGCCACCAAGGACGTCACCCGCAACGGGGAGATGGTGCGGCTGACCGCGCGCGAGCTCTCGCTGCTGGAGTTCCTGATGCGCCGGGCAGGAGACGTCGTCACCAAGCAGCAGATCCTGGCCAACGTGTGGGACAACGACTTCGAGGGCGACCCGAACATCGTCGAGGTCTACATCGCGCGGCTGCGGGGCAAGATCGACCGGCCCTTCGCCCGCGCCGACATCGAGACCCTGCGCGGCACCGGGTACCGGTTGCGCAGATCGCCGTGAACCTGGCGTCGCGCCAGCGGACGCGCTGGCGGCCGCTGAGCTACGTCCGGTTCCGGGTCACGCTGGCCGCCACGATGGCGGCGTTGCTGGTGGCGCTGCTCGGCGCCGGCCTCTTCCTGGTCTCGTTGCGTCGCGCGATGGAGAACCAGCTCGTCACCTCGGCCCAGCAGCAGATCGCCGAGGTGCAGGCCCTGCTGCGCAGCGGCGACGACCCCCGCGACGCCGTGCTCACCGGCAAGAGCGACGTGATCATCCAGCTCCTCGGCCCGCAGGGCCAGATCGTCGCCTCGGACCACCCGCGAGTGCACTCGACGTTGCTCGAGCAACCGGGGACGGACAAGGACGTCAAGATCCACCAGCTCGAGGACCACTACGTCGTCGTGGCCAAGCGCAGCGACCCCGGCCCGGGGATGATCGTGGTGGGTCGCTCGACCGATCAGGTGAAGCACGCGACCGCGGCCTCGGCACTGCTGCTCTCCTTCGCGGTCCCGGTGGGGCTGGCCCTGGTGGCGATGGCGGTCTGGCTGTCGGTCGGGCGCGCGCTCCGGCCGGTGGAGTCGATGCGCGAGGAGGCAGCGACCATCACCGCCGCGCACCTGAACCGGCGTCTCGCCGTACCGGACGGGCGTGACGAGATCCCGCGTCTCGCGGCCACGCTGAACGAGATGCTCGACCGGATCGACGCGACCAGCCGGGTCCAGCGCCAGTTCGTCTCGGACGCCTCGCACGAGCTGCGATCCCCGCTGGCCACCTTGCGACAGCTGGCCGAGGTCGCGCGCGACTACCCGGGTCGCACCGGACAGGACTCACTGGCGCGCGACGTGCTGGCGGAGGAGGAGCGCATGGAGGAGCTGGTCGCCGCCCTGCTCCTCCTGGCGCGGATCGACGACGGGGTCCCGCAGACCGCCGGCCCTGTCGACCTGGACGACCTGGTTCTCGACCACGCACGCAGGCTGCGTCACGACGACGGTCCCCGGATCGACGTCTCCGGGGTGAGCGCGGGCCAGGTCGTGGGCGACCCGGTGCTCCTCGGGCAGGTCGTGCGCAACCTGCTCAGCAACGCGCTTCGCCACGGGCGCAACGAGGTCTCGGTCTCCCTGCAGGAGTACGACGACCAGGTCGTGCTCACCGTCGACGACGACGGCAACGGCATCCCCGAGGCCGACCGGCAGCGTGTCTTCGAGCGGTTCGTCCGCCTCGACGAGGCACGCGCCCGGGACGGCGGTGGGTCCGGACTAGGGCTGGCCATCGTGCACAAGGTCGTCGACGAGCTCGGCGGAAGCGTGCGGGTGCAGGAGTCGGCCGACGGGGGTGCGCGGTTCGTGGTGGAGATGCCGACCGCCTGACGGAGCCTGGACGCACCGCCGCCCCGCTGTCTGTGGCCAGCGGGGCGGCGGTCGACCGGCGAACAACCGGTGCGTCGGTGCCGGGTGCTCGAGCCAGGTCGCTCGACTCCGCAGACCCAGCCAGATGGTGCGGCACCGGCCGGGAAACGGCGTCGACCCCACGATCCGCCATCGAACCTGACTCCAACCTGACACGCTCCCGCCCCCGTGTGCTTGACCTCACGTCAGGTTCCGTTCAGCGGTCTCGGGGAACTCTGGTGGGGTGACGACCCAGGCGCACTCGGCTGCCGCCCCGGCCCCGGCCGAGACTGCCTCCGCCGCGCCCGGAGCACGTTCGGGGCGCCGCCACCTGGGTCGGCACCCGGTGGTCTGGATCGCCCTGCTGGCCGCCGTCCTGCGGCTCCCGTACCTGCGGGCGCCGATGTCGCCCGACGAGGGCGGGTTCCTGGTCGTCGCGCGGCACTGGCACCCAGGCGGGGGCTCGCTCTACGGGCCCTACTGGGTGGACCGGCCGCCGCTGTTGATCGCGTTCTTCCGGCTCGCTGACGCGTTGGGCGGCTTCACGGCGCTGCGTCTGCTCGGCTGCCTGGTGGTCGCGACCACCGTGGTCGGTGTGGGGGTGGCGGCCGCGGGTGCCGCCACGTCGGCAACGTCGGCGCGACGTGCCTCGGTCTGGGGCGCCGCGGTGGCTGCCGCGCTCCTGGTGACGCCCACCGGCGGCGCCGTGATGGTCAACGGTGAGCTGGTCGCCGCGCCGCTGATCGCCTTCGGCATCGCCTGCGCCATCCGGGCCGTGCTGGGCGACGCCGGACCCCAGTTCGGACTGCGGTTGCGCCCGGACGTCGCGGCGGTGCTGGCGGGTGTGTTCGCGGTGTCGGCGGTGATGGTCAAGCAGAACATGCTCGACGTCCTCGTCTTCGCCGGCGGACTGGGCCTGGCGGCGGCGGTACGGGGTGGCATCAGCGTGCCGGTGGTGGCCCGGCGCGCACTCCTCGCGGTCGCCGGTGCGGTAGGTGCGCTGGTGGTGATCCTGGGCGCCTCCCTCGCTCGCGGCACCACGCCAGGGGGCGTCTTCTTCGCGATGTACCCCTTCCGCGTGCACGCCGCGGAGGCCATGCAGCACCTCCCCTCCGGCCAGCGGGTGGCCCACTTCACCAACATGCTCGAGATGTGGGGCGTCACCGCTGCCCCGCTGGTCATCTGCGCCTTCGTCGCGCTGGTCCTGCTGCGCCGGACGCCGACGGGGGCCCTCGCCGGCCCGCTGGCCTTCGCGACGCTGCTGCTCGCGGCGTACGACGCCGCCTCGATCATCGCCGGCGGCAGCTACTGGAGCCACTACGTGCTGCAGCTGGTGGTCCCGACAGCGCTGATGGCCGGTCTCATCGCCGCGTCCGTGCCCTGGGCCGGGCGCACCGTGGCCGCGTGCGTCCTGGCGCTGTGCACGCTGGGTTGGGTCGTCGGCACGACCGCACGCGTTCCCGCAGCCGGCGTGACCATCGGGTCGGCCATCGAGGACGCCGCGCAGCCGGACGACACGATGCTCAGCCTGCTGGGTGACGGCGCGATGGTGCAGACGGCGGGTCTGACGGCGCCGTACACCTATCTGTGGAGCCTTCCCGCCCACGTCCTCGACCACCACTTCACCCGCCTGACTGCGGTGCTGAAGGGGTCGGACGCGCCTTCCTGGGTGGTCGTACGTCGCACGCCGGCGAACAACCGGATGCAGCGGGAGGGACCCGGGGCGGTCCTGGCGCAGCGCTACCGCAAGGTGAGCGAGATGTGCGGCCGCGCGGTGTACCTGCGCCTCGACCTGTCGCGGCCGGTGCCCGAGGCGGGGCAGAGGTGCTCACTGCCACTGGTCGCCTGGAACGAGGACGACGCGACTCACAACTGGACCGTCACGGAGGGATCGCCGGCATGGAGCCTGCATCACCGCGCACGCTGATCGTCGTACCGACCTACGACGAGATCGAGAACATCGACGACCTGATCGATGCGGTGCTCGCCGCCGTACCGCGGGCAGACGTGCTGGTCGTCGACGACAACAGCCCGGACGGCACCGGCGACCGGGTGGCCGGACGTACCGAGCTCGGCCGCCGCGTGCACCTGCTGCGGCGCCCCGGCAAGGCCGGACTCGGCACCGCCTACCGGGCCGGCTTCACCTGGGCGCTGGACCACGGCTACGACGAGGTGGTGCAGATGGACGCCGACTTCTCGCACCCGCCGGCCAGCGTCCCGACCCTGCTGGATGCCCTGGCCGAGGCCGACCTCGTCGTGGGATCGCGCTACGTGCGCGGAGGCCGCGTCGTGAACTGGTCCTGGAGCCGGCGGCTGATCTCGTGGCTGGGCAACCTCTACGTCCGCGTGGTCCTGGGGCTGCCGGTGCATGACGCGACGGCTGGGTTCAAGGCCTATCGCGCAGCGACGCTCGCTGAGATCGGTGTGCTCGGCTCCCAGTCCAACGGCTACTGCTTCCAGGTCGAGAACACCTGGCAGGCGGTGCGGCGCGGGTTGCGCGTGGTCGAGGTGCCGATCGTCTTCACCGACCGGGCGAAGGGCCACTCGAAGATGTCAGGGCGCATCGTGCTCGAGGCCGTCGTACGCGTCCTGGGCTGGCGGGTGACGACTACGGTTCCTCCATGGAACCGACGTGCGCCCGAGTGCGTCCCATCACCATGCGTCTCCTCGCCGCGACAGTCGTCCTCTGCATCGGCACGCTGAGCGCCTGCGGGTCCGCGGGTCGACCAGCTCCGACGCCGCCGCGGGCCAGAAGTCGACGCCGTCCGGCACTGTGCCGCCGACACGGACCGTCTTCGGTGCAGGCGCACCAGCGTCGGCCCGGTGGACGTCGACGGCGACGGTACAGCCCGAGGACGGTGAGGCTGACCGACCGGTCAAGGATGCCCCGCCCGCTTGATCGCCAAGGTGAGCGACCGGGTACCTCGGCGGAGAGCTGCCGAGCGACGGCCACGGCGAGTCACGCAGCGTCTTCGGCGTCACGCTGCCGGGTCACGACGGTGCAGCTCGCTCGTCACGCGGCAGGACCACCCCCGTGGGGGCTACCAGCTCCACGTCTTCGCACTCGACGGCAAGAAGCTCGTCGAGCTCGAGGATGCCGGCAAGCCCCTGGTCCCGTTCGTGGCCACGGACACCCGGCCCATCTCCGCGACGGTCGACTGCCAGGGCAGTGACATCGTCGTGCAGGAGGCCGTCGCAGGTTCCGGCGGGCAGTGGGACATCCGGCGCACGACCTACGGGGTGTCGGAGGGCGCCGCCACCAAGGCAGGCACCAAGACGACGAGCGGGCTCACGCCGAAGCGCGTGGACCAGCTGATGCCCGCCGGCCGCGGCGGTCTTCCCGAGCTGTCGCGCCTAGGCGACCCGGGTCTTCGGCGTCTGCTTCCCGGTGTTGTCGGGGTCGGTCTCCACGACGTCGCCGAGGGTGTCGTCGATCTTGGCCATCAGCTCCGCCGGGATGCTCACGCCGGCGGCCTTGACGTTCTCGGTGACCTGCTCGGGACGCGAGGCCCCGACGAGGGCCGCGGCGACGTTGTCGTTCTGGAGCACCCACGCGACGGCGAGCTGTGCCATCGTCAGGTCGAGCTCGTCGGCGACCGGCTTGAGGTCCTGCACGCGGCGCAGCACGTCGTCGTCCATGAACCGCTTGATCATGTCGGCGCCGCCCTTCTCGTCGGTGGCGCGGGAGCCCTCGGGCGGTGCCTGGCCGGGCTGGTACTTGCCGCTGAGCACGCCCTGGGCGATGGGGGACCAGACGATCTGGGAGATCCCGAGCTCGGCACAGGTCGGCACGACCTCCTCCTCGATCACCCGCCAGAGCATGGAGTACTGCGGCTGGGAGGAGATCAGCTGGATGCCGAGGTCCTTGGCGAGCGCGTGGCCGTCGCGGATCTGGTCGGCGGTCCACTCGCTGACCCCGATGTAGAGGGCCTTGCCCTGCCGGACGACGTCGGCGAAGGCCTGCATCGTCTCCTCCAGCGGGGTCTCCACGTCGTAGCGGTGGGCCTGGTAGAGGTCGACGTAGTCGGTCTGCAGCCGCTTCAGCGAGCCGTTGATCGACTCGAGGATGTGCTTGCGGGACAACCCGGTGTCGTTCTTCCCTCGGGGTCCGGTGGGCCAGTACACCTTGGTGAAGATCTCCAGCGACTCGCGCCGCTCGCCCTTCAGCGCCTCGCCCAGCACGGTCTCGGCCGCGGTGTTGGCGTAGACGTCGGCGGTGTCGAAGGTGCTGATGCCCTCGTCGAGCGCCGCACGCACGCACTGGGTGGCGACGTCGTTCTCGACCTGGGAGCCGTGGGTGAGCCAGTTGCCGTAGGTGATCTCCGAGATCTTCAGGCCGGAGCTGCCGAGGTAGCGGAATTCCATCTCTCGAGCCTACGGGTCCCGCCTGGCGACTACTTCACCGAGGTGATCTCGGTCTCCAGCTTGGGCGGGGTGTTGCCGGTGATGTCCGCCGGGTAGGCGCCGCCGGCCGCCACGGCCTGGACCACCTTGACCCCGGCCGCGCTCATCTTGCCGAAGACGTTGTAGGCGTTGGGCAGCTGCGAGTCGCGGTAGACCAGGAAGAACTGCGAGCCGCCGGTGTCCGGTCCCGCCTTGGCCAGCGCCACGGTGCCGGTCGTGTAGGTGCAGTACGGCCGGCCGCTGCGCTGGTCGACCTGGCTGTAGCACGGCTGCAGGCGCGGGTCGTTGTCGACGAGCTCGTCCTTGACGTAGTAGCCCGGCCCCCCGCTCGAGGCGTTGGAGTCCCCGGGCTTGCCGGTCGCCTGCGGGTTGCCGCACTGCAGCACGAACAGACCGGCGGAGGTCAGCCGGTGGCAGCGGGTGTGGTCGAAGAAACCCTGCTTGGCCAGCGACAGGAAGGCGTTGACGGTGCACGGCGCCTGCTCGGCGTCCAGGCTGACCTTGATGTCGCCGCGGTTGGTGCTGATGGTGACCTCGCTGGGCTGGCCCTTGGGCGGGTCCAGCGGCGGTGGGTCGACCTTCTTGGCGGCCCCCGCGGGATCGGTCGGGTAGTCGCACTGCCCCTTCTGGGTCCGGGGCGTCGAGGTGTCGTTCCCGCAGGCGGCCAGGGAGCAAGCGAGGAGCAGGACGACGAGCAGCACCGAGAACCGGTGGAGGGAAGTCACCCGCCGGAGGGTAGCGATCGCGCCTGAGCGAGCTCTGAACGTCTCCCGTCCGGCATCACGTCCGCGTGTCCTCCGGTGCCTGCGAACAGCTCGGCGAGGCGCAGACGTAGCGGAACGGCGGGTCGGCGCAGAGCACGACTGCCTGCTCGTCAGGTGGGCCGGCCTGGTTGAGCTCGAGGACGAGCTCGTCGCCGCAGGCCGGGCATCGCGGTACGGAGGCGATCATCGGGCACCCTCCTCGGGCGAGGATCCGTCGCTCCGGCAGTCGGGGGAGCTGGCGCGGAGCGACGGATCCAGTACGGAGGTCGGCTGGCCGGGCGGTCAGACGCCCGCGGTGCGGTGCGTGGTGTGGCGGTTGCCCGCCCGGGTCCAGATCAGCAGCACGATGACCGCCCCGATCAGCGAGCCGATCAGGCCTGCGGGCTGCAGGAAACCGCTCTCGGCGTCCTTGTGGAACAGCAGGTAGCCGAGGAAGCCGCCCACGAACGAGCCGACGATGCCCAGCACGATCGTCATCAGGATCGACATGTGCTGCTTCCCCGGGACGAGGAGACGAGCGAGGGCGCCTGCGATCAGGCCGACGATGAGGAGAGTGAGGATCAGACCCAGCATGGGGGTTTCCTTCCGGTGCGGTGTTGGTCTCTCCATCCTGTGACCCCTGAGGCGGGCCCGATACCCCCCTAGGTGGGTTACCTTGTCTCCGTGACCCAGACCCGTACGGCGACGAGGACCCGCCCCATCACCGTGGCGCTCGTGGACGACTACGACGTCGTGCTGATGGGCCTGGCCAAGATCATCGACCGCTACCGCGAGCGTGTGGTCGTGGCCGAGATCGACAGCAACGAGCCGCTCGACGACGCCGTCGACATCGTGCTCTACGACTGCTTCGCGCAGCCGGAGGCCGACCACGAGCACATCGGCGTCCTCATCGACAACCCGCGCGCGCGTCGCGTGGTCGTCTACACCTGGAACTTCCACCCCGATCTCGTGGAGACCGCGCGCAGGCAGGGCGTGCACGGATACCTCTCCAAGGCGTTGCCCGCCCGCGAGCTGATCGCCGCCCTCGAGGCGGTGCACGCCGGCGAGACCGTGTTCAGCGACCCACCTGGGCAGGGCAGGCGGCAACAACGGCCTCGACTGGCCGGGCCGTGGCGAGGGACTCAGCGAGCGGGAGGCGGAGATCCTCGCCCTGATCACCCAGGGACTGAGCAACGCCGACGTCTCCGCCCGCACGTTCCTGACCCCCAACACGGTGAAGTCCTACATCCGCACGCTCTACCGCAAGATCGGGGTCACCAGCCGCACCCAGGCCGTCCTGTGGGGCATCGACCACGGCTTCGCCCCGGACCACCACCGGATCGACCACTGGCGCGGGGGTCCCTGAGCCCGGGTCGCAAGTCGGCTAGGCGTGACCGCTCAGCTGGGCGAGCCGGGCCGCCAGCGCGTCGATCATCTCGCCGGCCCGCTTGGCCGAGACCGCTGACTTCCGGTCGCCGCCCTGGCTGGAGACCGGGAGCACGTCGACGGAGAGCTTCGCGCCACCGGCCAGCGCGCGCAGCTCGTCGACCTTGTTGCCGAACGGGCGAGCCACTGCCCGGCGAGTAGTACCTGACGACCTCGTCCAGGTCCTCGGGGTACAGGTCCGTCTTGGTCACGGCGATGACGAGCCAGACGGGCCTGTCCCGGCGGACGGCCATCGAGGCGATCCGGTGAGCCGTGATCGTCCAGTCCTCCAGCTCCGCGGCCAGCAGCTCCTCGCGACTGGCGCTCGCCGTACCCGTGGTGCCGGCCGTGCGCCGCGGCGTCGCGTAGCCGTTGGCGACCACGTGGATCACGCCGTCGACCGGCTCGTCGTGGAAGACCTGGTCGAGGGCCCCCAGCCGGGTGGCCGCGTTGTCGCCGGGAACGACCAGGAACCGGAATCCCTGCAGCCGGGCGGAGCGTCGGGTACGCCGCTCCAGGACCGCCGACCCCACGTCCGCCCCACCCTCGTCGGAGCTGCGCCGGGAGAGCCGGTCGGCGAGCTGGCTCTTGCCGACGCCGGTCATCCCGGTCACGGCCACCGTCGGGAAGCGCCGCCGGAACACCCGGCCCAAGCGTTCGGGAGCCGAGGCAAGGCCGCCGAGGACTCCGCCGACGACGGTCACGCCGAGCGCAGTGCTGCCGGACCCGGGCATCACGGTCCGGAGGCGGGTCGCGGTACGTGGCACTGGGCCTCCTCGGCTCGCTGGTCGGGCGGTGAAGGCGAGCCTACGTGGCCCCCGCGCGAGGCCCAGCCTCAGTCCGCAACCGCGAGGATCCGCTGCGCCATCGGTTCGAGAGCCGTCACGAGCTCCTCGAGCTCGGCGGGCTCCAGCACCTCGTAGGGCACGGCGGCGAGCCTGTCGGTCAGGGCCTCGACGCGGTCCTTGGCCTGCCGTCCGGCAGGGGTGAAGGTCGCCTCGTCCTCGACCAGCCCGCGCGCCTGCATCCTGGCGACCAGGTCGCGCAGCATGGCGAGGTGGCAGGTGGTGGATCCTGCCGAACGTGGGAGCCGGGATGCCCATGTCGAGCGCCATCAGGACGTGGGCCTCCAAGCCGCCGATTCCCTCCGCCACCAGAGCGCAGATGTGCCCGTCCCCCCGGTGCTCGCGCAGGAGCGACGCGGCGTGGAAGAGCCGGGCCGCGGGCTCCTCCGGCACGCTCAGGGCGCGCAGCGCGGCGTACATCGGCCGGCCCTCGAGGGGCGCGCTCGTGGCCGCCTTGGTGAGCAGCTCTCCGGCGCGGACGAACGCTGGGGTCTCGGCGAGGTCCCCCAGCAGGTGTCGCAGTGCGGTGGCGCAGCCCTCACGACGGGCGGCGATCGCAGCCTCGGGCGTGGTGGTGCTCCAGACCTTGGGGATGTGGCGCGCCACCTCGCCCGGGGCGAAGTTGTAGAACAGCGCGTGGACGACGCTCGCCGGCACCGAGCTGCCGAGCGGGGCGGCGCGGCCGGCGAAGTAGGTGTCCCAGAAGTCGGTGAACCCGAGGGCGAACATGGCCTCGTTGGGTTCGTCGGCCGAGTAGGGGATGGCGCCGATCGGCTCGACGAGCTCGAACATCCGGCGCGCGAGCTGACCCGTGCCGATGACCTGCTCCATGGTGTGCTCCCAAGTCCGAGATCGGGTTCTTCATGTCGACCGCCGAGGCGAGCCGAAGTCATCGCACCCGGCGCAGAAGTGCAACGTGTTCTAGCGCGCTTCGCTACGGTCGGCCCATGACCAAGAGCGCCTCGCTGCTGCGTGTGGGGGTGGCCTACGTCGTCGCGATCGCGATCGGAGCCGGGTGGCTGCTGCTCGGCCCGGACACGACGCACCTGTGGCTCGACGGACTGATCGCCGACACCCTGGCGACCCTGGTGATCTTCGGGTTCAGCCGGGCCCATCACAACTCCAGCTTCTACGACGCCTGGTGGAGCGTGCTGCCGCCGCTGCTCGCGCTCTACTGGTGGGCGGCCGGGCCGCTGGGGCTCGACGACGTCCGGTGCTGGCTGGTCCTCGGCGTGATCCTGGTCTGGGCATTGCGGCTGACCGGCAACTGGGTCTACGCCTTCCCCGGGTTTCCGCACGAGGACTGGCGCTACCCGCTGCTGCGCGAGGGCAAGGGCGCGATGGAGCCGCTGGTCGACCTGTTCGGGATCCACCTGGTGCCGACGTGGCAGGTGTTCCTCGGCATGACTCCGGTCTACCTGGCGCTCACGCGCGGCGGCCGGGACGTCGGGTGGATCGACGTGGCGGCGGTCGTGATCGGGCTCGGTGCCGCGGCGCTCGAGCTGGCCGCGGACACCCAGATGTACCGCTTCGCGCGCAACAAGCAGCCCGGTCAGTGCATGGACCAGGGGCTCTGGGGATGGTCGCGACACCCCAACTACTTCGGCGAGATCAGCTTCTGGTTCGCCCTCGGCCTCTTCGGGTTGGCGGCCTCGCCCGCGGACTGGTGGTGGGTCTTCCTCGGCACGATCGCGATGGCCGCGCTGTTCCTCGGCGCGAGCATCCCGATGATGGAGCAGCGCAGCCTCGAGCGGCGCCCGGCGTACCAGGACGTCATCGACCGGGTGCCCCGGCTGGTCCCGCGTCCCCCACGGACCACCGCGTGACCCGACCCCGGGTGGTGGTGGCGGGCCTCGGTGACACCGGCGTGCTCACGGCACTGCACCTCTCCCGGCACGTGGACGTGGTCGGCATCTCGACCAAGCGCGCGCTGGTGAGTGGGCAGGAGCTGGGCCTGCGGCTGGCCAGGCCCGACGAGTGGGCCCGCCAGTACTTCGTCGGGTTCGATCGCTATCGCAAGCTCGACGGCGTCCGCAGGGTCCACGGCACGCTCACCGAGCTCTCGCTCGCCGACCGCACCGTCGGCGTGCGGCTCCCGGACGGCACGACCCGCACCGAGCCGTACGACGCGCTGGTCGTCGCGACCGGTGTCACCAACGGCTTCTGGCGCCGACCGGACCTCCAGTCGGACGAGGACGTCGCGGCGGCTCTCCGAGCGGCCCATGACCAGCTGGCAGCGGCCACGTCCATCAATGTCGTCGGCGGGGGCGCGGCCGCGGTCGCTGCCGCGGCGAACCTCGCCCTCGCGTGGCCCGAGACGCGCGTCGCGCTGTACTACCCGGGCGATCGGGCGCTCCCACAGCACCACGGACGCGTCTGGGCGACGGTCTGCGGCATCCTCGAGGAGCGCGGTGTCTCGCTGCACCCGGGCCATCGCGCCGTCGTCCCGCCCGACTTCGAGCTCGACCGGATCACCGCCGGCCCCGTCGCCTTCAGCACCGGGCAGCCGGACGCAGACGCCGAGGCGACGGTCTGGGCGATCGGGCGCGTCCGGCCCAACACCGGCTGGCTGCCCGACTCGCTGCTCGACGAGGAGGGGTTCGTCCGGGTGTTCCCGGACCTCACCGTCGTCGGCGCGCCCGGGGTGTTCGCCATCGGCGACGTCGCGGCCACGGATCCGCTGCGCGGCTCGGCCCGCAACCGGGCGGACCGGCTGCTCGCCCGCAACGTCCGCCGCCACCTGGCCGGGCGCCCGTTGCGCACGTATCGCCCGCGCCGTCGCCGCTGGGGCTCGGTCCTCGGCTTCCAGCCGGACGGGCTGCGCGTCTTCACCCCTTCCGGCAGGTCGTTCCGCTTCCCGGCATGGTCGATCCACACGATCCTGCAGCCCTGGATCGTGCGGCGGGGCATCTACGGAGGGGTCCGGCGCGGGCGGTGAGGCGCCGCTCCCGTTGCGACCCGGTTGGGCTATGGCGTCTCCTCCCATTGCTGAGTAGCGTCCAGAGCGACCCCGTCAGGACGGCCACGGGGATAGCTCGGGCAGAGCCGATCACTCGACCGTGAGGACGCCCGATGCCCAAGCTGATCGCCACCCACGAAGTCGACGACGTTGCCCATTGGTTGTCGTCTCCCAAGCGCGAGGAGGTCTTCGGGCCGGTCGCGAGCGACATCAGCACGTTCGTGGACCCCAACAGGCCGAACCATGTCGGTCTCAGCATGACTGTCGCCGACATGGCGGCGTTCGAGGCCGTGATCCAGAGCGAGGCCGGCGCGGCGGCCATGGCGTATGACGGCGTACACCCGGACACGCTCGTGGTCTACATCGAGGGCTGACCAACCTGCGACCTCTCAGGCCAGGAGCGGCTGGAGCTCTTCCTCGAGTGTGCGCACCTCGGAGTAGAAGTGCACGACGTCACCACCCTCGTCGGGCGGTGGAGGCTGGGGCTGGGGTGGGTCAGGCGCGGTGGAGACGTAGGTGTGTCCTGTGGGGGTGGTGATCAGGACCTCGTGCCGGTCGCCGGGAAGGGGTAGAGACCTCCAGCCGGGGGCCTCCTTGGCGTAGTTGCACGCTTCGCAGAGACCCTGGCCGTTCTGGACGGAGGTCTCGCCGCCGTCAGCGACGGGCACGGGATGGTCGGCGTGCCGGATCGGGGCGTCGCACCACGGCGTCCGGCAGGTCTGGTCGCGGAGGACGAGGAGCTCGCGCAGCTCGCCGTCGAAGACGCGGCGACGGGAGTCCATCGCGACCAGGGCCCCGGACTCGGGTCTGCGGTAGAGACGGCGCAGCCAGGCACGGTGGGCCTGGCGGACGATGACGCGGGCGAGGGCGGCGTGGATCGGTCCGAAGCCCGACGACGTGGGCGGGGGAGTGGTCGTCGGAGAGGAGGGCGCTGTCGGTCATCACCAGCTGCACCTCGACGTCGAGGGCGGAGGCGTCGGCCCGCCCGGTGACGCGCTGCACCAGGGTGTCGGCCATGACCTGGCCGCGTGAGCGGGCGTCCCCATCGGCACGCGCCGTGTCGGCGGCCTTGCGGAGCGCGGCGATGCAGGCGACGCCTTGCTCGACCGGGAGGAACCCGGTGAGGTACGTCATCGTGTCGGGGGCCGGTCGCAGGGTGACGTTGCGGTCGGACCGGGCGCCGCGGGTACGACGGATCGCCGAGCCGGGGTCGAGCCGGTAACCGATCTTGCGTGCCTCGGCGGCTGCCTCGCGGTCGCCCATGGCGGCCAGCTTCGTCGTCAGCTCGACATCGACCTGCTGGCGGTGCTCGAGGGAGAGGACGGCGGTCTCGCGGACCACGAGGGTGGCGCGCCACTCGCTGATCTCGCCCCGGGTCAACAGGTCGTGGGTGTGCGGCATCTCGCGGACCAGCGCCTTGGCCAGCCCCAGCTCACGCGCGCCCTGGTGGGGACTGATGCGCCGAGCGAGGGCGATCTCGGCGGCGAGGCCCTGGCACCGCTTGGCGGAAGGGATCCCGCGTTCTGCCTCACTGGCCGTGCGGGCCTTGGCCAGGTTGTCGGTGACCCGAGCCTGGGCGGCGCCTGTCCCTCCCTTCAACCCCTCCAGGACCGCCAGGTACTCGAGCTGCTCGGCCTCGGTCGCGCCGGCACCGTCGAGGACTGCGAGTCGCTCGAGGAAGTCCTTGACCTCATCGATGGTCGGCGCGGTCAGCGCTGGCACCTCGGAATTCGACTCGAACATGTGTTCGATTCTACTAGTCTGCAGGGACACCGCAAGACCCGTTCGCCGATCTGTGGACGGCGTGTCCCGCCCTGCCCCGTCACTCGGCGATCAGCTGGAGGTACCCCATCCCCAGCACCCCGCGGTAGCCCTGGAGGTACGCCGTCCGCTGGTCCTCGGCGCGCTGTCGCACGGACGCGGCATCAGGGTGGTCGGGGGAGTGGTGGGCCAGCCAGACGTCGTAGCCGGCGGTGAAGCCTGCCTCGAAGGCGTCCCACTCCTCCAGCGTCGCCTCGTCGGAGGCGGCCACCTCGAAGCCCGCTTCCTGGGCGAGCGAGCGCAACGCGTCGAGGGTCACGAACTCGTCGTCGCGACCAGCCGAGGGGAGCGATCGCTTCGGGGGTCGGGGGCCTCGACCAGATGCCGTCGGCGTACACGACCCGACCGCCGTCGGGGACCCGGCCGCGGATCGCGTCGAGGGCGGAGGCGTAGTCGAGCGGCTGTCCGGCCTCGACCGGTGGGCCCCAAGTCTGGGTCGCGCCGATGCAGACCAGGGCGTCGACGGCCGCGGGGCCGACGTGCTCGCCGTCGCCGGCCAGGAAGCTCACCCGGTCGGAGAGCCCACGGTCCGACGCCCGGCGGCGTGCTTCCTGCAGCGACGACTCGTCGGTGTCCACGCCGACCGCCTGGCACGACGGTGCGGCCTCGGCGACGCGCAGCAGCAGCTCGCCCCAGCCGCAGCCGATGTCGAGCGCGGTGCCGGATCCGAGCCCTGCACTCAGCCAGGTGACGAGTCCGGTGGCCCGCTGCTCCGACAGCGGAGCGAGGAACGTCAGCTCGTCGTGCAGCGGCGGGAGGTCGAGGGCCATCAGGCCATTGTGGTGGCAGACTCGATGCCGTGCCCGGACCCGTGACCGTCTTCAGGCCAGGAGACCTCGAAGCCGCCGACCCGACGCCCGGCATGGCGCGCGCCAAGGCGTTCGAGGTCGACATCCTCTGGGCCGGCCAGGTGGTCACCGAGCCCGGCGCCGTCTCGGGGTGGCACCACCACGACGTCAACGACACCAGCCTCTACGTGGTCTCCGGCGTGCTCCGGCTGGAGTGCGAGGGACTCGACGGGTACGTCGACGCGGTCGCGGGGGACTTCGTGCACGTCCCCGCCCACACCGTGCACCGGGAGTCGAACCCGACCGACCAGCCGTCGGTCGCGGTGATCGCGCGGGCCGGTGGGGGAGTGCCGACGGTGAACGTGGACCCGCCGCACGGTGGTTGAGCCTGTCGGAACCACTCGGGCGGGTAGCTACCGTGGCTTCCGAGTGATCCCGTACGCGCGGTTGACGATGGCCTCCACTGTCGAGCGTGGGAGTGCGCGGCGCAGCGCGAACACCGCGGGGGCGTTGCTGCCGACGGCGTAGAGCGGTGCGGGGCGGTCGGCCTCGATCGCCTCCAGGATGGTGCGGGCGACTCGGCCGGCGGTCGCTCCCTCCCGCTCGTTGCCGTCGAGCACCTTCAGCATCTTCTTGAAGGCGGGCGCGTGCGGTGAGTCCTCGGAGATGTACTTCGTCCGTCGCTGGCTGATCCCGGTCCTGATCGACCCCGGCTCCACGGTGGTCAGCCACACGCCGTACGGCGCCATCTCGTAGCGGGCCGCGGTGGCGAACCCCTTCAGGGCGGCCTTGCTGGCGACGTAGGAGGAACGGAAGGCGAGCGGGAAGCTGGCCAGCATCGAGCCGACCATGACCACGCGGCCGTAGCCACGCTCGCGCATCCCCGGCAGCAACGCCTGGGTGAGGTGCACCGGGCCGAGCACGTTGAGGTTCATGATCCGCTGCAGCGCCTCGAGCGGGATCTCCTCGAGAGGTCCGCTCTGCGACTCACCCGCGTTGTTGACCAGGATGTCGACCTTGATGGCCTCGGAGTGCAAGGAGCCCAGGAAGCCGTGGATGGTGTCCACGTCGCGGAGGTCGAGCGCGCGGTAGCGGACGCCCTCGATCTTGTCCTCGGCCGGGATCTTCGCCGGGTTCCGCGAGGTGCCGACCACCGTGTGACCGCGCTCGACGAGCAGCTTCGCGGTGGCCAGGCCGATCCCCGAGGTGGCGCCGGTGACGAGGGCGGTGCGTGGTGGTGCGGCCATGCGGGCAGGTTAGCGCTGGTTGTGCCGCTCTCGCGTGGCCTTGGCCAGCGCCTTCTCGAACTCCGCCGCGGTGGCCGGCCGACCCTCGCTCGGGAAGTCCTCACCGGGGACGACGTAGGGCCCGCCGTACGCCGGGGCCCCGGGCTGGAAGCGCCAGCTCTCGGACAGCTGACCGACGTCGTAGGCGTCGTAGCCGATCTGGTCGAGGAAGTCGGCGACCGTCTTCTTCGCCGAGTCGTCGTCACCGGCGATCGTGATCACCGAGCGCTCCGCGTCGCCGGCGGGGCGACCCAGCTTGGCGAGGTGGCGGAAGTGGATGTTGTTGAACGCCTTGACGACGTGCGACTCCGGCAGGTGCGACTGGACGAGCTCGCTGCTCGTCGTCGACTCGTCGTCCAGCTCGGCGATCTGGCCGTCGCGCTGCGGGTAGTAGTTGCAGGTGTCGATGACGACCTTGCCGCGCAAGGGCTCCACCGGGACGTCGGGAACCGCCTTGAGGGGGATCGTCACCACGACCAGGTCGCCCGCCTCGGCGGCCTCCTGTGCCGTCGCGGCGCGTGCACGTGGCCCTAGCTCGTCGACGAGCTCCTGGAGGGTCTCCGGGCCTCTGCTGTTGCTCATCACGACATCGAGGCCGGCACCGACCGCCAGCCTCGCGAGGGTGCTGCCGATGTGTCCGCTGCCGATGAATCCGATGGTCGTCATGCCGGGCGCAACGGTGGCGCCAGGCGATCGATTCCACTCTTGAATGGTTCAAGTAAATGGTGTTGGGTGAGTGACATGCCGGACGCGACCTTCGAGAGCACCCTGCGCGGTGCCGATCTCAGGGTCACGCGACCGAGGCTGGCGGTCCTGGAGGCGGTGCACCACCACCCGCACGCCGACACCGAGACCCTGATCGACGCCGTGCGCCGTGAGCTGGGGGAGGTGTCCCACCAGGCGGTGTACGACGTCCTGCGGGTGCTGACCGACTCGGGGCTGGTGCGGCGCATCCAGCCGTCCGGCTCGCTGGCGCGCTACGAGGCGCGGGTGGGGGACAACCACCACCACGTCGTGTGCCGCTCGTGCGGCACCATTGCCGACGTCGACTGCGCCGTCGGCGAGGCCCCGTGCCTGGCCGCCTCCGACGACTCGGGCTTCGTCATCGACGAGGCCGAGGTCGTCTACTGGGGCACCTGCCCCCAGTGCACGCGCACGCAGCGTCCCGAGCACCTGAACCCGACCGAACCCAAGAGATCCCACCCACAAGGAGAACCACCGACGTGTCTGAGTCCGAGCACCACGGCAGCGAGTCCGAGAACCCGGCGATCGACTCCCCGACCCCCAAGACCGACGGTCGACCGCACACCAACCGCGACTGGTGGCCCAACCAGCTGGACCTGACGGTGCTGCACGCCCACTCCCCGCGGGCGAACCCGGTCCCGGACGTGTCCTACGCCGAGCAGTTCGCCCAGCTCGACGTCGAGGCGCTGAAGCAGGACATCTTCGAGGTGATGACCACCTCGCAGGACTGGTGGCCGGCAGACTTCGGTCACTACGGCGGACTGTTCATCCGGATGAGCTGGCACTCCGCCGGCACCTACCGGATCGAGGACGGCCGGGGTGGTGGCGGCGAAGGCTCCCAGCGCTTCGCGCCGCTGAACAGCTGGCCCGACAACGCCAACCTCGACAAGGCCCGGCGGCTGCTGTGGCCGGTCAAGAAGAAGTACGGCAGCAAGATCTCCTGGGCCGACCTGCTCGTCTTCGCGGGCAACTGCGCACTGGAGTCCTTCGGCCTGGAGACCTTCGGCTTCGGCTTCGGCCGTGAGGACATCTGGGAGCCCGAGGAGGTCTTCTGGGGTCCGGAGGACACCTGGCTGGGCGACGAGCGCTACAGCGGCGACCGCGAGCTCGCCCCACAGCTCGGCTCGGTGCAGATGGGCCTGATCTACGTCAACCCCGAGGGTCCCAACGGCAACCCCGACCCGCTGGCTGCGGCCCGCGACATCCGCGAGACGTTCCGCCGGATGGCGATGAACGACGAGGAGACGGTCGCGCTGATCGCCGGTGGGCACTCCTTCGGCAAGACCCACGGCGCAGGCAACCCGGACCTCGTCGGTCCCGAGCCCGAGGGCGCACCCCTCGAGGCACAGGGCCTCGGCTGGAAGAGCGAGTACGGCTCCGGCAAGGGCCCGGACGCGATCACCAGCGGCCTCGAGGTGACCTGGACGAGCACCCCGACCAAGTGGGGCAACGGGTTCTTCAGCAACCTCTTCGAGCACGAGTGGGAGCTGACCGAGAGCCCGGCAGGGGCCAAGCAGTGGGTGGCCAAGGACGCCGAGGCCGACGTGCCCGACGCCTTCGACCCGGAGAAGAAGCGTCGGCCGACGATGCTGACCACCGACCTCGCCCTGCGCTTCGACCCGGAGTACGAGAAGATCTCGCGCCGCTACTACGAGAACCTCGACGAGTTCGCGCTGGCCTTCGCCAAGGCCTGGTACAAGCTGCTCCACCGTGACATGGGTCCGGTGTCGCGGTTCCTCGGCCCGTGGGTCGCCGAGCCGCAGCTGTGGCAGGACCCGGTGCCGGCGGTGGACCACGAGCTCGTCGACGACGCCGACGTGGCCTCGCTCAAGGAGAAGGTGCTCGCCACCGGCATCCCGCTGGAGCGGCTCGTGCTGACCGCCTGGGCCTCGGCCGCGACCTTCCGCAGCACCGACAAGCGGGGCGGGGCCAACGGCGCCCGCATCCGCCTGGAGCCGCAGCGCAGCTGGGAGGTCAACGAGCCGGCCGAGCTGGCGTCGGTCCTGGAGGCGCTCGCGGGCGTGCAGCAGGAGTTCAACGACTCCCAGAGCGGCGGCAAGTCGGTCTCGCTGGCCGACCTGATCGTCCTGGCCGGCACCGCAGCCGTCGAGCAGGCGGCCAAGGCCGCCGGGCACGACGTGACGGTGCCGTTCACGCCGGGGCGCACCGACGCCACTCAGGAGCAGACGGACACCGAGAGCTTCGCGGTGCTCGAACCGCGCGCCGACGGCTTCCGCAACTACCTGCAGGCGGGGGAGAAGCTGGCGCCGGAGACGCTGCTGCTCGAGCGCGCGTACATGCTCGACCTGAGCGCGCCGGAGATGACGGTGCTCGTCGGCGGCCTGCGTGCCCTGGGCGTGACCGCCGGCGGCACCCAGCACGGCGTGCTCACCGAGCGTCCCGGAACGCTGACGAACGACTTCTTCGTCAACCTGCTGGAGCTCGGCACGGAGTGGAAGGCCTCGGAGGCAGACGAGAACGTCTACGAGATCCGCGACACGGCAACGGGAGAGACGAAGTGGACGGCCACCGCGGTCGACCTGGTCTTCGGCTCGAACTCCCAGCTGCGCGCGGTCGCCGAGGTCTACGCGAGCGACGACGCCCAGGACCGGTTCGCCCGCGACTTCGCGACCACGTTCGCCAAGGTGATGGACCTGGACCGCTTCGACGTCTGAGAGGCATGGCCTGCACTAGCGTGCAGGCCATGCCCAGGATCGAGGTACCCGACGGCCAGGACCCGCTGATGCACCTGTGGGCCGGTACGTCGACACCTGTGGCCGCGGCCGCCGCGGGCTACAGCGACGCGGTCTACAACAGAGACCAGCCTGCCGACCGAGCGAGATGGAAGCAGCCGCGTGACCATCGCGCGGATCAACGACTGCCGGATCTGCCGCACCATGCGGGCAGCCGAAGGGCTCGACGCGACGGAGTTCTACGAGGCGCTTTCCCTGCAGAGCACGTCGGGGGTCCGCAGCAGCGGAGGTGCGACTGTCGGTGGCCCCGCCTAGCGTGGATCCATGAGCACTCTCACAGACCGACCGAACACCGCACTGCTCGTCATCGACGTGCAGAAGGACGTCACCGACGGCGCGCAGGACCGCGACACCGTGGTGGCCAACATCGCCTCCCTGGTCGACCAGGCGCGCTCGGCGAGCGTGCCCGTCGTCTGGGTCGCGCACAACGACGAGGGGATGCCGCTGGACAGCGACCAGTGGCAGTACGTCGACGAGCTGGTCCGTGCCGATGACGAGCCGCTGGTCAACAAGACCTACGGCGACTCCTTCGAGGACACCGAGCTCGAGGAGGTCCTCGCCGAGAAGGGCGTCGGCCGCCTCGTCGTGACCGGGGCGCAGACCGACGCGTGCATCCGCTCCACGCTCCACGGCGGCCTGGCCCGTGGGTACGACGTCACGCTCGTCTCCGACGCCCACACCACGCAGGACATGACCGAGTGGGGCAACATCCCGCCGGCCGACGTGATCACCTTCACGAACCTGTACTGGAGCTTCACCAAGGCTCCCGGTCGCGAGACCGCAGTGGTGAAGAGCGAGGAGCTCAGCTTCTGAGGAAGTAGGAGCCTCCGGCCAGGTCCTCGAGCAGGGTCGGGTTGGTGGGCTCCCAGTCGAGCAGCGCGCGGGTGAGGTCGTTCGACGCGGCGGCGCCCATCCCGAAGAACATGCCGATCCAGCCGAAGTGCTCGGCCGCCTCGGCCACGGGCACCGACTCGACGGGGACGCCGAGCCCACGACCGATGGCCTCGGCGATGGCGCGGGTAGGCACCCCCTCCTCGCCCACGGCGTGCAGCACGGTGCCCGGGGGAGCGGACTCGACGGCCTTGGCGACGAGACGGGCGGCGTCGGCGCGGTGCACGGCCGCCCACTGGTTGGTGCCGTCACCGACGTACCCCGAGACGCCGCGCTCGCGAGCGACGCCGACCAGGACGGAGATGAAGCCGTGGTCGCCGGCACCGTGAACGGTCGGGGCGAAGCGCGCCTCGACAGTGCGGACACCGCGCTCGGAGAGGGCCAGGGCCCGCTGGCTCGCGGCGATGCGGGGGTGTCGCGACGGGTCGGCCGCGTCGCGCTCGGTGGCTGGCCTGCCCTCGGTGAGTCCGGCCACGCCCGAGGCGAACACGAAGGGCGCGTCGGCGCCGAGCGCGCCGCCGAGCACCTCGAGGGCCCGCGCGTTCAGGTCGGCGGCACGCTCCATCTGGCTGAAGTCGTGGTCGTAGCCGAGGTGCACGACGCCGTCGCTCTTCTCGGCCGCTGTCCGCAGGCTGTCGAGATCCTCCAGGGACCCGCGGTGGACCTCGGCGCCGAGCGCGGCGACCTTCTCCGCCGAGGAGTCGGAGCGGGCGAGGCCGAGCACGTCGTGGCCGTCGGCCAGCAGCTCGGCGGTGACCGCCGAGCCGATCCAACCGGACGCGCCGGTGACGAAGATGCGCATGTGCTGCCTCCATGAAAGCGTGATGTCAGTTGGTGACATGACACTAGCACGATGATGTCACACCGTGACATCGCCTATGCTGCGGCCATGGGGCGATGGGAGCCCGGCGCTGACGGCCGGCTGCGAGAGGCGGCGATGCAGCTGTTCGTCGAGCGCGGGTTCGAGCAGGCGACCGTGGCCGAGATCGCCGAGCGCGCAGGCGTCACGGCGCGGACGTTCTTCCGGCACTTCGCGGACAAGCAGGAGGTGTTGTTCAGCGGGTCGGCCCAGCTGCAGGATCGGCTGGTGGCCGCGGTGGGGGAGGCGCCTGCCGACGCCACGCCGATCGAGGCGGTCGCAGCGGCCCTCGACCTGGCCGCCGAGCATGCTCGGCGGCAACCGCGACTGGTCGCTGCCAGCGCCAGCAGCTCATCGACGCCCACGCCGACCTCCGCGAGCGCGAGCTGATGAAGATGGCCGACCTGGCCGTCGGCCTTCGCCGAGGCGCTGGGGCGTCGTGGTGTCGGCGAGCCGAGCGCACGCCTGATGGGGGAGGCGGGCACCGCGGTCTTCCGGGTGGCGTTCGAGCGCTGGGTGGGGCAGGCGGGGGAGACGCAGGACTTGCCGACCCTGATGCGCGCCTCCCTCGTCGAGCTGGCGATGAGTTGCCAGCCCGTCGCCGGTCTGACCTGACATGCCTCCTGAGCTCAAGGTCTTCGCCACCGACATCGCGATGGGGGAGTCGCCGCGCTGGCACGACGGCGCCTTCTGGATGTGCGACTGGCTGGCGGGGGAGGTGCTCCGGTTCGACGCCGGTGGCGGCCGCGAGGTGGTCACCCGGGTCGAGGGGCTGCCGTTCTCGATCGACTGGCTGCCCGACGGCCGACTCGTCGTCTCCACCGCCGACGGCGTGCGCGTGGGGGAGGACCTCGCGCCGTACGGCGCCGTGGGCCGCGCGTGGAACGAGATCGTGGTCGACCCCGCGGGGCGGGTGTACGTCGACATGCCCGGCTCGATGCCCTGGGAGGAGCGCAAGCCCGGCGTCGTCGCCGTCGTCCATCCCGACGGGTCGAGCAGGGACGTGGCCGGTGACGTGTGGTTCCCCAACGGCATGGTCGTGACCGACGACGGCGTCACGCTGGTCGTGGGGGAGTCGCACGCCTCCCGCCTGACGGCGTGGACGATCGCCGACGACGGGACGCTGACCGACCGGCGGGTGTGGGCCGACCTCGGCGAGGGCTCCGCGCCGGACGGCATCTGCCTCGATGCCGAGGGTGCGATCTGGTACGCCGACGTACCCAACCAGCACTGCCGGCGCGTCGCCGAGGGTGGCGAGGTGCTCGAGACGGTGCAGGTGGGGCAGGGTTGCTTCGCCTGCACGCTGGGCGGCGACGACGGCCGCACGCTCTACGTCGTGGCCAACGACTACGGTCCCCAGGGGGCGAGCAACGGACGGGTGCTGACTACCCGGGTGGAAATTCCCGCCGCGGGTGTCGAGAACTCCTGACCGGCTCCGTCCCCGGGGTGAAGGCGCCGAGAACGGCGCCTCGGATCGAAGGAGACCGAGATGGCCAAGTACCTGTTGCTCAAGCACTACCGCGGTGGCCCGACGCCTCACCCCGAGTTCAGCGCCCCGATGGACACCTGGACGCCCCAGGAGATCAACGACCACGTCGCGTTCATGGACCACGTCGCCGACGTCCTGCGCGAGCGCGGGGAGTTCGTCGACGCCCAGGCGCTTGCGCCCCAGGGAGCGTTCGTGCGCTTCGACGGTGAGGGCAGGCCCCCTGTCACCGACGGCCCCTTCGCCGAGACCAAGGACCTGATCGCCGGCTGGATGTGCATCGACGTCGACAGCGAGGAGCGGGCCTACGAGGCCGCCGCCCTGCTCTCGTCGGCGCCGGGTGGGGGTGGCCGGCCGCTGCACGAGTGGATCGAGGTGCGCCCCTTCATGGAGGAGCGCCCGGGCACCACGGACTGATCCGTGGAGCAGGTGACCCTCGAGGACCTGCGGGACCTGGTCCCGCAGGTCCTCGGGGTCCTGGTCCGTCGCGGGGCCGACCTCGCCACGGCCGAGGACGCCGTGCAGGAGGCCCTGCTCGAGGCGCTGGCGCACTGGTCCGAGGAGCTGCCGGAGAACCCGAAGGCATGGCTGGTCACCGTCGCCTGGCGCAAGCTCGTCGACGCCCAGCGCTCCCAGTCGGCGCGTCGCACTCGCGAGGAGAAGGTGTACGACGAGCCGGCGCAGGGGCCGACCGAGGAGCACGACGACACGCTGCTGCTGCTCTTCTGGTGCTGCCACCCGTCGCTGTCGCCGGCCTCCGCAGTCGCACTGACCCTCCGGGCCGTCGGGGGACTGACCACGCGGCAGATCGCGTCGGCGTACCTCGTGCCCGAGCCGACGATGGCTCAGCGGATCAGCCGGGCCAAGCGCACCATCGCCGAGTCGGTGTCACAGGGCGGGCTGGGCCAACCCGGGGACCTGCGCAACGTCCTGACGGTGCTCTACCTGATGTTCAACGAGGGCTACAGCGGTGAGGTCGACCTGGCGGCGGAGGCGATCCGGCTGACCCGGATGCTGGCGCGCGCCAGCGCCGAGCCGGAGGTCGCCGGACTGCTGGCCCTGATGCTGCTCCACCACGCTCGTCGAGTCGCGAGGTGGGACGAGAGCGGTGCACTGGTGCCGTTGGCCGAGCAGGACCGCTCGCTGTGGGACACCACGATGATCCGCGAGGGTGTCGAGATTCTCCAAGCAGCGTTGGCGATCCAGCGGCCGAAGATCGGGCGAGTACCAGGCGCAGGCCGCGATCGCTGCCCTGCACTGCGACGCCCCGAGTGCCGAGGAGACCGACTGGACCCAGGTCCTGGAGTGGTACGACGAGCTGCTGCAGCTGACCGACTCGAAGGTGGTCCGGCTCAACCGGGTCGTCGCGGTGGGGGAGGCCGATGGTCCGCTGGCGGGGCTGAGGGCGCTTGCCGACGTGCCGGCCGACGTACCCCGCCGCACCGCCGTGGAGGCCTGGTTGCGCGAACGCGCGGGGGAGCGGGCGCTCGCGCACGACCTCTACGCGCGAGCCGCGGCCGAGGCCGGCAACCTCGCCGAGCGAGACCACCTGACCCGCCAGGCCGCGCGACTGCACCACACGGGCTGATCAACCCGCGGCGTCGACCGGGTCCTCGCGCAGCGTCTCGAGCAGCACCGGCTCGAACGCGTCCGCCATCCCTGCGTAGCCGGCGTCGTTGGGGTGGAAGCGGTCGGCGGCCAGCTTGCCCCGCCAGGACCTCGGGCCGGAGACCCGCAGGTCGACCAGGCGCAGCTGACCACGGCGGGCGGCCTCGTCGAGGTGCACGTTGGCCGCACGCGCAGCGGCCCTCGGCTGCGGCAGCGTGCAGACCACGGCGCCGCGGGGGAGCACCTCCACCAGCCGCGCCATCGCGTCCGGGAGCTCGCGCCGGTGCGCCCTGCCGCCGAAGAGGTCGTTGGACCCGGCCAGCACGGTGACCAGGTCGGGGGCGCCTTCCGCCGGCGGCAGCGACTGCATCACCGGGACCTGCTGGTCGAGGACGTCGGGCACCCTCGCGCCGGTGGCCGAGAGGTTGACGACGGAGAGCGGAAAGCCTTGTGCCAGCAGGCGATCGTGCAGCTGACCGACCAGCCCGGCGTCGATCGAGGAGGCGCCGACGCTCTGCATCATCGAGTCGCCCAGGACGATCCAGCGACGTCCGGCACCCGGTGACTCCAGCGCCTCGCGGTTGCGTTCGTGCCAGGTGTCGGCCAGTGGATCGGCGGTACGCCGTACGGCGGCGATGCCGGTCAGCACCAGGCCGAGGGCGGAGACGAACCGACCCGGCGGACGGCCGGTGCGGTTGTCGTAGCCCGAGAGGAGATCGCTCACCCCACGAGTCTGGCTCAGGCCTGGTCGCGCCGGGTGCGGTCCGGGCGAAGCGGGCCGCCGCCCGGCTCGGCTGCGTCGAGGACCGCGAGCTCGTCGCCCACCCGGACGGTGGCGCCAGGGGAGTCGGGGACCAGGTTGATCGCGAACCAGGTGGCGCCGTCCCAGCGACGGATCCGGGCGAGCGAGGCGATGGGCTCCTTCTCGCGCGCTGCCGTCACGGGGTCGATGGTGGTGATCACGCAGCGAGCACAACCCTTGACCGCCCGGAATGTCGCATCACCGATCCTGATCCGGCGCCAGTCGTCCTCGGCCCACGGCTCGACGCCCGCGACCACCAAGTTGGGCCTGAACCGCGTCATCGGCAGCGGCTCACGGCCGTGATGGACGCTGAGCAGCTCGTCGTTGAGGGCGGCCAGCGACTCCTCGGTGGCGAGCAGGAAGGGATAGCCGTCGGCGAGGGAGACCCGCTCGTCGGGCTCGCTGAAGCGCGGGTCGGTGGGGCGCCGCCCGGGGTCGTCGAGGTGGACGAGACGGGCGGGCCGGCCGAGCGCCTTGGTGAACCATGCGTCCGCCTCGGCTCCGGCCGCCGCGGCGGTGAAGTGGGCGTCGAACACCGAGACCGGGACCTGTGCGCCGGGGTCGGGGACGGGGGTCTCCAGCGGCGGCAGGTCGGCGCCGGTGACGCGCAGCCCGTCGGCGGTGATCTCCGGACGCAGCAGCAGCATCGTGTTGACCTCACGAGCGGTGATCGCCGCGCCGTTCTCGTCGACGAGCATCCAGCGACGGTCGCCCACCAGCCCCCAGGGCTCGACCTGCGCCTCGTCGAGCGACTCTCCGCGCAGCGACTTCACCGGGAAGCGGTGGATCGAGGTCAACCGTGGGGCCACGGGAACAGCCTAAGGTCCAGCGTCGTCCCGGCGGCGTGCAGCAGGCACGAGCGGGGTACCTCGACAGCAACACACCCAACCGACGCCGGAGTCGAGCCATGACCGTCACGCCACAAGCACCCACGCCAGACCCGTACGAGGAGCCAGGTACCGAGGTTCCGGAGACCGAGCCCGACGTTCCGCAGGGCCCGCAGGAGACGAACCCGGACGCCGATGACACAGGCGACGAGACGGGCGACGACGCTGCGGCAGGTCAGATGCCGGAGTCGACCAACACCGAGGTCGGTGCCTGACCGGCGCTCTCGCCGGCAGCGGGGAGGAGGGGCAGCTCTCCTCTAGTTGACATAATGCACCTTATCGGCGGCTGCGCCCACGCTTGCGAGAGGGGTGGTGAGGTCCCTCAGCCCACATAGTCCGCCAGGTGCTCCCCCGTCAGCGTGCTGCGACCCTGCGACCAGCTCGGCGGGCGTGCCCTCGAAGACGACTCGGCCGCCTTCGTGGCCGGCGCCCGGTCCGAGGTCGATGATCCAGTCGGCGTGCGCCATCACCGCCTGGTGATGCTCGATGACAATGACCGATTTGCCGGAATCCACCAGCCGGTCCAGCAGACCGAGCAGGTTCTCCACGTCGGCGAGGTGCAGCCCGCTGGTGGGTTCGTCCAGCACGTAGACCTCACCCTTCTCGGCCATCTGGGCGGCCAGCTTGATCCGCTGGCGCTCACCGCCGGACAGCGTGGTCAGCGGTTGTCCCAGGGTCAGGTAGCCGAGTCCGACGTCGCCGAGCCGCTGGAGGATCTTGTGGGCGGCCGGTGTCCCGGCCTCGCCGTCGGCGAAGAACCCCTCCGCCTCGGTCACCGGCATCGCCAGCACCTCGGCGATGTTCGCGCCGCCCAGGGTGTACTCGAGCACCGAGGCCTGGAAGCGCCGTCCCTCGCACTCCTCGCAGGTCGACTCCACGGTCGCCATCACCCCGAGCTCGGTGAAGATCACCCCGGCGCCCTTGCACGCCGGGCAGGCGCCCTCGGAGTTGGAGCTGAACAACGCCGGCTTGACGTCGTTGGCCTTGGCGAAGGCCTTGCGGATCGGGTCCAGGAGGCCGGTGTACGTCGCCGGGTTGCTGCGGCGCGAGCCCCGGATCGCACCCTGGTCCACGACGACCACGCCGTCCCTGTCCGCCACGGAGCCGTGGATCAGCGAGCTCTTGCCCGATCCGGCCACCCCGGTGATCACGCAGAGCGTGCCCAGCGGCAGGTCGACGTCGACGTCCTGGAGGTTGTGCGTGGAGGCCCCTCGGATCTCCAGCGATCCGGTCGGTTCGCGCACCGAGTCCTTGAGCGAAGCCCGGTCGTCGAGGTGGTGACCGGTGGTGGTGTCGCTCCCCCGGAGGCCGTCGACGGTCCCCTCGAAGCAGATCGTCCCGCCGGCGGTGCCGGCGCCGGGTCCCAGGTCGACGACGTGGTCGGCGATCGCGATCGTCTCGGGCTTGTGCTCGACCACCAGCACGGTGTTGCCCTTGTCGCGCAGCTGCAGGAGCAGCTGGTTCATCCGCTCGATGTCGTGCGGGTGCAGGCCGATCGTGGGCTCGTCGAAGACGTAGGTGACGTCGGTCAGGGACGAGCCCAGGTGGCGGATCATCTTGGTGCGCTGGGCCTCGCCGCCGGACAGCGTGCCGGCGGGGCGGTCCAGGCTCAGGTAGCCCAGCCCGATGTCCTGGAAGGAGTCGAGGAGGTGCTGCAACCCGTTCAGCAGCGGTGCGACACCGGGCTCGTCGACGTCGCGCAGCCACCCCGCCAGGTCGCTGATCTGCATCTGGCACAGCTCCGCGATGTTCTTCCCCCGGATCTTCGAGGACAGCGCCTCCCGGCTCAGGCGGGTGCCCTCGCAGTCGGGACAGGTCTGGAAGGTGATCGCCCGCTCCACGAAGCGGCGCACGTGCGGCTGCATCGAGTCGACGTCCTTGGACAGGATCGACTTCTGGATCTTCGGGATGATGCCCTCGTAGGTGAGGTTCACCCCCTCCACCTTGATCTTGGTCGGCGCGGAGTAGAGCAGCTGCTGCATCTCCTTCTTGGTGAACTTCGCGATGGGCTTGTCCATCGGCAGCCCCGCGCCGCTGAAGATCCGGCCGTACCAGCCGTCCATGCTGTAGCCGGGCACGGTCAGGGCGCCGTCGGAGAGCGACAACGTGTCGTCGTACAGCGCGGTCAGGTCGAAGTCGCTGACCGACCCCATGCCCTCGCAGCGCGGGCACATGCCGCCCTGGTACACGGCGTCACGGACGACGGTCTTCTCCTCGCGCCCGCCCTTCTCCGTCTTCATCACGCCGCTCGCCGTGCGGGTCGGGACGTTGAAGGCGAAGGCGGTCGGCGGCCCGATGTGCGGGTCGCCGATCCGGCTGAACAGGATCCGCAGCATCGCGTTGGCGTCGGTCGCGGTGCCGACGGTGGAGCGTGGGTTGGCCCCCATCCGCTCCTGGTCGACGATGATCGCGGTCGTCAGCCCCTCGAGGACGTCGACCTCGGGGCGTTGCAGCGAGGGCATGAACCCCTGGAGGAAGGCGCTGTAGGTCTCGTTGATCAGCCGCTGCGACTCCGCGGCGATCGTGCTGAAGACCAGCGAGCTCTTGCCGGAGCCGGAGACCCCGGTGAACGCGGTCAGTCGTCGCTTGGGGATCTCGACGCTGACGTCCTTGAGGTTGTTCACCCGCGCGCCCTGCACGCGGATCAGCTCGTGGCTGTCGGCAACGTCCATCGGCAGTGGGATCAGTCCTCGGGCTCAGTCATCGGGCTCAGTCATCGGGCTCAGTCATCGGGAAGGGCGGCGAACTCGCGCTTGGTCTCCTTGTACCAACCCATCCCCTTGATCGGGTGCTTCCACCGCCCCTTCATCTCTTTCAGGGCCGGCTCGTGCGCCGTGTCGCCGCCGGCCACCACGTCCTTGAGGTGCTGGTCCTGGGCCTTGATCACGTCGTCGGCGGTCTCGCCGCGGAGCTGGAGGTCGCAGGCTCCCCCCAGCTGCTTGCAGGTCATGCTCTTCATCGGACCTCCTGGATACGCACCATGTTGCCCGCTGGGTCGCGCACGGCGCAGTCGCGCACGCCGTACGGCTGCTCGGTCGGCTCCTGGACGATCTCGGCCTCGCTGGCCTGGAGCTTGTCGAAGGTGTCGTCGAGGTCGCGGGTCGCGAGCAGCAGGCTGCCGTAGGTGCCCTTGGCCATCATCTCGGTGATGGTGCGCCGCTCCTCGTCGGTGATCCCCGGGTCCACCCCCGGCGGGTGCAGGACGATGGAGGTCTCGGGCTGGTCGACCGGCCCGACGGTGAGCCAGCGCATCGTGCCCTGGCCGACGTCGAGACGCAGCTCGAAGCCGAGGATGTCGCGGTAGAACCTCAGCGCTGCCTCAGGGTCGTCGAGCGGCAGGAAGCTCGCGTGGATGGTGATGTTCATGACGACCACGTTAGGGGCGGCCTGGCGGCTCGCGCTTCTCGATTCCTGACCGGTCTGGTGACCTTCTTGGTCTCGCACGTCGGCATCTCCGCGATGCTGCCCGCGACCTGTGCGCGGTAGGCGCTCGGTGACATCCCGACGAGCTCGGAGAAGCGGGTGCTGAACGTGCCGAGCGAGGAGCACCCGACCTCGAAGCACACCTCGGTCACCGAGAGGTCACCACGTCGCAGCAGCGCCATCGCGCGCTCGATCCGCCGGGTCATCAGGTAGGAGTACGGCGACTCGCCGTAGGCCTGCTTGAACTCCCGGCTCAGGTGCCCCGCCGACATGTGCACGCCGCGGGCCAGCGCCTCGACGTCGAGCGGCTTGGCGTACTCCCGGTCGATCCGGTCGCGGACCCGGCGCAGTCGCGCGAGGTCGGCCAGTCGCTGCGCTCCGGGGTGGCTGCTCACACGGAGAATCGTGTCACGGATGACCGGCGTCAGGCGGCGGCCGAGCCGGATCCCCGGCGCCTGCTCAGGCTGAGGGCTGCAGCACCGACTCGACCAGCTCGAGCAGCTTGCTCATCGGGCCGCCCTTGACCATGTAGTGGTCGGCCCCTGCGGCGATGGCCTTCTGCGCCAGCGTGTTCTGGTCGAAGCCGCTGAACACGATCACGCGCACGCCGGGGACTGCCTTGCGGATCAGCGGCAGGGCCTCGAGGCCGTCCATCCGCGGCATCGCCAGGTCGAGCAGCACCAGGTCGGGCTGCAGCTCGCGGGCGGCCTCGACGGCTGCGATACCGTCGGCGGCCTCACCGACCACGGTGAAGCCGGGCGTGCGCTCCAGCCGTCCACGCAGCAGGACGCGCAGCTCGTCGGCGTCGTCGACGACGAGGACACGCTTCTTGCCGGCTCGGACCGCGGTCGCGGCAGGGCCGGCCGTGCGTGCGGGCGCGCCCGTCGCCTCGTCGGCGAGCGTCGAGCGCGCCTCGCGCGTGCTGATGTCCGCGGCGTTGACCCGCACCAGGTCCCCCGGCATCAGGTCCTCGCCGTCGAGCGGCTCGAGGAGGTCGTCCATCATCGCCCGCGCCGAGTCCAGGGTGCGCTCGACGTACGACGCGACCACGGGGTACTGCTCGGCGTCGAGGGAGTACCTGGCGGCCACGAGGCCCTGGACGACGTTGTCGTTGATCTCCAGGGCCTGACGTCGACGGAGGCGGGCCTGGCTGAGCCGGGCCGCGAGCGACTCCCCGGCCAGCCGCGACGAGGCGTCGCGCAGGAAGACGGCCATCAGCGGGTCGTCGTCGTCCGGGCTGATCACGGTCGCGGCTGATGTCGACCACGAGCGCCGACCCGTCGAGCCGGCGGCCCTGGACGCCCTGGCCGTCGGACCGCGCCGGCAGCAGGTCCAGCACGGAACGTCCGGTGGGGTCGCCCCCGAGCAGGTCGTGTGCGCGCGGGTTGGCATCGATCACCCGGTCGGAGCCGTCGACGAGCAGGATCGCCTCGGGCGCCGTCTCGACGAGGCTGCGGTACCGGACCCCGATCTGCTCCCGCTCGCGCTCGGCGAGCACCCGGTCGGTGATGTCGATGCAGGTGCCTCGCATGCGTGCGGGCGTGCCGTGCTGGTCCATCACGACCTGGCCGTTGGAGGACAGGTAGCGCACCGACCCGTCGGGCCGCACGATCCGCTCGATCATCTCGTAGGGCTCGCCGGTGGCGTAGGCATCCTGGTGCACCCCGGTGATCCGCTCCCGGTCCTCGGGGTGGATCAGGGACAGGAAGCGCTCGTAGGAGGGGTTGAAGGCTCCCGGCTCGTACCCGTAGATCCGGAAGAGCTCGTCGGACCACCTGTTGGTGTCGCTGGAGATGTGCCAGTCGTAGTCGCCCATGTGCGCCAGGTGCTGCGCGTTGTCCACCCGGGCGGCCAGGTCGCGCAGGTCCTCACCGGTCCCGACGCGTGCCAGTCCTCCGTCCAGGCTGGCCACGGCAACCCCGAGGCCCGCGGGCAGGACAGGTTCGGCCGTCGTCCACCCGAGGACGAGGACGCCGTGGTGCCCGGGCAGCCGGTGCAGGACGATGTGCTCGATGCCGGTCTCCAGCCAGGGCGCCGGCGCAGCCACGGGGCGCAGGGTCTCGGCGCTGCCCGTTTCGCTACCCGTCTCCACGACGAGGTCCTCGACATCGACGTCGGCGATGTCGAGCCGGGTGCCCTCGTGGTGGGAGAGGTACGGCGAGGCCTCGCCGTCGCGGCGAACCACGGCAGCTGCGTCGGCCGCGGCCAACGCGGTGATCGCAGGCAGTGCCTCGGCCAGCATCCGGGCAGCATCGTCCGCCGTGGCGCACATGCCACTGAGCCCGAGAAGGTGCTGCATCTGGGTCGTGTGGTCCATCCCCGGCTCCTGAGGTCCCCCGCGCCGATCCCCGAGATCTCCTGTGACTGTAGAACGTGCGCTCGGTGGGCGCACTCGAACGTTGCAGCCAGGTGCGGAAAGCTACGCCTCGTCCGAGTCGTCGATGGTGTGCATCGCCGCTTCCTCGGCGCTCGCACCGGCTCCGTCGATGCCTTCGTCCTCGGCGACCAGGTCCTTCTCGACGTCCTCGTGGGAGCCCTCGTCGGGCGCCATCAGGCGGCCTGAGCGGCGGTCGCCGACCTCGCCGCCCACGTCCCCGTCGACGATGTCCGCGTCGCGCTCCTCCTCGGCCCCCGCCCAGGTCTCCGGCTCCTCCTCGTCGAGGCGCTCCTCGAGCGACTCGCCGCCCTCGGGGTGGCGCAGGTGGTCGGGCTCGCGCTCGGGCGGCGAGTACCCCTCGTCGAGGACGTCGTCGACGCCCCGGTCGTCCAGCGTGTCCTCCGGCTGCAGCTGCTCACTCATGGCTCGACCGTACGACGGGCCGTCAACCGGTGCGCAGGCGGCTCAGGAGGCGTCGTCGAGAACCGTGTCGACGAGGTCGAGCAGCTGGCGCATCGAGCCGCCCTTGACGACGTACCGGTCGGCGCCGGCCTCCATCGCCTTCTCGGCCAGCGTGCTCTGGTTGAACCCCGAGAGCACGATGACCCGCACGCCCGGCACCGCGGCGCGGATCAGCGGCAGTGCCTCGAGGCCGTCCATCCGGGGCATCGCGAGGTCGAGCATGACCAGGTCGGGCTGCAGCTCGGAGGCCAGCTCGACGGCAGCGAGCCCGTCGGCTGCCTCCCCGACCACGGTCAGGCCGCGGCGCGACTCCATCCGGGAGCGAAGCAGCATCCGCAGGTCGTCGGCATCGTCGACGACGAGGACGGTGTGACCGCCGGTCTGCGTCGCGATCCGCCGTGCGTTGGTCACGGTCTCGGCGGTGACCCCGAGGCTCGCGGCCGAGGTGCGGACCAGGTCCCCGGGCTTGAAACCCTGCCCGTGGGTGGGCTCGAGCATCCCGTCCATCATCGCCCGCGCCGACGTGAGCGTCCGGTTGAGGTAGGCCGAGCACTCCGCCACCTGGCCCTGGTCGAGCGCGTAGGAGGCGGCCACCAGGCCCTGCACGACGTTGTCGTTGATCTCGAGCGCCTTGCGGCGTTCGAACTCCTCCATGTCCTCGGGGCGGTCGGTGAGCACGTTGCTGTGCGCGATCCGCACCAGATGGGCGTCGAGCAGCGAGAGCCCGAGCTCCAGGGCGTCTTGGTCGTCCGGTGGCGGGGTGCGCCACGCGAGGACCAGCAGCACCGGCTCCCCCGCGAGGTGGCGCAGGGCGACGCGCTGCACACCGGCGGCCTCCCATGCCTCCGGCACCGGCGCCTCGCTGATCCCGACCTGTCGGCCCGGCGTCTGTCCCTCGATGCCCACCTGGCGGTCCAGCTCGACACCGGCCCTGTGGATCACGTGCAGTCCGCCGTCCGAGGTACGGAGCGAGGACCCGAGCACCAGGGCGGAGTCAGCGCCGCTGACCGAGAGCAGCACCGGCAGCGCGGCGCGCAGGATGTCCGCCGAGTCCTCCAGGCGCGCGCAGGCGCTTGCCATCGCGAGCAGCTGGTGCATCTCGCGAGGTGCGTCCTCGTGGGCCGGCATGGAGTTCCTTGCAGGTGGGAGATCCGGTTCAGGCGGCAGCCTAGGTCGCCGCGGAACCCCCGCAAGGGCATTTCGTGACTTTTCCGGGGGTTGTCGCCTCGTAGACGCCGTCACAGCGGTTGCGAACGTCAACAGAGCTGGCGAACCGCCCGCTCCGGTCTAGTCCGCGCACCACCAGGTGTTCGGCATCCGGACACCGCGTCCCGCCCCGGACAGGCGCAGGATCGGCACTAACGTGTTCATGCATGGAGCCTGACCCCGCGCCCGGGCTCAGTGGGTCGGTCCGGTCGGCCACGGAGGCTGACGCTGCAGCCTGTCTCGCGGTCTACGCGCCCTACGTCGAGCACACCGCGGTCAGCTTCGAGGAGCGGGCGCCGAGCGTCGCGGAGATGGCTGCGCGGATCGAGTCCGCCTTGCGCACGCACGCGTGGGTGGTGCTGGAGGACGAGCTTTCCGAGGGCAGCCACGTCAGCGGGTATGCGTACGCAGGTCCGTACAAGGCGCGACCGGCCTACCGCTGGTCGTGCGAGGTGAGCGTGTACGTCGAGCAGGGTCGGCGCCGTACGGGAGCGGGCAGGGCGCTCTACCGCGCACTGTTCGACCGGCTCACCGAACGCGGCTTCGTGGTGGCGGTGGCCGGCATGACCCTGCCCAACCCGGCCAGCGCCGCACTGCACCGCTCCCTGGGGTTCGAGGACGTCGGCACCTGGCGCGGCATCGGCCACAAGGCCGGCGCCTGGCACGACGTGCACTGGATGCAGCTGACGCTCTCGGGCGAGGGCAGGCCGTCACTCCCCCGCGACCCGGCGTGACGTCCGCGACACTTGGCGGGGCGGGGTGCTCGGCCCTATCTCATATCTGAGATACGTTGCCGGACGTGACCCCGGACTACCTGGCCCGCATCGGCATCCTGATCCGCGACGCCCGCAAGCACCGCGGCTGGACCCAGCTGCAGCTGGCCGAGGTGCTGGGCACCAGCCAGAGCGCAGTGAACCGGATCGAGCGCGGTCACCAGAACCTGTCCCTGGACATGATCGCGCGCATCGGTGAGGCACTGGACTCCCCGCTGGTGAGCATCGGCCAGGGGCCCACGCACCTGCGGGTGACCGGTCCGACCACGCTGAGCGGGTCGATCGAGGTGAAGACCTCCAAGAACGCCGGCGTCGCGCTGCTGTGCGCCGCGCTCCTCAACCGCGGGTCCACCACGCTTCGCCGGGTCGCCCGGATCGAGGAGGTCAACCGCCTGCTCGAGGTGCTCGAGAGCATCGGCGTGCGCTCGCGCTGGCTGAACGCCGAGAACGACCTCGAGATCGTGCCGCCGGCCACCCTCGACCTTGCCGCCATCGACGAGGTGGCTGCCCGTCGTACCCGCTCGATCATCATGTTCCTCGGCCCGCTGATGCATCGCACCAGCGAGTTCGAGCTCCCCTACGCCGGCGGCTGCGACCTCGGCACCCGCACGGTCGAGCCGCACATGAGCGCCCTGCGACCGTTCGGCCTGCAGGTCAAGGCCACCGACGGCCAGTACCGCGCCAGCGTCTCCCCCGGCATCATCCCGCGCCGCCCGATCGTGCTCACCGAGCGCGGTGACACGGTCACCGAGAACGCCCTGATGGCCGCCGCGCTGTGTGACGCGACCACCGTGATCCGCAACGCGAGCTCGAACTACATGGTCCAGGACCTGTGCTTCTTCCTGCAGAAGCTCGGGGTGAACATCGAGGGCGTCGGCACCACGACCCTCGTCGTCACCGGGTGCACCGAGATCAACGTCGAGGTCGACTACGCGCCGAGCGAGGACCCGATCGAGGCGATGTCGCTGATCGCGGCCGCGATCGTCACCGACTCCGAGATCACCGTGAAGCGGGTGCCGATCGAGTTCCTCGAGATCGAGCTCTCCGTGCTCGAGGAGATGGGGTTCCGCTACTCGCTGTCCGGGGAGTACGTCGCCAACAACGGCCGGACCCGGCTGGTCGACGTCACCACGCACCACTCGGTGCTGCAGGCCGCGCTCGACAAGATCCACCCGATGCCCTTCCCCGGCCTGAACATCGACAACCTGCCGTTCTTCGCCGCGATCGCCGCGACGGCGCACGGCCAGACCCTGCTGCACGACTGGGTCTACGAGAACCGGGCGCTCTACCTGACCGAGCTCAACAAGCTCGGCGGACGGGTCACCCTGATGGACCCGCACCGGGTGATGATCGAGGGGCCGACCCACTGGTCGGGGGCCGAGGTCGTCTGTCCGCCGGCCCTCCGCCCGGCGGTGGTGATCCTGCTGGCGATGCTCGCCTCGAAGGGCACCTCGGTGCTCCGCTCGACGTACGTCATCCACCGCGGCTACGAGGGCCTCGCCGACCGGCTCAACGAGCTCGGCGCCCAGATCGAGCCCTTCAGCGACCTCTGAGCGAGCTCAGCCGCCGAACAGCGAGTCGAGGTAGGACCGGGCCTTCGAGGGGCGCGGGGGTGGCATGTCCGCGGTGATCCGGGGCAGCTGCGCGGTGTCGGTGGAGCGCTGGGAGTGCCAGTCGTTCTCGGCCTCGACCAGTCGGCCCAGGTCGGAGCGGTCGAGGAAGATCCCCTGGCACGATCCGCAGGTCAGCACGGTGACGTCACCGGCGCTCCGCTCCCCCATCTCGCCCCCGCACCTGGGGCACGCTGCGTCCATGCCTGGCACGGTACTCCGCGCCCGCCCGGGCAGCGCGGCTCACGGCGGCTGAGTACGGGTGCGGATGTCGAGGCGGCGGTTCGAGGAGCACCATCGTCGGGTGCCGGTGAATACTGCATGCGTGACAGGGGAGGCTCACGTGCCGCCGCATGCCCGTCGGCCGGTGACCGGGCGTGCGTACCTGGACGCGGTGGGGCCGTACGGCGTGATCGCGATGGCGCACCGCGGCGGGGCCCTGCACCCCGAGCTCCCCGGGGTGGAGAACACCCTGCACGCCTTCGAGCACGCGGTCGCGCTGGGCTATGAGTACCTCGAGACCGATGTCCACGTCACGCGCGACGGCGTCCTCCTCGCCTTCCACGACGACGTCCTCGACCGGGTCACCGACTCCACCGGCCGGCTCGCCGAGCTCAGCGCCGAGGAGGTCTCGGCGGCGCGCATCCGCGAGGAGTTCCCGGTGCCGACCATGGCCGAGCTGCTCGATGCGTTCCCCGGCTGCCGGTTCAACATCGACCTGAAGTCGAACGGCGCGGGGCCCGTGCTCGCCGACCTGGTCGAGAGCACCGGGAGCCACGACCGGATCTGCGTCGGCTCGTTCTCCCAGTCCCGGCTGGACGCCTTCCGCCGGGCCTCACGGGGTCGGGTGGCCACCTCGGCGGCGCCGCCCGAGGTGGTGCTGTTCATGGCCTGTCCCAGCGGCCGGGTTGCCCGCCGTCTGACGCGCGGAAGGGTCGCCGCCCTGCAGGTGCCGCACCGTCGCGGGCCGGTCACCGTGGTCACCGGCTCGCTGGTACGGCGCGCACACGCAGCGGGAGCCCAGGTGCACGCGTGGACCGTGGACGATCCCGCGGAGATGGAGCAGCTGCTCGACCTCGGTGTCGACGGACTGATCACCGACCGGACCGACGTACTCAAGGACGTCCTCACCAGGCGGGGACAGTGGAGGAGCACACCATCGTGAGCACCGCAGCCGTCGGCATCGCCGACCTGTCCCCCGAGAACCGCCTGCAGCAGCAGAAGGCGTGGAACTGGTACGACTGGGCCAACTCGGCCTACTACACGACCGTGCTCTCGGTCCTGTTCGCGCCGTACATGAGCACGGTCGCGGGCCGCGCCGCCGGGTGCGCCGACGACTCCGAATCGTGCTCGAGGACGGTCAACGTGCTCGGCCTGCACCTCGCAGCCGGCTCGCTGCCCTTCTACCTGACCAGCTTCGCCACGATCGCCAGCGCGTTCGTGCTGCCGATCGTGGGCGCCTTCGTCGACCGCTCCAGCCGCAAGAAGTGGAACATGGGCGGCTTCGCCTTCGCGGGCTCGTTCTTCTGCATGCTGCTGTTCTTCATGAGGGGCGACCAGTGGCAGCTGGCCGCCTTCGCGGTGGTGGCCAGCAGCATCCTCGCCGGCTGCTCGCTGACGGCCTACTACGCGATCCTGGTCGACATCTCCACCGAGGACGAGCGCGACCGGGCGTCCTCGCGCGGGTGGGCCTTCGGCTACCTCGGCGGCGGGCTGCTGCTCGCGGTCAACCTCGGGATGTACCTCGGCCACGACTCCATCGGCCTCGGCAAGGAGTTCGCCGTCCGGATCTCGCTGTTCAGCGCCGGGGTCTGGTGGGCGGTGTTCACGATCATCCCGCTGGTGCGGCTGCACAACTACGCGCCGGTCAACGTCGTGGCCGAGTCCGGCAACCTCCTCAAGCGCAGCTTCGGCCAGCTCTTCACCACCCTCGGCGAGCTGCGCGGCTACCCGATGACGCTGACCTTCCTGCTCGCCTACCTCTTCTACAACGACGGCATCCAGACGGTCATCTACGCCGCCTCGACGTACGGCGAGAAGACGCTGGGCTTCGACACGACGGTGCTGATCGCCACCATCCTGCTGATCCAGTTCGTCGCCTTCGGCGGAGCCCTGTTCTTCGGGCGGCTGGCGGGACGTTACGGCGCCTACCGCTGCATCCTCTGGGGCGTCTTCGCCTGGATGGTCATCGTGGTGGTCGCGATGCTGCTGCCGGCGGGGCAGGCGGTGCTGTTCTACCTGGTGTCCCTGGCCATCGGCATCGTGCTGGGCGGTACCCAGGCGCTCTCCCGCTCGTTCTTCAGCCTGCTGATCCCACGCGGCCGTGAAGGTGAGTACTTCAGCCTGTACAACGCCGCAGAGCGCGGCACCTCGTGGTTCGGCACGCTCCTGTTCGGCGTGGTGTTCCAGATCACAGGCTCCTACCGGCCGGCGATCCTGGCGCTGATCGTGTTCTTCGTCCTCGGCGCGTTCTTCCTGCTGCGACTCGACCCGGAACGGGGCATCCGCGAGGCGGGGAACCGTCCCCCCAGCGTGGTGTGAACAGCCTGGTCTGAGCACGACCGGGAATCCTGGAGCCGTCTGGTTCGTTGGGACTGGTTGGAACAGGTGACGTCCCCCACCGTCCGGATCGTGAGGCAATCGTCCCGATCCGCGTCACGTCCGACTTGCTTGACCGTCCCAAGGACGGTACGCATGACGGAGCAAGGCATCCGGGGGACCACGCAGGCACGGATGAACAGCACGGAGGTGCTCAATGGGAGACCGAACGCTACGAGGCGCACGACTCGGCGGCCAGAGCTTCGAGGACGAGCGCGGCATCGAGTTCGCCGCACGCCAGCAGGTCGGCTACCTCTGCGCCCACGGCCACGAGTTCGAGGTCACCATGTCGGTCGAGGCGGACGTCCCGGCCCTCTGGGAGTGCCCGCGATGCGGCGCCGAGGGGCGCGCCACCTCCGGCATCCAGCCCGAGGCGAAGGCCGAGAAGCCGGTCCGCACGCACTGGGACATGCTGCTCGAGCGTCGTTCGATCAAGGAGCTCGAGGACATCCTCAGCGAGCGGCTCGAGCTGCTGCGCGGCGGCGAGATCGGTCCCGCCCACCTGCACCGGGCGAGCGTGCGCAAGAAGCGCGCCACCGCCTGAGGGTCAGTCGACCACGTCGCCCCGCACGACGTCGTCGGTACCTCCCGGACCCCGGGTAGAGACGCCGAGCAGGCGCCGGCTGACCACCCCGGCCAGGATCCGGCGGCCGAACGGGCGCGTGAACGGCAGGATGCACAGGATCCCGAAGACGTCGGAGACGAACCCGGGCGTGATCATCAGGGTGCCGCCGACCAGGATCAGGACGCCGTCCGCGAGCTCGCGGTGCGGTAGCCGGTGCTCCTCGAGGGCCATCCGCAGCGCCCGCCACGCCTTGGCGCCCTCTCGCTTGACCAGCCAGGACCCGAAGACACTGTCTGCGATCAGCAGCAGGATCGTCCACCAGGCTCCGATCACCTGCCCGACCTGGATGATCACGTAGATCTCCACGATGGGCACGACCACGAACGCCACCACGAGCAGCCACCACGGGAAGCTTCTCCTCATGGTCTGTCCAACGTGTCCGGGCGGCGCCGCGTTCCGCGCCGGCGCCGGCGGAGCAGCCCTGCGACCCGGCGTCTCCGCTCGCTGAGGCCCCAGGCGGTGATCCTGCGCAACGACTCGACGGCCACCTTCGCGTCCATCTTCGAGTCGCCCCGCTCCCGCTCCAGGAACTCGATCGGCACCTCGACGACTCGCAGCCCGGCCGCCACGGCGCGCACGACGAGATCGACCTGGAAGACGTAGCCGGACGAGGCGACCGTCTGCAGGTCCATCCGCTCCAGCGCCGTACGACGCGACAACCGGAAACCGCTGGTGGCGTCACGGACCGGGATGCCGAGCAGGGCCCTGGTGTAGAGGTTGCCTCCACGCGAGAGCAGCTCCCGGTGCACCGACCAGTTCGCGATGCTGCCCCCGCGGACCCAGCGCGACCCGATCACGACGTCGGCCGGCGCCACCGGGTCCCGCAGCGCCTCGAGGAGCAGCTCGAGCTGCTCGGGCTGGTGGGAGCCGTCAGCGTCCATCTGCCCCACGACGTCGTACTCCCCCGCGAGTGCCCACGCGAATCCGTCGAGGTAGGCCTTGCCGAGACCACGCTTCTGCGCCCGGTGGAGCACGTGCACGCGGGCGTCCGCGAGGGCCAGCTCGTCGGCGAGGGCGCCGGTGCCGTCCGGAGACGCGTCGTCGACGACCAGGACGTCGACGTCGGGCTGCGCGGTGCGCAACCGCGCGACGATCGGGGCGAGGTTGCTCACCTCGTCGTAGGTCGGGACGACCACTACCGCGCGCATGGCCCGAACCTAGTGGTCTGCGGGACCAATCGCCCCGGCCGGGACGGCAGGGCGGGGGGAGCTGAGTGACCTTCGGACCGCCCACGCCCTGACCGGATGCCAGGATCGTCGGCGTTGTCTACTGGTCGCCTCCGCTCCCCCCGTGTTATCCCGTCGACATCGCGGTGTCCAGCCCGCCACGTGCGACCGGTGGTGTCCATCTTGGCGGGATGGCCCTCGGTCACATCTGCCAGACGTGCGACTGACGTTCTGCCCGGAGTAACGCACTGGACCCTGTCCCTCCCGGGCGGGCCTGTCAACAGGCCGCTGACCAGTGCTGTTGCCACGAACACGCAGGTCAGAAGAGGGTCTTTCAGATGAACGCCAGACGGACAGAACTTGAGCGTCTCGGCGTGTCGCGCCGGACACGCCGAGGGTGGTCTGTACCTTCAGCCCTTCGCCGGTACGACGACCGTGCCTGTCGCCGTGGTGGCAACCAGCGGCTGGTCGAGCACCGCGGCGGCCGACTCCGAGCCCGCTGAGGGATTGCCGCGCGCGACCACCCGGAGCTCGAAGCGCATCTCGCGCGAGCGGGTGCCGACCCGGGTCAGCGTTGCCGTCGCCTCGACGACGTCGCCGGCGCGCACCGGAGCCAGGAACTGCACCTCGCTGTAGGAGGCGAACAGCCCCTCGTCGCCGTCGGTGCGGATGCACATCTCGGTGGCGACGTCGCCGAAGAGCCCCAGTCCCCAAGCGCCGTCGACGAGCTGGCCGGCGTAGTGGGCCTCGGCGTGGGACACGTAGCGACGGTGGGTGACGACCGTCCCCACCTCTGGGCCCACCTCCGGGCCCACCTCGGGCCCACCTCGGGCCGACCTCTGGGGTGCTCACGAGGCCCTCTGTGCCGCCGTCAGACGGTGCACCAGGTAGCTGGCGACGTCGCCGGGCGTCGTACCCCGGGTGAACACGCGGTCGACGCCCAGATCGGCGGCCATCTTCTCCTCGAAGCGTGGGCCGCCCACCACGAGCAGCGGTCGCCGGGCCGGAGGGAACGCCTCGCGGAAGGCGGCCGACATCTCGCGGGTGTTCAGCAGGTGGGCATCGCGCTGGGTGACGACCTGGGAGACCAGCACGGCGTCTGCCTCCTCCTCGACAGCCGCCTCGACGAGCTGGGGCACCGACACCTGGGCGCCGAGGTTGACCACCTTCAGCTCCCGGTAGTACTCCAGCCCCTTCTCCCCCGCGAAACCCTTGATGTTCAGGATCGCGTCGATGCCGACGGTGTGCGCGTCGGTGCCGATGCAGCCGCCCACGACGACCATCCGGCGGCGCAGGGCGTGCTTGACGGCTGCGTTCACCTCCTTGGGCGTGAGCAGCTCGTAGTCGCGCTCGACCACCTGCACCTCGCTGGGGTCGACGAGGTGATGGACCCGCCCGTAGACCACGAAGAAGGTGAAGTCCGGCCCCATGGCCTTCGCGTGGGCCACGAGTGCGGGGTCCATGCCCATCTTGTTGGCGAGCTGGACGGCGGCGCCCTCAGCGATCTTGTCGTGGGGCATCGGCAGGGTGAAGGAGAGCTGCACCATGCCGTCCCCGGTCGTGTCGCCGTACGGCCTCAGCAGCTTGCTCATTTCTCCTCCAGCAGCTCGGAGGCCGGGTTGAAGTACGTCGGCGACTTCTTCGCCACGCCCTCCAGGCCGCGACCGGCATCGGCGGGGCGCTTCATCAGGCCGAACGTGCCGTCGGCGATGGCGTCGAGGAGGCCATGGTCGTGCTCGAGGATCCGGTCGAGCAGGTCGATCGACTCCCCCAGCACCTGGCGGGCACGGTTGGCGATGAAGCCGTCGGGCGCCGGGCGGAAGTCCTCGTGGAGCGCGCCGGTGGCCTCGAGCACGTAGCGCACGTTCTGCAGGGCGAGGTCGCGGTCGCTGAGCCAGGGCGTCACCACGGCCTCGGTCATCATCCCGACGAGCAGGATGCCCTGCCCGGTCAGGGCGCCGGCGAGGTTGAAGAACCCGTCGAGGAGGTAGCCGCGGAAGACGTCGCCGGTCATGTGCCTGGTGGGCGGCATCCACTTCAGCGGCGCCTTCGGGAAGAGCTCACGTGCCAGCAGCGCGTGGGCCAGCTCCATCCGGAAGGAGTCCGGGAGGTCGGGGTCGATCTCGAAGGCGTGGCCGAGGCCGAGCTGCCAGTCCTCGAGGCCCGCCTCCTTGGCGAAGTACTCGTTGAGCAGCTGGCTGGTCGTCACCGTGTGAGCGGCCTCCACGGCGTCGGCCGTGGTCAGGTAGTTGTCCTCGCCGGTGTTGATGATGATGCCGGCGCGGGCGTGCACCTGGCGGCTGAAGCGCTGGTCGACGAAGGTGCGCACCGGGTTGATGTCGCGGAAGAGGATCCCGTACATCGAGTCGTTGAGCATCATGTCGAGGCGCTCGAGCCCCGCCAGCGCCGCGATCTCCGGCATGCACAGGCCGCTGGCGTAGTTGGTCAGCCGCACGTAGCGGCCCAGCTCGCGGCTCGACTCGTCGAGCGCCGCCCGCATCAGCCGGAAGTTCTCCTGGGTCGCATAGGTGCCGGCGAAGCCCTCTCGGGTGGCGCCCTCGGGCACGTAGTCCAGCAGCGACTGCCCGGTCGAGCGGATCACCGCGATCACGTCGGCGCCCTCCCGCGCCGCCTGCTGGGCCTGAGGGATGTCCTCGTAGATGTCGCCGGTGGCGACGATCAGGTAGATCCAGGGTTGGCGGGGGGCGTCCCCGATCTTCTTCACGAGGCGCTCGCGCTCGCGACGCCGCGCGTCGATCCGACGTACTCCGGCCCCGACCTGCTTGCGCGAGGCGGTGCGTGCGCGCTGCGCGTCGCGGCCCTCGGGGACGCGGAACCGGACCGAGCCGGCCGACGCCTTCTGGGCGAGGGTGGCGAGGTCCTCGGCCTCCCCGCGCAGCAGCGCGTCCCAGACCGGCAGGGCCAGGCCGTGCTCCAGCCCGACGTCCGCGCGGGCGGCGTCGGCGAGCCGGTTGACCCACGGGGTGCCGTCGGGGTCGGCTCCGGACAACCCGGCGAGGCGCAGCGTGGCCCGCTCCACCGACACGGTGGTGTGCTGCTGGGCCAGCCGCACGATCGGGCGCCCGACCTTGCGGGCGACGCTGCGGGCCCGGCGCACGGTGGCCGGGTCGAGGTCGAGCTTCTTCTGGATCTTCCGCTCTGTGCTCACTCCCCCAGCCTCCTCTCGAACAGTCTGCGCACCGCGGGCTCGGAACGCACGAGGTCCAGAGCGAGCTCCGCGTGCCCAGGCGTGTAGCCGTTGCCCACGATCATGGTCACATCGGCGGCCAGTCCCTCGGCGCCGAGGGCGGCGGCGCTGAAGGAGGTCGCCATCGAGAAGAAGATCACGGTCCCCCCGTCGGCTGTCGCCAGGATGGCACCCCCCTCGCAGCCGGGTACGTCGACGCAGACGACGGTCAGGTCGGCCGGCCCCCCTGCCGCCGCCACGGCCTCACGCAGGGCCACGGGGTCACGAGCGTCGCAGACCACGACCTCGTCGGCCAGTCCGGCGGCGGGGCCACCCTCGGCGAGGAGGTCCGCCTCCCCCTGGTGCGGCACGACGGCGATGGTGCTCCGTGCACCCGCGCGTCGGGCGGCGGCCAGGCAGAGGGAACCGGACTTGCCGGCGCCTCCGACCACGGCGACGACCGGTGCGTCGTACCTGCGCACGTGACGCTCGGTCAGCGCCGGGGCGCCGCAGACGTCCATGACTGCCAGGGCGAGCTCGGGGGCGAGGTCGTCGGGGAGCCTGGCGGCGATGCTGCGGCCGAACAGGATCGCGTAGCCGTCGACGGGCACCTGCTCCCCCTTGCCGTCCCAGCGAGCGAGGTCGTCCTCGATCACCAGGGGCGTCAGGGTGAGCGAGACCAGGGTGGCGATCCGGTCACCCGCGGCGAGCCCGAGCGGCGACCCCTCCCCCACCTCCTCGACGGTGCCGACGAGCATCCCGCCCGAGCCGGTGACCGGGTTGTGCATCTTGCCGCGGCTCCGGACGATCTCCAGCACCTCTGCGCGTACGGCGTCGCCGTCGCCCCCGTGCTTCTCGGCGAGCTGCCGGAAGGAGGCGGCGTCGAGGTTGAGCCGCTCGACGCGCACCCGGACCTCGTCGTCGCGGATCTCCCGCGAGGTGTCCAGCCGCTGCGCCGCCTGGGGCAGCACTCCGACAGGCTCCAGCACCCGGTGCAACCCGACCGGGTCTCCCGCCCTGCTTCCCACGTTCTTCTCCTCCGATTCAGCACGGTCTCCCGCTGCGCGACACTCCAAGCGTAAATCTTGCGGTCAATTGTTTGAACGACCGCAAAGATCGTGTTCCCATTGCACCATGAGCATCGAGACGTCCATCGCCTCACTGGTCGAGGGTCAGACCGGCCAGCCCTATCCCTACCGCCGCGTCGAGCTCGTCGAGCCCGACTGGACGCGTTTCCCGGGGTGGAAGGACGTCACCACCGAGCAGTGGGAGAGCGCCCAGTGGCAGCGCTCGCACTGCGTCAAGAACCTCCGGCAGCTGCGCGAGCTCCTCGGCGACCTCGTCGACGAGCGCTTCTACGCCGACCTGGAGCGCGACCAGGCCGAGCGGGCCACCATGTCGATGCTGGTGCCGCCGCAGATGATGAACACGATGGCCCCCCACGAGCCGGTCAACGGCCCCGGCTCGCTGACCGAGGCCTTCTACGCCGACCCGGTGCGGCACTACATGATCCCGGTCTTCTCCGACCGCCGCACCGACTGGTCCTCGCACCCCTACTCCAGCCGAGACTCCCTCCACGAGCACGACATGTGGGCCGCCGAGGGCCTCACGCACCGCTACCCGACGAAGGTCCTGGCCGAGCTGCTGCCCACCTGCCCGCAGTACTGCGGCCACTGCACCCGGATGGACCTGGTCGGCAACTCCACCGCGAGCGTGGAGAAGCTGAAGTTCCTCGGCAAGCCGGTCGACCGGCACGCCGAGATGCTCCAGTACCTGCGCACGCACCCGGAGGTCCGCGACGTGGTCGTCTCCGGCGGCGACGTCGCGAACATGCCGTGGGCCCGGCTCGAGGAGTTCCTGACCAAGGTGCTCGAGGTGGAGAACATCCGCGACATCCGGCTGGCCACCAAGGCCCTGATGGGTCTGCCCCAGCACTGGCTGCAGGACGAGGTGGTCGAGGGGATGACTCGCGTGGCCGGCCTGGCCCGCTCCCGTGGCGTCGGCCTGGCCATCCACACGCACGTCAACCACGCGAACTCGGTGACACCGCTGGTGGCCAAGGCATCGCAGGCGATGTTCGACGCCGGGGTGCGCGACGTGCGCAACCAGGGCGTCATCCTCAACGGGGTCAACGCCGATCCGCACGCGTTGCTCGACCTGTGCTTCCGGCTGCTCGACGGCGCGCAGATCCTGCCCTACTACTTCTACATGTGCGACATGATCCCGGCGGCCGAGCACTGGCGGATCTCGGTCGCCGACGCCCAGCGGCTGCAGCACCACATCATGGGCTACCTGCCCGGATTCGCGACCCCGCGGATCGTCTGCGACGTCCCGTTCGTCGGCAAGCGCTGGGTGCACCAGCTCTCGTCGTACGACGAGGTGCGCGGCATCTCCTACTGGACCAAGAACTACCGCACCTCCATCGAGGCAGCCGACCCCGACGCACTGAACCGGACCTACGAGTACTACGACCCGATCCACACGCTTCCTGCCGAGGGCCAGGCGTGGTGGGCCGCGGAGGCCGCCCGGCCGAGTGCGAACGTGCTTCCGCTGGCCTGAGTGACCCGACTGCGGCCCGACTGCGGAACAGGGCTAGTCGACCTCGGTCCCGAACGTCCGTCGGTGGCATCCTGAAGGCGTGCTGACGCTCGCACCGAGCGACCGGGCGACGTTCCTGTTCACCGAGGTCGAAGACGCGACGCTGCTGTGGGAGGACTACGCGGCCGACGTCGAAGGGGTGCTGGCTCGCCACGACACCCTGCTGCGCGCGGCGGTCGACGACCACGGCGGACGCGTGTTCGGCGCCAGCGGCGACGGCTTCGCGGCGGTCTTCGACCAGCCCGGCGACGCGGTCGACGCCGCCGTCGCCGCGCAGCTGGCGCTGGCCGACGAGACCTGGCCGGGCGACCTGCGGCTGCTGGCGCGGATGGGGCTCGAGACGGGCAGCGCTCGCGAACGCGACGGGAGCTTCCTCGGCCCGGTGCCCAATCGGGCGGCACGCATCATGGCGGCTGCACACGGAGGCCAGGTGCTCGTGGGCGCGCGCACCGCAGCCCTTCTCGACGGTGCCGACCTCGTCGACCTCGGTGACCACCGGCTGCCCGACCTGCCTCGGGCCGAGCGGCTGTTCCAGGTGTTCATCACCGACGCCCCGTCGCAATTCCCGGCACCGCGCACCCGCGAGGCGCACCGGGGCAACCTGCCGATGCCCGGCACCAGCCTGATCGGTCGCGAGCGGATCCTCGGTGAGCTGACCGAGCTGGTGCGTGCCCAGCGGCTGGTGACCCTCACCGGTGTGGGAGGCGTGGGCAAGACGCGTCTGTCGATCGAGGTGGGCGCGTCGCTCGTCGAGGACTACCCCGACGGGGTGTGGATGGTCGAGCTCGCGCTGCTGACCGACCCGGGCGCGGTGCCCGATGCCATCGCGACCACCTTGGGGATCACGCCCAAGGCGGGGACGCCGGTGACCCAGACCCTGGTGGATGCGCTGTCGGGGCGCCGCGCGCTGATCGTGCTGGACAACTGCGAGCACGTGGTCGGCGTGGTCGCGGAGACCGTCCGCACGCTGCTCACCCAGACATCGACCGTCCGCGTGCTGGCGACCTCCCGAGAGGCCATCGACGTACCGGGAGAGCAACGGCGCCTGGTGCTGCCGCTCGCACTCGAGGGCGGAGCGAGGTCTCCGGCCATGACGCTGTTCGTCGAACGGGCGCGTGCGCTCCAGTCCCGGATCGACTTCGCCGAGGCCGAGACGGTGGCGGCCACCATCGAGATCTGCCGGAGCCTGGACGGGCTCCCCCTCGGCATCGAGCTCGCCGCGGCTCGGACGATCTCGATGAGCCCGATCGACATCCGCGACCGGCTCGGCGACCGGTTCCGGATCCTGACCTCGTCCTCCCGCGCGCCACAGCGTCAGCAGACCCTTCGCGACGTCGTCGCGTGGTCCTACGAGCTGCTCGACGCCGACGAGCGTGAGCTCCTGTGCTGCACCGCGGTGTTCGCAGGCGGGTTCGAGCTCGACGCGATCACCGAGGTGTTCGGCAGGGGCGACGACCTGGACGTGCTCGACCTGATCGACTCGCTGGTGCGCAAGTCCCTCGTCGTGGCCGACAACGCCGTGGGCACGGGACGCTACGTGGTGCTCGAGACCATCCGGCAGTTCGTCGAGGACGAGCTCACCGCGTCCGGCTCGCTCGTGCGGACCCGCGACCGGCACGCCGTCCGGTTCGCCTCGGAGGCGGTGGCCCGCTGGGACCACTGGAACGGCCCGGAGTGGCGCGACTGCGTCGACTGGCTCGAGGTCGAGCTCGCCAACCTGCGGGTCGCTTTCCGGTGGAGCCGGGGCCGTGGTGACGTGGAGTGCGCAGCCGACATCGCCGCGCACGCCGCCCTGATGGGCGCCTCGATCCAGCTGTTCGAGACCGTCGCGTGGGCACAGGAGCTGCTCTCGGACGCGACGCGGGCGGACGTGCGCCGCCTGCCGAGGCTGTGCACCGGTGCAGCGTGGGGATGCTTCACCGGGCGACCCGACGAGGCGGTCGCCGCTGCGCAGGCCGCCGCGGCGTTGGAGAACGACCCGCGGTACGACGCGTGCGAGCCGGGGATGTCGGGGCTCATCGAGGCTCTCGCGCACGTGTACGCGGGCCACCTGGACCGCTACGTCGAGGTGGCCGAGCGAGTCGCAATGCTCCCGGGGCGCGCTCGTGGCTGGGGCCTGTCGCTGCTCCTCGACGGCCTCCAGGCGTCGGGGCGGGTGGACGAGGCGCTCGCGCTGACCGACGAGGCGATGCTCGCCGCCCGTGCCCTCGGCAACCCCTACTTCGTCGCCTACGCGTACTGGACATCGGGCAGCGCCCACCAGCACACCGATCCCGGGCGGGCACTGGCCCTGTGGCGCGAGGGCCTGGCCTACGTGCACCAGCACCGGGTCGACTTCTTCCTCGGCTTCATCGCGCGTGACGCGGCACGCCTGCGACTCGTCGACGCGGACCCCGACGACGCACTCACCATGTTCGACGCCGCCATCGACGCCTTCCTGCAGGCAGGCAACGTCGCCCAGCTCACGATCACCCTCGCCAGTGCGACCGCGCTGTTCGAACGGATCGGCATGCTGGACAGCGCGGCCACCCTGCACGCGGCCATCGTCCGCCAGCCCGGCAGCGCGCAGCACGTCCCCGACCTGCCCGAGCTCGCAGAACGGCTGATGGAGCAGCTCGGCCCGGTGGCCTTCGAGACGCATGGCGCCGTCGGTGTGGGGATGGACCTCGGTGACACCGCTCAGTTCGCACGCCGCGAGATCCAGCACGCGCTGGCCGACCTGCGCAGGCAGGCGGCGGGTCGGGACACCAGGCCAGGCGGCCTCAGTCCCCGGGAGGTCGACGTACTGCGTCTGCTGGCTCAGGGCAGCACGACCCGTGAGGTCGGGGAACGGCTGTTCATCTCGGCGAAGACGGCGGACCGCCACATCCAGAACATCTACACCAAGATCGGCACGTCCAACCGAGCGGCGGCGACGCGGTGGGCGGTGGAGCACGGCGTCGTGGAGTGAACCGCTGGCAGGGGTGGACGTCGGCAAATGGGGAGAACTCCGGATGCGACCGAGCCTCGGCGCCGCGAAGGATGACTGACGTCAGAACACCCCGTCAGAAGGAGCAATCCGATGATCCTCGCCACCACCAAGTTCGCAGACTGGGACCGCTTCTGGTCCGTCTTCAGCACCGCCGGGGCCGAGAAGCGCGCCGAGCACGGCTGCAAGGGCGCCCTCGTGTTCCGCGACGAGGCCGCCCCCGACAGCGTGTGGGTCGCCTTCGACTGGGACGACGAGGGCTGGCACAGCTTCGTCACCGACCCGACGGTCCCCGAGGTGATGAAGGACGCAGGTCACCTCGTCAAGCCCTACACCCTCGCCTTCCAGGGCGCGGTCGAGGCCTGAGGAGCTCCGATGACCACCACGCAGAACACCGATCCGATCAAGGTGGGGGTGATCACCGACCTCACCGGGCCCCTCTCGTTCATGGGCATCGCCAACGCCAACGTGGCCGACATGGTGGTGCACGACCTCAACGAGGCGGGCGGCCTGCTCGGCCGCCCGGTGCGCCTGATCGTCGAGGACAGCGCCACCGAGGACCACGCAGCTGAGGTCGCTGCCACCAAGATGGTCGACGAGCACGACGTCGACGTCGTGCTCGGCGGCATCTACAGCTCGACACGCCAGGCCATCAAGGGCCCCGTGGTCGAGCGAGCCCGCAAGCTCTACATCTACCCCGAGCAGTACGAGGGCCAGGAGTGCGATCCGCTGATCTTCTGCACCGGACCGGTGCCGGCACAGCAGATCGAGCCGCTGTTCCCCTGGCTGATGGAGCACACGGGTGCGAAGACCTTCTACCTGCCGTCGGCCGACTACATCTGGCCGCACGTGCTGAACGAGAAGGTCCGTGAGGTCGTGACGGCTCGTGGTGGTTCCATCGTCGGCGAGGAGTACCACCCTCTCGACCACATGGACTACGACGCGACCGTCGATCGCATCATGGCGAGCGGTGCGGACGTGGTGTTCAACACGATCGTCCCGCCGGGACTCACGCCGTTCCTGGAGCGGCTGCACCAGGCGGGGTTCACCAGGAGAGGTGGGCACATCGTGTGCACCTACTTCGACGAGAACTTCCTCAACCTCGTGCCGGCCGAGCAGGTCGAGGGGCTCTACGGCTGCCTGGACTACTACCGCCAGGTCGCGGACCCGTTCAGCACCTCGCTGCTGCAGGACTACGAGCGCCGCTACCCCGGCAGCGCCCAGTTCACCGCCGGCAGTGCCTGCACCGGGATGTACCGCGGCCTGAGGCTGTGGGCAACCGCTGTGACCGAGGCCGGCTCGCTCGACACCGAGGCCGTGGTGAAGGCGCTCGACACCGCGAGCCTGGTCGAGGGACCCGGAGGACCCGCGGAGATGGTTCCCGGTCAGCACCACCTGCGGCTCAACATGTACATCGCGCAGGCTCGCAACGGCGTCTTCGAGGTCGTCGAGGACCTGGGCCGGGTCGACCCCAAGGAGCGCGCTGTCGAGAGCCGCTGAGGCCGCCGGCTGGTAACGTCGTGACCCACCAAGGGGTGACGGTCGTGGACCATCTGCAGACGCTCGACTACGCGCTGGAGGAGCTCCGGCGTGTAGTCGGCGCTCTGGACGAGTCCGTGATGGAGGGCCCCACGAACTGCGAGCCGTGGACCGTGCGCCGGCTGGCCAGCCACGCATTGAACAACCAGCTCGTCTGGGCCGGTCTCGTCACCGGCCAGCAGCTCGTCGCCGTGGACGACGCCATGGGCGCGGTGCCGATCGACGGGGACCTGGGGCCGGTCGCCGCAGAGGTGACGGCTCGCGCGATGGAGCTCTGGAGCTCCGAAGGCGTCCTCGAGGCGAGTGCACCCGACACCGTTCGGCGAGCTCCCTGGCGCAGTGGTGATCGACTTCGCGATCGTCGACGCCGCAGCACATGCCTGGGACCTCTCGGCCAGCGTCGGGCGTCCCCTCGAGTTCGACCCGGCCCACGTCCCCGTGCTCACCGATGTCGTCGAGGCCACCTGCACCGACGCGGCTCGGGAGATCGGCCTGATCCAGCCGCCCACCGATCTCCCCGAGGGCGCCACCGACACCGAGCGCCTGCTCTCGGCGGCAGGTCGCGCCATTCCCCGCTAGTCCGTCTCTCCCCGTCCTGGGCGACCAAGCGCCATAATGCGGACGTGGGACTTGCGCAGCAGTTCGGCCATCCCTCGGGGCTACTGGGTGCCGTCGTCGGCCGTGGCATGGCCAAGGGCAACGCGGAGCTCAGCAACTGGGTCGTGCAACACACGATCGCCCATCACAGTGATGTGGTGCGGCGCGTCGCCGAGCTCGGTCCTGGACCCGGGGTGGGGCTGGGGGCGCTGCTCGCACAGTTTCCCGATGCCCACGTCTGGGGCGTCGACGTGTCTGCGCTGATGCTGTCGCAGTCCAGGAAGCGCAATCAGCCGGCAGTGGCTGCTGGTCGGTTGACGCTCCTCGAGGGAGGCGTCTCGGCGCTGGGTGCGAGTGCACCAGCGGACATCGTGATGGCCAACCACGTCTTGTACTTCTGGCAGGACCCTGCTGCTGAGATGGCCCAGATCCGCGGCTTCCTTCGACCCGGCGGGCTTCTCGCGCTGGGCTACCAGCTCAGGGAGAACATGCCGCCGATGGCCCAACGGCGCTTTCCCCCGGCCGGACATCGGCTCTACGAGACGGATGACGAGGTGACCAGGCTGGCGATCGCAGCCGGCTTCGGCCCGGTGAGGACCATCGTCAAAGGTTCGGCCGAGGCGCCCGAGGGCCGGGCCATGCTGGCCACTGCTTGACGTTCGGGTACGGCGAGTCTTCGTCCCGTCAACCGGCCCCCGAGGCGGCCGGCAGCCGCACCGTGACGCGGAGGCCGCCGTCGGTCCCGGGGGCGAGGGTCAGCGTCCCGTGGTGCGCCTGGGTGATGCTCTTGACGATGGCCAGGCCGAGACCCACCCCGGCGTGACTCGTGCGGACTCGTTCGCTGCCGCGCTGGAACGGCTCGGTGAGCGTGTCGAGGAGCTGCGGGGAGACCGGCTCGCCGGTGTTCTCCACCGTGATCGACGCCGTGTCGGCCTGGGCGGTCGTGGTGACCCGTACGACGCCGTCGGGCAGGTTGTGGACGATCGCGTTGTGGACGAGGTTCGTCACCAGCTGCACGATCAGCGGCCGTGAGCCGCAGGTCAGTGCCTGGTCGCCGGAGGTCTCGAGGGCGATCCCCTGCGTCTCCGCGAAGGGCAGCAGTGTCTCGGTCGCCTCCTCCGCCGCCAGGGACAGGTCGACCTCTTCTGCCACGAAGGAGCCCCGGTCAGCCCGGCTGAGCAGGAGCAGGGCCTCGGTGAGCTCGATCGCCCTGGCGTTGACGACGTGGAGACGCTCGATCAGCTCGTCGGCGTCGCGATCGGGATCCTTGCGGGCGACGTCGAGGAGCGCCTGGTTGATCGCCAGCGGGGTGCGGAGCTCGTGCGAGGCGTTGGCGGCGAAGCGCTGCTGCTCGGCGACGTGTGCCTCGAGCCGGGCGAGCATGCCGTCGAAGGCGTCGGCGAGCTCGCGGAACTCGTCGCTGCGCCCTTCGAGCTCGATCCGGTGGGAGAGCGACCCGGACGTGGCCTGACGGGTGGCCTCGGTGATGCGCTTCAGGGGCGCGAGCATCCGCCCTGCGAGGACCCACCCGCCGAGCAGGCCGAAGACCAGGAGGAAGGCCAGCACCTCGATCGCTGCCGGGACGAAGACGCGCGTCCCGAAGTTGCTGGGATCCAGGGCGCGTCGGAAGTCCGCAGGTGTGGGGACGAACAAGGCGTCGCCCCTGTTCCGGATCAGGAACACCCAGACGGCCGCGAGCAGCAAGGCGCCGGCGAGCATGAGGAACCCGGCGTAGCTGAGCGTGAGCTTGAGGCGGACGCTCGGTCCACGTGGCCTATCCATCCGGGCCACGATCGATGCGGTAGCCGACCCCGGGCACCGTGGCGATCAACGGTGGCTCGCCGAGCCGCTTGCGCAGCGCCGAGACGGTGATGCGCACCGCGTTGGTGAACGGGTCGGCGTTCTCGTCCCACGCCCGCTCGAGCAGGTCCTCCGCACTGACCACGCCACCTTCGGCGGCGACGAGGACCTCGAGCACGGCGAACTGCTTCCGGGTCAGGGCGACGTACCTGGCATCGCGGTAGACCTCGCGCCGGAACGGGTCCAGCCGCAGACCCGCGATCTCCCGTACCGGTGGCCGGTTGTGGTCGCGTCGACGGTCGAGCGCCCGCAGTCGCAGCACGAGCTCCTGGAGCTCGAAGGGCTTGGTGAGGTAGTCGTCGGCGCCGAGCTCGAACCCGGTGGCCTTGTCGTCGAGCCGGTCGGCGGCGGTGAGCATCAGGATCGGCATGCCGGTGCCGCCGGCGACGATGGCAGCGGCAACCTCGTCACCGCTCGGGCCGGGGATGTCCCGGTCGAGGACGGCGATGTCGTAGGTGTTGACGCCCAGCAGCTCCAGCGCGGTGTCACCGTCGCCGGCGAGGTCGGCTGCGATCGCCTCGAGGCGCAAGCCGTCCCGGATGGCCCCCGCGAGGAGGGGCTCGTCCTCCACGACCAGCACGCGCATGCCTCGATGCTAGGGAGTGCGGGATATCGCCCGCGTATCCAAAAGCGCATACGTGCCTGCAACACCCTCCTGCCTTGACTGATCGCATGAGCTCCAGGGACCAGCAACAGGCAGCAGGGCGTCCGCCCCACAGGACCGCGCTGGCTGTCCTGGTCGGCCTCGTCGTCGTGGCCGTCATCGGTGTCTTCGGCTACCGATCGCTGTCGGGTTCTTCGGCGTCGGCCGTCCCGTCCACTGCCGTGAGAGCTGCAGACAGAGCAGCAGACCGGGCTGCCGACCACCGTCCGCGCCAGCTGCCACTGCTCGACGGCTCCCACAGGGTCCCGGGCGATCCCCCGGGTCCGCTGAAGGGCGGTCGTGCCCGTGCGCTGGGCGTCGCGGACGGTGAGGTCCCGCAAGGAGCCACGGTGTTCGACGACCGCTACCCGGCCGTGGCCAAGCTGGACGCGGACCTGCTCCGTGAGCTCCGCCGAGCCGCGACGGATGCCAAGGGTGCCGGGATCGCGTTCACGGTGAACAGCGGCTGGCGCTCGCGCAGGTACCAGGAGCAGCTGTTCGGCCAGGCCGTCACGAAGTACGGCTCGACGCAGGCGGCCCAGCGGTGGGTCGCGCGGCCCGGCAGGTCCGTGCACGAGTCCGGCGACGCGGTCGACGTCGGACCCGTCGCGGCGATGGCCTGGCTCTCGGAGTACGGCGCCGCCTACGGGCTGTGCCAGACCTACGGCGACGAACCCTGGCACTACGAGCTGCGCCCCGATGCCGCGGACCACGGCTGTCCGCGTGAGTACGCCGACCCCACGCACGATCCCCGGTTGCAGCAGTGAACACCGCGCGTCGCAGACCAAGCGGCGTCCTCACCCCTGGAGAAGTCATGAGAGACCCACGCCCACTCGCCACCTTGGTCCTGGTGGCCGTCGTCGCCCTGGCCGGCGCCGGCTGCTCCCACGCAGGTGACGGTGGCAGCGACCCTGCAGGCACCGCGAACGCCAAGGTCCGGGAGAAGGCGGTGGAGTTCGCCGAGTGCATGCGCGACCACGGCGTCAGCAGGTTCCCCGACCCCGACGCGTCGGGGCAGCTGACCATGGACAGCGTGGCGAACGGCTCCTCGGTGGACACGAGCACGCCGACGTTCGACAAGGCGCTCCAGGCCTGCAAGGACCTGCAGCCCTCCGGGTTCACCGGCCGCAAGCGGAGCACCCAGACCCAGAAGGCGGCGCTGAAGTTCGCCCAGTGCGTCCGCGAGCACGGCGTCAAGGACTTCCCGGACCCCAGCGAGGGGGACCCCCTCGTCGACACCAACAAGATCCCGTCCGCGAACGAGAAGGGCGGGATGACGATCCTCAACTCGGCGATGCACGCGTGCAGCGACCTCGCGCGTGACGCAATGAAGGGCCAGAGGTGAGCCGAAGGGCGCGGGCCGTCGTGGTGGCTCTCGCGTGCGGGGGCGCGGTCGCCGGAGGCGTGGTCAGCGGGTGCGGCGCGGAGCAGTCGAGGGCCACCGCGGGGGGACGGCCACCGACGACCGCCGCCGTGGAGAAGGGGAAGCTCTCGGACATGGTCTCGGTGGACGGGACACTGACCCGCCGGGCGCGGTCCGACGGCTCGCCGTACGTCGTCACCAACCAGGCGCGCGGCACGTACACGGGGCTGCCCGAGGCAGGGGACGAGGTCGGTTGCGGCGGGACCCTCTACCGCGTGGACGACCGCCCGGTGCTGCTGCTGTGCGGCACGGTGCCGGCCTACCGCGACCTGCACGAGGGCGACGTCGGTCGCGACGTGCGGCAGCTCAACCGGAACCTGCACCGGCTCGGCTACGACGTGCAGGCCGGCGTCGCCCTGGGTCCCGGCGCGAGCCGCTTCACCGCCGGGACGGAGAGGGCCCTGGACGAGCTGCAGACCCAGAAGGGCCTCGCCGTGACCGGAGCCCTCGACCTCGATGCAGCAGTCTTCCTCCCCGAACCCGTCCGGATCGCGGCGGTCACTGGTGTGCTCGGCGGTCCGGCCCGGCCCGGAGGACAGGTCGCGCGGGGCACGTCCGACAGGCTCGTGGTGCACGTGGACCTCGACCCCTCGCAGCAGGGAGAGGTGCGGAAGGGCGACCGGGCGCAGATCACCCTTCCCGGCAACGTGTCGGTGACCGGCAGGGTCGACGGGTTCGGGCAGCTCGCCACGGTCGCGGCCGGGCAGGGCAGCAACGCCGCGACCGTGACCATCCCGACCGAGGTGGGTCTCGACCACCCCGGGAGGGCGCGCGGACTGGACGGTGCGCCCGTGGACGTCGACATCACCACGCGAGGCGTGGACGACGCGCTGAGCGTCCCGGTGACCGCGATCGTCGGAAGGTCAGGTGGCGGGTACGCCGTGGAGGCCGTGCGCACCGGCGGACGGCGCCACCTCGTCACGGTGAGGCTGGGGCTGTTCGACACCACCGCCGGTCGGGTCCAGGTCGCCGGGGACCTCCACGTGGGTGATCTCGTCGTGGTGCCCTCTCCGTGAGCGGCCCACCGGTCCTGCAGCTGGACGACGTCACCAAGGTGTACGGCGAGCCGACACAGGTGTCCGCACTCCGCGGGGTGTCCTTCGCCGTCGAGCGGGGCGAGCTGGTGGCGATCCTCGGGCCCTCCGGGTCGGGGAAGTCGACGCTGCTGCACGTGATGGGGACCCTCGAGCAGCCGAGCACCGGCGTGGTCCGCATCAACGGCGTGGACGCGGCACGGCTCGGTGACCGTGCGCTGTCGCTGCTGCGCGCCCGGGAGATCGGGTTCGTCTTCCAGCAGTTCTTCCTCGCCGAGCACGCCACGGTGCGGGAGAACGTCGCCGACGGGTTGCTGTACGCCGGCGTCCCCGTGCGCGAGCGGTACCGCCGGGCGGACGAGGCCCTCGAGCGGGTGGGGCTGTCGGCGCGCGCGTCGTCGCGACCGACCACGCTCTCGGGGGGCCAACGCCAACGGGTGGCGATCGCCCGGGCCGTCGTCGGGCACCCGGCGATCGTGCTGGCCGACGAACCGACCGGGAACCTCGACAGCACCACCGGCGCCTCGATCATGGAGCTGCTCCGCGAGCTGAACGCCGAGGGAGCCACCATCGTGATGATCACCCACGACGCCGACCTCGCCGACCGGCTCCCCCGCCAGGTCAGGATGCTGGACGGTCGCCTGGTCTCCGACCTGGTCGGGCAACCTTGAGCGCCGGGGCGGGACGGTTGGGACTGCGCGACGGGCTCCGGGTCGCGAGCGTCGGCCTGCGCACCCGGCGGCTCCGCGCAGCTCTCTCAGCGCTCGGGATCGCGATCGGGACGGCCGCGATCGTCGGGGTCCTCGGGCTGTCCGCGTCGTCGCAGGCCGGCCTGCTCGCCGAGATCGACCAGCTCGGCACCAACATGCTGACCGTCGAGGCAGGGCAGTCCCTCACCGGAGGCGACGCGACGCTGCCCCTGGAGGCGACAGCGCGGATCAGCCACCTCGACCACGTCGACCAGGTGGCGGACACCGCCCTGGTCAAGGGCGTGAACGTCTACCGGAACCAGATGATCCCGGTCGGCAACACCGGCGGGCTCCAGGTGCGCGGCGCCAGCCTCGACCTCCCCGCCGTGCTGGGGACCCGGACTGCCCGCGGCGCGTGGCTCGACGAGGGCACCGCCCGCGGACCGGTCGTGGTGCTCGGGGCGGTCGCGGCCCGGCGTCTGGGCGTCGACCGCGTCCTCCCGGGCCAGCGAGTCTGGCTGGGACACCGCTGGTTCGAGGTCGCGGGGATCCTCGAGCCCACGCCGCTCAACCCCGACGTGGACAACAGCGCGCTCGTCGGCTACCCGGCCGCTGAGCGGTACCTCGGGTACGTCGACGCCCACCACGGCCACCGAACCGCCGGCCCACCGAGCACCATCTACGTGCGCACCGCCACCGGCCACGAGGCGGCCGTGCAGTCGCTGCTCGCCCGCACCGCCAACCCGGAGGCGCCGAACGAGGTAGCAGTCAGCCAGCCGTCCGACGTGCTCACGGCTCGAGCGGCCGCGGCCGGCGCCTTCGACAGCCTCTTCCTCGGACTGGGCGTGGTGGCCCTGGTCGTGGGCGCTGTCGGCGTCGCCAACATCATGATCATCTCGGTGCTCGAGCGTCGCTCGGAGATCGGCCTCCGTCGCGCCCTGGGGGCCACCCGGCGCCAGATCCGGGCCCAGTTCCTCGGGGAGTCGATCCTGCTAGCGCTGGTCGGAGGCGTGCTCGGCGTGCTCGCGGGGGCCGTCGCGACCGCCGCGTACGCCGCCACCCAGGGCTGGGCGGTGGTGGTACCCGTCGAGGCGTGGTCCGGCGGCATCGCCGCAGGCATCCTCATCGGCGCACTCGCCGGGCTGGTGCCGGCGGTGCGCGCGTCGCGGTTGTCGCCCACGACCGCGCTGCGCACGGCCTAGCCGCCGTGCGTCCCGCGTGACCCCCTCTCCGCATGAGCGCGGGCGCGTCGGGGAACATGACGCCCATGCCGCGCCTCCGCACCGTGTCCCCGTCGATGAAGGGGTTCTCACGGCGCCGGGCGGGAGCCGGCTGGGTCTTCTACGACCAGCACGGCGCCCGGATCACCGACGCCGAGGAGGTGCAGCGGATCAAGTCGCTGGCGATCCCCCCGGCGTGGAAGGACGTCTGGATCTCGCCGTACGCCAACGGGCACATCCAGGCCGTCGGCACCGACGACGCCGGGCGGCGCCAGTACCTCTACCACCCCGTCTGGCGGATCAAGCGCGACAAGATGAAGTTCGACCGCGTGCTCCAGGCCGCCCGAAAGCTGCCCGCTGCCAGACGGGCGATCAAGCGCGACCTGGGCCTGGAGGGGATGCCGCTGGAGCGCGCCGAGGCGGTGGCCGTGCGCCTGCTGGACCTCGGCTACTTCCGCATCGGCAGCGACGTGTACGCCGACACCAACGGGTCCTACGGGCTGACCACCCTGGAGAAGCGGCACGTGCGCCGCAAGGGCACCACGATGGTCTTCCACTTCACCGGCAAGTCCGGGATCGAGCACTCCATCGAGATCGACGACCCCGAGGTGATCCCCGCACTGGACAGCCTGCGCAAGCGCAAGGGCGGGACCGAGCGGTTGCTGGCCTACCTGAAGGAGCGGCGCTGGGCGGACCTGGACTCCTCGGCGGTCAACCTCTACCTCAGGGAGATGTTCGAGGACCTCACCGCCAAGGACTTCCGCACCTGGCACGCCACCGTGATCGCGGCGGCCGCGCTCGCCGCCTCCGAGGAGCCCGGCGACACCAAGCGCTCCCAGCAGCGCGCGATCAAGGCGGCCGTCTCGGAGGTCGCGGAGTACCTCGGCAACACCCCCACCATCGCGCGGAACTCCTACATCGACCCACGCATCATCGACCTCTACGAGAACGGCACCACGATCGACCCGGCGCTGGTGCGCAAGAAGTACCGCTCGCCCGCGGTGAAGCAGCGCACGCTGGAGGCTGCGGTGCTCGAGCTCCTGTCGTAGACGGCCACGGCCGACCCGATCAGTGCAGCGGGCGGTTCTCGTACGGCGTGGACAGCACGATCGTGGTCCTCGTCGAGACGTTGGCGGCCGCTCGGACGCGGGCCAGGAGCACCTCGAGGTCCGCGGGGGTGCCGACGCGCACCTTGAGGATGTAGGACTCCTCCCCCGCCACCGACCAGCACGACTCGATCTCCGCGATCTCGCGCAGCCGCTCGGGGTAGTCGTCGGGCTCGGAGATGTCGAACGGGGTGATGCTGACGAAGGCCGTCAGCGGCTTGCCCGCGGCGGCGTGGTCGATCGTCGCGCCGTACCCCAGGATCAGGCCGCGTTCCTCGAGGCGCTTGACGCGCTGGTGCACCGCACTGGTCGAGAGGCCGGTCGCCTTGCCGAGATCGGTGAAGGACATCCGCCCGTCGTCGGCCAGCAGCCCGAGGATCTGGCGATCGATCTTCTCCACGGCCCGAGCCTAGTGCCCGCTGACCTAGACTCCCGCCGTGACCAACCGGCTGATGCTCCTGGACACGGCGTCGCTCTACTTCCGGGCCTTCTTCGGGGTGCCGGAGACCGTGACCGCGCCTGACGGGACTCCGGTCAACGCGGTGCGCGGGCTGCTCGACTTCATCAGCCGGCTGGTCGACGAGTACCGACCGACGCACCTGGCCTGCTGCTGGGACAACGACTGGCGGCCGCAGTGGCGCGTGGACCTGATCCCGTCGTACAAGACCCACCGGGTCGAGGCGCCCAGGCCCGGGGACGTCCCGGACGTCGAGGTGGTGCCCGACCCGCTGGAGCAGCAGATCCCGTTGATCGTGGCCGCGCTGAACGCGTTCGGCATCGCGATCGTGGGCGCCGACCACTACGAGGCCGACGACGTCATCGGGACGCTGGCCACCGACGCGGGGATGCCGGTGGACATCGTCACCGGCGACCGTGACCTGTTCCAGCTCGTCGACGACGAGGCGGAGATCCGGGTGCTCTACACCGCGCGCGGCGTGGGCAAGCACGAGCGCGTCACCAACGACGTGGTGCGGGAGAAGTACGGCGTGAACGCCGACCAGTACGCCGCGCTGGCCACCCTGCGCGGAGACAGCTCCGACGGGCTGCCGGGTGTGGCCGGGGTGGGCGACAAGACCGCGGCGGTGCTGCTGAACCGCTTCGGCGACCTCGACACGATCATCGAGGCCGCCAAGGACCCCGACGGTGACATGGGTCCCGGTCCCCGCGGCAAGATCAAGGCCGCCCTGGACTACCTGGAGGTGGCCCCCACCGTGGTCGCCGTCGCGCGCGACCTCGACCTCGGCTCCCCGGACCTGGTCCTCCCCGCGGTGCCCGCCGATCCCGAGATGCTGGCGGCGATCGCAGAGCAGTGGGGACTCAGCAGCCCGGTGCAGCGGCTCACCGAGGTGCTGGCCCGCTGAGGCTCAGCGGCTCGTCCGGCGGTTGAACAGCGCCGTCGCCAGCACCGCGGAGACGGCCAGGATCCCCACCGACCAGGCCAGCGCCCAGAGCGGCTGGTGCCCCAGCGGGGTGCCCATCCACAGTCCGCGCAGCGTCTCGATGACCGGGGTCATCGGCTGGTGCTCGGCGAAGCCGTGCAGCCAGCTCGGCATCGTCTCCACCGGCACGAAGGCGGTGCTCACGTAGGGCAGGAACATCAGCACGATGCTCATGCTGTTCGCGGCCTCGGGACTGCCGGCCACGAGACCGACGGCTGCTGCGAGGTAGGACAGCGCGAGGATGAACAGCACCACGAGGCCCGTGGCCGCGAGCCAGTCGAGGGGCGACCCGCCGGGACGCCATCCGACGGCCAGGCCGACGCCGATCACGAGGACCGTCGCCAGCAGGTTGCGGACCAGGCTCGCGACCACGTGGCCGATCACCACGGAGGACTTGGCCAGCGGCATCGAGCGGAACCGGTCCACGATCCCGTTGCTCATGTCCGTGGCCACGGCCGTCGCTGTGGTCCCGGCGCCGAAGCCGGCGCACAGCACGATCAGGCCGGGCACCACGTAGTCGACGTACGACGTGCCGGTGCGCATCGCACCGCCGAAGACGTAGACGAACAGCAGCATCAGGATCACCGGCAGCATCAGGGCGGTGAAGAACGCCTCCGGGTCGCGGAAGGATCGCCGCACGCTGCGGGTCACCATCACGCGTGCGTCCAGGACGGCATAGGCAAGGCTCATGGCAGGTCCTTCGTTGTCGATGTGCGGGTCAGGCCGCGACGGCGCGGCGCTCGGTGAGGTGCAGGAAGACGTCGTCGAGGGTGGGGCGCACGGTGTCGACCCGGCGTACGTCGAGCCGATGGTCCGTGCAGGCGGTGAGCAGCTCGCCGAGGGCACGCGGGGTGCCGTCGGTGGCGACCCGGAGGGTGAGCAGCCCCCCGTCCGCCAGGGCCTCGGGGAACAGCCGCCGGGCGTCGTCGAAGGAGCCACGGTCGCCCAGCTCCAGGCAGACGGTCTCGGCGCCGAAGCTCGACTTCAGCTGCGTCGGTGTCCCCTCCGCCACGATGCGGCCCCCGTCCAGCACGCCGATCAGCCCGGCGAGCCGGTCCGCCTCCTCCAGGTACTGCGTGGTGAGCAGGATGGTCACGCCCTCGTCCACCAGCTGGCCGACCGTCGACCACACCTGCTCGCGGCTGCGTGGGTCCAGCCCGGTCGTGGGCTCGTCGAGGAACAGCACCGCCGGGCGCTCGACCATGCTCGCCGCCAGGTCGAGACGACGCCGCATGCCGCCCGAGTACGTGGCGACCCGCCGGTCCCCGGCCTCCGCGAGGTCGAACTCCCCGAGCAGGTCGGCCGCCCGTCGTCGCGCCACCTGGGCCGGGAGCTTGCGCAAGCGCGCCATCATCACGAGGTTCTCCCTGCCGGTGAGCAGGTCGTCCACCGCGGCGTACTGGCCGGTCAGGCTGATCACCCGGCGCACCGCCCCCGGATCGGTGCGCACGTCGTGCCCGGCGACGCGTGCCACTCCCCCGTCCGGCGCGATCAGCGTGGCCAGGGTGCGGACCAGGGTGGTCTTGCCGGCCCCGTTGGGACCGAGCAGGCCGTAGACCGTGCCCTCCTCGACCCGCAGGTCGACGCCCCGCAGGACGGGGTTCGCCCCGAACGACTTCTGCAGCTGGTCCAGCTCAACTGTGTACGTCATACACAAACTGTATGCGGCATACACTGATCTGGCAAGATCGACTCCTGTGAGAGATTTCCCCATGGCCGACAGCACCGACTCCCCCGTCCGGTTGCCGCCCGCGCTCGAGACCTTGTGGGGCCGCCGTGCGCCCAGCAGCCGCGGGCCGCGCGCCGAGCTCGGGGTCGACCGCATCGTCGAGGTGGCCGTCGGGATCGCCAACGCCGACGGCCTCGGGGCGGTCTCGATGGCGCGGGTGGCCCGCGAGCTCGGGTTCACCACGATGTCGCTCTACCGGCACGTGAGCAGCAAGGACGAGCTGCTGCAGCTGATGTGGAACGCCAGCGCCTTCGAGCTGCAGGACTGGCGGCCCGAGGGCGAGACCTGGCGTGAGCGCCTCACGTCGTGGGCCCTCGTGCAGCGCCGGGTGATCGAGGACAACATCTGGATCGTGCAGCTGCCGATGTCGACGCCGCCGCTGGCGCCGGCCTCCCTCGCCTGGATCGAGCTCGGCCTGGAGGTCCTCGAGGAGGTGGCGGTCGCCGACTTCGTCAAGCTCCGCGTGCTGGGCCTGATCAGCCAGCACGCCCTGATCGACGCCCGGATGGCCTTCGACGAGCGCCAGGCCCGCGAGCTGGCCGTGCAGTCGGGGGTGGAGACCGACTACGCCGTGCTGGTCAGGGAGCTGGCGGACCCGGACGACCTATCCGATCCTCTCGCGCGTGGTCTCCAGCGAGCCTGACGGGCCAGGACCGGACCCGGCTGCGGAGTTCCTGTTCGACCTCCGGATGATCCTCGACGGGTTCGAGGCGCTGAGCGGGAAGGACTACTCGCTCACCGAGGAGTAGGCCACCACCCCGCGACGCAGCCGCGCGGCCGTCTCACGAGCGGTGTCCCGCAACCGGCCGGCTGCCGGCCGCGTCGGCGACCTGGTCGGCGAGGTCGAGCAGCTGCTTGACCCACCGCACGAAGTCGCCGGCGGCCAGGTCGGTCGCGTCGAGCACGTCGTCGAGCTCGTCGCCCTCTGCCCAGCGGTACGCCGCGAACGCGAAGCCGAGATCGGGCTCGTGCAGCTGGTCGAGGTGGTGGTCGCGCTCGAGGGCGTCGAGATCGGCCCAGATCGAGACCATCTCGGCCAGCACCGCCTTCACCGGGCCACCGGGGATGCGTGGCGCGGCGGCGTCGTCGGGTCGGCGGGTCTCGTAGACGAGGGTCGAGAGCACGGCGGCCAGCGCCGACGGGTCGAGGTCGTCCCACAGCCCGACCCGCAGCGACTCCGCCGTGAGCAGGTCCATCTCGTTGTAGATCCGCATCAGGGTCCGGCCGCGGTCGGTGACGCGCGACGAGGCACCCGCTCCCTCGAGGTAGCCCAGCGCCGTGAGCACGTCGCAGACCCGGTCGAACTGCCGGGCGATGGTGTTCGTGCGCTGCTCGATCCGGCGACGCAGGGTCCGGGCGTCCCGGTCCAGCTTGAACCAGCGCTCCGCCCAGCGGGAGTGGTCCTCACGGTCAGGGCAGCCGTGGCACGGGTGTGCCCGCAGCTGCACCCGCAGCTCCTCCACCTCGTGGTCGGCCGGGTCGTCCCGGCCCACCCCCCGACCCCGCTTGCCGGGCGGCGGCGGGGTGAGGTTGTGCGTGCGCGTGCGCAGCGTCGAGGCCAGGTCGCGACGCTGCTGGGGGTTGCGGCCGTTGAAGTTCCGCGGCACCTTCAGCCGCGTCAGGCTGCCGACCGGGGTCGGGAAGTCGACGAGGCTGAGCCTCCGGGCGTGCCGGTCGGCGGTGAGCACGTAGGGTCGCGGCCCCTCGCGGTCGGCGCCCCTAGAAGTTGAACTGAGTCCGGGGTCGATCACCACGGCCATGCCCGCGAAGCGTCCGCCCGGCACCTCGATCACGTCCCCGGGGCGCAACGACTCCAGGGAGTCGATCACCTCCTGGCGACGGTCCAGCCTGCGCGACTTGGCCAGCCCCTTCTCGGTCTCGGAGAGCCGGTGCCGCAGGCCGGCGTACTCCATGAAGTCGCCGCGGTCGCAGGCCGCCGCCTCGGCGTACCCCTCCAGGGCCTCCTCGGCCTTGCGCAGCTGCCGCGCCAGCCCGACCACGGCCTTGTCGGCCTGGAACTGGGCGAAGGACGACTCCAGCAGCTCGCGGGCACGCTCGCGGCCGTAGTGGTGGACCAGGTTGACCGCCATGTTGTACGACGGCCGGAAGCTCGACTTCAGCGGATAGGTGCGGGTCGAGGCGAGCCCGGCGACCGCCGAGGGATCCAGGCCCTGCTGCCACAGCACGACGCCGTGCCCCTCGACGTCGATGCCGCGGCGACCCGCCCGGCCGGTCAGCTGGGTGTACTCCCCCGGCGTGATGTCGGCGTGCGTCTCGCCGTTCCACTTCGAGAGCTTCTCGATGACCACCGAACGGGCCGGCATGTTGATGCCCAGGGCGAGTGTCTCGGTGGCGAAGACGACCCGGCACAGGCCGCGCAGGAACAGCTCCTCCACGCACTCCTTGAACGTCGGGAGCATGCCGGCGTGGTGGGCGGCGATCCCGCGGGTGAGGCCGTCGAGGAACTCGTGGTAGCCGAGCACCTCCAGGTCCTCGTCGGGGATGTGCGAGCAGCGCTCCTCGACGAAGGCGAAGATCTCGTCGCGCTCCTCGGGCTTGGTCAGGCGGAGGTTGGCGTTCAGGCACTGCTGCACCGCCGCGTCGCACCCGACGCGGCTGAAGATGAAGACGATGGCGGGCAGCAGCGCCGCACGGTCGAGCTGCTCGACGACCTCGCTGCGGCTGGGCGTCCACACGCCGCGGGTCCCGCCCGGTCCCTTGTAGGGGCGCTTGCCGCCACGCGCGGGCCGCCGGTCGCGCACCCGGCCGGAGGCCCAGTCGTCGCGGGCCACGCGCACCAGCTGCGGGTTGACCTTGGGTTCGCGATGCTCACGCTCGAGCTCGGCGGGGTCGGTCCCGCCCTCGTCGGCGAACAGGTCGAACATCCGCCGTCCCACGATCACGTGCTGGTACAGCGGCACCGGGCGGCGTTCCTCCACGATCGTGGTGGTCTCGCCGCGCACGGTGCGCAGCCACTCACCGAACTCCTCGGCGTTGCTGACGGTGGCCGAGAGAGATGCCAGTGCCACCGACTCCGGGAGGTGGATGATCACCTCCTCCCAGACCGCACCACGCATCCGGTCGGCGAGGTAGTGAACCTCGTCCATCACCACGAAGCCCAGGCCGGCAAGGGTCCGTGACCCGGCGTAGAGCATGTTGCGCAGCACCTCGGTGGTCATCACCACCACCGGCGCCTCGCCGTTGATCGAGTTGTCCCCGGTGAGCAGGCCGACGTTCTCGGCGCCGTAGCGCCGGACGAGGTCGTTGAACTTCTGGTTCGACAGGGCCTTGATCGGAGTGGTGTAGAACGCCTTGCGGCCGGACTTCAGCGCCAGGTGCACCGCGAACTCGCCCACGATCGTCTTGCCCGAGCCGGTGGGTGCGGCGACCAGGACCGAGCGCCCGTCCTCGAGCTCGCGGCAGGCACGCTGCTGGAAGTCGTCGAGCTGGAAGGACAGCTGCGAGGCGAAGTCCGCCACCTCGGGGTGTTCGCGGTTGCGGCGCGCGCGCTCGAAGCGCTCGGCGGCAGAGAGCTCGACCATGACGCCTACGGAACCAGCACGCGCAAGGCCAGCGGCGCGACCTCGACGGTCAGCGGCAGTGGGCCGATGCGCTCGCCGTCGGCGTAGGCGGTGATGCCCGGCGCCGCGATGGTGACGGTGCGGGCGTGCTGGTGGCGGTAGTCGGGGTGGGTCACGTGGGTGCCCTTGAAGAGCTTCGGGTAGGACTTCAACAGCTCGCGGCGCGAGAGCGGCCGGAACCAGACCACGTCGAGCAGGCCGTCGTCGAGCACGGCCCCCTCGGTGATCCGCAGACCGCCGCCGAACGAGGGGCCGTTGCCCACGGCGACGAGCGTCGCGTCGAAGCGCTGCTCCTCGTCCGTCGATCTCCAGGACGTACGGGATCGGCTTGAGGGTGCGCAGCTCGGCCACGGTCGCCAGGTTGTAGCGCATCTGGCCCTTCGGCCAGGTCATCTGGTTGGCCCGCTCGTTGACGATGGCGTCGAACCCGGCGGCCAGCACGGTCACGTAGTAGCCGGAGCCGATCCGGGCCAGGTCGACGGTGCGCTCCCGGCCGCCGATCACCACGTCGGTCGCCGCGGCCGTGTCCTTGCGGGGCAGGTCGAAGTAGCGCGCCACGTCGTTGCCGGTGCCGGCCGGCACGATCCCGAGCCGGCGTGTCGGAGCAGGCCAGGGCCTGGACGGCGAGGTGCACCATGCCGTCACCGCCGACCACGACCAGCGTCTCCACGCCGTCCGCCACGCACTGGTGGGCGAGGTCCAGGGCCTCGGCGGCGTCGCGGCCGGCGAGGTTGCGCACCTCGTAGCCGGCGTCACGGAGACGTGGCAGCACCTCGTCCCGGATCTGCGCGCCCTTCCCCTTGCCCGACGTGGGGTTGGTGAGAAGAGCGATCTCCGGGGGCACTGCTGCAGCGTATCGAGTGCTCAGAGGGGTGACGGCGCGTCGTCGTCCCAGTCCGTCGGCCGACCGCGCCCCCGACGGTGGTCCAGCACCCGCGAGATCGCCTCGGAGGCGAGCACCAGCACGAGCATCGGGATGGCCAGCATCAGCATCGAGTACGGGTCGGTCGACGGAGTGGCCACGGCTGCGAAGACGAAGGTGCCGATGATGATCCAGGCCCGGTGACGCCCCAGCGCCTTGCCGGAGACCACGCCGGCCATGTTGAGCATCACCACGAACAGCGGGATCTCGAAGGCGATCCCGAACACGAGCAGCATCCGGGTGATGAAGCTGAAGAAGTTGCCGAACTCGGTGAGCTGGGTGACCCCCGCAGGGGTGAACCCGATCAGGGCGGCGATGCCCTTGGGCAGCACGTAGTAGCCGAGCGCGACACCGGCGATGAACAGCGGTCCGGCCGTGAAGGCGAAGATCCGGGTCCAGCGGCGCTCGCTGCTGTGCAGGCCGGGTACGACGAAGCCCCAGATCTCCGAGAGCCACAGCGGTGAGGTCCCGACGATGGCGGCGATGCCGCAGATCTTCAGCTGCAGCATCAGGGGCGTGCCCACCCCGGTGATCACCGCTCGGGTCTGGGTCGACTGCCCGAGCAGAGCACGCGCCTGGTTGTAGGGGTCGAGCACGAGACCGAACAGGCTCTTGTAGAAGAACAGCGCCACGATCGTGCCCACGACCAGGTACAGGGTGCAGCGCATCACCCGGGCGCGCAGCTCGCGGAAGTGGTCGCCGAGCGACATCCGGCCGCCCTCGCCGATGGGCTCGCGCGGACGCCCGCGGAACAGCTCGACGAACCCGCCGAGGCTCACGAGGCGGCTTCGTCAGACGGTGCCCGGAGGCCTGGTGTCCTCCGGCTTGACCTGCGGCTGGCTGTGTGGCGGGGGGACGTCGGTCGCAGTGGGGTTCTGCGCATCGATCTGGCGCTGCTCAGCCGTCTTGCCCTTCTCGTCGTCGTCGTCCATCAGGCCCTTGGTCTCGGCCTTGAAGATGCGCAGGGCGCGTCCGCTGCCGCGGGCGAGCTCGGGGAGCTTGGCCGCGCCGAAGAGGAGCACGATCACGGCGAAGATGATCAGCAGCTCGGGCGCACCGAGGTCGAACACCAGGGGGAGGACGAGCGCGTGGGTCATGGCGGTCATGCTACGCCGCCCTCCTGAACGCTGTCGTAAAGCCGCAGAGTTGCGCGTGCCGTGGCGGCCACCTGCTCGCGCAGGGACGCAGGCTCCACGATGGAGAGTGCTGGGGCGAGCCGCAGCGCGAGCCGGACCAGCCACAGCGGGTCGCTGACGCGCAGGGTGAGCTGGAGTCGGCCCTCGCCGAGCTCCTCGGTGGCCACCACCGGGTAGTAGTCGGCGACCCAGCGGGCCCACGGCTCCAGGCGTACGACGGCCTCGATGTCGTCCGGGCCGGGCTCGAACAGTCCCGCGGAGAGGTCGCGCGGACTCAGGTCCTCGTGGTCGCGCGGCTCGTCGACCAGCTCGACGGCGTACATCCGGTCCAGCCGGAAGAGCCGCCGCGCCCGGGCCAGGTGGCACCACGCGTCGAGGTAGTCGTGCCCGTCGGCAGCCAGCAGCGCCAGCGGGTCGACGGTGCGCACGGTGGTCTCGTCGCGCGTGGGCACGTAGTAGTCCAGGCGCGCCTGGCGGTTGGTCTCGATCGCCTGGCGCAGCAGCGCGGCGTGCTTGGCGCTGGCGGCGGAGCCGGCGAGGTGCACCTCGACCTGCGGGGTCGCCGACCCCGTGGCGGCGGCGTCCTCGAGCTTGCTCAGGGCGCGGTCGATCGCCTCGTGCGAGACCTCGGGGCTGCCCTCGCGCAACGCCCGGAGGGCCACGATCAGGGCCGAGGCCTCGGAGCTGCCCAGGCGCACGGGACGGGCGAGGTACTCGGCGTTGTCGATCCGCACGACGCCCTCCGGGTCGTCCTCGATCGCCTCGAAGTCGACGTCGATCATCTTGTCCGGGGTCAGGCCGGGCAGGCCGCACATCCACAGGACCTTGAGGTCCTTGCGGATCTGGTCGGGGCTGACCCCGAAGTCGGTCGCTGCCTGGGCGAGCGAGACGTCCGAGCGGCTCTGCAGGTAGGGCACCAGGGCCAGCAGGCGGGACACCTGCTCGCGGGCACCGCCGGGACGGGCGCCGCTCACGAGATCACCTGCCGGAGCCGGTCCCGCACGGCCGTGCGGAGCTCGACGGGCGCCTCGACGACCACCGCGTCGGCGTAGCCGAGGAGCTCGCCGGCGAAGTCGCTCTCCGAGACGTAGGGGATCTCGAGGCGGTCCCACGAGGTGTCGCCGTCCGGACCGCGCACGGCACTCTCCACCACGCTCCCCCGTCGCCGAAGACCGTTGGCCGCGCCGCTGCGCGCCGTGACGACGGCTGAGCGGTCGGGCTGGCGGGGCAGCAGCGAGCCCGACAGGGCGCGCAGGTCGGTGTCCTCGGGGACGGTGAACGAGCCGGGCGCCCCCGTCGGCACCACCTCGGAGGTGATCCGGCTCAACCGGAACATCCGGGGCTCGCCGCGGTCGACGTCGAGCCCGGCGACGTACCAGCGTCCCTGCGCGGTCACCACGCCCCAGGGCTGGACGTGGCGGGTGGTCGCGCCGGTCTGGCCGACCCGGCTGTAGTCGAACTGCACGGGTGTGCGGTGGACCGTGGCCTGGAAGACCGCCTCGAAGGCCGGCTCCTCGGCAGCGAGCGTCGGCTCGACGTGGTCGAGCTGCTCCCGGTCGAAGCTCAGCCCGGCGGCCCTGAGCTTGACCAGGGCGTCGGAGGTGGCCGCGGCCAGGCCGGCGTGGCGCCACACCCTGGCCGCCAGCCCCACCACGGCGACCTCGTCGGGGGCGAAGTCGATGGCGGGCAGCTCGAAGGCGTCGCGCTTGATCCGGTACCCCGGCTCGTCCTCGAAGAACTTGTCGACGTACCCGGTCTCGAGCGGGATGCCGAGCGCTCGCAGGTCGTCCTTGTCGCGCTCGAACATCCGGTCGAAGGCCTCGTCGCTGCTGCCCCGGTACGGCTCCATCAGCTCACGGATCTGCTCCTTGGTGGTGTAGTTGCGCGCCACGAGCAGGAGGATGACCAGGTTCAGCAGGCGTTCTGACTTGGCGGCGGACACATGGCTCCTTTCGGCTGCTCAGGCTCTCAGCCAACACCGAGGACGTCGACGACGAAGACCAGGGTCGAGTTGGCGGGGATGTGCGGCTGCGCCTTCGCGCCGTACGCCGTGGCGGGTGGGCAGACCAGGACGACGCGGGATCCCGCCCGCAGACCGGGCAGCGCCTTGTCCCAGCACGGCACCACCCCACCGAGGCCGACCGAGTACTTGGCCGGCTCCTTGGCGTAGCTGCTGTCGAAGGGCACCTTCCGCCCCCAGACGACGCCGAGGTAGTTCGCGACGATTCGGCGCGGACCCTCGATCCGGCGCCCCGATCCCTGCTGGAGGACGAAGCTCTCCAGGTTGTGGGGCTTGCGAAGACCCGAGAAGTCGAAGCCGCTGGGCTTGCCGTCCTCCAGGGTCATGTGGTTGGCCACGATGCTCGAGGACAGCCCAGGATGCTGCGGCTGCCGGCTGGGGGTCGGGATCGCGTCGAGCGTCGTGGGATCCGAGGAGAGGACGTCGGCCACCATCACCACCGGGTCGCCGGTCCTGATCCCGAGCTGGTCGTTGCCCTGGGTGCCGTAGGAGTCCTTGGCCGTCGAGGCGACGACCAGGCGGCTGCCGGCCTTCGCGCCGGTCAACGCGGTGACCAGGGAGGGGAACAGCTGGTCGCTCATCGCGGCCTCGATCGGCTGCTGCCCGGGATCGGCGGTGCTGATGGCGGTCTTGCCGGTGCGGGCGTCGGCCAGGGTCAGCTGGAGGATCGTCGTGGAGTCGGGTCGGACGGTGTCGCGGTCGCCCTTGGTCAGGGTCCAGGACGTGCTGGTCGGCACCTTCAGCGGCGTGGCGATGGTGATCGTCGGCTTCTGCCCGAACTCACCGGAGACCCGCACCCTGTCCTCCAGCGACGTCGGCTTCCGGCTCGTCCCGGAGCTGCACCCGCCTGCAAGGAGGCCGAGCGGCAGCAGCAGCACCCCGACCAGCGCGGCAGCGGACAGCCGCCTGGCCGACCCCTGGCGGGGATCGGTGGGCGCAGCGGTCACATGCCCTCGATCAGGCGCTCGACCCGCTCGTCGTGGGAGCGGAAGGGGTCCTTGCACAGCACCGTGCGCTGCGCCTGGTCGTTGAGCTTCAGGTGCACCCAGTCGACGGTGAAGTCGCGGCGACGCTCCTGGGCCCGCTTGATGAAGTTGCCCCTCAGCCTGGCCCGGGTGGTCTGGGGTGGCACCGACTTCGCGCGGAAGATCGCGAGGTCGTTGGTCACCCGCTTGACTGCACCGCGCTTCTCCAGCAGGTAGTAGAGCCCGCGGTCGCGATGGATGTCGTGGTAGGCGAGGTCGAGCTGGGCCACGCGGGGGTGCCCGAGCGGCAGACCGTGCTTCTCGCGGTAGCGCTCGATCAGCTTCCACTTGATCACCCAGTCGATCTCGCGCTCGACGATCGACAGGTCGCCTGACTCCACCGCCTTCAGGCCGCGCTCCCACAGGTCGAGCGACTGCTCGATCACCGGGGTGTGCAGCTCGCGCCGGTCGACGAAGTCGCGCACCCGGTTGAGGTACTCGGCCTGGATGTCCAGCACGCTGGCCTCTCGGCCGTTGGCCAGGCGCACCTTCCGACGGCCGGTCATGTCGTGGCTGATCTCGCGGATCGCGCGGATGGGGTTCTCCATGGTGAGGTCACGCATCACCACGCCCTCCTCGATCATCCGCAGCACGAGGTCGCAGCTGGCCACCTTCAGCATGGTGGTGGTCTCGCTCATGTTCGAGTCGCCGACGATCACGTGCAGCCGCCGGAAGCGCTCGGCGTCGGCGTGCGGCTCGTCGCGGGTGTTGATGATGGGCCGCGAGCGAGTCGTGGCGCTGGAGACGCCCTCCCAGATGTGCTCGGCGCGCTGGCTGACCGAGTACGACGCCCCGCGCGGGGTCTGGGTGACCTTTCCGGCGCCGACGATGATCTGCCGGGTCACCAGGAACGGGATGAGCACGTCGGCCAGCTTGCTGAACTCCCCGTGGCGGCTGACCAGGTAGTTCTCGTGGCAGCCGTAGGAGTTGCCGGCGGAGTCGGTGTTGTTCTTGAACAGGTAGACGTCGCCGGAGATGCCCTCGTCGCGGAGCCGGCGCTCGGCGTCGACGAGCAGGCCTTCGAGGACCCGCTCCCCCGCCTTGTCGTGGGTGACGAGGTCGATGACGTCGTCACACTCGGGGGTCGCGTACTCCGGGTGGCTGCCGACGTCGAGGTAGAGCCGGGCGCCGTTGGCCAGGAAGACGTTGCTGCTGCGGCCCCAGCTGACCACCTTGCGGAACAGGTAGCGGGCGACCTCGTCGGGAGAGAGCCGGCGCTGGCCCTTGAACGTGCACGTGACTCCGTACTCGTTCTCAATCCCGAAGATCCGACGGTCCACGCCGACAGCCTATGCGGAGCCTGCCCGTCAGGCCCGCAGCACGCCGTCGGCGACGATGGTCAGCATCGGCGTCGCGGCGTCGTGCCCCAGGCCGGACTTCTCCGCTGCGGCGGCGATCCCGGTCACCATCCGCACCACGTCGCGGGGGTCGACGCCGCCGCGCACCGCATCCTGGGCGTCCAGCGCGTCGAAGACGATCTTGTTGGCCGCCACCAGGGCAGTGCACTTGTGGTGCATCGGGGTGCCGGTGTCGTCGAGGGCGGAGGCGAACTTGGCCGGGGCCCCCTGGTAACGACTCATGTGCTCGACGAGGCGGCCCAGCCACGTGGTCAGCGTCTCGCGCGGCTCGAGCCCGGCGTCCAGGACCTGCTGGGCGTCGCCGTGCACCCGGTCGACCCAGTCCTTCATCACGGCGTCGACCAGCGCGTCGCGGCTCGGGAAGTGCCGGTAGAGGGTGCCGGGTCCTACGCCGGCGCGCTTCGCGATCTCGTCGAGGGACGCATCGGCGCCCTTCTCGCGGAACAGCACCCGAGCGGTCTCCACGATCTTGTCGAAGTTGCGCTGGGCGTCGGCACGCAGCGGCCTGCGGGCAGGCTCCAGCTCCTCGTCGATGGACGCGTCCGCGGACATCTCTTCGCGCACCTCGCTTGCTAAGTGGAGACAGTCTCCGTATAGTAACCGGATAACCGGAGGAACTCTCCGCAAGTCTACGTCACGTCCCACAGACTAGGAAACACATGACCTCGCACGTGTCACGGCCGGCGTCGCGCGCCCTCGGAACCGCGTTGATCCTGACCGTCCAGCTGATGCTGATCCTCGACATGACCGTGGTGAACGTCGCGCTGCCGGACATCCGCACCGGCCTCGGCTTCACCCCCTCAGCGCTCTCCTGGGTGCTGAACGCCTACACCCTCGCCTTCGGTGGACTGCTGCTCCTCGGCGGCCGCCTCGGTGACGTCTTCGGGCGGCGGCGCACCTTCATGGTGGGTCTGGCCGTCTTCACCCTCGGCTCCCTCGCCGGCGGGCTGGCGCCCACGGCCGGCATGCTCGTCGGCTCCCGTGCCCTCCAGGGCGTCGGTGCCGCCATCGCCGCCCCGAGCGTGCTGGCCCTGCTGAGCACCTCGGCTCCCGACGCCCGCGCTCGCACCAAGGTGCTGGCGCTGTTCAGTGCCGTGTCCTCCGCAGGTGGGTCGATCGGCCTGATCCTCGGTGGCGTGCTCACCGGCTACGCCTCGTGGCGGTGGTCGCTGTTCATCAACGTCCCGCTGGGCCTGCTCGTCCTGGCCCTCGTGCCGCGGCACGTGGCGGAGACCGACCGCCAGCGCGGCCACTTCGACGTGCTCGGAGCGGTCACCGCCACCATGGGCTCCGCCGCCCTCGTGTACGGGTTCATCCACGCACCCGACAACGGGTGGACCGCGCCCGGCACGCTCCTGGCGTTCGCGGTCGCCGCCGTGCTGCTGACCACCCTGGCCGTCCACGAGCGTCGTACCTCCGCTCCGCTGCTGCCGGCAGAGGTGCTGCGCAGCCGCACCCGGCTGGGCGCCATCGCTGTGATGGCCCTGTTCATCGGCGCACAGTTCTCGCTGTTCTTCTTCCTGGTGCAGTTCATGCAGGCGGTGCTCGGGTACGGCGCCCTGGAGTCGGGCTTCGCCTTCCTCCCGCTGACCGCGCTGATCTTCGCCACCTCGAGGGTCACGCCGCGCCTGGTCCAGCGCTTCGGCACCCGGCCGCTGCTGCTGACCGGCACCGTGCTGGTCGGCGCGGCCAACCTGTGGCTGGTCGGCATCGGCCAGGACAGCACCTACCTCGGCCGCCTGATCGTGCCGCTGGTGCTGGTCGGCATCGGCGCCGGACTGACCTTCATGCCGATCACGGTGACGGTCCTCGACGGGGTCGAGCCGGTCCACGCCGGATCCGCCTCGGGCATGCTGCAGATGTCTCAGCAGGTCGGGGGTTCGCTGGGCCTGGCGGTGCTGGTCACCGTCTACGCCTCGCACAACTCCCCCGGCAACGTGGTGGCGGGCATGCCGCAGACCTTCGCCACCGGTGCCGGCCTGCTTGCCGCGGCCTTCCTGGTCGCACTGTTCGTGCTGCGCCCAGTACGTCGACCGCGCCCCGAGCGGGAGGTCGCAGCCGAGCTCGACGAGGACGTCGAGCTCGCGGCCTGAGCCTCCTGTCGCCCTAGGAGGTGGCTGGCGACACCGGGGGCTCCTCGTCGGGAGCCGTCGGTGTCGCTGCCGCCTCCAGCACCGAGGCCAGGACCCGGACGTCCATCCGCTTGAACTTCCGCTCCTGGGTGCGGGTGCGGTCCAGCACCGCCACCTCGAGGTCGCGGGCCGGGATGTCGCGGTGACCGGTCTCCCCCTGGCCGAGCGCCGCCGCGGCGAGGGTCAGGGCGTCGTCGCGGGACAGACCCGTGGTGTAGCGCTCCCGCAGGTAGTCGGTGACCGCCTCGGCGGCCCCACCCATGACGGCGAAGTCGTGCTCCTCGACCACCTGGCCGTCGAAGGTGAGCCGGAAGACCTGGTCGTCCTCGGGAGTGTCGCCCACCTCGGCGACGAAGATCTCGATCTCGTAGGGCTTCTCGCCCCCGCTGGAGAAGATCGTGCCCAGGGTCTGGGCGTAGGCGTTGGCCAGGCCGCGTCCGGTCACGTCGCGCCGGTCGTAGGAGTAGCCGCGCATGTCGGCCAGTCGCACGCCTGCGATCCGCAGGTTCTCGAACTCGTTGTAGCGCCCGACGGCTGCGAACGCGATCCGGTCGTAGATCTCGCTGATCTTGTGCAGGGCCGCCGAGGGGTTCTCCGAGACGAACAGCACGCCGTCGACGTAGCGGACCACGGCGACCGAGCGACCACGGGCGATGCCCTTGCGCGCGAAGTCGGCCCGGTCCTTCATCAGCTGCTCGGGCGAGACGTAGAACGGCATACTCACAGCAATGCCGCCTCGGGTCCGTCGGGACGCTGCAGCCTGGCGGCGACCACGGCATCGGCGATCGCGGCGACCTCGTCCTGGGAGAGGCGCGTGTGGCCCTCGGCGGTGATCACGCTGACGACCGGGAAGATGCGCCGGGCCATGTCCGGGCCACCGGTGGCCGAGTCGTCGTCGGCAGCGTCGTACAGCGCCTGCACGGCCGCGGTGACGGCCTGCGTCCGGTCGAAGCCGTCGCGGTAGAGCTTCTTCAGCGCCCCGCGAGCGAACACCGAGCCCGATCCGACGGAGTGGAAGGCCGTCTCCTCGTAGCGCCCGCCGGTGACGTCGTAGGAGAAGATCCGGCCGTGGTCGCTGACCTGGTCGTAGCCGGCGAAGAGTGGTACGACGGCCAGGCCCTGCATCGCCATCGCCAGGTTGTTGCGGATCAGCGCCGAGAGCCGGTTGGCCTTGCCGTCGATCGAGAGCGTCGTGCCCTCGATCTTCTCGTAGTGCTCGAGCTCGGTCTGGAACAGCCGCACCATCTCGACGGCGAGGCCCGCCGTCCCGGCGATGCCGACGCAGGAGTACTCGTCGGCCGGGAACACCTTCTCGATGTCGCGCTGGGCGATGACGTTGCCCATCGTGGCGCGCCGGTCTCCGGCCATCACCACGCCTCCGGCGAAGGTGACCGCGACGATGGTGGTGGCGTGCGGTGCCAGGTCGGCGGCACTGCCGGGCGGCAGTGAACGACGCGTGGGCAGCAGGTCTGGTGCGACGGTGCCCAGGAACTCCGCGAACGAGGACGTGCCCGGGGTCAGGTAGGCGTCCGGGAGGCGGCCAGAGCCCCGCAGCGAGGACTCAGCGCTCACTGGCCACCCTTCTGGATGAACGACTTCACGAAGTCCTCGGCGTTGGTCTCCAGGACGTCGTCGATGTCCTCGAGGATCGCGTCGATGTCGTCGTCGAGGGCCTCCTTGCGATCACTGACGGTGTCAGCGGACGCGGGGGCCGCATCGGCGGGCTCCTCGTCGTGGGACTTGCGCGGTTGCTTCTGCTCCTGCGCCATGGCGACCTCCTCCTACGTGAGGCGCGTGAGCGCCTCGTGGTCTCGACCCTATCGACTCGGGCCAGCAAATCCCGCTGATCCCGCGGCCTGCCTCCCGCTGTTTGTGCCGGAGTCGTGCTGGTATGGGCGGCGAGTCAGCCACCGCACTTGGGGAGAGGAACGATGTCCCTCCTGCTCAAGGCCTTCCCCCACGGCAGGCCCCGTCGTCCGCGCGCGTTGGACCGACCCCGGACGACGGCCGTGCTGGCTCTCGCCGCTGCCTTGGTGGTGGTCGTGCTCCCGGTGGGTGGCGTCGCCCAGGCCAAGCAGAAGCCCCACCACCACGCGCAGCACAGCACCCACCACCGGGTCCACCATGCGGCCCACCACCGGAAGGCTCACGCCGGCGCCAAACGGGTGAAGGCGGCGCGCGCGCACAAGAAGAAGAAGCCGCGCCCGCCCAGGATCGTGGGTCAGCCGGCGCGCAACTACGCCATCCCCCAGGGCAGCTTCTTCAGCTTCCCGAACAAGGGGAAGAAGGCCCGCCACGCGATCCGTGACCGGGTCCTCGCCACGATCCAGAGCGTGTGGGGCGGTCCGCGCGACGCGTACGGCGCCCCGCGACCCGGCAACGGCGTGATCAGGATGGCCACCTGGTCCTTCGACGACTGGGATGTCGCCAGGGCGCTGGTCGCGGCCAAGAAGCGCGGTGTCAGCGTGCAGATCGTCGGTGCCAAGAAGGCCAACCGCGGTCATGCCTCGTGGGCGTGGCTGCGCAAGAAGCTGGGCCCCCAGCTCTTCCGCCCGCGCTACCCGGCGACCAACACGATGTGGAGCTTCGCCCGCCAGTGTCGTGGTGCTTGCCGAGGGCTGTTCGGCACCGCCCACTCCAAGTACTTCCTCTTCGACAACGTCGGCGCCCGCCACGTCCGGCACATCACCGTGCAGACCTCGATGAACCTGACCACGTTCGCCTTCAGCGGCCAGTGGAACCAGGCGCAGGTCACCTACTCCCCTGCCGTCTGGAACGACTTCTACGTGATCTTCCGCCAGTCCCGGCTGAACAAGCCCGTGGCACAGCCCTACCGGGTCAAGAGGTACGGCTACCTCGTCGACTACTTCTTCCCCCGCTACGGCGTCACGCCCGCGACGGACCCGGTCTCCTCGATCCTCAACGGCATCAAGTCCTGCTACGGAGCAACGGCGGGCGGTACCGGCCGGACCCGGATCAACATCATCCAGTACGCCATCTACGGCGACCGCGGCGAGTGGATCTCGCGACGGCTGCGCTACCTGTGGGAGCACGGCTGCGACGTGGCGATCATCTACTCGGTGGCGAGCAGGCCGGTCCTGTCCATCCTGCGCAGCGGCTCCGGTCGCGGTGCCATCCCGATGCGGCAGTCGGTGATCACCAACGGCTACGGGATCATCACCAGCTACAACCACAGCAAGTGGATGACGATCGTGGGCCGGTGGGGCACCAAGCCCGACGCCTACGTGACCTTCTCCGGGTCGGCCAACTGGGCCAACCTGGCCCTGGGCGACGACGAGCAGATGCAACGCATCGACGGTCGGGGGACCGCCGCGGCCCACCTGTCGAACTTCGCGGCCACCTGGCGACAGAGCAGCTCCCACATGCCGGGCTACGGCGTGCTGCCGAGCATCACCGGCCGGACGATCCCCTTCTTCGCCAGGGACGTCCCGGAGACCGCCCCCACCTGGGGCCGCGGGGTGTTCAAGTACATGACCCCCGACTGAGCTCGGGCTCAGTGGCGGGTGAGTGCCTCGAAGAGCCCGAGGGCGGTGTCGTGGCTGTCCAGCAGGGCACCGACGTGGGCGCGGCTGCCACGCAGCGGGTCGATCGTCGGCACGCGCTGCAGTGACTCGTGCCCGGGCAGGTCGAAGATGACCGAGTCCCACGAGGCCGCGGCGATGCTGTCGGAGTACTTGCTCAGGCACCGGCCCCGGAAGTAGGCCCTGGTGTCGTGCGGCGGCTCGTGCATCGCCTCGTCGACCACGGACGGCTCGACCAGGCGGCGCATCCGGCCGAGCTTGACCAGGCGTTGGTAGAGACCCTTCTCGGGGCGCAGGTCGGCGTACTGCAGGTCGATCAGGTGCAGCTTCGCGTCCGACCACCCCAGGCCGTCGCGGTCACGGTAGGAGTTGAGCAGCTTCAGCTTCGCCACCCAGTCCAGCTCCTCGGCGAGCTCGAACGGGTCGCGCTCGAGGCGGTTCAGCACCGACTCCCAGCGCTCCAGCACGTCGCGGGTCGGCTCGTCGACGTCGGAGCCGTGCTTCTCCTCGACGTACTTGCGGGCCAGGGTGAGGTACTCCCACTGCAGCTGCACGGCGGTCATCGTGCGGCCGTCGCCCACCTCGAGCAGGTGGGTGAGCGAGGGGTCGTGGGAGACCTGCTTGAGCGAGCTCACCGGTCGCGTGACGCTCAGGTCGGTGGTGATGAAGCGGTCCTCGATCATCGCCAGCACCAGCGAGGTGGTGCCGACCTTGAGGTAGGTCGAGGTCTCGGCGAGGTTCGCGTCACCCAGGATCACGTGCAGCCGGCGGTACTTCTCGGGATCGGCGTGCGGCTCGTCGCGGGTGTTGATGATCGGACGCTTCAAGGTCGTCTCCAGGCCCACCTCGACCTCGAAGAAGTCGGCGCGCTGGCTGAGCTGGAAGCCGTCGCCGTGGCCGTCCTGCCCGAGCCCGACACGTCCGGCTCCGCAGACGACCTGGCGGGAGACGAAGAACGGTGTCAGGTGCCGGACGATGTCGCCGAACGGGGTGGAGCGGCGCACCAGGTAGTTCTCGTGCGCGCCGTAGGAGGCGCCCTTGTTGTCGGTGTTGTTCTTGTACAGCACCAGGTCGCCCTCGCCGGTGCCGGCGGCGAACCGGGCTGCGTCCAGGGCCACCTGCTCCCCCGCCTTGTCCCACGTGACGATCGCGAGCGGGTTGGTGCACTCGGGCGTGGAGTACTCGGGGTGGGCGTGGTCGACGTAGAGACGTGCCCCGTTGGTGAGGATCACGTTGGCCAGGCCGAGGTCCTCGTCGGTGAGCTGGGTCGGGTCGGCCACCTCGCGCGACATGTCGAAGCCGCGGGCGTCTCGCAGCGGTGACTCCTCCTCGAAGTCCCACCGGGCCCGACGCGCCTTCAGGGTGGCGCTCGCGTAGGCGTTCACGAGTCGCGTGCTCGCCACCATCGGGTTGGCGTGCGGGTGTCCCTGGACCGAGATGCCGAACTCGGTCTCGGTCCCCATGACTCGACGGACGCTCACTCGAGCCATGCTAGTTGGGGGGCTGTCGTCTAGACCGCTGCCCTGCGGGCGACCGGCTGGAATGGGTAACCGCCCGGTGCACGCGTGTTAGATTTTTGAACCGCCCGTTCGTGGCTTCTCGGTGTTCATTTTCTTTCAGGAGACCTTGTATGTCGTTCCGCCGCCCCACCCTGCGGGGTTCAGCCTTCGTCACCGGCCTGCTGATGCTGGCCGGGACCATGACGGTCACGACGGCGGCGACCACGGCCTCGGCCGCCACCCCGACCGCGGCGCGCACGGTGAGCCACGCGGCCGCTCCGGCGCTGGCCTCCGGCCGGGTGGCTTCCGCAAAACGCAACCCCTACGCGCCGCCGCGCAACTACGTGCCCTACTCCGGGAGCCGCTTCAGCTACCTGAAGGCCGGCAAGGCCAACGGGTCGCGCATCCGCAACACCGTGCTCGCCACCATCCAGAGCACCTGGGGCGGCCCGCGTGACCGCTACGGGCTGCCGCTGGCCAGCAACGGCAAGATCCGGATCGCCACGTGGTCCTTCGGCGACATGGGCATCGCCAAGGCGCTGCTCGCCGCGCGCAACCGTGGCGTGAGCGTCCAGGTGATGGCGGCTGCCGACATCAACAAGACCCACCCGGAGCTGCGCTGGCTCAGGAAGCGCCTCGGCGCGGCCTACTACGTGCGCGGTGTGGCCGGCTCGCAGGAACGACGCAGCTTCGTCCGCACCTGCGCGGGGTCGTGCCGGGGTCGTGGCGGCACGCCGCACTCGAAGTTCTTCCTCTTCGACAACGTCGGCTACGGCCACGCGCGCAACATCGTCATCCAGACCTCGATGAACCTGACCTCCTTCGCGTGGCACGGCCAGTGGAACCAGGCGGAGATCCTCTCCAACGCCCAGGTGTACGCCGCGTTCATGGCGATCTACCGCGAGATGCGTCCGGCGACGTACAACTCCTCGCCGTACCGCGTCTACCAGACCGGGCCGGTCACCAACATCTTCTTCCCCCACCCTGGCTCCGGGCCGTCGACAGACCCGGTGATGCAGATGCTCAGCCAGGTCCAGTGCACCGGCGCGACGGGCGCGGGGAACCCGGGCGGTCGCACGAAGATCCGGATCATCCAGTACGCCATCTACCAGTCCCGCGGCGAGTGGATCGCCAAGAGGCTGCGCGCGCTGTGGAACGCCGGCTGTGACATCCAGATCATCTACGCCGTGACCACCCGCCCGGTGCTGAGCATCCTGCGCAACCACTCGGGCCGTGGCGCGATCCCGATGAAGGAGTCGGTGATCAAGAACGGCCAGGGCCAGATCGTGAAGTACAACCACAGCAAGTGGATCTCGATCGCGGGACACATCGGCAGCAACACCAACGCCTACCGGACGATGTCGGGCTCGGCGAACTGGGCCAACCTGGCGCTCAGCTCCGACGAGCAGATGCAGATCGTCGAGGGTTACTCCAACGCTCGCCCGTTCATGAACAACTTCGTGGCGACCTGGCGGCAGCGGACCTCCGGCCCGCCGACCCTGGCCTACATCGCCGAGGGCCGCGTCACTCCCCTGCCCGAGCGCGACATCCCCTGGGGCAAGGGCGTCTACAAGTACATGTCCGAGGACTGATTTCGAGGCGGGCTGCTACAAGTACTGACCGGTGTTGGCGACCGTGTCGATGGAACGGCCGGGCTCGGTGCCCTGCTTGCCGGTGATCAGGGTGCGGATGAAGACGATCCGCTCGCCCTTCTTGCCGGAGATCCGCGCCCAGTCGTCGGGGTTGGTGGTGTTGGGCAGGTCCTCGTTCTCCTTGAACTCATCGACGCAGGCCTGGAGCAGGTGCGAGACCCGCAGCCCGTGCTGGTCCTGCTCGAGGAAGTCCTTGATGGCCATCTTCTTGGCCCGGTCGACGATGTTCTGGATCATCGCGCCGGAGTTGAAGTCCTTGAAGTACAGGACCTCCTTGTCACCGTTGGCGTAGGTCACCTCGAGGAAGCGGTTCTCCTCGGTCTCGGTGTACATCCGCTCCACGGTCGCCTGGATCATCCCGGCCACGCAGGCGGCGCGATCGCCGTTGAACTCGGCGAGGTCGTCGGCGTGCAACGGCAGCGAAGGCACGAGGTACTTGGAGAAGATGTCGCGCGCGGACTCGGCGTCGGGACGCTCGATCTTGATCTTCACGTCGAGCCGTCCGGGCCGCAGGATGGCCGGGTCGATCATGTCCTCGCGGTTGGAGGCTCCGATCACCAGGACGTTCTCGAGCAGCTCGACACCGTCGATCTCGCTGAGCAGCTGGGGCACGATCGTGTTCTCCACGTCGGAGGAGACCCCCGAGCCGCGGGTGCGGAACAGGGAGTCCATCTCGTCGAAGAACACGATCACCGGGGTGCCGCCGCTGGCCTTCTCCCGCGCACGCTGGAAGACCAGCCGGATGTGACGCTCGGTCTCACCGACGTACTTGTTCAGCAGCTCGGGGCCCTTGATGTTCAGGAAGTAGGACTTGCCCTCCTGGCCGGTCTTGGCGGCGACCTTCTTGGCCAGCGAGTTGGCGACCGCCTTGGCGATCAGGGTCTTGCCGCAGCCGGGCGGGCCGTAGAGCAGCACGCCCTTGGGTGGCTTGAGCTGGTGCTCCTTGAACAGGTCGGGGTGCAGGTAGGGCAGCTCGACGGCGTCGCGGATCTGCTCGATCTGGTTGCCCAGGCCGCCGATCGACTCGTAGGCGATGTCGGGCACCTCTTCGAGGACGAGCTCCTCGACCTCGGACTTGGGCACCTTCTCGTAGACGTACCCCGACTTGGCGTCGAGCAGCAGCGAGTCGCCGGCACGCAGGGTCTGCTCGCGCAACGGGGAGGCGAGGCGGACGACACGCTCCTCGTCGGCGTTGGCGATGACCAGGACACGGTCGCCGTCGGCGAGCATCTCCTTGAACATCACGACCTCGCCGACCTCTTCGAACTCCAGCGCTGCCACGACGTTGAGGGCCTCGTTGAGCATGACCTCCTGGCCCTTGCTCAGCGCGTCGAGCTCGACCGAGGGGCTGACGTTCACCCGCAGCTTGCGCCCACCGGTGAAGACGTCGACGGAGTCGTCGTCGTTGCGGCGCAGGAACGTCCCGAAGCCGGTCGGCGGCTGTGCGAGCCGGTCGACCTCCTCCTTGAGGTTGACGATCTGGTCGCGCGCCTCGCGCAGGGTCTCGGCCAGCCGCTCGTTCTGCGAGGTGACAGCGGCCAGCGAGCGCTGCGTGTCCAGCAACCTCTGGTCGAGCGCGCGTGCGCTGCCAGGGGCGTCGGCCACCCGACGGCGGAGCTCGGCGACCTCGGCCTCGAGGAAGGACACCTGGTTGAGCAGCTGGGCCTGGGTCGGCCCACCATCCTCATCGGGTCCACTCACGGGAACCACCTCCTGGGCTAGGTCTGTCTCCAACCTACTCGGCGAGATGCCCTGTCAAGGCAAGTGTTAGCCGTGTCTCACCCGCTTGGTAACTCATCTGTTACGTGCAGGACACCGGCGGATCAGACGCCTGCCGGTCGCGGCCCGTCGTAGTCGGGTCCGTAGGCACCGGGCGCGGGACGACGCTTGCGCAGCGGTGCCCGCTGCCCGGGCGCCATCCGGCGCGCGGTCACCAGGAACCCGGTGTGGCCGTTCATCGAGTGCTGCGGGCGTACGGCGAGCCCCTCGACGTGCCACTCGCGCACCAGGGTCTCCCACGGCTGCGGCTCGGTGAACTCACCGTGTGCGCGGAGGGTCTCCACCGTCCTGGCGAGCTGGGTGGTGGTGGCGACGTAGGCGACGACGACGCCGCCGGGGGCGAGGGCCTCCGCGACGACGTCGATGCACTCCCACGGTGCGAGCATGTCCAGCACGACGCGGTCGACCGAGCCCGGCTCCTCGTGGCGGGGCAGCTCCTCGACGAGGTCGCCCACCGTCAGCTGCCACGCGGGGTGCTCGTGGTCGTCGTCGGCTCCGAAGAACTGCCGGACGTTGCGCCGTGCGACGTCGGCGAACTCCTCGCGTCGCTCGAAGGAGGAGACGTGGCCGGTCGGGCCGACCGCGCGCAGCAGGGAACAGGTCAGGGCCCCCGATCCGGCGCCGGCCTCGACGACCCGGGCACCCGGGAAGATGTCGGCCATCGCGACGATCTGGGCGGCGTCCTTGGGGTAGACCACGGCCGCTCCGCGCGGCATCGAGACCACGAACTCGCTGAGCAGCGGGCGGAAGACCAGGTACTCCCCGCCGGAGGTCGAGGTCACCGTGAATCCCTCGTCGCGCCCGATGATGTCGTCGTGCGCGAGGCCGCCCCTGTTGGTGTGGAAGGTGCTGCCCGGGTCGAGACAGATGTTGTGCCGCCGGCCCTTGCCGTCGACGAGGCGGACCCACTCCCCCGGCTGCAGCGGGCCCCGGCGGACGCCGGACCAGTCGCTCACCGGGACGCGCCCTCCGTCATTCACCGGCTCCGCCTTGGGCGAACGCGCGGTCGACGTCGGCGGTGGCGAGCACACCGAAGATGGTGCCGTCGGGCTCCACGAGCACGTACTCCTCGGCCGGGGTCGCGGACAGGGCTCGGAGCAGGTCCTCGCCGGCGATGTCGACGTCGAGCAGCAGCCCGGGCTCGACCGACCGGGCCAGCGAGCTCACCGGCACCCACGCGCGGCGGTCCTCCGGGGTGGCCACCAGGGCCGCCTCGCTGACCACCCCGTTGAGCCGCTCGTCGCCGCCGTGCACCACGATCGCCCCCGCGCCGCTCTCCTGCGCCCGCCGTACCGCCTCGGAGACCGGGAGCTCCCCCGGGACGGCGACCACCCGCCTGGCCAGCGGCCGGGCCTTCAGGTACGGGAGCCGACGACGGATGCGCGCGTTGAGCATCGAGGCGGTGGCGCCCGACCACATGAACGCGGCCAGGACGACGGCCATCAGGTAGTCGTAGACGTCGGGACGGAAGTCGCTGACCGTCGAGGCGAGCACCGGGTAGCACAGCACCAGCACGGCGGCGGCTCGGCCACCCCAGCCGGCGACCATCGTGCCCCGGTGGACGTTCCCGGTCACCTTCCACACCGCGGCGCGCAGCAGCCGGCCACCGTCGAGGGGCAGGCCGGGCACCAGGTTGAGGACGCCGACGACGAGGTTGGCCCCGGCGAGGCCGCCGACGGCCAGGGCGACCAGGCCGTCGGGCACGACGAACAGCAGCCCGAGCGCGGCCGCACCGACTGCGATGGAGGTCAGCGGGCCGACCACCGCGACGATGAACTCCTGGCCCGGCGTGCGGGTCTCGGAGTCGATCTCGGTGACCCCGCCCAGGAAGTGCAGGCTGATCGACCGCACCCCGAGGCCGTAGCGCTGCGCCATCACCGCGTGCGACATCTCGTGCAGCAGCACGGAGAGGTAGAGCAGGACCGCGAAGGCGACACCCGCGACGTACTTGAGCACCCCGAGCCCCGGCTGCACCTCCTCGACGCGGGGGGCGAGCAGGACCGCGATCAGCAGGGCGACCAGCACCCACGAGGAGCGCACCAGCACGTCGATGCCGCGGAAGGTCCCGATCCGCAAGGTGCCCGGAGGGTACGACGACCGGGGTGGTTCTCCCGGTGACCCGTGCGGGTCGCCGGGCCCACCGTCGTGGCCGGCGGGGGCGCCGGTCGCGGGCTTGTTCACGCCACCACGCTAGCGCGAGCAAGCGTTGTCGGTGCGGCGACCTAGGGTGGCTCCATGACCGAGGCCGAGACCGAGCCGCGTGCCCGGATCGGCACTCCGGTCGACGGTGTCGAGGTGATCGGCTCGATCTCTCCGAGCCGTGCAGCCGACTTCCGCACCTGTCCCCTCCTCTACCGACTGCGCACGATCGACCGGCTCCCGGAGCCCCCGTCCCCGCTGGCGCTGCGCGGCACGGTCGTGCACAAGGTGCTGGAGGACCTCTTCGACCTGCCTGCCCCCGAGCGGACCCCGGGCCGCGCCGAGTCGATGGTCCAGGCAGCCTGGGAGTTCGTGCTGGATGCCGAGCCGGAGGCCGCCGAGCTCTTCACCGGCGAGGGCGAGGGCATCGTCGAGTGGCTGGCCTCCTGCCGCGAGAGCGTGCGCGCCTACTTCGACCTGGAGGATCCTCGTCGCCTCGAGCCCGCCGAGCGCGAGCTCTACGTGGAGGCGCTGCTCGACTCGCGGCTGCTGCTGCGCGGCTTCGTCGACCGCATCGACGTCGCCCCCGACGGTGCGGTCAGGGTGGTGGACTACAAGTCCGGCGCCTCGCCCGGCGTCGGCTTCGAGGGCAAGGCGCTGTTCCAGATGCGCTTCTACGCGCTGGTGCTCTGGCGCACCCGTGGTGTGGTGCCCAAGCTGCTGCAGCTGATCTACCTCGGCGACGGGCAGGTGGTCAGCTACGAGCCGGACGAGGACGACCTGCGTGCCACCGAGCGGCTCGTCGAGGCCGTGTGGCGCGCCATCCGGTTGGCGCGGGAGACCGGGGAGTTCCTCCCCCACCGCAGCTGGGCGTGCGGCTGGTGCAGCTTCCAGTCCCTCTGCCCGGAGTTCGGCGGCACCCCGCCCCCGTTTCCCGTGCGCGAGGAAGGGCTCACCCCTCCCGGGTGATGTGGTGGCGCTCGGCCCACAGCGCTGCGGCAGTGCGGTCGGCGACCCCGATCGTGGCGAACACCGAGGTGAGGTGCGCCTTGACGGTGCGCTCGCTGATCCCGAGGCGACGGGCGATCTGCTTGTTGGCCAGGCCGTCGCGCACCAGCCAGAGCACCTCGCGCTCGCGAGCGGTGAGCTCCTGGTCGATCGAGCCCCGAGCCGAGCGCGCGGTGAGCAGCTGGCGGGCCACCCGCGGGTGCAGCGGCGAGTCCCCCTGGGCCACCGACCGCACGGCGTCGATCAGGTCGTCGGGCTCGGCGTCCTTGAGCATGTAGCCGACCGCGCCCGCGTCGAGGGCGTCGACGATGCGCTCGGCATCGGAGAAGGACGTGAGCACGAGCACCTGCGGGCCCGACTCGGCCACGATCGCCCGGGTCGCGGTGACGCCGTCCATCTCCGGCATCTGCAGGTCCATCAGCACGACGTCGGGCGCCAGCTCCTCGGCGCGTGCCACCGCCTCCCGGCCGTTGGCGGCCTCGCCCACGACCTCGATGCCCTCCGCGGCGGAGAGCAGCTCGACCAGCCCCCGGCGCACCATCGCATGGTCGTCGGTCACCAGCACCCGTACCGTCATCGCGACACCTCCAGCTCCACTCGGGTACCCGCGCCCGGCTCCGAGACCACCTCGAGCCGCCCGCCGGCCTCCTTGGTCGCGTCCCGCAGCCCGCGCAGGCCGACGTGACCCGCTTCCGGAGGTTGCGCTGGGTCGAAGCCGCTCCCGTCGTCCTCGACGAGGAGTCGCACGCCCCGCGCCCCCGATGCCCGGACCTGGACGACCAACCGGCTCGGGCTCGCGTGCTGGATGGCGTTGCGGATGGCCTCCTGGGCCACCCGCCAGACCAGTGCGGAGCCGGTCGGCGAGAGGTCGGGCAGCTCGTCCACCTCGAGCACCGTGGTGATCCCGGCCGCCCCGACCGGGGCCAGCAGATCGTCCAGCGCACCCCGCAGGCCGACCTCGGCGAGGTCGGGGGGATAGATCTCCACCAGCAGCGACCGCAGCGAGCGCAGGCTCTGGCGCACCGAGTCACCGGCGTCCTCGACCACCTCGGGCCGGATCGACCCGCTGCGCGCCGCACCTGCCAGGGCGAACGCCGCGCCGGCGAGGTCCTGGACCACGCCGTCGTGCAGGTCGCGCGCGATGCGTCGTCGCTCGGCGTCGGAGGCCTCCACGGCCGTGCGCAGCAACCGCTCCCGGGACTCGGCGTCGCGCCGCAACCGGCGGCTCAGCCACCACGCGAGCGGAGCGATCAGCAGGGTCAGCACCGCGGTGCCGACGACCGTCACCGGACCGAAGGACCGGTTCAGCTCGGACTGGCGCTGGTTGACGTCGGCCAGGGCGACGTAGCTCTCGAACAGCAGGGGCTCTCCCTCGGGCGACCGGACCCGGGAGTAGACCTCGACGGTGTCGCCGAAGCCGCGCTCGTACTGGTTCTCCGGCTCCTCGAGGTCGGAGACCTCCGCGTCGGTCCCGCCGTGCTCGAGCACGCGGCGTTCCTCGTCGCCGAGGTCGAAGCGCCTGCCCACGAGCCGCGGCTCGTCGGAGTAGACGATCGTGCCGTCGCCGCGCCAGAGCTTGACCCGGCGTACGCCCTCGACGTCGAGGTGTCCCTGGACGCGGCCGTCGAGCTCGGCGGCCCTGCCGGCCTCCAGCGTCACCAGGCCACGGGGGATGGCCGGCTGCACGACTCCGAGTCCCAGCACCCGGTTCACGCTGCTGGCATCTGCGGTCGCCTCGCGCTCGGCGGCACGTGAGCCCAGCCAGGTCGTGAGGGAGGTGACGAGGAGGAAGGCGATGAGCATCGCCACCGCGACCTGGGTGACGGGGTGCCCGAGCAGGCGGTGCCGCGTGCTGGGCATCGTCTGCTCTCCACCCCCTCGGTCGAGGAGGCTCCAGTATGGCGGCGTGGCACGGTCAGGCGCTGACGAACAGGATGGCGCCAGCCAGCCCGGGGATCAGCCGGTCGCCGGGTCTGGTCGTGGAGCTCATGGGAGAAGTGTGCTGGGCGGGGACCGCAGCGGGCCATTGGACGTGGGTACTAGGACCACTCAGGATCTCAGGGGAGCTCAGGAGCGTCCGGCGTCCTGGTAGAGCCTGGACAGCTCGTCGGTCCCGAGGCCGACCAGCGTGCTGCGCTGGACCTGGCGCGGGGCGGGGGGCACCGGGACGTGGTGCGGGACGACCAGGACCCGGCAGCCCGCCGCGCCGGCCGAGGCCGCGCCCGTCGGGGAGTCCTCGATGGCCAGGGTGTGCTCCGGGGAGCAGCCGACCAGCTCGGCGCCGGCGAGGTAGGGGTCGGGGTGCGGCTTGCCGCGGGAGACCTCGTCGCCGGTGACCACGGCGTCGAAGGAGCCGGGCGGCAGTGCCTCGACGACCGGGTCGACGAAGCGGCGCCACGACATCGTCACCAGCACGCACGGGATCCGGTCCGCGCGGAGCCGCGCCAGGAGGTCGAGCGCGCCCGGGCGCCAGGGCACCCGCTTCTCGACCATCACGACGACGCCGTCGAGCAGCTCCTCGACGATCTGGTGCGGAGTCCGGTCGATGCCCATGTGGGCGCGCATGTAGGTCGCCGAGTCGATCAGGTCTCCCCCGACCACGACCATCGCGTGCTCCTGGGTCCAGGTGCCGCCGTACTTCTCGGCGAGCGCGAACTCACGGTCGATCCAGTAGGGCTCGGTGTCGACGAGGGTGCCGTCCATGTCCCACAGGACCGCCTCGGGGCGGCCGGGGTTCGTCGATCCCATCAGTCGGCCATCAGTCGTCTGGGTCGTAGCCGAGGTTGGCGGAGAGCCACCGCTCCGCCTCCTCGAGGCTCCAGCCCTTCCGCTCGGCGTACGACGCCACCTGGTCGCGCCCGAGCCTGCCGACGACGAAGTACTGCGACTGGGGATGGGAGAAGTACCAGCCGCTCACCGAGGCGCCCGGCCACATCGCCATCGACTCGGTCAGCTCGATGCCGGTGGTCTGCTCGACGTCGAGCAGCTCCCACAGCGTGGACTTCTCGGTGTGCTCGGGGCACGCCGGGTAGCCGGGGGCGGGCCGGATGCCGACGTACTTCTCGGCGATCAGGGCCTCGTGGTCGAGGTCCTCGTCGGTGGAGTGGGCCCACAGCTCCAGGCGCACCCGCTGGTGCATCCGCTCGGCGAACGCCTCGGCGAGCCGGTCGGCCAGTGACTCCAGCAGGATCGCGCTGTAGTCGTCGAGCGCCTCCTTGAACTCCCTGACCCTGTCCTGCGAGCCGAGACCTGCGGTGACCGCGAAGCCGCCGACGTGGTCGGCCAGGCCGGTCTCCTTGGGAGCCACGAAGTCGCCCAGCGACCGGTTGGGGACTCCCTCACGGTGCTCACCCTGCTGGCGCAGGTTGTGCAGCACGGTGAGCACCTCGTCGCGCGAGTCGTCGCGATAGACCTCGATGTCGTCGCCCACCGCGTTGGCGGGGAAGAACCCGATCACGCCGTTCGCAGTCAGCCACTTCTCCTTGACCACCTGGTCGAGCATCTCCTGGGCGTCGTCGTACAGCTTGCGCGCTGCCTCGCCCGTGGTCGGGCTGTTCAGGATGTCGGGGAACCTGCCCTTCATCTCCCAGGCGTTGAAGAACGGCTGCCAGTCGATGTACTCGCGGAGCTCGGCGAGGTCGTAGTCCTCGAAGACGCGGGTGCCGGTGCCGATGGCCGGGGCGGGAGGCTCGTAGGACGACCAGTCGATCGGGGTCCGGTTGGCGCGGGCGTCCTCGAGGGAGACCATCGGCCGCTCGTGCTTGGCGGCGTGGCGCTGCCGCAGCGAGTCGTAGTCCGCGGTGGTGTCGGCGAGCAGCTTCTCGCGGCGGTGGTCGGTGGACAGGAGGGCCGCCGCGACCGGCACCGAGCGCGAGGCGTCCTTCACCCAGAGCACCGGGCTCTTGTAGCGGGGGCTGACCTTCACCGCCGTGTGCGCACGCGAGGTGGTGGCGCCGCCGATCAGCAGGGGGATGTCGAAGCCCTGACGCTCCATCTCGACGGCGAAGTTGACCATCTCGTCGAGCGAGGGCGTGATCAACCCGGAGAGACCGATCAGGTCGGCGTCGACCTCTCGGGCCTTGTCGAGGATCTTCTGGGCAGGGACCATCACGCCGAGGTCGATCACGTCGTAGTTGTTGCACTGCAGCACGACGCCGACGATGTTCTTGCCGATGTCGTGGACGTCGCCCTTCACCGTGGCCATCACGATGGTGCCCTTCTTGGTCTCCGCATCGCCGGGCTTCTTCTCCGCCTCGATGAACGGGATCAGGTAGGCGACCGCCTTCTTCATCACTCGCGCGGACTTCACCACCTGGGGCAGGAACATCTTCCCCGAGCCGAACAGGTCACCGACGACGTTCATGCCGTCCATCAGCGGGCCCTCGATCACCTCGATCGGTCGTCCGCCCCGCTCGGAGATCTCGGCGCGGAGCAGCTCGGTGTCGTCGGTGATGTGCGCGTCGAGTCCCTTGACCAGCGAGTGGGTGATCCGCTCGCCCAGCGGCAGCGAACGCCACTCCAGCTCGGCCACCTCCTCGCGCTCTCCGGAGGCGTTGTGCTTCTCGGCGACCTCGAGCAGTCGTTCGGCAGCGTCGGGCCGGCGGTTGAGGACGACGTCCTCGATGCGCTCGCGCAGCTCGGGGTCGACCTGGTCGTAGACCACGAGCGCCCCGGCGTTGACGATGCCCATGTCGAGGCCGGCCTTGATCGCGTGGAACAGGAAGACCGCGTGGATCGCCTCGCGCACCGGGTTGTTGCCGCGGAAGGAGAACGAGACGTTCGAGATGCCGCCGGAGACCTTGGCGCCGGGCAGGTTCTGCTTGATCCAGCGGGTGGCCTCGATGAAGTCGGCGCCGTACGTCGCGTGCTCCTCGATGCCGGTCGCGAGGGCGAACACGTTGGGGTCGAAGATGACGTCCTCGGGAGGGAAGCCCTCCTCCTTGACGAGGATGTCGTAGGCGCGCTGGCAGATCTGCTTCCGGCGCTCGAGGCTGTCGGCCTGGCCCTCCTCGTCGAAGGCCATCACGACCGCGGCCGCGCCGTACTTGCGGCACAGGCGGGCGTGCTCGCGGAAAGCGTCCTCGCCCTCCTTCATCGAGATCGAGTTGACGATCGACTTGCCCTGCACGCACTTCAGGCCGGCCTCGATGACCTCCCACTTCGAGGAGTCGACCATCACCGGCACCCGGCTGATGTCGGGCTCGCCGGCGACCAGCTTGAGGAACCGGTCCATCGCCGCGACGCCGTCGATCATCCCCTCGTCCATGTTGACGTCGATGACCTGGGCGCCGTTCTCCACCTGCTGCGTCGCGACGGCCAGTGCGGCGTCGTAGTCGCCGTCCTTGATCAGCTTGCGGAAGCGCGCCGAGCCGGTGATGTTGGTGCGCTCGCCGACGTTGACGAACAGCGAGTCCTCGGTGAGGTTGAACGGCTCGAGACCCGAGAGCCGCATCGCCTCCGGCCGGACCGGCACGTCGCGCGGCTGCACGCCCTTGGCGGCGTCGGCGACGGCCGCGATGTGCTCCGGGGTGGTGCCGCAGCACCCGCCGACGAGGTTGACGAGCCCGTCGGCGACGAACTGGCCGAGGATCTCCGCCATCTGCTCGGCCGTCTGGTCGTACTCGCCGAACTCGTTGGGCAGCCCCGCGTTGGGGTGGGTGGAGACGAAGCAGTCGGCGAGCCGCGAGAGCTCGGCGACGTAGGGACGCATCTCCTCGGCACCAAGTGCGCAGTTGAGTCCGACCGCGAGCGGTCGGACGTGGCGGACCGAGTTCCAGAACGCCTCCGTGGTCTGGCCCGAGAGGGTGCGGCCACTGGCGTCGGTGATCGTCCCGGAGATGATCACCGGCCACCGTCGTCCGCGCTCCTCGAACAGGGTCTCGAGGGCGAAGATCGCGGCCTTGGCGTTGAGGGTGTCGAAGATCGTCTCGACCAGGAGCAGGTCGGCGCCCCCGTCGACCAGGCCGCGTGCCTCCTCCAGGTAGGACTCGGCGAGCTCGTCGAAGCTGACGTTGCGCGCACCCGGGTCGTTGACGTCCGGGGAGATCGACGCGGTCCGGTTGGTGGGCCCGAGGGAGCCCGCCACGAACCGCGGCCAGTCCTCGGTGCTCATCTCGTCGGCGGCCTGGCGCGCCAGGGTCGCTGCCTGGCGGTTGATCTCGTAGCAGTGGTCCTCGAGGCCGTAGTCGGCCTGGGAGATGCTGGTCGCGGTGAAGGTGTTGGTGCACGACGATGTCGGCACCGGCCTCGAGGTAGCGCCGGTGGATCTCGCAGATGATCTCCGGCTGCGACACCGAGAGGATGTCGGAGTCGCCCTTGAGGTCGTGGGTGTGCTCTGCGTACGTCGTGCCCCGGTAGTCGTCCTCGCCGAGACCGTGGCCCTGGATCAGCGTGCCCATGGCGCCGTCGATCACCAGCACCCTCGAGGTGAGGAGGCTGGTCAGCGTCTCGGTGGCGTCCGGGCGCTCGGTGCTGGGGGCGCTGGGGGCGCCTTGCGGGGCAGTGGTCACGTGTTCTCCGGTCTCTGGGCCCGTTCCCGGGCACAGACAAGGGTAAGGAGTGGGCGGTCGTGCGCGGCGCCTTACCCACATGGTGACCGGTGTGGCGCGCCTGGAACGCACCGAATTCGTGATGACACACGACCTAGGCTGGGCAGGTGATCGAGATCGGGGACGTGCCCCACCTCAACGACCCGGTGATGGTGGCGGCCTTCGAGGGCTGGAACGACGCGGCCGGTGCCGCGACCGGCGTCGTGGACCACCTGATCGACGTCTGGGACGCCCAGGTCGTGGCGGTCGTCGATCCCGAGGAGTTCTACGACTTCCAGGTGAACCGCCCCACGGTCGAGACCACTGACGAGGGGATGCGGCGGATCACCTGGCCCTCCTCACAGGTCTACGTCGCCCGCCCGCCCGGTGCCCAGCGCGACGTGGTGCTGCTGCGCGGCATCGAGCCGAACATGAAGTGGCGGCAGTTCTGCGCCGAGCTCCTCGCCTGCGCCGACGAGCTCGGGGTGAGGCTGGTCGTCACTGTCGGCGCTCTGCTGGCCGAGACCGTGCACAGCCGCCCGATCCAGGTCAGCGGGTCGGCCACCGAGCTCGACCTCGAGGACCGGCTGAAGCTGGAGCCCGCGACCTACGAGGGACCGACCGGGATCGTCGGCGTCCTCAACGACGCCTGCAGCCGGCTGGACGTGCCGTCCGTGTCGTTCTGGGCGGCCGTGCCGCACTACCTGCCGCAGCCGCCGTGCCCCAAGGCCACCCTGGCGCTGCTCGGCCCCGTCGAGGACGTGCTGGAGACCGCCATCCCGCTCGGCGACCTGCCCGAGGAGAGCCGGGCGTGGGAGCGCGGGGTGGCCGAGCTCGCCGAGGAGGACGAGGACGTCGCCGAGTACGTCCGCAGCCTCGAGGAGAGCCAGGACACCGCAGAGCTCCCCGAGGCGAGCGGCGAGGCCATCGCCCGAGAGTTCGAGCGCTACCTCAAGCGCCGCGACACCGACACCTAGACCTGCTGCTACAGGAGGACGCCCAGGGCGGCGTCGGCGAGCTGGCGGATGCGTTCCCCTGCGCCATCCTCGGTGGAGTCCCCCGCCAAGGTCGTCCCGGCCCACTCGTCGATGGCTCGCAGGGCGGTCGGGGCGTCGAGGTCGTCGGCGAGGGCTGCGAGGACCTCACCGGTGACCTCGGTGGTGGTGGCACCGTCCCGTCGGGAGACGGCAGCGCGCCAGCGGTCCAGTCGTGCCTCCGCGGCTGCGACGTCGGCCTCGTCCCACATCCAGTCGGCGCGGTAGTGGTGGCCGAGCAGCAGCAGGCGGATCGCCATCGGGTCCAGTCCGCTCTCGCGGAGCCGGGAGACCAGGACGAGGTTGCCCTTGGACTTCGACATCTTCTCGCCGTCGAGTCCGACCATCCCGGCGTGCACGTAGGAATCGGCGAACCGCTGTCCGGGGTCGACGACCTGTGCCTCCGACGCGCTCATCTCGTGGTGGGGGAAGACCAGGTCGCTGCCGCCGCCCTGCACGTCGATCGGGCCGAGCGTCGCTGAGTCGAGGTGGTGACGGGCGATCGCCGAGCACTCCACGTGCCAGCCCGGGCGGCCCGCCCCGAAGGGTGAGTCCCACGCCGGCTCACCCGCGCGCCGGCTGCGCCAGACCAGGCAGTCGAGCGGGTCCTTCTTCCCGGCCCGCTCGGGGTCTCCCCCGCGGTCGGCGAAGACCGCCATCATCTGCTCGCGGCTCCAGCCGCTGACCTCTCCGAAGGCGGGGTCGCGGGCCACCGAGAAGTAGAGGTCGCTGCCCTCCTCGGAACCGGTCGGGCCGACGTCGTACACGCTCCCGGCGTCCACGAGGCTGCTCGATCATCGGCACGATCAGGGGGATCGCCTCCACCGCACCGACGTAGGCGTCCGGCGGCAGCACCCGCAGCGCCTCCATGTCGGTGCGGAACAGCTCGGTCTCGCGCTCGGCGAGCTCCTGCCAGTCCTCCCCCGTCGCCTCGGCACGTTCCAGCAGGGGGTCGTCGACGTCGGTCACGTTCTGCACGTAGCGCACGCGTGCCCGGCGCTGCGCCAGGCCCGGTTGAGCAGGTCGAAGGCGACGTAGGTGGCGGCATGCCCCATGTGGGTGGCGTCGTACGGCGTGATCCCGCAGACGTACATGCGGGCGGTGCCGTCGCGCGGGGTCGTCTCGCGCAGCCCGCCGGACGAGCTGTCGTGCACCCGCACCGCTGGACCTCGGACGCCCTCCGGAAGGCTCCCGGGGCCGGGTGAGGTCCACGCGCGCATACGAAGGACCCTATGCGGTCAGCTCAGAAGGGCGGCCACGGGATCGAGGGCCATCCGCCGCTCGGTACGGGGAATCCCCCGGCCCGCAGCAGGCGCTGGCACCGGCGGGCGACGGCGTCGACCTCGCGGACGGTGAGCAGGTCCTCGAGCTCCTCGCGCAGGTCGCCGTACAGGCCGTCGAGCACCGACTCGATCCCCGCACGCTCGTCCGCGTCGAAGCGCCGGCCCGCCCACCCCCAGAGCACCGTGCGCAGCTTGTCCTCGGCGTGGAAGCAGACCCCGTGGTCGACGCCGTACCGGTGTCCGCCCGGCATCGGCAGCACGTGCCCGCCCTTGCGGTCGGTGTTGTTGGTGACCAGGTCGAAGACCGCCATCCGCCGCAGCGGCACGGAGTCCTCGTGCACCAGCTGCACCGGCTCGTCGTCCCCGCCGGAGGCGTCGAGCACGTGCAGGAAGCCGGTCGGCACCGGACCCTCGGGGACGATGTCGACCGGGTCGGGACGCCCGGGAGGTGCCTCCTCCGGCTCCATCCACAGCTGCACCATGCCCGGGCCGACGGGTCCGTCGCGCAGGACCGTGGGGGGTACGACGTCCCAGCCGAGGTGCCGGGAGACGACCCATGCGGCGTACTCGCGCGCGGCGAGGGTGCCGTCGGTGAAGTCCCAGAGCGGTCGCTCACCCGAGGACGGCTTGTAGACGCACTGGACGCCCTCGTCGCCGAGCCGCGCCAGGAAGGTGTGGTTGGAGGCGGGCATGATCCGTCCCAGCACCACGAGGGGCTCCTCGAGAAGGTCGACCGCAGTCAAGCCGTACTCACTTCTGGGCTCACTCACTCCTGGGTACGGCGGAAGCCGTTGGCGCGGGGGCAGAGGTGCCCGTCAGGGTCCATCGGGCCGCCGCAGAACGGGCAGGGCGCGCGACCCGCGGCCACCACCGACTCGGCCCGGGCGGCGAACGAGCGCGCCATCGCGGCCGGCATCCGCACGAGCAGCAGCTCCTCGGGCTCGGGTTCCTCGATCGGCAGGTCGATCAGCTCCTGCTCGGCCGCCTCCACGGGCAGCTCCACCTCGACCTCCGCCACTGGGAACACCTCGATCACCACGCGCTCGTCGTCGGCGTCCCACGAGAGGGTGATCGTGCCCGCGCGGAACTCCTCCTGGATCGGCTGCTCGAGCGGCTCGTTGTCGATCAGCCCGACCGGGGTCATCGCGGGGATCGTCGTACGCGCGCCGTCGGTCTGGATCAGCTCGTCGAGGAGCTCGGCGACTCGTTCGCCGAGGATCTGCACCTGCTGCTTCTCCAGCACGATCGAGGTGACCTGCGCGCCCGCGCGTGCCTGCAGGAAGAACGTGCGTGCTCCGGGCTCGCCGACGGTCCCGGGCACGAAGCGCTCGGGAGGGTCGAAACGGTGCACCACAGGCATGGGCAGGAGCCTATGCCGTGGCGGAAGGCGCGCCGGCACCTCCACCGACCGCTGCGTCGGAGGCGCGTGAGCGACGGCGCTTGCGCGGCTTGCCGGCCAGGTGGGCGAGCGACCCCGAGGTGGAGTTCATCGTCACCACGAACGCGCGGTGCGGGGTGTAGCGGACCACCGAGAGGCTGCCCGGATCGACCATGATCCGTTGGAACGCGTCGAGGTGCATCCCGAGGGCGTCGGCGAGGACGGCCTTGATCGGGTCGCCGTGCGAGACGGCCAGCCAGACGGCGTGGTCCCCGACCTCCTCGCTCAGCGCCGCGTCACGCTCGCGGACCGCGCCGACGACCCGGGCGGACATCTCCTGCAGGGACTCGCCGCCGGGGAACCTGGCCGCCGACGGCTGGGTCTGCACGACGCTCCACAGCTGCTCCTTCGCCAGGTGCTTGAGCTCCTTGCCGGTCCACTCGCCGTAGTCGCACTCGAGCAGCCTCCGGTCCACGGTGGCCCTCTGGCCGGGCACCAGGAGCTTGACGGTCTCCCGGCACCGCTCCAGCGGACTGGTCACCACAGCGGCCAGCTCCAGCGAGGAGATCCGCTCCGCCGCTGCCGCGGCCTGGGCGCGCCCGGTGTCGTCGAGGTGCACCCCCTTGCTCCGGCCGGCGAGGGTGCCGCTGCTGTTGGCCGCCGTACGGCCGTGCCGAGCGATGATCAGCGTCGCCATGGCGGTGAGCGTACGGGGTCAGCCGAGCGCGTCCTGGTCACATAGCCTGCACCCGTGATCGTCGACAACGCGCTGTACCGCAACGGGGCACGAGTCGAGCTGGACCTCGACACCCACGACCTGGCCGGCGTCCACACCCAGGCCACCGGACAGCACGACTTCGTCTGGGTAGGGCTGCACGACCCCACGAGCGAGGAGCTGGAGGCTGTCGCGGAGGTCTACGAGCTCCACGAGCTGGCGGTCGAGGACGCCATCAGCGCGCACCAGCGTCCCAAGGTGGAGCGCTACGCGGACTCCTTGTTCATCGTGCTCAAGACGCTCTGGTACGTCGACGAGGAGGACGCCGTCGAGACCGGCGAGATCAGCCTGTTCGTCGGTCACAAGTTCGTGGTGACGGTGCGTCACGGCAGCGGCGGCGGGCTCGCGGACGCCCGGCACCGGCTCGAGGGGATGACCAACGTGCTCGCCCACGGACCCTCGGCGGTGGTCTACGCGGTGTGCGACCAGGTGGTCGACCGCTACGAGGAGGTGGCCGAGTCGCTGCAGGAGGACGTCGACGAGGTCGAGTCCTCGGTGTTCTCGACCGAGCGCACGAAGGATGCCGCGCGCATCTACGTGCTCAAGCGCGAGCTGGCCGAGATGCGACGAGCGGTGATGCCGCTGCGGGAGCCGATGAACCGGTTCACCACCGGTTCGGTCACCGGCATCCACGGCGACGCCGGACCGTACTTCCGCGACGTGGCCGACCACCTCGCCCGCGTGGCCGACACCATCGACAGCCTCGACTCACTGCTCTCCACCGCCTTCGAGGCGCACATCGCGCAGATCTCGGTGCAGCAGAACGACGACATGCGGCGCATCTCCGCCGCGGCGGGCATCATCGTGGCGCCCACCGTCGTGGGCAGCATCTACGGGATGAACTTCGACCACATGCCCGAGCTGCACTGGTTCTACGGCTACCCCCTGGCCATCGCCCTGATGGTGCTCAGCTCGCTGGCCGTCTTCGTGGTGAGCCGGCGGGCGGGGTGGTTGTAGCTACGTCGCGGTGATCACGCTGGCGGCGAGCAGGCCGAGCAGCCCGAGACCGAGCACCACCCGGTAGGGCACGAACCAGGTGATCGGGTGGTGGGCCACGAAGCGCAGCAACCAGGCGATCGCGGCGTAGGCGACGACGAAGCTGACGAGAGTGCCCACCACGGTGGGCCCAACGCCGATGTCGCTGCCGATCGCGTCCTTGAGCTCGTAGAGGCCGGCGGCCAGCAGGGCCGGGATGGAGAGGAAGAAGCTCAGCCGGGTGGCCGTCACTCGGTCGAGGCCGCGGACGAGTCCCGCCGAGATGGTGGCGCCGGAGCGGCTGATGCCCGGCACCAGGGCCACGCACTGGACCAGCCCGATCACGATGCTGTCGGTCATCGACACCTCGCGCTCGCCACGGTCCTGGGTGCCGACGCGCTCGGCGTAGATCATCACCGCGCTCCAGGCCACCAGCGCGGCGCCGACCCACCACAGCGAGCGGAGGGGCCCGGAGATGACGTCCTTGCCCAGGAAGCCGACGATGCCGATCGGGATCGACCCGACGATGACGTACCAGCCGAACCGGTGGTCGACGTGGCCGCGGTACTCGGGCTTGAACACGCCGCGCACCCAGGCGACCGCGATGCGGGCGATGTCGCGGTGGAAGTACAGCAGCACCGCGAAGATCGCACCCATCTGGATCACTGCGGTGTACGCCGTGACGCCCGGGTCGTCGACCTTGAGCCCGAGCCACTTCTCGGCGATGGTCAGGTGGCCGGTGCTGGAGACCGGGAGGAACTCGGTGAGCCCCTCCACGATCCCGAGGATGACGGCGTCGAAGTAGTTCATGGCGTGAGCAAGGGTAGGGGCGCCGCCTGAGCGCGCGCTGACCGGCACGCGGATGGCCGGTTCGACGCCCGTGATGGGCGAGCCGACGTCTCGTCGTTGGTCCGATTTGGCTACCTTGTGCCCATGCAGCGGCGGTACCTGGGCGCGACAGGCCTCTCGGTCTCGCGGCTGGGGCTGGGCACGTGGACATGGGCCCGCGAGACCGACGAGCACGAGGCGCGCGACCAGCTGGTCGCGTTCGTCGAGGCCGGCGGCAACCTCGTGGACACCTCAGCCGGGTACTCCGCCGGCGAGTCCGAGCGACTCCTGGGCCGACTGCTCGCCGGGGTCGTAGACCGCGACGAGGTCGTGCTGGCGACCAAGGCGGGGTTCGGTCCACGAGGCGGCGAGCTCGTCGTGGACGCCTCGCGCGGTCACCTGCTGCGCTCGCTCGACGCCTCGCTGGAGCGCCTCGGCGTCGACCACGTCGACCTGTGGCAGGTGCACTCGTGGGACGACCACGTCCCGCTCGAGGAGACGCTCTCCGCGCTCGACCACGCGGTCACCACCGGCCGGGCGACGTACGTGGGGATCAGCAACTACTCGGGCTGGCAGAGCGCTCGCGCCGTCACCTGGCAGCAGGCCGTCCCGGGGCGGGCGACCCTTGCCTCGAACCAGGTGGAGTACTCCCTGCTGCGCCGCGACGTCGAGCACGAGGTGCTTCCTGCCGCCCAGGCACTGGGTCTGGGCGTGCTCGCCTACTCCCCGCTCGCGATGGGCGTGCTGACCGGCAAGTACCGCGCCGGCACACCGGCCGATTCCCGGGCGGCCGATCCCCGGCTGGAGCCACGCGTCGGCGCCTATCGGACCGAGGAGCACACCCGGGTCGTCGAGGCCGTCGCCCGCGCCGCCGACGGCCTCGAGTGGTCGATGCAGGAGGTGGCCCTGGCCTGGTTGCGCGACCGGCCGGGCGTGACCGCGCCGGTCCTGGGTGCCCGCACCGTGGCCCAGCTGCGCAGCCTGCTCACCGTGGAGGAGTGCGAGCTCCCCGCGGAGATACTGCGCGCACTCGACGACGTCTCCGAAGGGATGCGAGGCCGATGACCTCTGCGAAACAACGCCGGATCGAGCACCGGGCGCTGCGCCCCGGGGTGGAGTACGAGTTCGACAAGCTGCTCATCTCCCGGGAGCACTCGCGCAGTGCCGTCACGCGCATGCTCGTCCAGCGTGCCGAGCAGGGCGGTTGGGAGCTGGACCGGGTCCGGATCTCCTACGACGGCACCCGCCGGGTGGTGCTGCGGCGCAAGATCATCCGCCAGCGGATCGCCTTCCTCGTCTAGATCTTCCCCAGGAACCTGTCGAAGACCCGGGCCCCGAACTCCAGCGCGTCCACCGGCACCCGCTCGTCGACCCCGTGGAAGAGCGCGGTGAAGTCGAGGTCGTCGGGCAGCCGCAGCGGCGCGAAACCGAAGCAGCGCGCGCCGAGGTCGGCGAAGAACTTCGCGTCGGTGCCGCCGAACATCAGGTACGGCGCGACGAGGGCCTCCGGGTCCTCCTCCAGGATCGAGGAGGTCATCGCGTCGGCCATCTCCCCGTCGAAGGGCGTCTCGAGGCCGGGCATCTTGGTGATCCACTCCAGCTCGACGTCCGGGCCCGCGAGCTCGCGCAGCGTGGCGACGAACTCCTCCTCCTTGCCGGGCAGGAACCGCCCGTCGACCTGCGCGCTGGCCTTGCCCGGCACGACGTTCACCTTGTAGCCGGCCTCGAGCATCGTCGGGTTGGTGGTGTGCCGCAGCACCGCGCTGATGATCCGCGCGGCGGAGCCGAACTCGGCTGCGAGGTCCTCGGCGTTCTCCGGGGTCGCCTCGACCCCGGCGAGCTCCCCCACCGTCGCGAGGAGGACCCGGACGGTCGGGGTGAGCTCGACCGGCCACTCGTGCCGACCGATGCGTGCCACCGCCTCGGCCAGCGTGGTGACGGCGTTGTCGGGGTGGCGCATCGAGCCGTGTCCGGCGTTCCCCTTCGCCGTCAGCCGCGTCCACGCCATCCCCTTCTCCGCGGCTTCGATGAGGTAGAGGCGGCGCCCTCGCACCGTGGTCGAGAAGCCGCCGACCTCCCCCACGGCGTAGGTGCAGTCCTCGAACCACTCCCGCTTCGCCTCTACCAGCGGGCCGGCGCCCTTGGTGCCGCCGGCTTCCTCGTCGGCGGTGAAGCACAGGACGAGGGGCCGCTCGGGCACCAGCCCGGCCCGCGCGCGGGCCCGCACCACGGAGAGGAGCATCGCGTCGAAGTCCTTCATGTCGACTGCTCCCCTGCCCCAGAGCTGGCCGTCCTGGATCTCCCCGCTGAACGGGTGCACCTGCCAGTCCTGGGCATCAGCAGGGACGACGTCGAGGTGGCCGTGCACCAGGACCGGGTCACCGGCGCTGCCGCCCCAGCGGGCGAGCACGTTGGTGCGACCGGGCTCCGCCTCCCACAGCTCGCTCTCGATGCCGACCTCGTCGAGCAGTGTCGCGACCATCTCGGCGGCCTTGCGCTCGCCCGGGCCCGGTTGGTCACCGAAGTTGGTGGTGTCGATCCGGATCAGGTCGCGACAGATCTCGACGACCTCGGCCGCCGGGTCGTGCTGCGGCGACCGGTCGTGGTCGGTTGAATCGCTCATCGCCCCATAGTGCACGAGGCGGGACGAGCGCCTGCGTCAGATCAGGTGGCGGGAACCGACGTGCGGGCTCATCGAACGCGGGGAGGCCCAGCGCACGCCACCCTCGGCGGAGACGACACCGAGCTGCAGGGTCTCGGCCACCGGGTGGTGCGGTGTGGTCTCCCAGGACTTGGCGTGCGTCCAGCTCTCCTCGAAGACCTGGATCTCCAGCACGGTCGAGCCCAGGGCGGCGCGAGCGATGGCACGCTCGCACCACGCACGTGCCGAGGCCATGTCCGGCCAACGACGCTCGACCACGACCTCTTCGTAGCCGTCGTCCTCAGGGACCCGCATGTGCAGCCGCCCCAGGGCGGTCGTGCCGATGCCGGTGGCCGACGCCGAGAGCGCTTGCGTGTCGTCCATGTTTCGAGACTAGGTGATGGCTCGGCCGATGCGCGGCTCCTGCGGATCGGGCGGCTCCCCCTGTCTAGCCCGCATGTTTCAGCTCGGGCACAGCGGTACCGGCTCCCGGTGGGAGGCTGTGACCTTCCTCGCACGGGGCAGTCTGGTTGAGCGGGGCACCGCGCATTCCGTGTGACCCCGCTAACACTGGCTAGCGTCTCGATTTGCGTCGTCCCCCTGGACGTGTGTCAACTGGGCGGGTCGTGCTTGCTTCAGCAAGCAAACGACATGAGAACAATCCGGTCCGAGAAGCGCCGACTGCTCGTCCTCGTACCGGGTGTCCCCCACTCAGGACCTCTGACGAGCAGCACGGCGCGGTCGACGCGAGCGCGCCAGGTGGGCGGGATGGTCCCCGACACCGCGGCGCCACGAGGGCCCAGACTCGCCATGCGCACTCATCACCGAGGCCGCCACGCGGCCCCGCGACGTCACGTCGTCGCTCCCACGCTCCTCACCGGTCTGCTCGTCACCGTGACCGCGACGGTGTCGCTGCCCGCAGCCGCGAACGCCCTGGCCGGGGACCACGTTGCCGCCGAGATCGCCGACTCGGTGAGCAGCCCGTTCACGCCAGGGATCGATCGCACCGGCTCCCACCGGACCGCGTCGCAGGGTGCGCCGGCGTCCGCGCCCACCTACCGCCTCGTCCGGGGACTCCACTTCAAGACCGTGCCCCCGCAGCTCGAGCTGCCGGTGCTGCACTACCACCTCACCGGTCGCTTCGGGCAGGTGAGCGGCCTCTGGGCGCACACCCACACCGGCCTGGACTTCGCGGCTCCGCAGGGGACCCCGATCCGGTCCGTCGCCGCGGGCGTGGTCGTCTCCACGGGGTACGACGGCGCCTACGGCAACAAGACCGTCGTGCGCCTCCTCGACGGGACCGTGCTGTGGTACTGCCACCAGGACGAGATCGCGGTCCACCCCGGTGAACGCGTCTCGGTCGGCGAGAGGGTCGGCTACGTCGGCTCCACGGGCAACACGACCGGCCCGCACCTCCACCTCGAGGTGCACCCGCACGGCGGCCCGCCGGTCGACCCGGACAGCTGGCTGGTGGAGCACCACCTGCACCCGTGAGCCGCCTCGGTCAGCGCTCGCGCAGATCTGGGACGCTCAACCTGCCCTCGATGACTGCGTTGGCGGTGTCCAGCAGCAGGTGGTGCCCTCGCCGGCTGTAGTCGCGCATCAGGACGAACGCCGTACCGACGTCGACGTTGGCACGTTCGGCGAGGACGCCCTTGGCCTGCTCGATGACGATGCGGCTGTTCAAGGCGGTGTGCAGCTGTTCGGCCAGCACCTCCTGACGCCTGACCGCGCGCTGGTGGAGCAGGCCGATGGTGGCGATGTCCGCGAGGCCCTGGGCCACGGCGATCGCCTCCTCGTCGAGCTCGGTGTGTTCGCGACAGAAGAGGTTGATGGCGCCCACGACCTGGGAGCGCAGGCGCAGCGGGAAGGCGTGTGTCGAGACGAACCCGACTTCACGCACCTTTTCCACGAAACCCGGCCAGCGGCGGGCCGCCTCGGCCACGTCCACGTTCACGACACGCTCGCCGGTACGGATGCAGTCACGGCACGGACCGTCGACGTTCTGCACGACGAAGAGCTCTACGAGATCGGCCTCGTGCGAGGTCGAGGCAACCGCCACGAGGTTGCCCCGGCCGTCCTGCAGCAGGATGCCCGCCGCGTCCGCCTCGAGCAGGCTGACGCTCCGCTCGGCGAGCACGTGCATCAGGTCGACGACGTCGTAGTCGTCGACCAGGGTGTCCGCCAGCTCGACGAACGCCCTGGTGATCTGTTGTTCCCGGTTCACCGGTACCCCTCCGTCACTTCCTTTGTTGTCCATCATGATCCTTGTCCTCCCGAAAGTTGAGTCGCCCGGCCAGCACGTCGCGGGCCACAGCAACGGCGGTGCGGTCGGCGGCGAAGGCGCGGCCGCGGATCAGCAGCAGCGCCTCGGCCATCCCCACCCCGGCCTGGACCGAGACCATCCCGGTCGCCTGGTGCAGCTCGGCCGTCATGTCGAACCTCCTGCCGAGGTCCTGCGCGAGACCGCCGTCGGCGTCCGACACGTCCTGGAGGTGGAGCAGGACGATCACCGCTGCGTCCGCGAAGGCGAGTGCATGGGCCATCTCCGCCTCGGAAAGCAGTCCTGGCTGGGTCCGGTAGAGAGTCAGCACCCCGAGCCGGATCGCGCCGATCTGCAGGGGGAAGGAGAACTGGGATCTCAGGTTCGCCGCCGCGGCCTCCGGACGGTACGCCGGCCAGCGGGAGGTGTCCGCACGGTCGCGCAGGTCGGTCACGAGCACAGGGCCCCCCGCGTGGCTGGCGTCCACAGCCGGTCCCTCGCCCAGGGTGAACTCCAGCTCCTCGAGCTCCCGGGCCCGTTCGTCGGTCGCGCCTACCACGACGTGGACCCCGTCGCCGTCGGACAGGGTCAGCGCGGCCGCGCTGACCGGCAGCGCTTCGAGGCACGCGTTGCACAGGCGCTGAGGAAGGCTCTGCTCGCCGTCCTTCTCCCGAAGCAGATCGGTGACGATCGCGTCAAGACGGGGATCAGGCATGTGTCGCCACTTGCCCTTCCCTTGGTGTCCGCACGACGATATCGCGCGCCAGTGTCCCAGACGCCGCCGCGGGTGGGCGGCTCATGTCGTGACTGCGGCGACCGGCACTGCCGGGAGCTCGATGGTGAACGTCGCCCCCTGCATGTGCGAGGAGCGGACGGAGACCCGGCCCCCATGGCCCTGGGCGATCGACTGGACGATGGCCAGGCCGAGGCCCGACCCCTGGATGGCGTGCTCGTGGGCGGTCGAGGAGCGGAAGAACCTCGTGAACAGCTCGTGCTGCTCCGCCTCGGGGATGCCGATCCCGTTGTCGCTCACCTCGAGCAGCGCGGAGCCGTTCTGCTGCTGCAGCACGCACTTCACCCAGCCCTGGTCCGGGGTGAACTTCACCGCGTTCGTGAGCAGGTTCAGCACCAGGCGCTCCAGGTGCCGGGCGTCGCCCTTGACGATCACGGGTTCGGGGGGCGCGTCGAGGGTCAGCTCCAGACACCTCCCGGCGAGCACCGACGCCATCGAGGAGGCTGCCGCGAACAGCACTTCGCCGAGGTCCACGTCGAGGTGCCGTGCGGGAACCCCCGGTTCGAGACTGGACAGGGTCAGCAGGTCGTTCGCCAGGGCCGTGAGCCGGTCGCTGTTGCGACGGATGGCATCGACGAAGTCACTCTGCTCGGGGCTCAGCTGACCACCGTCACGATCCTGGAGCAGCTCGACGTAGCCGGTGATGCTGGTCATCGGGGTGCGCAGCTCGTGGCTGACCGTGGCCACGAACTCGTTCCGGGCCTGGTCGAGCGCGCGCAGGCGCTCGACGGCTGCGTGCTCGGTCTCGGAGGAGGCCTTCAGGTCGACCCGCGCCTGGGCGTTGAGGAGGTAGGCCGTGGCCACGTCTGCCAGGGTCTGTGCGGCGGACATCTCGCGCGCGCCGAGGTCACCTTCGCTGGTGCGGTAGAGGTCGAGGGCGCCGAGGCAATGCTCGCCCTCGCGCAGGGGGAAGGTGAAGACTCCTACGAGCCCTCCAGCCAGAGCCTTCTCGGCGAAGACCGGGAACCGGTCGTCCTGACCGAGGTGCGGGATGGAGATCGGTTGCGCGGTCTCGTACGCCGCCATGCACGGTCCCTGGCCGAGCTGGCTCTGCAGCTTCTCGAAGCGCATCGCGGTGTCGTCTGAGGCCGCGACGAATCGGGGCGCGGTCCTCGGTGAGATGAGGGTGACGCCCGCCGCGTCGATCGGGAGGATGTCGACGATGCGGCCGACGAGGTGGTCGAGGATCCCCTGGATCGGGAAGTCGGTGAGCAGGGTGTGCGCGAACTCGCTCAGGACGTTGGAGAGCTGTTCCTCGGTCACGGTCACGTGTCTCACCCCGGGCTGACTTCCGCGGGGTCCGGGCGGTGATCGAATCGCTAACAGACCTGGGTCCGCTCCGACGAGCGGACCAGTGCTAGGGAAAAAGCCTACCCCGACATGTCCCCGCACAATCCTGCGAGCCGAAGGAAGTTTCCGGCGTGCACCGACGAGCATCTGTACCTGTGTCCGAGGGGGGACTTGAACCCCCACCCCCTTTACGGGGACTAGCACCTCAAGCTAGCGCGTCTACCTATTCCGCCACCCGGACGAGCGGGCCAACATTAGCAAGCGGTGAGCGCGGTCTCCGAATCGGGCCGACGTGCCCGCCGGCTCACCAGCCGCCGGGAAGCGGACGTCCTTCGGCGTAGCCGGCGGCCGACTGGATGCCGACCACGGCACGCTCGGTGAACTCCGTCAGGTCGTGGGCACCGGCGTAGGTGGCCGCGGAGCGGACGCCGCTGCAGATCTCGTCGAGGAGGTCCTCGACCCCCGGCCTCGCGGGGTCCAGGAACATCCGCGAGGAGGAGATCCCCTCCTCGTAGAGCGACTTGCGTGCCCGGTCGAAGGCGGTGTCGCTGGAGGTCCGACTCGCCACCGCACGGGCCGAGGCCATCCCGAAGCTCTCCTTGTAGGGCCGTCCGTCGGTGCTCACCTGGAGGTCGCCGGGCGACTCGTGCGTGCCGGCGAACCAGGACCCGACCATCACCTGCGACGCGCCGGCGGCCAGCGCCAGCGCGACGTCGCGGGGGTGTCGCACTCCCCCGTCGGCCCACACGTGCTTGTCGTGCTGGCGGGCCGCCTCGACGCACTCCACGACGGCGCTGAACTGCGGCCTCCCGACGCCGGTCATCATCCGCGTGGTGCACATCGCCCCGGGACCGACGCCCACCTTGACGATGTCGGCGCCCGCCTCGACGAGGTCGTGGACTCCGTCGGCGGAGACGACGTTGCCCGCGACGACGGGCACCTTCGGCGCCACGGAGCGTACGGCGGCCAGGGCGTCGAGCATCCGCTCCTGGTGGCCGTGGGCAGTGTCGACGACGAGGCAGTCGACCTGCATCTCCAGCAACCGCTCGGTCTTGCCGGCGACGTCGCCGTTGACCCCGATCGCTGCGGCCACCCGGAGCCGGCCGTGCTTGTCGAGCGCCGGGGCATAGATGGTGGAGCGCAGCGCGCCGGTGCGGGTGAGGATGCCCACGAGCATGCCGTCGTCGTCGACCGCCGGGGCCACCCGGTGCCGCGACGCGGCCAGCACGTCGAAGGCCTCGCGCGGCTCCATCGTGTCCTTGAGGGTGACCATGTCGGTCGTCATCACGTGACCGACCTGGGTGAACCGGTCGACGCCGGTGCAGTCGGCCTCGGTGATGATGCCGACCGGTCGGCCCTCCTCGAGCACGACGGCCGCGCGGTGCGAGCGCTTGGGCAGCAGGGCCAGTGCGTCGCTGACGGTGTCGTGCGGGTCGAGGACGATCGGGGTCTCGAAGACAGGGTGGCGTGCCTTCACCCAGGCCACCACCTCGGCGACCACGTCGAGCGGGATGTCCTGCGGCAGGACGCTGAGCCCGCCTCGGCGAGCCATCGTCTCGGCCATCCGGCGCCCCGAGACCGCAGTCATGTTGGCGGCCACGACCGGGATCGTCGAACCCGTCCCGTCCGACGGGGTCAGGTCCACGTCGTAGCGCGAGACGACCGCGGATCGGCGCGGCACCATGAAGACGTCGTCGTAGGTCAGGTCGTGGGAAGCAGACGTGTGGTCGAGGAAGCGCACGACCTGTGATCGTACGCGTCGGCTCTAGGCTGAACGAGTGCGCGAGACAGTCACGGGCGTGGCCCCCGGCCGGGTGAACCTCATCGGCGAGCACATCGACTACAACGGCGGGCGTTGCCTGCCCTTCGCGCTCGGTGAGTCCACGACCGCACGGGTCTCGCGGCGCGACGACGACCTGGTGCGCGTGACCAGCGAGGAACGCACCTGGGAGGGCCGCGTCGACCGGATCGACGACGCGCCTGCCTGGGTGCTCTACGTCGTGGGGGTGCTGCTCGCCCTCGACGTGGACGAGGGACTCGAGATCGAGATCGCCAGCGACGTGCCGGTCGGGGCGGGCCTGTCCAGCTCGGCCGCCCTGGAGTGCAGCGTGGCCGTCGCGGTCGACGAGCTCCTCGGACTGGGCAGCGACGACGAGCGCCTGGTGAGCGCTTGCGTGCGGGCCGAGAGCGACACCGTCGGGGCCCCGACCGGTGGCCTCGACCAGACGGTCGCGGTCTTCGCGGAGCCGCTTCAGGCGCTGCTCATCGACTTCGCGGTCGACAGCCGAGAGCAGGTGCCGTTCGACCCCGCGAGCCAGGGTCTCGCCGTGCTGGTGATCGACACGAGAGTCAGTCACGAGCTCACCGACGGAGGGTACGGCGCCCGCCGCGACGACTCCTGGGAGGCTGCGAAGGTGCTGGGTCTGGAGCACCTCGCGCAGGCCACCCTCGAGCAGGTGCAGACCCTGCCGGGTCACTTGCTGCCGCGTGCGCGACACGTCGTCACCGAGATGGACCGGGTAGATGCCTTCGTCCAGGCCCTGCGCGACGGGCGCTGGGAGGCGCTCGGCCCGCTGCTCGACGCCTCGCACGAGTCGCTGCGCGACGACTACGAGGTCTCCTGCGAGGAGCTCGACGTGGCCGTCGAGACGGCGCGGCAGGCAGGAGCGCTGGGGGCCAGGATGACCGGCGGCGGCTTCGGCGGCTCAGCGATCGCCCTGGTGCCGGTCGAGCGGGTCGACGCGGTCCAAGCCGCCGTGACGACGGCCTTCGTGGCGCAGGGGTGGGGGCGCCCTGACTTCTTCGTGGCCGAACCAGGACCGGGCGCCAGGGTGATCGAGGGCGCTACGCAGCCTGGTTGAGCCACGTCATCCTCAGGGATGATTTCCGGACCGGGCCGCTCCGGATTGTCCGGAGGTGTCCCGATCCGTCACATCGGCCGTTCTATACCGGCTCTCGACGTCTCGGTGCGATTGCCCCAATGCTGGCGTCTGTCCGCACGACACAGATCACAAGGGAGTACTGAGGATGCATCTGCGCAGAACAGCGATCGGGGTCGCGGCCCTCACTGGTGTGGCCGCGGCGCTGTCAGGAGGCAGCACGGCACTCGCGGCCGGCAGCTCCGGCGGCTCGAGTGCCAGGCTCGGTGTCTACGCCAGCGGCCTGGACGGGCCGTTCGGCCTGGCCAAGCTCGGCCGGAAGAGCTTCGTCGTGGCCGAGGCCCAGTCGGGCAAGGTCACCGTGGTCGGCAAGCGTGGCGGCAAAGTGACGATCGTGCGGAACGCTGCCGGCGTCTCCGGCGTCGCGGTGAAGGGCTCGAAGGTGTTCTCGGTCCTCGGCGGCCCGAACCCGGACGGTCCTCCCGCACCGGCCGGTGCGTACGCGCCCAGCAGCGTGCTGCGCACGAACCTGAAGACGGGTCGAACCGTCCCGATCGCCAACCTGCAGACCTACGAGCTCAACCACAACCCGGATGGCCAGGTCCAGTTCGGCCCCGGTCACAAGCCGTACGACGCGCTCTCGAACCCGTTCGCCATGACCGCCCACGGACGCAACCTGTTCGTCGCGGACGGTGGCGCCAACGACGTGCTCCGGATCAACGCGCGCACGGGCCGGGTGACCACGTTCTTCGTCCCGCAGACGGTCAAGGGCAACGAGGCCAAGGCCTGCGCCTCGCCGTCCGCGCAGGGCAACCCCGGCACCAAGGGTTGCGACCCCGTACCGACCGGGATCACCTTCGCCAAGGGCAGCGCCTGGGTGAGCACACTCGGCGCCGAGGCTCCCGGCGCAGGGCGTATCTACCAGCTCAACCCGCGCAACGGTCACGTGCGGCACGTCTGGAAGGGCCTGACCGCTCCGATCGGGGTCGCCATCGGTGGGGACCGCTCCATCTACTACGGCCAGCTCGACAAGGGCGGGTCGATCGTGCGGCTCCACCGCGGCAAGGTGACCCGCGCCGCGGTGACGACGCCGATCGGGCTCGTCATCCGGCACGGCAGCCTCTTCGCCACGGCCGGCGGCCTCGTCGGTCCCGGCGCCGGGCAGATCGTGCGGGTCCCGCGCTACCAGTTCCGCTGACCCGACGAAGCACCGACGGATGCCCCGTCCCTCACCCAGAGGGGCGGGGCATCCGCCTACTTGAGCTGCGCGGAGCTGAGCCCCAGGACGCGGCGGGCGACGATCAGCTGCTGGATCTGCTGGGTGCCCTCGAAGATGTCGAGGATCTTGGAGTCACGGGCCCACTTCTCCAGCAGCTCGGTCTCGCTGTAGCCGAAGGTGCCGGCCAGCTCCACGCAGCGCAGGGTGACGTCGGAGCCCACCCGGCCGGCCTTGGCCTTCGCCATCGAGGCCTCCATCGAGTTCGGCGTGCGGTTGTCAGCCATCCACGCGGACTGCAGGGTCAGCAGGTACGCCGCCTCCCAGTCGCTCTCCAGCTGCAGGAAGGTGGAGGCTGCCGCCGACTGGGTGATCGCCGGCTTGTCGTAGTCCACGACGACACCGGCCTCGGCCAGGATGTCGCGGGTCAGGTCGAGCGAGGCGCGCGCACAGCCCACCGCCATGGCCGCGACCAGCGGCCTGGTGTTGTCGAAGGTGGCCATCGCGCCCGCGAAACCCTGCCCGGAACCTGAGGTGTCGACGTCGGGCGAGCCGAGCAGGTTGGCGGCCGGCACCCGGCAGTCCTCGAAGATGATCACGGCAGTGTCGGAGGCCCGGATGCCGAGCTTGTGCTCGAGGCGCTCCACGCGCATGCCCGGTGTGCCCTTCTCGACCACGAACGACTTGATCGCGGCGCGGCCCTGGCTCTTGTCGAGCGTCGCCCAGACGACCACGCTGTCGGCACGCTCGCCGGAGGTCACGTAGATCTTCTCGCCGTTGAGGACGTACTCGTCGCCGTCCTTGGTCGCGGTGGTCCTGATGTTGGCGGAGTCCGAGCCCACCTCCGGCTCGGTGATCGCCATCGCCGCCCAGGTGCCGGCGAAGCGCTCGAGCTGCTCGTCGTTGGCCACGGAAGCGATCGCGGAGTTGCCCAGTCCCTGTCGCGGCATGGACAGGAGCAGGCCGACGTCGCCCCAGCACATCTCCATGATCGAGAGCACGCTGGCGAGGTTGGCCCCGTTCTTGTTGCCATTCTTGTTTCCGGGCTTCTCCTCCGGCGACTCGCTTCGCCGGACGCCGGTCGCGCCGGCGCCGCCGGTGGCCCCGGTCTCGGAGACGCCGTCGATCATCGCGGCGAGCATGTCGAGCTCCTTGGGATACTCGTGCTCCGCCTGGTCGTACTTGCGCGAGATGGGCCGCAGGCTGTTCATCGCCAGCTGGTGCGCCTGCTCGATGAGCGGACGCAGCTTCTTGGGGGTCTCGAGGTTGATCATACGAGGACGGCTCCTTCCATCAGGCCGACGGCGCGCAGGTCGCGGTACCACCGCTCGACGGGGTGTTCCTTGACGAATCCGTGGCCGCCGAGCAGCTGGACGCCGTCGAGGCCGATCTGCATGCCGCGCTCGGAGCACAACCGGCGGGCAAGGGCGATCTCCCGCTCGGCCGGTTTGCCCTGGGCGACCCGCGAGGCGGCCTTCCAGGTGACCAGTCGCATGCCCTGAAGCTCGATGGCGATGTTGGCCACCATGAAGGCGACCGACTGGCGGTGGGCGATCGGCTCGCCGAACGCGGTCCGCTCCTTGACGTAGGGGGTCACGTAGTCGAGGACGGCCTGACCGGTGCCCACGGCCAGGGCGCACCAGGCGAGGCGGGAGAGCCGCACGACCTCGCGGTGGTCGTCGGCGTCGCCCAGCAGGGCGATCGGCTCCACGGCGACGTCTTCGAGGACCAGTCGCGAGAGGCTGGCCGCGCGCAGGCCCATCGAGGGGTCGGACTCGATGCTGATCCCCTCGGCCTTGGACTCGACGAGGAAGAGCTGGGGCTCCCCGTCGAGCAGGGCGCTGACCACGAAGAGCTCGGCCTCGGAGCCGCGGACCACGCCGGACTTCACCCCGTTGAGGACGTAGCCGTCGTCCTTCGCCTCGGCAGTCGTGGCGGGCTGCGCCGGGTCGTAGAGCGCGACCGGCTCAGCGATCGCCAGCGCCGCTGCAGGCACCTCGTCACCGGTGAAGGCGGGCAGGTAGGTGGTCTGCTGCTCGTCGGTGCCGAACAGCGAGATCGCGGTGGCGACGGCGCCGGGAGCCAGGGCGGCCACCGCCAGCCCCATGTCGCCCTTGGCCAGGGCCTCGTGCACGAGCACGCCGGTGACCGCAGAGCGCTCGGTGGCGATCCCCCCGAGCTCCTCGGAGACACCCAGGATGGGCAGGCCGACCTCCAGGGTGGCCTCGAGCAGCTCCTGGGGGGCCGAGCACGACTCGTTGGCCTCGGCGGCAGCAGGGCGGACCAGCTCCTGGGCGAGCTCGGTGACGACGTCGACGATCATCTGCTCGTCCTCACCGGGGGTGAGGTCGAACTGGCCGCTCGGAGTGGCGGCGGGGACCCGGTTCCCCCGGGTGGCCCGGCCGGCACGCTTGAAGGTGCGGCCCACGGCCCCGGCGGTGCGGAACCCCGCGCTCGTCACCCGGTAGACCCCACGCTCGCTGGCCTTGCGGATGCCCAGCGAGTCCAGGAGGTCGGTGCCGGCGATCCGGTTGAGTGCCGCCACCGCGAGCCCGATCGGGTCGCGGGTCTCGTTGTCGGCGAGTCCGTGGCGACCACCCGCACGGAGCAGGGTCCACGGCAGGGTCTGTCTGGCCGGTCGTTGGGAGGAGGGCATGCCTGAAAATGTAACTGGGAGTTACACGCGGCGCCACAGCAGTGGCGCGTGTCGATGGTCACGCCGGTGCGCGACGTAGGAGCGGCCTTCTACGATGCGCTCATGCCTGAAGCCGACTCACGGCCGCTCGACCCGGCCTCGACCGTGCTCCCCGAGGGCGGCACGGTGCGACCCGTGACGCGGTGGGGCGAGGCGGTGATGCACCGCCCGGCCCGTCCGGTCACGGTCTACGACGACGAGCTGCGCCGGCTGGTCGCCGACATGACCGCGACGATGTACGCCGCGAACGGGGTCGGCCTGGCAGCGTGCCAGGTGGGGGTCGACCTTGCGGTCTTCGTCTTCGACTGCCCCGACGACGAGGGGACCATCCACCGCGGCGTGGTCTGCAACCCGGTGATCGAGCTTCCCGAGGGGCCCGCGCGACAGCTGGACGAGGGCGACGAGGGGTGCCTGTCCTACCCCGGTGCCTTCGTCGAGTGCGCCCGCCCCGACCGTGCGCGGGTGACCGGCCAGGACGCCGAGGGCCGCGACGTGAGCCACGAGGGCAACGGGTTGCTCGCGCGCTGCCTGCAGCACGAGACCGACCACACCCAGGGGCGGGTCTTCGGCGACCGCATCGGCGACCGGGCGCGCAAGCGGCTGCGCAAGCAGATGGAGTCGAACGCCGAGCACTACCCGCCCCAGTGGCCGGTCGGGTTCGAGGACCGGGACGACCCCGAAGGGACCTAGGTCGTCAGGCCGCCGTTGCTCACCGGGGTGAGCAGGCGATCCCGTGGCGACACGCTGCCGGCCGGGAGGTCGAGCGTGACGATGGTGCCTACTCCCACGGTGCTGTCGATGTCGACGGTGCCACGCATCTGCTTGACCAGCTCGCGGACGCTGGTGAGCCCGAGGCCCGTGCCGCCGTCCGGCTCGGCGAGCCGGCCGCGGTTGAACTCGTCGAAGATCGTGGCCACGTCAGCGGGATCGATGCCCCGGCCCTGGTCGGCGACGATCACCTGCACCCGCCCCTCGCCCTCGTGGGTGAAGGAGACGTTGACCGGGCTCTCCGGCGGTGAGTACTTCAGGGCGTTGACGACGAGGTTGGTGACCACTCGGTGGAGCGCCACCCCGTTGGCCTTGGCCAGTGCGACGTCGCCCAACACCTCGACCCGGGCAGGGTTGAGCACAGGCGAGATGTCGTGGACGGCGTCACGCACCACTTCCACCGCGTTGATGTCGTCCATCAGCAGCGCCGAGTGGGAGGCGCGCTCGGTCGCGAACTGGACCAGGCCGGCGACCATGTCCAGCAGTCGCTGGGCGTTCGTCTCCACCCGGTCGATCAGGTCGGGTCGGTCCTCGTCGGTCGCGTCCCGGATCGCGTCGACGTAGCCCATCAGGGCCGCGACCGGCGTCCTGAAGTCGTGGGTGAATGCCGCGTAGAAGGCGTCCTGGGCGTCCTCGAGTGCCTTGAGGTCGGTGCGGTCGCGGGTGACCTTGGCGTAACCGGTGAGCTGGCCGTTCTCGTCGTGGATGGCGGTGATCACGATGTCGCCCCAGAAGGTGGTCCCGTCCTTGCGGACGCGCCAGCCGTTGTGCTCGACACGCCCGGTGTCGCGTGCCTGGGCCAGCAGGCGCAGCGGAAGGCCGCTGCGACGGTCCTCCGGGGTGTAGAACATCGCGAAGCTGCGGCCGATGGCCTCCTCGGCGGTGTAGCCCTTGACCCGCTCTGCGCCGAGGTTCCAGGTCTCGATCACGCCCTGCGGGTCGAGCGCGATGATCGCGTAGTCCTGCACCTGGCCGACCAGCAGCCGGAACCGCTCCTCGCTGGCGCGCAGCCGCAGCTCGAGGTCGTGCTGCTCGGTCAGGTCTCGGGTCACCTTGGTGAACCCGATGTGGTTCCCGTCGGCGTCGCGGACCGCGGTGATCACGACGTCGCCCCAGAAACGGGTGCCGTCCTTGCGCACGCGCCAACCGAGGTGCTCGACCCGGCCCTCGTCGCGGGCCGCGAGGAGCAGGCTCAACGGAAGGCCGCTGCGACGGTCCTCCTCGGGATAGAACATCGCGAAGCTGCGGCCGATGGCCTCCTCGGCGGTGTAGCCCTTGACCCGCTCGGCCCCGAGGTTCCAGCTCTCGATCACGCCCTGGGGGTCGAGCCCGATGATCGCGTAGTCCTGGACCTGGGCCACGATGTCGCGGAGTCGCCGACGCTCCGGCTCGCCCTCAGGCATGCCGGGCTGACCGAACTGCTCCCCACCCACGGATGCAGACTAAGGGAGGTCTCGACGGATCTGGCGTCCTTTCCGGCCAATGCCCACATAGAAGGACACCGCCGCCGCAGCACCCACGTTCAGCGAGTCGACCCCGGGCCGCATCGGGATCACCGCGCGGCGGTCGGCGCTGTCCTCCCACCGCGCGGAGAGGCCGTGGCCCTCCGACCCGAGCACCAGAGCCACCCGGTCGAGACCGGCCACGGCCTCCTCCAGGGCGACGGCGCCCTCACCCAGCGTCAGGGCCACCGTGGTGAACCCGCGACGCGAGAGGTCCGGCAGGGCGTCGTACCAGTCGGGGAGGCGGGTCCACGGCAGCGTGAAGACGGCGCCCATGGCCACCTTGACCGCCCGGCGGTAGAGCGGGTCGGCGCACCTCGGTGAGAGCAGGGCCGCGTCGACCCCGAGGGCCGCCGCGCTGCGCAGGATCGCCCCGAGGTTGGTGTGGTCGACGATGTCCTCGCACACGACCACGGTGCGCGCGTCCAGCAGCACCTCGTCCACGCTGGGCAGTGGCGTACGACGTAGGGAGGCGAGCGCGCCGCGGTGCACGTGGAAGCCGGTGACCTGCTCGGCCAGCTGCTCGGTGACCACGTAGCAGGGCGCGTCGGTGGTGCTCAGCACGTCCTCGAGGCCCTCGAGCCAGCGCCGAGCCATCAGGAACGAGCGCACCGGGTAGCCCGCCTCGACCGCTCGGCGCACGACCTTCTCGCCCTCCGCCAGGAACAGCCCGTGCTCGGCCTCGAGGGACTGCCGCAGCCGGACGTCACGAAGGTCGCGGTAGTCGGCCAGCCGGGGGTCGGCCGGGTCGTCCACCTCGACGTACGTCGCCACGCTCAGGCGCCGTCGGTCGAGCGAGGTCGAGACCCGCCGAAGTGCTCCGGGTGGGCCAGCGCCACGACCTGGCCGACCACGATCACGGCGGGTGGGGCGAGCGCGCGTTCGGCCAGCGTCGCCCCGAGCTCGCCGAGCGTGCAGAGCACGGTGCGCTCGGTGGGCATCGTGCCGTCGGAGATCACCGCCACCGGCGTCACGGCCGGCCGGCCGCCACGGATCAGCACCTCCGCGATCAGCGGCGCGTTCTCCACGGCCATCATCAGCACGATCGTGCCCCGCATCGCGCCCAGGGCGCCCCACTGGACGAGGGACTCCGGGTGGCCGGGCGGCAGGTGACCGGAGACGATCGTCAGGTCGTGGGTGATGCCGCGGTGGGTGACCGGGATGCCGGCGATGGCCGGGACCCCCAAGGGACTGCTGATGCCCGGGACGACGCGCACCTGCACCCCGGCCTCCTGGCAGGCCAGCACCTCCTCGTAGCCGCGACCGAAGACGAAGCTGTCGCCGCCCTTGAAGCGCACCACGCGCTTGCCGGCCAGCGCCGCCTCGACGATGACCCGGTTGATCTCCTCCTGCTGGGCCGCCCGTCCGCGCGGCAGCTTGGCGACGTCGACGATCTCGGTGTCGCTGGGCAGGTCGGCGAGCAGCTCTCGCGGCGCGAGCCGGTCGGCGACCACGACGTCGGCCTCCATCAGCGCCTTGCGCCCAGCGACCGAGATCAGCTCCGGGTCGCCGGGCCCGCCGCCGACCAGCACCACCCCCGGGGCCTGGTCCCGGCGCGGCTTCGCCGTCAAGGAGCCCTCCCGCAGCGCGGTGACGATCTCGTCGCGCAGACCCGCATGGCGGCGCGGGTCGCGATCCGCGGCGGCGCTGGCCATCACGGCGACCGTGTCGCCGCGGTGGCTGCCCACGGCTGGCGTGAACGCAGTGGCGGCGTCCGCGTCGTCGGCACGCACGCAGAAGATCCGGTGACGCTCGGCGACCTCGCTCACGGAGCGGTTGACCTCGGGGTCGTCGGTCGCGGCCATCACGTACCAGGCGCCATCGAGGTCTCCCTCGTCGAAGCCGCGTCGGTGCCAGGTCACCTCGCCGGACCCGACCAGGCCCTCGATGGCGGGCGTCACCTGCGGCGAGACGAGGTGGACGACCGCGCCCGCGGCGATGAGCGTCGGCAGCCGCCGCTGCGCCACGCTCCCGCCCCCCACGACGACCACGAGCCGGCCGGCGAGGCGGAGGCCGGACGGGTAGGTCGGGAAGTCGGGTTGCTCGGCGCTCACCGGACCATTGTGCTGACGTCGGAGCACACGACGGTTCCGCGGGGCCACCCTGCGGACTATGTTCGGATTCCATGAGCCTCGAGAGACCCGTCGCCCCCGATCCCTACGACCTGCTTCCCGAGGTCCCGTCCTTCACGGTCACCAGTGACGACCTGACCGACGGCCAGCCGCTGAAGGACGACCAGGTCAACGCGCACGGCGACTCCTCGCCGCAGCTGTCCTGGAGCGACGCACCCGAGGGGACGCAGAGCTTCACCGTCACCTGCTTCGACCCTGACGCACCCACCCCGTCGGGCTTCTGGCACTGGGTGCTGGTCGACCTGCCCGCCGACGTCACGTCACTCGACGCCGGGGCGGGTGCGGAGGGCGCGGACCTGCCGGGGAACGCGTTCATGTGCCGCAACGACGGTGGCACCAAGGCGTTCATGGGCGCGGCGCCGCCGGAGGGTGACCAGGTGCACCGCTACTACTTCGTGGTGCACGCGGTGAAGGAGGAGTCGCTCGGGGTCGACTCCGACGCCTCCCCTGCGGTGGTCAGCTTCAACCTCGCCTTCAAGACCGCTGGCCGCGCGGTCATCCAGGGGACCTACCAGCACTGACGCGGACCGGGTGCCGTCGGCGCGTGCGAGGATCTGCGCGTGCCGACGACGAGCCGCGCCCTGCCAGACGAGGACGTCCTCGGGGCGCCGTACACCTGCGAGACGCTGGCGCTGCGTCCCGACGACGAAGGTGACGTGGTCGCGACCCTCGTGCACCGGCCGACCGCGCGCACCCGTCGTCGTGCGGTGCTGCACGTCCACGGGTTCGCGGACTACTTCTTCCAGACCGCAGCGGCCGACTTCTGGGTGGCACGCGGCTACGACTTCTACGCCCTCGACCTGCGCAAGTACGGGCGGTCGATCAGGCCGCACCAGTCGCCCAACTACGTCGCGGACCTCGGGGCCTACTACGAGGAGCTGGACGTCGCCTGGCAGCGGGTGCGCGAGCACCACGACGAGGTGGTGCTCTCCGCGCACTCGACCGGCGGTCTGACCGTCCCGCTGTGGCTGCACGACCGGCGGCACAGCCCCACCGGGGTGTTCCTGAACTCTCCGTGGATCGTGATGAACGGCGACCTGCGCACCCGGCTCGGGATGCCGCTGATCGGGCAGCTCGGCAGGTACCGGCCCATGCGCGAGGTGCCGCGGGACCGCAGCGGTGGCTACCTGAGGAGCATCAGCAACGAGTACGACGGCGAGTGGACGATCAACCCCGCGTGGAAGCCGCTCGGCTCGTGGCCCGCGCACGCCGGCTGGCTCCGCGCGGTCCGCCGCGGCCACGCGAGAGTGGCCCGTGGCCTCGACGTCCAGGCGCCGGTGCTGCTGGTCAGCTCGACGCGCTCGGGTCCCGCCGCCACCGACGGCGACCCTGCCCTGCGGGGCACCGACGTGGTCCTCGACGTGGAACGGATGCGCCGCGCGGCCCCCCGCCTGTCGCGCCACGTGACCATCGCCCAGGTCGCCGGCGCGATCCACGACGTCACCCTCTCCCCCGAGCCCGTCCGCTCCCGGGTCTTCGACGAGGTCGGCCGGTGGCTCTCGGCGTACGTCGAGCACTGAGAGGCGTCCGCGCTACTGGTCCGGCACATGGACCCCATCACCGGACTCGCCCTCGGCCGCATCACGGTCGGCGCCATCTCGCTGCTCTCCCCCAGCCTCGCCGCCCGGCTGTTCCTGCTGAACGCGAGGACCAACCCGCAGCTGCCCTTCGTCACCCGCCTGTTCGGTTCGCGCGAGATCGCCCTCGGTGGCCTCACCCTGGCCGCCTCGGGCGCTGCCCGGCGCCAGCTCGTGCAGGTCGGTCTCGCGGTCGACGGCGCGGACGCCGTGACCGGGCTGATCGGGACCGTGAACGGGTCGGTCTCCAAGCCGGCCGGACTGCTGATGACCCTCGTCGCCGGCGGCGCCGTCGCCACCGGCGTGATGGAGCTGCAGGAGGGCTGAGCCGCACCGCCCGTCAGTGGCGTACGACGAAGGAGACGATCGCGACCACGCCGACCACGACGATGACCGCGCGGAGCACGCCCGGGGGCAACCGGCGACCGACCGTGGCGCCGAGCTGGCCGCCGATGATCGAGCCGACGGCGATCAGGCCGGCCACGGGCCAGTCGACGTGTGCGACGAACACGAAGACCACGGCGGCGATGCCGTTGACGAGCAGGGCCAGCACGTTCTTGGTGGCGTTGTGGCGCTGCATGGTGTCGTCGACGCCGATGCCCAGGATCGCCATCAGCAGCACCCCTTGGGCAGCGCCGAAGTAGCCGCCGTACACGCCTGCGCCCAAGACCGCGGGCCAGACCCACACCGCCCCGTGCTCGGGCAGGCCGCCGCGTTCCTCCGCCCGGGCGGCCACGCGCCGAGAGATGCGCGGTCCGAGGATGACCAGCACGCAGCCGAGCAGGATCAGTGCCGGCACGATCGCGTCGAAGGCCCCGGAGGGCAGCACCAGGAGAAGCAGCGCGCCCGCGATCCCGCCGACGAGCGAGGCGCTGCCGAGCCGCACCAGCCGGCCGCGCTGGCCCGCCAGCTCCGCGCGGTACCCGATGGCGCCCGACAGGGACCCGGGCGCCAGCCCGACGGTGTTGGACACGTTCGCGGTGACCGGGGGGATGCCGAACGCCAGCAGGGTCGGGAACGTGATCAGCGTTCCCGACCCCACCACGGTGTTGATGGTTCCGGCGGCCATGCCCGCGAGGAGGAGGGCCAGGACCTCCCACGGACTCACGGAGCGGTGGGTGCCTCTCCGGTCACGTCACCCGGGTCCGAAGGTGCAGGAGGAGCCGCGGGAGGCGTCGTGCCGGTGGCCGCGCCGGTCGCGCGGGCAGCCCCCTCGGCAGCGGCGATCGCCTTCTGCACCTCCTCGTGGGTGCTGGAGAGCTGCCGGTCGGCCTCGGCGCTCTTGGCCGCCTCGGGGTCGGTGTCGACGCGCACCTTGGGTCCGCCCGACCGCTTCGGGATTCCGGCGATCTCGTTGACCGAGGACCCGAGCCCTTCGAGCGCCTTGGTGATCTCGGAGGGGACCACCCAGACCTTGTTGGCGCTGCCCTCGGCGATCTTGGGCATCATCTGGAGGTACTGGTAGGCGAGCAGCGCCTGGTCGGGCTGCCCGTCGTGGATGGCCTGGAAGACCGTCTGGATGGCCTGCCCCTCGCCCTGGGACTTCAGGATCGCGGCCTCGCGGTTCGCCTGCGCGCGCAGGATCAATGCTTCCCGGTCGCCCTCGGCGGAGAGGATCGCGGCCTGCTTGTTGCCCTCGGCGGTCAGGATCGCCGACTGGCGCTGGCCCTCGGCGGTCAGGATCACTGCGCGCTTGTCACGGTCGGCACGCATCTGCTTCTCCATCGAGTCCTTGATGGAGGGCGGCGGGTCGATGCCCTTGATCTCGACGCGTCCGACGCGGATGCCCCAGCGCCCGGTGGCCTCGTCGAGCACCCCGGAGAGACCGCGGTTGATGTCCTCGCGGGAGGTCAGCGTCTGCTCGAGGTCCATGCCGCCGACGATGTTTCGCAGGGTGGTCATGGTGAGCTGCTCGACCGCGGAGATGTAGTTGGCGATCTCGTACGTCGCCGCCACCGGGTCAGTCACCTGGAAGTAGATGACGGTGTCGATCGAGACCACCAGGTTGTCCTCGGTGATCACCGGCTGCGGCGGGAAGGAGACGACCTGCTCGCGCATGTCGATGACGTAGCGCACCCGGTCGACGAACGGCGTCACGACGTTCAACCCCGGCTGGAGCGTCGTCTTGTACTTCCCGAAGCGCTCCACGATGCCGGCGCGCGCCTGCGGGACGATCCGGATCGTCTTGGCCAGCACGAGCACCACGAACACCAGCAGGACCAGGAACACGATCAGTACGGCCATCGACTCCGCCTTTCTCTCCGCACATCTCTGGGTGACACCCGAGTCGTCACGACTCGAGCCGGTGGGTGCGCAGCACGTAGGCCGTCGCGCCCTTGATCTGCACCACGTCGACGACCTCGCCGGCCTCGATGCTGTCGTCCTCGTCGTACGGCGCCGCGGTCCACTCCTCGCCGCCGATCTTCACGCGGCCCGGCGCGTGGTGCGACATCTCGCGGAGCACCGTGGCCCGCTTCCCGATGAGGGCGTCGGCGCCGGTCTTCAGATCGGGCCCGCTGTGCAGTCGGCGTACGACGTTGGGCCGGATCACCGACAGCAGCGCCACCGAGGAGATCAGCGCGAGCACGACCTGCAGCGCGATGGGACCGCCGACGAGCGCCGTGAGCGTGCCGACGAGCGCTCCCCCGGCCAGCATGATCAGGAACAGGTCCAGGCTGACGAGCTCGAGGGCGGCCAGTCCCACAGCGGCCGTGAGCCAACCGACCCACATGTGGTCCGCCAGCCAGTCCATGGATCGAGCCTATCCCCCGACTCGCGAAGGATCACGGTTGCCGACGACGGCGTGCGGAGTACCTCTCGTCGGCCTGCGAGAGCAGCAGCGGCATCCCGAACGTCTCGGACAAGAGCTCCTCGGTGAGCACGTGCGGCAACGGGCCGGCGGCCACGACCCGGCCCTCCCGGAGCAGCAGGACGTGGGTGAACCCGGGTGGGATCTCCTCGACGTGGTGAGAGACCAGCACCGTGGCGGGGGCGAACTCGTCGAGCGCGAGGCGCGAGAGCGTCGCGACGAGGTCCTCGCGACCGCCGAGGTCGAGCCCGGCGGCCGGCTCGTCGAGCAGCAGCAGCTCGGGGTCGGTCATCAGGGCGCGCGCGATCTGCACGCGCTTGCGCTCGCCCTCGCTGAGGGTGCCGAAGGTCCGGTCCAGCAGCGCTCCGGCGCCGACCTCCGCGAGCAGCTCAGCGGCCCTCGCGTGGTCCAGCTCCTCGTACCGCTCGCGCCACCGGCCGACCACGCCGTACGACGCGGACACGACGACGTCGCGCACGAGCTCGTCGCGCGGGATGCGCTCGGCCACCGCGGCGCTGGTCCAGCCGATGCGCGGACGCAGCTCGAACAGGTCGACGGTGCCGACCACCTCGCCGAGGATGCCGACCACCCCGTCGGTGGGGTGCACCTGCGCCGAGCACAGCTGCATCAGGGTGGTCTTGCCGGCCCCGTTGGGCCCCAGGATCACCCACCGCTCGTCGTCCTCGACCGACCAGCTGACGCCGTCGAGCAGCGTGGCCCGCCCCCGCCGCACGCTCACGTCGGCGAGCTCGAGGACTGCGGACATGCCCGTCAACCTAACCGGGCCATCGGCGGTGCTCTGGACCGGCACGCCTACTCTTCACCGATGAGGTCGTTGCCCGCGTCCGCGCTCCTGTGCGCCTGGCTCGGTGCTGTCCGGGAGGGCCACGCCGGACCGGACGACCTCGAGGACGCCGTGCGTGGTCACGACCCGCGACACCTCGTCGTGGGCCTGCGGGCCTCCCTGCCCGCCGGCGGTGCGGTCGCCACCATGCACCCGGATCAGGACCTGCTGGAGCTGCGGGAGCTCCCGCGGGTGCTCCCCGAGCCGCCGCGGCTGGCCCTGCCCGTCCCGGGCGACCTCCTGGGCCTCGGCGGTCCACCCGCGCTGAACCTCGCGGCGCTCGAAGCAGGTGAGGCGGTCGTCTCCGGGCCGGTCGCGCTGGTGCCCCAGGTCGACGCGCGCACGGTCGTCTGGCGGGCGTACGACGCCGGCCCGGCCACCTACGTCGACGAGCGAGAGACCGCCCTCGAGCTGCGCTCCACGCTGACCGAGGTCACCAGGCAGCTCGTCGATCTCGACGTCGCCTCCTGGCAGCCCGAGATCCCCGACCTGTTGATGAACCTGCGCCAGCGCCCCCGGCTCCCGCTCCCGCCGGGCCTCGACCCCCGGCGGATCGAGACGGTCGACCGGGCCGTCCTCTGCCTCGAGATCGCCGGGCTGGCACTGGCCGACGAGGGCGGCGCCGTCTCGGCGTACGAGGTCTCCCGGCGTCGTGAGGTGCTCCGCGACCTCGACCGCGCCGCGCGCCGCGCCCTGGTGGGCGCCTGCTCGGGCGCTCGCTAGCCTCGTGCCGTGCTCGAGGAACCAGGCGCAGTGAACGACGGGGCGGACGAGTCGTCCCGCACCCTGCTGATCACGCTCACCGGCAAGGACCGCCCGGGCGTGACCTCGATGGTCTTCGACACGCTCGCGCAGTTCGGGGTCGAGGTCGTCGACATCGAGCAGATCGTCCTGCGCCGGCGGCTGATCCTCGGACTGCTGGTCAGCTCGCCACGCGACTGGCGTGCGTTGCGCACCGCCCTGACCGATGTGGCCGACCATCTGGGGATGACCCTCGACGTCGATCGAGGTTCCGGCGACAACCGGCGCCGGCCGGAGGGGCGCAGCCACGTCACGGTGCTCGGGACCCCGCTGCGCTCCGGGGCTGTCGCCGCGATCGCCGGCCGCATCGCCGACACCGGCGCCAACATCGACCGCATCGAGCGGATGGCCCGCTACCCGATCACCGCGATCGACCTGCACGTCTCGGGCTACGACCCCGACAAGCTCCGCGAGATCCTGGCGCGGGAGGCCGCGGCTCAAGGAGTCGACATCGCCGTGCAGCCGGCCAACCTGCAGCGTCGTGGCCTGCGGCTGATCGTGATGGACGTCGACTCGACCCTGATCCAGGGCGAGGTGATCGAGATGCTCGCCAGGCATGCGGGCGTCGAGGAGGAGGTCGCCCGGATCACCGGGGAGGCGATGCGCGGCGAGGTCGGACTTCGCCGAGAGCCTGCGCCGGCGGGTCGCGCTGCTGGCGGGTCTGGAGGCCACCGCCCTCGACCAGGTGTACGACGAGCTGGTGCTCGCCCCTGGAGCGCGGACGACGGTGCGCGTCCTGAAGCGGCTCGGGTACCGCTTCGCCATCGTCAGCGGTGGTTTCTCCCAGCTCGTCGACCGGCTCGCCGCCGACCTCGACATCGACTACGCACGGGCCAACGAGCTCGAGATCGTCGACGGCCGGCTCACCGGGCGGGTGCTCGGCGAGATCGTCGACCGTGCGGGCAAGGCAGCATCGCTGCGCGACTTCGCGGCGAGGAGCGGTCTGCCGCTCAGCGCGACCATTGCCATCGGCGACGGTGCCAACGACCTGGACATGCTCAACGAGGCCGGGCTCGGGATCGCGTTCAACGCCAAGCAGGTGGTCCAGGACGCGGTGAGCACGGCCGTCAACGTGCCCTACATGGACGCTGTCCTCTACCTGCTCGGGATCAGCCGCGAGGAGGTCGTCGCCGCTGATGCCGAGGAGGGGATCACCACTCCCGCTCCCCCGGTCTGACCGCGCCGTAGGCAGGTGTCGCGCAGGTCAGGGCGTGTAGCAGGCCACGAGCCGGCCGGTGCCGACGTCGAGGTCGCGCCAGGCGACGCCGACCTCGAAGACCGCGGCGCCGCCGGTGGGCAGGCCGCTGCTCAGCGCCCTGAGGGCGACCGGGTCGGGGTCGCCGTCGTCGAGCAGGAGCGCCAGCGACGAGGCGGTCGGGTTGTGCCCGACGAGCACGAGCACGCGCGCCTCCTCCGGCGCCCCCCGGAGGATCTCCATCGCGCTGTCGGTGCTGGCGGCGTACGCAGCGTCGGAGACGTCGGCACGTGCCGACGAGCCCGAGCCGCGCGCGAGGCTGGCCCAGGTCTCCTGGGTGCGTGCCGCCGAGGAGACGATGGCGTGCGAGGGCACCCAGCCCGAGGAGGCCAGCCAGGCGCCGGTCGCGGTCGCCTCCCGCGTGCCACGGGCGACGAGGTGCCGGCCGTGGTCCTCGGCGCCGTAGGCCTCCGCCTTGCCGTGCCGGAGCACCACCAGGACCCGTCCCGCGTCCGCGTGGGACGAATCGGGTGAAGACGGGCTCATCTCGCTAGCGTCCCACCCCGTTAGTCTTCCTGTCATGCCAATGGGGTCCCCGGGAACGGGTCGAGAGACGCGTGCAGAGACCGGCGACCTGCTCGTCATCGGCGGCGCCGAGGACAAGCTCGGCCGGCGCACCGTGCTGCAGGAGTTCGTCCGCCGGGCCGGCGGTCTGGACGCCCGGATCGCCGTGGTGCCGACCGCCTCCTCGCTGGGTCCGGAGATCATCGAGGTCTACGACGCGCTGTTCCGCAAGCTGGGCGCCCAGGAGGTCTTCGGCGTGCGGCCGGAGACCCGGCTGCAGGCCTCCTCCCCGGAGTACGTCGAGCCGCTCTCCCGGGCCACCGGCATCTTCCTGACCGGCGGCAACCAGCTCAAGCTCTCGACGGTGATCGCAGGAACGCCGTTCGGCGACGCCGTGGTCGCGGCCCGTGACCGCGGGGTCACCGTGGCCGGCACGTCGGCCGGTGCCAGCATCCAGTCCAGCCACATGGTCGCCTTCGGGCCCGGTGGTGCGACGCCCAAGCAGCGGATGACTCAGGTGGCTGCGGGACTCGGCCTGATCCGCGACTGCGTCGTGGACCAGCACTTCGCCCAGCGCAACCGCTACGGACGACTGTTGATGATCGTGGCCCAGAGCCCGCAGCTGCTCGGCATGGGCGTCGACGAGGACACCGCCGCGGTGATCACGCGCAGCGCGCAGGGCGAGCGGCTCACCGTGGTCGGTCGCGGGTCGGTGACCATCTTCGACGGCCGGGAGATGGTCACCGACGCCCACGCGGCGCGCGAGCGACGCCCGATCCTCGCCTCCGGCGTGGTCCTGCACGTGCTGCCCGCAGGCGCCGAGTTCGACCTGACCCGCCGGGTCCTGCTACGCAGTGACTCGTCGGTCGACCCGGCCGAGGCCGACGAGCTGGCCCAGGAGCTGGAGGAGGCCAACCGCGACCTCGGGAAGATGGCGCGCGACATCGCCGCCGGAGACGTGTCCCCCACGACGCTGCGCCGACGGATCGCCCGTCGGACCCGAGGAGCTGCCCGATGAGAGCGACCCAGTGACCCGCCCGAGTCCCGACCTGGCCATCGTCGAGACGCGCGTCTACCGCGGCGCCAACGTGTGGTCCTACGAGCGGTCGATCCACCTCGTCGTCGACCTCGGCGTGCTCGAGGACTTCCCGACGAACACCCTCCCCGGCTTCACCGAGCACCTCCTCGAGGCGCTGCCGGGCCTGCGTGAGCACTCCTGCTCGCGCGGGCGTCGTGGCGGCTTCCTGGAGCGGCTGCACGAGGGCACCTGGCTGGGCCACGTCGCCGAGCACGTCGCCCTGGCGCTGCAGCAGGTCGTCGGCCACGACATCCGGCGCGGCAAGACCCGCCAGGTCAAGGGCGTCACCGGCCGCTACAACATCATCTTCGGGTACGTCGACGAACAGGTCGGCCTGGCGGCCGGTCGGCTCGCCGTACGACTGGTCAACCACCTCGTCGAGGCCGATCCCGAGTTCGACTTCGCCGAGGAGCTGGACGCCTTCATCCTCCGGGCGCAGCGCACAGCGTTCGGACCCTCGACCCAGGCGATCATCGACGAGGCCGTCTCGCGCGACATCCCGTGGATCCGGCTCAACCAGGCCTCGCTCGTGCAGCTCGGGCAGGGCGTCCACGCCAAGCGGATCCGCGCCACGATGACCAGCGAGACCAGCTCGATCGCGGTCGACATCGCCTCCGACAAGGACCTCACCACCCGGCTGCTCGCGGCGGCAGGACTTCCCGTGCCCAAGCAGGAGTCGGTGCGTACGGCGGACCAGGCGGCCACCGTCGCCGAGCGGATCGGCTACCCGGTGGTGGTCAAGCCGCTCGACGGCAACCACGGCCGCGGGGTGTGCCTGAACCTGATGGGGCCCGAGGAGGTGCGCGAGTCCTTCGAGATCGCCAGGGACCAGTCGCGCCGCGGGACGGTCGTGGTGGAGTCCTTCGTCACCGGCAAGGACTACCGCTGCCTGATCATCGACGGCAAGGTCGCCGCCATCGCCGAGCGGGTGCCGGCCAGCGTGACCGGTGACGGCACCAGCACGGTCCAGCAGCTGGTCGACCTGACCAACGCCGACCCGCGACGCGGAGTCGGCCACGAGAAGGTGCTCACCCGGATCAAGGTCGACGCCGCCGCCGAGGAGGTGCTCGCGGGTCAGGGACACAGCCTGGACTCGGTGCCCGACGAGGGCGAGATGGTCAAGCTCGCCCTGACCGGCAACATGTCGACCGGTGGCATCTCCATCGACCGCACCTTCGAGGCGCATCCGGAGAACGTCGAGATCGCCGAGGAGGCGGCCCGGATGATCGGGCTCGACATCGCCGGGATCGACTTCATCTGCCCCGACATCACCGAGCCGGTCCGCGAGACGGGCGGCGCCATCTGCGAGGTCAACGCCGCCCCGGGCTTCCGGATGCACACCCACCCGACCATCGGTGAGCCGCAGTTCATCGCCAAGCCGGTGGTCGACATGCTGTTCCCTCCGGGCGCGCCCAGCCGGATCCCGATCGTGGCCGTCACCGGCACCAACGGCAAGACGACCACCAGCCGGATGATCAGCCACATCTTCAAGGGGATGGGCAACAAGGTCGGGATGACCTCCACCGACGGCGTCGTCATCGACGAGCGCCTGCTGATCCGGGCCGACGCCTCCGGCCCCCGCAGCGCGCGGATGGTCCTGCAGAACCCGCGGGTCGACTTCGCCGTCTTCGAGGTCGCCCGGGGCGGCATCCTGCGCGAGGGCCTCGGCTACGAGCGCAACGACGTCGCCGTGGTGCTCAACGTGCAGCCGGACCACCTCGGCCTGCGCGGCATCGACACCGTCGAGCAGCTGGCCGACGTCAAGGCCGTCCTCGTCGAGGCCGTCCCTCGCGACGGGCACGCCGTCCTCAACGCCGACGACCCGCTCGTGCGCGCCATGCGCCGCCGCTGCTCGGGCCAGGTGGTGTGGTTCTCGATGGCCGAGCCCGGCTCGGAGGAGCGCGAGATGATCGACGCGCACTGCCGCCGCGGTGGCAAGGCGCTCGTGCTCCAGCCGACCGAGCGCGGCGAGATGATCGTCGTACGGCACGGCGGGCGTGACATGCAGCTGGCGTTCACCCACCTGCTGCCGGCCACGTTCGCGGGCCGCGCGCGGATGAACGTCCAGAACTCGCTCGCCGCCGCTGCAGCCGCCTTCGCCGCCGGGGCCCCGCTGCACGACATCCGGCAGGGTCTGCGGACGTTCTCCACCAACTACTACCTCTCCCCCGGCCGCCTCAACGAGGTCGAGGTCAACGGAATCAACGTCATCGTCGACTACTGCCACAACGCTCCGGGCATGCGCATGCTCGGGGACTTCGTCGACCGGGTCGGCGAGAGCCTCGACTCCGGGAGCGAGCTCGGCAAGCCCTCGCGCATCGGGATCGTCGCGACGGCCGGCGACCGCCGCGACGAGGACATGGTCGAGCTCGGCGAGATCGCCGCGCAGCACTTCGACGTGGTCATCGTCCGCGAGGACAGCAACCTGCGGCGGCGGCCCCTGGGCGAGACCGCGGGGCTGGTCGCCGACGGCGTACGACGGGCGATGGAGTCAGGCGCGCGCTGCAAGCAGCTCGAGGTGATCCTCGACGAGATCGAGGCGGTCCGGCACGCCCTGAGCCGGGCCAACCGGGGCGACCTCGTGGTCGTCTGCGTCGACAAGCACCCCGCCGTGATGGAGGAGCTGGAGACGTGGTCCCAGGTGGCCCAGGCGGGTGCCTCCTTCGGCGGCACCGAGGAGGCCGCCGGGGCCGACCCGGACTACCGGCCGGTGGAGGCCTGAGCCTTCTTAGCGGTCCGCTTGCGCGCAGGACGGCGCTTCTGGCGCACCCAGAGCTGCCCACGCCCCTCGGCCGACTCCACCGACCGGGTCTCCAGGAACGGCTGGTCCCGCACCAGGTCGGTGAGCCGCGCGAACCCGTAGGCCCGGGGGTCGAAGGAGGGGTCGATCCGGTTCAGGTGGCTGCCGAGCGCGCCCAGCGCCGACCAGTCGTCGTCGTCCGAGGCGGTCTTGTTCAGGGCCTTGACCAGCAGGCTCTCCAGGCCGCCCTTGTCGCGCACCGGCTCACTGGTCTCGTCCGCGGGCTCGTCGGGGGCGGCAGACTGGACCGGCGCGTCGCGGAGCACCTCGAGGAAGGTGAACTTGTCGCAGGCGTCGCGGAACGCTTGCGGGGTCTTGCGGGCGCCGATGCCGTAGACGGTCATCCCCGACTCACGCAGCCGGGTGGCCAGGCGGGTGAAGTCGCTGTCGCTGGAGACGAGCACGAAGCCGTCGAGGTTGCTCGAGTAGAGCAGGTCCATCGCGTCGATGATCAACGCGGAGTCGGTGGAGTTCTTGCCGGTGGTGTAGGCGAACTGCTGCATCGGGGAGATCGCGTACTGGTGCAGCTGGTCCTTCCAGCCGCCGAGGTGCGTGGTCGTCCAGTCGCCGTAGGCCCGCTTGACGGTGAGGTTCCCGTAGCCGGCCAGCTCCTCGAACAGGTCGCTGGCCACCTTGGCCGAGATGTTGTCGGCGTCGATCAGTACCGCGAGGCGGTCCGAGTCGCTCATGTGTCCTCCGTCGTCGTGTCCCCCGTGGTCGAGGCACTGACATCGTGTCCCATCCGCCCGACGCCGCGAAGTCCGACCCACGAGACCAGACCGCCGGCGGCCAGCATGCCGCCCGCGAGCAGCAGCGCCCGGTGGTAGCCGACCTGGAGGATCGCCGGGTTGCGGTAGTCGTCGCCGGCCAGCCCGACGATCGCCGGGAGCGCGGCGACGGCGAGCAGGCTGCCAGTGCGGGCGACCGCGTTGTTCACCCCGCTCGCGATGCCTGCGTGCCGGTCGGGAGCAGCGGCGAGGACGGCCACCGTCAGGGGCGAGACCAGCATCGAGAGACCCAGCGCGAAGACGGTGATGCCGGGCAGGACGTCGGTCCAGAACGAGGCGTGACTGCCCACGCCGGAGAGCAGCAGCGTGCCGGCCGCGCACACCAGCGGCCCGACGGTCATCGGCAGCCGGGGACCGGTCACCGGTGGAGAGCCGGGAGAACCTCGAGGACAGCAGCAGCATCGCGAGCGTGATCGGGAGCGTGGCCAGTCCGGCGGCGATCGCGCTGTAGCCCGAGGTGACCTGCAGGTTGAGCACCAGGAAGAACAAGATCGCACTCAGGGCGCCGTAGGTCAGCAGGGTCATCACGTTGGCGGCGGAGAAGACCCGTGACCGCCACAGGTCCACCGGCACCATCGCGTTGGGGTGGTCCTCGATCCAGACGAACACCACGATGCTCAGCAGGGCCAGCGCGGTGACCAGCCAGACGGCCAGGCCGGGCATCGTCGGCCACGAGGTGAGCACGTACGTCGCCGTACCCAGTGCGAGCACGCCGGTGAGGGCTCCGCGCCAGTCGAAGTGCCGAGGGGCGTCCTCGTCGCGCGACTCGGGGATCCGGGAGCCGAGCAGCAGCACGATCGCGCAGAGCGGCAGGTTGATCGCGAAGATCCACCGCCAGCCACCGTGCTCGAGCAGGTAGCCACCGACGAAGGGACCCGCGGCCGCCGCGATCCCGGCCATCCCCGCCCAGGTGCCGATGGCGCTGGCGCGGTCCTCGCGGACGAAGGAGGACTGGATGATCGCGAGCGCCCCCGGGGCGACCAGGGCGGCGGCCACCCCCTGGAGCACCCGGAAGACCACCAGCTGCGTGGGGTCCTGGGCGAAGGCGCACAGCGCGCTGCCGAGGGCGAACCCGGCGATGCCGATCAGGTAGAGCCGCCGTCGGCCGAGCCGGTCGCCGAGGGCGCCGCCGACGAGGATCAGCGACGCCAGGCTGAGCGCGTAGCCGTTGAGCACCCACTGCAGCTCGCCGAGCGACGCGTCCAGCCTGGTGCCGATCTGGCGGACGGCGATGTTGACCACGGTGCCGTCCAGGAAGGCGATGCCGGACCCGAGGGTGACCGTGGCCAGGGTGAGCCGTCCCCGGGCGGACTTCAGCTGGAGGAGCTCAGCCGCGGGGGTCGGCACGGCGGACCTTCTCGCGCAGCTGTTCTGGGTTGTCGGGCGTCGCGCCGCTGTGTGCGAGCCAGTCGTAGACCGACTGCCGCTCCGCGTGGCACATCAGCCCGACGACGTCGCCCGGGTCCGCCTGGGCGACCAGCGCCTGGAGCGAGGCCAGCTCGGTGGGGAAGGTCTCGATGTCGGTGACCCCGACGCGCTCCGCGCCGGCGCGCAGCAGTCCGTCCAGCTCCTCGAGCGTCCGGCCGCGGAGGTACCTCTCCTTGTGCCCGATGGCGACGACGTCGGCGTCGCGGGCGGCGATCTCCCCGAGCAGCTCGACGAGGTCGTCCTGGCGATCACCCACGACGCCCAGGCCGAGCAGCAGGCGACGCCCCGGTGGCCGCACGCCGCGCATGATCTCGATCAGTGCCTCCAGGCCGGCCTCGTTGTGGGCGAGGTCCATCACCACGGTGATGTCGCCGCCGTCCCCAGGGAGGGTGAAGAAGTTCATCCGGCCCGGGTTGTGCTCGGCGTCGGGCAGGAACGTGGTCAGACCCTGCACGACGTGCTCGCGCGCGATGCCGGCGGCCAGGGCCGCGGAGGCAGCGGCCAGCGCGTTCTCCACGTTGAACCGGGACAGTCCGCTGAGCGTCATCGGGACGTCGACCAGCTCGACCAGAGGATCGGTGCGGCTGCCCTCGAGCACGCAGATCCAGCCGTCGATCACCGTCGTCGCCCGGCCGCCGTGCGACAGCACGTCGCGCAGCCCCGGCGCCGTCGGGTCGCGCGAGAACACCCACGGCCTGGCCGGCGTGGCCAGGCGCATCGCGAAGACCCGGGGGTCGTCGGCGTTGAGCACCGCCCAGCCGGACTTCTTGGTGATCCGCGGTACGACGGCCTTGACCTCGGCGAGCTGGTCGACGGTGTCGATGCCCTGCAGTCCGAGGTGGTCGGCACTGACGTTGGTGACGACGGAGACGTCGTTGTGGGTGATGCCGATCCCCTTGAAGAGGATCCCGCCGCGCGCGGTCTCCGTCACCGCGAAGTCGACCTCCGGATGGCCGAGGACCCGTCCGGCACCGGAGGGGCCCGAGTAGTCGCCGGCCTCCACGAGCTCGCCGTCGACGTAGATGCCGTCGGTGTTGGACCACCCGACGAGGAACCCGGCCTCGCGAGCGATGTGGGCGATCATCCGCGAGGTGGTGGTCTTCCCGTTGGTGCCGGTGACCGCGACCACCGGGACCTGGGGCCGGATCGTGGTCGGACCCGGGCCGGGCTCGGTGCCGGCCACCTTCGCCGCGGCGTCGGCGACCAACGCGGCCAGGTCGGCCGGGTGGGCCGCGTCGAGCGAGTCGAGGACGACGGCGACGGCCTCACCGAGGGCCTGGGCCCGGTTGCGGTCCCGCCACGGGAACGCCACGACGACCACGTCGGGGTCGCTGGTGCCGCGGACGCGCAACCCCAGCCGGGTGGTGCCCGCCTCACGGGCGATCCGCCGTACCAGCCTGGTCACGAGCCGGGCTACTGCGCGCTGGCGGAAGCCGCTGTGCGGCTCGCCCGCGCGGACCGAGAGTCCCAACGCAGAGGCCAGCACCCGCAGCCGGGGCTCGTCGCACGTGGTCAGGGCACTGACGTCGAGGGTGAGCTTGACCGCTGCCCGTGGGAAGTAGAGGTTCGGCCCCTCCAGCACCCGCAGCTCGACGAGTGCCGGCAACTCAGTCGTCCTCGAGCCTGAACCCGACCTTGATGCCGACCTGGAAGTGCTCCACCAACCCGTCCTTGACCTGCCCGCGCACCTGGGTGACCTCGAACCAGTCGACGTGCCGCAGGGTGCGGGCGGCCCGCTCGACGCCGTTGCGGACGGCCTGGTCGATGCCCTCTTGCGAGGTGCCGACGATCTCGGTGACGCGATAGGTCCGGTTGCTCATGGCCACAGGATGCCATGACCCAGGCCCGACGTAGGCTGGCTGCGTGGCAGCACGCAGAGCTCGGCGCGAGGCGGAGCCCGTCCGCATCACGACCGCGCCCCAGAGCCACCACGACGACATCGCCCGCCGCCGCCGGCGCTACCTGATCTCGATGGGCGTCCGCACCGCCTGCTTCGTCGGCGCGATCTTCGTCGGCGGCTGGCTGAGGTGGGTCCTGCTGGTCGGTGCCTTCATCCTGCCGTACGTCGCCGTGGTGATGGCCAACGCCGCCAACCCCCGCATCCCCGGCACCGACCTGCTCTCGCCGGCCGCGGGTCACAAGGAGCTCGGCTAGGTGTCGGAGGACACCTGCTCGGCCAAGGGCTGCCAGCAGCCGGCGGTGCACGAGCTGCGCTGGAACAACCCCAAGCTGCACACCCCTGATCGCCGCAAGGTCTGGCTCGCCTGCGAGGACCACCGGGAGAGCCTCAGCGACTTCCTCGCCGCCCGGGGCTTCCTCAAGGAAGTCGCCCCGCACTAGGTCCCTTCGCTGAGCTGGGGATCTGTGTAGCGCCAGCGACGAGCCTCGAGAGCAGGTGGCTTCCTGGCGTCCGGACCACCGCTGGTTGAGCTTGTCGAAACCACTCCGGCCCGCCAGATCAGGCTGGTGTCTTCGCCGACCCTGATGAGGTTTCGACATGCGTGCACTGCTCCCTCGCTCGCTCGGTCTGCAGGCGTGCACCTCAATCCTCCGCCATCGACGGGTTCGCTGCTCACCCGCCGATGGCGGACATGGGCCTCGTGGGCTGGAGGAAGTTCTCGTCGTCGATGCCGTGGCCGGGGAGCTTGGTGATCATCGCGAGGCGCCACTGGTCGGCGATCTCGGAGTCGCCGGCGCCGTTGCGCAGGGCGGCGCGCAGGTCGGACTCGTCGCGGGCGAACAGGCAGTTGCGCACCTGCCCGTCCGCGGTCAGGCGGACGCGGTCGCAGCTGCCGCAGAAGGGCCGGGTCACCGAGGCGATCACGCCGACCTTCGCCGGGCCGCCGTCGACGAGGAACGTCTCCGCCGGCGCGCTGCCGCGGTGCTCGGGATCGGGCGTCATGGTGAACTCGGTCTCGAGCGAGGCGAGGATCTCCTCCGCGGTGACCATCTCCTCGCGCGACCAGCCGTGCTGGGCGTCGAGCGGCATCTGCTCGATGATCCGCAGCTCGAACCCCTGCTCGAGGCACCACCGGAGCAGCTCGGGTGCCAGCGCGTCGTTCAGGCCACGCAGCAGCACCGCGTTGATCTTGATCGGGCCGATGCCCGCCTGCCGGGCCGCCTCGAGCCCGGCCAGGACGTCGTGGAGCCGGTCGCGCCTGGTGATCTCGGCGAACACCTCGGGCCGGATCGTGTCCAGGCTGACGTTGATCCGGTCGAGCCCGGCGTCCGCCAGGGTCGTGGCCGTGCGGGCCAGGCCGAGGGCGTTGGTGGTCAGGGAGACCTCGGGGCTCGGCTCCAGCTCCTTGGAGCGGCGCACGATGTCGGGCAGGCCTCGTCGGAGAAGGGGCTCGCCGCCGGTGAACCGGACCTCGCGGATGCCGAGCTGCTCCACGCCGATGCGCACCAGCCGGACGACCTCGTCGTCGGTGAGCACGTCCTCGGTGGGCAGCCAGTCGAGGCCTTCGGCCGGCATGCAGTAGCTGCAGCGCAGGTTGCACCGGTCGGTCAGCGAGACCCTCAGGTCGGTCGCGACGCGCCCCCAGGTGTCGACCAGCCCGAGCTCACGGAAGGCACTCACCCGGCCAGTCTAGGCAGTGGGTCGCGAACTACCCTCGCGGCGTGAGGTTCCTGCTGTCCCGACGTTGGGTGCTGTTCGCCCTCACCGTCGTGATCCTCGCCTACGCCGCCGTCCTCCTCGGGCGCTGGCAGTTCCACCGGCTCCACGAGCGGGAGCACTCCAACGGGGTGGTCGCCCGCAACCTCGCGGCCCCTCCGGTGCCGGTGCAGGACGTGCTCTCCCCTGACCGGCCGCCGGGTGCCGACGCCGAGTGGCAACGCGTCACCGCCAGCGGCCACTGGGACGACGCCCACACCGTGGTGCTGAAGTACCAGACCCGCGACGCGGGGGCCGGCGTCGACGTCGTCACTCCCCTGGTCACCGAGAACGGCAGCGCGATCCTGGTCGACCGGGGCTGGATGTCCAGCGAGAACTCCGGTGCTGCGCGGCCCAAGCTGCCGAAGGCGGCCCCGGGGCTGGTCACCGTCACCGGCTACGTACGACGCGACGCCACCGGGGGTTCCACCCGGGTCAGCGACCTGTCCACGCGCGCGGTCTCCTCCCGCACGATCGGCCGCGTGGTGCCCTACCCCCTCTACCGCGGGTTCCTCGACCTGGCCGCCGAGAGCCCGCCGCCCGCGCACCGGCTGGGGGCCGTGGAGCTCCCCGACGACCACAGCAACGGCCCGCACTTCTTCTACGGGCTGCAGTGGTGGTTCTTCGGCGCCCTGGCGGTCTTCGGCTTCTGCTACCTCGCCTACGACGAGCTCAGGCGACGCAGGCAGCCCGCGGAGCCGACCACAGGCGTCCGGGAGATGAGCGGCTAGAGAGCCCTGGTCATCCCGCCGTCGACCGGCAGCATCGCCCCGCTGACGAAGGATGAAGCGGGGCTGAGCAGGAACGTGGCGGCCGCCGCGAACTCGGCGGGCTCGCCGTAGCGTCCCAGCGGGATGCCGCCGATCGCCCGCTCCCGGGCCGCGTCTGGCGTCGCCGGTCGCCTCGTCCAGCTCGGCCACCCGCTCGGTGCCGACCCGCCCCGGCAGGAGTCCGTTGACGCGGATGTCGCGCGGACCCAGCTCGTCGGCGAGCATCTTCGCGACCATGGCCAGTCCCGGCCGCAGCCCGTTGGAGACGGCGAGGTTGGCGATCGGCGCCCGCACCGAGGTGGACAGCACGAAGGCGATCGCCCCCGGTCCCGTCATCGCAGCGGCCACCGTCCGGGCCACCCGCAGCCCGCCGACGAAGACCGACTGGAAGCTGGAGGTCCACACCTCGTCGCTGATCTCCAGGGCCGGTCCCGGAGGCGGCCCGCCGACCGAGATCAGCGCGCCGTCCAGTCGCCCCCAGGTGTCCTTCGCCGCCTCGACCACCCGGGTCGCGGTGTCGGTCGCGGCGTTGTCGCCCACCACGGCCACCGCCGACTCGCCGAGCTCGGCGACGGCGGCGTCCAGGCTGTCCTGGTTGCGGCCGGAGAGCACCACCCGGGCTCCCTCGGCTACCAGCAGGTCGGCGGTGGCCCGGCCGAGGCCACGGGCTCCCCCGGTGACGACGTACACCCGATCAGTGAGTCCGAGATCCATCCCCCCAACCTAGAGCTCAGGCGGGCTGGGCGTCCTCCTCGAACTGGGTGCGGTAGAGCTCCTGGTAGAGCCCGCTCGCGGCGAGCAGCTGGGTGTGGGTGCCGCGCTGGACGATCCGCCCGTCCTCGACGACGAGGATCAGGTCGGCGTTGCGCACGGTGGAGAGGCGGTGTGCGATCACGATCGAGGTGCGGCCCTCCAGCGCCCGGTCGAGTGCCTGCTGGACGGCGAACTCCGACTCGGAGTCGAGGTGCGCGGTGGCCTCGTCGAGCACGACGATCCCCGGCGCCTTCAGCAGCAGCCGGGCGATGGCCAGCCGCTGTCGTTCGCCCCCGGAGAGGCGGTAGCCGCGGTCACCGACCACCGTGTCGAGCCCGTCGGGCATGCCGCGCACGAGGGTGGCGATGCGGGCTGACTCCAGGGCCGCCCAGATCTGCTCGTCGCTGGCCCCGGGCTGCGCGTAGCGGAGGTTCTCCCCGATGGTGTCGTGGAACATGTGCGCGTCCTGGGTGACGTAGCCGACGGCGTCCTCCAGCGACTGCAGGGTCACCTCGCGCACGTCGTGCCCACCCACTCGTACGGCGCCGGACTCGACGTCGTAGAGGCGCGCCACCAGGTGGGTGATCGTGGTCTTGCCGGCACCGGACGGTCCGACGAGCGCGACCATCTGCCCCGGCTCGGCGGTGAAGGTGATGCCGTGGAGCACCTGGGTGTTGTCCCGGCTCTCCACGCGGGCCACCGTCTCCAGGCTCGCCAGCGAGACCTCGTCGGCGCGCGGGTAGGTGAAGGCGACGTCGTCGAACTCCACCAGGCCGACACCGGGGCGGAGTGCCAGGGCGTCGGGCCGCTCCTGCACCGTCGAGGGGAGGTCGAGCACCTCGAAGACTCGGTCGAAGCTGACCAGCGCGGTCATCACGTCGACCCGGACGTTGGACAGTCCCTGCAGCGGGCCGAGCAGCCGCAGGAGCAGCGTGGCCAGCGCCGTCAGGGTGCCGATCGTCAGGGTGCCGTTGATCGCGAGGGTGCCGCCGATGCCGTAGACGAGCGCGGTCGCCAGCGCCGGGATCAGCAGCATCACCGCCATGAAGACGCGCGTGATCAGGGAGATGCGGATGCCGAGGTCGCGGACCAGGCCGGCCTTCTCGGCGTACTTGGTGTCCTCCTCGTCGCGGCGGCCGAAGAGCTTGAGGAGCAGCGCACCGCCGACGTTGAACCGCTCGGTCATCATGTTGCCGAGGTCGGCGTTGCCGTCCATCTGGCGCCGGGTCAGCCCGCTGATCTGGCGACCCACCCAGCGAGACGCGAGCAGCAGCAGCGGGAACAGCAGCAGGCACGCGACGGTCACCTGCCAGCTGAGCGCGAGCATCGTCACGCCCACGACGAGCACGCTGATCGAGTTGGACACCGTGCTCGACAGGGTCGAGGTGAACGCGCGCTGGGCACCGATCACGTCGTTGTTGAGGCGGGAGACGAGCGCGCCGGTCTGGGTGCGCGTGAAGAACGCCAGCGACATCCGCTGCACGTGGGCGAAGACCTTGGTGCGCAGGTCGAAGATCAGGCTCTCCCCGATCCGCGACGACAGGTAGCCGGAGCCGACCCCCAGGGCGGCGTCGAGGACCGAGACGCCCGCCATCGTCAGCGCGAGCCACACGACGAGGCTGGCGTCGTGGCCCAGGATGCCGTCGTCGAGCAGGTGCCTGATCAGCAACGGGTTGACCACGACCAGCGCGGCGTCGAGCACCACGAAGACCAGGAACCCGGCGATCAGCGCCCGGTGGGGCAGGGCGAACCGGGTGACCCGGCGGACGGTGTCCCGGGAGAGGCCGGTGTCGAGAGAGGCGCGTTCCCGCTCGGAGCGCAGCATCGCCCACGGATGCATCCCACTCATGGCGTCTCCTCTCCCTGGTGACCGGCGTCAGGCCACTGTCTCAGCCGCCTCCGACAAGGTCGCGGAACCGGCTGACCTGCGCCACCCGCTCTGCCCGACGCTGCTCCTCGAGGCTCGAGGTGCCGGCCGCCTGCAGCAGTGCCTTGGTCCCGCGCACCGCCCCGGCGTTGTTCTCCAGGACGGCTGCGACGAGGTCGGCGGTGGCGGCGTCGAGCTCACTGCGGGGTACGACGGCGGTGGCGATGCCCAGGTCCCGGGCCTCGTCGCCCTCGACGTACCTCGCGGTCGCACAGATCTCCAACGCCCGCGAGTAGCCAACCAGCTCGACCAGCGGTTTTGTTCCCGCGAGGTCCGGCACCAGTCCCAGGGCCGGCTCCTACATGGCGAAGCGCACGTCGTCGGCGGCCACCCGGAGGTCGCAGGCCAGTGCGAGCTGGAAGCCGGCCCCGATCGCGTAGCCCTGCACCTGCGCGATCGAGACGAAGCGCGGGTCGTGCAGCCAGACGAAGCCCCGCTGGTAGCCGTCGATGGTCTCCGCCACGACCTCGTCGGGCTGCTGCATCAGCTCGAGGACCGAGTCCTCGCCCTCGAGACCGTCGGGCGAGAGCAGGCCGGTGTCCAGGCCGGCCGAGAAGTGGTCTCCGGCACCGCGGACGACGACCACGCGCACCTCGTCCGGCACGGCGGCACCGATCTCGGCCAGCGCGTGCCACATCCGGGGCGTCTGGCTGTTGCGTCGCCGGGCCTTGTCCAGGGTGACGGTCAGCACCGGCCCGTCCTGCTGGAGGGCAAGACCGGCGGCGGCGAGGCGTTCGGGGTCCACGAGCGTCATGGCCCGGAGCCTAGAGGGAGCTCGCGCTCCGCGGCGGCCGCCTCGATCTCGAGCAGCGACTCGGACTGTCGTTCCCGCTCGAACGCCTCGCGCCCGCCGCGGATGCCGAAGAGCCGCTTGGTCCAGGCGATGTAGACGACCGCGAAGACGTTCACCACGAAGGCCACGACCCGGACCCAGGTCACCCGCTCGATGAGCTCGTAGACCTCCAGCGGCACGAAGATGCCGGTGCCGACGACGGCGACGTACTCGCCCCACCGCCGCATCAGCCACAGCCCCACGGCCTCCACGAGCTCCAGCACGCCGTAGGCCAGGACGCCGAGCGCGACCAGCTCCAGCGTGCTGTGCGAGGTCTCCAGCGCCTTGTGCACCAGGCGGACCGGGCCGGCGTCCTGGAGGTCGACGCCGAGCCGGTCGGCGACCGGGCGCAGCAGCGGCAGGTCCTCCTTGAAGACGCGGTTGAGGGCGTCCTTGGCCCCGTCGAAGCGGTAGATGCCGTAGGCCAGCGCGAGGAGCAGCACTCCGCGCACGCCGCGCTCGATCGCGAGCAGGCGCAGGATGAAGGCGTCCCGCAGCGCCCGTCCGCGCAGCACCAGTGGAGCGTCCTGCGCCGGGCCGTGCCCGCGGGGCTCACCGACCACGAAGTCGCCGCACCGCAGGCAGCGCCACGCCTCGCCGATCGCCGTCGGCACCGACAGCCGCTCGGCCAGGTCGGTCTCGTCGGGCCGGTAGGTGACGTGCCCACGGCGCCCGCAGGCGCGCAGGTCCCAGCTGAACTCGGCGAACGGTCGCGTCATGCCAGGGCCACCAGGTCGGCGTAGTCGGGGTTCCAGAGGTCCTCGACGCCGTCGGGCAGGATCAGCACCCGGTCCGGCTCCAGGGCGTGCACCGCGCCCTCGTCGTGCGTCACCAGGACGATGGCACCGGCGTAGGAGCGGATCGCCGCCAGCACCTCCTCGCGGGAGGCGGGATCGAGGTTGTTGGTGGGTTCGTCGAGCAGCAGCACGTTGGCGCTGGAGACGACCAGGATCGCGAGCGCCAGCCGGGTCTTCTCCCCACCGGAGAGCACCCCTGCGGGCTTGTGCGCGTCGTCGCCGGAGAACAGGAACGAGCCGAGCACCGACCGGGCCTCGGTGTCGGTCAGCTGCGGAGCCGCGGCGTGCATGTTCTGCAGCACCGTCCGCCTGGTGTCCAGGGTCTCGTGCTCCTGGGCGTAGTAGCCGATCTTGAGCCCGTGGCCCGGCTCGATCGCGCCGGTGTCGGCGGTGTCCACGCCCGCCAGGATCCGCAGCAGCGTGGTCTTCCCGGCCCCGTTGAGTCCGAGGATGACCACCCGACTGCCCTTGTCGACGGCGAGGTCGACGTCGGTGAAGACCTCCAGCGAGCCGTAGGTCTTGGACAGCTCACTGGCCCGCAGCGGCGTCTTGCCGCACGGCGCCGGTGCCGGGAACTGGATGCGAGCGACCCGGTCGGACTTCCGCTCCCCCTCGATGCCGGCCATCAGCTTCTCGGCGCGCTTGAGCATCGACTGCGCGGCTTGGGCCTTGGTCGCCTTCGCCCGCATCTTGTTGGCCTGGTCGGTGAGGGTCTTGGCCTTGTTCTCGGCGTTCATCCGCTCGCGCTTGCGGCGCTTCTCGTCGGTCTCGCGCTGGGACAGGTAGCTGGTCCACCCCATGTTGTAGACGTCGATCACCGCGCGGTTGGCGTCGAGGTGGAGCACCCGGTTGACGCACGCCTCGAGCAGCCCGACGTCGTGGGAGATGACCACCAGCCCGCCCTTGTGGTTGCGCAGGAAGTCCCGCAGCCACACGATCGAGTCGGCGTCGAGGTGGTTCGTCGGCTCGTCGAGGAGCAGGGTCTCGGCGCCCGAGAACAGGATCCGGGCCAGCTCCACGCGCCGGCGCTGCCCGCCGGAGAGGGTGCGCAGCGGCTGGGCGAGCAGTCGCTCCTCGATGCCCAGCGAGGCGGCGATCTGGGCTGCCTCCGCCTCGACCGAGTAGCCGCCTGCGGCGTGCAGGGCGGCGTCGGCCCGCTCGTAGCTCAGCATCGCCCGGTCGCGGACCTCCAGGTCGTCGCTGCCCATCTCCACCTCGGCCGCGCGCAGGCGTCGTACGACGGAGTCCAGGCCGCGCGCGGAGAGGATCCGCTCGCGGGAGAGCACGTCGGGGTCACCGGTCCGAGGGTCCTGCGGCAGGTAGCCGACCGAGCCCGGGGAGGTGACGGTCCCGGCGGCCGGCAGTGCCTCGCCGGCGAGGATGCGCGTGAGGGTCGTCTTGCCTGCCCCGTTGCGCCCGACGAGACCGATGCGGTCGCCGGCGGCGATGCGGAAGGAGACGTCGGCCATCAGGAGGCGGGCGCCGGCTCGAACTTCGAGCCCGGAGACGGTGATCACGAGTCCCTTACTCTACGGCGGTGCGTTTCAACCCGAGAGCCAGCATCGACCAGAGCCAGATCGAGACCCGATCAGGGGGCGGCGGGGGCGGCGGCATGCGCCTGCCGATCCCCTCCGGTGGCGGTGGCCGGGTCGGCCTCGGCACGATCGTCCTGATCATCATCGTGGTGGTGGTCCAGCAGCTGGCGTCCGGCGGGAGCGGCGGGGGTGGTGGGGGCGGCGGTGACCAGCAGGCCACCAACAGCTGTCACTCGGGCGCCGACGCGAACAAGTCCGAGTCGTGCGCCGTCGACCTGTTCACGAACTCGGTGCAGGACTTCTGGTCGCGTGCCTACCCCGACCAGACCGGGAAGCCCTACGAGCAGATCAAGACGGTGCGCTTCCAGGGCTCCACGGCGTCGGCCTGCGGGCAGGCCAGCGAGGCGATGGGGCCGTTCTACTGCCCGAACGACAAGCGGGTGTACCTCGACACCGACTTCTTCGACGACATGCTCACCGGCCAGCTCGGGGCCAAGGGCGGCCCGTTCTCGATCGGCTACGTGATCGCCCACGAGTACGGCCATCACGTGCAGGACCAGCTCGGGGTGATGCGCAAGGTGCGCACGCAGCGCGGTGCGAGCAGCGACTCCGTGCGCCTGGAGCTGATGGCCGACTGCCTCGGTGGTGTCTGGGCGAAGTCGGCGCAGGAGACCCGCGACGCGAGTGGGCAGCCGATCATCTCCGAGCTGACCCGCGACGACGTCGTGCGCGCCGTCGACGCCGCCCAGGCGGTGGGTGACGACCGGATCCAGAAGAGGACCTCCGGCCGGGTCGACACCGACACGTTCACGCACGGTACGTCGGCCCAGCGGGTGCGCTGGTTCGAGACCGGGATGCGCGAGGGCACCATCCGGGGTTGCGACACGTTCGCGGCCCCCCGGCTGTGACCGTCCAGTAGCGACTCGACGGTCAGCGACAGGTCCCTGCCCTGGTAGACATGCCCCGTCGCGAAGGTCGTCCGGAAAGGCATCGCCATGTCCAGCTCCGCCCTGCCCGCCCCGTTCCACACCCGCCGCCCGCTCGTGCTGGCCGACGTCGTACCCGGTGCCTTGGTGCGCGACGTGCTGCTGGTCCTCGGTGGCGCGGCCTTCACCGGGTTGATGGCCCAGATCTCGATCCCGATCGCCGGTTCGCCGGTGCCGGTCACCGGGCAGACCTTCGCCGCGCTGACGGTCGGCGCAGCCCTGGGCTGGCAGCGGGGCCTTGCCTCGATGCTGCTCTACCTGCTGGCGGGCATGGCCGGGGTGCCGTGGTACGCCGCCCACAGCTCCGGCGTGCACATCCCCTCGCTCGGGTACGTCATCGGCTTCGTCCTGGCCGCCGGGCTGGTCGGTGCCCTCGCCAGCCGCGGTGGGGACCGCTCGCCGCTGCGGACGATCGGGACGATGGTCCTCGGCAACATCGTCGTCTACGCCGTCGGCGTGCCCTACCTGATGGCCGACCTGAACCTCGGCCTGGCCACTGCCTGGGACATCGGGATGAAGAACTACCTGGTCGGCGACGCGCTCAAGATCCTGCTCGCAGCCGGGTGCCTGCCGCTGGCGTGGCGCGTGGTGGACGCGGTCAAGAAGAGCTGAGGCTCTCCCGCGTGAGGACCGTCGTCATCGTGTAGTCCTTCCCCGGTCCGGTGACCTCCCAGGTGACGGTCCACCGCTCCGGCGTACCGCTCACCTCGCCGCGGTAGGTGTCGGGCGCGCACTCGTGCACGAAGGTCTCCCCCGGCGCCCACGGGTGGAAGTCGGCGCCGTCCTCGAACCGCACCCACCAGCCGTGGGCGGTCTGCTCGAGGAAGAGCCGGCGACGGACGGCAACCTCACGGTCCAGACGGTGCCAGGTCCCCTGCTCGTCCCACTGGATGCGTTCCTCGTCGAGAACCCTGAGCTCGAGCGTGCCGCTGATGCGACTGCGCTGGTCTGGCCGACGGTCGTCGATGACCCGGTCCAGTCGCCAGGTGCCGACCAGCACGAAAGGGTCGGCGAGGTCCACCCACGCAACCTACCGACCGCTTACGTTGTCGGCATGGACGCTCTCGTGGACGTCGAGAACCTGGTGAAGACCTTCGGCCACGCCCAGGCCCTGAACGGCCTGGACCTCCGGGTGAGTCGTGGAGAGGTGCACGGATTCCTGGGACCCAATGGTGCCGGCAAGTCCACCACGCTCCGGGTGCTCCTGGGACTGTTGCGCGCCGACTCCGGAACAGTGCGGTTGCTGGGCGGTGATCCCTGGCGGGAGGCAGCCGACCTGCACCGCCGTCTGGCCTACGTGCCGGGTGACGTCAACCTGTGGCCCAACCTGAGCGGCGGGGAGATCATCGACCTGCTGGGACGGTTGCGGGGCCGCCCGGACATGGCGCGTCGCGACGAGCTCGTGGAGCTCTTCGAGCTCGACCTCACAAAGAAGGGTCGCGCCTACTCGAAGGGCAACCGGCAGAAGGTGGCCCTGGTGGCCGCTCTCGCCACCGACGTCGAGCTGCTGCTGCTGGACGAGCCCACGTCCGGCCTCGACCCCATCATGGAGAGCCGCTTCCAGACGTGCGTCAACCAGATGCGCGCACGTGGCGGGACGGTGTTGCTCTCCAGCCACATCCTGGCTGAGGTGGAGAGCCTGTGCGACCGGGTGAGCATCATCAGGTCGGGCCGGGTCGTGGAGTCCGGGACCCTGGCTGACCTGCGACACCTGACCCGTACGTCGGTCCGCGCCGAGCTGGAGCGACCCGCTGCCGGGCTCGACGTCCAGACAGGCGTGCACGACCTCGTCAGCGACGGGAACCGGGTGTCGTTCGAGGTCGACACCCCGCAGCTGGACGCGGCGCTCAAACGATTGACCGGCTTCGGGGTGCGTTCCCTGACGAGCCAGCCGCCCACGCTCGAGGAGCTGTTCCTGCGGCACTACGGGGACGAGGTCGACGTCGGGCAGGAGCCATCGTGAGTGGCCTGAGGGTGCTCTTCTGGACATTCGCGCGCCGCGACAGGTGGTTCGTCCTCTGGTTCGTCATCGGCATCACGGTCCTGTACTGGTCCCAGGCCGTCAGCGTCGACGGGCTCTACACGACCAGGGAGGCGTTCGAGGACGCCGCGAAGCTCATGGGCAGCAACCCGGCGTTCGTCGCGATGGCGGGCCCCGCTCGGGCGCTCGACACCACGGGTGGTCAGGTGGCGTGGCAGGCGAGCGCCTTCGGAGCAGTGGTCGCCGGGCTGATGAGCATGTTCCTGGTGGGTCGACACACCCGTGCCGAGGAGGAGTCAGGCCGCGACGAGCTCTTGCGAGCGGGAGCGGTTTCCCGGCGTACTCCCATGCTGACGGCCTGTCTCGTCGTCCTGACGGCGAACGTGCTCGTGGGCGCCGGAGTGACCCTGAGCCTGATCCTCTACGGACTGGCCGTGTCCGGAGCGGTCGTGCTGGGTGTGGGGCTGTGCATGACCGGGCTTGCCTTCGGCGCTGTGGCGCTGTTGGCCGCCCAGCTGAGCACGGGCACCCGTGCCGCCTACGGGATCACCGGCGCGTTCATCGGCATCGCCTACGCCCTGCGGGCGATCGGAGACCTCACCAACGGCGCACTCTCGTGGCTCTCCCCGATCGGGTGGTACCAGTCCATGCACGCCTACTCCGGCGAACGGTGGTGGCCGCTGCTGTTGCTGATCGCGTTCGCTGCGGTCACCCTGATCACGGCCACGGTCGCGTTCGACCGCCGTGACTTCGCAGCGGGCCTGTGGCCGACCCGGCCCGGCCCGGAGCGTGCGGGTCCCGGCCTCAGGAGCGCACTGGGGCTGTCCTGGCGCTTGCAGAGGGGGAGCCTGGTCGGTTGGACGGTGGGCCTCTTCGTGGGTGGAGTGGCCTACGGTTCGATCGGCGACGACGTGAAGTCGCTCATCGGGGACTCGGGAGCCTCGAAGGACCTCTTCATCGGGGGCGCGGGCGATCTGGTCGACAACTTCTACGCGACGGCCGCCGTGATGATGGCTCTCATCTCCTCCGGGTTCGCCGTCTCCTCTGCGCTGCATCCTCGCTCTGAGGAGGACGCGGGAAGGCTCGAGGTACTGGTCGCCACCGCGATGCCCCGGCAACGATGGTGGCTGGGCAACGTGCTGATCACCGTGCTGGGCAGCGTGATGGTCGTGTCGGCGTCAGGTATCGGCATGGGCATCGGGTTCGGGCTCGCCACCGGGGACCTGGCCCGGTTCGATGACCTGGTGCTGGCGACGTGGGTGATGGTTCCGGGCGTGGTGGTGCTGAGCGGCGTGGCATGGGTGCTGGTCGGCCTCACGCCCCGCCGAGCCGCACTGACGTGGTTGGCGCTGGCCTTCTGTGCGGTGGTGCTGTTCTTCGGCTCGATCCTGCGGCTCCCGCAGTGGCTGCTCGACCTCTCACCGTTCACCCACCTCGGCCGTTACCCCGCCCAACCAATCCCTTGGGGACAGGTCGGCCTCGTGCTCGGGTTCGGCGTGATCCTCGGAATGGTCGCGCCTGAGCGCGTTCCGCCGACGCGACTTGCTCACCGGCTGACACGGTCACTCGCCGACGAGACTCAGAGTCCGTGACGCACCTGCCCTACACCGATTCGTGACGGTGAGCGGGCGGACGCCTAGCTTTGCAAAGGCCGATCAGACCGGGCAAATCGCGCGTAACGTGGCGCAAGCTGGCCCGAACCCCTTCGGTGCCCGCGACGCGGCCTGTCGAGCATCACACCTCAGTGGCGTCCCCTGGACAACGAGCTGGAGGTGCGGTGGCAGACGTGCAGCACGTCCCCCACGGCCCGAGGCTTCGATCGCTCGTCTCCCGCCTGCTGTTCGCCGTCGCTCCCGTGGTCGTGGTGGTGGCCCTGCTCGTGGCGCTGGTGGCCGCGCCGCGCCTCCGGGCGCCCAGCGACGTGGCCCGTGCCGAGCGCGAGCTCGTCGAGGTCCAGCACTACCAGGCGCTGCTCAACCTCGTGGACCAGCAGACGCTGCACTGGTCGGAGTACCAGTACCTCCCGCGCCCACAGCTCGCCTCGATCCGGGAGGAGATCGCGACGGTCGAGTCCGGAGTCGCCTCCCTGCGTGGTGACTGGCGCCGTGCCCCAGCGCAGGCTCGCGCGGCGATGGCGGCCTTCGACAGGGTCGCCGTTGTGGCCCGCACCGGCCTTGCCGCCGTGGACGCGGGCAGGAGCCGAACCGCGCTGCAGGTGATGACCGAGCGGGTGCTCCCCGCGGCGCACGAGCTGGCGGAAGGGCTCGAGGGCATCGTGCTCGACGGCGCCGCTCGCCTCGGCGACACTGTCTCGGAGCTTGCGGGCAACGTGCAGACCTCGCTCCTCGCCACGGGACTGGCCACCGGACTTCGAGGCTTCCGCTACGAGGTCGCCGAGCTCATCGGCGTCGCCCGGGTCGAGGATCTCGTGGTCCGCGAGGCAGCCGCCTACGCCGAGTTCATCGCCACCGGTACCTCCGGGCACCTGGAGGCGGTGGGCCTCGCCGCCCTCGTCTCCAGCGAGCTCTCCACGCTCGAGCACCGGGCCTCAGCCCGGTCCGAGGACACCGAGCAGCAGGCGCTACACCAGCTGTCCAGCTACAACGCCCGGGTCTCCACCATCGGTGAGCGCATCCGGCACCTGACCGAGAGCGGCCGGCGTGCCAGCGCAGCGCACCTGTTCGAGAGCGAGCTCGACCCGGTGATGCTCGACGAGCTGCTCCCCGGCGTCTCGAAGCGGGTTGCGTCGGACCGCACGGAGCTGGCCGCCCAGATCCGCCTGATCGACCGTCTCGCCGACTCGGTCCGCATCAAGATCGCTGCCGGGGCGCTCCTGCTGATGTTCGTGCTGCTCGTACCCATCCTGATGGTCGGCCGCTCCACGGTGAGACCGCTCCGCAGGATCAGTCGGGCAGCGGACGAGGTCGCCGGCGGGAACCTCGCCGCGCGCACCGGGGTGAGCGGCAGGTCTGAGGTGGGTGAGCTGGCGCTCGCCTTCGACACCATGGCCGCCAGGGTCGAGCAGGGGCGCGCCTCGCTGATGTCGACCGCCGTGCTGGAGGCCTCCTCCGACCTGCTTCTGATCGTTCGCGACGGCACCGTGACCTATGCCAGCGGGGCCTCGGCCTCGTTGCTGGGCATCCCGTCCGCGACGATCACCGGCAAGCCTCTCGTCGAGCTCGTGCATCCCGAGGACGCCGAGCTGCTCGATCCGGCGTCCGGCACCTGGGTGGAGAACGCCGTGGTCCCGGTCCGGCTCGCCACGGTCTCCGGCTGGGTCGACACGGAGGTGGCGATCGTCGATCTCCGCGAGGACCCCGAGGTCCGGGGACTGGCCCTGAGCATCCGGGACGTGACCGAGCGCAGGCAGGCAGAGCTTGCGCTCGAGGAGGCTCGCGACGCCGCCGTGGAGGGGTCCCGCCTGAAGTCGAACTTCCTCGCCACGATGAGCCACGAGATCCGTACGCCGATGAACGGCGTGATCGGCCTCACCGGGCTGCTGCTCACCACCGACCTCGACGAGCGCCAGGCTCAGTACGCCCAGGGCGTCCGGGGCGCGGGCGAGGCCCTCCTGGCCATCATCAACGACATCCTGGACTTCTCGAAGGTCGAGGCCGGCAAGCTGGAGCTGGAGGAGATCGACTTCGACCTGGTCCAGGTGGTCGAGGAGGCTGCGGTCCTCGTCGACGGACGCCGCTCAGCAGAAGGGTGTCGAGCTGCTGGCCTACTGCGCGCCCGACCTTCCGCTGGGGGTGCGTGGGGACCCCACCCGCGTCCGGCAGGTGCTGCTCAACCTCGTCTCGAACGCGGTCAAGTTCACCGACCACGGTGAGATCGTGGTCCGCGGACTTCTGGCGGGTCGAGGATCCTTCGGGGCTCGTGGTGCGCTTCGAGGTCAGCGACACCGGTCCCGGGATCCCGGAGACCAGCAAGCAACGCCTCTTCGACCCGTTCACGCAGGCCGACTCCTCCACGACGCGGGAGTTCGGCGGGACCGGCCTCGGCCTGGCGATCTCGCACCGGTTGGTCAACGCCATGGGCGGCGAGGTCGGCGTCGACAGCGAGGTCGGGACCGGGAGCACGTTCTGGTTCACCTTGCCCCTGCGGACGGCGCACGACGCCGCCACCACCACGAAGCCGGCCGTCGGCCGGCTCACCGGCAGGCGGGCGCTGATCGTGGACGACAACGACACCAACTGCCTGATCCTTGCCGACCAGCTGGGCGCCTGGGGCATCCGCACGGACGCCGTGAGCACCGGTGAGCACGCGCTGCGTGCCCTGCGGGAGGCCGTCGACGTCCAAGATCCCTACGACTTCGCCCTGCTGGACTTCTGCATGCCGGTGATGAACGGCCTCGAGCTGGCCGGCCGCATCTCGGCGGAGGGTCACACTGGCGGGCACCGGGTTGGTGCTGCTGACCTCCGCGATGGACGTCACCACCGACCAGGCGAGGGCGGCCGGGGTCACCGAGAGCCTCACCAAGCCGGTCCGCCTCTCCCAACTGCACACCGCCCTGCAGAACGTGCAGAGCCACGCGCGCAAGGACGGCGGAGGCGCGAAGGAGGCGTCCGCGGTGGCCGCAGGAGACCGTGGACACCTGCTCGTCGTCGAGGACAACGCGACCAACCAGCTCGTCGCCGTAGGCATCCTGGCCAGCCTGGGCTTCACCGCGGAGGTGGCCGGCAACGGTCTCGAGGCACTCCAGGCCCTGGATCGCAGGGCCTTCGCGGCAGTCCTGATGGACTGCCACATGCCCGTGATGGACGGGTACACCGCCACCAGGCAGATACGCCAGGACGAGGGGCAGGCCCGGCACACACCGATCATCGCCATGACGGCCGGCGCAGTCCTCGGCGACCGCGAGCTCTGCCTCGAGGCCGGCATGGACGACTACGTGTCCAAGCCGGTCACGCCCGAGTCGATCGACATCGTCCTCACCCGCTGGCTGGTGCTGCCCGAGCGCTCGTGAGGCGGTGACGCCCTTGCGAGAAAAGGGATATTCCGGACACCAAGGCCGCATGATGGAGTCCACAAGGAGGTCCACAGTGCCAGCAGCCAGCGCAAGCCCCCGGTCGGTGCTCGTCGCCGAGGACAACGCGGTCAACCGGCTGGTGGCGCGCGGAGTGCTCGAGGGGCTGGGCTACCGCGTGGTCTTCGCCAACAACGGCCTGGAGGCAGTCACCGCGATGGGCGCGAAGCCCGACCAGTTCGCCGCGGTGCTGATGGACTGCCAGATGCCCCGGCTGGACGGCTACGAGGCCACGCGGGTGATCCGCAAGCTGGAGCCACCGGGGACCCATGTACCCGTCATCGCGCTGACCGGTACGGGCTCCGTTGAGGGGCGGGCACGCTGCGTGGAAGCGGGCATGGACGACTTCATGCTCAAGCCAGTCGACTTCGCGCTGCTGGAGACGGTCCTCGCCCGATGGGTCGACGGAGTGGTCCCGGGTCCGGCGCAGGTCGAGGCGGTCGACCCCTCAGGCGTGCTCGACCTTGGCCGGGTGCGGATGCTGCAGGACCTCGAGACCGGCCAGGGATCGTTCTTCAACGCCTGCCGGGAGAGCTTCCTGTCGCGAGTGCCAACCGACCTCGAGAGCATCGGCTCGGCGCTGCACGACCGCGACCACCAACGCCTGTTCACCTCTGCCCACGCGCTGAAGGGCAGCGCCCAGAACCTCGGCGCCGCCGAGGTGGGTCGGTTGTGCCAGCTGCTCGAAGAAGCCGCGCAACGTGGCGACGTGGCGACGGCGTCGGAGCTGGTGACCACGCTCGGACAGCAGGTAGAGCTCACCGCGCTGCCCTGAACGCGGCCTAGGGGCCGAGCAGCGACTCGATCTGCGGGAACTGCCGTTCGACGGCGCGCAGGTGCGGCGCAACGGCCGGATGGCGGTACTTGCCGGCCAGCGCGCCCTCGCCGTGCGCCACCTGCGCCAGGGCCCACTCGGCCCGGGAGATCACCGAGTACACGGCCGTGACGCGAGCGGCCGTCTCCACGGCGTTCCTGCCCTCGTGGTCGAGCCCGCCACCTTCCTGCTCGATCCCCGCCAGGAAGGCCTCGAGCAGGACGCCGAAGTCCTCGCGGGCCGAGAGTGCGTAGTAGCCGACGTCGGTGCCCACAGGTCCGACGCCGGCGCACTGCCAGTCGACAGCCACCACGTCGGCGTCGCGACGCGCCACGAAGTTGCCGGGGACCGCGTCACCGTGCAGGCGGCCCTGCGGTCCCCGGTCGAGGCGGGTCAGCCAGTGGCCGCGGCGCTGCCAGAGGTGGTCGGTCACGTCGGCGAGGGTGGTGCGGGCCAGCGTGGGCCAGCCGCCTCGCTGCGCCGCCATCTCGAGCCGGTCGGCCAGCAGCCGTCGCGAGGCCCACGCTGGTGCGTCGTGCCGCCCGGCGGCGAAACGCCCGAGTGCCCGCGCGACGAAGAGACCGGGCGGAGGCTCGCCGAGCACCTCCTCGGTCCAGACGGTGGCGCCGTCGTCGTCCTCCTCGACCGGGCCGAACACGGCGGGCACCAGACCCGGGCCGGCGACGAAAACCGGGTGCGCCGCCAGCTCCGCCTCACGCCGCCAGTAGCCGGCATGGTCGGACCGCAGCAGCCAGGGGCGTTCCGCGTCGGGGCGGTGCAGCCGTTTGACCACCCAGGAGCGACCGCCGCGCTCGACCTGCCACAGACCGTCGCTGCCGGGGCCCCCCGCCAACGGTCTCCACGAGGGATCCGGCTCCCACACGTGCCTCATCCTGACAGCACGCGACTCAGGCGTTGCGCACCTCGACCCGCACCGACGCGGCGTCGGCGACGGCCTGCTCCAGCACGGACCGTCGCGGGTCGGGCACCGCCAGCCACGGAGGTACGACGCGCAGGTGCTCCAGCCGACGGTCGCTCAGCACCGTCTCCACCGCCGAGTGGTCCCCGCCGGTGACCACCAGCCCGACCGATCCACCGAGGATCCGTGCGGCGTGGTCGGCGGCTGCCTCGTAGGCAGCCCGTGCCTGGTTGTCGCGCCGCCGGGCGAAGCGCTGCTGGCTCTGCCCACCCGCCTTGGTGCGGCCCTGCACGTGGCGCTGGCCGACCTTCGACTCCACGACCGTCTCGCCTGCCAGTCGTGCGACGGCGAAGCCGCCCTTGCGGACGAGCAGCACGCCCCACGCAGCCGGTGGCGTGCACGCCGCCGACGAAGGCCTCGACCTCACCCGGCTCCGTCGACTCCCGGCCGAAGGGCAGCGTGGCCGCGAACGTGGAGCCGTCCTCGGCGCTGGCCGTGCAGGCCGCCGTCGGACGCTCAGCGTCGTCTCGCCGTGCCGCTCGGAGAAGTTCTCGACCCAGCGTGCGAACCGCTGCGGCGGGGCGAGGACCTCGGGCACGTAGCGTCAGATGACCCGGGCCGTGCGCCGCCACAGGTCGAACCCGTCGACCTGCAGCTCGTCACTGCGGTTCCACAGCGCGAGGTAGAGCTGGACCGCCGTCCCCTCGAGCACCACGTCGGCGTGCTCGTGGCCGTGGGTGCTGCGGGTGCTCACGGCCGGCTCGCGCGAGACCTGGACCTGCCAGGACTCCGCGACGTCGCTGGGCCGGATCGAGAAGCTCGACCGGGCGTCTCGCTGCGCAGGCTGGACCTCGAGCGGGTCACGAAGCCGCGACAGCTCGTCGATGCCGTCGAGCGGCGATCTCCCGGGTGATCCCGGTGTCCGCTGCCCGCGGGAGGCGGCCCAGAGCTGCTCCGAGGGCGTCGACGGAGTGGATCGTCGTCTCGTGGCACTGCCGGCGCGCCCAGAAGACGCGCGGCGACGCAGGCGCGTGCGTGCAGGAAGACGAGCGCATCCACGTCGTCGGGCGCCGAGTCGAGCGCGTCCGACGAGGCTCGAGGCCGCCGTCGTGCAGCCAGGCGACCGGGTCGGCGACGTCGCCAGCCTCACCCTCAGCCGGCTCGACCAGGTCACGCTCGCCCTGCAGCTGTGCCGTGGCCCAGCGGTGGATCATCCCGGTGTGCGCGATCAGCTGGCGCACCGTCCAGCTCGGGGCAGGTGGGCACCTCGGCGTCGAGCCCGGCCCGGCGGGCGGAGTCGACGAAGGCGGCCAGCGCGTCCCGGATCCCCTCGAGGTACTCGGAGAGATCGATGTCCGGGTCGTAGGCCAGCTCTGTCACACGTTGAAGCCTAGGGCCCTCAGCTGCTCGCGTCCGTCGTCGGTGATCTTGTCCGGACCCCAGGGCGGCATCCAGACCCAGTTGATCGTCACGTCGCTGACCAGGCCCTCGAGCGCGCTGTTGGTCTGGTCCTCGATGACGTCGGTCAGCGGGCACGCCGCCGAGGTCAGCGTCATGTCGAGCACGGCCGAGGAGTGCTCGTCGATGTGGACGTCGTAGACCAGGCCGAGGTCGACCACGTTGATCCCGAGCTCGGGGTCGACGACGTCCTTCATCGCCTCCACCACGTCGTCACGGGAGGCGGCGGTGGTGGTGCCACCACCGGAGGCCTCGGGAACCTCGGGAAGGTCCGGGGCGAGCTCTTGGTCGGTCATGCTTCCTCCTTCGTCAGCGCCTGGGCAGTGGCGTCCTTGAACGCCATCCACGAGAGCAGGGCGCACTTGATCCGTGCGGGGAACTTCGAGACGCCCGCGAAGGCGATGCCGTCCTCGAGCACCTCCTCGTCGGGCTCGACCTCACCGCGTCCCTGCATCAGCTCCAGGAACGCCTCGTGGGTCGCGAACGCCTTCTCCACCGGCTGGCCGATGACGAGGTCGGTGAGCACCGAGGCAGCCGCCTGGCTGATCGAGCAGCCCTCGGCGTCGTACGACACGTCCGAGACCACCGAGCCGTCGGCTCCGTCCTCGAGGTGCACGCGCAGGGTGATCTCGTCGCCGCACGTGGGGTTCACGTGGTGCACCTCGGTCTCGTACGGCTCCCGCAGCCCGCTGTGGTGGGGGTTGCGGTAGTGGTCGAGGATGATCTCCTGGTACAGGCTGTCGAGGTCCACGGTCGCGCTCACCTGACCTTGAAGTACTTCTGGGCGTAGGAGATTCCCTCGAGCAGCGCGTCGATCTCCGCCGGCGTCGTGTAGAGGTACGACGAGGCGCGCGTCGAGCTCTGCACGCCGAACCGCGCGTGCGCCGGCTTGGCGCAGTGGTGGCCCGCGCGAACGGCGATGCCCCGGCTGTCGAGCAGCTGGGCGACGTCGTGCGGGTGCACCCCGTCGACCTCGAAGGAGACCGCTCCCCCGCGGCTGGACACCTCACCCGGGCCCAGCACCGTGATGCCGGGAAGCGTCGCGAGGCCCTCGAGCAGGTAGCCGGTGATCGCCTGCTCGTGGCGGTGGATGTGCTCCAGGCCGATCTCGCTGATGTAGTCCAGGGCGGTGCCGAGCCCGACCGCCTCGACGATCGGCGGCGTGCCGGCCTCGAACTTGTGCGGGATGCCGGCGTACGTCGAACGCTCCATCTTCACGGTCTCGATCATCTCGCCGCCGCCGTGGAAGGGCGGCAGCTGGCCGAGCAGGTCGGCCTTGCCCCAGAGCACGCCGATGCCCGTGGGGCCGGTGACCTTGTGGCCGGTGAAGACGAGGAGGTCTGCGTCGACAGCCTGGACGTCGATGGGCAGCTGTGGCGCGGCCTGCGAGGCGTCGAGGACGACGACGGCGCCGACCTCGTGCGCCCGGCGAGCGATCTCGGCGACCGGGTTGACGGTGCCGAGCATGTTGGAGACCCAGACCAGCGAGACGACCTTGGTGTTCTCGGTGATCAGCTCGTCGATGTTGGAGAGGTCGAGCTGGCCGTCGTCGGTGAGACCGAACCAGCGCAGCTCGGCGCCCTTGCGCTCGGTCAGCAGCTGCCACGGGACGATGTTGGAGTGGTGCTCCATCTCGGTGATCACCACCCGGTCACCGGCGCGCACCTCGAGCGGTCCGGGCCAGGCCATCGTGTTGGACAACAGGTTGAGGCCCTCGGTGGCGTTCTTGGTGAAGATCACCTCGTCGCGCGAAGGTGCGTTCAGGAAGCGGGCGACCTTGTCGCGGGCTCCTTCGAACGCGGCCGTCGACTCCGCGCCGAGGGTGTGCATCGCCCGCGCCACGTTGGCGTTGTGCCGCTCGAGGTGGTCGACCATCGCGTCGATGACCACCTGCGGCTTCTGCGAGGTGTTGGCGCTGTCGAGGTAGACCAGCGGCTGGTCGCCCGAGACCCGCCGCTCGAGGATCGGGAAGTCCTTGCGGATGACCTCGAGGTTGGGAAGGAGTCCCTCGAGGGTGGCTGAGCCTGTCGAGACCATGGGTCAGGCCTTCGCCGTCACGTACTTGTCGTAGCCCTCTGCCTCCAGCTCGTCCGCGAGCTCGGGGCCACCCTCCTCCACCATCCGGCCGTCGACGAAGACGTGCACGAAGTCGGGGGTGATGTAGCGCAGGATCCGGGTGTAGTGGGTGATCAGGAGGACGCCCTTGTCGCCGTTGGCGGTGAACCGGTTCACGCCCTCGGAGACGATCTTCAGGGCGTCGATGTCGAGCCCGGAGTCGGTCTCGTCGAGGATCGCCACGCCGGGGTCGAGCAGCTCGAGCTGGACGATCTCGTGCCGCTTCTTCTCGCCGCCGGAGAAGCCCTCGTTGACCGAGCGCTGCGCGAAGGCGGGGTCCATCTTCACCCGCTCCATGGCGGTGGTGACGTCCTTGACCCACGTGCGGAGCTTGGGAGCCTCGCCACCGATCGCCGTCTTCGCGGTCCGCAGGAAGTTCGAGACCGAGACGCCGGGGACCTCGACGGGGTACTGCATCGCCAGGAACACCCCGGCGCGGGCCCGCTCGTCGACGCTCATCGCGAGCACGTCGACCCCGTCGAGGGTCACCGAGCCGCTGGTCACCTTGTACTTCGGGTGGCCTGCGATGGAGTAGGCCAGGGTCGACTTGCCGGAGCCGTTGGGCCCCATCACCGCGTGGGTCTCGCCCTCGCGGATGGTCAGGTCGACGCCCTTGAGGATCTCCTTGGGCCCGTCTTCCGTGTCGACGGACACGTGCAGGTCCTTGATCTCGAGCGTTGCCATGTCAGTTGCCTCCGATGGGGGATTCGATGTCGATGAGCACGTCGTCGCCGTCGATCTGGACGGCGAAGACGGGCACGGGTTCGGTGGCCGGGGGGCCGGTGGGCTTGCCGGTGCGCAGGTCGAAGCGCGAGCCGTGCAGGAAGCACTCCAGGGTGCAGTCCTCCACGTCGCCCTCGGAGAGGGCGACGGCCGCGTGGCTGCACTCGTCCTCGATCGCGAACACCTCGTCGCCGTGGCGTACGACGGCCAGGTCGAGGCCGTCGACGTCCACCTTGACCGGCGTGCTGTCGACGAGCTCGCTGAAGGAGCAGGCGCGGGTGTAGCGTCATACGTTCTTCTCCAGCTCGGCCTCGACGGTCTCGACGAGCTGGGCCTCGAGCTCCGGCACGCCGATCCTGCGGATCAGGTCGTGGAAGAACCCGTGGACAACGAGCCGGCGAGCCTCCGCCTCCTCGATGCCGCGCGAGCGCAGGTAGAACAGCTGGTTGTCGTCGAAGCGGCCGGTCGCGGAGGCGTGACCCGCGCCCTCGATCTCGCCGGTCTCGATCTCCAGGTTGGGCACCGAGTCGGCCTGGCAGCCGTCGGTGAGCACGAGGTTGCGGTTCTCCTCGTAGGTCTCGATGCCCTCCGCCTCCTTGCGGATCAGCACGTTGCCGATCCACACGGCGTGGGCGCCGTGGCCCTGCAGCGCGCCCTTGTAGTTCACGTTGCTCTTCGTGTGTGGCGCGTTGTGGTCGACGAACAGGCGGTGCTCGATGTGCTGGCCCTCGTCGGCGAAGTACATCCCGAGCATCTCCGCGGCGCCGCCGGGGCCGGCGTACTCGACCGTGGTGTCGTGGCGCACGACGTCGCCGCCGAAGGACACCGCGACGTGGCGCAGGGTCGCGTCCCGACCGACCTTCGCGTGCTGGGTGGAGTGGTGGACCGCGTCGTCGTCCCAGTCCTGCACCGTCACCACGGTCAGGAAGGCGCCGTCACCGACGACGATCTCGACGTTCTCGGCCAGGGTGGCGGTGCCCTCGAAGCGCACGACCACGGTGGCCCTGGCGAAGTCGCCGGCACGGATCACCAGGTGGCCGGCGGAGGCGACGTCGTTGCCGGTGCCGCGCAGGGTGACCGTGGTCGCCTGCTCGCCGAGGTGCTCCTTGGGCACGTCGACCAGGAACACCGAGTCGGCGGCCTCCCACGCCCGCGCGCTGACGCGGTCGGGAGGGACGATCCCGGAGGTCCCCCGCGCCTCGTGGGTGAGGGCGACCTGCTCGGCGGTGACGCCCTCGGCCGCGTGCACCGAGAGCTCGAAGCTGTGCCCGGTCAACGGGGCGTCGGTGTGCAGCCCCCGGAGCCGCTTCAGCGGGGTGAACCGCCAGACCTCCTCGCGCCCGGTCGGCACGGGGTGGTCGGCGAGGTCGAAGGACCCCTGCGGGTGCAGGTGGGAATCCACCCTCGACATCTCGAGGGCGTCTGCAACTGCGGTCATCAGCCGACGGCACCTTCCATTTGGAGCTCGATGAGCCGGTTCAGCTCGAGGGCGTACTCCATCGGCAGCTCCTTGGCGATCGGCTCGACGAAGCCGCGCACGATCATCGCCATCGCCTCGTCCTCCTGCATGCCGCGTGACATCAGGTAGAAGAGCTGGTCGTCGGAGACCTTGGAGACGCTGGCCTCGTGACCCATGGACACGTCGTCCTCGCGGATGTCGACGTAGGGGTAGGTGTCCGAGCGGCTGATCTGGTCGACTAGCAGGGCGTCGCACAGCACGTTGCTCTTCGAGCCGTGGGCGCCCTCGTTGATCTGGATCAGCCCGCGGTACGACGTACGGCCACCGCCACGGGCCACCGACTTCGACAGGATGCTCGAGGAGGTGTTGGGCGCGGCGTGCACCATCTTGGCGCCGGCGTCCTGGTGCTGACCCTCGCCCGCGAAGGCGATCGAGAGCGTCTCGCCCTTGGCGTGCTCGCCCATCAGGTAGACGGCCGGGTACTTCATCGTCACCTTGGAGCCGATGTTGCCGTCGACCCACTCCATCGTCGCGCCGGCCTCGCAGGTGGCCCGCTTGGTGACGAGGTTGTAGACGTTGTTCGACCAGTTCTGGATGGTCGTGTAGCGGCAGCGGCCGCCCTTCTTGACGATGATCTCGACCACCGCGGAGTGCAGCGAGTCCGAGCTGTAGATCGGCGCGGTGCAGCCCTCGACGTAGTGCACGTAGGCGTCCTCGTCGACGATGATCAGCGTGCGCTCGAACTGGCCCATGTTCTCGGTGTTGATCCGGAAGTAGGCCTGCAGCGGGATCTCGACGTGGACGCCCTTGGGCACGTAGATGAACGAGCCACCCGACCACACCGAGGTGTTCAGCGCGGCGAACTTGTTGTCGCCGACCGGGATCACCGTGCCGAAGTACTCCTGGAAGATCTCCGGGTGCTCCTTGAGCGCGGTGTCGGTGTCGAGGAACAGCACGCCCTGGCGCTCGAGCTCCTCGTTGATCTTGTGGTAGACGACCTCGGACTCGTACTGCGCCGCGACACCGGACACGAGGCGGGCCTTCTCCGCCTCGGGGATGCCGAGCTTGTCGTAGGTGTTCTTGATGTCCTCGGGCAGGTCCTCCCAGCTGGCGGCCTGCTTCTCGGTGGAGCGGACGAAGTACTTGATGTTGTCGAAGTCGATGCCCGAGAGGTCCGAGCCCCACGTGGGCATCGGCTTGCGGCCGAAGAGCTTGAGGCCCTTCAGGCGCAGGTCGAGCATCCACTGCGGCTCGCTCTTCTTCGAGGAGATGTCACGCACCACCGCCTCGTTGAGCCCACGCTGTGCGGTGGCACCTGCGTCGGTCTTGTCGGACCAGCCGAACTCGTAGCGGCCGATGCCCTTGAGCGTCGGGTTGAGTTCTTCGATCGAAGTCATCGAGTGACCCTCTCCTTCGGTGGAGTGTCGGGTCGATGTTCGGGATGCACGTCGTGCAGACGCCGTCGCCGTGGGCGATCGTCGCCAGCCGCTGGACGTGGCGGCCCAGCATCCGGCTGATGGCGGCCGTCTCGGCCTCGCACAGCTCGGGGAACTCCTGCGCCACGTGGGCCACCGGGCAGTGCTGCTGGCACAGCTGCTGGCTCACTTGCTGGCCGATGGGCAGGTCGCGCACCGCGGCGGCGTACCCCTCGTCGGTGAAGACCTGGGCCAGCGCCTCTGCCGGCTCGAGGTCGGGACGCGTCGCGACGACCGTGTGGAAGCGCTGCTCGATCCTGGCGGCGCGGCGGTCGGCGAACTCGCGCACGGCCTCGTCCCCACCGGTCTCGGCGAGGAAGCGGATGGCCTGCACGGCGAGGTCGTCGTAGGCCTGGTCGAACCGGTCGCGGCCCGCCTCGGTGAGGGCGAAGACCTTGGCCGGCCGTCCGCGTCCGCGGTGGGCCGTGATCCGGGGCTCGCGCGCCTCGAGGGTGCCCTCCTCGAGGAGCAGGTCGAGGTGGCGGCGTACGGCGGCCGGAGTCAGGGCGAGACGCTCCGCCAGGGACGCCGCGGTGGAGGGACCGTCGACCAGGACGGAGCGCACCACGCGCTCCCGGGTCGACTCGTCCACGATTTCCACAACAACAGTGTGCTCTTAATCCCTCCAGCCTTTCAAATAAGGCTGCCCTTACCCCCTGGCCTAGTCTGAGCGCATGACCCCCGCGGAGCTCCTCACCGACCAGTTCGAGCGGATCCACGACCTGTTCGCCGACGTCGTCGACGGACTCTCCCTCGACGCCGCCCATGCCCGTCCCAGCGCCCGTGCAGGCGCGGCAGGCAACTCGATCGCCTGGCTGCTGTGGCACGCGGCCCGCATCCAGGACGACCACGTCGCCGGGCTGTCCGGCCAGGACCAGTCCTGGGCGACCTGGCGGGACCGCTTCGGGCTGCCGCTCGACGACTGGGACCACGGTTACGGCCACTCCTCGGAGCAGGTCGACAGCGTGCGCGTGGAGGACCTCTCCCTGCTGGTCGAGTACCAGGACGCCGTGCACCAGCAGACCCTGGCGTACCTGCAGGGCGTCGACGAGGCCGAGCTCGACCGCGTCGTGGACGAGAACTGGGACCCCCCGGTGACTGCCGGCGTCCGGCTGGTCAGCATCGTCGGCGACGAGCTGCAGCACCTCGGCCAGGCGCAGTACGCCAAGGGCCTCGCCTGAGCGCAGTGGCCGCTTCGTAGACTCCGGGCGTGTCCCAGCCTGCGCTCGAGCCCGCCGTGCAGGTGAACGGGCTGGTGATGCGCTACGGCGACAAGGTGGCCGTCGACGGGCTCGACCTCGACGTGGGGCGCGGCACGATCACCGCGGTCCTCGGCCCCAACGGTGCCGGGAAGACCACCACGCTGGAGACCTGCGAGGGCTACCGCAAGCCGCAGGGCGGCTCGGTGCGCGTGCTGGGCCTGGACCCCCAGCGCCAGCGACGCGACCTGCTGCCGCGCATCGGGGTGATGCTGCAGGACGGCGGCGCGTGGTCCGGGGTGCGGGCCATGGAGATGCTCGGACACATCGCCAAGCTGCACGCCCATCCCCTCGACGTCGACGAGCTGGGCGAGCGGCTGGGTCTCGGCGACTGCGGGCGGACGCCGTACCGCCGGCTCTCCGGGGGCCAGCAGCAGCGACTCAAGCTGGCGATGGCGGTGGTGGGCCGTCCCGAGCTCGTCTTCGTCGACGAGCCGACTGCCGGGATGGACCCCGCGGGCCGTCGAACGACCTGGGCGGTGCTGGAGCAGCTCCGCGGCGACGGCGTCACGGTCGTGCTGACCACCCACCACATGGACGAGGCCGAGCGGCTCGCCGACCTGATCCACATCATCGATCACGGCCGGACGATCGCCACCGGAACACCGCTGGAGCTGACCCGCGGCGGCACTGCGACGATCCGGCTCGTGGTGACCAAGCCCTTCCCTCCAGGGGCTCCGGACTCCCTCCAGGAGGCACTGGGACAGCGGCTGGAGGTGAGCACCATCAACGAGGTGAGCCTGCTCATCACCGGTCCGGCCGACAGCACCACCCTCGGCGTCGTCTCGCGCTGGTGCGAGGAGCAGGGGGTCCTTCCGGAGTCGCTGAACCTGGGACAGCGCAACCTCGAGGACGTGTTCCTCGAGCTGACCGGCCGGGAGCTGGCCGGCCAGGAGCTGTCCTCGTGAGCTCGACGGACCTCTCCCCCCGGCCCGGGGCCGCGCCGTTGGCGCGGCAGGTGGCCGCTCAGGCGTCGATGGAGGCGCGGCTGATGCTGCGCAACGGCGAGCAGCTGCTGCTGGCCGTGGTGATCCCGGTGATCGTGCTGATCGGGGCGGTGGAGGGCGCCGACCACCTCACCTTGTCCATCTCGCACCGCGCGGTCGACGAGTTCACCCCGGGCGTGCTGGCCCTCGCCGTCATGTCGACGGCGTTCACCTCACTGGCGATCGCGACCGGCTTCGAGCGCCGGTACGGCGTGATCAAGCGGCTCGGTTCCTCTCCTCTCCCCCGCTCGGGACTGCTGCTCGGCAAGGTCGGCGCCTTGTTGCTCGTCGAGGCGCTGCAGGTGGTGGTGATCTCCGGGGTCGCGTCGGTGCTGGGCTGGAAGCCGCACGGCTCGGTCGTGGCCACGGTGGTGGCGATCGTGCTGGGGACGGCGGCGTTCGCGGCGCTCGGTCTGTTCGTGGCCGGGGTCCTGCGTGCCGAGGCCACGCTGGCGGCGGCCAACCTCGTCTACCTGCTGCTGCTCGCGGGTGGCGCCGTCGTGCTCCCCTCCTCGGCGTACGGCGCCTTCGGGCACGTCGCGCGGATGCTGCCCTCCGGTGCCCTCGGTGAGGCGATGCGCGGCGCCCTCTGGTCCGGCCACTGGGCCTGGGGCTCGCTGGCGGTCCTGGCGGTCTGGGCGGTCGTCGGTGCGGCGCTGACTGCGAGGACGTTCCGGTGGGAGTGACTCCACTGCTGGTGCGGGGCGGCGAGCGCGTCTGGCTGCGCCGCCTGGGCTGGGCCTCCCTGGCGGCGAACGTCGGGATCGTGCTCACCGGGGGCGCCGTACGGCTGACGTCGTCCGGCCTGGGCTGCCCGACCTGGCCGCGTTGCACCGGTCGGTCCTTCACCCCGCACGGTGCCCTGAGCTACCACCAGTACATCGAGTTCGGGAACCGCACCCTCACCTTCGTGCTGACGGTGGTCGCGATCGCCACGCTGGTCAGCGCCTGGCAGTCGCGTCGGAGCGACCTGCGGCGCCTTGCCGTCGTCCTGGCCCTCTCGATCCCGGCTCAGGCGCTGATCGGCGGTGTCACGGTGCTCACCGACCTGAATCCGTGGATCGTCTCGCTGCACCTCCTGGTCTCGCTGGCGATCATCAGCACCGCGGTGCTCTACCTGTGGCGGATCGGGCGTCCGGCCGGGACTTCGACCCGGTCCTCTCCCTTCCTCCCCCTGGCGTGGCTGACCTACGCCGCCGCTTGGGCGGTGCTCTACCTCGGCACCGTGGTCACCGGGTCGGGTCCCCACGCGGGCGACCTGAAGGCGCCGCGCAACGGGCTCGACCCGCAGCAGCTCTCCCAGCTGCACGCGGACCTGGTCTTCGTCCTCGTGGGACTGACCGTGGGGCTGTTCGTCGCTCTCCGCGCCTCCGGCGGTACGCCCCAGCAGCAGAGAGCCGTGACCGCCCTCCTCGCGGTCGAGCTGGCCCAGGGACTGGTCGGCTTCGTCCAGTACGTCACCGACGTACCGGGCGGGCTCGTCGAGCTCCACCTGCTCGGCGCTGCGTCCGTGATCGCCACCGTCACCTGGGCGCTGCTCGAGGTGCGCGAGGGAGCGCACGCCCCGATCAGCTCGCCAGGGTGAAGCCAACCCGCCGGGTTCCCGTGTGGTCCACGAGATACATCGCTCCGTAGGGATCCCGCCAGAGATAGGTGCCCGGGAACGGCTGCTTGACCACCCAACGACCGTGCGTCTTGATCCGGTGGTGGAACCCGGTCATCGGCGCGTAGTTGCCGATGCAGGACTGCCCCGGTGGCCCGTGCTCGTCGTAGGCCTCGGTGTGGTCGATCTGCATCTCGCGCGTGGTGTTGCTCGCGAAGGGAAACACGTCGGCCGGCGTCATCAGCTGCACGGCCTCGCGATGCCGGCGAGGGATCTCGTAGGCGTCCACCGGGGTCTGGTTGAGAGGGTCGACCACCGGCTTGATCGTGAACCGGCACCGCTCGCCCAAGTGCTTGCGCACCCACTCGGCGGTCACCGGGTTGGCTCCCTCGACCCGCGCCACGGGCGCCACCTTCGGGTCGCCTCCTGGCAACCCCGCCAGGTGCACGAACAGCACCACGGTGGGCAATAGCTTCGCGGGGTCGAGCACGTCGGGCAGGGCGGTGGGATCGAAACGCTCCGGCTCCGGCGCCCACTGCCGGTCCTTCCCGGCTTCGCGCATGCACTCCTGGAATGCCTTGAGGATCGCCACCGCTTGTACCGGGTTCGCCATGATCAGCACCGCCGTCACGCGTCGCTGGTCGAGCGAGCGTCCGTCGCCCAGTGCGAGCAGGACCTTGGCAAGGAAGGCCACGGTTGCGTCGATCCGGGCGATCGTGGCGAAGTCTGCGCGCACGTAGAAGCCGCGCATGCCGTCCTCGTTGGACCTGGTGGCGCGCGCGAAGGTCTCGCGGGCCAGCCATGCCTCGCGCTTGGCCGCCGTCACGGGGTCGGCCGCTTTGATCGCGGCCTCCACGGCTGCTTCGAAGCGCGCCCAGGACAATCGCCCGTCGGCGACCTCAGCCACTTGCTGATCGACGTACGACGCCTCCTCCGGGCTCAGCTCCCGGGTCCTGCGGGCGACGAAACGCGCGTGCCCGACTCGAACCTCCCCGGCCATGAGCCGGCACCAGAGCTGTGGCAGCCGGTGCTCCAGGTCGAGCACGTCCGCGACCAGCAGCCGCCCTGCGTACGGTGAGAGCTGCAACCGAGCAGCGAGCACCGCGGGCGCGAACTCGGCCACGCACGGCGTGCCGTCGCCGCCGACCCGGACGGCCCGCTCCCGGCCCTTGAGCTGCGCGCTGACCGGATCGACGGTGCCCTCGCCGTGCTGCCTCGCGAACTCCGCCACCAGCCGGATCAGCTCGACATCTGCCTCCCGCTGCCGACGAAAGACCCCGTCGACCTCGTCCAGCAGCGCCGACGCCGAGAACGCACTCAGGTCGAGCGGCGCCGTGGTGCTTGTGGTCATGGATCAATTCTTGATCGAACACGCGTTCGATGCAAGGCTCGATCAGGATCTGTGGAGAACTTTCGCCCGTGCCGGGACTGCGATCCCGCCCGCACTCCCGGAGTGGCGGATTCCCCGCCCAGCGCGCCCACCCCTGTGATGGAATGACTCCCGGTCGAGGCGGAGCACCACAGGGGAGGCCCAGGCATGTCCCGGACGGCACTGGCAACAGCGCTGGCGGCAGCCACCCTCCTGCTCACGGCGTGCGGGGCAGAACCCCAGCCGTTGAAGGCTTTGCCTGCCGACGTGCCCGCCGACCTGTGCTCCCTGGTCCCCGAGACGGCCAGGGCGGGACTGCAGACCTCCTCCGACTCCGACGAGACCGGCAACCCGACCGCCGCGTGCTCCCTGCGTACGGCGCCCGGTGCCCGCCCCGAGGTGCGCGGCGTCGTGACCTGGACGAAGCTCGACGACGACAGCAGCGCCGACGACGTGCTGTCCAGCCAGTGCCGATCGATCGACCGGGCCGCCTACCGCGTCCAGTCAGGCTTCACCGCCCAGGGTGCGGACAAGGCCTGTGCCGGGGCCGGCATGGTGGGTGCAGCCGGGTCGGCGACGCTGGCCGGGGTGACGCGCAGCGAGGTGGTCACCGTGCGCTGGACCGCGAGCCCGGGCGTCCCCTCCCCCACGCTGGAGCGCTCCAAGCAGGTGCTCGAGAGCGTCCTCTCTGGCGTCTCGGCCGGCTACTGAGCGGGTCCCGCGGCGGCTAGCGCTTGAGCAGGGGGTCGAGCGCGACGGCGACGAAGAGCAGTGACAGGTACATGTTCGACCAGTGGAACAGCCGCATCGGCCGGACCACGGTCAGCTCGTTGCTCGTCCGGGCACGGTGCCACATCCGGTGCGCCTCGAGCAGGAATGCGGCGCCGAGGAGAGCGGCGGCGATCGGGTAGACGAGACCGGTGCCGGCCACCGGCCACAGCGCCAGCGAGGTAGCCACCATCACCCAGGCGTAGCCGACGATCTGCCGAGCCACCCCTTCGGCATCCTTGAGCACCGGCAGCATGGGCACGTCCACCCGCGCGTAGTCGTCGCGGTAGCGCATCGCCAGCGCCCAGGTGTGCGGCGGTGTCCAGAAGAACACCACGAGGAAGAGCACCACCGGCGCCCAGTCGAGGCGGTCGGTCACGGCCGTCCAGCCGATCAGCGTCGGGAAGCAGCCGGCCAGGCCGCCCCACACGATGTTCTGCGTCGTACGACGCTTGAGCAGCATCGTGTAGCCGAAGAGGTAGAACGCGCTCGCCGCGAGCGCGAGCCCGGAGGAGAGCCAGTTCACGAAGAAACCGAGGACGAGCGTGGAGACGAGCATCAGCACCAGCCCGAAGACCATCGCCGCTCGGGGCGTCACGATGTGGCGCGGCAGCGCGCGCCGGCGGGTGCGCCGCATCTGCTCGTCGATGTCGCGGTCGTAGACGCAGTTCAGGGCGTTGGCGCTGCCGGCGGACAGCGTGCCGCCGAGGACGGTCCACACGACGAGCTCGAGCGGCGGCACACCCCGCTCGGCGAAGAACATCACCGGGACCGTGGTGAGCAGGAGCAGCTCGATCACCCGGGGCTTGGTCAGCCCGACGTACGCGCCCACCACGTCGCGCGCCGACGCCCTCTCCGGGTTGCGTCCGGAGACGGACACCTCGGAGTGCAGCGTGGTCATGTTGGGGGTGTCTCGCCTTCGGCGGTGGGTACAGGCCGCGGTGAGTCTATCGCCGGGCGTACACCGTCCGGCCATCAGCCGGACGTGACCTGCGTCCCGGCTGCGGACTAGGCTCGACGGCGTTGCTGCTCCCAGCGGAAGGACACCGACCGACGTGGCCATCAAGCAAAACCTCGAGTGGACCGAGATCGACGAGAAGGCGGTCGACACGGTCCGGGTGTTGGCGATGGATGCGGTGCAGAAGGTCGGCAACGGCCACCCGGGCACGGCGATGAGCCTGGCCCCGGTCGCCTACACGCTGTTCCAGAAGGTGATGCGCCACGACCCGGCCGATCCGGGCTGGATCGCCCGCGACCGCTTCGTGCTCTCCTGCGGCCACACCAGCCTCACCCTCTACATCCAGCTCTACCTCGGCGGTTGGGGCCTCGAGCTCGAGGACCTGAAGTCGCTGCGCACCTGGGGCAGCAAGACCCCGGGCCACCCGGAGTACGGCCACACCGCGGGCGTCGAGACCACCACCGGGCCGCTGGGCCAGGGCATCGGCAACGCGGTCGGGATGGCGATGGCCGCCCGCAAGGAGCGGGGTCTCCTCGACCCCGAGGCGCCTGCGGGCGAGTCGCCGTTCGACCACCACGTCTACGCGCTGTGCTCCGACGGTGACATCGAGGAGGGCGTCAGCGCCGAGGCCTCGGCCATCGCCGGCGTGCAGGCGCTCGGCAACCTCACCCTGATCTACGACGACAACCAGATCTCGATCGAGGACGACACCAACATCGCCCTCACCGAGGACGTCGCCGCGCGCTACGAGGCCTACGGCTGGCACGTCCAGACCGTCGACTGGACCAATGGCGGGCGCTCCTACAAGGAGAACGTCCCCGCGCTCTACGACGCCATCCGCAAGGCCGAGGCGGTCACCGACCGGCCGAGCTTCATCCGGCTCAAGACCATCATCGCCTGGCCTGCCCCCAACAAGCAGGGTCACGGCACCTCCCACGGCTCGGCCCTCGGCGAGGACGAGGTGGCCGCGACCAAGAAGATCCTCGGCTTCGACCCCGAGCAGACCTTCGAGGTGCCCCCGGGCGTCATCGAGCACACCCGAAAGCTGCGCGAGCGGGGTGCGGCGGACGGCGAGGCGTGGGACCAGCAGTACCAGGCGTGGGCGTCGCGCTACGCCGTGCGCGCCAAGCTGCTCCACCGGATGAAGGAGCGCGCGCTGCCGGAGGGCTGGGCCGACGACCTGCCCACCTTCGCTCCCGACGAGAAGGGGCTCGCCACCCGGAAGGCCTCGAGCGCGGCCATCCAGGCGATCGCGAAGACGGTCCCGGAGCTCTGGGGCGGCTCGGCCGACCTCGCGGAGTCCAACAACACCACCATCGAGGGCGCACCGTCGTTCCTGCCAACGGCCCGCGAGACCAAGATGTGGAAGGCCGACCCGCTCGAGGGCCGGGTGCTCCACTTCGGCATCCGCGAGCACGGCATGGGCGCGATCATGAACGGCATCGCCGTCCACGGCGGCACCCGCGTCTTCGGCGGCACCTTCCTGACCTTCTCCGACTACATGCGCGGTGCGGTGCGCCTGGCCGCGCTGATGGGCCTCCCGGTCACCTACGTCTGGACCCACGACTCCATCGGGCTCGGCGAGGACGGGCCGACCCACCAGCCGATCGAGCACCTCGCCGCGTTGCGGGCGATCCCCGGCCTGGACGTCGTACGCCCGGGGGACGCCAACGAGACCGTCGCCTGCTGGAAGGCGGTGATGGAGAACACCGACCGCCCGGCCGGGCTGATCCTGAGCCGGCAGAACCTGCCGATCTTCCCGCGCGGTGACCAGGGTTTCAGCTCCACCGACGACGTGGCCAAGGGCGGCTACGTCCTGCTGGACGCCGAGGACGGCGACCCCGACGTGATCCTGGTCGGGACCGGCTCCGAGGTGCAGCTCGCCGTCGACGCGCACAGGCTGCTCGCCGAGAAGGACGTCAAGGCGCGGGTGGTCTCGATGCCGTGCCGGGAGTGGTTCGACGAGCAGACCACCTCCTACCGCGAGAGCGTGATCCCGCCGAACATCAAGGCCCGGGTCTCCGTCGAGGCGGGCGTGGCACAGGGCTGGCGCGAGATCGTGGGCGACCACGGGCGGATCGTGTCGCTGGAGCACTACGGCGCGTCGGCCGAGTACTCCCGGATCTTCCGCGAGTTCGGCATCACCGCCCAGGCCGTCGCCGACGCCGCGGAGGACAGCCTCAGGGTCGCCACCGGCTGAGCGCCCACTCCCGCGAACATCCACCACCCACTGGGAGGAATCACATGACTGACCATCTGCAGGAGCTCACCGAGGCCGGGGTCTCCATCTGGCTCGACGACCTGTCGCGCGAGCGCATCGAGAGCGGCAACCTGGCCGACCTGATCAAGAACGACCACGTCGTCGGGGTCACCACGAACCCCTCGATCTTCGCCGCCGCACTCTCCGACGGCGAGCGGTACGACGAGCAGGTCAAGCAGCTCGCCGCGGAGGGCGCCGACGTCGACAAGACCGTGTTCGCGCTCACCACCACCGACGTACGCAACGCCTGCGACGTGCTCCGGCCCGTCTACGACGCCACCAACGGCGTCGACGGCCGCGTCTCCATCGAGGTCGCTCCCGACCTGGCCCATGACCGCGAGGCGACGTTCGCCTCGGCCAAGGAGCTGTGGGCCGAGGTCGACCGCCCGAACCTCTTCATCAAGATCCCCGCCACCACCGAGGGCGGCGAGGCCATCTCCGACACCCTCGGCCAGGGCATCAGCGTCAACGTCACCCTCATCTTCGGGCTCGACCGCTACACGTCGGTGATGGAGGCCTACCTCAAGGGCCTCGAGGAGGCACTGGAGAACGGGCACGACCTCTCCCAGATCCACTCCGTGGCGTCGTTCTTCGTCAGCCGCGTCGACACCGAGATCGACAACCGGCTCAACAAGACCGGCGCCTCGGACGACCTGCGCGGCAAGGCCGGCATCGCCAACGCCCGCCTGGCCTACGAGCTCTACGAGAAGTTCTTCGCCGGTGAGCGCTGGGAGAAGCTGGCTGCCGCCGGCGCGAACACCCAGCGTCCCCTCTGGGCGTCCACGGGCGTCAAGAACCCGGACTACAAGGACACGATGTACGTCGACGACCTGGTCGTGGAGCGCACCGTGAACACGATGCCGGAGAAGACGCTGGACGCGGTCCGCGACCACAGCGAGATCATCGGCGACCAGGTGCGGCCGAACTACGAGTCGGCGCACCAGGTGATGAAGGACCTCGCCGACGCCGGCATCGACTACGACGACGTGATCAGCGTCCTCGAGGAGGAGGGCGTCGAGAAGTTCGAGAAGTCCTGGAACGAGCTCCTCGAGACGGTGAAGACCAACCTGGAGGCCCAGGAGTCGTGACCGGCGCTCCGCGGGACGCCACGTCCACCGAGGCGTGGGCACGGCTGCAGAACCTGGCAGACAAGCTCGAGCCCGACCTGCGTGGCTGGTTCGCCGAGGATCCCCAACGGGTCGAGCGACTGACCTTCGACGCGGGTGACCTGCACGTCGACCTGTCCAAGGCGCTGGTCCAGCAGGACGTCCTCGACGCGCTGCTCGACCTCGCCGCCGAGGTGGGCCTGCAGGAGCGCCGCGACGCGATGTTCGCCGGGGGGCACATCAACTCCACCGAGGACCGCGCGGTGCTGCACACCGCGCTGCGCCGCCCGGAGCGCGACCACCTCGAGGTCGACGGCACCGACGTCGTCCCCGAGGTGCACGAGGTGCTCCGGCGGGTCTACGAGTTCGCCGAGAAGGTGCGCGACGGGAGCTGGACCGGGGTCACCGGTGAGCGCATCCGCACGGTCGTCAACATCGGGATCGGCGGGTCGGACCTCGGCCCGGTGATGGCCTACGAGGCCCTGGCGCCGTACCGGCAAGAGGGTCTGGAGTGCCGGTTCATCAGCAACATCGACCCGACGGACGCCGCGACCACCCTGGCAGGGCTCGACCCGGCCAGCACGCTGTTCATCGTCTCCAGCAAGACCTTCGGCACCCTCGAGACGCTCACCAACGCGCGGCTGTGCCGGTCCTGGCTGCTCGAGGGCCTCTCCGGCTCCGACGAGAAGGAAGCCGTCGCCAAGCACTTCGTGGCCGTCTCGACCGCGCTGGACAAGGTGGCCGACTTCGGCATCGACCCGGAGAACGCCTTCGGGTTCTGGGACTGGGTCGGTGGGCGCTACTCGGTCGACTCCGCGATCGGCACCTCGCTGGTGGTCGCGATCGGTCCGGAGCGGTTCGCGGAGTTCCTGCGGGGCTTCCACAAGATCGACGAGCACTTCCGAACCACCGCGCTCGGGCGCAACGTGCCGGTGCTGATGGGGATGCTCAACGTCTGGTACACCAACTTCCTCGGTGCCCAGACCCACGCCGTGCTGCCCTACTCCCAGCTGCTGCACCGCTTTCCGGCGTACCTGCAACAGCTGACGATGGAGTCCAACGGCAAGGGCGTTCGCTGGGACGGCAGTGCCGTCACCACCGACACCGGTGAGGTCTTCTGGGGCGAGCCGGGCACCAACGGCCAGCACGCCTTCTACCAGCTGATCCACCAGGGCACCCGGTTGATCCCGGCCGACTTCATCGCCTTCGCCAACCCGGCGTACCCCCTGAAGGATGCCAAGGAAGATGGGCAGAGTACGGACGTCCACGAGCTGTTCCTGGCCAACTTCCTCGCCCAGACGAGAGCGCTCGCCTTCGGCAAGACCGCGGACGAGGTCCGTGAGGAGGGCACCAGCGAGGAGATCGTGCCGGCGCGGGTGTTCACCGGCAACCGGCCCACCGCCTCGATCATCGCGCCGGCGCTGACCCCGTCGACGCTCGGACAGCTGGTCGCGCTCTACGAGCACATCACCTTCACCGAAGGGGCGGTCTGGGGCATCGACAGCTTCGACCAGTGGGGGGTCGAGCTCGGCAAGCAGCTGGCCCAGCAGGTCGGGCCGGCCATCGACGGCGACGCCGAGGCGCTGGCCGCGCAGGACGCCTCCACCCAGGCCCTGATCGCCTACTACCGGGAGCACCGTCGTTGAGCGCTGACTGGAACAACCCCCTGCGGGATCCCGCCGACCGTCGCCTGCCCCGGATCGCGGGACCGTGCGGCATGGTGCTGTTCGGCGTCACCGGCGACCTGTCGCGCAAGAAGGTGATGCCGGCGATCTACGACCTGGCCAACCGTGGGCTGCTGCCGCCCGGGTTCAGCCTGGTCGGCTACGCCCGCCGCGACTGGGCCGACGAGGACTTCGCGCAGATCGTCCACGACGCGGTCAAGGAGCACGCGCGCACGGAGTTCCGTGAGGAGGTCTGGCGCCAGCTCGCCGAGGGGTTCCGGTTCGTGCCGGGCGACTTCGGCGACGACGTGCAGTTCGACCGGTTGCGCCGCACCATCGAGGAGCTCGACGACCTGCGCGGCACAGCCGGCAACCACGCCTTCTACCTCTCCATCCCGCCGACGCTTCTTCGGCGACGTGATCACCCAGCTGCAGGAGCACGGCCTCACCGACGGCGGGGAGGGCACCTGGCGCCGCGTGGTCGTGGAGAAGCCGTTCGGGCACGACCTGGAGTCGGCGCGGGAGCTCAACGCCACCATCAACAAGGTCTTCCCGCCCGAGTCGGTCTTCCGGATCGACCACTACCTCGGCAAGGAGACGGTGCAGAACATCCTCGCGATGCGCTTCGCCAACAACCTCTTCGAGCCGATCTGGAACTCCAACTACGTCGACCACGTGCAGATCACCATGGCCGAGGACATCGGCATCGGCGGTCGCGCGGGCTACTACGACGGCATCGGCGCCGCCCGCGACGTGATCCAGAACCACCTGCTGCAGCTGCTGGCGCTGGTGGCCATGGAGGAGCCGCTGAACTTCGAGGCGGCGAACCTGCGCGCCGAGAAGGAGAAGGTCCTCGCCTCGGTCACGCTCCCCCGTCGGCTCGACCTGCACACCGCCCGCGGTCAGTACGCGTCCGGGTGGGCGGGTGGGGAAGAGGTGATCGGCTACCTCGACGAGGAGGACATCAAGGCGTCCTCGACGACCGAGACCTTCGCCGCGATCCGCCTCGAGGTCGAGACCCGGCGCTGGGCCGGGGTGCCGTTCTACCTCCGCACCGGCAAGCGCCTGGGCCGCCGGGTCACCGAGGTGGCCGTGGTGTTCAAGCGCGCACCGCACCTGCCCTTCGCAGCGACGGCCACCGAGGACCTCACCCACAACGCGGTCGTCTTCCGGATCCAGCCCGACGAGGGCGCCACGATCCGGTTCGGCTCCAAGGTGCCCGGCAGCGCGATGGAGATCCGCGACGTGAACATGGACTTCGCCTACGGCGGGTCGTTCACCGAGTCCAGCCCGGAGGCCTACGAGCGACTCATCCTCGACGTGCTGCTCGGCGACCCACCGCTGTTCCCCCAGAACGCCGAGGTCGAGCTGTGCTGGAAGATCCTCGACCCGATCCTGGAGCACTGGGCAGACAAGGACGCCAAGAGCAGGGCGCGGATCGACCAGTACGTGCCGGGCAACTGGGGCCCGGATTCCGCGCACGCGATGCTGGCCCGTGACGGCCGGCAGTGGAGGCGACCCTAGTGATCGAGCTGACCGACACCAACGCCTCCGGCATCGCGGCCGCCCTGATGCAGGCACGCAAGCGCGCCGGCTCCTCCGCGATGGGGATGGTGATGACCCTCGTCGTGGTCGTCGACGAGGACGAAGCCGAGGAGGCGATGGAGTGCGCCCGCACCGCGTCGCAGGAGCACCCCGCCCGCGTGCTCGGCGTCATCCTCGGCGATGCCCGCGGCAAGGGTGCCATCCACGCGCAGGTCGACATCGGCTCCGGCTGGAGCGGCGAGCACGCGCTGATCTGGCTCAAGGGCGAGGCGGTGAAGCACGCCGACTCGGTCGTGCTGCCGTTGCTCCTCCCGGACTCCCCCGTCGCCTGCTGGTGGCCCGCCGACGCTCCCGACGATCCGGCCAGCGACCCGTTGGGTGCCCTCGCACAACGTCGGATCACCGACGCCGCAGCCGCCAAGCGGGCGAAGAGCAAGGCGCTGCACCAGCAGTGCTCGTCGTACTCCAGCGGCAACACCGACCTCGCCTGGACCCGGCTGACGCCGTGGCGGGCGCTGCTGGCCGCTGCGCTCGACCAGCACCCCGAGAAGGTCCGTTCGGCCTCGGTGACGGCGGAGCGGATCAGTCCGAGCGCGGACCTGCTGGTCACCTGGCTGGGTGCCGGGCTGCGGGTGCCCGTGGAACGGCACAGCTCGCGCGGCCCCGGCATCACCGAGGTGGTGATGTCGACGAAGAGCGGGGACATCAAGATCGACCGGCCCGACGGCAGGCTGGCCTCGTTCATCTCCCCCGGTCAGCCCGACCGGCCGGTGGCGCTGAAGCGCCGCAACATCCCCGAGCTCCTGGCAGAGGAGCTGCGCCGGCTCGACGAGGACGACGTGTACGCCGAGGTCGCGAGGCGGCTGGCGCGCAAGGGCCCGGCGAAGGCGTCGAAGTGACGACGCTCGAGGTCCTGCCGGACGCCGACACGCTGGCGCAGACGGTCGCCGAGCGGTTCGTCGCCCGGCTCGCCGAGATCCAGGCTGACGGCCGCGTGCCCGCGGTCTGCCTGACCGGCGGCAGCATCGCCGACAAGATCCACCAGGCAGTGGCCGCCCTGGACAGCCCGGGCGTCGACTGGAAGCGGGTGGACTTCTTCTGGGGCGACGAGCGCTACGTGCCCGGCCGACTCCTCCGACCGCAACGACCGCGCGGCCGGCCTGGACCTGCTCGACAAGGTGGCGGCCGACCCGGCGCGGGTGCACGCCATCCCGGCGGCGGACGACCGGTACGCATCGCTCGAAGAGGCGGCGCAGGCCTACGAGGACCTGGTGCGCTCCGAGGGCTCCGGGCTCCTTCGACCTGGTCATGCTCGGCCTCGGTCCCGACGGGCACGTGGCCTCGCTGTTCCCGGGCCACCCCCAGCTCGACGTGACCGACCGGATCGCCGTACCGGTCACCGGATCGCCCAAGCCACCGCCCGAACGGATCTCGCTGACCTTCCCCGCGCTGAACCGGACCCACGAGGTGTGGTTCCTGGTCTCCGGCGACGGGAAGGCCGACGCCGTGGCCCGGGCCCTGGCCCCGGAAGGCAGCGTGCACGCCACCCCGGCTCGCGGCATCACCGTCGAGGAGACCACCTGGTTCCTCGACACCGCCGCCGCCTCCCTCCTCTGAAATCCCGCCGAGCGGGGGATTTCTGCACGCTCAAACGTGGCGAGCGGGGGATGTGTGCACGCTGCATCAGGCTGAGCGGGGACGGGGTGTACGTCGCGTCGGCGTCCACCGGCTGATGGTTCGACGCGCTTCCGCATGGCCCGCCCGCAGCAGCTCGGGGACGCGATGTGGGTCGGTGAACACAGGGTCCTTGCGGAAGGGGTCGATCTTCCAGCCCCGCTCGCTGGTGAGCCACTCCCGCCGTTCCGTCGTCGTGCTCGGCGTCCATGTCCTCGGTATGGAACTCTTCGCCGTCGTACTCGGCGCCGTACAGCGCGACAGGATCCGCGATGTCGATGCGGAAGAGCGGCACGCCGGAGTCGGAGTACACCCACCACTGCACCTCGGGGCGGCCGAGACCCGCGTCGTACCAGTGCAGCCGGAGGGCCGACTCCGGACCGGACTCCGCCCGCCCGTCACCGATCGACACGAGGTACCGACACTGGATGACGCCGCGGTAGCCCTTGAACCGCGCCAGCTCGGTACGCATCAGGTCGTGCGGGACGCCGAGACGGAGGAAGCCGTCGATGACGGCCAACCCGTCGAAGCGCCACAACAGTCGTCCACAGTCCAAGGCGGTTCGCAGACCTGTGGTGACCGGGATCCCGTGCACCATCGTGATGTCGTCCGGGATGAGGCCGCGCCGTCGTCCGTCGACGCCAGGGCGATCCATCCGCGTGTCCGTGACGTGGATGACGTCCAGAGGTGGTGCTTCGTAGAAGGCACTTCGCCGAAGGGCGTCGAGGCCGTGGAGCCAGGCGGCGGTTCGATCCACCACGACCGCATCCGGAGGAAGGACCAGTGCGAGCGCCGTCGCACGCATGAGGGGGTCGTTGGGCGCCTGGGCGGCCGCGTACACGCCGTACAACTCGCTCCGCAGCATGCCTGTGCGCAGCATCCGGTCGAACGCGCGTCGCGAGACGCCACAGTCCTGTGCCTGCGCGCGCGTGAACGGTGCGTCCAGTGGGAGGGGACACTCGGGGCCGAGAAGCTTCCCGGTCGCGTCCAACCATGACTCGTCCATGGCCGAAGACTGGAACAAGACATGGTGCCGCGCACCTGGTCATCCACAGGGTCGGCGCGGGCGCGCCACGATCCCCCGCTCGGCGCTGCTCGCCGAGCGACAATCCCCCGCTCGGCGGTCTGGGGCGTACGACGATCCCCCGGTCGGCGGGATTTAGAAGATGACCTCGCCGGCCTTGCGGCGCTGGCGGAGGGTCTGGAGGGCCTCGTCGAGGATGTCCTTGGCCTCGGCGTCGGAGCGACGCTCCTTCACGTAGGCGAGATGGGTCTTGTAGGGCTCGATCTTCGGCGCCGGGGGCGGGTTGTCGGAGTCCATGCTCGCCGGGAGGCCGCACGTCGGGCAGTCCCAGGTGTCGGGGACGACCGCCTCGACCGCGAAGGCGATCAGGGTGCGGTGCTCGTGGGAGCAGAAGTAGGTGATGTTCTGCCGCGGGGCGGCCTCGCCCCGTTCCGCCTCGCCCATGGGGCCAGCGCCGACCCGGCTGCCCCGGATGGCATTTCCGCCGCCTGCCACGCTACGTCTCCTTCGAGTTCCTGAAAGCCTGAAGTGCTCAGCTGCCGGTCTTGAGCAGAAGCCCGAGACCGACCACGCACGCGAACCACACCAGCCCGATGCCGATGGTGATGCGGTCGAGGTTGCGCTCGGCCACGGACGAACCGCCGAGACCGCTGGACACACCGCCACCGAACATGTCGGAGAGCCCACCGCCGCGCCCCTTGTGGAGGAGCACCAGCAGGATCATCAGCAAGCTCGAGATGACGAGCAAGACCTCGAAGACGATAGCCACGCGGGCGAGCCTAACCGATCTGCCACGCCAGCCTGAGCCAGGTCATGGCAGCACAGGCATGTCGTAGAAGCGGCAGATCCCGCCGAACTCGTCGGGGTCGAGGCTGGCGCCGCCGACAAGACATCCGTCGACGTCGGCCTGTTGCATGATGCCGCCGACGTTGGCCGCCTTCACCGAACCGCCGTACAGGATGCGTACGGCGGCGCCGGTCTCCGCGCCGTGGACCTCCGAGATGCGCGCGCGGATGCCGGCGCAGACCTCCTGGGCGTCGTCGGGGGTGGCCACCTCGCCGGTGCCGATCGCCCACACGGGCTCGTAGGCCACGACCAGGCCGGCGACCTGCTCGGGGGTGAAGCCGGCGAGGGAGCCGTCGACCTGCTCCAGCGTGTGCTCCACGTGGCGACCGTCCTGGCGCACGTCGAGTCCCTCGCCCACGCACACGATCGGGGTCATCCCGGCCGCGATCGCCTGGTGGGCCTTGGCGTTGACGAGCGCGTCGTCCTCACCGTGGTGCTCACGACGCTCGCTGTGGCCGACGACGACGAAGGTGCACCCGAGCCGGGCGAGCATGCTCGCGGAGATCTCGCCGGTGTAGGCGCCGTCGTCGTGCACCGAGACGTCCTGGGCGCCGTACCGGATCTGCAACCGGTCGCCGTCGACCAAGGTCTGGACGCTGCGCAGGTCGGTGAACGGCGGCACCACGACCACCTCGACCTTGCCGTAGTCGTGCTTCTTGTCCGCCAGCCCCCACGCCAGCTTCTGCACCAGGACCACGGCCTCCTGGTGGTTCTTGTTCATCTTCCAGTTGCCCGCCATCAGCGGGACACGCGTGGTCTTCGACATCAGTCCTCCAGCACCGCGAGCCCGGGGAGCTCCTTGCCCTCGAGGTACTCGAGGCTGGCGCCACCTCCGGTGGAGATGTGCCCGAACGCGTCCTCGTCGAACCCGAGCTTGCGTACGGCGGCCGCGGAGTCGCCCCCTCCGACCACGGACAGGCCGTCGATCCGCGTCAGCGCCTCGGCAACCGCGCGGGTGCCCTCGGCGAAGGCGTCGAACTCGAAGACCCCCATGGGGCCGTTCCAGAACACGGTCCTCGCTCCAGCGATCGCCTCGGCGAACGCCGCCGCGGAGTCGGGGCCGATGTCCAGGCCGATCTGGTCGTCGGGGATCGCGTCGACGGCGACCACGCTCGGTCTGGGGTCCTTGCCCTCGGCGGGGAACTCCGGCGCCACCACCACGTCGGTCGGCAGCACGATCTCGACGCCGCTCTCCTCCGCCCGGGCGAGGTACTTCCCGCAGGTCTCGACCTGGTCCTCCTCGAGCAGGCTGTTGCCGACGTCGTGGCCCTGGGACTTCAGGAAGGTGAACACCATCCCGCCGCCGATCAGCAGCTTGTCGGCCTTGCCGAGCAGGTTGTCGATCACGGCCAGCTTGTCGCTGACCTTGGAGCCGCCGAGCACGACGACGTAGGGCCGCTCGGGGTCCTCCGTCAGCCGTCGCAGCACCTCGATCTCGTCGCGCACGAGCCCACCCATGGCGTGCGGCAACCGCTGGGGTACGTCGTAGACGCTGGCCTGCTTGCGGTGGACGACACCGAAGCCGTCGCTCACGAAGGCCTCGCCCAACGCGACCAGCTCGTCGGCGAACGCGCCACGCTCCGACGTCGTCCTTGCTGGTCTCGCCGGCGTTGAAGCGGACGTTCTCCAGGAGGGCGACCTGGCCGTCCTCGAGGCCGTCGACGATCTTGTGGGCGGACTCCCCCACCGTGTCGGTGGCGAAGGAGACGTCGGACCCGAGCAGCTCACCGAGCCGGTCGGCGACGGGCCGCAGGGAGTACTTGTCCTCGGGCGCGCCCTTCGGCCTGCCGAGGTGGGCCATCACCACGACGCGTGCTCCCGCGTCGGCGAGCGCCTTGATCGTCGGGACGCTGGCGCGGATCCGGCCGTCGTCGGTGATCCGCATCTGGCCGTCTTCTGCGCCGTCGAGCGGCACGTTCAGGTCCGAGCGGACCAGCACCTTCTTGCCGCTGACGTCGCCCAGGCCTTCGTAGCTGCCCACGCCTAGAGGGACGAGCCGACGTACGTGATCAGGTCTGCCAGGCGGTTGGAGTAGCCCCACTCGTTGTCGTACCAGCCCACGACCTTGACCTGGTTGCCGATCACCTTGGTCAGCGGGGCGTCGAAGATGCACGACGCAGGGTCGGTGACGATGTCGGAGGAGACCAGCGGGTCGGTCGAGTAGCGCAGGTAGCGACCGTCGGCGGCCGCCTCGACGGCTGCGTTGACCTCGTCGACCGAGGTCTCGCGGCCGGCCTCGAAGGTGAGGTCGGTGGCGGAGCCGGTGGGCACCGGCACCCGCAGCGCGTAGCCGTCGAGCTTGCCCTTGAGCTGGGGCAGCACCAGGCCGATGGCCTTGGCGGCACCGGTGGACGTGGGCACCACGTTGATCGCGGCGGCGCGGGCGCGGCGAGGGTCCTTGTGGATGTTGTCCAGCAGGTTCTGGTCGGCGGTGTAGGCGTGCACCGTGGTCATCAGGCCCTTGACGATGGTGAACTCGTCGTCGAGCGCCTTGGCCATCGGCGCGAGGCAGTTGGTGGTGCACGAGGCGTTGGAGATGACCGTGTGCTGCTCGGGGTCGTAGTCCTCGTGGTTGACGCCCATCACGACGGTGATGTCCTCGTTCGACGCGGGGGCCGAGATGATCACCTTCTTGGCGCCGGCGTCGACGTGGGCGTGCGCCTTGGTGGCGTCGGTGAAGAAGCCGGTCGACTCGACGACGACGTCGACGCCGACGTCGCCCCACTTCAGCGCAGCCGGGTCACGCTCGGCGAACGCGGTGACCTCCTGGTCACCGACCTTGATGGCGGTCTCGGAGGAGTCGACGCGCACGTCGAGCCTGCCGAGGATCGAGTCGAACATGAGCAGGCGCGCGAGGGTCTCGTTGTCGGTGAGGTCGTTGACGGCGACGATCTCGATGTCGGACTCCCCGGCCAGTGCCTGCGCACGGACGGCACGGAAGAAGTTGCGGCCGATGCGGCCGAAGCCGTTGATGCCAACGCGGACGGTCACAGCAGTGGTCTCCTACTACAGCAGATTTCAAAGGGCGACGCGACGACCCTATCGCGCAATTGGATCGTTCCAGAAGGCGGCAGTGGGTACGCACCGGTAACTACCGGCAGTGGAGGCCTAGGCCTCTTCCGCGAGCATCTCCGCGGTCAGCGAGGCCTCGGTCGTGGGGATCCCGATGTCCTCGGCCCGCTTGTCGGCCATCGCGAGCAGCCGGCGGATCCGGCCGGCGATGGCGTCCTTGGTCAGCACCGGGTCGCTGAACTGGCCGAGCTCCTCGAGCGAGGCCTGCTTGTGCTGGAGACGCAGCTGGCCGGCCTGGCGCAGGTGGTCGGGGATGTCCTCGCCGAGGATCTCCAGGGCCCGGTCGACGCGGGCTCCCGCGGCCACTGCCGCGCGTGCGGAGCGGCGCAGGTTGGCGTCGTCGAAGTTGGCCAGCCGGTTGGCGGTGGCCCGGACCTCGCGCCGCATCCGACGCTCCTCCCAGGCCAGCAGGGACTCGTGGGCGCCGAGGCGGGTGAGCAGCTGGCCGATCGCGTCGCCGTCACGGATCACCACGCGGTCGACACCGCGCACCTCGCGGGCCTTGGCCGAGATGCCCAGCCGACGGGCGGAGCCGACGAGGGCCAGTGCGGCCTCGGGGCCGGGGCAGGTGACCTCCAGGGAGCTCGAACGGCCCGGCTCGGTCAGCGAGCCGTGGGCCAGGAACGCACCGCGCCAGGCAGCGACCGCGTCGCAGCCCGAGCCGTTGACGACCACCGGCGGCAGGCCGCGCACCGGGCGGTTGCGGGTGTCGATCAGGCCGGTCTGGCGGGCCAGGGACTCCCCCTCGCGGGAGACCCGGACGATGTAGCGCGAGCCGCGGCGGATGCCGCTGCCCTTGAGCATCACGACCTCGGGATGGTGGCCGAAGACCTCGCTGATGTCGCGGCGCATCCGCCGGGCGGCGGCGCCGGTGTCGAGCTCGGCCTCCACGACGATCCCCCCGTTGACGAGGTGGAGGGCGTCGGCGAAGCGCAGCATCGAGGAGACTTCGGCCTTTCGGCAACAGGTCTTGGTGACCTGCGTGTTGGCCAATTCTGCCTTCACTTGCGCCGTCATCGCCATGTCGTCACCTTAGATCGTCTGGAACAGTCGCGCGTACGCGGAACCGAGTTTTTGTGAGTCGTGGACGCCCGGGTCGCTCGAAGCGATGTCCTCGAGGACCAGGCGGGCACCGAGACGGTCGGCCACGGCGCCCAACCGGGCGCGGTCACGTACCGCCGTCGGATCCACCAGCGCGGCGTGGACGGCCAGGTCAGGGGCGTGCCGGTGCAGCACCTCGAGGTGGTCGGCGAGGTCGTAGCCCCGGGTCTCCTCGGTGTGCGGCTCCAGGTTCATCGAGACGACCACCTTGGCCGACGTGCGTGCACAAAGCCTCGCGAAGACCCGGGACGAGCAGGTGCGGCAGCACGCTGGTGTACCAGGAACCGGGTCCCAGGACCACCCAGTCGGCCTCGGCGATCGCCACGACGGCCTCGGGACAGGCTGCTGCGCCGACGGGTTCGACCGCCACGGCGAGGACCTCACCGGGGGTGGTGGCGACCTCGACCTGGCCCCGGACGGTGCTCACCTCGTCGGGGTCGGCACCGGCGCCACGCACCTCGGCGGTGATGTCGAGCGGCGAGGTGGCCATCGGCAGCACCCGGCCGCGGGCGCCGAGCAGCCCGGCGACCCAGTCGAGCCCGTCGACATGGTCGTGCAGCAGGTCCCAGAGCGAGACGATCAGCAGGTTGCCCATCGAGTGGCCGTCCATCTCGCCGGTGGACTCGAAGCGGTGCTGGAGCACCCGCGCCCAGGTCTGGCCCCACCGGTCGTCGCCGCACAGGGCCGCGAGCGCCATCCGGAGGTCTCCGGGCGGCAGCACCCCGAACTCCTCACGGAGCCTGCCCGAGGAGCCGCCGTTGTCCGCGACGGTGACCACGGCCGTCAGGTCGGTGGTGACCGAGCGCAGGGCGCTGAGCGAGGCGGCCAGCCCGTGGCCGCCCCCGAGCGCGACGACGGACGGCTCGGTCGACCACTTCATGGCGTGATCATGCCTGCCGAGCGCCGCGAGCTCACTCCCGGCCGAGGTCCCGGTGAATCGTGTCGGCGAGGAGGCCCGAGGCCCGGAGCCGGCTGGCGATCTCCTCGGACATCGCGACGCTGCGGTGCTTCCCGCCGGTGCAGCCGATGGCCACGGTCATGAACCGCTTGCCCTCGCGCAGGTAGCCGTCACCGACGGTCTCGATCACCGGCACGTAGCGGTCGAGGAACTCCTGGGCGTCCGGGCGGTCGCGGACGTAGGCCGCCACGTCCGGGTCCTGGCCGGTGAGGTCGCGCAGCTCGGGCACCCAGAACGGGTTGGGCAGGAACCTCATGTCGGCGAGCAGGTCGGCATCGACCGGCACGCCGTACTTGAACCCGAAGCTGACCATCGTGATCCGCAGGCGCACCGTGTCGGCCGTGCCGAGCGCGCGCGCCACCTTGTCCTTGAGCTGGTGCAGGTTCAGGGCGGTGGTGTCGATGACCAGGTCGGCGTCGCCACGCAGGTCACCCATCACCGCGCGCTCCCGCGTGATCGCCTCGAGCAGGCGCCCCGAGCCCTGCAGCGGGTGCGGCCGGCGGGCCGCTTCCTGGCGGCGCACCAGGATGTCGTCGTCGGCCTCGAGGAACAGCAGCGTCGTACGGCGGGAGGGCAGCGCCTTGGCGAGCTGCTCGCGGAGGGTGTCGAAGAAGACGCCGGCGCGGACGTCGACGACGACGGCGACGGGCTGGTCGACGCCCTGCTTCTCGTCGACCAGGCGCACCACGGAGCTGACCAGCTCGGGCGGGAGGTTGTCGACCACGTAGTAGCCGAGGTCCTCGAGCTCCTTGGCGGCGGTGCTCCGGCCGGCGCCGGTCATGCCGGTGACCACGACGAGCTCGCCCTGGGCTGGACTCACGGTGTTCACTCCTGGGCTCACTCCTGGATCTCACCTGTCGCGGTGTTCACCGACACCGGTCTCGGCTGCGCCGCCACGGCCTCGGCGATCGCGGTGGCGGTGCGCGGCCGATGCCGGGCACCTCCGCTATCTCCTCGATGGTGGCAGCCCGGAGCCGCTTGAGTGACCCGAAGTGCTTGATCAGTGTCTTGCGCCGGACCTCGCCCAGACCGGGCACGTCGTCGAGGATGCTCTCCACCATCGACCTGGACCGCCGGGAGCGGTGGTGGGTGATCGCGAAGCGGTGGGCCTCGTCGCGGATGCGCTGGAGCAGGTAGAGGCCCTCGCTGGAGCGGGGCAGGATCACCGGGTCGGCCTGACCCGGTAGCCAGACCTCCTCCAGCCGCTTGGCCAGCCCGCACACCGGGATGTCGTCTATCCCGAGCTCGTCGAGCGCCCGCTGCGCCGCGGCCACCTGGGGCGGACCGCCGTCGACCACCACCAGACCGGGCGTGTAGGCGAACTTCTTCGGGCGACCGGTGTCGGGGTCGACCAGGAGCGGCCCCGCTGGGTCGTCGCGGGTTGATCTCTCCACCGGTCAGGTCGGGGGTCTCGATGCGCTCGTCGAGCAGGCGCCGGAACCGCCGCGTGATCACCTCGTGCATCGAGGCGACGTCGTTCTGTCCGTCGACTCCCCGGATCACGAACCGGCGGTACTCACCCTTGCGGGCCAGGCCGTCCTCGAAGACCACCATCGAGCCGACGACCTCGGTGCCCTGGAGGTTGGAGATGTCGTAGCACTCGATACGCAGGGGGGCATCGGGCAGCTCGAGCGCCTTCTGGATCTCCTCGAGCGCCTGGTTGCGCATGGTCAGGTCGCTGGCGCGCCGGGTCTTGTGCAGCGCGAGTGACTGAGCGGCGTTCTGGGCGACCGTCTGCTGCAGGGTCCGCTTGTCACCCCGCCGCGGCACCCGGATGCTCACCTTGCTGCCGCGGGTCTCCCCCAGCAGCTGCTCGAAGGTCTCGGCGTCCTCGGGCATCGCCGGCACCAGGATCTCGCGCGGGATGGCGTCGGGGTCCTCCCCGGCGTAGAGCTGCAGCAGGAACTCCGAGACCAGCCCACCGGTGTCGAGGTCCTCGACGCGGTCGGCCACCCAGCCGCGCTGTCCCTTGATCCGGCCCGACCGCACGTGGAAGATCTGCACCGCCACCTCGAGCGGGTCCTCGGCCAGGGCGATCACGTCGGCGTCGGTGCCGTCGCCGAAGACCACGGCCTGCTTCTCCAGCGCCTTGTTCAGCGCACCGAGGTCGTCGCGCAGCATCGCGGCCTTCTCGTAGTCCTCGGCCTTCGACGCGGCGTACATCTCCCGCTCGACGCGCCTGACGAACTGGTCGGTGCGCCCGCCCATGAAGTCGGCGAAGTCCTGGGCGATCTCACGGTGCTCATCGGCGTCGACGCGACCCACGCAAGGCGCCGAGCACTTGTCGATGTAGCCCAGCAGGCAGGGGCGGCCGATCTGGCCCGAGCGGGTGAAGACCCCGTTGCTGCAGGAGCGCATCGGGAAGACCCGCAACAGGGTGTCGACGGTGTCGCGGATCGCCCAGGCGTGGCTGTAGGGCCCGTAGTACTTCACGCCCTTCTTCTTGGCGCCGCGCCCGACCATCACGCGGGGGTAGTCCTCGTTCATGGTGATGGCCAGCCAGGGGTAGGACTTGTCGTCGCGGTACTTCACGTTGAAGCGCGGGTCGAACTCCTTGATCCAGGAGTACTCCAGCTGGAGCGCCTCGACCTCGGTGCCCACGACCGTCCACTCGACGGAGGCGGCCGTGGTCACCATCGTCTGGGTGCGGGCGTGCAGGTTGGCGAGGTCCTGGAAGTACGACGAGAGGCGGGCGCGCAGGCTCTTGGCCTTGCCGACGTAGATCACCCGGCCGTCCTTGTCACGGAACCGGTAGACGCCCGGCCGGGTAGGGATCGACCCCGGTTCGGGTCGGTACGTCGCGGGGTCGGCCACGCTGCCAAGCCTACGGGCGTGGTCACGAGACCCGGGCCGTTGACACGCCTCTCCCGGCTGATCGGGTGCCAGCAACGACTGACACGGAGGTGGAGCAGATGCCGGACGGGTTCAGCACGGTCTTCGAGGGGGGCCATTTCCTGGAGGGACCCCGCTGGCACGAGGACCGGATCTGGTTCTCCGACTTCTACGGGCACGAGGTGCGATCCGCCCGGGAGGACGGCTCCGACCTGCGCACGGAGGCTGAGGTGCCCGGGCAGCCGTCGGGGACGGGCTGGTTGCCGGACGGACGACTGCTGGTGGCCTCCATGACCGACCGCCGCGTGCTGCGCCGGGAGGACGACGGCACTCTGGTGGTCCACGCCGATCTCCAGGAGCACGCGACCGGCCACGTCAACGACATGATCGTCGACGGCCACGGACGGGCCTACGTCGGCAACTTCGGCTTCGACCTGATGTCCGGCGACGATCCCGCGCCGGCGTCGTTGCACCGTGTCGACCCCGACGGCTCGGTCACCGAGGTGGCCGGCGACCTGATGTTCCCCAACGGGATGGCCTTCCTTCCCGACGGCTCGCTCCTGGTCGCGGAGACCTGGGGGAACCGGCTCACCGCCTTCGACGTCGCCGACGACGGCTCGCTGGGCAACCGCCGCGTCTGGGCCTCCTTCGCCGAACCGCCCGAAGCAGGGGTCGCTCGAGGAGATGCTCGCGGCGCTCGTGGTCGCCAGCGACGGGATCTCCCCCGTGGACGATCGCGGCGGGGTGTGGGTCGCCGACGCGACGCACGGCCGGGCGGTGCGCGTCGTCGAGGGGGGTGAGCATCACCGACGAGCGGGCGCCGGGGACCGGGGTCTTCGCCTGCACGCTCGGTGGCGCAGACGGTCACACCCTGTTCCTGTGTGCTGCTCCGGACTTCCTGGAAGAGGCGCGCACCGCGGCCACCGAAGGTCGGCTCCTCGCGACGCGGGTCTGACTCGGACGTCGTCGGGGTTGCGCGGTCACCTCGCGGGGCACTAGACCTGACCAGTGGGTGGCTCGGGAGGTGGATGAGGCAAGGCGAAGCGGACGCGTGCTTCGCATCGCGGCCATGGTGGGTCCTCCTGGGCCTGTGCGCCGTGCTGTCGAGCTGCGGCGGCAACGAGGGCAAGACCGGCGTCGCACTGATCATCAAGACCCAGTCGAACCCCTACTTCGTCTCGATGAAGCAGGCCGCGCTCGCCCAGGCCGCGAAGACCGGCGCCCACCTCTCGGTCGCGGCCGGGCCAGGTCGACGGCGACACGCAGTCGCAGATCAACGCCATCGACACCGCCATCTCGCGCGGGCGACAAGGGCATCCTGATCACCTCCAACGGCCCGGCGGTCAACGCCGCGCTGCGCCAGGCGCAGGACTACGGGCTGTTCGTGATCGCGCTCGACACCCCGCTCGACCCCGTGAAGACGGCCGACATCACCTACGCGACCAACAACTTCAAGGCCGGCAAGCTGATCGGCGCCTACGCCGCCAAGAAGCTCAACGGCCAGAAGGCCGTCATCGCGATGCTCGACCTGTACGACGACCAGGTGGTCTCCGTCGACATCGGCCGGGACCACGGGTTCCTCACCGGGATGGGGATCGACCCCGGCAGCAAGACGCTGAACGCCAAGGAGGCCAGGACCGGCTCCTACAAGGGCGGCAAGGGCGGCGACTACACGATCGCCTGCCACCAGGCCACCCAGGGCGCCGTCGACGGCGGCCGCAAGGCGATGGAGCAGTGCCTGTCCCGCAACCCGGACATCAACGTCGTCTACACGATCAACGAGCCCGCCGGTGAGGGCGCCTACGCCGCGCTGAAGGCGGACAAGCACCAGGACAAGGCGTTCATCGTCTCGATCGACGGCAGCTGCCAGGGGATGAGCGACGTGGAGCACGGCATCTTCGCCGCCGACGCGACGCAGTACCCCGGCAAGATGGCGAAGCTCGGCGTCGACGCCGTCGCGAAGATCGGCGACGGGGGCAAGGCACCGTCACTGCCCTCCGGCAAGGACTACCTCGACACCGGCACCAAGCTCGTGACCGCCAAGCGCCTGCCCGGCGATCGACAGCCAGACCGTCGCGCAGGGCAAGAAGGCGTGCTGGGGCACGGGCGGATGAGACGGGCCGGACCAGGGACGTGGAGAGGAACAGACCGTGAGCACTGACACCACGAGCGCGCAGGCGGAGGACGGTCCCGGCTCGGCCGAGGACCTGATCCCGACCGACCACTCCCCCGCGCAGCGGATCCAGCACCTCCTGCACCGCAGCCCGGCGCTGAGCCCGCTGATCGTGCTGGTGATCAGCATCATCGTGTTCGGCATCTTCGCCGACAACTTCCTGCGGCCTCAGGCGATGTCGCTGCTGGTCCAGCAGATGGCGGTCGTCGGGGCACTGGCCGTCGGCCAGACCGTGATCATCCTGACCGCCGGCATCGACCTGTCCATCGGGATGGCGATGGTGCTGGCGTCGCTGGTGATGGTGAAGCTCAACCACGACCACGGCGTGCCGGGCCTCCTGGCCCTGCTGATCGGGCTGGTGGTGGCCGTCCTGACCGGGCTGCTCAACGGCTTCCTGGTGACCCGGATGAACCTGCCGCCCTTCATCGTCACGCTCGGCACGTTCTCGATCTTCACCGCCGTCTCCCTGCTCTACGCCGCCGGGCAGACCATCGCCCTCGGACCGGACGCCCTGCTCGTGTGGACCGGCAAGACCCTCAGCGTCGGCAGCGTGAGCATCACCTGGGGCGTCATCTTGATGTTGCTGCTCTACCTGGTGGTCGGGTTCGCGTTGCGCAACACCGCGTGGGGACGACATCTGTATGCCACGGGCGATGACCGGGAGGCCTCCCAGCTCGCCGGCATCAACACCGACCGGGTGCTGCTGAGCGCCTACGTCGTCGCGGGTGCCACGGTCGGTGTGGCCGCCTGGATCGTGTGCGGCCGGGTCGGTGGCGCCGACCCCAATGCCGGCCTCAACTACAACCTGCAGAGCATCACTGCGGTCGTGATCGGCGGCACCAGCCTCTTCGGCGGACGCGGCCTCGTGGTCGGCAGCCTGCTCGGCGCCCTGATCGTCCAGGTCTTCAACAGCGGGCTGGCGCTCGCGGGTGTCGACCCCAACTACCAGGTGCTCGCCACGGGCATCCTGGTGATCCTGGCGGTCTCCGTCGACCAGTGGATCAGGAGGGTCAAGGCATGAGTGAGACCGACACCGCAACAAGTGAGCGCTCGGGTCCGGACTACGACCAGGAGCCCATTCTCGAGGCCGAGGGGATGGTCAAGCTCTTCGGCCGGGTCGTGGGTCTGCGCGGGGTCGACCTGCGGTTGTTCCCCGGCGAGGTGCTGGCCGTGATCGGTGACAACGGCGCCGGCAAGTCCACCCTGATCAAGTGCCTGTCCGGCGCGATGATCCCGGACCGAGGCAGCATGAAGGTCGGCGGCCAGTCGGTCAGCTTCAAGTCGACGGCGGAGGCGCGGGTCGCTGGGATCGAGACGGTCTACCAGACCCTCGCTGTCGCGCCGGCTCTCGACATCGCCAGCAACCTCTACCTCGCCCGCGAGATCCGCCGGCCCGGCTTTGCCGGTTCGGTGCTGCGGATGCTGGACACCAAGGCCATGCGGGACCACGCCTCGGAGCACATCAAGAGCCTCGGCATCTCGACACTGCAGAACATCAACCAGTCGGTCGAGACCCTCTCGGGTGGCCAGCGCCAGATCGTCGCGGTCGCTCGTACCGGCGCTTTCGGGAGCAAGGTGGCCATCCTCGACGAGCCCACCGCTGCCCTGGGCGTCCGCGAGACCGCGCAGGTGCTCCGGCTGGTGCGGGACCTGCGCGACCAGGGCCTCGGGGTGATCCTGATCAGCCACAACATGCCGAACGTGTTCGAGACCGCCGACCGGATCCACGTGCAGCGACTCGGTGGCCGGGCCGCGGTGATCACCCCCCAGACGCACTCGATGGAGGACGCCGTCGCGATCATGACGGGCGCCAAGACGGTGCCCGACGAGGAGCAGGCCCTGCGCTGAGCTCGATCAGCTGACGCTGATCTCGCCGTTCTTCACCGTGGGAGTGAGCTTCTCCAGGGGCTTGGTCGCGGGGCCCTTGAGCACGGAGCCGTCCTTGATCGAGAACTTGGACCCGTGGCAGGTGCAGTCGATGTCCTCGCCCTTGATGTCGGCCACGACGCAACCCTGGTGGGTGCAGACGGCGCTGAAGGCCTTGAAGTCACCCGCCGTGGGCTGGGTCACCACGACCTTGTCGGCGGCGAAGATCTTGCCGCTGCCGACCGGGACCTCGGAGGTCTTGCCGATGGGGCCGGTCGGCGGCGAACCGCCGCTCGCGTCGTCGGAGCCCCCGCACGCCGCCACCAGGGGCACCCCGATGCCGAGGCCGACGATGCCGCCCATCACGGCCCGGCGTGAGGTCGCTCCTGCGCGGTCGGTCATCTCGGCTCTCCCGGGGTGGCTCGTCGGTTGTTGCAGCAACCTTATGGACCCAACCTGACTCTCGCCTGTGGACATTGGTCCTAGGACCGCTGTGGATTTCCTGTGAGTCTCAGCGGGAGAGCAGCGGCGCGAGGAACTCACCGGTGAAGCTGTCCGTCTGCGCGGCGACGTCCTCCGGGGTGCCCTCGGCGACGACGGTGCCGCCCCGGTTGCCTCCCGCGGGGCCCATGTCGACGATCCAGTCGGAGGTCTTGATGACGTCGAGGTTGTGCTCGATGACCAGCACGGTGTTGCCCTTGTCGACCAGGCTGGAGAGCACGTCGAGGAGCTTGCGGATGTCCTCGAAGTGCAGACCGGTCGTCGGCTCGTCGAGCACGTAGACGGTGTTGCCGGTGTTGCGCTTCTGCAGCTCGCTGGCGAGCTTCACCCGCTGGGCCTCGCCGCCGGAGAGCGTCGTGGCCGGCTGGCCGAGCCGGACGTAGCCGAGGCCGACCTCGACCAGCGTGGTCAGGTGGCGCGAGATGGCCGGGATCGCGGCGAAGAAGTCCACCGCCTCCTCGATCGGCATGTCGAGCACGTCGGCGATCGTCTTGCCCTTGTAGTGCACCTCGAGGGTCTCGCGGTTGTAGCGCGCCCCGTGGCAGACCTCGCAGGGGACGTAGACGTCGGGCAGGAAGTTCATCTCGATCTTGATCGTGCCGTCGCCGGAGCACGCCTCGCAGCGGCCGCCCTTGACGTTGAAGGAGAACCGTCCCTGCAGGTAGCCGCGCATCTTCGCCTCGGGGGTCGAGGCGAACAGCTTGCGCACGTGGTCGAAGACACCGGTGTAGGTGGCCGGGTTGGACCTCGGCGTGCGGCCGATCGGCGACTGGTCGACGTGGATCACCTTGTCGACGTGCTCCACGCCGGTGATCTTGCGGTGCCGGCCCGGGACCGTGCGGGCGTTGTAGATCTGCTTGGCCAGCGAGGTGTAGAGGATGTCGTTGACCAGCGTCGACTTGCCCGACCCCGAGACGCCGGTGACGGCCACGAAGCACCCGAGCGGGAAGCTGACGTCGATGTCCTTGAGGTTGTTCTCCCGGGCGCCGTGGACGGTGAGCATGCGGCTCTTCGTCGGTGGGCGGCGTACGGCGGGCACCGGGATGGACTTGCGGCCGGAGAGGTAGAGCCCGGTCTCGGAGTCGCGGTGCTTGAGCAGCTGCTTGACCGTGCCCGAGTGGACCACCTGGCCGCCGTGCTCGCCGGCGCCCGGGCCGATGTCGACCACCCAGTCGGCGGTCTTGATCGTCTCCTCGTCGTGCTCGACCACGATCAGGGTGTTGCCGAGGTTCTTGAGCCGGACCAGGGTCTCGATCAGCCGCTGGTTGTCACGCTGGTGCAGGCCGATGCTCGGCTCGTCGAGGACGTAGAGCACGCCGACCAGGCCGGCGCCGATCTGCGTGGCCAGCCGGATCCGCTGGGCCTCGCCGCCGGACAGCGTGGCCGAGGGCCGGTCGAGGGAGAGGTAGTCGAGACCGACGTCGAGCAGGAACCGCAGCCGCTCCTGGATCTCCTTGAGCACCCGCTCCGCGATCTGCCGCTCCCGGTCGGAGAGCTCGAGGTCGTTGAGGTAGGCGGCCGCCTCGTTGATCGGCAGCGCGCACACCTCGGCGATGCTCTTGCCGCGGACGCCGGCCCTGCCCTTGAGCGGCCCACCGATCGTCACCGCCCTCGAGACCGGCTTGAGGCGGGTGCCGTGGCACGTCGGGCAGGGGACCTCGCGCATGAAGCCCTCGAAGCGCTCGCGGCTGGTGTCGCTCTCGGCCTCGCCGTGGCGACGCTCGATGTAGGGGATGACGCCCTCGAAGTTGGTCCAGTAGGACCGCTCCCGCCCGTAGCGGTTCGTGTGGCGCACGTGCACCTTGGTCGGCGTGCCCCTGCAGGATCGCGGCGCGTCCCTCGTCGGGCAGCTTCTCCCAGGGGGTGTTCAGGTCGAACCCGAGCTCGTCGCCGAGCGCGCCGAGCAACCGGAGGAAGTAGTCGCTGACGTGGGCACCGGACCACGGCTGGATCACGCCCTCGCCGAGCGTGCCCTGGTCGTCGGTGATCACCAGGTCGGGGTCCACCTCCATCCTGGTGCCGAGGCCGTGGCACTCCGGGCACGCGCCGAACGGGGAGTTGAAGGAGAACGAGCGGGGCTCCAGGTCGTCGGTGTCGATGTCGTGCTCGTTGGGGCACGACATCTTCTCCGAGAACCGCATCTCCTTCTCGGGATGCTTCGCGTCGAGGTCGACCAGGTCGAAGACGACCAGCCCGCTGGCGAGGTTGAGCGCCGTCTCGACGGAGTCGGTCAGCCTGCGCTTCGCCGACGCCTTGGCCGCCAGCCGGTCGACGACCACCTCGATGGTCTGCTTGCGCTGCTTCTCCAGCTTCGGGGGGTCGGCGAGCTGGATCGTCTCGCCGTTGACCCTGGCCCGGCTGAACCCCTGGGACTGCAGGCTGCGGAACAGCTCGATGTACTCCCCCTTGCGGCCGCGGATGACCGGCGCGAGCACCTGGAAGCGGGTGCCCTCGTCGAGCTGCAGCACGCGGTCGACGATCTGCTGCGGGGTCTGTCGCTCGATCGGGGACCCGCAGACGGGGCAGTGCGGGCGGCCGGCACGGGCGAACAGGAGCCGCAGGTAGTCGTAGACCTCGGTGATCGTGCCGACGGTCGAGCGAGGGTTCTTCGAGGTCGACTTCTGGTCGATCGAGACGGCGGGGCTGAGGCCCTCGATGAAGTCGACGTCGGGCTTGTCCATCTGGCCGAGGAACTGCCGCGCGTAGGCCGAGAGCGACTCGACGTAGCGGCGCTGGCCCTCGGCGAAGATGGTGTCGAACGCGAGGCTGGACTTGCCCGACCCGGAGAGCCCGGTGAAGACGATCAGCGAGTCTCGGGGCAGGTCGAGGGAGATGTCCTTGAGGTTGTGCTCGCGAGCGCCCCGGATGACGAGCTGGTCAGCCACGAATCATTTCCCTACCTGGTCGGCTCGAACAAGTGTTCGCAGATCATAACGTGATCGGCAAGACGCCACGCGGGCCGTCCCGACGCACAAACACGCGCTGACCGTAGGCTGTTCCCCCGTGCCCGAACTCGCCCGCCGCACTCCCCTGCGCCTCGACCCGGCGGCTGGACCCACAGCCGCCGTCGGGGCCGTGCCGGCACTCGCCGCGGCCCTGCTCGGCCACCGTCGCACCGCCATCTCGCTGCTCGCCCTTCCCGCCGGGATCCTCGCCTTCTTCCGCGACCCGGACCGTACCCCCGACCACCGACAACCAGACCCCGACGTGGTCCTCGCCCCAGCCGACGGCCGGGTGATGTACGCCGGCCCGGGTCAGGACGGCATCGCCCCGGAGGGTGCCTGGCAGCAGGTGAGCATCTTCCTCTCCCTCTTCGACGTGCACGTGAACCGGACCCCGGCTGCCGGACGGGTCGAGTCGGTCACCTACCGGCCGGGGAAGTGGCACGCGGCGTACCGGTTCGAGAGCGCCACCGAGAACGAGCGCAGCGAGATCGCCCTGCTCGACACGGTCCGGGGCGAGGAGCGGCGCGTGGTCTTCCGCCAGGTGGTCGGCCTGGTCGCCCGCCGAGTGGTCACCCGCGTGTCCCCCGGAGAGGTGCTCCGGGCAGGGCAGCGGATCGGCGTGATGAAGTTCGGCTCCCGGATGGACGTCTTCGTGCCGCCGCACGTCGAGCTCGCGGTCGGTGCGGGCGACCGGGCCGTCGCCGGTGAGACGGTGCTGGCGCGGTGGCCGGGATGAGCGTGCGAGGACCCGGTGGGCGAGGTCAAGGGCCAGCGTCGGCGGTTCGACCGGTGGCGGCTGCAGTCCCCGTCGGGGGCCGTGGTCGTCTCGATGCGGCAGCTCAGCCCCCGCGAGCGGCTGCGGGTCGTGGCACCGAGCCTGTTCACCACCGGCAACATGGCCTGCGGGTTCTCGGCAATCCTGCTGGCCTTCGGCGACCGCTTCGTCTGGGCCTCGGCGCTGCTCGCCGGTGCGATCGCGCTCGACATCGCCGACGGCGCGGTCGCGCGGCTGGTAGGGGCCACCTCGCCGTTCGGCGTCCAGCTCGACTCCCTCGCCGACCTCGTCTCCTTCGGTGTCGCGCCGGCCGTCCTGGTGCACACCTGGGCGCTGCCCGAGAACCCCGTGCTCGCCTGGCTCTCCGCGTTCCTCTGGCTGGCGTGCGCGGCCTTCCGCCTCGCCCGGTTCAACGTGACCGTGGACCCGCTGGCGGACAAGAAGTACTTCGTCGGGCTGCCGAGCCCCGGTGCCAGCCTCGTCGTGATCGCCACGATCCTGGCGTTGCGGAGCCCCCACCACGGACCCGGGATGCTCGTGCCCGTCGCCGTCAGCGTCGTACCGGCCATCCTGATGGTCAGCTCGATCCGGTTCCGCTCCTTCCGCGGGCTGCTCTCGCCGCAGTCCCCCGAGGCGCGCGCGACCACCATGGTGCTGGCCGTCGCGCTGGTCCTCGGGCTCGTCCTCGAGCCGGCCGCGACCGGCCTCACCGTCGCCTGCGCCTACCTCCTGACCGCGCCGCTCGGCATCCTCACGGCCTCGGCCAGGGAGCGCGTCTTCGGGGCCCAGTCCGTCGCTCCCCCGCGACGGCGGATGCAGTCGGTGTTCCTGCCCGCGACCGGCGACGAGGACTGAAGGGGCTCTTCACAATCGAGGGTGTAGTTGGGGTCGGAAGCCGCAAGTCTCGAGCAGTGATCTGGCGATGTAGTTCGTCAGGTTGCGGAACCCGAGGGCGGAGCCGCGGAGGTGTTCGAGGCGGCCGTTGATCGCTTCGGTGGGGCCGTTGGATGTGCCGGGCCGGTCGAAGTAGGCGAGCACGTCGGCGGTGCGCTTGGTCAGGGTGCGGCCGAGCGTGATGATCTCGCTGAACGGGCTGGGGACGCCGGTCAGGTCAGGGCGGGCGAAGGTAGCGTCAGACACGTCGAGGTCTTCCAGATGGACGGCATAGACACCTCCATCCTCGGGAGACCTCGACCCCTACCTCGGCCACCGACGCGCCGACCGGACTACACCCTCAACTGCGACTGCGAAGAGCCCAAAAATAGCCCCGGTGCGAGGGTCGGCCCGCCTGCTATGTTCCGGCCATGACTAGACCAGGTGAGATCCTGGGCAGCGTGGTCGCCGCCAGCGAGCGCGAGCAGCTCGAGACGTTCCTGGATTATCTGCGCGACGCCGTCGTGCGCAAGGCCCGCGGGGTGTCGGAGGAGGACGCCCGGCGCAGCCCGGTGCCGACCGGCACCAACCTCGGCGGCCTGATCGAACACCTGCGGTGGGTGGAACTGGGCGGGTTCGCCGAGCAGATCGGGCAGATCCCCGCCGCGGAGCTGCCCACGCCGCCGTGGACCGACGCAGACCCGGAGGCCGACCTGCGGCTGGAGCCGAACGAGAAGCCGACGACGTCATCGCCGCCTACCAGGCGGAGTGCGACCGCTCCCGCGAGATCGCCGCCCAGCACAGCCTCGACTACGCGGTCACCACACCGCGGGGCAGGGAGCTGACGTGGATGTACCTGCACGTGATCGTGGAGACCGCCCGGCACGCGGGCCACGCGGACATCCTGCGCGAGATGATCGACGGCAGCGTCGGCGACTGAAGGCTCGCGGCGCGTCGTCGGTCCGTGTTCCGGGTCGTCGGAGGCGGCGTTACAACGGTATCGGCGGAGGCTGAGCCCACACCGTGGGCGCCACCCGAACGGCTCGGCGCCGACCGCCGGACCACCGTGTCCCTGGCGGCCAGGGCATCCGCAGCGACGACACCATCGTCTGGCCACAACCCGGCAGGAAAATCGCCCGATCGGGCCCAACCGCTGCCCGAGCACTTCGAGCCCGAGATCATAGTCACCCCCATCCTCGGGAGACTCGACCCCTACCCGGCCACCGACGCGCCGACCGGACTACACCCTCAACTGCGAAGAGCCACTGAAGGACCGGCTCAGGTCAGGGCGTAGAAGCTCTCGATGCCGAGGACGACGCCGAGCGCTCCCAGGAGCGGGTAGAACCACCACCAGCGACCGGACCCGATCGGTGGCGATCCCCCGTCGGTCAACGTGGCCCTGCCGGCGAAGCCCAAGGCCAGGACGACGACGGCCGGAGCGGCCATCAGCTCGAACACGACGCCACACACGAGCCAGCCGGACGCGGGCCCTGCCTGCCCCTCGAAGGCCGGGTCGAGGAAGTTGAAGCCCAGCGCGCCGAACAGGAATGCCCACATCGGCACGAACAACAGGGGTGCGGGCAGCGCGGCCGCGACGATCGATCCCCCGATCGTGGCAGCCACCAGGACAGGGACGGCGAGCGCGATCAGCCCTGCGCCGTGAGGGCACGGCTGGGCGCTGACGTACGGGCCGCCGTCGGCGCACGACCCGCCCACGGCCATCACCGCCCGCATGCTGAGGAACGCCCAGACCAGCGAGAGGCCCAGGAGGACGAGGCAGACCGACAGCAGGACGAGCTTGAGGACCGAGAAGCCCACGGGGATGCCGCCCATGCTCGTGCCGGGCTCAGGCGTGGCTTGGCTCATGGGTGGACTGTGGCAGACGCGGTCGGGCTCCGCGGGATGACCGCCTCCGCGGACTAGCGTGCTGCCATGACGCTGGACACCACGGCCCTGGAGACCTCGGCCACCGCACTGATCCGCACCGTGGACGCCCTCGGCACCGAGGAGCTCGCCGCACCCTCGCTGCTTCCGGGCTGGACCCGCGCGCACGTGGTCGCGCACCTTGCCCTCAACGGCACCGCCCTGGCCGGGGTGATGGACGCGATCCTGCGCGAGGAGCCGGTCGCGATGTATGAGTCCGACGAGCAGCGCGACACCGACATCGAGGAGCTCGCCGGCGCAGACCAGGCAGACCTGTTCGACCGGTTGCTCGCAGCCACCACCCTGTTCCGCGAAGCCGTCGAGGCGATGGACGAGAAGGCCTGGACCGGCACCTTCAGCCGTACGCCGGGCACCGAGCCGGTCCCGGCCGCCACCATCCCGCAGATGCGGCGACGGGAGATCGAGATCCACCACGCGGACCTCGGTGCCGTCTACGCCCGCCAGGACTGGCCGCAGGACTTCGTCGTCGAGCTGCTCGACGTGGTCTGCGTCGACCAGGCGTCGGCCGGCCCGTTCACCGCCCACGCCTCGGACCTCGACCGCACGTGGGAGGTCGGCGGCCCGGGCGGTCCCACCGTCACCGGCACCGGCGCCGACCTCGGCTGGTGGCTGTGCGGCCGAGGCGAAGGCGGCGGCCTCTCCTCCGACGCGGGCCCACTGCCTAGGCTGGGCCCATGGCGACGAGCATCGGCGACAGCGGGCCCTACACCGGAGAGGTGACGCCGGGCGGCCCGCCCGACGTCCGTGAGCTGGCCGACCTGGTGATCACCAAGGTCGCCGTCGACCCGGACATGTCCAACAACTGCTACCTGCTGCGCTGTCGAGCGACCGACGAGCAGGTCCTCGTCGACGCTGCCGCCGAGGCGCCGAAGCTCCTCGAGCTGATCGGCTCCTCAGGCATCACCCGGGTGATCACCACGCACCAGCACTGGGACCACCACCGCGCGCTGGCCGAGGTCGTCGACGCCACCGGCGCGGTCACCGTCGCGGGAGCTCCGGACGCGGCCGCGATCACCGAGCAGACCGACGTACGGATCGAGGACGAGGTGCTGGACGGTGACACCGTCGAGTTCGGCGACGTGCGCCTCGAGGTGATCCAGCTCGTCGGGCACACGCCCGGCTCCATCGCGCTGCTGTACGACGACCCGCAGGGGACGCCGCACCTGTTCACCGGCGACAGCCTCTTCCCCGGCGGCGTCGGGAACACCTTCGGCGACGCGGCTGCCTTCCGCACGCTGGTCGACGACGTCGACGCGAAGGTGTTCGGACGGCTGCCCGACGAGACCTGGTTCTACCCCGGCCACGGCAACGACTCCGTCCTCGGCCACGAGCGCCCGCACCTCGACGAGTGGCGCGAGAGAGGCTGGTAGGCCCGTGGGCGGTCGCCGGCACCTGTGCGTTGTGGTGCTGGCCCTCGCCCTCCTCCCCGCGGCCGGGTGCGGCCAGCAGCGGCACGACACGTCCGCACGCATCGACACCACCGGACTGACCGACCGGATCGAGCAGCAGCTCGCCCTCAACCCGGCCGGGGAGCGGCTCCGCGCGGTCGTGGTGATGCACGAGGGTCGCGTCGTCTACGAGCACTACCAGCGGGCGCACCCCGACGACCACTGGAACATCGACGCCGCGACGACGACGGTGCTGTCCACGCTCGTCGGCATCGCCATCCACGAGGGACGGATCCCGGGCCTGGGCGCGACCCTCGCCCAGCTCCTGCCCGACCGGGCGTCGTCGATGTCTCCGCAGGTGGCCCGCACCAACCTGCAGCAGGTCCTCACGATGACGGCCGGGTTCGACGTACCGGCGAACAACCGGGCGGACCTCTTCGTGCGTGACCGGGACCCCGTGCACACCATCCTGGGCTCGCAGGCGAACCCACCGGGCCGGTTCTTCGACTACTCCGACCAGGGTGCGCACCTGCTCAGCGCGATCCTCGAGCACGCCACCGGGATGCCGGTCCTGGCCTACGCCCGCTCGCGGCTGCTCGACCCGCTCGGGATCCCCTCACGCCCTGCCGACGAGCCGCTGGGATCGGCGAGGGCGCTGACCCAGGGCGATCGGAGCCACTTCGGCTGGGCGGTGGACCGGGCCGGCCTGCAGGACGGCTGGAACGGCCTGCGCCTGCGACCGCGGGACCTCGCGCGGATCGGGCAGGTGTTCCTGGACGACGGCCGCTGGCACGGCCGGCAGGTCGTCCCGCAGAACTGGACCCGGGTCGCCAGCCTGACCCACGTCGCCACGGGCTACGAGCTCGCTCCCGGCTACGGCTACGGCTGGTGGGTCGACGAGCGCAACTCCCAGACCGTCTACTTCGCCTGGGGGTACGGCGGGCAGCTGCTCGAGGTCCTGCCGAAGGAGCGACGTCGTCGCCGTGGTCCTCACCGAGCAGGACCCCACCAACCTGGTGCGTGGCTTCTTCGCCGCCGAGCTGACCTCCCTCGTCGACCGCGTGATCGTGCCGGCCGTGACCCGGAACTAGCCGCTGTAGGTGATCTTCAGCTTCTCGCTGGCGGGCAGGGACTGGCACACCAGCCGGATGCCCTCGGCCAGGTCGTCCTGGTCGAGCACCTCGTTGTGCTTGAGCGTGACCTCGCCCTCGAGGACGACGCAGGCGCACGCGCTGCACTGGCCCTCGCGGCAGGAGAACGGGGCGTCGATGCCCTTCTCCTCGAGGAACTCCAGCAGCACCTTGTCGCCCTGCCAGTCGTCGAAGGAGTAGTCCTCGCCGTCGAGCTCGACCTCGACCGCGATCGGCCCCTCGATCCGCGGGGTGTCGTCGGCCGTGTCCTCGGCGTTGTCGTCCTCGTCCTCGTGGTCGTCGGCGTCGCGCAGGGTGTCCGCCGCCGCCTTCATCTCCTCGACGTCGCCGAACGGGTTGCCGCCCAGCGAGACGAACTTCTCGACGTGGCGTCGGTCGCGGGGGAAGCCGAGCTCCTTGAGCGCCTCGGTGACGGCCTTCATGTACGGCGTCGGGCCGCACACGAACGCGGTGAAGTCGCTGAAGTACGACGCGAACAGCTGCAGGTGGCGCTGGGTCGGGAGCCCCTGCACCGACTCCAGCCAGTGCACCAGCGTGAACCGGTCGGCGTACTCCATCGCGAGCTCACCGAGCTCCGCGGCGAAGATCACCGACCGCTCGTCGCGGTTGGCGTAGAGGAGCACCACCCGGCCCGAGCCCTTCTCCAGGGCGGTCCGCACGATCGACATCACCGGCGTGATGCCCGAGCCGCCGGCGAACAGGAGCAGGTCGGCGTCGAAGTCCTTGGGGGTGAAGATCCCGCTGGGCGGGAGCACCCGCATCGTGTCGCCGGCCTGGAGGTTGTCGTTGATCCAGTTCGAGGCGTAGCCGTCGGCGGTGCGCTTGACGGTGATCTGGTGCCGGCCCGAGTGAGGAGCCGAGGACAGGGAGTAGCAGCGGGCCGCCAGGCCGGTCTCCTCGCTGGGCACCGCGACGGTGAGGAACTGCCCCGGCCGGTAGGTGAACTGGTCGGCCACGTCCTCGGGCACCTCGAAGACCACCGAGCGTGCGTCGTCGGTCTCCTCGATCACCTCGAGCACGTTGAGGACGAAGGAGTCAGTAGCCATCAAGGGCCCCGATCTCGACCTGCCCCTCGGCGACCGCGCGCTCGATCGAGGAGCGCAGCCGGGGGCAGCCCTCGTACACGTGCCGGCCGCCCGGCTCGCTGGACATCCGCGCGAACTCCGCGCACGCCGCCAGCGAGTCGCTGTCCCACTGGATCGAGGTGTGGTGCTCGCTGTTCTTCTTCACCCGGACGCGCGCGAGGCAGTCCAGGCACGCGACCTCGGTCAGGCGCGCCTGGGTGTAGAGACGCTGGTCCTCCAGCGTCTCGTCGCTGGTCGGGGAGAAGGAAGCCATTGGCTCAGCGGCCGCTCAGACGCCGCCGGCGGCAGTCGGCGAGGGCACCTCGGCGTCTTCGGCCGCCTTGCGGGCGAGGTTCTCCTCGACCTCCGCGTGCCAGTACTCGTTGGCCTTGGTGGTGTCGACCTCGAACTCGAACCGCTCGGTCATCTCCGGCTTCACGTCCGCGACGTCGACGTAGAACTGCTCGTACCAGCGGCGCAGCTGGTAGACCGGGCCGTCCTCCTCGCACAGCAGGGGGTTCTGCACCGGGGCCTTGTTCAGCCAGATGTTGACGTCCTGCATGAAGCCGTCGCCGAACATCTCGGTGTAGCGCTTGCCGATGTACTCGGTGGTCTTCTCGTCGGTCCCCTGGGGCTTGAGCACCTTCAGGCCGTACATCAGCTTGAAGGAGTTCGGGCCGGTCGGGATGTGGCAGTTGATCAGCACGACGTCGGTGACGAAGCCCTTGAAGTCGTTCTTGATCCAGTTGATCATGAACGACGGCCCGTAGTAGGTGGCCTCCGACTTGAGCACGAGGTCCTCGTCGCCGTACCCCTCGCCGGCCATGTCCGGACGTCCGGTGGACTCCATGAACTGCGTCGCCATGTGGCCCTCGAAGACGTTGCGGAAGCTCGTCGGGAAGGCGAAGTGGATGTAGAAGAAGTGGGCCATGTCCACGACGTTGTCGATGATCTCGCGGCAGTGCGCCGAGGGGACGTCGAGGACGTTCCAGCTCCAGTCGGTGTAGACCTCGGAGTCCATGATGTTCTCGAGCTCGGGCGGCAGGACGTCGTGGTCGGCCGCACTCCCCTCGGTGTCGTGCCAGACCATCAGCAGCCCGTTGCGCACGACGGTCTCGTACTTCTGGGTGCGCGCCCGCAACGGGATGCGACGGGCGTAGGGGATCGCCTTGCACTTGCCGTCGCCGCCCCAGCGCCAGTCGTGGAAGGGGCAGGCGATCTCGTCGCCCTTGACGGTCCCCTGGGTCAGGTCGCCGCCCATGTGGCGGCAGTAGCCGTCGAGCACGTTGAGCTGGCCGTCGGCGCCCTGCCAGACCACGAGCTTGCCGCCGAAGCCCTCGATGCCGTGGGGCTTGCCGTCGGCGAACTCGGTCGCCGGGCCGAGGCAGTGCCAGCCCCGGGCGAAGCGCTCGGGTGCGGTGCCTCGGTCGAGCGCCCGCGCGGCCCCACCCGGGCGCGCGGATCCGCTGTCCGGGTTGGTGGCTTTGCTGGTCGCCGCAGTGCTGGTCATGGGATCCTCCAGTGTGCTGTCCGTCGGACAGATGGCCTCGCCAGGCCCAAAACAAGAACAGGTTATAGTTTTGCGCGGAAGAAAGACAGCCTTGCGCGCAGCCGAGTGATCGTCAGGAGCTTCACTTGCACATCGCACTGACCCGGGATCAGGAGCGGTTGCGGAACGAGCTGCGGGAGTACTTCGACCAGCTGGTCACCCCCGAGCGAAGTGCCGCTCTGCAGGCGTCCTCCGGCGAGTTCGGCGACGCGTCGGTCTACAAGGAAGTCATCCGCCAGGTCGGCCAGGACGGCTGGCTCGGCATCGGCTGGCCCGAGGAGTGGGGCGGCCAGGCCCGCTCGATGATGGACCAGCTGATCTTCACCGACGAGGCGGCCATCGCGGGGGTGCCGATCCCCTACCTGACCCTGAACACGGTCGGACCGACGATCATGCGCTTCGGCACCGAGGCCCAGAAGGAGGAGATCCTCCCGAAGATCCTCCGCGGCGAGATGCACTTCTCGATCGGCTACTCCGAGCCCGACTCCGGCACCGACCTCGCCAGCCTGAAGACACGGGCGCGGCTCGAGGGCGACGAGTGGGTGATCAACGGCCAGAAGATGTGGACCTCGCTGATCCAGTACGCCGACTACGTGTGGCTGGCCTGCCGCACCGACGCCGAGCTGCCGCGCCACAAGGGCCTGTCGATGATCCTGGTCCCGGCCGACAGCGAGGGCTTCTCCTACACGCCGGTGCACACGGTGGCGGGTGTGGGCACCAGCGCGACGTACTACGACGACGTGCGCGTCCCCCGCGAGAACCTCGTCGGCGAGCTCAACGGCGGCTGGGCACTGATGACCAACCAGCTCAACCACGAGCGGGTCGCGCTGACGTCGTCGGCGCCGGTGACGCACTCGATCAGGCTGGTGCGCACGTGGGCCCAGCAGACCCGCGACCCCGACGGCAACCGCATCATCGACTCCGAGTGGGTGCAGGTGCTGCTCGGCCGGGCGCACGCCCGAGCCGAGATGCTCAAGCTGTTGAACTGGCAGCTCGCCTCGGCGACCGCCGACCTCTCCCCCGCCGACGCGTCGGCGACGAAGGTGTACGGCTCGGAGATGGCGACCGAGGTCTACCGCTCCCTGATGGAGATCGTCGGGCCCAGGGCGCTGATCACCGCCGACTCCTCGGGGGCCGTGCTCCGCGGACGGCTGGAGCGCTACTACCGCTCGTCGCTGGTGATGACCTTCGGCGGTGGCACCAACGAGATCCAGCGCGACATCATCGGCTACGTCGGCCTCGGGCTGCCGGCCGCGTCGCGACAGGGCCAGAGGTAGGGGGCGGCATGGACTTCGAGCAGACCCCCGAGGGCCGGGCCGCGGCCGAGCTGGCCGCCTCGATCCTGGAGAAGCACTCCTCCCCGGACCGACTGCGGCTCGTCGACAAGTTCGCGATCCGGTTCGACTTCCAGCTGTGGCGCCACTTCGCCGAGTCCCAGCTGATCTCCCTGGCGGTGCCCGAGGAGCAGGGCGGCAGCGCCCTCGGGATCCTCGAGGCCTGCAGCGTGCTGATCGAGATCGGCCGCGCGGTGGCACCGATCCCGCTGGGCACCCACCTGATCACCGGGATGACCATCGCCCGCTTCGGCTCCGAGCCGCAGAAGGCCCGCTGGCTGCGTGAAGGCGGTGAGGGCGAGCTGATCCTCACCCCGGCGCTGTCCGAGGAGTTCTCCTACAACCCGCTCAAGCCGGTGACCCGCGCGGAGAACGACGGCACGCAGTGGATGCTCACCGGCGCCAAGACCGTGGTGCCCGTGGGCCCGCTGGCCGACCTCTTCGTCGTACCCGCGACCACGAGCGACGGTGTCACCGTCTTCCTGGTCCACGCGGACGACCCGGGCGTGGTGATCACCAACCAGGAGCTGAGCGGGGGCGAGCTGACCGCGCGGCTGGACCTCGACCGAGCCGCGGTGCCGCTGGACCGCGTGCTCGGCGTGATCGGCGACGGCGAGGACATCGTCCGCTGGCTCGGCGCGCACCTGACCGTCGCACTGTGCGCCCAGCAGCTCGGCACCCTCGAGGGCGCGCTGCGGCTGACCTCGGAGTACGCCAAGACCCGCGAGCAGTTCGGCCGGCCGATCGGCACCTTCCAGGCGGTCTCGCAGCGGCTGGCCGACGGCTACATCGACGTGCTCGGCGCCCGCCTGACCCTGTGGCAGGCCGCGTGGCAGCTCAGCGAGGGGCTGCCCGCGACCGAGGCGGTCGCCGTCGCCAAGCTCTGGGCCGCCGACGCGGGCCACCGGCTCGCACACACCACCGTCCACGTCCACGGTGGCGTCGGGATCGACCTCGACGGCGAGGCCCACCGCTACTTCACCGCGGCCAAGCGGCAGGAGTTCCTGCTGGGCGGGGCGACGGACCAGGCGCGCCTGATCGGCGGGATCCTCGCGCGCCGCACGGTGTGACGTCCTGAACGAGATGGGCTCCATCCGCGAGGTGCTGCTCGCCCGCGCCGACGAGCAAGGCCCCGCACTGCTCTCCGGCGACGAGCGCTGGAGCTGGCAGGAGTACGTCGCCGAGTGCGCGCGGCGGGCCCACGCCCTGCGCGGCCTCCTCGGACCGGGCCGGCCGCCCCACGTCGGCGTGCTGATGGACAACACCCCGGAGATGGCGTTCCTGCTCGGAGCGGCCGGGCTCGGCGACATCGTCGTGGTGGGGCTGAACACCACCCGCCGCGGTGAGTCGCTGGCCGCCGACATCCGCAAGTCGGACTGCCAGCTGGTGCTGGTGGACCCGCGGCTGCGCAACCTCCTGGACGGCATCGACGCCGCACCGGTGATCGCCACGGACGACGCCGACTGGCGTTCCGCGGTGTCCGCGGCACCGACCGAGCCGCCGGCCGCCGACCCGGTGGCCGACTCGCTGTTCATGCTCATCTTCACCTCGGGCACGAGCGGCGAGCCGAAGGCGGTCCGGGTCACGCACGAGAAGGTCACCTTCCCGGGAGCCATGCTCGCCGGGCGCTTCGGTCTCGGGACCGAGGACGTCCTCTACGTCTCGATGCCGCTGTTCCACTCCAACGCCGTGATGGCCGGCTGGGGTCCGGCCCTCGCCTGCGGCGGGGCGGTCGCCCTCGCGGAGAGGTTCTCGGCCTCGCGACTGCTGGACGACGTACGACGCTACGGGGCGACGTACCTGAACTACGTGGGCAAGCCGCTGTCCTACGTGATGGCCACACCCGAGCGTCCCGACGACGCGGAGAACCCGCTGCGCATCGCCTTCGGCAACGAGGCCGGTGACCGCGACATCGAGGGCTTCTCCCGGCGGTTCGGGTGCGTGGTGGTCGACGGCTTCGGCTCGACCGAGAACGCGGTCGTCGTCACCCGCGCCCCGGGGACGCCTCCGGGGTCCATCGGCCAACCGCTCGAGGGCGTCGCGGTGCTGGACCCGGACACCGGCGAGGAGTGCCCGCGCGCGCTCATCGACGAGACGGGTCGCGTCGTCAACCTCGACGAGGCCACCGGTGAGCTGGTGAACACGGCCGGCACCGGGCAGTTCGCCGGCTACTACAACGACCCCGAGGCGACGGCCAGCGGATGCGCGGACGGGATGTACTGGAGCGGCGACCTCGCCTACCGCGACGAGGCCGGCTTCGTCTACTACGCCGGGCGGACGGCCGACTGGCTGCGCGTGGACGGCGAGAACGTCGCGGCGGCACCGGTGGAGCGGATCCTGGTGCGCCACCCCTCGATCGGCCAGGCCGCGGTGTACGCCGTGCCCGACCCGGCGTCGGGCGACCAGCTCGTCGCCGCGCTCGTGCTCGTCGGAGAGCTGACCCCGTCCGGGTTCGAGGCATTCCTCGACGCCCAGCCCGACCTCGGCACCAAGTCCCGCCCGCGGTTCGTGCGGCTCGTGGAGTCGCTGCCGCGCACGGCCACCAACAAGGTGCTCAAGCGAGAGCTCCGCGCCGAGGGCGTCGAGGGCGTCCCCGGTGTCACGTGGGTGCGCGAGGAGCGCGGCACGTCGTACTCCTAGGGTGACGCGCATGCCGCTGTACGAGTTCGAGGGCAAGGCCCCGAGCGTCCACCCGTCCGCGTTCGTCGCCCCCACCGCCAGCCTGATCGGCGACGTCACCATCGAGGAGAACGCCTCGGTCTGGTACGGCGTCGTGCTGCGCGCCGACTTCGGCCGCATCGTGGTGCGGGCGGGCGCCAACGTGCAGGACGGTTCGGTGCTGCACACCCCCGAGCACCTCACCTGCGAGATCGGCGAGGGCGCCACGATCGGGCACTCGTGCATGGTGCACGGCGCGACCATCGGCACCGAGGCACTGATCGGCAACGGCGCGATCGTCCTCGACGGCGCCAGTGTCGGCGACCGCACCCTCGTCGCGGCCGGCTCGGTGGTCACCGGCGACATCCCGGCGGGCGTCCTGGCCCTCGGTGCGCCCGCCCGCGTCAAGGGCCCGCTCGAGGGCACCAACGGCGAGCTCTGGGTCGCCGCGAACCCGCAGGTCTACCGCGACCTCGCGCAGCGACACCGCAACGGGATCCGCGAGGTCTAGCCTTCCCGGAGGAGGTGGCCCATGACCCGGACCGACGAGGAGCAGTGGCGCGGCGTCGACGAGGGCTGGGGCAGGCGTGCCGCCGACTTCGCCTCGCTCGCCGAGCCTGCCAACTGCCGCGAGTACGTCGCGATGCACCAGCACCTGGGGGTCGCGTCCGGCACCCGCCTGCTCGACGTCGCGTGCGGCTCCGGCCTCGCCATCGAGCTGGCTGCCGCGCGCGGGGCCACCTGCGCGGGCATCGACGCCTCGCACCGGCTGGTCGCTGTCGCGCAGGACCGCACGCCCGAGGCGGACATCCAGGTGGGTGACATGCACGCGCTGCCCTGGGACGAGGACAGCTTCGACGTGGTGACCAGCTTCCGCGGCATCTGGGGAACCACCCCGGACGCCGTCGCCGAGGTGCGTCGGGTGCTGCGTCCGGGCGGCCGCATGGGCCTGACCGTCTGGGGTCACATCAAGGCATCCCCGGGTGCGTGGGCACTCAGGCCGTTCACGCTGGCCACCGAGGAGAAGGTCGCCAACCAGGCGGCGATGGTCTCGCTGGGCCGTCCCGGTGCCGGCGAGGAGCTGTTGACGCAGTGGGGGTTCGAGGACGTCCAGCGCGTCGAGGTCCCGTTCGCCTGGGAGTTCGCGGACCCGGAGACCTATGCCCGCGCGCTCGCGTCCAGCGGGCCGGCGTACGAGGCCGTCCAGTCGGTCGGCGAGGAGGAGTTCGAGCGGTACGCCGTCGAGGTGGCCCGCGAGCACGTCCGCGAAGGGCTGCCGCTTCGCGCCGAGATCAAGGTGGTCGGCTACCTGGCCCGCAAGCCGGTGGCGGCCACGCCGTCACGAGGAGCGAGCTTCCTGCCCGACCCGGCGCCGAACGCCTCGGTCGAGGAGTTCTACGCCGAGGACCTCGAGGAGCTCGGCTACGTGATGAACGGCTCGCGGCTCTGGGCCCGGCACCCCGAGTCCTGGGAGGCGTTGTTCGATCTCATCGGGAGGTCGACCGAGCTGGGCGCGCTGACCTTCCGCCAGCGCGGGATCCTCGTGACGGCCACGGCTTCGACGATCCGCGACTCGTACTGCTCGATGGCCTGGGGCAACAAGCTCGCCGCCAAGGCAGGGCCCGAGCTCGCTGCCGGCGTGCTGCTCGGTGAGGACACCGGACTCACCACGGCGGAGCGAGCCCTCGCCGACTGGGCACGCAAGGTGGCCGGCGACCCCAACGCCACGACGGTCGAGGACGTCGAGGCCCTGCGTGCCGCCGGTTTCAGCGACCAGCAGGTCTTCGCGATCACCGTCTACGTCGCGGCGAGGCTGGCGTTCTCCACGGTCAACGACGCCCTGGGCGCCACCCCGGACGTCGAGCTCGTCTCCTCGCTGCCGCCGGCGGTGCGCGATGCGGTCACGTACGGACGACCGGCCCGGGCCTGATCAGAGAGCGCCTGCGTCGCCCTGGCGGGCGTCGTCCCGGGAGGCTCGCCGCGCCAGCCAGGTCTCGCCGCGTTCGACGAGGCTGGGCAGCACCACGATCGGCAGGAGGACGGGGAGCAGCAGCAGCTGCAGCCAGTCCCATGCCGTGTTGCCGGTGAAGCCGGTCCACTGCCACGGCACCAGGTAGCCGGCCAGCACGAGCGCTGCCACCACGACGCCCGCGGCGCAGAGCAGCAAGAGAGTCCTCGTCGTGAGCCGCTCGGGGAGCCGCCACAGGCTCGACGTGGCGATCACGAGCGGCAGCAGGGCCAGGCTCAGCCAGTCCCACAACGTGTTCCCGGTGAACCCGGTCCACTGCCACGGCACCAGGTACCCGGCCAGGACGAGGGCCGCGAACGCGCACAGCACGAACGCTCCGAGCGCCTTGTGCCCACGGCCCAGGCGGTGCCGGTGGCGTCAGGAACAGGGGCGTCAGCGCAACGGTGACCGGCAGCGCGAGCGCCTCGAACCAGTCCCAGAGCTTGACCTGTGTCGACAGCCCCGTCCAGGTCCAGTGAGCGGCGTAGCCACCCCAGGCGAGGACCGCGATGCCGGCCAGTGCCAGCACCGAGACCAGCCGCGCAGCGCGCGACGGCCCGCGCCTCTCCTCGTGCACCCGGCCATCATGGCCGACCCGGCGTCAGGGCTGGAAGACCACCTTGATCATGCCGTCCTCCTTCTTCTGGAAGTGCTCGTAGGCATCGGGGGCGTCCTCGAGCGGGACGTGGTGGGTGGCGAACGACTCGACGCCCAGGACGTCCTCGTCGTCGAGCAGCGGCATCAGCTCGTCGGTCCAGGCACGCACGTTGGCCTGGCCCATCCGGATCTGCACCTGCTTGTCGAAGAGCTGCATCATCGGCATCGGGTCCATCGCGCCGCCGTACACACCGGCGATCGAGACGGTGCCTCCGCGTCGTACGGCCTCGAAGGCGGTGTAGAGCGCAGCCATCCGGTCGATGCCGGCGTTCGTCATGATCGGCTCGGCGACTGCGTCGGGCAGCAGCCCGGCGAACTTCTGGATGCCCGCGGCCAACGGGGAGCCGTGCGCCTCCATCCCGACCGCGTCGATGACGGCGTCCGCACCGCGACCGTCGGTGGCCTCGCGGACTGCCTCCGCGACTCCCCCGTCCTTGTCGAGCTCGTCGAGGTTGATCGTCTGCGGCACCGCGTGCGGCGACGCGGGCGAGGCGCTCGGGCACCAGGTCGACCGAGATGACCTTGTGCCCCTTGTGCAGCCCCATCCGGGCGGACATGTCGCCGATCGGGCCGGCGCCCAGCACCAGCAGCGTGCCGCCGTCGGGTACGTCGGCGTACTTCAGCGCCTGCCAGGCGGTGGGGAGCACGTCGGAGAGGAACAGGAACCGGTCGTCGGAGGGACCCTGCGGGACCTTCATCGGCATGAAGTCGGCGAACGGCACCCGGAGGTACTCCGCCTGCCCGCCGGGGACCTGGCCGTAGAGCTTGCTGTAGCCGAAGAAGCTGGCACCCGTGCCGTGCTCGTGGTTCTGGGTGACCTCGCACTGGCTGTAGAGCTTCCGCTCGCACATCCAGCACGACCCGCAGGAGACGTTGAACGGAATGACGACGCGGTCGCCCACGGCCAGCTTGGTGACCGCGCTGCCCACCTCGGTCACGATGCCCATCGGCTCGTGCCCGACGATGTCGCCGGGCTCCATGAACGGCGCGAGCGTCTCGTACAGGTGCAGGTCGGAGCCGCACAGGCCGGTGGAGGTGACCTGGATGATCACGTCGGTCGGCTCCTCGATCCGGGGATCGGGCACTTCCTCGACGCGGATGTCATGCACGCCCTGCCAGGTCACTGCTCGCACGTTGTCTCCTCGGGGTAGCCGTTCGAACCGACTTCCCGGGTACCCGCCCACCTCCGACTCATGCAGCGGGCGGGGCCTCGGCTCCCAGGGCGAGATCGAAGCCGGCGCCGTTGCGGGCCAGGCCGACCAGGAGGATCCCGGCCATGGTCCATCTCAGCCAGACCAGGTAGGTCTACAGCGCGGGCCGGGTCCCTGAGGAGGTCGCGCAGCGACCGTCTCGAAGGGTCGCCTGGACTCGTGAATCCGCAGGTCAGCGCGCAGATTGCCGGATCAGGACTGTCAGACCTCGGTGCTTGTATTGACCATGAGCAGCCAGGTCATCGACCCGCCGAGCACCGGGTTCACCCACCCGGTCGCGGTGTTCGCCGACCGGGTGAACACCCGGCTCGACGAGCTGGCCAACCAGCCGCTGCACGCGATGACCCCCGCCGAAGTGCGGCACTCGTTGTCGTCGCTGGCGCGAGGGAAGGCCAAGTACGACGCGATGGAGCTGCGACTGCTGGGTCACGCCGAGGTGACCGGGGCGTGCCTCGAGGCCGGCGCCGCCAACGCGGCGGCCTGGGTTGCGGCCGAGACCCACCAGACCCGTCAGGAGGCTCGGGCCGACCTGAACCTCTCCAAGCGGCTGGAGTCACTGCCGGTCCTCGAGGCGGGCATGACCGCAGGTGCGGTGAACTCTGCCCAGGCTCGCGCGGTGGTGAAGTCGCTGGACCGGCTGCCCACCACTGGAGACTTCGCGGTCTCGCGCGAGCAGCTGGTCAAGGCCGAGGTCCACCTGGTCGGGTTGTGCGCGACGTACGACGCGCGGGAGGTCGAGGCACTCGGTCGCCACCTGTTCGAGGTCATCGCCCCCGAGGCGGCCGAGGCCTACGAAGGCAAGATGCTCGAGGTCGAGGAGGCGAAGGCGGCCCGCAAGACCAGCCTCGAGATGAGCGTCGACGACCAGGGCGTGGCTCACGGCCGCTTCCGGATCCCCCGGCGGCACGGCGAGATGTTGCGCAAGATGATCTGGTCCCTGACCAACCCGGTGCGTCGCGGCTCCGCGCAGCACAGTCCGATCGACCACGACCTTCCGGCCGCAGTGCGTCAGGGAGTCGCGCTCACCCAGGTCATCGAGGCGCTCGACGCCCACTGGCTGCCCACCCACGGCGGCGTCGGCGCCACCGTCGTGGTCACCATGACCCTCGACCAGCTGCTCGCTGACCTCTCGGCCACCGGCGTGTGCTCGCTGGACACCGGCGGCACCATCACCGCCGCCGAAGCCCGCAGGCTCGCCTGTCGAGCCGGGATCATCCCCGTCGTCCTCGGCAGCAAGTCAGTGGTGCTGGACGCCGGCCAGAGGACCCGCTTCCACACCGAACCGATGCGGATCGCCCTCGGCCTCCGCGACAAGACCTGCACCGCCGAGCACTGCGCTCGGCGGTGCAGGTCTTGTCGCGAAGGCCCAGGGCGATCCGCATGGGTTCGGTGTGGAAGCGGTCTCTGGCCAGCGTCGAGCACCACTGACTTGCCACCGAGGACGACGGGGATGATCCCGGCTCGACAGGCGAGCCTGCGGGCTTGAGCGGCGGTGATGGTGCCTGCCGGTGTCGAGGGAGCACACGCCCGGTGGCCGAGAGGTCGGCGAGCAGCTGGTCGAGGGTCATGCGTGACCACGACGGTGGCGCCGACGCCGCCGTGGTGGGCAGCCAGTGGGCGTCGACAGCCTCGATGGCCTGGGTGAGCGCGACTCCCTGACGCACTGCGGCCGGAAGGTCGTGGTCGATCGGACTGCGCTGCGCGGAGCCGCGACGCACAGGGTTGGTCAGGGACCAGAGCATTTGCGCAGCGTCTCGCCGTGCTGCCGGGGGATCCGGAAGCGGCCGTGGGCCACGCCCTGGTCGTCGACGCTCATCTCGAGGCTGGTCTTGCGGGCCGGCTTGGCCTCCTCGACCTCGAGCATCTTGCCTTCGTAGGCCTCGGCCGCCTCGGGGCGATGACCTCGAACAGGTTCGACCGAGTGCCGACCTCCCGGGCGTCTTGCGTCGCGCCAACCCGACCAGGTGAACCTCGGCCTTGACCAGCTGCTCGCGCGAGACCGCGAAGTCTCCAGTGGTGGGCAGCCGATCAGCGACTTCACCACCGCGCGAGCCTGGGCAGAGTTCACCGCCCCTGCGGTCATGCCCGCCTCGAGGCCCGGCAGTGACTCCAGCCGCTTGGAGAGGTTCAGGTCGGCCCGAGCCTGCTGACGGGTCTGGTGGGTCTCGGCCGCGAACCAGGCCGCCGCGTTGGCGGCGCCGGCCTCGAGGCACGCCCCGGCTCCTCGGCGTGACCCAGCAGTCGCAGCTCCATCGCGTCGTACTTGGCCTTCCCTCGCGCAAGGGACGACAACGCGTGCCGCACTCTGCGGGGGTCATCGCGTGCAGCGGCTGGTTGGCCAGCTCGTCGAGCCGGGTGTTCACGCGGTCGGCGAAAACCGCGACGGGGTGGGTGAACCCGGTGCTCGGCGGGTCGATGACCTGGCTGCTCACGGGTCAATACAAGCGTCGAGGTCTGACAGTCCTGATCCGGCAATCTGCCCGCAGACCTGCGGATTCGCGAGTCCAGGTGACCCTTCGAGACGGTGGCTGCGCGACCTCCTCGGGACCCGGGCCGTCCTGTAGATCTACCTGGTCTGGCTGAGATGGACCATGGCGCGTAAGTGTCATCCGTCATGGGGGGGATCGGTGTGCCCGCTCGGCCCGGTAGGCGACGGAGAGGTGAGCCGGCTTCGACCTCGCCCTGGGAGCCGAGGCCCCGCCCGCTGGTGAGTCCCGAGGTGGGCGGGTACCCGGGAAGTCGGTTCGAACGGCTACCCCGAGGAGACAACGTGCGAGCCGTGACCTGGCAGGGCGTGCATGACATCCGCGTCGAGGAAGTGCCCGATCCCCGGATCGAGGAGCCGACCGACGTGATCATCCAGGTCGCCTCCCCCGGCCTGTGCGGCTCCGACCTGCACCTGTACGAGACGCTCGCGCCGTTCATGGAGCCCGGCGACATCGTCGGGCACGAGCCGATGGGCATCGTGACCGAGGTAGGCGGCGCGGTCACCAAGTTGGCCGTGGGCGACCGCGTCGTCCGTCCGTTCAACGTCTCCTGCGGGTCGTGCTGGATGTGCGGGCGGAAGCCTGCCGCCAGTGCGAGGTCACCCAGAACCACGAGCGGCACGGGTGCCAGCTTCTTCGGGTACAGCAAGATCTACGGCAGGTGCCCAGCGGGCAGGCGGAGTACCTCGCGGGTGCCGTTCGCCGACTTCATGCCGATGAAGGTCCCGCAGGGTCCGTCCGCGACCGGTTCCTGTTCCTCTCAGACGTGCTCCCCACCGCCTGGCAGGCGCTGAAGTACGCCGACGTCTCCGATGGCGGGACGCTGCTGGTGCTCGGTGCCGGCCCGATCGGGGACATGTCCGCCCGGATGGGGCTGCGCAAAGGACACAAAGTCCTCTCGGTCGACCTGGTAACTGAGCGCCTCGCCCGCGTCGCGGCTGGCGGTACCAGACGATCGACCTCGACGAGGTCGACAAGGACGGGGGAGTCGCGGAGGCAGTCCGCGAAGCCACCGGCGGTCGCGGTGCGGACGCCGTCATCGACGCGGTCGGGATGGAGGCGCACGGCTCCCCGTTGGCCGCGGGCATCCAGAAGTTCGCCGGGCTGCTGCCCGACGCAGTCGCCGAGCCGATCTGACGAACGCCGGTATCGACCGGATGGCTGCGCTCTACACGGCCTTCGAGACGATACGACGCGGAGGCACCGTCTCGATCGCGGGCGTGTACGGCGGCGCGATGGACCCGATGCCGATGATGCAGCTCTTCGACAAGCAGGTGCAGATCCGGATGGGTCAGGCCAACGTGCGTGCCTGGACCGACGAGATGATGCCGCTGCTCGCCGACGAGGACGTCCTGGGCGTCGAGTCGTTCGCCACCCACCACGTCTCGCTCGAGGACGCCCCCGATGCCTACGAGCACTTCCAGAAGAAGGAGGACAGCATGTCAAGGTGGTCTTCCAGCCCTGACGCCGGGTCGGCCATGATGGCCGGGTGCACGAGGAGAGGCGCGAGCCGTCGCGCGCTGCGCGGCTGGTCTCGGTGCGCATTGTCGGCATCGCGGTCCTCGCCTGGGGTGGCTACGCCACTCGCTGGACCTGGACGGGGCTGTCGACGCAGGTCAAGCTCTGGGACTGGTTCGAGGCGCTCGCGCTGCCGGTCACCGTTGCGCTGACGCCCCTGTTCCTGACGCACCGTCACCGCCTGGGCCGTGGGCACAAGGCGCTCGGAGCGTTCGTGCTGTGCGCGTTCGTGGCCCTCGTCGTTGCCGGGTACATGGTGCCGTGGCAGTGGACCGGGTTCACCGGGAACACGTTGTGGGATTGGCTGAGCCTGGCCCTGCTGCCGCTCGTGATCGCCACGTCGAGCCTGTGGCGGCTTCCCGAGCGGCTCCGACGGAGGACTCTCTTGCTGCTCGGTGCCGCGGGCGTCGTGGTGGCAGCGCTCGTGCTGGCCGGCTACCTGATGCCGTGGCGGTGGACCGGCTTCACCGGCAACACGGCATGGGACTGGCTGCAGCTGCTGCTTCTCCCCCATCCTGCCTCGTGGTGCTGCCCAGCCTCGTCGACCGCGGCGAGACCTGGCTGGCGCGGCGAGCCTCCCGTGACAACGCCCACCGGGCGACGCAGGCGCTCTCTGATCAGCGCCCCGGGCCGGTCGTCCGTACGTGACCGCATCACGCACCGCCGGCGGCAGCGAGGAGGCGGAGGAGCCGAACATCCCGGGGTGGCGCCCAGCGCAGTCGTTGACCGTGGAGAACGCCAGCCTCGCCGCGACGTAGACGGTGATCAGCGAAGACCTCCTGGTCGCTGAAACCGGCGGCACGCAGGGCCTCGACGTCCTCGACCGTGGTGGCGTTGGGGTCGCCGGCCAC
>CAWIWO010000016.1:0-80301 GCA_963839835.1 uncultured Actinomycetota bacterium
GACATCGGCAAGTTCAACGAGATCAACGACGCTACCGACGGCCGGACGACACGGTGTTGCGCGAGGTGGGCGAGCGGATCAGGTCGAAACTTCGCGCCGGCGATTTCGCGGCGCGGCGCTCGATCGAAGAATTCGCAGTTGCGCTCGTCGATATCGGCAATCTTGCCGAAGTGATGGCCTTCACCGACCGCTTGGTCGAGTCTCTGCGCCAGCCGATCCAGCGTCGCCGACAAGGAGTACGTCGTGCACCGCGAGCGTCGGCATTGCGTTAGCGCCGAGCGACGGCGACAACGCGGCCACGCTACTGCGGCACGCCGATATCGCGCTCGCTCGCGCCAAGGCCGATGGCGGGCAGCGCATGCGCTGCTTCGAGCCAAGCATGGACAAGGCGCTCCAACGGCGGCGCATGATCGAGCACGAGCTTCGCCAGGCGCTTGAGCCGCGAGGAGTTCGAGGTCGTCTATCAATCGCAACACGACCTCGCGAGCGGCGACACAGGGTCGGGGTCGGAGGCGCTCGTCCGCTGGCAGCACCCGGTGCACGGCAAGGTGGCGCCGGCCCATTTCATCTCGGTGGCGGAGGAAACCGGCCTTATCGTGCCGCTCGGCGAATGGGTACTGAGGCGCGCATGCAGCGACGCAGTGTCCTGGACGGAGCCTTTGACCGATCGCGGTCAATCTTGTCGCCGGCGCAGTTTCGCGACGGCCGATATGGCGGAGACCGTTGCCCAGGTGCTGCGTGAAACCGGGCTGCGCGCCCCAGCGCCTCGAGCTCGAGATCACCGAGAGCCTGCTCATAAAGGATACCGACGAGGTGCTTCGGCAAGCTCACGAGGCTGCGCGAGCTCGGCGTCGGCCATCGCCATGGACGATTTCGGCACCGGCTATTCGAGCTTGGGCTATCTGGCGCGCTTCCCCTTCAACAAGATCAAGTCGACCGCCAGTTCATTCGCAACATGCCGCGCGACCCCGCCACCAAAGCGATCGTGAAGACGATCATCGCACTCGGACAGTGGTGGACGTCATCATCACTGCCGAGGGGGTGGAGACGGAGGAGCAGGCGACGATGCTGCGCGAGTTCGGCTGCCCGCAAGTGCAAGGCTTCCTCTACGGCTACCCGGCGCCGCCGGATGCCACGGGAACGGCGAAAGGTGACGCCGATCAAGTCGCAGGACGAGCAGCCGCCTGATTATCGGCGGACTACGGGGCCGCCGCGGCGCTTGCGTTGGCGCCGGGCTGGAGGCTTCAGCGCGCTGCCGAAGAACGACATGATGCCTTGGTTCGTCGGCGTCTGCGGCCGTCCCCTCACCACGCGGCGGCTCTGCGGGGCGGTGCGCTTGGCCGTCACGGCTTGGCGCTTTTTCGCAGCTGCGCGGCTCGGTCTTGGCCTTTGCCTTGGCCGGGGTCTCGGCCCTTGGCGTCGCTTGCGTCGCGGGCTTCTTGGCGGCCACCGGCCTTGCGACGGGCGCTGCTTGCTGCGGCGTTTCCTCGTTGGGATCGGCGCGGACGAATTCGGCGCTGAGGCTCAGGCTTCGGCTCAGGTGTCTCGCTGACCGCGGCGGCGCGCTCGCCTCTGTCTCTGCTTCTGCGTCTGCCCTCCCAAGGCTCTCCGGCTGCAGGGTTGGTTGCCACTGGGAGGATGGAGGATGTCGTGGTGATGTCAGGCTCGAGCGTCACCTGTTTCACCTCTTCAGGCGGCTTGGCGGTTCGAGCGCCGGCGCCTTCACCAGCGTTGGCGGCAAGCGGCTCAGGCGTAAGCGCATCGATCCCGGCCGGCGCCGAGCGCGTCAGGGCTCGCGCATCTGTTGCGGCATGTCGTCGGGCGGAACCTCGATGGACCGCGCCGTGGCGGGTTTCGCCGCGTCCTCCGGCTTGGCTTGCTCGGTCCGGGGCTCGGCAGGCGAAGCTTCAACCCTCGGCAGGGCCGAGGTGGTCACGGGGTCGGCGAGCGTGCTTCGGCAAGACCGGCGCGGGCTGGAGCACTTCGACATCGATCGCCGGGACGGCGCGTTGCTCGCCGAGGACCCGGCAGCGTGATCAGCATCGGGAGCATGACCGCAACACAGAGTCCGTGCACGGCTCCGGCGCCAAGCACGCAGAGTGGGAGAGTAATCGAGCGTCTATCAGTCAAGGGGCGCAGCTTCAGGGGCGCCGCCGCACTTCCGCCCCCAAATTCCGCATCTAGCTGAGTTCGGCGCCTTACGCCAACAGTTTAGCTTTCCATCACGAAGCGTGGGGCGGCGCGTGCGCTCTTCTTGTCACGCTCGAGCTCTTCCCAGACATTGCGGCGATGTCGCGATAGGCGGCGGCGTGCGGCGAGGCCGGACGCTCGCCACGACCGGCGTGCCGGCGTCGGAGGTCTCGCGGATCGGGATGAGCGGCACCTCGCCGAGGAACGGCACGCCGAGCCGCTCGGCCTCGGACTGCGCGCCGCCATGGCCGAAGATGTCGGAGCGCTTGCCGCAATGCGGGCAGATGAAATAGCTCATGTTCTCGACGATGCCGAGCACCGGCACGTCGACCTTGCGGAACATGTTGAGGCCCTTGCGCGCATCGATGAGCGCGAGGTCCTGCGGCGTCGAGACGATGACGGCGCCGGCGAGCGGCACCTGCTGCGCCATGGTGAGCTGCGCGTCGCCGGTGCCGGGCGGCATGTCGACGACCAGCACGTCGAGCTCGCCCCAGGCGACCTCGCGCAGCATCTGGGTGAGCGCCGACATGACCATCGGCCCGCGCCAGATCATCGGCGTCTCCTCGTCGACGAGGAAGCCGATCGACATCACCTTGAGCCCGTAAGCCTCCATCGGCGTCGAGCATGTTGCCGGCGACGCTGCTCGGGCTTGCCGGTGAGGCCGAGCAGGCGCGGCATGGAGGGGCCGTAGATGTCGGCATCGAGAAGGCCGACCGTGAGCCCGCTGGCCTGCAAGCCGAGCGCGAGATTGACGGCGGTCGTCGATTTGCCGACGCCGCCTTTGCCGCAGGCGACGGCGATGATGTGCTTGACGCCGGGAACGCCGCCGGGGCGATGGCGCGCGGAAGGCGCGGCGCCGCGGGCGCGGCGGCGATCTGCGGAGACACGGGCGACCGCGATGCCGCGCCATTGCCGTCACGGGGTGCGCCGGGCTCTGCGGTCCGCGGTCAGAGTGACGGTTGCCTTCTCCACACCCGGCAGGCCGGACACGGCGGTCTCGGCGGCCAGGCGAAGATCCTCCAGCTCGCGGGCGCGCGCGGGATCGATCTTAATGGCGAAATAGACCTTGCCCTGCTTGGATAACGATCTCCGACACGAGGCCGAGGTCGACGATGTTGTCCTTGAGATCGGGACCTTTGACGTGGCGCAGCTCTTCGAGCACGCGCTCTCTGGTGATGGGCTCTGTCATGGGTCACTATGTATTCCGTGGGGCGTCGATTACCAACAGTCTAATTTTCCTAGGGCTCAAGGCACCCAGCAGCTCGCGCCGGCGCAGGATTTGAGCGTGTCGTGGATGCCGCGCAAGCTCTCAAGATCGCCAGCCGCCGGATCGCGGACCCTGTTGATGAGCTCGTAGGGGTCGCTCGCGAGGTCGAAAAGCTCCTCGAAGCCGCCCTCATATCGCACATATTTCTGCGTGGCGGTGCGCACGCCGGCATAGCGGTTGGCCTTCTTCTCGAAGCTCGTCACCGGGCTTTCGATGAGAAGCGCGCTCCGCCACGGCGCATCGGCGCTGGCAAAGAGCGGAACGAGCGATTTGCCGTCGAGGGGCACGCCGGGCTTAGCGCCGGCGAGGTCCACGATCGTAGCGGTCACATCGAGATTGCTCACGAGCTGATCGCGGGTCTGATCCTCGGGGATGCCTGGACCGCGCACGAGGAGCGGCACCTTGATCGAGCCTTCATAGGCGGCGGTCTTTCCCACCAGCCGGTGATCGCCGAAGAGAAAGCCGTTGTCGGAGGTATAGATGACGACGGTGTTGTCGAGCTTGCCGGTGTCCTTCAGCGCAGCCCCGACCGCGGCGACCAGGTCGTCGACCGATTGCAGCGATCGGAGCGCGGCGCGATAGGTCTTCTCGAGCTCCTGCTTGGTGGCATTGCCGACGCGCGGTGCCTTGATTGCCTTCCGCTGCAAATCCTGTTCGTTGAAGGCAGGGCTCTCAGGAAGCCTGACGTCACTCAAAACATTCTGATATTGCGGAGACGGTTTGGCGCGGGCTCCTTCCGCATGCACGCTCTTCGGTGCGACAAATAGAAAGAAGGGATCAGGGCGCGCCGCCTGATCCTGAATGAAGCGGACCGCGCGCTCTCTGAGAACGTCGGTTGAATAGTCGCCAGGCGCCCTGCCGAAGCTCAGCATCTTGCCGTTGTCGTTGATCGAGTAGTCGTAATATTTGGGGCGCGTTCCGCTGAAGGCGTACCAAAGGTTCCAGCCCGGAGGCACCCAGTCGCGCGGATTGCCGATCGTGGTGCCCTTGAACTCGACATTGATCAGGCTGCCGAACCAGCCAAGCCACGCCCCATAGAGGTCCTGCTGGCCGTAGCGGTTGAGATATTTGCCGATCAGCGCCGTCTTGTAGCCGGCGGCCTGGAGCCAAACCGGCAGCGCGCTTGCTTCCATGTTCTTGAAGGCCTCCCAGCCGCCGGCGTCGAGCGGACTGTTGGCTCTGATGCCGTGATTATGCGCGGCCTGTCCGGTTAGGAACGAGGCGCGGCTCGGCCCGCACAGCGGAAGGTTCACGAAGCTGTTCCTGAAGGTGACGCCGTGCTCGGCGATCAGAGACAGGGTCTTCGGCATATAGGCCATGGAGCCAGTGTCGTCCTGATCGTCGGTCATGATGACGACGATGTTAGGCGCGGCGAGCGACGCCGTGGCGGAGATCAGCAGGAGGACGATGGCGCAGAGGAACCGCATGGAGGACGGCCGGAGCAGCTATTCGGGGAAGAGGTGAGGCAGCGTCGCGATCTTGCTCCAACCCTCGCCTTCGGCGACCGGCTCGACGCGGAGATCCAGGAAATAGTCGTCGAGCACGGCGGCGCGTTCCTCGGCGAGCGGCGGCCGGCAATAATCCTCTTCCTCCCACACGGCAACGCCGTCCTTACGGATGCGCGCGTTGGCAAGCGAGGCTGAGAGCGTCGCGCCGAAGGGACGCAACGACGTGAACTCGGCGCGGGCGAGCCGCTGTTGAAGCTCATCGAGACGCCCGTGCTTCGGCACCGCGGAAACCAGGTAAAACGCCATGATCGCTTCGACACCTCCGATGTCCCTGACGCACCGTCATAATGTGGGGTCGGGGCGCAATTTCGTCATTCCTGGGGCTTGTCCCTGGGAGAATTGGAACTCGCGGCACACCGACGAATTTCTCGTCATTCCGGCGAAAGCCGGAATCCAGCTCGCGCGGAGGCGCGAAGGTAAACACGACCCCGGCCTTCGCCGGGGTGACGCTTGTTGCGGGGCATGCGTTCTCCTTGCCGCGACGCATGCGCCGGGGTTTGAGGGGGATGGCGCGCCGAAAAGCGCAGACCTTCTGGTTCCGTGTCCTCGCGGACGGCGGCGCCTCTCGGCGCGCCACATGCGCTCTTTTTGGTGCGCTACCGCGCTTCGCGCTATTTGAGCGCAGATCGCGGGCGCCCTTAAATCAGCGCATGCTTATTTGCGGCGATTTGCGACGGCGGGCCCCGCTTTCCGGTTAGCAGGCCGATAGCAAACCCAAGTCGTCAGCCAGCTCCTGGCAGGGTCTCTTAGTGCCCGGGGGGAGCCCCACCGCCGCCCGAGTGCCGGTCTTGCGAAACCGGCCCGCGGGCGCCGCACCCCGTCCCGCTTCACGACGCCTCACGATGCGCCCCTCAGTGGACGAGGTGGGTGGAGTGTATAGATAAGTTTCACCTTTCACCCTTCCCACCATGCGACTTGCGCGAATTCGTAGGGCGCTACCGCTTCGCTACTTGAGCGCGCATGCGCAAGATCGCGCCTGCCTCCGCGAAGCCAAAGCTTCGCTTCGGCGAAGGCAGGGCGAAAGCCTTCTCCCACAAGGGGAGAGGGGCTGTGACGGCGCAACGAGTACCAACCCCACTCCCCGGTGGATTGCCGCTTTAGCGGCGAGCCGGGTGCGGGGGATCTGCACGAAATCAGGGTCAACTCGGAGCCGGAAACTCCTGGTCTAAGCGCAAATTTTTTGGCTCGGGCGGAACCGGCGGAACCCCTCTGCGTTTCTTTGCCGCGTCACGAAACAGCCTTGTTTGGCAGTGAGCGTTGCGTTTGGAGGGAGTTAGAGGGGATCGGCGCTCCGGGGGCGGACACCGATCGAACCGTAGTCCGGAGTGCGTTCAGTATATGCGTGTCCCCGTTCTGGCGCCGCTGCGCGTTGGCGCCTTGTCCAATTGCCTCATCGCTTCATCCAGCGATCATCGGCACGGCCTCGCAGGTCGACCGGCTCCGCATTCCGCCACATCCACGTTCCGCATCGCATCAGAGCCCGGCGTCATGGCGCCTCGAACGAGAGCGGCCATCAAGCCTTCCTTAACTCTGGCGCGGCTAACTTTGCTTCGTTGCACGGAGGCGCCTCGGCGTTTGCGCGCAACTGCTTCCACAGAGCGGGGGGAACATGCGCATTGTGGTTTCGGGAAGTTCTAGAGACGTGAAAGACGCCGAGCTCGATCGGCATCTCGAAATATTGGGCGAGTTCATCGGGCGCGTCGAAACCGACGCGGATGAACCCCGCGAGCTCACCATGGTCCTGCGGTCGGCGTCGTCCGGTCCCGCCCAAGCCTTGATCCTGAAAGCCCGCGATCTCGCCCGCACCGGCATCGCCGCCAAGGTGATCGTCGCCAAGCTCGATCCGGAAGAGGATGTGCGCAAACTTTATGCCTGCCTTTCAGAGTTGAACCCGCGCGGCCGCGCCCATGAGCTCCTGCGCTGGGCACGCAATCCGCGCCTGCTCGACGCCCATGAGCAGGTGACCTATGGCACCTCGCTCTGCTGGTGGGGCAATTCTATGCGGCGCGACGCCGACAAGCGCAATGCCTTGAGCCTGATCGAGGATGCTGTCGCCGGCACGCTCCGCCTTGGGCACCTCGCCTTCGAGGCCCTGTGGTCGGCGTCAGCCGTCGTCGCCGAGCGGCGCCTGATCGGGCCGGCAACGGCGAAGCCCTCAGGCGCCTATGAGCGCGATGCGGATACTGTCGCAGCGGTCTCGGCGCTCCGTCCAACCCGCCAGGGCTGGCCTCTCGTCCGGCATTAGTCGTTCAGGGTTTCCTCTGGCGGCCGTCCGTTTAGCAAATGATCTGCTTTAAGTTTACCGCCGCAACGCGTGAAGCGCCCGCAGATCCTCCTCTGAAAGTCGAAATCTTCTTGCCTTCGGCCGACCACCAGATGTTGCAGATCATGCAGCCGGTGAAGTGATCGCCGCGATTGTCGATTTCTACAAGCGGCTGTTTACATTCACGGCAAGTGTCGATCTTCACTGAACAGTGTCCGGACCCTTGTGAGACGCCCGCGCTGCCTCCCTTAGCTCCAGCATCATCAACTCATGAACCTCCGGGTCAGTCTTCGGGGCGGTGGTCCGCTCGATGTAGGCAAGCAGAGCCTCAATCTCGGCCTCGGTCTTGGGTTCTTCCGCCAGAGCCTTTTTCAAGGCCTCGCTCATTTGCTTGCAGTGATCGAGCACGATGGCTCTCTTTTCCTCATCCATGGCTCCCTCTTTCTCGTTCACTATGAGCTTAGCACCATCGCCTCGATGGTGCTCTATCGGCGGCAACCCAGCGGGAACCGAAAAAGCGCCATCCTGTGCGCATTTAGTCCGAGGTAGGAGCTACGTATGGACAGAACGCTCACCAGCTTCATCTGGGCATGGATCACGCTCATCGTCGTGGTAAACGTGTTTGGCATTGCCGGCCTGTTCATGAGCGAAGACAGCGACGGGCAGGCGCTACAAGAGCTTAAGGAGATCTACAGCCCGTTCAACGTCATCAACTGGCTCTTGGAATTGGTGATCCTGTCGCCGGCATTGGTCGCTTATGTATGGCGAGAACGGCGTCGAAAGTCCCTGCAAGCTCGCTGATGGTGGGCGGCGTCCTCTGTCGTTACGCACAGACTTGACGATCCGAAAGTGCTAAGGGGTCGTATCGCCGGATTGTTGACCCAGGCACCGGTGGCTGAGAGTAACTAAGTCACGCTCCCGCCTGCAAATGCATGGAGGAGCCAATGGCCTCTCAACGTCCGTCCAGAGATTTTGACGAAACAACTCTGCAAGCGCTGGAGCATGCGCTTAGAGACGTTTGGCAAGTTCTCAAGGCACACAATCCCTATCACGATTGGGATAAGGATTCAGAGTTTCAGCAGGGACTGGCAGCAACGCTGATGGACCTCGCCGATGCCGGCGTGACCGACCGGCAAGAACTTCGGAGCAGAGCGCTAGCGTCCTTCGATCTGAAGCCGTCGCATTAGGCGTGTGGCAAGGTCCCAGCCGCGCGAGCGGGATTGAAATCTTTCACGGCTGGTAGCACGATCGCTTCATGCCAGGTTCAACCATGCAGGCGATGGTGCTCGAGGCACCGGGATCGCCACTCAAGCTCACCGAGCTGCCGATCCCTGAGCCGTCAGCGCGGCAGCTTCGCTTGCGCGTGCTCGCTTGCGGCGTCTGCCGCACCGACCTGCACATCGTCGACGGCGAACTGACAGAGCCGAAGCTTCCCCTCGTGCCCGGTCACGAGATCGTCGGCCGCGTGGAGGCGGTTGGCTCGGAGGTGGAAGGATTCGCCATCGGCGACCGCGTCGGGGTGCCGTGGCTCGGTTCGACCGACGGCACCTGCCCCTATTGCCGCAACGGAGAGGAGAATCTCTGCGACAACGCCAGCTTCACCGGCTACCAGATCGATGGCGGCTATGCCTCGCACACGGTCGCCGACGCGCGTTACTGCTTTCATTTGCCCGATGGCTACAGCGACGCCGAAGCAGCACCGCTGCTGTGCGCCGGACTGATCGGCTACCGCTCGCTGAAGATGACCGGCGATGCGGCGCGCCTCGGCATCTATGGCTTCGGCGCCGCGGCGCATATCGTGGCGCAGGTGGCACGGTATCAGGGACGTGAAATCTTCGCCTTCACGCGGGCCGGCGACAGGCGCGCACAAGACTTCGCGCGCGAGCTTGGCGCGGCGTGGGCAGGCGGTTCCGACGAGACGCCGCCGAAACAGCTGGATGCGGCGATCATCTTTGCTCCTTTCGGGGCCTTGGTGCCGGCGGCTCTGAAAGCATCGCGCAAGGGAGGCGTCGTGGTGTGCGGCGGCATCCATATGAGCGACATCCCAGCCTTCCCTTACGAGATCCTGTGGGAGGAGCGGAGCTTGCGTTCCGTCGCCAACCTCACGCGGGCGGATGCGCGCGAGTTCCTGGCACTCGCGCCGCAGGCCGGGGTAAGGACGACGGTGGTGAAGGTGCCTCTCGCCGCCGCCAATGAGGCGCTTTCCCGCTTGCGCCAAGGCGAGCTGACCGGCGCCGCGGTGCTTATTCCTTAGAGTTGGATTTGCTACGGCTTGGGTTTGCCGACTTCGATATCGACGCCGCCATTGTCCTTGCGGATCTCGCCGGAGAAGCCCGGAACGTCGATCTTCACCACCGGCTCGCGCGAGCGCTGATAGGCGAAATAGGCAAGCACGGCGAGCGCCGCAACCGCAGCGCCGATCAACACGCCGAGCAGCAGGCCATTGTTCCTGCCATCCACACCGTTCGCCATCTCCACTCCAGTCGTTTTGGCCTCAAATCAACGCCGCTCACAAATCTGAAGTTCCCTGCCATTCAGCTTGACGCAGGTCAATGTCAGGGATCAGAAGTCTGCTTAGAAAACAACCATAATCAAGCGACTTAGAGGAGGCGTCCATGTTGCATCAGGTCATCGAGACACTGAATTCACGCGTGGCGTTGCGGCCCCGCTACGACAATTTCATCGGCGGCAAATGGGTCGCGCCGGTCGAGGGCGGCTATTTCGACAACATCGCGCCCGATCACCGGCAAGACGGTCTGCGAGATCGCGCGCTCGCACGCCGAGGACATCGAGCTCGCGCTCGACGCCGCGCACAAGGCCAAGGACGCCTGGGGCAAGACCTCGCCGGCCGAGCGCGCCAAGATCCTGAACAAGATCGCCGACCGCATGGAGGAGAACCTCGAACTCTCGCCGCTGGCCGAGACCTGCGACAACGGCAAGCCGATCCGCGAGACGATGGCCGCCGACATGCCGCTGGCCATCGATCATTTCCGCTATTTCGCCGGCTGCGTGCGCGCCCAGGAAGGCTCGCTATCGCGAGATCGACGACGACACCGTCGCCTATCATTTCCACGAGCCGCTGGGCGTCGTCGGCCAGATCATCCCGTGGAACTTCCCGATCCTGATGGCGGCGTGGAAGCTCGCGCCGGCGCTCGCCGCCGGCAATTGCGTGGTGCTCAAGCCGGCCGAGCAGACGCCGCTGCGCATCCTGGTGCTGATGGAGCTGATCGGCGACCTGCTGCCGCCCGGCGTGCTCAACATCGTCAACGGCTTCGGCCTCGAGGCCGGCAAGCCGCTGGCCTCCGAACAAGCGCATCGCCAAGATCGCCTTCACCGGCGAGACCACGACCGGCCGGCTGATCATGCAGTACGCCACCGAGAACCTGATCCCGGTGACGCTGGAGCTCGGCGGCAAGTCGCCGAACATCTTCTTCGCCGACGTGATGGCCGAGGACGACGACTTCTTCGACAAGGCGCTCGAAGGCTTCGCGATGTTCGCGCTGAACCAGGGCGAGGTCTGCACCTGCCCGTCGCCGCGCGCTGGTCCAGGAGTCGATCTACGACCAGTTCATGGAGAGGGCGGTCGAAGCGCGTCGAGGCGATCAAGCAGGGCAATCCGCTCGACCCGACACGATGATCGGCGCGCAGGCCTCGAACGAGCAGCTCGAGAAGATCCTGTCCTACATCGACATCGGCAAGCAGGAAGGCGCCAAGGTGCTTGACCGGCGGCGAGCGCGCCAAGCTCGACGGCGACCTGGCCGAGCGGCTACTACGTCAAGCCGACGGTGTTCGAGGGCCACAACAAGATGCGCATCTTCCAGGAGGAGATCTTCGGGCCGGTGCGTGTCGGTCACGACCTTCAAGGACGACGACGAGGCGCTCGCGATCGCCAACGACACGCTCTACGGCCTCGGCGCCGGCGTGTGGACGCGCGACGGCAACCGCGCCTACCGCTTCGGCCGCGCCATCCAGGCCGGGCGCGTCTGGACCAACTGCTATCACGCCTATCCGGCGCACGCGGCGTTCGGCGGCTACAAGCAGTCGGGCATCGGGCGCGAGAACTCACAAGATGATGCTCGACCACTACCAGCAGACCAAGAACCTGCTGGTCAGCTACAGCCCCAAGGCGCTGGGCTTCTTTTAGTCGACGTAAGCCCCCTCACCCGGCTCGGTAGAGATTTGCTCTACCGAGCCACCCTCTCCCACGAAGGGGAGAGGGAATGAGAACTCGCGGCGACACAGCGGACTCCCACCCCTCTCCCTCGATGGGAGAGGGTGTCTCGCGGGGCCGCTCGCGAGACAGGTGAGGGTGAAAGTCGGTGGGTCATGGTTGAACGGGTGCTGGTCACGGATGCGGCGCTTGCGCTGATCGAGAAGCTCACGCGCACGCACGGGAAGCTGATGTTCCATCAGTCCGCCTAGACACCCGTAAGCGGTTGGGTTGAAAGCAGAAATGCCTATCCAGCTGCGTAGCGGTTAGACCAGCCTTAGACCAGCTAAAGCCTGCCACGAGGCGGGTGGCAGACTGCCGCATTGACCCTAAGCGACCGAAGTGCGAACTCGCCCGGCTTCGGCCCTTCGGCCGAAGTTCACCGCGTGGTAGGGCTCCGTGTCGGAGCCCTTTTCAGCGGAACGCAGTCAGAGACGCGAAGTGTGTTGTCGCCTCTTTCGTTGCTTGTAGTGACCACTGGTCGCTGTGCTGGACGAGCGAACCCGTCAGCGAGAATATTGATACCGCTCCGGCCAAAAGCCACGCCTCCAAAGGCAGGCGTGTCTTCAGCGGAAGACGGCGAAGCATCTTCAGCATGGTTGTTCTCCCTCGTGCTGTGTGCCGTCCCTGTCGTGGTGAAACGTGGTTAATGACGACAAGGTTCCCATCGCTGTCGTACCAAGCCGCGGTTCAACTCTCTGTGAGAAATCCCACTAGCAGGGTTCAATCCGCCCACGGACCTTCTCGCGGTTGCCGCCGGCGCCAACTGGCCCCACGTTCGGAGTGCGGGTGCCGTGCCCGCGACAACGGAAAGGACAGAGCTATGACCAAGCAGGAACTGATCGCCGCCGCGTTCGACAAGATGCGCGAAGCCCATGAGCTTCTCGCTGACGCAGGCGAGCACGACATGGCCGGCGCCGTGTTCGAGCTAGCCAACGAAGTGCATACCGTAAAGGGCGCCTCCGCCTAGCCGAGTGCCCTAGCAGAGGACGCCCCGGCGACTAGCAGCCGGGGCCCTTCTCTCTCAGCCGGACCAGAAGAGAGCGAGCACGCCTGTGGCAGCGGCTATAGCTGAGAAGGCGAGGGTCCAAAGGGCAACGTGCCGGTCGGGTTTAGCGTAACGCTCTCGCAAGATGCTCTTTATAGCGACCAGCTCGTCGAGGTCTGGTTGCTTGCTGGAGTTGAGACGGCGCTCCAGTTCCTCCGTGCTCTCTCTCTGTAACTTCTCCCTAATGGCCTCACGTCTCTCCGGGCTGCTCATTACCGCTCCCCTCCTCTAGGTCTAGCAGGTCCTGGCAGAGAAGGACGGCGACTAGCAGCCGGGGCCCTTTCCATTTCAAATAACGTCACCTTGAGAGTTTATGAATTCACACTTCTCCAGTTCCAACGTCGAGCCGCTAATCCTCGCGATTTGCACGGATATCTCTTGCTTTTTGACCTAAGTATCTTTGCCAACGTTCGGCTTGAAATGTCATAATAACGAGAGGTCCCCAATCTTCCATTCGATGGTCAAACGTTACAAGCATTCGGTGCTCCATTTCGGGATACGTCGTATAACGCGGGCTTGGACTTGTTACGTCCCCAAAGGGGCCAGAAAGCTCAATCCAGTTACCGACGTATTTCGCTGACAACTTGTCAGCCTCCGCGGTGGTGTGCTCGGAGTAGAGTTTTTTTAGACGCGCTGGCGCTACGCCAACCACTATTCGCCCATCCGGCAATTTACGTGAGGGCTTGGGCACTTCGGCAGTTGCTTTGACGATCTTTGCTGCGAGTTCGCCAGTAGAGGCGCGTAGGCTCCTAGCACTTCTAAAGTTCTTCAGTGCCATGTAAGCCGAGAACATCCCCGCGAGCACGCTCAAGACAGCGATAAAATTGTCAGCCCGTGGGTTGCGCATCCAGTCGGGGATTTCAGTCACCCCGAACGCCGCTGCCCACGACGCGAGGTTAGACATTGCCGTATCCGCCGAGACTTGCGTCATTACGGCGATTACCGCGAAGATCCCGCTGATAATCCAAAAAACAGCGCGCACAGTAGCCCCCTCGGCAACCCTGGGGACTTTAGTTCATCTGACTGCAAGCAGCAATTTAGGTGCTGGCGCTCGTCCGTCTCTGCCGTCGGCCTCGCGTCGGGTATAGGTTCGCGAGGCATGGTCGGGCCCAGCTCTCGGGCCGACAGCGCCGTCCCCAGGAGGTCACGTGACGCAGGGCAGCAGCGAGCACGACTACGTCGTGGTGGGCGGTGGAAGTGCCGGTGCAGTGCTGGCAGCGCGGCTCTCCGAGGACCCGAACGTGCGGGTGCTGCTGCTCGAGGCAGGTCCCGAGGCGGAGGCCGACGAGATCTCCATCCCGGTGGCGTTCTCGGCGCTGTTCAAGACCAAGTGGGACTGGAACTACTCGACCACCGAGCAGAAGCAGCTGCACAGCCGCCGTGCCTACTGGCCGCGGATGAAGGCCCTCGGCGGCTGCTCGTCGATGAACGCGATGATCTACATCCGCGGCAACCGCGCCGACTACGACGCCTGGCGCGACGACTTCGGCGCCACCGGCTGGGGGTACGACGACGTGCTGCCCTACTTCGTGCGGGCCGAGGGCAACACCCGGCTCGGCGGTCCCCTGCACGGGCAGGACGGGCCGTTGCACGTCGAGGACCGCGTCTACACCCACGAGCTCACCCACCTGTGGGTCGACAGCGCCGTCAGTGCCGGGATGAAGCCCACGGAGGACTTCAACGGAGCCGAGCAGGAGGGGGCCGGGCTCTACCAGGTCACCTGCAACCGCGGCCGACGCTGGTCGGTCAACGACGCCTACCTGGCACCGGCGCGCACGCGGCCCAACCTCGACGTCGAGACAGGGGCCTTCGCGACGCGGATCGAGATCGAGGGCGACCGGGCCGTCGGGGTGACCTACCGGCGCGGTGGCAGTGAGGTCACGGCACGTGCCGGTCGCGAGGTCCTGCTGTGCGGTGGCGCGGTGAACAGCCCGCAGCTGCTGATGCTCTCCGGCGTCGGGCCGGCGGCCCACCTGGGCGAGCACGGCATCGAGGTCAAGGCCGACCTCGCGGGCGTCGGTCAGCAGCTGCAGGACCACCCGGCGGTGCCGATGATCTGGTACACCCGCGGCATCTCGGACCTCGCCGAGTTCAACAACCTGCGCAGCCTGGTCCGCTGGAAGGTCAGGGGCACCGGGCCGCTCGCCTCCAACGTCGGCGAGGGCGGTGGCTTCCTCAAGACGCGCGACGACCTGGCTGCCCCGGACATGCAGTACCACGTGGCACCGGCCGGGTTCTACGACAACGGGCTCCACGAGCCGACGCAGCGGATGTTCACCGCCGCCCCGACGCTGGTCGGGGTGCGCAGCCGGGGATCACTGCGGTTGCGGTCCGCCGACCCGTCCTGGAGCCCGGCGATCGACGCGGCGTACTTCGACGACGGCGCCGACCTCGACGCGATGGTCGCCGGGATGCGCCGGTTGTGGGAGATCTGCGCCCAGGGCCCCCTCGCGCGCCACCTCGAGCGGCCGTGGCAGCTGCCCGAGGACCCCACCGACGAGGACTTCGTGGAGCACGCCCGCAACCAGGCCCAGACGCTCTACCACCCGGTCGCGACGTGCTCGATGGGCTCGGGCGAGGACGCCGTGGTCGACCCCGAGCTGCGGGTCCGCGGCGTGGACGGCCTCCGGGTCGTGGACGCCTCGGTGATGCCGGTCGTGCCCCGCGGCAACACCAACGCACCCACCATCATGGTCGCTGAGAAGGCGGCCGACCTGATCAGGAGCTCGCGATGACTCTGACCGACCTGCCGCTGACCGAGGCCGCACAGACCTTCGACTCGCTCAGCCCGAGCACGGGCGACGTCGTCGGCACCTACCCGGTGCACTCCCCGGAGGACGTGGAGGCCGCGGTCCTGCGGGCCCACGAGGCGGCCGCGTGGTGGGCCGGGCTGTCCTTCGACGAGCGCGGAGAGCGGCTGAGCGCCTGGAAGGGCGTGATCACCCGCCGGATCGCCCAGCTGGCCGACGTCGTGCACCGCGAGACCGGCAAGCCGCACAGCGACGCGACCCTGGAGGCCGGGCTGGCGCTCGACCACATCGCGTGGGCGGCGAAGAACGCCGAGAAGGTGCTCAAGCGGCGCAAGCGGTCCTCGGGCCTGGTGATGGCGAACATGGCCGCCACGGTCGAGTACAAGCCGCTCGGCGTGATCGGCGTGATCGGGCCGTGGAACTACCCCGTCTACACGCCGATGGGCTCGATCGTCTACGCGCTGGCCGCCGGCAACGCCGTGGTGTTCAAGCCCAGCGAGCTCACTCCCGGCGTCGGGGTCTGGCTGGCCAACGCCTTCGCCGAGGTGGTGCCGGAGCATCCTGTCCTCCAGGTGGTGACCGGCCTGGGGGAGACCGGCGCCGCGCTGTGCCGCGCGGGGGTGAACAAGCTCGCCTTCACTGGTTCCACCGACACCGGCAAGAAGGTGATGGCCGCCTGCGCGGAGACCCTGACGCCGGTGCTGATCGAGGCAGGCGGGAAGGACCCGTTCCTCGTCGACGAGGACGCCGACGTCGAGGCGGCAGCCGAGGCGGCCCTGTGGGGTGGCTGCTCCAACGCCGGCCAGACCTGCATCGGGGTGGAGCGCGTCTACGTGCACGAGCGTGTCTACGACGAGTTCGTCTCCCTGCTGCTCGAGAAGGCGCGCGAGGTCAAGGCCGAGGAGACGGGCAAGATCGGCCCGATGACGATGCCTGGGCAGCTCGGCGTGATCAAGTCCCACATCGACGACGCGCTGGCGCGTGGCGGCCGCGCGCTGCTCGGTGGTCCCGAGGCGGTGGGGGAGCGCTACGTGCAGCCGACCATCCTGGTCGACGTGCCCGAGGACTCCGAGGCGGTGCAGGAGGAGACCTTCGGCCCGACCCTGACCGTCGCCAAGGTCCGCGACATGGACGAGGGGGTACGGCTGGCCAACGCCACCCGCTACGGCCTGGGCTCGACCGTCTTCGCCAAGGAGCGGGCGATGGACATCGCCGCGAGGATCCGTTCCGGCATGACGTCGGTCAACTCGGTGATCGCCTTCGCCGCCATCCCGACGCTGCCGTTCGGAGGCGTCGGCGACTCCGGCTTCGGGCGGATCCACGGGCCTGACGGCCTCAAGGAGTTCACCTACGCCAAGGCGATCGCGCGCCAGCGGTTCAAGCCGGCGCTGGCGCTGACCACGTTCCGTCGTACCGAGAAGGCCGATCAGCAGCTCGCCCAGATGCTGACGTTGCTGCACGGTCGTGGCACCACCCTCGAGAAGTAGCCACCCCGGCGGGGCGGCCCGACGGGGCGCCCAGTGGGTGAGTGCCGGCGCGCCCCACTTCGAGCTCGCCGTGGAGCGCGGCCGTACGTCGCTGCGGCAGCGCCTGGCGCGGCTGCGTTCGAAGGCGTGGCAGGTCGGCCAGTGCGCGATCGCGGCCGGCGTGGCGTGGACCGTGGCGACCGACGTCTTCGACCACCAGCGGGCGTTCTTCGCGCCGGTGGCGGCGGTGGTCAGCCTCGGCACGTCCTACGGCCAGCGGCTGCGGCGGGTGGGGGAGGTGACCATCGGGGTGGCCGTAGGGGTCGCGCTCGGCGACATGCTCACCCGTTGGCTCGGCACTGGCGGCTGGCAGGTCGCCCTGATCGTCTCGCTCGCGATGGCCTTCGCCCTGTTGCTCGACACGGGCGCCATCTTCGTGACCCAGGCGGCGGTTCAGGCCGTCGTGGTCGCGACACTGCTGCCCTACCCAGGCGCGGCGTTCTCTCGCTGGACCGATGCGCTGATCGGTGGTGGCGTCGCCCTCGTGGCCGCCGCCGTCGTTCCGCGGGCGCCGCTCCGACGCCCGCGCGAGCAGGCAGCCGGGGTGGTGCGCAAGATCGCCGAGCTGCTGCGTGCGGCAGCGGCGAGCATCCGTGACGGTGACCTCGAGCGGGCGCTGGCCGTGCTGCGCGACGCCCGCACCACGGATCCGCTGGTGGGTGAGCTGCGGGCGGCCGCCGACGAGGGTCTCTCGGTGGTGGCGTCGTCACCGTTCCGCGTGCGCCATCGCGGCCGGGTGCGCGCGATGGCCGATCTGGTCGAGCCGCTGGACTTCGCCCTGCGCAACACCCGGGTGCTCGTGCGGCGGGTCGCGGTGGCCTGCTACCGCCACGAACGCATCCCCGACGCGCACGCCGACCTGCTGGTGGAGCTCGCCGAGTGCGCCGACGCCATCGCCGACGAGCTGGTGGCGGACCGGCAGGCGAGCGCCGTACGTGACCGGTTGATCGCTGTGGGTCAGAGCTCCTCGGCCATCGAGCGGAGCACCCAGCTGTCGGCGGAGGTGGTGCTGGCCCAGGCGCGCTCGCTGGTGGCCGACCTGCTCGCGGTCAGTGGCATGGACCCTCTAGCCGCCACCGACGAGATCCCTCCGCTCGAGGGGGAGCCCTCCTAGAGCTCGCGCACCACCGAGTCGACCACGGCCACGAGGTCGCCGCCGGTGCGCTCGGCGACCGCACGCTGGCGTTGGTACGACGCACCCCGGCGAGGGATCTCGCGGACCAGGGCGAGCTCGTCGGTGCAGCCGAGCTGGTCGGCAATGGGCTCGAGGTGCTCGAGGAGGTCGGCGAGGTCGTCGAGGAGCAGCCGCTCGTTGGAGTGCTCGTCGAGGATGATCCAGGCGTCCAGGCCGTAGCGGGCGGCACGCCACTTGTTCTCCTGCACGTGCCACGGCGGCATGCCGGGCAGCTTCTCGCCGCGCTCCAGCCGCTGGGAGAGGTCGACGACGAGGCAGTGGGTCAGCGCGACCAGTGCCCGCATCTCGTCCAGGGTGGAGACCCCGTCGCAGACCCGGATCTCGACGGTGCCCAGGTGCGGGGCCGGCCGGACGTCCCAGCGGATCTCGTCGATCTGGTCGATCACGCCGGTGGTCTGCAGGTCGTGGGCGTACTGCTCGAACTCCGCCCAGGTGCCGAACTGGAACGGCAGCCCTGCGGTGGGCAGCTGCTGGAACATCATCGCCCGGGTGCTGGCGTAGCCGGTGTCGGTGCCCGCCCAGATCGGTGAGGAGGCGGAGAGGGCCTGCAGGTGCGGGTACCAGGTGAGCAGGGAGCTGACGATCGGGATCACGTGCTCGCGCCGCACGCCGACGTGCACGTGCACCCCCCAGATCAGCATCTGCCGGCCCCACCACTGGGTCCTTGCGATCAGCTCCTCGTAGCGGTGCCCGGGAGTGAGCAGCTGGTGGGACCACTCGGCGAAGGGGTGGGTCCCGGCGCAGTAGAGGTCGACACCGAGCTGGTCGGCCATCGGGCGCACCATCGAGACCATCTCCGCGAGCTGGTCGACCGCCTCGGCCGTCGTACGGCACACCCCGGTCGTCAGCTCGACGGTGTTGCGCAGCAGCTCCTTGTGCACCCGCGGCTGCTCGCCGTGCTCGGCCGAGACGAGGTCGAAGAGCTCCGAGGCGGCGTTGACGAGGTCGCGGCTCTGCTTGTCGACGAGCGCGAACTCCCACTCCACGCCGAGGGTCGCGGGCGGGGACTCCGCGAACTCGATCGGTCCCGACGACATGGGTCGATCGTCGCACCCACGAGGGCTGTTCGAACGCGCAGCCTCTAGTAGGCCTGGCCGCCGATCCTGTCGACGGTGAGGACCGCACCCAGCTTCGAGCCGTGGACGGTCACCGGCGCGCCCGCCGCGACGAGCCCGTCGAGCTCCTGGCGGTTGGTCTCGGTGGTGCCGTCGCCGTCGTAGTCGGCCGTGGCGGTGTCGTCCATCCGACCGGTGCCGAGGTCGAGCGTGAGGTCGTCGAGGGTGTAGCCGCCCGCGCCCGGCAACGCCCTGAGGGTGCCGGTGAAGCTCCCGACCTGCGCGGTCGGCGTCGGCGTCGGCGTGGGAACCGGTGGCGTCGGCTTGGTGCTGGGCTTCGGCGTGACGGAGGGAGTCGCCGGCTTCGGGGCCACCGTCACGTGCGGCGTCGGCTTGGCCTTCTTGACCGCCTTCTTGACCGTCTTCTTCGCAGGCGGCGGGGGCGGGGAAGGTACGGCGAAGACTCCGGTGGTGTAGCCGTTCTGGAAGGAGAGGACCAGCTGCACGTAGTAGTCGGAGTGGTTGTAGCGGAACGCCGCCCGCGCCATCCCCGTCGGGTTCGCCAGGCTGCCGCCGGCACCGCACAGGTAGACCGCTGCGCCGAGCGCGGCGTCGTCGATGTCGTTGGGGTCCTTCGTGCCGTTGCCGTCGCCGTCACGCGCGATGGAGCGCCAGGTGCCGGGCAGGAACTGCATCTGCCCGACCGCACGGTCCCAGACCTTGTCGCCGTCCATCACGCCGTTGTCGGAGTCCGAGATCGCCGCGAAGGCGCCGGCGCCGTCGAGCTGAGGTCCGCGGATCGCCGGCCGGGAGACCCCGTCGGCGCCGAGCTGGGCACCACCGAAGCGGCCGTGGTTGGACTCCACCCGACCGATCGCGGCGAGCAGGGTCCAGGAGATCTGGCACCCGGGGTCGTCCTTGGCCATCGTCGCCGCGGCGTGGCGGTAGGCGGCCAAGCGCGGCCGAGGGGACGTCGTTGCTGCCGGTCGAGCTGATCTCGAAGAACTGCTGGTCGCTGCGCGTGCCCTTGGAGTCGGGGTGCTTCTCGGCGAGCGCGAGCAGGTAGGAGCCCGGCGTCACCGGCTGCGGGGTGGTCAGCTGCCAGAAGAAGCCGAGGCTGGTCGTCGACTCCTCGGTGGGTACGACGGAGCCATCCGAAGGGTCGACCACCGCTGCTGCAGGCGCGGCGAGCAGGGTGGTGGCAAAGATCAACAGCGTGGCGACGAGACGCCGGCGGCGGGTCATGAACGGCCTTCGAGAGTGGTACGGGCGGGGTGGTGTTGGCACTCCCACCAGCCTAGGCACGAGCGGGAAGACGCGTGCAAGAATCGGACAATTCACTTCCAGCCGCAAATCGGTCCGCTACCGGTCTAGAAGGCCCCGCTCCAGGTGGTCCCGCAGCCGGGCCAGCCAGTGGGCGTGGGCGCCGTCGAAGGGCGGCCGAGCCGCGGCGACGTCGGCGTGCAGCCGCTCGGAGCTGGCCAGCGCAGACTCGACCACCTCGGGCGGGTAGCCGAGCCGCACCCGGTGGTCGGCGAACTCGTCCTCGTCGTCGACCCACACCCGCCCGGTGGTCCCGCGGATCACGTCGAGGTCGAGGTCCACGGATCGGACCAGCTCGTCACCGTGCCAGACCGCCGGTGTCGCGACGTCGACGTAGATGTCGAACGGCCGGCGGGGGTCGGTGCCGTAGAAGGTCGCCAGCCACCACGCGTCGTGCGGCACCAGGGTGACGTGGTCGGCGGCCGCGTGGAAGGCGCGAGACGGGCTGGCCAGCAGCGTCCCCTGCGCGATGCCGATCCAGGTGCCGTGGGCGTCCACGCCGAGGCGCACGCCGTCGAACTCCCAGTGCGGGTCGTCCGGCCACTTGCGGCACTCGACCCGGACCGGGCGCAAGGGGGTCGCCATGGCGCGAGGATACGTTGGCGCGGTGAGCGTCCCGACGTACGAACAGGTGCAGGAGGCGGCGGGGCTGATCGCCCCGTGGGTGCGCCGCACCCCGGTGATCGAGGTGGACGTCGCGGGTCGCCCGGTCGTGCTGAAGCTCGAGCTGCTGCAGCACGCAGGTTCGTTCAAGGTCCGTGGGGCGTTCACGTCGGCGCTGACGGCCCCCGAGCCGCCCGCCGTGCTCGTCGCAGCCTCCGGTGGCAACCACGGGCTCGCGGTGGCGTACGTCGGGCAGGCGCTGGGCATCCCGGTGCGGATCTTCGTGCCGGAGGCTGCTCCGCCGGTCAAGGTGCGGGCCATCGAGCGAGTGTGGCGCGGAGGTGAACCTCGCCGGGGCGACGTACGCCGAGGCGCTGGTCGCGAGCCGGGAGGCGGGGGAGGCGCCGGGTGCTCTCGTCCTGCACGCGTACGACGCACCGGGCACCGTGACCGGCCAGGGGACGCTCGGGCTCGAGGTCGCCGAGCAGGTGCCAGGCGCCGACACCGTGCTGGTCGCGGTCGGTGGTGGCGGCCTGGTCTCCGGCGTCTGCGTGGCCCTGGACGGAGCTGCCCGGGTGGTCGCCGTCGAGCCGGAGTCGTGCCCCACGTTGCACCAGGCGAAGCAGGTGGGTGTTCCGGTCGACGTGCCGGTGGGCGGCGTCGCGGTCGACGCCCTGGGCGCCTCGCGGATCGGCTCGATCGCGTGGTCGGTGGTCCAGCAGCACGACGTCGCGTCGGTGCTGGTCTCCGACGAGGCGATCACCGAGGCGCGCCGGTGGCTCTGGCAGCAGGTGCGGCTGGCCGCGGAGCCGGCGGGCGCAGCGGCGCTGGCCGCGCTGCTCAGCGGCGCCTACGTCCCGCAGGACGGCGAGCGGGTCTGCGTCGTCGTGTGCGGCGGCAACGCCGACCCGGCCGGCATCTAGGTCCCGACTACGCCCGACCGCCGGGGGAGCGGTGGGGCATCACCTTCGGCGCGACCCGGGCGACGACGTCCTGGTAGCGCGACCCCAGGGTCTTGGCGAAGTGGTGCATCAGGTGGGCGTCCAGGCCCACCAGCACGCGCGCCTTGCCGGCGAGGGCGCCGTCGAGGATGATCTTCGCCGCCTTCTCGGCCGGCATCTTGGCCAGCTTGGTGTCGAAGAGCCGGTCGATCTCGCCGGCGTCCTGGCCCGCGGTCTTGCGGCCGTTGCGCGAGATGCCGGTCTTGATGCCGCCGGGGTGCACGCAGGTGACGGTGACCGGGTGCCCGTTGATCAGCATCTCCTCGCGGAGCGCCTCGGTGAAGCCGCGCACGGCGTACTTCGTGGCGTTGTAGGCGGTCTGGCCGGGCATGCTGATCAGGCCGAACAGGCTGGAGATGTTCACCAGGATGCCGTCGCCGGAGGCGATCAGGTGGGGGAGGAACTCCTTGGTGCCGTTGACCACGCCGTCGAAGTTGACCCCGACGATCCAGTCGAACTCCTCGTAGGCCATGTCCTCGAAGTCGCCGGTCATCGAGACGCCGGCGTTGTTGACCACGACGTTCACGCGCCCGAACTGCTCCGCGACGGCGCTCGCCCACTCGGCCACGGCGGCCCGGTCCGAGACGTCGACCACGTCGCTGCGCAGCTCGCGGGCTCCTGCGGCCTTGAGCAGGTCGACGGTCTCGGCCAGCCCCTGCTCGTTCCAGTCGGAGACGGCGAGCAGGGCACCGTCGCGCGCGGCGATCAGGGCCATCTCGCGTCCCATGCCGGAGCCGGCGCCGGTGATCGCGACGACCTTGTCGGTGAGGCTCCTGGCCCTGTTCCCGGTGAACTTGCTCATGCGGCGTGCTCCTTCGTGAGGGTCCGGCGGCTGGGCTGGACGACGTACTTGTCGAGGTCGAACTCGCGCAGCAGGCCGCGGAAGGCGAACGTACTGCGAGGCCAGAGCGTGACGTTGCGGCCGTGGTCGTCGAGGTACCAGCTGGCGCAGCCGCCGGTGTTCCAGACGGTGCGCTGCATCCGGCGGTGGAGGTCGTCGTTCCAGCGCTCCTGGACCTCGGGGATCGGCTCGACGGTGGCGATGCCGCGTTCGCCCATCTGCTGCAGGGCAGAGACGATGTAGGCGATCTGGCTCTCGATGATGAAGACCATCGAGGAGTGGCCCAGGCCGGTGTTGGGACCCACGATCTGGAACAGGTTGGGGAAGCCGCTGATCGTGGTGCCCTTGTACGCCGACATCCCGTCGGTGCGCCACGCGTCGGCGAGGGTGCGACCGTCACGGCCCTTCACGTGCTGGGCGATGGGCTGCTCGGTGGTGTAGAAGCCGGTGGCCACGATGATCGCGTCGACCTCGCGGACGGTGCCGTCCGCGGTCACGATGCCCGCGGGCGTGATCTCGGCGATGCCGTCGGTGACGAGGTCGACGTGGTCCTTGTCGAGGGTGGGGTAGTAGTCGTTCGAGATCAGGATCCGCTTGCAGCCGATCTCGAAGGTGGGCGTGACCTTCTCGCGCAGCTCGGGGTCGGTGATGCCGCGGGCGATGTTGCCCAGCGCCATCCGCTTCGCAGGCGCGGCGAGCTTCGGGTTGATGGTGAAGCCCGGCACCAGGCACTCGCGGCCCCAGTAGATGCCGGTGCGGTAGGCCTTCTGCAGGAACGGCAGGTGGCGGAAGCCGAGCTTCTCGAGCCGGGTGTACTCCCGGTCGTTGCGCGGCACCACCCACGGTGCGGTGCGCTGGTAGACGTCGAGGTGTGCGACCTGCTTGGCCACCTCGGGGACGATCTGGATCGAGGAAGCGCCGGTGCCGATCACGGCCACCCGCTTGCCGCTCAGGTCGTAGTCGTGGTTCCAGCGGGCGGAGTGGAAGATCTCGCCCTCGAAGGAGTCGATGCCCTCGATCTCGGGGAGCTTGGGCTCCGAGAGGCCGCCGGAGCCGGTGACCACGATGTCGGCGACCACGGTGCCCGCGTCGGTGGTCACCGTCCACTGCTGGTCGTCCTCGTCGAAGACGATGTCCTCGACGGTCACGCCGAAGCGGAACCGGTCGAGCACGCCGGCCTCGCGAGCCGTCCGCTCGAGGTAGGCCTGGATCTCCGGCTGCGGGCTGAACGAGCGCGACCAGTCCGGGTTCGGGGCGAAGCTGAAGGAGTAGAGCTGGCTCGGGACGTCGCAGGCCGCGCCGGGGTAGGTGTTGTCGCGCCAGGTGCCGCCGACGGTGGCGCCCTTGTCGACGACCAGGAAGTCGGAGAACCCGCTCTCGTCGAGCTTGATCGCCGTGCCGAGCCCGGCGAACCCGGCACCTACGACGAGGACGCGCACGCGCTGCGGCAGGCCGTCGGACGGGTCGCTGGCCGGGTGGACGGGCTCGGTGCTCGTGCTGGAGGTCATGGGTCAACCCTAGATGGTATTGAACGTTCGTCAATAGCGTTGTTGACGCGAGTTCAGTAAGATGCGCCACATGAACACCTCCGCCCCGAGCCGCGTCCGGCTCTCGCCGGACACCCGGCGCGAGCAGCTGCTCGAGCTCGGCGTACGCCTGCTCTCCACCAGGCCCTTGGAGGAGCTGTCCATCGAGACGCTCGCCGAGGAGGCCGGGATCTCGCGCGGCCTGCTCTACCACTACTTCGGCAACAAGCAGGACTTCCACACCGCCGTCGTCCAGCGCGCGGCCGACGACCTGTTCGCGCGCACCGCGCCGACCGGCGAGGGCGGTCCCCTGGAGCAGCTGGCCGGCTCGCTGGCCCGCTACGTCGACTACGTCACCGAGAACTACCAGGGCTACGTCTCGCTGATCCGGGGAGCCGCCGGCGGCCACGAGGAGCTGCGCCGGATCTACGAGGACTCCCGCGCCGCGCTCACCGACCGCCTCTTCGACACGCCCGTCGCCCGGGAGGCGGCGCAGTTCGGCCTCACCGACACCCCCGCCGTACGCCTGCTCGTGCGTGGCTGGTCCTCCTTCGTCGAGGAGGTCGTCGTCGAGTGGGTCCGCGACCCCCGCGGCCTCACCCGCGACCAGCTCCTCGTGCTGCTCTCCGGCTCGTTGCCGGGGATCCTCCAAGCCGGATAGTCCAGACGTCAGGTTCGTGGTTCGGCGTGCTCCGGAGCCACGAAATCGACATGGACTATCCGGTTCGGACGAAGACCCAGAGCCGCATCGCCACGAACCGGAGGACGGTGACGGCGAGGTTGGCGACGGTGAGGACGATGACCTCGAGGGCACGGTTGGTCGAGCCGGAGGCGTGCAGCAGGGCCAGCGAGCCGGTCGTCGCGACGAGGCCGGCGGCGAAGAGCACCAGCCCCTGCACCTGGTGGCGTACGGCGTCGCGCGGACCCCGGACGCCGAAGGTGAATCGCCGGTTCGCCGCGGTGTTGGCGACAGCGGTCAGGAGCAGCGCCGTGAAGTTGGCCCACAGCGGCCCCATGGTGGTGCGCAGGGCGAGGTAGGCGACCGCGTACGCCGCGGTCGACAGCGCCCCGATGGCCAGGAAGATGCCGACCTGCATCCCCAGCCGGCCTCGCTGCGCCTCGGTGCTGGTGCGGCCGAGCCGCTCGCCGATCTCGTGCACGGGCAGGGTCCCCTTCAGCAGCGCCCACCCCAGCCGCGCGACGCCCTTGAGGTCGTCCACGGCAGTCCTGACGATGTCGACGCTGCTGTCCGGGTCGTCGACCCAGTCCACCGGCACCTCGTGGATCCGCAGTCCGGCTCGCTCGGCGACCACGAGCAGCTCGGTGTCGAAGAACCACGCGTCGTCCTCCACCAGGGGCAGCAGCTCCCGCGCCGCGTCGCGTCGTACGGCCTTGAAGCCGCACTGGGCGTCGCTGAACCGGGCGCGCAGGGTCTGTCGCAGGAGCAGGTTGTAGCTGCGCGAGATCAGCTCGCGCTTCACCCCGCGCGTGACCCTCGAGTGCCGCGACAGGCGCGAGCCGATCGCGAGGTCGGAGTGCCCACTGACCAGCGGCGCGACCAGCGGCAGCAGCGCGGCCAGGTCGGTGGACAGGTCGACGTCCATGTAGACGAGCACGTCGCTGTCCGAGGCGCTCCACACCCGCTTCAGCGCGCGTCCCCGCCCCTTCTCGGCCAGGTGCACCACCTGCACCTCGGGATGGGTGTGGCTCAGCCGGCGCGCGATCAGCGCGGTCTGGTCGGTGCTCGCGTTGTCGGCGATGGTCACCCGGAAGCTCCACGGCAGGCCGGCCAGGTGTGCCAGCACCCGCTCGACCGAGGCGGCCAGCTGGGTCTCCTCGTTGTAGACCGGGATCACCACGTCGAGCACGGTGGTCGGCGACGGGCTGGCGCCGCGAGGACCTCGTCCCCGGTCGGCTCGGCGACCGCGCTCACTTGATGCCTCCGGAGAGGTCGTAGAGGGTGACCCCGCTGACGGTCTTGGCGGTGAAGTTGGCCGCCACCCACTTGGTGATCGCGCTGGAGCCGTTGCCGCCCGGGCCTCCACCGGCACCGCCGCTGGCGATGAAGTAGTGGATCTGCCCGTTGGCGACGTACTTCTCGAACTGCGCGAGTGTCGGGCTGGGGTCGCTGCCGTTGAAGCCGCCGATCGGCATCACCGACTGCCCGCTCGCCAGCTGGTAGCCCGACGCGGTGTTGGACCCGATCGCCGCCGCGGCCCAGGTGTAGGAGTCCGCGTCGGTCTGCAGCAGCTTGGTGACGGCGGCCGGCGACGTGCTGCCGTTGAGCAGGCCGCCTGCGCCACCCTGGCCGCCCTGGGTCGGAGGCCTGCCGGTGGTACCGGCGGTGCCGGTGGCACCGGTGGGCGGTGCCTGGGTCGGTGCCCTGGGTGGTGCCCTGAGGCGGACCGCCCCGGAACCCGCCGGGGCGGCCCATCGCCGCCGGGCCCGCCGCCCGCGGTCGCGGGGCCGGCAGTGGGGATGGACCCCGTGTGCGGCGTGGCGGCCGTGTTCACGGCGTACGCCGCGGGGCCGGCCAACGAGGTCATCAGGGCCAGGACGGCGGCAGCCAGAGCGACACGGCGCGGCAGGCGACCCGCGATCGCGACGCCGAACCCGGCGACGAGCCCGACGACCAGGACCACCCAGCGCAGCGCCGGGAGGAAGTCGCTGGTGCGGCCGAGGAGGTACCAGGCGAGCACCGCCGTCATCGTGACCGTGAAGCCGAGCACGGACGTGGCCAGCATGGACGCGCGGTGTCGCCAGAGCAGCCAGGAGCCGATGCCCACGAGTGCGGCGATGGCCGGGGCGAGCGCGACGGTGTAGTAGGCGTGGAAGATCCCGGCCATGAAGCTGAAGGTCAGTCCGGTGACGACGAGCCAGGTCAGCCACAGGGTCAGTCCCGCGCGGAGCGGGTTGCTCCGCCGGCCGAACCACAGGCCCGCGACGCCGAGCACCAGTGCCGCCGGGACCAACCACGCGGCCTGACCGCCGATCTCGCTGCCGAAGAGCCGGAAGAGCCCGGTCGCTCCCCACATCCCGCCGCCTCCGGCGCCGGTCCCGCCCCCGACCGAGCCCACCTCGTCGCCGGTCAGGCGTCCGAAGCCGTTGTAGCCCAAGGTGAGCTCGAGGATCGAGTTGTCCTGGGAGCCGCCGATGTAGGGACGGCTGCCAGCCGGCCACAGGGCCACGATCGCGACCCACCACCCGCCGGCCAGCAGCATCGCGCCGAATGCGACCAGCAGGTGCACGATCCGCTTGCCCCACGGGGTCCTGGCGAAGAGCAGGTAGACCAGGCCGAGAGCCGGCAGGACGAGGAACGCCTGGAGCATCTTGGTCAGGAAGGCCAGGCCCACCAGGGCACCGCCGAGGGCCAGCCAGCGCACCGGGCCCACCGGGCTGCTCGAGCCTCGGTGGCCTCGACCGCGCGCAGGGTGGCGCCCGCGGCGCCGACCATCAGCAGCACGAGCATGGCGTCGGGGTTGTTGAACCGGAACATCAGCACGGCCACCGGGGTCAGGGCCATCGCCGCTCCCGCGATCAGGCCACTGACCGCCGATCCCGTCGTACGGCGCACGATGCCGTGGAGCAGGGCGACCGTGGCGATGCCCTCGAGCGCCTGGGGCACCAGGATGCTCCAGCTCGACAGGCCGAAGATCCGCACCGACAGCGCCATCGGCCACAGTGCGAGCGGTGTCTTGTCGACGGTGATGGAGCTGGCCGCGTCGCTGGAGCCGAAGAAGAACGCCTTCCACGACTCCGAACCGGCCTGTGCGGCGGCGGAGTAGAAGGAGTTGGCCCATCCGCTCGCACCGAGGCCCCACAGGTAGAGGACGCCGGTGGCGAGGAGGAGCCCGAGAAGTGCGGGGCGGGCCCAGGCGGGGTCGTCGGTCGGGCCGCGCCACCACCGACCGAGCCGGCCGGTGCCGTCCGTCTCGCGAGTGGTCGGGGACGTGGGTGCTGTCGTCGACGGCCGCCGCAGTGGCGTCCTCAGGGGCGGCGCCGGTCGGCCGGGGAAGGGTCCTGGTGGTGTCCATGACGCACACGATCCGGCGCCGGGCTGCGACCCCCGTGTGCTGACTCTGTGGGCTCCATGTGAGGGGTCAGCCGACCGGCAGGGTGATCCGGAAGGTGGTCGATCCCGGCCGTGAGCTGACCGTGGCGGTGCCGTGGTGGGCCTGGGCGATCGCGGCCACGAGCGAGAGTCCGAGCCCGGCTCCGCCCGAGGCGCGGGTGCGCGAGCCGTCCCCCCTGGTGAACCGCTCGAAGGCGTGGTCGGCCAGGCCCGGCGCGCAGGCCGGGGCCGTCGTCGTGCACCTCCACCACGACCTCGTCGGGTCCCGGTGCGGCCGAGATCGTCACGGTGGTGCCGGGCGGCGTGTGGTGGCGGGCGTTGCCCAGCAGGTTGGTGAACAGCTGGTGCAGGCGCTGCTCGTCCCCGGCGACCGTGACCGGCGCCTCGGGCAGCCGCAGCTGCCACTGGTGCGTGGCTCCCTGCTGCGCGTCGACGACGCGCGCGTCGGCCACCGACTCCAGCAGCAGCTTGGTCAGGTCGACCTCGCCGCGTTCGAGCGGACGGCCAGAGTCCAACCGAGCGAGCAGCAGCATGTCCTCGACCAGCCGGGACATCCGGTCCGCCTCGGTCTCGACCTTCGTCATCGCCCCCGAGAGCGCGACCGGGTCGCCCGGCGTACGCCGGGAGAGCTCGGCGTAGCCGTGGATGGTGGCCAGCGGCGTGCGCAGCTCGTGGGAGGCGTCGGCCACGAACTGGCGCACCTGCTGCTCGCTGCGGTGCCGTGCGTCGAGGGCCGTCCGACATGTGGTCGAGCAGGGTGTTCAGCGCGTGGCCGACCTGGCCGACCTCCGTGTCGGGGTCGGTGAGCTCGTCGTCGACGCGTCGTTGAGGTTCGGTGCCGCCGGTCGAGAGCTGCTGCTCGGTCACCTCGTTGAGCCGTGGTCGCCACCTGGCGCAGCGGCCGGAGCTGGCGCCGGACCAGCAGGCGCCCGACGAGGGCGGCCAGCACGACGAACACGACCGCGAACAGGATCGACAGGAGCACCTCAGCCTGCTGAGCAGGGCGCGGTTCTCGCTGGGCGGCTGGCCCGCGATCACCGGTTGCCGCAGCGAGTCGGTCTCGGCGGCGACCCGGTAGTCGCCCAGGCCGGGAGGTCGACGGTGTGGGCCTGGCCGTCAGTGGGCACCTTGGCCAGTGACCGATGGCGCCGGTGGAGAGCTCACGCGACAGGCCGCCGGACTCGGTGATCTGGACGCCGTGCCGGTGGAGGACACCGTCCGGCACGAAGACAGGATGGTGCCCGGGCCCTGCGCGTTGTACCGCGGCCGGTCCCGGGGCCGCCATCCGGTCCTGCGCCCGGGAAGTCGGGGCGAGGGTGGGTCGCACGGCTCAGCGCCCCGCGCACCTCGTGGTCGAGCCGGCCGGTCAGGTAGCTGCTCATCACCAGCCCGGAGGCGGTGATCACCAGGCGCTGACCAGCGCGACCAGGACGACCACGGTCGTCACCAGGCGCGCGGTGAGGGTGCGTGGCGCTCGCACGCTCAGCCTCCGGAGGGCTGCGGGCGGCTTGAGGACGTACCCGGCCCCACGCATGGTGTGGATCATCGGGGGGCGGCCGGCGTCGATCTTCTTGCGCAGGTAGGAGATGTACAGCTCGACCACGTTGGCCTGGCCGCCGAAGTCGTAGTTCCAGACACGGTCGAGGATCTGCGCCTTGCTGAGCACCCGCTTGGGGTTGCGCATCAGGTAGCGCAGCAGCTCGAACTCGGTCGCGGTCAGGCTGATGTCGCTCCCGTCCCGGCTCACCTCGTGGCTGTCCTCGTCGAGGACGAGGTCGCCGACCTGCAGCGTCGAGTCGCTCTCCGCCTGCCGCGCGCCGGCCCTCCGCATCAGCGCGCGGAGCCGGGCGACGACCTCCTCGAGGGAGAAGGGCTTGGTGACGTAGTCGTCGCCGCCAGCAGTCAGGCCGGCGACGCGGTCCTCGACGGAGTCGCGGGCCGTCAGGAACAGCACGGGTACGTCGGGCTGGTCGGTGCGCAGCCGCTTGAGCACCTCCATGCCGTCGAAGTCGGGCAGCATCATGTCGAGCACGACTGCATCGGGACGATGCTGCTTGGCGAGCGAGGCGGCCTTGCTCCCGGTCAGGGCGACCTCCACGTCCCACCCCTCGTAGCGCAGCGCCATCCGCAGCAGCTCGGCGATGTTCTCCTCGTCGTCGACGACCAGCACCCGCAACGGCGTACCGTCCGGGCGGGTCAGGTCGGGCCCACCGTTCCTCATGACTCCACTGTGGCCGCGCTGTGCGTGCCGAGTCCATGAGCTCGCTGTGGGTTTCCTGTGAACCCCGAATTCGGTAGTCCAGGACGATCGGCCCCCGAGGCGGCGTGTCGGGGCCCGTTCTGGACTACCGGGCGGGGAGTCACAGGACAACCACAGGAACTTGTCGCACCATGGGGGTGTGAGCGACGAGGAGTCCCGGCCGGAGGAGCAGACGGCACCGCTGTCAGCCCAGCTGCCGTCGCCGGCTGGAGGACCTCCCCTCCCGCCTGATCTGCCACCTGATCAACCACCCGTGGCGCAGAGTCCCCGAGAGCGGTGGCGCGACCGCGCCTGGTCCTTCCGGTCGGTGATCGCCGTCGGCCTGGTCGCGGTCTTGCTGGGCGGCCTCGCGGGAGCAGCCATCGCCACCGTGGGTGACCACGCGACCAGCGGCGCGGACCCGGCTTCGGCCGCTTCCACGGCGGCCCAGGGAGGCCGCCGGGCGGGCTCGGCCAGGGGCCGATGGGACATCGTCCGCAGTGGCAGTTCAACGACCCCTACGGCTCCGGCCAGCGTCAGTGGGACCAGGGACAGCAACCGGGCGGCCCGGGTGGGCCGCTGCAGCGCTTCGGGCAGGGCCAGGGCCCGACGCCGGCACCGCCGACGCCGTCCGCCACGCGCTGAGCCAGCCGCGCTGGTTGGACCGGCGTGACCGACGCCGGGGACAATGACAGGGCTGTGCGCATCCACTTCCCCGCCGACCTTCCCGTCTCGGCCCGACGCGACGACATCGCGGCAGCGATCCGGGACCACCAGGTCGTGGTGGTAGCGGGGGAGACCGGCTCGGGGAAGACCACCCAGCTGCCCAAGATCGCCCTGATGCTGGGACGCGGCGCCGTCTCGGAGCCCGGCGGCGGCATGATCGGCCACACCCAGCCACGGCGCATCGCCGCTCGGAGCGTGGCGGAGCGGATCGCCGAGGAGCTCGGCACCGAGCTGGGCGAGACGGTCGGCTACCAGGTGAGGTTCACCGATCGCACCTCCGCGCAGAGCCGGGTCAAGGTGATGACCGACGGGATCCTGCTGGCGGAGCTGCAGCGCGACCGCGACCTGCGCCGCTACGACACGTTGATCATCGACGAGGCCCACGAGCGCAGCCTGAACATCGACTTCATCCTCGGGTACCTCACCCAGCTGCTGCCTCGCCGTCCCGACCTCAGGGTCGTGATCACCTCCGCGACGATCGACCCAGGCCGGTTCGCCGCGCACTTCGGCGGCGCTCCGGTGATCGAGGTCTCCGGGCGCACCTACCCGGTCGAGGTGCGCTACCGGCCACTGCTCGAGGAGTCGTACGACGACGAGGAAGGTGAGCCCGTCCAGCGCGACCAGACCGAGGCCATCGAGGCGGCCGTCGAGGAGCTGCGTGCCGACACGTCCGGCGACATCCTGGTGTTCCTCCCCGGCGAGCGCGAGATCCGCGACACCGCCGACGCGTTGAAGCGCTTCGAGCACGGGCCGCGGGGCTTCGACATCGTGCCGCTCTACTCCCGGCTCTCCGCCGCCGAGCAGCACCGCGTCTTCGAACGGCACACCCGGCGCCGGGTCGTGCTGGCCACCAACGTGGCCGAGACGTCGCTGACCGTTCCGGGAGTCACCGGGGTGATCGACACCGGGCTGGCGCGGATCAGCCGGTGGTCTGCGCGCACCAAGGTGCAGCGACTGCCCATCGAGCCGATCAGCCAGGCCTCGGCGCAGCAGCGCTCGGGGCGGTGCGGGCGCGTGGAGGCGGGTGTCGCGATCCGCCTCTACAGCCAGGAGGACTTCGAGTCACGGCCTGCCTTCACCGAGCCGGAGATCCTGCGCACCTCGTTGGCCAGCGTGATCCTGCAGATGACCTCCCTGGGTCTCGGGCAGGTCGAGCAGTTCGGCTTCGTCGACCCGCCCGACCGGCGCGCCGTACGGGCCGGTGTCCAGCTGCTCGAGGAGCTGGGTGCCTTGGTCTCGACGAGCTCGACCGCCGGAAGGGGCGGGGACAGGCCGCGGTTGACGCGCATCGGCCGTCGCCTGGCCAGGCTGCCGATCGACCCGCGCCTCGCGCGGATGATCCTCGAGGCCGACCGGCTGGGCTGCCTGCGCCAGGTGCTGGTGATCACCGCCGCGCTGTCCATCCAGGACCCCCGGGAACGGCCGGAGGAGCACCGGGCGCGTGCCGACCAGCTGCACGCGCGCTTCCGCGACCCGCGGTCGGACTTCGCGGCGTGGCTGAACCTGTGGCGCCACCTGCGGACGCAGCAGCAGGAGATGGGCTCCAGCGCCTTCCGCCGGTTGTGCCGCGCCGAGCACCTGAACTACGTCCGCGTCCGCGAGTGGCAGGACTTCGAGAGCCAGCTGCGCCAGGTCGCCCGCGACGTCGGGCTCAAGCCCGGCAGGGCCGACTGGCTCGACCAGGAGGCCGGTGCCGACCTCGACGCCGTGCACCAGGCGTTGCTCGCCGGCCTGCTCTCCCACATCGGCCTCCGCGACTCCAGCGGCGCCAGGGGTGACTACCTCGGTGCCCGCGGGACGCGGTTCGCGATCTTCCCGGGCTCGGGGCTGTTCAAGAACCCGCCCGAGCTGGTGATGGCCGCCGAGCTCGTCGAGACCAGCCGGCTCTGGGGCCGGCAGAACGCCGCCATCGACCCGCAGTGGGCCGAGCGGCTCGGCGGCGACCTGGTCAAGCGGCAGTACAACGAGCCGCACTGGTCCCGGAAGCGGGCCGCCGCGATGGCGCACGAGCGCGTGACGTTGTACGGCGTCCCGCTTGTCGCGGACCGCGTCGTACCCCTCGGCCAGCGTGACCCGGAGCTGGCCCGCGAGCTGTTCGTCCGGCACGCACTGGTGCAGGGGGAGTGGAACACCCGGCACCGGTTCCTGCGGACCAACCAGGAGCTGCTGGAGCGGGCCGAGGAGCTCGAGCACCGCGCCCGGCGTCGCGGCATCGTCGTCGACGAGGAGACCCTGTTCGACTTCTACGACGCACGGGTGCCGGCTGACGTCGTCTCGGGGGCGCACTTCGACAGCTGGTGGAAGAACGAACGCCGCGCGCGACCCGAGCTGCTGACCTTCGACCCCTCGATGCTCGTGCGCGACGGCGCCGGACCGGGAGAGGGGGAGTTCCCCGACGAGTGGCGCGAGGGGTCGTCCTCGCTCCCGTTGAGGTACCACTTCGAGCCCGGCAGCGAGGACGACGGCGTCACCGTCGACGTCCCGCTCGCCACCTTGAACACCGTGGAGGCGGCGGCCTTCACCTGGAACGTGCCGGGCCTGCGTCACGAGCTGGTGACCGCGCTGATCCGGTCGCTGCCCAAGCAGCTGCGGGTCAACTTCGTCCCGGCCCCCGACGTGGCCAGGCGTTTCCTCGAAGCAGTGCCCCCGGGGGAGGAGACGCTGCTGGAGGCGCTCGCGCGGTACCTCCGGTCGCTGGCCGGTGTGCACGTGCCCCCGGAGGCATGGGACCTCACCAAGGTGCCGGACCACCTGCGGCCCACGTTCCGCGTCGTCGACACAGACGGCCACGAGGTCGCCCGCGGCAAGGACCTCGACGCCCTCAAGGAGCCGCTGCGCCCCGCGTTCGACCGGGCGGTGCAGGAGGCAGCGGAGGAGTCCGGCGTCACCGCGACCGGTCAGCGGACCTGGACCTTCGGCACCATCGAGCCCTCCTTCACCCGGATGCGGGCCGGGCACGAGGTGCGTGGGTTCCCGGCGCTGGTCGACGAGGGCCCGGAGAACGGGGGCGGCGTCGGGTTGCGCGTCGCCGCCTCGGCCGAGGAGCAGGAGGCCGATCACCGGCTCGGCGTACGACGCCTGCTGCTGCTCGCGAACCCCAGCCCGACCGAGATGCTCCTCGAGGGCCTGGACAACGCCGCGAAGCTCGCGCTCTCCGCGTCGCCGTACCCGAGCGCTCGGGCGCTCCTCGACGACTGCGCAGTCGCCGCTGCAGGCGAGCTGGTCGACCAGGCCGGGGAGGTGCGCGACGAGGCCGCCTTCGCCGTGCTGGCCGACCAGGCACGCCGCGAGCTCGCCGACCGTGCCGCGCAGGTGCTCCAGCTGGTGCTGCGCGTCCTCGCCGAGTGGCGGCCCGTGGACAAGGCGCTGCACGGACGGGTGGACCTTCCGTTGCTCCCGGCGATGACCGACATGCGCGCCCAGCTCGCCGGCCTGGTGCACCCCGGCTTCATCGGGGCGGCGGGTCCGACCAGGCTGCGGGACTACCCGCGTTACCTGCGGGGCATCCAGGAACGGCTCGACCGCCTCGCCGACATCGGCCGCGACCGCGAGCTGATGGCACGCGTCCAGCCGCTGCAGGAGGCCTGGCAGCACCGCGTCGACGCCCTGCCCGAGGGCCGCCCGCTGCCCGCCGACCTGCGTCGGGTCCGCTGGCTGCTGGAGGAGCTCCGGGTCAGCCTCTGGGCCCAGCACCTCGGCACCGCCGTACCGGTCTCGGAGACGCGGATCTGGAAGGCGCTGGGGTGAGTGCGGATTCACCGGCCAACCGGTGAATCTTCGCCATGCGCGCGAATTAACGCGCGTTCCTGCAAGTTTCACCGGCCGACCGGTGAAACTGCGCCGGGCTCAGAGGTACGGCGCGGCAGCCGCCACCACGGCGTCGAAGGTCTCGCGTGCCAGGGCGGCGCCCTCGCGGCGCACGGAGGTGGGGTCGAGGCGCAGCAGGCGGTTGAGCCGGACCTCGCTGGGACGACGCTGGCTGTCCCAGTCGCCGGAGCCCACGTCCATCCAGACCCGTCCCGCCCGGCGCTCCTGCTCGGCGTCGCGGTCGTGGTCCTTCGAGGTGAGCTGGAGGGCCAGCAGCACGCCGTCCTCCACGTCGAGGACCAGGACCGGACGGTCCTTGCCGCGGCTCGGGTCGTCCTCGTAGGCGACCCAGGCCCACACGACCTCACCAGGATCGGGGTGCCCGTCCGGCCGCGGCGCCCACCGAGGTCTCCAGCGCAGGCGCGGCGCCACCGGGTTGCGGAGGCGGGGGAGCGGGAGCCTCATCCACACCTCCGGGAAGCTGTGCGCCGGACCGGGAGCGCCTCACGGCGCGTGGCCGCTCGTAGCGGCTGATTTTGGGACCCGGGGCTGCCACGGCCCGGCGCGAGACCCACTCTACCGGCGCGGGCAACGCCGTCGAGAGTGATCAGGCCAACACGCCGTCGATCTCCAGCCGAGCGGCGTGGTCGAGCTGCTCGGCCAGGGTCAGCAGACGCGAGGCCGACAGGTCCGAGGCGTACGACGACGCACCGACCGTCTCCGCTCGCGTGTCGTGCGCGCGGCCGGCTGCGGCCACCCGCGCGAAGGCAGCCGCGCGCAGCAACGTGTCGGCGAAGTCACCGACGACCACCCCGCCGAGCACCTCGTCGACCAGCGACCGGACCTCGTCCGGGCCGGGCGGGTCCACCACTCCAGAGACCACCTCGGCCACCGGCACGTGCGCGCGACCGCGGTCGTACTCGCTGGCGGCCGTCCGCGGGTCGGCGTAGACCCAGGTGCGCAGCAGGTAGAGGCGCCACAGCGCGCCGGCCAGGGAGTCCGAGGGCGCTCCCGACCACAGCTCGGCGAGGGTCTCCAGACCCTCGGAGTCGGCGAGGTGCACGACTCGCTCGACCAGCTCGTGGTCCGACCGGCCGCGGGCTCCGCGAACCAGGGCGGTGGCCGCACGGTCTGCTGCCTCGCTGAGGGCGGCCGGGTCGGAGTCGCTCTCGATCTCCTCGAACGTCTCGGCACCGGGCAGCATCGGTCGGTGATGGCGGCGTTCGCTCATCCTCAGCCCAGCTTTCCTGCGGCAGCCTTGACGGCCAGCTGCATCGGGTCCTGGCCGGGCGGGTAGTTGTGGTCCTGGCCCCCGTGGTCGATCCGGACCAGGCTCATCCGCGTCCCGGAGAGCACCACGCCGAGCTCGTGGAAGTGGCCCTCGCCGTTGCGCACGTAGCTGACGATGTACCACCACCCGGTGCCGGAGGCGACCGGAACCGCCGAGATCGGATCCACCCGCACGCTCGTTCCAGGCACGCGGGTGGCGCAGCTGCGGTGCCACGCCTGGATCACCTTGCTCGCCCGCGCTGCGTTGGCGGCGTCGGGGAAGGTGGCGATCTGCTGGCCGGCCGTGCCGCCGCCCGCAGAGGTGAAGCGCCGCTCGACCGCCTGCTCGGCGCCGATGGAGAGCAGGTCGAACTTCGCGCACAACCCGAAGGGCCGGGACCCGATCGGTCCGGTACGGCCCTGCTTCCACTGCTGGGTGTCGTTGAGCGTCGGCATCTCCTGGGCGGTGAGGAGCGCGGCCTGGGGGGCCAGGGTGGGCGAGGGTGCGGACGTCGGGGACTGCGTCGCCGTCTCCGTGGGCGTGGCCGACTCGGACTCCGTCGGGGTCACGGACTCGGTCGGCTCCGGCGAGGCGGAGGTGGTCGGCTCGTCGCTGGCGTGGTCGTCACTGCTGACGCCGCACCCGGCGAGCACACCGAGGGCGAGCAGGAGGACGACGAGCACGGGTGCCTGGGCACGTTCTTGGGCACGCTTCCGGGTCGGCGACATGCCGCCAGCGTAGAGGCCCGCGGTGCCTCACCCCGGCGGCTGCCGACGGTGTGGCGCGGGCCGATATCGTGGCGCGGGTGCCCGGCACCGGGCACCCGCCGGGTGCAGCTGGGACCGGGCGCCGGATGACGACGGGACGGTCGATGCGGGTCAGGACGACGGCGCGGGCCGCGGTCGCGCTGCTCGCGGCCGCCGCGCTGGCCACCGGCTGCGCGAGCGGGGACGACCAGCCGGCGAAACCGCCCTCCGCGAGCCCGACCGGTCCCGCCGAGGTCACCCTGGCCGTCTACGGCCCGCCTGCCGTGGTCGCCGCCTACAAGCGACTCGCGGCGGACTTCGGGGCGACGCACCCCAAGACGGTCGTCAAGGTCATGTCATACGCCACCCACGACCAGGCACTGGACGCGATGCGGGCCGCCACCGAGAAGGGCGATCCCCCGGACCTCTTCCAGGTCGACGGCGACGACCTGCCGGCGCTCACTGCTGACAAGGAGATCCAGCGCGTCGACGACCTTCTCTCCGAGCGGGAGGTGGACTTCGGCGACGGATACACGCGGTCCTCCCTGGAGGCGTTCAGCTCCGACTCCGCCCTGCAGTGCATGCCCACGGATGTCTCTCCGCTGGTCGTCTACTACAACACCCGGTTGATCGACCTCAGTCTCGCTGCCGAGCCCGACCACCGGCCGGTCACGCAGGAGACCGGCTGGACGCTCGACGAGTTCGCACGCGCGGCCGGGCTCGCCCGGCACCCCGGTGTGCGGGGCCTCTACGTGTCACCGGACCTCGTGCAGGTGGCTCCCTTCATCTGGTCCGGGGGCGGTGACCTGGTCGACGACCCGGACGACCCGAAGTCGCTCGCCCTGTCCGAGGACAGCTCGGCAACCGCCATGCGCAGCTTCCTCGACGTCGTGCGCAACCCCGACCTCACCTTCGACCAGGCGGCACTGCGCAGGAGCTCCCCGGTCCAGCGGTTCAAGGCGGGCCGGCTCGGCATGATGCTGGGCACCCGCGACCTCACTCCGGTGCTCCGGACGCAGCAGGGCCTCAACTTCGACGTGATGCCGCTGCCCCGGGCGGGGGGCGCAGCGACCGATTCGACCCAGAAGGGCCTCTGCATCGCCGCCAAGTCCGACCACGTCGCCGGCGCTGCCGACCTGCTCACCTACCTGGTCTCGACCAAGAGCGCCGACGTCCTCGCGGCCACCGGCTACGTGCAGCCGACCAACCTCGACGCGGTCAACGGCGACAGCTTCCTCCAGCGGGGACAGCGCCCACTGCACGCCGAGGTCTTCGAGCGCGAGCTGCGCCACGTGCAGCCGCTGCCGCGCACCCGCTACTGGCCCGTCGTACGTCGGGCCACGGTGGCCCCGCTCGCCCATCTCTACTACGACACGCTCATCGAGCCGCTCGCCGACCGCCTCGCCGCGATCGACCAGGCCTCGGTGCCGTTGTTCGACCCCAATGCCACGCCGTCGCCGTCACCCAGCGGCAGCCCCAGCGCGAGTCCGTCCGGCTAGCTCGCCGCCCCGGCGCCGTCCGGCTCTTCCGCCACGACCTCGACAGGCACGGCCTCGACCGGGTGTGCGATCGCCTCCGCGAGCAGCGGCGCGGTGATCTCGACCTGCCAGCGCCGTGCTCCGAGGCGGGTCAGGTCCGCGCCCACCAGCTCCTCGAGGTCGGGGCCGCCGACGGCCGGCGGCTTCCACAGCACCCGCCGCAGGTAGTCGGGAGTGAGCAGGTTCTCGACGGGGATCTGGTGCTCCTCGGCCCACGCCGTCACGATGCTGCGGGCGGTGGACAGCCTCGCCGCGGCGACGGGATCGCGCTCGGCCCAGACCCGCGGAGCGGGCGGGCCGTCGGAGCGGACGGCCAGGGGCGGCAGCTCGTTGTCGCGCAGGGCGCGGGCACGAGCCAGGGCCTCGAGCCAGCGGTCGGCGTAGCGCCGTGCTCCGCGGCCGTGGAACCCCGGGGTGTCCAGCAGGGACCGGACGTCGGTGGGGAGGGCGTTGGCCGCGGCGATGATGGCCGAGTCGGGGATCAGCCGGCCCGGCGTGGTGTCGCGCTTCTCGGCGATCTCGTCGCGGGTGGTCCACAGCTCCTTCACGGCCGCCAGACCACGGCGCCCGCGCGCCTTGTGGATGCCGGAGGTACGACGCCACGGGTCGTGCCGAGGTGGGGGCACGTGGTCGATCAGGTGCTGGAACTCCTCGCGCGCCCAGCCGTCCTTGCCGGACTCGAGCAGCTCCGCTGACAGCACCTCACGCAGCTCGAGCAGCACCTCCACGTCGAGGGCGGCGTACTCCAGCCACGGCTGGGGCAGCGGGCGTCGCGACCAGTCGACGGCGGAGTGCTCCTTGCGCATCGACCGGCCGAGGATCACCTCGACGAGGGTGGCCAGGCCGACGCGGGGGTAGCCCAGCAGGCGTGCAGCGAGCTCGGTGTCGAAGAGCCGGCTCGGTGTCAGGCCGACCTCGCGCAGGCACGGCAGGTCCTGGCTGGCCGCGTGCAGGATCCACTCGGCGTCGCCCATCGCCTCACCCAGGCCGGCCAGGCCGTCGTAGGCGATGGGGTCGACGAGCGCGGTGCCGGAACCCTCACGCCGCATCTGGATCAGGTAGGCGCGCGGGGAGTAGCGGTAGCCGGAGGCGCGCTCGGCGTCCAGGGCGATCGGGCCGGTGCCGGCGCGCACCCGCTCGACCAGCTCGGCCAGCGCCGGCTCGGTCTCGGTGATGGCCGGGAGCCCGTCGCGCAGGATCAGCAGCGGGACGGGCGGGGACTCCGCGGCTTCGGCCTCTGCCGCGGTCTCCGGCTTCTGGGTGTCCTGGGTCGTGTCGGGTGAGTCCGGGGCCATCAGTCTCGCGTCATCCCGATCCGACCCCCGGACCGGACCCGGACCCGGACGTTCCGCGCTGACCGCGACGGCTCGGGATGGTGGCCACGCCCTCTGGCACGGGCGGCAGCCCGACGGCGGTGCACAACAGCTCGCCCCAGGCCTCGACGTGCGCGGTCAGGTCGCCGACGGGCGACCACGAGGCGCGGATCTCCAGGTGGGCGGCGGCGGGCTCGTCGGACATGCCGCCGAAGCTCTCGGTGCTGACGCAGGTGACGCTGCCCGACGGGGCGCCGTACTCGGCCCCATGGGCTTCGAGCGCCTCGGTCAGCCAGCTCCAGCCGACCCCGGCCAGCATCGGGTCGGTGACCTGCTCAGGGTCGATCTCCGCGCGGGCGTAGGCGACGCAGCGGAAGGTGCCGTCCCAGGCGTCGTTGCCTGCAGGGTCGTGCAGCACGACGATGCGACCCGAGCCGACGTCCTCGCCCGCCGACGGTGACGTCCGCGGACAGGGCGGAGGCGAACGGGGCGATCCGCTGGGGAGCCGGCATCTCCTCGACGAAGAGCTCCGGGCGGTACGTCGCCGAGCGCATCTGGCGCACGGCTCGGCGGAACTCCACCGGTGCCGCCGTGGGCTCGATGCGCGGGTGCTCGGATGCCGCCATGCCCAACAGCGTAGGCGGAGGCCGCCTCCCCGACCACGGGACTCGCCGCCTGACCTGCAAGGATCGGCCCATGTCCGGCACCGGCCCGCCGAGCCCCCCGCTACCGGAGGCGCGCACAGCGCTGCACGACTCGGCCTTCCTGCGCGCGGCCCGGGGCGAGCCGACGCCGTACACGCCGGTGTGGTTCATGCGGCAGGCGGGGCGGTCGCTGCCGGAGTACCTGCGCGTGCGTGAGGGCACCACCATGCTCGAGGCCTGCACCCGCCCCGAGCTGGTCGCCGAGATCACGATGCAGCCGGTCCGGCGCCACGGCGTGGACGCCGCGATCTTCTTCTCCGACATCGTGCTGCCGCTCAAGGCGGTCGGGGTCGACCTCGACATCGTGCCGGGCGTCGGTCCCGTGGTGGAGCGGCCCGTGCGCACGCTGGCCGACGTCCAGGCGATCCCGGACCTGACTCCGGACCACGTCCCCTACGTCACCGAGGCGGTGCAGCTGCTGCTGGGGGAGCTGGGCACCACCCCGTTGATCGGCTTCGCCGGGGCCCCGTTCACCGTGGCGTCGTACCTCGTCGAGGGTGGGCCGTCGAAGGACCATGCCCGCACCAAGGCGCTGATGTTCGGCGACCCGGACCTGTGGGGCGCGCTGATGGACAAGATCGCCGGCATCGCCGCCGCCTACCTCGAGGTGCAGGTCGCCGCCGGCGCCTCCGCCGTCCAGCTCTTCGACTCCTGGGCCGGGGCCGTGACCAGGGCCGACTACGAGCAGCTGGTGATGCCCTGGTCCGCGCAGGTCCTCGAGCGGGTCGGCCGGACCGGTGTGCCGCGGATCCACTTCGGCGTCGGCACCGGCGAGATCCTCGACCTGATGGGTGCGGCGGGAGCCGACGTGGTCGGGGTGGACTGGCGGGTACCGCTCGCCGAGGGAGTACGACGGGCCGGGGGCCGGGTCGTGCAGGGCAACCTCGACCCGACGCTCGTCTTCGCCCCCACCGAGGTGATGCTCGAGCGGGCCCGGGAGGTGCTCGAGGCCGGTGCGGCCGCGCCGGGCCACATCTTCAACCTCGGCCACGGGGTCATCCCCACCACGGACCCTGACCAGCTGACCCGCCTGACCGAGTTCGTCCAGCTGCACTCTGCTCGGTAGGCCCCCGCACCACGAACATGCGAATGTTGCTGGACGGGCTGCTGAGCGGCTCAGCAGCACCGCGAGCGACATTCGCATGTTTCGGGAGCGAGGCGTCGACGCTCACGCCTGGGCCGGGGGCGGGGCCACCGGTCGCCGGCGTCGTACGACGACCCAGAGCGGGACGCCGACCAGGGCGCCGAGGAGGGCGAACGGGAACACCGCGCCCAGCAGGGTCAGGCCCACGACCGTGGCCCCCTGGAGCGCGGACCAGCCGCCGTCGAGACCGGCCAGGAACCCGCGGGCCTCGGTGTGCCGCTTGGCCGCGTGCGGTGCCGGCCGGCTCAGGGTGAGCGTGATCGTGCTCAACGACGTCTGGTCGGAGAGCCAGGCCTCCTGCTGCTCGAGGGAGTCGAGGTCCGCCTGGCGCCGGGCGAGGTCCGACTCGATCGCGATGACGTCGGAGAGGCGGACGGCCCGGTCCAGCAGGTTCTCGATCGAACGGATGCTGCGCTCGGCCGCCCGGACCCTGACCCGGTTGTCGATGACCTGGGTGGTCACGTCCTGCGACGAGCGGCTCTGCTGCTCGACCGAACCCACCTTCGCCAGCGCATCCATGGCCACGTCGAACCGTGGGGAGGGCACCCGCAGGGTCATCGTCGAGTCATTGAGCCGCCCGTGGGGGTCGCTCCCGGTCTTCTCGTCGGCCACGGTCCCGCCCCAGCCCGCGACGAGGGTGAAGACCGTGCCGCGTGCCCGGGCGACGTCCTTGGCGTGGACGGACAGCTGGCCGGTCGAGACGACTGCGCGTGCGAGCGGGGCCACCGCCTGACGGATCGTCCCGGCCTTCGCTCCAACAGCCGGGGCGACACCTGACGGTGCCCGCTTGGCATCCGTGGCCGAGACCTCGCCCGAGGCGAGCCCCCGCGTCGAGGCACCGGAGCCGGCGTCGCTGCTCCGCGGGGACGAGGATCCGCCGCAACCACTGACCAGCAGCAGCGAGAGGAGCAGGGGAGTGGCCAGCGCGGCCCGCGTCGTGTTGTCCATGGGTCTGGGACGCAGGCCGGGGCGCATCGGTTCCAAGCGATACGCCGCGGCACGCATGGCAGGCTGAGGGAGTGCCGCCCTCGCCCCCCTCGCCCCACGTGGTGGTGGTCGGCGGTGGCGTGTCCGGTCTTGCGGCCGCTCACGGCATCAAGCAGGTGCTCCCCGACGCCGAGGTCACCGTGCTCGAGTCGTCTCCCCGGATCGGGGGCAGCCTCCGGACGGCGGAGGTCGGCGGCGTGGTCGTGGACGTCGGCGCGGAGACGATGCTGCACCGGCGCCCGGAAGGAGTCCGTCTCGCGCAGGAGGTCGGCCTGGGCGACGACGTCGTCCACCCGGCGACGACGAGCGCCAGCCTGTGGAACCGCGGCCGGTTGGTGCCGATGCCGCGCACCCTGATGGGGGTCCCGCTCGACCTCCGTTCGCTCGAAGGCGTGCTCTCCGCCAAGGGCGTGGCTCGAGCCGCCCTCGACGGGGTCCTCCCAGCCACCGAGCTCGGCGAGAAGGACATCAGCGTCGGCAACCTCGTCGAGGAGCGGCTCGGCAAGGAGGTCGTCGACCGGCTCGTCGAGCCCCTGCTCGGAGGCGTGTACGCCGGGCACGCCCGCGAGATCTCCGCCCGGGCCGCCGTACCCCAGCTCGTGGCGCTGCTCGAGCACGACCGGTCGTTGACCCGAGCTGCCTCGGCGGCGATGTCGGCTCCGGCGAGCGAGACCCCCGTCTTCGCCGGGGTGAGCGGCGGCATGGGGAGGCTGCCGCAGGCCGTGGCGAGGGCCACGGATGCCACGATCAGGACTGACGCCACCGTGCGTGACCTGGCTAGCAGGCCGGGCGGCGGCTGGAACCTCGTGGTGGGCTCGACGCGCGACCCGGAGGTGGTGCGGGCCGACGCCGTCGTGCTCGCCACCCCTGCGCGGGCGACCGCCCGGCTGCTCAGCGACATCGCCCCGGTGGCGGCGCTGGAGCTCTCGCGGGTCGAGTACGCCTCGGTGGCCATCGTCACGCTGGCGTTCCCCGCGCGCGGCTTCCCCGACGTCAGCGGGTCCGGCTTCCTGGTGCCGCCGGTCGACGGACGCACTGTCAAGGCGGCCACCTTCTCCGCCAACAAGTGGGACTGGGTGCGCGCCGCCGGGGGCGACCTCGTGCTGATGCGGTGCTCGGTCGGCCGTCACCGGGAGGAGCAGGTGCTCCAGGTGGGCGACGACGAGCTCGTGCGCGTGGCCCTCGCCGACCTGACCGACGCCATCGGTCTCTCGGTGCCGCCCGCCGAGTCCCACGTGCAGCGGTGGGGCGGCGCCCTCCCGCAGTACGCCGTCGGCCACGTCGACCGTGTCGCCACCGTCCGACGGGACCTGGTTCCGCTGCGCGCACTGGCCGTGTGCGGCTCGGCGTACGACGGTGTGGGGATCCCCGCCTGCATCGCCTCGGCCGGTCTCGCGGTCGCCAAGATCGCCGCCGACCTGACCTCCGCACCTGCCGTGACCGACCGGTTGAGAGACTGAGGGCATGCCTGGTGCTGCCAAGAAGGCCCGCGAGCTCAACGACACGATCCGCTACACGATGTGGTCGGTCTTCCGCCTCCGTGACGTCCTGGGGGAGTCGCCGCGGGAGGTCGAGGCGACCGAGCTGGAGGAGCTGGTCGGCAAGCTCGAGGCCGACGACGTCGTCGTGCGGGGGCTCTACGACCTGAGCGGGCTGCGCGCGGACGCCGACCTGCTCGTCTGGTGGCACGCCGAGGCGGTCGAGCAGCTGCAGAGCGCCTACCAGCAGCTGCGCCGGACCCGATTCGGCGCGCGTCTCGAACCCGTCTGGTCACAGGTCGCGCTGCACCGGCCGGCGGAGTTCAACAAGAGCCACGTCCCGGCCTTCCTCGCCGGCGAGGAGGCGCGCGACTTCATCTGCGTCTACCCGTTCGTGCGCTCCTACGAGTGGTACCTCCTCGAGGACTCCGAGCGTCGCCGGATGCTGGCCGAGCACGGCCAGATGGCACGCGAGTACAAGGACGTGCGCGCCAACACGGTGGCCAGCTTCGCGCTCGGCGACTACGAGTGGATCCTGGCCTTCGAGGCCGACGAGCTGCACCGCATCGTCGACCTGATGCGCCACCTCCGGGCCTCCGACGCCCGCCGCCACGTGCGCGAGGAGGTCCCCTTCTACACCGGCCGTCGCCGTACGCCGACCGAGCTGCTCACCGCCCTCCCGTGAGCGCCGATGAGTCCGTTCACCGACGGCAGGTCTGTACTGGTGCCGGCGAGAGGAGCAGCCATGGCCACCTTCCGGACGACCCTGATGCAGAGCGGCAACAACGTCGGCATCGACGTGCCCGAGGACGTCGTGCTCGGCTTCGGGGCCGGCAAGCGGGTGCCGGTCAACGTCACCGTCAACGGGCACACCTGGCGCTCCACGGTCGCGGTGATGGGCGGCAAGTACCTCGTCGGCATCCCCAAGGACCATCGCGCGGCTGCCGGGGTCGCCGGCGGCGAGACCCACGAGGTGACCCTCGAGCACGACGCGGGCCCGAGGACGGTCGAGGTGCCCGAGGACCTGGCGTCGGCCCTGGCAGCGGCTGGCCTGCGCGACCGGTTCGACGCCTTGGCCTACTCCCACCGCAAGGAGCACGTGCGCGCGATCGAGGAGGCCAAGACCGAGGCGACCCGCGAGCGGCGGATCGCCAAGGCGATCGAGAAGCTAGCCGACTGACCGCTGGTGCGGAGACGCCTCAGCTGGTTCCTGGGTCGGTTCCGCGTCCTGAGGCTGCAGCGTCATCGAGATGCTGTTGATGCAGTAGCGCAGGTCCGTGGGGGTGTCGTAGCCCTCGCCCTCGAAGACGTGGCCGAGGTGCGAACCGCAGTTCGCGCAGCGGACCTCGGTGCGGACGCCGCCGAAGGAGCGGTCCTCGATGTACTCCACCCGGTCCTCGGCCAGCGGGGCGAAGAACGAGGGCCAGCCGCAGTGGGAGTCGAACTTCTGCGTGGAGCGGAACAGCTCGGCGCCGCACGCGCGGCAGGCATAGACGCCCTCGGTCAAGGTGTCTGTGTACTCACCCTTGAACGGCGCCTCGGTCCCCGCCTTGCGGAGCACCTGGAACTCCTCGGGAGACAGCTGCTCGCGCCACTCGGCGTCGCTCTTGCTCACCTGGTAGGTCATGCTGCCCACGGTAGTGCGCGACCAAAGAGGGCACTATCGTCTCGCCGCCTTGACGAAAGTCAGTGGACACCTGTTCACTGAGGATACATCCAGCAGCAGGAGGACGCGCACGCATGGTCGCCGAGAAGGTCGCCGAAAAGGTCTCCAAGGCCCTGCCCTGGAACGCCGGCTGGAGCGGCGTACGCCGGCTCGGAGCAGGCATCACCACCCCGCTGAGCCCCGATGACTACCTCTCGCTGATCAACCCGCTGTGGACCGCGCGCGAGCTGCGCGGACGCATCGAGAAGGTCATCCCCGAGACCGACGACGCCGCGACGATCGTGATCCGGCCCGGCTGGGGCTGGCGCTGGGACCACCAGCCCGGTCAGTACGTCGGCATCGGGATCCAGGTCAAGGGCAAGTTCCACTGGCGCTCCTACTCGATCTCCTCGCCCCCCAAGCGCAACGGCCGCACCATCGCGATCACGGTCCGCGCGATGCCCGAGGGCTTCCTCTCCTCCCACCTCGTCTCGGGTCTCGAGCCGGGCTCGATCATCCGGCTGGCCGCCCCCAACGGCGACTTCGTGATGTCCGACCCGCCGCCGGAGAAGATCCTCTTCCTGGCCGCGGGCAGTGGCATCACCCCGGTGATGGCCATGCTGCGGACCCTGCACCGTCGCGGCACGATGCCCGACGTCGTGATCGCCTACAGCTCGCCGAACAAGGAGCGGATGATCTTCCGCGACGAGCTGATCAAGCTCAGCGAGCGCCACGACAACCTCACGCTGCACGAGCAGCACACCGACTCCGACGGCATCCTGGAGATGAAGGACCTCGACAGGGTCTGCCCTGACTGGAAGGAACGGGAGACCTGGGCGTGCGGGCCGTCTCCCATGCTCGACGCGGCGGAGGAGCACTGGGAGGAGGCCGGTCTCGAGGACGAGCTTCACCTCGAGCGGTTCACCCTCGAGCTCGGAGGAGATGGCGCCGAGGGCGGCACGATCACCTTCCAGAACTCGGGCAAGACCACCGAGGCCGACGGGGCCACGACCCTGATGGAGGCCGGCGAAGAGGCCGGCATCGGGATGCCCTACGGCTGCCGGATGGGCATCTGCCACACCTGCACCTTGACCCTGGTGGAGGGCACCGTGCGCGACCTGCGCAGCGGCGAGGAGCACTCCGGTCCGAACGAACAAATCCAGACCTGCATCACTGCAGCAGCCGGTGACTGCACGCTCGACATCTGACCAGCACGACCTTTCTAGACACACGAGGAGCGAGACGCATGGCAATCGCCGACGTCAAGGAGTACACCCATCTCACCGAGGAGGAGGTGGAGGAGCTCGGACGTGAGCTCGACCAGATCCGTGCTGACATCGAGGAGTCGCGCGGCGACGACGACGCCGCCTACATCAACCGGATGATCAAGATCCAGCGCGGTCTTGCGACGGCCGGTCGGATCACCCTGTTCGGGAGCAAGTGGAAGCCGGCATTCTTCACCGGCGCCGCCCTGCTCGGCGCGGCCAAGATCCTGGAGAACATGGAGATCGGCCACAACACCATGCACGGCCAGTGGGACTGGATGAACGACCCCGAGATCCACTCCAGCACCTGGGAGTGGGACACCGCCCAGCCCGCGGAGCAGTGGAAGCACTCGCACAACTACGTGCACCACCAGTTCACCAACGTGCTCGGCCACGACAACGACATCGGGTACGGCATCCTCCGGATGGCGCGCGAGCAGAAGTGGAGCCCGTTCAACCTGGGGCAGCCCGTCTACAACGCCGCGCTGGCCACCCTCTTCCAGTGGGGCGTCGCGCTGCACGACCTCGACATCGAGGCCATCCGCAAGCGCGAGAAGGACCCGAAGGTGATGAAGAAGCAGCTCAAGCAGATCGGTCGGAAGATCCGCCGACAGATCGGCAAGGACTACATCATCTTCCCGCTGCTGACCGGACCCGCTGCGATCCAGACGGCCCAGGCCAACGCGCTGGCCAACCTTGCGCGCAACCTGTGGTCCTACATGATCATCTTCTGCGGCCACTTCCCGGACGGTGCCCTGCACTTCACCGAGGAGGAGCTCGAGGACGAGACCAGGGCGGAGTGGTACCTGCGCCAGATGCTCGGCTCGGCCAACTTCACCGGCAGCGAGTTCCTGCACATCATGTCGGGCAACCTCGGCTACCAGATCGAGCACCACCTGTTCCCCGACCTGCCCAGCAACCGCTACTCCGAGATCAGCGAGCGCGTCCGGCCACTGTGCGAGAAGTACGGCATCCCCTACACCACGGGTCCGCTGTACAAGCAGTACGGACAGGCGCTGCGCACGATCACCCAGCTGTCGCTGCCCAACAAGTTCACCAAGTCCAAGCGCCACGACGGCCCCGAGGGACCCGAGGTTCCCCGTGGACGTCGCCGTGACGACGAGCGCCCCACGCGCCGGTTCGAGACGGGCAAGTGGACCTCCGGGTTGGCCTCAGCGTGAAAGACCAGCCCGTCACCGGGGTCGGCGAGCTCCCGTACGCCAGCATGGGTGACCTCGGCCTCGACAAGGCCAAGGTCATCCAGTGCGCTCTCAGTCGCATCTGCGGTGTCTGCGCCGAGAGCCTGGGTCGCCCGATCGCCTTTCTCGGGAGCGCCGAGGAGGCCGGACGCAACGAGTTCCACTTCCCGCCCACCCACCTCTCCTGCGCCGAGCTGGCGCTGGAGACGTGGGCGCGGGAGTGGAGCGCGTCCCTGGGGCAACCCGCTGACCCGTCGAGCTGGACGCTGGTGACCACCTCCGGCTTCGAGTTCATCCGGATGGGCAGCGACGCGATCGACAAGCGGCCGGTCTTCTCGCCCAACTCGGTGATCACCACGAGCTGAGGGCACAGACTCCCCACGCCGGGCACTCCTCCGTCGTGCCCGGCTAGGGTCGGCACATGGCCAGCAAAGCCGTCGAGGTCGACGCCGCCGGGGAGGCCGTCCGGGTCACCAGTCCCGACCGGGTGATCTACCCGGCTACCGACAGCACCGCCGAGGTCACCAAGCTGCAGGTCGTCGAGTACTACGTCTCCGTGGCCGACGGCATCCTGCGAGCCCTGGGCGACCGGCCCACCGCCCTGGAGCGGTGGACGACGGGTGTGCACCCCGGCATCACGCTGGCCACGGGTCGGGGGGACAAGAGCGACGCCTTCTACAGCAAGCGAGTGCCCAAGGGCGCGCCGGAGTACGTCGAGACCACGCAGGTGACCTTCCCCAGCGGCCGCACGGCCGAGGAGGTGAAGGTGGCCAACCTGGCCACCGTGGGCTGGTGTGCCCAGATGGGCACGATCACCTTCCACCCCTGGCCGACGCGAAGCGGCGACAACGACCACCCCGACGAGCTGCGGATCGACCTCGACCCGCAGCCCGGCACCACGTTCACCGATGCCGTGCGGGTGGCCGGCGTGGCCCGGGAGCTGCTCGAGGAGCTCGGGATCACCGGGTACCCCAAGACCAGCGGCAACCGTGGGGTGCACGTCTACGTCCGCATCGAGCCGCGCTGGGAGTTCACCGACCTGCGGCACGCCGCGATCGGCTTCGGTCGCGAGCTCGAGCGTCGCGACCCCGGGGTCACCACGGCCTGGTGGAAGGAGGAACGGGGCGAGCGCATCTTCGTCGACTTCAACCAGAACAACCGGGACCGCACCATCGCCTCGGCGTACTCCCTGCGCCCCAAGGCCGGTGCTCCGGTCTCGACACCGGTGTCCTGGGAGGAGCTGGCCGACCTGAGCGACCCGAGCGGGTTCAACCTGTTCACCGTGCCCGAACGCCTGGCTGCCGGCGACCCGTGGAAGGGCATCGACGACACGGCGCACTCCCTGCAGCCACTGCTCGACCTGTGGGAGGAGCTGCCCGGCGGTGAGCTGAACTTCCCGCCGGACTACCCGAAGATGCCCGGCGAGCCGCCTCGGGTGCAGCCGTCGAAGAAGGTGGCCGAGCACTGGGACGACGACGGCAACCGGGTGGAGGACTGAGCGTCACTCCTCCGGCAGCTCGATGGTGATGCCGAGCGAGCGGACGAAGGCGCGCAGCTGCTCCGGGCCGAACGGGTCGATCGGCGGGTAGGTGGCGGGGGAAACCTCCACGACGGTGCCGCGGAAGACTTCCTCGCCCAGGGTCGCGACGAGCGCCTCGTAGGCCGCTTCGGCGCGGGGTTCCTCGAGCAGGAGCTCGAAGTCGGGGTGGTGGACGATCACGGAGAGCCCCGGTCCCACGACCCGGGCGGCGAGCAGCATGTCGCGCAGAGCCAGCGATCGTCCGTCCACCTCGACGGTCGCGGTCTCCAGGTCGGCGGCAGGCGGTCGCGGCGTCGTACGACGTCCGCGGAACAGGCCCATCAGAAGCCGCTGATGCCTTCGCCCTCGCCCGCCTGCTCGTCGAAGTTCTCGTGCTCCAGCAGGTGCAGGACGGGGACGCCGAGCTTGCGGCGAGCCTTGGAGGTCCAGTCGACGTGGAAGAACTCTGCGATCACGTGCGGGCGGGTCAGGATGATGACCTCGGCCGCGTCCACCTCGCTCGACTTGGCCACCAGCGCGGCGATCGGGTCGATCGTGACGGGTTCGCCGACGGCCTTGCCGCCCGCGGCCTCGATGGCCTTGATGGTGATGTCCACGCCCTCGCGGCAGGAGGTCAGCAGCTCCTGGCGCAGCTCGCGGATCTGGGTCTCGTCGACGTGCACTGTGGGGGAGCTCCACACCTCGCCGCCCAGGGTGCCGATCGCGGACTCCACGCTGGCCGACGCGTCCTCCACCGGCAGGAGGACGTGGTAGACGACGGGGTCCTCGATCTCACCGTGCAAGGCGCGGAGGTTGGTGGCGTCCTGGGCCGTGAACGGCTGCTCGACCAGCAGCACCACGTCGTAGCTGCTCATGCCTGCACCCGATCGCTCATGGCTTCATCCTCCCTCGCCGACGCCGAGAACCTTAGTGAGTTCGTAGCTCACCGGCTCCTCCAGCTGCTCGTAGCCGCAGGACTCCGGGTCGCGATCGGGGCGCCAGCGCTTGAACTGGGCCGTGTGGCGGAACCGACGGCCCTCCATGTGCTCGTAGCCGACCTCCAGCACGCGCTCGGGACGCAACGGGGTGAAGGAGAGGTCCTTGCCCGCACTCCAGCGACTCTGGGTCCCGGGGACACGGTCCGGATTTGCGATGGCCCACTCGGCCCACTCACCCCAGGGGTGCTGCTCTATCCCCACCTCGAGGGGGCGCAGCTCCTCGAGCAGCTCGGCGCGCCGCTTCTCGGTGAACGAGGCGGAGACACCGACGTGCTGGAGCTTGCCGTCGTCGTAGAGGCCCAGCAGCAGCGAGCCCAGGAGCGGGCGTTGCTCGGTCGAGTTCTTGTGCAGCCGGTAACCCGCGACCACCACGTCGGCTGTCCGGGCGTGCTTGATCTTGAGCATGGTGCGGGCGTTCTCGACGTACGGCGCCCCCATCGGCTTGGCCACCACCCCGTCCAGTCCCGCCCCTTCGAACTGGTCGAACCAGCCGGACGCCTCGCCGACGTCGGTCGTGGTGCGGGTGAGGTACGTCGGACCGCCGAGCCCGTCGAGCGCGGCCTCCAGCCGGTCACGGCGTTCGCTGAAGGGCCGGTCGACCAGCGACTGGTCGCCGAGCGCGAGCAGGTCGAAGGCGACGAACCCCGCGGGCGTCTGCTCGGCCAGCAGGTTGATCCGTGACGCGGCGGGGTGGATCCGCTCCTGCAGCACCTCGAACTCCAGGCGCGAGCCCACGGCCACGAAGAGCTCGCCGTCGAGGACGCACCGGGGCGGCAGCTGTTCCCGCGCGGCGGCGACGACCTCCGGGAAGTAGCGCGTCAGCGGCTTGGTGTTGCGCGAGGTCAGCTCCACCTCGTCGCCGTCGCGGAAGACCAGGCAGCGAAACCCGTCCCACTTCGGCTCGAAGGAGAGCCCGCCCTCGAACTTCGCGGGATCGGGGATCCCGGCCACGGACTTGGCCAGCATCGGACGAACGGGCGGCATCACGGGCAGGTGCACAGGTCGACCGTAGGTCATACTCGCCGTCATGTCTTATGCGCTGACCGACCAGCTCCGCCTGCCGGCGGGGCCCGTCCTCCTCGATGATCTCGACCCCGCATCCACTCCCGGTTTCGACGGCCGCAAGCGGGAGGCCGAGAAGTCCCTGCGTGACCTCGGCGAGGACCTGCGGGACCTCCAGGAGCGGATGTTCGCCCAGGCCTACACGGGCGGGTCGCGGCGGATCCTCGTCGTGCTCCAGGGGATGGACACCTCGGGCAAGGGCGGGGTGATCGACCGCGCCCTGGGCCAGCTGCGGCCCAGCGCCCTGCGGGTGACCTCGTTCAAGAAGCCGACAGAGGAGGAGGCCGCCCACGACTTCCTCTGGCGCGTGGAGAAGGTGCTCCCCGGGCCGGGGCTCGTCGGTGTCTTCGACCGCTCGCACTACGAGGACGTGCTCGCCGCGCGCGTGCACGAGCTCGCGGACGAGGCCGAGATCGAGAGGCGCTACGGGGCCATCAACGCCTTCGAGAAGCAGCTCGTGGAGTCCGGCACCGTCGTGATCAAGTGCTTCCTGCACGTCTCGCTGGAGGAGCAGGGCGAACGGCTGCGCGCCCGGCTCGAGGAGCGGGACAAGCAGTGGAAGTTCCATCCCTCGGACGTCGACGAGCGCGAGAGGTGGGAGGACTACCGGCGTGCCTACACCGTCGCCCTCGAGCGCTGCCACACCGAGGCTGCGCCGTGGTACGTCATCCCCAGCGACAAGAAGTGGTACCGGAACTGGGCCGTGGGCAAGCTGCTCACCGAGGCGCTCGAGGGCATGCAGCTGGACTGGCCGGTCCCGGACTACGACGTCGAGGAGCAGAGGGCCCGGCTGACGTGAGCGGCACCCGATGAGAGGTGTGCGGGCCACCCGCTACGTCACCCCGCTGCGGGAGGGAGGCTCGCTCCCGGGCGTGGTCGAGGCAGACGACCTGGGCATCTACGTGTGCAAGTTCCGCGGTGCCGGTCAGGGGCTGCGCGTCCTCGTGGCCGAGGTGGTCGTGGCGCAGGTCGCGCGACTGGTCGACGTACCCGTCCCGGACCTGGTCACCGTCGACCTCGCGCAGGAGATCGGGCGCTACGAGGCCGACCAGGAGGTGCAGGACCTCCTGAACAGGAGCCTCGGGCTCAACCTCGGGGTGGACCTGCTCCCGGGTGCCTTCGGCTACGACGCGTCGTACGTGCCGGAGCCCGACCTCGCCGGGCGGATCCTGTGGCTGGACGCGTTGTGCGCCAACGTCGACCGCTCCTGGCGCAACCCCAACCTGCTGATCTGGAGCGGTCGGCTCTTCGCGATCGACCACGGCGCGGCGCTGTACTTCCACCACGCCTGGCCGGGTAGCCAGGCGACGGACGAGGAGCTGGCCCAGCGCTTCGCGGCCCAGCCCTACGACGCGAGCGAGCACATCCTGCGCCGTCACGCGGCCGAGGCGGCCGCCCAGGACGCCGAGCTGGCTGCGCGGATCACCCGAGACTCGCTGGCCGAGGCGCTCGCCGAGGTGCCCGACGAGTGGCTCGAACCCGTGCCTGGCGCCGAGAGCGCCGATGCGCTTCGCCGCGCGCTACGTCGAGCACCTGCTCGCCCGCGCGACAGGCGAGCGTTCCTGGCTGCCGGACGTGGAGGCCGTCCGATGACCGACTCGATCTCCGGCGCGAAGGGCTACCAGTACGTCGCGCTGCGGTGCGTGCCGCGGGTCGAGCGCGAGGAGTTCGTCAACGTCGGCGTGGTGCTGTTCTGCGACGAGGACGACTTCCTCGGCTCCGCCTTCCTCGTCGACGAGGAGCGACTGCGTGCCCTGGCACAGGAGGTCGACGTGGATGCGGTCCGCTCGGCTCTCGAGGCGGTGGACACCGTCTGCCGCGGGGAGGCGCACGTCGACTTCGGGGTTGGCGCCCGGGCCACTGCCTACGGCTCGCGTGAGGTCGCCGACGACCTGAGCACCCGTTTCGGCTTCCTGCGGGCCCCCCGCAGCACCGTCGTGCAACCCGGACCGGTGCACGGCGGTCTCACCCGCGACCCGGCCGCCGAGCTGCAGCGTCTGCTGCACGCCCTCGTCGGCTGACCGGCTGTCACAAAGAGTCGCTCACCGGTGTCTCCATGGTCGACCCGACGACCAGGAATCCACCAGGAGGAGACATGACCAGCACGGCACGCGTCCCGGCCACCGAGATCACCGGCATCTACGGCGCGATGGTGAAGTGGTTCAGCGTCCGGCAGCTCGGCCAGGTGCCGGAGTCGCTCGGCGTGATGTGGCACCACCCAGCAGCACTCAAGGCGATGTTCGCCTTCGGCGGCAAGGCCGAGAAGTGGGACGAGTGCGACGCCAACCTGAAGTCGTTCGCGCACATGGCGGTGGCCTCGCTCGTCGGGTGCTCCTTCTGCCTCGACCTCGGCTACTTCCAGGCGCACAACCACGGACTCGACCTCGACAAGGCCCGGGAGGTGCCGCGCTGGCGCGAGTCCGAGGTGTTCACCCCGCTGGAGCGCGCGGTGATGGAGTACGCCGAGGCGATGACGATGACGCCGCCGACGGTGAGTGACGAGCTGTCGGCGCAGCTGCTGGAGGCACTGGGTCCGGCGGGGCTCCTCGAGCTCACGACGTACGCCGGGCTGGCCAACCTGTACACCCGCAGCAACGTCGCCCTGGGCATCGAGGCACAGGGCTTCGCCGCCTCGTGCGGCCTGCGGCCGCTGGCCGAGCCGGGCGGCGCCGTACCCTCCACCCGATGAGCACCGACCCGTTCACCACCCACCGGCGACTGCTGTTCACGGTCGCCTACGAGATGCTGGGCTCGGCCGTGGACGCCGAGGACGTGGTGCAGGAGACGTGGCTGCGGTGGGCCGAGGTCGACCGGGCCGAGGTGCGCGACCCGCGTGCCTACCTGGTGCGGGCGGTGACCCGGCAGGCGCTGAACCGGATGCGCACCTTGTCGCGCCGCCGCGAGGACTACGTCGGCGAGTGGCTCCCCGAGCCGCTGCTGACTTCCCCCGACGTGGCGGAAGACGTGGAGCTCGCCGAGAGCGTCTCCATCGCCATGTTGACGGTGCTCGAGACGCTCGGGCCGACCGAGCGGGCGGTGTTCGTGCTGCGCGAGGTCTTCGACGTGCCGTACGACGAGGTGGCTGCAGCGGTGGCGAAGACGCCGGCCGCGGTGAGGCAGATCGCCCACCGCGCCAAGGCGCACGTGGCCGCCCGGAGGCCGCGCGTCGAGGTGGACGCGGGGGAGAAGCGGGTGGTGGTGGACAGGTTCCGCGAGGCGGTCCGCACCGGCGACCTGCAGGCACTGCTCGACGTCCTCGCGCCCGACGTCCTGCTCGTTGCCGACGGTGGTGGCGTCGTGTCTGCCGCGAGGCACCCCATCACAGGGCGCCGAGAAGGTCGCCAACTTCCTCGGCCTGCTCGGCCGGATCGCGCCAGGAGCGCAGCTCGGCTCGCTGTGGGTCAACGGCGAGCCGGCCGTGCGGATCGACCTGGACGGCGCGCTGGACACTGTCGTCAGCCTGGTGGTCGAGGGCGGCCGGATCAGCAGGATCTACGCCGTCCGCAACCCGGAGAAGCTCACCCGCACGGACGCCGAGGCCGAGCTCGCCCGCTGAGGCCTGGCGCATGCGTCGCTCAGACGGGGACGAGCTCGACCGCGCCGACCGCGTAGCGGGCCAGGATGGTGCGCGCCAGGACGGGGTCGGCCCCGAGAGGCGCCGAGACGGCCACCGCACCGGCTTCGAGGGCGAGCTCGGCGGCCCGGTCGGGCAGGAAGCCCGGCGCCAGGAACATCGAGGCGACCGCCACGTGGCGGCGCCCTTCGAGCCGGAAGGCGCGCACGGCCTCGCCGGTGGCCGGGGGAGCCGATGACGCGAAGGCCGCGGTCACCGGGAGGCGGTGGCGCGCCCCCCAGACACGGGCGAGCCTGCCGACCGCCTGGTTGGCCAGCGGGTTGGAGGAGCCCGCCGCGGCGAGCACCAGGGCGTCGAGCTCGCGCACGCGGGCCTCGCTCAGCGCGTCGCGCAGCCGGGTGTCGAGCACCGCGAGGAAGTCGGGCTCGAGCCCGAGGATGGCCGAGGCCCGGATCCGCAGCCCGGGGTGGCGACCGGTGGCCTCGGCCACGGCGTTCGGCACGTCGACGTTGGCGTGGTAGGCGTCGCTGAGCAACAGGGGCACGACGACGATCTCGTCGTACCCGTCCTTGACCAGTCGGTCGACGACCTGGCCGAAACCAGGGCGCGACAGCTCGAGGAACGCGGGCTCGACCCGGAGGCCCGGCCGCGCACGGCGCACCTCCTCGACGAGCGCCTTGATGGTGGCCGCAGATCGTCGGTCGCGGCTGCCGTGGGCGAGGGTGATCAGTGCTGGAGCGGTCATCGTGATCCGGCTCCCTTCGTTTCGGTGCCGCCGGTCGTCGTCGACGTTGGCGACGGCCCAGCGGGACTCAGGTGGGGTTGCAGGGCAAGTGGCTCAGGCATGGATGCCGCACTCGGTCTTGTTGAAGCCCGACCAGCGACCGCTGCGGGCGTCCTCGCCCTCGTCCACGCGGCGCGTGCACGGCCAGCACCCGATGGAGGGGAATCCGTCGTACTGGAGCGGGTTGACCAGCACGCCGTTCTCGGCGACGTACTTCTCGACGTCCTCGTCGCTCCACCGGGCGAGCGGGGAGACCTTGACCTTCTGCTTCTTCTCGTCCCACCCCACGACCGGTGCGATCACCCGGTTGTGCGTCTCCGCACGGCGTAGCCCGGTGGCCCAGGCGTCGTAGCCGGCGAGCGCGTCGTTGAGCGGCTTGACCTTGCGCAGGGCGCAGCACAGGTCCGGGTCCCGCGCGTACAGGTCCTTGCCGTACGTCGCATCCTGCTCGGCGACCGTCTGGGCCGGGGTGATGCTGAGCAGGTTGACCGGCATCGTGGCCTGCACCGCGTCGCGCGTGCCGATCGTCTCGGCGAAGTGGTAGCCCGTGTCGAGGAAGACCACGTCGATGCCGGGGTGCACGCTCGAGGCGAGGTGGCCGAGCACCGCGTCGGCCATCGAGGAGGTGATGCAGAAGCGGTCGCCGAAGGTGGCCACGGCCCACTCGATGATGTCCTGGGCGGGGGCGAGCTCGAGCTCGGCGCCCACGACGGACACGATCTCGCGCAGCTCCTCGGGCGAGCGGCCGACAGTCTCGGAGCCGCGGTACTCGCGTGCGGCCATGGTGGCGGGGATCGTCATCGCTCGGCCCCCTTCGTGCTCGCGCTCGCCGGGGGACGCAGCTGTCCGATCATGCTGACCTTGAACGCCCGCAGGCAGGAGCGGCATTCCCAGGCGCCGTGACCGGAGCCCTCGTCGGTCTCGTGCGGGAAGAGGTTCTCCTCGCCGCAGTAGGGGCAGTGGAACGGAACCGCACGAGCGCTCATACGGCGAGGCTCTTCTCTCCGCGCAGCAGGATCTCCTCCGCGCGGTTGGCCCAGGTCGCGAACGTCTCGCCGTCGGTGCGGTCCTCGAGGTAGTTGCCGACGACCACGCTGACGTAGTCGTCGAGCCCCGTGCTGGTGACCTTGTGGGCGCGCAGCTTCTTGCCGAACCCGTTCTCCAGCCCCAGCGCGCCGCCCAGGTGCACCTGGAAGCCCTCCACCTGCTCGCCGTCGTCGTCCAGCACGAGCTGGCCCTTCAGGCCGATGTCCGCGACCTGGGTGCGGGCGCAGGCGTTGGGGCAGCCGTTGACGTTGATGCTGATGGCGGTGTCGAGGTCGGGGAAGCGCCTCTCGAGCTCGTCGACGAGGTCGATCGCGCGTTGCTTGGTCTCCACGATCGCGAGCTTGCAGAACTCGATCCCGGTGCAGGCCATCGTCGAGCGGCGCCAGTTCGAGGGCCGCACCTCGAGGTTGATCGCGGCGAGGTCGGCGACGAAGTCCTCGACCTTGTCCTCCGTCACCCCGAGCACGACGATCTTCTGCTGCGCGGTGAGGCGTGCACCGGAGGCGCCGTGCTTCTCCACCAGGTCGCCCAGCGCCGTGAGGGTGGCGCCGTTGATCCGGCCCGCGACCGGTGCCGCGCCGAGGTAGAACCGGCCGTCCTTCTGGGGATGTACGCCGATGTGGTCGCCTTCGGCCAGGCGCGCCTCCGGGGAGGGGCAGTCGACCAGGGTGCGGTGCAGGTACTCCTCCTCCAGGACCTGGCGAAACTTCTCCACGCCCCAGTCGGCGACCAGGAACTTCAGCCTCGCCCGGGAGCGCAGCCGCCGGTAGCCGTAGTCGCGGAAGATCGCGGTGACGCCCTCCCAGGCGTCGGCGACGTCCTCGAGGGCGATCCAGACGCCCAGCTTCTGGGCGAGCATCGGGTTGGTCGAGAGCCCGCCGCCGACCCAGAGGTCGAAGCCAGGGCCGTGCTCGGGGTGCACCGTGCCGACGAACGAGACGTCGTTGACCGACGGCACGCAGTCCAGGCTCGGGTGTCCACTCGCCGAGGTCTTGAACTTGCGCGGCAGGTTGGAGTACTCCGGGTTGCCGATGAAGCGACGCTTGATCTCGGCCAGGGCAGGGGTGGCGTCGATGATCTCCTCAGCGGCGACGCCGGCGACGGGGGAGCCGAGGAACGGCCGGGGGGAGTCGCCGCAGGCCTCCAGGCTGGTCATCCCGACGTCGTCGAGCCGTTGCCAGATCTCCGGGACGTCCTCGATCTCGATCCAGTGGTACTGGATGTTCTGCCGGTCGGTGATGTCGGCTGTGTTCCGGGCGAAGTCGGTGGAGATGCTGCCGAGGGCCCGCAGCTGCTCCGGCCCGAGCAGGGCCCCGTCGCTGCGCACCCGGAGCATGAAGAACTCGTCGTCGAGCTCCTCCTCCTCGAGCATCGCGGTCTTGCCGCCGTCGAAGCCCGGGGCGCGCTGGGTGTAGAGCCCCATCCAGCGGAACCGGCCCCGGAGATCGGCCGGATCGATCGAGGCGAAGCCCTTGCGGGAGTAGATGTTCAGGATCCTGGCCCGCACGTTGAGCGGGTTGTCGTCCTTCTTGGACTGCTCGTTCTTGTTCAGCGGCTCGGTGTAGCCGAGCGCCCACTGGCCCTCGCCACGCTTGGGGCGGGCGCGGCCGGAACGGCCGACGCGCCCCTCAGTGGGGGCTGGAGACGTGCTGGAGGTCATCGCTCTCGTCCTGATGGCTCGACCGCGCTAGGGCGCGGTGCTCGGGCGGTCCGGTCAGGCGAGGTGACACATCATGCTGCCGGTACGACCGAGGTCCACGTGGGGACGGCCCACGAGCCAGGTGGTCGTTGCGGCGCTGATCATGGAGCCAGTCTCAGGTTGCGGACACCGTGACCACAAACGTGAATCTCATGCAGTGAGACGCGCGTTCAGGATGTGGACAGGCCATGAGGGTCTGGGCGAGCCGCAGGACTGCCCCCTAGTGTGCTGCCATGAGCGACTCCACGCTGGCCAAGACCGCTTCCACGGCGTACGACGCGGCCCTCGAGGTGATCGCCTCGGTGGAACCGCGTGTGGCCGACGCCACACGCAAGGAGCTGGCCGACCAGCGCGCCTCGCTGAAGCTGATCGCCTCCGAGAACTACGCCTCGCCCGCCGTGCTGCTGACGATGGGGACCTGGTTCAGCGACAAGTACGCCGAGGGCACGGTCGGCCACCGCTTCTATGCCGCCTGCCAGAACGTCGACACGGTGGAGGCGCTCGCCGCCGAGCACGCACGCGAGCTGTTCGGCGCGCAGTACGCCTACGCCCAGCCGCACTCCGGCATCGACGCCAACCTGGTGGCCTTCTGGTCCATCCTCGCCAACCGGGTGGAGACCCCCGCCCTCGAGCGGCTGTCCGCGAAGAACGTCAACGAGCTCTCCGAGGCCGACTGGGAGACCCTGCGCCACGAGTTCGGAGAGCAGCGACTGCTGGGCATGGCGCTGGACGCCGGCGGGCACCTCACCCACGGCTTCCGGCCCAACATCAGCGGGAAGATGTTCCACCAGCAGCAGTACGGCACCGACCCGGAGAGCGGCTTGCTGGACTACGACGTGGTCGCGGCGAAGGCCCGCGAGTTCAGGCCGTTGGTGCTCGTGGCCGGCTACTCGGCCTACCCGCGGCGGGTCAACTTCGCGAAGATGCGCGAGATCGCCGACGAGGTCGGGGCCGTCCTGATGGTCGACATGGCGCACTTCGCCGGCCTGGTCGCCGGGAAGGTGTTCACCGGCGACGAGGACCCCGTGCCGCACGCCCAGATCGTGACCACCACGACGCACAAGTCGCTGCGGGGCCCTCGCGGCGGGCTGGTGCTCGCGCAGGAGGAGTTCGCCGCTGACGTCGACCGCGGCTGCCCGATGGTGCTCGGTGGGCCCCTGTCCCACGTGATGGCGGCCAAGGCCGTGGCCCTGGCCGAGGCCCGCCAGCCGTCGTTCCAGGTCTACGCGCAGAACATCGCCGACAACGCCAAGTCGCTGGCGGACGGCTTCCTCTCCCGTGGCGCCACGCTGGTCACCGGTGGCACCGACAACCACATCGTGCTGCTCGACGTCTCGTCGTACGGCCTCACCGGCCGGCAGGCGGAGTCGGCGCTGCTGGAGGCCGGCGTGGTCACCAACCGCAACTCCGTGCCGGGTGACCCCAACGGCGCCTGGTACACCTCCGGCATCCGGTTCGGCACCCCGGCGCTGACCACGCGCGGGTTCGGGCACGACGAGTTCGACACGGTGTCCGACCTCGTCCACGAGGTGCTCTCCAACACCACGCCCGGCACCAACAAGGCCGGGGCGCCTTCCAAGGCGACGTACACGGTGGCGGACGGCGTCGCAGACCGCGTGCGCGCACGGTCGGCCGAGATGCTGGACAAGCACCCGCTCTACCCCGGGCTCGAGCTCACCTGAGGTCTAGGTCGTCGACGCAGGCTCGGTGTCGTCGAGCAGGTCGAGGCTGAACCGGGCGATCGCCGCTCGGTGCGCTGCGATCTCGTGCAGCTGGGGAGTCGGCTCGCACCCGAGGTGCTCCCACGGCAGGCACGAGAAGCCGGTGAAGATCATCAGCTGCAGGGCGTGCGCGCGCCGCACGACGTCCGCGGGGACCTGGCACCCCTCGTCCCGCAGGCCCTCGACGTAGGCCGGCAGGATCGCCTCCTCGACCGTCCCTGAGGTCGTCGCCGGCGCGTCGGCCCACCTGCACGTCACCGACGAGCAGCTGGGACAGGTCGAAGCCGACGGGCTCACCGCCCCAGAAGCCGAAGTCGATCAGCACGAAGCCGTCGTACCCCTCGGTCCGCAGCAGGTTGTTGGGGCAGGCGTCACCGTGGCTGGTCGTGCGCGGGAGCGCGAGGACCTCCTCGACGAGGTCGTCAGCCCGGTCGGCCGCCGCGAGCAGCCGCGATCTGGTCTCCTCGTCGAACGCCTCGGCCACGAGCGGGTGTCGCCAGATGCCCTCGTCGCGAAGCATCGGCAGGACCTGGATGGCGAGGCGCCCGTCGCGATAGGTGCGGATGTCGAAGTCGTGCCGACCCACGTCCGTGAGGGCTGCTACTCGCTGGTCGACTGCGAGCCGGCCCAGCAGGTGGGCCGCACGGGCATAGGTGTCCAGGTCCCAGGGCGTCGGATCCGGGCGGACCTCCTCCAGCCACACGGCCGCCGACTTCTCGTCGAGGTCGAAGACGCCGAGCGCGCGAGGCATGCAGAGACCTTCGGGCAGCCGCTCGCGGAGGTCGGAGCGGTAGGCCAGGGCCTCCGTGCGCCACGGCACGCTGGCCTCGGCCATCTCCCGGTGCTCCGGGGGGACGTCCCCGAACAAGGGGGAGCGCGACCAGGACTGGATGTGCTTGACGAACATCCGCCACGGGCGGTCCTCGTCACCCACGAGGGCTGACCCGCTGACCCAGTAGCGGCCCGCGGTGGTGATCGTCGGCAGCTCGTAGGGGAACTCCTCGACCTGGGATCCCTGTACCGACGTGTCTGCCGGGTCGCTGCCGAGGAGGTCGGCCACCATCGCGGTGAGCTGCTCGTCGCTGACGTCCGCCGGCCCGAGGGCGCTCCTGGCGTCCATGACGCCTCCCTCCACCTTTGGTAAAGTGACTTTACCTTCTTCAAGAAGGTAAAGTGGCTTTATGACTTCTGTCAAGGTCGAGTACCCGCGCGAGGAGTGGCACGTCCCCCTGCTGATGGGGGTGCTCTTCCGTGAGGTGCGCCGGGGCTTCGCCGAGGAGCAGTGGCACGGGTTGCGCCAGTCGCACTTCCGGGTGATCACGTCGGTGCCGGAAGAGGGCATCAGCGTGACCGAGCTCGCGGAGCGGGTCGGGATGAGCAAGCAGGGATGTGGGCAGTTCGTCACCACGCTCGTGGAGAGCGGCCACCTGCGGGTCGCCGCGGACCCGGCGGACCGGCGCGTGCGCCTCGTTCGCCGTACTGCGAAGGGCAACCGCACCGTCGCCGCGGTCACCCGACGGATGCTCGAGATCGAGGACGACTGGGCCGACCGCGTCGGTCGTCAGCGGTACCGCACCTTTCGTGCGGGTCCTCGAGGAGCTCGCGCAACCGGCCGGGTAGCCCATTGCCACGGACCGCCGGTGCCGCCACCATCGAGGGATGGTGACCGGGAGGGCGGACCCGGGCGGCGAGCTCTCGCCGGTCGCACTGGAGCTGCGCGTCCACGGCGTGCACAACACCCCGCCCACGTCGATGCTCGGCATCGAGAAGGGTGACCTGGCCCAGGTGGCCGGTGACGGGCTGACCGGCTTCTACCGCTCCCGCAGCGGCCAGCTGCCGTACCGCCAGCCGAAGCCCGGGCTCGCCGTCGAGGCGTACTCCTGGGGTGCCCTGACCAGCGGTGCCCGGGGCCTCTTCGGCTGGGTGCAGCGGGCGCTGTGGCTGCTCCTCCTGCCGTTCGCCCTGGCGAACATGGCCTACTGGGCCCGGCTCGGCCTCGGCAAGGGACGGCCCGACAGCCGCCTGGGAGCCTCCGCGGTCAGGGTGTCCTCGCTGCTGCTGACTGTGTTCTTCGTGGTGATCGCGGCGACCGTCTTCGTGGACCTCGTCGGGTGGCAGTGCTACCGCGGTGGGAGTCCCGCGTGCCCGGGAGTCCCGTCGTGGTTCGACTGGATGGGTCGCCGAACGCCGGGACAGCGACTGGCGGTCGGTGCCACCGGTCCGTTGCTGATGGTGCTCGTCTTCGTGCTGCTCACCAACAAGACGCTCTCGCGCTACGAGGCCACCGCCGACCCTCTGCGCAGCGACCTGGGCGCGCCGCGCCGTCATGACCAGCGCGACCCCGACGGCGCAGCCGCGGACACCCGGCCCGAGGGCCAGGTGCTGCTGCATCCGGACCTGTGGAACGGGGTGGTGCGCACCAAGGTGTTGCGTGACGCGCACCTGGCCGCCGCGATGGCCACCGTGGTCGCGTTCGTCGGGTGGCACGTCCTGCGCGTGTGGCAGGGCGACTCCTGGGTGGAGACGACCGTGGCGGTGCTCGTCGGCCTCGCCCTGGCTGTGCTCGCGCTGGCGATCGGTACCGCGAGCAGCACCCTTCCCGGCGACGTGGAGCGACAGCTGCTCGGTGCCGAGAACGACTCGAGGTCGCTGTGGGCCAGGCGTGGCGCGGTCCTGACCACCCTGGCCGGGCTCCTGACCGTGGTGCTGCTCGGCGTGCTCGCGTTCGCGCCGCCGGACGCCTTCGACGAGCTCCAGGACTACTTCGGCCGCAACGCGTGGTTCGTGGTGCTGTTCCTGGTCCTGACCACGTTGCACCTGTGCGTCTTCGCCGGCGGCCGCCTGGAGGGAGCGCTGCGCATCGTGGTGCCGCTGGGTGTGGCCGCCCTCCTGGTGGCTGCGTCCCTGGTGGTCTATCTCCCGGTGTGGCGCACCGGCGGTGGGACGAGCGGCCCGGACGGCTCCGTGGTGTCGATCGTGCTGCTCGTGGTGCTGGCAGCCTTCGCCGTGCTCGCCATCTGGCACTACTCCCTGGCGCGGGACAGCCGCGTGAACGCGGAGCAGGAGCAGGCTGGCCACGGCACCGCCTCCGAGCGGGACCGAACCCTGGCACGCAGCGCGTTCGCCGGCGCCGGCGCCTCCGTGCTGCTGGCGGCAGGGGCCTGGACGGCGCTGCTGTTCGCGACAGCGGCGGTGATCGGAGCCGCCAACGTGCTCAACGGGAGCGCTCCGGTCACCACGCTCGAGACCAGCCTCCCGCGTTCGGAGCTGCCTGCGCCGGTACCGGCGGGCGACCAGGCGGCCACCAGGCCGGACCTCACCGTCAGTGGTCGCGTCGTCGTCTCCGGCGCCGTGTACGGCATGGACGCCGCCGGACGTCTGGTCGTCTACTCGGGCACGGTGCGGGTGACCTCTGCCTGGCGCGGTGACCCGCTCTCCGGCCGGGCCCCCCTCCAGGCCGTTCCGGAGGGCAAGACCCTGCAGGTCGCCAAGGTGGCCCTCCCCGGCGAGCACGTCGAGGTCGACAACAGCTGCGACTACACCGCCGTGCCACCGCGGCAGCGCCTCCTGGGGCGCGCCGGCAGCTACGTGTGCCAGCAGGGTGGGCCGGACTTCCACAAGGCGGCTTCGCTCACGGTGCCCACGCGAGTGCTCTCGGTGAACGCGCCGACGACCACGGTGCAGCTGGCGTTGACGCGGCCCGGCTACACCCCGCTCGTCGTGCCCCAGGTGATGGTGTGGGCGCCGCTTGCCCAGACCCTGTGGCTGGTGCTCCTCGCCGTGGCCGTGCTCTGGTGCCTGTGGCTCTTCCGGAGAGCCGGGAGGCAGGTCCGTGGTGACCCGGTCGCGTACGCCGGGATACCGGAGTGGGACCGCCCGGCCGCACAGCGCACACGGGTGACCGCGGCCTTCGCCCACCGGGCGGAGCGGATCCTGGACGTGGTCGGCTTCGTCACCTCGCCAGTGGCTCTAGCCCTGATCGTCGCCTCGTCGATGGGCAAGGCCCCGTGGGAGGTGATCCCGGGCATCCGCCTGCTGGCCGACGTGTCGCTCTACGTGGTCATCGGGGCGGCCGCGCTGCTGGTCCTGCTCGGCAGCAGGATCCGCACCTCGGACTCCGCACGCCGCGCCGTCGGCGTGATCTGGGACCTGGCGACGTTCTGGCCACGCGCGGCACACCCCTTCTCGCCGCCGTGCTACTCCGAGCGGATCGTGCCGGAGATCACCGTCCGGGTGAGGTGGGCGCTCGAGGTGTCCGGCACGCGCTGCGTGGTCCTCTCCGGCCACAGCCAGGGATCGCTGGTCGTGACCACGGTGGCCGCGCGGATGCCCCGGCTGGACCGGATCCGGCTGATCACCTACGGCAGCCAGGTCCGAGCCCTGTACGGGAGGTTCTTCCCGTCCGTCTTCGGCCCCGAGGTGGTCGGGTACGTGAGCACGACCGGGCCCTCCCTGCTCGGTCGTGCCGAGCCGGACCTCCAGACGTCGGTGGATCCTGCTGCCGTGCCCGCTCCGCAGGCACCGGCCGGGAGCGTGCGTGGGCGGCTGGTGGCAGACACCGACTGGGTGAACCTGTTCCGCCGGACCGACCCGCTCGGCTTCCGGGTCTTCTCCGACCTCGACTCGTGCGTCGACGTACCCACGCTCGAGGTCCCCAGAGAACCCATGGGAGACCCAGGCCCGCCCGTGAAGGGGCACAGCGACTACCAGCACTCGCCGGAGTACCGCCTGCACCTGGGGGGATGGACGCAGGAGGAGCTTGTCGGCTACCCGGGCAGCACGACCGGGGTGCAGCCGCTCCCGCCGCCGTGACGGCCCCCTGCGGGACCGGTCAGGTCAACGAGCGGTAGATCCCCAGCGTCTGCTCGGCGATCGCAGGCCAGCTGAACGACTCCTGGGCCCGCTCGCGTCCGGCCCGGCCCATCTCCCTCGCGTGATCCGGGTCGGCGACGGCATCGACGAGGGCGTCGGCCAGGTCGGCGACGTAGCGCTCCGGGTCCAGGGGAGTGCCGGTGCCGTCGGTGGCCTGCTCGATGGGGACGAGCCAACCCGTCTGCCCGTCGACGACGACCTCGGGGATCCCGCCGGTCGCCGTCGCCACCACCGCGGTCTCGCAGGCCATCGCCTCGAGGTTGACGATGCCCAGCGGCTCGTAGATCGAGGGACAGGCGAACACCGTGGCCGCCGTCAGCAGCGCGACCACGTCTGGCCGGGGAAGCATCTCGTCGATCCACACCACCCCGTCGCGCTCGGCAGCGAGGCCCGCGACGAGACCGCTCACCTCCGCGGCGATCTCCTCGGTGTCCGGGGCACCGGCGCAGAGCACGAGCTGTACGTCGGGAGGCAGCTGCGCCGCCGCGCGGAGGAACAGCGGCAGGCCCTTCTGCCGGGTGATCCTGCCGACGAAGATGACGCTCGGCCGGTCGGGGTCCACGCCCAGCTCGCGGCACCGGTCGGGGTTCTCGACCGGGGACCAGTCGTCGGTGTCGATGCCGTTGTGCACGACGTGGACGCGTGCGGGATCCGCGTCGGGGTAGCTGCGACGGACGTCCTGCGCCATCGCCGCGCTGACCGCGATGATCCCGTCGGCCGCCTCGTAGGCCGTCTTCTCCACCCAGCTGGACACGGCGTACCCGCCGCCGAGCTGCTCGGCCTTCCACGGCCGCATCGGCTCGAGGCTGTGCGCCGAGACGACGTGCGGGACGTCGTGCAGCAGCTTGGCCAGGTGCCCGGCCATGTTGGCGTACCAGGTGTGGGAGTGCACGAGGTCCGCCCCGGCACAGCCGCCGACCATCTCCAGGTCGACGCCCAGGGTGCGGATGGCGGCGTTGGCGTCGGCGAGTCCGGGTGGGTCGGCGTACGACGTGGTGCCCGCCTCCTGCCGGGGGGCGCCGAAGGCGTGCACCCTGGCGTCGATGCCGTCCACTGCCCGCAGCGCTCGCACCAGCTCGGCGACGTGTACCCCGGCGCCGCCGTACACCTCGGGCGGGTACTCCCGCGACAGCACGTCGATGCGCATCCCCACACGTTAGTAGCGGCCGTGTGACACGCGACACTAGGTTCGGGTACATGAGCGAGCGGAGCGAGCGAATCATCAAGTGCAGCGTGCATCGTGCCTCATGGCGCACGGAGCGAAGCGAGTACGCACATGAGTGTCGTGGCTCCCACAAGGAAGAACGTGCTGGCGGTCGTCCTCGCCGGGGGTGAGGGCAAACGGCTGATGCCGCTCACCGCAGATCGCGCCAAGCCGGCGGTGCCGTTCGGCGGGATCTACCGGCTGATCGACTTCGCGCTGTCCAACGTCGTCAACTCCGGCTACCTGCGCGTGGTCGTGCTGACGCAGTACAAGTCGCACAGCCTGGACCGGCACGTCACCACGACGTGGCGGATGTCGACCCTGCTGGGCAACTACGTGACGCCGGTGCCGGCGCAGCAGCGGGTGGGCAAGCGGTGGTACCTCGGCAGTGCCGATGCCATCTTCCAGTCGCTCAACCTGCTCACCGACGAGCGGCCCGACATCGTCGTGGTGGTCGGCGCCGACCACGTCTACCGGATGGACTTCAGCCAGATGCTCGACCACCACGTGGAGACAGGTGCGGCCTGCACCGTGGCCGCGATCAGGCAGCCGATCGAGCTGGCCGACCAGTTCGGCGTGATCGACGTCGACCCGAAGGCGCCCGCCCAGATCCGGGCCTTCCTGGAGAAGCCCAAGGACCCGGTCGGGCTGCCGGACTCGCCGCAGGAGGTGCTGGCCTCGATGGGCAACTACATCTTCGACGCCGACGCGCTGCAGGACGCCGTCACCCGTGACGCGGACCGCGAGCGCTCCAAGCACGACATGGGCGGCGACATCGTGCCGTGGTTCGTCGACCGCACCGAGTCGGCCGTCTACGACTTCAAGGACAACGCGATGCCCGGCTCCAACGACCGCGACCGCGGCTACTGGCGTGACGTCGGGACGATGCGCTCCTACTACGCGGCCCACATGGACCTGGTCGCGCCGCTCCCCGTGTTCAACCTCTACAACACCCAGTGGCCGATCTACACCAACTACGGTCCGCTGCCGCCCGCCAAGCTCGTCGAGGGCGAGAAGGGCAGAGCCGTGAAGACCTTCAACTCCATCCTCTCGCCGGGAGTCGTGGTCACCGGGGGCGAGGTCAACCAGTCGGTGCTCTCGCCGTCGTGCCGGGTGGAGTCCGGGGCCGAGGTCTCCGACTCCGTGCTGCTCTCCGGTGTCCGGGTCGGCCCCGGTGCCGTCGTACGCAACGCGATCCTGGACAAGAACGTGGTGGTGCCGCCCGGGGTCGAGATCGGGGTCGATCCCGCGGCCGACCAGGAGCGCGGCTTCGCCGTCGAGGACGGGCTCACGGTGCTTGCCAAGGGCCAGGAGGTGCCGTCGGCGTGACCAGCTCTCGCGCAGGACAGCCTGCTGGCCCGGAGGACCTCGTCGACGTCGCGAAGCTCGTGACTGCCTACTACACCGGTGTGCCGGACCCCGAGGACGTCGACCAGCAGGTCGTCTTCGGCACCAGTGGGCACCGCGGCTCGTCGCTGAAGACGTCGTTCAACGAGACGCACATCCTGGCCACCACGCAGGCGATCTGCGACTACCGGCGGCAGCAGGGCTACGACGGACCGCTGTTCGTCGGCGCCGACACCCACGGGCTGTCCGAGCCGGCGTGGAGCACGGCGCTGGAGGTGCTGGCGGCCAACGACGTGACCGTGCTGGTCGACGACCGCGGCGGCTACACGCCGACACCGGCGGTCTCGCACGCGATCATCCGAGCCAACAGGGGCAAGGACCTCGGTGCAGGCAGCGGCCTGGCCGACGGCATCGTCGTGACGCCGTCGCACAACCCGCCGACGGACGGGGGGTTCAAGTACAACCCGCCGCACGGTGGTCCGGCCGACTCCGACGCCACCAGGGTGATCGCCGACCGCGCCAACGAGCTGATCCGGGCCGGCCTCGACGGGGTGCGCCGGGTGCCGTTCGCCAGGGCACGTGCCGCGGCGGGGGAGTACGACTTCCTCGGGACCTACGTCGACGACCTGCCCTCGGTGCTGGACCTGGACCGGATCCGGTCGGCGGGCGTGCGCATCGGGGCCGATCCGCTGGGCGGCGCCAGCGTCGGGTACTGGGGCGAGATCGCCGAGCGGCACGGGCTCGACCTGACCGTGGTCAATCCGCTGGTCGACCCGACGTGGCGGTTCATGACGCTGGACTGGGACGGCAAGATCCGGATGGACTGCTCCTCGCCCTCGGCGATGGCCTCGCTGATCGAGCGCAAGGACGAGTACGACCTCGCCACCGGCAACGACGCCGACGCCGACCGGCACGGGATCGTCACCCCGGACGCCGGCCTGATGAACCCGAACCACTTCCTCGCGGTCGCCATCGGCTACCTGTTCGGTGACGCCCGCCCCGACTGGCCGTCGACCGCGCAGATCGGGAAGACGCTGGTGTCCTCCTCGATGATCGACCGGGTGGCCGCGTCGCTGGACAAGCCCCTCGTCGAGGTGCCGGTCGGCTTCAAGTGGTTCGTGCCCGGGCTGATCGACGGGTCGTTCGGCTTCGGCGGCGAGGAGTCGGCGGGTGCGTCGTTCCTGCGCCGCGACGGGTCGACCTGGACCACCGACAAGGACGGCATCCTGCTGGCCCTGCTGGCCTCGGAGATCCTCGCCGTGACAGGGCGCACCCCGAGCGAGCACTACGCCGACCTGGTGTCGCGGCACGGCGACCCGGCGTACGCCCGCATCGACGCGCCTGCAGATCGGGACCAGAAGGCGGCGCTCGCGGCGCTGTCGCCCGACGACGTGACCGCCACCGAGCTCGCCGGGGAGGAGATCACCGGCAAGCTGACCAAGGCCCCCGGCAACGGCGCCCCGGTCGGCGGCCTCAAGGTGACCACCGAGTCGGCCTGGTTCGCCGCCCGCCCCAGCGGCACCGAGGACGTCTACAAGATCTACGCCGAGTCCTTCAAGGGCGCCGACCACCTCCGCCAGGTGCAGGAGGAGGCCCGCGAGGTCGTCTCCGCCGCCCTGGGCTCCTGAAGTTCGTAAACGCGCGGACACAAGTCTGTCTCGGCGTACCGCCTCACGCGGCGCACCTCGTACAGCGGCGAGCTTGTGTCCGCGCGTCTACGACGCTGCGGAGCACCTCGCGGACGTACTGCTGGTCGTACATCACGTCCTCCCAGGCGAACCGCAGCACGATCCAGCCGTCGGCGACGAGCAGGTTGAAGCGTTTCGCATCCCTCTTGAGAGCTGCCCGGTCGCCGTGCCACGCAAAGGACTCCGCCTCCAGGACGATTCTCAGGCGCGCGTCGACGAGATCAGGTCGGACGTTCTGCTTCGCGTTGACGATCCACTGTTGTGGCTCGACGTTCAGGCCCTCGACCTGGAGCGCGATCCAGCGCAGGCACGACTCGAACGGGTTGGCAGCTCGAGCATCTGCCTGCCGCACAACGGCAAGGATCCTCGGCCGGCCGCGTCCGCGCGCGGTGGAACCGATGTCGTCAAGCACCCTGCGTCGTACGCCATGCCGCAGCGCCGAGTCCCCGATCGCCAACGCCTCGTCGGGCGGCAACGTGCGCAGGCAGTCGAGGAGTGTTCGTCGAGGTGATGTGCAGATGCGGTCGACGACGTCCTCCGGCCGAAGATCGGCGTGATGTAGATCGACGCGCGGAGGAGGGCCGAGCCGACGTCGGCGGGGAATGGTCACGTGCGTCTTTTCTGGAAGCGTCTTGATTTCCCAGCCATGCCACAGTGCCGCGCTCGTATGGCTCAGCACCCCGCGCAACCCGTGGGCCGTCATGAGGTCCAGGTCGATGTCCGGCACGCCGTACCGACCGCGTGAGAACCAGAGGATGTCTCCGTGGCGCACCGCCGCGTCGAACTCCGCACGGTTGGTGGCGGCGACGATCGCGGCGCGCGTGGCGAACCCTCCGTGCCGTCGGAGGAACTGCTCGACCCGGGTCACCCGCACACCTTCTCCGCACACCGACCGGCTGTCGAACAACTTTCCACAGGCACGTGTGGGCGGATCCTCGTAAACGCGCGGACACGAGTCCCGCACGCGCGGATGTGCTGAGCGTGCGATCAGCCCGTCGGCGGAACTTGTGACCGCGCGTTTGCGAACGGTCGGCCGCAACCCTCAGGCGACGACCGGGGTCGTCCGGTCGACCAGGAAGCGGAGGTCGGTGCCGACCGGGAGGGTGCCGAGAGTGCCGTTGTAGTCGCCACCGAGCCGGGTCGCGCAGAAGGCGTCCGCGACGGGAGCAGGGGCGAACCGGATCAGCAGGGAGGCCTGCAGGCACGCGGCCATCTGCCCGGCGAGCCGTCGCGCGGAGACCTCCAGGGAGGCCGCGTCGCCCAGGAGGGTGAGCACCGAGGCGATCGCCTGGTCCAGCCGCGGGTCCTCGCCGCGGGCGAGCCCGACCTCGGTGAGCCACGCGTCGAGGACCTCGGGCTCACGACCAAGCGCGCGCAGAACGTCGAGAGCGTTGACGTTGCCGGAGCCCTCCCAGATCGAGTTCAGCGGAGACTCGCGGAACAGCAGCGGCATCCCCGACTCCTCGACGTACCCGTTGCCGCCGAGGCACTCCAGCGCCTCGGCCACCATCATCGGGGTCCGCTTGCACACCCAGAACTTGGCCAGCGGCAACGCGATCCTGCGCAGCGCGGCCTCGTGCGGGTCGCTGCGGTCGTCCACGGCGCGCAGCGAGCCGGATCGCGAGCGCCGTCGCCGCCTCCGACTCCACTGCGAGGTCGGCGATCACGTTCTGCATCAGCGGCTTGTCGGCGAGCAGGCCGCCGAACGCGGAGCGGTGGGACACGTGCCAGGACGCCTCGGCCAGCGACTTGCGCATCAACGACGCCGACCCGAGCACGCAGTCCAGACGGGTCGCGGCCACCATGTCGATGATCGTCCGCACGCCGCGGCCCTCGTCGCCGAGGCGCTGCGCCCAGGTGCCGTGGAACTCCAGCTCCGCGGAGGCGTTGGAGCGGTTGCCCAGCTTGTCCTTCAGGCGTACGACGTCGAGCCGGTTGCGCTCCCCGGAAGGCAGCACGCGCGGCACCAGGAAGCAGGAGAGGCCGTCGACGGCCTGGGCGAGGACGAGGAACACGTCGTTCATCGGCGCGGAGGTGAACCACTTGTGGCCGTGCAGCGTGTACTCGCCGTCCACGGAGGTGGGCTCGGCGGTCGTCTGGTTGGCGCGCACGTCCGAGCCGCCCTGCTTCTCGGTCATCCCCATGCCGGCGAGGGCCCCGGCCTTCTCGGCGAGCGGCCGCAGGGTGGGGTCGTAGGTGCCCGAGGCGAGCTTGGGGGTCCACTCCTTGGCCAGGGCGTCATCGGCCCGCAGGGCCGGCACGGCTGCATAGGTCATCGAGACCGGGCAGCCGTGGCCGGGCTCGGTCTGCCAGGCGAAGAAGCCTGCGGCGCGTCGTACGTGTGCGTGCGGGTCCTCCGACTCCCACGGTGTCGCCGCCAGCCCGTGGCCGACGGCGCGCTCCAGCAACCAGTGCCACGCCGGGTGGAAGCGCACCTCGTCGATGCGGTTGCCGTAGCGGTCGAAGGTCACCAGCTCGGGGTGGAACTCGTTGGCGAGCATGCCCTGCTCGCGGGCCAGCGCGGTGCCGGCCTCGGCGCCGAGCGGCACCAGCGACTCGACCGTCTCCGCCGACGCGTGCCGGGTGACGGCCTCGACCAGCGCGTGGTCGGAGGACACGGTGTTGTGTCCCACCAGCGGCGGCGGCTGGTTCCGGGCGTGGCGAGTGTCGTCACTGCCGGGGCCACGACCTGACGGGCTCTGCGCGGACATGGGCCTACCGTAGTTGTCATGACGGCCGAAAGCAGTCTGCTCCAACGGGCGCGGACGCTTTCCTGGGACCGCCTCCGCAGCGCTGTGTGGCGGCTCGATCGTCTCCACCGTCGGCACCTGCATGCGCAACCGCGTGACCGGCCTGGCCGCCGAGGCGGCCTTCTTCGCCGTCCTGTCGCTGCCGCCGCTGATCTTCGCCCTGGCCGGATCGATCGGCTACGTCTTCGAGCGCTTCAGCGACACCCAGATCACCGACGTCCGCAACACGGTGCTCGACCTCGCCCGCCAGGCGCTGACTCCGGACACGGTCGACAGCATCGTGCGGCCGACGCTGAACGAGGTGCTCGGCGGGGGCCGGTACGACGTGGTGTCGATCGGCTTCATCCTCGCGCTCTGGTCGGGGTCGCGCGCCCTGAACGTCTTCGTCGACACCATCACGATCATGTACGGCCTGGGTGGCCAGCGCGGCATCCTGCGAACCAGGGCACTCTCGTTCCTGCTGTACGTGCTGGGGATGCTCACCGGCGTGATCGGGATCCCGCTGGTGGTGGCCGGCCCGACCCTGATCCGCAAGTGGCTGCCCGACCGGTTCGCCTTCCTCAACACCCTCTACTGGCCGACGGTGCTCGTGCTCGGCATCTTCTTCCTGGCCACGCTGTACCACGTGTCGGTCCCGGTGCGGAACGCCTGGCGGTTCAACCTGCCGGGTGCGGTGTTCACCATGTTCTGCTGGGTGTTCGGCTCGGCCCTGCTGCGCTGGATCCTGATCGGTACGGCGAAGGGATCCACCTCCATCTACGGTCCGCTGGCCGCCCCGATCGCGGTGCTGCTGTGGATGTACCTCCTCTCGATCGCGGTGCTGATCGGCGCCGCCCTCAACGCGGCCTTCGACCAGATGTGGCCGCAGAAGGAGCTGACGACCGCGCGCCTCGAGCGGGTGCGTCGGCTCAAGCTCGAGAACGTGCTGCCGTGGCGCACCTCGCTGGAGCGCGCCGACACCGAGGAGGACGCGGAGCCTGCGGAGGAGAAGGTCCCGGTCGAGGACGAGCCCGCGACGCGGGGCAAGCCCGCGGACGGATAACCGCATGCGCCGGCACTCGGCGCCGACGTACATTCCAGGCATGTCGGAGGTTCTTCGTTGACGGCCGCCCCGCTCGCGCGGCCCGAACCCGAGGTCGGGTGTGTGCTGCGCCAGGAGGTCGGGGTGCTGGTCGTCCTGACCGACGGCGGACCGCTGCGTGCGACGTACGGCGCCCGGATGCTCGCCGCTGTGGCCCGCGACCGTGGGTGCGTCCCCGAGCCGGGGGAGTGGGTGGCACTGCGACGCTGGTCCGACGGCCCGGTGACTGTCGAGGGGACGGTGTACCGCCCCGCCGCACCCACCAGGCTTGCCCCGGTCGTGGCGCTGCGCCGGCCCGCCTGAGGGTCGCTGCCCAGCGGCCACCCCGGCGCGTGCCATGCTCGGGCCGTGGGAAACGTGACCCTGCCGACGACGATGTTCGCCTCGATGCGCATCCTCGGCTGAGGACGACCCTTGGCCGAGGAACAGACGAATGCCGTCGCCGGACGACTCCTGCTTCCGGCGACCTCGAGGTCGCCCTGGTGGGAGCTCACGCGACGGGTGCTCGTGGCGGTCGGGATCCTGGTCTTCACGGTGCTGCTCGTGTACTTCGACCGCACCGGCTACCGCGACAACGCCGACCCGAGCGGCAAGGTCGGGATGGTCGACTCGATCTACTACACGACGGTGACCCTGAGCACGACGGGCTACGGTGACATCGCCCCGTACGCCGACCACTCCCGGCTGATCAACGCCTTCGTGGTGACCCCCTTGCGCATCGCTTTTCTCGTGCTGCTGATCGGTACGACGCTCGAGGTGCTGGCCACGCAGGGGCGCGAGAACTTCCGGACTGCACGGTGGAGGAAACACATGTTCGAGCACGTCGTCGTGATCGGGTACGGCACCAAGGGGCGCAGTGCGGTCGAGACCCTGGTGAGCAACGGGACTGCCCGTGACTCGATCGTCGTGGTCGACCCCCACCAGGTCGCGCAGGAGGAGGCCCACACCGACGGTCTCGTCGTGGTCACCGGCGACGCCACCCGGCGCGAGGTGCTGCGTCGCGCCGGCGTCGACAAGGCCAAGCAGGTCATCATCACCACGGCCCGCGACGACACCACGGTGCTCGCGACGTTGACCGTGCGCCAGCTCAATCCCCAGGCCTACATCGTCGCCGCGGTCCGGGAGCAGGACAACGTGCCGCTGGTGCGCCAGTCCGGTGCCGACTCGGTGATCACCTCCTCCGACGCCGTCGGCCGGCTGCTCGGCCTGGCGTCGTACTCGCCCAACCTCGGCTCGGTGATGGAGGACCTGCTCACCCACGGCGAGGGGCTGGAGGTCGCCCAGCGCGACCTGCTGGTCAACGAGGTCGGCAAGATGCCGCAGTCGCTGCCCGACCAGGTGATCGCGGTGGTCCGGGACGAGAAGGTGTACCGCTACTTCGACCCGACCGTCACCCTGCTGGCGCGTGGCGACCAGCTGATCGTCGTACGTCCCTCCAAGGAGCTGCCGTGGGCTCCGCGGCCCGGGACGCACAACGAGGTCGGCTCGGACGAGGACGAGTGATCCGGTGAAGCAGGCTGCGAAGCGCTGGAGCCTGGTAGTCCTGGGGTGGCTCCTGCTCCTCGTCGGGATCGCTGCGCTGCCCCTGCCCGGCCCGGGGGCGATGATCATCCTGCTCGCGATGTTCGTCCTCGCCACGCAGTACGAGTGGGCCGAGCGACGGCTCGACCGGGTGAAGGAGTGGGCACTCAAGGGCGCCGCCGACAGCGTCCGCTCCTGGCCGCGGATCGCCCTGTCCCTGTTCGGGGTGGCGTGGCTGATCGGCTTCGGGGTGCTGTGGTGCGTGCACCCCTCGGCACCCTCGTGGTGGCCGGTCGCGGACCGCTGGTGGCTGGTGGGCGGCTGGGGCACCGGGGCGACCCTGATCTTCTCCGGCGTCGTCGCAGGCGGCCTGCTCGTCTACAGCTTCGTCAAGCTGCGCGACCCCGACAGCCCCGACCCCGGCAAGCAGGCCGAGCAGCGGTACGACGCGCCGGCGGGCTGAAACCCGGGACCGGGGAGCGGTGGCCGGCTGGCTAGCCGGCGAGGTCCGAGGACCAACGCTCCTCGATGCGCCCGAAGTGCCACACAGCCAGCGCCACGGCCCACGCGCCGAAGAACAGCAGCACGATCCCGTAGCCGGCGTAGTCGAGCGGGATGTCGGCGATCGCTGCGATCGGGCCGGAGTGGATGCTGGCCCGCTCCGCGAGGACGCCGATCAGCTCGATGCTGCCGATGATCAGGGCGACCGCGACCGAGATCGTGGTGATCGTGATGTTGTAGAAGACCTTGCGCACCGGGCGGGCGAAGGCCCAGCCGTACGCGGCGTTCATGAAGACGCCGTCGATCGTGTCCATCAGGCACATCCCGGCCGCGAACAGGATCGGCAGCACGAGGATCGAGTAGAACGGCAGGTTGAACGCCGCCGCGCCGCCCGCGAGCACGAGCAGGCCGACCTCGGTGGCGGTGTCGAAGCCGAGGCCGAACAGCACGCCGATGGGGTAGATGTGCCAGGGCTTGCGCACCGACCGGGTCAGGCCGGAGAGGAAGCGGTTCATGAATCCGCGCTTGTTCAGCTGGCGCTCGAGCTCGGCCTCGTCGTACTGACCGCGCCGCATCTCCCGGAACACCTTGATGATGCCGAGGAGGACAGCCAGGTTCAGGATCCCCAGCACCCAGAGGAAGATCCCGGAGACCGAGGCGCCGATCAGGCCGGTGACGGAGTGCAGTCCGGAACCCTGGTCCTCGACCGGGCCGGCGAGTGCCTTGACCCCGACGGAGAGCAGGAAGGCCAGGGCGAAGACGATCGTCGAGTGCCCCAGCGAGAACCAGAACCCGACCGAGAGCGGCCGCCTCATCGCAGGGTCCGCGGCCCGGTCTGCGAGGAGCTTGCGGGTGGTGTTGTCGACGGCGGCGATGTGGTCGGCGTCGAAGGCGTGTCGCAGCCCGAAGGTGTAGGCCAGGATGCCGACTCCCACGGTGAAGACAGGGTTGTCCCCACCGAGCCGGTAGTGCTCGGGGACGACGAGACCGAGCAGCACGCCGAACCCGACCACGTGCAGCAGCACGATGAAGCCGGACATGCCGAACAGGCTGCGGCGGTCGCCCGTGTCCAGGTCGTGCGCGAACCGGCGCAAGCGAGATCCGGTCTCGACATCGGGGACCGTGGGCACGGTCCTCGTCTCCGTCATTCGTCCTCCACGCTGTCGCCTCGCAGTGCTTGTTGCGAACGTATCGCAACAACAGTGCGAGTCGCACCAGGCCGGGTGCGGGACCCGTCGAGGCCCTGGGACGGCGCGCTGCTGGTGGACGACCGCGACCGGAGCCCAGCAGCTGCCCGCCGCGTACGGGGGGATGCGGCGGGCAGCTGGTCCTTGCTGGGCACAGTTGAGGCTGGGACCCGAGAGAGAGCGTTCCCTGGCGACGTGGAGCTTCGGCGCCTGTCCACCGGGTAGTGGTCAGTCTGTCCGGTGGGTCTGCCTGAATCCAGCAACGCCACGTGGCGGTCTAGTCGCCGAGCGGGCCGTCGATCAGGGTTGCGTCGCCCCCGGAACTGACCCTCCGGAGAACAGTGGAGTGCCGCTCGCAGCCGCGAAATCTTGGAGGGCGGGCTGCGAGCGGCCACGGGCGCTCGGGACGTATGAGTTGGGGACCCGAGAGCCACTCCGAGCGAATCCTCACCGGAGGAGCGCATCGCCCGCCAGAGCGGGCACCACCTGGTCTAGGTTGCACGCTCACGGCCGCGGAGCAGGGCTAGACCGACCGAGTAGTCCGTTTGGGCCATTTCTGTCCGGACACAACCGATATCTCAGGCCAAACCGGGTCCTAAGCGCTTGCGCCCTTTGCGAGGCTGACAACAGGCGCCGCCACCACTGGCGTCACGGGGGGAGACCAGTCGGGAGGTCCGACCCGTGTCCGCCTTTGTCGTCTCCGTGCTCGTGCTCGCGGCCTGCGGCGTGCTCATCGTGGGGGCGGCCCTGTTCCGGATCTATGGCGCGGAGCGGCTTCGTCGACGGCGCCAGGTCTCGACCTCGCGGCGTGCGGCCGAGAACGAGCCGGCGCCACGACGGAGCCGGGGCTAGGCGACCCTCTGGTGCCGGCGCGGGCGTACCTCGCGCTCCCAGCTCGTGAAGTCCGTGCGCTCCCGTTCCAGGTCCGCCCGAGCCTGGACGACGGCGGCGCGCAGCCGGTCCCAGGCGAGCTGGTGCGACGGGTCTTCGTACGGGTCGGGGATGACCACGCGCGGGTCCTCGCGGTGCGCGGCCACGCCGATCATCGCGACGATCGCGGTGCAGGCGAGCCAGAATGTCGCCACCCCGGCGAGCAGCAGCCACGCGAATCCATTCATCATGCCCCCGTAGTCCTGACAAACCGGCCGTTGATGTAGCATTAACGGACAAACAGGTACGAAGTTACGGCTGGAGCGACCATGCACGACGCCCCGTCCCAGGCGACCGTCCACCGGCTGCCCAGTGGTACGGCGCTGGCCCGTGCCCGCTCCGCCCGGGGCGAGACCGCAGGGACGCCCGGGAGAGAGCCGATGCCCGACGGGTTGACCTGGCAGCTGCTGCTGCGGGTGCCGCCCCACCAGGTGTTCGCCGCCCTCGTGCGCGCGACCACGCGTCACGGGCGCCTGCACGAGATCGAGGACTACGGCACCACGCTCACGTTCACGCCGCACAGGAGCACCTTCGAGCACGGCCGCCCGTTGCGCGCGCACGTACGGCGACACGGTGAGGAGACACTGCTCCAGATCTGTGCTGTGGACCCACGCGCCCAGGGGTGTGACACCAGTCGCGAGGCAGAGCTGATCGCGGGGCTGATCGGGGAGCTGCGCGAACGCGTCGCCAAGATCGCCACCCACGTTCCCGTCGCCTGACCCACGTCCGGCGAGACGAGAGCAGCCGCTCCGCTGTGCGGCAACGGGGGGTGGCCACACGAACGGAACGGCTGTTCACTGAAAGTCTGCCCAGATCCGTGTTTCCTAACCTCAGTTTCGAAAACATGTCGGGTAAACCGGTTGGTGGACACCGACGGGTCACCCAATGAGACAGCAGTGACCAGCCTGTGCGGCCTTCGTTGAACTCTGCGGGTGGCTGCTCTGCCGGCCGGGGGGACGGCTGGGCAGCCACTTCTCGCACTGCTCGCCTCGCTCAGCCGCTGCCCCGCCTGCCCGCGGCATGGCGCAGCACCGAGCGGACCGCCCACCGGTGCACCGGTGCTACGCAGGCCCAGACCATCCGCGCCAGGCGATTGTCGAAGCGCATCCCGCTCGCGAAGGTCGTCGTCCCTGGTCGCGCCACGAAGACCAGCGTTGCGCCGATCCCGAGCCGAGACCGGCGCTGGAGCACGGCGGTCTCGGGTGAGCTGCTGGCGATCGGCCAGCCCAGCACGTGGGTCGCGTCGCTGCGCGCGCTGCCTTCGAGCAGCATCATGCGCCACCCCACCGTGAGGAAAAGCCGCAGCGGCAGCGGGGCGGACTCGAAGCAGTCGCGTGCCCAACTCTCGGCGTCGGGCGTCGCGTGGGTGGCCACTTCCGCGGCGTACTGCCAGTCCAGCGGCCCACCGGCCGCTGCCGTCAGCTCTGGCCCGGGAGCAGCCGTCCGTGCGCGCACAGGGCACAGCGTAGGTCTCGCCGAGTGCCCTAGTCGGTGTCGCCCGGGATCGGGGGGGTCACCCGGACGACACCTGAGTCTTCGGGCCAGACGCGTGGCCCGACCCGAATGACCTAGCGCTTGCGTACCCACACTCCGCGATCTAGAACCTGTTCCACTCGGATCGCAGGATGTGCAGGCATGCGCATTGACCCCTCGGGTGCGACCCCGCACACTCACCGGGTGATCCGCCTACTGGCAGCTGGGTTGACCCTTGTCGTGCTGAGCGCTTGCGGTTCGACCTCAGGCGACGGTGGGAAGTCCTCGTCCACAACGGCCGCATCGAGCGCCTCGGCAAGCCCGAGCGGGAGCTCGAGCGGGGCGAGCTCGGCGACGTACTTCACCAACGCGGAGTCCGACGCGATCAACGCGGTCGCACGACCGGCCCAGGCCGCGGCGACCCGGGCAACGGCGGCAGCGAACGAGAGTCGCTGCAACAAGCGGGCCAGCAAGAGCTACGCGGCTTGGCGCGCGTGCTGGCACAGCCTGCTCGACCCCTACGCCCAGAAGCTCAGGGCGGTCGGTGGCGAGTTCCGCATCCTGCAGGTGGGTTCGTTCCCGGCGGCCTGCGTCACCGCGCTGAAAGGAGCCGACGGCGTCTTCCAGGGCTTTGCGCAACGTGTCGGCCGCCTCCTGGCCGGTATCGACAGCTCCAAGCGGAGTGCCCAGGTCAAGGCGCTCAACAGCTACACAGCGACCATCAGAGCCATCGAGGACGGCTATCGGAAGCCGTTCAACTCGGTGACGGAGGTCTGCTACTCCCCGCAGCAGCTCAAGAAGCTCCGCTCCAGCGCGTCGCCGTCGCCGACCTCCTGACGATCCGGCGTTCGGGAAGCGTCGCGCAGGTGCTTCAGCTCGGGTAGGAGTCGAGGCTGGGGTCACC
>CAWIWO010000017.1:0-10585 GCA_963839835.1 uncultured Actinomycetota bacterium
GCTCGAGCGCCGTGATCTCCATCCGGGGGACGAGGCCCACGACGGTGTGGTCCTGCCATCGCATGCCCACCCGGGGCTCACCCTCGTCGAGCATCTCGACGCTGCTCAGCGAGGCCTGCCACTCCGGGCGGTTGCGGGGGTCGGCGAGGTAGGCATAGGCCACCTCGACCGGTACGTCGAACGCGACCCGGCCACCCAGCGTCTTCGGACCCGATCTGCACGATCAGAACCGTTCCCCGGTGAGCAGCTCGTAGGCCTCGACGTAGCGCGCACGCGTGTGGTCGATGACGTAGGTCGGCAGCGGCGGTGGCGGTTTCCCCGAGGAGCGGTCCCAGCCGCTCTCCTCGGAGAGCGCCCAGTTGCGCACGATCTGCTTGTCGTAGGAGTTCTGTGCGCGCCCCGGCTCCCAGTCGTCGGCCGGCCAGTAGCGGCTGGAGTCGGGGGTGAGCACCTCGTCGGCCAGGACCGTGGTCCCGACCCCGCTGCCGTCTCCTGTCCCACCCAGCCGGGAGCCGAACTCGAGCTTGGTGTCGGCCAGGATGATCCCCCGCTCGCGGGCAAGGCCCTCGGCCCGGGCGTAGACCGCGAGCGTCAGGTCGCGCAGCTCGGCCGCCACGGTCGCGCCGACGTCACCGACGACGCTCTCGTAGGAGATGTTCTCGTCGTGGTCACCCAGCGCCGCCTTGCTGGCCGGCGTGAAGATCGGGGCAGGCAGCCGGCTCCCGTCCTCCAGGCCCTTCGGCAGCGCGATCCCGCACACCTCGCCGGTCGCCTGGTAGTCCAGCAGCCCGGACCCGGTCAGGTAGCCCCGGGCGACGCACTCGACGGGGTACATCGCGAGCTCCTCGCACACGGTCGCCCGACCCGCGACTGCTGCGGGCACGTCGGTGGACCTGACGTGGTTGGGGACCAGGTCGGAGAGCTGGTCGAACCACCACAGCGACATCCGGGTGAGGATCTCGCCCTTGTCGGGGATGGTGGTCTCCAGCACGAAGTCGAACACGGAGATCCGGTCGCTGGCCACCATCAGGAGCGCGCCGCTGCTGTCGAGGCGGTAGAGGTCGCGCACCTTGCCGGAGTGGAGATGGGTGGCACCCTCGAGCGCCGGGGCAGCGGGGATGTTCTGCACGTCGCCACCCTACAAACGCCCGCAGGGCCGAACTGCCCCGGACGTGACTGTGGGGTGTGCCGACTCAGTCGACACACCCCACAGAAAGGTCTACTTGAGAATGGCCTTGAGGATGGCGCGGTTGCCTTCCTTGCCTGCGTCAGCGGCGCCACCGGCGGCCGGGATCGACGCGACGGACAGTGCAACGACGACGGCAACAAGTGCGCCTCGGATTGTGCGGCTCTTGAAGTTCATGATTTTGATTCCCCTCTTGAATCCGGACCCCACCGGTCCGATGTCTTGACCCTGACACTACGTTGATACTTCGGATTTGTATACAAATCCGACAATTAGTTCAGGCGACTTCAAAGCTAACTGCCCCCCTCACCTCGGGCCGACTGGAGCGCACTTCGTCCACCTTGGCCGCGGGCGATCCTCTAGTACACCACTCCAGGAGTTCGGCAACGGCTGGGTGGGAACCTTCCAGGTGCGCCGTGACCGTCCCGTCGGGCTCGTTGCGGACCCATCCGGTGACCTCGAGGCGGTCGGCCTGCTCCCGCATCGCTGCGCGGTAGAAGACCCCTTGCACGTGGCCGGTGACGACGATGTCAGTGGCTTCGATGTCCATTCGCCGTCATTCCTCCCGTGACACAACAAGGGGCCGCCTCCCGATCGGAGGCGGCCCCTGTGGCGCATGCGCTGGCAGAATCGGCGCACAGTCAAGTGACCCTTCTGGGCGGTCGTGACCGGCCTTGAGCTTGGCCATGCCTGGGCCTCCACCAGGGCCACCGGCGACCTGGCCGTTGACCGCCTTGGTGCTGCGGGAGAGCACGTAGATCGCGTGCGCCTCCGCGTCGGTCATCTCGTCCAGCACCTCGTGGCTGATGTTGTCGCGGTCGTCGCACGCTGCGTGGTAGCACGCGTCGTACGGCTCACCGGCATCGCCGCCGAAGATCGCTGCCTCACCAGCGGTCTTGAGGCCTTCCGCCCCGGTGAACAACCCACCGGCCGGAACGCCGTTCGCGATGAACTCACCGTAGTCACTGCGTCCGTCGAACGGCTGTCTCCTTGCTGGCCAGGTCTCTGGCTGGTGAAGTAGTCGGTGAAGATCGACTCGATCGCGTCCGATCCCTCGGGGCCCTCTTCGCCCTCGCCGGTGGAGTTGTCACCGTCGTAGACGAAGCGGACGAAGTTCGGAGAACCGACCATGTCGAAGTTGAGGTACAGCGCGATGTCGCCCAACGCGTCGGGGTTGTTCTCAGCCAGGTCGTCGACGTAGTGCGTGGATCCCAGGAGGCCCGCCTCCTCGGCACCCCACCAGGCGAAGCGCACCTTGTTCTTCGGCTTCTTCACGTTGGCCATCTGCTCGGCGATCTCCAGGATGGAGGCCGTGCCGGAGCCGTTGTCGTTGATTCCCGGACCGGCAGCGACGCTGTCGAGGTGTGCACCGGCCATCACCACGTTGTCGGGGTTGCCGCCCTGGGTCTCCGCAGTCACGTTGTAGGTGGTGCGGGTCTCGTTCCTCGTGTCGGTGAACACGTGCGCCTCTGTGTCGGGTGCACCCAGCTCCTGGCCCACCGCGTAGCTGACGCCCACGGCGGGAATGCCGACCACGTGCCCGAGGGTGCCGTCGACGGCCTCGGTGTTGCCCTCGGTGCCGCGGTTGAAGATGATCACCGCGGTGGCGCCGGCCGCCTCGGCGTTGTCGGCCTTCAGGCCGAAGTCACAGCTGCCGCGCTGGACCAGCGCGATGGCCCCCTCGGGGAAGTCGGCGAAGTCGGACTCCTCGCAACCGCTCGTGGAGGTGTCACTCGGCGTGAAGTCGGTGTCGACCGTGACCACGTCAGCGGTGGTGTCACCGCTGCCCGAGAAGGACATCGTGATGAAGTCCGCCGGGTTCGCGTAGGTCTTCTCCGTCGGGGCCGTCCGCTCCAGCTGCGCCGGCGAGAGCTCCTCGAAGAACGGGAACTGGAAGGCCTGCACGTCGGGGCGGTAGCCCGCGGCGCGGAGCTTCTGCACGACGTAGTTGCGCGAGGCCGTGTAGCCCGCTGAACCGGAGACGCGGGTGCCGTCGTTGGCGTCGGCGATGTCCTGCAACGCATCGAGGTGCTGTTCCACGCCTCGGACGGTCACGGCCTTGCGGAAGTCCTTGGACTCCTTGGACGGGTCGGCGGGGGGCTTGGCCGCGGCGACAGTACTGCTGGTGATCAACGCTATGGCGCAGACCACGGCGGCAGCCGCGGTCGTGCGTCGGGCAGGGCAGAAGAGATGCATGGCTTCTCCTGAGATCGCACCCGTCGACGGATCTCGCCGACAGGAACAGAAACGAGCAGCCTCGAACGTAAGCGAAGGTGACCCGGGTCACAACCCGCATGTTCGTGCAAGACGGACAGTTGCAACCGACAGAGTCGAGCCGATCAGAGAATGGCGCCGGGTACGTAGGCGGCGGCCTCCGGGTCGGTGCTCAGAGCCGCCTCGACCCGGCGTACGACGGTCGCGACCTGGTCCCGCGCCGCCCCCGTGAACTCGATCGGGTCGGCCACCAGAGCCTCGATCTGGTCCCGCGAAAGACCCAGCCGGGAGTCGGCGGCAAGCCGCTCGAAGAGGTCGTTCCCGGCCGTCCCCTGGCGCATCTCGAGGGCCACGGCGACCGCGTGCTCCTTGATCGCCTCGTGCCCTTCCTCGCGACCCACCCCGTTGCGCACCGCGGCCAACAGCACCTTGGTGGTGGTCAGGAACGGCAGGTAGCGGTCGAGCTCGCGCTGCACCACCGCCGGGAAGACCCCGAACTCGTCGAGCACGGTGAGGAAGGTCTGGAACAGGCCGTCGGCGGCGAAGAAGGCATCGGGCAGCGCCACCCGGCGTACGACGGAGTCGGAGACATCGCCCTCGTTCCACTGGTCGCCGGCGAGCTCACCGACCATCGACAGCTGCCCACGCAGGACGACCGCGAGCCCGTTGACCCGCTCGCAGGAGCGGGTGTTCATCTTGTGCGGCATCGCCGAGGAACCGACCTGCCCCTCCTTGAAGCCCTCGGTCACCAGCTCGATGCCGGCCATCAACCGGATCGTGGTCGCGAGGTTGGACGGACCGGCCACCAGCTGGACCAGCGTGGAGACCACGTCGAAGTCGAGTGACCGCGGGTAGACCTGGCCGACGCTGGTGAGCACGTCATCGAAGCCGAGGTGCTGGGCCACGCGCTGCTCGAGCTCGAACAGCTTGGCCGGTGATCCGTCGAGCAGGTCGAGCATGTCCTGTGCGGTGCCCATCGGGCCCTTGATGCCGCGCAACGGGTAGCGCGCGAGCAGGTCGTCGAGGCGACCGAGGGCGACCAGCATCTCGTCGGCCACCGTGGCGAACCGCTTGCCGAGAGTCGTCGCCTGGGCGGCCACGTTGTGCGAGCGCCCGGCCATCACCAGGGTCTCGTTCTCCGCCGCGAGCCGGCCCAGCCGGGCAAGTGCAGCGAGCACCCGCTTGCGGATCAGCCCGAGCGACACCCGGATCTGGAGCTGCTCGACGTTCTCGGTGAGGTCGCGGGAGGTCATCCCCTTGTGGATGTGCTCGTGACCGGCGAGCGCGCAGAACTCCTCGATGCGCGCCTTCACGTCGTGCCGGGTGACCTTCTCGCGGGCGGCGATGCTCTCGAGGTCGACGTCCTCCACGACGGCCTCGTAATCAGCGATCACCCCGTCAGGCACCTCGACGCCGAGGTCCTTCTGCACGGTGAGGACTGCGATCCATAGACGCCGCTCGAGCACGATCTTGTGCTCCGGTGACCAGACGTGCGCGAGGTCTGCGCCGGCGTATCGGGTCGCGAGGACGTTGGGGACGGTCATCGGAGATCTCCCTGCTCGGTGGTCGCTCCGCCGGCGATGTCGGTGCGCCACTGCGCGCCGGGGAAGCTGATCGAGGAGATTCCTTCGTAGGCCCTGGCCCGCGCGTCGGCGATGTCCTTGCCGACTGCGGTGACCGCCAGCACCCGACCGCCGGAGGTGACCAGGGCGCCGTCGCGCTCGGCGGTACCGGCGTGGATGACGTCGACGTCCACCTCATGGGCCAGCGTCTCGGTCCCGACGATCACGTCGCCCTTGCTGGATGACTCGGGGTAGCCGGCGCTGGCCATGACGACTGCCACGGCCGCACCTGGCTTCCAGCGCGGCGGTTCCACCTCGTGCAGGTTGCCGTCGGCCGCTGCCTTGAGCAGCGTCGCCAGCGGCGAGTCCAGCAGGGCCATCAGCGGCTGCGTCTCGGGGTCGCCGAAGCGCGCGTTGAACTCGACCACCCTGACCCCGCGCGAGGTGAGGGCCAGGCCCGCGTAGAGCAGGCCGGAGAAGGCAGCGCCTCGCCGGGCCATCTCGTCGACCGTCGGCTGCAGGACCCTGGCCTTGACCTCTGCGACGAGGTCCTCGGACGCCCACGGCAAGGGCGTGTAGGCACCCATGCCGCCGGTGTTCGGTCCCTCGTCGCCGTCGAAGATCCGCTTGAAGTCCTGGGCGGGCTGGAGCGGGTAGACCGTCGAACCGTCGGTGATCGCGAACAACGACACCTCGGGTCCGTCGAGGAACTCCTCGATCACCACGCGGTCGCAGTGCACGGCGTGAGCCGCTGCCGCATCACGATCGACGGTCACAACGACGCCCTTGCCGGCGGCGAGCCCGTCGTCCTTGACGACGTACGGCGGTCCGAAGGCGTCCAGGGCGGCCGTGACCTCTGCCTCCGTCGTACAGAGTGCGGCGGCAGCTGTCGGCACGCCGGCCGCGGCCATCACGTCCTTGGCGAACGCCTTGGAGCCCTCGAGCTCGGCGGCCTCGCGCGTGGGGCCGAAGCAGCTGATCCCCCGTTCGCGTACGGCGTCCGCGACGCCGGCGACGAGCGGCGCCTCCGGACCGATCACGACGAGGTCGGCGCCGAGCGACGCGGCCAGGGCGGCGACCGCCGCACCGTCCATCTGGTCCACGGCGTGGAGAGTGGCGAACCCTCCCAGGCCCGGGTTGCCCGGCGCGGCGTGCACCTCGGTGACCGCCGGATCGCGGGAGAGGGCGAGTGCGAGCGCGTGCTCACGGCCGCCGGTGCCGATGACGAGGACCTTCACGTTCGCCGATGCTATCGAGGAGGCTTACCGCCTCGTCGGGCGCGCTCAGTTCGCGGGTGGACGGACCCGGGACTCGTACGCCGTCCGCTGCGTCTCGTCACGGTCGGAGAGCACCCGGTCAGCCCCGAAAGCGGCGGCGATCCGCTCCTGCAGCCACCGCGGCAGCACGCCGGTCGCCTTGGTCATCCCTTGGGTCCACCGCGGCACCCACAGCTCCGGGTGCGCAGTGCTGATGGCCGTCGAGATCACCTCGGCGACGTCCTGCGCGGTCACGGCCTTGACCCCGCGTGCGGTCGGGACGCCGGCCGCGAGCTCGGTCTTCACGATGGTCGGCAGCACCAGGCTGACGTCGATGCCGTGCGGCTTCAGCTCGGCGCGGGTGGCCTCGCTGAACCCGACGGCGGCGAACTTCGAGGCGGAGTAGGTGGCACCCTCGGCAACGGCGATCCGGCCGACCGCGGAGGCCACGTTGACGATGTGTCCGCGTCCGCGGTCGACCATGCCGGGCGCGACGGCCTTGGTGCCGTTGATGATCCCGTGCACGTTGACGTCGATGATCGCCTTCGCCACGGCGTCCGGCTCCTTGAGGACGGACCCGAGTGGCATGATCCCGGCGTTGTTGACGAGTACGTCGATGGGGCCGACCTCACCCACTGCAACCAGGAAATCCGCCCACGACTCCGGGCTGGCGACGTCGAGGTGAGCTCCGACGGCACCGTTGCCGATCCGTTCAGCGACGCCCAGCACGAGTGCCGTGTCAAGGTCACCGAGCGCCACCGTCGCTCCCCGGGCCGAGAGCAGCTCCGCCGTGGCCTCACCGATTCCCCGTCCCGCACCGGTGATGACCACGGTCAGGCCCGAGATGGGGCGCTTGCTCATGCTGGTCCTTTCGCTGGGCATCGGGTCGACCGATCGGCCGCCTGTCGAACGGGAGCGAGTGGTAGTTCAGCCTGTCGCACTACTCCCCGTCCACCGTCCGTCCCAAACCAGGCCGGGCTCACCCAGCTCCGTCGAGCGGTCAGCTCACGACGAGCGTCTGCTCCCGACCCGGCCCGACGCCGACCGCCCAGAACCGCGAGCCCGACATCTCCTCGAGCGCACTGACGTAGCGCTGGGCGTTCTTCGGCAGGTCCTCGTACGACCGGCACCCGGAGATGTCCTCGCCCCAGCCGTCCAGGAACTCGTAGACGGGCGTGGCCTTGTGGAACTCGGACTGGGTCATCGGCATCTCGTCGTGACGAACACCCTCGATGTCGTAGGCCACGCACACCGGGATCCGCTCCCAGGCGCTGAGCACGTCGAGCTTGGTCATGAAGAACTCCGTGAGCCCGTTGACCCGGGACGAGTAGCGCGCGATGACCGCGTCGTACCAGCCACAGCGGCGGTCTCTTCCGGTCGAGACGCCGACCTCGCCGCCGATGTCCCAGAGCTTCTCGCCGTCGTCGTCGAACAGCTCGGTCGGGAACGGGCCCGACCCGACCCGGGTGGTGTAGGCCTTGATCACGCCGATGACCCGGTCGATGCGCGTGGGCCCCACGCCGGAGCCGACGCAGACGCCGCCCGAGACCGGGTTGCTGCTGGTCACGAACGGGTAGGTGCCGTGGTCGACGTCGAGCATGGTGGCCTGGGCGCCCTCGAAGAGCACGGTCTTGCCGTCGTCGAGCGCGCGGTTGAGCAGGAGCGAGGTGTCCGCGACCATCGGCTGCAGCCGTTCGGCGTACCCCTGCAGCTCGTCGACCACCTCCTCGACGGTGATCGCGCGGCGGTTGTAGACCTTGGTCAACAGGTGGTTCTTGACCTCCAGCGCCGCCTCGACCTTGTCGCGCAGGATCTTCTCGTCGAAGAGGTCGGCCACCCTGATGCCGACCCGGTTGATCTTGTCGGCGTACGCCGGGCCGATGCCGCGTCCGGTCGTCCCGATCTTCTTCTTGCCGAGGAACCGCTCGGTGACCTTGTCGACCGTGGAGTGGTACGACGCGATCACGTGGGCGTTCGCGCTGACCACCAGCTGCCCCATCTTCACGTCGCGCTCGATCAGCGCGTCGAGCTCATGGAAGAGCGCCTCCGGGGAGACAACGACACCGTTGGCGATGACCGAGGTGCAGCCCGGCGTCAGGATGCCGCTGGGCAGCAGGTGTGTGGCGAACTTCTCCCCGTTGACCACGATGGTGTGCCCTGCGTTGTGGCCACCGCTCGTGCGGACGCAGAAGTCGATCTCGTCATCGGTGGTGAGCAGGTCGGTCGCCTTGCCCTTGCCCTCGTCGCCCCACTGGGCTCCGAGCACGACGATGGCGGGCATGTCTCTCCTCTGGGCGGCGCAGCCGCCGGGGGCTGAGCCGAGGCTTTGCGGTTGCACATCAGTTGGCGGCCATCAAGACCGACGCTCCATCCTAAGGGTGCAGGGCCTCGCCGAACCAAAGCGCATCTCGAGTGGTTTCTCGTCCCCAACCGACGTGCCTCTAGGGTGGCGGCGTGGACCCCCTCCTGCTCATCACCAACATCGACGCCGGTGGCGGTCGACAGGAGGGGCTCGAGGTGGCGCTGGGCGTGCTCCGCGAGGACGCCGACGTCGAGGTCGCCTCCACGACCAACCCCGGCGAGCTCGACGGGGTGCTCCACCGGGCCGGGTGCCGCTCGATCGTGGTCGCGGGTGGGGACGGCAGCCTGCACGCGGTCGTCTCGGCGCTGCACCGGCGTCACGAGCTCTCCGAGCGCACCCTCGGCCTGATCCCGCTCGGCACCGGGAACGACTTCGCGCGCGCGCTGGGCATCCCGCTCGACCCGGGCGAGGCCGCCGCTGCACTGCTGAACAACGAGCCCCGGCGGATGGACCTGATCGTGGACGAGCTCGGCGGAGTCGTCGTCAACAACGTGCATGCGGGCGCGAGCGCGCAGGCCAGCCGCCGCGGCGCCCGGTGGAAGAAGCGCCTCGGGCCGTACGGCATCGGCATCCTCGGCTACCCGATCGGGGCGGCCCTGGCCGCCGTGCGTCCGCCGTTCGTGCGGCTGCGCATCGAGGCCGACGGAGAGGTGATCGCGGACATGGACCAGCACGTCTTGATGGTCGCGGTCGGCAACGGAACCAGCGTCGGCGGCGGCACCGAGCTCACGCCCGATGCCGACCCGGAGGACGGGAAGCTCGACGTGCTCGTGTCGTTCGCGACCGGTCCGCTGGAGCGGCTCGCCTATGCGTGGCACCTGCGCCAGGCCGAGCACGAGGAGCGGCACGACGTCGTGTCCATCCGCGCCAAGCAGGTCACCCTCTCCGGCGAGGACTTCTTCCTCGCAGCCGACGGAGAGATCAGCGGCCCGGAGCGCCGCCGCTCCTGGCACCTCGAACCGGGCGCCTACTCACTCATCGCCCCGAGCTAGGTAGCCGTCTCCCCCTCGGCCCCTTCGACGACGGGCCGGTTCTTCTCCACGCGGGGGTCACCGGCGTCCGCGAAGTAGTCGCCTGTCGTGGTCTCGTCGGACCCGTTGCTGACCTTCGTCGCGTTCAGCACGAGCGAGAGCACGATCGCGATCACCAGGTTGAGGGCGAACGCGGTCATCGCGACGTACCCCAAGTCGCCGAGGCCTGGGATCGCGGCGAGCGAGCCACCGAAGTGCTTGCCGGTCGCGGGGTTGACCACCTTGTAGGCCTCGATGGTGCCGTAGACAATGCCCACGGCCCAGCCGGCCAGCAGCGCCCACTTGTGGAACCACCGGGTGTAGAGGCTGAACACGATGACCGGGAACGTCTGCAGGATCCAGATGCCGCCGAGCAGCTGGAAGTTGATCGCGTTCTGACGGTCGAGCGTCAGCACGAACCCCAGCGCGAACGCCTTGACCACGAGCGAGGCGATCTTGGAGACCTTGGCCTCCTCGGCATGTGTCGCGTGCGGCTTGATCCACTCCTTGTAGATGTTGCGTGTGAAGGTGTTCGCCGCCGCGATCGACATGATCGCCGCCGGAACCAGGGCGCCGATGGCCACGGCCGCGAACGCGATGCCCGCGAACCAGCTCGAGAAGGAGTCCTCGAACAGCTGGGGGATGACCAGCTGGGGGTTCGGCTTGCCGTCGACACCGATCGGCTCGGTGCCGGCCGCGATCGCAACCCACCCGAGCAGGGCGAGCAGACCCAGCACGAAGGAGTACGCCGGGAGGATCGAGGCGTTGCGCCGGATCGTCACGCGGCTCTCCGAGGACAACGTCGCGGTGACCGAGTGCGGGTACATGAACAGCGCCATCGCCGAGCCGAGAGCGAGGGTGGCGTAGGCCCAGAACTGCTCGCTCGCGGGGATGAAGGCGCCGTTCGGCTTCCCGGTCAGCTCGTTGGTCGCCGCCATCTTCTCCTTGGCGGCACCGAAGATGCCGTCCCAGCCGCCGTCGATCGTGGTCGGCAG
>CAWIWO010000018.1:0-15606 GCA_963839835.1 uncultured Actinomycetota bacterium
TCCTGGTGATGGGAACGACCATCAACGGATCGCGCTCGTGGCTGATGATCGGCGGGATGTCGGTGCAGCCTGCCGAGTTCGCGAAGCTGAGCGTGGTCACGATGATGGCGATGATCGTGGCGGAGCGCACCGAGAACTCCCGCGGCCGGGGCATCAACGCCGTCGACGTCGCGCTGATGCTGGGCATCGCCGGGGTCCCGGCGTTGCTGATCATGCTGCAGCCAGACCTCGGCACGATGCTCGTCCTGACCGCGACGGTCTTCGGGGTGCTCGCCGTGGCGGGGGTGCCGCGCCGGTGGCTGACCGGCCTGTTCCTTGCCGGCGCCGCCTTCGCGGCGCTGGTGGTCTCTGCCGGTGTGCTCAAGCAGTACCAGCTGAACCGGTTCATGGCCTTCACCGACCCGACGCTCGACCCGCGCGGCGCCGGCTACAACACCACCCAGGCGCGGATCGCGATCGGCAACGGTGGGCTCTTCGGACGCGGCCTGTTCGACGGCTCCCAGACGCGCTCCCGCTTCGTGCCCGAGCAGCACACCGACTTCATCTTCACCGTCGCAGGGGAGGAGCTCGGCCTGATCGGTGCCGGCCTGCTGATCCTGCTGTTCACCGCCCTGATCTGGCGCGCGCTGTGGATCTCCCGCCACGCCGACGACATGTTCGGCCGGGTCGCGGCGGCCGGGATCGCCTGCTGGTTCGCCTTCCAGACCTTCCAGAACATCGGCATGTGCCTGGGCATCATGCCGGTGACCGGCGTGCCATTGCCGCTGGTGTCGTACGGCGGCTCCTCGATGTTCTGCTCGATGATGGCCCTCGGGCTGTTGCAGAACATCGCCATGCGCGGCACCCTCGCGCCCTCGCGCCGCTGAGCACCCCGAGACGTAACGGACAGGGTGGACGGGCAGAACTGGTGCCTGGCAGGTGAAGTTCTGCCTGCCCGGCGACGGTTTACCCGGGCGCCCGGGTAAACCTCGGAACCTCAGGCCTCGGGCAGGGTGAAGGTGAACGTGGAGCCGCCACCCTCGGGGTTGCGTCGGGCGCTGAGCTGTCCGCCGTGCAGCGCGACGATCCGCCTGGTCAGGGCCAGCCCGAGACCGGTGCCGGCCGTGCGACCCTCGGCGCCGCCGCGGTGGAACTCCTCGAAGATCAGCTCCTCCTGGCCCTCAGGGATCCCGATGCCGTTGTCGACGACCTCGACGCGGACCCAGCCCGGTTCGTCGTCGGGCCGCGACATCACGTGCACGCGGGGGGTGAACTCCGGCGAGGTGTACTTGACCGCGTTGCCGACCAGGTTGTCGAAGAGCTGGCGCAGCAGCCGCGGGTCGGCGAACACGGCGTGCTCGAGGTCCTGGGTGAAGATCGGCTCCTCGCCGTCGGAGGTGATCCGGTGGCTGGCGAAGATCTCGCAGACGACGTCGACCAGCTTCACGGCCTCGGGCTGGGGCTTGCCGTTCTGCACCACGGTGTAGCCGAGCCAGTCCTCGATCACCTGCCGCATCCTGCGGCTCGCGTCCTTGGCCTTGGCGGCGACCTCGTCACCCATCGCGGTGCCGCGTGCGGAGCCGTCCTCGAGGACCTCCAGCCACCCGTCGAGGACAGTCAGCGGCCCGCGGAGGTCGTGGGCCACCATCCCGGCGAAGTTGGTGAGCTCGCGCACCCGCGCCCGCTGGTCGGTGGAGTCGTGCAGCAGGACCAGACGCGAGCCGTTGTTCTCCACGCCGAGTGCCTTCGAGGAGACCTCGAGGACCTTGGCCCCAGCGTCACCGCCGACGACGACCTCGAGGCCGCTGGTGCCGAGCCCGGCGGCGCCGATGAACAGCACCTCGCGCAGGTCCTCGTCGTCCAGCGGGCGCCCCTCGGTGCCGGTGAGCTGGTAGGCCTCCACCCACGAGTGGGGCCGGCCGAGAGGGATGGGCTTGCCCAGCAGCCTTCGGGCCGCCTGGTTGTACTTGGTGACGCCGGTCTCGTCGGCGATCATCACGCCGTCGTTCATCGACTCGAAGATCGTCTCGAGCACCTGGCGCTGCGCCTCGGCCTCGGCGCGCTTGCCGTCCAGCTCGGCGATCAGGCGGGCGCGCTGGTCGCGCATCAGGGTGAGCAGGAAGGCGAAGGCGACGCTCGCGATCACCAGCAGGTCGACGATCGAGGCCGCCGGGAGGAAGCCCGAGTAGCCGAACTGGTTCTGCGGCAGGTAGGTCATGGCCGCAGCGCACAGCGCCACGGTCAGGGCGAGGTACGCCGTCCCGCGGATGGTCAGGGTGAGGCCGCCCCACACGCACGGGATCATCAACAGCCAGGAGAGCGGCAGGGTCGGGTCGAGGTAGGTGCCGTAGACGCAGACCACCGAGATCGCGAGCAGGCCGAGCCGGTTGTACCAGGGACTGGGGCGGAGCACCTCTTCGCGACGCTGGAAGAAGATCACCATGAAGGTGGCCGCGCCGACGAAGCAGAACACCGTGTTGCGCAGCACCCACCACAGCAGCACCTGAGACCAGGCGTGCCTGACGTCCAGCAGCGGGAACCCGCCGGCGAAGCCGACCACGACCGAGGAGCCGACCGCGGCGTACAGCAGGGCGGCGATCTCCTGCGGCGTCTCCGGTGCCCAGCCCGGGTGGGACAGGGCGCGCCGGTAGAGGAGCAGCATCAGTGCCGACTGCGCCACCGCCAGGGCGCCCATCCACGCCGAGGTCGGGGCGTCGTAACCCATCAGCACCGCGGTGACGGTGAACGTCACCAGCATGAAGGCCATCGTCGCGATCACGTTGCGGCGGCCGAGCCCCCACACCGTGGTCAGCAGCACGAAGCCGACCCCGCCCGGCGGCCACAGCTCGGCGATCCGGGGGTCGACGTCGCGGCTGCTCAGGCCGAGGTACGGCGCGGCCAGGTAGCAGCACGCCGCGAAGAGGAAGAAGGGGAGCATCGGGTGCCGGGACAGGCTGACGGCAACGCCGTCCCCGCTGTGCGGCGGCGCGGCGGGAGCTGTTTCGACTCGTCGCATTCCGTTCCCCAATTCGCTGTTGCCAGCGTAGGTAACAATGGGGCAGAATGTCCGGTTTTTCGGACATCGGAGCGCGCTCAGGCGCGCGGCAGGGTCACGGTGAAGGTGCTGCCGGGGCCCTCGTTGCGCTCCGCACTGATCAGCCCGCCGTGCCGGCGCACGATCCGCTTGGCCAGGGCGAGGCCCAGGCCGGAGCCCTCGTAGCTGGCGTCGAGGCCGGTGCCGCGGCGGAACGGCTCGAAGATCGTGTTCTCCTGGCCCTCGGGGATCCCGATGCCCGCGTCGACGACGTAGAGGCGGACCCAGTTGCGGTCCTTGGTGGCGAAGCTGCGGATCGTGACGATCGGCTTGTCGCCGACACGGGTGTACTTGACCGCGTTGCCGACCAGGTTGACCAGGAGGTGGCGCAGCAGCGTGGGGTCGGCGCGGACGGTGTCGGGCGTCTCGACCAGGAAGTCGCCGCCGGGGTAGGTGGCCACGATGCTGTCCAGCACGGGCTGCAGGGCGACCGGCTCGGGCTGCACGGCCCCCTCGCGGGCCACGTTGTAGGTCAGCCAGTCGTCGATCTCCCGCGACATCCGGTCGGCGGCGACGCGACCACGGTCAAGGGCGGCCGAGGCGGTGCTCCGGTCGTTGGCCAGAGCGTCCTCGGCGACCTCCATCCAGCCCTGGACGGCGGCCAGCGGGCTCTTCAGGTCGTGGGCGGCCACGGCGGCGAAGCTGGTCAGCTCCTCGATCCGCCGCTGCTCGGTGGTGACGTCGCGGGCGATGGCCACGACGCCGTCGGCACCGGCGTACTGCACGTCGGCCAGCTGGACGGCGAGCACGCGCACCGCCTCCTCCGTGCCGTTGCGGTTGTAGCTGTAGGTGAACGCCGAGGACTCGCGCCGACGCGCGAGCCACGTGGCGGGCTCGCTGCCGAGCAGGTCGTGTCCGAGCAGCTCGACGGCCGCGCCGTTGTGCAGCTTCACCACGCCGTCGGGGTCCATCAGCACCAGTGCGTCGCTGATCGACTCGAAGACCGTGCTCAGCAGCCCCGCCTGGTCGATGGCCTCCTGGCGCCGTCGTACCACCTCGGTGGCGAGGTAGGCGCGCTGGTCACGCACCAGCGAGAGCAGGAGCACGACGAACACGAAGGCCGTCATCAGGCAGTCCAGCAGCAGCAGCCGCGGGTAGTCCCTCGCGGCGTAGGAGCGGGTCACGGCGGGGACGGCAAGGGCGGCCACGACCGCCACGGTCCCGGTGAGGCTGTACGCCGCGGAGATCCACGGTCCGAGCCGCATGCCGGCGTACACGGCCGGGAGCAGGACGATCCAGCTCAGCGGGTACTCGCCGTAGACGAGCACGACGCCGAGGCTGATCGCGGTGACCACCAGGGTGAGGTAGATGTCGAGCAGCTTGGTGCGGATGGCCTCGGAGCGGGGACTGCGGCTGACCAGGATCATCACGCAGGCACCGGCGACGAAGACGTAGGCGGTGCTCAGCGCGGCCCACCAGAACAGGTCGAAGGGCGGGCTCGTCACCCACAGGCCCGGCGCCGGCCCCATCGGCAGCACCACGAGGGCGCCGACCAGGCTGGCCAGGAACAGGTCGACCAGGTCACTGGGTCTGTGGGGCGTGAAGTTGTCGTCGCCGATCCGCCAGCGGTGCACGAGCAGGGTGACGCCGGCCTGCAGGACGACGGTCGCGGCCACCCGTGCCGCGACCAGCGGGTCGAGGCCCAGGAGGAGTGAGGTCACCCCGGTCACGACGAGGACCAGGGCGGCGGTCCCGGCCATCATCAGCGGACGTCGAGCACGGTCCGGCCACCGCCAGGCGAGGGTCAGCCAGAGGAAGGCCACGGCCGCAACGGCCTGGATCGAGCTGATCCCGTGCACCTGTAGATTGCTCAGGTGCTGGAGCACCAACGCCCCAACAGTCGCTACCAGGCACACCAGCCACAGCGCCCAGGTGGCTCGGTCCGACAGCCGTCGTGACGGCCGCCAGCCAAGGGTCGCTGAGGACACCTGTTTTTCCTTCCCCCGTACAGGTCCTGCTTCGTGCTGGGCGAGCACGTAGATTGGACCTTTCCCCCCGTAGTGAGAGGTTCAAGCATGTCCGTCTCACGTGGTGAGTCGATTTTCGCCGCAATCGAGCCGCATTTGTCCAACATCTCCAAACCGATCCAATATGTCGGCGGGGAATTGAACTCGGTGCACCACGAGTGGGGTGGTGAGAGCGTAGTGCGTTGGGCGCTGATGTACCCCGACGCCTACGAGGTGGGACTGCCCAACCAGGGCGTGCAGATCCTCTACGAAATCCTCAATGAGCACGCGGAAACGCTCGCCGAACGCACCTACGCCGTGTGGCCGGACATGGAGGCGGTGATGCGCGCGCACGGCATCCCGCAGTTCACCGTCGACGGCCATCGGCGGGTGCGCGACTTCGACATTCTCGGCCTGTCGTTCTCGACCGAGCTGGGCTATACCAATATGCTGACATCTCTGGATTTATCGGGCATATCCTTTCACGCCCGTGACCGAGGTGATAGCGACCCGATCGTGCTCGCCGGCGGACACGCGGCCTTCAACCCCGAGCCGATCGCCGACTTCGTCGACGCCGTCGTGCTCGGTGACGGTGAGGAGGTGGTGCTGGCGATCACCGAGGTGATCCGCGAGTGGAAGCTCGAGGGCCGTCCGGGGGGCCGCGTCGAGCTGCTCCTGAGGCTGGCGGCGAGCGGTGGCGTCTACGTGCCGCAGTTCTACGACGTGGAGTACGACGCCTCCGGTGCCCTGGTCTCGGTGACGCCCAACCGTCCCGGCGTACCTCCGCGGGTGCACAAGCACACGCTGATGGACCTCGACGCCTGGCCCTACCCGCGCAATCCCCTCGTGCCGCTGGCCGAGACGGTCCACGAACGCTTCAGCGTCGAGATCTTCCGAGGCTGCACCCGCGGCTGCCGGTTCTGCCAGGCGGGGATGATCACCCGGCCCGTCCGGGAGCGGTCGATCACCAGCATCGGCGAGATGGTCGAGAACGGCATCCGCAAGTCCGGCTTCGAGGAGGTCGGGCTGCTCTCGCTCTCCAGCGCGGACCACTCCGAGATCGCCGAGCTGGCGACCGGGCTGGCCGACCGGTACGAGGGCACCAACGTCTCGCTGTCGCTGCCGAGCACCCGCGTGGACGCCTTCAACATCACCCTGGCCAACGAGTTCTCCCGCAACGGCCGACGCTCGGGGCTGACCTTCGCCCCCGAGGGCGGCTCGGAGCGGATGCGCAAGGTGATCAACAAGATGGTCACCGAGGAGGACCTGATCCGCACCGTCTCGGCGGCGTACTCCAACGGCTGGCGCCAGGTGAAGCTCTACTTCATGTGCGGGCTGCCCACCGAGACCGACGACGACGTGCTGCAGATCGCGGACCTGGCCAAGAAGGTGATCGCCAAGGGCCGCGAGGTCGCCGGGCACAACGACATCCGGTGCACCGTCTCGATCGGCGGGTTCGTGCCCAAGCCGCACACGCCGTTCCAGTGGGCCTCGCAGCTCGACGTCGCCACCACCGACGAGCGGCTGCGCAAGCTGCGCGAGACGGTGCGCTCGGACCGCAAGTACGGCCGGGCCATCGGCTTCCGCTACCACGACGGGCAGCCGGGGATCATCGAGGGACTGCTCTCGCGCGGTGACCGCCGGGTCGGCCGGATCATCGAGGAGGTCTGGCGCGAGGGCGGCCGCTTCGACGGCTGGAGCGAGCACTTCTCCTACGAGCGCTGGCTCTCCTGCACCGAGCGGGTGCTGGCCGGGTCCGGCGTCGACCTCGACTGGTTCACCACACGCGAGCGCACCTACGACGAGGTGCTCCCGTGGGACCACCTCGACAGCGGCCTGGACAAGGACTGGCTCTGGCAGGACTGGGAGGACGCGCTCGACCCGGACTCCGTCGACGTCGAGGACTGCCGCTGGACTCCCTGCTACGACTGCGGCGTCTGCCCCGAGATGGGCACCGACATCCAGATCGGCCCCACGGGCCAGACCCTGCTGCCGCTCTCGGTCCTCTGACCCGTTGTCCGAGCTCGTCACTCCAGTCACTGGTTTCCCAGGTTGAGAACCCAATTTCGGCGTCTCGCACAGACTTCACACACAAAGCTCTCTCTTCACTCGCGTTGCAACTGTGTGAAGAGAGAGTTCGGCTCTTAACCTGGGAAACCGTCGCCCAGCCCTCAGCCCACCCGATTCCGGCCCAGCTCGTCCTCGATGTACGCCGGGCGGGCGAGTGCGAGGCCGACCAGCAGCTGGGGCACGTTGATCGCCGCCAGGACGAGCAGGGGGAGGGTCCAGCTGCCGGAGGCGTCGTGGAGGACGCCGACGCCGAACGGGCCGATGATGGCCAGCAGGTAACCGGCCGACTGGGTGAACCCCGACAGGGCCGCGGTGCCGTACGGCGTCCGGGCCCGCAACCCGATCAGGGTGAGGATCAGCGGGAAGGTGGCCGTACCGGTCCCGACGAGCAGCGCCCACGCCAGCGCCCCACCGTGCGGGGCGATCACGAGGCCCAGGTAGCCGACCGGGTAGCACGCCATCAGCGCCCACATCAGCGGCGCCTGGTTGTGCAGCCTGGCCGCGACCGCGGGCACCGCGAAGGACAGCGGGATGCTGATCCCGGTGATCGCGCCGAGCAGCAACCCGGCGGTCGAGGGGGAGAACCCGGCGTCGCGGTAGACCTGGGCGAACCAGCCGAAGATCGCGTAGGCCTGCATCGACTGCAGGCCGAAGAACAGCGCCATCAACCAGCCCAACCGGGTGCGCGCCACCTCGCCGAGCCCGACTGTCGCACCGGCCTCGTCCGGCACGCGTCCGGCACGGCGGTCCTCTGCGATCAGCGCGAGCCACGGCAGCGTCGCGATCCCCGCCGTCACCGCCCACACCAGCAGTCCCGAGCGCCAGCCGCCGTGCGCCTGGCTGATCGGGACGGTGAGCACGGAGGCTGAGGTCAGTCCGATCGCGAGCGAGGTCGAGTAGATCGAGGTCATCAACCCGATCCGGTCGGGGAAGTGCAGCTTGACCAACGAGGGAAGCAACACGTTCGCCGAGGCCATCCCCGCCACCGCGAGGAGCGAGAGCAGCAGGAAGAGCGGGATGTTCGAGACCGCCGCGCGCGACCCGAGGCCCACCACGACGCAGACCAGTGCGAGCAGGGTCATCCGGTGCAGTCCGACGAGCCGCGCGGCACGGGGAGCGAGCGCACCGAAGACCGCGAAGGCGAGCACCGGCAACGAGGTGAGCACGCCGGCCACGGCGCCGGACATCCCCAGGCCGTGCCGCACCTCGCCGAGCACGGGACCGACGCTGACCGCCGCCGGCCGCAGGTTGAAGGCCAGCACGACGATGCCGAGGACGACCAGCCAGCGTCGGGCGGTGGCGTGTTCGTCGGAGGTCACCCGATCAATCGTGCCGGAGGCCGGGGGACCGGTACGCCAGCGGGTGGTCGTGGCTGGTTGTGGGTGCCGGCTGCGAGGATCCGGGCATGCGGCACGTCCCCGACCAGGAGCGCCGGTCCCGGCTCGCCCGACGCCATGCCCTGGCCCGACGCGTGGGTTCGGTGGAGGAGGCCGTCGAGGCCGCCGTCTGCCTGCACGCCACCGAGCCGGCGAGCGTCTACCTCTCGGTCCTCGCCCGCGCCGACGTGGGCCTGCACGACGTCGACCGGGCGCTGTACGACGACCGCACCGTGGTCAAGCAGCTCGCCATGCGCCGCACCGTGTTCGCGTTCCCGAGAGGGCTGCTCCCAGCCGTTTGGGGGAGTGCGTCGAGCCGAGTCGCTGCCCAGCTGGAGACACGACTGGCCAAGGAGGTGGAGAGCAACTCGGTGGCGAAGGACGGCCCCCGCTGGCTCAACCGCGTCACCCAGGAGGTGCTGCGCACCCTCGCCGACGACGGCCCGGCCACCACCGCGCAGCTGCGCGAGCGCATCCCCGCGCTCGGCCGCCGCCTCGAGCTGTCTCCGGGCAAGTCCTACGGCGGCAGCTTCCCGATCGCCCCGCGCGTGCTGAGCACGCTCGCAGCGAGCGGACAGGTCATGCGGGGGCCCAACGACGGCGACTGGCGGCTCTCGCGTCCGGTGTGGACGTTGACCGAGCAGTGGCTGGGAAAGGCGGCCGAGCTCCTGCCGCAGGAGGACGGCTACCGGATCCTGGTGGAGCGCTGGCTGCGGCAGTTCGGACCGGGCACCGAGAACGACCTCGTCTGGTGGCTGGGTGCCACCAAGGGCGCCGTACGACGTGCCCTCGGCGAGCTGGACGCGGTCGAGGTCTCGCTCGACGGCGGAGGCACCGGTTACCTCCTGCCGGACGACCTCGACGAGGTCTCCGGTCCCGGCCCCTGGGCGGCCCTGCTGCCCGTGCTCGACCCCACCACGATGGGATGGAAGGAACGCGCGTTCTACCTCGGCAGCGACGACGTGGCGCACCTGTTCGACACCAACGGCAACGCCGGCACCACCGCGTGGTGGAACGGTCGCATCGTCGGCTGCTGGGTGCAGGATCCCGAGGGTGTCGTGGCCGTCGTCCTGCTCCGCGACGTCGAGCCCGAGGCAAGGCGCGCCCTGGACGAGGAGGCCGCCCGCCTGACCCGGTGGCTCGACGGCACCAAGGTCTCGACGGTGTACACCTCGGCGCTGATGAAGTCCGTCCGCGGCGAGTGAGCTCTCCCGCCCACCGGCCAGCCGAGCGCCTCGCCTACGCTCGGTCGGTGCGTGACCAACCGGCGCAGCAGCCGCCACCCGTGCAGCGCCTGCGGATGCGCTACGCCAAGCGTGGGCGCCTCCGGTTCACCTCGCACCGGGACTTCAGCCGGGCCTTCGAGCGGGCGGTCTTCCGGGCGCGGATCCCGATGGCGTACTCCTCGGGGTTCAACCCGCACCCGCGGATCTCCTACGCCGGCGCCGCGCCGACGGGTTCGGCCAGCGAGGCCGAGTACCTCGAGATCGCACTCGCCGAGGTGATCGACCCGGCCTGGGCGCACCAGGTGATCGACGAGGCGCTGCCAGACGGGCTCGACGTGCTGGAGGTGGTGCCCAGCGCTGGAGGCTCCCTCGCGGACCGTCTGGAGGCCTCGGTGTGGCGGATCGCCCTCGACCAGCCCGGGCCCGATGAGCTGCCCGCAGCCCTCGCCGCACTGCTCGCCACCGAGGAGGTGATGGTCGAGCGGATGACCAAGAAGGGGGTCCGTCGCTTCGACGCGCGCAGCGCCATCCACGCCGCGACGGTCGGTGAACCTCAGGCGGATCGGCCCGCCTGTGCGATACTCGACGTGGTCCTACGGCACGGTTCGCCGTCCGTGAGACCCGACGACGTTCTCGCCGCCCTTCAGGAGACCTCGCGATCCCGTGTCACCGCCGCTGTGCAGCAGCGACTGGCGCAAGGACCGCTGGATCCTGAAGGTGGCACGGTGGGTGACCCGTTGGTTCCTGACCGCGACGCGGCCGACAGGTGAAGGTGACAGCTTCATCGGTGTGTACGGCACAGCGACCGCGGATGGTTCCGGAGGGTGGTCCGCTCGACGTGAACAAGCGGAGGGCATCGTCGCCGACCGACAGGCTTTTGCGTAGGACGCCGGGCACGCTCCGGGCCGTCGTACGCCGCGACCAGGACCGTCGCAGCGGCGTGAGCCGTACGACGGGCGAGGAGTGCACCAGTGCTCGACAACGACGACACCACCACCGAGAACATCAGCAGCACCACGCCTGAGAACCCACCGGGCGACACGCCCGAGACGGCGGACACCCCGCCGGCGGCGAAGAAGGCGGCGGCCAAGAAGACTGCCGCCAAGAAGACCGCCGCGAAGAAGACGGCGAAGAAGGCGGCGGCCAAGAAGACCACCGCCAAGAAGACCGACGACGTCGCGCTCGAGGCCGAGTCCGCGGACACCACGGCCGCCGAGGACGCGCCCGAGAAGCCGAAGAAGAAGACCGCGGCCAAGAAGAAGTCCGCCGCGAAGAAGTCGGCGACCTCCGGAACCGAGGCCACGGCCCCCGCCGACGACCGCTTCCGCCGAGGGTGAGACGAGCGGCCCAGCGGCCCCCGCGGTGCTGTTCAAGGCACCGGAGACGCAGGCTGCTCCCGCCCGGAAGCGAGCCGTCAGAAAGCCCGGCCAGCAGCCGGGCCAGCAGTCCAGCGAGCCCACTGCGCAGCCTGGCGACGAGTCCGGCGACCAGTCCGGCGACCAGTCCAGCGAGCAGTCCAGCGAGAAGTCCGACGAGAAGTCCGGGCGCCCCGCCCGAAAGGCCAAGGACGCGCCCCAGGGCGAGCCGGACGAGGCGGCCGGAGCCGACGGCGACGACGGCTCCGACGACGACAGCTCCGAGGGCGGCAACCGACGTCGCCGTCGCCGGGGCGGACGACGCAGGCGCAAGCCGTCCGACGGACCGGGTGGCGACGACTCCGGCAACGACTCCGGGGACGACGACTCCGAGTCCGATGACTCCGACAACGACAACGACCGTGACGAGGGTCAGGGCCAGGGCGGGTCGCGCCGCCGGCGCCGTCGCCGCCGTCCGGGGGAGGACGACGACGCCGGGTCCGACGACTCGCCGAAGTCCGCACCCAGGGCGCGCAAGCCGCGCAACCCCGAGGACGAGATCACCAGCATCGGCGGCTCGACCCGCCTGGAGGCCAAGAAGCAGCGTCGGCGCGAAGGTCGCGAGGCGGGGCGCCGTCGCGCGCCCATCGTCAGCGAGGCGGAGTTCCTGGCGCGCCGGGAGTCGGTCGAGCGCGTCATGGTGATCCGCCAGCGCGACGACCTCACCCAGATCGGGGTGCTCGAGGACAAGGTGCTCGTCGAGCACTACGTCGCGCGCGAGTCGCAGACCTCGCTGATCGGCAACGTCTACCTCGGGCGGGTGCAGAACGTGCTGCCCTCGATGGAGGCCGCCTTCATCGACATCGGCAAGGGCCGCAACGCCGTGCTGTACGCCGGTGAGGTCAACTGGTCCGCGCTGGGCCACAAGGACGGCCAGCCCCGCAAGATCGAGTCGGTGCTGTCCTCGGGACAGTCGATCCTCGTGCAGGTCTCCAAGGACCCCATGGGCCACAAGGGTGCGCGCCTCACCGGCCAGATCAGCCTGCCGGGCCGCTTCCTGGTCTACGTGCCCGAGGGCAACACCTCCGGCATCTCGCGCAAGCTTCCCGACACCGAGCGCAACCGCCTCAAGACGTTGCTCAAGGAGATCGTCCCCGACACCGCAGGCGTCATCGTGCGCACTGCGGCGGAGGGCGCCTCCGAGGACGAGCTCACCCGCGACGTCGAGCGCCTCACCGCCCGGTGGAGCGACATCGAGGAGAAGGTGAAGAGCGGCAAGTCGCCACAGCTGCTGTACGGCGAGCCCGACCTGACCCTCAAGGTGGTCCGCGACCTGTTCACCGAGGACTTCGGCAAGCTCGTGGTCCAGGGCGACGACGCCTGGGACGTGGTCGACAACTACGTCAAGCACGTCGCGCCCGACCTGAGTGAGCGACTCGAGCGCTTCGAGCCGGCCCAGGACGGCCCTGACGCCGGCAAGGACCTGTTCGCGACGTACCGCGTCGACGAGCAGATCGCCAAGGGTCTTGACCGCAAGGTCTGGCTGCCCTCGGGGGGCTCGCTGGTCATCGACCGCACCGAGGCGATGACGGTGGTCGACGTGAACACCGGGAAGTTCACCGGCTCCGGTGGCAACCTCGAGGAGACCGTCACCAAGAACAACCTCGAGGCCGCCGAGGAGATCGTGCGTCAGCTCCGCCTGCGCGACATCGGCGGGATCATCGTCGTGGACTTCATCGACATGGTGCTCGAGTCCAACCGCGATCTCGTCCTGCGTCGTCTGGTCGAGTGCCTGGGCCGCGACCGCACCCGCCACCAGGTGGCCGAGGTGACCTCCCTCGGCCTCGTGCAGATGACGCGGAAGCGCATCGGCACGGGACTGCTCGAGGCGTTCAGCACCGAGTGCGAGCACTGCAAGGGCCGAGGCCTCGTCCTGCACGACCATCCGGTGGACTCCAACGGACGCTCCGAGGACGACGAGCCGCGAGGCCGACGTGCTCGCGGGGGACGCAATCGCGGCGGCCGCAGCGGGTCCGGTGAGGGTGAGGGACGCAAGAACGGCAACGGGAACGGCGGGAACGGGAACGGTCGCCATCCGACTCCTGCCGATCTTGCTGGTTCTCGCCCGCCCGAGAAGCTGGACGACGGCAGCGATCCTGACGACACCGATGACATCGCGGAGACCGACGACGTCGAGCCCACCCACGACATCGACCCCGCCGACGCCGACGACACCGGGATCGACACCGAGATCGACGCCGGGACAGACATCGGCGTGGGGGCGCAGGGCGACGAGGCCAGCGAGGAAGAGTCTCCCGAGCCCACGGACGTCCCTGAGGCCTCGCCGGCTCCGGAGCAGAACGTGATCGGCACCCCGACCGAGACGCAGGCCGAGCCCGTCGTCGTGCCCTCGGAGAGCGCGTCCGTGCAGGTCGAACCGACCGAGTACTTCTCCGGAGGCTCCGGCACCGTCACGGGTCGAGCCCGAGGGGCCACGCGTGGTCACCTCGACGCGCCGGCGCGGCGTCCGCCGTGCCGCTGGGCCTCCGGTTGCCTCGACCGAGGTCACCATGCCGGGTGCCGGCACGCAGGCCGGACCGTCCGCCGAACCCGCCGACATCCCGGTCGACCCGGCATCGCCGGGCTCCGAGGACGACGGCGAGCCCAACGGGTTCTCGGTCCTGCACGTACCGGTCAAGCGCAAGGGCGCCCGCAAGCGCTAGGGGCACCACCGGCGGTCCGGGAGGATCACTCCCGGCCGAGCGCCTCGCCGGCGCTGACGCTCTCGGGGCGGGTACCGCCCCCGGCGATCCAGGACGCCACGGCACCGATCAGGCTCATCAGCGCCGCGGCGGTGAACACCACCACGAGGCCGTGGTGGAAGGGTCCGGACATCAGGTGCGGGAAGAACTCCTTGCCCGTCAGGGTCGGCTGCCTGGTGGTGCGGCAGCGTGTGCAGCACGCCCGTCGGGCCCAGCAGCGAGCCGATCGGGTTGTAGCCGAGGAACGAGGCGAACAACGACCCCACCGGCGGCAGGTTGCCGATGTCGGCGGCGACGTGGTGCGGGACGCCTTGGGCGACCAGGCCGCCGGTCAACGTCTTGGGGAGCACGCCGGCGAGGCCGACGATCATCAGTGAGAAGAAGATGCCGATCGACAACGACGTGCCGGAGTTCAGCACCGTGCCGCGCACGCCGGAAGCGGCACCGCGCTCGTGGGCGGGCACGCGAGCTCATGATCGCCGAGGTGTTCGGGGCGGCGAACAACCCGCTGCCGATCCCGTTGAGGAGGAGGACCACGGCGAACAGCCAGTAGGGGAAGTCCACGGGGATGACCAACAGGCCGACGAAGCTGGCGGCCACGATCAGCAGCCCACCGGTGGCGAAGTATCGGGCGCCGAAGCGGTCGGAGAGCCAGCCCGAGGCCGGCCCCGCGACCAGGAAGCCGACGGTGAGCGGCAGCATGTAGATGCCCGCCCACAGCGGGGTGGAGGCGTAGTCGTAGCCGTGCAGGGGCAGCCAGATCCCCTGCAGCCAGATGATCAGCATGAACTGCAGCCCGCCCCGGCCGACGGCGGCCAGCAGCCCGGCCAGGTTGCCCATGCTGAAGGCCCGGATGCGGAACAGGGAGATCGTGAACATCGGGTGCTCCACCCGCTGCTCCACGACGCACGAACAGCGACCAGGAGCGCGACCCCGCCGATGATGCCGCCGAGCACCCACGGGTTGGTCCACCCGGTGCTGTGCGTGCCGTAGGGCTGGATGCCGTAGGTGATGCGCGACCAGCAGCGCGGTCAGGCCGACGCCGAAGGTGATGTTGCCGGGAAGTCGATCTTGGACCGCCGCTGCTCGCCGAGCTCGATGCAGCGACTTGTACGACCAGACGGTGCCGATGACGCCGATCGGGCACGCGAGACCCAGAAGACGGCACGCCAGTCCCACTCCGCCAGCAGGCCGCCGATGATCAGGCCCAGGAACGTGCCGGCGATCGCCGCGACCTGGTTGATGCCGAGGGCCATGCCGCGCTGGTCGGCGGGGAAGGCGTCGGTGAGGATCGCGGTCGAGTTGGCGAACAGCATCGCGCCGCCGACGCCTTGGACCGATGCGCCATCACGATCAGCCACATGGCGCCGCTGCCGCCGTGGAACGGGTCGACGGAGAGCAGCACCGAGAAGACCGGAGAAGACCACGAAGCCGAGGTTGTAGATCTTCACCCGGCCGTACATGTCGCCCAGCCGTCCGAGCGTGACCACCAGCACGGCCGATGACGACGAGGAAGCCCATGAGATCCAGAGCAGGTAGCTGACGTTGCCGGGCTCGAGCGGGTTGAGCTTGATCCCCCGGAAGATCGCCGGGAGCGAGATGATCACGATCGAGGAGTTGACCGTCGCGAGCAGCATCCCCATCGTGGTGTTGGAGAGCGCGACCCAGCGGTAGTGCGGATGGTCCTTGTTGAACCTGCCCGGGCGCACGACGTCGTCGGACGGGGGCCGGACATCGGCGGATGGTTGCGTCACGCAACGAATCTATCGGACGGCGTCGCCAGAGGCGAAGGGTGTCC
>CAWIWO010000019.1:0-43601 GCA_963839835.1 uncultured Actinomycetota bacterium
ATCGGACTGTCTCCCGTAGTCGAGTCACGTGAATATTCACGTAAACATAACAGAGAGTTGCGTGAAGCTTCATGTGACTAGACTGTCTTGAGTGACGACCCAAGACCCCGCCTGGCTCAGCCCGGAAGAGTTGCGCGTCTGGCAGGCGCTCCACACCGTGCTGCTCCTGCTGCGATCGCCCTGGACCGGCAACTACAGAAGGAGTCGCAGCTCAGCCTCCTGGAGTACTACGTCCTGGCCGGTCTGTCGGAACGGGCGTCCGGCTCAGCCCGGCTCAACGAGATCTCGTTCCTGACCAACGCCGAGCTGTCCCGCGTCTCCCACCTGGTCACCCGGATGGAAAAGCGCGGGCTGCTGCGGCGCCGGCCCGACCGAAGACGGCCGCTCCACCAATGCCGTCCTGACCGAGGAGGGCCGGGAACACGTGCGCAACGCGGCTCCCGGCCATGCGCCGCGGTCCGGCAGTTGGTCTTCGACGGTCTCGGCGACGACGGCCGCGAGGAACTCGGCCGCACGGTCGACCGCCTTGTCGCCTCCCTGGGGCAGGTGACCCTGCCCGTCACTCCGCCGACACCCCCCGGATCCGGCCACCGGAAAACACGCTGAGGATCGAACGGCCTCGGGCGTGCTTCACGCGGATGTGCGCACGCCGACCTCTTTCGGACGCACCTCGAACGGGCCCCGGAAACGCCGAGATCCCGCCCGTCAATCAGATCGGGCGGGGTCTCGTAAGCTTTCGAGAGCGAACTCAAGAACGGTCGTCTCCTTGACCGTGACGGGCTTCAACAACCACGTCACTAGGGGAGGCCCGTTACTTCATGCCCGCGACCCCACCGGCACCTCTGTCCGAACGATCACCCGCGCCGCACACCTCGAACGAGATCCGGTTTGCCACAACGCACTCACCATCACAGAAGCCGTAACGGCTGGGTTCGCTGTCAAACGCCTCGATTGGCTGTCAAAGGACACCCGGCGGGTCGGCAGCATTCTCTACGCGCGTAAAGTCTGGCGGGGTAACAGCAGTTGTCAAGAACGTGACATCACCCGAGAGTGCCCCGCCGCCCTCCTGTTACATGGCGGGTGCACGATTCGGGCAGCCGGGGACAGAACCCGTCTACCCTGGGGCCCTGCACCGCCCCGTAACCCCCGGGGCCCTGAAGCCGTGGCCCGTAACCCGTAGGACTCGTAGGAGATGAACGCGCACATGACCGGTGACGACCGTCCCACCATGCCGCCCGTACGGCTGCCCGCTGATGCCGAACTGGCACGGGACGCGCTGGCCGCCCCGCTCCTGGCGCGCGCGGTGGAGCTGACCCGATGGGCGCGCGCGGGCGGACCCGAGGGCGCGGGTGTCCCGGTCGGGGCGGGCGGCGAGCTGCTGTCCGAGCAGCTCAAGCAGGCCGCTGCCCACCTGGGCCTGGCGGACGGTGAGGACGCCCCCGCGCTCGCCGCCGACGCCTGGAACTTCGCCGTGGACACCGGGCTGCTGGTCATCGACGAGGACGCGGACGACGAGGCAGCCGGTGGCGGGGGCGGTGCCGAGGCGGGCGATGACCGCGCGGACGACGACTCCTCGCCCTCCAGCGACGAACCGGTCGGCATGGCCACGCCGGACGAAGAGCTGGCCGCGCTCACCGGTGGCGGCACCGAGACGGGCACCCCGAGCCCCGCCGAGATCCTCGAACTGTGGCAGAACGGCCTGGAGACAGTACTCGCCGACGCCGCGACCCCCAGCTTCGAAGAACTGCTCGGCGGCATCGAGAACGCCATCGGCCAGGACGGCGAGATCGACCCGAACGCCATCGACCTCGACTCCGTGGACTGGAACCCGGAGGAAGAGGCCGACTTCCTCGACAGCGCCCTCGGCAACCTCTACCTGCTGACCGCCACGGACGCGGCCGTCGCCGCGGGCTCGATGGTGCCGCTGCCGGTCCTCGCCGCCTCGATGATCGTCCCGGAGGGCATGGACGAGCGCACCGACGAGGTGCTGGAGGAAGTCTCCACGGCGATGATGCGGCTGGACGAACAGTTCCGCATGCTGGAGCCCACCGGACTCGTGGAGTACCAGCCGGTGGACGAGGCGCTCACCCGTGAGGCCGGCGAGGCCGAGGAGGCACTCGAAGCCGAACAGCTGGGCGGCGAGCTGGACGACGAGGACGTCTCCCGTTACGGCATGGTGCGGCTGACCCCGCTGGGGCTGCACGGGGTGCGCGAGCGCATGCGGGAGGCCGGTCTGGAGGTGCCCGCCGTCGGCGATCTGGCCGGATCCGGCGCGGACGTGCTCCTCGCGGCGCTCCCCGTCTACACCGAGGACAACGCGCGCAGCGAGATCGAGACCTGGTTCGCCGAACGCGCCGGCCGGACCAAGGGCGAGGGGACGGCGGACGCGGCCCGCGAGCTGCTGGCCGCCGCGCGGGGCGGTGACGAAGAGGGCCCCGTACGCCGACTGGCGTGCCAGCAGGCCCTCTCGCTGGCCGGCCCCGAGGCCGAGCCCGCGCTGCGCGAGGTGCTGGACGACCGGCAGCTCGGCGGACTGGCCCGGGTTTGGCTGGCGGAGCGCGGCGCGGCGGACGTGCCGCAGCCGGACGAGGACATGGTCTTCTGGCTGACCGTCGACACCATCGCGGCGCAGCTCGCCACGGCAGGCGAGCCGGAAGAGCTTCAGGAGCTGGTGCGCGGGCTGGTGGACCAGCACACGGGCTTCTTCGACAAGGCGTGGCGCGTCGACCACCCGGCGACCGGAGAGGTACTGGAGGCGATGGGCCGGGTGCACCCCGACAAGCAGGTCGCCAAGTCCGCCCGCAAGGCCGCCTTCAAGGCCCGCTCCCGCTGAGCGGGCACCTCCGGTGTGGGCCCGCGCGGGCTCGTGCGGGCCCCGGTCTGGATCGGCCTGGTCCGGGTTGATGTGGCCTGAGCCGGCCTGATGCGAGGTGGTGCGGGTCGGTCCGGGCCGTTCCGCCCCGCTCTGCGCTGCATCGCGCCTCCGCCCTCCCGCCGGTGTGTACCGGGGGAGGGCGGAGTTGTGTGCGCTGTCCCGTAGCGGGTGGGTGGCTGTGCGGCCGAGGTGGGCCGCGCCGGGGTCCGTCGCTTGTCGCCTATGCCCGCCATGTCCATGCGGCGTGCCCGTTTTCCGGGTCCGCTAAGGCGAAAAACGTGCCCGTTCGGACCCGTTTCGAACCGTTCGGGCATCCGAGCCGTTGTTCTCCTCGACAACCGGAACTTCACACACCCCACACGCCCCACGCGAGAGGACCTCGGAAATGCAAGCAGGAGAAGACGGGTCGCGCCGCCTGACGCCGGTTCCAGAAATAGATGAGATCCGGGTCAACTGGAGGGAAGGGAGCATTGAGTTAGACGAACGAACCGTCACCCGGCTCGCTGAGGCTTCCCGGCCTGGCTCGCCCACCCGTGTCGGAACGGAACTCGGCGGCGGCACGGGCCCCCTCACCAGCAACCCGCCCAACCGAGTCGCAACGGGATTCAGCGGCGGCACAGGTGTCAGTTCGAACAATCCACCCACCCTGCATTTCCGAGACGAGCACGACAACCGGTTCCAGGCCACTCCTGACGGCAAGGGTGACTGGAAGGTGAGCGAGGTCTTCTCGCGGCCAGTCGCGTTGGCCCGACAGAACCGAACGGAGATCACGACGGCCATCAAGTGCGTTGCCTTCGCCCTGGTGGCGGGAGGAGAGGCGCTGAAGGCGGCGGGCAAGGAAACCGTCGGCAAAGGTCTGAAAATCACGGGCAACGCCCTGATGGGCGCCGCGCAGTTCTCGGACGCGGGCCATTACGGGCACTCTGCCGTGGTGACCGCGAGGGCAGAAGGGCTTAGCGCGGCATTTGCAGATGGGCGTAAGGCGGTCTTGGGATTCGCCGGCGGGGCTGCGGCAGCCGTGTCTGCCGCTATCGACGGAGGCGATAATTCGATCGCTAATTCCGTTACAGCTGGCTTGGGCGGCTTCGCTGCTGTCTCGACTGGCCCGACGAGGGTCGAGCAGAAGCAGACCGAGAAAGACAATAAGAAGCACTTCTACGACCATGACTCACAGGTCGAAGCCCAATCCCACCTTGAACGGCCGCTGCCGCCGCCGAGGAATTACACCGGCTTAGCGGACGAACCCGAGCGCGCCCCAGAGTACGACCCCGAGCCTCCACCAGGTGCCGCCGGGACTGCTCGACTCGGCCCACCCTCCCCAGCAACAACTCCCAGGGCAGCGTCACACAGTCCGTGAGGGACCTCTTGCCCACGCAGGCCGCGCCGGGGCTGCAACGCAGGGACACCCAGAGCAGCACTTCCACCACTGGCAACACGACGGCGGGGCCGCCGGCCACCGTCCGTTCCGCTGCCCCGTCGAAGAGCGGCCGGAAAATGTGACCTGGGTGACCAGGGCGGCCAAGTTCCCGTCCAAGTGAGCTGTTGGCCTGAGTCTCGGATTCCGCCAGCCTGACGATCAGGCGCGAGGCGATTGTCCCCGGGGAGACGACGAAGATGAGGGCACATACCGTCCTGATCCTGGCGGGTCCTTCCTGACACCGGCGGAGGGGCGGTTGCGGCCCAGGCGTTCGTGCGCGGCGACGAACTCGTCGGCGCTGATCGCGGACATCGTGGACAGGTCGAGGGCCAGCGCGAACCCGGCGATGATCTCGGCGAGCCGGGGCTGGCCTCCAGCCCCGGTGCAGCCGAGCATCTCCAACAGGGTGTGCTGTGCGGGCAGCCGGGTGCCGCCGCCGACCGTGCCCACGATCAGCGCGGGGAGGACCATCGTCGCCCGCACGCCCTCGCCCACAGGCTCCAGCTCCAGGTGTCCGAGGCTGGATTCGTGCACCGAGGCGATGTCTTGTCCCAGGGCGGTGAACATCCCGCCGATGATGTTGGCGATGCAGACGTCGTTGCCGACCATGCCGCCGTGGAGGGCGCCGCCGCGCTGGATGCGGTGTGACTCCAGCAGGGCTTCCCGGTCGGTGTTGAGCACGCTCCGCAGGACGTGGTCGGACAGCTCGGCCTCGGCGACCACGCGGGTGCCGCGGCCGTTGAGGAAGCTGTGGTAGGTGACCTTCTTGTCGCCGCTGAGGTTCCCCTCGATCCGGAAGTGCTCGACGTGCGCGGCGGTCTCGGCGGGGAAGCGGTCGAGGATCCACTGGCAGGCCTGCCAGGTGCACGCCGAAGTCATGTTCTGACCGGCGGCGTCGCCGGTCTCGTAGGCGAAGACCACGTGCACGGTGCGGCCCGTCATGACCGGGCGGACGCTCACCAGCGCGGCATGACGGAGAGGCGGGCCGTCTGGCCGCGCAGCTCCTCAAGGTGGTCCTCGACCCAGTCCGCGAAGGCGGCGGCCTGGCCGAGTGAGCCGAACTGGAAGGCGGGCGCCCGGGTCATGCGCTGGACGATCGCATGGGTGCGTACACCGCCGGCACGGGAGAGGGCCTGCGCCCCGCGCGAGGCCGAGGCCACCAGAGCGCCCTCGGTGGTGGCCAGCGGAGCGTACAGACGGCCGGAGGCATGCGTGCCGTCGAAGGTCAGCGGCCCGGCCAGCCCGACGGGGACCTCCACGGCCCCGATGAGGTTCTCGACGTTGGTGGAGAGGTCGTCCGCGTGCAGCCGCATCGGATGCAAGGGCGCCAACGGTGTGCCGTGCCGCGTGCGGAACCACTCCAGCCGCGACTGCCGTGCGGCCTCCGTGTGGCTGTCGCGCGCGGGGATCGAAGAATCGGCGCTGTCGCCACCGTCATCCGGATTCATGGGGCCTCCCTGCCAGTGCGTCTGTCCCTCTTCCCGGGCTCCTTGCCGCACGCCGCCGTACACGACGGTGAAGCCCTGCCGCCTCCATCGTTGCCGCGCGCCGGCCGTGGGGGGACGCTGGACGGGCGCGAGTCGTGAACGTGTTGAACGCTCGCGCGTTTGTGAAGCGCCGACCCGGGGTCGGCCACCCCGGCTCGTGGAGGTGGAGGCCGTCTCTTCTCGCGCGCGTCAGCGGTTCACGCGGCCGACCGGGGTCCCAAGTGGCGCGGGCCGACGATGTGCTCCGGGAGGCGGCACAGACAGCTGTGGAACTGCGGGCCACCGTCCGGTCGCCGTGGTGCGTGCGCCGGATGCGGAGCAGTGGGATTCCCGCTCCGGCCCTGCCGAACGTGACCCCCGATTCCGCCAGGTCCGGCGTCACATGGGCTGACGGCTGCCGTGCCGTCGGCCTGCGCGCGGGCACGTGCGTGTACGCCCCCACCTCGTCAGTTCAAGCGTGGACGCCTGGTCGATCCGAGCCGCAACGGCCGTGCGTCCCGCGAACGCGTCGTCGAGCCCCGGGCAGGTCCGACCGCGCGCCGCGATCAGCGCGATCAGGCTCGCACCCATCGCGACCACGCCCACCGTGTTGATCACCACGCCCTGGGGAACAGCCCGCCGGCGGCTTGGAGGCCCTGCCGTTCCGCGCTCGACAGCGAGAACGGCACGGCCCCGAACAGTCGGGCTCGCAAGCTTTGAGCGGGTTCACGCTGCCGGCCGGGGCGCATCCGCTTCGTCCCTGGATCGCCGGGGCACCCCTGACAACGCGCTGCTCGGGCTGTGGCGTGGCCCTTCACAAGCCTGACCCCGGGACCGGCTCCGACTCCGGCCCCGAAAACGGCACCTGACTCCGACGGTCGCGCTCCCTCCCCGGGCCGCGGGGAGTCCCCCCGCGTCCGCCCGCTCGCCGTCGGCCCGGCGACATCGCAAGCATCTGCCCGCGCACCCTGCCAAGGAGCAACCGTGAGCGCGCCAGAATCCAGTGACTCCGACTCCACGATGAAGCAGCACTCCGAATCGCTTGAGCGAGTCCGGAGGGATATCCGGGAAGGCACGGCGAAAGACGTCCAACGTCAGCACGCCAAAGGGAAGAAAACCGCGCGGGAGCGCATCGACTCGCTGCTCGACGCCGGAACGGTCAGCGAGATCGGGCAGCTGCGCCGTCACCGGGCCACCGGATTCGGCTTGGAGAACAAGAGGCCGCACACCGACGGCGTCATTACCGGCTGGGGCCGTGTGCACGGCCGCATCGTCTATGTCTACGCCCATGACTTCACCATCTTCGGTGGTGCGCTGGGGGAGGCCCATGCCGAGAAGATCCATAAGGTCATGGATCTGGCGATCTCCACGGGCGCGCCCCTCGTCTCGCTCAACGACGGAGCCGGTGCCCGCATTCAGGAGGGTGTGACGGCGCTGGCCGGTTACGGTGGCATCTTCCGGCGCAACTCCTGGGCATCCGGCCTGATTCCGCAAATCAGCGTGATTCTCGGCCCGTGCGCCGGCGTGCCACCTACAGCCCCGCCCTGACCGACTTCGTCTTCATGGTGCGCGGCTGTTCCCGGATGTTCATCACCGGCCCGGACGTCGTCCGGGAAGTCACCGGCGAGGACATCAGCCACGAGTCCCTCGGCGGAGCCGACATCCACGCCGAGTCCTCCGGGGTGGCGCATTTCGCCTACGACGACGAAGAGAGATGTCTGGAGGAAGTACGGTATTTGCTCTCGCTGCTCCCCCAGAACAACCGCGAGGGACCGCCCTCGGGGCCACGTTCGACCCGGAGGACCGGCGGACAGAGGCGCTGCTGGATCTCATTCCGACGAAGGCGGAAAGCTCGTACGAGATCCGCACCGTGATCGAAGCGCTCGTGGACGACGGCGAGTACATGGAAGTGCACGAACGATGGGCGCCCAACGTCGTCGTGGCTCTGGCGCGCCTGGCAGGCGACGTGGTGGGCATCGTGGCGAACCAGCCCCAGTCCCCGTGGGGCCCCTGTGCATGATGCGTGGCGCAGACGGTGTAGCTGCCGGGGCGGAGCAACTTTGTGAAGTCGCTGCCAGCGACGTCGGCGACCGCGAAGTCGACGTCCGCGTCGAAGACCTGCACCGTCACATCGCTCGATGGTGTGACGGTGCCGGTCAGCCGACCGCGTGGCTCCAGAACGAGGTCGAGGTGGGACGCCTGACCGGCGGTCGTCGGCACATCAGCGGCGTGGTCGCGGCTGTTGGCGCCCCCTGACCAGACGACGCTGTAGCCGTACGGCGCCGCCGAGCTGACCAACGACGTCCCGTCGGCCACGAGCGGTGTGGGGCCGGGCGGGAGACCGTAGAGCAGGTAGTGACCGGCGGCATCGGTGTGCACCTGCACCGGCCCGGTGTCGGCCGAGACGTCGACCCCGGCCAGCGGAGCACCAGCAGTCGTGCGGATCGTGCCTTCGATTGCGGCGGCCTGAGGCACGACGACAGGATCGGCGATCGTCCGGAACTCCCCGGCGAGCTGGGAGGGAAGGGTCCGAGCAGCGCTCAGATACCCCGTGGGACGGTGGCTGGGAGGCAGCCCCCCGGGTTCGGGACCGTCTTCGCCGTACCCGGCGAAGAAGCTCCAAACGTCGGGCGCAGCCGGCTGAGTGTCCGCCACCCACACGCCGCGCACATCAGTGACGTTGTACACGGGCGGGTCGCCACCTTCCTCCATCGGAGGCCCGGGGCCCTGCTGGACGGCGATGTCGGCGAGCGGGCTACCGGCGGCGTTGCGGACGGTGCCCGCCATCGTGCTGGCGGTCTCGTCCACGGGAGTCGCTACCGGCACCAGGACGTAGGTGGAGCCGTGACCGGTCGTGTCGATGGCAGCGAGGTAGTACCAGTACCGCTCGGCGGTGCTCTGTGTGGGCAACACGTCGTGGTACGACGTGCCCGGGGCCTTGGTGGCGAGAACCGTGCCACCGGTCGGGCTCGGGCGGGTGCTGCGCACGACTCGGACCCCTGCGAGATCCGGGACGTCGGGGTTGGCCCAGGAGATGGTCACCGCCGGGGTGCCACCGGTGAGCCGGCCCAGTGCGCCCGCGTGTGTGACCGGTCCCGGCGCCGTCACGTCCGGTCGCGTGCTGGTGGTCAGGGTACGACGGGCCGAGTACCTGCCGGCTCCGTCGCGCACCCATACCGCGAACGTGTAGGTCGCTGCCGCCGTCAGGGGGCGCGCAGTGGCCAGGTGACCATGGGTGACGGCCACGCCGTAGCCCGTTGACGCGGTGGACGCAGGCGTCCGCCCGCGCGTCAGCCGGACGGACACCGATGCGCCCGGCCCGTAGGCAGCCGCCGGATTGGACCAGGACAGCGTGATCGTGTGGTCGTACGTCGCGGCAGCCAGATGTGCGACTGCTGGTGGCACAGCCGCCTGGGCCGGGGCGGCGAGCAGCACGCCTCCCACCATCGACGTGGCGAGCGCCACGATCGAGATGCCCCACTGGCTTTGCCGCACCCGAATCCCTTTCGCCCGATTCGTGATGCTACAACGGTTGTCTTCGACAACCTAGGACTCAGCCGCGGATCTTCTCCAGCCGGGCGACCGCCTCGTCGTACTCGCGGACGAGGTCGGCCATCACGTCGGCGACGGAGCGGACCTCGTTCATCCGGCCGACGATCTGTCCCACCGGCATCGAGACGACGTCGGGGTCGCCGTGCTCGTTCATCCGGTTGTGGGCGTCGGAGACGAGCAGGTTCTGCAGCGGCATCGGCAGCGGCTCCGGTGCACCGTCCTCGGCCCACGCCTCGGTCCACTTGGTCTTCAGCAGTCGGGCCGGCTTGCCGGTGTAGACGCGCGTGCGCACCGTGTCGGAGCTCGTGGCCCGCAGGAACGCCTCGGTCATCCCCTTGTTGGTGTTCAGGTTCGAGTACTCCTCGGTGGTCAGCCACACCGAGCCCGTCCAGACGCCCTGGGCCCCGAGCGCGAGGGAGGCTGCGACCTGCCGGCCCGAGCCGATGCCCCCGGCGCCGAGCACGGGTACGTCGGGACCGACCGCGTCGACGACCTCGGGGGTGAGCACCATGCTGGCGATCTCGCCGGTGTGCCCGCCGGCCTCGTAGCCCTGGGCGATGATCACGTCGACCCCGTTGTTCACGTGGGAGAGCGCGTGCTTGGCGGCGCCGGCGAGGGCGGCCACCAGGACGCCGTGCTCGTGGGCCTTCTCGATCACGTCGACGGGTGGTGACCCCAGCGCGTTGGCGATCAGCACCGGCCGGTGCCGCAGCGCTACGTCGACGTGCGAGCGCGCCGTGGAGTGCAGCCAGCCGAGCACCCCTTCGCGGCCCTCGCCGTCAGCCAGCGGCGGTACGCCGAGCTGCTGGAGCGTCTTCTCCACGAAGGTGACGTGCGCCTCGGGGATCATCGCCTTGAGGTCGACCGACTTGCCCTCGGTGGGGATCTTCATCGGCATCACGACGTCGACGCCGTACGGCTTGCCGTCGGTGTTCTCGTCGAGCCAGTCGAGCGTCTGGTCGAGCTCCTCGGCGTCGTTGAACCTCACCGCTCCCAGGACGCCGAGCCCGCCGGCGCGGGAGACCGCGGCCGCGACGTGCTCGGAGGGGCTGAAGGCGAAGATCGGGTACTCGATGCCGAACCGGTCGCACAGGTCGGTGCGCATGGTCGTCAAGCTCCTGTCGGTGACGTGGCGACCTTGGCGGCGAACGAGGCCAGGGCCAGCTCCTTGGCGCGCGGGTACTGCGCCTTGCCGGTCGCGTTGCGCGGGATCTCGGGCACCAGCGTGATCGCCCGCGGCAGCTTGTAGCCGGAGAGGTGCTGGCGCAGGAAGGTGCGCAGCTCCTCCAGCTCGACGTCGGCCCCGTCGCGAGGCTGGATCACCGCGGTGACCGACTGGCCGTAGCGGTCGTCGGGGATGCCCACCACCAGCACGTCGTAGATGTCGGGATGGGCCTTGATCGCCATCTCCACCTCCTCGGGGTAGACCTTCTCCCCGCCGGTGTTGATGCAGTTCGACCCACGGCCGAGCAAGGTGACCTTGTTGTCCTCCTCGATCCGGGCGTAGTCACCGGGAACGGAGTAGCGGACGCCGTCGAGCTCGAGGAAGGTGCGCGCGGACTTCTCCGGGTCCTTGTAGTAGCCGACGGGCACGGAGCCGCCCCGGCCGAGACGACCCACCTGACCCACGTTGGTGGCGAGGTCGAGCACGTGGTTGTCGTCGTCGATGACCACGCTGTTGGGACCGAGGCCGACCACGGGACCGTCGGTGCTGATGTGCTCCTTGTCCTGCAGGCCCATGCCCTGGAAGCCGGTCTCCGACGCGCCGACCGAGTCGGTGAAGACCGCGTTGGGGAAGGCGTCCATCCACCGCTTCTTCACCGGCGGGCTGAAGATCGCGGCGCTGCTGGAGATCGCGAACAGGCTCGACCCGTCGTACGGCGTGCCGGTGGCCGCCTGGCGGTCGAACTCCTCGATCAGCGGGCGCGCCATCGCGTCACCGGTCATGAAGATCAGCTGCACCTTCTCGCGGTCGATGATCTCCCAGGTGCGCTGCGGGTCGAACTTCGGCTCGAGGATCGTCAGGTGGCCTGCGAACAGGTGCATCAGGAGTCCCGCCTGCGCGCCGCCGTGCATCAGCGGGCTGAGCGGGAAGGTGACCATTCGCGGGTCGTTGGCCTGACCCGACTGGTCGTACTCCTCGAGGGGCTCGCCGGTGTAGAAGTCGATGCCGCCGCCGAGCACCCGCCAGAAGTCCTCGTGGCGCCACATCACGCCCTTGGGGAACCCGGTGGTGCCGCCGGTGTAGATGATGTGCAGGTCGTCGGCGCTGCGCTCGCCGAAGTCGCGCACCTCGCTCTGCCCCTCGACGGCGTCGGCCAGCGCCACCCCGCCGAAGGAGGAGATGTCGGCGTCGTTGTCGGGCTCGGTCACGTCCGGGATCGCGACGAACACGGTCAGCTGCTCGTGCTGCGGCGCACAGTTGGCCACGATCGGCGCGTAGGGGCGCTCGAAGACCAGCGCCTTCACGTCGGCGTTGTCGAACAGGTAGTTCAGCTCGCCCTCGACGTAGCGGTAGTTCACGTTGATGCTGACGGCGCGGATCTTCAGCACCGCCAGCAGGGCAACGACGTGCTCGACGCTGTTCTTGGCGTAGAGACCCACGTGGTCCCCCGGTCCGATGCCCTGGGCAGCCAGGAAATGGGCCAGCTTGTTGGACTCTCGCTCCAGGTCGGCAAAGGTCACCACCCGGTCTCCCACCATGACCGCGCGGTTGTCGGGAGCCGCGTCGACCGCATGCTCGAACAGGTCGGCGATGTTGAGGGCCATGGCCGCAAGACTAGAACACGTTCTTGTTTCTGACTAGCATCGCCCCCATGACCGAAGCCGCCTCCCAGCCCCACTGCCTCGTCGAGCTCGAGGGCCACACGCTGGTCGTCACGATGAACCGTCCGGAGGCCCGAAACGCCCTGTCAGGCGAGATGCTCGCGATCATGGAGCAGGCCTGGGAGCGGGCCAACGAGGACGCCGAGGTGCGCGTGGTGATCCTCACCGGGGCCGGCGGCTACTTCTGCGCCGGGGCCGACCTGAAGGCCATGTCGACGAGCTCCCCGTCCGACCGTTTCGAGAGCGGCGAGTTCGACCCGTCGGTGATCCGGTCGCTGCTCAAGGGCTACCGCGTGCAGAAGCCCCTCATCGCCGCCGTCGAGGGCCCGGCGATCGCGGGCGGCACCGAGATCCTGCAGGCCACCGACATCCGGGTGGCCGGCGAGTCGGCCCGGTTCGGGGTCTCCGAGCCGCGCTGGGGCCTCTACCCGCTCGGTGGCTCCGCCGTACGACTCCCCCGCCAGCTGCCCTACACCGTCGCCGCCGAGCTCCTGCTCACCGGCCGCCACATCAAGGCCCCGGAGGCCAAGGAGATCGGCCTGATCGGCCACGTGGTGCCCGACGGCGAGGCGCTGGCCAAGGCCCACGAGATCGCCGAGCAGATCGCCGCCAACGGCCCGCTCGCCGTCCAGGCGGTGCTGCGGACCATCCGCAACAGCGAGGGCAAGCACGAGGACGAGTGCTGGAAGGACGACGCAGCGACCGGTGCCGCCGTCTTCGCCTCCAACGACGCCAAGGAGGGTCCGCGGGCCTTCGCGGAGAAGCGCAGCCCGAACTTCACCGGCACCTGACGACGGAGTCCGGGGTCGTCAGCAGGTCGGCAGCGCGTCGATGTAGCGACCGACGCTCCACTTGCTGGTGCCGTACTTCGTCTTCGCGCGCAGGTAGACGACCGCGTCGGTCTCGTCGGTCTCTCACACCAGCAGGCGATTTCCGCTCCTGAGGCCTGGTTGCTCGGTTAGCGTCCTACCGTGACGCCCGCTCACCTGGTGCCACTCGGGACAGAGCATCTGGCTGCCCTGCGAGAAGCCATGCTCGACGCCGACATCCTGCGGTTCACCCGCACCCCGGACCCCGTCCCCGAGGGGTGGGTCGAGAGGTGGCTCGCTCGCTTCGACGGCGAGGACGAGGACCGCTTCGCCTTCGCGATCGTGGACGCAGAGGGACAGTTCCTCGGCTATGCCGTGACCGGACACGTCAACCGCCGGGACCTCGAGGTCGAGCTGGGCTATGCGGTCACGCCGGCTGCCCGGGGCCGCGGCGTCGCCACGCAGGCGCTTCGACAGCTGACCCGCTGGGCCTTCGACCAGGGCATGCAACGCGTCACCGCACTGATCTCTCCCGACAACACCGCGTCCACCCGCGTAGCCCAGAAGGTGGGCTACACCTTCGAGGGGGTGCTGCGCTCGATGCACCACATCGACGGACGCCGCGGTGACCTCCAGTCGTGGTCGATCCTCCCGGGCGAGCTGGTCGAGGAGCACCTAGGCTCGTGGTTTCGACGCGCCGTTGCGACCTCGCGAGCTCGGTTGCAGGCTTGCTCTATGCCTCGCCACGTCGCGCACTCCTTCGTCGTGCCCGACTAGGCTCGGCACATGGCAGGCACGATCTGGGAGCGCTTCGAGCACGACCCCCGGCGCGCGGAGAACGCCCAGCTGAGGGCTGCCGACCGGGACCGCGATCTCGTCCACGAGATGCTGGGCAACGCCTTCGCCGAGGGGCGGCTGACCCGCGAGGAGCTGGACGAGCGCTCGGACCAGGTGGCCGCGGCTCGGACTCTGGGCGAGCTCCCACCACTGGTCAAGGACCTGGTCGCCTCCTCCCCGCCCTCGCTGCTGGCGATGTCATCGACGGAGCGGCACGCAGCCGCCGAGCTGAAGTACCGCCGGATGCGTCAACAGGCGCTCGGGGCGTTCCTCACCCCCACGCTGATCTGCTGGGCGATCTGGGCCGCCACCATGCTGGGCGGCTTCCCGTGGCCGGTATTCGTGATGCTCGGCACCGGGGTCCGCTGGATCCGGCTCGTCACCAGCCACGAGGACACGGTCGCCTCGATCGAGCAGAGCATGGAGAAGCGTGACCGGCGTCGCCTCGAGCAGCGTGCCCGCCGTGACGGCAAGGAGCTGGGTCGCGGCCAGTTCCCCTCGCCCCCTGAGTAGCTCGATCGTCCGGCCTAGCCGGCCGACGTGGGAGCGCAGGTGGCGCAATGGTGTCGGGACGCGGTCTCCGGTCGGGTGCCGGCCTTCGCGGCCGGCTGGCCACGCTCAAGCGGGACTGGAACAGACATAGGGTGGTGGCTGCGTCGTCGGCCGTGCCTGAGGAGACTGCATGGATGTGCAGGAACTGGTCCCCGGCCACTACGGTGCCGAGCGACCTCGTGGCGCAGATCCTGGCGCGCGCTGGCCGAGGCCGGCGTCGACATCGACCACGCTCGGGCCGCAGGACCTGTTCGCGGTCGACCAGCTGCACGCGGGCGGCCCCGATGCCACGGCACACCTCCTCGACCGGATGGAGGTCGGCGCCCGGCGTGCGGCTGCTGGACGTGGGCTGTGGCATCGGCGGAGCCAGCCGGATGGCTGCGATGGCCGGCGCGGAGGTGACCGGCGTCGACCTGACCGCCGTGTTCGTCGAGACGGCCACCACGCTGACTGAGCGCGTCGGGCTCGCCGGGCGCGCCAGGTTCCTGGTCGACAGCGGCCGAGGCCAGCCCCTTCGAGGACGACTCGTTCGACGCCGCGATGATGGTCCACGTCGGGATGAACGTGCCGGAGAAGGCTGCAGTTTCCGCCGAGGTGCGCCGGGTGCTAAGTCCGGCGGCAGCCTTCGGGGTCTACGAGCAGGTGCGCAGCCGGCGAGGGCGACCTGACCTACCCGCTGCCCTGGGCCGAGGACGAGCGGTCGTCGTTCGTGGAGACCGCCGCGGACTACCGGGACGCCACCTGGACCGGAGGCCGGTTTCACCGTCGTCCGAGGTCGAGGACCGGACCGCCGCGAGCGCCGTGCCGCCGCCTCGCCGGACCGGTGACCAATCGAGGTCGATCTTCGGGCCGTCTTCGTCGAGCGGATCGGCAACAACATCGCCGCCACGAAGGCGGGGCTCCTGGGCGCCGTGCTGGTGCTCGCGCGAGCCTGAGGACGGGAACGGTCCTACACTCGGGGGGTGCAGCAGCTCCTGGAGCGCGAGGTATTCCTTGCCGCTCTTGATGACTATGCCGCGGACGCCGACTCGGGCAACGGCCGGTTGGTGGTCGTCTCGGGCGAGCCGGGAATCGGGAAGACGTCGCTGGTCGATGCGTTCCGCGAGTCGCGCCCGGACCTGCGCTGGCTCTGGGGCGCCTGCGACGGCAGCTTCACCCCGCGTCCGCTAGGACCCCTGCGCGAGATCATCGACCAGCTCGACGGCACCCTCCTCGAGCCAGCGAGCAACGACGACGACCGCCACCGGTTGTTCGCCGCGTTCATGGCGGAACTGGAGTCGTCGCCGACGACCACAGGTGTCGTCGTGGAGGACCTGCACTGGGCCGACGAGGCGACCATCGACTGGCTCGGCTTCGTGGCACGGCGCGTCGAGCGCACGAGGGCGCTGGTCGTGGTCACCTTCCGAGAGGGGGTCGACGGCCCACATCGCCAGGCGTTGGCCCACCTGGTCGCCCACAGGTCGAGTCGACGCGTGACCATCCCAGTCCTGAGCGCCGAGGCGGTCCGTCATCTCGCCGACGGCCATGACCGCGACGCTGACGGGCTCTGCGAGCTCACCGGCGGCAATCCCTTCTACGTCGTGGAGACGCTCGCCGGGGACGCGGACACTGTCCCCCGCTCCGTGGCCGATGTCGTCGCGGCCCGCGTGCGGAGCCTTTCCGATGATGCGCAAGAGCTGCTCCAGGCCGCAGCCGTGCTGGTGCAGCCCTCCAGCGCCGACACCCTGCGGAAGGTCAGCGGCTTGCGGGGATCCGTGATCGACGAGTGCCTCCTCTCCGGGACGCTCGTCGCCGACGCGAACGTCTACCGCTTCCGCCACGAGCTGACGCGCCGGGCGGTCGTGGACGCCGTACCGGCCTTCCAGCGCACGGAGCTGCACCTTGCGGCGCTGCCGGTGCTGGAGTCCGCGAGAGCGGATGTGGCCCTCCTCGCCCACCACGCAGCGGGTGCTGGTCTGAACGACAAGGCGATGCGGTACAGCACCGCAGCGGGTGACGCAGCTGCCGCCCTGGCGTCTCACCGGGAGGCCGCGACCCAGTACGCGCGAGCCCTCCAGCATGCCGGAACGGAGACGGCAGTCACCCGCGCGGTGCTGCACGAGAAGCTCGCAGCCACGCACGCCCTCCGCGACCACTGGGAGGACTCGCTGATCCATCGCGAGGCCGCGCTCAGCACCAGGCGCGAGCTCGGCGACCCCATCCCCATCAGCAAGAACCTCCGGGGCGTCGCCGTGTGTCAGTGGCGACTGTGTCGCGGCGCCGCGTCGAACCTTGCCATGGAGTCGGCCTACAGGCTGATGGTCGACGAACCAGACTCCTTCGAGAAGGGCTGGACTATCGCCAGCTACGCCAACTTCGGCCTCGCCCCCGGCCTCACCGAGCACCTGCTGCTGGAGGCCTGCGCGATGGCCGAACGACTGGAGGAGCCAGCGCTGTCGGCTTACGCACTGGTAGGCCTGGGCTGCCACGCTTACTCCTCGGGGGGCGACGGTTCAGCCGACCTGGAGAAGGCCCTGCGCATGGCTCTGGACACCGGGGACCCCAACATGGCCGCGCACGTCTACACCAACCTCTACGAGGGCGCCATCAACAGTGTCCACCTCAAGGAGAGCGCGTGGATCTACGAGGAGTCACTGCCCTTCGTCATCGACCACGACATCTCCACGTACTCCTTCTGCATCCGGGCCACACACGCCCAGCTGCTGGTCCGCCAGGGTCGCCACGACGAAGCGATCTCATTGGTCCGTGAGATGGAGCACGAGACGATGTCTCCGATCAACAGGTGTCACATGCTGCTGCCCCTGGGCATCTCACGGATCCGCGAGGGCGACCGAGCGGGGCTCGACGACCTGTGGCAGGCATGGGAGCTGGCGACTGCCTCCGATGATCCTGATTGGACCGTCAACGCCGCGACGGCGGTCGCTCAGGCCGCCTGGATCCTGAACGAGCCGTCCCTTGTCGACGAGGACATGGTCGCGGCGCTGACCCGACCCGACTTCCATCACGTATGGCTCTACGCCGAGTACGCCGTGTGGCTCGCCCGGCTTGGTCGCCTCGAGTCCGGAGCCCGCCAGGACCTTCCCGAACCATGGTCGCTGGAGCTCGCCGGCGATCACAGGCCGGCCGCGGAGGCCTGGGAGGCGCGCGGCTGTGGGTTCGACAAGGGCGCCGTCCTGGCATGCTCCGGCGACCCCGACGCCGTCCGTGAAGCCATCGGCATCTTCACCGCGCTGGGATCCGACATCGCGGCCGACCGAGCCCGACACATCCTGCGGGCCACCGGCGAGCGCGTGCCGGCCCGGACCCGCACGCGCCGCACGACGAGGGAGCACCCCGCTGGCCTCACCGCCCGTGAGGCGGAGGTCCTCGACCTGCTGGCAGAAGACCTCACCAACGCGCAGATTGCACGTCGGTTGTTCCTCTCGACCCGCACGGTCGATCACCACGTCTCGTCCGTCCTCACCAAGCTGGGTGCCTCCTCACGGAGCGAGGCCGTGAGCCGCAGCCACGCGCTCACCACGTAGGCAGGTGTCCTCAGAACGTGGGCAGGTCTCGCCGATCCGCAGGTGCTCCGCCCGTTCATAACGTCATGTCATCGCTTCCCACCGAAGGAGATCGACATGACCATCTCTCGTTCCATCGCCCGAAACGCTGCTGCTGCCGTGTGCGCCGCGACGTTTGTCCTGGGACTCGCGGCCTGCGGATCGGCCCCGTCGGATGCCGGGACGACGCAGACCACCCGGACCACGCCCGCTCCGGCGCTCTCGAAGGTGGACGCGCCGACTGCCCCCCACGACGTCTCGCACGAGCCCCGATGCTTCCCCGGCAAGCGCTGCCAGTGAAGAACCTGCACCACCAAACCAAGGAGACCGAGATGCCCCTGTTCATGGATGTCCACAACATCGACGGCGGAGTCACCGTTGATGACGTCGCCGGTGCGCACAAGGCGGACCTCGAGAAGCAGTCCGACCACGACGTGAACTACCTGCGCTACTGGGTCAACGAGGACGAGGGCAAGATCTTCTGCCTCGTCGAGGCCCCGGACGCCGAGGCCGCCAACACCGTCCACCGCGAGGCGCACGGCCTCGTCGCGGACGCGATCTACCCCGTCACCGAAGGGGAGTGACTCAGACGCAGCGTCGGCTGGACGTTCAGCCGACGCTGCGCTGCCGGTCGCCCCAGTACTGCGCGCGCAAGGCCTTCTTGTCCGGCTTGCCGAGACCGGTCAGCGGCAGCGCGTCGGTGGCGATCACCTGCTTGGGTGACTGCACCGCCCCCTTGCGCTCCTTGACCATCTGCTGGATCTCGGCGATGACCTCGTCGGTGAGCTCGGCACCCTCGCGCAGCACCACGATGGCCGTCACTGCCTCGCCCCAGCGCTCGTCGGGCACGCCGATGACTCCTACCTGCGCGACGGCCGGGTGCTCGGCGACGACGTCCTCGACCTCGCGCGGGAAGACGTTGAAGCCGCCGGTGACGATCATGTCCTTGGTGCGGTCGACGATGTACCAGAACCCGTCCTCGTCCTCGCGGGCCACGTCGCCGGTGTGCATCCAACCGTCGTCACGGAAGGTCTCGGCCGTCTCGTCGGGCAGCTTCCAGTAGCCGGCGGCCAGCAACGGACCGGCCACGCAGATCTCACCGGGCTCCCCGGGCGCCACCGGCTTCCCGTCCTCACCGAGCAGCGCCGTCCGCAGGAAGGCCGACGGCCGGCCGCACGAGGAGAGCCGATCCCCCGTGTGGTCGCCCTTGGCCAGGTAGCTGATCGCCATCGGCGCCTCGGACTGCCCGTAGTACTGGGCGAAGATCGGGCCGAACCGCTCGATCGCCTCGGCGAGACGAACCGGGTTGATCGCGGAGGCGCCGTAGTAGACCGTCTCCAGCGACGACAGGTCGCGCGTGTGCGAGTCAGGGTGGTCCATCAGGGCGTAGAGCATCGAGGGCACCAGCATCGTCGCGGTGATCTTCTGCTCCTCGATCGTGCGCAGCACCTCGGCGGGGTCGAAGCGCGGCAGCACGTACAGCGACCCGCCCTTGATCACGGTCGGCACGAAGAACGCGGCACCGGCGTGCGAGAGCGGCGTGCACATCAGGAAGCGCGGCTCCTCGGGCCACTCCCACTCCGAGAGCTGGAGCTGGGTCATCGTGTTCATCGCCCCGGCCGTGCCGATGACGCCCTTCGGCTTGCCGGTCGTGCCGCCGGTGTAGGTGATCGACACGATGTGGTCCGGCGGCAGCACGGCCGCCTCCAGGAGCTGCGGGTCGAAGCCGGCGGCGGTCGCCGCGAGGTCGGTGCCCACGTGCGCGAGCTCGTCGGGCACCGGCCCGATGGTCAGCACCTGCGTGAGCCCCGGCACCTTCTCGAGCAGCCCCAGCGCGCGCTCGACGAACATCGGCACCGGGTCGATGATCAGGGTGGTGATCTCGGCGTCGTTCAGCACGTACGCGTGGTCGTCCAGGGACCCGAGGGGGTGCAACGACGTACGCCGGTAGCCCTGGGTCTGGCCGGCGCCGAGGATGAACAACACCTCCGGCCGGTTCAGCGCCAGCAGTGCGCCGGGAGTGCCCTTGCCGGCGCCGAGCGCCTCGAAGGCCTGGATGTACTGGCTGATCCGCTGGGAGACTTCCCTGCCAGTCAGAGTCTTGACCTCAGATGAGCCAGACCGATGAACAACGTCATGACGGGCTTGTCCGCGTGCCGCTTCAGGGCCGCCACCATCAGGTGGCCGTTGTGCGTCCCGGTGCGGATGCCAGTGCTCGGTTCCGTCATGCCCGCGAGACTAGAACACGTTACAGATTTAGCACAGTCGCGAATCTTGCCGGCGGGTTCAGGCGATGCGCTTGCGCAGCCTGCCCCGGGCGGTCGACTCCTCGCTCAGCGGGACCAGCTCGGTGGCCTTCCCGAGTCCACGAGGAGTCATGTTGCCGTAGATCGCCTCGTAGTCCCCGTCACGGACGAGGAAGGTCTCGTGCCAGATGCCCGAGCGCGGGTTGCGGCCGACCCGCTTCCAGTACTTCTGCAGTGCCGGCTTGTGCGGCTCGGAGGGGGCGGCGGCCCATCGCTCGAGCGCCTCGAAGCTGCGCCAGTACTGGACGTTGACCAGGCCGAAGTTCTGGTAGCCGAGCATGCCGTGCTCGGGATTCTTCGCCAGCCGGTCGAGCATGTACGGCATCCCCTTGATCCCGCCGACGTCGCGGAACCAGCGGATCGGGTGCCGCCAGTCCAGCCTGGTCCCGATGATGAAGACCACGAAGTCCCCCTCGATCCGTGCCGCCCACCGCCCCTGCTTCACCTCACTCATGCGCCCGAGTGTCCTCCGTCCCGAGACGGCTGGAAAGGGCATCTCCACGCCGGTTGCGCGGCTTCCGGATGACCACGGCGTTCAGGAGGGCGCGGTGGTCACGGCCGGGGTGGCGAGCCGCCGAGCCCAGCCTCCCTGGCCATCGCGACCGCCTCCGCGCGGTCGGCCGCGCCGATCTTGGCGAGGATGACCGAGACCGAGTTGCGGACCGTCTTGGGTGCGACCGAGAGCCGCGAGGCGATCGCGACGTTGCCGAGCCCGCCGGCGAGCAGGTCCAGGATCTGCTGCTCGCGCGGGCTGAGCTCGGCGAAAGGCTGAGGCGCCCGGTCCCGGCCGGAGACGTGGTCGAGCAGCCTCTGCGAGACGCCCGCACTGAAGAGGGCGTCGCCGCGGCCCACGGCGGTGATCGCGGCAGCGATCTCCGACTCCCCCACGCCCTTGAGGAGGTAGCCGGACGCGCCGGCCCGGAGCGCAGCGAAGATCGACTCGTCGTCGTCGGACATGGTCAGCACCAGGACCTTGGTGTCCGGGCGCCCGGCGATGATCCGGCGGGTGGCCTCGGTGCCCGACATCTGGTCCATCCGCAGATCCATCAGCACCACGTCGGGATGGAGGTCGCGGGCGAGCGTGACCGCCTCCTCCCCGTCGGTGGCCTCACCAATCCACTCGGCGCCGGGGGTGGCAGCGATCGCGCTGCGCAGGCCGCTGCGGAAGACGGGGTGGTCGTCGACGACGAGCACACGAAGCGACGGCTCACTCATGCAGGTAGCTCCACCCGGACGACGGTGCCTGAGGCGGAAGAGGAGATGGTCAGCTGGCCACCGAGCTCGGCCACCCGCTCCCGCATCGACTCCAGCCCGACACCGCGCGCGGCGTCGGCGGCGATCCCCGAGCCGTCGTCGCGCACCTCGACCTCGAGACGTCCGTCCACCAGCTGCAGCAGGACGTCGACCGCGGAGGCACCCGCGTGCCGCAGGGTGTTGGTCAGGGCCTCGGTGACGATCCGGTACGCCGCCACGTCGACCGCTGCCGGAAGCGGCGGGAGGTGGTCGGCCACGACAGTCACGCCGATCTCGGCCGCGACCAGGTCGGCGTGGTGCCGCACTGCGTCGACGAGCCCCAGCTCGTCGAGGATGGGCGGTCGGAGCCCGTGCACCAACCGCCGCACGTCGACCACTGCGGCAGCAACCTCCTCGCGAATGGTGTCGGTCAGGTTCGTGGCCTCCTCGTCGTCGGCGTTCATCCGTCGGAGGGCATCGAGCTGCAGCGTGATCCCGCTGAGCACCGGACCGAGGTGGTCGTGCAGGTCCCGGCGTATCCGGCGACGGTCCTCCTCGAGCGCGCGCACCAGTCGTTCCCGCGAGTGCTGGGCATCCTCGGCCAGCGCCACGGCGGCTACCGCCGAGCTCACGTGGTCGGCCACTTCGCGCAACAGCTTGTCGTCGAGCGACGTGAGCCGCTCACCGCGCGACCGGGCAGCGAGAAGGAGCGTGCCGACCCTTCGGCCGTGGTGCTCCATCCCCAGCTCCCGGACGATCGGGCTCGGTGCTCCCCAACCGGTACGGGTCACTGGTCCGCCCTTGGCGGAGTCACCCAGGTCGATGGCCACGTACGGGATCCGCAACGACCTGCCGATCACCTCGGTGAGCGAGGGCAGCACATCGGCTGCGGTGCGGTTCGCCGCCATCGCACCGTCCAGCTCACGGAGGACGCCATGGGGATCGGCTCGTCGCCCGTAGAGCAACCGGTCGACCTGGCGCTGTGCCCGTTCCCGGAGGGGACTCAGCCCGACCGCCGCGAGCCCGGTGACCAGCAACGACGTGGACAACCGGTCGGTGTGGCTCGTGACACCGCCCACGGCGAGGACCGTGACCGCGTAGACCGCGACGACGGCCAGCGTCATCGCCAGGTAGGTCAGCGTGCGTCGCAGCACCAGCTCGATGTCCAGGAGACCGGTGCGCAGGATCGCCAGGCCGACCGCGAGAGGCAGGACGGCGATCACCGTCGCCGTCCCGACGTGTCGGACCCACGCGGGCGCATCCCAGCCGCTGCTGCCCAGCAGCTCCACCACCAGCAGCAGCAGCACCTGGACGACGGCAGCCACGGCCAGGTAGGCCAGACCCCGGCGCTCGTCGGCGACCGACCGGCGCCACCGCAGTCCCAGGGACGCGACGCACAGCACGGCGATCACGGCCAGTCCGATGCCGCCGACCATCAGCAAGGCGGCCGCCACCCATGGCGCGGCCGCGAGGCCTAGCGGGTTGACCACGCCCGAGGTGTCGAGCTGTCCTGGCCGTACGGCGTACCCGACGAACCACAGGCTCCAGACGACCACTCCGCTCCTGAGCAACCGGTGGCCCCACAGCCCGCTCAACCACCCGGAGGGAAGCACGAGGGGGAGCACTACCCCCACCAGGAGCACCGCGGGCAGGAACGCGAGCTCTGCGATCCAGGCCAGCCACGACGCCCAGCCACGAAGGTGGACGTCGTGGCCGGCGAGGAGGGACGTGGTGTCGACGAGTCCGGCCAGCTGGATCGAGGCGCCTGCCGCGATGAGCACCCGGCCGACGGGGAGCCCGGGCCGACGGTGCAGCACGACCGAGCCCACGACCACGTAGCTGAGCCAGGCGCCGAACCACACGATGTCGTCGACGAGCTGAGCGGGGAACCGCCGTGCCTCGAGGCCGAGGTTCAGGCACAGCGCGAGGACCGTGGCCCCGACGACGATCCACCACACGGACCACCGCCGAGAGGCGTGCTCGGCGGCGGGACCGGTGACTCGCTCGGCGGGAGGCGTCATCACGACATCCCTGCTGGTCATCGTGGGCCTCCGGTTCGACTCCCCCAGCATCCCCGGTGGGAGGCGGCCCTGACCAGCCCTTCGAGGGATCAGCCGCCCAGCTGGTAGGTGACCCCGACGGCGCGCAGGAGGACCACCAGCGGGGTCAGGCACAGCGCGACGATGCCGAGCACCCGAGCGGCTGTGCGAAGCGGTCCCGGCTGGGCGTCACGGGCCAGCAGGTACGACGTCACCCCCCAGATGAACGTGATCGGCGTGAAGTACGCGACCGGGAAGATCACCAGGCCGAGCACCGAGAGGACGATGCCGACACGAGGAGTGGTGGCGGGCTTGTGGCTGCGAGAGACGCGGAACAGGCCGATAGCCGCGATCAGGCAGCCGATCAGTCCGGAGACGAAGTAGACCGGCACGTCCTGCCCCACGGAACCGTCGGTCGGTGCGTAGTGGTGGTACGCGACGCTCTGCAGCACGACCAACGCAACGCCGACGACATAGGCAAGGGCGAGGGCGAGGGCGACGTTGCGGAGGCCGGCCGACCGGTGGTCCGGCGAGCCGGGTACGGGGAACGTGGTGCGCTGAGTGGGGGCGTGGCTTGCGGTGGGCTGCTCGGTGCTCATCGGGATCCGTCCTGTGCGTCGTTGGTGGGACCAGACGCTAGGAAGCCGAGCGTCCCGGGCACACGGGACGATCGCCCCGCACCGTCCCGGCACTTGGTCAGAGCAGGCCGCTCGCGTCCGGGGGTACGTCGACCGCGTGCTGTCGCAGCAGCGGAAGGGGCACGATCTTCAGGACGGCCTCGTTGGTCGCCGACAGGACCACTGGGGCGGCGACGCCGGCCTGGTGGGCGCGCGCCCAGTTCAGCGCGGTCACGCACCACCGGTCACCCGGGTGCAGACCCGGGAAGCCGAACTGCTCCATCGGGGTGGCCAGGTCGTTGCCGATGCTGCGCTGGTGCTCGAGGAACTCGGTGGTCACCACGGCACAGATGGTGTGGCTGCCGACGTCCTCCGGGCCTGCCGTGCAGCACCCGTCCCGGTAGAAGCCGGTGACCGGCTCGTTGCCGCACGGCTCGAGCTCGCCGCCCAGGACGTTGCGCTGAGCCATGTCGCTCATCGCCGTACCCGGGCCAGCTCCACGAAGATCTCCAGCATGGTCTCGGGCGAGACCAGGTGACCGCCGGCGTCGTCGACGACGACTCGCGCCCCAGGGACGTGGCGGCTGAGCCACTCGCCGTGGGCGGCCGGGACGAGCACGTCCTCGGTGCCGTAGCGGAGCGTGACCGGCACCTTGATCTCGTCGAGGTCGAAGCCCCACGGCTCGATCATCGCGATGTCGTCGTCGACCCAGCCCCACACACCGGTGCGGACGGCCTCGACGACCATCTCCCCCATCGAGGTCTGCACGTCGGTCCGGGCGATCAGCGCCAGGTCGGCGGCGGCGAGGTCGATCTCGCCGAGCACCTCCTCGGATTCGTTCGCGAACTGGCCGACCATCTGCTCGGCCTCCCCGACCAAGTTCCGGTGGAGCACCTCCTCCGACTCCAGCGCCCACCCGTACTCCTGGACGTTCTCGGGGTCCATCCCGGCCAGGAAGTCGAAGTCGATGCGGTCGTACGGCGCCGGGCTGACCCAGCACTCGACGGCCGGGACGCGATCACCCAGGCGCGCCGCGACGGCCAGCGCATGAGGGCCGCCGCCGGAGCCACCCACCACGTGGAACTGCTCGAGGCCGAGCGAATCGGCGATGGCCGCGACGTCGGGCACGCAGTCGACGATCCGGCGACCAGGGTGCCGGTCGGACTCGCCGTACCCGGGGCGGTCGTACATCAGCAGCCGAATGCCTGCCGCGCGCACGTCGTCCTCGTTCGGTGGCCGCCGCAGCCGCGAACCGGGGGTGCCGTGCAGGAAGAGCACCGGCTGTCCGGCAGGGTCGCCGTACTCGGCGATGCCGAGCTGTCGTCCGCCGGGACCCGTGATCGGCGGCAGGCTGCTCACCCGCCGACCGTCTCGGCGACCAGGCGCACCTCGTCCGGGGAGCGCAGGCTGAGCAGGAGCGTGGTCACGCCGGTCTCCTCCCACGCGGCGACCCGTTCCCTCACGTAGCCGGCGTCGCCGACGATGTGCATCTCCTCGACGAGGTCGTCGGGGATCAGTGCGGTCGCCTCGTCACGCTTGCCGGCGAGGTACAGCTCCTGCACCTCGTCGCTGATCGTGTCGTAGCCCATCCTGTCGAAGACATTCTTGTGGAAGTTCTGCTCCTTGGCGCCCATTCCCCCCATGTACAGCGAGATCGACGGCTTGATGGCCTCGATCACCGCCCGGCGCTCCTCCTCGCTGGAGGTGATCTGCAGGTGACAGGTCGCCGCGATCTCGAAGTCGGCACGCGTGCGCCGCGCGCCCGTCCGCGCGAACCCCTCGTCCAGCCAGGGCTGGTACATGTCGGCGGTCTTCGGCGTGTAGAAGATCGGGATCCACCCGTCGGCGATCTCGGCGGTCATCGCCACGTTCTTGGGTCCCTCGGCCCCCAGCCAGATCGGCACGTCGGCACGCAGCGGATGCACGATCGGCTTCAGCGGCTTGCCCAGCCCGACCGAGCCCTCGCCGACGTACGGCAGCGGGTAGTGCGGTCCGTCGTTGGTCACCGGCGCCTCCCGCGCCAGCACCTGGCGCACGATCTTCACGACTTCCCGCGTGCGCGCCAGCGGCTTCGCGAACGGCTGGCCGTACCAGCCCTCCACCACCTGCGGTCCACTCACGCCCATGCCCAGGACCACCCGCCCACCGGAGAGGTGGTCCAGGGTCAGCACGTGCATCGCGATGCTGGTCGGCGAGCGACCAGACATCTGCACGATCGAGGTGCCCAGCCGAAGGCTCGTGGTCTCGCGCCCCCACCACGCCAGCGGGGTGAACGCGTCGGAGCCCCAGGCCTCCGCGGTGAAGATCGCGTCGAAGCCGGCCTCCTCCGCGGCGTGCACGAGCTCGCCCACCCCGTCCGGCGGCTGCGCGCCCCAGTAACCCAGCTGGAGTCCGAGCTTCATGGTTTCTCCTTCTCCTGCGGGCCACGGGTTGTCGAAATAGTAGAACGTGTTCTACTTTCTCACCATGACGTCTGCGGCAGGCACAGCTTCTGGACGAACACTGTCGGCACCGGTCACCGTAGCGTTCGACTACACCCGGTCCACCGGTCCGGTCATCGGCCGCTTCTTCACCGCCCTTCGCGAGGGCCACGTGGTGGGCGGTCGTACGTCGGACGGCAGGGTCGTCGTGCCGCCACCGGAGTTCGACCCGGTCAGCCACGGTCCGGTGACCGACTTCGTCGACGTCGCCGACCACGGGACGGTCACGTCGTGGACCTGGGTGCCGGAGCCGGTCAAGCACCAGCCCTTCGACCACCCCTTCGCCTTCGCCCTCGTCACCCTGGAGGGCGCGGACACTCCCCTGCTCCACGCCCTCGACGTCGCCTCGCCCGACGAGGTGAGCACCGGGATGCCCGTGCGCATCCGGTGGGCCGAGGAGCGCGTCGGGGCGATCACCGACATCGCGTGCTTTGAGCCGGCCGAGGTTTCGACAAGCTCAACCAGCGGTGGTTCCGTCTCTGGACGAGGCGACCACTCGGTGGTTGAGCCTGTCGAAACCACGACCGAGCCCGTCACCGGCGTGATCACCCCCGTAGAGCTGGACTACCTCTACGCCGCCTCCCCGGAGGAGTCGGCGTTCTACCGCGGGCTCGCGGAGGGTCGGCTGCTCGGCCAGCGCTGTCCCACCTGCGGGAAGGTCTACATCCCGCCACGCTCGGCGTGCCCGTCGGACGGGACGCCCACGACCGACGAGGTGGAGCTGCCCGACGTCGGGACGGTGACGACGTTCTGCATCGTCAACGTGCCGTTCATGGGGCAGAAGATCACCCCGCCGTACGTCTCCGCCTACGTGCTGCTGGACGGCGCGGACATCGCGTTCCTCCACCTGATCCTCGACATCCCGGCCGAGGAGGTCCGCATGGGCATGCGGGTCAAGGCGGTCTGGAAGCCGCGCGAGGAGTGGAGCACCACGATCGAGAACATCAGCCACTTCGCGCCGACCGACGAGCCGGACGCGGACTACGAGACCTACAAGCAGCACCTGTGATCGAGGCCCTGATGAATGAAGGAGCGCGTGACTGTGCGTGACGTGGCCGTCGTCGGGTTCGCCCAACGACAGATGGAGGAGTTCGACGGGTCGCCCACGTGCGTGGAGCTGCTCGTGCCGCTGTTCGCCGAGTGCTACGAGCAGACCGGGTGGACCAGGCGCGACATCGGCTTCTGGTGCTCGGGCTCCTCGGACTACCTGGCCGGCCGGTCGTTCTCGTTCGTCTCCGCGGTCGACGCCATCGGCGTGATCCCACCGGTGAACGAGTCGCACGTGGAGATGGACGCCGCGTGGGCGCTCTACGAGGCCTGGTTGAAGATCCAGACGGGCGAGGTCGACACCGCCCTCGTCTACGGCTTCGGCAAGAGCTCGGCCGGCGTGCTGCGCCGCACGCTCTCGCTCCAGCTCGACCCCTACACGTGACGCCCCTGTGGCCCGACACCGTGTCGCTCGCCGGCCTGCAGGCCCGTGCCGGCATCGACGCCGGCACCTGGGACGAGCGTGCCATGGCCGAGGTCGTGCAACGTTCGCTCACCGATGCCGAGGGCAACGAGCACGCCGTGCGCAAGGGTGGCTCCTCCGTCGACGAGCTGCTCGCCCGGCCGATGTACGCCGACCCGCTCCGCAAGCACGACTGCGCTCCCGTGACCGACGGTGCCGCGGCGCTCGTGCTGGCGGCAGGCGACAAGGCACGCGAGGTGCGCGACAACCCGGCCTGGATCACCGGCATCTCGACGTACGTCGACTCGATCAGCATGGGTACCCGCGACCTGACCCGCTCCCCCTCGACCGCCAACGCCGCGGCCCGCGTCGACACGAGCGGGGTGGAGGTGGCCGAGCTGCACGCGCCGTTCAGCCACCAGGAGCTGATCCTTCGCGCGGAGATCGGCCTGGGCGACGACGTCGCGATCAACCCCTCCGGTGGCGCGCTGGCGAGCAACCCGATGTTCACCGCGGGGCTCAACCGGATCGGCGAGGCCGCCAACCGGGTCTGGTCCGGCGAGCACTCGAAGGTGCTGGGCCACGCCACGAGCGGGCCGGCGCTGCAACAGAACCTCGTCTGCACGATGGAGGCATCCGCATGAGTCTCAGTCACAGGAAGGTCCCCGCTGCAGTCGTCGGGATCGGCCAGACCCACCACCGCGCCAAGCGCGAGGACGTCTCGATGGCGGGTCTGTGCCGCGAGGCGATCGACCGCGCCCTCGAGGACGCCAACCTGTCCCTGGACGACATCGACGCGATCGTGGTGGGCAAGGCCCCCGACCTGTTCGAGGGCGTGATGATGCCGGAGCTGTTCCTCGCCGAGTCCCTGGGAGCTGCGGGCAAGCCGTTGCTCCGGGTGCACACCGCCGGGTCGGTGGGCGGGTCGACGGCCATCGTCGCGTCGTCCCTCGTCTCGGCGGGCGTGCACAAGCGGGTGCTGACCGTGGCCTTCGAGAAGCAGTCGGAGTCCAACGCCATGTGGGCGCTCTCGGTGCCGGTGCCGTTCAACATGCCGGTGCACGCGGGGGCCGGCGGCTACTTCGCGCCGCACGTGCGCTCCTACATCCGGCGTACCGACGCCCCCACCCACGTGGGCGCGATCGTGGCGGCCAAGGACCGCCAGAACGCGCTGAAGAACCCCTACGCCCACCTGAAGAACCCCGACACCACGGTCGAGTCGGTGCTGGCCTCGCAGATGCTCTGGGACCCGATCCGCTACGACGAGACCTGCCCGTCCTCCGACGGCGCGTGTGCGCTGGTGATCGTCGACGAGGACACCGCCAAGGCGTCTCCCAACCCCGCCTGGATCCACGGCACGGTGATGCGCTCGGAGGCCACCACGGCCGCCGAGCGCGACCAGGTCAACCCGCAGGCCTCCCGCGACGCGGCCGCCGCGATCTGGAAGCAGGCCGGGATCACCAACCCGATCGACGAGATCGACATGGCCGAGATCTACGTGCCGTTCTCCTGGTTCGAGCCGATGTGGCTGGAGAGCCTCGGGTTCGCCGAGCAGGGCGACGGGTGGAAGCTCACCGAGTCGGGAGCCACCGCGATGGACGGGAAGCTCCCGGTGAACTGCTCAGGGGGCGTGCTCTCCTCCAACCCGATCGGCGCCAGTGGCATGCTCCGCTTCGCCGAGGCGGCACTCCAGGTCCGAGGTGCGGCCGGTGAGCACCAGATCGACGGTGCGCGCCGCGCGCTTGGCCACGCGTACGGCGGTGGCTCGCAGTTCTTCTCGATGTGGGTGGTGGGCTCGGAGCAGCCGACCAGCTGACTCGTCGTTGGTGGTCGAGCGGAGTCGAGACCACTACGCCAGCAGGTCGTAGGTCAACCAGTCGGTGCGGGTCGCCACGTCGTCGTACAAGCGTTGCGCGACGTGGTTGTCGCGGGCGGTCACCCAGCGCACCTTCGCGGCGCCCCGCGCCCGTGCGATCTCCGTCAGGCGCTGGATCAGCGCCCGGCCGACACCACGGCCGCGGACCGAGGCCTCGGTGAACAGGTCGTCGAGGAACAGTCCGGTCTCCCCCTCGCAGGGACGGCTGTACGACCGGTGGTGCGCGAACCCGATCACCTGGTCGTCCAGCGTCGCGACGAGGCCGCCGAGCTCGTGGCCCTCATCGTGCAGCCAGCCCCAGACGAGGTCGAGCACGCGCTCGTGGTCGACGGGATCGCACTCGTAGAACTCCCGGTAGGCGGCGAACAGCCGTCGCCACGCCTCCTGGTCACCCGGCTCCAGATCCCGTACGACGACATCGCTCATGCAGCCATGATGCCCTCCCCGACGGATTCCGCCGTGCGCGAACGTCGCTCGCCGCGCGAGGCACCGGGACCTAGGCTCCGGCCATGGGAGACGTGATCGCACCGCTTCGGTTCGCCGGGGTCGAGCAGGAGCATGGCACACCGGCCCCCGAGCCGCTCTGGCGAGAGGTGGTCGGTGAGGAGCTGCGTGAGGAGCGGCACCGACAGGAGCGGACGCTCGCGGACGTGGCTGAGGAGTCCGGCGTGTCCACGCAGTACCTCTCCGAGGTCGAGCGTGGCCTCAAGGAGCCGAGCTCGGAGATCCTCGGCGCCGTCTCCGGTGCGCTCGGGCTGCGGCTCGTCGACCTGACCTCACGGGTGACGCGCACGCTTGCAGCCGAGCTGCGGGGACCGCTGGCCTTGGCGGCCTGAGGTTCCTGCCCCTGTCACGCCCTGAGCGGCTTGCGGCTGTCCAGGACCCGGTCGACCAGGCCGTAGGCCACTGCCTCCTCGGCCACGAGCACCAGGTCGCGCCCGGTGTCCTCGCGCAACCGCTCCACGGTCTGCCCGGAGTGCCGGGCGAGGATCTGCTCCATCTCACCACGCAGCCGGACGACCTCCTTGGCCTGGAGGGCCAGGTCGGGCAAGGCCCCCTGCCCGCCGGTGGACGGCTGGTGCAGCACGACGCGTGCGTGCGGCAGCACCATGCGGCGCCCCGCCGCACCTCCTGCGAGGAGGAGCGCGGCGCTCGAGGCCGCCTGCCCCACGCACGTGGTGGCGACGTCGGCGCCGATGAACTGCATGGTGTCGTAGATCGCCAGGGAGGCCGTGACCGAGCCGCCGGGCGAGTTCAGGTAGAGGTTGATCGGCGTCTCCGGGCTCTCGGACTCCAGGTGCAGCAGCTGGGCGATGACGACGTTGGCGACGCCGTCATCGATCTCGGTGCCGATGTAGACGATGCGGTCGGTGAGCAGCCGGCTGTAGATGTCGACGGCACGTTCGCCGTGAAGCGTCTTCTCCACCACGCTGGGGATCGTGTACGAGCTCATCCGGTGGCTCATCTCAGGCCCACCCGCCTCTCCGGCACCGGTGGGGTGAGGACGGCGAGGTCGGTGAGCACGTCGTCGACGAAGCCGTACTCGAGTGCCTCCTCCGCGGTGAACCAGCGGTCCCGGTCGGCGTCCCGCTCCACCCGCTCGACAGGCTGGCCGGTGTGCTCGGCGATCAACCGCATCATCACGTTCTTGGTGTGCTCGAGGTTCGCGGCCTGGATCTCGATGTCGACGGCGGTGCCGCCGATGCCGGCCGACCCCTGGTGCATCAGCACCCGCGCGTGCGGTAGCGCGAACCGCTTGCCCGGGGTGCCGGCGGACAGGAGGAACTGGCCCATGCTGGCAGCCAAGCCCATCGCCAGGGTGCTGACGTCGTTGGGGACCAGTCGCATCGTGTCGTAGATGGCCAGGCCGGCCGAGACCGAGCCGCCCGGGGAGTTGATGTAAAGGCTGATGTCGCGCTGTGGGTCCTCGGCGGAGAGCAGCAGGATCTCGGCGCACAGGCGGTTGGCGATGGCGTCGTCGACCTCCTGGCCGAGCACGATGATCCGCTGCTGCAGGAGCCGTGCGGTGAGCTGGTCGTCGAGCGTGCCGCCGGTCAGCGGCGGGATGGCGGTGGTGGGCATGCGACCAGCCTCGCCGTCGTACGGCGAGCTTCCCAGCGCTTCTGCCGGCAGCGGTTCTGCTCTCAGCAGAGCGCCCCCGCCGAGCGCCCCCGCCGAGCGCTCCGCCGCGCCACTGGGGCCTAGTACCCCGGGAAGACCCTCCGCAGGTCCTCCAGCGACACGTTGCCGGTCACAGTGACGTCCTCGGCGGTGAAGCCCGGCTTCAGCCGGCCGGAGAGCAGCCGCACCGCTGCCTCGGCGGGCCCGTGCAGGGTCGCCGTCAGCTCCTGCGAGGCGCCGGCCTCGAGCGAGATCGTGTCCGCGATCCTCAGCGTGTAGTCGCCGAGTCCGACCACGGCGGGGTGGGTGAGCTGGTCCGGCTTGCCGATGAAGCCGGCCATGTAGGCGCCCTCCCCGGCGTACTGCTCGAGCACCAGGCCGGCCGCGGTGGAGTCCAGGGCGGCGTCGTGGTCGAGCCCGGCGAGGACGTCCCACGTGTGCGCCGCCATCTCGTTGACCCGCATGCCGAGCGCGAGCGAGAGCGTGGCGGGCTCCGGCAGGAAGCCCAGGTCGACCCGGGCGCTCGCCCGCTGCTCGGGACTGGTGCCCTCCAGCAGTGCGACGAAGCGCTCGTCGTGCTCGAGGAAGCCGTCGGCCTGCTCCTGCGGCGAGCTGGCGTTCCACCGGTCCCAGACGCTCTGGTTGTCGACCTCGGGCGCCGGCTCACTGCTGAGGGCGGTGGCGTACGGGCCGTACCAGATCTCTGCCCCGCTGCCGAGGTGCGAGAGCACCTGCGCCAGGGACCACTCCGACGCGGCACTGGGACCGTCGAGCTGCTCGGCGCTCAGGCCGGCGATCGTCTTGGCCAGGCGTTCGTGGTGCTCGCGGAGGACTTCGACGGCGCGGTCGGCGAACGTCGTGTCTGGGGTCGTCATGTCCGGCGAACCCCGCGGCGCCGGGGGTTGTTCCCCGCTGCTCCTTGCCAACAGCGGGGACGCGACGCATGATTACTTCATTACACACTTGCAGGAGGTCGTCATGTCGGATGAGGCACAGATCAGCGGCTGGCTCCAGGGGCGGCTGCCCGACGACTGGTTCACCGGGCCCGCAGAGGTCACCACCGACCGCGAGGAGATCTTCGTCGTGGGCACCCTGGAGACGCCCGAGGGCGTCGAGGGCGACGGGCCGGAGGCGATCGAGGCAGCGCGGGGACGGATCTCCCGGTTCCGCGAGGACACCCGCGACCAGCGCATCGCCATCGCCCGTGAGGCCGAGCACCGGTTCGGGCGCAAGGTGGCGTGGGGCGTCCAGTGCGGCCCGGAGCAGGTGATGTTCACCCATCTCGCCGTCCCGGTGATGACCCGGCTGCGCCAGCCCGAGAGGCGCGTGCTCGACACCCTCGTCGAGTCGGGCGTCGCCCGCAGTCGCGCCGACGCCCTCGCCTGGTGCGTGCGCCTGGTCGGCGAGCACACGCAGTCCTGGCTCGAGGACCTGCAGGAGGCCCTGACGAGCGTGCAGAAGCTGCGCGACGAGGGCCCGCCCGCCGCCTGAGCCCGGCCCGGGAGGTGCTTGGCTGTCAGCGTGCAGCTCCCCGTGTTCGTCCGCTCACCCCGGACGTCGTCGGTGGCGCTGGTGGTGACGTGGAGCTCGGGGTTCGTCGGCGCCGAGCTGGCCAGCCGCGCGGGCGCCGACCCGCTCGACCTCCTGGGTTGGCGGTTCACCATCCTGGCCCTGCTGCTCGCCGTCGTGGCCCGAGCGCGCGGGTACCGATGGCCGTCGGCCGCGGCATGGCGCCGCCAGGCGGTCGTCGGAGTCCTCTGCCAGCCGCTGTACCTCGTCTGCATCTTCGAGGGCGTCCGGCACGGCGTGGCCGGTGGGACGGCCTCGTTGATCGCGGCGCTGCAGCCGCTCCTCGTGGCCACCGTCGCGGGCCCGCTCCTGGGCGAGCGCACCACCGGCTGGATGTGGGTCGGCACCCTGCTCGGGCTCACCGGCGTCGCCGTCGTCGTGTCCGGGGACGTCTCCGTGGGTCATGCACCGGCCTGGGCCTACCTGCTCCCGGTGGCCGGCATGCTCTCGCTGTCGACCGGCACCGTGCTGACCCGGCGCCTGCGCCCGCCGGAGGGCGTGCTGCAGACGATCATGATGCAGTCCCTCGTCGCAGCAGTGGTGCTCGACGTCGCCGCCGCCGCGACGCGGCAGGCCACCTTGCCGAGGACGTGGGACTTCTGGCGCGCGGTCCTGTGGCTGATCGTCCTGGCCAGCCTCGGCGGCTACGTGATGTACGTCCACGTGGCGCGCACGCAGGGCGCCACGGTCGTCAGCACCCTGCTCTACCTGACGCCGCCCACGACCATGCTCTGGGTGTTCCTGATGTTCGGCGTGCCCGTGCACGTCGCCGGCTTCGTGGGCCTGGCGATCAGTGCAGTCGGAGTGTGGCTGGTGCTGCGGTCACGGCCCGGGAGTGCGGAGGCGAGACCTACCGGTACGTCACCGGCACGTGCTTGACCCCGTTGATCCAGCCGTGGCGGAGCCGGACCGGGTCACCGGTGCGCTTGATGTCCGGCATCTTGTCGGCCAGCACGTTGAACATGACCTCGACCTCGAGGCGGGCCAGGTTGGCGCCGATGCAGTAGTGCGCCCCGTGCCCGCCGAAGGAAAGGTGCGGGTTCGGGTCGCGCATGATGTCGAAGTCGTTGGGGTTCTCGAAGACGGCCTCATCGTGGTTGGCGCTGGCGTAGAAGATGCCGACGCGCTCGCCCTTCTTCACCTCCTGGTCACCGACCATCACGTCGTTGAGGGCGGTGCGCTGGAAGACGGTCACGGGCGTCGCCCAGCGGATGATCTCGTCGGTGGCGGTCTTCGGCCGCTCCTTCTTGTACAGCTCCCACTGGTCGGGGTGGTCGAAGAAGGCGTTCATGCCGTGGGTGATCGCGTTGCGAGTGGTCTCGTTGCCGGCGACGGCCAGCATGATCACGAAGTAGCCGAACTCGTCCTCGCCCAGGGCGTTCCCGTCGACGTCGGCGTTGATCAGCTTGGTGATGATGTCGTCGCGCGGGTTCTGGCGGCGGTCCTCGGCCATCCCCATCGCGTACATCAGGATCTCGGCGGCGGCGACGTCCGGCTGCCCGCCGTACTCGGGGTCGTCCTGCGCGAGCATCTGGTTGGACCAGTCGAAGAGCTTGAGCCGGTCCTCGTGCGGTACGCCGAGCAGGTCGGCGATCGCCTGCAGGGGCAGCTCGGCGGCCACCTCGGTGACGAAGTCGCCCTCGCCCTTGGCCAGGGCGTCGGCGACGATCTTCTCGGCCCGCTCCACCAGGATCCCGTGCATCGCGCCGATGGAGCGGGGTGTGAACCCGCGGCTGATGATCTGCCGGGTCTTGGTGTGCACCGGCGGGTCCTGGTTGATCAGCATGATCTGCTGCAGCTCGACCTGGTCACGCTCCATGTCGGGGCCGAACCGGATGATCGCGCCGTTCTCCGCCGAGGAGAAGTCCTTGCTGTTCTTGGAGACCGCGGCGACGTCCTCGTGCCGACTGACCGCCCAGTACCCGTTGTCGAGGAAGCCCGCGCTCGCCTCCGGCGTCTGGTCGACCCACCACACCGGAGCCGTCTTGCGCAGCTCGAGGAACTGCTCCAACGGGACGGCCGCCTGGCACAGGTCGGGGTCGGTCGGGTCGAACCCGGCGGGCACGGCGGGTGTCGTTGTGGTCACGGGAACCTCAGGCTTTCCTGGCTCAATTCTGAAACGTGTTCTAGTCGGGCATCGTGGCATACCTTCGGTTTGTTCGGAAGGGTTGACCCGCCGGTAACTCCTACGTCACACCCGGTCACCGTTGCCCCGAACCAGAACGTGTTCTAGTTTTGGTGGCATGGGAGATCCCGTCATCATCGAGGCTGTCCGCACTCCGCTCGGCAAGCGCGGAGGTGGGCTGGCCGGCGTGCACCCCGGAGAGCTGCTCGGCCACGTGCAGCGTGAGGTGCTCAAGCGCTCCGGCGTCGACCCGGCTCTGGTCGAGCAGGTGGTCGGCGGCGTGGTCTCCCAGGCCGGCGAGCAGTCCAACGACATGGTGCGGCGTGCCTGGCTGCACGCCGGGCTCCCCCAGCCCACGGGCGCGACCACGATCGACGCGCAGTGCGGCTCGGGCCAGCAGTCGGCCCACTTCGTCAACGACCTGATCAAGGCCGGCACCATCTCCGTCGGGATCGCCTGCGGCGTGGAGTCGATGAGCCGGATCCCGCTCGGCGCCAACGTGCCGCCAGGGACGGGCGACCCGCGCCCGGAGTCGTGGGACATCGACATGCCCAACCAGTTCCTGGGCGCCGACCGGATCGCGCAGAACCGCGGGCTGACCCGGGAGGACCTCGAGGCGTTCGGCGCCGAGTCGCAGCGACGCGCAGCCGTCGCAGTCGCCGAGGGCAGGTTCGATCGCGAGATCACCCCGCTGGAGGCACCGGTGGTCGACAAGCAGACCCGCGAGCCGACCGGGGAGATCCGGGTCGTGTCGTCCGACGAGGGCCTGCGGGAGACCACCCTCGAGGGATTGGCCCGGTTGAAGCCGGTCCTGGAGGGTGGCATGCACACGGCCGGTACGTCGTCCCAGATCAGTGACGGCGCCTCGGCGGTGCTGCTGATGGACTCGGAGATCGCTGCGTCGCTCGGGCTGACCCCGCGTGCCCGGATCGTCGACCATGCCCTGGTCGGGTCAGATCCCTACTACCACCTCGACGGACCCATCGACGCGACCCGTCGGCTGCTCGAGCGCACCGGGCTCTCGCTCGACGACTTCGACCTCTTCGAGGTCAACGAGGCCTTCGCGGCCGTCGTACTCTCCTGGGCGCAGCAGACGGGCGCGCCCCTCGAGCGCACCAACGTCAACGGGGGCGCGATCGCGCTCGGTCACCCCGTCGGCTCCACCGGCACCCGCCTGATCACCACGGCCCTCCACGAGCTCGAGCGCACGGACGGCACTCGCGCCCTGATCTCCATGTGCGCCGGCGGCGCGATGGCCACCGGGACGGTCCTCGAGCGGGTGTGACCCGCGGGACGGCGGCGGCGCTGCGCGTCCGGTCTACTGGTCTCATGCACCGCATCTTGGTCCGTGAGGTTGTCATCGATGCGCCGTCGGCCACGTTCGCTGCGACAAGGGACTTCTGGGCTGCGGCGCTCCAGTCCGAAGCGCAGGAGGTCGTGGAGTTCCCGGAGTTCACGGCGCTTCCCGACCGGCCGCGATGTCGTGGGTCGGGCTGCAGGAGATCGGCTCAGGACCAGCGCGGTTCCATCTGGACATCGAGACCGACGACGTGGCCGCCGAGGTGGCTCGCCTGACCGGGCTCGGCGCGGTGAAGGTCGCGGACGGTCGCACCTGGGTGGTGATGCGGGACCCTTCCGGGTTGTTGTTCGACGTCGTACCGCATCAGTCGCCGTGGTTCGCCGAGCGGGCCCGCGAGGTCGGGTAGCGAGGCGCTCCGGGGCCGGGGCTCAGCCGAACCTGAACTGTCGTGCCACGTCGGTCAGCTCCTGCAACCTAGCCGGGGCACGATCGATGTCATCGATCTCGATGGCGAGGACGCCGTGCTTGTAGGCAAGCAGGTTGAGCCGCATGGTCACGCCACGCACGACGGCGTGGTCCAGGGACGATGGCGTGAGACCGCTGAACAGGCCGGCAAGCTCGACCTTCTGGCCCGAGTCGATGCACGAGTCGAGGCGTGCGCCGGGGCGCGTGCGCATGTCGATCGACACGCCTCGCAGGGAGCCGATCGTCACGGCGCGCGGCTTGCCAACCGCGAGGTTCGGACGGTGAGAACCAGGTCGCCATCGCCGCGGGGGTGGAGCGCACGCCGCTGACGATCGAGATGTCGCACTTGCCGGTGGAAGCGAACCGCGAGGGCGCGACCGAGGTGTAGACGCCGATGAAGTCCGAGGTGCCGGCGTTCACGCCTTGCAGGTCGTTGCGCGGCGGCACCAACAGGAAGTTCCCCGAAAGGTCTTCCTCGTTAAGCCAACCCTTCGTCGGCACCCGGTAGGTCAGCCTCGGCCCCAGAGCCTGCGTGCGGTAGCTGCGGTTCGCCTTCAGCTCACCCAGACACACCCCACCTTCGGGGTTCGGACAAGCCGGCGGGGTGCTCGAGGAGAGGACAGCGCTGGGTCCCCGACTAACGCGTGCTCCCGGGTCCCCACCCCCGCATGCGACGACCGTCGATCCGACAGCTGCGAGCACTGGCAGAAGGCGAATGACCCCGCGCTGGCGCGAGCGATCAATCATGACGCGCTCTCCTTCGACTCGCGCGGCGTTGTTACTGGGCCTCACGATCGACTCTCCCGAGCGGGTCGATGTCACTGACCTGACAGGGCCATGCTCCCACCCCTGCTGACCATGTCGCATCAGACAGGAGTCCTGGACCGTCCGGGAAAACGTCCCGGGCATGGCCGCCAACCCCACTCCCCTTCACGTCCGCCGGTGGAAGCTGACCTTGCCGCCGGACAGGCGGCTGACCTCGTACCTCGGGTCGTGGATCCGGCGGTGGTGCTGCGGGCAGAGGAGGCGGCCGGTCGCCACGTTCGTGTGACCTCCCTCTGACCACGGGATGTCGTGGTGCGCGTGGCACATGCCGGGCGGGGTCTCGCAGCCTTCGGCGGTGCAGCCGCCGTCGCGGACGCCCATGGCGACGCGCATGCCCTCGGAGTGGAGGCGGCGCTTGCGGCCGACGTCAGGACCTGGCTCTTGCCCGCCGAGGACCATCGGGATGATGCCGGCCGTGCAGGCAAGGCGACGGGCCTCGGCGGCGGAGATGCGGCCGCCGGTGTCGAGGGTGCACACGCCAGCCGCGTCGAGCTCGGCGAGCAGCTGCTCGAGGGTCATCGTCACGACCACGGTGGCGCCGCACCCACCGGACCTGGGGAGGTCGGAGGCGCAGACCGACTCGATCAGCTCGGTGAAGGCAAGGCCGTGGCGGGCGGGCGTCGGGAGGTCGGGGTCGATCCCGCTGCCCGCGACGTCGGTCTCTGGGCGAGTCCACTGGGCGCCCGTAGGAGGTGATCGCGAGGATCATCTTGCGCAACATCTCGCCGTGCAGGTGCTGGACGGCGAAGCGGCCGTGGCAGATCCCCTCGTCGTCCTCCCACATCGTGAAGGATGTCCGACGCCTGGCACGGGCCTCTTCCACCTCCAGCTTGCGGCCCTCGAACTCCTCCGCGAGATCGGGCGCCAGCACCTCGAAGATCCGCATGCCCGAGAAGCCGCAACCGCTTGGCGTCGTGGTCGGCGGCCAGCCCGACAAGGTGCTGCTCCGCCTCGAGGCGCTGGGCTCGTCGACGGCGAACTCGCCGCTGGACGGCAACCGGTCCAGCGCTGCGGTGATCGCCTTGGCCTGCGCGAGGTTGACCGAGCCGGCGTCCATCGCGGCTCGACAGGACGGCGTACTGCTCGAGACGCTTGCCAGCTTGAGGTCAGAGCGCGCCTCGCGACGTTCCTGCCGGGTCTCCCCCGCCAGCCAGTCCGCCGCGGTGCCGTCTCCTTTCTCGTCGGTCGAACCCGCACGATCGGCCTCCACCAGCACCCGCAGCTTGAGCGCCGCCAGCTTCGCCTCGTCCCGCGCGATGACACGCAGGGCCTCGCGATGTTCCTCGGAGCTCATCGACCACACGGGTACGTCGACGATCTCGTCGAGGCGAGCGGAGAGCCGGTTGGCGAAGTCGACCACCGGGTGGATTGGTCGACCGGCTGGCTGCTCATGACTCGATCCAAGCACGACCACCGACAGTCTTGTTGGAGCAAACCGGGACTTTGCTCGACGCGTGGAAGGGAAAGCCAGCTCGATGTCTCGCCGAGGATCGATGGAGGACCACCACGAGGAAGCCGCGCAGGCACCTGCCAGAATGCTCACGTGTCCGCCTCGACGGCCGACTCCGGCCGCCTCGCCGGATGGTGCAGGAAGCACCTCGGGAGCCCGCCGGCCGAAGAGCTGTTCAGGTCCGCGCACCTCAGCACGGTCGTCGGAGTTCGACTCGGGGACGGACGTGAGGTCGTGGTCAAGGTACGTCCGGACTCGCCACGGGCTGCCGGATGCGTCGCGGTCCAACGCCGCATGTTCGACGCTGGCTTTCCGTGCCCGCAGCCCCTCACGGGAGTCGTCCGCTTCGGTGACGACGTGGCGTCGGCAGAGTCGTACGTCCCTGGAGGTGCACTCCTTCCCCGCGCCGAGCATTCAGCTCGACTCTTCGCGGAGGCGTTCGCGCGCCTGATCCAGCTGGTCCCCCGACCCTGCCGATGTCCCCGCGCTCGACCCCCCACCGTCCTGGGCAGCCTGGAACCACGACCGCACGCGGGCTGTGGCCGTGCCCGGAGGGCAGTGACATCGACCTCGACGAGGTTGCCGGTCCTGCGTGGATAGATGACGCCGGTAGACGTGCTCGCGATCGCCTCCGAGCAGGCGCGACCGCGCCAGTCGTCGGTCACTGCGACTGGCTTGCCGGAAACCTGCGATGGGACGGTGATGAGCTGCTGGTGGTGCACGACTGGGACAGCATCATCGCGGAGAGCGAAGCCGTGCTCGTCGGTCTCGCTGCCGCCTTGTTCTCGACACGCAGTGCAGCAAGAGCTCGCCACCGTCGAGGAGACAGAGCTGTTCCTTGGCGCGTACGGCGATGCGCGGGCCGGGAAGCTCAGTGACGAGGAGACCGAGCGGTCGTGGGCCGCTGGGCTCTGGACCCGGCTCTACGACGCCAAGTTCCAGCATGCGTCGGGGCAGCCCGTCACCTCGATGTCAGAAGAGGAGGCGAGCGAGCGCCTCCGTCGCCGCGGCTCGGGACGTGAACAGCTCAAGAGCCGAGACTCCTAGGCTCAGGTGTCGCCACGATCAACACCCGCTCGCCGGGACGCTGCTACGCCTTCGCACGAAGCGGTGAGCTGCCTCTCTATGCTCGTCGAGGACTACGCGGACCCGCCTCGGCACCACCAGAAGGCCAACGGAAGAGAGACCCCATGCTCAAGGACCTGTCCGGTGTCGGTGAGCTGCAGGCCGCGCTCACCACGACCAACGCCCTGCTCGCCGACGTCCTGGCCGAGCTCAAGGAGACCAACTCCAGGCGACTCGACGAGATCGCCAAGGAGCTGCGCTCGCTGAACGAGAAGGTCGGCAAGCTTCCCTTCACCGGCTGAGCATCCATGACGGGGAGCCCGGAGATCTTGCCTGCGGGCCGAGGTCGGACGAGAGTGGACCAGGTCGTCAGCACCCACGACGAGGAGGCCCCGTGAGCACCCACCTTGTCATCGCCCCGCCCCGCCCGAGGAGTCGGCGCCAGAGTCGGGCGCAGCGGCGCGAAGAGCGCCACCGGCTCGAGCGCTGCGACACCCTCACCGCCCGGTTGGCCGAGCTGCACGCGATGCACTCGCTGCTCCTGCGCTCGGTCGAGGTCGTCTCCGGCGGGTGGGTCCAGGGTGCCTGGTTCACCGTCGCGACGCGCGGCGGCACTCGCGTCGTGGCCGCGCACGACGTACGCCGGGCGACTCGCCACCCCGTCGTCGGGGCCTGCCTCGTCGGTGGCATCGTCGAGGGCGGCGGAGGTCCCACCTCGGTGCGCTCCCAGCTGGTCCGGCGAACCCTCGACCTCACCTGGCACACGCTGCACGAGGACCCGCGCGAACCGGTGCGCTGGTGCCCGGGTCCGGACGTGCGCCTGCTGCGACTGCTCGACCTGACCCGCTGGAACGACGCACCGGGCAGGACGCAGGAGGAGGTCGTCGACCTGCTGGTGAGGACCCAGCACACCACCGACGTCCAGCGTGAGCTCTGCCGTGCCGAGCTCTCCGGGGTGGGGATAGCGTCGGACGCGTGCGCGCCATCACCTACACCCAGACGGGCACCCCGACGTACTGAGCCTCGGCGACCGGCCGCTGGCCGAGCCGGGACACGGCGAGGTCCGAGTTCGGATCCATCGCTCCGGGGTCAATCCCACCGACTGGAAGTCCCGGACCGGCAGCGAGCCCGGCACCCCCGTGGATCCGCCACAGGTGCCCAACCAGGACGGCTCAGGGGTCGTCGATGCCGTGGGCCAGGGCGTCGAGGAGGCCCTGGTCGGGCTGCGGGTGTGGATCTGGGAGGCGGCCTACCAACGGCCGGAGGGCACCGCCCAGGAGTACGCGCTGGTCCCCCGGCACAACCTCGCGCTGCTTCCCGACAGTGCGTCCTTCGACCTCGGCGCGTCCCTGGGTGTCCCGTTCCTCACCGCGCACCGGACGCTCACGGTGACCGAGGAGGGGCCGGTCCGACTCGGCCCCGGGACCCTGGCCGGCCGCACCGTCCTGGTCTCCGGTGGCGCGGGCGCCGTGGGCAACGCGGCGATCCAGCTGGCCCGCTGGTCCGACGCCACCGTGATCACCACGGTCAGCAGCCCGGAGAAGGCAAACCTGGCCGCGCGGGCCGGCGCCGACCACGTGATCGACTACAAGGAGCAGGACGTCGTGGCCGAGGTCCGCAAGATCGCGCCGGACGGCGTCAACACGATCGTCGAGGTCGCGGCGTCGGCCAACGCCGAGATCGACACCCAGGTGATCGGCCTGCACGGCTCGGTCGCGGTCTACGCCGACGACGGCGGCGCCCCGGTGTCCCTGCCGGTCCGTCCGCTGATGATGCCCAACGCGCGCTGGCAGTTCGTGCTCGTCTACACCGCCCCGCACGACTGGAAGCGCCGCGCGGTCGACGACGTGTCCGCAGCCGTGCTGGACGGCGCTGTCCGCGTGGGCGAGGACTCCGGCCTCCCCCTGCACCACTTCCCCCTGGAGCAGACCGCTGAGGCCCATGCCGCCGTCGAGAACGGCGCTGTCGGCAAGGTCCTGGTCGACGTCGCCGACTGAGCACCGTCACCCCTACGATCCCACCCATGACGCCGTCGTTCTCCCTCGACCAGGACCATCTCGAGCTCCAGCAGTGGCTGCACACGTTCGCTGCGGACGTGATCCGTCCGGCCGCCGCGGAGTGGGACGAGCGGGAGGAGTTCCCGTGGCCGGTCGTCGAGGAGGCGGCGAAGGTCGGCATCTACAGCCTGGACTTCTTCGCCACCCAGAGCTTCGACGAGACCGGGCTCGGGATCCCGATCACGATGGAGGAGCTCTTCTGGGGTGACGCCGGCATCGGCCTGTCCATCGTCGGTACGACGCTCGCCGCTGCCGCCGTACGCGCGAACGGAACCGACGAGCAGCTCGGCGAGTGGGCCCCGCAGATGTTCGGCACCCCGGGCGACCTGCACCTCGCAGCCTTCTGCTCCTCCGAGCCCGACGCCGGCTCCGACGTAGGTGCGATGCGCACGCGGGCCAGGTACGACGAGGCGACCGACGAGTGGGTGCTCAACGGGACCAAGACGTGGGCCACCAACGGCGGCCTGGCCGACGTGCACGTCGTCACCGCAGTGGTCGACCCCGACCTGCGCACCCGTGGACAGGCCAGCTTCGTCGTACCCCCGGAACGAAGGGGCTGAGCCAGGGCCAGAAGTTTCACAAGCACGGCATCCGCGCCTCCCACACCGCTGAGGTCGTGCTGGAGAACTGCCGCATCCCCGGCAGGTGCCTCCTGGGCGGCAAGGAGAAGCTCGACGCGCGGCTGGCGCGTGCCCGCGAAGGTGCCCGTTCGACGGGCGCAGGATCTCACGGTCCAGCCCTTGCCGG
>CAWIWO010000020.1:0-388605 GCA_963839835.1 uncultured Actinomycetota bacterium
CATCGACGTCGTCATCAAGCGCACGGTCGTCTACGGCTCGCTGACCGTGTCGCTGGCTCTCGTCTACCTTGCCGTCGTACTGACTCTGCGGTCGCTGATCGGCCCGTTCACCGGTGACTCCGACCTAGCCGTGGCCACCTCGACCCTGGTCGTGGCCGCCCTCTTCCGGTCCGCTGCGCCGACGCATCCAGACCGGCGTCGATCAGCGCTTCTACCGCGGACCGTACGACGCCAACCTGACCCTGGAGTCCTTCACCGAGCGGCTGCGCAGGAGGTCTCGCTCGACGCGCGTCGGCCGCGACCTGCGTCACGGTCGTCGACGAGACGATGCCGCCCACCAGCTCTCCCTGTGGCTGAGAGAGGGGCCGTGATGGCTGCCGTAACGATTCCCGGACGCGACGGCGATACCAAGGACCTGCCATGACGACCTTGACCACCACCTTCCGCCGCCGTCTCCTCGGCCGCAGCCCCGAGCGGGAGGACGCGGCGCGCACCCGGGAGGCGGACGCGGAACCGCGCGAGCAGCTGCCCCCGGTCGACATCGCGCCCAACGACCCACTGCTGGCCTACCTGCAGAGCGCCAACGGGGCGGTGGACGTCGAGGAGCTCGAGCTGCGCTCCCCGGCCCTGGAGAAGATGCGTGAGAACGGGGTCAAGCTCGCCGTGCCCCTGGTCAGCCAGGGTGAGCTGATCGGCGTGCTCAACCTGGGACCGCGGCGTTCCGAGCAGGAGTACTCCTCCGACGACCGCAAGCTCCTCGACAAGCTGGCGGCCCAGGCCGCCCCGGCGCTGCGCGTCGGTCAGCTGGTGCTCGAGCAGCAGGCGGAGGCGGCCACCCGCCAGCGCTTCGAGCAGGAGCTCGAGGTGGCTCGACTGATCCAGCAGAACTTCCTGCCCAAGCAGCTCCCCCAGCTGCCCAACTGGCAGCTCGCCGCCTACTACCGGCCGGCGCGCGAGGTGGGCGGCGACTTCTACGACGTGATCCCCATCGGTGACGGGCGCATCGGGCTGGTGATCGGCGACGTGACCGACAAGGGCGTCCCCGCGGCGTTGGTGATGGCCGCGACCAGGAGCGTGCTGCGCGCCTCGGCGCAGCGCCTGGTCGAGCCCGGCGCCGTGCTCGAACGGGTCAACGAGCACCTGTGTCCCGACATGCCGGAGAAGATGTTCGTGACCTGCCTCTACGGCGTTCTGGAGCCCGAGACGGGGCACTTCCGCTTCGCCAACGCCGGTCACGACCTGCCCTACGTCAAGACGCTCACCGGCTCCGAGGAGCTGCGCGCCCGGGGCATGCCGCTCGGGCTGATGAGCGGCATGACCTACGAGGAGAAGGAGACCGTCCTCTCCCCCGGCGAGACCCTGCTGCTGCACTCCGACGGCATCGTCGAGGCGCACAACCCCCAGGGCGAGATGTTCGGCTTCCCACGCCTGAAGGCCGATGTCGCGCGCTTCCCCGGCGGCCACGGCCTGATCGACGACGTGCTCGCGGACCTGAAGTCCCACACCGGGGAGGACGCCGAGCAGGAGGACGACATCACCATGATGGTGATCACCCGCTCCCCGTCCCGGGCGAGGTGTGGCGCGACGGCGACGAGGCCCTCCAGCGGGTGGAGTTCGAGGTGCCGAGCGCCGAGGGCAACGAGCGGATCGCCCTGGCCCGGGTCAGCGCGATCGTGGAGCCCCTCGGCCTGGAACCGAGCCGGCTCGAGCACCTGGAGACCGCGGTGGGCGAGGCCACGATGAACGCGATGGAGCACGGCAACCACTACCGGGCCGACCTGCCGGTCGTCGTACGCGTGCTGACCGACGCGGAGGCCGTCCGGGTGCAGATCGTGGACCAGGGCGGCGTGCGGCCCGGTCGCGAGGCGGAGACCCCGGACCTCGAGGCCAAGCTCGCCGGGCTGCAGAGCCCGCGGGGGTGGGGGCTGTTCCTGATCAAGAACATGGTCGACGAGATCAACGAGACCACCGAGGACGACCAGCACACCCTCGAGCTGGTGATGCGGTTCGTGGACCAGGGCGATGTCCCTGACACCCAACTACAGGACGGTGACCATGAGCACCTTTGACACCGCCAGGACCACGGTGCGCAGGCGAGGTGCGGTGGCGCTGGTCGACCTGGCCGGCGACATCGACGCGACCGCGGAGCACAGCCTGCAGGAGGCCTGGCGCAGCGCGACCGAGGACCCGCCGGCCGCCGTGGTGCTCAACTTCGAGCACGCCGGCTACATCAACTCCACGGGCATCGCCCTGATCGTCGGCCTGCTGGCCCAGGCGCGGGCCGCCAAGATCCCGCTCAGCGTCTTCGGCCTCAGCCCGCACTACCAGGAGATCTTCCAGATCACCCGGCTCGCCGACTTCATGGCGATCCGGCCCGACGAGGACAGCGCCGTCGAGGGCGCACAAGGGAGCACGACATGACTGAAGCAACTGCCACCTTCGGGGTACGCCGCTCGGGGGCGGCCGCGCTGGTGGACATCGAGGGTGACGTCACGGCCGGCTCCGAGGCCGTGCTGATGGAGGCCTACGACCAGGTGGGTGATGCCCGTGCGGTGGTGCTGAACTTCACCGACCTCTCCTACATGAACAGTGGCGGGATCGGTCTCCTGGTCACGCTGCTCGTCCGCGCCAACCGGAACTCCCAACAGCTGCTGGCCTTCGGGCTCTCCGAGCACTACCGGCAGATCTTCGAGCTGACCCGGCTCGACGAGGCGATCGGCATCCACGAGGACGAGCAGGCCACTCTGGACGCCGCCGGGACCAAGGGAGGCCGACGATGAGCGAGACCCAGGACCAACCGGCCGGCACGACCACCCCCAAGGTCCCCGACCAGGCGACGGCGCGCACCGTGGCCAACTGGGCCAAGTCGGTGACCCGGCTCAACGTGTCGGAGGTGCCGGCGGGCGCGACCGGCATCAACGTGAGCGGCAAGCGCCTCAACAGCCCGATCCAGGGCTTCGGCAGGCTGTGGCAGAAGACCTACCAGGTGCACCTGCCCAGGGACGTCGTCAGCCCCCCGGACCTCATCGCCATGTGGAAGCAGCGCTTCCCGGAGTTCTGGCCCAAGGGCAACCACTTCTACGGACCACTCACCGGCATCGCGCCGGGCGAGGTCGCCCTGATCGAGGGGACGCTACCCGGCAAGCTGCGGCTGTCGACCGGGGTGATGGTGCTCTACGCCGACGAGGAGTCGTTCACCCTGATGACGCCGGAGGGCCACGTCTTCGCCGGCTGGGTCACCTTCAGCGCCGCGTCGCAGGAAGACTCCACCGTGGCGCAGGCCCAAGTGCTCATGCGCGCCAGTGACCCGATCTTCGAGCTCGGCATGTCGCTCGGTGGCCACCGCCAGGAGGACAACATCTGGAGCACCACCTTGCTCAACGTGGCCCGCCACTACGGCATCGCCGACGCGACCGTCGAGACCGCCGCGGTCTGCGTGGACAAGCGGCGGCAGTGGCGGCGGTGGACCAACGTGTTCAAGTCCGCTGCGATCGGCTCGACGCTCTACATGCTCAACGCGCCGTTCCGTGCCGTCGCCGGAGGGCGCAAGGGGCGCTAGCCGCGCGTACCGGTCGGCTTGCCGGTGCCCAGCCACTGGGCGAGCCGACCGCCGATCGACACCGCCCGCAGTCGCCGCTCGGTGGCCTCGCGGTCCTTGCGCGGAGTCACCACGAGCACGTCGTCGCCGTGGCGCAGGACCGTACGGCGCTCGGGCACCAGCGTGCGCCCGTCGCGGACGATGAGGGCGACCGAGGCGCCGGTGGGCAGCCGCAGCTCGCCGACCTCGACGCCGTGCATCAGTGACTTCGGGGAGATGGTGACCTGCAGGAGGTCCGCCGCGATCCGCTCCAGGGGAGCGGCCTCGACGTCCAGGTCACGTGGCTCGCTGCGCCGCGCCACGCGCAGCACCTTCGCCACCAGGGGCAGCGTGGGCCCGGTGAGCAGGGTGAAGATGACCACGAAGACGAAGACGATGTCGAAGAGGCGGGGCGCGTCGTCGACGCCCTCGGCGAGCGGGATGGTGGCCAGCACGATCGGCACCGCGCCCCGCAGCCCGGCCCAGGAGAGGAACGCCAGCTCCCGCTTCCGCATCGGCTGCACGAGCGCGGCGACCGCCACCGAGATCGGCCGGGCGACGAGGGTCAGCGCCAGACCCGCGACCACCGCGAGGCCCACGGTCTCGAGGTCGAGGCGACGTGGGGAGGCGAGCAGCCCGAGCATCACGAACAGCCCGATCTGGGCGAGCCAGGCGACGCCCTCGGAGAAGGAGCGGGTGGCCGCGCGGTGGGGCAGCTCCGCGTTGCCCAGGACCAGCGCGGCGACGTAGACAGCCGCGAACCCGGACCCGTGCAGCAGGGCCGTCCCGGCGTAGGCCAGCACGGTGAAGGAGAGCACCGCGAGCGGGTAGAGCCCCGAGCTCGGCAGGGCGGAGCGACGCAGGAGCCAGGCGCCGGCGTACCCGACGAGCAGGCCGCCGACCGCGCCGGCCGCGAGCTCGTAGGCGATGGTGCCGGCGAAGTAGAGCAGCCCGTGGCTTCCCCCGGCGCTGATCAGGGTGACCAGCACGACGGTCGGGGCGTCGTTGAGCCCTGACTCCGCCTCCAGGGCGCCAGTGAGCCGGCGCGGAAGCGGCACCCGGCGCAGCACCGAGAAGACCGCGGCGGCGTCGGTCGAGGAGGTGACCGCGCCGAGCAGCACCGCGATCTCCCACCGCAGCCCGAGCACGTAGTGGCCGAACAGCGCCATCACCAGGACGCTCACCGCCACCCCGATCGTGGCCAGGGAGACACCGAGCCGCATCACCGGGCGGATCTCCTGCCACGGTGTGGTCAGACCGCCCTCGGCCAGGATCAGGATGAGCGCTGCGAAGCCGAGTGCGTGGGCGACCTCCGCGTCGTCGAAGCGCAGGCCGAGCCCGGACTCCCCGAGTGCCACGCCCATCAGCAGGTACACCAGCAGGCTCGGCAGCCCGGCCCCGACGCTGAGCCGCACGGCGAGGATCGCCACCAGGAGCACGCCCGTGCCGACCAGCAGGATGTGATCGAGGGTCTGGACGTCGAGTGTCATCGGGGCCCTCGGCGGTCGGGTGACGGGTGCTCAGTCTATGAGGCGTGGACTAGTTCGCTATGTCCGCCAATGCACATTAAGTGATGAACCGCAACTATCGTTCCTTTTAGTCCTGGTGCACAGACGGTCACGCGTCCAGGTATCCGCCGACCTGGACCCGAAGGAGACCCCGATGCACCCGCCAAGGCCAGTCCGAAGCGCGCCCTGGGCCGCTCTCGTTCTCCTCCTCGCCCTCCTCGGCACGCTCCTGGCCGGACCCCCGGCGCAGGCCGCGTCCGTCAAGGCCGCGCCGGTCGTGGTCCGCGGCTGTACTGCGGTGAACGGGGCCAAGACGCTCGGCTACTACTACGCCGACGCCTACGTCCGGGTCTACGCGTGCGGCGCCCGACCCGCCTTCGACGGGGCGCGGAACGACAGCGGTCCGGTCGTCCGGCCCTACGCCGGCTCGATGACCTACTACCGCGGCTACCAGTGCATCGAGCTGGTGGCCCGCTACCTGAAGGCTCGCTACGACGCGGGCGCGGGCCGGGCCAACGGCGCCCAGGCCGTGGACAGGTACGTCGCGGCGTACCCGGCCAAGTTCCTCAAGATCGCCAACGGCACCAAGCGGATGGCCCCGCGCAAGGGTGACGTGCTCAGCCTGTCCACCAACGGCAGGTTCAACGACGTCGGGCACACCGGGATCGTGATCTCCTCCTCGGTCAGCTCCAGCCGGCAACGGGTCCGTGCTCGCGGTGGAGCAGAACTGGGGCGGCGCAGGCGGGACGCGCGGCTACCACCGCTACGTCGTGCGGAGCTGGCGCGTGCAGTACGCGCCGATGCCCTACATCAAGTGGCTCCGCGCTCGCTGAGCCGGCCAATAGAACATGTTCTAGTTTCTTCGTAGACTCCTGGCATGGACCTCGAACCGCCCCCGCCGATCAACGCCGCCGACGTGGAGTCGTGGAGCGACGAGGTGGACGTCGTCGTCGTCGGGTTCGGCATCGCCGGCGGGTGCGCGGCCCTCGAGGCCGCGCGGGCCGGGGCCAGGGTGCTGCTGCTGGAGCGGGCAGCCGAGCACGGCGGGACCAGCTCGATGGCCGGTGGCCACTTCTACCTCGGCGGCGGTACGGCGGTGCAGCAGGCGGTCGGGGTCGAGGACTCCGCGGAGGAGATGTTCAAGTACCTGATGGCCGTCAGCCCGGACCCGGACGAGGCCAAGATCAGGGTCTTCTGCGAGGACAGCGTCGAGCACTTCGACTGGATCGAGGCGCTCGGGATGCAGTTCGAGCGCTCGCTCTACCCGTACAAGGCGGTGATCCAGCCCGGCACCGAGGGGCTGATGTACACCGGCAACGAGAAGGTCCACCCCTTCCGCGACCTCGCCAGGCCCGCGCCGCGCGGCCACAAGGTGCCACAGCCGGGCGACACCGGGGGCGCGAAGATCGTGCTGGACGCCCTGGCGGAGCGGATCGCGGAGACCTCCGTCGAGGTCCGGTACGAGACCGGTGCCACCAACCTCGTCGTCCAGGTCGGCCCCGAGGGAGGCGGCGCTGTCGTGGGCGTGCAGTGGCGGCGCTTCGAGGAGCGGGGGGCGATCAAGGCGAGGGCCGTGGTGATCGCGGCGGGCGGCTACGTCGGCAACGCCGAGATGGTCGCTGCCTACACCCCCCAGCTCGGCTCGAAGCTGTTCCCGCTGGCCTCCACCTACGACGACGGCCTCGGGATCCGGCTCGGGGCCTCGGCCGGCGGTGAGCTGCGGATGATGGACCAGGCGTTCATCACCGCGCCGTTCTACCCCCCGGCCCAGCTGCTCACCGGCATCGTGGTCAACAAGCTCGGCAAGCGGTTCGTGGCCGAGGACTCCTACCACTCGCGCACCTCGGGCTTCGTCCTCGACCAGCCCGACCAGGCGGCGTACCTGATCGTCGACTCCGCCCACATCGAGCACCCGTCGTTCCCGCTGTGCCCGTTCATCGACGGCTGGGAGACGGTCGCGGAGATGGAGGCTGCGCTGGGCATCCCCACTGGTGCGTTGGAGACGACCCTCTCGTCGTACAACGAGCACGCCGCGCGCGGCGAGGACCCCGAGCTCCACAAGCACCCCGACTGGCTGGAGCCGCAGGACACCGGGCCGTGGGGTGCCTACGACCTGACCCTCGGCAAGGCGATGTACGCCGGGTTCACCATGGGCGGCCTGCGCGTCTCCGTCGACGGCGAGGTCGAGCGCGCCGACGGCAGCGTCGTGCCCGGCCTGTACGCCGCGGGCGCGTGCGCGGTCAACATCGCCCAGGACGGCAAGGGCTACGCCTCGGGGTCCCAGCTCGCCGAGGGGTCCTACTTCGGACGTCGCGCCGGGCGTCACGCCGCCGGTCCGGCGCACTAGCGCCGGTTAAACGGCTGGCCCCCGGGCCTGCACTCCGCTGGAATGGGCAGGTGCCGACCCGACCGACAGCTCCGCACCTCGTCGAGCCCGAGCTGAAGTACGTCACCGACGCGACCTTCAAGGCCTTCCACGAGGCGATCGCCCGCGGGTTCCAGGAGGAGTACCACGAGGAGCTGCTCGAGCTCGACAAGCGCGAGTTCGAGCGCAGCCGCACGTTCGGCTTCAAGGTCGGTCGACGGTGGGTGTCCACGTGCGGCGACTTCGGGCGACAGCTGGTCGTGCCGGGCGGTACGGCGGTGCCGACCGCCGCCGTGACAGTGGTGACCGTGCACCCGCCGTTCCGGCGTCGGGGGCTGCTCACCAAGATGATGACCCACCAGCTGGAGAAGGTGGCCGAGCGCGGTGAGCCGCTGGCGGCGCTGTGGGCCTCGGAGTCGCTGATCTACGGCAGGTTCGGCTACGGACCGGCGTCGAGCCGCGCGGTCATCAAGGGCGTCAACCAGCGGCTGGCGTTCCTGCCCGCCATCCGGGTGACGGGATCGGTCGACGAGGTGACCCGCGAGCAGTTCATGAAAGTGGCCAGGCCGCTGCACGACGCGATGGTGGCCGAGCACCCGGGCGCGTTCGTGCGCGACGACACCATCTGGGAGTTCGCGACCTTCGACCTGCCCTTCGCCCGACGCGGCGGCTCCGAGCTGCGCTACGTCGTGCACTACGACGACGACGGAGACGCCGACGGGTTCGCGACGTACCGCTTCAAGGAGGACTTCGGCGAGTTCCCGGAGGGCGTGGTGCAGATCAAGGAGGTCTGGGCCGACGACCCCGGTGCCTACGCCGGGATCTGGCGCTACCTGCTCGACCTCGACCTCGCGCGCACGTTCCGCCACTGGAACGTCCCGCTCGACGAGCCGCTGCGTCACCTGATGGCCGACGCCAGAGCCGTGGAGACCCAGCTCACCGACAACCTCTACCTGCGCGTCGTCGACGTCGAGGCCGCGCTGCGCGCCCGGAGGTACGCCGCCGGCGTCGACCTGGTGATCGAGGTGGACGACCCGATCCTCCCGGCCAACAACGGGTGCTACCGGATCGTCACCGACGGTGACCCCGAGGGATCCACGGCCGAGGTGACCCGGGTGTCGGCGAAGCCGGACCTGAGCATGGGCATCCTCGAGCTCGGGACCGTCTACCTCGGCGGCGTCCCGCTGCAGCAGCTGCACCACGTCGGACGCGTCACCGAGCACACCGCCGGCGCCGTGACCGCAGCGAGCACGGCCTTCGGCTGGCACCGCGCGCCATGGTGCCCAGACATGTTCTGACCCGAGGGCCGAGCTCGCGAGGACCTCGAAGGTCAGAAGGTTGAGGAGCGTGACTCGGACCCGACGGAGGAGGGACTGAGTCAGGCGTCTCGAAACCTAGGTGAGGCGGGAGCCCAAGCCTCAGAGACTCAGACCGAGGGGCGGGCCAGCAGCAGACCGCCGTCCACCGGCAGGACGTGACCGGTGATCCAGGCCGCGTCGACCGAGGCAAGGAACGCGACCGCGGCCGCCACGTCACTCGGCTCACCGACCCGGCCCAGCGGGTACAGCGGCAGCATCCGGTCGGCACCGCCTTCCTGGTCGTCCCAGACCCGCGTCCTCACCGTGCCGGGAGCGACCGCGTTGACCCGCACACCGTCCGCCGCCAGGGATCTCGCGAGGTTCGCGGTCAGCGCAGTCAGGCCGGCCTTCGCCGACGAGTACGGCTCGCCCCCCAGAGCGGCCAGACCGTTGACCGAGCTGACGGTCACGATCGCCGGACTCCGAGAGCTCTGCCGCAGAAGCGGGATCGCGGCACGGCACACGCGTGCCACGCCGACGAGGTTGAGCTCCAGCACCGCCGACCAGATCTCGTCGCCGGTCTCCTCGAAGACACCGTGCGGGAGATCGCCCCCGGCGACGTTCACCACCACGTCCAGCCCACCGAGCTCGACCGCCGCCGCGGCGACCGCGCAGTCCACGCTGGCGCGGTCCGTCACGTCCATCGGCAGTGCGACCCGGCCAGCCGACTCGGGAAGCTCGTCCGCGACCGAGCGGGCCAGGTCCGCGTCGAGGTCGGTGACGGCCACCCGAGCGCCCTCCGCGGCGAGCCGCTCGACACACGCGCGGCCGATACCCTGCGCTGCGCCGGTCACCAGGGCGGTCACACCACCGAAGCGCCCTGACTCGATCATCGTCGATGCCTCTCGTCCGTCGTGTTGCTGGCCGATCAGGTCCGGTTCGCCGTGACCCAGGCGTCGACGGCCTCCAGCACCGTGTCGGTGACACTGTGCCTGGGGACGAAGCCGAGCACGTCGCGGGCCTTGTCCATCGAGAACAGTGGAGCCCGTCCGATGTGCTCGATCGTCTGGTCGGCTTCTTGCGGATCCACCCGGGCCGCGAACTCCGTCCACGGCACGAGCTCCAGGTTCGGCTCGTGCCCGAAGTGCCTGGCGAGGAGCTCGGCGTACCCGCGAAGTGTCAGTGCCTGGGTGCAGACACTGTTGAAGCTCTGCCCGACCGCTGCCTCGGGCTGCTCGACGCATGCCTGATGCAGATCGGCAACATCCTCGGCGTGCACGTGGTGGATGGTCTCCCCGCCGCGGTCAGGGAGCAGGCACGAACCGTCCGCCCGCAATGAGTCGATCACGTCCGGACCGAGGTTGCCGGCCGGCCCGATCGGCATCCAACCAGGGCCGCTGATGTGTCCGGGATGCACAACGGTGGCCGGGACCCTGTGCTGCTCCATCAGGTACTGCTCGATGGCCAGCTTGTTGACGCCGTACTCACCGTAGGGGCGCTTGGGCGCGTCCTCGGTGGTCGGGACCAACATGCTGGGTCCGTAGGACCACACGCTGCCCGTGTGGACGACGTGCTGCCCGTCCAGCGCCTCGACCAGCTGCCGGGCCTGAGCAGAGGTGAAGCAGATCAGGTCCACCACCGCATCGGGATGCAGCCCGGCGACGAGCGAACCGAACGTGCCGTCCTGCTCGGCGAGCGCTCGGTCACACGTCACCAGCTCGACCTCGCGCCAGGCCGGGTCGTCCTGGTAGGCCCGCCGCGACCCCCGACTGATCACCACGACCTCGTGCCCTGCCCTGGCGAGGCCGGGGACCAGGTAGGTGCCGATGTGACCAGTGCCGCCGATCACCACCACACGCATGGCTTCACGATACGGTTGAGCTGGCCGGCCGGACACACGGTCCTGGTCGAGGACGACGCCGACCTGGTGATGTTCTGCGTGGGCGAAAGCCAGAGCACGTCTCAGTCGGGCTCGCCCATCACCAGCCCCTCGATGTCGTGCTTCTGGGTGATCGGGGTGAGCTCATCCACGATGGGGCAACCAAGGTGGTCGCGCACGCTCTGCGGCAGCGACTCCCAGTAGCGGCGTGTCACTGCCATGTCGTGATGCTCGGCGTTGTTGGCCTCCGGGCCATCCACTCCGAGCACGAGGACGGGCCGAGACTTCTGCGAGTGGTTGGTGGTGCCTCGATGGATGGTCAGCGCTGACCGGGCAGAGATGTCGCCCATCTGGGGGTACTTGCGGACCGCGCGCTCCTCGTAGCGGCCCCACGTGGACCGGTCAGGGAACATCTCGTGCTTGAAATCCTCGCCCCTGTCCCACTGGGTGCCCACAGCGATCTCGAACGGACCCATGTCCTCTTCGGTGTCCACGAGCGTCATGTTGAAGGCCAGGCTGGTGAGCCGGTGCTCGTCTCGGGTCTCGACAGGCATCGGGAAGTCGCGATGCCACGGCTGGTTCACGGCGCCGGCGAACGGCGTGTCGAAGCCGAGCTCGACGATCTTGTAGTCCGGGCCAAGCACGGCCTCACAGACCATGCGCACCCACGGATGGTCCGCGAGCTCCACGAAGCCGCGCAGCTGTTGTGGGTGGATCTCGACGTACCAGCGGTTCGGGCCGCGGCCGACCGCACCGTTCTCACGGGACCGCGCCTCGGCGAACGCCGCCTCGACGTCCTCGGCCATTGTCGCGACGAACTCGCGGGGGAAAGCATTCTTGCGCCCGATGATGCCTTCGCTCATCAGGGCCTCGATCGCTGCACTGCGGTCCTCGTCTGGGACCGCCGTACCGGTGGCCGCGCTGTCAGTGGCGCTCATCAATCCTCCTGCGGCAAGTGAGTCTCATGCGTCCATCTTGTAAGTCGCACCCAGTTCACAGCGGACGCAATACCGATCGTAGGTACTGGACTGGGCCGTCCCTCCATGAGGAGGCACGCCGGTGTTGAACGACCTACCGTGCGGGTCAGTGGTCGTCGAGATCCATGACACCGGGGACGCCTCGTCACGGTGCTCCCCTCGTGTTGACGTACAGGGCGTAGAGCGACGTGCCGGCAGCCATGAAGAGGCGGTTGTTGGAGCGGCCGCCGAACGCGACGTTGGCACAGCGCTCTGGAAGTGCGATGCGACCGATCAAGGTCCCGTCGGGACCGAAGACTCGGACGCCGTCGAGCTCGGGGGTGCCTGTGCCCCAGCCACACCACAGGTTGCCGTCCTCGTCGACCCGCAGGCCGTCGGGGAGGCCCGTCTCTGCATCGATGAGGATTCGCTGGTTCGACAGCGTGCCGTCCTGGACGTCCAGGGCGAGAATTCCCTGGGGGCTCGCGCCGGACTCGACGACGTACAACGTCGTCTCGTCCGGGGAGAAGGCCAGACCGTTTGGCGACTGGATGCCCTCGGCGGCAACGGTCAGCTCCCCCGTGGCACCGTCGATGCGGTACAGGTAGGTGGGCAGCTCGGCGGCGGCCCGGTGGCCTTCGTGGTCCCCGGCGATACCGAAGGCGGGGTCGGTGAACCAGACCGACCCGTCGCGACTGACGACGAGGTCATTGGGGGAGTTGAGCCGTCTGCCGTCCCAACGGTCGGCCAGCACCGAGATGCTGCCGTCGTACTCCGTGCGTGTCACCCGTCGGGTGCCGTGCTCGCAGGTGACCAAGCGTCCCTGCCGGTCGCGGGTGTTGCCGTTGGAGTGGTGGGAGGGCTGCCTGAAGACGCTGGTGGCGCCGGTCTGCTCATCCCAGCGCAAGAGTCGATCGTTGGGGATGTCGCTCCACAAGAGGTATCTCCCGTCCCCGAACCAGACGGGTCCTTCGGCCCAGCGACAGCCGGTGGACAACCGTTCCAGCCTGGCCAAGGCGACGACGTACCTCTCGAAGCGCTCGTCCAGGACGATCACCGCTGGGTCGGGCAGGCGATGTGCGGGTTCCCAGCCCGTCAAGACGGCGACTTCCTGGCTGCAGCCTCACCAGGCTCGACGCGCACCGAGGGCCTGGCCTCGATGACTGACATCGTTCCTCCAGCAAGGATCCGGGGATGGGGCAGACCGGCGGAGCCCCTAGTGCTGAAAAGTGTGCGACCAGGCTCAATTCGTGTCAAACACAACCCTGGCCGGGCGCTCAGGACTGCGCCACCGCGGGGCAGCGCTACGTTGGGCGACTCAATGACAGCCGGAGGGCGGACCATGGAGATCACCGGTGTAGAGACCTTCGCGGTCCGTCGCGTCGACCAGGAGTCCCACCTATGGCGGACGTCGATCCGGGAGCACGATGACGGGTCGTTCGCCGAGTGGTGAGCTCCGGATCTCCAGCGAGTTCCCCCCTCGTCGCATGCGTGGGCGAGGTGATGGCGCAGATCATCCCCGACCACGGCGCGTCCGTGGCGGACGCGGAGTCCTTCGTCATCCGCTCCGCAGGCGCCGAGTTCAACGTGGCGCACCACCTCGTACAGCTCGGCAGTCGCGCGGCGATGGTGACTCGGCTGGGGGACGACCCTCTTGGTGATCGGGTGTGGCACGACCTGGAAGCGAGCGGCGTGGATCTGTCCCGCGCCCGGCGACGCAACGGTGCCCGAACCGGGCTCTTCGTGAAGGATCCACGCCCGGATGGTTCCCGCGTCACTTACTACCGCGACCACTCGGCGGCCTCGCAGATCGGCGTCGAGGACGTTGAGGACGCTCTCGCTCTGCGGCCGGCCGTGCTGCACGTGAGCGGCGTCACCCCGGCCCTCTCGGAGTCCTGCCTCGAAGCCACTCGTCATGCGCTGGTAGAGGCGGCGCGCGTCGGTACGACGGGAAGCTTCGACGTCAACTACCGGCCCGCCCTCTGGTCGTCGCCCCGGCAGGCCGCTGATGTCCTCCACGATCTTGCTGCAGAGGCTCAGGTGGTGTTCGTGGGACTGGACGAGGCCCACTCTCTGTGGGGCACGGCCACGCCGCAGCAGGTCAGCGATCTGCTGCCGGCCGTCCGGAGTCTCGTCATCAAGGACGGAGCACAGGATGCATGGTCCTACAGCGACGGGGTCCTCACCGTCGTGCCGGCGCTGCAGGTGGACGTCGTGGAACCGGTCGGCGCAGGTGACGCGTTCGCTGCCGGGTGGTTGCATGGCCTGATGTGCCAGCTCCCTGAAGAGGGTCGACTGCGCCTAGGACACCTGGTGGCTCGCGAGTCACTTCAGTCATTCACCGATCATGCGAACTCCCCAGTGGATGGGCGGCTACTGATGGATCAGGCGACCGCGTCGGCTTGGCCGTTGCCGGCCGTTCCATCGCGATGGAGCGAGCAGACCCCATGACGCATCCTGCGAATGCATCGGCGTCCTTCTTCGACCGCGAGCTCGGCAGCAGTCGCACCATGGTCATCCTCCGGGGATATCCGCCGGAGGAGACAGTGCGCCTGTGTGCGCGTGCCGAGTCGATGGCGGTGCGACTCGTCGAGGTCCCGGCGCAGTCGCCCGCAGCCTTCGAATCACTCGCGGCCGCGGTGGCTTGGGCCGAGGGCCGCGAGGTCACGATCGGCGCCGGCACGGTGACTACGACTGAGATCCTCCGCGCCGTACACCAGACGGGCGCCCGCTTCACCGTCGCACCTGGAATCGATGCGAACGTCTCGCGCGCCAGCGAGGACCTGAGCGTGCCGCACCTGCCCGGGGTTGCCACAGCCACCGAGGTGGCGACCGCCCTGGGCCTGGGCCATGTGTGGCTCAAAGCCTTTCCCGCCTCTGTACTGGGAGCGGCGTGGATCCCGGCGCTCAAGGGACCATTCCCAGAGGCGAAGTTCGTGGCCACTGGCGGAATCACCCCGCAGAACGCGCACCACTTCCTGGATGCCGGAGCCGATGCAGTCTCGCTGGGGGGCTCGTTCGCCTCCGCTGATCCCAGTCAGGTCAAGTCACTCCATAGGTGAGGCGCAACACTGCTGTCGACCCTCGGTCGTCGGCCATCGTCTGCTACCCCACGTGGACCGTGCCCCCATGTCGTTGCTCACCCCGGCCTCCCGGCCGCGCCGCGCCGTTTGACCAGCCGCACCTGCAGCAGCACGACGACGAGCAGGAAGGCGCCGCGGATCACCGACTCCCAGTAGGAGCTGATGTTGATGACGTCCTTGCCGTTCTCGAAGACGATCAGGTTGAAGATGAGCTGCAGCAGCAGCACGCCGACCAGGGTCGACAAGCACGGATCCGACGCCCCCGGTGAGCAGCGTGCCGCCGACCACGACGGCGGCGATCGCCGACAGCTCCCAGCCCTGGCCCGCCGCCGTGTCGACCGAGCCGTTCTGCGACGCCGAGGAACACCCCGGCGCACCCGGCCAAGCGCTCCGGAGAGCACGTAGACGCTGAACGTGGTGCGGGCGACCGGCAGGCCCATGAGCCGGGCCGCGTCGACGTTGCCGCCGATCGCCAGGACCCGTCGACCCCAAGCGCGTGTAGTCGCAGCACGGCCGGCGCCGACGAGGAAGGCGCAGCGAACATCGCCCACGCCGCGACCGGCAGGCCGAGCAGCGACCAGTTGCCGAGCTTCTGGAAGCCGCCGGGCGCGGCGACGGCCGCCCGGGTGTCCGCCAGGGTGAGCGCGAGGCCGCGGACGGCGAGCAGGGTGGCCAGCGTGACGATGAACGGTGGCAGCCGGAGCTTGGTGATGAGGAAGCCGTTGACCACGCCGACCGCCGCGCCGGCGGCGATGCCGGCGAGCAGGCCGGGCAGCAGCCCGTGCTCGCTGACCTTGATGGCGACGACGCCGCCGAGGGCGACGACCGAGCCGACCGAGAGGTCGATGCCGCCGGTCATGATCACGAAGGTCATGCCGAGCGCCACCAGGCCGTACTTGGCGGTGTCGCCGGTGAAGCTGCTGAGGTTGAAGCCGGTGGCGAAGTTCTCGCCGTAGCGCAGCGTGCCGAAGACGACGAGGACCACGAGCGCGATGAGCGCGCCTTGGCGCTGCAGCAGCAGGCCGACCCGCACGCGGCTGCCCGAGGAGCCCGCCGGCGGTGGCCGGTGGTGGTCATCGCGGCCTCACGCCTCCTGTCGCTGGAGCCAGAGGGCGAGCGACGATGACCGCCCCCTCGATGATCTGGGCGACCTCCTTGGTGCATGCCGTGCGTGATGAGCGTGTTCTGCAGCAGCTTGAGCATCACGGCGCCGACCACGGCGCCCCACGACGGTCACCTTGCCGCCGGTCAGCGGCGTTCCGGCGACCGCCACCGCGGCGATCGCGTCGAGCTCCATGCCGAGGCCGGTGTTGTTGGCGTCCGATGCCGAGGTGGCGCTCACGGCGATCAGACCGACCAGCCCGGCGAGGACGCCGGAGGTCACGTAGGCGAGCAGCTTGACCCGCGCCGCCGGTACGCCCGGCGAGGCGGGACGCGGTCTCGTTGCCGCCGACGGCGAGCACGTGGCGACCGAAGACGGTGAGCCGCATGACCAACCAGGCGACGACGGCCACGACGACGGCGATGATCACCTGCGCCGGCACGCCGAAGGGCCGTGCGAGGCCGATCCACTGGAACTGCGGGGTTGGACAGCGGTTGCAGCTCGCCGCCGGTGATGAGCTGCGCGATGCCGCGGCCCGGCGATGAAGAGGATCAGCGTGGCGATGATCGGTTGCACCCCGAACCGCGCCACCAGGGTGCCGTTGAACAGCCCGCACAGGGCCGAGACCAGCAGCGCGGCGACGATGGCCAGCAGGAACGGCTGGTCGTTCAGCACCAGCGGGCGCCGACCTGGCCCGCGATCGCCATCACCGAGCCGACCGAGAGGTCGATCCCGCCGGTGCCGATCACGATCGCCATGCCGACCGCGACGATCGCGATCGGCGCGGCCTGCCGCAGCAGGATGAACAGCAGCGACTGCGGTGTCAGGAAGTACGGGGTGGCGACCGCGTTGTAGACGAACAGCACGAGGAGTGCGGCGAGGGCGCCGTACCGTTGCGCCCAGCACCGACCACTGCACCCGACGGCCACCATTCTGCGGCGCCGATGCGCGTGCCGCCCGTGGCCGGTTCGGCGACCCGTTCGACCTGCGGGGTCCGGGGTCAGCGCGCTGCTCCTGGATTCGGCGGGCTGGGAGTCCGCCGCACGTCGCGTCGGTCATGCCGAACTCTCGGCGGGCTCGGACCAGCCCCACGTCATCGGCGGCGGCACCCGTGGCCATCGCGCTGCATGAGCGCGTCCTCGGTGATCTGTTCGCCGGTGAGCTCGGCCACCGACCGGCCGTCGCGCAAGGTCACGACGCGGTTGGAGTCGGCGATGATCTCCTCGAGCTCGGAGGAGATGAGGAGCACCGCCAGGCCCTCGTCGGCGAGCTGCCGCACCAGCACCTGGATGTCGCGCTTGGCGCCGACGTCGATGCCGCGGGTGGGCTCGTCGAGCGATCAGCAGCTTCGGGTTGGTGCACAGCCAGCGGGCGAGCAGCACCTTCTGCTGGTTGCCGCCGGAGAGCTCGCGGATGGGCTGGTCCGGGCTCGAGCACTTGATGCCGATCGCCTTGATGAAGCGGTCGACGATCTCGGCCTGGCGCTTGCGGTCGACGATGCCGTGGCGTCGCAGGTGCGGCAGCAGGGCGAGCGTCAGGTTCTCGCGCACCGAGAGCTGCGGGATGATGCCCTCCGTCTTGCGGTCCTCCGGCGCCAAAGCCGATCTTGTGCTCCACCGCGTCCCGCGGCGACTTGAGGTTCAGCGGCGTCCCGTCGACGGCGACCGTGCCGGAGTCGAGCGGGTCCGCGCCGAAGATGGCGCGCGCCGTCTCGGAGCGCCCGGACCCGAGCAGGCCCGCCAGCCCGACGATCTCCCCGGCGCGGATCGACACCGAGACGCCGTCGAGGGCGCGGCCACGGTGCAGGTCGACCGCCTCGAGCACCGGGGGCCGGTCGGCCACCGCGTCGTCGGCCGCGCCGGTGCGAGAGCTGCTCGGCCAGCTCGCGGCCGAGCATCGTCGAGACCAGCTCGTAGCGGCTGATCTCCGACATCGGCCGCTCCGCGACGGTGCGCCCGTCGCGCATCACGGTGACCCGGTCACAGACCGCGTACAGCTCGTCGAGCCGGTGGGAGACGAAGACGACCGAGATGCCCTCGCTCTTGAGCTGGCGGATGACGCCGGAACAAGGTCTGCACCTCCTGCTCGGCGAGCGCGGACGTCGGCTCGTCCATGATGACGAGCTTGGCCTCGGTCGACAGCGCCCGGGCGAGCGCGGTCATCTGCTGGGTGGCGATGGCGTACTCGTACAGCGGCCGGCGTGACGTCGACGTCGATGTCGAGCCGGTGCAGGATCGCGGCCGCCTCGCGGTTCATGCGGCGCCAGTCGATGAGGCCGAAGCGCTTGGGCTCCCGGTTGAGGAACACGTTCTCGGCCACCGACCGGAAAGGCACCAGGTTGACTTCCTGGTAGATGGTGGACAGCCCGGCCAGCTGAGCCGCGTGCGGCGAGGCGAAGGCGACTTCGCGGCCGTCGAACTCGATCGCGTCCGGAGTCCTTGGCGTAGACGCCGGTGAGCACCTTGATCAGGGTCGACTTGCCGGCGCCGTTCTGCCCGATCAGCGCGTGCACCTCGCCGCGGGCCACCTCGAAGTGCGGCATCGATGCAGCGCAGGGCACTCCGAGCGAAGCTCTTGTTGATGCCCTGCATCGACAGCAGTGGCGTTGCAGCGATCGGCCACCGGAGCCTTCCTTTCTGGGTGTGGAGCGTCCCGGGCCGGAGGTCCGACGGCCCGGCGCCGCCTTCCGGGGGCCGGCGGCCGTCACCGCCCGGTATCGCTCCCACTGCCTCCAGCGCTGGCTCAGTAGGCCTTGTCGACGTTGGCGGCGGCGTTGTCCTTGGTCGAACAGCTGGTCGGTGTTGATGATCAGCGTCGGGACCGGCTTGCCGCCGCGTAGTCCTTCATGGTCTGGAAGGCCTGGGGCCGAACGGGGGCTGCACTCCACGGTCGCGTAGAGGTCGCCGGCGGCGACGGCCTTCAGACCGTCCTTCTCACCGTCGATCGAGACGACCTTGATGTCCTGGCCGGGCTGCCTTGCCGATGGCCTTCGACGGCCGCGATCGCGCCGAGAGCCATCTCGTCGTTGTGCGCATAGATGGCGGTGGCGTCCGGGTGGGACTGCAGCAGGGTCTCGGCGACCGACTGCCCTTGGCGCGGGTGAAGTCGCCGTCCTGCGACACCACGACCTGCATGCCGGGGCACTGCTTGATGGCGTCGTCGAAGCCCTTCTTGCGGTCGATCGCCGGCGACGCGCCAGTGGTGCCCTCCAGCTCGATGATCTTGGCGTTGCCGCCGGTGGCCTTGGCCATCTGCACCGCCGCCCGCTTGCCCTCCTGGACGAAGTCGGACTGGATGACGCGTGACGAAGTCCTGGCCCGGCTTGGCGACGTCGTGGTCGACGTCGCGGTCGAGCAGGAAGACCGGGATCTTCGCGGCGCGCAGCGTCCTTGACGACGTTGGCGATCTGCTCGGTGATCGGGGCGATGAAGAGGACGTCGGGCTTCTGCGCGATGAGACCCTTGATGTCGGCGATCTGCTTGGACTGCTCGTTGTTGGCGTCGGTGACGGTGAGCTTGATCGCCCTGCTTGGCTGGCCTCCTCCTTCATGCTCGCCGTCTCCGCCAGGCGCCAGGGGTTGTTGCTCGCGTTCTGACTGAAGGCGACCGTGTAGGCCCGACGTCTTGGTCAACTTGGGGGCCTTAGTCGGCGGTCGGCACTCCGGATGGGGCCTTCGGAGTTGCCCGGATCGGCGGCGTTCACGAGCGGACAGTCAGCTCCCGACCCCCCGCCCCCTGCGGCGCTGTTGTCGCTGCCACAGGCAGCGAGGCTGCCGGCCAACAGGGCGATGGTGGCAAGCGGGGCGATCTTGGTGAGGTGCACGAAGCCTCCAGGTTGAACGCGTCCCCAGCACGGTCAGCCGAGGTCTGATGCACGTCATTGCACCGCAGCGCGGAAGGACTCATGAAGATGTGCGTATTACGACTGGGTAACGATCAGATTGCCGGCTTTCAGCGCCCGGCGCGGAAGCCGGACAGGGAGAAGCACGCTCGTCATTCCCCTGCCAGTAGGAACCACCGGAACCACGCCGAGTGACACCTTCGTCGGCCGGGTGAGTGGTGATGAGTCGGGTGACACCGGCGAGAGTGGGGGAGAACGTAGAGCCGGACGACCCCAGGATGCGCGCGACGGTGCTCTCCTCGACGAATAGGTCGGCGACGCATCGCAGACGGCAAACTCGCCCCACGTACCCGATCCAGACCTCCTTGACTGCCACGGAGGAGTTCTCCACAGATTCGAATCTGCTATCGAAACTGCCGGTTGGGTGTGCTGGAATTGCTTCATGGCCGCACAGGTGATCGACCCGGAGCTGCATCCGCTGATGCCGGTCGCGCGGTGCCTGGAACGGTCGGGCGAGGCGCTGGACGACCTGCCTCAGGGCCCCCTGCCGACTGCCGACACCGGCGCCTGGCTGGCACGACTGACCGGGTCCAGCGCCGCGGTGATGCGCGGAGGGCTGTGGCTCGCGCGAAAGCTGCAGGAGCGCTATCCCTCCGTGCGGATTGCCTTCGCCGACGGTGACCTCGCTGAGGAGCATGCGCGCGTGATCGTCAGGGCCGCCGAGCAGATGCCGGGCGAGGTGAGCGCGGAGGACCGCGAGGAGGCGGTGTCGGCATTGGTACGCACCGCGGTCGAGAGACGCCTCGACACCAAGGCGCTGCGCCGCGGTGCGCGCCGGATGCTGGACGTCGTGAACAGGGCGCACGCCGACAAGCACGAGGCCGGCCTCGTCGCCGCGGAGGAGCGGTACGCGCGCAACGAGACGTGGATGACCCTGGGCGACAACGGTGACGGGACGTGGACCGGCAAGTTCGTCATCCCTGACCTGCAGGCCCAGATGCTGCTGACCGCCCTGCAGCACCTGTCGTCGCCACGGCGGCTGAGCCGCAACCGCGCCGGAGAGACCATCGTCGATCCGACGATCGCCGCCGTGACCGAGGCCCACATGGGTCTGAGCTACTGCGACCGTCTCGGCCAGGCGCTCCTGGAGCTGTGCGAGCACCTGCCCACCGACGGGCTCGCCCAGCAGGGGCGAGCCGGGGCCACGATCGCGGTCCACATCGACCACCAACACCTCGTGGACGGGCTCGCGGCCGCCCACCTCGACAGCGGCGGTGACCTGAGCGTCGGTGAGGTGCGGCGGTTGGCGTGCAACGCCGACATCATGCCCATCGTGTACGGCGGCGACTCGGTGGTCCTGGACGCAGGTCGCGCGGCCCGCCTGCACAGCAAGGCTCAACGCATCGTCCTCTCCAGCCGGCACGACACCTGTGCAGCCGAAGGGTGCGAGAGGCCGTTCGCCTGGTGCGAGATCCACCACCCGATCCCCTGGTCCGAGGGCGGGTGCACGGATCTGACCGGGATGCCCCTCTGCGGCTGGCACCATCGGAGAGCACACGACTCGACGTACGACATGCGCGTGCTCTCCAGCGGTGAAGTCCGATATCGCAGGCGACGGTGAGTCTCGAGTGCGCGCCTCGGCTGCCGGATCGGCTTGCCCGCGGACCGGGAATCGGGCCATCAACGGGCGGAGGACGGTTAACCTCACGAAGTGACCGCAGTGAGCAACCGCATGCGGGTCGCCAGCCGGGCCAACGTCCCGCCGTTCCACGTGATGGACCTGCTCGCCGCGGCGACCCGGCGGCAGGCCACCCACGGCGACCTCGTGAACTTCGTCGCGGGTCAGCCCTCGACGGGTGCACCTCGCCCGGTGCGCGAGGAGGCGAAGCGGCTGCTCGACGAGGAGGTCCTCGGCTACACGGTGGCCACCGGGCTGCCGGCACTGCGCGAGGCCATCGCCTCCCACCACCGGCGCGCCAGCGGGATCGACGTGACCCTGGACGACGTGGTCGTCACCACCGGCTCCTCCGGTGGCTTCCTGCTCGCGTTCCTGGCCTCCTTCGAGGTGGGCGACCGGGTGGTGATGGCGCGGCCGGGCTACCCCTGCTACCGCAACGTGCTCAAGGCCCTCGGCTGCGAGGTCATCGAGATCGACTGCGGTCCGGAGAACCGGTTCCAGCCGACGGTGCACCAGCTCGACGCGCTGGCCGGGCCGATCGCCGGGTTGGTGATCGCCTCGCCGGCCAACCCGACCGGCACGATGCTGCTGCCCGACGAGCTCGACGCCATCGCGGAGTGGTGCGAGGCCCGCGGGGTGCGGCTGATCAGCGACGAGATCTACCACGGCATCGACTACGGCTACCTCGGCAGGGCCAACGGACGGCGCTCGGCCTGGCACACCTCGCGATCGGCGATCGTGTTCGGCTCCTTCAGCAAGTACTTCTCGATGACCGGGTGGCGGCTGGGCTGGATGCTGGTCCCGGAGGACCTGCGGCGTCCGGTCGACGTGCTCACCGGGAACTTCACGATCTGCCCGCCGGTGCTGAGCCAGCACGCGGCGACGGCGGCGTTCACACCCGAGTCCTACGCCGAGCTGGACGGCCACGTGGCCCGCTACGCCGCCAACCGGGAACAGCTCCTCGTCGGCCTGCCGCGCATGGGCATCCACCGACTGGCGCCCGCCGACGGGGCCTTCTACGTCTACGCCGACATCGGCCACCTCACCGACGACTCCTACTCGTGGTGCCAGCGGCTGCTCGAGGAGACCGGCGTGGCGACCGCGCCGGGGATCGACTTCGACACCCAGCGGGGTCACCAGTTCGTGCGGATGTCCTTCGCCGGCTCGGAGAAGGAGATCGGGGAGGGCATCGAGCGTCTCGGGGCGTGGTTGCACTGAGCGCGGCCTACGACCCGTTCGACCCCGGCTTCCAGGACGACCCCTACCCGGCGTACGCCTGGCTGCGCGAGCACGACCCCGTCCACCACCACCCCAAGAGCCGGCAGGCGCCGGCGTACTGGGCGCTGACCAGGTTCGCCGACGTCTGGGACGCGGTCCGCCGGCCCGAGGACTTCTCCTCGGCGCAGGGCCTGACCTTCTACCCCGACGAGATCGGCCAGCTCGGCCTCGCGCCCACGATCGTGATGCTCGACCCGCCGGTGCAGACCCAGCTGCGCGGGCTGATCGGCCGCGGCTTCACCCCCCGCCGGGTGGCCGCGCTCGAGGACCGGATCAGGTCCTTCGTGCGCTCCCTGCTCGAGGACTTCGACTCCACGACGGACCTGCACCGCGACTTCTCCAGCCGTATCCCCACGTTCGTGCTGGCCGAGCTGCTCGGCGTTCCCGAGGCCGACCGGGCGAAGTTCGACCCCTGGGTCTCGGCCCTGACGGTCCTGCAGGACGATGCCCCCGACGTTGCCAGTGCACCCACGGCAGTCGCCGGAGCCCAGGCCGTGGCCGAGATGTTCGAGTACTTCTCGGCGATGATCGGCGAGCGGCGCACGCGACCGCAGGACGACCTGGTCGGGGCTCTGGTCGCCGCCGAGCTCGACGGCCAGCACCTCACCGACTGGGACATCCTCGGCTTCTGCTTCGTGATGGTCGCCGGCGGCAACGACACCACCGGGGCGCTGATCTCACACGGCGTCGGGTTGCTCGACGCCTTCCCCGAGCAACGACGGCTCCTGCTCGAGGACCCGTCGCTGATCCCCGCGGCGACCACCGAGTTCCTGCGGATGGAGTCCTCGGTGCAGGGCCTCGCGCGCACCACCACCCGCGACGTCGTGGTCGGCGACGTCGAGATCCCGGCGGGTGAGAAGGTGCTGATGCTCTACGGCTCGGCCAACCGCGACGCGGCGGAGTTCGGCGCGGACGCCGACCGGCTCGACGTACGACGCGAGGCGCAGCGGCACCTCGGCTTCTCCAGCGGCCCGCACTTCTGCATCGGCAGCCACCTGGCCAAGCTGCAGGCGAAGGTGGCCTTCGAGGAGCTGCTCGCGGCTTTCCCGGAGGTCGGGGTCGACCGCGCGGCCGGCGTCCGGCACCGCTCGGCGTTCACCCGGGGCTGGCAGACGCTTCCCGCGACCGGGGTCACCTCTTCCGGTTGAGGAACCTCTCCATCGCCTCACGGGCGCTGTCGGAGGCGAAGAGCTCGGCAGAGAGCGCGGCCATCTCGTCCCCGCCAGCGTCGATCCGGGCGAGGAGGTCGCGGTTGAGGATCCGCTTGGACTCCGAGAGCCCCTGGGGCGCGCCGGTGGCCAGGCTCGCGCAGACAGCGGAGACCTCGTCGTCGAGCGCATCGGCGGGCACGGCCCTGGTGACCAGGCCGTAAGCCGCCGCCTCGGACCCCGAGAACACCTCGCCCGAGAGGGTGGTCAGCGACGCCGCCCGCGGGTTCATCCGGTGGTGCACGGTGAGGCTGATGATCGCCGCGGCAAGACCCAGCTTGACCTCGGTCAGTGCGAACGTGGCGTCCTCCGCGACCACCGCGATGTCGCTGGCGGCGATCACCCCGATCCCTCCGGCGCGGACGGCGCCGAGGACGCTGGTGACCACCGGCTTCGACATGCTCACGATCAGCCGCTGCAGGGCAACGATCCGCCTGGCGCCCTCCTCCATCCCCTCCGAGCTGGCCTCGGACAGGTCGGCGCCCGAGCAGAACACCTTCCCCGACGAACGCACCAGCACCACCCGAGCCGCCTTGTCCCGCTCGGCCCGCTCCAGTCGCTCGAACAGCTCGCCGACCAGCTGCCGGCTCAGCGCGTTGCGGTTGTGCGGGGAGTCCAGGGTGATGGTGGCGACGTCGTCGGCCACCTCGTAGTGCACGAGCTCGGTGGCTTGCTCGGCCATCTCAGTACGACTTCGGCAGGCCGAGGGAGTGCATCCCCACGAAGTTCAGGATCATCTCGCGGCTGACCGGGGCGATCCGGCCCGCGCGAGCGGCGACGAGGAGCCCGCCGACGCCGTACTCCTGGGTGATGCCGTTGCCGCCGTGCGACTGCACCGCCCGGTCGGCGGCATCACAGGCTGCCTCGGCGGCGGCGTACTTGGCCATGTTGGCCGCCTCGCCTGCGCCGAGGTCGTCGCCGGCGTCGTAGAGGGCTGCGGCCTTCTGGGTCATCAACCGGGCCAGCTCGATCTCGATCTTCGACTGCGCCAGCGGGTGCGCGATGCCCTGGTGGCTGCCGATCGGCGCCCCGAACACCTCGCGGCCCTTGACGTACTCCGTGGCCCGGTCGAGCGCGTAGCGCGCGAGCCCCGTGGAGAACGACGCCGCCATGATCCGCTCGGGGTTGAGGCCGGCGAACAGCTGCACCAGGCCGGCGTTCTCGTCGCCGACCAACGCCTCGGCAGGGAGGCGTACGTCGTCGATGAACACCTGGAACTGCAGCTCGGGGCTGACGATCTCCATCGGGATCGGGGTGAACTCGAACCCCTCGGCGTCGGTCGGCACGACGAACAGGCAGGGCTTGAGCTTGCCGGTCCTGGAGTCCTCGGCGCGGGCGACCACCAGCACGTTCTTGGACTCGTCGACGCCGGAGATGTAGATCTTCTGGCCCTTGAGCACCCATTCGTCACCGTCCCGGCGCGCGGTCGTGGTGATGTTGTGGGAGTTGGTGCCGGCGTCCGGCTCGGTGATGGCGAAGGCCATCGTCTCGGTCCCGTCGCAGATCCCCGGGAGCCAGCGGGCCTTCTGGGCGTCGGTGCCGAACCGGTTGATCACCGTGCCGCAGATCGCCGGGCTGACCACCATCATCAGCAGCGGGCAACCCTGCGCCGCCAGCTCCTCGCAGACCGCGGCCACGTCACCGATGCCACCGCCCCCGCCGCCGTACTCCTCGGGGATGTTGATCCCGAGGTAGCCGGCCTTGCCGATCGCCAGCCACAGGTCGGTGGTCTTCTCCCCGGCACGCGCCTGCCGGGTGAAGTACTCGCGGCCGTAGGTGCCGGCCAGCTTCGACACCTCCCGGCGCAGGGTCTGCCGCTCCTCGGACTCGGTGAAGCTGGTCATGCGTCCTCCGTCTCGGTGGTTGAGCTGTCATCGCTGGTTGAGCTTGTCGAAACCACCGCGAGCACGTCGCCCGCGGCCACCTGGGCGCCGACGGCGACGAGGTCGGTGACGACCCCGTCGGTCGGAGCGCTGATCGTGTGCTGCATCTTCATCGCCTCGAGCACCAGCAGTGCGCTGCCCGCGACCACGCTCTCCCCGTCCCCAGCGTGCACCGCGACCACGGACCCCGGCATCGGCGCCAGCAGGCTGCCGCTCGCCAGGGCCTCGGTCGGGTCGACGAAGCGGGGTACGGCGCGCAGCTGCACCGACCCGGTGGGGCCGTCGACCGCCACGGCGTCACCGACGACCGAGACCTCGAAGCGAGCCTCCACGCCACCGGCCTCGAGGAGGACCTCCTCGGGCGAGGCGTCGAGCACCTTGATCTCCGGATCGGCCGAGGCGTAGCCGCCGCGGGTGCCGAACCACTCGACCACGTGCTCCACCTCCTGGGCGGTCGAGCCTGTCGAGACCCCGAGGACCGTCCGCTGCGGCTGCGAGACCACGTTGCGCCAGCCGACCGGGATGCCCTCCTGGACGCGCCTCGCGACCCGGTCACGCTCGGCCAGCGCCAGGGCGGCGGCCAACAGCTGATGGGCCGACGGCTCGGTCGGCGCACTCGACTCCACCACGCTGGTGCGCTCGAAGAAGTCGGTGCTCACCTGTCCGTCGAGGAAGTCCGGGTCGGTGAGCACCTTGACGAGGAGGTCGCGGTTGGTGACCACCCCGTGCAGCCGCGCCCGCCGCAGCGCCGCCGCGAGCATCCGCGCCGCCTCCCGCCGGCTCGGCGCCCACGCGATCACCTTGGCCAGCATCGCGTCGTAGTACGTCGACACCTCGCTGCCGGACTCGAAGCCGGAGTCGAGCCTCAGACCCGGGCGGTTGAGCAGGTCGAACTCCCCGGAGACACCGGGCACCTCGAAGCGGGTGAGGACGCCGCTCTGCGGCTGCCAGTCGTGCACGGGGTCCTCGGCGTAGAGGCGGACCTCGATCGCGTGCCCGTAGGTCCCCCCGAGCACAGGAAGGTCCAGTCCCCGACCCTCCGCGACCGCCAGCTGCTGCTCGACGATGTCGACGCCGTGGACGAGCTCGGTGACGGGGTGCTCGACCTGGAGGCGGGTGTTCATCTCGAGGAAGAAGAACCGCTCGGTGGCCGGGTCGAGGAGGAACTCGATCGTGCCCGCGCCGACGTACCCGATCGCCTCGGCCGCCTTGCGTGCGGCCGTGTGCATCGCCTCGGCCACGGCGGGATCGAGGTCAGGCGCCGGAGCCTCCTCCACCACTTTCTGGTGACGGCGCTGGATCGAGCAGTCGCGCTCGCCGAGGACGAGCACGCCGTCGCGGTGACCGAGCACCTGCACCTCGACGTGGCGACCGTGCTCCACGTACGGCTCGACGAAGACGGTCGGGTCACCGAACGCAGACTCCGCCTCGGCCGCGGCCTTCGCGGTCTCTGCCGCGAGATCGGCCAGCTCGCGCACCACCCGCATCCCGCGGCCGCCACCGCCGGCACTCGCCTTGACGAGGAGCGGCAGGTCGGCCTGCTTCGGTTCGGCCGGGCGCCTCGAGCACGGGCACCCCGGCCGCGCGCATCAGCTCCTTGGCGCGCACCTTCGAGCCCATCGCCTCGATCGACTCCGGGGACGGGCCTACCCAGGTCAGGCCGGCGTCGATCACGGCTCGGGCGAAGGCGGCGTTCTCGGAGAGGAAGCCGTAGCCCGGGTGGATCGAGTCGGCCCCGGTGCGCCGCGCAGCCTGGAGCACCAGGTCGGCGCGCAGGTAGGTCTCGGCGGGGGTGTTCCCGGGCAGCCGTACGGCGACGTCGGCCTCGCGGACGAACGGCAGCCCCGCGTCCGCGTCGGAGTGCACAGCCACGGTCTCGATGCCGAGGCGCCGGCAGGTGGCGAACACCCGGCGGGCGATCTCGCCCCGGTTGGCCACGAGCAGTCGGGTGATCCCAGGAGGCGTCACAGCCGGAACACCCCGTAGCCCTCGGCACCCGTCCAGGTCGAGTTGGCGATCACCGAGAGGCAGAGGCCGAGCACGGTGCGGGTGTCGCGCGGGTCGATGACACCGTCGTCGTAGAGCATGCCGGAGAGGAAGAACGGCAGGCTCTGCTCCTCGACGCTGGCCTCGACGAACTCGCGCATCCCCTTGTCCTGCTCGTCGTCGTAGGCCTGTCCGCGAGCCTCCGCTGCTGCTCGCGCGACGATGGAGAGCACACCGGCGAGCTGGGCGGGGCCCATCACCGCCGACTTCGCGCTGGGCCAGGTGAACAGGAACCGTGGGTCGAAGGCGCGGCCGTTCATGCCGTAGTTCCCGGCGCCGTACGACGCACCCATGATCACCGACAGATGAGGGACGCTGCTGTTGCTGACCGCGTTGATCATCTGGGCGCCGTGCTTGATGATCCCGCCCTGCTCGTACTCGTGCCCCGACCATGTAGCCGGTCGTGTTGTGCAGGAACAGCAGCGGAGTGTCGACCTGGTTGGCGAGCTGGATGAACTGAGTCGCCTTCTGCGCCTCCTCGGAGAACAGCACCCCCTGTGCGTTGGCCAGGATGCCGACCGGGTGGCCGTGGATCTTGGCCCATCCGGTGACCAGCGAGCTGCCGTAGAGCGGCTTGAACTCGTCGAAGACGGCACCGTTGTCCGGCCCGACGCCGTCGGCCACGAGCGCGATCACCTGGCGCGGGTCGAACGGCTCCTTCAGGTCGCTCGGGATCAGGTCGAGCAGGTCGTCGACGTCCCCCTCGGGCTCGGCGAAGGAGGCCGGACCACCGCCGGTTGAGCTTGTCGAGACCACCTTCTGCTTGTTCAGCCGGGCCACGATCCGGCGGCCGATGCGCAGGGCGTCGTGCTCGTCGACGGCCAGGTAGTCGGCCAGGCCGCTCGTGCGCGCGTGCATCTCGGCGCCGCCGAGCGACTCGTCGTCGGACTCCTCACCGGTGGCCATCTTCACCAGCGGCGGGCCGCCGAGGAAGACCTTGGCCTGCTCCTTGACCATCACCGTGTAGTCGCTCATGCCCGGCACGTAGGCGCCGCCGGCCGTCGAGTTGCCGAAGACGAGCGCGATCGTCGGGACCTTGCGCGCCGAGGACCGGGTGATGTCGCGGAAGAGCCGGCCGCCGGGGATGAAGATCTCCTTCTGCGTCGGCAGGTCCGCGCCGCCGGACTCCACCAGCGCCACGGTCGGCAGGTTGTTCTCCTCCGCGATCTGGGAGGCCCGGAAGATCTTCTTCACCGTCCACGGGTTGCTGGCGCCGCCCTTCACCGACGGGTCGTTGGCGGTGATCATGCACTCGACGCCTTCGATCACCCCGATGCCGGTGACCACGCTCGCGCCGACCGTGAAGTCCGATCCCCAGCCGGCGAGCGGGGAGAGCTCCAGGAAGGCCGAACCGGGGTCGACGAGCAGCTCGATCCGCTCGCGCGGCATCAGCTTGCCGCGGGCGTGGTGCCGCTCGACGTACTTCTCACCGCCGCCGGCGACCGCCTTGGCGTGCTCGGCGTCGAGGTCGGCGAGCTTCTCGAGCATCGCCGTCCTGTTGGTCGAGCCTGTCGAGGCCGTCACTTCTCCAGCACCGCCTTCATCCGCTCCAGCGTCGTGCGCATGCCGCGGCGGTTGGTGCGGCCGCGCAGGTGGCCGAGCAGCAGCCAGTAGAGGCGCATCGGCAGCGCGGGCTCGAGCCGGTAGTACTCGGTGACCTTGGTGCCGCTGCCCTCGGGCTCCATCCGGTAGCCCCAGTTGTTCAGCGTCACGCTGTCGGTGCCGACCGAGAACTCGAAGACCTCGTTGGGGACGCACTTGGTGACCTGGCACGGCGACCAGTAGGTGGGCCCGACCCCGTTGCGCTTCACGTGGCCCTTGAACGACGCACCCACCTCGGGACCGGTGGAGCCGCGGGTCCAGCGGGCCTCGAACGTCTCCGGTGAGAACTCGCCGATCCGGGTCACGTCGCTGACCAGGGCCCAGACCTTCTCGGGAGCAGCGTCGACGTGCAAGGAGACCTCGCCGGTCAGGGGTGCGATCAGGTTCATGTGCTGTATCCCAACAGTCGTGCGGACAGGTCGGTGAGCACCTCGGTCGCTCCACCACCGATGCCGAGGATGCGGGCGTCGCGGTAGTGCCGCTCCACCTCGGTGCCGTGCATGTAGCCGGTGCCGCCGTGCAGCTGGACGGCCTGGTCGACGACGTACGCGCACGCCTCGACCGCGGTGTGCTTGGCCATGCACGCCTCGACGATCACGTCTTCCCCGAGGTCATGGCGCTTGGCAGTCTCCACGACGAAGGTACGCGCGACCCAGACCCTTCTCTGCATCTCGACCAGCCGGTGCCGGACGACCTGGTTGGCCAGGAGCGGCTTGCCGAAGGTCTCGCGCTCGCGGCAGTACGACGCGGTGAGGGCCAACGACCGCGCGGCGATGCCATAGGCGTGCACGGCCAGGGCGATCCGCTCGACGACGAACTGCTCGGCGATCTGGGCGAAGCCGCTGTTCTCCTCACCGACGAGGTTCGCGGCCGGGACCCTGGCGTCGACGAAGGAGAGCTCCGCCGTGTCCGAGCAGTGCCAGCCCATCTTCGAGAGAGCGCGGTCGACGCCGAAGCCGGGCGTGCCCTTCTCCACCACGAGCAACGAGATCCCCCGGCTCCCGGGTCCGCCGGTGCGCACGGCGGTGGTGACGAAGTCGGCTCGCACCCCGCTGGTGATGAAGGTCTTGGCGCCGTTGACGACAAATTCCCCGCGCCGCCCTGAGCTTGTCGAAGGGTCGCGCACAGCGGTGGTGCGGATGCCCGCCACGTCCGACCCGCCCCCCGGCTCGGTCACGGCGAGCGCGCCGATCTTCTCCCCGGCCAGCGTGGGGCGGACGAAGGCGTCGACCTGCTCCGGGGTCCCCCGCGCTGCGAGATGTGGAAGGGCGATGCCGGAGGTGAACAGTGCGGCGGCGAGCCCGGAGGACCCACCGGCCTCGAAGAAGGCCTCCTGCATCGCCACCGAGTCGAGCACCGTGCCGCCCTGCCCGCCGACCTCCACCGGGAAGCCCAACCCGAGCAGCCCCGCCTTCGCCGCAGCCAGGTGCAGCGTGCGCGGCACCTCGCCGGCGTCCTCCCACTCCTGCAGGTGCGGGCCGACCTCGCGACGTACGAACTCGGCGGTCGCGGCCTGCAGAGCCAGCTGATCAGTGCTCCACGCGGCCGGCCCGCTCACAGCAGTCCCTCCGGGATGTCCACCAGGCGGGAGCGGATCCACTCGCCGAGGCCCTTGGCCTGGGGGTCGAAGCGGGTGGAGGAGGCGACGCCTTCGCCCAGCAGGCCGTGCAGGACCACGTTGAGGCCGGCGAGGTTGGGCAGGTCGAACACCTCGACGTCGAGGTCCTTCGCCTCCGGCAGCAGCTCGCGGATCCGGTCGACGGTGAGGTGACCACGCAGCCACTCCGCCCGCTCGGCCTGACGCTCCCCCGCGCGGACCCACAGCCCCAGGTTGGCGTCGCCGCCCTTGTCGCCGGACCGTGCGTGCACGAACGTGCCGAGAGGAACGCGGCGGGTGTTGCCAGCTCCAGGGTCGGCCCTTCGAGACAGGACTTCGTCCTTCCTCAGGGACCCGGATCCTCGGGTCCCTGAGGAGGTTGCGCCAGCAACCGTCTCGAAGGGCCCGTCCTCGACCACCTCGGTCGACCCGTCCGGCAGGTGCACGGTGTGCGTCACGGACCGACGGTCGACGTAGGCGGCCCGGTAGACGCCGTACGGCGAGGCCTTGCCGGGCGGCGCCGTCACCGAGAACCCGGGGTACGACGCCAGGGCGAGCTCGATCGCCGCGCCGGTGAAGGCCCTGCCGACCACCTCGGCGTCGGCGTCCTTGACCACGCAGCGAAGCAGACAGCTCGCGGCCTCCTCGGTCTCCGCGTCCGCTTCCGGAAGCCGGTCCATCGACCACGTCACCGAGGCTGCCCGGATCCTGTCCTCGAGCTGTGCCCGCACCCACGCCGCCTTCTCCTCGACGTCGAGGCCGGTCAGGACGAGCTCGACCTGGTTGCGCCAGCCGCCCAGCTCGTTGACGCTGACCTTGAGCTGCTCGGGCGGCGCACTGCCGCGGACCCCGGAGACCCGGACGCGGTCGGCGCCCTCCTGCTCGAGCCGGATCGTGGAGAGGTCCACGGTGGCGTCCGGCCCGAGGTAGTGCTGCGACTGCACCTCGTAGAGCAGCTGGGCGGTCACCGTGTCCACCGAGACCAGGCCACCCGTGCCGGGGTGCTTGGTGATCACCGCACTGCCGTCGGCGGCGACCTCGGCGATCGGGAACCCCAGCGGCCGGGCGTCGCGGGGCAGGTCGAGGAAGCCGGAGAAGTTGCCTCCGGTTGCCTGCGTGCCGCACTCGATCACGTGCCCCGCGACCATGCCGCCGGCCAGCTCGTCGTACGACGTGGGCGACCAGCCGTGCCGCCAGACCGCCGGGCCCACGACGAGCGAGGCGTCGGTGACCCTGCCGGTCACGACCACGTCGGCGCCGGCCGACAAGGCGCGCGCGATCCCCGAGCCGCCGAGGTAGGCGTTGGCGGTGAGCGCGCCCTCCCAGCCGTGCCCACCGGCCTTCGGCATCAGGTCGTCGCCGTCGACCCACGCGATCGCGGGATCGAGTCCGAGCCCGTGGGCGACCTCGCGCAGCTTGTCGACCAGGCCGGAGGGGTTGAGCCCGCCGGCGTTGCTGACGATCTTCACGCCGCGCTCGAGGGCGTCGCCGAGACAGTCCTCGACCTGGCGCACGAACGTCCTGGCGTAGCCGAGGGAGGCGTCCCTCATCCGGTCGCGACCGAGGATGAGCATGGTCAGCTCGGCGAGGTAGTCACCGGTGATCACGTCGACCGGTCCCCCGTCGAGCACCTCCCGCATCGCGGAGAGGCGGTCGCCGTAGAAGCCGCTGCAGTTGGCGATCCTGATCATCGCGGAGCCCTGCCCTGTCCCGGCGGACCGGCGAAGGCCTGCGCGATGTCCAGCCACCGATCGGCCTCGGCACCGACGGCCACCACGTCGAGGTCGTCGCGGTGACGGCGCTGGGTGACCAGCAGGCAGAAGTCGTGGGCGTCGCCCCGCACCGACTGGGCCGCGCTCGGCGGGTCCCCACTCCCACAGCTCTCCCGACGGTGCGGTGAGCTCCACCCGGAACTCCTCGCCCGGGGGCTCGAGCCCGTGGACGCCGAAGGCGAAGTCGCGCGTGCGGACCCCGAGGTGGGCCACGTGCCGGATCCGGTCGGTGGGCGGCCGCGCGTGCCCGAGGGCCTCGGCCACGTCGAGCGAGTGTGCCCAGGTCTCCATGAACCGCGCCGTCGCCATCGAGGTCGGGCTCATCGGCGGCCCGAACCACGGCATCTTCGCGCCCACGGGGTACTCACGCAGCGCCTGCTGCAGGGCCGGGCGCGCTGCGCGCCAGCGGTCCAGGATCTCGTCCGGTGTGGCCCGCGCTCCTGCGAGCGCCTCGGCATCGACGTAGCCCTCCGGGTCTGCGATGGCGCGCAGCACCATCGCGTCCCACGCCTCCTTGTCGGTGGCCGCCGCGACCGCGACCTCGTCGGTCCACGCGAGGTGGACGACCTGGGTGGCGACGTCCCAGCCCGCAGCGGGGGTGGGCGTGCGCCATCCGTCGTCGTCGAGGTCGGCCACCAGGGCCTCGAGGGCATCCCCCTCGGCGGCCAGGTCGGCGAGGACGTCGTCGAGCAGGCTCATCCGGCCAGCTCCTGGTCGAGGGTCAGCGCCCACGTGGCGAGGATGCGGCGACGCCGCGCCGAGTCGTCGCTGATCGTGTTGGCCAGGCCGAGGCCGCGCACGAGGTCCAGGGTGGCCTGCACCAGCTCGCGCACACCCGGCCGGCCCTCGTCGACCCCCAGCGCGGCGACCGCGATCTGGTGGGCCTCGCGGCCGACCCGCTGCTCGAGGGGTACGACGGCGGCGTGCAGCGTGGCGTCGGTGCGGGCGGCCACCCACAGCTCGAGGGCGGCGCTGAAGACCGGGCTGGTGAAGTGCTCGGCCAGCATGTCGAGCACCGCGCGGGTGCGGCGCCGTCCGCTGGGCAGGTGTCGCGCTGCCTCGCGCAGCTCCTCGGCACGCTTCTCGCTCAGGTGCGCCACCGCCGCCAGGACGAGGTCGTTCTTGCTCGGGAAGTGGTGCAGCTGCGCCCCTCGGCTGACGCCTGCGCGCTCGGAGACCAGCGTGGTCGAGGTCCCGCTCCAGCCGTGCTCGACCAGGCACTCGATCGTCGCGTCGAGCAGCCGCTGCCGCATCGCGCGGGTGCGTTCCTCCTGCGGGACGCGTGCCGGTGCGCTGGTCACCCAGGCATCGTGCCGCGCCATCAACAAACAGTCAAGCCTGACTGTTAGTGCCCGGCTGCGGTGCTAGTGCTCGCTGACCTCGGTGGCGGTGAGGACGCCGTGGGGTAGACGGCGAGCTCGTCGAGGGTGCCGTCGAAGTACTGGCCCGGGTTGCTGGTCCAGCCGGTCATCCCCTCGGCGCCGGCCCGCCAGAAGCCGGTCATCGAGCACCGGGGTCGCGGTCGGCGCTGCCCTGCAGGTCGCCGTCGACGTAGAGCTTCATGCCGTTGGTGCCGGAGGTGTAGGTGCCGACCACGTAGTGCCAGGCGCCGTTGTTGACGGCGCTGGTGCTGGCCACGACGCGTCTTCGCCGTGCCGACGCCGAAGTAGGCCTTGCCGTTGGTGCCGAGGTACAGCTGGCGGTCGACCGTGCTGGAGGCGTTGATGCCGCTGCCGTTGCCGAAGCCGAGGATCCGGCCGCCGCTCGTCGAGGTGGTCTTGACCCAGGCCTCGACGGTGAACGCCGCCGGGCCAGCCGACCGAGGTGTTGGCGGTGATGCCGGCCTGGCTGGTCCGGAGCGCCGAGTTGGACTCCGTGGTCAGCGCGCCGGCCTGGCTCCAGGTGCCGGAAGCCGCGGCAGCAGGGTCCCGTCGCGGCCGTTGGCCGTCTCGTCGTCGACGACGGTGCCCGAGGCTCTCGTCCAGGCGCCAGAAGAAGCGAGGGGGTGTCGGCCGAGCGACGGCGTCTGGTAGGGGTAGAAGGAGGCGGCGGCCGACAAGGTGCTGGTCGGGTTGGTCGCCGTGCGGTGGAAGGCGGCCTGGGCGGGGGCGACCGCCGCACCCACGACGATCGCGGACGCCGCGGCCACGGCTGCGGCCTGGCGCACCCGGCGGTTCCGGCGTCCGGTGGCGGTGCCGCCGCCAGTGGAGGGCCCAGAGGTCGGCGGAACGACGTCGGCGACGTCCTGCTCGCGTCGGGTGGCGGCGAACGCCGAGACGCCGACCCAGCCGAGGCAGGATCCCGGTGGCGCCGAGGGCGACCCAGTTGCGCTCGGCGACCCAGTAGGCCGGACGACCGACGAACGGCACGCGGAGCACGCCGAGGCCGAGCACGTCGGCGTTGGTGACGTGCGAGGAGTCCGCCTGCGGGTTGGCGTCGCCCTTGGTGACGATGGTGCCGTCGGCTGCGCGACGCAGCAGGCGGTGCGTGCGGGTGCGGTCGTGGTGGTCGGGGTCGCGCACGGTGATGACCTGTCCCTTGGTCAGGGTCGCGGCCGGGACCTCACGGGTCACGATGACGTCACCCACGTGGATCCGGGGCTCCATCGAGCCCGAGAGGATCACTCGCGGGCTCATGCCCGCGAGCATCGGCAGCATCGACCAGACGACCATGGAGCCGACCAGGCCCAGCGCCGCACGCGCGACGGTGACCCGGACGATCCGACGCCACCCGAGGTCCACGACCACCCGGTCAGGGGCCGACGCGGTCGTCGGCCCCTGACGCTGGGCTGGTACGTGAAGGGTGGTCATCGTGTTGTCTCTTCAGCTGGTCCCGGAGGGACTCAGCTGTTCTGGGACTCCCAGGTGAAGCCGAGGGCCGCGGTGCCGCCCTGTGCCGTGTCCGGGGTGGTGGTGGAGAGCGTGTACGTGACGCGGTAGGACTTGACCTCGGTCGCGGTACCGGTCGGTGCCCACGTCCCGACGCCGTTGGCGAAGCTGGTCTTCGTGGTGCCGAAGGTCGACATCACACCGTCGTACAGCGTCGAGGCGCCGGTGAAGCCGCTGCAGGTGGCGTTCGTGGAGCCGGTGCCCTGCTCGACCTTCAGGTTGATGTTGTCGGCGAGGCCCTTGGTGGTGGTGTAGGCGGTGCCGTACAGCTTCACCGTCGAGGCCAGCGAACCGGTCGAGGTGACGTTGATGCACTTGGTGCCCGTGGCACCCGGCTTGAGGTTGCTGGCGGTGAACAGCGCGGTGTCGTTGTCGTCGTCGGCCAGCGCCACGGTGCCCGAGGTCCAGTTGCTGGTCGGGTTGACGGTGGTGGCGGAGAAGGCCGAGTAGGACGCTGCCCACACCATGCCGCCGGAGGCGAGCAGTGCAGCAGGCGCGGCAGCGGCGGCCACGAGGCGCTTCTTGTTGATGTGTCGCAGTGACATCTCGATGATCCTTCACGTAGTCGGTCCGTCTGTTTCGGGCCGGTAGATGAAAGTTTGATCTATACAAAGTGGACAAACAAATCAAACCGGAGAATAGGGATCAAGTTCCGAAATGGGACTAGACCAGTTGGTGGTCCACCTGTGAAATTCGACCGCAAAACCCGCCTCAAATGGACATTCCGCCACAGATGCGCTATTTACGATCCCCCGCGGTCCGCTGGTGGTGGCCGGATAGGTTTCCTTCGTGACGATGCTCGACGACGCCCGCGAGGGCATGGACCCCGACACCCGTATCCAGGACGACCTGTTCGGCCACGTCAACGGCCGGTGGCTCGACACCGCGGAGATACCTGCCGACCGGGCCACCTGGGGGCCGTTCGCCCTGCTGGCCGAGACGGCCGAGCAGCAGGTGCTGGAGATCATCGAGGCCTGCGCAAGGGGGGTCTCGACAGGCTCGACCGCCGACGACGACGAGGCGCGCAAGATCGGCGACCTCTACGCCAGCTTCATGGACGAGGAGCGCATCGAGCGGCTCGGCCACACCCCGATCCTGCCGTTGCTGGAGGAGATCGAGGCCCTCACCGACGTGGGGTCGCTGGCCGGTTTCCTCGGCTCCTTCGAGCGTCGTGGTGGCAGCGGGCTGTTCGGCTCCTACGTCAACACCGACGACCGCAACTCCGAGCGCTACGTCGTCAACGTGCTGCAGGGCGGGATCGGGCTGCCCGACGAGAGCTACTACCGCGAGGAGAAGTTCGCCGAGATCCGCGAGAAGTACCTCGCCTACCTCGAGCGCATCCTCGAGCTGGCCGAGCGCCCGGACCCGGCCGGCACCGCCGCGCGGGTGGTCGCGCTCGAGGCGCGCCTGGCGGAGGGCCACTGGAAGCGCGAGGACACCCGCGAGGTGCTCAAGACCTACAACCTCGTCGGGGTCGCGGAGCTGAAGGCGATGCTGCCCAGCTTCGACTTCGACGCGTGGGTCACCGCCGTGGGTGGCAGCCCAGAGGCGCTGGCCGAGACCGTGGTGCGGCAGCCGTCGTACCTCCAGCACCTCGAGACCGTCCTGGGCGAGACCCGCCTCGAGGACTGGCAGGCCTTCCTGACGGTGCGTGCGATCCGCACGGCGGCGGCGTACCTGTCCTCGCCGTTCGTCGAGGCCAACTTCGACTTCTACGGACGCACCCTCTCCGGGACGCCGGAGCTGCGTGCGCGCTGGAAGCGCGGTGTCGGTCTCGTCGAGGGCTGCCTCGGCGAGGCGGTGGGGCGCGAGTACGTCGCCCGGCACTTCCCGCCGCGGTCGAAGGAGATCATGGACGAGCTGGTCGCCAACCTGCTCGAGGCCTACCGCCGCTCGATCACCGACCTGGACTGGATGACCGAGGAGACCAAGCAGCGGGCCTTCGAAGAAGCTGGACACCTTCTACCCCAAGATCGGCTACCCGACGAAGTTCCGCGACTACAGCGACCTGGAGATCAGCCCCGACGACCTCCTGGTCAACGTGCTGGCCGCCACCGCGTTCGAGACCGACCGCGAGCTGCGCAAGATCGGCTCCCCGGTCGACCGCGAGGAGTGGTTCATGCTCCCGCAGACGGTCAACGCCTACTACAACCCGGGGACCAACGAGATCTGCTTCCCCGCGGGGATCCTCCAGCGGCCCTTCTTCGACGCCGACGCCGACCCGGCCGAGAACTACGGCGCCATCGGCGCCGTCATCGGTCACGAGATCGGCCACGGCTTCGACGACCAGGGAGCGCAGTACGACGGGCTGGGCAACCTCAACGACTGGTGGTCGGCCGCCGACAAGGCCGCCTTCGAGGTCAAGTCACAGGCACTGGTGGCCCAGTACGACGACTACGAGCCTCGCGACCTGCCCGGCGAGCACGTCAACGGCCAGCTCACCGTCGGGGAGAACATCGGCGACCTCGGTGGCCTGACGATCGCGCACCGGGCCTACCTGATCTCCCTCGACGAAGGCGAGGTCCCGGTCCGCGAGGACCTGACCGGGCCGCAGCGGCTGTTCCTGAGCTGGGCCTACGCCTGGCGGACCAAGCGCCGCAAGGAGCTGGCCATGCAGCTCCTGGCCACCGACCCGCACAGCCCGCCGGAGTTCCGCGCCAACATCGCGCGCAACCTGACGGAGTTCCACGAGGCGTTCGGCGTGCAGCCGGGCGACGGGTTGTGGCTCGACCCCGAGGACCGCGTCCGGATCTGGTAGTTGTCGCCGCCCTCGGGCGGCGGTAGCGTGAGGGCTTGGTAGTGCGTAATACGAAACGAGTTTCACGATGCGCAACAAGCTCGCGGTCCGGAACCAGGCTGTACGCCGGCTCCTGACGCACGCTCGCTACGAGGTGCTCCCGACCGCCAGCACCGAGGAGAAGGTGCTCGCCGCGGTCCCGCTCGACGTCCCGGTCACGGTCACCGCCTCGGCGACCAAGGGCCTCGAGGCCACCCTGCTGCTCTCGGAGGCGTTCGCCAAGCACGGGTACGTCGTGGTGCCGCACCTGGCCGCCCGGATGATCCACGACCGGCACGAGCTGACCGAGATCTGCGACCGCCTGGCCGATGCCGGGATCTCCCGGGTCTTCGTGCCCGGCGGGGACGCCGACGCCGTCGGTGACTACCCCGACGCCTTCAGCCTGCTCGAGGACCTGCTGGCCCTGGACAAGCCGTTCGAGCAGGTCGGCATCACCGGCTACCCGGAGACGCACCCGAAGATCACCGACGACCTCACCGTGCAGGCGATGTGGGACAAGCGCCGCCACGCCACGCACGTGGTCAGCAACCTGACCTTCGACGCGGGCGCGATCAAGGCCTGGGTCGGCCGGATGCGCGGGCGCGGCATCACGATGCCCCTGCTCCTGGGCCTGCCCGGTCCCGTCGACCGCACCAAGCTGCTCACGATGGCCACCAAGATCGGCGTCGGTGAGTCCACCCGTTTCCTGGCCAAGAACAAGGGCACCTTCCTGCGGCTCGCGGCGCCCGGTGGCTACACCGGGGAGAGCTTCCTGCTCGCGTGCGCCGACGTCGCGGCCCGTCCGGAGTCGCTGATCGAAGGTCTGCACGTCTTCACGTTCAACCAGATCGCCGAGACCGAGGCCTGGCGCCAGGAGCTCCTCAGTCGTCTCTGAGGAGGTCCGCCAGCGCTCGCTCGAGGCCACCGTGGCCGGTGGGCACGACGGTGAGCGGCAGGCCGAGCCGCTGGGCAGCGGTCTCGGCGGCCCGGAGGAGCTCCGGGGTCTGCTCCTGCGCCAGCCAGACGACCCGGGTGTAGTGGCCGAAGTAGTCGGCCAGCAGCTCGGGGTGGCGGTCGAGGCCGAGCTCGGTCTCCACCGTGCGGGCGAAGGACTTCACCAGGAAGTCGGTGAACAGGTAGGTGCCCGCCTGGTCGGCGAAGAACTTCTCGATCTGGCTCGCCCCGGCGTACACGTCGTAGCAGTGCAAACCCTCGAGCCTGCGCAGGCCGAGCCGCTCGCACACCTCGTCGAGGGCGCCGTAGGTGCCGCAGTCGGCGTACCCCACCGCCACCAGGTCGTACGACGGAGCGAGGGCCCCGGCCAGCTCCTCGACCTGGCCCGCGATCAGCTGGGGCTGGTTGTGCAGCAGAGGAGGCAGCGGGTGCACGTCGACCGGCCAGCCGCGCTCCGCGGCGATCCTCGCGGCCGGCTGGGCGATCGCCCCGCAGGCGATCAGCGCCTTACGACTCAGCCCTTCAGGGGGCCGATCAGGGGAAGGCGAGCTGGTCGACGAACTTGTCGTTGAAGTCGGCGCGGTCGCTGAGCTCGACATACTCCACCTCCTTCAGCAGGGCCTCGGCCCCCGCGCGCTCGCGCAAGGACAGCAGGACCATCTTCGCTCCCTCCCCGGCGACGTTGCCGGCGGAGACGATCCGCAGCACCGGGAGCTTCGGCACCAGGCCGATCCGGATCGCCGAGGCAGGCGAGAGGTAGGAGCCGAACGAGCCGGCCAGCAGCACCTGCTGGATGTCGCCGTGCTCGAGCTCGAGCTGCTCGAGCAACAGGGTCCAGCCGGTGGCGATGGCGGCCTTGGCGAACTGCAGCTCGCGCACGTCGCGCTGGGAGAGGTAGACGCACTCGGTGACGTCGGCCTCCGGCGTGGGCCGGTGGAGCACGAAGACCCGCTCCTCACCGATCTTGGTCAGCCGGTCGACCAGGCCCGGGACCAGCTCGGCGGCTGCCTCGTCGGTGATCAGTCGCCCGCTGTGGTCGAGCAGCCCGACCTTGGCCAGCTCGGCCACCACGTCGACCAGTCCGGAGCCACACAGGCCCTTGGGCTCGACGTCGCCGATCACCTGCAGCTCGACGTCGTCGGGAGTGATCCTGACGACCTCGATGGCACCGTCGGCTGCACGCATGCCGCAGCGGATCGCGCCGCCCTCGAAGGCCGGGCCCGCCGGGGCGGCGGTGGAGACGATCGTGTCGCCGTTGCTGAGCACGATCTCGCAGTTGGTGCCGACGTCGATGAACAACCGCGTGCGCTTGTCGCGGTCCATCCCGGTGGCCAGGATGCCCGCGATGATGTCGCCCCCCACGTAGGCACCCAGCGAGGGGAACATCGCCACCCGCGCCCGCGGGTGCAGGTGCAGGCCGATCTCCTCGGCGAGCACGACCGGTGGGTGCGCGGTGGTCATCACGAACGGCGCGACCCCCAGCGGCTCGGGGTCGATGCCGAGCGCCAGTGCGGTCATCGTGGCGTTGCCCGCCACGGCCACCTCGTAGACGTTCGCGGGATCGACGCCGCCCTCGGTGCAGACCTGCTGGGCCAGCTCGTCGAGCGTCTCGCCAGCCAGCGTCTGCAGTCGCCCGAGTGCCTCGGGGTCCATCATCGTGGCGCTGATCCGGGTGATCACGTCCCCGCCGAACGGCTGCTGCTTGTTCAGTCGCGACGCCACCGCGACCGGGGTGCCGAGGGTCAGGTCGAGCAGCGTCGCGACCACGGTGGTGGTGCCGAGGTCGAAGGCGATCGCGTAGCGCGTCTCGCTGGTGTCACCCGGCTCGATGTCGATGAGCACGTCGTCGACCACGACGGCGGTGACCTTGAAGTCGGCCTCGCGCAGCACCTTCGGGAAGCAGCCGCAGCACCGGGCAGGTCGACGGTCAGCTCGAGGTCGTCGATGGCCTCGGTCAGCCGGGCGAGGTCGGTGCGCTGGTCCGACAGCGTCGGGTCGGCGAGCTCGACGTACCGCTTCTGCACGGCCGGGCGCAGGATCACCTGGCGCCCCACCCCGACGGTGGCGGCCTTGGGCCGCGTCGTCAGGGCGGGTACGGCGACCTGCGAGGTCCTGGGTGGCCGAGGCGAGGCAGGCCAGCCGCCAGCCGCCGGCGAGCTCGCCCTCGGAGAAGGTGCGCCGGTCGTGGCGCGAGATGGGCGTGGCCACGTCCAGCTTGACCTTGCACTTGTGGCAGGTGCCGTGCCCGCCGCAGGTGGAGTCGATCGCGATCCCGTTCCAGGACGCCGCGTCGAAGACGTTCACGCCCGGTGGGACACGCACCGACCGGTCCTGCCCGTCGGTGACGGTGAAGTCCAGCGTCACCCGGCCGGTGCCGTCGTGGGGCTCGACCGCGGTGCCTCCGGGCGCGATCAGGCCTTCGCGCCGGTACTCCTCCAGCGGCGGGAACGGGGGACCGGCGGGTGAGTCCGAGGTCACGTGGCGACTGCCGCCCCTGCTTGCTGTGCGGCCGCCTGGGCCGCGCGGTGGCGCGAGATCCACGCCATCCCCCACTCGTCGTGCCCGAGCAGCAGGTCGGCGGCCTTGACCGACGAGACGATCGACTCGGTGCGGGTGTCCATGATCGCGCTGGTCAGTCCGGCGGTCATCGCCATGGCCAGGAAGGCGCCGCCGAGGTCGTGGCGGCCCGGCATGCCGAAGGAGACGTTGGAGGCGCCGCAGGTCATGTTCAGCCCGTACTTGTCGCGGATGCCGCGCATGCAGATCATCGTGTTGACGGCCGTCTCCTGGTCGGCGCCGATCGGCATCGCCAGTGGGTCGATGACGATGTCCTCGAGCGCCATGCCGTACTCGGTGGTCGCGACCTCGACGATCTTGTCGACCAGCTCGAGCCGCTTGAAGGGGTCCATCGGGATCTCGTCGACGTCGTTGGGCAGCGCGACGACCGCGGCGCCGTACTTCTTGACCAGCGGCAGGATCTGCTCCATCCGCTCGTCCTCGGCGGTGATCGAGTTGACCAGCGCTCGGCCCTGGTACGCCGACAGGCCGGCCTCGAGCGCCTCGACCACCGAGCTGTCGATGCACAGGGGCAGGTCGGTGAGCTCCTGGATCATCGTCACGGCCTTGGCGAGCAGCTCGGCCTCGTCGGTGAGCGGGACACCCATGTTGACGTCGAGCATGTCGGCGCCGCCCTCGACCTGGGCCTTGACGTCGCGCTCGATCGCGGACAGGTCCCCCGCGCGCAGCTGCTCCTGGAAGATCCGCCGGCCGGTGGGGTTGATCCGCTCGCCGATCAGGACGAAGGGGCGGTTGCCGCCGAGCACGACCTCCTTGGAGGCGGAACGGATCCTGGTCTCCTGCAGCTCCGCCTTCTGGGGGGCCATCAGGCGGGCACCTTCGCGCGCTTCTGCTTGAGCAGGTCCTTGGCGCGCTTGACGCAGGCCGAGGCGTCGGCGGCGTACCCGTCGGCACCGACCGCGTCGGCGTACTCCTGGGTGACCGGTGCTCCGCCGACCATGATGATCACGCTGTCGCGCATCCCGGCCTTCTGCAGCGCGTTGATGTTGGCCTTGAACATCGGCATCGTGGTGGTCAGGAACGCCGAGAAGCCGACGATGTCGGGCTGGTGCTCCTCGATCTTGGCCACGAAGGTCTCCGGAGCGACCTGAACCCCGAGGTCGATCACCTCGAAGCCGGCGCCCTCGAGCATGATGTTGACCAGGTTCTTGCCGATGTCGTGGACGTCGCCCTTGACGGTGCCCATCAGGAACTTGCCGACGGTCTCGACCCCGGTCTCGGCGAGCAGTGGACGCAGCACCTCCATGGCCCCGGCCATCGCGCGACCCGCGATCAGCATCTCGGGCACGAAGAAGTCACCGCGCTCGAACCGCGCGCCCACCTCCTCCAGCGAGGGGATCAGTGCGTCGAAGAGCAGCGACTGCGGCTCCATCTGCATCCCGAGCGCCTCGTGCGTCAGCTCGAGGACGCGCGGGGCGTTGCCCACGAGCGTCTCGTCGTAGAGGCCCTTCAGAATCTCATCCGGTGTCATGCCATCTCCCTTTCCGGGCTCTCTGCTGGAGCTGTGTGAAATCCGTGGCACAGGAGCTCGGAGAGCCCCTGGGTCTGCTCGATGAGGAGGTCGCCGAGGTGCTCGAGGCGTCCCTGGAAGCGCACGCTCGACCCCGAGATGCCGACGGCCGCGACGATCTCCGGGCCGAAGACGGGAGCCGCGACTCCGGTCAGGCCGACCTCGAGCTCGTCGCAGGTGGTGGCGAAGCCGCGGCCGCGGGTCAGGGCCAGGTCGGCCTCCAGCGCCGGCCGGCTGCGCAGGGTGTGCTCGGTGGGCGTGGCCAGCCGGCCGGTGGGCAGGTCGATCGCCCCCCAGGCGAGCAGCACCTTGCCCAGGGCGGAGGAGTGCGGCGGGATCTCGACGTCGGTCCAGTCGCGGGCACCCAGCAGGTAGGTCGTGTCGACCTGCGCGATGTGGTCGACCCGCCCGCCGTTGCTCACCGCGAGGTGGACCGACTCCCCGGTCTCGCGGCCGACCTCCTCCAGCGTGGGCATCGCCAGCTTCGCCAGCTGCTTGTTGCGGTCGTGGCGCGCGGCGTAGCGGACGAAGAGCGGTCCTCCGACGTACTCCCCCGTCGAGGAGCGCTCGAGGAGGTTGGTGCGCTCCAGCGCCGAGAGCAGCCGCGAGGTGGTCGACCGGGCGAGCCCGGCGGCCTCGATGGCCTCGGCGAACGTGACCGGGTGGTCGGCCTCGACGACGTAGGTCAGCAGCGCGGCGGCGCGGTCCACCGCCTGGGTGCCGCCGACAGCTGCCTGCGTCGTCACTCTTGACCGCCTCTCCGTCTGGGTCCAAGGTGTCGTTGGGAAGACACTCCCACGATGTGGAACTGTATGCCCACATGGTGAGGCTAGGTTTCTCACGTACGTCGGTCAAGGACCATGCCCTGAGGAGTCAGATGTTCCAGAACAAGATGCCGCGCTACGAGATCCTCTCCGAGGAGGCGATGGCCACCCTCGACCGCGGCTGGCGCCGGCTGGTGAGCGAGCTCGGGGTGGAGTTCATGAGCCAGCGAGCGCTCGACGTCCTCGGCGCGGCCGGCCAGAAGGTCGAGGGCGACAAGGTCTTCTTCGACCCCGAGTGGATCCTCGAGCAGGTCGCCAAGGCTCCGCGCGAGTTCGACGTCCAGGCGCGCAACCCCGCCAACACGGTCCACATCGGTGGCGACTCGATGGCCTTCGGCGCGGTGTACGGCCCGCCGTTCGTGCGCGAGGGCGAGGTACGCCGCGACGCCACCATGGAGGACTACCGCAACTTCACCAAGCTCGCGCAGACCTTCCCGGTGCTCGACTCCGCGGGCGGGGTGATCTGCGAGCCCAACGACACCCCGCTCGACAGCCGCCACCTCGACATGACCTACGCGCTGGCCACGCTGACCGACAAGTTCTACATGGGCAACGTGGTCTCCGGACCCAACGCCAAGGACACCATCGAGCTCACCTCGATCCTGCTCGGCGGCGGGCAGGGTCGCGAGGCCGGCCGGGCCAGCATCGAGCAGACCCCGGCGACCATCTCGCTGATCAACTGCAACTCACCGCTGCGCTGGGACGACCGGATGCTCGACTCGCTGTTCGAGTACGCCGAGGCCAACCAGGCCGTCGTGCTCACGCCGTTCATCCTGATGGGCGCGATGTCCCCGGTCACGATCCCGGCCGCGCTCGTGCAGCAGATCGCCGAGGCGCTGACCGGCATCGCGCTCGCGCAGGCGATCCGCCCCGGCTGCCCGGTGATCTTCGGCTCGTTCCTGTCCAACATCAACATGCAGTCCGGGTCGCCGACCTTCGGCACCCCCGAGTCCGGGATCGGCCTGCTGTGCACCGGCCAGATCGCCCGGCACTTCGGGCTCCCCTTCCGCTCCGGCGGTGGCCTCACCTCCTCGCAGGTGCCCGACGCCCAGGCCGGCTACGAGGCGCTGATGACGCTGCTGCCGACCTTCCTGGCCGGCACCAACTGGGTGATGCACTCCGCGGGCTGGCTCGAGGGCGGGCTGGTGGCGGGCTACGAGAAGTTCATCGTCGACGTCGAGCTGCTGCAGATGATGCGCGTCGAGTTCACCCCGCTGGAGATCGACGAGGAGTCGTTGGCGTTCGGGGCCCACGAGGAGGTCGGCTCCGGTGGTCACTTCCTCGGTGCCGCGCACACGATGGAGCGCTTCCGCACCTGCTTCTACCGGCCGCTGCTCTCCTCCTCCGACAACTACGAGCGGTGGATGCGCAACGGCGGCGAGGATGCGGCCGCGCGGGCCACGAAGATCTACCGGCAGAAGCTCGAGGAGTACGAGCAGCCGCCGCTGGACGAGGCGATCCGCCAGGAGATGGAGGAGTACGTCGTACGACGCCGCAAGGAGCTGGGCGATTGAAGACGGCGCAGTGACGACCAGCACCGCGTCGGCCAACGCCGGCAACCCGACAGGTGACTTCGTGCTGGCGCTGGACTGCCCCGACCGACCGGGCATCGTCCACGCCGTCACCGGGTTCCTGGTCCAGCGTGGCGGCAACATCATCGAGAGCCAGCAGTTCGGCGACCCGTCCAACGGCCGGTTCTTCATGCGCATCGACTTCGCGGTCGAGGGCGCCGAGAGCGGCCGGGTGACGGTCGAGGACCTCCGGGCCGACTTCGCCGGAGTCGCGCAGTCCTTCGCGATGACCTTCGAGCTCTGGGACGCGCGGGCGCCCTACCGCACGCTGGTGATGGTCAGCAAGCAGCTGCACTGCCTCAACGACCTGCTGTTCCGCCACAGCAACGGCTCGCTGCAGATCGAGATCCCGGTGGTCGTCTCCAACCACCCCGACGCCGAGCAGCTGGTGAAGAGCTACGGCCTGGAGTTCCGGCACATCCCGGTCACGCCGCAGAACAAGCCCGAGGCCGAGGCGGAGCTGCTCGAGCTGCACGAGGAGCTCGGCATCCACCTCGTGGTGCTCGCGCGCTACATGCAGGTGCTCAGCGACGGCCTGTGCCGCCGGCTCTCGGGACAGGCGATCAACATCCACCACTCGTTCCTGCCCAGCTTCAAGGGGGCGCGGCCCTACCACCAGGCCTTCGACCGCGGCGTGAAGCTGATCGGCGCCACCGCGCACTACGTCACCGCCGACCTCGACGAGGGCCCGATCATCGAGCAGGACGTCATCCGCGTCGACCATGCGCACGACCCCGGACAGCTCGCCGCCGCCGGACGCGACGTCGAGGCACAGGTGCTCTCCCGGGCCGTGCGCTGGCACTCCGAGACGCGGGTGCTGCTCGACGGCCCGCGCACCGTGGTGTTCCGCTAGCCGGCGGCGCTCACGTCGAGCTCCTTCTGCTCGACCAGCACCATCCAGTTGCCGGAGTTGTCGCGACAGACCGCTTCCACGCCGTACGGCCGGTCGGTGGGGTCCTGCACGAACTGGACCCCCTTGGCCTTGAGCTCCGCGACGGTCGCGTGACAGTCGTCGACCGAGAGCCCGAGGCCGTTCATGCCGCCGCCGTCGAGCGACCGGTTGATGGCCTCGACCATCTCGGGGGAGAACGGCGGGCCGGGAACGTTGAGGTGCACCATCAGCTCGGGCTGGTTGGGGTGCACGACGGTGCACCACCGGTAGTCGCCCATGGTGATGTCGTCCTTCTCCTCGAACCCGAGGACGTCGACGTAGAAGCGCTTGGACTCGTCGACGTCCTTGACGAAGACGGTGGTGATGGAGATGTTGGTGATCATGCTCCGACGCTAGGCGTTGTCGCGGGGGCGTGCTTCTCCTGGCTTGCGGACTCTGCCGCTGTCTCGTTCAGCCCTGTCTCGGCCAGTCCCCACATCAGGACGTAGCAACCGGGGATGCGCGGCGCCTCTGCGCCCCACCTGCGCTGGAACTGTCGCGGGGTCTCGCCCACGATCTCCCGGAAGCGGCTGCTGAACGACCCGAGGCTGGTGAAGCCCACGGCGTGGCAGACCTCGGTGACCGACAGCGTCGTCGCGCGCAGCAGGTCCTGCGCGCGCTCGACGCGCCGTCGCGAGACGTAGGCCGCCGGGGTGACGCCGTAGGCCGCGGCGAAGAGCCGGTGGAAGTGGTACTTGCTCAGTCCCGCCTCCCGGGCCATCACCTCGAGGTCGAGCGGCTCCGCGAAGTGCCGGTCGACGTGGTCGCGAGCGCGGCGCAGGTGGACGAGCACCTCGCCGGGGGCACGCAGGATCCGCCCGCTCACGGCACCTGGTGGCTGGCCTCGACGGCGAGGCGGTCGACCAGGTCGTTCATCGGGTCCCCGGAGTGCCCCTTGACCCAGCGGAAGTCGACGTCGCCCCGCACCTCGACCAGGTCGATCAGCGGCTCCCACAGGTCACGGTTGGCGACCGGCTTCTTCGCAGAGTTCACCCAGCCGCGCGACCGCCAACCGGTCCACCACGAGTTCTTGAAGCAGTTCACGACGTACGTCGAGTCGCTCACCACGACCAGCGGCCCGGACAGCGCGAGGATCGCCTCGTAGGCCGCCCGCACCTCCATCCGCTGGTTCGTCGTCGCGGGATCGTGCCCGGAGGCCTGCGGGCCGTCTGCCACCGCCCAGGCCCAGCCGCCCGGCCCCGGGTTGCCCCGGCAGGCGCCGTCGGTGAACACCTCGGTGGTGCCGACCGGCACGCCCACTCCGGGTTCGGCACCTCGACAATCGTCGTGGACCCACGCCGCACCGTCGGCGGACCGGACGATCTCCTCGCCCGGCGCGACTCGTCGCGCGCAGGAGCCGCACCGGGTGGCGTACTTCGCCTTCACTGCTCTGGGACTCCTCACGGCTGGTCGGGCACACTGATTCTCGCTCACGCCTGTCCCGCACGGACCCGACCGCCCGCCACGCCGCTGGTCTTCACCACCGGGTTCCACTGTTGCGCCATACGGTCTAGGTTCGCGCCATGAGCAACGCCCCGGCTGTCGAGGCGACCGGCGGCGTCCAGTCCGTCGACCGGGCCCTGAGCATCCTGGAGATCCTGGCACGCTCGGGCGAGTGCGGGGTCACCGAGATCGCCGGTGCGCTCGCGGTGCACAAGAGCACGGCGTTCCGGCTGGTCACCACCCTCGAGCAGCACGGGCTCGTGGAGCAGGTCGAGGGGCGCGGCAAGTACCGCCTCGGCGTGGGGCTGCTGCGGCTCGCCGGCGCCACCAGTGCCCGGCTCGACGTCGTCCAGGAGGCGCGGCCGCTGTGCAAGCAGCTCGCCGCGGCCACGGGAGAGACGGTCAACCTGGCGACCCTGAGCGGCAACAGCGCCCTCTACCTCGACCAGGTCGCCGGGTCCTCCGCGCTGCAGACCCACAACTGGGTGGGCCAGCACATCCCGCTGCACGCCACCAGCAACGGCAAGGTGCTGATGGCCTGGCTCGGCACCACCGAGCTCAGCGACCTGCTCGGCAGGCTGCCCTCGTACACCGACCAGACGATCACCAGCAAGGCGAGCCTGCGCAAGCAGCTGGAGCAGGTGCGGGAGGCGGGGTACGCCGTCGCGGTCGACGAGCTCGAGATCGGGCTCACCGCGATCGCAGCCCCGGTGCACAACGCTCACGGCGACGTCGTCTGCTCGATCAGCGTCTCGGGGCCCTCGTTCCGGCTCACCTCCGAACGTGTCGACGATGTGGTGCCGCTGGTGGTCGACGCGGCCGACGAGCTGTCGCACCGCCTGGGCTGGGGTCACCGGTGAGCGGGCCAGTGAGTGGTCCCGTTGCCGGTCCATACGACTCGGTTGCATCTGTGTTGCGAGTCTTGACGTCCTCAGCCGGTCCGACCATTGTGTTTCGCATAGCGCCTCGGCGTTGCGGATAGCGCAACGACCGCGGCGAGACGGGATTCAGATGCCGGAGAACTTCATCGGCGGGGCCTGGGTGGGCGCGCAGGAGGGCGGCCGCCGGGAGATCCGCTGCCCCGCGGACGGCACCCTGGTCGCCGAGATCGACGAGTCCACCCGGGTCGACACCGAGGCCGCGATCGCCGCCGCGCGCTCTGCCTTCGACGACGGCCCCTGGCGCGAGACCAGCGCCCGCGAGCGGGGGGACCTGCTGCTCCGCGTGGCCGACCTGCTGCAGCGCGACCGGGCCGACATCGCCCGGATGGAGTCGCTGGACACCGGCAAGCGGCTGCCGGAGAGCGAGACCGACGTCGACGACGTCACCAGCGTGTTCCGCCACTTCGGCCGGGTGGCCGACACCGACGCCGGGCGCGTGGTCGACACGGGCATGCCCAGCGTGGTCAGCCGGGTCGTGCACGAGCCGGTCGGCGTGTGCGGGCTGATCACGCCGTGGAACTACCCCTTGCTGCAGGTGTCCTGGAAGGTCGCGCCCGCCCTGGCTGCGGGCTGCACCTTCGTGCTCAAGCCCAGCGAGCTCTCCCCGCACACCGCGATCCACCTGATGCGGCTGCTCGACGAGGCCGGCCTCCCCAGCGGCGTCGGCAACCTCGTCGTCGGTGACGGTCCGAACGCCGGTGCCGCGCTCAGCGAGGACGAGCGGGTCGACCTGGTCTCGTTCACCGGCGGGCTCGGCACCGGCAAGCACATCATGGCGGCGGCCGCCGGGACGGTGAAGAAGGTCGCGCTCGAGCTGGGCGGGAAGAACCCCAACATCGTCTTCGCCGACGCCGACCGCGAGGCCGCGCTCGACATGGCGATGACCGCGGTCTTCCTCCACTCCGGCCAGGTCTGCTCGGCGGGTGCGCGGCTCGTCGTCGAGGAGTCGATCGCCGAGGAGTTCGTGGCCGAGCTGGTCGAGCGTGCCCGCGAGATCCGCCTCGGGGGCCCGTTCGACGACAAGGCCGAGACCGGCGCGCTGATCTCGCAGGGCCACCTCGACAAGGTCACCGCCTACGTCGAGGCAGGCGTCGCCGAGGGCGCACGCGTGCTCGTGGGCGGGCACCGGGTCACCGAGGGGTCGTTGGCCGACGGGTACTTCTACGCACCCACGATCCTGGGCGAGGTCCGGGCAGGCATGAGCGTCGTGCGCGAGGAGTCGTTCGGGCCGGTCCTGACCGTGGAGACCTTCACCGACGAGGACGACGCCGTACGCATCGCCAACGACTCCATCTACGGGCTGGCCGGCGCGGTGTGGACCGACGACGCCGGCAAGGGCCAGCGAGTGGCGGCCCGGCTGCGGATGGGCACGGTCTGGATCAACGACTACCACCCCTACGTCGCGCAGGCAGAGTGGGGCGGCTACAAGCAGTCCGGCATCGGCCGCGAGCTCGGCAGTGCGGGCCTCGAGGAGTACCTGGAGACCAAGCACATCTGGCACAACATCGCCCCTGCCCCCTCGCACTGGTTCGGTGGGGGTGCGGCATGAGGTCTCGACTCCGCTCGACCGCCAAGGGCGACCGCTGGGACTACGTCATCGTCGGTGGCGGGTCGGCGGGCTGCGTGCTGGCCAACCGCCTCAGTGCCGACCCGGGCACCACCGTGCTCGTCCTCGAGGCCGGTCGCTCCGACTTCAGGATCGACCCCTTCATCCACATGCCGGCCGCGCTGCCCTTCCCGATCGGCAGCAGGTTCTACGACTGGAAGTACGAGACCGAGCCGGAGCCGGAGATGCACGGCCGCCGGATCTACCACGCCCGGGGCAAGGTGCTCGGCGGATCGAGCTCGATCAACGGGATGATCTTCCAGCGCGGCAACCCGCTGGACTACGAGCGGTGGGCCGCCGACAAGGGCCTCGAGGACTGGGACTACCTGCACTGCCTGCCGTACTTCAAGCGGATGGAGAGCCTGCTCGTCGACGGTCACACCGCGGCCGACACCTGGCGCGGCGGCAGCGGGCCGCTCGTCCTGGAGCGGGGGCCGGCCACCAATCCCCTCTTCGGCGCCTTCTTCGAGGCCGCGCAGCAAGCGGGCTACCCCCTGACCGACGACGTCAACGGCTACCGCCAGGAGGGCTTCGCACGGTTCGACCGCAACGTGCACCGGGGCCGGCGTCTCTCCGCGGCCCGGGCCTACCTGCACCCCGTGATGGACCGGCCGAACCTCCGCGTCGAGACCCTGGCGATGGCCACCAAGGTCACCTTCGACGGCTCCCGCGCGACCGGCGTCGAGTACCTGCGCGCCGGCCGTGCCCACCGCACCGCGAGCGCCGGCGAGGTGATCCTCTGCGGCGGCGCGATCAACACCCCCCAGCTGCTCCAGCTGTCCGGGGTCGGCAACCCCGAGCACCTGATCCCCCTCGGCGTCCCGATGGTCCACGACCTGCCGGGGGTCGGTGAGAACCTGCAGGACCACCTCGAGGTCTACATCCAGTACGCCTCGAAGCAACCGGTCTCGATCGCCCCCGGCCTGGCGTGGCACCGACGGCCCGGCATCGGCTACCAGTGGCTCTTCCACCGCCGCGGGCTCGGCGCGACCAACCACTTCGAGGGCGGCGGTTTCGCGCGCAGCAACGACGACGTCGACTGGCCGAACCTGATGTTCCACTTCCTGCCGATCGCGGTGCGCTACGACGGCAGCGCCCCGACCGAGGGCCACGGCTACCAGGTGCACATCGGGCCGATGTACGCCGACACCCGTGGCTGGGTCAGGATCGCCAGCACCGACCCGAAGCAGCACCCGAAGATGCTGTTCAACTACCTGACCACCCCCAACGACCGCCGCGAGTGGGTCGAGGCGATCCGCGTGGCGCGCGACATCCTCACCCAGCCGGCCTTCGACCCCTTCAACGCCGGCGAGCTGTCTCCGGGGCCCTCGGTGGAGACCGACGAGGAGATCCTCGACTGGGTACGCCACGACGCCGAGACCGCCCTGCACCCGTCGTGCACGGCAAAGATGGGTCTCGACGAGATGTCGGTGGTCGACCCGGCGACGATGCGCGTCAACGGCCTCGACGGGCTGCGCGTGGTCGACGCGAGCGTCTTCCCCTACGTCACCAACGGCAACATCTACGCCCCGGTGATGATGGTCGCCGAGAAGGCGGCCGACCTGGTCCTGGGCAACACCCCCCTTCCCGCCGAGGAGGTGCCGTTCTACCGGCACCGAGGCGACACACCCCTCTTCCCACCCGGCGACCCGCGCAACGCGTCCGCCGACAACTGATGCACCAAGCCGTAGGAGGCATCCGATGAGCGAAGAACCGTCTGACGGCGCGAACGGCGCGAACGGCACGGGCAGCGCCGCGCTCGAGGTCAGCCACCTGTGGAAGGTCTTCGGTCCCGATGCCGACAAGCTCGTGGGGACGCCGGACGCCGAGCTGCCGCGGTCGGAGATGCTGGAGAAGACCGGCTGCGTCGCGGCGGTCAAGGACATCTCCTTCGACGTCGCGCCAGGTGAGGTCTTCGTGGTGATGGGCCTCTCCGGCTCCGGCAAGTCGACCCTGGTGCGCTGCCTGACCCGGCTGATCGAGCCGACGGCGGGCAGCGTGAAGATCAACGGCCAGGACACGACGCAGGCCTCCGAGTCCCAGCTGCGCGACCTGCGGCGCCACCACGTGTCGATGGTCTTCCAGCACTTCGGCCTGCTGCCGCACCGCCAGGTCATCGACAACGTCGCCTACGGGCTGGAGATCCGCGGCGTCAAGAAGTCCGATCGGATGGCCCGCGCGCAGGAGGTCGTCGAGCTCGTCGGGCTCAAGGGCAACGAGCACTCCTACCCCGACCAGCTCTCCGGCGGCATGCAGCAGCGAGTCGGTCTGGCCCGCGCGCTGGCGGCCGACCCGACCTTGCTGCTCTTCGACGAGCCCTTCTCCGCCCTGGACCCACTCATCCGGCGTGACATGCAGAACGAGGTCATCCGGCTGCAGGCGGACCTCGGCACCACCATGGTCTTCATCACCCACGACCTCGCGGAGGCACTGAAGCTGGGCGACCGGATCCTGATCATGCGCGACGGGGAGATCGTGCAGGTCGGCAGTCCCGACGAGATCATCGGCGCCCCTGCCGACGACTACGTCCGTGACTTCACCAGCGAGGTCCCCAAGTCGCACGTCCTCACGCTGAAGTGGGTGATGCGCCCGCCGGCCCCCGGTGACTCCCACGAGGGTGTGGCACTGCCCTCGTCCACGGTCATCCGCGAAGCCGCGCGCAGTGCGCTGGGGCAGGGGCGCCACCCGATCCAGGTCGTCGACGACGGCGAGCTGGTCGGCATGGTCGACGAGGATGCGATCTTCCGGGCAGTGGTGGCCGAGGACACCGGAACCCCCGAGACCGAGGGCGTGCCCGCATGACCACGACGCTGGAGGCACCAGCGACGAGGACCGAGGCCCCCGCAGAGCCGGCGCCTTCCTTGGCCGACCGGGCGCGGGGGGTCCCGATCTGGGGCTGGTCCCTGGTCGTCCTGGCCATCTGGATCGTCCTGTTCGCCTTCACCAAGAACCACGACACCCGGGTGCTCGGTGGCACCCAGACCACCAAGTCGCACGACTGGATCACCGAGAAGTCCAACGCGCTGGCCTCGAGCAAGGCGTGGCCGGTCCACCTGCTCCAGGAGGTGGGCACCTTCCTGAACTGGCTGACCCAGCAGCTGCAGTACCTGATCTCGGTGCCCAAGCTCCCCAGCCCGATCCCGGTCATCGGGTGGACCGGGGTGCTCGCGATCGCCGTCTGGATCGCGCTGGCGCTGGCCGGATGGCGGATGGCGGTCCTGACCGGCCTCTCCTTCCTCTCCTTCGCCGTGCTCGGCGTGTGGTCGCCGGCCATGGACACGCTGATCATCACCGGGATCGTGGTGGTGGCCGCCGTCGCGATCGGGCTCCCGCTCGCGGTGTGGATGGGCAACAGCCAGCGAGCCACAGCGGTGATCACACCGGTCCTCGACGTGATGCAGACGATGCCCGGCTACGTCTACCTGCTCCCGGTGGTCATCTTCTTCACCATCGGCGCCGCACCCGGGATCGTGGCGTCCTTCATCTTCGCGATTCCGCCGGTGATCAAGATCGCCGCGCACGGCATCCGCACCGTCTCCGGGCCGACCATCGAGGCGACCAGCTCGATGGGGCAGACGACGGTGCAACGGATCACCAAGGTGCAGCTGCCGATGGCCCGCAGCACCGTCGTCACCGGCATCAACCAGACCACCCTCGCGGCCCTGTCGATGGCCACGATCGCGGCCTTCGTCAACAGTCCCGGACTCGGGATCCCCGTCGTCGACGGCCTGACCACCAACAACGTGGGCGAGGCCTTCGTGCCCGGCATCGCGATCGTGATCGTGGCGATCATGCTCGACCGGGTCACGACCGCGGTGAGCGAGCGGGCCGAACAGCTTCGTCGTGCTCGCGGCGGCAACCGCCGGGCCCGCTTGCTGAGTCTCGGCGTGCTCGGCGTCGTGGTCGTCGTCGCGGTCTATCTCTCGCGGACCTACCTCTGGGCGGCCAACGTGCCGAGCGGGCTCAACGCCGGCGCGAAGATCTCCGACGGGGTCCAGAACTTCGTCAACTGGATCACCGACCACTTCTCCACGGTCACCGAGGACGTCCGCAACGCGATCACCAACGCCGTGCTGAACCCGTTGCAGAGTCTCCTCAGCGAGTCCCCCTGGTGGCTCGCCGCCGCGGGGCTGCTCGCCTTCGGCCTGGTGATCGGCGGCCGCAAGGCGGTCATCCCCAGCGTGATCTGCCTGGCCGGGATCTACTTCATGGACCTGTGGAACTTCACCATGCAGACGCTGGCCTCCGTGCTCGTCGCCACCGTGCTGGTGATGATCCTGGGGGTGGTCCTCGGGGTCTGGATGGGCCGTAGCCGGCGGGTGGACCTGATCCTGCGACCGGTCCTCGACGCGGGTCAGACCATGCCTCCGTTCGTCTACCTGATCCCAGCACTGGCCCTGTTCAGCGCGACGCGCTTCACCGCCATCGTGGCGGCGGTGATCTACGCCGCCCCGGCGGCGATCAAGCTCGTGGCCGACGGCATCCGCAACGTCGCCCCGACGACGATCGAGGCGGCGGAGTCAGCGGGCACGACGACCTGGCAGATGATCAGCAAGGTGCAGCTGCCCATGGCCAGGGGGGCACTGACCCTGGCCACCAACCAGGGGCTGCTGTTCGTGCTCTCCATGGTGGCGATCGGCGGCGGCGTCGGCTCCGGTGCCCTCGGCTACGTCGTCACCGACGGGTTCCGCAACCAGCTCCAGCGCGGCGGACGAGGACTCGCAGCAGGCATCTGCCTGGTGCTGCTCGGCGTGATGCTCGACCGGATCACGCGAGCGGCAGCCGACCGTCGTACGGGAAAGGCGGCGCGCACCGGTCACTGAACCCACGAGGTCGGCCCATCCCCGACCCCTGCCCAACAACGAACCGGACACCGGCTCGGCACTAGAGAGGGAACTATGAAGTACAACCGAAAGAGGCTCCTGGGCCTGACCGGCGTCCTGGCGTCCGCTGCCCTCGTGCTCTCCGCATGTGGCAGTGGCGACGTGCAGGCCGCCAAGCAGAAGAACGAGAAGAGCGGTGCCAACGGCAAGTGCGGCACGGTGAACATGGCGGTCAACAACTGGGTGGGCTACGCGGCCGACGCCTACGTGGTCGGCGAGATCGCCGCCAAGAAGCTGGGCTGCCAGATGAACTACCTCAAGCTGAACGAGGAGCCGTCGTGGACCGGATTCGCGAGCGGCAAGGTCGACATCGTGATCGAGAACTGGGGCCACCCCGAGCTGGTGAAGAAGTACATCGACCAGGAGAAGGTGGCCGTCGACGACGGGCCGACCGGGAACAAGGGCGTCATCGGCTGGTACGTGCCGCCGTGGATGGCCAAGAAGTACCCCGACATCACCAACTGGAAGAACCTGAACAAGTACGCGAAGCTGTTCAAGACCTCCGAGTCCGGCGACAAGGGGCAGTTCACCGACGGTGACCCCGGCTTCGTCACCAACGACGAGGCCCTGGTCAAGAACCTGAACCTGGACTTCAAGGTGGTCTACGCGGGTTCCGAGGACGCGCTGATCACCGGGTTCCGCCAGGCCGAGCAGAAGAAGAAGCCGATGATCGGCTACTTCTACGAGCCCCAGTGGTTCCTCTCCGAGGTGCCGCTCGTGCACGTGAAGCTGCCGGCGTTCTCCAGCGACGCCACGGCGTGCCCCACGAAGCCGAGTGACGTCAAGTGCGACTACCCGGCGTACAACCTGAACAAGGTCGTCGCCAAGAAGTTCGCCGACTCCGGCAGTCCCGCAGCCACCCTGGTGAAGAACTTCTCCTGGACCAACGACGACCAGAACCTGGTCGCCAAGTACATCGCCCAGGACAAGATGTCGCCCCAGGCTGCAGCCGACAAGTGGATCGCAGCCAACCCCGACAAGGTCAAGGCCTGGCTGGGCTGAGTCGGCCCGGACCTTCGTCGAAACCTGGCGCCCGGGGCCGCATCAGCGGTCCCGGGCGCCAGGGTTTGCGGGTCGGCTTGACAGCCCTGCCAGAGCAGGGTGATGCTGATCCTGCGTTTCACAATGCGCAACCGGTTTCGTATTACGCAACACGCTCTAACGCTGGGAGAACACCGTGGCCACCGTCCCCGCCACCGCCAAGGTCGTCGTCATCGGCGCCGGCATCGTCGGCAACAGCCTCGTCCACCACCTCGCCGAGCTGGGCTGGAAGGACATCGTCCAGCTCGACCAGGGCCCGCTGCCCAACCCCGGCGGCTCGACCGGTCACGCCTCCAACTTCATCTTCCCCGTGGACCACACCCGGGAGATCACCGACCTGACGATGGACTCGGTGCGCCAGTACCAGGAGATGGGCGTCTTCACCCAGTCCGGTGGCTTCGAGGTCGCGCGCACCGAGGAGCGGATGGAGGAGCTGCGCCGCCGCATGTCGAGTGCCAAGGCGTGGGGGATCGAGGCCGAGATCGTCGACCCCGCGTTCGTGGTGGAGAAGGTGCCCTTCCTCGACCCCGACCAGATCGTCGGTGCCTTCTGGACCCCCTCCGTCGGTGTCGTCGACTCCCTGCGCGCCGGCACGATCATGCGCGAGAACGCCTTGGCGAAGGGCGCCCTGACCGTCGTACCCAACGTGGAGGTGACCGACCTCGGTGTCGAGGACGGTGCTGGTGGGCGGCGGATCACCTCCGTGGTCACCGACGCCGGCACCATCGAGGCGGAGTACGTCGTGATCGCCTGCGGCGTCTGGAGCCCGAAGATCGGCGACATGGCCGGCGTCCGGATCGCGCTCACGCCCGCCGTGCACCAGATGATCTCGGTCGGCCCGTGCCCGCAGCTCGCCGAGCGCGAGGGCGAGATCTCCTTCCCGATCGTGCGTGACATGGACACCCTCTGCTACGAGCGCCAGCACGGCGCCGACATGGAGGTCGGCTCCTACGCCCACCGCGCGATCCTGCACGAGCCCGAGGAGATCCCCTCGCTCGACCAGGCCAGGCTCTCCCCCACTGAGATGCCCTTCACCGAGGACGACTTCGACCCGCAGCTCGAGCAGGCGCTGGAGCTGATGCCCGAGCTGCTCGGCGCGGAGGGCGCGGAGATGCGCTACGCCATCAACGGCCTGCTCTCGCTGACCGCCGACGGGGCGCCCATCCTCGGCGAGAGCGAGGTCAAGGGCCTGTGGGTCGCCGCCGCCGTGTGGATCAAGGAGGGTCCCGGCGTCGGCCGCGCCGTCGCGGAGTGGATGGTCGAGGGCCACAGCGAGATCGACATCGCGCACAGCGACATCGCCCGCTTCCACCCCCACGAGACCACCCGCGAGCACGTCCGTGCCCGCACGAGCGAGTCGTTCATCAAGACCTACGGCATCGTGCACCCCTCCGAGCAGTACGAGTCCGACCGCGGCATCCGCTGGTCGGCGATGGCGGAGTCGCAGAAGTCGCTGGGGGCGGTCTTCTACGAGACCGTCGGCTGGGAGCGGCCGTGGTGGTATGAGTCCAACGCCGGGCTGGTGGAGAAGTACGGCGACGCCGTGATGCCCCGCGAGCACGAGTGGGACGCCCGCTGGTGGAGCCCGATCATCAATGCCGAGCACCTGGCGATGCGCGAGAACGCCGGCGTGATCGACCTGACGGCCTTCCAGGTCCTCGACATCACCGGGCCCGGAGCGCTCGCGTCGGTGCAGCACGCCGTCGTCGCGCAGTGCGACGTCCCCGTCGGCAAGGTCATCTACACACCGGTGCTCGACGCCAAGGGCGGCTTCCTCTCCGACCTCACCGTGATGCGCCTCGGCGAGGACCACTTCCGGGTCGTCACCGGCGGCGCCCACGGCATGGCCGACCGCAAGACGTTCACCGACCGGCTCCTCGAGGACGCCGCGCTCGAGGACGTCACCGAGCAGGTCGCGACCATCGGCCTCTGGGGCCCGAGGGCGCGCGACATCCTCTCCTCGCTGACCGGCGACGACGTCAGCGCCGACGGCTTCGCGATGCTCACCGCCCGGGAGATCTCGGTCAAGGGCGTCGACGAGCCGGTGCTGGCCTCACGCATCTCCTACGTCGGCGAGCTCGGCTGGGAGCTCTACGTGCCGTTCGACACCGCCGCCCAGCTCTGGGACGCGCTGCTCGCGGCAGGCCAGGAGCACGGCGCCGTACCGGTCGGGATCGGCGTCTACGGCACGACCGGCCGCATCGAGAAGGGCTACCGCGCCTACGGCGCCGAGCTCGACGCGGAGCGCTCCATCACCGACGCCGGCATGCAGCGCCCCAAGGTGAAGGCCGCCGACTTCGTCGGCAAGGAGGCCTACCTGGCCCAGCGCGAGGCGGGTCCGAAGTCGGTGCTGTGCACGCTCACCGTCGAGGACCACACCTCGTCCAGCGGCGTGAAGCGCTACATGCTCGGCGGCGAGCCGATCGTCAGGCGCGACGGGTCGATCATGACCGACGCGTACGGCCACCACCCCTACGCGACCTCGGCCGGCTCTGCGCCGTCGCTGGGCAAGCACGTGCTGATGGCCTACCTGCCGGTCGAGGAGGCCACGCTGGGCAACGAGCTCGCGGTCTCCTACATGGAGGAGCTCTACCCGGTGGTCGTCGGCTCGGTGGACGCCACGTCGCTCTTCGACCCGAGCAACGAGAGGATGCGCTGACGTGGCCGAGGTACTCGTCTGCGTCAAGCGCGTCCCGGACGTCGGTAGCGAGGTGCTCCTGAGCGAGGACGGGCAGTCCGTCGACGCCCGCCACGTCGGCTTCACCACGAGCGCCCACGACCAGGCAGCGGTGGAGCTCGCCGTACAGGTGGCCGCGGCCACCGAGGGCTCCGCCCGGGTGCTCACGGTCGGCTCCCCCGACGCCACCGAGCAGCTGCGCTCGGCCCTCGGGGTCGGTTGCACCGCCGCCACCCTGGTGGAGGCCGAGCCGACCACGCTGGGTCCGGCCGACGTGGCCGCGGAGATCGCTGCCGTGGTCCGCGAGCACGAAGCTGCCGGTGCGGCGTACGACGTGGTCCTGCTGGGCAACGACGCCGCCGACTCCGGTGACTACCAGGTGCCGATCCGGCTCGCCGACGCCCTCGGCCGACCGGTCATCACCGGGATGCAGACCGTCGAGCTCCGGGAGACCTCGGGAGGTGGACGCGTCGCGCACTGCACCGGGGCAGGTCCGCTGGGCACCGAGACCTACGAGGTCCCGCTGCCCGCGGTGATCAGCGTGATGGAGGGGGGCGTCGAGCCGCGCTACCCCACGATCACCGGCCGGATGAAGGCCAAGAAGGTCGAGGTCGAGACCCGCGAACCGGCCTTCCCGGCCATCGGGAGCGGCCGGGTGACGCTGACGGTCCCGCAGACCATGTCGAGCAGCTCCGAGCTGCTCGGCGAGGGCCCGGAGGCCGCGGCCGCGGTCGTCGACCTCTTCGAGAAGCTCGGGGTGACCCGGTGATGACTCCGTGATCGTCGTCTACGTCGAGACCAGCGCGGAGGGCATCGACGAGGTCTCCCTGGAGACGGTGACCTTCGCGCGCAGCCTCGCGGCCGCCGGCAACGGAGTCCCCGTCGACGCGGTCGCCGTCGGTCCCGCGCCTGCCGACCTCGGCGAGGTGCTGGCGTCGTACGGCGTCCGCAACGTGCACCATGCCGGATCAGGGTCAGACGGTGAGGACCTCGCCCTGTTCTCCGGCTCGGCCACCGCCTCGGCGGTGCTGGCCGCCCGCGAGATCGCCAAGGCGGTCGTCGTGGTGGCCGGTGGCACCAACCGCGGCAACGAGGTGATGGCCCGGGTCGCCACCCGGATCGGTGTCCCGATGGCCGCCAACGTGGTGTCCTTCCACGGCCTGGCGCCGTTCGTGGTCACCCGGCAGGTCGTCGGCGGTGCTGCCCTGGAGGACGTGAAGCTCGGCCACCGGCCCGCGGTCTTCACCGTCGCCGGGCACGCGGTCGAGGCCACCCCGGCCGGGACGCCCGGCGCAGGCACGGTCGCCCCGCTGGCCATCGAGCTCACCCCCGAGGACCTCGCGGTGCGCGCCGTGTCGGTGGAGCGCGAGAGCGCCGACTCCGGTGCCGACAACCTGAAGTCGGCCCGCGTCGTGGTCGGCGCAGGCCGCGGCGCCGGCGGCCCCGACGGCTTCGACGACGTCCTCGAGCTGGCCAAGCTGCTCGGCGGCTCGCTCGGGGTCTCCCGGGTGGTCACCTCGCTCGGCTGGCGCCCCCACCACGAGCAGGTCGGCCAGACCGGCAACCGGATCGCCCCCGAGCTCTACGTGCCCTGCGGCATCAGCGGCGCCATCCAGCACTGGGCCGGCTGCGCGAGCTCGAAGGTCATCGTGGCGATCAACACCGACCCCGAGGCCCCGATGATGACCAAGGCCACCTACGCCGTCGTCGGCGACATGCACGAGATCGTCCCCGCCATCAACGAGGAGATCCACCGCAGGCGGGGATAGCCGGACACCTAGGCTCCCGGCATGAGCAGGCGGGCGTGGGTGGCGATCGGCCTGGTGGCCGCGCTCGTCCTGGCCGGTGCCGCAGCGCTGGGAGCGGTCCGCGCCCGGGGCTCGTGCGGCGATGCCGTCACCAGCGTCTCCGCGAAGCGGTCGAGCTCGCCGTTCCTCGACGCCGCCGGGCGCGCGGAGCAGCCAGACGACAACCGTGACCGCGCGGTGGCGTCCCTCGACCACGCGCCGCCACCGTTCGGGCCGGTGGTGGGGGCGGTCGGCTACGACTACGAGCAGTGGGCGCAGCTCTCCGCCTATGCCCAGGGGATCGGGATCCGCACCCGCGACAACCCCGACTTCACCATGCTCGACGACCACACGCTTCGCCCGCTGTGGAGCGTCCAGGTCGGCACCAAGCGGTCGGCGTACGACGCGAGCACCGACACCTACCTCGTCGCCACGATGCCCGAGGACGGCGCCCCCGACCTGGTCGCGCTCGACGCCCGCACCGGCGTCCGGCGTTGGTGCACCGCGTCTCGGCGGGCCGCACGTGGGGGCCGCGGCACCGTTCGCGACGCAGATGCTCGACGACGGCGGGGTGGTGGTGCTCGGCCCCGGCACCCACGGTCGGCAGCGCGTCGTCCGCCTCGACCGCGACGGCACCCAGAAGTGGGTCAGGCAGGTGCGAGCCGAGAAGGGCGACTACGTGGGCCTGGTCGGCGACGGGCTGCTGGTCGCAGGCGGGCGCCCGGACTACGAGCTCGCCGACCAGCACGACCTGCGCGGCGGCGCGAGCCGGCTCGTGGCGCTGGATCTCGGCACCGGGCGCACCGCCTGGCAGACGCCCGAGCTGAACGGCTCGGGATCACACGTGGTCGGCACCGACAACGGGCGCGTCCTCGTGCTGCAGCGCAACGCCCAGAGCGGCGTGGAGGTGCTGGTGGCCTACGACGAGCAGGGTGCCGTCGCGTGGTCGGTGCTGCCCGACCTGCCGGCCCCGCTCGACGTGGCACTGCGCAGCGGTCGCCTGCTCGTGCGCCAGGGCGACCGGTTGGCGGCGTACAGCGCCCAGACGGGCCGGCCGCTGTGGCGACGGACGTTGCCTGCCCGGCCGCAGCCCCTCCCCTACGGGTTCCAGCTCGACGACGTGCCGCTGCTCGACGCCGACCACGCACTGGTCGGCACGACGACCGGGTTGCGCGTCCTCGACCTGTCCACCGGTGCCTTCACGGCGACGGCGCCGCTGCCCACCGACGGGATCAACACGACGTTCTGGCCCTACCAGGTGGCCGTCTCCGACCACCTGGTCGCGGTGGCCACGAACACCAGTGCCGTCGTGCTGTCCCGTCGGTAGCAGCCCCCGTCAGTGCAGGCCGAGCGCCCGGTCGATGATGAAGTGCAGGTCGGTCTGGTCGATCAGGCCCACGAGGTTCGCCGCGCCGGGTCCGTAGCCGGCCACCCGCAGCTGCGTGCCGGTGTGCTGCTGGCTGGCACCCGCGGCTGCCGTGCCGTAGGCCACGATCATCTCGGAGCCTTCCTTGGTCAGCAGCTTGGCGGTCAGGCCAGGCGTGTCACCGTCGACGATCTGGCTGGAGTGGGCGTGGTCGGCGGTAGCGATCACCAGCGTGTGCCCGTCGCGCCTGGCGAAGTCGAGAGCGGCCTTGACCGCCTCGTCCATCTGCTGGGTCTCGCCGATCTGTCCGCAGGCGTCGGCAGCGTGGTCCTTCTTGTCGATCGAGGCCGACTCGACCTGCAGGAAGAAGCCGTTCCTGCGACCCGACTGGTTGTGGGAGAGCAGGTCGATGCTCTTCTCGGTCATCGTTCGGAGCTCGGGGACCGAGCTGAAGGTGGGCTCGGGCGAGCAGGTCCCGGCCGGCTTGGCGGCGCCGCCGTTGGTGGCCAGGTACGGCGCGAACCTCACCGGCATGTTGCCCGGCGCGAACAGCGCCAGCAGCGGCTGCTGCTGGTCGGCACGGTGCACCCCGGCCAGGTCGGCCTTGGCCGTGACGTAGCGGAAGCCGCGATCCCTGGCCTGCTGCTCCAGCGTCTTGTTCTTCCACTGGCCGGCAGCGGCGACCTGCGCGAAGGTCGCCGACCCGCCGCCCATGGTGACGTCGGGTCGGGTGTCGAGCAGCTGCTCGGAGATGGAGCCGCGCCCGCCCTTCTCCTTGGCCGCCTCGGGACACTTGGCGGTCGTCTCGACGGGTCCGTAGCAGGAGCGCTGGCTGATGTGGCTGACCTCGACGGCGGGGGTCGCGTCCTGGATCTCGGAGGTGGTGATGTCACCGGTGGCGAACCCCGCGCGCTTCGCCTGCTCCAGCAGGGTCGGGTACGCCTTGCCGTGCCGGTCCACCGAGATCGCGTTGTCGTAGGTCTTGACCCCCGTGGACCACGCCGTGCCCGTGGAGGCCGAGTCCGGGGTGTAGTCGGGCTTGCCGGTGGCCTGGTTGACGCTGTAGTGGGTCATCTGGCCGGTCAGCGGCAGCGCGTCGATCCCCGGGAAGGCGCCACCGGCGCCGCGCAGGTAGTTGCGGGCCACGGTGATCTCGGAGTCACCCATCCCGTCACCGATCAGCAGGATCACGTTGCGCGCCCTGCCGCTCGCGATCGAGTCGGCGATCAACCGGCTCTGGTCGCCGGACTCGCGCGCCGCGCCGCCGTACGTGTCGACCTGGCCCCTCGCAGTTCGGTCGAGGACGGGCAGGCGACCGCTGGCCGCGGCCGTGCCCGCGGCTGCCGCCATCACCGCAACGGCCGCAGCCACGAGAACGACCGTCTTCCTTCTTCTGGACATGTGCGCACCTTTCGAGAAACGTCTCTGGGTGCCCGACGCTGTCCGTCGTGGGTGGCCGTCGGGTGAGGCCGAGGTGACGAGCCGGTGTACGTCGCGAGTGCGGCAGGATGAGGGCATGGGAGAGACCAGCCAGGGAAGGCGTCGCAGCGCGGCCACGAGTGCGTCGTACTCGATCACCATGCGGCTCTACACCGACGTCGACCCGAGCCTCGTCGGCCGGATCGCGACGACCATCGCCTCCGAGGGCGGGATCGTGACCGCGCTCGACGTCGCCGAGTCCCGCCACGACCGCCTCGTCGTCGACGTCACCTGCTCCGCGACCGACTCCGAGCACGCCGACGAGGTGGTGGCGGCGGTCCGGAAGCTCTCCGGGATCACCGTGCACAAGGTCTCCGACCGCACCTTCCTGCTGCACATCGGCGGGAAGATCGAGGTCACCTCGAAGGTGCCCCTGCGCACCCGCGACGACCTCTCGATGGCCTACACGCCCGGAGTCGGCCGGGTCAGCCTGGCGCTCGCCGAGCACCCGGAGGACGTCCCCCGGCTGACCATCAAGGGCAACTCGGTGGCGGTGGTGACCGACGGCTCCGCGGTGCTCGGGCTCGGCAACCTCGGCCCCGGCGCAGCGCTGCCGGTGATGGAGGGCAAGGCGGCGCTGTTCAAGCGCTTCGCAGACATCGACGCCTGGCCCATCTGCCTCGACACCCAGGACACCGACCGGATCGTCGACGTGGTCGAGGCGATCGCCCCGGGCTTCGGCGGCATCAACCTCGAGGACATCGCCGCGCCACGCTGCTTCGAGATCGAGCGGCGACTGCGCGAGCGTCTCGACATCCCCGTCTTCCACGACGACCAGCACGGCACCGCGATCGTGGTGCTGGCCGCCCTCACCAACGCCCTGCGCTGCGTCGAGAAGTCGTTGGGTACGACGCGCGTGGTCGTGGCCGGCGCCGGAGCAGCCGGCACCGCCATCGTCACGCTGCTCCTGGCCGCCGGTGCCACCGACGTCGTGGTGTGCGACAAGGAGGGCGCCCTCTCCGACGACGACGACACCCTGGCGCCGGCGATGGCCGAGCTCGCGGGCCGCACCAACCCCCGGCACGTGCACGGTGACCTGCACGCGGCCCTGCACGGTGCCGACGTCTTCATCGGGGTCAGCGCTCCCGGCGTGCTCGAGGCCGAGTGGATCGACGACATGGCCCAGGACGCGATCGTCTTCGCCCTGGCCAACCCCGACCCCGAGGTCGACCCGGCTGACGCCAGCCGGCACGCGGCGGTCGTGGCCAGCGGTCGCAGCGACTACCCCAACCAGATCAACAACGTGCTCGCCTTCCCCGGCGTCTTCCGCGGACTGCTCGATGCGCGGGCCAGCGACGTCACCGTCGAGATGCTGCTGCGCGCGGCCGACGCGATCGCGCACGTCGTCACCGACCAGGAGCTCAACGCCAGCTACATCATCCCCAGCGTCTTCGACGCCAAGGTGCCCAAGGCCGTGGCCAAGGCGATCACCCAGGAATCGGGCTGAGGAAGGAGGCGTACGCCGCCTCCAGCTCCGCACTCATCGCGGTGCCGCCGTGGCCCTCGTCCTCCACCACCACGAGTCGGCTCGCGGGCCACCGCCGGTGCAGCTCCCAGGCGGTCACCAGCGGGCCGCTCACGTCCAGCCGCCCGTGGATCAGCACCGCCGGGAGGTGGGTGACGGTGTCGAGCCGGTCGAGGATGCCCGACTCGCCGAGCCACGCCGTGTGGGCCCAGTTGTTGACCACGTGCGTGGCCATCAGGAGGCGGGCGTCGGGCTCGCAGACCTGCCAGTGCGGCGTCGCCGCGGGATCAAGGGAGACGTGGGTGTCCTCCCAGCGGCACCACGCAAGCGCCGCCGCGTCCCGCACCGCCGGGTCGCGATCGGTCAGCCGCGCCAGCATCGCCTCGAGGAGCGGCTGGTCCCGATCCCGCCCCGACGCCACCTCCAGCTCTGCCCACTCCCGGGGGAAGATCCGACCCACCTGTTCGCTGATCCACTCGATCTCCTTGCGGGCCGAGGTCGTCACGGCGACGAGGACGACCTCACTGACGCGGTCAGGGTGCGCCTCGGCGTACGCCAGGGCCAGAGTCGAGCCCCAGGAACCGCCGGCGACCAGCCAGCGCTCGATCCCGAGGTGCTCTCGCACCGCCTCGATGTCGGCGACCTGTTGCTGTGTGGCGAGCGTCCCCAGGTCGAAGCCGGGCTCGGTCGCCAGCGGCCGGCTGCGGCCGCACGCCCGCTGGTCGAAGCCCACGATGCGCCACCGCTCCGGGTCGAGCCTTCGGCGGTAGGCGTCCCCCAGGCCGCTTCCCGGCCCGCCGTGCAACCAGAGCATCGGCTTGCCCTGCAAGGTGCCGCTCTCCTCCCAGTAGAGCTGGGCGCCGTGGTCGGCCGGGAGGAGATCGGACCGGTGCGGTGCCAGCGGCGGGAAGGTCACCTGCCCACGGTAGGAGATCGTCGCCGACGCGGAGCTCAGCCGGCGACGGTGAGACTGTTCGCCCCGAGCGCCCGCTCGGCCATGCGGCACAACAGGGCGTGCATCCCGGCGGGGTCGAGGAACGTGCTGTGCGGGGTGGAGTTGATCAGGCCGAAGGTCGCGTGCACGGCCGCGCGGGACTCCTCCAGCGAGAGCGAGCTGTCCAGTGCCCGCAGCTGACGGACCCACACCTCGACGTACTTGCGCTGGGTCTCGCGCACCTTCTCCCGCGCCTCGAGCGGCAGCGCGCCCCAGTCGCGGTCCTGCACGACGATCAGGGCTTTGTGCTCCAGCGCGAAGCTCGCGTGCCAGTCGATCAGCGCGCGCAGCGCGTCCACCGGTGTGTGAGCCTGGCGCACCCGCTCACGCCCCGTCTGCAGCAGCTCGTCGCTGATGCTGATCAGCATCTCGGCGAGGACCGCGTCCTTGGAGCGGAAGTGCCGGTACAGCGCGGGGCCGGAGAAGCCGCACGCGGCACCCAGCTCGGCGATCGAGACGCCGTGAAAGCCCTTCTCGGCGAACAGCTCGGCCGCGGTGGCCAGGATCTGCTCGCGACGGGTCACGGACCCAAGGTTAGCGTCCGCTAACGCGTGGGTACGACCCAGAGATGGCGACCCCGCTCACCTCGGACCAGAAGAACTCCTTCATCGCCGCACTGCTCGGCTGGACGATGGATGCCTTCGACTACTTCATCGTCGTGCTGGTCTACGCCGACATCGCCGAGACCTTCGGCAAGTCCAAGGAGACCGTCGCGTTCCTGACCACCGCGACGCTGCTGATGCGTCCGGTCGGGGCACTGATCTTCGGTCTCTGGGCCGACAAGATCGGTCGCCGCAAGCCGCTGATCGTCGACGTCCTGTTCTACTCCACGGTCGGCTTCCTGTGCGCGTTCGCACCGAACTTCACAGTGCTCATCGTGCTGCGCCTCCTCTACGGCATCGGGATGGGTGGTGAGTGGGGGCTCGGCGCGGCGCTCGCCATGGAGAAGATCCCCAAGGAGCGCCGCGGCTTCTTCTCCGGAGTGCTGCAGCAGGGGTACTCGATGGGCTACCTCCTCGCGGCGGTCGCCTTCCTGATCATCAGTGACGGGCTCGGCCTGTCCTGGCGATGGTTGTTCGGTCTCTCCATCCTCCCGGCGCTGATCAGCCTGATCATCCGGACCAAGGTGCAGGAGTCGGAGGCGTGGGAGGCCACCCAGGAGAAGCTGGCCGTGACGAAGACCAGCGTCAAGGACGTCATCTTCACCGGCGCGGTGCTGCGGCGCTTCCTCTACCTGGTGCTGCTGATGACGGCGTTCAACTGGATGAGCCACGGGACCCAGGACGTCTACCCGACCTTCCTGAAGGCCACCGACCAGGGCGGTGCCGGACTGGCGGAGTCGACCGCGCTGACCATCGCGATCGTCTACAACATCGGGGCGATCATCGGCGGTCTCACCTTCGGCGGACTCTCCGAGCGGTTCGGCCGGCGCTACACGATCGCCTTCTGCACCCTGCTGGCGCTGCCGGTCGTGCCGATCTTCGCCTACTCATCGAGCGCCGGGATGCTCGTGCTCGGCTCGTTCCTGATGCAGCTCCTGGTCCAGGGCGCCTGGGGCGTGATCCCGGCCCACCTCAGCGAGATGTCCCCGGACGCGATCCGCGGCTTCTACCCGGGTGTGACCTACCAGCTCGGCAACGTCCTGGCCGCGGCCAACCTGCCGATCCAGGAGCACCTCGCCTCCTCGCACGGCTACCCCTTCGCCCTCGCCGTGACCATCGTGCCGGTGCTGATCGTGGTCGCGGCGCTGGTCCTGGTCGGCAAGGAGGCCAAGGGCGTGGACTTCGGGCGCCAGCCCGAGGACGCACCGTCAACTGTCTAGCGGGGTTAGTTAACGATCGCTAACATGGCGTGGTGACCGCCGCGCAGAGCACGTCCCCAGGGCTCGCCTCCCTCGTCGAGGAGCTGCGCGAACGCACGGCGCAGGTCCGGCTCGGTGGCTCGGAGTCGGCGCGCGCCAAGCACACCGCCCGCGGCAAGATGCTCCCGCGCGACCGGGTCGACGCCCTGCTCGATCCCGGCAGCCCGTTCCTGGAGCTCAGTCCCCTGGCGGCGTACGGGATGTACGACGACGCGGTACCCGGAGCGGGCATCGTCACCGGCATCGGGCGGGTGGAGGGACGCGACTGCGTGATCGTGGCCAACGACGCCACCGTCAAGGGCGGCACCTACTACCCGATCACGGTCAAGAAGCACCTGCGTGCGCAGGAGGTGGCTCGTGCCAACAAGCTCCCGTGCATCTACCTCGTCGACTCCGGCGGCGCCTTCCTGCCGATGCAGGACGAGGTGTTCCCCGACAAGGAGCACTTCGGCCGGATCTTCTTCAACCAGGCCAACCTCTCGGCCGACGGCATCCCCCAGGTCGCGGCCGTGATGGGCTCGTGCACCGCCGGCGGCGCCTACGTCCCCGCGATGTCGGACGAGACCGTGATCGTCAAGGACCAGGGCACGATCTTCCTGGGCGGCCCGCCGCTGGTGAAGGCGGCGACCGGTGAGGTCGTCAGCGCCGAGGACCTCGGCGGGGGCGAGGTGCACGCGCGCAGGTCCGGGGTGGTCGACCACCTCGCCAACGACGACGCCCATGCGCTGCAGATCGTGCGCAGCATCGTGGCCACGTTGCCTCGCAGGACGTGGTCTCGACTTCGCTCGACCACCGAGGGTCGACCGCCGTCGAGGAGCCGGTCGCCGACCCCGCCGACCTCTACGACGTGGTGCCCACCGACACCCGCACGCCGTACGACGTGCGCGAGGTGATCACCCGCCTGGTCGACGGGAGCCGCTTCCACGAGTTCAAGCAGCTCTACGCCGAGACGCTGGTGTGCGGGTTCGCCAAGATCTGGGGGCACGACGTCGGCATCGTGGCCAACAACGGGATCCTGTTCTCCGAGTCCGCCCGCAAGGGCGCGCACTTCATCGAGCTGTGCAACCAGCGCCGCACGCCATTGGTCTTCCTGCAGAACATCTCCGGGTTCATGGTCGGCCGGGAGTACGAGAACGGCGGCATCGCCCGCGACGGCGCCAAGCTGGTCACCGCGGTGGCTTGCTCGGTCGTCCCCAAGCTCACCGTGGTCATCGGCGGCTCCTTCGGCGCCGGCAACTACGGGATGTGCGGGCGCGCCTACGACCCGCGCTTCCTCTGGATGTGGCCCAACGCCCGGATCTCGGTGATGGGTGGCGAGCAGGCGGCCTCTGTGCTCGCGACCGTCCGGGGTTTCGATGATCCTGACGAGGAGGAGCGGTTCAAGCAGCCGATCCGGGAGCAGTACGAGCACCAGGGCTCCCCCTACTACTCGACCGCCCGGCTCTGGGACGACGGCATCATCGACCCGCTGGAGACCAGGCGGGTGCTCGGCATGGGGTTGTCGGTGACGGCGCACGCGCCGGTTCCCGAGCCGCGCTACGGCGTCTGGCGGATGTGAGCGAGCAGCGACATGCGAGGAACGAGCATGGCGCGTGGGCGAGCCAGGTCGAGCAAGCCCTGCGACCGAGGAACGAGGTCGAGGCGTGTCGAGACCAGGTGAGAAGAAGGAGTGGTGACGTGATCAAGCGCCTCCTGATCGCCAACCGGGGCGAGATCGCCTGCCGGGTCGTCCGCACCGCCCGCGCGATGGGGATCCACACCGTCGCCGTGCACTCCGACCTCGACCGCACCGCGCCGCACGTGCTCGCGGCCGACGAGGCGGTCCGGGTCGGCTCCTACCTCGACATCGAGGCCGTCGTGGCAGCGGCCCTGGCGTCCGGCGCCGACGCCGTCCACCCGGGCTACGGGTTCCTCTCCGAGCGCGCCTCGTTCGCCCGGGCGGTGGAGGAGGCCGGGCTGACCCTCGTCGGGCCCAGCGCCGCGGTGATGGACCTGATGGGCCGCAAGGACGCCGCTCGTGAGGTCGCCGAGAAGGCCGGGGTCCCGGTCGTGCCGTCGTACGACGTCGCGGCGGACCCCGGCACCTTCGACTACCCCGTCCTGGTGAAGGCCGCCGCGGGCGGGGGCGGCAAGGGCATGCGCGTGGTGACCCGCGCCGAGGACTTCGTCGAGGCACTGGAAGCGGCCAGGAGGGAGGCCGGCTCGGCGTTCGGAGACGACACCATGCTCGTGGAGAAGTACGTCGAGTCGGGCCGGCACGTCGAGGTCCAGGTCATCGGCGACGACCACGGCCACGTGCTGCACCTCTTCGAGCGCGACTGCTCCACCCAGCGCCGTCACCAGAAGGTCCTCGAGGAAGCACCGGCGCCGACGATCACGACAGAGCAGCGCGACGGGGTGACCGCTGCCGCCGTCGCGCTGGCCGGCCAGGTCGGCTACGTCAACGCCGGGACGGTCGAGTTCCTCCTCGACAACGCAACCGGCGAGTTCTACTTCCTGGAGATGAACACGCGGCTCCAGGTCGAGCACCCGGTGACAGAGCTGGTGACTGGGACCGACCTCGTCGAGCTCCAGCTCCGCGTCGCCTCCGGCGAGGAGCTGCCACTGACCCAGGACGACCTGCACCTCGACGGTCACGCGATCGAGGCACGTGTCTACGCCGAGGACTCCTTCGAGGGGTTCCTCCCGCAGGCGGGCACGGCGACGCTGGTGCGCTGGCCCTCCGCCGCCCGGGTCGACCATGCGCTGGAGTCCGGGCAGGTCGTCTCGACCGCCTACGACCCGATGCTCGGCAAGATCATCGTGCACGGTCCCGACCGCGAGTCCGCCAGGCGGGCGCTGCTGGCGGCGCTGGACGACACCGCCGTCCTCGGCTTCACCACGAACGTCGGCTACCTCCGGGTGCTCGTCGCCTCGGCGGAGTTCCGCGACGCCACCATCGACACCGCGTGGCTCGATCGCGCCGAGGTGCCGCGACCCGACGACGACCTGCCCCGCACGATCGCAGCCTGGGTGCCCGCCATGCTGGCGGCCGAGTCCGCGCCGCACGACCCGTTCCGGGCCGACGGCTTCCGGCTCGCCGCCGACCCCGCGCCGACGAGGGTCGAGCTCGACCGCGTGGTGCTCGTCGACCGTGCCACCGGCACCGTCGACGGCGTTCCCGTCACCCAGCTCCACGCGGCCCACCACGTCGTCCGGCTCGACGTCGACGGACGCCGCGTGCAGGCGGTCGTCAACGCCACGGCGCACTACGTGGAGGTGGTCCTCGAGGGCCAGCGGTTCGTCTTCGAGCGTCCGGACGCGTTCGCCGCCCACGGCCCGGCCGTCGGCGAGGGCAGCCTGACCGCCCCCATGCCCGGCACCGTGCTCGCCGTCGACGTGGCCGAGAATGATCAGGTGGTGGAGGGTCAGCGGCTCGGTGTCCTGGAGGCGATGAAGATGGAGATCACCCTGCGAGCCCCGTTCGCGGGCACGGTGACGACCGTCGGAGCCGCGGCCGGTGAGCAGGTACGGCTCGGCGAGCTGCTCTTCGAGGTCGACGGTGACTGAGCTGGCCACCCCCGCCCTCCCCGACCGCGTGACCATCTACGAGGTCGGGCCCCGCGACGGCCTCCAGAACGAGAAGGGCCTCGTCCCCCTGGACGACAAGGTCGACTTCGTCCGCCGCCTGCTCGCGGCCGGGCTGCCCGTCGTGGAGGCCACCAGCTTCGTGCACCCGAATGGGTGCCCCAGCTGGCCGATGCCGCCGAACTCGTTGCGGCACTGGTCACCACCCTGGGCGAGGCCGGCCGGGACCTGCCCGTCCTGGTGCCCAACGAGCGCGGGCTGGACCGTGCCCTGGAGCTGGGGTGCCGCCACATCGCCGTCTTCGGCAGCGCCACCGAGACCTTCGCCCAGCGCAACCTCAACCGCAGCCTCGACGAGCAGTTCGCCATGTTCGAGCCCACCGTCGCGCGCGCCCGGGCAGCCGGGATGGACGTCCGGGCCTACGTCAGCATGTGCTTCGGCGACCCGTGGGAGGGCGACGTCCCGGTCGGGCAGGTCGTCGACGTCGGCCGGCGCCTCGTCGACCTCGGCGCCAGCCAGCTCTCCCTCGGCGACACCATCGGGGTCGGCACGGCGGGGCACGTGCGCGAGCTCCTCGGTGCCCTGAACGAGGCGGGCCTGCCGAACGAGTCGCTCGCGGTGCACTTCCACGACACCTACGGCCAGGCGCTGGCCAACGCCTACGCAGCCCTCCAGCACGGCATCACCACCTTCGACGCGAGCGCCGGCGGCCTGGGCGGGTGCCCGTACGCCGAGAGCGCGACCGGCAACCTGGCCACCGAGGACCTCGTCTGGATGCTGCACGGGCTCGGCATCGAGACCGGGGTGGACCTCCAGCAGCTGGTCGCGACCAGCGTGTGGATGGCCGACGTGCTGGGTCGGCCGAGCCCCTCGCGCGTCGTGCAAGCCCTGCGATGACCTCCTACGCCGAGACCGTCAGCGGCTGGTCCGCACACCTGCGCGGAGGCGGTACGACGCCGTGGTCGGCCTGGCGCCTCGAGGGCGGCACCGAGCAGACGACGCCGTCCGCCGGTCGAGCAGAGTCGAGACCACCCCCTCCCGAGCGCCACCCACCTCGAGCTGGTCCGACTGATCAACCTGGAGGCCGGCGGTAGGACCACGCCCGGCCTGGCCGACCTGGTGCTGACCACGCCCGCCCCCGGTCGCGGACGGGTCGACGTGCCGCTCTCCTGGCCCGGCGATCGCGGCGCCCCCCGCTTCGGCACTCCCCCGACCGAGCCGGAGCAGGTGCCCGCCGACGAGCTGGTCCGACTCGCCGTCGGGGTGCTCGCCCGCCAGCTGCCGTCCCTGCCGACGCCCCCGGCGGCGCCCGACCTGACCCGGTGGCCGGCCCCCTGGCGGGGGCGCTTCCGGCTCTACGGATCTCCCGGCACCGTCGCGGGCGTGCGCACGGCCCTGCTCGCCCAGGGTCTCGGTGGAGAGCGACTGGCGCCCGGTCCACGTCGTGCTGGGACGGCCGTTCGACGTGATGATGGCCGAGCACTGGGCCGCCACCACGGCGCTGGGCGGTCACGTGCGCTGGGCCACGCTGTGGCGCCGTGCCGAGGCGAACAGGTCGTTGCCGCCGCGACTCGACGTCGTCGGGATCGCCGAGAGGTTGGCCGCCCGAGGTCCTGGCCGGCGTCCATCTCGTGACCGGGTCCACGTCGTCGTGGCCCGGGAGCCGGACGAGGTCGCGGCCCAGGTGGCGCAGGTGCTGGGGCTGCGGACGCTCCGCGTCGGAGCCGGTGGCGACGCCGCCCGCACCGACCTGCTCCGCCGGTTGAACCGCCTGACCGCCCTGACCCGCGGCCCCGGGCAGGTGCGCAGGCTCGCCAGCACGCTCTCGGAGCTCCTGGCGGACTCACCGGTCCGGGTCCCGGCGGTCGCCGTACCGGCCGGCTCCCGGAAGTGGGCACGCCACAGCGCCCTCGAGGCCGCCGAGCGCCTCGAGCGCGCCGCCGAAGGGGCTGGCTACGCTGTGCGCGGCGATCCGGGGTCGCTGGCGCCGAGCAGGTCCGGTCCGAGCTCCGGCCTCCCCGGCAGCATCGACCCACGCCAGACGCTCGAGGTGGCCGTGGAGGCCTGCCTCCGCACCTGGCGCCGGCAGGAAGGACTCACGTGAGCGGAGCCGACAGCGGCCGCGTCATCCTGCACGTGGGCGCCCCCAAGACCGGCACGAGCTTCGTCCAGGACACCCTGTTCACCCACCGCGACGAGCTCCGTAAGCGCGGCATCCTCTACGCCGCGGACCGGCACGACGCCCACTTCCTCGCCGCGCTGGACCTGATGGAGCTGCCGTGGGGCGGTCTGGAGCGCGAGGCCACCGGACGCTGGGACCGGTTGGCGCAGGAGGTCCGCGCCTGGCCGGGCACCGCCATCATCAGCCACGAGATCCTCGGGCGCGCCTCGCGGCTCCAGGCCGCGCGGGCGCTGGAGTCGCTCGGGGCCCCCGACCGCGAGGTGCACGTGGTCTTCTCCGCGCGCGACCTGGCCAGGCAGATCCCGGCGGAGTGGCAGGAGAACGTCAAGCACCGGCGTACGAAGGCCTACGGCAGGTTCCTGGAGAACCTGCAGGACCCGGAGCGCTCGGCGGAGGTGGCCCAGTGGTTCTGGGCCGTGCAGGAGGCCCCCGACGTCCTCGACCGCTGGACCGCGACGATCCCCCGCGAGCGGGTGCACCTGGTCACCGTCCCGCCGCCGGGGTCGAGCCCGACCCTGCTGTGGGAGCGGTTCGCCGGGCTGTTCGGCATCGATCCCGGCGAGTTCACCCCCACCACGCGCACCAACGCCTCCCTCGGGGCGGCGGAGGCCACCACCGTCCGTCGGCTGAACACCCGGCTGAACAACGTGCTCGACGGGTACGGCTACCGCCGGTTCGTGCGCGAGATCACGGTCCACCAGCACCTCGCGCGGCGGCAGGGCTCGGCCCGGCTGTCGCTGCCGCCACCGGTGCACGAGTGGGCGACCGCGCTGTCCAGGTCCTGGGTCAGCGAGCTGGCCCTGCGCGGCTACGACGTCGTCGGCGACCTCGACGACCTGATCCCCTCCAGCGAGCCCGGGGTCTTCGTCGACCCCGACACCGTCGAGGAGCACGAGGTGGCCGAGGTCGCGCTCGACGCCCTCGCGGTGATGACCATCGAGGCCGCGCGGCTGCGCCAGGTCGAGAAGGACCTGCACGGCGTGATCGAGGACCTGATGGGCCAGCTCGACGCGGCCCACCTCACTCCGGCCTACCGGGCCAGGCAGAAGCTCGTCGCACTCGCCCAGCGCAACATGCTGGCGCGAGCCGGGTACTCCCTCTACCGCCGGTTGCGCGGCAGGAACTCGCGCTCGACGTAGCGGCCGATGCGCCACGTCGAGAGCCCGTCGGTGCCGGCACCGACGAGGCCACCGACCACCGGGACACGACGACCCACGACGCTGGCCAGCCTCTTCCCGGCCACCTTGGACAGCAGCTCGGAGGCCACCTCGCCGGCCATCACGTTGTCGAGGTAGTCGTCGTAGACCGGTGCCGTGGCGATCGCCATCGGGGTCCCGGGCATCTTCTTCTGGCGGATCAGTGAGAGCACCCGCTCCTCGCCCAGCAGGCTGGCGAGGACGGCGTTGTGGGTACGCCGGTCAGCGAGGTCGTAGCCCCGCAGGTGCAGGATCGCCGCGACCAGCCGGCACTGGATCAGCGCCAGCCCGGTGATGTTGGCCGGGACCGTGACCGCCATCGTGACCAGGCCGCCGAGGTTGGTCAGGAAGCCCTGGGCGCCGGCCATCCGCACGTGGCCCTCGATCAGGTCGTGGATCGCCGCGTCGACGTCACCGTCGCGAGCCTTGACGGCCCTGTCGGCGATCGCCGGCGCGCTCTCCAGCCGGCCCACACCGCGGATCGCGAAGTCGAGGGCCTGGTGCACGAACGCTCCCGTGGCCTGCGGGGCGAGCTGCGTGACGCGGGGGACCATGCCGAGGCCGATGCGCTTGGCGAGGGACATGCTCCGAGCCTAGCCAGCGCGGCACCATGGTCAGGTGCCGGTCGAACCAGCTCCGTCCGCCTGGACCTTCCCGCCCGCGGCGTCCGGCGACGGTGACCTGATCGCGGTCGGCGCGGACCTGGCACCGGGGACCCTGCTGGCCGCCTACCGCCAGGGACTGTTCCCGATGGCGGTCGATCTCGGGGCCACGCCACTCGGGTGGTGGTCACCCGAGCGCCGGGGCGTGCTCCCGCTCGACGGCCTGAAGGTGAGTCGTTCGTTGCGGCAGTCGAGGGCCCACTTCGAGATCCGGGTCGACTCGGCGTTCGAGGACGTCGTGGCGGGCTGCGCCGACCCGGCACGCAGCGGCGGCTGGATCGATGCGCGACATCGCGGCTGCCTACACCCGGCTGCACCACCTGGGGTGGGCGCACTCGGTCGAGGCGTGGCAAGACGGCGTCCTCGCCGGCGGGCTGTACGGCGTCGCGATCGGTGGCCTGTTCGCCGGGGAGTCCATGTTCACCCGGGTGCGCGACGCCTCGAAGGTGGCCCTGTCGGCGCTGGTCGCCCTGCTCCAGGACGAGCACGCCGAGCACCGACTGCTGGACACGCAGTGGCTGACCCCGCACCTCGAGAGCCTCGGGGTCCTCGAGATCCCGCGCGAGGAGTACCTGGTCCGGCTGCGCACGGCACTGACCGTGCCACTGCCGGCCCCCTTCGCGGGGTAGGCGACCCTCAGACGACGAGCGGCTCATCGGTGTCGCCCACCAGGGGACGACCCGCGGCCACCCACTCGAGCATGCCGCCGGCGAGGTTGACCGCGTCGAAGCCCTGCTGCTGCAGGAAGGCGGTGGCGTACGCCGAGCGCCCACCGACCTTGCAGACCACCAGCACCCGGCCCTCGGTGGGCAGCTCCGCGGTCCGCGCGGGGAGCTCGGACATGGGCACGTGCAGCGCCCCTTCGATCCGGCCGTGGTGCCACTCGACCGGCTCGCGCACGTCGAGCACGGTGAGCCCGTCGGGGATCGGGTCCGGCACCTGAGCGACCTCGACGGCGGGTACGTCCTGCATGGCTCGCAGGCTACTTCAGCAGCTTCGACATCCTGCGGTCCGCCAGCGGCTTGCCGCCGGTCTGGCAGGTCGCGCAGTACTGGAGGCTGGAGTCGGCGAAGCTGACCTCCCGGACCGTGTCGCCGCACACCGGGCAGGCCTGGCCGGTCCGTCCGTGCACAGCCATGTTGCTCTTCTTCTCACCCTTCAGCTCGCTGGCCTGCAGCCCCGCGGACCTGATCACGGCATCGCCGAGCACGTTGCGGATCGCGTCGTACAAGGTGGCCAGCTCGGTCTCGTCGAGGCTGTTGGACGGCTTGAACGGTGACATCCGGGCAGCGTGGAGCAGCTCGTCGGAGTAGGCGTTGCCGATGCCGGCGATGTTGCTCTGCAGCCTGAGTACTCCCTTGATCTGGGCGCGACCGGCGCGCTGCAGGATCTCGTCGAGCACCTCGATGGTGAAGTCGTCGGCGAGCGGGTCCGGGCCCAGCCGGGCGATGCCCTCGACCTCATCGGGGTCGCGGACGACGTAGAGGGCCAGGCTCTTGCGCGTCCCCGCCTCGGTGACGTCCAGGCCGGCGTCGTTGTCCAGGACGATCCGCGCGGCCAGCGGCGACTTGCTGTTGGGTCGGGCGGGCACCTTCGGCACCTCCTCGCGCCAGCGCACCCAACCCGCACGGGCGAGGTGCAGCACGAGGTGGGTCCCGCCGGCGTCGATGTCGAGGAACTTCCCGTGCCGGCTGACCCCGTCGACCATCGCCCCGGCGAGCGCCGTGACCGGCGGGTCGTAGGTCTTCAGGCAGCTGAACGCCGCGATGTCGACCCGCACGATCGCGCGTCCGTCCAGCCGTCGGGACAGGTCCGCGACGAGGGCTTCGACCTCGGGCAGCTCAGGCACACACCAACGGTATCGCCCGGTAACCCACGCCCGGCATCGTCGTTGGAGTGGACATGCGTTCACTGACCCGGCTGGCCGGCGCCGCGCTGGCCGTCGCGCTCGTCCCGGCCCTGTCCCCTGCTGTCTCCCAGGCCGCTTCCGCCCCCGCCCCGGGCAGCCCGGAGTACGTCGCCCGCGACGCCCAGAACGTCCGCGACGCCTACGGACGCATCACCGGGCCGGGCGGGCAGCTGTCCAACCCGGCGTACCTGACCTCGCTCACGCTGGCCGGCACCGCCGACCAGACCTCCCAGCTGGTGGAGCAGGCCGCCTCCCCGACCCGCGTGGCGGTCACCCCCGGACGCGTCGTCCCGGGCTGGAACGTCGGCAACCCGCTTCGGATGGGCTGGAACGGGTCGCGCGGGCTCAGCCAGCGCGTCGCCTTCACCAACCGCTACGGCGCCCTGCTGCACGGCACCGTCTACCGCCCGAAGCCGGGCGCGCACGACCCCTACACGGGTGCCGTGCTCAAGGCCCCCTTCCCCGGCGTGGTGATCACCGAGGGCTCGGTGCAGGGCAGCGAGGGGATGTACCGCTGGCTGGCCGAGGACCTGGCCGAGCGTGGCTACGTCGCCCTGACCTACGACGTGCAGGGACAGGGTGGCGGCGAGACGCTGCCGCACGAGCCCGTCCCAGGTGGCACCAGCAACGCGCTGCCGTTCTGCAACCCGTTCGCCGCCCCGCAGGCCGGCGAGCAGTACGGCTGCCCCGGTGCGCCGGCGCAGCAGCTGTCGAACTTCGTGGTCGGCACCGAGGACGCGCTCTCGTTCTTCACCTCGACGCCGACCAAGCACTACGCCAACCCGCGTTCCGAGGGCGCGACGGTCGACGCGTTCAACCCCTACTGGCAGCTCTTCGACCGCTCCGCGGACACTCATCCGTTCGCTCCCGGCCGGACGTCGAAGATCGCGATCATCGGGCACTCCATGGGCGCGGCGGCGGTCTCGAAGGTGCAGACCTACGACCGCCGGGTCGCCACGGTCGTCGCCCTCGACAAGCTCACCGGACCCGGCAGCGACGGCCCGCTCGACGGCACCGGCAACAAGCCCGTCGTGCCGGCGCTCGGGGTGCAGTCGGAGTACGGCTTCACGGTGAACCCCTACCTGACCAGCGGTGGCTCCTCGCTGACCCCGTCGGCCTCGCCGAACGGGCCGGACCCCCAGCGCGAGCGCAAGACCGGGTACGACGCCTGGAGGAAGGCGGGTGTGGACAGCATGCTCGTCGTGCCCCGGGCCTCGACGCACCTGGAGTACACCGACATCCCGCTGGTGCTGCCCGCCAGCCGGTACGGGCAGGACCTCGCCAGCCACTACACGCAGCTGTGGCTGGACCGCTACCTCAAGCACCAGCGCAACGACGCTTCGATGCTGGCCACGTCCTTCCGCTACCTCGAGCCGGTCGGAAACGGCCGGTGGTCGCCGGTGACCCTGCACCGCCAGGACCAGCTCAGCTTCTACTACTGCTCCGCCTACCGCTTCCGCTCCGGCAGCACCTGGCTCGCCGACGGCGACGTCAACCACGTGGGCGGCTGCGGCGGCTGAGACTGGTCAGGCGCTGGCCTGAACGGGGACACCGAGGGATCATGGGGCATGACCTCCGTTGCCGCCGCCCCGATGGGAGCCGAGTTCTTCCTCGACGCCCGCGGTGACGCCCGGTCGCTGAGGGTGCGCTGGCACCGGGAGGACGGCCTCGTGGTCCTGTCCCTGTGGCGCGGGCCGGAGTGCACCGGCACCTTCCGGCTGGCGATCGACGAGGTGCCCACGCTGATCGAGGCGTTGCGCGCAGGTCTCGACGCGGCGTACGACGCTGCGACTCGCTAACGAAATCTACGGAATCCGCTAGACATCCAGATATCGTCCGATCGTGGACCCGGTACGCAACCCGTACGCCCCAGGTGCGGGGCAACGCCCGCCAGAGCTCGCCGGGCGCGACCGCGAGCTGCAGCAGTTCGAGGTGACCCTCGAGCGCGTCGCCGCGGGCCGGCCCGACCGCAGCATGGTGCTCTCCGGCCTGCGGGGTGTCGGCAAGACGGTGCTGCTCAACGCACTGCGCAGCCGCGCGGTCGCGCGGGCCTGGGGCACCGGCAAGATCGAGGCGCGTCCCGAGCAGTCGCTGCGTCTCCCCCTGGCCCAGGCCGTGCACGCCGCGGTGCGCGAGGTCGGCCACCGCCACCGCGACCCGGACCGGGTCGACGAGGTCTCCGGGGTGCTCAAGGCGTTCGCGCTGCGCACCGAGCTCAAGGATCGCAAGGCGGTGACCGGTCGTGCGCGCTGGCAGCCGCCGGTCGATGTCGAGGCCACCAGGGGCCGGGCCGACTCCGGCGACCTCGAGCTCGACCTCGTCGAGCTGTTCACCGACGTCGCGGCGCTCGCACGCGACCTGGGCGTGGGTGTCGCACTGTTCGTCGACGAGATGCAGGACATCGCCACGCCCGAGCTCGCGGCGCTCTGCGGCGCCTGCCACGAGATCAGCCAGCAGGGCGCGCCACTCATCGTCGTGGGGGCCGGCCTGCCCCACCTCCCGGTCGCGTTGGCGGCCTCGAAGTCCTACGCCGAGCGGCTCTTCCGCTACGTCGTGGTCGACCGGCTGCCCAGGGAGATGGCCGAGCGCGCCTGGACGCTGCCGGCCGCGAGCGAGGACGCGACCTACGAGCCGAGGGCGCTGGAGGAGCTGTACCGCCTCACCGACGGCTACCCCTACTTCGTGCAGGCCTACGGCAAGGTGACCTGGGACCTCGCGGTGACCTCGCCGATCACCTGGGCCGACGTGATGCAGGCGGCTCCGGAGGCCGAGGCCGAGCTGGCGGTCGGCTTCTTCGGGGCCCGCCACGACCGCGCCACCCCGGCCGAGCGCGAGTACATGGTGGCGATGGCCGACCTCGGTGAGGGCACCGACGACCTGGCGGTGAGCACCGCGGACGTCGCCAGGCTGCTGGCCCGCAAGCCGCAGTCGCTCTCCCCCGCGCGCGACGGGCTGATCAAGAAGGGCCTGGTCTTCTCCGGCGAGCGCGGGACGGTCGCGTTCACCGTCCCGCACTTCGGCAAGTTCCTCCGCAGCCAGCGCTGAGCGGGAGTGCACAATGAGGGCATGGTCCAGAGCCGGCCGCAGGTCGTGGCTCACCGTGGCGCAAGTGCGACGAAGGCCGAGCACACCCTGGCCGCCTACGTCGCAGCGCTGGACGACGGTGCCGATGCGCTGGAGTGCGACGTACGGCTGACTGCCGACGGGCACCTGGTCTGCGTGCACGACCGCGACCTGCGGCGGATCGCGAGCTCCAACGGAGTCGTCTCCGCGATGGAGCTCGCCGACCTCGAGGACCTCGACGTCGCCTCCTGGAAGAACCCGTGGGCCGACCTCGACGACGAGGTGCCCGACACCGATCCCGAGCTGGCCAAGGTGCTCACGCTGCGCCGCCTGCTGGAGACGGTCGCCGCCTACCCGCGCCGGGTCGAGCTGGCGATCGAGACCAAGCACCCGACGCGCTACGCCGGGCTGGTCGAGCGGCGGCTGGTGCAGCTGCTCGACGAGTTCGGCTGGGCGGGCGAGGACTCCCCGGCCCGGGTGATGTCGTTCTCCTGGGTGGCCCTGCGACGCACCCGGCGCCTGGCACCGGCTTTGGAGCTGGTGATGCTCGCTGACCACCGTGCCTCGTGGTACCGCTCCCGCCCGTTCGTCGACGCGGACTGGTCGGCCGGTCCCGGCATCGAGCTGGTTCGCGAGCACCCGGACCTGATCGCCAAGGTGGTCGCCAGCGGCACCCGGACCTGCTGCTGGGTGGTCAACGCCGAGGCCGACATCGACCTCTGCCTCGAGCTGGGGATCGAGGCGATCATCACCGACAACCCCGGGTCGGTGGTGACATACCTGACACAGTGTGGACGCCGCGTTTAGTGCGGTTACCCGCGGGCAACATCCAGCTCCCGGAGGGACCCCTACCTCCGCTCGCACGATGAGGAAGCACGGATGACGCAATCCAGCGCACCTGCCGACGCAGGCCCCGTGGACCTCACGCTGCCGTTCGCCGCCGAGAGCGCCCACGTCGCCCGCGACCAGCTCCTCTCCTGGATGACCGACCTCAGCATCAGCGCCGAGGAGCGCGACGACGCCCGGCTCGTGGTCAGCGAGCTGATCGGCAACTCGGTGCGGCACGCCCAACCCCTCGCCGACGGCACCGTCCAGGTGACCTGGGCAGCGGGTCCCTCGCGGACTCGACATCGCCGTCACCGACGGGGGTGCGCGCACCACTCCGGAGCGCATCGAGGCCGGTGTCTCGGACGTCTCGGGGCGAGGTCTCTCCATCGTGGAGTCCCTCTCGACGCGTTGGTGGGTGGAGACCTCTCGGTCCCGGACCACCGTCCACGCACTCGTCGCAATGGCCTGACCAGCGACAACACCGTGCTCGTGGCCCAGCCACGGCCCCCACGGAAAAGATCAGTTCAACGACTCCCCCGACTTTGGTTGTGGGGGCATTAACGATGCATTACGCTCGTATTGCCCGACCGATGTTGTCCCCCCCGTCAACACCGGTCGGGCGCCTCAATTTTCGGACTGCGCGCCTCAGCAGACTCAGGCCTCGTCGCGGTCGATCGGGCAGGACATGCACCGCGGACCGCCGCGGCCGGAGCCGAGCTCAGAGCCCTGGATCGCGATCACCTCGATCCCGGCCTCCTCGAGGCGGCTGTTGGTCTGCTGGTTGCGCTCGTAGGCGACGGCCACGCGCGGGGCAACGGCCAGGGTGTTGTTGCCGTCGTCCCACTGCTCGCGCTCAGCGGTGACCGGGTCGAGGCCGGTGTCGATCTGGTGCAGCGTGTCGATCTCCATCGCCTTGGCCGCCGCGACCAGGAACGGCTCGGCGCCGGCGACCTCAAGGGTGCCGTCCTCGTTCGGGGTGACCGCGTGGGCAGTCAGGCGGTCCGCCACGTTGGGGTACATCACGATCTTGTCGACGTCGACCATCGTGCAGACGGTGTCGAGGTGCATGGTGGCCCGCTCCTGGGCGATCGGTACGGCGAGCACGGTGCGCACCGACCCGTCGGCGAAGACCTGGCGGGCCAGCCGTTCGACCCCCGCGGGCGTCGTACGCTCCCCGACGCCGACGGCGAGGACGCCCGGTGACAGGGCGAGGACGTCGCCGCCCTCGAGGTGCTCGCGGTGCCAGCCGTGGATCTTGGTCACCTCGGCGAACCGCGGGTGCTCGGTGTAGATCAGCTCGGTCAGCTGGGTCTCCCGGTTGCGCGCAGGCATCGCCAGCGAGGTGACCGCCACCAGCTCGTTGATCCAGACGCTGGAGTCCCGGGTGAACAGCAGGTTCGGCAGCGGGTCGATCAGGAAGTCGTCGCTGGCCAGCAGGCTGGTGACCAGGCCCGACCCGCCGCGAACCTCGTCGTTGCGCAGGCCGGCGGTGAGCACGTCGGTCAGGGCCTCGGGACTCAGCTCGGCCAGGGACGACCGGAGGTGGTCGCGCAGCGTGTCGCCGAGGCGCAGCGACGCGGTCACGCCGCGGATGGCGTGGGCGCGCGCCTCCTCGCCGGCGAGGGTCTCGACCAGCAGGTCGGTCAGGTAGAGGACCTCGACCCCGCGGCTCCGCAACGCCTCGGCGAAGGCGTCGTGCTCCTCCTGCGCCCGACTGACCCAGGGGATCCCGTCGAAGAGCAGCTTGTCGTTGTTGCGCGGCGTGAGCCGCTGCAGCTCGGGCCCCGGACGGTGGAGCATCACCGTGCGCAGCCGGCCGACCTCGGTGGAGACACCCATGGCGGAACTCTAGAGACAGCCCGGTCAGCCGGCCACGAGCTGCACGCCGGTCAGCACCGCGAGCACGAGGCAGACCACCGCGCCCACGTAGTGGATGACCGAGAGCCGGACGTGGTTGAGCAGCACGCGGCCGACCACCACGGCGAGCCCGGAGACGACCAGGAGCGCTCCCCAGGCGCCGGCGAACACGCTGAGCGGGTGGCCGTAGTGCGCGATCAGGCTGATCGTGAGCAGCTGGGAGAGGTCGCCCCACTCGGCCGCGAACAGCACCAGGAAGGACGCTCCCGCCGCCTTGAGGCCGGTGCGCGTCTCGAGCGTGCCGGCCGGCGTACTCCTCCTCCTGCGCCTTCTCCTCCTCGTCGGCCTTCGGCGCCTGCCGGAAAAGCACCACCGCCCCGATGACGAAGATCGCCATCGCCACGCCGCGGACCACGTCCTCGGGCAGGAGGGTGGTCAGGTTGCCGGCGACCACGGCGATCAGGGTCTGCACGAAGAAGGCGGCGCCGACGCCGATCCACACCGCGAACGGCGGGTAGCGGGTGGCCAGCACCAGCGCCGCGATGAACGTCTTGTCGGGCAGCTCGACGACGAAGATCGCCGCGAACGCGATCGCGATGACAGCGAGGTCCATCAGCCCTGCCCCTCGCGCGCGAGGGCGCCGGCCCGGGCCAGCACGTCCTTGACCGGACGGCCGAGCGCCCGAGCCGCTCTCGCCACGTCGTCGAACTCCGGCTGCACGTTGACGACCTCCCCGTCGAGCCTGGCGATCTTGACCGAGATGCGGTGGCCCTCCACCGAGACCGAGCCCAGCTCGCGGGCCAGCGCGTGCTTGCCGACGCGCTGCTCGCGCAGGCCGATGGTGGAGGTCTCTCGGTACACGACGCCGCGCACCTCCTCGGCCCGCTCCGCAGCGACGAGCACGCTGAGCGTGTGCGCGGGCCGGCCCTTCTTCATCACGATCGGGGTCAGCCAGGCATCGCCGGCACCCGCCTCGAGCAGCGCCGCGATCACCCCCGGCCAGATCCGCGGGTCGAGGTCGTCCACGTTCGTCTCGATCAGCAGTGCTGCCCCGGGTCCCTGAGGAGGGCCGTCGAGGCCCGTCTCGAAGGGGCGGCCCACCAGCAGACGCACGACGTTGGCGTGGCCCTCCGGGTCCCGGGTGCCGGCGCCGATCCCCACGTGGTCGACCGACATCGCCGGTTGCGTTCCCCAGTGGTCGGCGAGCGTGACCAGGAGGGCAGCCCCGGTCGGGGTGCACAGCTCTTCGCTCACCGGTCCGCCGTACGACGGGAGGCCGCGGAGCAGCTCGACCACGGCCGGCGCGGGGACCGGCAGACGGCCGTGCTCGCTGGTCACCGAGCCACCGCCCACCGCCACCGGTGAGACCACGACCTTGTGCAACCCGAGGTGGACCATGCCGGCGCAGGCACCGACCACGTCGGCGATCGCGTCCAGCGCACCCACCTCGTGGAAGTGCACGTCGGTCGGGGGCACGCCGTGCACCCGTCCCTCGGCCTCGGCCAGGCGGGCGAACACGTCGTGGGCCAGCGACCGGACGTCCTCGTGCAGCCCGGCCTCGCCGATGAGCTGCTCGACGTCGGTCCACGTGCGCTCGGGCGAGCGGTCGGGGACCGCGACCTCGCACCGGGTGGCGGCGAACCCGCCGCGCGTGACCGCACTGCCGCTCAGGGTCACCTGACCCGGCACCACCTTCTCCACGGCCTCTGCGAGCACGCCCACCGGGACGCCGGCGCCGAGGAGCGCGCCGAGGAGCATGTCCCCGCTGGCACCCGAGGAGGCATCGATCCAGGCGACCGATCCCGGAGCGGTCTCAGCCATGCTGCGCCCGTCGGGCCACCCGGGCGGCGAAGACACCCGCGCCGTACCCGTTGTCGATGTTGACGACCGTGACCCCGGGGGCGCACGAGTTGAGCATCGCCAGCAGGGCGGCCAGGCCGCCGAAGGAGGCGCCGTACCCCACGCTGGTTGGGACCGCGACCAGTGGCACGCCGGTGAGCCCGCCGACGACGCTGGGCAACGCGCCCTCCATCCCGGCCACGACGACAAGGCAGTCGGCGCCGAGGAAGCGGTCACGGGCCTCCAGCAGCCGGTGCAGCCCAGCCACCCCGACGTCCTCGATCCGTTCGGCGGTGGCTCCGTGCACCGCGACCGTGAGCGCGGCCTCGGCCGCGACCGGGGCGTCCGAGGTGCCGGCGCTGATCACGGCCACGGTCCCCCGAGCGGTGGGCAGCGGCCCCAACGTGGCGGCCCGGGCGACCTCGTCGATGACGGCACCCGGCAGCTCGGCACGCACGAGCGCCATCGACTCGGGCGAGAGCCGGGTGGCGAGCACGGCGCGACCCGGGTGCCGGTCGTGCAGGGTGCGCGAGGATCCCGACGACCTGCTCGGGCGACTTGCCGGCGCCGTAGACCACCTCGGGGTCCCCGGTGCGCTCGGCGCGCTCCACGTCGACGCGTGCGTAGCCGAGGTCGGCGGTGCGCTCGTCGGGGTCCGGTGCCACCGAGCCAAACTATCGGGCGGCCCTCCGCGACGGATCACTCAGGCTCGTTGCCGGAGTCCTTTCCGAGCTTGTACGGCGTGGTGACGCCCTCGTACATCAGGTGGGTCACCAGTCCCTCCTTGGCGTGCTTGAGGTTGTGGCAGTGGTCCATCCAGATGCCGGGGTTGTCGGCCAGGAACGCGATCTCGAAGCTGTGGCCGTTGCGCACGTCGAGGGAGTCGAACCACCACGGGCTGCCGGTGACCGGCTTGCCGTCGCGTGACAGCACGACCGCGTGGTGCCCGTGCAGGTGCATCGGGTGCACCTGGCCGCTGTGGTTGGAGATCTTCACGTGCACGACGTCACCCTTGCGGACGACGAACATGGGCATCGACCGGCCGATCTTGCCGTTCACGCTCCACCACATGCCGGGCTTGCCGTTGAGGAACCCGGGACGCCGACCGATCGAGTAGGTGAACCTGCGATCGACCTTGCTGGTGTCGAACCCCACCTGCGCGGGGCTGCCGTAGTGCAGCAGGTCCAGGTTCACGGCCGGCTGCGCGGCCAGTCGGCGCCTTGGCCCCCCTCGGGCCGATCAGCAACCCGGTGTCGCCGGAGTAGGTGATCCGGATGGCGGAACCGTCGGTCGGCACGGTCGTCTCCAGGTCGGCGCGCCCACCGGCGGGCAGCACGACGGCCCGGTCGCGGACCACGGTCGGCTTGTTCACGTCGTACCCGTCGGAGGCGACGAGCTCGTACGGCGTGCTCGCCCACAGGGCCTGCGGGCCGATGTCGGTGTTGACGACCCGCACGCGAACCCGCTGGCCGGGCTCGGCTGCCACCGCGGAGAAGCCTCGGCGTCCGTTGACCGTCTCGTCGCCGGCGTAGAGGTGGGCGACCGCCATCACGTCGCGCACCCCGGCCACGGGACTCCTCGGGTGGATCAGGATGCCGCCGAGGAGACCGCCCTCCACCTGCTCGTGGGAGACCTGGTGGGAGTGGTACCAGTACGTGCCGGCGTGCCTGGCCACCCAGCGGTAGGTGTAGTCCTGGCCCGGCTTCACCGCGTCCTGGGTGACGCCTGCGACGCCGTCCTCGGCGTTGGGCACGTCGACGCCGTGCCAGTGCAGGGTCACTCCGTCGGGGACGTCGGCGTTGCGGAGGTGCACCTCGACGAGCTGGCCCTCCGTCGCCTCGATCAGCGGGCCGGGAGAGGTGCCGTTGACCGTGTAGCCCGCGACCCGGCGGCCGTCGGACAGCCTGACCGTCCCCTGGCGCACCACGAGGTGGACCACCACGTCGGGCTTGCGGCCCTTCGGGGTGTCGAGGTCGCGGACGCTGACGGCGCCGTCCGCCATCTGCATGGAGCCATCAGCGTGCGTGGCCGCGTGGGAGCCGCCGCCGTAGTCCATCTCCCCCATCTCCATCGCGGAGTACGACGACGGCAGGCGGCTGTGCCACCACATCAGTCCCAGCGGCACGACGAGCGCCAGGGTGAGGACGACTCCGACCAGGGCCCGGACCCGGTCGCGGTTGGTCACGAGACGGGGGCCGCCTCAGGGCTGGTCGTGAGGACGCCGGCCTGCTTCGCTGCGCGGAAGGCCAGCCAGAACAGCAGGAGGGCGTTGGCTCCGTGGAGCACCCCGAGGATCGGCAGACCGCCCCCGATCACACCCAGCAGGATCTGGATGACGATCCCACCGAGCAGCATCCCGGCCCACTTCGGGCCCTCAGGCACCTTGGCGAAGAACGAGACGATCAGCAGCGCGATGGCGACGAGCGGGATCAGCATCTCGCCGTTGATCCCGTGGACGATGAAGCCGACGACCTCCGGGAAGGGGAGGGTGTCGCTGTCCTGGAGGGCCTTGTTGACGTTGTGGCCGTCATCGATGTACTTGCTCTCGCCGAAGAGCGCCCAGGCGATCGCGGCAGCCTGCACGACGATGAGGGCGGCGATGGCGTAGGCCAGATTCCGGTAAGCAGATCGCATGACCAGCATGGTGGCGTCCCGAAGGGTGCTTGTGCATCATCCTCGCGACGGATATCTGGATCGGTCTAGTCCTTCTGGGACCGGAATGCGTCCGCCGGGTAGACCCCGAGCACCTTCACGTCGGTGGTGAAGAAGGCCAGCTCCTCCAGCGCCCGGTGCAGCGGCGGGTCGTCGGGGTGACCGTCCACCTCGGCGAGGAACTGGGTCGCGGTGAAGTGGCCGCCGACCATGTAGCTCTCCAGCTTGGTCATGTTCACCCCGTTGGTGGCGAACCCCCCGAGCGCCTTGTACAGGGCCGCCGGGAGGTTGCGCACGTTGAAGATGAAGCTGGTCACCATCTCAGCGCTCCCCCGTGGTGGCTGCACGAACTCCCGGGAGAGCACGACGAACCGCGTGGTGTTGTGCTCCTCGTCCTCGACGTCGGACTGGAGCACCTCGAGGCCGTAGGTCTCGGCGGCCAGCGGCGGCGAGATGGCCGCCTGCGTGAGGTCCCCGGACTCGGCGACCTCGCGGGCGGCCCCGGCCGTGTCACCGGACATCACCGGCGTCAGGCCGTGCTCGCGGATCACCTTGCGGCACTGCCCGAGCGCGTGCACGTGGCTGTGCACGGTCCGGATGGAGTCGATCGATGCGCCGGGCAGCGCCATCAGCGCGAACTGGATGCGCATGAAGTGCTCGCCCACGATGTGCAGGCTGGAGGTCGGCAGGAAGTGGTGGATGTCGGCCACCCGGCCGGCGATGGAGTTGTCGATCGGGATCATCGCGAGCTCGGCGTCGCCCCCCTCGACGGTGGCGAAGACGTCCTCGAACGACGCGCACGGCACCGCCTCCCAGTCGGGGTAGTGCAGGTTGCAGGCCATGTGGGAGTTGGCTCCCGGCTCGCCCTGGTAGGCGATTCGTCGGCTCGAGGCGGTCACCGTGGGAGTTTCGCACGTCGGGGCGAGGTGACCCGTGGTAGATCTCGACGCGTGCAGACGTTCATCGCCCTCCTCGCACTGGTCGTCGCCCTGGCCGCGCTCGGGTTGGCCGTCGCGGGTCGACGTACGACGGGGCGCGGATCGGGCGCCGAGGCCGACGACCTTCCCGAGGACCCACGGGCCCTGCGGCAGGAGGTCGCCGCACTCAGGGTGGAGAACGGCCAGGCCCTGCGCCACGTCGCGGTCGTGCGCTACGACGCCTTCACCGACACCGGCGGCCAGCTCTCCTGGTCCCTGGCACTGCTCGACGACAGCGGCAGCGGCGTGGTGCTCACCTCCATCCAGGGACGCAACGAGTCGCGCACCTACGCCAAGAACGTCGTCGCCTGGTCCAGCGAGTCCCAGATCTCACCGGAGGAGGAGGACGCGATCTCCCGCGCCCGGCCCTCGTAGACTCCGCGCCATGGGACTGCTGACGCCGCTGGCCGTGAGGATCGGCTCGATCCCGTGGATGCCCAAGCTGCTCCCGCAGATCACCGCCACCGACAGGTTCGTGCAGAAGGTCTCCGGTGGCCGGGTCACCATCCTCGACGTCGCGGGGCTGCCCAACCTGATGCTGACCGTCAAGGGCCGCAAGAGCGGGATCGCCCGCACCACCCCGTTGCTCTGCGTGCCCCACGAGGGCGACTACCTGATCGCGGGCTCCCACTTCGGCGGCCCGAAGATGCCTGTCTGGGTGACCAACGTGCGAGCTGCCGACGAGGTGCAGGTGCGCTTCAAGGGCCGCACGATGACGGCCACGCCCCGGGAGGTGACGGGCGCTGAGCGCGACCGCTACTTCGAGGTGATGAAGCAGACCTGGCCCAACTTCTCGCTCTACGAGCAGCGCACCGACCGGACCATCCCGGTCTTCGTGCTCACACCGGTCGGCTGAGCCTGTCGGGACCTAGCGCGGCACCCTGACGAGCAGCCGCCCGTGCACGCAGGTCGCACGTAGCTCCCGGCCCGGGGCGATCAGGTCGCCGTCGAGCTGTCGGGGCGCCTCGGTGCTGGTGCGCACGAAGACCTCCCGGCCCCTCATCCGGGTGATCGTCTCGTCGGAGCGCCGGTTCCTGGTGAGCACCCGGATGGCGAGCGGGACCCAGGAGAGGAAGCGCCGCGGGTAGAGCAGCACGACGTCGATCAGGCCGTCGTCGATGGCGGCGTCCGGCAGCAGCGGCGTACCTCCCTGCAGGAGGCCCACGTTGCCGATCACGATGGTGCGGGCCCGGTGCCGGGTGATCTCGCCGCCGTCGATCGAGACCTCCACCCGCACGGCGGGGAACATCAGCGACTTCAGCGCCGACAACACGTAGGCCAGCCAGCCGACCTTCGCCTTGAAGTCCTCGTTGACGCCCTCCATGATCGCGGCGTCGAAGCCCATGCCGGCCATCACGAGGTACGTCGCGTCCTCCATCTTGTCGCCGCTGACCTGCACCATGTCGATCGCCCGGTCCTGGCCGTTGAGTGCCACGTCGACGGCCGAGCGCAGGTAGAGCGGGATGTCGAGGTTGCGCGCGAGCAGGTTGCCGGTGCCGGCGGGCACGATGCCGACCGCGATCCCGGTGCCGGCCAGCTCCTCGCACACCGCCCGGATGGTGCCGTCACCGCCGATCGCCATCACCAGGTCGGCCCCGCTCACTGCTGCCTCGTGCGCCATCCCGTGCCCGGTGTCCTCGATCGTGGTCGCCCACCACACCACCGAGGCGTAGCCGGCGTCCCGGGCGAGCATCTCGACCAGCTCCCGGAACTGACCGGCGTCGTCGATCTTGACCGGGTTGAGCACCACCGCGAGCTTCTTGCGCTGGTTCGGCACCGCGTCCGCCAGCGGCGTGTTGACCAGGGCGATCGAGCGCGGTGTGGGGTCGTAGAGGGCCAGCCAGGCCAGCACGATGCCCGCGCCGAGCAGGTAGCCGGCCAGCACGTCGGAGACGTTGTGCACGCCCAGGAAGATCCGGTCGGCACCGACGAGCAGGGCGACCACGATCGACGCCACGGCCGCCAGGCGTCGTACGGCGCGCCGGCGCACCAGCATCCCGGTGAGCACGATCGTCGCCCCCGCGGCCGCGGCGATGCCGGTCGCGTGACCTGAGGGGAAGGAGTAGCCGGAGAGGACGATCACCGGGTGGTCCCACACCGGTCGGTCGCGCCCGATCAGGGTCTTCAGCAGGATCACGGCCACGCCGGTGGTGGCGAGCGCGCCGGCGGTCCACCCGGCTGCGCGGCGATGCCCCTTGGCCCACAGCGCCAGGACGGTGACGACGGTGAGGACGGCCTCAGGCACCGTCGAGGTGATCCGGCCGATCCAGCGCCAGGTCTCGTAGAGGGCGTGGTGCTCGTAGGTGATCCGCTCGGGCCAGGTCCCCAGCCAGGTGTCGACGCGCAGCGACCCGGGAAGCGTCCGCACCAGCACGGCCAGGACGGCGAAGAGCACGAAGCACAGGACGCTCCAGCCCAGCCGCGCAGGGCGGCGGTCGGCTTCGGTCACGGTCACGTCCTCGGGTACACACGGTCACTGGCCCCACTGTCCGGGCCCAGTATCGGCCAGTATCGGGCCCAGTATCGGGCTCCGTGTGGGATCATGTGGCTCTAGGGGGTACCCATGCGCCAGCACGTCTCGCACCCCACCGCCGTAGTCGGTGCCACGGTCGTCGCCGTGCTGCTCCTGGCGGGGTGCGGCAGCGCCCCGGACACCTCCGCGAAGCCGTCGAAGTCCACCAGCACCCCGACCCCCTCCTCCGCGAGTGCGGCCGCCGACACCTCGCTGGGCCGGGGCACCTGGCTGCTCGGTCTCAGCTCCGCCGGTGGTGCCGACGCCGAGAAGGCCACCACCACCTACGTCAGCTTCGACCCCTCGACCGGGGTCGCGCACGCCCGCAAGATGCCCGGGGTCAACACACCCAGTGCCGATCCCGACGACGCGCCGCTGCTCGTGAGTGCTGACCGCAAGTGGGCGATCCCCGACACGAGCATCACCCGGGACGAAGGACGCAGCGGACGGCTGACGATCTACTCCGTGACCTCCGGGGCCACCAAGGTGATCGACATGCGGGCGCGCACCGGCGACAGCTCGATCACCTCGCTCGCCTGGGCGTTCGACCCCCGCGCCCCCGAGACGCTCCGGGTCGTGGACTCCAAGAACCGCGTGTGGCTGCTCGCGGTCGGCGGCAAGGGCGCGAGCCGGGCGGGCACGCTGCCCCGTGGGCCGTGGGTCTTCGCCGACGGCTTCAACCACAACACCGGCCAGCCCTACGTCGAGAGCATCACCAGCGACGAGACGCGCCCCGCGGGCAACGGGGTCTCCGACACCAGCGCGGTGGCCCGCAACGGCGGCACCGTGCTCGCCTCCGGCAGCGCCGTCCTGGCCAAGCTCCCGCAGAGTCCCTGCCGGCTCGGCGCGGCGTTCACCGACGGCCAAGGCACGAGCTGGACCTTCTGCGCCGACGGGCCGGCGATCAAGACCTACTACCTGTCGAAGAACGGCGATCACTGGACGGCCTACGGCAAGCCCAGCGGACACGTCGCGCCGATCGCCGCAGGCTTCCCGCTGGTGCTGCCTCCGCAGCGCTGACCGACTGGCACGCGCCGATATCCTCGTGCAGTGATCGACCCACGGCTGCTCCGCGACGACCCCGACCTGCTCCGCAAGGCCCAGGAGAAGCGGGGTCTGTCTGCTGCGGTCGTCGATCGCGCCCTCGCGGCCGACACCGCGCGGCGCGCCGCGATCGCCGACTTCGAGCAGCTGCGCTCGGAGCAGAAGCAGCTCGGCAAGCTGATCTCCAAGGCCACGGGCGAGGAGAAGGCAGACCTGCTGGCCCGCACCAAGACCCTGGCTGCGGACGTCAAGACCGCCGAGGCGACCCAGGCCGAGGCCGAGCAGGACTGGCGCGAGGCCCTCTACGCGATCCCCAACCCCGCCGCCGAGGAGTCGCCCACGGGAGGCGAGGACGACTACGTGGTGCTCGAGCACGTCGGTGAGCCGCGCCAGTTCGACTTCGAGCCACGCGACCACGTCGAGCTCGGCCGCCTGCTGGGGGCGATCGACCTCGACCGCGGTGCCAAGGTCTCGGGCGCGCGGTTCTACTACCTCACCGGCGCCGGCGCCGACCTGGAGTTCGCGCTCGTCAACATGGCCATGGACCAGGCGCGCGCGCACGGGTTCACCACCGTCGTCCCGCCTGCGCTGGTCAAGCCGCGCGCCATGGAGGGCACCGGCTTCCTCGGCCAGGCAGCCGACGACGTCTACCGCATCGAGGGCGAGGAGATGTACCTCGTGGGGACCTCGGAGGTCCCTCTCGCGGCGTACCACAGCGACGAGATCCTCGACGCCGAGACGTTGCCGCGTCGCTACGCCGCGTTCAGCCCCTGCTTCCGCAAGGAGGCAGGCTCGCACGGCAAGGACACCCGCGGGATCATCCGGGTGCACTGGTTCGACAAGGTCGAGATGTTCACCTACACCACCGTCGAGGAGTCCTACGGCGAGCACCTGCGCCTGCTCGAGTGGGAGAAGGAGTTCCTCGACAAGCTGGAGCTCGCCTACCGCGTCATCGACGTGGCCGCGGGCGACCTCGGGCTCTCGGCGCAGCGCAAGTTCGACTGCGAGGCATGGATCCCCACCCAGGGCCGCTACCGCGAGCTGACCTCGACCTCGAACTGCACCGACTTCCAGGCCCGTCGCCTCGACATCCGGACCCGTGGCGAGGCCGGCACGACCGCGGTCGCCACGCTCAACGGCACGCTGTGCGCCGTACCGCGCGCGATCGTGGCGATCCTGGAGACCCACCAGCAGGAGGACGGCTCCGTGCTGGTGCCGCAGGCGCTGCGGCCCTACCTGCAGGGTCGCGAGGTGCTGAAGCCCGTTGGCTAGGTGGCCCCGGCTGGTCGCCCTCGACATCGACGGCACCCTGCTCAAGTGGGTCGAGGGGTCCGGTCAGAACTATGAGCAGATCTCCCCGGCCCTCTACGACGCCGTGCACGCCGCCGTCGACGCGGGCGCCCACGTCGTGCTGGCCAGTGGTCGGTCGCCGCACGGCATGGTCGGCATCGCCGACCTGCTCGACCTGCCCCGGGAGGGGGCCGACCGGCTCTGGGTGGTCGCCTCCAACGGCGCGGTCGTCTTCCGCTACCCGCCGCTCGAGGTGGTCCACGAGCAGACCTTCGATGCCAGCGAGGCCGTGCGCCAGGTGCTCACCGAGCATCCCGACGCGCTGGTCGCCGTGGAGGAGCGAGGCGTCGGCTACCGCGTGAACAAGGCCTTCCCCGAGGGTGAGCTCTCCGGGGAGATGATCCAGACCGACCTGCACGAGATCCTCGGCCAGCCGGTGAGCCGCGTCATCATCCGCGACCCCAACGCCTCGGCCGACGACTTCGTCGCGATGGCCGCACGGCTGGGGCTGCACGGCACCGACTACGTCGTCGGCTGGACGGCCTGGCTCGACCTCTCACCCGTCGGCGTCTCCAAGGCCTCCGGCCTCCAGCACGTGGTCGAGCAGCTCGGTGTCGATCCCGGCGACGTGCTGGCGATCGGCGACGGCCGCAACGACATCGAGATGCTGCGCTGGGCGGGCCGCGGCGTGGCCATGGGCCAGGCCGTCGAGGAGGTGCTCGCAGCCGCGGACGCGGTCACCGGCACCGTCTACGACGACGGCGCCGCCGTGGAGCTGCGCAGGCACTTCCCCTAGGGCCGCAGCCTCAGAGGTACATCCCGCCCTGGCCGCCCGGCTCGCGGCCGTCGTCCTCGTCGCCTTGCTGGCCGGCCATGCCGGGCACGGCCCCGGGTGGGAGGGCGCGACGCATCTGCTCCAGCTGCGATCGCGCCGCCATCTGCTGGGCGTAGATCGCGGTCTGGATGCCGTGGAAGAGGCCCTCGAGCCAACCCACCAGCTGGGCCTGCGCGATGCGCAGCTCCGACTCCGTCGGCGGCGCCTCGTCGAAGGGCTCGATCAGCCGGTCGAGCTCGTCGTCGAGCTCCGGCGCGAGGCCGTCCTTGAGCTCGTTGATCGAGGTGTGCAGCACCCTGGCCAGGCGCTTGCGCCCGGGCTCGTCGAGCGGTGCGGCCTTCACCTCCTCGAGCAGCTGCTGCACCATCCGGCCGATCCGCATCACCTTGGCCGGCTGCTCGACGAGACCGGTCACGCTGTGCTCCTGCTCGGCCACCGGCTGCCCGTCGGGCCCGACCACGACCACCTGCTCACCCTCGTCGTCCATGTTCTCGACCCTACCGACCGACGGTCAGCAGGATCTTGCCGCTGTGGCTGCCGGACTCCATCAGGGCGTGCGCCCGGCCGGCCTCGGCGAGCGGGATCTCGTCGTGCACGAAGGCCTTCAGCGCGTCCTGCCCGTACAGCGGCCAGACGTGCTCCACGACGGAGGTGCAGATGGCGGCCTTCTCACTGGGCGGTCGGGCGCGCAGGGTGGTCGCGATCACCGCACCGCGCTTGCGCAGCAGGGCACCGAGGTCGAGCTCGCCCTTGGTGCCTCCCTGCATGCCGATGACGACGAGCCGTCCCTCGGTGGCCAGGGCGGAGACGTTGCGACCCAGGTAGGAGGCGCCCATGTTGTCCAGGATCACGTCGGCGCCGCCCTCCGCCTGCAGCACCTCGACGAAGTCCTCGTCGTGGTAGCTGATGGCGCGCTCGGCTCCCAGCGAGCGGCACAGCTCCTGCTTCTCCGCCGAGCCCGCGGTGGCGAAGACCCGTGCTCCGAGGGCGGCACCCAGCTGCAGGGCGACGTTGCCGATCCCCCCGGCGCCGCCGTGCACCAGCAGCCGCTCGCCCTCCTGCAGCCCGGCGATCATGAAGACGTTGGACCACACCGTGCAGGTGGCCTCGGGCACGGCGCCTGCGGTCTTCAGGTCCACCCCGGGCGGCAGGGGCATCACCTGGCCGGCCGGTACGGCGACCTTCTCGGCGTACCCGCCACTGGCGAGGAGCGCGCAGACCTCGTCGCCGACGCTGAACCCGTCCACGTCCGCACCAACGGCACTGACCCGTCCCGAGCACTCCATGCCCAGGATGTCGGAGGCACCCTCGGGCGGCGGGTAGAAGCCTTGTCGCTGCAGCGTGTCGGCTCGGTTGATCGCGCTCGCCACCACGTCGATGACCACCTCACCGGTCCCGGCTTCGGGATCCGGACGCTCGACCACGGTCAGGACTTCGGGGCCACCCGGTTCGGAGGCGATGACAGCGCGCATGCCGTCACGGTAACGGGCGTGCGGCCGCCGTCACTCGGCGATCTCGGCGCCGACCTCGGCAGGGACGTCGACCACGGCGTCCTCGTCCAGGTCGACGTCGACGTCGTCCTGGTCGAGCTCGTCGGGAGACTTGTCCCAACGCGCTGCCAGGGCCACGGCCAGTCCTGCGAGCCGCTCGGTCTCGGCCTGGTTGCCGTTCACCCCGGCGGCGGCGTAGCCCAGCAGGAAGGTGGAGATCGGGGCGGCCCGACGTTCCACGCTGTGGGCGGCGTCGCGAGCGACGTCCAGGACGAGTGCCTCGTCCACCTCGACCTCGATGTCCAGCTCGTCACAGAGCTCGTCGATCCAGTCGTGCAGGTTCACGGGGACAGTCTTGAACCGTCGGCGGTCTCCGTGCAACACAATCGGAAAACTCGCGGTCAACCTCCGAGACGCTCGCGCATCTCGTGGAGGTCGTCCCAGGTGTCGATGTCGCGTGCCTCCCACGACAGGGCAGGCACGCGCCCCAGGATCAGCCCGGCGACCAGCTCCTTCATCGCCAGGCCGTGCTCCTCGCCGTACGCCGGAGCGGCCGCCATCAACGCGTCGGTGCGGTAGAGGGCGCACAGGTACTGCACGCGGTCCTCCTCGTCGACCAGCACGGCGCCGTCCTCCTCGGCGGAGAGCATCAGCCGCCGCACCGTCGCCGTGGTGACCATCGGCATGTCGACGGCGACGACCACGACCTGTCGCGGTGCCCGCGGGAACCCGTGCAGCCCGGCGAGCAGGCCCGCTGCCGGTCCGCCACCCGGCGGGTCCTCGCGCAGGAAGGTGACCGGGCGGCTCGTGTGCACCTCGTCGCCGACGACGACCACGTCGGGCACCTCGGCGAGGGCGCCGAGGACGTGCTCGAGGAGGGTGGTCCCACCGACCTCGATCGAGGCCTTGTCGGCGCCCTGGAAGCGCACGGCGGCACCGCCGGTGAGCACGATGCCACCCAGCTCCGGCCGCTGCTCGGTCATCTGGGCAGTCTCGCACCCCAGCCGCCGGAGTGAGAGTCTGAGGAACATGACCTCGCCCGACAACGAGCTCCGCATCCGGCTGGTGCAACGCGCGTCTGGTCTCGACCCGGCCGAGAACCGCGCCGCCCTGGACGAGCTGGCCGCCGACCTGGACGGCACGACCGACCTCGTGGTGCTCCCCGAGGCCTTCGCCCGCGACTTCGGCGAGGCCGGCTCCGACCTCGCGCCGCACGCGGAGCCGCTGGACGGCCCGTTCGCCGAGCACCTGCGCCTGCTGGCCGGCAAGACGCAGACGGCCTGGCTGGCCGGCATGTTCGAGCGGGCCGAGGACCCAGCGCGTCCGCTGAACACCCTGGTTCTCGCCGACGGCGACCACGAGGTTGCCTACCGGAAGATCCACCTCTACGACTCCTTCGGCTACGAGGAGTCGCGACGGGTCAGCGCCGGGCCGACAGAACCGGCGTGCACCGAGGTGCGCGGCTTCCCGCTCGGCCTGATGACCTGCTACGACCTCCGCTTCCCCGAGCTCGCCCGCGCCCTCGTCGTGGCCGGCGCCGAGGCGCTGGTGGTCCCGGCGGCGTGGGTGGCCGGCGAGCGGAAGGTCGAGCACTGGCGCACCCTGCTGCGCGCTCGCGCGATCGAGAACACCGTGTGGGTGGTGGGCGTCGGACAGCCCGGCCCGCGCTACACCGGCCACTCGATGGTGGTCTCCCCCGACGGCGACGTGGTCCTCGAGGCGGGCGAGGACGCGACCGTGCTCGACGCCGTCCTGGACCGGGAGGCGGTGGCCGCGGCCCGTCGTACGAACCCTTCGCTGGCCAACCGGCGGATGTGAGCCCGATTCACTAGACTCCCTCCTCCTGGAGGGGTGCCGGAGAGGCCTAACGGAACCGCCTTGAAAGCGGTCGCTGGCAGCAATGTCAGCCGCGGGTTCGAATCCCGCCCCCTCTGCCGAGGTGCCAGCTGAGTTGTCGGCCTACTCCGAGCCGCCGAGCTCGAGCGAGACCGAGTCGTAGACGAGGTCGTGCACCCGTTGCACGTAGTGCTCGAGGTCGGTCTGCAGCCGGCGCAGCTCGTTGACGATCACCTCGGCGTCGAGCCGCTCGAGGACACCGGCGGCGAGCGCCGACACGCGCCCCTGGAGCTGGCGACGGGCCCGGTTGGAAGTGCCTTCGCGCGCAGCGAGCCAGGCCTCCGTCTGTGCGGCGGGGGCGGTCAGCGCCTCCATCACCGCCGACAGGCGGCCTCGCACGTTCCACCGCCAGTCCGGTGCGGAGGCGTCCGAGGCGAGCAGCTGCCGTAGGTCGGTGATCGCACTCTCGAGAGAAGCCATCGCTGACCTCCTCTCACGAGCCGGTTGACTCATGAGTGTGACCCAGCGCACGTTGCACCACAAGACCCGATTTGTGGTGCACAGCGGGCACAGATGTAATGCGCAGGTGAACCCCCGACCGGCAGCGGAAACCGCACCGGTGGAGCTCGCCCTGGCCCCGGCCCTGCGCCTGCGGCTGCTGGGCACCGGCCTGGTCGCGGTCGGTGTGGTCGTGGCGGCCGGCGTGCTGCTGATGTGGCTGGTGCACGCCACCGTCGCCCTGGTGACCGGCCTCGTCGTGCTCGGCGCCATCGGTGTGGTGACTCTCGGACTCCTGCTCGGCCTGCGGCACTGGGTGGTCCGGCTCGACCAGCACGGCTACCGGGTGCGGGGGTTGCGGCCGCAGGCACGCGCGGCCCGCTGGAGCGACGTCCTCGACCTGCAGGCGGTGAACGTGACCGGGCACCGCTGCGTGGTGCTGCGCCTGCGCGACGGTCGTACGACGGTCCTGCCGGTCGATGCCGTCGAGGGCGGCCCGGTCCGGCTGACCGAGCTGATCACCGCCCATCTCGACGGCACGCACGGGTACCGCCGGCTGCGCTGACCGGTCGTCGGCCGGCCGGCGACTCGATTGGTCGGGCGCCTGCGGCGATGGGTACCCTGTGGCCTGCTGTTCGGGAGGTGTCGCCTAGTCCGGTTTATGGCGCCCGCCTGCTAAGCGGGTTGAGGGTAATGCCCTCTCGCGGGTTCAAATCCCGCCACCTCCGCCACAGCGTTCGGCCCGGGTCCCAGGTGGACCCGGGCCGTCGGCGTCCGTGGCGGGTTGCGAATAACTGCAATGCACGATCGTGTCGTTTTCCGGACTATTAGGCGGCTACGGGTCCGGGGACGATGTTTCTGCCCCCAAATGAGAAGGATGAGCGAACATGAAGCTCCGCCGATTCGCCAAGCCGATCCTCGCCACACTGCTCGCCGCCGGCCTGTTCGGCGCCGCCGCAGCGCCAGCCGTCTCCGCTCCGACCGCGTCCCCGCGCGCCCACGCCGCTGACACGGGCTGGGGCTTCAAGTAGCCGCTAGCGGTCGAGCGGTTTCCCCTGACCGCCGGCCGCAGCCCTGCTTCCCATCGCGAACCCGAGCTGGAAGCGCGTCTCCACGCCGTACTCGTCCTTGAGCGCGGCCACGTACGACGCGTAGGTGCGCGTGCTGACGCCGACCCGCTTGGCGCTCGAGGGGTCGCTGTGCCCCTCGGTGAGCATCCGGACCGTCAGCTGGCGCACCTCGGCCGCGATGTCGCTCTCCGAGGCCTCGCCGCGCTCCTCGTAGTCGTGGGCGCGCTCCCACGAGCGGTCGAAGATGTCGGCGAGGTAGGTGACCACGCCCGGCTCGTGGATGGCCAGGGCCACCTCGGGGGCGTCGCCCGGGATGACGGCGAGCCGGCGGTCGATGACGATCAGCCGGTCGAAGAACTCATCGAGGGTGCGCACCTGGGCGCCGTGGGACATGGTCCGCTCGACGTGCTCGCGGGTGGCCTTGCTGCGCCGCGCGGTGTGCTGGTACAGCGTGCGCATCCGCACGCCGCGCTGCAGCGCGCGGATGTCCCGGTCGACGGCCTGCTCGAGGACGGTGGCACGGCGAGCCCCGGCCGGCTGGGCGGCCAGGAGCTCGCTCTCGGCGTCGTCGACGGCCGCATCGAGGAACCTGTTGATGGCGGGCAGTCCGCGGAACTCGGTCAGCGGGCTGCCGCCGCTGGGCGTACGACGGAACGACTGACCAAGGGCGCCAAGGGTGTCGGCCCAGGCCGCGGACTCGTCGAGCAGGTGCACCACCTGCCGGCCCAGCGGCGCGACCACGCTCGGCTGCACCGTCGCGGGATCGACCGCCACCCAGCAACCCGCCGACGGATCGTCGCGCAGCAGGCCGAGATCGATCAGCAGGACCGTCGCCTCGTGCGCGTCGTGACCACGTTGCAGCCGCACGTCGTCATAGCTCAGACCGCCGGCCCTGACGGTCTCCCGGAAGATCTCGCCGGCCGCTCCCTCGAGTAGTGCCCGTCGGTGCGCTCCGAGGTCTGGACCCATGAGCAGCAGGCTAGGGGGTCAGACGCCCAACCGGGCCTTGAGACCGTCGAGCTCGGTCCACAGGACGGTCGGCAGGTTGTCGCCGAACTTCTCGAACCACTCGGTGATCTGCGGGATCTCGGCCTTCCACTCCTCGACGTCGACGGTGAGCGCCCTCTGGAGGTCCTCCTCACTCACGTCGAGGCCGTCGATGTCGAGCGATCCCGGTGCGGGGACGTGGCCGATGGGGGTCTCGACCGCCGCGGCCTGGCCGTCGATGCGCTCGATCACCCACTTGAGCACGCGGCTGTTCTCGCCGAAGCCGGGCCACAGGAACCCACCGTCGTCGTCGCGGCGGAACCAGTTGACGTAGAAGATCTTGGGCATCTTCGCGGCGTCGTTGGCCTTGCCCATGTTGATCCAGTGGCCGAAGTAGTCACCGGCGTTGTAGCCGATGAACGGCAGCATCGCCATCGGGTCGCGCCGGACCACGCCGACCTGGCCGGTGGCGGCAGCGGTCGTCTCGGAGGAGAGGGTCGCGCCCATGAAGGTGCCGTGGACCCAGTCGCGTGCCTCGGTCACCAGCGGGATCGTCGTCTTGCGCCGGCCACCGAACAGGATCGCGTCGATCGGGACACCGCGCGGGTCGTCGTACTCCTTGGCGAGCATGTCGCACTGCTTGATCGGGGTGCAGTACCGGCTGTTGGGGTGGCTGGAGAGCTCCTCGGAGTCCGGCGTCCAGGGCTCGCCCTTCCAGGAGGTCGCGTGGGCCGGCGGGTTCTCCAGGCCCTCCCACCACACGTCGCCGTCCTCGGTGAGCGCGACGTTGGTGAAGACCGAGTTGCCCTTGTTGATGGTCTTCATCGCGTTGGGGTTGGTGTGCTCGTTGGTGCCGGGGGCGACGCCGAAGAACCCGTACTCCGGGTTGACCGCCCACAGCCGGCCGTCGTGGCCGATCCGCATCCAGGCGATGTCGTCGCCGATGGCCTCGACCTTCCACCCGGGGATGGTCGGCTCGAGCATGGCCAGGTTGGTCTTGCCGCAGGCACTCGGGAAGGCCGCGGCGACGTACTTCGTCACGCCCTGGGGCGAGGTGAGCTTCAGGATCAGCATGTGCTCGGCCATCCAGCCCTCGTCGCGGGCCATCGCGCTGGCGATCCGCAGGGCGTAGCACTTCTTGCCGAGCAGCGCGTTGCCGCCGTAGCCGGAGCCGTAGGACCAGATCGCGCGCTCCTCGGGGAACTGCACGATGTACTTGGTGTCGTTGCACGGCCAGGCCACGTCCTGCTCGCCCTCGGCGAGCGGGTGGCCCACCGAGTGGAGCGCGGGCACGAACGGCGCGTCGAGCTCGGTCATCTTCTCCAGCACGTGGGTGCCCATGCGGGCCATCACGCGCATGCTCGCCGTGACGTACGCCGAGTCGGTGATCTCCACGCCGAACATCGGGTGCTCGGCCTCGAGGTGGCCCATCACGAAGGGGATGACGTACATCGTGCGGCCCTTCATGCAGCCCTCGTAGAGCTTGCGCATGAGGGCCTTCATCTCGCCCGGGTCCATCCAGTTGTTGGTGGGTCCGCAGTCCTTCTCGTCGACCGAGCAGATGTAGGTGCGGTCCTCGACGCGTGCGACGTCGGTGGGGTCGGACGCGGCGTGGAAGCTGTTGGGCTTCTTGTTGTCGTCGAGGCGGGTGAACGTGCCGGTCGCGACCAGTGCTTCGGTCAGCTCGGTCCACTCCTCCTCGGAGCCGGTGCACCAGTGGACGCGGTCGGGGGTCGTCATCGCGGCGACCTCCTCGACGAAGGCGAGGATGCCGGCATGCGTCGTAGGGGCGGAAGCTTGGGTGGTCATGGCCACTGATTCCTCGCAGACGTTGCTCGTGGAGTCGTCGGAGCGGGTGCCGCGCCCTTGCATGCGCCCGATCACCCCGAGCCGACGCCAACTTCAACGAGCGGCCGCGGCCGGAGTGACAGTGAATCTACGACTCTCCGTCCGCTCGGCCTATTGGATCGATCCAGCACCCCTCTGCGGGTGACCTGGGTCACTCGACCAGTGGATTTCGGAGGCACCGCACGGGTCGGCTAGCATTGCGCGGTCCTCACGGACGGGCGCCTGTAGCTCAACGGATAGAGCATCTGACTACGGATCAGAAGGTTGGGGGTTCGAATCCCTCCAGGCGCGCTCTCAGTCATGGTGAGGCCGCGTCGGTCCCTGACCAGGTTGACGCACTCGTCTTCGACGTCATCGGGACGCTCGTCGACGAGGACGGGACGTGGGCGAGTGTTGCGGAGCGCCTGGCAGTCGAGGCCGACCTGGGCGAGGACGCGAACCTGCACGCCGGTGGGTGGAGACTCTCGATCGGCAGATGACCGCCGCCGGGAAAGGCACCGCCCTGCGCCGGAACCGCCCGCCGCCGTCCGGCTGGAGTTCCCGGCCTTGCAGGCGAACCCATGGCGAGCCGGAACACCTTGGTCGGGTCGTACCGGCTTGGGGTCAGGAAAAGCATTGCCTCTTGATTCGAACATACGTTCGAGTTAGAATCAAGCATGGCGCTCGACACCAGCTCCGACGCGGAGGTGGTGCTGGCGCGCGCGGCGGACAACCGGATCGTGATGCGGAGGCTCGGGTTCGAGCGGCTGCAGATCGCCCGCGACTGGGCACTCGCGCACCTGGCTGACCCCGCCGTTGCTGCGCGCAACCCGTTCAGGGCCATCCAGCTGGGAGCGACGCGGCTGCTCGTCCAGGAGTTCGCGCCTGCCGAGCTCGCGGTGGAGCTGGAGATCCAGCCCCTGGCAGCCCGGCGCCTGATGGAGAACGCCGTGGATCTGCCGCAGCGGCATCCCGTCGTGTGGACCGCCCTGGCAGAAGGCCGACTCGAGGCGTGGGTGGGGCGCAAGATCGCGGACGCCACCTCCGAGCTCTCCCCCGAGAAGGTGGCGTGGGTGGACGCCCAGATCGCCGGCCTGGTCGGCACGCTGTCCCCCGGACGGCTGCTCAACCTGGTGGAGGCGAAGGTCGTGGCAGCCGATCAGGAGCTGGCAGATCGCAAGGCCGCCGAGACCGCGAAGCGCCGCGGTGTCTGGATGGGCATGGAGAACCGGCACGGGACCCGAGGCCTGTTCGCGCAGGCAGGCGCCGTCGACGTGGCCCGCTTCTACGGCACCGTCGACCACGTCGCGCACCTCCTGCGCGACCACTGCCCCGACCTGGCCGGCGAGTCGATGGACCAGCTCCGCGCACACGCGCTCGGACTGCTGGCCAACCCCATGGCTGCCCTCAAGCTGATGATCGGTGCCGGGGAGCACGACGTCCCCGAGGTGGTCGCGGAGGCCATCCGGAAGGTCAGCCCGACCAAGTACCGGCCGCGCACCACCTGCTACCTCCACCTGACTCCCGACGCGTTGGCCGGTCAGGGCGTGACCCGCGCCGAGGAGCTCGGCGCGCTGACCCGCCAACGGCTGGTCGACCTGCTGGGCCACGAGCAGGTCACCCTCAAGCCGGTGATCGACCTCAACGAGGAGATGGCGGCCGACTGCTACGAGGTCCCGGCCAAGATCGCGGAAGCGGTTCACCTCTCCCACCCGGCCGACCGGTTCCCGTTCGCGCAGTCCGTGAGCCGCAGGCAGGACAACGACCACACCGTCCCCTACGACCCCCACGGGCCGCCTCGGCAGACGAGAGTCTCGAACCTGGGCCACCTGACCCGGCACCACCACCGGATCAAGACCCATGCCGGCTGGCGGGTCTGGCAGCAGCAGGGTCAGTTCACCTGGATCACCCCGCACGGCCGGATCTTCATCACCGACGCGCGAGGCACGCACCGGGTGGAGATCGGCGCCATGGCCGGCAACGGCATCGAGACCTGGCTGGCGGAGTACGTGCTCGCTTCCTGACCCCCGAGTCGCCACCAGATCGTGTGCGATCACTCTCATCCGCTGGCGCGAAGTGGTTGATACGTGCAACCTATGTGGCGTACACGTCCCACTCGAGGGAGTCCTCTTGTCCTTCCCCTCCCGGCCCGACTCGGCGAACCCGGTGCTGGCCGTCGTCGTGCTCTGCTTCGGTGGTCTGGCGGCTGCCCTCACGCAGACCCTCGTCATCCCGATCCAGAGCGAGCTGCCCGGCCTGCTGCACACCTCGCCCGACAACACCTCGTGGGTCGTCACGATCACCCTGCTGGCCGCGGCCGTGTCGATGCCGGTTTCCGGTCGAGTGGCGGACCTGTTCGGCAAGCAGCGGGTGCTGCTGGCCAGCGCAGCGATCCTGCTCGTGGGTTCGCTCGTGTGCGCCCTGGCCGACTCGCTCGCCCCGATGCTCGTGGGACGTGCGCTGCAGGGCATGGCGATGGGCTTCATCCCGGTCGGTATCTCGCTGATGCGCGAGATCACCCCGCCCCGGCTGACCGGTACGGCGATCGCCGCGATGAGCGCCACCCTCGGCGTCGGTGGGGCGATCGGCCTGCCGCTGTCGGCCTGGATCGCGGAGGACCACGACTGGCACGCACTGTTCTGGCTCTCCGCCGGCCTGGCCACGCTGGTCCTGCTGACGACCTTTGCCCTCGTCCCCCACGTCCTCGACGCCAACCCCGGTCGGCTCGACCTCGTCGGTGCCGCGGGGCTGTCGATCGGGCTGGTCGCCTTTCTGGTCGGGGTGTCCAAGGCGACCGCCTGGGGCTGGGGCGACGCCCGAACGCTGGGCGCCATCGCCGGCGGCGTCGTCGTACTGCTCCTCTGGGGAATCTTCGAGCTCCGCCAGGTCGACCCGCTGGTCGACCTGCGCGCCACCGCCCAGCCGGCGGTGCTGCTGACCAACGTCGCCGCCGTCGCCGTCGGGTTCGGGATGATGGCGCAGGCGATCGTGGTGCCCCAGCTCCTGCAGCTCCCCGAGGCGACCGGCTACGGCCTGGGCCAGTCGATCCTTGCCGCGGGGCTGTGGATGGCGCCGGGCGGGCTGATGATGATGCTCTTCGCCCCGGTCTCCAGCCGCCTGATGCGACAGGTGGGCGCCAAGCGCACGCTGATCGCCGGTGCCACCGTCCTCGGCGTCGGCTACCTCGTCGCCCTCGTGCTGATGGACGCACCCTGGCAGCTGCTGGTCGCTTCCTGCGTGGCCTCGGCAGGTGTGGGGATCGGGTACGCCGCGATGCCGACCCTGGTGCTCGACGCCGTGCCGCCGCGCGAGGCCGGGTCAGCGGTCGGGGTGAACGCACTGATGCGCTCGATGGGTACGACGCTCGCTGCCGCGGCCATGGGCACGGTCCTGGCCGGCTCGAGCACCATCGTGGCCGGTCACGCGATCCCCAGCGAGGGCGCCTTCCACGCCTGCTTCCTGATCGGCGCGGCCGCCGCGTTCGTCGGGGTCGCGATCACCGCCGCGATCCCTCGCGGTCAGCCGGAGTCGAGCAGAGGGTCGACCGAGGGCGCCGGGCACGCGCCCGTGGCCTCGCGCTTGAGCACCTGAGCGCTGGTGCTGGTCACCAGCAGGTGGCGCAGGCCGCCGGTGAGGCAGTAGGCGAACCGGTCACCCCTGCTCCGGTACCAGGTCAGCCGCACGTCCTGGTCCACGCCCGGGTCGTAGACCTCCGACGCCCCGGCCCCGGTCATCCGTAGCCGGCGCTCCTCGGTCCACACGCTCGCCGGCCAGGTCTCGTCGTGCTGGTCGCGGTAGGCCGTCACCGCCTCGTCGACCACGCGGGAGGAGTGGGCGAGCACGTGGCTCGGGCTCGCCGGCGTGCGCGACTCGACGGTGTCGTCGGGGCCGGCCGAGCGGAGGATGACCACGGCGACGACCACGAGGACGGCCGCAGCGACGACCCCCACGAGCAGGGAGGCTCGGCGCGAGGCGGCGGGGGTCGGCTCCGACACGTCCACGACCCTCTCACGGGTGTGAGAATCGCCGGATGGACGTCCTGCCCGCCACCGCCTTCGTGAACGCGGCCGTCTTCGACGGGCACCGCTACCGCGGTCGCGTCGAGGGCGCGGTAGTGGTCGAAGCAGGGCGGATCACCGGGATCGGCGAGCCGCCCGCTGGTGCCGCAGTGGTGGACGCCGACGGCGGTCTGCTGGCCCCCGGCTTCGTGGACGCGCACGTGCACGCCGTCCAGGGCGGGATGGAGCTGACCAGGTGCAACCTGGCCGAGGGTGCGACCAGGGAGGAGTACCTCGGGATCATCGCGTCCTACGCCCGGAGCCACCCCGACGAGCCGTGGATCCTCGGTGGGGGGTGGGCGATGGCCGCCTTCCCGGGGGGCACGCCGACCGCTGCCGACCTCGACGCCGTGGTGCCCGACCGGCCGGTCTTCCTGCCCAACCGCGACCACCACGGCGCGTGGGTGAACACCAGGGCCATGGAGATCGCCGGCATCCGACGCGAGAGTCCCGAACCGCCGCACGGCCGCTACGAGCGCGACGCCGACGGTGTGCCGACCGGCACCCTCCACGAGGGGGCGATGGACGTGGTGACACGCCACGCCCCCCGGGCGACCGCCGAGCAGTACTACGCCGGCCTCCTCGCCGGTCAGTCCTACCTGCACTCCCTGGGCGTCACCGGTTGGCAGGACGCGATCGTCGGCGAGTACGCCGGGATGGACGACGCCGGACCGACCTACGTGGAGGCCGCCAGGCGCGGTGACCTCACCGCCGACGTGGTCGGCGCGCTGTGGTGGGACCGGGACGCCGGCGAGGAGCAGGTCGAGTCGCTCGTGGAGCGGCGACGTGCGTTCAGCCACGGCCGGTTCCGCGCCACCAGCGTGAAGGTGATGCAGGACGGCGTGGCCGAGAACTTCACCGCCGCGATGACCACGCCCTACCTCGACCGGCAGGGGCGCAGCACCGGTGAGAGCGGCCACTCCTTCGTCGACCCGTTGCTCCTGCGCCGGTACGTCGCCCGGCTCGATGCCGAGGGGTTCCAGGTGCACGTCCACGCGATCGGCGACCGGGCCGTGCGCGAGGCGCTGGACGCGTTCGAGGGGGTCTCCGCAGGCTCGACCGGCGGAGGCGACCACCGGCACCACGTCGCGCACCTCCAGGTGGTCCATCCCGACGACGTGAGGCGCTTCGCCGAGCTGGGCGTCGCGGCCAACATGCAGGCTCTGTGGGCGTGCCTGGACGACCAGATGGTCGACCTGACGCTGCCCTACCTCGGCGAGGAGCGCGGCTCGTGGCAGTACCCCTTCGGTGCACTGGCGCGCGCCGGTGCGCGGCTGGTCGCGGGCAGCGACTGGCCGGTGAGCACGCCCGACCCGCTCGAGGCCATCCACGTCGCGGTCAACCGGTGGGCCCTCGGGGAGCCAGGACGAGCCGGCTCAGAGCCGTTCCTGCCCCAGCACGCCCTCGGCCTCGAGGCCGCCTTCGCGGCCTACACGTCGGGCTCGGCCTGGGTGAACCACCGCGACCTGGCCGGCACGATCGCCCCCGGCCAGGTGGCTGACCTCGTCGTCCTGGACCGTGACCCCTTCGTCGGCGACCCGGGCGAGATCGGCGCCGCACGGGTCGTCTCCACCTGGGTGGGTGGGGTTCCCGTCCACGGTGCCGATGAGTACCGCCGGTGAGCGAGGTCAGCACCGCCATGGAGATCGAAGAGCTCATCCGGTCCTGGGCCGCGGCCGTGCACGCCGGTGACCTCGAGACGGTCCTGGCGTTCCACGCCGACGACATCGTGATGTTCGACGTACCGCCGCCGCACGACGGCGTGCGCGGGCTGGCCGCCTACCGCGAGACGTGGCCCGGCTTCTTCGACTGGCAGGCCACCGGCGCCTCCTTCGAGATCGTCGAGCTCGAGGTCACCGAAGGGGCCGACGTCGCGTTCGCGTGGGCCCTGCTGCGGTGCAACACCCCCGAGGCCCTGGCCGAGCACCCCGAGGAACGGCTGCGCCTGACGGTCGGGCTGCGCCGGCAGGACGGGCGCTGGGTGGTCGCCCACGAGCACCACTCGTTCGCGGACGCCTCGGACTGACCGGTCGCCTCGCCCTACGTGTCGAGGTCCTCCAACGCCGTCAGCGCGGCCAGGTGCCCGACGATGCCGTGGGCCCCCGGCCCGGGCGGCAGCGCGGCCGAGCAGAGGTAGGCGCCGTCGACCCCCGTGCGGTACGGGTTGGTGGCCTTCCGTGGACCGACGAGCAGCTGCACCGGTGACTTCTCCCCGGTGGCGATGTCCCCGCCGACGAAGTTCTCGTTCTCCGCAGCGATCATCGACGTCGATCGCGGGGTCACCGCACGGATCCGAGCACGTGCCCCGGGTGCGAACCTCTCCACCTGCCGCAGGATCGCCTCGGTGGCGTCGCCGGCGTACCCGTTCGGCACGTGGGCGTAGGCGTCGACCGGATGGAGGTCGCCGACCGAGCGAGAAGGGTCGGCGAGGTACTGCTGCCCGAGCAGGACGAAGGGGCGCTCCGGCATCGTCCCGGCGTTGACCGCGCGCTCGGCGGCGGCGACCTCCTCGAGGCTGCCGCCGAGGTGCACCACGCCCGAGCGCCGCGCAGGCTCGTACTCCCAGGGCAGCCCGCCCTCGACCGCCAGCGCGACCTGGAAGGCGCCTGGGCCGAAGGTCCACTGCTCGTAGCCGCGCCGGGTGCGCTCGGAGAGCCGCTCGCCGAGGATCCGCGCCGCAGCCGGCGGCGCGGTGTCGAGCAGCACGAGGTCCGCCCCGAAGTCGGCGCGGAGGTCGTCGAGCGAGGTCACCCGGACGCCGGTCCGCAGCTCACCTCCGTGGCGCTCGAGGATCCGCACCATGGCGGATGCGATCGACCGGGAGCCGCCGACAGCCACCGGCCAGCCGAACCGGTGCGCCGCAGCCGCCAGGGCGAGCCCGGCGGCGGCCGAGAACGGCGCCTCCAACGGCCGGAACGCGTGCGCCGCCACTCCGGCCCACAGTCCCCGGGCAGCCTCGGTGTCGAACCGCCTGGCCACGGCGACCGCGGACAGCGGGGCGGTCCGGCCCATCCGCGCCAGTCCGAGCGGGTGCCGCGGCACGTGCGCCAACGGCTGGAGGAACTCCAGCGACGTCGCGTCGAAGTGCCGCGTCAGGCCGCCGTACATCCGCTCGTAGGCGCGGCGGTCCGGCCCGAGGCCGAGGGCCGTCTCGGCGACCGAGCGCACCACGTGCGCACCCTGGCCGTGGTCCAGCGGGTGCGCGAGCTGGACCTCGGCCCAGGCCCACTCCAGCCCCTCCTTGCGCAGGTCGAAGGCCTTGGCGAACACCGACTCGGTCGCGAACGGGTGGAATCCCGAGCACTCGTCGTGCACCAGCCCGGGCACGGTGGCCTCGCGGGAGCGCAGTCCGCCGCCGATGGTGTCGGCGGCCTCGAGCACGGTGACCTGGTGCCCGGCCGAGGCCAGGGTGACCGCAGCAGCCAGACCGTTGGGGCCGCTGCCGACCACGACCGCACGTGCCATCGAGGGAGACTACCGTTGCTCCTCGGGAGGCATCACCATGGCCGAGGACAACGAATCCCGGATCACGCACGGGTCCGAGAGCTTCTTCATCGAGGGCGAGGGACTGCTCTCCTCAGCGGTGGGCGGCCGCAGCGGCAAGGAGCCCGACCCGGTCGACCGGGCCGGTGGCCCGCGAGCCACCGCGGCGCGCACGTTGGCGGCCGCGCAGGCTCCGCCATTCCGGTTCTCCCGCACCGGGCCGCAGGGCGTCCAGCTCTCCGCCCCGGTGGTGCGCAAGCTGGCCCTGGCGATGACGGCGGCCGGCAGCACCAACGGCACCGTCCCTGCGGGCTACACCTACCTCGGGCAGTTCGTCGACCACGACCTGACCATGGACCGCACCCAGGTGATGCTCGGACAGGACGTCTCGCCCACCGACCTGCTGCAGGGACGCTCCCCCCGGCTCGACCTCGACTCGTTGTACGGCGCCGGGCCGGGCAACCCCGGGTCGGCCGCCTTCTACGAGCCCGACGGCGAGCACCTGAAGACGGGCACCACCATCGCGGCCGAGGGCGTCGGCCCCCAGGCCGGCCACGACCTGCCGAGGGTCGGCAAGGGGCCCGGACCGGTGGCGAAGCGAAGGGCGCTGATCCCCGACCCGCGCAACGACGAGAACCTGATCGTGGCCCAGACCCATGTCGCCTTCATCGCCCTCCACAACAAGGTCGTCGACACCCTGCCGAAGTCGGTGCCGCCGCAGCAGCGCTTCCGGCGGTCGCGCAAGCGGGTCAGCCTGCACTACCAGTGGCTGCTGCGCCACGACTACCTGCCGCGCGTCGTCGACCCCGCGATCGTCAACCAGGTCTTCAAGAGCGGCCGGAAGGTCGTGGAGCCGGGGGCGTCGCCCACCTCGGTGCCGACGATGCCGATCGAGTTCTCGGTGGCCGCCTTCCGTCTCGGGCACAGCATGGTGCGCCCGTCGTACAACTGGAACTCGCACTTCCCGGGCAACGCAGGTGGCCTGGACTACATGTTCATCTTCTCCGCCCTCGGGGGCGACCTCGGCGGTGACCGGCGGCTGATCAGCAGCTGGATCGCCGACTGGCGACGGATGTACGACTTCGAGGCTGCCGGGAAGCCCGCCCTGAAGGCCCCGCTCGGGCTGAACCACGCCATGCGCATCGACACCCGGCTCACCCATCCGCTCTCGGACCTGCCTCCGAGCACGTTCGGCGGCAAGGACAACACCCCGGCGATGGCGCGCAACCTGGCCTTCCGCAACCTCACTCGTGCCCACATGGTCAAGCTGGCCAGCGGGCAGCAGATGGCGGCGTTCCTGCGGAGCAAGGGCGTCAACGTCAAGACGCTGACCAGGGGCCAGGTCCTCAACGGGAACGGCGGTGCCGTGCTCGCCCAGCTTGCGTCGGCCGAGCGCAACGAGCTCGCGGGCAACACGCCGCTGTGGTTCTACGTGCTGCGCGAGGCGGAGCTCAACGGAGGGCGGCTCACCGGCGTGGGCGGACGGATCGTGGCCGAGACCTTCCACCGGGCGATGCAGGGCAGCACCTTCTCGATCGTGCGCGACCCGGCCTGGAAGCCGTTCCTCGGCCCGCGTCCCGGCACCTTCGAGATGACCGACCTCCTGCAGCTCGCCTTCGGCAGCACCAAGGCCGCGCTCGCTCCTGCGGGCTGATCCTCACCATCGGGCTCAGCGCAGGGTCACGACCGACTTGCCCAGGGTCCGGCGGTCCTCCATGTCCTGCAGGGCCCGGCCGAACTCCTCGATCGGGTACGTCGCCCCGATCGGCGGTGCGATCACGCCCGACTCCATCAACGGCACGAGCTCGTCCCACTGCTGGCGCATGTAGCCCGGACGCACCATCGCGTACGCACCCCAGCCGACGCCGCGGACGTCGACGTTGTTCAGAAGGAGCCGGTTCACCTTGACCTCCGGGATGCCGCCGGCGGTGAACCCCACGACCAGGAGCCGCCCCTGCGTGGCCAGGGAGCGCAACGAGTCGGTCATCAGGTCGCCGCCGACCACGTCCACCACCACGTCGACGCCCTGGCCGTCGGTGAGCTCCTTGACGGCCTCGCGGAAACCCTCGACCAGCACGACGTCATCGGCGCCGGCCGTTCGAGCGACCTCCGCCTTCTCCTCGGTGGAGACCACGGCGATGGTGCGGGCGCCGTACCCCTTCGCGACCTGGATGGTCGCCGTCCCCACGCCTCCCGCCGCCCCGTGAACCAGCACGGACTCGCCCTCGCGCAGGTTCCCGCGCTCGACCAGGGCGAAGTGGGCGGTCAGGTAGTTCATCGGGATCGCCGCACCCTGCTCGAAGCTCACCGAGTCCGGCAGCGGGAAGACGCTGTCGGCACCGAGTCCCACGACGTCGGCCGCCCCGCCGTGGCCCAGGCAGGCGGCCACCCGGTCACCAGTGGCCAGTCCGGAGTCCTCCGGCGCGGAGCGCACGACGCCGGCGAAGTCGACGCCGAGGGTGAACGGGGGCTCCGGCTTGAGCTGGTACTCCCCCTTGCTCAGCAGCAGGTCCGGGAAGGAGATGCCGACGGCGTGCACCTCCACCAGCACCTGCGGACCGAAGTCGCCCTCGGCACCGGGCTCGGGCACCTCCTCGACCGTGACTGCTGCGGGTCCGCCGAGCGTGGTCACCTGAACTGCGCGCATCCCGGGAGGCTAGTCCCTCCGGCTCAGGTCTTCTTGGCCAGCGTCGCGAGCTCGAAGTGCATCGGGTCGGTGTAGTGCCAGTCGCCGCCCCAGGCGAAGCCCCACTGCCTGAAGATCGTGACCACGCGACGGTTCATCTTGCCGACGGTGCCGCGCTGGTTGTCGGGCACGTTGAGGTCGATCGCGGTGCCGAAGCTGTGGAACGAGAGCTTGTTGGTGCCGGCGATGAAGCGGGGCACGTAGCAGCCGCCGTACTGGTAGATCTCCTTCGACAACCCCTCGGCCACGACCTCGTTCAGGGCCCCGCGCAGCTGCGGCAGCATGATCCGGTTGCCCCTGACCGCCCCGATGATCGGCATCTGCTCGGTGCGGATGTAGTTGGCCACCCACCCCGGGTCGGGATTGACCGTGCCGTTGCCGTTGGCGGTGTAGTTGAAGGTGCCGATCTTGTTGGCCACCGCACCGCCGGTGAGCACGGCCGTCTGCGCGACGCTGAGGTCGACGTTGGTGCCGAGGATCTGGATGGAGGCGCCCGAGCCGGCGGCGGCCTGCAGCTGCTTCATGATCGACTGCGGCGAGGTGGCGCCCATCGAGAGCAGAGCCGCGTTGCCGCTCGTCCTGCCGAGCGGCTTGATCCACTTGTAGTTCACCACCGCGTCGATCTGGCGCGCGTAGCCCGGGTCGAGCAGCTGGGCGTAGGCGCCGACGTGGGCACTCAGGGCGTCGGTGCCGTTGCCGAGCTTCAGGTAACCGTCCTTGGTCTGCAGCTTGCGCCCGATCTCTGGGCCCACGGCGATCTCGCCGCCGGCCACCCGCTTCCACACGTCCGCCGAGTGAGCGGTGCCGGGCACGGTGTAGCGCCAGAAGGTCGCGGGATCGACCGCGGCGTAGGTGACCGGCTGCTCGTCGACGTAGAACGTCGCCATGGCCATCGGCTCGACCGCCAGGATGGCCGGCTTGCCGTCCTTGCCCTTGATGGCCCGGATCGTGTCGATGGTGCTCGCGGGCAGGGTGTTCTTGCTGTAGATCAGCAGGTCGGAGGACAGCAGCGGCTTGGTCAGGTCCTTGGGTGCGGTGACCGCGACGTCCTCCACCCTGGGTGCGGCGTGGGCGCTCGGCGCCGAACCGCTCACCGCCTTCGACGTACGACGAGTGTCGTCGCCGGAGGATCCGCACCCGGCTGCGAGCAGGCCGAGGCCCGTCAACGCGATCAGGTCGCGCCTGCTCACCTCGTGCATGGACATCCCCGACCGCCCTCAGCGGGCCCCTCGACTGCGCCGATCTCCCGTCCGGCCTCCCAGAAGGGTACGCGGGAACCGGACGAACCGGTCGCTGGTCTATCCGAGCGCTCAGGCGTTCTCCTTGCGGAACACCGCCGTGCCCCACCAGACCGCGAGCGCGAACAGGCCCAGGGCCCACACCACGCCCCAGAGCATCGTGCTGTCGGCGACGGTGCCGGCGAAGCCGCCGCGCACGGCGTCCACGATCCAGCGGAACGGCATGAAGTCGCTGGTGCGCTCCAGCCAGGCCGGCCCCAGCGTCATCGGCAGCAGGATCCCGGAGAGCAGCAGCACCGGCATCATCACCATGTTGATCACCGGAGCCATCACGTCCTCGCTCTTGGTGGTCAGCGCCAGCGCGTTGGAGGCCGCGGCACACGCGCCACCGATCAGCAGCGTCAGCGCGATGCCGATCACGACGCCGCCGAAGGAGGCGCGCATCCCGAGCCAGATGCCGAGGCCGACCAGGATCAGCGCCTGCACGAACAGCTGCACCACGTCGCGGGTCAACCGACCCACGAGCAGCGCCGTCCGGCTGGCAGGCGTCACCCGCTCGGCCTCGATGACGCCCTCGCGCCACTCGCCGATCAGTCCGAAGCCGGCGAAGAAGGCGCCGAACATCCCCAGCTGCACCAGCAGCCCGGGCACCAGGAAGGTGTAGGCGTTGCCCGCACCGCCCGGGAAGGTGCTGACCAGCGGCTTGAGCAGCGGGCCGAACAGCAACAGGTAGAGCACCGGCTGCAGCGCGCCGATGAACACCCAGGCGGGGTTGCGCAGGTTCATCCGGATCTGGCGCCGGAAGACGATGAAGGACTCGCGGACGAAGCTCATCGGTTTGCTCCTTCCATCTCGGGCTCGCTGGTCTCGGCGGGCGCATCGGGCTTCTCGGTCTCGGCGTCACGCAGGCTGCGACCGGTCAGGGTGAGGAAGACGTCGTCGAGGGTGGGTCGGTGCACCTCGATCGCGTCGAGCGCCAGGTCGTTGCGGTCCAGCTCGCGCACCAGGCCGGGTACGGCACGGCCGGCGTGGGCCACCCGGCCCTGGACGTGGCGGCCGTCGACCTCGACGGAGTCAGCCAACGACTCCAACGCACGCGCCGCCTCCGCCACCCGTGCCGTGTCGGCGATCTCGAGGGTGACCAGGTCGCCGGAGACCGCGGCCTTGAGGTTCTCGGCGGTGTCGCTGGCGATGATCCGGCCCTGGTCGATGATCATGATCCGGTCGGAGAGCGCGTCGGCCTCGTCGAGGTAGTGGGTGGTCAGGAAGACGGTGGCCCCGCGCTTCGCGCGCAGGTCGGCGATGTGGTCCCACAGGTTGGCGCGCGCCTGCGGGTCCAGGCCGGTGGTGGGCTCGTCGAGGAAGACCAGCGTCGGGTCGTGGATCAGCCCCATCACGATGTCGAGCCGGCGCTTCTGGCCACCGGACATCTGCTTGGGGCGGCGCTTCCACAGCCCGTCGAGCTGCAGCTGCTCGAAGAGCTGGTGACCGCGCTCGGTCGCCTGCGCCCTGCTGATGCCGTAGAGCATGCCGTGGTCGACGACCTCGTCGCCGGCCCGCGCGTAGGAGAAGGTGCCTCCGGCCTGGGAGACGTAGCCGATGCTGCGGCGCACCTGCTGGGACTCCTTGACCACGTCGTACCCCGCCACCGTGGCGGTGCCCGCGGTCGGGGTGAGCAGGGTGGTCAGCATCCGCAGCGTCGTGGTCTTCCCGGCGCCGTTGGGGCCGAGGAACCCGATCACCTCACCCTCTGCGACGTCGAGGTCGACGCCGTCGACCGCGCGCACCTCGACCTTCTCCCGGCCGTTGCGCGTCTGGAACGTCTGCACGAGCCCTCGTGCGTGGATCATCGGCGGATCTCCCTCTGGTCAAGGTTGAACACGGATAGTGTTCAAGTTTGAACACTCGAATGTCAACCACCCCGGCAACCTCACGCCAGTTGACCAGCGGGCACCGACAAACTCATCGGGGCTCATCGGCCCAGCAGCGCCAGGTAGCGCTGCCGGTCCTCCTGCATCTGCCAGCCCGGGTCGTCGTCGGCCGGCATCCACTGCCACGGCTCGTCGCGGAAGGTCATCGCGCCCTGGTCGACGTGGGCGATCAGCTGGACCAGCCACTCGCGCTCGGCGCGTCCGATCCCCTCCCAGTAGTCCATCAGCTCGACGCACGTGCGGCGGCACCTGGTCGGCCAGGGCACCCCTGCGTCGTCCCTCCTCCGCCGCGCGGTCGAGATTCTGCAGCCGTACCGCCAGCAGCTCCGCGGCACGTTTCCGCGTGGTCATCGGCAACATCGACATCGCGGTCTGGAAGGCGAGCGGTGCCGTCGTCCGGACCTCGGTCAGCGCGGACTCGAAGAGCCGGTGGAACTCCTCACGACCGGCGTCGCTGAGCTCGTAGACCGCGACCTCGCGACCTCCGTCGCGGAGGTCGTGCCGGACCAGCTCGCCACGCTGGGCCAGCGTGGCCAGGCCGTTGTAGATCGAACCCGGCTTGATGTTCGCCCACTCCTCGACGCCCCAGGAGAGCAGCTCGCGCCGGATCTGGTAGCCGTTGACCGGTTCGAAGATCGAGACCGCACCCAGGAGCAGCAGCCGGGTCTCGGTGGTGGCCATGTGCTGAACCTACGACGTCAGTCCTGCAGCACCCGTCGGGCGATCCACGCCACCGACGCCGCGGTCTCGCGCGCGCCGCCGGAGGGCTGCATCACGTGGCTGAGCACCAGCCGCACCACCATGTCGATGAGCACCTCGAGCCGCTGCTCGGAGATCGGTACGTCGTAGGTCGCGACGTGGACGCGGATCATCTGGCCCGCCGCCCCGAGCAGACCGGCGGAGTTGGTCGTCAGCAGGGGCAGGAGCTCGCTGGCCGCTCCCTGGCTGCTGGAGAGCACGGCGTGCAGCAGCGGATCGGTCCGGGCCATCTCGAGCACCTGGAACGCGGCTGCCTCGATCGCGCCCACGAGGTCCGTCGGGTTGTCCTCGAACGCCGCGTCGACGACCTCGAGGAACAGCGAGAGCTCGCGCATCACCATCGCCTCGGCGAGCTGCGGCTTGCCGCCGACCTCGTTGTAGACCGTCTGCCGGCTGACCCCGACGAGGTCGGCGAGCTTGGCCATCGTCAGGCTCCCCCACCCGTGCTCCGCCGTGTGGCGCGCGGCCGCGGCGAGCAGCCGCTCGCGGTGGCCGGCAGGTGCGGCGACGGGACTCATGCGCACCAGCCTAGGCAGGCTCAGGCAGGTTGGCGTCTCGACCGGTACGAAGTCGACCTTCTCGCGCACGCCGCAGTCGGGGCAGCACCAGGAGTCGGGCACGTCGGCCCACGCCGTCCCGGCCGCGAAGCCCTCGTGCTCGTCCCCGCTCGCGACGTCGTAGGTGTAGCCGCACCCGGGGCAACGTGCGGCGAGCACCTCGCTCGCCGCCGCCGCGGCGGCCACGGCCTCGTCCTCGAGGCGCTGCTGCTCTGCTGCGCGTGCCGCCTCGTCGATGCCGTGCTGCCGCAGGATGCGCGTCCCGCTTGCGGGGGCTGATGTTGGCCCGGGTGAGGTCACCGCCGAAGTGGGCGAGCACGCGCGGGTCCATCACCCGGCGCCAGACCGACGGCACGATCGCGAGCACGATCATCCCGGCGTAGCCGGTGGGCAGGACCGGGGACTCCTGGTAGTCGCGCAGGGCCTGGTAGCGACGCGTCGGGTTGGCGTGGTGGTCGCTGTGCCGCTGCAGGTGGTAGAGCAGCACGTTGGTGGCGATGTTGTTGGAGTTCCAGCTGTGCGAGGGGTCGACCCGCTCGTAGCGCTGGCGCTCGCCGACGCCCACCTTCTGGCGCAGCATCCCGTAGTGCTCCATGTAGTTCACGACCTCGAGCAGCGAGAACCCGACGACCGCCTGGACCACCAGGAACGGCAGGATCCCCCAGCCCAGCCACGGCGATCAGCACGCCCCAGAGCACCGCCGACATCAGCCACGCGTTGAGCACGTCGTTGCCGATGCGGAAAGGGTGCTTGTCCTTGCGGGCGTAGCGGCGCTTCTCCATGCGCCAGGCGCTCTTCAGCGAGCCCGTCACCGTGCGCGGCCAGAACTGGTAGAAGTTCTCGCCCAGGCGCGAGGAGGCAGGGTCCTCGGGGGTGGCGACGCGGACGTGGTGGCCGCGGTTGTGCTCGATGTAGAAGTGGCCGTAGAAGCTCTGCGCGAGGGCGATCTTGGACAGCCAGCGCTCGTGGCTCTCCTTCTTGTGGCCGAGCTCGTGGGCGGTGTTGATGCCGATGCCGCCGATGCACCCGATCGAGATCGGCATGCCGAGCTTGCCGAAGACCGACAGCTCGTCGGCACCGATCAGGTCCGGTCGCGCGATCCAGACGAAGGCGCCGAGGAAGCCGAGGTACTGGATCGGCAGGAAGGCATAGGTGATCCAGCGGTAGTAGCGGTCCTGCTCGAGATGCTCGATGACGTCGTCGGGCGGGTTGGAGCGGTCGAGGCCGGCCACGAGGTCGATGGCGGGTACGACGACCAGGACGACGATCGGGCCGATCCACAGCCACACGTCCCAGCCGGTCAGCGCGGTGCATGCCGAAGGCGATGAAGGCCAGCGAGGGCACCACCAACCCGATCATCCACAGGTACCGCTTGTGGTCGTGCCACCGCTCGGTGGTGCCGGCAGGGACGGTCGCGCTGGCCATGTCGCTCTCCTCTCGCTTGACATCTGTGGTCCAGATGTAAAGCGGTTCGACCGTAACCCGGGCCGACCGCGTTTGACAAGAGTCAGTCGAATGTAAAGTCAGGGAGTGAAGCAGAGCAGGCCGCTGGCCTCGGTGGAGTCGCGGATGTCGGCGCGGATCCGGTGCGGACCGGTCTCCACCCGGAGCCGGAAGCCGTCGTCGAGCTCCAGCAGCGCCCAGCCGGCCCGGGTGTCGAGGACCCGGCCGTGCACCACGCACCTGCCCCCGGCGAACGACTCCAGCCCGCTCAGCGGCGGACCCGGGACCAGGTCCTGCTCGGCCACCAGGTGCAGCGAGCCTCCTACGACGCGTCCGGCCCGCGCCCGCTGGGTCCAGTGCTCCGGTGCTGCTGCGGTGAGCGTGCGACCACCCACCCGCAGGGTCACCGAGCCGTCGCCCACCTCCAGCACCTCGTGGCGGTGCCAGCGCCGCCGGCGGCGCCACCACAGGAGCGCGATCGCCACCAGGACCACGTCGCCGAGCAGCGCGACGACGAGGAAGGTCGCGTTCCTGGCGGCGCCGTCCGGCCGTGTTCGTCGAGGGCTGGTCGGGAAGGACCCGCACGGCGAGCACCTTCGTGGTCTTCGCCTGCTCGTAGGTGGCGTCGTCGACCTGCGCGGAGTAGCGGGTGCGCTTCGGGTCGATCTCCTCGGGCAACCGGTAGTCGACGTAGTTCTGGTGCTCCGCGTGCTGGGCACGGAGGACCGTCGCCTCGACCTCGGTGCCGGAGCGGTCCAGCTTGCGCCCGGTGATCGTCTGGTCCACGTACGGCAGGTTCACCAGGAACAGCACGAACACCAGGAGGAGGAGACGACGCACGTGCGGATGGTAGGCGAGCCGGTTTGCACCTAGGTTGGTCGCCATGGCTGACCCGATCGGCATCGACTTCGGCGGCTCCGGGATCAAGGCGGCACCCGTCGACCTGACCAGCGGCGAGTTCTCGGCGGAGCGCGAGCGCATCGACACCCCGGAGGAGTCGACCCCCAAGGCCGTGGCCAAGGTGATGGCCAAGCTCCTCGAGCGGTTCGAGGGCGACGACTCACCGGTCGGCGTGACCATCCCCGGCGTGGTCCGCAAGAACGGCGTGGTGGCCTCGGCCGCCAACATCGACAAGTCCTGGATCGGCACCGACGCCGACGACCTGCTCGGCGACGCGCTCGGCCGCAGCGTCCGGGTGATCAACGACGCCGACGCCGCCGGACTCGCCGAGGCGCGCTACGGCGTGGCCACCGGTCGCGAGGGGCTGGTCATCGTCACCACCCTCGGCACCGGCATCGGCTCGGCGCTGCTCTACGACGGCGTGCTCGTGCCGAACACCGAGCTCGGGCACCTCGAGCTCGACGGGCACGACGCGGAGAGCCGGGCCGCCAACTCCGCGCGCAAGCGCGACGAGCTGTCCTGGGAGAAGTGGGCGGAGCGGCTCACGGCGTACTACCGGGCGCTGGAGCGGTTGTTCTCACCCGACCTGTTCGTCGTGGGAGGTGGCGTCAGCAAGCACGGCGCGGAGTTCATCCCGCTGCTCGACATCTCCACCGAGATCGTCTCGGCGACCCTGCGCAACACTGCCGGGATCGTCGGCGCCGCCGCGCTGGCCTCCGACCGCGACGGCTGACCGCCTACTCCTCGGTGGACGCCGCCCACAGGTTCACCCCGGCGTCGCGGGCGTGCTCGTCGATGAGCTCGAGCTCTGCGTCGGTGAGCGGTGGGCCGTCGAGGGCATCGAGGTTCGTGTCGAGCTGCTCGACCGAGGACGCGCCGATGACCGCCGAGGTGACCCGCTCGTCACGCAGCGCCCACTGCAGAGCCAGCTGCGCGAGCTTCTGGCCCCGGTCCTCGGCGATCTGGTTGAGGCTGCGCACGTGCTGCAGCGTCTTCTCGTCGAGGTGGCCGGACTCGATCGTGCTGTCGCTGCGCGCGGCGCGTGAGTCCTCCGGGATGCCGTCGAGGTACTTGTCGGTGAGCAGGCCCTGGGCGAGCGCGGTGAACACGATGCACCCCATCCCCTGCTGCTCGAGCTCGTCGAGGAGGTCGTTCTCGATCCAGCGGTTCAGCATCGAGTACGACGGCTGGTGGATCAGCAGCGGTGTGCCGAGGTCTCGCGCGATCGACGCCGCCTCGTGGGTCTTCGCCGCGCTGTAGGAGGAGATGCCGGCGTAGAGCGCCCGGCCGGAGCGCACCGCGGTGTCGAGCGCCATCATCGTCTCCTCGACCGGCGTCTCCGGGTCGAAGCGGTGGCTGTAGAAGATGTCGACGTAGTCCAGGCCCATCCGGGCCAGCGACTGGTCGAGGGAGGACAGCACGTACTTGCGCGAGCCGCCGCCCTGACCGTAGGGGCCGGGCCACATGTCGTAGCCGGCCTTGGTGGAGATGACGAGCTCGTCACGCAGGCCGGCGAAGTCGTCGCGCAGGTAGACCCCGAAGTTCTCCTCGGCGCGGCCGTAGGGGGGCCCGTAGTTGTTGGCGAGGTCGAAGTGCGTGACGCCGCGGTCGAACGCCCGGCGCAGGATCGCCCGCTGGGTCTCCTCGGGGCGGTCGGTGCCGAAGTTCTGCCACAGGCCGAGCGAGAGCGCCGGCAGCTTCAGCCCGCTCCGCCCGGTGTAGCGGTACTGCATGGAGTCGTAACGGTCCTCGGCAGGTGTCCAGTCGCTCATGGCGACAGTCGACCACCAAACCCGTACTACCGTCGAACCCATGCCGGCCACGCGCGTGCTCCCCACCGAGGAGGCGACAGCGCTCCTCCGGCTGACCCGCGAGATCGCCGAGCGCGAGCTGCTGCCCCTGGTGGCGGAGGCGGAGGCGACCGAGACCTTCCCGCGCGAGGTCTTCCGCACGCTCGGACGCGCCGGGCTGCTCGGCCTGCCCTATCCCGAGGAGCACGGCGGGGGCGGCCAGCCCTACGAGGTCTACCTGCAGGTGGTCGAGGAGATCGCCGCGGTGTGGGCCAGCGTCGGTGTCGGCGTCTCGGTGCATGCGCTCTCGTGCTTCGGGCTCGCGACGGCAGGCAGCGACGAGCAGCGCGAGAAGTGGTTGCCGGAGATGCTCGGCGGCGAGCTGCTCGGCGCCTACTGCCTGTCCGAGGCGCACGCCGGCTCCGACCCCGCCGCGATGACGACCCGGGCGGACTGCCCTCGACGGTCAGGACAGGGAGAATATGTCGTCAACGGCGCGAAGGCGTGGACCACCCACGGGGGTCACGCCGACTTCTACAAGCTGATGGCGCGCACGTCCGAGGAGCGGAACGGGATCTCCTGCTTCCTGGTGCCCGCTGACACCCCGGGCGTCAGCGCCGACCCGCCCGAGCGCAAGATGGGGCTGACCGGGTCGGCGACGGCGACGATGCGCTTCGAGGACGCCCGCGTCCCCGCCGAGCGGTTGCTGGGCAACGAGGGCGACGGCCTGAAGATCGCGCTCGCCGGGCTGGACGCCGGTCGCCTCGGGATCGCCGCGGTCGCGGTCGGGCTGGCCCAGGGGGCGCTCGACCAGGCCGTCGCCTGGGCGCGCACCCGCGAGCAGTTCGGCAAGCCCGTCATCGAGTTCCAGGGCCTCGGCTTCCTGCTCGCGGACATGGAGGCGGCGGTGCAGACCTCCCGCGCGACGTACCTGCACGCAGCGCGGCTCAAGGACCGCGGGCTGCCGTACTCACGCGAGGCCTCGATCGCGAAGCTGACCGCCAGCGACGCTGCGATGAAGGTGACCACCGACGCCGTCCAGGTGCTCGGCGGCTACGGCTACACCCGCGACTTCCCGGTCGAGCGGTACCTGCGTGAGGCGAAGGTCACCCAGATCTTCGAGGGCACCAACCAGATCCAGAGGTTGGTGATCGCCCGCTCCCTGGGTAAGAGCAACACCGGCACCTTCCACACCGACCCAGGAGAGACATGACCACCACGCCCCGGCTGAGCACGTTCGGGCCCGACGACCTTCCCGACCTGACCGACAAGAGGGTCGTGATCACCGGTGCCAACTCCGGTGTCGGGTTCCACACGGCCAAGGCGCTGGCCCAGCACGGTGCGGAGGTGACGCTGGCCTGTCGCAACCTCGACTCCGCGCGTGCCGCGGCCGTGAAGCTGCCCGGGCTCGTCGACGTCGAGGAGCTCGACCTCGCCTCGCTGAAGTCGGTGCACGGGTTCGCCGACCGGTTCGAGGGACCGCTGGACGTCCTGGTCAACAACGCCGGGGTGATGACGCCGCCGAAGTACCGCGAGACCGAGGACGGCTTCGAGCTCCAGTTCGGCACGAACCACCTCGGCCACTTCGCGCTGACCGGGTTGCTGCTCCCGCACCTGCTCCAGGCGCGAGGCGCCCCGCGTGGTGCCGGTCGGCTCCGTCGCGCACCACCGGGGGGACGAGTCGGTGCTCGAGGGCAACCCCGAGTCGTCGTACAAGCCGAACAAGGACTACGGGAACACCAAGCTGGCCAACATCCTCTTCGGCCGCGAGCTGCAGCGCCGGGCCACGCAGGCCGGTTCCAGGCTGACCGTCTCGATCGCCCACCCGGGCGTCTCGGCGACCAACCTGGTCACCTCGCCCGACGGCATGGGAGCCAACCCCGTGGTGCGCCGGGTGATGCCGTTCGTGCTGCCGGTGATCTTCCAGTCCTCGGCGGCGGGCGCGAACCCCTCGCTGTGGGCGGCGACGTACGGCGGGCCCGGCGACTACGTCGGTCCGCAGTGGCTGATGGAGGGCCGGGGCCCGCTCGGGCACGCGAAGCTCTCGCAGCACGCACGCAACGACGACCTCGCCGCACGCCTGTGGACGATCTCGGAGCAGCAGACCGGCGTCTCCTACGACTTCTGAGGTCGCGCCGGGAGCAGGTGCGCGCCGACGAGCGCGCGGTAGAGGTACGGCGCCAGGGTGCGCGCGAAGGTCACGGTGAGGTGGTTGCCGTCGGCGTAGACGTTCACGCCTCCGATCAGCACCGGGCAGGTCTTCTCGGTGCACATCCGGTCGGTCAGGTCGATCCAGGTGGTGCCAGGCGTCCGGCGCTGGGCCTCCCTGAGCGCGTCGTACCAGCGGTCGAGGTTGGCGGCCCTGGACATCGCACAGCTGGAGTTCGCCTCCGCCACCGAGACCTTCGCCAGGCAGAGGTTGGGGTTGTGCGCTGCATCGCGGAACTCGGGGTTGTCCCGCACCACCGCGACCGGCACCCCGCGTGAGGTGACCCGGCTCCAGGCCTGCGACATGCCGCGCACCTGGGCCTCGTGGCTCCCGGTCAGGGTGACCAACCGCGCCGTGGTGAGGATCAGGTCGTACTGACCCGCCTTGCGGTCGAGCAACGGGAACAGGTTCGAGCGCCAGTGGGCGCAGGTGCGGCCGATCTTCCGGCTCGATGTCGACCGGAGTGGTCGACCAGGCACACTCCCCCATCACGTACATGTCGGCGGTGATCCGGCCCTGCTCCACGAGGCGGTCGACCGTGGCCATCAGCACGCGCGCGTGGGAGTCACCGATGACGGCGACGTGCGGCAGCCGGGCCCCGGGCTTGCCGAACCGGCACGGCACCAGGGGGTCGTCGAAGGCCCGCCAGTAGCAACGGGACCACGGTGGGTCGTCCTTGGCAGCCGCGTCAGGGGTCGGCACCATCACGCCGTCCAGGTCGTCGTTCGGACAACCCTTCGCCTGAGGGGTCATCGCGGCCGCGCCGAAGCACGGCGGCTCGTGGTGCGCGATCTGCTGGGCCACCTCGACGGCGTGCTCGGCATCGCGGTCCACGACCACACGGGGCACCACGCAGACGACGGTCAGCAGGACCGCGGCCGTGGCGGCGTAGGCGAACGTCACGCCCGAGCGCCCCAGTCCCAGGTGTCGGGCCGCCCGCACCGGGTCCTCGACCCACTTCTTGGTCAGTGCCGACAGGCCGATGGTGGCCATCAGGATCGAGCCTCGGTCGACCAGGGTGAGCGGATGCCCGGTGGCCGCCGGGAGCAGGATGATCAGCGGCCAGTGCCACAGGTAGATCGAGTAGGAGATGTCGCCGAGCCACTCCGCAGGCCGCAGCGTGAGCAGCCGCGAGTGCGACCAGCGCAGTGCCGGGTCGCCCACCCAGATCACGGCCGCCGAGGCGACGACGACGAGGATCGCGGCCGTGCCGGGCATCGGGGTCTTGGCGTCGAAGACCAGCGAGGAGGCCAGCAAGGCGGCCAGTGCCCCCCACCCGACCACGCTCCGAAGCGCGCCTCGCCCCGACACGGTGGGAACGAAGGCCAGCAGGGCACCGGCGCCGAACTCCCAGGCGCGGGCAGTGGTGACGAAGTAGGCCCAGGCCGGGTCGTGGGCGGTGATCCACAGCGAGTAGCCGAGGCTTGCCACGGTCCCCACCGCCAGCACCGCGAACAAGGTCGGCAGCCTGCGGCGCGACCACCGCGCCGCGAGCCAGAGCGCGAGCAGCACCAGCAGCGGCCAGACGAGGTAGAACTGCTCCTCGGCCGAGAGGGTCCAGTAGTGCTGGGCCGGCGAGGGCGTGTTCTGCGCAGCCAGGTAGTTCACCGAGTTCAGCGCCAGCGTCCAGTTCTCGACGTACAGCCCCGCCGCGAGGATCTCGCTGAAGAACTGGTGCCAGACCAGCCGCGGCTCGAGCAGCAGGACCGCGGCGGCGGAGACCGTCAGCACCAGGTACGACGCCGGCAGCAGGCGGCGCATCCGCCGGGCCCAGAAGCGGGTCAGGCTCACCGAGCCGGTGCGGTCGACCTCGCGAAGCAGCAGCGAGGTGATCAGGAAGCCGGAGATGACGAAGAAGACGTCGACGCCGACGTAGCCGCCGGGCAGCCGCCCCGGCCACAGGTGGAACAGCACCACCAGCAGCACGGCGACCGCACGCAGCCCCTGGATCTCCCGGTGCTGGACGGTGGGCACCGCTCGACCTTACAAAGCCGTGCGGGCAAATCTGGTGCGCGAGGGGGGAGTTGAACCCCCACGCCCTTTCGGGCACACGGACCTGAACCGTGCGCGTCTGCCTATTCCGCCACTCGCGCCAGAAGCGTTCGACAGGCTATCCCAGCCCGCCGTGTGCCGCCCAATCCGGGCGCAGGGGCCAGGGAGGCCTCCCGATACCATCGCCAGCGTGACCGGCCTCCAGCGATTCGAGAACCGGCTCGAGCAGATGATCTCCGGCATCTTCGCCCGCACCTTCCGCTCCGCCGTGCAGCCGGTGGAGATCGCCTCCGCGCTCAACCGCGAGGTCGACAACTCCGCCCAGATCCTCAGCCGCGACCGACGGCTGGTGCCGAACAACTTCCACGTCGAGCTCTCCGCCAGCGACCACGAGAAGCTGCAGGGGCTCGGGCCGCAGCTGCCCCGCGAGCTGACCGAGATGCTGCGCGAGCACGCGGCGCAGCAGTCCTACGTCTTCACCGGCCCGGTCAGCATCTCCCTGGAGACCAGTGACGACCTGACCACGGGGCGCTTCCGGGTGCGCAGCCAGGCGATCGCCAGCTCCGCGCTCGCCCAGGGGGACCCCACCGACACCCAGGTACGGCGGGCGACCGCGACCCTGCTCCTCAACGGCGAGCAGCTGCCGCTCGCCCCGCCTGGCATCGTGATCGGCCGAGGCAACGACGCCGACCTGCGCATCGACGACCCCGGGGTCTCCCGCAAGCACATCGAGATCCGGGTCGAGGAGCCCCAGGACCCGGCCGCAGGGCCCCGGATCACGGTGCACGACCTCGGCTCCACCAACGGCGTCTCGGTCAACGGCAAGCGAGTCGACCAGGCAGCCCTCGCCGACGGTGCCACGATCAGGATCGGCAACACCACCATGTCCCTGCGGATCAAAGGCGGTTGAGCGCTTGTCGGCGCTGACGCTCGTGCTGATCAGGTTCGCCTACTTGGCGATCCTGTGGATCTTCGTGCTCTCGTGCATCTCGGTGATCCGCTCGGACATGTTCGGCGCCCGGGTGGCCCGCCAGCCGGCAAGCCAGACGCGCTCCGAGCGCCGGGCGCGCAAGCGCAGCAAGCCGACCAGGCAACGCCGCGGCGACCCCACCCACGTCGTCATCGTGGAGGGCGGCAACAAGGGTGAGACGGTCTCCCTCGACGACGCCCCGCTGCTGATCGGCCGTGGCAGTGACGCCGCGATCCGGCTCGACGACGACTACGTCTCCACCCGGCACGCCCGGATCGCCTCCTCCGGCGACCAGTGGTTCGTCGAGGACCTCGGCTCCACCAACGGCACCTACGTCGGCACGTCGCGGATCTCCCAGGCCACCACCATCGGCCTCGGCACCCAGGTCCGCATCGGCAAGACGATCCTGGAGCTGCGCAAGTGAGGCTCCGGTACGCCGCGCTCTCCGACGTCGGCCGGGTCCGCAAGGACAACCAGGACTCCGGGTACGCCGGCCCGCACCTGCTGGTCATCGCCGACGGGGTCGGCGGCTCCGCACGCGGCGACATCGCCAGCAGCGCCACGGTGGAGATGCTGCGCAAGCTCGACGTACCGCCCCAGGACGGCAACCCCGAGGACATGCTCGGCGCCCTCGCCGGGGCGATCCACCGCAGCCACGACCGGATCGCCCAGCTCGTCCGGGAGTTCCCCGACATCGAGGGCACCAGCAGCACCGTCACGGCCGCGATCTTCGACGGCACCCTGATCGGGGTCGGCGCACGTCGGCGACAGCCGCGGCTACCTCCTGCGCGAGGGCGCGCTCTCCCAGCTGACCACCGACCACACCTTCGTGCAGAGCCTGATCGACGAGGGCCGGATCACCGAGGAGGAGGCGCGGGTCCATCCCCACCGCAACCTGATCCTCCGCGCGGTCGACGGGGTCCACGAGCCGGAGCCCGACGTGTTCACGCTCGAGGCTGCCCCGGGCGACCGGTTGCTGCTGTGCTCCGACGGCTGCTCCGGGTCGCTGGACGACGCCGCCCTCCGCGAGATCCTGGGCACGGGCACCCCCGAGGAGGCGGCTGCCGAGCTCGTCGCCTCCGCCCTGGCCGCCGGGAGCACCGACAACGTCACGGTCGTCGTGGCCGACCTCGTCGAGGACGACGACGAGGCCGCACCTCCGGGCCCGCTCGTGGTCGGCGCCGCGACCGAGTCGCCCAGGCGGCGCCCGCTGAGCACTCGTGCCGCGCGCAACGTCGACACCGGTGAGCTGCCGCCCGTCGCCGACGACGTGGACCCCGAGGAGGTGCGCTACGCCCCCCGGCCACCTCGCCGCCACGGCTGGGCGCGCCGCCTCGCCATCCTCGGCGCTCGTCCTCGTCCTCGCCGGGCTGGTGGCGATCGCCGGCTACAAGTGGACCCAGAACCAGTACTACGTCGCCAACGACGGCGATCAGGTGGTCATCTACCAGGGCGTCGAGGCCGACCTCCCCGGCATCCGGATGCACCAGGTCAAGGAGGACAGCCCCTACGTCCTCGACGACCTGCCGCCGTACCGCGCCCGGCAGGTCAAGGACGGGATCAGCGCCGACAGCCTCGCCGATGCCCGCGCGGTGATCAGCAGCCTGCGCACCGACGTGAACTGCCCGCCGTCGCCCACCCCCACGCCGACCCCGACGCCCACCAAGAAGGCCACCGCCAAGGCGGGGAAGAAGAAGCCGCGCCCCACTGCCTCGGCCAAGCCGTCACCGACGCCCACCCCGAGCGCCACGTCCTCGCCCTCCGCCTCGGCCACCCACACCCCCGCGGTGTGCCTCGAGTCGCCATGAGCACCCGCGAACCCGGCCCTTCGGGCCTGATGGGCTTCGTGCACCGGCGCCGCCGGGGTGCGGAGCTGGTGCTGCTCCTGATGAGCCTGGTCGTCGGGATCGGCGGCTACGCCGCGGTCGGCCTCGGCGTCGACGGCGAGACCCCGGTCGACCTCTACACCTACGGCGCCTGGCTGGCCGGCCTGGTGATCGCCTGCCACATCGCGATCCGGCTGTTCGCCGAGTACGCCGACCCGATCCTGCTGCCCATCGTCTCGGCCCTGAACGGGATCGGCCTGGCGATGATCCACCGCATCGACCTCGCCGACCAGGCCAACCACGCGGACGCGAAGACCTTCGCCGGCACCCAGCTGGTCTGGATGACGATCGGCGTGATCGGGTTCATCGCGGTGATCGTCGTGCTGCGCGACCACCGCCGGCTGCAGGCGTTCACCTACACCGCCGGGCTGGCCGCGATCCTGCTGCTCCTGCTGCCGCTCGCTCCCGGCATCGGCCGCCGGATCAACGGGGCACGCATCTGGATCCACGTCGGCCCGATGAGCTTCCAGCCCGGCGAGGTCGCCAAGATCCTCCTGGTCGTCGCCTTCGCCGGGTACCTCGTCGTCCACCGCGACGCCCTGGCGCTCGCCGGTCGACGGGTGCTGTTCGTCGACCTGCCCCGCGGGCGCGACCTCGGCCCGATCCTGGCGATGTGGCTGGTCTCCCTGGGCATCCTGGTCTTCCAGCGCGACCTCGGCTCCTCGCTGCTGTTCTTCGGGCTGTTCCTGGTGATGCTCTACACCGCCACCGAGCGGCCGGGCTGGCTGCTGGTCGGCGGGATCATGTTCGCCGTCGGCGCCTACGGCGGCTACCTCTCCCTGGGCCACGTCCAGTCGCGCGTCGACGCCTGGCTGCACCCGTTCAGCCCGGACGTGAACTCCTTCCAGATCGTGCAGGGCCTCTACGGGATGGCGTACGGCGGGCTGGTCGGTCGGGGGCTCGGCCAGGGCAACCCGCAGATCACGCCGTACTCCTACTCCGACTTCATCGTGCCCTCGCTTGGCGAGGAGCTCGGCCTGACCGGGGTGATGGCGGTGATCCTGCTCTACGGCATCCTCGTGGAGCGCGGCCTGCGGACGGCCCTGATCTGTCGTGACGACTTCGGCAAGCTGGTGGCCTCCGGGCTCGCGATCGTCGTCGCGCTGCAGGTGTTCGTGGTCGTGGGCGGGGTCACCAAGCTGATCCCGCTGACCGGCCTGACCACACCGTTCCTCTCCTACGGCGGCAGCAGCCTGGTGGCCAACTGGGTGCTGGTCGCGCTGCTCCTGCGCATCTCCGACCAGGCCCGCCGCCCACCCCCGGAGCTGGTCGAGCCCGACGACTACGACGCCGACGCCACCCAGGTGGTGCGCCTGCGATGAACCGCCCGATCCGGAACCTCTCCGTGGCGTGCATGGTGCTGTTCGTCGCGCTGCTGGTCAACGCGACCTTCGTGCAGTACTGGCAGGCCGACAGCCTCAGCTCGCTCAGCTCCCACCCGGACAACAAGCGGGTCCGCGACGCGGAGTTCGCCCGCGAGCGCGGCGCCATCCTCGTGCGGGGGAAGGCGGTCGCGGAGTCCAACAAGACCGGCGACTCCTACAAGTACCAGCGCACCTACCCCGCCGGGATGCAGTACGCCCACCTGACCGGCTTCTTCTCCCGCGACTGGGGCCTCGGCGGGGTCGAGAACAGCGAGAACTCCATCCTCTCCGGCAGCGACTCGGCGCTGTTCGTCGAACCGCGTCATCGACCTCGTCGACAACCAGTCGCCCCAGGGCGGCAGCGTCTCGCTGACCATCAATCCCAAGGCCCAGCAGGCGGCCTACGACGGCATGAAGGCACTGGGGACCAACGTGCAGGGCGCCGTCGTGGCGCTCGAGCCGAGCACCGGCAAGATCCTGGCGATGGTCTCCAGCCCGTCCTACGACCCCAACCGGCTGGCCAGCCACGACTTCGCCCAGGTGGGCCGGACCAAGGCGCGGCTGGAGAAGGCGAAGCTGCGACCGCTGGACAACCGCGCCATCGAGGAGATCCTGCCGCCGGGCTCGACCTTCAAGCTGGTCACCGCCGCAGCCGCGCTGGACTCCGGCCGCTACACCCCGGACACCAAGGTGCCCGGTGGCGCCAGCCTCGACCTGCCGCAGACGAGCAAGAACCTCGTCAACGAGAGCAGGGGCTCCTGCGGTGGCGACAAGATCACCTTCACCCGTGCCCTCGAGGTCTCCTGCAACGTCTCCTTCGGGTCGGTCGGCCTCGACCTCGGCGACGACCCGATCCGGCAGACCGCGGAGAAGTTCGGCTTCGGCACCCGCACCTTCCACGACCTCGACGACTCGCTCACCCGGCAGGCGATCAGCCAGTTCCCGGCGAACCCCGACGCCCCCCAGACCGCGCTGTCGGCCATCGGCCAGTTCGACGTGGCCGCCACCCCGTTGCAGATGGCGATGGTCGCCGCCGGGATCGCCAACAACGGCACCGTGATGAAGCCCTACCTCGTCGACGACATCAAGTCGCCCAAGCTCGACTCGATCAGCAAGACCGAGCCCGAGCCGATGCCCGACCAGCCGGCGATGAAGTCCTCCTCGGCGCGCGACCTGACCCAGATGATGGTCTCGGTCGTGGAGAACGGCACCGGGACGACCGCGCAGATCCCCGGGGTGGAGGTGGCCGGCAAGACCGGTACCGCGCAGAGCGCCCCCGACCGGCCGCCGTACGCCTGGTTCGTCTGCTTCGCCCCGGCGAGCACCCCCTCGGTGGCCGTGGCCGTGCTGGTGCAGGACGCCGGGGTTGCCCGCGACCAGATCTCCGGCAGCGGTCTGGCGGCGCCGATCGCCAAGGCGGTCATGGAGGCGGTGATCGGCAAGTGACTGCCTCTGATTCCGGGGGCCGCTACGAGCGCGAGACCCGGATCGCCACCGGCGGCATGGGCGAGGTCTGGCGCGCCCGCGACACCGTCCTGGGCCGCGAGGTGGCGCTGAAGATCCTCAGGCCGGAGTACGCCGAGGACCCGACCTTCCGCGCCCGCTTCGAGTCCGAGGCCCGGCACGCGGCGGGCCTGCACCACCCCGGCATCGCCGCGGTCTACGACTACGGCCTCTTCGAGGAGAGCCACACGCCGTACCTGGTGATGGAGCTCGTCGACGGCAAGCCGATGTCGGAGCTGCTCGCCGGTGGTCGGGCCTTCGACCCGCAACGCGCCCGCGAGCTGGTCGCTCAGGTGGCCGAGGCGCTCGCGGTGGCCCACGCGGCCGGCGTCGTGCACCGCGACGTGAAGCCCGCCAACCTGATCGTGACCCCCGACGGCACCGTGAAGGTCACCGACTTCGGCATCGCCCGGGCGGTCGACTCGGTCCCGATCACCATGACCGGCCAGATCCTGGGCACCCCGCAGTACCTGGCCCCCGAGCAGGCCCGCGGCAACCAGGCCACCGCCGCCAGCGACGTCTACGCCCTCGGCGTGGTGCTGTTCGAGTGCCTGGCCGGGCACCGCCCCTTCAACGCCGACTCCCCGGTCTCCACCGCCCTCGCGCACCTGCACCAGGACATGCCCGGATCTGCCTGCCACGCGTGCCCGCCGACCTCGTGGCGATCGTGCGCACGGCGATGGCCAAGGACCCCGCCGAGCGGTATGCCGACGGCGCCGAGATGGCCGCCGCGTTGCGGGGTCAGGCACGACAGCGGCCCGTCCCTCCGGTGCCGCCGCCGCCCCCGGCAGCTGCAACCCGGGTGATGACCGGCGTCGCAGCGCCCGTGGTGGCCGAGAAGCGGGTGGACCGAGCGTGGAGAGCGCGGCGCCCCAGGACTCCGGCTCGCGGTGGTTGCTCTACGCCCTGGCCGCCCTGGCGGTGGTCGCCGTGGTCCTGCTCCTGCTGTTCCGCCCGTGGGAGGACGACAACGCCGCCACGCCCGGACCGACGCCGGCCACGCACTCGCCGAAGCCGACCCCGACGCGCTCTGCCTCACCCTCGCCCTCGGAGTCGGCCACCAGCGACTCCCCCTCGTCCAGCCCCACGAAGTCGGCAACCCCCCAGGTGGAGATCGACCCGGACGCCTACGTCGGCAAGCCGGTCGACCAGGCACGCAGCCAGCTGCGTGCGATGGGCATGCAGACCACCACGCAGACGGTCGACAACCCCGGCGACCAGGACGAGGGCACGGTGGCCGGGGTCAGCCCCACCGGCCAGGTCGACAAGGGCTCCACGATCACCTTGCAGGTCTACGGGCCGCCCCCCGACGACAGCTCCAGCAAGCCGAGCAAGCCCGAGAAGACGAAGACCAAGGGCCCGGGCGGCAACAGCGGACAGGGAGGCTGAGGCGCGATGAGCGAACCGCACCGCATCGGCGGACGCTACGAGCTCGGCGAGCTGCTGGGCCGCGGCGGCATGGCGGAGGTGCGCAAGGGCACCGACGTACGCCTCGGCCGCACCGTCGCGATCAAGCGGCTGCGCACCGACCTGGCCAGCGACGCCACCTTCCAGGCACGGTTCCGGCGCGAGGCGCAGTCCGCGGCCTCGCTGAACAACACCCGCATCGTCTCGGTCTACGACACCGGGGAGGAGCCGTCCACCGACGGCAGCAACGTCGCCCAGCCCTACATCGTGATGGAGTACGTCGCCGGGCGCACGCTTCGCGACATCCTCCGCGAGGGCCGCAAGATCCTGCCCGAGCGGGCCCTGGAGATCACCTCCCAGGTGCTCGAGGCGCTCGACTACAGCCACCGCGCGGGGATCATCCACCGCGACATCAAGCCCGGCAACGTGATGCTCACCCCGGCCGGCGACGTCAAGGTGATGGACTTCGGCATCGCCCGCGCGGTCTCCGACGCCTCCAGCACGATGACCCAGACCGCCGCGGTGGTGGGGACCGCGCAGTACCTCTCCCCCGAGCAGGCCCGAGGCGAGAACGTCGACTCCCGCTCCGACGTCTACTCGACCGGCTGCCTCCTCTACGAGCTGCTCACCGGGCGGCCGCCGTTCGTCGGCGACAGCCCGGTCTCGGTCGCCTACCAGCACGTCCGCGAGCAGGCGCCCCCGCCGTCGAGCCACGACGAGGAGCTGACGCCTGAGATCGACGCCATCGTGATGAAGTCGCTGGCCAAGAACGTCGCCGACCGCTACCCCAGCGCTGCGGCCATGCGCGCCGACATCGACCGCTACCTCGAGGGCAAGCCGGTCCAGGCACCCCCGGTGCCGGCCGTCGTCGCCTCGAGCTTCGCCCCCACCGACTCGCCGACCCAGGTGGTGGCCGCGGTCACCGAGAGCCCTGCGGAGGAGCCGGAGGAGCGCAAGCGGCGAGGACCGCTGGCCCTGCTGATCATCCTGCTGGTGGCGCTGATCGCAGCCGCCCTGATCTTCGGACCCAAGCTCTTCGAGTCCTCCCCCGACCAGGTGCAGGTGCCGACCATCACCGGGATGACCCGAGCCGATGCGGAGACTGCCCTCCACAACGCCGGTCTCGGAGTGGGCAGCGTGACCGAGGCCTCCAGCCAGGACGTCGCGAGCGGGCGGGTCATCTCCCAGGACCCACCGGCAGGGCAGGACGCCGACAACGGCGCCGACGTCGACTTCGTGGTCTCCAACGGCAAGCCGCAGGTGAGCCTGCCCGACGTGGTGGGCCAGGACAAGAACAACGCCGCACAGCAGCTGCGCGCCTCCGGCCTGCGGGTGGTGCTCAGCCAGCGCGACGTCGACGACCCGAAGGACCAGGTCGTGGCGATGCAGCCGCCGGCCGGCACCAAGGTCGCCGACGGCTCCAAGGTGACCCTGTTCTGGTCCGACGGGCCCGAGCAGGTCCCCTCGGTGGTGGGCAAGTCCGAGGACCAGGCCCGACAGCTCATCGAGGCCGCAGGCTTCAAGGTGAGCAAGGTGACCGACTCCTCGACCAAGGCGGTGAAGGGCACCGTGCTCCAGCAGAGCCCGCCGTCAGGTCAGACGCTGGACAAGGGCAGCACGGTCACGATCGTGGTCTCCACCTACACCGAGCCGACGCCCACACCGACGCCCACGCCGACCCCGCCGACACCCACGCCGACCCTGCCGACCCCCTAGCCGCGGCAGGCGTGGCGTACCGCAAGCGTCTCCGGGGTCCGGTACCCCGGCAGCTGTCGTGTCCGCCGAGGAGGTCACGCGGTAGCCGAGGTCGTAGGCCCGCACGTAGGTCAGGTAGCCCGCGATGTAGTCGCTGGAGTCGAGGGCGTCCTTCATCGCGCCGACGTCACCGACCGCGGTGATCACGTACGGCGGCGCGTACGGCACGCCGTGCAGCACGACGGTGTTGCCGACGCACTTGATGCCGGTGGTGCTCACCACGCGTTGCTTCTGCAGGGTCATCGCCTCGGCGCCACCGCTCCACAGGGCGTTGACCACGGCCTGGATGTCCTGCTGGTGCACCACGAGCTGGTCGGCGGGCGTCTCCCCGTCCTTCACGCGCACGGTCCACGTCGCTCTGCGGCGCGTCGCTCAGGGTCACGGTGAGCGAGGGCCCGTGGACCGGCTCGAGCCCCGCGGGACCCTTGAGCGCGTCGACCTGCCGCTGCACCTGGGTCACCTGCTGGTCGTCGACCTGCTTGCCGAGGCTGTCCACCTGCCGGTTCAGGTCGGCCACCTGGCGCTGCAGGTCGTCGGTGCGCTGCCGCTCCTGCCGTACGACGGTGTCGAGGTCGGTGACGCTCGAGCCGCGCAGGTCGAGCCCGTGGGAGTCCAGGCTGGTGGTCACGAACAGCACCCCGGCGAGCACGAAGACCACCACCGCCGCGAGCCGCCACGGCGCCGGGACGCGCCACCGGCTCCAGCTCGACGGGGTCTGCAACGGGGCGCCTGCCTTCCCGGGGACGGAGGTTGACTACGCTTGCGCTGCGAGTTTCGCATGCTCGACCCCGCTGTCCCCCGTCAGGAGTGCACGTGTCCAAGCCGTCAGCGCGCAAGCCTCTCGTGCTCGCCACCGGCTACGAGACCTCCCTCACCCGCACCGTGATCGCCGCGGCGCTCGCCGTGATCGGCATCATCTGGATCGCGGTGTACATCAACCTCGCCAAGGACGCCGCGACGTACACCCCGGGGGTCGGCAAGAAGCCCGACAACCCGATCCCGTTCATGGCCGACCTGGAGAAGTGGAACTTCCTGATCGGGTTCGGCCTGATCTTCCTCGGGCTCGTGGTCGCTGCCCACAAGAAGACCCCGCTGGGCCGCGGCCGCGGCGTGGTCGTCGGGATGCTCGGCTGCTTCCTGATCGGCCTGGTCTGGATCGTCCTGTACTACTTCACCGGTTCCGACAGCCCGATCCCGGTGATGAAGGACCTCGGGCAGTACAACCTGATGGTCGGGATCGCCTTCATGGCGACCGGCTTCGCCTACGCCACCAAGTGGGAGTAGTTACACGGCTGTAGTTCTCCACAGGGTTCTGCACAGCTGTGGACGAACAGGCTCGGCTCAGCCCAGGGCCGCGGCGCGGACGACGATCAGGCGCCAGTGACGAGCACCAGGACGGCGCCGGTGGCCGACCACTGCACCAGCCCCCGGGTCCGGCGAGGCGCGTAGACCATCGCCGCACCCAGCAGCACACCGGTGACCAGCCCGCCGATGTGGGCCTGCCAGGAGATGCCGCTGACGCTGAAGGTGAACACGAGGTTGAGCCCGATCCACACCAGGATCGTCTGCACCTGGCCGCGCACCTTCAGCGCGACCACGGCCAGGGCCCCCATCAGCCCGAAGATCGCCCCCGAGGCGCCCAGGCTCTGCGTGTGGGGGTCGGAGAACAGCATCACCGCGGCCGAGCCGGCGATGCCGGAGACGAGGTAGAGCGCCAGGAACCGAGCCCGGCCCAGCACCTGCTCGAGCATCGGGCCGAGGAAGAACAGCGCCAGCATGTTGAAACCGATGTGCAGCACCTGCTCGTGGGTGAACACCGAGGTGAGCACCTGCCACCAGGCACCGTCGGAGACACCCTTGACCACCACGACGCTGCCGTCGCGAGAGCCGGTAGCCCGACGAGGCCGGCAGCAGGGAGAGCTTGTCGAGCAGGGCTGCTGGTCCGCGCGCCGGTGGCCTGGACGAGCAGCCACACCGCCACGTTGAGCCCGATCAGCACGAACGTGGTCATCCGCGGGTCCGCCACCCGGGTCCCGCCGTACGGCGTGCGCGCCTGGCGGGTGTTCCGACTGCCCTCCTTGACGCAGCTGGGGCACTGGAACCCGACCGCGGCCGAGCGCATGCAGTCCGGGCAGATCGGCCGGTCACAGCGCTGGCAACGGATCCACGTCTCCCGGTCGGTGTGCCGGTAGCAGGTGGGCGGGCTCTGGACAGGGCCTGTCGCCGGGTCCGTGGGCGGACTGGTCACTCGCGCGTGATCTCCACGGACTCGATCACGACCGGCTCAGCGGGCCGGTCGCCGGGTCCGGTGGACGTCTTGGCGATGGCGTCGACGACGTCGCGGCTCTCCTGGTCGGCGACCTCGCCGAAGATCGTGTGCCGGCGGGTCAGGTGCGGGGTCGGGCCGACGGTGATGAAGAACTGGGAGCCGTTGGTGCCCGGCCCGGCGTTGGCCATCGCCAGCAGGTAGGGGCGGTCGAACTGCAGCTCGGGGTGGAACTCGTCCTTGAACGTGTAGCCCGGGCCGCCGGTGCCGGTGCCGAGCGGGCAGCCGCCCTGGATCATGAAGCCGTCGATCACGCGGTGGAAGACGAGCCCGTCGTAGTACCTCTCGCCGCTGCGACCGGCGTCGTCGCGGTAGTCCTTGGTTCCCTCGGCCAGCCCGACGAAGTTCTCCACCGTCGTGGGGGCGTGGTTCGGGAGCAGGTTGAGGGTGATGTCGCCGCGGTTGGTCTTCAGCGTGGCCGTCAGGTCCGACATGGGTGCCTTTCGCAGGTGTCCGGTGAGGTACGCCCCAGATCCTCCCACGCCAGCCCTGACCAGTCCGCTTACCCATCGCCCACGTGCTGACACGGGTTTATTTCCCACCCGCGGCCGGGCAGGATGGGCCTAGACAGGCCACCGGGCCATCGACGAGAGGGACCAGGAAACCGATGTTCAAGAAGAGCAGCAAGGACACCCTCGTAGGGCAGGCCCAGGGCCTCGCCAGCGACATCTCCGATGCCATCGCACCCCACGTCGAGCGGGCGCAGAAGGAGCTCGGGCCACGGCTGTCCGACGCCAAGGACGCCCTCGGTCCCCGGCTGAGCGATGCCAAGGACGCGATCGGGCCGCGGCTGAGCCGACGCCCGCGACCAGGCGGCGCCGTACGTCGAGAGCGCCCGCGACCGGCTCGTCAAGGACGTGGTCCCGGCGGTGAAGCAGGCGGCCGCAGACGTCGCCGAGCAGGCCGCACCCGTGGCCGAGGAGGCCAAGCGCCGCGGTGCCGCCGCCGCGGCCGCCCTGGCCGGTGAGCCGGAGAAGAAGAGCGGCAAGAAGAAGTGGTTCCTCCTCGCCGCGCTGGCCGGCGGCGCTGCGTTCCTGGCCAAGAAGCTGGGCGGCGAGCAAGGAGTCGTCGAACTGGCAGTCGTCGTACACCCCGGCGCCGAGCCCGTCCACGCCCCCTGCTCCCGCGAGCCCGTCGGCTCCCACGGGCGGCACTCGCCGACCACGCCGGCCGACACCGCGGGCGCCAACCCGAGCGAGTCGATCGCCGACTCCGTCGAGGAGCCGCACCCGGTGACCACGCCGGACGCCCCCGCCGAGGAGGTCGAGATCGCCGACGCGGCGGCCGAGACCGCCGAGCCCGCGGAGAGCGACGGCGCGGCGAAGAAGAAGTCCTGACCCAGCCTCGGCTGGTCTCCGCCTAGGCGGAGACCAGTTCCGGGTGCTCGCTCTCGACCTTGCGGATGGCGCGCATCTCGGCCCAGAAGCTCAGGAACGGCACGGTGCCGCACAGCAGCGTGACCAGCGTGAACGTGATCGGCCACCGCGCGCGCAGGGAGAGCATGAAGGCCACCAGCAGGAACGCCATGTAGATGAACCCGTGGGCGGTCCCGAGCACCACGTTGATGTGGTAGCCGAGCACCTGCAGGCTCGAGCCGACCGGTAGCACGCTGGGGAACAGGTTGTGCACGTGCTCCAGCGGCACGCCGACCACGATCAGGGTGATGATCGAGAGTCCGACCACGGTGGCCAGCACCTTGTAGGCCGTCAACAGGGGCTTCACGGCCTCAACCTAACCGGCGGCCGGTTGCCGCTCCCGGACAGCCTCCTCCTCGCTGAGCCTCGAGCTGGTCGCGGCACCAGCGGGACCACACGTAGACCGCGAAACCGCCGAAGATCCACCACTGGAAGGCGTAGAGCAGGTTGCGCAGGTGGTCGGTGCTGGAGACCTCGGGGATCGACTCCGGGGTGACCTGGCGCAGGACTCCCCCTCCGCCGGAGGCGTCCTTCTGGACGACGAAGCGCGCTGTAGAGGTCGGCGTCGACGCGCTGCACGATGCTCGCCACGCGCATCTCCGGGATGACGTCGTCGTCCGGATCCGCGTCGGTGGCCCCCGAGCCCTCCGAGGGCTGCAACCAGCCGGTCACCCGCGCCGGCCCGGTCGGCGCCGGAGCCTCGGGCCGGGCCGCCCAGCCCCGCACGACGGGCATCGCGCTGTGCCCCACGAGCACCGGCGTGACCACCCAGTACCCGCGCTTCCCGCCGAGGTCACGGTCCTGGACGTACAACGTGCTCTGCGGCATCCAGCGGCCCGGTGAACCGCACCGGCTGGCCCAGCGACCTGCCCGGGAAGGGGTCGTCGCCGCCCATCACCGAGCTCAGCGCCTTCGGCGCCGCGCGGGTCAGGTCGGTGGCCTCGGCGTCGCGTCCGGCCTGCCAGACGTGCAGCTGCCAGAGCCCCAGCGCCACGGCCGCCGCGAGCGCCACCACCATCGCCAGGTGCGCCCCCCAGTACCGGGGAGAGAGCAGCGCAACCACGCGGCAAGGGTACGGGCGACCGGGCCGGGGACCGTCGACGAGACTGGACCCATGCGGATCGCCGTGCTCTCCGACACCCACTCGCCCCGGTTCTGGAAGAGCTGCCCACGGCCGGTGGCGGCTGCGCTCGACGGAGTGGACCTGATCCTGCACGCCGGTGACGTGTGCCTGCGCGAGACCCTGGAGGAGCTCGAGCAGATCGCACCTGTCCAGGCGGTGCGTGGCAACAACGACGGCGAGGACGTCGCCGCCTGGGGCGCGCCGGACACCCTCGAGCTCGAGCTGGACGGCCTGCGGGTGGCGATGATCCACGACAGCGGCGCCCGGACCGGTCGCGGGCCGCGGCTGCGCCGCCTCTTCCCGACCGCCGACCTGGTCGTCTTCGGCCACTCCCACATCCCGTGGGACGAGGTGCACGACGGCCAACGGGCGTTCAACCCCGGTTCACCGACCGACAAGCGCCGTCAGCCGCACGGCACCATGGGCGAGCTGGTCGTGGAGGACGGCGTGCTCCGCTCCGCGCGGATCTTCCCCGTCACCTGAGCGCCTCGCCGGAAGAGCTCCGTGAACGGCGGGCGCTCTGGTACGCCGGCTCCCGCAGGCGTCGTACCCACGGCGGGAAGGGGAGGCCCGGCAGCGGGTTCTCGACGGGGTCGAAGTCGATCTGCTCGTCGGCGCCGGGCCCCTCGACCTCGTGGAGCTCGGCGAACAGCTGCCAGGGACCCCACGGGGAGGCGACGTGGAGTGAGGTGGCACGTTCGCCCGGGAGGGCGCCGAGGAGGACAGCCCCGCTCGGCGTCGCGTACGGCAACAGCGAGGTCATCGGTCGCCACCTCGACAGCCCGGGCAGCAGCACCACGCGGGTCAGGCGTGACCAACCGGTCGTGGCGAGCAGCAGGTCGCCCGGCGGACGGCCTGGATGCACGAGCCTGACCGCCAGGCCGTGGATGTCGGGGAGCGGCGCCGGCAGACCGATCGCGCGCGACCATCGGAGCAGGACGTCGTCGGTGCCCGGCTCGTCGAGCCACGGCACGCCCGTGGGGGTGTCCACACCGTGCCGCACCAGCACACCACGGCGAACGCTCCCCGCCGGGTGCAGCGGCTTGCTCGCCGGCCGGAGCGCCGCGATCCCCCGGGTGATGCCGGCCAGCAACTTGCCGGCACCGGACGCGAGAAGGGTTGGCATGTTGGTGGAGCCTAGGGGACTCGAACCCCTAACCCCCTGCTTGCTTAGCCCAGGAATGACAGAGCCGCTACCGATTGCGCCAAGGCCCCTGGGTCGGGACGCAGAGCGTGGTGGAGCCTAGGGGACTCGAACCCCTAACCCCCTGCTTGCTAGCCCAGGAATGACAGAGCCGCTAAATTGCGCCAAGGCCCCTGGTCGGGCACAGAGCGTGGTGGAGCCTAGGGGACTCGAACCCCTAACCCCCTGCTTGCAAAGCCCAGGAATGACAGAGCCGCTACCAATTGCGCCAAGGCCCCTGGGTCGGGGCACAGAGCGTGGTGGAGCCTAGGGGACTCGAACCCCTAACCCCCTGCTTGCAAAGCAGGTGCGCTACCAATTGCGCCAAGGCCCCTGGTTGGTGTGCCGACGAGCGCCGCTCAGGCGCGCTCGACCGGGTCGGTGGCCTGCTGCCACAGGTCCTGCTCGTGCCTGCTCTCGTCCATCTTGCGCTTGGCGAAGACGGCACCGGCGGCGGCGAGCGCGATGACCAGGAGCTTCTTCATCCGTGCCTCCTCGTGCGTTGATCCGAGGGCACACTCTAGACGAGCCGGCTCAGTCGGCCAGCGGCCGGAACCCCCGCAGGCGCAGGCTGTTCATCACCACCAACACCGAGGAGAACGCCATCGCGCCGCCGGCGATCATCGGGTCGAGGAGGCCGGCCGCGGCCAGCGGGATCGCGGCCACGTTGTAGCCGAAGGCCCAGACCAGGTTGCCCCTGATCGTGGCGAGGGTACGACGGGACAACCGGATCGCGTCCGCCACGACGCGGAGGTCGCCGCGCACGAGGGTGAGGTCGCTGGCCTCGATCGCGACGTCCGTACCGGTGCCCATCGCGATGCCGAGGTCTGCCTGGGCCAGCGCAGCGGCGTCGTTCACGCCGTCGCCGACCATGGCCACCACCCGGCCCTCGGCCTGCAGCCGCTTGACCGTCTCGACCTTGTCGGCGGGGAGGACCTCGGCCACCACGTCGGCGGCCTCGATCCCGACCTGCGCCGCGACCGTGCGGGCGACCGACGCGCGGTCGCCGGTGAGCAGCATCGGCCGCAGGCCCATCGACCGCAGCCGCGCGACCGCCTCGGCCGAGCTGGGCTTCACCTGGTCGGTGATCACGAGCCAGCCACGGGGATGGCCGTCCCAACCCACGGCGACGACGGTGCCCTCCGCCTCGGGACGCGTCGGCAGTGGCATGCCGCGCTCGGCCAGCAGCGCGGGGCGGCCGACGACGACGGCGTGCCCCTCGACGTGGCCCTCCACCCCCAGCCCCTCGAGGTTGCCGAAGCCGGAGACGGCCGGGAGCTGGTCGACGGCGAGCGGCGATCGCCCGGGCGATCGGGTGCTCCGAGGCGTTCTCCAGCGCCGCGGCGAGGCGCAGGACCTGCTCGGCGTCCTCACCGTCCGCGGCGATCACCTCGCTGAGGGTCATCTGTCCCGTGGTGACGGTCCCGGTCTTGTCGAGCACGACGGTGTCGACCCGACGCGTCTGCTCGAGCACCTCCGGGCCCTTGATCAGGATGCCTAGCTGGGCGCCGCGCCCGGTCCCGACCATCAGGGCGGTCGGCGTGGCCAGTCCCAGGGCGCACGGGCAGGCGATGATCAGCACGGCCACGGCCGCGGTGAACGCCGCCGTCCAACCCCCACCCGCGACGACCCAGACGACCAGCGTCGCGGCGGCGAGGGCGATCACCGCCGGGACGAACACGCCCGAGACCCGGTCGGCCAGCCGTTGGACCGCCGCCTTGCCGTTCTGCGCGTCCTCGACGAGCCGCGCCATCTGGGCGAGCTGGGTGTCCGCGCCCACGCGGGTCGCACGCACGAGGAGGCGCCCGCCCACGTTGAGGGTGGCACCCACGACGTCGTCGCCCGGGCCGACCTCGACGGGCACCGACTCCCCGGTGACGAGCGACTCGTCGACCGCGGAGGAACCGTCCTCGACCACGCCGTCGGTGGCCACCTTCTCCCCCGGACGTACGACGAACAGGTCACCGACGACCAGCTGCTCCACCGGCACCCGGATCTCGGCCCCGTCGCGCAGCAGGGCGACGTCATGGGCGCCGAGGTCGAGCAGCGCGTGCAGGGCGGCACCCGCCCGCCGCCTGGAGCGGGCCTCGAGGTAGCGCCCGAGCAGCAGGAAGGTGGTCACCACCGCCGCCGTCTCGAGGTAGACGTGACCGGCAGCATCGGTGAGGACGACGTACGCCGACCAGCCGAACGCGGCCAGCACGCCCATCGAGACCAGCGTGTCCATCGTGGTGGCGCCGTGGCGCAGGTTCACCCACGTGGCGCGGTGGAAGGGCCAGGCGCCCCATCCGACGACCGGCGTCGACAGGGCGAGGGAGGCCCACTCCCACCCGGAGAACTGCCAGGCCGGCACCATCGCCAGCAGCACGACCGGCACGGCGAGTACCGCGCTGACCAGCAGGCGCCACAGCAGTGGGCGCGAGCCGTCGTCCTCCTGGCCGGCGTCCGTCGTCGGCAGCGAGGCGCCGTACCCGGCGGCACCGACCGTGGCCAGCAGGTCGTCGGTCGTCACCGACCCGGTCCGGGAGACGTGCGCCTTCTCGGTGGCGTAGTTCACCGTCGCTGTCACGCCGGGGAGCTTGTTGAGCTTGCGCTCGATCCGGTTCGCGCACGACGCGCAGGTCATCCCGGTGATTTCGAGGTCGACCTGTCTCTGGCTCGGTCGCGGTGCTCATGCCACCTGGTAGCCCGCCTCGCGGACGGCCGCCTCCACCTCCGCGCGCTCCAGGGGCCGGTCGCTGGTCACCGTCACGTCGCCGGTGGCCAGGTCGACGCGTACGTCGCTGACGCCGCTGATCTCACCGACCTCCTCGCTGACCGAGGCCACGCAGTGGGCGCAGGTCATCCCGGTGACGACGTAGGAGCTCTCGTGACCCATCTCAGGACCTCACCAGTCGGGCGATGGCCGCGGAGGCCTCGCGCAGCTTCGCCTCGGCCTCGGGGCCGCCGGCGCGCACGGCGTCCTGGACGCAGTGCTCCATGTGCTCGTCGAGAAGCCCGAGCGAGACCGCCTGCAGCGCCTTGGTCACCGCGGAGACCTGGGTGAGGATGTCGATGCAGTACTGCTCCTCGGAGATCATCCGCTCGATCCCCTTGACCTGCCCCTCGATGCGCCGCATCCGCTTGAGGTAGTCGTCCTTGCGGCTCATGTAGCCCGGGTGCACCTGTGTCTGGCTCATCCCTCTGTTCTACCATACCCCCCTAGGGTATGGCTACCGGCGGCACGTCGAAGTCGTCGTTGCGCCCGTGAGCGCGAGATCCTCGACAGCCTGGCCGCGGGCATGACGAACGCCGAGATCGGCGCCGGCCTCTTCCTGTCCGCGAAGACGGTGGCCAACAACGTCTCCGTGATCCTGGACAAGCTGCACGTCGCCCACCGGGCCGCCGCGATCATCAAGGCCCGCGACGCCGGGCTCGGCCAGGACCACTGACACCGTTGAAACCTCCGGGCGACCGCCGTCCGGCCAGCTCGGTGAGGGACAGGACCATGCAGAGCGCCGACACGGCCCCCAACAGCGCCCACCCCGTCGTGCTCGCCTCCCAGGCCGTCTCCGAGCTCGTGCCGTAGGGGAAGATCGGCAGCTGCTGGTGGAGCGGTCTGACCAGGGCCCACGCGGTCGAGACCGGTACGACGACTGCCGCAACGCGCAGCCCGGGGGTGGCCTCCCCCCGACCTCGTGCCCAGGTGGCGATCGCCGCCCCAGCAGCCATGGCGGCGCATCCCTGCAGCAGCAGGGCAGCGCCGTGGCCGAAGAACCCGCGGGGGCCCGCCTGCAGCGGTACGACGAGCCAGCCCGCGAGCAGCAACGCCAGGGCCGGCGCCCGGGCAACAGCTCGCCAAGCGGGCCCACGGGGCAGGGTGTCGACCACCGCAGCGGCGGGCTCGTCGAAGCACCAGGCGGTCGCCCCCGCCAGCAGGCCGACCGCCGTACCCTCCAGCGGCCACAGCACCCACGGGTTCCACCGCACGAGCTCCATCAGGACCGCGACGAGTCCGCACGCGATCACCACCCGGACCCAGGGGACCGCCTTCACGGCGTGACGGATCATCGCAACCTGGTCAGCAGGAGGTGCACGGCAAGGGGCTGATGACCATGTCGGTGTGGCCGACGGTCATCGTCAGGACTCCCATCACCACGGCAGCGACGAGCACGCCCGCCGCGGCCTTGCGGAGCACGCGTCGGTCGGACTCCGGGTCGTGCATCACCGCCACGACGACCCCGAGCACGCAGAGCAGGACGAGGTAGAGGACCCACAGGTAAGGGTTGCCCGGCAGCGTGCCCATGTAGATCTCCCGGGCCGGGTCGGAGGAGAAGCCGCTGACCGGCTGCCCATTCAGGACGGAGACCTGCGTGACGAAGTACGTCCAGACCCACCACACCCGGAAGGGCTGGCCGCCCGCGAAGTTGCCCTGCAGGAGGATCGTGACGATGACCAGAGCGACCACCGAGAGGACCGGCACACCTCGACGAGGCAGGTAGCGCGCCAGCAGCAGCCCCAGCAACGGCCCGCCCACGGCGCACAGCACGCCGCCGCCGAACATCTGCGCGAAGAGGAAGGCGTCGCTGACGCCCGGAGGCACGATGTATGCCTTCGGGGGCGAGACGTAGAACGCCGCAACCGCGACCACCCAGGAGATCAACGCCAGGCCCGCCGGCACGACGATGGCGGCGACCAGAGCCAGGGTGCGGGTCCGCTCGGGCACGGCCACCGCACCGGCGGCGAGCGCGGCCCGGTCGGAGCGCCGGGTCAGGCCGTACGTCGTCACCAGTCCGAGCAGCCCGAGCAGTGCAGCGGGGATGATCATGTAGGCGAGGCTGGAGCTGTTGCTGTCCAGGACGCCCAGGATCATGGTGACGTCGGTGAGCACCATCACCGCGGCACCCAGCCAGAAGAGCTTGTGCCGCAGGTACTGGCCGATCTCCTGACGGGCCAGCACGCCCAGCGTCGATGGCTGCCTCGTGGTGGTGCTCATGGGGTGGCTCCTTCTGGTGTGGGCTGTGCAGCGCGAAGCAGGAGGTAGGCGTCCTCAACCGTCGGGTCGACGGCCGAGGAGTCCGGTGACGGGCGCCCGCCCACGGAGCGGATCAGTCCGGCCCCGGTCTTCCACGTCTGGATGGCGCCGTCCGCGGCAGTCGGTCCCACGTGGACGCGGCCGATGGCCGTCGCGAGCAGGTCGGGCACGGTGCCGTCGAAGCAGATGGTGCCCGCGTCGATGACCAGCACCCGGTCGCACAAGGCAGAGACGTCCTCGGTCTGGTGCGTGGAGAGCAGGACGGTGCCGGGCAGGCCGGAGACGACCCCGCGCAACGAGGCCCGCTGCTCGGGATCGAGCCCGGTCGTCGGCTCGTCGAGGATGAGCAGCTCGGGCGCGCCGATGAGTGCCTGCGCGATCGACAGCCGGCGACGCTGGCCACCCGAGAGCTTGGAGATCTTGACCGATCCCCGGTCACCGAGCTGCACGAGGTCCAGGACGCGACGGATCTCCTCGTGCCGCGAGTGGGTGTCGCGCCACTCCTTGAGCACCGCGATGTAGTCGAGGAACGCCAGCGCCGTCATCCCTCGTGGGAACACCACCTCCTGCGGGAGGTAACCGATCCGACGTCGCGCCTCGACCCGTTCCGCATGACCCGCGGTGATGTCGTGGCCGGCGACCACGATGCGACCGGTCGAGGGTGGCAGCGAGGTCGAGAGCAGTCGCAGCATCGTGGTCTTGCCGGCGCCGTTGGGTCCCACCAGTCCGATGACACCCGGATGCAGCAGCACGCTGGTGGGCCGCAGGGCAGCCGTCGCGCCGTAGCTCTTGGAGACGTTCTCCAGGGATGCGGTGGGCATCAGCTGTCCCCGCCCAGCAGCCTGCGGCTGGAGGTCCGTACGGCGAGCAGCGCGACCAGGGCCGCCCCCGCGCAGGCGAACCCGACCTGGGGCACCGCAGAGGTGATCATGTCGATCCCTCCGACACCCCCGACGCTGACCGCGAACGAGATCCAGGCCAGCGCGAGCACCGTGCCGACCAGCCTGGCGGGCAACCAGGTCAGCAGCACCAGCGCGGAGGAGGTCAGTGCCAGCGCCGGGAGCAGCCACAAGAACGCGAGGGGTTCGAGAGACGGGAACCAGCAGGCCCAGCGCGAGCATGACCGGGACCGCGACCGCCAGCGCGGCGGTCGTGCGGCTCAGGCAGAGCCGGAGCTTCGAGTACGGCGTGGCAGCACTGACCTCGCGCAGGGACTCGGTGGCATCGAAGGCCGCCACCACGGCCAGCACCGGCACCAGCGGGGCCAGCGCCATGAACAAGACGCCGGAGCCCAGCGGGGAGGAGCTCCCCAGGCCACTGATCACGGCTACCGCGAGCGCTGCTCCCACTGCAGTGATCCATGGCCCCAGAAGGGCATCGGCCGAGCCGAGCAGGACGAGCTCCCGCTCGGGCACCCCCAGGGCGCGGAGCCATCGCACCGAGCGCGGAAGCGTCGGCGTGGTCACCGTCGCGTGCACCGAGCTCCAGATCGTCTCGGTCGTCGACGGCGCCACGTGCGCCCGCGCCCCGGCCCGACAGTCGGGACAGCCCACCACGTGGGTCTCCACCGACGCCTCGGCCGCCGGATCGAGCAGGCCACGCGCATAGGCCAGCCACACCTCCGGCGGTACGTGCCACGCCTGGGTCGTCATGTCACCACGCCTCTCGGGGGAGCAGCTGCTCGCGCAGCTTGGACTTCGCGATCCGGACCCGGCTCTTGACCGTGCCCTGGGGGATCCCCAACAGGTGTGCTGCCTCCCTGGTCGACAGACCGTCGACCACGGTCGCCCGCAGCACCTGTCGCAGCTCCGGGGAGAGCGTGCGCAGCGCGTCACCGACGGGGCCGTGCTCCACCGCGACGAGGAGCTCGTCCTCGGCACTGCGCACCGTCGGGGACAGCGAGGAGATGAGCTGGGTGGCCATCGGGAGCGGGGCCGCCTTCTTGCGCAGCCGGCTGACCAGCTGACGGATCGCGACTCCCCACAACCACGCACCGACGTCGCCGTCGCCGCGATATGCCCCCGGGTTCTTCCAGACGACGACGAACGCGTCGTGCATCGCCTCGAGCGCGAGGTCCTCGTCCGACGTACGACGCCTGAGGCGGAGCAGCAACCAGGCGGAGTGCCGCTCCACGAGCTCACGCAGCGCGGCCTGCTCACCCAGGGCCACCTGGGCCAAGAGGTCGACGTCGCTGAGTGCCTGCACACCCACACTGTCGCGCCCAGGGCGTCGAACGGATCACGTCGGAGCAACAAATCTTGCCGGGTCACCGCGAGAGCGGACTCGGCCACGTCACCAGGAGTGGGCCTAAGAGGACTTGAACCTCTGACCTCTTCCTTATCAGGGAAGCGCTCTAACCGTCTGAGCTATAGGCCCCGGACCGAGAGGGAAGGCTACCCCACGCTCAGCCGGCCTCCCAAAACGCCGGAAGGCGTACGGCGACCGGGTCAGCTGTCCTCGGCCAGGGTGACCTCGATGCCCCCGAGGAGGGCCGCTGCGAGGTTGTAGAGGAAGGCGCCGAGGGTGGCGATCGCGGTGATCAGGATGACGTCGACGACCGCGACGATCATCGTGAAGCCGAGGACCCGGGAGGCGCCGACGTACTGCTGGATGTCGAACTTCGTCCCGCTGTCGCTGCCCACGGCCTGCTGGACGATCTTGTTGATGGAGTCCCAGACACCGGCCGCGCCGAGGACCGCCATGATGATCGCCACGGCGACCACCAGCACGATGCCCAGGGCGATCGAGAGCAGGAACGAGGTCTTCATCACCGACCAGGCGTCGATCTGGACCAGGCGGAGCTGGGCGCGGCGCGCCCGCTTCGGCGTGGGGCGGGCCGGCGTCGGCGTCGCGGGAGCCGCGACTGGCGCTGGCGTCGCCACGGTCGCAGCGGGCGTCTGCCGCGTGCGGGTGTCGCGCTGGGCGGCGGCTGCCTTCTCCTGCGCAGCCCTCTCGGCCGCAGCCTTCTCCGCCGCTGCCTTGTCGGCCGCTGCCTTGTCGGCCGCAGCCTTCTCGCGCGCCTTCTCTGCGCTGCCTTCTCTTGCGCTGCCTTGTGGGACGCCGCCTGCTCGCGCGCAGCCTCCTCGCGCACCTGACGGTCGAGCTCCTCCCTGCGGAGCCGCTCGGCCTTGTCCTCGGCCCGCTTCTGCTCTGCAGCGGCCTTGGCGGCAGCCTTCTCCTCGCGTGCCCTCGCCTGGGCCTGCTTGCGGGCCTCCCGCTCGGCCGTCTTGCGCTCGCGCGCCTCCTCGGCGGCGCGATCGGCCTCCTCGCGCTTCTTCACCTGCTCGGCGAGCTCGGGTGGCGGCGGCGGGAGCACCGGCCCCTTCAGGCTGCGGCGCGGCGCGAGCGGACGGTCACCGTCGTCGTCGGCCATCAGCCCTCATCCTCCACGACCGGATCGCCGTCGCTGCTGTCCTCGCTGCCGGCCTCGGTCCCCTCGGCCTCGATTGTGTCACCAGCCGGCGCATCGTCGGCGCCGTCCTCGATCGCTTCCTCGACCGCGTCCTCGATCTCTGGGTCCTTCTCCACGCTGCGCGCGACGACCGCGACGCTGTCACCGCTCTTCGGCGAGACGAACTTCACGCCCATCGTGGAGCGCCCCATCACCCGGAACTGCTCGTCGATCGGGCTGCGCACCACCTGGCCGTTCGCGGTGATCGACAGGATCTCGTCGCCCTCGACCACGATGAACGCGCCCACGAGCACGCCGCGCTCCTCGTTGGCCAGCGACATCGCCTTGATCCCGAGGCCGCCGCGCGACTGGGTCCGGTAGTCCCCGATCCGGGAGCGCTTGGCGAAGCCACCGTCGGTGATCGTGAAGACGAACTGCGGCTTGACGTCCTCGGAGTCGCCGCTCTCCTCGGCGGCCACCTGTGCAGCACGGATCACCGACATCGACAGCAGCGAGTCGTTGTTGCGGAACTTCATCCCCTGCACACCCGAGGTCGCCCGGCCCATCGGGCGCAGCTGGGTGTCGTCGGCGGTGAACCGGATCGCCTGGCCCTTGCGCGAGACCAGCAGGATGTCGTCGTCGCTGTCGACCAGCTCGGCGCCGATCAGCTCGTCGTCGTCCTCGCGGAAGTTGATCGCGATCACGCCGGCCTGCCGCGGGGAGTTGTACTCGCTGAGCCGGGTCTTCTTCACCAGTCCTGCGCGCGTGGCGAGGACGAGGTACGGCGCCTGCTCGTAGTCGCGGATCGCCAGGACCTGGGCGATCTGCTCGTCGGGCTGGAAGGAGAGCAACCCGGCCACGTGGCCGCCCTTGGCGTCGCGCGAGGCCTCGGGCAGGTTGTAGGCCTTGGTCCGGTAGACCCGCCCCGCAGTGGTGAAGAACAGCAACCAGTGGTGGTTGGAGGTCGCCATGAAGTGCTCGACGACGTCGTCGCCCCTCAGCGTTGCCCCCCGGACGCCCTTCCCGCCACGACGCTGGGTGCGGTAGTTGTTGGCGAGGGTGCGCTTGGCGTAGCCGCCGCGGGTGATCGTCACGACGAGCTCCTCGTCGGGGATCAGGTCCTCCATCGAGAGGTCGCCGTCGGCGGCGATGATCTGGGTACGACGGTCGTCGCCGTACTTCTCGACGATGGCCGCCAGCTCCTCGCCGACGATCTGCCGCTGCCGGGCCTGGTTGGCCAGGATGTCCTCGAGGTCGGCGATCAGCACCTCGATCTCGGCGAGGTTGTCGATGATCTTCTGACGCTCCAGGGCGGCCAGCCGACGCAGCTGCATGTCGAGGATGGCGTTGGCCTGGAGCTCGTCGATCTCGAGGAGCTCGATCAGGCCCTGGCGGGCGTCGTCGACCTCGGGTGAGCGCCGGATCAGCGCGATCACCTCGTCGAGCGCGTCCAGCGCCTTGACCAGGCCGCGCAGGATGTGGGCCCGCTCCTCGGCCTCGCGCAGGCGGTAGCGCGTACGCCGCTGGATGACCTCGATCTGGTGGTCGACCCAGCTGCTGATGAACTGGTCGATCGTCAGCGTGCGCGGCACGCCGTCGACCAGGGCGAGCATGTTGGCGCTGAAGTTGGTCTGCAGCTCGGTGTGCTTGAGCAGGTTGTTCAGCACCACCCGGGCGACGGCGTCGCGCTTGAGCACGACCACCAGCCGCTGGCCGGTGCGGCCCGAGGAGTCGTCGCGCACGTCGGCGATGCCCTGCACCCGGCCGGCGTCGGCGAGCTCGGCGATCTTCAGGGCCAGGTTGTCGGGGTTGACCATGTACGGCAGCTCGGTGATCGAGATGCAGGTGCGGCCCTTGTTGTCCTCGTCGATCTCCAGGACCGCGCGCTGCGTGATCGAGCCACGACCGGTGCGGTAGGCCTGCTCGATCCCCTCGCGGCCCACGATCAGCGCGCCGTTGGGGAAGTCGGGACCCTTGATCCGCTCCACGAGCGCGTCCTGGAGCTCCTCGCGGGTGGCGTCGGGGTGCTCGAGCGCCCACCGGGCACCCTCGGCCACCTCGCGCAGGTTGTGCGGCGGGATGTTGGTGGCCATCCCGACCGCGATCCCGGCGGAGCCGTTGACCAGCAGGTTCGGGTAGCGCGCCGGCAGCACCGTCGGCTCCTCGGAGCGCCCGTCGTAGTTGGGCTGGAAGTCGACGGTCTCCTGCTCGATGTCGCGCACCATCTCCAGCGCCAGCGGCGCCATCCGGCACTCGGTGTAGCGCATCGCGGCGGCGGCGTCGTTGCCTGGCGAGCCGAAGTTGCCCTGCCCGTGGATCAGCGGCGCGCGCATCACCCAGGGCTGCGCGAGCCGGACGAGGGTGTCGTAGATCGCGGAGTCACCGTGCGGGTGGTACTGACCCATCACGTCACCGACCACGCGCGAGCACTTCGAGAAGCCGCGGTCGGGGCGGTAGCCCCCGTCGTACATCGCGTAGAGGACCCGGCGGTGCACCGGCTTGAGGCCGTCGCGCACGTCGGGCAGCGCCCGCCCGACGATGACCGCCATCGCGTAGTCGATGTAGGCCTGCTGCATCTCGTCGCGCAGCTCGACCACGCGCACGCGCGGGTTGTCCTCGGGGTCCTCGGGAGGCAGGTCAGTCATTCAGGGAACCTTTCACTGCTGGCTGAAGTGGTCTCGCCTGATCGCTCGCTGCGCTCGATGCTCGACCACCTGGGACGGAAGTCAGATGTCCAAGAACCTCACGTCTTTGGCATTGCGCTGGATGAAGGAGCGGCGTTGCTCGACGTCCTCGCCCATCAGCACCGAGAACATCTCGTCGGCCTGGGCGGCGTCCTCGATGCTGACCTGCAGCATCAGGCGCTGGCTGGGGTCCATGGTCGTCTCCCACAGCTCCTCGGCGTTCATCTCGCCCAGACCCTTGTAGCGCTGCACGGGGTTCTCCTTGGGCAGCTTCTTGCCCTGGGCGATGCCGTCGCGCATCAGCAGGTCGCGCTCGGCGTCGGAGTAGACGAACTCGTGCTCGGCCGGCTTGTTCCAGCGCAGCCGGTACAGCGGTGGCTGGGCCATGTAGACGTAGCCGTGCTCGATCAGCGGCTTCATGAACCGGAACAGCAGCGTCAGCAGGAGCGTGTTGATGTGGTGGCCGTCGACGTCGGCATCGGCCATCAGCACGATCTTGTGGTAGCGCAGCTTGTCGATCGTGAACTCTTCGTGCACCCCGGTCCCGAGCGCGGAGATGATCGCCTGGACCTCGGCGTTGGCCAGCACCTTGTCGATCCGGGCCTTCTCGACGTTGAGGATCTTGCCGCGGATGGGCAGGATCGCCTGGATCCGCGGGTCGCGTCCCTGGCGGGCCGAGCCACCGGCCGAGTCGCCCTCGACGATGAAGACCTCGCACTCCTCGGGGTTGGTCGACTGGCAGTCGCTCAGCTTGCCGGGCAGCCCACCACCGCCGAGCAGGCCCTTGCGCGAGCGGGCGAGGTCGCGCGCCTTGCGGGCGGCGATCCGGGCCGACGCGGCCGCCTGGGCCTTGCGGACGATGTCCTTGCCCTCGGCGGGGTTCTTCTCGAACCAGTCGCCGAGCTGGTCGTTGACCAGACGCTGCACGAAGCCCTTGGCCTCGGTGTTGCCGAGCTTGGTCTTGGTCTGGCCCTCGAACTGCGGTTCGCCGAGCTTGATCGAGATGATCGCGGTCAGGCCCTCGCGGATGTCGTCGCCGGAGACCCGGTCCTCGCGCTTCTTGATCAGGCCCCACTCCTCGCCCCAGTTGTTGACCAGCGTGGTCAGGGAGGCCCGGAAGCCCTCCTCGTGGGTGCCGCCCTCGTGGGTGTTGATCGTGTTGGCGAAGGTGTGCACCGACTCGGTGTAGGTGAGGTTCCACTGCATCGCCAGCTCGAGGCTCATGTGGTTCTCGACGCTCTCGGGCGTCTCGGCCTCGAAGTTGATGATCGTCGGGTTGGCCACCTGCTTGCTCTTGTTCAGGTGCTCGACGAAGTCGACCAGTCCGCGGTCGTACTTGAACCGACGCTCCATCCCCCCGGTCGAGGTGCCGTGCAGGGCAGCCTGGTCGGAGGTCTCGGTGTCGTTGGCGATGTTGTCCTCACGGACCGCCTCGGCGATCTCCGCGGCCTTCGGCCGTTCGTCGCGTACGACGATCTCGAGGCCCTTGTTGAGGAAGGCCATCTCGCGGAACCGGTTGGAGATGGTCTCGAAGGAGTAGTCGGTGGTCTCGAAGATGTCCGGGTTGGCCCAGAAGCGGGTCGTCGTCCCCGTCTCCTCGGTGGGCTCGCCCTTGACCAGGGGGCCCTCGGGCACGCCCATCAGGAAGGCCTGGGTCCAGACGTGGCCGTCGCGACGCACCTCCACCTCGAGCCGCCGGGAGAGCGCGTTGACCACCGAGACGCCGACGCCGTGCAGCCCGCCGGAGACCTTGTAGCCGGAGCCGCCGAACTTGCCGCCGGCGTGGAGCACGGTCAGCACGACGGTGACGGCGGGCAGCTCCTGGCCCGGGGGCACGTCGACGGGGATGCCGCGACCGTTGTCGACGACCTGGATGCCGCCGTCGGGCATGATCGTGACGTCGACCTTGTCGCAGAACCCGGCCAGCGCCTCGTCGACGGAGTTGTCGACCACCTCCTGGACGAGGTGGTGCAGGCCGCGCTCCCCGGTCGAGCCGATGTACATGCCCGGGCGCTTGCGCACCGCCTCCAGCCCCTCGAGGACCTGGATCGCGCTGGCGTCGTAGGAGCCGGCCTCGACGCTGTGGCCGGCGACGCCCCCGCCGAGGATGCTGGCCGGGACGACCTCGGGTACCTCGGGGTGGTCGGTGGGGATCTGCGGTGCGGAGGTCTCTGTCGGTCCTTGGGGCGTCTCGATCTCGTCGGCCACGCACGCGTCCTGTTCTTCTGGAGGCCTCGCGCTCGCGAGGGCTGCTGGGGGCAACGCAATGGCCGCCTCACGAAGGGTCGGCGACCAGAGCCCCAGTCTAGCCGTCACAGGCGCACAATCACGCACATGGTCCGGTGATTGTGGGGACCGGCGCCCGAAATTGCCCCTCAGAGGCCCGGAAACGGCCCGATCAGCCGGTTTCAGGGGGTCGGCTGAGTCCCCATACGCCCGCGGCGCCGTTCAGCGGTCGAATCAGGTCCTCAGCCGTAGGTGTCCCGGGGGCCCCGGCCCTTGACCCGCAGCCGCCCCTTCGACCACGAGGGACCCCGGGGACCGGCCACGTCGATGACGGTGACGGTGCCGTCGCCGAGCACCTCGTTGAGCCGCCGGAGCAGGTCGCCGGCCAGCATCTTCATCTGGGTGGCCCAGGCCGTGGAGTCGGTGCGTACGACGAGCCGGCCCTCGGCGAAGGACTCGGGGTGGGCGTGCTCGGCCACGTCGCGGCCGACCAGGGCCGACCACCGTGCGAACACACCGTGCACCCGCAGCTCGGTCTCCCAGCCCTGCTCGCCCACGAACCGCTCCAGCGAGACGTCGAGGCTCTGCGGGTCGCGGTCGTCGGGCTGCGCGCCGCTGCTGGTGGTCCCCCGGGGCCGGCGCCGCCCACGCCGGATCGCCGCCTCGCGGGCAGCGGGCAGCTCCTTCTGCGTCCGCCCGGCAAGGCCGCGCGCGATCGACCTGGCCAGGTCGAGGCCGGTCTCGTCGTGCTCCTCGGGCTCGGGCGGAGTCGAGACCTCCGCCTCCTCATCCTCAGCCAACGGGGGTCACCCGCCCTTCGCCGACGTCGAAGCGGCGACCGCGCAGGCGCTCGGGGATGTCCTCGGGCACTGCCGCGGTGACCAGCACCTGCTCCGCGCCCGCGACGAGGTCGGCCAGCTGGGCCCTGCGACTCGTGTCCAGCTCGGCGAAGACGTCGTCGAGGATCAGCACGGGGTCGTCACCCGTGCTCCGCAGCAGCTCGTAGGAGGCCAGCCGCATCGCGAGCGCGTAGGACCAGCCCTCCCCGTGGCTGGCGTAGCCCTTGACCGGCAGGTCGCCCAGGGAGCAGAACAGGTCGTCGCGGTGGGGACCGACGAGGGAGACCCCGCGGTCCAGCTCGTCCTGGCGTCGCCGAGCGATCTCGGCCAGCAGTGCCGACTCCAGGGGGGCGGCCTCGAACTCACCGGTCACCTCGAAGCTGGGGCGGTAGGCGATCAGCGCATCGTCCCGGCTGGCCCCACGCGCCACGGCCTCGTAGGCCTTGCCGAGCAGCGGGTTGAGCTCCTCGACCAGGCGCCATCGGGCCGCCATGATCTCCGCCCCCAGGCGGGCCAGGCGCTCGTCCCACACCTCGAGCGTGGACAGCATCGACTCCACGGCCCCACCACGCACACGGGCGGTCTTGAGCAACGAGCTGCGCTGCTTGAGCACCCGGTCGTAGTCGGCGCGGGTGCCGGCGTACCGCGCCGCCTGGAGCACCAGCAGGTCGTCGGCGAACCGGCGCCGCTCGGCCGGGTCGCCCTTGACCAGCGCCAGGTCGTCGGGGGCGAAGACGACCGTGCGGACCAGGCCGAGCAGCTCGCGGGCCCGGGGCAGGGGTGCCCGGTTGATCCGCGCCCGGTTGGACCTGCCCGGGTTGATCTCGACCTCGAGGACCGCTCGGCGCTCGTCGCGCACCACCGCCGCGCGCACGACCGCCTGGGTCGCGCCCTGGCGAACCAGTGGCTGGTCGGCGGCCACCCGGTGGGAGGCCAGCCGGGAGAGGTAGTCGATCGCCTCGACGATGTTGGTCTTGCCCTGCCCGTTGGGCCCCACGAACGAGGTCACCCCCGGCTCGAGATCGACCTCCAGGTCGTCGTACGAGCGGAAGTCGTGCAGGGACAGGTGGGCGACGTACAAGTGGTCTACTTGTCGGCGGGTGAATCCACGTCGGCGGTCGTCGGGGGCGTCTCACCCCTCGTGGCGTGACCGCCGAAGCCCTTGCGCATCGCGGAGATGGCCTTCATCGCGGGGCTGTCGTCCTGCCGGGAGCTGAACCGGGCGAACAGCGAGGCTGCGATCACGTGCATGGGCACGGCGTTGTCGATGGCGGCCTGGACCGTCCACCGGCCCTCCCCGGAGTCCTCGGCGTAACCGCGGATCTTCTCGAGGTGGGCGTCCTCCTCGAGCGCGGCCACCAGCAGGTCGAGCAGCCAGGACCGGATCACCGTGCCCTCACGCCAGGAGTCGAAGACCTCGGTGACGTTGTCGACGAGGTCGACCTTCTCGAGCAGCTCCCAGCCCTCGGCGTAGGCCTGCATCATCGCGTACTCGATGCCGTTGTGAACCATCTTGGCGAAGTGGCCGGCGCCCGCGGACTTGCCGGCGTGGACCATGCCGGAGTCGCCGGGCGGCTTGAGCGCCTCGAAGGCCGGCATCACCTTGGCCACCTGCTCGTCGGAGCCGCCGTACATCAGCGCGTAGCCGTTCTTCAGGCCCCAGACACCACCGGAGACGCCGCAGTCGACGAAGCCGATGCCCTTCTCCTCCAGCATCGCGGAGTTGGCCTGGTCGTCGGTCCACTTGGAGTTGCCGCCGTCGACGACGAGGTCACCCTCGGAGAGCAGCCCACCGAGCTCCTCGATGGTCGCCTTCGTGGGATCCCCGGCCGGCACCATCACCCAGACCACCTTGGGAGAAGGCAGCTTCTCGACCAGCTCCTCGAGCGAGCCGACGTCGCTGACGTCGGGATTTCGGTCGAACCCGACCACCGTGATGCCGGCACCACGCATGCGCTCGCGCATGTTGCCGCCCATCTTGCCCAGGCCGACGAGTCCGATGTCCATGTGCGTGTTCCTCCCGGTGGCTGCGGTAGGTGTACCCCGATGTCAGGACAGAAGTCGCCGCGGCATCAGCAGGTAGCGGAAATCGGTGGCGGCCTCACCGTCGAGGGAGTCCACACCTGAGAGTACGACGGGCTTGCTGGGCTGGGTGAAGGCCAGTTCCACGACCGGCGCCTCGATGGCGGTGAGCCCGTCGAGCAGGTAGGCCGGGTTGAAGCCGGTGGTGATGTCGTCACCGGTGACGTTGGCCTCCAGCGACTCGCTGGCCATCGCCTCCTCGCCCGAGCCGGCGTCCAGGGTCAGCACGTTGTCGGCGAAGGCGAGCTGTACCGCGGTGTTGCGCTCGGCGACCAGCGCGACGCGCTTGACCGAGTCGACCAGCGCGGCCTTGTCGACGCGAGCCACGGTGAGGTGCTCGCTGGGGAACAGCGAGCGCACCTTGGGGAACTCCCCGTCCAGCAGCCGGGTCGTCGTACGACGCACACCGCCGCCGGCCGAGCCCTCGAAGCCGATGATCCCCTCACCGGCGCCGGTGGTCGACCCGGGCGAGGACAGCGCGATCGAGACCTCGCTGCCCCCGGTGAGCGCCTTGGCGGTGTCGGCGAGGACCCGCGCCGGCACGAGTGCTGCCGAGTCGATGTCCGGCGCCCCGGGGTTCCAGGTCAGTCCGCGCTGGGAGAGCCGGAACCGGTCGGTGGCGAGCATCGTGATCGAGTCCCCGTCGAGCTCGAGGCGCACGCCGGTGAGCACGGGGAGCATGTCGTCGCGTCCCGCCGCGGTGACGGCCTGGGCCACGGCGGCCGCGAACGCCGCGCTGGAGACACTGCCCCGCGCCTCCGGCATCTGCGGGAGCGTCGGGTAGTCCTCGACCGGCATCGTCTGCAGGCTGAACCGCGCCGACCCGCAGGTCAGCGTCACCTTCACGCCCTCGACGCTCACCTCGACCGGCTTGTTCGGCAGGCTGCGGCAGATGTCGGCGAGGAGGCGCCCGGAGACCAGGGCCCGACCCTCCTCGGACACGTCGGCGTTCAAGGTGGCACGCGCGGAGGTCTCGTAGTCGAAGGTGGACAGCCGCAGCCCCTCTCCGCCGGAGGCACCGTCGCCCTGCGAGCCGGCGTCGTCGGAGAAGCTGCCGGCCTCGATCAGGAGGCCCGCCAGGACGGGTGCACTGGGACGGATCGGCAAGGCGCGTGCCGTCCAGGCGACGGCGTCGGCGAGGACGTCACGTTCGACGTGGAACTTCACTTCTTGCTACCTCTCGGGCGATCGGGGGAAGAGCATCCTGTCACGGTTCGGGTTCTCCACACCTCCCGCAGTGCACCTGTTGTGGGACGACGAGGAATCAATTGGAAGATCAGTCGTAGTAGTAGGTGCGGTGGATTCTGTGGACAACCGTCCTTCCCGCAGGTCAGCCCGGCGGACGGCTCGGTGGACAGGCTGTGGACGAGGCCGGTGCGAACCACACGAACCTGTGCGCTCGCCGGACCGCGTGTGCAGGGCGGGGTCGGGTTCCACACAGATCCTCCCCGTGTGATTCCCCGGGAACAGGGGCCTGCACGCACATCTTCCGCGCGTGTAGTTCAAGGGCGTTGCTCCGGGCCTGTTCTCAGGCCTGCTTGGCCTGCTGCTTGATCCGGGTGGTCAGCTCGGTCACCTGGTGGAAGACGTTGCGGCGCTCGGCGAGGTCCTTGCGGATGCGCCGGTCGGCGTTCATCACCGTGGTGTGGTCGCGGCCGCCGAACTGCTGGCCGATCTTGGGCAGGGAGAGCTCGGTGAGCTCGCGGCACAGGTACATCGAGATCTGCCGGGCGGTGACCAGGGCACGCGTCCGGCTGGGACCGCAGAGGTCCTCGATGCTGAACCCGAAGTAGGTGGCCGTCTGGGCGATGATCAGCGCCGCGGTGACCTCCGGCTCCCCGCCCTCGGGGATCAGGTCCTTGAGCACGATCTCGGCCAGCGTCATGTCGACGTCCTGCTGGTTGATGCTGGCGAAGGCCGTGACCCGGATGAGCGCCCCCTCGAGCTCCCGGATGTTGGTCTGGATCCGCGAGGCGATGAACTCCAGCACGTCGGCCGGCGCCGAGAGCCGGTCCGCCGCGGCCTTCTTGCGCAGGATCGCGATCCGGGTCTCCAGGTCGGGAGGCTGTACGTCGGTCAGCAGCCCCCACTCGAACCGGTTGCGCAACCGGTCCTCGAGCTGGGTGAGCCGCTTGGGCGGCCGGTCGGAGCTGATCACGATCTGCTTGTTGGCGTTGTGCAGCGTGTTGAAGGTGTGGAAGAACTCCTCCTGCGTCTGCTGCTTGCCCTCGAGGAACTGGATGTCGTCGACCAGGAGCACGTCGACGTCGCGGTAGCGGCGCTGCAGCGCCGCGGTGTTCGCGTCCTTGATCGCGTTGATCACGTCGTTGGTGAACGCCTCGGAGGAGACGTAGCGGATCTTCGCGCCGGTCCACAGGTTGCGCACGTAGTGCCCGATGGCGTGCAGCAGGTGGGTCTTGCCGAGCCCGGAGTCGCCGTAGACCAGCAGTGGGTTGTAGGCCTTGCCCGGCGCCTCGGCCACGGCGACCGCGGCCGCGTGGGCGAACCGGTTGCTGGAGCCGATCACGAAGGTCTCGAAGGAGTAGCGCGGGTTCAGCGGGCTGTCGGGGATGCCGGTGGTCAGCGAGGCACTCGTCGGTGGCCCGGAGTACTGCTTTGTCGACATGGCGTCATGTCGGTTTGTGGGTGGGTATCTGTCCTCGGTCATCGAGGGCGATCGCCCGGCCGGGCCGTTGACCCCGCCGTTCGTCGGGGCGTCCACCTCGGCCCAGGTGGTCTCCGGGGAGTCCTGGGCGGACTGCTCGAGCTCCTCCTCCAGCGCAGGGTCGACGCTGACTGCCAGGCGCACCGGCTTGCCGAGCCGGTCGCTGAGGGTGTCCTCGATCCGGGTGCGCAGCCTGCCCTCGAGCTGGGTGCGGGTGAACTCGTTGGGTACCGCGACCACGGCGGTGCTCTCCGCCAGCATCAACGGACGGCTCGAGGTGAGCCAGATGCGCTGGTTGGGCGGGAGGTTGTCCACGATGCCCCGCCACAGCTTGTCCAGCTGGGCGCTGCCCTCCTGGGCGGGACTCCCCTCGGTCAACCGATCCTGTCCGGCTCGTTCGAGTCCAGCATCCACGCGATGTGCGCCTCCCACTAGCTACCCGCGCCGGCGATGGCCGGCCGTCCTGGTCTTGCCAACTGCTTTCCGGAACGGCGAAACCTACGGCACTCCACACCTTTGTCCACAGGTTGTGCAATGCACCCAGATGCCCTACAGCGGGCTGTCCCGTTCTGCGGACTTCGTGCCCTCGGTACCCGCCTGATCGCGCTCCCTGGCCGTACCTCGCGCCCGGCTCGATTCCTGGTGTGAGGTTCGCGCCGCCGCTCCCGGAAGCCTCGACGCTAACAACCCGCGCGCCGGGGGATCAACAGGTTGTCCACAGGTCTGCGCGCCAATCCACAGCCGGCTCGGCGTGTCGTCGCCGACGCGCCGGGTCTGGGCGCTCCCAGCGGCCCGCCCGGCGGGGTGGGCACCCCACTGGGCACCCAAATTGACCCTCCTCCGCCGCACCGCGTACCGTTGGCAGGTCGAAACCGGTCGACTGGTGCTGCGTGCTCGCCACATGTCGCGGCACCGGTCGCGATGCGGTGCGCGGTGGCGAACGACCCACCGCGCACGCCCCGGTGGGCGGCCAGACTTTCGAGAAACCCTGAGTGGAGTGAGCACGTTGAGCAAGCGGACCTTCCAGCCGAACAACCGGCGACGTCACAAGACGCACGGCTTCCGCCTGCGCATGCGCACCCGCGCCGGGCGCGCGATCCTCTCCTCGCGCCGCCGCAAGGGCCGCGATCGCCTCGCCGCCTGAGCCGGCGACGATCTCCCTCGTAGACGGCCTCCCAGGCGTGCTCCCCGCCCCGCAACGCCTGACCTCACCGGCCGAGTTCCGTGAGGTCGTGCGGCGGGGACGCCGCAGCGGGGGGCCTCTGTTGGTGGCGCACCTGCTGCATCCCGCAGCCCGTGGCGCCCGAGGCAACCGCCCGGATCGGCTTCGTGGTCTCCAAGGCAGTCGGCCCGGCCGTGACCCGCAACCTGGTCAAGCGGCGCCTGCGCCACCTCTCCCGGGACCGGGTCGAGACGCTTCCCGCCGGCTCCCTGCTCGTGGTGCGGGCGCTGCCGCCTGCGGCGCAGGCAAGCTACGCCGAGCTCGCGGCCGAGCTCGACCGGTGCCTGGCGCGGGTCGCGACCGCGGAGAGCGTGGGCCGTCGGTGAAGCACGTCCTGATCGCGCTGCTGCGCGCCTACCGCTTCCTGATCAGCCCGCTCTACGGCCAGGTGTGCCGCTACCACCCGACGTGCTCGGCCTACGCGCTCGAGGCCATCACCGTGCATGGCAGTGTGAGGGGGTCATGGCTCGCCGTACGGCGGGTCGTGCGGTGCCACCCGTGGGCTTTGGGCGGGTATGACCCGGTACCTCCGCAAACGAAGATGACCCGAGGAGCCTGAGACAGCGTGGGAAACATCTTTTCCTTCATCATGGAACCGCTGTACTACCTGATCAGCGTGGTGCTGGTCGCGTGGCACTCGGTGCTCAGCCCCGTCTTCGGTGCGAACAACGGGGTGACCTGGGCGCTGTCGATCATCGGCCTGACCCTGGTCGTCCGGGCGGCCCTGATCCCGCTGTTCGTCAAGCAGATCAAGTCCAGCCGGAACATGCAGCTGCTCCAGCCCCGGGTCAAGGAGCTGCAGAAGAAGTACGGCCACGACCGGGAGCGTCTCTCGCGCGAGACGATGAACCTCTACCGCGAGACCAAGACCAACCCGTTCGCCTCGTGCCTGCCGCTGATCATCCAGATCCCCATCTTCATCTCCCTCTTCCGCCTGCTCGACGTCGCGGCGAAGCAGGGCAAGGGCCACGGGGTGCTGACCGACAAGCTGGCCAAGAGCTTCGCCGACGCCCCGATCTTCGGTGGCCAGCTCTCCTCGAGCTTCGTCCACGACGGCGGCAGCGCCAGCATCAAGGTGGTGGCCGCGGTCCTGGTGGTGGTGATGGTCTCCACCACCTTCCTCACCCAGCGCCAGCTGATGAGCAAGAACATGCCGAAGGACGCGCTGTCGGGTCCCTACGCCCAGCAGCAGAAGATGCTGCTCTACATCCTGCCGTTCACCTTCGTCCTGTCCGGACCGTTCTTCCCGATCGGCGTGATCATGTACTGGACCACGTCCAACCTGTGGACGATGGGGCAGCAGTTCTACGTGATTCGCAACAACCCGGCGCCGAACACCGAGGCCGCCCGCGCGAAGCTGGAGCGTGACGCCGACAAGCGGCGACGCAAGGGCCTGCCCGAGCCCGGGGTGGGCGCCACGACAGCCGAGGTGAGCGAGCCCGAGCCTCCCGCCCCGCCGACCCGGCAGCAGCCGAAGAAGCAGTCGCGGTCCCAGCGCAAGAAGCAGGGACCCCGCCCCCAGCCCGACCAGCAGCAGCGCCAGCGGCGCGAGCCCCCGACCGATGAGGGAGAGCAGGCATCATGACCGAGCAGCACGTGGACGAGCCCACCACGCAGGAACCCGACGAGGACATCCTCGAGAAGGAGCCGGTGGAGACCCCCGTCGGCGAGGACGTCAGCGAGGAACACGGCGAGGACGGCGACGAGGGTGACGGGCGCCCCAGCCGGCGTGAGCGCCTGGAGTCAGAGGGCGAGATCGCCGCGGACTACCTCGAGGAGCTCCTCGAGATCGCCGACCTCGACGGTGACCTGGACATGGACGTCGAAGGGGACCGTGCCACCGTCTCCATCGTGGGCGCCGACCTGCCGCAGCTGATCGGCGACGACGGCGAGGTCCTCGAGGCGCTGCAGGAGCTGACCCGGCTGGCCGTCTACCGCCAGACCGGCGAGCGCTCCCGGCTGATGCTCGACGTCAGCGGCCACCGCGCCGGACGACGGGTGGCCCTGGAGCAGCTGGCCGCCGGGATCGTGGAGCAGGTGCGCTCCAGCGGCGAGCGTGCCGACCTCGAGCCGATGTCGCCCTTCGAGCGCAAGGTGGTGCACGACGTGGTCGCCGCCGCCGGACTGGTCTCGGAGTCCGAGGGCACCGAGCCGCGCCGGCACGTGGTCGTGCTGCCCGGGTGATCCCTGGCCCGCAAGCCGCCGCCCGTGGCTGAGGTTTCACGTGAAACAGCCGTTGGATCGCAGCCGGCTCGGGACCACCCCCGGCGCCTGACTCGGCGCGGCAGGTGTTCGGTGATGCCCTCCCCCGCGCCGAGGAGTACGCCGACCTGCTGGCCGGCGAGGCGACGCTGCGGGGACTGATCGGCCCCCGAGAGGTGCCGCGGCTCTGGGAGCGGCACCTCCTCAACTGTGCCGTGGTCACCGAGCTGATCGCGCCCGGCAGCACCGTGTGCGACGTCGGCAGCGGCGCCGGCCTGCCCGGGATCGTGCTCGCGATCCGTCGTCCCGACATCCGCGTGAATTTGTTGGAGCCGTTGCTGCGTCGCTCCACGTTTCTGCAATCCGTTGTGCTCAAGATGGAGCTGTCCAACGTCGTCGTCCATCGCGGACGGGCCGAGGACGTGGCAGGCACAGCGGGTTTCGAGATGGGGTTCGACGTGGTGATCTCCCGAGCGGTGGCACCGATGGAGCGTCTTGCGCGTTGGTCCCTCCCCCTCACCCGTTCCGGTGGCCAGATGCTCGCGATGAAGGGATCGGCGGCGGCGGACGAGGTCGCCCGTGCCGCCGATGCGATCACGCGCGCGGGCGGCACGGACGTGTCGATCCACAGCGTCGGAGGGGCCTACCTGGACCCCCCCGTCACCGTGGTGCGCGTGCTGAAAGGCCGCGCCCGCACGACAACGGAGTGACCGGTGTGATGAGAAGGAACTGGTGGGACGAATGACCACAGCGCGTGAGTCCAGGATCGATCGTCGGGTCGGCTGGCCGATGAACTCCCTGAGACGGTTATCCACCGGTCTCGGGTGGCCCACTGAGCGGGTGGATCCACAGATCCCGGGTAGTTATCCACATGGCCCGCCTGTTTCACGTGAAACACCGGCCCCCACCACGATGATCGGCGCTCCGGCGCGGCCGCAGTGGCGTCCTCCCCCCAGCCCGCCCCCACGCGATGCCCCGGATGCGCCGAATGTGGCGATTGTCGCCGAGTCGGCAGAAGCTCCGAGCCTGAGCTCGGCGGAACCAGGAGAACCGGATGCGGGATCCTCCACCACGGCCGTGTCGGTCCTGGAGCCTCCCGCCGCCGAAGCTCCCAGCGACCCGGTGCCGACCCCGCCCCCTGCGGCCGTGGTCGTCTCCCCTCGGCGGGCGCCGCTGCCCAGGCCGGCGAGCACGCGCGTGATGATCGTGGCCAACCAGAAGGGCGGGGTCGGCAAGACCACCACGACGGTCAACCTCGCCGTCGCCCTGGCGCTCGCGGGGTTGCGCACCCTGGTGATCGATCTCGATCCCCAGGGCAACGCCTCGACCGCCTTGGCGATCGAGCACGGGCGCGGCACCCCGTCGGCCTACGACGTCCTCGTCGACGGAGTGCCGCTCGCCGAGGTGACCGCTCCGCACCCGGAGATCCCGCTGCTCTCGGTGGTGCCCTCCACGATCGACCTGGCCGGCGCCGAGATCGAGCTGGTGAGCCTGGTGGCCCGGGAGAACCGGCTGCGCAAGGCGATCACGGCGGAGCCACGCATCGGCGGCGAGGGCGAGGACCGGTTCGACTACGTCCTGCTCGACTGCCCGCCCTCCCTGGGGCTGCTGACGTTGAACGCCCTGGTGGCCGGGGCGGAGCTGCTGATCCCGATCCAGGCGGAGTACTACGCGCTGGAGGGGCTCGGACAGCTGCTGGAGACCGTGGAGATGGTGCGTGCCCACCTCAACGCCGAGCTCGACGTGAGCACGATCCTGCTGACGATGTACGACTCGCGGACCAACCTCGCGGCCGGTGTGGCCGGCGAGGTGCGCGAGCACTTCGCCGACCAGGTGCTGCGCACCACCATCCCGCGCTCCGTCCGCGTCTCGGAGGCACCCAGCTTCGGGCAGAGCGTGATCACCTACGACCCGGGCTCGCCGGGCGCACTTTGTTATGTCGAGGCCGCCAGGGAAATCGCCCTGAGGGCAGACCAGGGAGGAAGGGCATGACCCCCAACACCACCACCACGCCGAGGCGCGGCCTCGGCCGAGGGCTGGGTTCGCTCATCCCCACGGCGCCGGCACAGGCGTCGCCTCCTGCCGAGGACGCCGGACGACCTGGCCGGCACAGCGCAGATTCCGACGCTTTGCCGCAATCGTCCGTCTCGCCGGGATTGCCGGGTGATCAGGCCGAGATTCACGAACCGGGCCCAGGGGCGTTCTTCGCCGAGCTCCCGGTGGGGTCGATCTCCCCCAACGCGCGGCAGCCCCGTCAGGTCTTCGACGAGGAGGCGATGAGCGAGCTGGTGCACTCGGTGCGGGAGATCGGCCTGCTCCAGCCCGTCGTCGTACGTCGCACCGGGGAGTCCTCCTACGAGCTGGTGATGGGCGAGCGGCGCTGGCGGGCCACCCGAGAAGCCGGACTCGAGACCATCCCGGCGATCGTGCGCGAGACCGACGACGACGACATGCTGCGCGACGCGCTGCTGGAGAACCTGCACCGCTCGGAGCTGAACCCGCTGGAGGAGGCCGCGGCCTACCGCCAGCTCCTGGACGACTTCGGCTGCACCCACGACGAGCTGGCCGGACGCATCGGGCGCAGCCGGCCGCAGATCAGCAACACGCTGCGGCTGCTGCAGCTCTCACCGGCGGTCCAGCGGCGGGTCGCCGCGGGGGTGCTCAGTGCGGGGCACGCACGTGCCCTCCTCGGGCTCACCGACCCGGCCGTCCAGGACCGGCTCGCGGCGCGGGTGGTGGCCGAAGGCATCTCCGTGCGCGCCCTCGAGGAGCTCGTCGCCGTGGGGGAGCACTCCGACGACGCTCCGAAGGCCCACGGCTCTCGCCCCACGGCGCCTGGGCTCCAAGAGATCGGTGACCGGCTCAGTGATCGCCTCGACACCCGGGTCAAGGTCACCCTGGGTCGTTCCAAGGGGCGGATCTCGATCGAGTTCGCCTCGTTGAGCGACCTCGAGCGGATCGTGTCCATCATCGACACCCGCAACCGGGCGGACAGACCGATCTAGCGACAGAGCGATCTGTCTATCTATCGGTTTGTCGACAAAGAGTCAGGAGGCTCTCGCCGCGCCGCCTTCCGGGCGGCGCGGGCGGCCTTCTCCTCGGCGTCCAGCTCCGCAGCTCGCTCCGGTGTCGGCGCGGAACCACCGCGGGAGGCCGGCAGCCACCACGATCCCGGAGGCTGCTCCTCGGCGGGGTAGTCGGTGATGGCCTGGTCGAGGAGGGCGGCGAGCCGGTCGTGGAGCTCGAGGGTCTCCTTGGCGGGGTCCTCACCGGTCGGCCACATCGGCTCGCCGACGCGGATCCCGATCGTCTTGCCGCGGGAGAAGTCGCGGGGGTGGTCCTTGGTCATCATCCGCTGGGTGCCCCACAGCACCACCGGGACCAGCGGCACGCCGGCCTGGGCGGCGATCCGGGTGGCGCCGGACTTGAGCTCCTTGACCTCGAAGGAGCGGGAGATCGTGGCCTCGGGGAAGATCCCGACCACCTCGCCCGCCTGGAGGTAGCGCAGCGCCTCGTCCAGGGACGCGCCGCCGTCGGCGCGGTCGACCGAGATGTGGTGCATCGAGCGCATCACCGGGCCGCCGACCGAGTGGTCGAAGACCTCGCGCTTGGCCATGAACCGGACCAGTCGCTTCGAGGGCTGGGCGGCGAAGCCGCCGAGGATGAAGTCGATGTAGGAGACGTGGTTGAACGCCAGCAGCGCCCCGCCCTCGCGCGGCACGTGCTCGGTGCCGTGCAGCTGGAACCGCAGGCCGAGGGCGCGGAAGAGCACCTTGGCGGTGACGATGACCGGCGGATACGAGATGTCTCTGATGGTGCGGCCTCCGGCCGATGGGTGTGGTGGGGTTGGGCACACATGGTGCCACCCCGCTCTGGGAGACTGAGCACATGCGCCCGATCGTCCAGAGCCAGAAGCTGCAGCACGTGCGCTACGACGTACGCGGGCCGATCCTGGTCGAGGCCCAGCGCCTGGAGGCCGAGGGGCACAAGATCCTCAAGCTCAACATCGGCAACCCGGCGCCGTTCGGGTTCGAGGCACCCGAGGCGATCGTCGCCGACATGGTGCACAACCTGCCCGACGCCCAGGGCTACTCCGACTCGCGCGGGATCTACTCGGCGCGGACCGCGGTCGCGCAGTACTACCAGTCCCACGGCCTGACCGAGACCAACAACGACGACGTCTTCATCGGCAACGGCGTCTCCGAGCTGATCACGATGGTCCTGCAGGCCTTCCTCGACGACGGCAACGAGATCCTCGTCCCCGCGCCGGACTACCCGCTGTGGACCGGTGCGGTGTCGCTCTCCGGTGGCACGCCCGTGCACTACCGCTGCGACGAGGCCAACGGCTGGAGCCCCGACCTGGAGGACATCGAGCGCAAGATCACCCCGCAGACGCAGGGCCTGGTGATCATCAACCCCAACAACCCGACGGGCGCGGTCTACAGCGAGGAGACCGTGCGCGCGCTGGTCGACATCGCGCGTCGTCACGAGCTGGTCGTCTTCAGCGACGAGATCTACGAGAAGATCCTCTTCGACAACGCGGTGCACCACCACACGGCCTCCTACGCCCACGACGACGTGCTGTGCCTGACCTTCAGCGGGCTGTCCAAGGCCTACCGGGTCTGCGGCTACCGCGCCGGCTGGGTGATGGTCTCGGGGCCCAAGCACCTGGCCGAGGACTTCCTCGAGGGGCTGACCCTGCTGGCCAACATGCGGATGTGCCCCAACGTCCCGGCACAGCACGCGATCCAGACCGCGCTCGGCGGCTACCAGTCGATCGAGGAGTACATCCATCCCGGCGGGCGGTTCTACGAGCAGAGCAAGAGCGCCTGGCGACAGCTCAACGCGATCGAGGGCGTGACCTGCGTCGAGCCCCGCGGCGCGCTCTACTGCTTCCCGCGCCTGGACCCCGACGTCTACGGGATCAAGGACGACGAGCAGTTCGTCATCGACCTGCTGCGCGCGAAGAAGATCCTGGTCACCCACGGCACCGGCTTCAACTGGTTCGAGCCGGACCACTTCCGCCTGGTCACCCTCCCCGACCTCGACGTCCTGACCGAGGCCATCGGCCGCATCGAGGAGTTCCTCGCCACCCTGCGCTGACCCGTGGGGCACCTACGATGGGTGCGTGGGACGCAGCACGGAGCGACTGACGGTCGACCACCTCGCGCAGCTGGGGCAGTGTGCCCACTGCGTGTTCTGGGAGCTCGATCCGGTACGGCGTGCCGCGGCTCGCGGCGTCGAGGCGGAGGAGAAGGCCGCCTGGGTCTCGATGGTGCTGCGCGAGTGGGGCTCGTGCGGGCGGGTCGCCGTGGTCGACGGCGAGGTCGTGGGCCACATGATCTGGGCCCCGCCGGTGCTGGTGCCCTCGACCGGCGGGTTCGCCACCGCCCCGGTGGCCAGCGACGCGGTGCTGCTCACCACGGCGTTCATCGACCCGGCCCACCGCGGCGGCGGGCTGGGCCGGATGCTCGTGCAGGGCATGGCCAAGGACCTCGTCAAGCGCGGGGGCGTCAAGGCCGTCGAGGCCTTCGGCGACACCCGCAACCGCGCCGGCCGGTGCGTCGTACCAGCCGACTTCCTGCTGTCGGTGGGGTTCTCCACCGTGCGGGCCCACGCGGTCAACCCGCGGATGCGGATGGACCTGCGCACCACGCTGTCGCTGCGCGAGGAGCTGGAGAAGGGCCTCGAGCGGCTGCTCGCCCCGGTGGCGGGCAAGCGCAGTGCACCCCCCGTGCCACAACGGGTGACGCCGGCTCAGCGCCGGAAGCTCTCCCGGAGCTCGTCGAATCGCAGCACGCCGGTGTGGGCGTCGAGGTCGGGGGAGAGGTAGTAGCGCTGCACCGCGACCACGATCGCCTCGGCCAGCAGGTCGCGGAACGCGGGGTCCTCGAGCCGGCGCGCGTCCTCGCCGTTGCTGAGGTAGCCCGCGTCGAGCCGCACCGCCGGCATCCGGGTGTTGCGCAGCAGCTCCCAGGTCTTCGGGTGGGTGCGCAGGTCGATCAGGTCGGTGCGGGCCACGATCTCGCGCTGCACCAGTCCCGCGAACCGCTCGCCCGGCGAGGACCACGTCGCGGGGTCGGCGTCGCCGAAGAAGTACGACGAGACCCCGGAGGCGTCCGGGTTGGTCGCGGCGTCCACGGCCAGGGAGCAGAACAGGTCCGCACCGGCCCGGTTGGCGAAGTCGGCGCGCTCGTGCTCCTCGCCGGGTGGCGGCCCAGCGGGGCGTCGTCAGGAACGCCTGCACGCCGGTCGCGACCAGGCGACCCTCCACCCTGCCGGCGAGGTCGTGCAGGATCGCGTCGGAGGCCTCGGCGTAGGCCTCGGGCAGGTGGTGCACGCGCCCGACGTCGATCACCACGATCTTGCCGCCCAGGTGCGGCCCGGCGTCGCGGATGTGCTCCTCGGCCCGCAACGTGTTGGGGGCCCCGCCCTTGACCATGGGGGAGAGCCGGCGCAGTGCCTTGAAGGTCGCCGGACCGCAGGTGCCGTCCGGGGGCACGCCGAAGTTGCGCTGGAACTCCCTCAGTCCGGCCTCGGTCTCGGGCCCGAAGTACCCGTCGACGCGGCCGACGGTGAAGCCGAGGTCGAGCAGGCGGCGCTGGAGCGCGTAGACGTCGTCGCCGGCCATCAGGTTGCCCGGGAGGTGGGTGAGGATGCGGTCGCCGAGGCGCCAGCGCGCCTCGTCGAGGCGGCGGAAGGTCAGCGGCCCCACGACGCCGTCGACGGTCAGCCCGCGCTGCTGCTGGAAGGTGCGCACCGCCAGCTCGACCCGGTCGTCGAAGAACGCCCCGAGCGGCGGCTCACCCTCGAACGCAGCATCGCCCAGAAGACCGATCCGCTCGAGCAGACCGGTGATCTGGGCGACTGCGGGACCTGAGTCCCCGTGGCGGACGACCCCCGCGTGTGTGCCAGTCATTGCCGCGACTGTAGTAGCCGCCAGCAGCGAGCCGGCGTCAGCCGATGTAGTCGGCGAGCTCCTTGAGCAGCGCGGCCTTCGGACGAGCGCCGACGATCTGCTTGACGACCTCGCCGTCCTTGTACAGGTTGAGCGTGGGGATGCCGTTGACGCGGTACGTCGACGGGGTCACCGGGTTCTCGTCGACATTCAGCTTGACGAAGGTGACCTTGTCGCCGTGCTCGGCGCTGAGCTCGTCGAGGATCGGGCCGACCTGGCGGCACGGGCCACACCACTCGGCCCAGAAGTCGACGAGGACGGGCTTGTCGGACTTCAGCACGTCGGTCTCGAAGGTGTCGTCGGTGACGGCCTGCAGGTTGGACATCGGTTCTCCTCTGGGGTTGATCGCAAGGACTGACCTCGGATGTGTGGTCAACACCTTGCCATCTGCGGATGTTCCCGGCCGGGAGGCGGCGCCACCCGGGGCAGCTGCTCGGCGAGGCTCAGGCGCTCGCGCCGACCGTGGCCGCGCCGGCCGAGGTGGTCAGGGCGAAGTCGAGGTCGGCCAGGTAGCGCTCGGCGTCCAGGGCGGCCGCACAGCCGGTCCCGGCCGCCGTGATGGCCTGGCGGTAGTGGTGGTCGACCAGGTCGCCACAGGCGAACACCCCGGGCAGGTTGGTGCGCGTGGAGGGGGCGTCGACGAGCACGTAGCCCTCTTCGTCCAGCCGCACCTGGCCGGGCAGCAGCTCCGAGCGCGGGTCGTGGCCGATCGCGATGAACAGGCCGGTCGCGTCGAGCTGGCGCTCCTCGCCGGTCTCGGTGTCGCGCAGGGTCAGCCCGGTGAGCTTGTCCTCGCCGTGGATGCCGATCACCTCGGAGTTCCAGGCGAAGTCGATCTTCGGGTCGGCGAAGGCACGCTCCTGCATGATCTTCGAGGCGCGCAGCTCCCCGCGGCGGTGGACCAGGGTGACCTTGGTGCCGAAGCGCGAGAGGAAGGTCGCCTCCTCGATCGCGGAGTCGCCCCCACCCACGACCGCGATGTGCTGGTCGCGGAAGAAGAAGCCGTCGCAGGTCGCGCACCAGCTGACGCCGTGGCCGGAGAGGCGGTCCTCGTCGGGCAGTCCGAGCTTGCGGTAGCCCGAGCCCATCGCCAGGATCACCGTCCGCGCGCTGAAGGTGCCCTCGGCGGTGGTGACCACCTTGGTCTCGCCGGTGAGGTCGACCGCCGTGACGTCGTCGGAGACGATCTCGGCGCCGAAGCGCTCGGCCTGTGCGCGCATCTCGTCCATCAGGGCGGGTCCCTGGATGCCGTCGCGGAAGCCGGGGAAGTTCTCCACCTCGGTGGTGTTCATCAGCGCGCCGCCGGCGGTCACCGAGCCCTCGAAGACGAGGGGGTTCAGGTTCGCCCGGGCGGCGTACACCGCGGCCGTGTAGCCGGCGGGTCCCGATCCGACGATGATCAGCTCGCGGACCTCTGCTGAGGATTCGGACGTCGTGCCTGCAGTCACTGCTTCTCCTTGGTCGGTCACCGGCTCAACCGATCCTAGGCACCGGTTGTTCCGGCGTGGGCCATGGCGCGAGGACCGGTGACGGATGCGTCAGGTGAGGGAGACGAGGTTGGTGAGGTCGTCGGTGGGCAGCTGCGGGGACGCACTCGCGTCGACCGTCATCGTGACCAGGTCGGCGCGTCCGGACTGGACGGTGAGGAAGGCGGTGTCCGAGGCGTCGCGGCCGGTGGCGATCCGCACCAGGGAGGAGCGCGGCGCCAGCGCGGTGGCGTCGACGACGCGCCACTGACCGTCGATCGCTGCCTCGACCACGGCGTGGAAGTCCATCGGGCGCAGGCCGGGGGCGTAGACCGAGACCAGCCGGGCCGAGACGTTGCGGGCGCGGAGCAGGGCGATCACGAGGTGGGCGTAGTCGCGACAGACTCCCTGCCGGGCCAGCAGGGTCTGCGTGGCGCCGTCGGTGTGCCGGCTGGACCCGCTCACGTAGTACAGCTGCGTGCCGACCCACGAGCTGACGGCGTCGAGCAGGGCCTTGCCCTCGAGGTTGGAGAACTCCGCCCATGCCGTCGGGCCGAGCTCGTCGGACTCCGCGTAGCGGCTCGGCCGGCGGTAGACGATCTCGTCGACCGGGTCCACCTTCGCCGGTGAGGCAGTCCCGGTGACCTCGGCGGCGTACTCCAGGCGCAGGTGCCCGACCTGGGACCGGCACACGTGCAGCCGGCCACCGTCCTCGACCCGCAGCTCCTCGGTGGCCAGCGGGGCACCGTCCACGGTGACCACGAGCGTCTCCGAGGCCAGCGCCGGACCGTCGGCGACCGCCACGGACCAGACCAGGTCGGCCGGCTCGCGGACGTCGAGCTCGATCTCGGCGCGTACCAGGCGGGTCGTGGTCACCCTCCCAGTCTCACGGAGCGATGGTCGTGCTGGCCAATCGGCGGGCCCCGTCGCAGCTCCACGCCTCGATGAGTCGCTTGCCCTTCCCAGCGGGATGTACGACGAGCGCCGCCCGTGCGGCGTCGAGCCGGACCACGGTGGTGCTCGAGCCGTCGGTGGTGCTCGGCCCGGCACAGACCGAGCCCGACGTCGGCGACGGCGCTGACAGCTGGCCGTTGACACGCGCAGGGGCACGCAGCGCCGGGGCGCGGACCAGCAGGGCTCGCACGTCCCGGGTGAAGGTGGCGGCGTGCAGGTCGACGGCCCCACTCCGCCGTCCCGGACGAGTCGACTGTCCCCGGGGACGAGGCAGAGGGCACCTGCTCGGCCTTGGCCGCGCCGGCCCCGGCGTCCGCGGAGGTCGCGTCGTGGTGCCGGCCGAGGTTCGTCGCGGTGAGGGCGCCGAGACCGAGCACGATCACCGCCGCTGCGGCCGCAGCCAGGCGGGGCATCCACCGCGGTCGCAGCGGGACGACGTTGCCGGTGGCGGTGTGCTCCTCGGAGATCTTCCCGGCCTCCCGCTCGGCCACCAGCCCGGCCAGCGTGTCCTCGAGCCGGGCGGCGACCTCGGCAGGCAGCTGGTCGGCGCCGTCGCCCGTTCCCGAGCCCAGGCCGGCGAGCAGCGCGCGGACGCGTTGCTCCTGCCCCGGGTCGAGGGACGGGTCCTGCTCGCTCATGCCTGCTCACCTCCGAGGTGTTGTGGGTCCCGGTGGGACGCATCCGGGGGGCCACCGGTTCCACCGGTCTCCTCGAGGAGACCGGACAACGCGATGGCCAGTCGGGCCCGTCCACGGGCGCACCGGCTCTTCACCGTGCCCGGCGCCGTCTCCAGGATCGCGGCCGCCTCGGCCACCGGGTAGCCCTCCATGTCGACCAGCACCAGGGCCGCCATCTGGTCAGGCGGCAGCTCGTGGAGCGCGGCGAGGACCAGGCGGCGGCGCTCTCCGGCCACCACGTCCGCGGCGGGGTCGACGGCAGCCGAGGTGGCGAGGAGGTCGCCACGCGCCGCCCGCTCCTCGAGGTCGTCGGGCAGGGGGTCAGCCGCGCGGACCGAGCGTCGGCGCAGGCGGTCCAGGCAGGCGTTCACCACGATCCGGTGCAGCCAGGTGGTCACGGCGGCCTCGCCGCGGAACGACGCGGCCCGGCGGAACGCCGAGATCATCGCCTCCTGGAGCGCGTCTGCGGCGTCCTCGCGGTTGCCGGTCGTGCGCAGGGCGACCGCCCAGAGCCGGTCCCGGTGGCGGGTGAACAGGACCCCGAAGGCGTCGGGATCGCCGGCCACGTGGGCGTCGAGGAGCTCTCGGTCCGAGCTCCCGCCCGAGCCCGGCTCCCGGCTCACGACCGGAGGGTGACGTCGGCGATCTCCCCGCGAAAACCGCCGGAGACCGGTGGCAGCCTGGTCAGCCACACCAGCACGAAGCGCGTGCGGGTGTCGCCGTCGAGGGGGATCGTCGTGCTGGCCGGGGACGCGGAGCGCGAGCCGACCCGGTCGAGCTGGCTGAGCGTGTCCGGAGCCCGGGTCACACCGGCCGGGGCGGCGTACAGCTCGATGTCGGTGGGTTGGCCCTTGAGCTGGAGCGCGACCGACTTCACGGTGCGGTCGCGTCCGAGGTCGAGCAGCACCCCGACCCCCGCCTTGAGGCCGCCGAGGGCGGCGTTGTTGTAGTACGTGCTGGTCGACCACGTCGTCGAGGGGTCACCGTCGATCACGTTGCCGACCTCGCCGGGGTTCTCCGAGTCGTCACCCAGCGGGTCGAAGTCCTGGGCGCGGGCGACCTTGATCGTGGCGCCGACGTCGGCCTTGGTGGTGCTGGACGGGTCGGCCGCGGAGGGGCTCTTCCCTCCGTCGTTGCGGCCACGGTTGAAGGCGAAGGCCATCGCGAGCACCACCACCAGCAGCACGGCGATGAGCACGGCCGTCCGGAGCCATCCGCGCCCCTCCGTGCCGGTGTGCACGTCGTTGCGGTCGTCGTTCTCGTCGACGAAGGGCCAGAAGCCATCGGTGTCCCTCGTGCCGGAGTCGGCGCCTGGTTCGCGACCCAGCTGGTCCACGCCGGTCGCGGTCTCGGCTCGCAGGCTCGTGGACGTGCCCCCGGTGCCGGTGGCGGTCGCCGCGGGGACCGGGTGGTCCCGGGGGGCCCGCCGCTCGGTGCCCGCGAACAAGGGGCGCTCCGGGAGGTCCTCGAAGGGCGGGGGAGGCGCAGGTGCGACCTCGGTCGCCCTCGCAGATGCTCGGCGTCTCCGGGTGCTCGGGCAGGTCCTCGGGCACGGCTGCGGAGAGCTGGGTGGACTCCAGCCAGTCGTCGGCCGGCTCGGTCGCTCGACGGGCGGGACGGCGACGGTCGGCTCGACGTGCATCGCCGCGGTGTCGAGCGGCGCCGCCTGCGTGGGGTCGCCGACGTAGTCGGCGAGCGCGGCCGCGATCTCCTGGGCCGTCTCGATCGGCAGGGCGTGGCGCGACGCCTCCTTGTGCAGCACGCGCTCGCAGATCGCGTCGAGCGTGCGCGGCACACCGGCGCGTACCTGACGGGGACGCAACGGCCGGCGACCCTCGTGCGGGGCGCGGGGTACGGCGGAGCGGGACACACCGGGCCACCGACCGGTGAGGGCGGCGTAGAGGATGCCCGCCAGGTCGATGACATCTGCCTCGCGGGCGTCGATCTCGCCGTAGAGCGGGTCCGGCGCCCTGGGTGGCTCGAGGCTGGCGTCGACGACGTACCCGATCAGCTTGACCGCCCCGGAGTGGGTCACCAGCACCGCCTCGGGGTTCAGGCGGCCGTGCGCCACCCCCTGGGCATGTCCCACGGCGATCGCGTCGGCCACCTCGCGGGTGAGCCACGCGGCTCGTGACGGGGGCAGCGTGCCCTGCTGGAGCATCAGGTCGAGCGAGACCCCGTCGCCCCACTCGTTGACCACCCAGGTGATCCCCTCGGCGTCGTCGCAGTCCAGGACGCGCAGCAGGTGCGGGTCGCTCACCGTGGCGGAGACGCGGGCCGCCTCGAGGAGCGCCGCCGCCCGGGGGTCCTCGCTGCTCACCGCGTGGATGGCGACGCTGCGGGCGAGCACGGTGTCGGTGGCACGCCAGAACCGGGCCCCCTCGCTCTCGGCGAGGAGGTCCTCGAGCCGGTAGCGGTCGGCCAGCACGGTGCCGGGTCCGATCGAGCTCGTCACGAAACTCCCTCTTGCAGGTGGGCACCCCGGTGCCCATCGTAGGGCCCGGGCATGCGTCGCGCCGGACCTCAGCGCCTACCCGGGAGACGCCGCAGGACCAGGGTCATGACGTCGGTCACCTCGGTGATCCGCAGCAACCGGGCCAGTCCCAGGTACGTCGCGGTGAAGATCGCCCCCACCACCACGAGGTCGAGCAGGGCGTGCAGCCGGCCCGATCCGGGGACGCCGTCGACGAGCAGGGTCCGGGCCCCCCACGCGAGGGCTGATGCGACCGCCACCGCGATCGCGAGCCTGACCAGGAAGCGCACGAGCACGCGCCCCGACAGCCCGCCGACCTCACGGGAGAGCAGCGTGAAGGACAGCGCCGCCCCCACCGCGTAGGAGCAGGCGTAGGCCACCACCAGCCGGGGAGCCACCTGCGCCACCGGCGCGCCACGGGTGAGCAGGACCGCGGCCACGATGTTGGTCACCGCGATGCCGCACTGGATGAAGAAGACCCGGCGGTTCTGCTCCAGCGCGTAGAAGCCGCGCAGCAGCAGGTAGTGCATCGTGAACAGGACCAGGCCGATCCCGAACAGGGCCAGCGACGGTGCGAAGGTGCCGAAGTCGGCCCGCGCGCTGCCGTAGGCCCAGACGACGTGGGCCACGTCCAGCGACATCACCGCGAGGAAGGCCGCTGCCGGCACGATCAGGGCGTACGCGGAGCGCGTCGTCGAGGACACCGACCGGCCCACGGACGCGAGATCACCTCGTGCGGCGTACGACGAGAGCAGGGGCAGCATCGCCGTGGCCAGGGAGACCGTGATGATCGCGTGCGGGACCATCGTCAGCAGGAACGCGTTGGCGTAGACGGTGTACCCGGCGCCGTCGGACCGGCCGCCCACGGTGCCGTGGCTGGCCAGCCGCACCACCACCGTGTAGGCGACCTGGTTGACCACCACGAACAGCACGGTCCAGACACCGAGCCGCAGCGTGTGCCCCAGGCCGCTGCCCCGGAAGTCGAACCTCGGCTGGTAGCGGAACCCGGTGGCGCGCAGGTAGGGGACCAGGACCAGGAACTGCACCACGATGCCCGCGGTGGAGCCCAGACCCAGCAACAGCTCCTGGCCGGAGCCGAAGCCGCCCTGCTTCTGGCCGCCCTCTGCCGATCCGAAGACGATCAGGTAGACGACGAGGACGGCCACCGAGATCACGTTGTTCGCGATCGGCGCCCACATCATCGGGCCGAATCGGCCTCGTGCGTTCAGCACCTGGCCGACCAGCACGAACATCCCGTAGAAGAACACCTGGGGCAGGCAGTAGCGCGCGAAGGTGACCACCGACTGGAGCTGGGCGGCCCGCGAGGGGTCGAAGAACTCCCGGTCCAGGAACAGGGACATCAGCGCAGGGGCGAGCGCGACGAGCAGGATCGTGACGACGACCAGGAAAGTCCCGGCCAGCGTGATGATCCGGGAGGTGTACGCCGCTCCGCCGTCCGGGTCGTTGCGCCCGGCCCGGACCAGCTGCGGCACCAGCACGGCGTTGATCACACCGCCGGCCAGCAGGATGTAGAGCATGTTCGGCACCGTGTTGGCGATGTTGAAGACGTCGGCGTGCAGCCCCGCGCCGAGGGCCGCGGTGAGCAGGATGGTGCGGACGAAGCCGCTCATCCGCGAGACCACGGTCCCGGCAGCCATCACCGCGCTGGAGGTCAGCAGCGACCTCGACGCGGCGGCGTCCTGGGCGGCGAGCTGGGCGTCCTCCTCCGGCGCGCCACCGTCGGGCGTGCTCATGCCTGCTCCTCCAGCCGCCACCGGCGGTTGCGGATCCGCAGCACGATCCGGCGGACGATCGTCACGGCGAGGAGCAGGCAGCCGCCCGCGATGACGTACCAGAGCACCTGCCCCACCTGGCTCGTGCGCAGGCTGAAGGTGAGCGGCGCACCGGCCACCTGACCTCCGCCGGTGACCGGGACCATCGTGACCTCGTGCACGCCGGGAGGGCTGTGCACGACGAGCGGGACCGTCGTTCGTTGCCCCGGGCCGAGCTCGACAGGGGCCGCGGACGCCACCTTGACCGCGGCGCTGTCCGTGCGGGTGCGCACCCCCACGTGGATCGGCTGCGCGAGACCGTTGACGAGGGTGACCGTGAGCGTGCCCGAGCCGCTGGAGAGGGTGACGAAGTCGGTGCCGGTGACCTGCACCCGGTTCATCCGGGCGCGGACGCTGTCGTCGAGGGCGCGCACCTGGTCCGCCGCGAGGCGTGGCGTGGGCCGGGCGCTGTAGGCCGAGCCCTGGAGCGCCGCACCGGTGAGCCGGTCCCGGACGTCGTTGACGTTGGCGAGCAGGTCGCCCAGCACGTCACCGGTACGGACGAGCGAGCGGGTGGTGGCGATGTTGGCCGGCCCGATCTCGGCGGCGCGCTGCGTCCGCCCGTAGGCGAGCTTGCCGTCGTACGTCGTCGTGCCGCCGTGCTCGACCGGCACCAGGTGCAACCACTTCTGGGTGAGCCCACCGAAGAAGTCGGCCTCGCGCCAGTGCGCACCCGGCTGCCAGCGCATCGGGAAGCGGACCACGATCGGTCGCCGCTGGCCGAGGTCGAGGGCGGCCTCGGACAGGATCCGCTGCCGCATCGTCAACGGGTCGGCGAGCGGGGACGGTCTCGGACCGCTGGCGGACGCGCGCTCGTCGGTGAGCACCAGGGGCTGCCCGGTGGGCAGCCTGCCGTAGGGCGAGGCGGCGAGGTTGCCGCGGTCACCGAGGACGAACAGGGTCTCGGCTTTCACCGCGGAGAGCAGCGTCGGGTCGAACTGGGCATCCGGCGGGGCCACCGCGGCCAGCGAGTCCAGCCCGCGCGCCTTCATCCGGCGGGCGGAGAGCGACTGGGCGCGGGTGAGGAGGTTCGGTCGGCTGCGCGCCACGGCCGGGACGTCGACGTCGCCGTACGGCATCGCCAGCAGTGACTGGCCGCGTACGGCGGTGAGGAAGGTCTGGAGCACCTGCGTGGCCCGCGCTCGTTCCTGCTGGTCCGGGACGGTGTCGTCGTCGTCGGCCGCCGCGCTGCTCGCGGTGGCACTCGGGGAGGGCGTCGCGGAAGGACTCGGCGACTTGGCGGACGGCGCCGCGCGTTGCTTCGGTCCGAGCGAGAGTGGCGGGTTGCCGTGGCCGAAGTCCTCGAGAGCGTCGAGCACCGCCGGATCGACCTCCCAGGTCACCGGGTGCGGTCCGGCCGACGCGGCGAACTCGGCGAGCCGGGTCAACCGCCCCTCGGGGGCGGTGAGCGCTGCCCAGCGACTGGGCCCGTTCAGGCGGCCGTCGTCCGCCCGGCGAGCGCGCTCGCGCAGAGGCAGCAGCAGCGACACGTCGACGTGGCGCCTGGACCCGTTCCTGCGCGGCTGCTTGGCCACGAGCGGGATGAACGTGCGCGCGCGGCCGTCCGCCACGAGGTCGCGGCCATCGGAATTGCTGCCGAGGGCGTGCACCCCGATCCAGTAGACGCCGGCTGCACCGGTGATGCCCATCGACTTGCGCGGCACCTCGATGGCGAAGCTGGTCGACTTGCCGGGGAGGAGGTTGCCGATCTTGACGTAGGTGGCCGGGTCGCTGAGTCGCGTGCCGACGGTCGCGTCGGCCGCCGTCGCGTCCGCCTCGACCAGCTCGTCACGCGTCGTCATCGGCTCCGCGGAGAGGAACGGCGCCACGTTGATGTCGGTCCACTCCTCCTCGGAGGCGTTGGTGACCACCCCCCGGAGGAACAGGGCGCCCTTGGCGGGGATGACGGCAGGCGTCATCGAGGTCAGCTGGACGGTGAGCGGGGTGGCCGCCGACACCGGCTCGGCAGACCTCACCCGTGCTCCCGCCGCACTCGCGGTGGCCCCGACCAGCATCGGTCCGGCCGCAGCACCCACGACCAGCGCCACCGACACCAGGGCACGCGGGAGCAGACGGGACCGTGGCACGCCGTCAGGCTAGTCGGGGGGCGGGGTGTGGCTGGCCCGGCGCGACGCACGGGGCGGCCGAACTCATAGACTGCTCCGTCGTGTCCGAGGAGCCCCTGCTGATCGCCGACGTACAGGCGCGCGTGGTGGCTGAGCTGTCCCGGATCGCACCGGCGACCGAGGAGCTCGGAGCCAGGTTCGCGGCGGCAGGGGAGGAGCTCGCGCTGGTGGGCGGGCCGGTCCGCGACGCCATGCTCGGGCGCCTGCACCAGGACCTCGACTTCGCGACGTCGGCGCGTCCGGAGGTGACCGAGCGGCTGCTCAAGGGCTGGGCCGAGGCCACCTGGGACATCGGTCGCGCCTTCGGCACCATCGGGGCGCGCAAGGGCGAGTGGCAGGTGGAGATCACGACGTACCGCTCCGAGGCCTACGACCCGTCCAGCCGCAAGCCGTCGGTGGAGTACGGCGACACGCTGCAGGGTGACCTGACTCGCCGTGACTTCACCATCAACTCGATGGCACTCGTGCTGCCCGAGCAGCGGCTCGAGGACCCGTTCCACGGCGTGGTCGACCTCGCCAACCGGCTGTTGCGCACCCCCGGAAGGCCGGAGGACTCCTTCTCCGACGACCCGTTGCGGATGATGCGGGCCGCCCGGTTCGCCGCCCAGCTCGGCTTCGAGGTCGCCCCTGAGGTCGTCGCCGCGATGCGCGGCATGGCCGAGCGGATCACCATCGTCTCGGCCGAGCGGGTGCGCGACGAGCTGGTCAAGCTGCTGATGGCACCCGACCCGGTCCCCGGGCTGCGGCTGCTGGTCGAGACGGGCCTGGCCGAGCACGTCCTGCCCGAGCTGCCCGCCCTCGCCCTGGAGCGCGACGAGCACCACCGGCACAAGGACGTCTACGAGCACACCCTCACGGTGCTGCTGCAGTCGATCGACCTCGAGGACCGGCTGGGGGGACCCGACTTCGTCTCCCGGTTCGCAGCGCTGATGCACGACGTCGGCAAGCCGCTGACCCGGCGGTTCGCCGCGGGCGGTGCAGTCACCTTCCACCACCACGACGTGGTCGGCGCGAAGCTCACCCGCAAGCGGATGCAGGCCCTGCGGTTCCCCAAGGACCAGATCGACGCGGTGGCGCAGCTGGTCGAGCAGCACCTGCGCTTCCACGGCTACGGCACGGGGGAGTGGACCGACTCGGCGGTCCGCCGCTACGTCCGCGACGCCGGCGACCAGCTCGACCGGCTGCACGTGCTGACCCGCGCCGACTGCACGACGCGGAACCAGCGCAAGGCCGAGCGCCTGCGCCGCACCTACGACGACCTCGAGGCACGCATCGAGCGGCTCTCCTCCGAGGAGGAGCTGGCCTCGATGCGGCCCGACCTCGACGGCAACCAGATCATGGAGATCCTCGGGATCGGACCGGGTCGCGAGGTCGGCGAGGCCTACAAGCACCTCCTGGACCTGCGCCTGGACCGCGGCCCGATGTCGGCGGACGAGGCGAAGCAGGCCCTGCTCGCGTGGGCCGCAGGGCGCGACTGACGCTACGCCGTGCGCCAGCCGTCGGCGTCGCGGAGCAGCTCGACCGTGCCGGTGTCGGGTGGCCCGTGCTGCTCCTCCCAGCCCGGGACGTGCCGGCCGGTCAGGGTGGGCACCACGATCCCGATCGCGGTCTGGTGACCCACCACGAGCACCGTCTCGCCGTTGTGCTGGTCGCCGATCGCCTCGAGCTCGTCTCGGTACCGCTCGACGACCTCGGCCCCGGACTCGCCGCCGGGGAAGCGCGCCTCCAGGTCGCCGTCGTGCCAACGGCCGCTCACCTCGTGGATCCGGCGTACGTCGAAGGGCTGACCGAGCAGGTCACCGATGAAGACCTCGCGCAGCGACCGCCGGGCCGTGACGCCCACTCCCAGCACGCCCGCGGCGATCTCCCCGGTCTGCACCGAGCGGGAGATGTCGCTGGTGTAGACGGCGGCGACCCTGCGCTCGGCCAGCGCGGCTCCCAAGTCCCTGGCCTGGCTGCGCCCCTCGCGCGTGAGCGACCCGCCCTCGTCGGAGAACCAGCTCTCGACGAAGTCGGCCCGTGCGTGGCGGGCCAGCACCAGCGTGGCCGGGCAGTGCAGGCTCATGGCCCCATCACACCACCGGCAGACCACTGGCCCGCCCCGGGATCGGGACGGGCCAGCGGTCGCACTCGAGCTGCGGGACGGGTCTAGGCGGGCTGGGTGACCTGCTGACCGTTGAGCACCCGGAAGGTGAATGCTGCCGCGATCAGCAGCACCGGGATCGCCACGAGCAACCCGACCAGGCACAGCACGGCACCGACGATGACCACCACGATGCCGAGCAGGTAGAACACGATCGTGTCCCCGAGGTGCGAGGTCGAGAAGTTGATGCTCGCCTTGATCGCGTCCATCGGTGCCATGCCCTGGTCCACGACGTAGAACATCGCCCAGTTGAGCAGGAACCCGACGATGATGCCCGGGACGTAGCACAGGACCGTGCCGATCGCCGTCGCCACGGCCACGATCAGCGCGGTGACGATCACCGGGCCCTTGGTGGCCCACGCACCGATCTCGCCCACGGACGCCGGCTTGCCGTCGACCACGTTGAGGGCGTTCTTGATCAGGCCCGCGCCCAGCGCCTGGGTGATCAGGCTGACGAACAGCCCGGCCAGAGCGGTGCCGAGGATGGTGACGAAGAAGCTCGGGCCGCACTGGGTCTGCACCGTCGTCCCGAGCACCGTCCGGTCACAGTCGTGGGTGCCGAGCAGGGTCGAGCGCAGGATGATCTGGACGACGATCTCGACCACGATCAGCGCCACGAACACGACCAGGAACGGCACCAGCAGCTCGGCGGGCTTCGCCTTGAACTTGTTCCACCCGTAGCTGAAGGAGTCCGGTGCGCTGTACGCGCCGCCTGCGCCTGGTGGTGCGGCCGGCGGAGGTGGCGGCGCGGCGCCGTACCCACCGGACTGCGCCGGTGGCGCCTGCGGAGGGGGTGGTGCGGACGACGGTGGTGGCGAGGGCGGTGGTTGCGACGGCGGTGGCTGGCCCCCGGGCTCTGCGCCCGACGGGTTCTCCGGAGGAGGGGTTCCTTCGCTCATGCGTGTACTCGCTTCGCTCCGTGCGCGCATGAGGCTCCATGCCCGCGATGTTGGACGATGCGCTCAGTTGCGCTCGCTCATGGTTCGAACCTTAGAAACACCTGAACCCCGTGTCGATGACCAAGACAGCCAACTTCGTCCGTGTCGCAAATGCACAAGCGGCTCCCCGGAGACCCGGGGAGCCGCTCGTGGAGGTGTGCCTAGCGCTCGACGTCGCCCTTGATGAACGCCTCGACCGAGGCGCGACCCTCGTCGTCGGGGCGCTGCACGGGCGGGCTCTTCATCAGGTACGACGACGCGGAGAGCAGCGGGCCACCGATGCCGCGGTCCTTGGCGATCTTGGCGGCGCGGATGGCGTCGATGATGATCCCCGCGGAGTTGGGGGAGTCCCAGACCTCCAGCTTGTACTCCAGGTTCAGCGGCACGTCGCCGAAGGCGCGACCCTCGAGCCGCACGTAGGCCCACTTGCGGTCGTCGAGCCACTGGACGTAGTCCGAGGGGCCGATGTGCACGTTGCGGTCGGAGAGCTTGCCGGTCATGTTGGAGGTGACGGCCTGCGTCTTGGAGATCTTCTTGGACTCCAGGCGCTCGCGCTCGAGCATGTTCTTGAAGTCCATGTTGCCGCCGACGTTGAGCTGGTAGGTGCGGTCGAGCACGACGCCGCGGTCCTCGAACAGCTTGGCCATCACCCGGTGGGTGATGGTGGCGCCCACCTGCGACTTGATGTCGTCACCGACGATCGGCACCCCGGCGTCCTCGAACTTCTTCGCCCAGACGGGGTCGGAGGCGATGAAGACCGGCAGCGCGTTGACGAAGGCCACGCCGGCGTCGATCGCGCACTGGGCGTAGAACTTGTCGGCCTGCTCGGAGCCCACCGGGAGGTAGGAGACGAGCACGTCGGCCTCGGCCTCGCGCAGTGCTCGCACCACGTCGATGGGGTCCGCGCCGGACTCCTCGATGGTCTGGCGGTAGTACTTGCCGAGCCCGTCGAGGGTCGGGCCGCGCTGGACCTCGACACCGAGGGTGGGGACCTCGGCGATCTTGATGGTGTTGTTCTCCGAGGCGTTGATGGCCTCGGAGAGGTCCTTGCCGACCTTCTTGTCGTCGACGTCGAGGGCGAGGACGAACTCGACGTCGGAGACGTGGTACTCCCCGAAGGCGACGTGCATCAGACCCGGGACGGCCTCGGCCGGGTCGGCGTCCTTGTAGTACTCGACGCCCTGGACCAGGGAGCTGGCACAGTTGCCCACTCCCACGATCGCTACGCGAACCGATCCCATGGCTTCTCCTTAGTCTTTTCCGTTGTGGCTGGTCACGCGGGGTGACCGGTGCTCTTCTTCTTGGGCCCGGGCGTGCTCTTGCTCGCGGGCTTGCGTGCTGGTGTCGCTCGGGTTGCAGCGGCCGAGCCCAGAGGGTGTCCGGGAGCGTTGCGCTCGGCCGTGATCAGGTCGGTCAGCCAGCGCAGCTCGCGCTCGACCGACTCGATGGAGTGGCGCTGCAGCTCGGTGACGTAGCGGTCGGCACCGGCCGGGCCGCGGCTGCGCAGTGCCCGGTCCAGCCGCTCCTGCAGGCGGCTGCGACGGCCCTCGAGGATCCGCATCCGCACCTCGGTGTCGGTGCGGGAGAAGAACGCGAACCTCATGTTGAAGTCCTCGTCCTCCCAGGCCGAGGGCCCTACGTCGGTCAGCTCGCGACCGAAGTACTCCTGCCCCGCGGGTGTGATCTGGTAGACGATCCGTTGCCGCCGGGACACCCCGAGCGGGGCGGTGGCGACCTCGGTGACCAGGCCGGCCCGGAGCATCCGCTTCAGCGCCGGGTACAGCGAGCCGTAGCTCAGCAGGCGGGTCCAGCCCAGGAGCAGGTTGAGCCGCTTGCGCAGCTCGTAACCGTGCAGGGGTGAGTCCTGCAGCAGTCCGAGGACTGCCAGCTCGAGCGTCGCGCCCTTGCTCGCCACTGCTGGTCGCCCCGATCTGGTGCTTCGATTGTCGTCGTGCTGCTGTTCTATCAACACAACCTATCGCATCGATATATCGAGCGCGAATCGCTGCTGGGGCCGCGGCGCGTCGGCGTGGCGCTCACCACGCCGCGTGCGGCAACCGGCGTCCGCTCATGGCGATGCCCCGTATCCTCCCGGACAGGAACCAGCGGACCCGGACGAGGAGAGCGTGTCGTGAGCGGCAAGGACCAGAGCCCTGCTGCCTCGAAGGCTGCCCAGAGAAAGGACCAGAAAAAAGACCAGAAGACGTCCGGCAAGGGCCGGCGCCCGGGCCGGTGGAAACGCGTGCTCGGTTGGATCGTCGTGTTCGGGCTGGCGATGATCCTGGCGCTGATGGGGATCTTCTACTTCACCTACAAGAAGACCCAGATCCCCGACCCCAACTCCGCCTTCGAGGCGCAGTCGACCTACGTCTACTACTCCGGGGGGCACAGCCGGATCGGCCAGTTCGCCGACCAGAACCGCGAGTCCATCCCGCTGGCCGACATCCCGCAGTCGATGCAGAACGCCGCGATCGCCGCCGAGGACCGCACCTTCTACACCAACAGCGGCATCGATCCCAAGGGGATCATCCGGGCCGCCTTCTCCAACGCCAAGGGCAACGCGACCCAGGGTGCCTCCACGATCACCCAGCAGTACGTGAAGATCCTCTACCTGAGCCAGGAGCGGACCCTCTCGCGCAAGATCAAGGAGGCCTTCCTCTCCTTGAAGGTGCAGCAGGAGAAGTCCAAGGACGCCATCCTCGAGGGGTACCTGAACACCATCTACTTCGGCCGGGGCGCCTACGGGGTGCAGGCGGCGGCCGATGCGTACTTCGACAAGCCCGCCAAGAAGCTGACGGTCCCCGAGTCGGCCATGCTCGCGGCCGTGCTGAACTCGCCGAACTACCTCTCGCCCGACCGCGGCGCCGCCGGTCGGCAGGCTCTCCAGGAGCGCTACGACTACGTCCTGCGCGGGATGGTCTCGATGGGCCAGCTCGACTCGACCGAGGCTGACCGCTACTACGGGAAGCTCCCTGCTGTCGCCAAGCAGCGCAACCCCAACCAGTACGGCGGCCAACGCGGCTTCATGCTCTCGATGGTCAAGGCAGAGCTGCGCGCGAAGGGCTTCGACGACACGGCGATCGACACCGGCGGTCTGCGGGTGGAGACGACCTTCACCCGCAAGGCGATGCGCGCCGCCGAGGACGGCGTCCTCGGCGAACGTCCGCAGGGGCTGAAGCGGCTGCACGTCGCCTCGGCGAGCGTCGACGTCAAGACCGGGGCCCTGCTCGGCTTCTACGGCGGGCAGAACTACCTCGACAGCCAGCTGAACTGGGCCAAGCTCGGTGGCTCCCCCGGCTCGGCGTTCAAGCCGTTCGCCCTGGCCGCTGCGCTCAAGGCCGGGTTCAGCCTCAAGGACACCTTCGACGGAAACTCGCCCTACCACTACCAGACCGGCGGCGGACAGGTCGTCAACGAGGGTGGGGGCAACGGCACCAGCTACGGCTCCCACGTCAGCCTGACCAAGGCCACCGAGGACTCGATCAACACCGCCTACGCCAACCTGACCGACTCGATCCCCGACGGGCCGACGAAGATCCTGAACACCGCGGTGGCGATGGGGATCCCGCGCAGCACGCCGGGTCTCGAGCCCAACCGCGCGATCGCCCTCGGATCCGCGACGATCAGCCCGATCACCATGGCCAACGCCTACGCGACGATCGCCGACGGCGGGATGCACCACGACTGGTTCGTGATCAAGAAGGTGACCCGCGCCTCGGACCACAAGGTGCTCTACAAGGCTGCCCGCAAGACCGACCGCGCGCTGCCCGACGACATCTCCCGCGACGTCAGCTATGCGTTGCAGCAGGTGGTCAAGGCGGGCACCGGCCAGAACGCCCGAGCGCTCAACCGACCCGCGGCCGGCAAGACCGGCACGGCGACCAACGCCAACGGCGACGTCTCCTCGTCCTGGTTCGTCGGTTACACCCCGCAGGTCGCCACGGCCGTGATGTACGTGCGGGGCAAGGGCAACGAGGCGCTCAACGGCTTCCTGCCGACGTACTTCGGTGCGAACTACCCGACCTACACCTGGCGCGCGATCATGTCGGCCGTGCTCGAGGGGCAGCCCTCGGAGACCTTCCCGCCGGCGGCCAACGTGGACGGGAACGCCCCCTCCAGCGGCCATGCGCCGTACGTCCCGCCGCCACCCAAGCCGAAGAAGACCAAGAGGGCGACGCCCACCCCGGTGCAGACGCCGACGCCGAGCCAGGCTCCGCCGAGCACGCCTGCACCACCGCCGAGCTCCCCGCCCCCATCCACTCCCGCGCCGGGCTGCCTGCCCGCGGACCCGACCTGCACGGGGTGAGACCCACCAGGGGGCCAGAGGTGCCGCCAGAGGTGCCACCCGTGGTCGCACCCACGCGCACCGACCCCGTCGCCGTCGTCCTCAGCGAGGCGATCGGAGGGCCCCTCGGCCGGCACGCCCTGCCGCATCGGTGGTGGACGCCGGTGCGGGTGCTGCTGGTGCTCGCGGCGGTCGTGTTCAGCCTGGCCATCGTGCACAGCCAGCCGTGCCTGAAGACGCACTGGGCCAACGACAAGGCCCGCTACGGGAAGATGTGCTACTCCGACATCCCCTACCTCTACAGCGACCGCGGGCTGGTCGAGGGGCGCTGGCCCTTCTCCGCCCCGCACCGCCGCTACCAGGTGATGGAGTACCCGGTCGGGATCGCCTACTTCGCGTGGGTCGCGGCCGAGGCCACCCAGGCCACCCCCCTGACCCGAGCCGGACCGCCGGTCTCCGAGCGGCGGGCAGAGCCGTCGTCGATGGTCTACGGACTGCCCGGCATCGTCACCGAGGTCAACAACTACTTCCTGATCACCGCGGTGATGCTCGCCGCTTGCCTGCTGGGAGCCACGTGGTTCGTCGCGCAGACCCACCGGCGACGACCCTGGGACGCACTCCCCTTCGTGCTGTCCCCGGTGCTGCTGGCCACCGCCCTGGTGAACTGGGACCTGGTGGCGGTGCTGTTCGTGAGCGGTGCGCTCTGGGCGTGGTCGCGCGGGCGTCCGGGGTTGACCGGAGTGATGATCGGGCTCGGTGCGGCCACCAAGCTGTACCCGTTGTTCCTGCTCGGGCCCGTGCTCGTCCTGGCCTGGCGCCGGCGCCGCAGCGGGGGGCTCGGCGAGGCCGCTCGGGCGGTGGGTGGAGCCGCCGCGGCCTGGGTGCTGGCCAACCTCCCGGCGTGGGTGACGGGCCTGGAGCAGTGGAAGGTGTTCTGGCGGTTCAACCAGCATCGGGGTGCCGACTGGGGCTCGCTGTGGCTGTGGCTCTCCAGGCACGGCCACCCCGCCACGGTCGGGACCATCAACCTGTGGTCCTGGATCCTGTTCGGCGCGGTCTGCGCCGGGGTGCTCGTCCTCGGGGTGGTGGCCGAGCGACCGCCTCGGCTGGCCCAGCTCGGGTACCTGGTCGTGGCCGGGTTCCTGCTGGTCAACAAGGTCTACTCACCGCAGTACGTCCTGTGGCTGCTGCCGCTCGCGGTGCTGGCCCGGCCCCGGTGGCGCGACCTGCTGGTCTGGCAGTGCGGTGAGCTGTTCTACTACGCCGCGATCTGGCTGAACTTCGGCGGCTGGCTCGACGGAGCCGTCGGTGACGAGGCGACCACCTACAACTGGGCGATCGTGGTGCGGATGGCCGCTGAGGTCTACCTGGCCGCGGTCATCGTGCGCGACGTGGTGTCAGCTGACCACGACCCGGTCGACGTCGGTCGCGGTGAACCGGACGCGGACGTCGACCTCGTCGCCGATCTCCGGCACCGGTGAGCCCTGGGGCAGGAAGAGCATCGAGGCCTGCATGTGTGGGGGTTCGGCGAACAGCCGCTGCTTGCCGCCCACGAGGTACGGCGAGCGCACGAGACCGGCCGCGTCGAGACCACCGCGCGCGATGGATGCCGCGCGCGACTTCAACGACTGCTCGCCGGTGGGCGCCTCGAGCCCGATGCCGTGCGCCGTACCGCCGGAGACGACCAGGATGGTGCCGCTGCGCGGTGCCGACCGACCCCGGTAGCCGTAGGTGTCACCGCGCTCGACGGCGTGGGAGTCCAGCACCGTTGCCACCACCCTCAGGGCGCCCCGGTCGCCCAGCCACAGCGAGGTGCCGATCCGAGGGCGGAAGGTGAACTCGGGGTAGCGGACGCCCAGTGCGGCCAGCTCCTCGGAGGAGATGTGCGAGACGAAGACCGTGCGGGTCGCCAGGCCGGAGCCCACGATGTCGGTCATCAGCCGCTCGACCTCACCGCGCTCGGTGTCGGCCGACTGCTTCCTGGCCAGCGGCAGGTGCAGCGCGACGCCCTCGACCGCCACCCCGCCCTGCTCGGCCACCAGGGTCGCCGCCTCGCGCAGGCCAGGCCCGGTGAAGCCGTGCCGGAGCATCGAGGTCAGGCGTTCCACCACGATGCGGGGACGCTGACCCGTCTCGCGACCGTGCGCCGCCAGGAGCGCGAGGTCCTCGGCCCGGCCGACCGTGTGCACCACCCGGCGGTCCTCGGGCAGCGCGTTGCCGGGACGCCAGGGGGTGAGCACGAGCAGGGAGCCGTCGAAGCGCTGCGCGACCTCGGGCAGCTCCTCGTAGGTGCCGACCGCGAGGGTGTCCACGCCCAGCCACTGCGACTTGCGCGCCAGGCGGCCCAGGCCGAGGCCGTAGCCGTTGCCCTTCGCGACCGGCACCAGCCCCGGGTGGCTGACCAGGGTGTGGCGCAGGTGGGCTCGCCAACGGTCGCCGTCGACGCGGAGGACCAGGCTCATCGGCGCCTCATGTAGAGGTCGAAGGCGGCGTAGAGCCCCCGGTTGAGCGGGAGGTCCCACTCGCCGGCGTACTGAACCGCCTCGCCACCGGTGCCCACCTTGAACTGCACGAGGCCGACGTGGCCGTCGTTCGCGTCGAGGGTGTCGGTGATGCCGCGCAGGTCGTAGACGTGGGCGCCGGCCGCGGAGGCGTCACGGATCATCTGCCACTGGACGGCGTTGGACCCGCGGACCTCCCTCTTCTCGGTCGAGGAGGCCCCGTAGGAGTACCAGGCGTGGGTGCCGACCCGGATCCAGATGGTGCTCGCCACGAGGTCACCCTCGTGGCGGGCGAGGTAGAGCCGGATCCGGTCGGGGTCCTCCGCGCCGAGGGCCGCGAACATGGTCTCGAAGTACCCCAGCGGGCGCGGGGTGAAGTGGTCGCGGCCCGCGGTGTGCACGTAGAGGTCGTGGAACGCGGGCAGGTCGGCCCTGCCGCCGACGACCACGTCGACCTTCTCCTTGGCCGCCTTCTTGATGTTGCGCCGCCACTGCTGGTTCATCCCGGCCAGCAGGTCGTCCTCGCTGCGGGCGATGCCGGCGCCGTCGACCAGGGGGATCTGGAAGTTGTACTGCGGCTGGCCTGCACTGAACCCGCCCTCGGCGCCCTGTGGACGCCACCCGAGCTCGTGCAGCTGGGAGAGCACGCGGGCGCCGCCCTGGCTGCGCTCGGTCGGGGGCAGCTCGGTCAGCGAGGTGACCGTCTCGTCGGCGATCCCCTCCTTGACCTGCGCCGCGCTCCACCGACCGGTCACGACGGGAGGGCCGATGCGGATCCCGAACGCACGCCGTGACTGCAGGTGGGCCCGCATCGGCTCCAGCCACGCCCCGAGGTCGTCGGTGTCCCAGTCGATGACAGGACCCTCCGGCAGGTAGGCCAGGAAGCGCTTGAGCCGGGGCAGCTGGCGGTAGAGCACCAGGGCTGCTCCGACGAGCTCGGCGGCCTGGAACCAGCCGATCGACTCGGCGGTCCACTCCGGCTTGACCGCGGCCCAGCCCGGGGTCTGCAGGAAGCTCGCCTCGCCACCCGCAGCGGTCCTCGCGTCGATGAACGCCCGGTGCTCCTCGGCAGTGATCTGACGCACCGTCGGGGCCCCGGAGATGGCGTTGCGGACGGCGGGGTTCACGCGCCAGAGCGTATCGGTCAGCCGCTGGCCGCCCCGGCCACCAGTCGCCGCAGGACCGGGAACGCCGACGACGTGGGGTCGATCAGGTCGAAGTGGTCACCGGGCAGGGCGACGTACGACGCGGTGCCCCCGGCGGAACGAGTGGCAGCGAGGTAGCGGCTCGCCTGGTCGGTCGGGATCACCTGCTCGTCCTCGGCCTGACCGGCGACGACCGGACACGAGGCCGGGCAGGAGCAGAGCCGGGTCGGCCAGGGCGTAGCGAGCCGGTTCCTGCTCCGGCGTGCCACCCATGAGCTGCTCCACGGGTCCGGCGGACTCGGGGGCCCGCGCGGCTGCGCTGAGGTCGAGCAGGCCCGAGAGGGAGACGACCTTCGTCAGCGGCACGCGGGGCCGGCCTCCCGGCGTGAGGGCCGAGCGACCGGCCGCCCAGGCGGCGAGGTGACCCCCCGCCGAGTGGCCGACCACGACCACCTCGTGGTGCAGGTCGACGGGAAGGGAGTCGACGGCGCGCGCGACGTCCTCGAAGGTGCGCGGATAGCCACCCCCGCTGCCGACGCGGCGGTACTCCACGTTCCAGGTGGCACAGCCCAGGTCACGGAACCTCCGCGCCAGGGGCGTCATCAGCCCGGCGCCGTACCCGGCCTGCCAGTAGCCACCGTGGATCAGCACGACGGTGGCCGAGGGCGCCTGGGCCGGAAGGCGGAGGTCGGCGTACTGCTGCGGGCCGGGCCCGTAGTGGTGCCGCCGCGGGTCGTCGGCCACCGGGTCCGAGGGACTGTGGCCCGACCGGTCGCGCGAGCACCCGGCGACGAGCGCCGCGCCCGCGAGGCCGCACAGCAGCCCTCGACGGCCGAGCGCCGGCGGATCTGGAGGAGCCGGCGCCACCCGCGTCAGACGCCGTGCTCGCGCAGCCAGGCGAAGTCGGCCCGGTGCTCGTCGGCGCCGCCGGGCGTCTCGCAGATGACCGGTGCCCCGGCCTCGCGGACCACGGCCGCGAAGTCGTCTGCGTCGAGCTTGCCCGGCCCCGAAGTTGGCGTGCCGGTCGGCACCGGAGTCGAAGTCGTCCCTGCTGTCGTTGGCGTGCACCAGGTCGATGCGGCCGGTGATCGAGCGCACCTTCTCCACGGCGGTGGGCAGCTCGATCCCGCCGGCCCAGGCGTGGCAGGTGTCGAGGCAGAAGCCGACGTCCTCGGCGCCCTCGGCCTGCGAGACCGCGTCCCAGACACCGGCGATCCGGTCGAGGTGGCGGGCCATGGCGTTGTCGCCGCCGGCGGTGTTCTCGATGAGGAGCGGGATCTTGATGTCGGTGGCCTCGACGGCCTTGCGCCAGTTGTCGAAGCCCTTCGCCGGGTCGTCGTCCTTGTTCACGTGGCCACCGTGGACGATCAGGCCTCTCGCGCCGATCTCCGCCGCGGCGTCCATGTGCTGCTGGAGGAGCTTGCGGCTGGGGATCCGGATGCGGTTGTTGGTCGTGGCCACGTTGACGATGTACGGCGCGTGCACGTAGAGCCCGACCCCGGCCTCCTCGGCCGCAGCCTTCAGGCCCGCGGCACCACCTGCGAAGCGGATCTCCGGCCCCTTGTAGCCCTGCGGGTCGCCGAGGAAGAACTGCACGAGCGTGGTCTCGCGGGCCAGGGCCTCCGCGACCGGGTCGCTCTGCTCGACGTGGGCCCCGATGACGATCGTGCTGGAGGACATGCGGCCAGCCTAGGCTCGGGGGATGACAGCGGCGACCGGGGAGCTCGACGCTCGCCCGGTCCGGCCACTCGACGTGCCTGTGGATGACGATTCGCGTCGCACTGTGCCGGCGAGTTAACCTTGCACGTCGCTCCCTGGTGGGAGTGACGCAAACAGCCCTCCTGCCGCGACAACGGTCGCGGCCGCCCTAGTCCGAAGGAGGTAGTCACGCCGTGCGTGCCTACGAACTCATGGTCATCCTCGACCCCAACCTCGAGGAGCGGACCGTCCAGCCGTCGCTGGAGACCTACCTCAACGTCGTCCGCAAGGACGGTGGCACCGTCGACAGCGTCGACGTGTGGGGTCGCCGCCGGCTCGCCTACGAGATCGACAAGAACGCCGAGGGCATCTACGCCGTCGTCACGCTGCAGGCCGAGCCCGACACGGTCAAGGAGCTCGACCGCCAGCTCACGCTGAACGAGTCGGTCCTGCGCACCAAGGTCATCCGGCCCGACGTCCACGCCGTCGCAGACCCCAGCTGACCACCGAGGAAGAGACCGAGGAGTTCTTTCATGGCAGGCGAGACAGTCATCACCGTCGTCGGCAACCTGACCGGCGACCCGGAGCTGCGGTTCACGCCTTCGGGCGCCGCGGTGGCCAACTTCACCATCGCGTCCACACCGCGCAACTTCGACAAGCAGACCAACGAGTGGAAGGACGGCGACACGCTGTTCCTGAACTGCTCGATCTGGCGGCAGGCCGCGGAGAACGTCGCGGAGTCCCTCCAGAAGGGCATGCGCGTCGTCGCCCAGGGCCGCCTCAAGCAGCGCTCCTACGAGACCCGTGAGGGCGAGAAGCGCACCGTGGTCGAGCTCGACGTCGAAGAGGTCGGTCCCAGCCTGAAGTACGCCACCGCCAAGGTCGCCCGCGTCCAGCGCAGCGGCGGAGGCGGCGGTTACGGCAGCTCGGGTGGCGCCGGTGCCTCCGGCGGCTCGGGCGGCGACGACCCGTGGGCCTCCAGCCCGGCCCAGGGCGGCAACGCCGGTGGCCAGGCCGCCGCTCCCGCCGGCCAGCAGGGTGGCTCGTGGGGCGGCCAGCAGGGCGGCCAGGGTGGTCAGCAGGGCGGCGGCCCCGCAGGGCCAGCCGGCGAACGACCCGTGGGCGAGCAGCGGCGACGAGCCCCCGTTCTGACCCAGTCCTGATCCACCCCCCAGTCACTCATCACCATTCCGGCGTGAGGCCGGGCTCTCGAGAGGAGCACCACAATGGCCAAACCAGTTCTGCGCAAGCCCAAGAAGAAGGTCTGTCAGTTCTGCAAGGAGAAGGCGACCTACGTCGACTACAAGGACGTCAACCTCCTGCGCAAGTTCATCTCCGACCGCGGGAAGATCCGCGCCCGTCGGGTGACCGGCAACTGCGTGCAGCACCAGCGCGACGTCGCGATCGCGGTCAAGAACGCCCGCGAGGTCGCACTCCTGCCCTACACGTCCACGGCTCGCTGAGAGAAGGCACGTCGATGAAGCTCATCCTGACCCAGGAGGTTGCCGGTCTCGGCGCCGCGGGTGACGTGGTCGAGGTCAAGGACGGCTACGGCCGCAACTACCTGATCCCCCGTGGCTTCGGCATCCGCTGGACCCGCGGTGGCGAGAAGACGATCGAGTCGATCAAGAAGGCGCGCAACTCACGCGCGGTCCGCGACGCCGACCACGCCGCCGAGGTCAAGGCCCGGCTCGAGGGCTCGACCTTCAACGTCAAGGTCCGCGCCGGTGAGGGCGGTCGCCTCTTCGGTGCCGTCACCGCCGCCGACATCGCCGCCGCCATCACCGAGGGCGGCGCCGAGGTCGACAGGCGCACCATCGTGGTCGGCAACCCGATCAAGTCGCTCGGCGCCCACACGGTCACCGTCAAGGTCCTCGACGACGTCGAGGCCCAGGTCAACCTGAACGTCGTCTCTGCCTGACGCTCGGCGCGCGGAGGTTTACCCGGGCGCCCGGGTAAACCCAACCCTGGCAGGCAGAACTACGCCCGCCAGGGTCAGGTTCTGCCTGCCCGCCCTTCCGAAATGTCCGACGGGTCAGGTGGTGGCGGGGTGGATCTCCAGCGGTCCGGGGCCGCCCAGCCAGACGCGGCGGTGGACGCGGAACAGGTAGTAGCACAGGGCGATGTTCACGATCGCCGAGACGGTCACCGTCGTCGCCACCAGCCGGTCCATCCCGCCGCCCAGCGCGAGGACCGGCAGTACGGCGAGCACGCCGAACCCCCACACCAGCAGGCCGAACCGCTTGGGCACGTAGTCGTCCGGCGGCTCCTGTCGTGCCCCCTGGATGCCGATCTCACGCGCCAGCCAGAGGCAGAACACGATCTGCGGCAGCGAGCCGAACCACTGCCCGGACGCGTCGAGACGGTGCGTCACCTGCGGGAACCACAGCGGCACGCTGACCAGCCCGGCGACGCCGGCGAGCAAGCGGGTCGGCGCGAAGACCGGGTTCGCCCTCGCCAGGGCCAGCGTCCCCGCGATCACCAGGGCCCAGCCGAACGGGTCCGGCAGCACGTCGTAGTGCTCCCACGACGGTGACGGGTGCGGCGGGAACGGCGCCTGCAGCAGGACGATCACCAGACCCATGGCGATCTTCTGCAGCGGTGAGCCCAGCCCTGGGGAGCGCGACCGCTGTGCCGAGGACATGCCCGCCAGCGTAGGCGGCGGCCTCGGCAGGGCTTCAGACCCCGAGCCGCACCCACCGCTCGCCGTGGGCGCGCGCGAGCAACGTCACCGCCCTCGCGCCCATGAACAGCGCCCCGAAGGCGAGCCACAGCCAGACCAGGCCCGGCGCGACGTCGGAGGCGAGGACGAGCCACGCGGCCGGCGCGAACAGCGCGACGGAGGCGAGCTGCGCCCAGGCGAGGAACACGGCGTCGCCGGCTCCGATCAGCACGCCGTCGAGGACGAAGACGATCCCCGCCAGCGGCTGGGCGAGCGCCGCCGCGAGCAGGACCGGGACCAGCAGGTGCCGTACGTCGGGGTCGGTCGTGAACAGGGCGCCGACCACCGGCGAGGCAGCGGCGAGGACGACGCCGGTGACGATGCCGGAGAGCCAGCCCCAGCGCTCGATGCGGCGAGTGACGCTGCGGGTGCCGGGTCCGTCCGCCGCGCCGAGGTAGCGGCCGGTGATCGCCTGGGCCGCGATCGCGACAGCGTCGAGGGCGAAGGCGAGGAACGTCCAGATCGTCAGGGCGAGCTGCATGGTGGCCAGCTCGTCGTCGCCCAGCCGGGCCGCGGCGTAGGTCATCACCAGCAGCGATGCCCGCAGCAACAGCGTCCGGAAGATCAGGGGTACGCCGGAGCGCGCCGACCGCACGATCCCTCGGGGGTGCGGCCGGAGCCTCGCCTGCTCGGCGCACGCGCGGCCCTGACCACCACTGCGACCAGGGCGGTCGCCGACGCGACCTGGGCGACCAGCGTGCCGGTCGCCGACCCGGTGATGCCCAGCCCGTGCCAGGACCCGACGCCGTAGACCAGGAGCACGTTGAGGGCGATGTTCGCCAGGTTGCCCGCCGACCGCCACGACGAGCGGTGTCCGGGTGTCCTGGAGGCCGCGCAGCACCCCGGTGGCGGCGAGCATCAGCAGCATCGGGACCGCCCCGAGCAGGGCGATCCGGAGGTAGCTCAGAGCCAGAGCGGCCACGACGCTGGAGGGGCCGAACAGGTCGATCAGCGAGCCCGCCAGCGGCCAGGAGAGTGCCGAGACGGCGAGACCGACCAGCGCCGGCCAGCCAGAGGCCGGAGATGCCCTGGGTGAGGGCGACCCCGAGCTGACCTGCACCGACCTGGCGGGCCACGGCGGCGGTGGTGCCGTAGGCCAGGAAGATGCACAGGCTGACCAGCGTGCCCAGCACCGCCGATGCCACCCCGAGTGCCGCGAGCTGCGGCGTGCCGAGGTGGCCGACGATCGCTGAGTCCGCGAGCAGGAAGAGGGGCTCGGAGACCAGTGCGAGGAAGGCCGGCACGGCCAGCCGCAGGATCTCCCGGTCGTGGGCGGCGTGCGGGCCGCGCGGACGTCGTGCGGGAAGTGCCCGGGTCCACTACCACGGCGTGAGCCTAGGCGCCACCAGAACCTGTGCAAAACCCGGACCAAGCTGTGGGTATCCGAGTCGGTCAGCGGCTTTGTCGACAAAAGAACATGTGCGCCCAGATGTCGAAACGATGAACAGAAAGCGGCCGAAAAACTTCTCTCCACACCTTGGGGATCGTGTGTTCGTGCAGGTCAGAGGCCATATTCTCGGCGCAGCAATATTCTGGCTCCACAAGGTCACCAACAGGCTGTGCACACCTCCGGCGGCGTGTTCCACACGATCAACAGGGTTATCCACAGGTACCTGTGGATAACGGCCTTGGTGTGTGCCCCGGAGCGGGCCTATGGTCGGCGAACCATCGGGTCGCGACCGGTCTTGATTGTCGGCGGTGGGATCTAGGTTGCTGGTACGCACGTGATGGAAGGGGCCAGTGGGATGAGCATGACCGAGTCGTGGAACCTCGGCTCCCAGGATGGTGCCAGCGCCTTCGGTGACCCGTTCGGCGGCGAGTCGGTCAACCAGGAGACCTGGTCGGGCCGGATGCCGCCCCAGGACTCCGACGCCGAGCAGTCGGTGCTCGGCTCGATGCTGATCTCCAAGGACGCCATCGCCGACGTCAACGAGGTGATCGGCGGCGGCGACTTCTACCGGCCGGCGCACGAGACCATCTACGACGCGGTCGTCGACCTCTACGGACGCGGCGAGCCGGCCGACCCCGTCACCGTGGCCGCCGAGCTGCAGCGCCGCGGTGAGCTGCAGCGCGTCGGCGGGGCGCCGTACCTGCACACGCTCTCCGCGAGCGTCCCGATCGCCGCCAACGCGGGCTACTACGCCAGCATCGTGCGCGAGAAGGCGATCCTGCGCCGCCTGGTCGACGCCGGCACCAAGATCGCCCAGCTGGGGTACGCCGGCCAGGGTGACGTCGACGCGACCGTCGACGTCGCCCAGCAGGAGATCTACGCGATCGGGGAGAAGCGGGCGCAGGAGGACTACGCGCCGCTGTCCTCGATCATGGAGTCGACCCTCGACGAGATCGAGGCCATCTCCAACCGCGACGGCTCCTCCGGTGGCGTGCCGACCGGGTTCGCCGACCTCGACGAGCTGACCAACGGCTTCACCGGCGGCCAGATGGTGATCGTCGCGGCCCGGCCGGCGGTGGGCAAGTCGACCCTGGCTCTCGACTTCTGTCGCGCGGCCTCGGTGCACAACAACCTGACCAGCGTGATCTTCAGCCTGGAGATGTCGAAGAACGAGATCACCATGCGGCTGCTCTCCGCGGAGGCCAAGGTCCCGCTGAACCACATGCGCAAGGGCGAGATGAGCGAGGACGACTGGAACAAGCTGGTCCCCAAGATGGGCCAGGTCTCCAGCGCCCCGATGTTCATCGACGACAGCCCCAACATGACGATGATGGAGATCCGCGCGAAGGCCCGGCGGCTCAAGCAGCGCCATGACCTCCGGCTGATCGTGATCGACTACCTGCAGCTGATGACCAGCGGCAAGAAGGTGGAGTCGCGGCAGGTCGAGGTCTCGGAGTTCTCCCGGCAGATCAAGCTCCTGGCCAAGGAGCTCGACGTACCGATCGTGGCGATCTCGCAGCTCAACCGTGGCCCCGAGCAGCGTTCCGACAAGCGTCCGATGATGAGCGACCTGCGCGAGTCCGGCTCGATCGAGCAGGACGCCGACATCGTGATGCTGCTGCACCGCGAGGACGTCTACGAGAAGGAGTCCCCGCGCGCCGGCGAGGCCGACATCATCGTCGCCAAGCACCGCAACGGTCCCACCCGCGACGTGGTGGTCAGCTTCCAGGGCCACTACTCCCGCTTCGTGGACATGGCGCACTGACGCACTGCGGGCCCGTAGGTTGTCCCCCATGACGCGCACGGCACTGGTCCTCGGTGGCGGGGGAGTCACCGGCATCGCCTGGGAGCTCGGGATCCTCAAGGGCCTGGCCGACGCGGGGCTCGACCTGACCACGGCGGACCTGGTGGTCGGCACGAGCGCCGGCTCGGTGGTGGGCGCGAACATCACCAGCGGACGCACGCTCGACTCCTTGTACGAGGCACAGCTGAGGAAGCCGCGCCACGAGAAGGACGCCCACCTCTCCAAGCTGCTGCTGCCGATGCTGCTCCCCGCGGTGCTGGTCCCCGGCAGCAGCCGGGCGAAGCGAGCCCGGATCGGCCGGCTCGCGCTGACTGCGCACCGGCCCGGTGGCGCTGAGCGGATCGAGGTGATCAGGGCGCGGCTCCGGATGGAGGAGTGGCCGGATCGGGACCTCAAGATCACGGCGGTGGAGGCCAAGACCGGCAAGCTCGTCGTCTTCGACCGGGAGTCCGGGGTCGGCGTCGTCGACGCTGTTGCGGCCAGCTGCGCCGTGCCGTTCGTCTGGCCCGCGGTCACCATCGACGACCGGCACTACATCGACGGCGGTGTGCGTTCGACCGCCAACGCCGACCTGGCGAAGGGCTACGACGTGGTGGTCGTGCTCGCTCCGTTGCCGCGCTCGTGGAGCAAGGGCAGCTCGATCCGGGCGCAGCTCGGACGGACCGGCGCTGCCCACACCGCGGTGGTCAAGCCCGACGAGGCTGCGCTCGCCGACATCGGCAAGAACGTGCTCGACCCCGGCAAGCGCGCCGATGCGGCGCGCGCGGGGCTGCGTCAGGCGCCGGACGTGGTCGAGAAGGTCCGCTCCGCCTGGGCGGTTGGCCAGGAGACCAGGGACGCCTGAGGGACGGGGCAGGCCGGCTCGCGGCCCGAGCCGCGTCGCCGGTGGTGCCGACTACTTGCCTTCGGCGACCTCGTGGATCTCGTCCGCGAGGAGTCCGTGGGCCTGCTTGTGCACGGTCTCCGCCGCGGCTGCGTCGGGGGCGTCGACCAGGCAGAAGATCTCGCCCTTGTCCTCGTCGACCCAGTACCGCAGGTAGTGCACTCCGTGCTCACCCTGGGTCGCCAGATCGGCGGCGTGCGCCTTCTCCACGTCCTCCAGCGCGACCGGTGCCCCGAGGCGATGTACGTCCATGAACAGCGCCATGTCCGTCCTCCTGTTTCCATCTCTTCCGGGCGGTGTTGCCCGTGCTCCCAGTGAAGCCGTGAGGAGGCATCGCCACATCGGGAGGATTCCCTAAGTTGGTCACACCTCGGGGGCGGGGTCGACCTGGGACAGGATGCCCCGACGGAGGGCGAGCGCCACTGCGCGTGAGCGGCTGGGGGCCCCGAGCTTGCGCAGCACCGAGGAGACGTGGTGCCCCACGGTCTTGGGCGAGAGCACGAGAGCCTCGGCGATCGCCACGTCGGAGAGCCCGTCGGCCAGGAGTGCCAGCACCTCGAGCTCCCGGGCCGTGAGTCCCGCGCGCTGAGGGTCGGCACCGCCGCGCGGGCCCCTGGGCACCGGCAGGCCGGCGGCATGCCGGTCGCGGACCACTGCCTCGCGCGCCGCGACCGCCCCGAGCCGGTCCAGGATCTCCAGTGCCCGCCGGGCGTCCTCGAGCCCAGGCGCCTGCGCCCGGGACAGGGCTTCCCAGTACGGGATGCCGAGCTCGGACCAGGCCCGGGCCGCGTCGTCCCAGGAGCCGTCGAGCATCAGCCCGAAGGGTGCTGCCACCGGCAGCGGGACGGATCGTCGTACGCCGCCCACGTGGAGCCACCAGGACAGCTCACCGAGCTCCCAGCTCTCCGGCTGGGCGACTGCGGCTGACCACGCGAGGTCGATCTCCGACTCGATGTCCTCAGGCCGACCCTGGAGCCAGGCCAGCTCCGCCCAGGCGACGGCGACGGGCACCAGCCGCTGGGCCTCGCCGGTGTCCCGGGCCTGTTCGGTGGCCTCCGCCAGCAGCGCTCGTCCGTCCCGCCCCTGCCGGTGGAGCACCTGCGCGGCGGTGGTCGCAGCCGGGACGCGCACCACCGGTGGCAGGCCCGGCAGCTCGAGCAGGTCGAGGGCCAGTCGCTGGGCCCGGTCGAAGTCGCCCAGCTCCTCGGCGAGCCGTGGCTCCCACGCCCGCATGTAGTGCGCCCAGGAGTCCAGGTCCCGGTCGACGCAGTAGGCGATGCCCTCCTGCAGGTGGCGTCGGCCGTCGGCCAGGTGCCGCGTCGTCAGCGAGGTCGATGCCAGGTTGGTGTGGGCGCGGGCCACGTGCTCGTGGGCGTCGGCGGCCAGCGCCAGGTCGCGGCTCTGCTGCAGCATGGTGACCCCGTCGTGGTAGTCGCCGCCGGTCGCGAGCGCGGACCCCACGTTGTTCAGGGCGTGGATCTCGGTGTCGCGGTCACCCAGCCGTCTGGCCAGCTCCAGCGCGCGGGTGCCCCACGAGACCGCGCCGGCGGTGTCGAAAGCGAGCATGCACAGCTGGGACCTGTTGCTGTAGGCCATCGCGAGCTCGTGACCCTCGCCCGCCTGCTCGAGCGTGTTCACGGCCCGCTCCATCCAGGTACGGGCGGCTTCCCCGCGGCCGAGGTACCAGGAGATCCGCGAGAGCCAGCGCTCGGCGTCGCCGATCAACCGGGGATCCTCGGCCAGCTCCATGGACTCGCGTCGCGCCGCGAAGGCCTCCTCGCCCTGGTCGGTGAGGTAGCACTCGTAGGACAGCGCCGCGCACAGCCTGGACCGTTCGGCGTCCCGGGCCGGGTGGTGGCGCAGGGCGAGCTCGTACAGCTCGACCGCGTCGCGATGCGCTCCCAGTCGAGCGGATCGCTCCGCGGCAGGGACGGCGTACCGGAGCGCGGCCGCGCTGTCCTCGCAGGCATCGGCGTGGGAGGCGAGCCGGTGCGCATCCACCCCGCCCTTCGTCTCCAGGGCGCTGAGCGCCGCGGCGTGCAGTGTCGATCGCTGCGTGGGCAACAGGGTCCCTTCGACGCTGAGCCGGGCGAGGTCGTGCCGGAAGTACCACCGACGGCCGTCGCCCACCAGGAGACCCGCGGCGACGCACTCGTCGACGGCAGCGGGAGGACATCGCGACACCGACGTCAGCAGCCACAGCTCGGCGGGCTGGCCCAGGACCGCTGCAGCGGCCAGGACCCCGCGTGCACCCTCGCTGAGCCGCGAGGACCGGGCCAGCACCGCATCACGCACGGTGTCCGGGACGTTGCTGCCGGCGGCCGCGAGCACCTCGGTCACGTAGAACGCGTTGCCCGCCGTGCGCTCGTGGAGCAGCCGCGGGTCGAGGGTCGAGCCGGCCTCCTCCGCCAGCCGGCGTACGCCGTCGACGCTCAGGGGTACGACGTGGAGGCGCTCCACCCCGGCGGAGGAGGACAGGTCGCCGAAGGTGGCCGCGAGCGGGTGAGCCGCACCGACCTCGTCCTCGCGGTAGGTGGCCAGCACGAGCGCCGGCAGGGTCTCGACCCGCCGGCCCAGGAAGCGCAGGAAGTCCAGCGTGGCCGCGTCGGCCCAGTGCACGTCCTCGAGGACGACCAGCGTCGGCTCCTCCCCGAGGCGCCGCAGCAGCGAGCGGAACAGCGCAGGGCGGTCGAGGTCGGTGTCGATCGTGCCTGCCAGCTCGGGGTAGGAGTCCAGCAGTGGACCGAGGGCAGCGGGCGCGGCCACGTTGTCGCAGTGCCCGACGCGCACCACGACCCGCCCGGCGGCTGACGCCGGCGACGGCTCGAGCGACCGTCGACTTGCCGATGCCGGCCTCTCCGCCGAGGAGCACCAGCCGTCCGCGCGAGGCGGACGCCTCGTCGACCAGCTGGTCCAGCCGGTGCAGCACGTCGTCGCGTTCGAGCAGCACGAGCTCATTCAACCCCCGGACGAGGACCGACTGCACCGGCGGAAGCGGTGGTCAACCGACCAGCTTGTCCAGGCGCGCGGCCAGGGCCGCACGGCGGTGGGAGTTGCCGCTGAGTCCGACGTACCTCGTGCCGTACGCCGCCAGCAGCGCGTCGTCGAGCCGGCGTACCGCGCCCGGCGGGTAGCGGTAGTCCATCCGCTGGAGGATCGCTTCCGGGTCGCCGGCGCGCAGGACCTCACCGAGCTCGTCGAGGCTGGTGATGCCGAGCTCGAGCAGCAGCCCGGAGATCCAGGCGTAGTGGTCGGTGCGCGACCAGCCGGCATCGGCGTACTGGCCGGCCAGGAACGCCGCGAGCTCGCGCGGCTCCAGACGCGGGTCCTCGTCGTCCGCCGGTGCCAGGACGTCGTCGGGCGTGGTGCCGGCATCGTGCCCGTCGCGCAGCCGGTCGCGGATGGTGGTGAACTCGCGGTCGGCGAGCTCGAGCAGTCCGGCGGCGAGCGTGAACCGGCGGTCGAAGTCGCGCGCGTGCTCGTCCGGCATCGTGCCCTTGTAGCGGATGTCGTGCTCGAACTCCGCCCACGCGTGCTGGAGCACGGTGCGGATCTGCACCTGCACCACGCGGCCGGACAGCGAGACCTGCAGGTGCCGGCTGGCGTAGCCGAAGCGTCCCTCCTGCGCGGTCTCGCGGCCCATGTCGCGGTCGTCGAGCACCTCGACCTGGTCGCGCAGGAGGTCGGCCACGGCGGCGACGTCGCTGTGCACGTAGGTGATCACCCGGACCCCGATCTGGTCGCCGATGTCGTTCAGCGGGTCGGTGTAGAGCCGGACGCCGTCGGTGCTGCGCCGGGCCTTCTCGGCGAAGGAGGCGACCGACTTCGTGCGCCCGGTGATGCTCAGGTAGTTGATGCCCGCGTCGTCGAGGATCCCGGTGACCAGGTCGACGGCGTCGCGGCCGGCCTCGACGAGCTCGGGATGGAGCAGGGCGTACTCGCGGACCGGGTCGTTCGGCAGCGCCGGCGCCGCCGACCGACGGCGTGCACGCGGTGCCGGCTCGAGGTCCGCCGGCAGCGTGGGGGTGACGATGTAGCCGTCGGGGAAGTCTCCGTAGGTGGTGGTCTCGTCGGGCCGGGCGTCGGCGAAGCGCGCGACGTAGGCGCACACGACGGCGTCGACCTGGTCCTCGACGACCCGGAGCTCGCTCTTGCGCCTGGCGGTCTCCACGGCGGCCCGCAGCCGGCGCCACTGGTCGGTGTCGAGGTCCAGGGACACCTCGGCGCTGCGCAACCCCTCGAGGTGGCCGATCAGCGAGAGCAGCTCGGCGCGCAGCTGGTCGAGGTCCCGGCCGGGCTTGTGCTTGTACTTCAGGGTCCGGCCGAGCCGGAAGAGCGCCACCGTTGCGGGGTGCGGGTACACCTCGATGGCCCGGCGGTCGCGTCCGGAACGCGGGTTGAGGTCGAGGCCCATGGCGGCGCACAGCTCCGCGCCCCTGGGCGGGTCGAGCTCGGGCTTGCCGGTGTTCGCCGGATGGGCCCCTGCGTCGAACCGGGCGAAGTCCTTGTTCAGCGCGGCCTCGGCGGGCCGGTTGCCGGTCGCGTTGGGGACCACGAGCGGGGCGTCGAAGGCGACCAGGCACGCTCCGTCGAGGTACGGCGCGAGGGTCGCGAGGACCTCGTCGTCGGTGCGCACGCTGGCCAGGTGAACCAGCCGCCCGGTCTCCTCCAGCACGGCGATGCCGGTGGGCTGACGCTGGCCCCAGGCGAGGTCGACACCGATGTGGAACACGGAGCCAGCCTGCCCTACTGGGTGACGCCGGGACGAAATGTCAGATATGCGTAACTTCTGGTCGTGGTGCGCGTTGACCCCTGCGTCAGCGAGCACACCGGGGGAGTCATGACGGTCCGGCAGGCCAGCACCGCCACCGCGGTGGACGCACGCGTCGTCGAGGTCTGGGTGCTGCCCGCCACGCTCACCGAGCAGCAGGCCGAGCGCGCCTGGGAGGTGCTCTCCGAGGCCGAGCGTGCGCACGCGCGCCAGCTGGCCCTGGGCGCGTCCCGCGACCGTTGGGTCGCCCGGTGCTTCGCCGTACGCCGCGTGCTCGCTGCACACCTCGGGGTGGACGAGGCCGAGGTCGCACTGCTGCACAACGACGCGGGCCGGCTCTGCGTCGCCGCGGCCAACGGGACCAACGTCGGCGTGAGCGGCACGCACGACCGGGTGGTGGTGGTCCTGGGCGAGGCGCAGGTCGGCGTGGATGCCGAGCCGCTGAGCGCAGGACGTCCCGAGATGACGCGACGGTGGACCGCTCGCGGTGCCATGAACAAGGCCGCGCGCCTGGACGCCGGCACCGACCTGGACGTCTACGTCGACTGGCGCGGTGGCACCCCGCGGGTGCGCAACGGCGGTGGACGGAGCGTCGGAGTGGAGCGTGACCTCGATGGTCGTCGAGGACGACACGGTCGTCTCGGTCGCCGCCCGGGTGCCCGAGGCGCAGTGGCAGGTGCTGTCGGTGGTGTGACCCCTGCTGGCAGGGGTGAACATCGGATGAACTACCCGCGCGAACTCTTGCCCGGGAGCCTGATCGCCGAAGACTTGTGCCGTGTCCTCAGCCCTGCTGATCCTCGTGCTCGTGATCGTGACCGCTCTGGTCTTCGACTTCACCAACGGCTTCCACGACACCGGCAACGCGATGGCGACCTCGATCGCCACCGGCGCCCTGCGCCCCAAGGTCGCCGTGGCCATCTCCTCGGTCCTCAACCTCGTCGGTGCCTTCCTCTCCGTCGAGGTGGCACTGACGGTCACCAATGCAGTGATCAAGGTCCAGGACGACAAGGGCGCCCCGCAGGGCGACCTCGTGGCGGGCCATGGCTACCCACTGCTGCTGATCATCCTGGGCGGGCTGGTGGGCGGAGTCGTCTGGAACCTGCTCACCTGGCTGCTCGGGCTGCCGTCGTCGTCCTCGCACGCGCTGTTCGGCGGCCTGATCGGGGCCACCGTGGCTGCGCTGGGCTGGGGCGGGGTCAACTGGAACGGCGACGGGACCAAGCTCGACGGGGTGATCGGCAAGGTGATCCTGCCCGCCGTGATGTCTCCGGTGATCGCCGGCCTCGTCGCTGCCATCGGCACCTGGCTGATCTTCCGCGTGACGGCGGGCCTCGCCGAGCGCTTCACCGACAAGGGCTTCCGCTGGGGCCAGATCGGGTCCGCCTCGCTGGTCTCCCTGGCCCACGGCACCAACGACGCGCAGAAGACGATGGGCGTGATCACGCTCGCGCTGATCGCCGCGGGCAAGTGGAGCGACACCGGTGCCGTGCCGTTCTGGGTCAAGCTCGCCTGCGCCTGCGCGATCTCGGCGGGCACCTACATCGGGGGCTGGCGGATCATCCGCACCCTCGGCAAGGGCCTGGTCGAGATCAGCCCGCCGCAGGGGATGGCCGCCGAGAGCGCCAGTGCCGCCGTCATCCTGGTCTCCAGCCACCTCGGCTTCGCGCTGTCCACCACCCACGTCGCGACCGGGTCGATCCTGGGCTCGGGCGTGGGCAAGCCCGGCGGCGAGGTCCGCTGGGGCATCGCGCTGCGCATGGTCGTCGCCTGGCTGTTCACGCTGCCTGCTGCCGCGGTCGTCGGCGCCCTGATGTGGGCCCTCGGCAACGCCCTGGGCGGGTACGTCGGGCCGCTGGCAGTCGTCGCCGTGCTGGTGGTGCTCGCGGGATTCATGTACGTCCGCGCAGCGCGCCAGCCGGTGAGCTCCGAGAACGTCAACGACACCTGGAGCGACGTACCGCTGCCCCAGGACGAGGACCAGGAGAAGGTGGCTGCTCGATGATCGACAACCTGCGGTTCGCACTCGAGGGCGGCGCGAAGGTGCTCTGGGTCGGGCTGCTGCTCGGCGCAGGGCTGCCGCTCGTCTTCGCAGCCGGCATCCGGTCGCTCGCGATCGGGACCTCCGGTGACGGGACCGACGTGAGACCGCGGCCGGTCGGTGCGGCGCTCGCGACGCTGTGCTTCGTCCTGGTCCTCGCGGGCGTCGCCGTCGGCATCACGGTCATCGTCGCCGCCGGCTTCGGCAAGGTGGTCTCCTTCGAGCACGTGTACCCGACGTTGGTCCCCAAGGGCTGAGGAGCAAGCGATGAACATCCGTAGCGTCCTGGACTGGCTGCGCGAGGGATACCCGGCGGGCGTCCCGGCCAAGGACTACATCCCGCTGATCGCGTTGCTCCGCCGCCGCCTGACCGAGGACGAGGTGCGGGCGATCGCCGCCCAGATCGCCGAGCAGTCGCCGAACGGTGCACCGGCCGACGGCACCGACATCGGGGTGCACATCACCAAGCTCACCGACGCCCTGCCCAGCGACGAGGAGCTGGCCAGGGTCGAGAAGCACCTCACGCAGTTCCACGGCTGGCCGGAGTAGCCCCGGAGTAGCGCCAGAGGCCGACTCGTCAGCCCATGCCGTGGGTGGCCAGGGGATGCAGCAGCTCGCGCTCCTCGTAGGCCAGGTGCGACAGCAACGCGTCGGTGAGGACGTCGACGTGGGTGGCGAAGGCGTCGAGGGCGGCGACCGCCCCCGCCGGCTCCGCGGCCACCAGCTGCACCAGACCCCGGTCGACCTCCTCGAGCACGTCGTGGATCACCACGTGCTCCTCGGCGAGCCGGTCCACGACGGGAGCGGCCTGCGGGTCGACGGCGCGCAGGTAGCTGAACATGCTGCGGTCCTCGAGCGTGTGGTGCCCGGTGACGATGCGGCAGTAGGTCTCGCAGTAGGCGCCGAGGGTCCAGTTGTTCTGCCGCATGGTCATCGTGTTGATCGTCGACCGTGCCTGGCCGACCTGCACCAACCCACGCCGTACCTGGTCGACGACGTCGCGCAGCTGGGCCAGCTCGGCCCGCAGGGCGTCGTGGATGTCGACGAGGTGCTGTGGCCACGCCCGTTCGGCCTCGGTGTAGGTCGCTCCCGGCGGGCACCGGGTACGTCGGTCGGGACGACTCGTCCCAGGGCATCTCGTCGGTGAGCCGCTCGGGCGGCGGGGTCGGGGTGAGCGTGATCGGCCGGTGGCGTGGTCTCGAGCGGATCGCTCGCTCGTTCCTCGCCCGCTCCTCGACCGGCCGATAGGTCCGCCCGGTCGGCAGCGCACGCTCGGCCGCCACCTGCTCGCGGACGGCGGGCACGACCTCGCCGGCGAAGCGGCGCACGTCGTCGGCGTCGTCGGTGCCCAGGATGAAGGTGCTGATCCCCTCGTCGATCACCAGCCCTGCCAGCTGCTCGGCCCAGTCGACGACCGAGCCCTGGAGGAAGCCGGACCGAGTGCCGAAGCGACCGAAGACGTTGTACATCCGTCGTACCGCCTGCACGCCGCGACCGTTGGCCTCGAGGCGGTCGTCGAGGACGGCGTTGAGCGCCCCGAGCTCTGGCGGGTCTGCGTACCCCATCGACGGGATCCAGGCGTCGGCCAGGTCGGCGGTCGCGCGCAGCATCCGCGGCTTGTAGGCACCCAGCCAGATCGGCACCTCGTGGGCGGGCTGCGGTCCCGCGTGCAGGCCGTGGACCGGGTAGTGCTCGCCGTCGTGGCGGACGGTGCCGCTGCCCCACACGGCACGGATCACCTCGACGGCCTCGACCAGCGCGTCCACCGCCTGCCCCGGCGTACGTCGGGGGCCGCCGGCGGCGACGATCGCGTCCCAGAAGGCACCGGCCCCGAGACCGAGCTCGACCCGCCCGTTGCTGAGCCGGTCCAGGGTGGCCACCGAACGGGCCAGGACGACCGGGTGGCGCAACGGCAGGTTGGCGACGTTCGGGGCGACGCGCACCGCAGTGGTGCGCGCGGCGATCACCGAGAGCAGCGTCCAGGTGTCGAGGTGCTTGGCCTGGTAGGGGTGGTCCTGGACCGAGACCAGGTCGAGCCCGGTGACCTCGGCGAGCTGGGCCAGCTCGAGGGTCTGCACGGCACGGGCAGCGTCGGGACTGGGGAAGATCCCGAACTGCAGGTCGTGCCCGTAGTCACCCATCCGCGCCGCCCGCGGGCGTCAGCTGCGGGGCTTGCCGGTGAGCGTCTCCGCGGTGCCGACGAGCAGGACGCTCGCGATCACCGCGACGACCGAGCCGAGGATGTTGAGCTCGAAGATGCTGCCGGTGCCCAGCAAGTTGGCGATCACACCTCCGATGATCGAGCCGACCAGGCCGAGTCCCAGGGTGGCGAGCAGGCTCAGGTTCTGCCGACCGGGCTTGAGCAACCGGGCGACGGCACCCACGACGAGGCCGAAGACGATGAAGCCGATCATGAAGTCCTCCACAGGGATACGCCGGGTGCTGCTGGGACACCAACGGTAGCCAGCACCCGGTAGGGCCCTCTCTCCCCAGGTCTCCGGCTGGCAGGCTAGGCGAGCCACGCCTCCTCGACGAGGTCGCGCACCTCGCCCGCCAGGCCCTCGGCATTGGCCAGCACGATGACGTTGGCCTGCCGGTCGGACCAGCGCTGGACCCGCACGTCCACCCCAGGGTCACCGCCGCCGTGCCCGAACGGGCCGTGTGGGTAGAGGTGCACGCCGTACCCCTCGAAGTAGCCGTCCCCCGCGTCTGTGTGCGGATGCAGCACGACGTCGTGCAGGTCGCCGAGCAGGGTGCCGTCGTCGTACGCCGTCAGGAAGCGGTCGAGGTCGCGGGCGGTGGACATCGCGCCACCGTCGGCGTCCTCCGACCACCGGAATGCTGAAGTGGTTGGTCCGCCAGCTCCCATCAGGCGCCAGGACGTAGCCGATGGCGACGTCGGGCAGCACGTCGTCGAGCCGGAAGAAGCCGCTCGCCGCCATCCCCGCGCGGTCGAAGACGCGCTCCTGGACCACCTCGGCGTAGGGCCGCCCACTGATCTCCTCGATCACCAGTCCCAGCAGGATGTAGCCGGCGTTGGAGTACCAGTAGCGCTCGCCGGGTGGCCAGTACGGCGGGAGGTCGCCGAAGAGGGGCAGGAAGTCCAGCCGGCCGCTGGATGGAGTAGCACGGGCGGTCGACCCAGAGGTCGGCGTAGTCGGCCTCCTCGGACCCGTCGGGCGGCTCCTCCTCGAAGTAGTCGGCGATGCCTGAGGTGTGCGAGAGGAGGTGGTGCACGGTGACCTCGGGCAGCAGCGTCGAGGGCCGGCGCTCCGGTGGGAGCACGTCGACCACGTGCGTGTCGAGGTCGAGCCGGCCCTGCGCCACGAGATCGACCACCGCCACGGCCGTGAACATCTTGGTCACCGAGGCCAGCCCGAACCGGGTGGCCGGCGTGATCGGCACCCGGTTCGCGCGGTCGGCGTCGCCGAAGCAGGCCTCGAGCAGGGTCAGCCCGTCCTCGGTCACCAGCACCGAGCAGGAGAGGTCGCGCTCACGCTCCCACTCGGCCAGGACCGACTCGGTCGCACGCAGCGCGTCGAGGGACATGCGCCCACCGTGGCACCGCCTCGTGCGCGCGGCAACGTGGTTTCAGCTGCGGATCAGGGGCTCGGGACGAGGTCGGTCAGTGACTGCAGCGTGGAGTTGAGGTGCGGCACCAGCGAGTCGCCGAAGGCGGTGTCGACGTCGAGGAAGCGCAGGCCCACCAGGGCGAGCGCTCCGAGGGAGAGGACGAGGCCCATCGCCGCCAGCGTGCTCCCGGCGACGGTGGGACGGCTGGCCTGGGCCAGGCCGACCACGGAGGTGACGACGCAGAGGCCCGCGAGCATCACGCACAGCCCGTAGGTCAGCGAGAACGGGGCGACGGCCACAGCGACCAGCCCGAGGACGAAGGAGACCTCCGCGGCCGGAGCGGTGTGCGCGGGGTCGGCGGGCGACCGGTCGAACAGCGCACCGAGGCGGCCGTCGACACGACCGAGATCCTGAGTGGTCATGCCGGGATCGTAGATGCGCGGCAGGCCCACGCCGGCCAACTCCGGGCCAACTCGTCACGTGTCGCGTGCCGGCCCGGGGAAGATGGGGAGATGGCCCTGTTCGACAGCGTGCGCGCCACCCCCGAGGAGGCTGCCAAGCCGTTGCCCGGCGACAGCCTGCTGCCCGACGCCGACGTGGTGATGGACCGCGCGTTCAGCCTGCCGGCACCTCCCGACCTGGTCTGGCCGTGGCTGGTCCAGCTGGGCAAGCGGCGGGCCGGCTGGTACCTGCCTCGTCGCGTCGAGCGCGCAGTCCCGCCGTCGAGACGTGCTCTGCGTCGCGTCGAGCCGCGCTGGCAGCGCCTCCAGGTCGGCGACGTCGTGCCCGACTACGGCGGACGGCACGAGACGTTCACCGTCGCGCTGCTGGAGGCGCCCGAGCACCTCGTCTACACCTCCACCCGTGGCCACACCGAGGTCTCGTGGGCGATCGTGCTCACGCCGTACGACGCACAGGGGGTCGCGTCCACACGGGTGCAGCTGCGACTGCGTCTCCACCCGGTCAGGCGGACCTGGCTCGCGCACGGCGTCGGTGAGCCGTTCGACGCCCTGACAGTGGCCGGGATGGCCGCCGGGCTCGCTGAGCGGTTGCGGACCTAGAGCTCGGTGGACCTGGACTCACCGACGTCGGGGCGCTCGCCGGTGACCTTCGACTTGGCGTAGGCGAGCACCGAGCTGATCCGGCCGCCGGGGGAGTCCCAGTACTCGGCGCTGTCGGGCTCGACGTGCAGCAGCCCCACGCCGGGTGCGTCCTTGCCCTCGGGGAACCAGGCCTCCGCGGCGGAGTTCCACAGCTCCTCGATCTTGGCGCGGTCCTCGGTGATCGTGCCGTGACCCGCGACCGAGAGCCACGTGGAGGAGTCGGCGAAGGCGAGGTTCACGCGCTTCTCCGCACGGATGGCCGCCGCGTGGTCGCTCGAGGTGTCGATGAAGAACCAGACCTCGCCGTCGTCGGTCACCTGCTGCGGCGTCATCGGGCGAGAGTGCAGGCGACCCTGGTCGCCGACGGAGGTCAACATGCAGAAGCGCTCGCTCCGGATGATGTCGAGGACCTTGTCGTGGGCGAGCTCGTCGGGCATGGAGACTCCTGTCGCGTCGGGGGCCGCAGGTGGCGGCACTCCAACGAGGTACCCAGGGCCCGCCCGTTCACGCAGGGCTCAGCCGAGACGCTCGTCGAGGTGCACCCTCACCTCGTCACCGGCCTGCTTGCCGATCTGCGCGCGAATGGCCGACTTGACGGGCAGCTTGTGCCGGCCGTCGCCGAGCGCCATGAAGGAGCTCCGGAACGGCGTGCCATCGACGGTGCCGCGCACCTTCACCAGGCCCCCAGTGCCGAAGAACTCCTTCGAGCCTGGCATCACCACGTAGGTGTGGGCGCCCTTCGCATTGCCCTTCTGCAGCTCGGCGGTGAAGTCATGGTCCAGGGGGCCGCTCGGGTGGTTGCTCATCGTCCTTCCTCTCTGTCATCGAGGCAGACCCCGGCGGCGGTCGGTACTCATCGGTGGGAGCGGTCGACTCCTCCGCGGCGGCTCGCTGCTCCTCGATCCGGATGACGTGCTGGACGGCGTTGATCAGGGCGAGGTGGGTGAACGCCTGGGGGAAGTTGCCGAGGTGCTGCCCGGAGTGGGCGTCGATCTCCTCGCCGTAGAGCTGCAGCGGCCCGGCGAAGGAGAGCAGCTTCGCGCACAGCTTGCGGGCCTTCTCGAACTCGCCGATCTCGCAGAGCGCGGAGACCAGCCAGAACGAGCAGATCGTGAAGGTGCCCTCCTCGCCGGAGAAGCCGTCGTCGGTCTCCTCGACCTTGTAGCGAAGCACCAGTCCGTCGACGGTCAGCTCCTTGCGGATCGCCATCACCGTCGCCCGGATCCGCGGGTCGTCGGGGGGCAGGAAGCGCAGCAGCGGAGCGAGCAGCAGCGAGGCGTCCAGCGCGGTGCTGCCGTAGTACTGCGTGAGGACGCCGCGCTCGTCGACGCCGTGCTCGAGGATGTCGGCCTTGATCTCCTCCGCCGCGTGCTCCCACTCAGCGGCCTTGCCGTGCTCTCCGCTCATCCGGGCCAGCCGGGCACCCCGGTCGACCGCCACCCAGCACATGATCTTGGAGGAGGTGAAGTGGCGCAGCTCGCCGCGCACCTCCCAGATCCCGGCGTCGGGCTCGCGCCAGTGCTTCAGCGCCTCGCCGACCTGCTTGTCCAGGATCGGCCAGATCCGGTTGTCGAGGTGGTCGACGGCTGCGCGAGTGCAGGTAGAGCGAGTCCAGCAGGGCCCCCCAGACGTCGTGCTGCTGCTGGGCGTACGCCGCGTTGCCGATGCGCACCGGCCGGGAGTCGGCGTAGCCCGGGCAGGTGGTCGAGCTCGAACTCCTCGAGGTCACGCTCACCGCCGATGCCGTACATGATCTGCAGGTCGTCGTCGGCGTCTCGGCGACGTCGGCGATGAAGTTGAAGAAGTCCAGCGCCTCCCAGTCGAAGCCCAGGCTGAACATCGCCCACAGCGCGAACGTCGAGTCGCGGATCCAGCTGAACCGGTAGTCGTAGTTGCGGTTCCCGCCCGGCGTCTCCGGGAGCGAGGTGCTGCCGGCGGCCGTCACCGCCCCGGTCGGGCGAGTACGTCAGGCCCCTGAGGGTCAGTGCGCTGCGCTGGAGGTGGCCCCGCCACGGGTGGTCGGGGAAGGTGCCGCGCGCCAGCCAGTGCTGCCAGTGGTGCGCCGTCCACACCAGCTTGGCGTAGGCCTCGTCGTAGGTCGTGGGCGCCACCGCACCACCCCAGGAGAGCGCGACGAACCGGGTGTCGCCCTGCTTGAGCAGCGTGCGCGTGCTGGCCTGGCCGCCCTCGAAGCCGAGCTGCATGTCGGTGGTCAGGGTCAGGGCGACGTCGTCGACACCGGGAGCCGAGGCGCGTCCCTGGTGGTAGCCCTCGCCGGTGTACTCCCAGGACACCGGCGCGCGGCCGTAGTCGAGCACCGGTTCGCAGTCCATCACCATCTGCACCTCGCCGGAGACGCAGCGGATGCTGCGCAGCAGGATGTGCTCGGCCTCGTAGTCCTGAGGGGTGCGGCGCCACGTCGACGAGCGGTCGTCCTCGTGGTGCCAGGGCCCCATCAGGAGGACGTCGCGCACGATCACCCAGCCGGTCGCCGTGCCCCAGCTGGTCTCCAGGATCATCGTCCCCGGCAGGTACCGCACGTCGGCAGGGACGCGCACGTCGATCGGCGCCACCCGGAAGGTGCCCGCGCGGCGACCGAGGATCGAGCCGAAGACGCTGGGGGCGTCGAAGCGCGGCACGCACATCCAGTCGATCGAGCCAGCAGGTGAGACCAGCGCGGAGACCTCGCCGTCGCTGAGGAACCCGTACTCGCCGATGGGCACGGCCCGGGCTTCCTCGATGATCGAGCCCAGTCCGTTGCCGGCGTGCCTCTTCTTGGCCATTCGGCAAGGATCGCGCCCCGGCGGTGGGCGGTCTAGTGTCCGAGGATGACCGTTGCGCTGAACCCCTACATCTCCTTCCGCGACAACGCCCGTGCGGCGATGACCTTCTACCAGGAGGTCTTCGGCGGCGAGCTGGCCCTGAGCACCTTCGGGGAGTACGGCGACAAGGACGCTCCGGAGGCCGAGCTGATCATGCACGCGTCGCTCACGACGTCCGACGGCCTGCAGCTGATGGGCGCCGACACACCTCCCGGAATGGAGTACGCCGCTCCCGCCGGCATCACCGTCAGCCTGAGCGGTGACGACGACAAGCTGCGCGGGTGGTTCGAGAAGCTCGCCGAGGGCGGCGACGGTGTCGTTGCCGCTGGAGAAGCAGATGTGGGGCGACGAGTTCGGCATGGTCACCGACCGGTTCGGCACGCCGTGGATGGTCAACGTCGCCGCTGCGCAGGGTTGAGAGCGGCCTCCTCCACGTGACGTGAGGCTTCCGGGCAACATCCGCGCGCGGCTGGGCTCACCCGACCCGGCCCGGGTCGCCGACGTCCTGCAGACCGTCAAGACCGCGCTCGCGGGCACCTTGGGCTGGGTGGTGGCCACCCACCTGCTGCACCTCGAGCAGGCGTTCCTCGCTCCCTGGGCGGCGGTCCTGGTGGTGCACTCCACGATCCACCGCACGCTCGCGCGTGGGGCGCAACAGGTCTCCGCCACCTTCCTCGGCGTCTTCCTGGCGTGGCTGGCCGGACAGCTCTTCGGTCTCGGCGCGCTGGCGATGGGCGCGATGCTGCTGGTGGCCTTCGGCGTCGGACGCGTCCGCTGGTGGCGCGACGAGGCGATGACGATCGGCACGACGGGCATCGTGGTGCTCGCGACCAACGCCATCGGGGACGCCAACGTGCTCGCCGGGCGGCTGCTGGACACGAGCATCGGCGTCGTGGTCGGGCTCGCGGTCAACCTGTTCGTCTGGCCCCCGCTGCGCGACCGGGCCGCGTGGTCGCGTCTCGACCAGCTCCCGCTCGACCTGTGCGAGGTCCTCGACGAGCTGGCCTCGGGGCTGGGACCGGAGCTCGCACCCGACCAGGCGGAGCAGTGGGTCGTGCGGCTGCGCGCGGTCGACGTACGCGTCGACGAGGCATGGGGCCTGGTGCGGCAGGCCCGGGAGAGCAGCCGGCTCAACCCGCGGCGCAGCCGGCCCGCCGGGTTGGAGGAGATGGACGACGTCCTCCACCTCCTCGAGCAGGCGGTCGCCGACGTGCTGAGCATGGCCCGCACCGTCGCCACCAGCGCGGAGAACAGGACCGGCTGGGACCCCCGGTTCCGCGACGGAGTGGGCTCGCCTGCTCACCGAGACCTCCGCCGCGGTGCGCAGCCACGACGCCGAGACCCTCCGCCAGCTGCCCGGGCAGATGTCCGAGCTGGTCGCGCAGCTCTCCGACGAGGCGTTGGTGCGCTCAGCGTGGCAGGAGTACGGCGGGCTGCTGGTCAACCTCCGCAACGTCGTACGCGCGCTCGGCGAGGTGACCGAGTGGGGCAACCGGACCGGACCGTCGACCCGTCGCCGCTCGCGCTACCGGGTGCCGGGGAAGCTGCCTGGGAGTCTGCCGGAGGGGATCCGCCCGGCGCCGGGTCGCGGTTTGTCCGGGGACGCGCAGGGGTACGCCCCTCGCGATGACGGTTGACCAGCCTGCGCCCGAGCACCGCCGCCCCGACGGAGTCAGCGACGAGACGGTCGCCGCGCTGGGCAAGCTCTCCGAGGCGCTGGAGGCGGTCGAGGACGCCCGGGGCCACCTCTACGGCTTCCACCGCCTGTGCGGCACCGCCGACCTCACCCTGGGCGAGGCCGTCGAGCTGCTCCGCGAGGCAGGACACGACGCCCTGGCCGAGCGGGTCGAGAGCGAGCTGGTGGGACGCAACATCCTCGAGGGCAGGTGGAGCTTCCAGCTCGTCGAGGAGTACGACGACGGCTACTACGCGAGCTTCCGGACGGTGGAGCGCCTTGCCCGTGAGGAGCTCGTCGAGGGACGCCGCCACCTGTTCGAGGCGGAGATGAAGGAGTCACGCCGTACAGTCGGCGCTCGACATCACGAGGCGGCCCCGGACGACCTCGGGTCGCAGGGAAGGCACCCATGAAGCTGCAGCGCTCCGTCGAGACCAGTGCGACCCCGGCCCAGGTGTTCAGCCTACCTCAGCGACTTCACCAACACCAACGAGTGGGACCCCGGCACCGTGCGGACCGAGCTCGTCTCCGGCGACGGTGGGGTCGGCACCACCTACCACAACGTCTCCTCCTTCATGGGTCGCGAGACCGAGCTGACCTACGTGGTGCAGACCCACCAGCCCGACCGCCTGTTCACGCTGCGTGGGGAGAACGACACGGTGACCGCGCACGACTCCATGGAGATCGCGCCGGTGGGAGCCGGCTCGCGCGTCACCTACACCGCCGACTTCGCGTTCAAGGGCGTCACGAAGTACCTCGCGCCGCTGCTGGCGCCTGCGTTGAAGAAGCTCGGCGACGAGGCGGAGAAGGGCCTGCGCGAGGCGCTCGCCAAGCTCTGAGCCTCGGGTCGCTGGCTACGTTGGCAGACATGTCATCTCTCGGTACGGCTCTGGGTCGCGGCCTCGACACCTTGATGGACCGCACGGTGGTGCCGGGGTTCACCCGGATCGGACCGGCGGTGCGCAGTCGGCTCCCCGGCTGGCCGGCCGACCCCGAGCCCGGATCCATGGCCGGCCGGACCGCGGCGGTGACCGGGGCGACCTCGGGCCTGGGCATCGCCACCGCCGAGGGCCTGGGGCGGCTGGGGGCGACGCTGCGCCTGGTCGTGCGTGACGTGCCGAAGGGCGAGCGCGTGCTGGCCGAGCTGCGCCAGCGGGTGCCTGGGCTCGATGCGAGCATCGCGCGCTGCGACGTCGCCGACCTCGACGACGTACGACGCTTCGTCGAGGACCTCGACCTCGGCCGGCTCGACGTGCTCGTGCACAACGCCGGCGCGCTGCCGGCCGAGCGGACGGAGTCGCCGCAGGGCCACGAGCTGACCATGGCCGTGCACGTGCTGGGTCCGGTGCTGATGACCGAGCTCCTGCGGGACCGGCTGGCTGGCCACGACGCCCGGGTCGTGCTGGTGACCTCGGGCGGGATGTACGGCCAGCGGCTGCGACCCGACGACCCCGAGTACCGGCTCGGTGAGTACGCCGGCACCACGGCGTACGCCCGGAGCAAGCGCGCCCAGGTCGAGCTGCTCCCGGTGCTGGCGGACCGCTGGGCCGCCCCGGCGATCGGCGTGCATGCCACCCACCCGGGCTGGGCCACGACTCCTGGGGTCACCGAGTCGTTGCCGCGGTTCGACAAGGTGATGGGCCCCCTCCTGCGCGACGCGGAGAGTGGCGCGGACACGACCGTGTGGGTCGCGGCCTCGCAGCCCCAGCCCCGCTCCGGGCAGCTCTGGCACGACCGTCGGGCGCGGCCGACCCACCTGCTGCCGCGCACGAGGACGGGGGACGTCGAGCGTGCGCAGATGTGGGACTGGGTCAATGACGCGATCGGCATCTAGGGTCGGGGCGTGCAGGAGGACGACCGCGAGGAGAGCCGCGCCGAACGGCTCGACCGCAACTGGGTGGAGCTGATCCAGGAGCTGCGCGTCGCCCAGACCGGCGTCCAGGTGCTCGCCGGCTTCCTGCTGACCCTGCCGTTCAGCTCCCGCTTCGGCGACATCGGCCACGGCCACCGGTTGACCTACCTGGTGGCGTTCTCCCTCGCCGTGATCACGGTCGGGCTGATGACCGCTCCGGTCGCGCTGCACCGCTTCCTGTTCGGCCGGCACGAGAAGGACGTGCTGGTGCGCGCGGGCGACACCTTCGCCAAGAGCGGCATGGCGGCGATGGGGTTGACGCTGGTGGCCGTGGTGGTGCTGATCTTCGGGGTCGTGGTCGACGACGTGGCCGGGCATCGTCGCAGGCGCTCTGGTCTTCGTCTTCTACCTGCTGGCGTGGGTGGTGCTGCCACTGCGCCTGGTGCGCCGCTCCGAGCATGCCAGCGCGGGGCCGGCGTCGTGACCGCTGCGGCACACCGACTGGCTCCTGACCAAGTCCGAGCGGGCCAACCCCCGGACGATCCTCGACGCCCGGCACCCGGGCGAGGCCGCGTGGTCGGAGGGCAACCTGGTGCGTCCGCTGATCCACGGGGCGACGTACTTCGCCGAGCTCTACGAGTGCGTCTGCGCCACCAAGGACGGCGACCTCGTCTTCTTCACCGACTGGGCCGGCGACGCCGACGAGCGGCTCACCGAGGACCCCGGCAGCAAGGTGGTCGACGTGCTCGCCGAGGCCGACGAGCGCGGGGTCGACGTACGCGGCCTGATCTGGCGCTCCCACATGGACAAGCTGAACTTCTCCGCCGAGCAGAACCGCACCCTGGGCGAGGAGCTGCAGCAACGGGGTGCGGAGGCGCTGCTCGACATGAGGGTGCGCGCCGGCGGGTCGCACCACCAGAAGATGGTGGTGATCCGCCACCGCGACGACCCGTCACGAGACGTCGCCTTCGTCGGGGGCATCGACCTGTGCCACTCGCGCCGTGACGACGCGCGGCACCTCGGCGACCCCCAGCCGTTCGCGATGGCGCCGGAGTACGGCGACACCCCGCCGTGGCACGACGTGATGGCGGCCATCTCCGGGCCCGCGGTCCACGACGTGGAGACGGTGTTCCGCGAGCGGTGGGAGGACCCGACTCCGCTGAGCCGCCACCCGGTCTACTGGGCGCAGGACAAGATCCGGAGGCTCGACACCACGCCGGACCCGCTGCCCGAGCAGTGGCCGCCGCCACCCTCGCCGGAGGGCGCGACGCAGACCGTCCAGCTCCTGCGCACCTACCCGAACCTGCGCCACGGCCGCGACTACCCGTTCGCCCGCGGTGGCGAGCGCAGCGTGGCCCGCGGCTACAGCAAGGCGCTGCTCCGGGCGCGCGACCTCGTCTACGTCGAGGACCAGTACGTCTGGGGCAACCAGGTCGGCGACGTCTTCACCGAGGCGCTGCGGCGCCACCCCGACCTGCACGTGGTCGCCGTGGTCCCGCTGTTCACCGACCAGGACGGCTTCATGGCGCGGGTGCCGCAGAAGGTCGGCCGGTCGCGTGCCATGCGCGAGATGATGGCGGCCGCTCCCGGCCGGGTGGCCGTCTACGGCGTGGAGAACCACGAGAGCACCCCGGTCTACGTGCACGCCAAGGTGTGCGTGATGGACGACATCTGGGCCTCGATCGGCTCGGACAACTTCAACCGCCGCTCCTGGACCCACGACTCCGAGCTGTCCTGCGTCGTGGTCGACGACTCGGCCGACGACCACAGCCCCTATGCGCGGCGGCTCCGGCTCACCCTCGCCGCCGAGCACCTCGACCGTGAGCACGACGAGGACGACCCCGACTCCCTGGTGGAGACGATGGGCGACTGCCTCGACGGACCCGGGATGTTCGCGGCGTACGCCGAGAGCGCCGCCCGCCTCGACGCGTGGCACGACGGCGGCCGCAGCGGTGAGCGACCGCCCGGTCGCCTGCGCCGTCTCGAGGTCCCCGAGCTGAACCGCCTCGAGCGCCTCGCCGCTCTGGTTCCCTACCTCACCCTCCACGACCCCGACGGGCGCCCGGGTCCGCTCCGCAAGTCCGACGCCTACTGAGCTGCCGGCGACCGGGTGATGCGCTGGACGGCGGCTGGGCAGCTGTTGGCACGATGGGCCCCATGCCAGAGTCCAGCGCCGACACCGACCCCGAGATCAGCATCGTCCGCAACGAGCGGCGGCACCGCTACGAGGCCCTCCTCGACGGCGAGCTCGCCGGCTTCATGACCTACCGCCTCCACGACGGGACCATCGAGCTCGTGCACACCGAGATCGACGATGCCTTCGAGGGCAAGGGCGTGGGGTCGGTGTTCGTCCGCGACGTGCTCGACGAGATCCGCAGCGACGGCACCCGCCGCGTCATCCCCTCGTGCCCCTTCGTCGCGGAGTGGATCGAGCGCCACCCCGACTACGCCGACCTGGTCGACGCGGCATGAACCCCGGGCTGCCGGACCACGTCGACGTCGTCGTCGTGGGCGCCGGGCTCTCCGGTGTGGGAGCGGCGTACCGGCTCTCCACGGAGTGCCCCGACCGCAGCTTCGTGGTGCTCGAGGCGCGCGAGGCGATGGGTGGCACCTGGGACCTGTTCCGCTACCCCGGCGTGCGCTCGGACTCCGACATGTTCACCCTCGGCTACGAGTTCCACCCGTGGAGCGACGCGAAGGCGATCGCCGACGGCGAGTCGATCCTGTCCTACATCCACGACACCGCCGAGACCTTCGACCTCGACAAGCACATCCGCTACCGCACCCGGGTGGTCGGCGCCGACTGGTCGAGCGCGGACGCGCAGTGGCACCTCGAGCTGGAGACGCCGGACGGCCCGCGGACGATGACCTGCTCGTTCCTCTACGCCTGCTCGGGCTACTACGACTACTCCACCGGGCACACGCCGGTCCTCCCCGGTCTCGACGACTTCGCCGGCGACGTGGTGCACCCGCAGTTCTGGCCCGAGGACCTGTCCTGGGAGGGCAGGCGCGTCGTGGTCATCGGCAGCGGCGCTACGGCGATCACGCTGGTCCCGGCGATGTCCGAGAGCGCGGCCCACGTCACCATGCTCCAGCGCACGCCCAGCTGGATCGGCCGGGTCCCGGGCAGCGACAAGATCGCGGACGTGCTGCGCGAGAAGCTGCCGCCGAAGCTGGCGCACAAGGTGATCCGGACCAAGAACATCGGCTTCACCCTCGGCTTCTTCACCTTCTGCCAGCGCTTCCCCGACCAGGCCCGCAAGCTGCTCAACGCCGGCGCGGCCAAGGAGCTCGGCGGTGGGGAGCTGGTGGCCGAGCACTTCTCCCCGTCGTACAAGCCCTGGGACCAGCGCTTCTGCGCCGCCCCCGACGGCGACTTCTTCCGGGCCATCCGCAAGGGCGAAGCCGAGGTCGTGACCGACCAGATCGACCACGTGGTGCCCGAAGGCATCCGGCTGCGGAGCGGGCGGCTGCTGGAGGCCGACCTGATCGTCACCGCGACCGGGCTCAAGCTGCAGCTGTTCGGCGGCGTGCGCCCGCGCGTCGACGGCCAGGAGGTGGCGCTGCACGACCAGTACGTCTGGCAGGGCTCGATGATCACCGGGCTGCCGAACCTGGCGCTGTGCGTCGGCTACACCAACGCCTCCTGGACCCTGCGTGCCGACCTCACCCACCGGCTGGTCTGCAAGCTGCTCAACCACATGTCCCGCCGCGGGTACGCCGTGGCCGAGCCGGCCCCCGGCACGGACCTGCACGAGCGCCCCCTGCTGGACCTCAGCTCGGGCTACATCCAGCGTGCCCTGCCCGACCTGCCGCGCCAGGGCGACCGCGGCGTGTGGCGGGTCCGGCAGAACTATCCGGTCGACTCGCTGCTCACGCTGAGACGCGACCTGGAGAAGTCGCTCGCCTTCGCCAGGCAACCGGAGCCGGTGACCGTCGAGTAACCCCGCAGGTGCCTGGGCCGTTGAGGACGCGTGCCCACTCCACGCGTCCTCACCGCCACCGTCGCCGCGCTCGGCCTCGTCCCCGCCCTGCTGACCCTCGGCTCCGGCCAGGTCGCCCAGGCTGCCGCACCGGCCCCGGCGCCGTACTCCGCCTCGATCACCCGCACCGCCCACGGCATCCCGCACATCGTCGCCAAGGACTTCGGCTCGCTCGGCTTCGGCGCCGGGTACGCCGCGGCCGGGACGTCGATCTGCACGCTGGCGGACACGGTGCTGACCGCGCGCGGCCAGCGCTCGCGCTACCTCGGTCCCACCGGGAAGTACGACGACCAGGTCTCGATGGTCGGGACCAACCTCGAGGTCGACACCCTCGTCGGCGACCTGCACAACCGGAAGGTCGTCGAGGGACTGCTCGCCTCCAAGGCCGGCCCCGGGCAGCAGGCCCGCGACATGGTCGCCGGCTACGCCGCGGGCGTGAACGCGTGGCTGCGCAGCGTGGGCGGGGCGAAGGGGATCACCGACCCCAGCTGCAAGGGTGCGGCGTACATCGCGCCGAACGCGACCGCCAACGACATCTGGTACGGCGTCTACCTGGCCAACCTGATCGCCTCCACGGGTCACTTCCTGCCGCAGATCACCGAGGCCACACCGCCCAGCCCCACCGACCCGGGAGTCCCGCCGGCCCCCGTCAGCGCCGGCTCCGCCTCCTTCCAGCAGGCACCGAAGCAGCTGCCGTCGAAGGCGAAGCTGATGGCCGCGCTGGGCAAGGACCCGCACTCGCCGTTCGGCTCCAACGCCACCGCGATCGGTGGGTCCTCCTCGACGACGGGCCGCGGCATGCTGCTCGGCAACCCGCACTTCCCGTGGCGCGGGCGCTACCGCTTCACCGAGCAGCAGCTGACCATCCCCGGCTCCTACGACGTCGCCGGCGCCAGCCTGATCGGCTCGCCGGTGGTCAACATCGGCTGGAACAAGGACGTCGCGTGGAGCCACACCGTCTCGACGGCCTACCGGTTCACGCCGTACGAGTACCAGAGCCTCGGCACGTCGCTGAGCGGCGCGACGACGTACCTGACCACGAGCGGGCCCAAGCAGCTCGACAAGCGCACCGTGAAGGTCACCGTCAAGAACGCCGCCGGCGGGCTCTCCACGGTGACCAGGAACCTCTACCGCACCGACCAGGGCTACGTGCTGGACGACCCGGACACGTTGATGAACTGGACGCCGACCAGCTTCTTCGCGATCCGCGACGCCAACGGCGAGCAGCTGCGCACCGTCGACACCTTCCTCGACATGGGCAAGGGGACCAGCGTCCGCGACCTGCTGGCGCGCCAGGACAAGGCGGGCGGGATGCCGTGGGTGAACACCACCGCGGCCGACCGCAACGGCGACGTGCTGTACGCCGACCACTCCGTGGTGCCGAACGTCTCCAACGCCCTGGCCCAGAAGTGCATGACCCCGATCGGCAGGGTGCTGTTCCAGGTCGCCGGCCTCCCGGCGCTCGACGGCACCCGTGCGGAGAGCGACTGCGCCTGGGGCACCGACGCGGACGCCCAGCGGCCGGGGATCTTCGGACCGAAGAACCTGCCCGTCGCCGTACGGCGCGACTGGGTGATGAACTCCAACGACTCCTACTGGCTGCCCAACCCGGCGCAGAAGCTCGAGGGCTTCGCGCGGATCATCGGCTGCGAGAAGTGCCAGCGCACGCTGCGCACCCGGATGGTCGACCACTACGTGATCGACGCGCTCGCCAAGGGGAAGATCAGCCCCACCGAGTTCCGCGGCTTCGAGCACCAGAACCGGGTGCTGGGCGCGGAGGTGATGAGCCAGGGCGGTGACCTCGTCAAGGTCTGCGAGGCCGCCGACGGCGGGGATGCCTGCCCGGTCCTGCAGAAGTGGGACCGGACCTCCAACGTCAACAGCCGCGGCAACCAGATCTTCGAGGAGTTCGTCACCCGGCTGCCGACGCTGCCGCTGGCCGGCACGGAGACGTACTGGCAGGTGCCCTTCGACCCCAACGACCCGGTGAACACCCCGCGGGACCTGAACGAGAACGACCCCCAGGTGGTCCAGGCGATGAAGGACGCGATCGCGGCGCTGCGGGCCCGGCACGTCGCGATGGACGCGACCTGGGGATCGCTGCAGGTCGCCGGCGACACGGGCGCGCCGCCGATCCCGCTCGGCGGTGGACTGGGCGACGAGGCCGGCAACGCCAACGCGCTCGCCTCGCGCAACCCGGTGACGAACTCGTCGTACTACAAGCCGGTCACCTACGGCTCCTCGCACATCCAGGCGATCTCGTTCCTCGACGGCGGTGCCGTGGACGCGAAGACGATCCTGACCTACGGCCAGTCCGAGGACCCGACCTCGCCGTGGTCCAGCGACCAGACCCGGATGTTCGGCCAGAAGCAGTGGGTCAGCTTCCCGTTCACCCCCGCCCAGGTGCAGGCCGACCGGATCTCCCAGCAGACGGTGACCGGGGCGCGGTAGGTCACTTCTCGGGCCGGTTTCCCATGCGATGAAGGGAAACTGCCCCTCCGCACAGGAAACTTCCTGTGCTACGGGGCAGAAAAGGTTCCTACCCTGGGAAACCGTCCCCCGCCGCAGCCACCACCCGGTAGCGGATGAAGGCGGGGAAGGCGATGGCGGCGAGGACGGTCAGCACGACGACGAGGACCCCGCCGCCGGCCGCGGTCGCGGCGGTGCCGATGGCCACGGCGATGCCGCCGTGGAGCACGTCGGCGATCCGGGGGCCGCCGACCACGACGACGGTGAAGACGCCCTGGAGCCGGCCGCGGACGGCGTCGGAGGCAGCGCTCTGCAGCATGCTGCTGCGGAAGGCCGCAGAAGCCATGTCGGCGGCTCCGCCGACCACGAGCATCGAGGTCGCCACGAGCAGGAAGAACCATCGGGAGGTGTCGGCGAGTCCGACGGCCACCCCGAAGCCGACCATGGCCATCCCCCAGACGACGATGCACACGAGCACCGCGAAGCCCTGACGCTGCACCCGCGAGACCCAGCCGGAGAAGATCCCGCCGAGCACCGCGCCGATCGGGATGCCGGCGAACAGCAGCGCGAACGCGAGGCCACCGCCCTCGGGGCCGCCGAAGTCGATGTGCGCGATCTCGGGGAACAGCGCGCGCGGCATCCCGAAGACCATCGCGATGATGTCGACCAGGAACGACATCAGCAGGACCGGGTGCCCGCCGAGGTACTTGAAGCCGTCGATCACCGCACCGATGCCGAGCGTCCCGGTGGTCCCCTCGATGGGCAGCGGCGGCAGGAAGAACACCGCGCCCAGGGTCGGCAGCAGCGTGAGCGTGTCGATCAGGTAGAGCCACGGGAACCCGAACACCGGGATCAGCGCGCCGGCCACCAGGGGGCCGGCGATGGCGCCCGCCTGCATCACCGTCATGTTCAGCGAGTTGGCCGCCGGCAGCAGGTTGCTCGGGAGCAGGCGGGGCAGGACGGCGCTGCGCGTGGGCTGGTTGACCGCGAAGAACGCCTGCTGCACCGAGAACAGTCCGAGCAGCGCCCACACGTTCGCCACGCCCGACCAGGCCTGCAGCCAGAACAGCGCGCTCGTCGCGATCAGCCCGACCGTCGTTGCGACCAGCAGCGTGCGCCGGTCGATGACGTCGGCCAGGGCCCCGCCCCACAGCCCGAAGACGACCAGCGGCACCAGGCCGAAGACACCGGTGAGCCCGACGTACGCCGAGGACCCGGTGAGGGTGTAGATCTGCGCCGGCACCGCGACCACCGTGAGCTGGGCACCGACGACCGTGACGATGTTCGCGGTCCACAACCGACGGAAGTGCGTGTTGCGCAGGGGCCGGGTGTCGGCGAGGAAGGAACCCATGGCTCGCTCACTCTAGGGAGATGCCCCGGCTGTCGTAGCGTCGGCCCATGACGCCGGAGAAGATGCTGCGGCACTGCCTGGCCAAGCCGGGAGCCTGGGCCGACAACCCTTGGGGTCACGAGCACCCGGTGGTCAAGGTGCACGACAAGATCTTCGCCTTCATCGGTGCCGGGCAGGTCGGGGTGAAGGGCGGTGCGACCCGCGAGCTGGCCGACGAGTGGCTGGCGCGCTACCCGCAGGAGGCCAGCGTGATGCGCTACATCGGGCGCTCGGGATGGAACAACCTCGACTTCGGCGGCGCGATCGCCGACGACGAGCTGCTCGAGGCGGTCGACGACTCCTACGCGCTGGTGGTCGGCAAGCTGGCGAAGAAGCATCGCCCGGACGGCTGGGACGCCTGACCGGCGGCATTCCGCATCTGCGGAACACGGTCGGTGACAGGTGTCCGCATCTGCGGTTAGAGTCCGATCGTGTCGACGTACCGGATCAAGCAGGCCGCCGAGCTGCTGGGCGTCAGCGACGACACCGTACGGCGCTGGGCCGACAGCGGCCGGCTGAGCACCACCACCGAGGGCGCCCGCCAGGTCGTCGACGGGGAGCAGCTGGCCCACCTGGCCCAGGAGCTCGCCGAGAGCGGCGAGCGGCCCGAGCCGAGCCCGATCGTGATGGCCTCGGCCCGCAACCGGTTCGTGGGCCTGGTCACCCGGGTCGTGCGAGACACGGTGATGGCCCAGGTGGAGATCCAGGCGGGACCGCACCGGGTGGTCTCCCTGATGAGTCGTGAGGCCGCCGACGAGCTCGCCCTCGAGCCAGGAGTGCTGGCCGTCGCGAGCGTCAAGGCCACCAACGTCGTCGTCGAGCTACCGGAGAACGTCATGAAGCGCCTCGCCTGCCTCGCTCTTGCGACGGTCCTGTCCCTGACGACGCTCACCGCGTGCGGCAGCGACGACAGCAGCGGTGGCAAGAAGGTCACCCTGCGGGTCTTCGCCGCGGCCTCGCTGACCGAGTCGTTCACCAAGCTGGGCAAGGAGTTCCACAAGGACCACCCGGAGACCAAGGTGGTCTTCGAGTTCGGACCCAGCTCGGGCCTCGCCGAGCAGATCGGTCAGGGCGCCCCGGCCGACGTCTTCGCCTCGGCGAGCCCCACGAACATGGACACGGTCGTGCAGGCCGGCAGCGCGTCCGACCCGAAGGACTTCGTCACCAACTCCGCCGAGATCGCCGTCCCGCCCAGCAACCCGGCCACCATCACGCAGCTCCCCGACCTCGCCAAGCCCGGGCGTCAAGCTCGTCGTCTGCCAGCCCCAGGTGCCGTGCGGCAAGGTGGCGGCGCAGGTGTTCGCCAAGGCCGGCCTGAACGTGAAGCCGGTCTCCGAGGAGGTCGACGTGAAGTCGACCCTGGCCAAGGTCACCCTCGGTGAGGCCGATGCCGGCGTGGTCTACGTGACCGACGTCCTGGCGGCCGGCGACAAGGTGAAGGGCATCGAGATCCCCGCCGCCCAGAACGCCTCCACCACCTACCCCATCGCCACGCTGACCAAGTCCAAGCACGAGAAGCAGGCGAAGGAATTCGTCGACCTGGTGCTCTCCGGCACGGTGCCGATGTGCTCAAGAAGGCCGGCTTCAGGACGCCGTGAGGAACCAACGCACACCCTGGCCGCTGGGGGTCCCGGCGCTGGTCGGTGCGCTGCTGCTCGTCGTACCCCTCCTGGGACTGCTCGTCCGGGCGCCCTGGTCGCGCCTCCCCGAGCTCCTCGGCACCTCGGAGGTGCTCGACGCACTGGTGCTCTCACTGATCACCACCACGAGCGCCACCGCGATCGCGCTGGTTCTCGGGGTGCCGCTGGCCTGGGTGCTGGCCAGGTCGACCGCTCCCGGCATCCGGCTGCTGCGGTCGCTGGTCACCCTGCCGCTGGTGCTGCCGCCCGTGGTCGGGGGAGTGGCGCTGCTGCTGGCGTTCGGCCGCTACGGGATCGTCGGGCAGTGGCTCGACGACGCGTTCGGGGTGACGATCTCCTTCACCACGACGGCGGTGGTGCTCGCCGAGACCTTCGTGTCGATGCCGTTCCTCGTGGTGGCGGTGGAGGGAGCGCTCCGCACCGGCGACGTCGGGTACGACGAGGCGGCCGCCACCCTCGGGGCCGGACGCTGGTTCGTGTTCCGCCGGGTGACGCTGCCGCTGATCCGCCCCTCCGTCGTCGCCGGTGCCGTGCTCTGCTGGGCGCGGGCCCTGGGTGAGTTCGGCGCGACCATCACCTTCGCCGGCAGCCTGCAGGGGACCACCCGCACGATGCCCTCGGCGGTCTACCTCGCCCTGCAGACCGACGTCGACTCGGCGATCGCGCTCTCCCTGGTGCTGCTGCTGGTCTCGGTGACGGTGCTGTTCACCCTGCGCGGCCGGCTCGTCGGTACCGTCTCCCAGTGACCGACGCGACGCGGGCCGCGGGTGCAGCCGGCGGCCTGCGGCTCTCCGGCGCAGCGCGCCGCGGCGACTTCGTGCTCGACGTCACCGTCGAGGTCGCCCCCGGCGAGGTGCTGGGCGTGCTCGGCCCCAACGGAGCGGGCAAGACCACGCTGCTGCGCACCATCGCGGGCCTCGAGCGCCTCGAGCGCGGCTCGGTCGTCGTCGGGGGTCGCGTGTGGCAGGACCAGGACGGCGACCTGGGGCCGGAGGAGCGGGCTGCGGGAGTGGTCTTCCAGGACTACCGGCTGTTCCCGCACCTCGACGTGCGCGACAACATCGCCTTCGCAGCGCGTGCTCGCGGCACGGGCCGCGCCCAGGCGCGAGCGCGGGCCGAGCACTGGCTCGAGCGGCTGGACCTCGGACCGCTCGGCCGGCGGCGGCCGGCGCAGCTCTCCGGCGGGCAGGCGCAACGGGTGGCGCTGGCGCGCGCCCTCGCGGCCGACCCCGAGGTGCTGCTCCTCGACGAGCCGATGGCCGCCCTGGACGCGTCGGCGCGGATCGAGGTCCGCGGCTTCCTGCGCCGCCACCTCACCGACTTCGCGGGTCCCGTCGTCCTGGTCACCCACGATCCGCTGGAGGCGATGGTGCTGGCCGACCGCCTGCTGGTCATCGAGGGCGGCCGCACCGTCCAGGACGGCACGCCGCTGGAGGTGGCCCGCCAGCCCTCCTCGCCGTACGTCGCCAGGCTGGTGGGCCTGAACCTCTGGTCCGGCACTCACCACGGCGACGGTCATGTCGTCCTCGACGACGGCGGGAGGTTCGACGTGAGCCCGGACGCCCCGCGTGGCCCGGTGCTGGTCTCGCTGCGCCCGAGCGCGATCACCGTGCACACCAGGCGTCCCGAGGGCGTCAGCACGCGCAACGTCTGGGCGGGCCGGGTGGCTGCTCTCGAGCCGCTGGCCGACCGCGTGCGGCTGCAGGTCGAGGCCGCACCCGCGGCCCTGGTCGACGTCACGGCGGCGGCCGTGGCCGAGCTCAGGCTCGACGTCGGTCAGGACGTCTGGCTGGCCGCGAAGGCCACCGACGCCAGCGCGTACGCCGCTCCAGGCGAGCCCGGCTCCGGCCGCGGCCCCGGATGAGACGGAGTGTGGCGCGCAGCCTTACTATGTAGACCCAGACGGACTCAAGCCACGGGAACGATCTGCCCCGCTCCGCGGTCCCTTGCCCGAGGAAGTACCAATGCCCACCCCGTTCCCCCCGAGTTGCGCGCCACGTTCCAGGCGATGGCGAAGGTCGTCTACGCCGGGGAGTCCTACGACTCCGTCCACGAGTCCCTGTGTGCGGCGGCCGTGGAGCTCGTCGACGGCTGTGACCACGCCTCGCTGATGCTGCGCCGCAACGGGCGCACCTTCACCGCTGCCGCCTCCGACCAGACCGCGCACGACATCGACGCGCTGGAGACCGCGATCGGGCGAGGGCCCGTGCCTCGACGCGATCGACGACGACGAGCCCGACGAGCACCTCTGCTCCGACCTGACGACCGGCTGCAAGTGGCCCGCCCTGGCCGAGCGGATCCTCGCGGACACCGGTGTCCGCGGCATGGCGGGGTTCCGGATCCGCCAGGAGGGGCAGCGGGTCGGGGCCCTGAACCTGTTCAGCGACCGCGCAGGTGCGCTGGACAACCACTCGCTCGAACAGGCATCGGTGCTCTCGGCGTTCGCCTCGGTGGCGCTGGCCGCGCTCGAGCGCGGCGAGGAGGCGACCACGCTGCGCCGTGGCCTGGAGAGCAACCGCGAGATCGGCAAGGCGGTCGGGCTGCTGATGGCGATGCACAAGATCGACGACGAGAAGGCCTTCGAGATGCTTGCCAAGGTCTCCCAGGAGATGAACATCAAGGTGGCCGAGGTCGCCAAGCAGGTGATCCAGCACCACAGTCGCAGACGACTCCACGCCGGCCTGAGCCGAGCGGGCCGCGCTCTCATCTGACGGCCCCGAGGTGAATTCCGTGGTGTTCGGGGTACAGGAGGAGTCGGCGGTCGAGCAAACGGCCCCGCGACTGTGCGGCGTCCACCTGGGTCTCATCACGGAAATCTCCGCGTAGGCCCGGGGTTCGCCGTACGACCGACACGATTCACCGACCTCAGGAGGTCCAGCATGGGCACCGACGACAAGTTCGACAACAAGGCCGAAGAGCTCGGCGGCAAGGCCAAGGAGGCCGTCGGCAAGGCCACCGGCGACGACGCCCTCGAGGGCCAGGGGGACCGCCAGCAGCGCAAGTCCTCCCTCAAGCAGGCCGGCGAAAAGGTCAAGGACGCCTTCAAGAAGGACTGACCCCGCACGTCTCGGGTCCTGGACCTGTGCCGCGCCGACGGCCTCATTCCGCCGCGGCCGCCCGGCGCGGCACAGTCCGGTCCCACCCGGTTCGACCTGCCACGCGCCCACATGGTCGGATCGAGGGCATGTCTCGCAGTCGTCTCGCGCGCCTGGCCGGCGGGGATCCTCGTCGCGGCGCTCCTGCTCAGCGCGTGCAGCCTTCCGGGTTCCGGACCCGACGCAGGCGATGCCGCCGACCGGCTGGCCGCCGGTCTGACCAAGGGCTCACTGACGAAGGTCGCCTTCACCGGTGACGACGCCGCAGCGCGCTCGTCGTACGCCGCGATCACCAAGGGCGCCGACGACGCCGACGTCAGGGCCGAGGTGAAGGCGGGCCACGTCTCCACCAAGGACGACGACGCCACCGCCACTCTCGGGTGGCACTGGAAGGTGGGCGCCCGGACGTGGAGCTACTCCACGCGGGTCGAGCTGCACCGGACCGACACCTCCGGCGGCACGAAGTGGCTGGTGCGCTGGTCCCCCACCGTCGTCGAGCCCACGCTGAAGCCCGGCGAGCGGCTGACCACGACGACCTTGCGGGCACGACGCGGCGACATCCTCGGCGCGCGGGGAGCCAGGCTGGTCACCGAGCGGCCGGTGCTCCGCGTCGGTCTGGACAAGGAGAAGCTGCCCGCCGGTCAGGTGCCCGTCTCCGCGCGCAGGGTCGCCCAGCTCGTGGGCGTCGACGCCGCTGCATTCGTCAAGGAGGTCGCCGGGACGGGGCCACGGGCGTTCGTGCAGGCGCTGGTGTACCGCCGCACCGAGGTGCCGGCACGGGTGCTCGCGGGGCTCTCGGCCATCCCGGGGGCGCGCGCGATCTCCGACAAGCTGCCGCTGGCGCCCAGCAAGGACTTCGCCTCGGCCGTCCTCGGGACGGTCGGTCCCGCCACGGCCGAGATCGTCAAGGCGGGCAAGGGGCGGGTGCGCGCAGGGGACGACGTGGGGCGCTCCGGCCTCCAGGAGCGGTACGACGAGCAGCTGAGCGGGACCCGCGGCGAGGAGGTGGTGGCCACCGATGCGCAGGGCGGTGCCCGCCGCGTCCTGTTCACCGCCGAACCGGTGGCCGGCAAGCCACTGAGCACGACCATCGACCCGGCCCTGCAGACGCTGGCCCAGAAGGTGCTCGGCGACGTCGGCCCGGCCAGTGCGCTGGTGGCCCTCAGGCCCTCGACCGGTGACCTGGTGGCCGTGGCCAGCGGACCGGGATCCAAGGGCTACAACACCGCGACCTACGGCCGCTACGCCCCGGGGTCGACGTTCAAGATCGTCAGCTCGCTGGCCCTGTTGCGGGCCGGTGAGTCGCCGTCCACGACTGTCCCGTGCACGCCGACCACGGTGGTCGACGGCAAGCACTTCAAGAACTACTCCGACTACCCGAGCTCGCAGCTGGGCCGGATCACGCTGGAGACGGCGCTGGCCAACTCGTGCAACACCGCGTTCGTCTCCCAGCACGCCAAGCTGGGCGCCACCGCACTGGCGTCGGCCGCTGCGGCCCTCGGCTTCGGCGTCGACCACGACACCGGCTTCCCCACGTTCTTCGGGGACGTCGGCACTCCCGGGAGCGAGACGCAGGCGGCCGCCAGCATGATCGGCCAGGGCACCGTCCTGGCCTCGCCGATGGCGATGGCCACGGTGGTCGCCTCGGTGCTGAAGGGCTCGGCGGTGGTGCCCCGGCTGCTGCCTGCAGGTGAAGGCCGACGCGAAGACGCCGGACAAGCCGCTCACCGCCGGCGAGGCCAGCCAGCTGCGCACGATGATGCGGGCGGTGGTGGAGCGCGGCAGTGGCACGCGGCTCTCCGGGCTCCCCGGACAGGTGATCGCCAAGACGGGCACCGCCGAGTTCGGCGACAAGCCCCCGCTGCCCACCCACGCCTGGATGGTGGCGGGCCGCGGCGACCTCGCCGTCGCCGTGTTCGTCGACCGGGGGGCATCGGGCTCGGGGACGGCCGGTCCGATCCTGCAGATCGTTCTTGGAACAGGCGCGGTGAGCGACTACCGCACCTTCGAGCCGGTCGATCCGGCGGCACGGCCGGTCCGTCACCGCCGAGCGGCGCGGGTCCTGCTCGTCGACGCGAGCGACCGGATCCTGCTCTTCCGGGACTCCGACCCGGGTCTCCCCGGCCGGCACTGGTGGATCACGCCGGGCGGTGGGATCGAGTCGGGCGAGTCCGCCCTCGAGGGCGCGGTCCGTGAGCTGCGCGAGGAGACGGGCGCGGTGGTCGACGTCGACGAGCTCACCGGTCCGCTGGCCCGGCGTACGGTCCGGCACGGCTACTCCGACGTCGTCGTCGTGCAGGACGAGGTGTTCTTCGCGGTCGCGGTCGCGCCGTTCGAGCTCGACGTCTCCGGCCACACCGAGGAGGAGCGGCTCACCATGACCCGGCACCGCTGGTGGACCCGCGAGGAGCTGGCCGCCACCACCGAGGAGGTCTGGCCCTCGTCGCTGCTCGAGCTCTGGGAGCGGTTCGACCGGGGAGCCGCCTCGGTCGACCTCGGCGAGCAGGAGGAGTCCACCGTCCCGACGGGCGACTAGGGTCTCGAGGGTGCTCCCGAGATACCACTGGGCTCGTCGCAGCGAGCAGCTCGACCCGGTGCGCGACAGCCACGAGATCAGCCTGCACGTCTCGGCGTACGACTTCCCCTGGGACAACGTGCAGGCGCTCTCCTTCGCGCTCTTCCGCACCTACGCCGTGCCCTCGATCGGCCGGCTGCTCGACGAGACCGGCGAGTTCACCCGTCGTGTGCAGAAGCGGTACGACGACACCGGGATCCTGCTCGAGGAGGTGCAGAAGCACGGCTTCGCCCACGGTCGCGGCCGCGCCGCCGTACGCCGGATCAACCAGATGCACGGCCGCTACGACATCTCCAACGACGACCTGCGCTACGTGCTGGCGACCTTCGTGGTGGTGCCGAAGCGGTGGATGGACGACTACGGGTTCCGCTCGCTCACGCCGAACGAGGTCGCGGCGACCACCAACTACTACCTCGAGCTCGGCCGGCACATGAACATCAAGGACCTGCCGGCCGACTACGCGGGGTTCGAGCGGCTGCTCGACGACTACGAGGCGGCGCACTTCGCCTTCGACGCCGGGGGACGGCGCGTGGCCGACTCCACGCTGCAGCTGTTCACCACCTTCCCGCCGACCAACCTGCTGCCGACGTGGCTGGCGAAGCGGTTCGCCTTGGTCCCTGATGGACGAGCCGCTGCTGCGGGCCTTCCGCTACCGCGGGTGTGACCGCGCCGGAGCGGGTGCTCTTCCGTGGCGCGATGAGGCTCCGTGGCCGGTTGCTGCGGTTGTTCCCCGCGCGGCGCGAGCCCAAGTGGGTCGAGCAGTTCGGCTACTTCCGCACCTATCCCGCCGGGTACGAGATCGCCGACCTCGGCACGTTCGCCGAGGGCGCCGAGCAGAGCCGGGCAGCGGGGGCGTGAAGCAGTCGGCTGACACGACCGGGTCGACCCGCGACCTCCTCGCGGTCGCAGCCCTGTTCGCCGGCAACGGGCTGATGGTCGGGACCCTGGGCGGCACCCTGCCGGGGCAGCAGGTGCGGCTCGACCTCGACCGCACCGAGATCTCCGGGCTCCTCGTCACCGCCGCGCTGTTCGCGGTGCTCTCGATGAACCTCTCCGGCCCGGTGGCCGACCGGGTCGGTGCCCGCATGCCCACCCTCGTCGGCGGCGCGGTGATGCTGGTCGCGTCGGTGCTGATGGGGGCCGCGCCGTCGTACCCGGTCCTCGTGCTCGGCGCGGCCGTCTTCGGGGTCGGCAACGGTGCGATGGACGTGTGCATGAACGCACTCGGGGTCAGCGTCGAGTCGGCCCGAGGGCGGCCGGTGATGAGCCGGTTGCATGCCTGCTTCTCCATCGGCAACCTCGCCGGCGCGCTGGTCGTCGTGGTCGTGGGACGCCTGCTCGCCACGGATCCGGCGACCCAGTGGTCCCTGTGGCTCGGCGCGGCACTGCTCGTGGTGCTGCTCGCGGCCGTGCGCCCGGTGACGCCGCAGTCCCCGGCCCGCACGATGAATCCCGGTGGCGGTGGACGGGTCCCGCGGGCCGCCTGGCTGCTGGCCGTGATGGCGGTCTGCTTCGGCCTCACCGAGGGCACCGGGGTCGACTGGTCCTCGCTGCACGTCACCGAGGTCGGGCACGTCAGCCCGAGCTCGGGAGCCTGGGGGCTGGCGTGCGTGAGCGGGTTCATGGTGCTGATCCGGCTCGCGGGCGACGCGGTGGTCGAGCGCCTGGGCCGCGCACTCGTGGTGCGGTCCGGGGCCGTCGTCGCCCTGCTCGGCTACCTGCTCACGGCCTTCGCGGGCGACCTCGCGGCCATCCTGGTCGGCTGGTGCCTGGTCGGGCTCGGGGTCGGGCTGGTCGCCCCGCAGATCTACGGGCTCGCGGGCCATGTCGGCGGCGGGCGCGGGCTCGCGGTGGTGGTCAGCTTCGGGTACGCCGCCTTCCTGGTCGGGCCGGCGATCATCGGGTTCGTGGCCTCCCAGTCCAGCCTGCAGCGAGCGATGCTCGTGCCCGTCGTCACGGCCGTGGGCCTGGTGGTGCTCTCGACCCGGATGCCCGCCGACCCGAACGAGAGGGGTCAGGCCACCTTGCGCCGGTAGACGGCCATCGCGAGGGCGTAGGCAACCACGAGGAGGCCGAGGCACCAGGCGAGGGCGACCCAGATGTCGCTGCCGACGGACTCCTGCGCCAACAGCTCGCGGATCGCGTTGACGATCGACGTCACCGGCTGGTTCTCGGCGAAGGCACGCACCGGGCCGGGCATCGTGTCGGTGGGGACGAAGGCCGAGCTGATGAACGGCGCGAAGATGATCGGGTAGGAGAACGCGCTCGCGCCGTCGACCGACTTCGCGGACAGGCCCGCGATCACGGCGAGCCACGTCAACGCCAGCGTGAACATGATCAGCACGCCGAAGACGGCCAGCCAGGACAGCACTCCTGCCCCCGAGCGGAAGCCCATCAGCAGCGCGACGGCAACGACGACCACGACCGAGGTCAGGTTGGCGACCACCGAGGTGAGCACCTGCGCCCACAGCACCGAGGATCGGGGGATGGGCATCGACTGGAACCGCTCGAAGATGCCGCTCTGCATGTCCAGGAAGAGCCGGTAGGCCGTGTAGGCGATGCCCGATGCAATCGTGATCAGCAGGATGCCGGGCAGCAGGTAGGTGACGTAGGACCCCGAGCCGTGCTTGATGGCGCCGCCGAAGACGTAGACGAACAGCAGCATGAAGGCGATCGGCATGATCGCGGTGGTGATGATCGTGTCCGGGCTGCGCGTGACGTGGCGCAGGGACCGCCCGGTCAGGACGGCGGTGTCGCCGAAGAAGTGTGTGCTCATGGCTGTTCCTCAGTGGTCGTGCCGGTGATGGCGAGGAAGACGTCCTCCAGGGTCGGCTGCTTCTCGACGTACTCGACCTCGGCTGGCGGGAGGAGCTGCCTGAGCTCGGCAAGGGTGCCGTTCGCGATGATCCGGCCCTCGTGCAGGATCGCGATCCGGTCGGCGAGCTGCTCGGCCTCGTCGAGGTACTGCGTGGTGAGCAGCACGGTCGTGCCCTTCCCGGCGAGCTCCTTGACGCTGTTCCACACCTCGAGGCGAGACTGCGGGTCGAGGCCGGTGGTCGGCTCGTCCAGGAAGATCACCGGCGGGTCGCCGATCAGGCTCATGGCGATGTCCAGGCGGCGGCGCATGCCTCCGGAGTACGTCGCGACCGGTCGTTCCGCCGCGTCGTCGAGCTGGAACCGGCCGAGCAGGTCGTCGGCGATCTGCCTGACTCCCTTCAGGTGCCGCAACCTGGCCACCAGCGCGAGGTTCTCGCGCCCGGTGAGGATCTCGTCCACGGCCGCGAACTGCCCGGTGAGGCTGAAGGCCTCCCGCACCTGCGCCGGCCGGGTGACGACGTCGAGCCCGGCGACGGCGGCCGTGCCCCCGTCGGCCTTGAGCAGGGTGGAGAGAATCCTGACGAGCGTCGTCTTCCCGGCCCCGTTGGAGCCGAGCAGGGCGAAGATGGTGCCTCGCTCCACCTCGAGGTCCACGCCGCGGAGGACGTGCAGGTCGCCGAAGGACTTCTCCAGGCCCTCGACCCGGATCGCCTCGGCGGTGGGCGTCGTCATCGCGAGTCCCCTTGCTCTCCTGCGGCGCGCGCGATGGCCTCGGTGAGGCGCTGCCGCTCCTTGTTGATCCACCGGCCCTCGGAGTAGTTCTGGAGGAACGTCTCCACGAACTCGACCGGGTCCTCGCCGACGACGTCGCGGATCGGCGTCCCCCTGGCGGCGCTCTCCTCGAAGAGGTCGGCGAGGTCGTTCAGCATCGTCACCAGCACGTCGCCCCTGGTGATCGCACCGAAGTACATGAGGTAGCGGTCCAGCGCCTCGATCGCCGTGCGGTAGTTCTCCGGGAGCCGGCGCTCGCGTGCCTTGTACTCGCGGTACTGCTTCTTCTGCTCCAGCGATCCGGTGACCTTCTCGATCCATCCTGCTGCCATGGCTAGTCGCCTCCTTTGCGGAGCTCTTCGAGCTGTTCTGTGAGGAAGCTCCAGGTCCTCCAGAAGTCTTCGAGGTAGTCCTGACCGGCAGCGTTGAGGGAGTACACCTTCCGCGGCGGCCCCTTCTCGGAGGGCACCTTCTCCACGTCGACGTAGCCGCGCTGCTCGATCCGGATGAGCAGCGCGTAGACGGTCCCCTCGGCGATGTCGGAGAAGCCCTTGTCCCGCAGCCAGGCCGTGATCTCGTACCCGTAGGCCGGGCGCTCGGAGAGGATCGCGAGGACGATGCCCTCGAGCGTCCCCTTGAGCATCTCGGTCACCTGCTTGCCCACGGGGATCCTCCGGATCGCTGATTGCTACTCAGTGATGTTGACTACCGGTAGATAGTAACACTGAATAGTGGAGGCGCAAGTCGCCCTCGTGCCGCGATGCTTAGGCTCGAGCGGTCCCCGCCCGGGACGCGGAAGACGAGGAGCACGCCATGCCGAGCCTTCAGCACGCCGTGGTGAGCCGGCTCGTCGGGCGGCTGCGGCCGAGCCCGTCGCTGGCGGACCTCGATGCGCTGCGCGAGCAGCTCGTGACGGCGAACCGGACGGCCCACGACGGTCCGCCGCGCGGGGTGCGCGCCGGCCACCAGGAGACGATCGGCAACGAGCACGGGTTCTCGGTTGTCTCCCTCTGGCGCCCCGGCGATCACGGGACGGCACCGGGACGAGCACTGTTCTACGTCCACGGCGGCTCCTTCGTGAAGCCGTCGGACCACCGCCACTGGCGGTTCGCCACCCGAGTCGCGGACGCGCTGGGCGCACGTGCGGTGCTGCCGCTCTACCCGCTCGCGCCGGAGTACACCGTCCACGACTGCCTGGAGAGCCTCGCCGACGTGTTCGAGGAGGTCGCCGCCGAGTGTCCGGACGGCGTGGTGCTCGCGGGCGACTCGGCCGGCGGCGGCCTGGCCCTCGCCCTGGCCCAGGAGCTCCGCGACCGGGGTCGCGGCCGAGCCTGTGCCCAGCCCGGACGGCTGGTGCTGATCGCCCCGTGGGTCGACCTGACCGGCACCACGCCTGGCACCCTCGAGGCGGCCCGCGACGATCCCGTGGCTCTCCTACCCGCACCTCGCCGTCTACGCGGCCTTCTGGGCCGGCAGTGCGGACCCCGATCGGCTCGCCGACCCGCGGGTCAGCCCCCTGCTCGGGGACCTGACCGGGCTGCCGCCCTGCCTGGTGCTCTGCGGCACCCGCGACCTGCTCAGACCGGGTTGCGATGCCCTCTTCGAGCGCGCCGACGAGGCGGGGTGGGAGCTGGAGTACGTCGTCGCGCCGGGGCTGGTGCACGTCTACCCGTTGCTGCCGATACCTGAGGCCGGGCAGGCCGTGGAATCCATCGTCGAGTTCCTGCGCTCCCGCTGATTCGCCCGTGGTCCATACCAAGTGCGCGACCCGGTGCGTGGCTGGGAGCCGTTGGGGATACTTCACGAGCCATGGACCCCACCGATCACCCAGCCGACGTGGTCGTCGTGGGGGCGGGTGTCGCGGGGCTCGCCTGCGCCCGGTTCCTCGACGAGGCCGGCTTCGACGTGCGGGTGCTGGAGCGCTCCTCGCGTGTCGGGGGCCGGATCGGCACCGACGTGGTGGACGGCTACCGCTGCGACCGGGGGTTCATGTGGCTCGACGGCAGCAATCCCGACGTACGCGCGGCGGTGGACGTCGCCGCGCTCAACCCGCGCCCCATCGAGCGGGGAATGGTGCTCGCCCACCCGGAGGGGTACCGGATCCTGCAGGGGTCCCAGGCCTCGATGATCGCGGCGATCCGGTCGGGGCTGGGCCAGCCGCAGGACATCGCGCGGTTGATCCGCTGGAGCGACCCGCTGCGCCGACCCCCCGAGCGGGTGGCCACGGGCGCCGACATGTCGCTGCAGGAGTCGCTGGACCGCAACGGCATCTCGGGACGCATCCGCGAGGAGGTGCTGCGCCCCTTCTTCCGCCTGGTCTTCGGCGACGAGGACCTGCAGACCTCCTACCAGTACGTGATGACGACGATGCAGCAGCTGCGCACCGCCGCACCTGCCCTGCCGGCCCTGGGGATGCAGGCGGTGCCGAACCAGCTGGCCTTCGGCCTGGAGAAGCCGGTCGAGCACGGCATCGACGTGCTGGCGCTCCAGCGCGGCGACGGCGACGGTGTCCGGCTCCAGACCGAGGGCGGGCAGGTCCGGGCGCGGACGGTGGTCGTGGCCACCGACCCGGCCACGGCCTCCTCGCTGCTCGGCATCGGCGCGCCTCCGATGCGCGCGCAGTCGAGCTGGTGGTTCGCCTCCCCGGTCTCGCCGACCAGCCTGAAGACCGCCTTCGTCAACCCGCTCGGGCCGGCGGGTGGACCGATCTCGCACGCGATGGTGGTCTCCAACGTCGCGCCCCGCTACGCACCGAGCGCCCAGCACCTCGTCGCGGCCTGCTCGGTCCCGGTGCCCGGGGCGGCGGTGGGCGCCGAGACCGAGGCCGAGGTGCGCGCCCAGCTCGGTCGCATCTTCCGCACCGACACCGCCTCCTGGGCCTTGGTCGCCCGGCAGGTGTCCCAGGCGTCCTGGCCCGTCGCCAGGCCTCCGCTGCTCAACGGCCGCGAGGTGGACCTGGGTGACGGCGTGTTCGTCGCGGGCGACCACCGCGACAGCCCCGGCATCGGCGGCGCGATCCGGTCGGGGCGTCGTGCCGCTCTCGCCGTCCGCGAGCTCCTCGGGGAGCCGGCCGAGCGCTAGGTCCCCAGCGGCGCTGGCTCAGCTGGCGGGTCCGGCGGCCAGGGCGAGAGCTCGCTCCGCCGCCGGAACCGCGAGGGCGCGGTCCGCGGGCACCAGGCCGACGCGGGTACGGCGGTCGAGGAGGTCCTCGACGCAGGTGGCGCCCTCGTGCGTGACGCCGAAGACCAGCTCGGCCAGGGTGGCCGGGACGGCGGCCGAGACCGGGGCGAGCAAGGCGTCCTCGGCCAGGCCGGTGACGGCGATGGCATCGGCGAGGACGGCAGGCGCCTCGGTCCCGAACCGGCGCACGAGCCTGGCCGGCGCGTGCACCCCGGCCAGCTCCTCGCCCGAGCCCGCACCGAGCAGCGGCAGCGCCCTGGTCCGGCACGGTCCGGCTTGCAGGCCCCTGGTCGAGACGGCCCGGTCGACGGCGTCCTGCGCCATCCGGCGGTAGGTGGTCAGCTTGCCGCCCACGACGGTCACCATGCCCGACTCCGAGACCAGCACTGCGTGCTTGCGCGAGATGTCGGCCGTGGTGGTGCCCGAGTCGAGCAGCGGGCGCAGACCGGCGTAGGCACCGACGACGTCGTCGCGGGAGAGCTGCTGCTGCAGCGCCCGGTTGATCACCTCCAGCAGGAACGCGATGTCCTCCTCCGGCGGCTCGGGCACGTCGGGGATCGCGCCCTCGACGGGCTCGTCGGTGAGACCGACGTAGAAGGTGAGGTCGGGCTGGGGCAGCGCGAACACGAACCGGTTGGAGGATCCCGGCACCGGCGCCATGATCGCGCAGCGCACGCCCGGCAGCGTGTCCTTGCGCAGGACCACATGGGTCCCGCGGCTGGGGCGCAGCCGGATGTCGGGCGCCAGCTCACCCGCCCAGACACCGGTGGCGTTCACCACCGCACGCGCACGGATCGTGCGCGACTCACCCGTGCGGGCGTCGGTCAGCACGGCCCCGTCGCCGGTCGGCTCGCTCACCCGCACCCGGGTGTGCACCTGGGCGCCGTGCGCCACCGCGGTCCGGGCGACCGCCACCACCAGTCGTGCATCGTCCTCGAGCTGGCCGTCCCACGACAGGATCGAGCCGCGCAGGCCCTCACGTCGTACGACGGGAGCGAGGGTGAGCGTCTCGGTCACGCCGATGCGCCGCGGCCGGGGCAGGGTCTCGCGCTCGGTGCGGGCGGTGAGGCGCAGGAGGTCGCCGGCCCGGATCCCGGCGCGGGCCAGCGCCGCCTGGGTGCGACCGATCGACGGCGTCAGGGGCAGGAGCATCGGGAGGGCGCGGACGAGGTGAGGCGCCGTCGTCTGCATCAGGATCCCGCGCTCGACGGCGCTCTCGTGGGCCACGTCCAGCTGGCCCTTCGCCAGGTAGCGCAGGCCACCGTGCACGAGCTTGGAGCTCCACCGGCTGGTGCCGTGGGCGACGTCGTGGGCGTCGACCGCCACCACGGAGAGTCCCCGGCTCGCGGCGTCGAGCGCCACACCGGCACCGGTGATGCCCAGGCCGATGACCAGGAGGTCGGTGGACTCCGGGATGCCCTCGAGCCCCGAGCGAAGGCGCGCGTCGCTGCTCATGGCGCCACTCGCGGGGCGAGGAACCGGTCGACGAGGTGGGTGAGCTCGGCGTCGAGGTGGGAGACGTCGACGTCGCGGTGGGCGTGTGGACCGCGCGCCGGGTCGTCGACCATCGTGTGCGCCGAGAGCACGAAGCCGTGGGCGGCCAGGACGAGCGCGCGGGCCAGCGTGGTCGGGTCGCCGGCGCGCACCGAGCCGTCGCGCTGGCCCTCCTCGACGAGCGCGGCGGTGGCGTCGGCGACGTACTGCTGGCTGCGGCCGCGGCGGTCGAGCAGGTAGGGCAGCAACACCTCGGGATCGACGTCGACGATGCGGCGGACCAGGTCGTTCTCGCGCAGGGCCTGCACCGTGGCGACCACGCCACTGGTGATGCGCTCCCGGGCCGTGCTCCTGCTCTCGGCCCGCTGTGCCGCGAGCGCCACGACCGAACCCCACTCCCGGGTCATCAGGTCGGCCAGCAGCGTCTGGGTGTCGGGCCACCGGCGGTACAGCGTCATCCGGCTGACCCCGGCCCGGCGGGCGATGTCGGTCAGCGTGGTCCGGCTCCAGCCCACCGCGAGGATGGCCTCCCGGGCCGCGTCGAGGTAGGCGTCCTCGACCCGGCGGTCGCGCCGTCCCTGGGGTCGAGCTCGTCGAGACCTTGTGACGAATAGACGTCATGTGTCACACTGTAACACATGAGTGAACCTGGAAGCCGTGGAGAGATGCACTGGTCACGCTGGGGCGACCCCGCCGAGGCGGGTCCGCTGGCGGAGAGTGCGCGAGCGCTCGTGGACGCCTTCCTCGGTACGACGGACACCCCGGCCGTCGACCCCGCGCAGGTCCGGCTGAGCGAGCCGCTGTCCGAGGACCTGCTGGGCGAGCTGCGCGGCATCGTCGGGGAGGGGCACGTGCTCACCGACCACGAGACGCGCCTGCACCGCACAGCGTGGCAAGTCCACGCCCGACCTGCTCCGGCTCCGCGCGGGTGACGGGTCGGACTCCCCGGACGCCGTCGTACGCCCGGGGACCCACGAGGAGGTGGCCGCACTGATCGCCTGGGCCGTGGAGCGGCACGTGGCGCTGGTGCCGTTCGGCGGGGGCACGTCCGTGGTGGGCGGCCTGGCCGCGCGCCGCGACGGGTTCGCCGGGGTCGTCTCGCTCGACCTGGTCCGGTTCGACGCGCTCCTCGCGGTCGACCTCGACTCGATGACCGCGACCCTCGAGCCCGGCCTGCGCGGCCCGCAGGCCGAGGCGCTGCTGGCCGAGCACGGCCTCACCCTGGGCCACTTCCCGCAGTCCTTCGAGTACGCCTCCATCGGCGGCTTCGCGGTGACCCGCTCCAGCGGCCAGTCCTCGGCCGGGTACGGGCGCTTCGACTCCATGGTGGTCGGCCTCCGGGTCGCCACCCCGCAGGGCGAGCTGTTGCTGGGCAGCTCCCCGGCCAACGCAGCGGGGCCGGACCTGCGCGAGGTGGTGATGGGTTCCGAGGGTGCCTTCGGGGTGGTCACCGCCGTGACCGTGCGGGTGCGCCACGTGCCTGCGGTGCGGGTCTACGAGACGTGGCGGTTCGAGTCGTTCGTCGCGGGCGCGTCCGCGATGCGGGCGGTGGCGCAGAGCGGGGTGCTGCCGACCGTGCTGCGGCTCTCCGACGAGAACGAGACCTCGATCAACCTCGCGACCCCCGACGCGGTCGGCGGCGAGAGCAGCGGCGGCTGCCTGATGATCACCGGCTACGAGGGGACGCAGGAGTCGGTCGACGTACGACGCAGCGCCTGCTCGGCCCTGCTCACCTCGCTCGGTGGTGCCTCGCTGGGCGTGGACGACAGCTGGTCCTCCGGCCGCTTCCACGGGCCGTACCTGCGCGACTCGCTGCTCGACGTCGGCGTCCTGGTGGAGACCCTCGAGACGGTGACGTTCTGGTCGCGCCTGCACCAGGTCTACGACGCGGTGCGCACGGCGCTCACCGACGCGCTGGGCGAGTCGACGCTCGTCCTGTGCCACATCTCGCACGTCTACGAGACCGGGGCCTCGCTCTACTTCACCGTCGCCACCAAGCAGGGCGACGACCCCATCGCGCAGTGGCTGGCGGCGAAGGCCGCGGCCTCCGACGCGATGATCGACAACGGCGCCTCGATCACCCACCACCACGCCGTCGGTCAGGACCACAAGCCCTGGCTGGCCCGCGAGATCGGCCCCGTGGGAGTCGGCATCCTCCGCGCGATCAAGCACGAGCTCGACCCCACCGGGGTGCTCAACCCCGGGGTGCTGATCCCCTGAGCGACGCCTCACCGCGAACGCCCAGACCAGCACCTGTGCCCTCGACCTCGGCGGTGACCTCGCGGCCGCCTTCGTCGACGAGCCGGGCGGCATCGCCGGGCTCGAGCAGGCGTTCGCCGAGCATGGCCGATCCGGTGGCGACGAACACGTGCAGGCGTCGCGCGTCGGGCAGGACCAGCCGGTGCCCTGCCGGTGGCTGGGCGACCAGCAGGGAGGCACCGGCCGTCCCGATCGGCACCGCGCCGCCGGCCCCGGCGACGACCGTCCAACCGACACCGAGGTCCACCCGGGCGGAGCGGTAGTCCGGCGAGGTCCCGCTGTCGTCGGGACGCACCCATGCCTGAAGGAAGCGGGTCTCCTCGTTGCTGGCGCTGACCTCGGAGTGCCGCACGCCGCTGCCCGCGGAGAGCCGCTGCACCTGCCCCGGGCCGATCACCCCACTTCCCACGGCCGAGTCGTGACGCAGTGCGCCGCTGAGCACCCAGGTGACGATCTCCACGTCCCGGTGCTCGTGCGCGTCGTACCCGGTCCCCGGCGGCAGCCGCTCGTCGTTGTGCGCCACGAGCGCACCGAACCCGGTGTTGCTCGGGTCGTAGTGGGCACCGAAGGAGAACGAGTGCCACGTGGTGCGCCCGCCGCCGCGGGTCACGTAGCGGCTCGCTGACTCCCGGTACTCGATCACATCGACCATGCTGCCCTGCTGCGATTAGATGTGGTGCATGGGAGTTTCGACAGGCTCAACCACCAGCTATCCACAGCTGCCGGCCGGCTTCGTCTTCGGGACGAGCACGGCGTCGTACCAGATCGAGGGAGCGGTCGAGGAGGACGGCCGAGGGCCCAGCGTCTGGGACACCTTCTGCGCGCAGCCGGGGAAGATCAAGGACGGCAGCAGTGGTGCGGTCGCCTGCGACCACTACCACCGCCTCGCCGGTGACGTCGGCCTGATGAAGGCGCTCGGCGTCGGCGCCTACCGGTTCTCGATCGCATGGCCGCGGATCCAGCCCGACGGCACCGGGCCGGCCAACCCTCGCGGCCTGGACTTCTACGACCGGCTCCTCGACGAGCTCGCCGCGGCCGGGATCGAGCCGATGGCCACCCTGTTCCACTGGGACCTTCCCCAGGCCCTGCAGGACGGTGGCGGCTGGCTGGAGCGCAGCACCGCCGAGCGGTTCGCCGAGTACGCCGCCATCTGCGCCGAGCGCCTCGGCGACCGCGTCGCCAAGTGGGCGCCGGTCAACGAGCCCAACGTGGTCACGATGATCGGCCACGCCGAGGGGCGCCACGCACCCGGGCTGACGCTGGGCGTCGATGCCCTGCCGGTGGCTCACCACCTCAACCTCGGTCACGGGCTGGCGGTGCAGGCGCTGCGTGCCAACGGCGCCGCCCAGGTCGGTACGGCGAACAACCACGCGCCGATCTGGCCGGACTCCGAGAGCGCCGAGGACATCGAGGCCGCCGACCTCTTCGACTCGCTGTGGAACCGGCTGTACGCCGGCCCGATGCTGCTCGGGGAGTACCCGGCGGCGTGGGTGGACCTCCTGCCGGTGCAGGAGGGCGACCTCGCGACGATCCAGCAGCCGCTCGACTTCTACGGCTTCAACTACTACAACCCGATGGGCATCGGGGCACCGAAGCCGGGATCGGAGATCCCCTTCCGGATGACCGAGGTCACCGGCTACGACCGCACCGAGTTCGACTGGCCCGTCGTACCCGAGGGGATGCGGCAGGTGATCAACCAGCTGCACGAGCGCTATCCCGACATCCCGCCGATGTACATCACCGAGAACGGCTGCTCCTACGGCATGGGGCCCGACGCCGACGGCGTCGTCGACGACCAGCCGCGGATCGACTACATCGACGGTCACCTCCGGGCCATCGGCGAGGCGATCGACGACGGGTGCGACGTACGCGGCTACTACTGCTGGTCGCTGATGGACAACTTCGAGTGGGGCGAGGGGTACACCCAGCGCTTCGGGCTCGTGCACGTCGACTACGACACCCTGGTGCGCACGCCGAAGCGCTCCTTCCACTGGTATGCGGAGACCATCGCGGCCCAGCAGCGCTGAGGTGCCGACCGCCCTCGCCGAACCGACCCGTTCGGTCAGCAGGCTGTGGGTGGCCTGGCTCTCGCTGGTCACCATCGCGGTCTGCTCGGGCTTCTTCGGACCGATCCAGGTGCTGCTGGCGCAGCAGGCCGAGGCGATCAGCCCGCACCACAAGGAGGCGACGCTCTCCCTCGTGCTGGGTGTCGGGGCCGCTGTCTCGACCGTCCTGAACCCGCTGTGGGGTGCGTTCTCCGACCGCACCGTCCTGCGGATCGGTCGGCGGCTGCCGTGGGTGATCGGCGGGCTGGTCGGCGCGGTGGTGGCGATGGTGGTGCTCTCCAACGCCCACTCGGTGACGGTGATGGTGCTCGGGTGGGCGATGGCGCAGGGCACCCTGAACGCGATGCTGGCCGCGCTGACCGCGACCGTCCCGGACCAGGTCCCCTCGCGACAGCGTGGTGCTGTCGGCGGCTGGCTGGCCATCGCGCAGACCGTCGGCGTCGTGGCCGGCTCGGGCATCGCAGCCGTCACCGGCAGCATCGCGGCCGGCTACCTCACCATCGCCGGCGTGCTGGTGGTGCTGTCGCTGCCGTACTGCCTCGACAGCCGCGACATCGCCCTCGACCCAGCCCTGCGCGAGCCGTTCGAGCTCGGCCCGTTCCTGCGCTCGTTCTGGGTCTCCCCGCGGGCCCACCCCGACTTCGCCTGGGCGTGGATCACCCGCTTCCTGATGAACCTCGGCAACGCGCTGGTGATCCTCTACCTCCTCTACTACCTCAAGGACGCCGTCGACCTCACCGACAAGCAGGCCGAGCGCGGGGTGGCGCTGCTCACCGCCGTGTACGGCGTCTGCGTGGTGCTGACCGCGGTGCTCGGCGGGATCTGGTCCGACCGGCTCGGGCGACGCAAGGTCTTCGTGATCGCCTCCGGCCTGGTGGTCGCGGGGGCTCTCCTGCTCCTGGCGTTCGTGACGACGTGGCTGGGCGCGTTCGTCGGCGCGACCGTGCTGGGTGTCGGCTTCGGCATCTACACCGCCGTCGACTTCGCGATGATCACCGAGGTGCTCCCCTCCGCCGACGACCGCGCCAAGGACCTCGGCGTCATCAACATCGCCAACGCCCTGCCGCAGGTCCTCGCCCCGATCGCGGCGGCCGGCGTGCTCGGCCTCGGCCTCGGCTACTCCGCCCTCTACGTCGTCGCGGCCGCCGTCAGCGTCGCCGGCTCCCTCCTGGTCCGCAACATCCGCGTCCTGACCTGAGCGCCGCCGAATTCGCCCCCAAATCCCGGACTACCCGGAATTGGCCGGGACTGCTCAGGCGGCGGACTCGCCGAAGCGGAAGGTGGCGAGGGGGGTGGGGTCGGGGCCGTGGAGGAGGAGTGCCTCGCGGGCGTGCACCTCTAGCGGGGTCGGCACCTCGACGTCCTCGGGCAGGGAGAGGTGGGGCACCACCGTGTCGAGGGAGGTGGCGCGGCCGATCACCTCGGGGAAGGTACGGCGCAGCGAGTGGGTGATCCGGCGGAAGACGCCGACCGGTTGCGGCGGCAGGTAGCGCTGGCCACCGGGGAACTCCGCCGCGTCGGTGAGCACGTAGGCGAACGGGGTCAGCTCGGCGAAGAGCTCACGCAGCTCGGCCACCACTCCGTCGTCGACGGCGTCCACGTCGAGGAACGGGTCGAGCAGCACGATGTGCGCCCCGGGCACCGTCGACTCGAGCTCGGGGACCGGGAGCACCAGCCTCGTGTGCGGCTCGCTCACGCGACCACACGCTAGTGCCCGTGCGCCGCCGCTGGGCCGGCTTCGCGGTTCCCGGCGACGACCGGTTCCCTAACCTGTGGGACATGGGCGCCGGACACGACCACGCTGCACGTCGTGCCCACGACCGCGCCCGGTTGCGGGTGGTGCTGCTGCTCACGGTGGCGGTGGCGGTGCTCGAGCTCGTCGGCGCGGCCCTCTCCGGCTCCCTGGCCCTCCTCGCCGACGCGGGCCACATGTTCACCGACGCCACGGCCGTCGTCCTCGCCCTCTCCGCGTCGTACGTCGCCACCCTGCCGGCCACGTCGCGACGCACCTTCGGCTACCACCGGGCAGAGATCCTCGCCGCCCTCGTCAACGCGATGGTGCTGCTCGGCGTGTGCGGCTACCTCCTCGTCGCCGGCGTACGACGCCTGGCGGACCCGGTCGACGTCGACGTGGCGCAGCTGCTGGGGTTCGCGACCCTGGGTCTGGTGGCCAACCTCGTCTCCGTCGGGCTGCTGGTCTCGGGAGGCCGCGAGTCGCTGAACATGCGCGGCGCCTTCCTCGAGGCGCTCGGCGACGCCGTGGGGTCCGCGGCTGCGATCGCGGCAGGACTCGTGATCGCGACCACCGGGTACACCCGGGCCGACTCGATCGCGAGCCTGGCCGTCGCGGCCCTGATCCTGCCGCGCGCATGGACGCTGCTCCGCGACTGCGTGCGGGTCCTGCTCGAGGCCGCACCCCCGGGACTGGACGTGGACGTCGTGCGCGAGCACCTGGTCGGCGCGGACGGGGTCAGCGACGTCCACGACCTGCACGCCTGGTCGATCACGAGCGGGATGCCGGCACTCTCGGCGCACGTCACGGTCACCGACGAGGCGCTGGCCACGCGTGGGGTCGGGCAGATCCTCGACGAGCTCGGCGCCTGCGTCCACGAGCACTTCGGGATCGAGCACGCGACCTTCCAGATCGAGCCGGAGAGCCACCAGGAGCACGAGCCGGGGGAGCCGCACGCCTGAGCGCACCGAGGCAGTAGTCGGCCAAAACCGGTGATCGGTGCTGGTCAGAACGCCCCAAGTGTGGTGTTGTCTGTGTCCCTGCGGAACTCGTCGGTCCGAATGTGTGGGTGGTCTTCTCGTGTTGAGCTTCCTGCGCGATCGCTCGGACCAGGTGTGGACCCTGGCCTGGGGTCACGCCTTGCTGGTCTTCGTCGCGGTGGTCGTCGCGTCCGTCATCGCGGTGGCGGTGGCCGTCCTGGTGACCCGGTTCCCGCGGCTGGAGCCCATCGCCAACGCGATCAGCTCCATCGGCCTGACCATCCCGTCGTTCGCCCTCGTCGGGTTGTTGCTGCCGGTGCTCGGGCTGGGCTTCTGGGCCGCGCTGGTGTGCGTCGGCTTCTACGCGATCTTCCCGGTGATGCGCAACGCCGTGGTGGGGCTGCAGGGCGTCGACCGCGACCTCCTGGAGTCGGCGAAGGGGATGGGCATGAGCGACGCGCGCTCCCTCGTCCAGGTGCGGCTGCCCCTGGCCTGGCCGGTCATCCTCGCCGGCCTGCGCGTCTCCACGCAGATGTCGATGGGCGTCGCCGCGATCGCGGCGTACGTCCTCGGGCCCGGGTTCGGGGTGTGGATCTTCACCGGCCTCGCCCAGACGGGTGGCAAGAACGGCGTCAACTACGCACTGTCCGCCACGCTGGCGATCGTCGTGATCGCGCTGCTGTTCGACCTGCTCCTCCTGCTGCTGGGGCGAGTGACCATCTCGAAGGGAATCCGCGCGACATGACCACCACCGAAGCACCGCCGGGAAGCACCGACGCGGGCAGCATCAGCGGCGCCGAGATCCGGCTGGAGGACGTCACCAAGCGGTACGCCGGCCAGGAGTCGGCCGCGGTCGACGGCCTGAGCCTGGTCATCCCCGCCGGCGAGATCGTGATGTTCGTCGGGCCCTCCGGCTGCGGCAAGACCACGTCGCTGAAGATGATCAACCGGCTGATCGAGCCCACCTCGGGCACGATCCACATCGGCGACACCGACGTACGCCAGCAGAGCGCGGACGAGCTGCGCCGCACCATCGGCTACGTCATCCAGGGCGGCAGCCTCTTCCCCCACATGACGGTGGCCAAGAACATCGCCATCGTGCCGAAGATGCTCGGCTGGGACGACGACCGGATCACCTCGCGGGTCGACGAGCTGCTCGAGCTGGTCAGCCTGGACCCCGCGAAGTACCGCGACCGCTACCCGCGCGAGCTCTCCGGCGGCCAGCAGCAACGCGTGGGTGTCGCGCGTGGCCTGGCCGCCGACCCGCCGGTGATCCTGATGGACGAGCCGTTCGGCGCTGTCGACCCGATCACCCGGGTGCGGCTGCAGGACGAGCTGCTCTCCATCCAGCGCGAGCTGCGCAAGACGATCGTCTGCGTCACCCACGACATCGACGAGGCGATCAAGCTCGGCGACCGGATCCTGATCCTCCAGGAGGGCGCCCAGGTCGGCCAGTACGACACCCCCGAGGCCGTGCTCGCCAGCCCGGCCAACGACTTCGTGGCCGACTTCGTGGGAGCAGGATCCTCGCTGAAGCAGCTGAGCCTCTCCCGCATCTCCGAGATCGAGCTCCGTCAGCCGACCACCGCTCGAATCGGCGAGGCCACCGACGAGGTCAAGCGCCGGGCCGAGAGCAACGGCGACCGCGCCGTCGTCGTGCTCGACGACCACGACCGGCCTACTGCCTGGCCATGGCTGCGCCAGCTCAAGGGCGAGACCATCCACGCCGGCGAGGAGGACCTGGTCAACCTCGACAGCCGGGCCACCCTCAACGACGCCCTCGACACGATGCTCACCAACAGCCACGGCGGCGCGGTCGTCACCGGCGACCGCGACGCCTACCTCGGCGTCGTCGACTTCACCTCGGTCACCGACTTCATGCGCGCACAGCAGGAGGCGGTCGAGAGGGACCACGAGGCCGAGGTGCACGCGGAGTCGAACCCCGAGGACGAGCACGTCGAGGAAGTCACCAGCGACGACGGGTCGACCAGATGAGTGACCTCTCGTCCGGTGGCGGCCCGATCGCGGCGATGGACACCCCCACCACCGGGGAGCGGTCGACGGGGCTGCGTGGTCGGATGAACGCCGAGGCCGCGATCGTGCTGTTCGCCATCCCGGTCATCGTGGTCGTCGGCTTCGCGTCGTACGCGATCTGGCACGCCACCGCCAGCCTGGACTCCGTCGAGCAGAAGGCGCTGGCCTGGGGCGAGATCTGGCGGGAGATCTGGGGGCACCTCAAGCTCACCTTCGTCTCCGCCTTCATCGTCGTGGCCGTGGCGGTCCCCCTCGGAGTCGCCCTCACGCGCGGGCGGACGAAGGCCGCGGCGCCGGTCGTGGTCGGCATCGCCAATGCCGGGCAGGCCGCGCCCTCGGTGGGGCTGATCGTGCTGCTCGCGATGTGGCTGAAGCCGGGTTTCTGGACGGCGGTGCTGGCGCTGACGCTCTACGCGATCCTGCCGGTGCTGCGCAACACGATCGTCGGCCTTCAGGGAGTGAGTCCCACCCTGGTCGAGGCAGGCCGCGGGGTCGGCATGTCCGCGCGGTCGGTGCTCTTCCGGGTCGAGCTGCCGTTGGCGCTGCCGGTGATCATGACCGGCGTCCGCACGGCCCTGGTACTGGTCGTCGGCACGGCCACGCTGGCCACCTTCATCAACGGTGGTGGCCTCGGTGCCACGCTGCAGGCCGGCATCTCGCTGCTGCGCTACCCCGTCATCGTCTGGGGCGCCGTGCTGGTGGCCTTGCTGGCGCTGCTGATCGAGTGGCTGGGACGCGTCCTCGAGCTGGTCGCCCGGCCCAAGGGGGTCTGAGCCGATGCGCTCCCGGCTCCTCGCCCTGTTTGCCGCGCTGCTCGCAGTCACGCTGCTGGCCGGATGCCGGCTGCCCACCGCCGGCGGCTTCGTCCCGACGGGCCAGCTCGCCGGCCCCCTCAAGGACGTCAAGAAGCTCGACGGAGCCAGCCTCGCCGTCGGTTCGAAGAACTTCTCCGAGAACATCCTGCTCGGCAAGATGGCGATCATCCTGATGCAGTCCGACGGGGCCACGGTCACCGACCTGACCAACATCCCCGGGAGCGCCGCGGCGCGTCAGGCGATGCTCGACGACCAGATCCAAGCGATGTGGGAGTACACCGGCACCGGCTGGATCACCTACCTCGGCCACGACAAGCCGATCCCCGACGAGAAGAAGCAGTACGACGCCGTACGCACCGAGGACGAGAAGAAGAACCACCTCGACTGGCTCAAGCCGGCGCCGATGAACAACACCTACGGCTTCGCGATCACCAAGAAGGTCTACGACAAGTACAAGATCACCAAGCTCTCCCAGCTGAACAAGGTGCCGGTCAAGGACCGCACCTTCTGCGTCGAGTCCGAGCTGGCGAACCGGCCCGACGGGCTGGAGGGGATGTTGAAGAAGTACGGCGTCCCGCTGGGCAGCGGCAACGGCGTCCCTCGCTCGAACCTGAAGACCTTCCAGACCGGCGCGATCTACGACGCCACCGCCAAGGGCTCGTGCAACTTCGGCGAGGTCTTCACCACCGACGGCCGGATCCTGGCGCTGCACCTGAAGGTCCTCGAGGACGACCGCAACTTCTTCCCCAAGTACAACGTCTCGCTCGTGCTGACCGACGCGACCGCCAAGAAGTATCCACAGATCGCGGACCTGATCGCCCCCGTGGCCGAGAAGCTCACCAACAAGGTGCTGCTCAAGCTGAACGCCGAGATCGACGTCACCGGACGCGAGCCGGCCGACGTGGCGTACGGATGGCTCAAGCAGCAGGGCTTCGTCAAGGACAAGTGACCTGAGCCGAGCGCGACGACTCAGCCCGGTTGAGTACCTGCGCTCATGCGGTCCACGCCCCCGTGCGACCACCATCGAGGCATGAACCAGACCGCTGACCGCGTCGTCGATGCACTCCTCGCCGAGCACCTCCTGGACCCGGGTGCAGGCCCGCGTGCGACCGAGGTGGTCGGCACCGTGCTGGGGCCTCAGGTCGGAACCCCGCGCCCCGAGCCCGTGAGAGGACTGCCCAAGCTGGTCGAGGTGGTCGCCTACCTCGGCGGCGCGCTGGTCCTGGCGGCGGTCGTGCTCTTCCTCGTCCAGGACTGGGACTCCCTCGCCTTCGGCTCGCAGCTCGCGGTGCTCGGCGCCGCGACACTCGTCCTGGTGGTCGCGGGTACGGTCAGCGCGCACGTGCCGAGCGCTGCGACGCTGGCCGACCCGTCGTACGACGTGCGCCGCCGGCTGGCCGGGTCCCTCCTCGCAGGCGCGGCCGTGACGGCTGGGACGCTGGCCGGTCTCGTCGTGGACCACGTCGACGGGCACACGTCCTTCGACTGGCAGACGCTGAGCATCGGCGTGGTGATGCTCGTCGTGGGAGCCGTGGGCTACCTGCGCGCCCGGACCGCTGTCGGTGTGCTCACCATGATGAGCGCGGCGCTCACCGCCGTGCTGACGCTCTCCGACCGGGTCGACGACCTGGTGACCGGGATCTCGGAGGGTGACGCTGCGGGGTTGCTCCTGCTCGTCACGGGTGTCGCCTGGCTGCTGGCGGCCGAGCGCGGCTGGTTCCGCGAGCACGTGACCGCGCGGGTGCTCGGGGTCGGTGTCGTGCTGGTGGGGGTGCAGATGCCGGTCCTCGACGGCACCCACGAGGGGCTGGGGTACGCGCTGACTGCCCTCGCGGTGGTCGTCGGCGTGGTGGTCTACCTGGTGCGGCAGTCGTGGCCCTACCTCGCACTCGCCGTCCTCGGGGTGACGCTGGTGGTGCCGGAGGCCGTGTCTGACTGGACCGAGGGATCGCTGGGCGTGGAGGGGGGCGTGCTGGTGACCGGAGTGACGCTGCTGGTGGCCTCCTTCGCCGGCTACCGCCTTCGCGCGGAGGCACTGACCTGATCAGGAGACGACCGAGACCCGACCGGTCGCGTCCTTGACCTTCACCGTGAAGGTGCTCACCTGCGAGCCCAGCGTGGCCTTGCACTTCAGGCTCTGGCCGACCTTCGCCACCATGTACGACCCGCCGCAGTCGACCGCAGGCCTGGCAGCCCCCTTCGGCAGCGACAGGGCGATCACGGTGCGGAGCTTGTCGCGGGAGAGCACGACGCCGTCGGGCACGGCCGAGACCGTGACCGGGTCGTCGTGGACGTTGGTCAGGCGGACCCGGTAGGGGACCTTCGATCCCGAGACCGTCAGCGTGCAGCGGAGGGTCATCCCCTCGCTGACGTCCTGGTGCGCGGGGCAGCTCGCCTTGTCGATGCCCTCGGCGAACGGAGCGTCGTGCATGTGCACCAGGTAGCTCTCCACCGCCGAGGCGTCGTACCCGGGTCGGTCGCCGCATCCCGCGACCAGCGCCAGTGTGCTCACCAGGAGCACCGCAGCCCGCTTCACGACAGGTCCCCGGTGCTCTGGGACTGCTGGCGCGGCACGTGCGGGTCATCGGCGGGTACGACGTCTCCCTGGCTGTCCACCGGGACCTGCACCGGCGACGCTGGGGGCTCCGGTGCTCCGGGAGGTTGTGAGACCGGCGCGGCCTCCGCCGCGCACCCGGGCCACGTCGGCAGCGGGTTCCTCGGCCGTCGGGCGCCAGCGGAAGTAGCCCCAGAACGCCACCGAGATCACCGCGAAGGCGCCGAAGAGCACGACGGTCAGCGTCACCGAGGCCGAGGTCGACCGGCCGAGATAGCCGGACTCGGGCATCAGCAGCACGTGCACGAAGACGTAGAGGACGACGACGAACAGCGCGGTCCAGGCGATCCAGCTCCACGCCTTGATCCGTGCGCCGGGCAGGAACCGCAGCGGTACCAGGCCGAAGAGCATGCCCTCGAGCCCGCCGATGAACAGGCTGGCCAGCAGGGCGTCCAGCGTGAGGGTGGCGTACGACGCGCCGTCGGCGTTCGCGCTGCGCGACACCGGCTCGAAGGCCACCCAGGCCACCAGCGCCAGCAGGAGGGCCACCACGCTGACGGTGACCTCCGCTCGGCCCTCGGACTTCTCGGTCAGTGCCGCCACGAACACGGCCCCACCCAGGACGCCGTAGAGATAACCGGGCTCGAAGTGCGTGAGTCTCGAGACGAGCACGCAGACCACGGCCACCAGGAGCGCTGAGGGGATCGCTTCGAGGTACCAGCCGGTCGCGTGCTTGGACACCGAGCGGTAGACGCGGCCGGCAAGCACCACCACGAGCACCGTGACCAGCACCGAGGCGAACACACCGGTGAGCATGGCGAAGGTGGCGGTGTTCGCACCGAGCTTGGGGTCGAGGAGACCGGCGAGCAGGGTCCCCAGCAGCACGCAGCCGAAGAACACCGAGAGTCGGCGGCCACGGGGTGCTACCGCCGGCTCGGGAGCGTGGGAGATCTCAGGGGCACCCGCCCGCTGTGGACGTCGACGCCAGAACGGCAGCTTGGCGAGCTGGCGGTCGATGCGTTCGTGGTTCTCCTCGTAGGTGCTGTTGAACAGCTGCGCGGGGAAGACGATCAGCAGGCCGAGCAGCGCGACCAGCAGTAGGTCCTGGGGGAGCCGGCTGCCCACCGACTTCAGCGCCTGGCCGGGGGTGACCAGGGCGCCGGGGACCGAGGACCGCCGCCCGGAGGAGACGGCCGCGGCGCTGTCGCGCTGGTCGCTGGTCAGGGGCAGGTGGAACCCGGGAACGGTGCCGGTCGTCGAGCCCGAGCCGCTCTGCGTGACCGCGATCGGGGGTGTCAGCGGGAGGGCGCTGGGTGCCGGTAGCGGGTCCAGCTTGTAGGTGTAGGTGCCTCGCTCGCTCGCCGACGGCACCCGATCCGGGTCCAGCGTGCAGTCGAAGGCCGCGCCGGCACCCGTGCGCTTCAAGGTGGCGACGAAGGTCCCGGTCATCGCGGTGACGTAGGCGACGCCGTCGCGGGTCGTGGTGGCGGAGGGCCGCAGCGTGACGGCGTAGTGGTAGTCCCACCCGTGGCGCGTCCGCTCGACGTGGGTGACCCGGTCCTCGCACCCGATCGGCAGGGTCCCGGACCAGCCGAATCCACCCCCCTGGGGCGACAGCGTCCTGGGCGTGGTGCCTCCGGCGCCGCCCTGGGTGAGGTGGCAGGAGCCCGTGACGCTGCAACCCCCACCGAACGAGAGCGTGCGTGCTCCGCTCTTGTTGCCCATGAAGGCCATGTTCGGGTCGGGCTTGGTGAGCTCGAAGCGGCCGCTGAAGTTGCCTGCGATCACTGGGCTGCCGTCGGCGTGGGCAGGCGATGCCACTGCGACGAGCAGGAGGGTGGTCGCCGCGACGACTCCTCCAGCCAGAGCTGCTACCAGACGACGCATCATGAGTCGCTCCCCGGGTCTGTGTGGCGGGAGCGTAAGCACTGCATGGAACCGAAATCTCCGGCCCGACCGGGCTATTGACAGGGTCGCCCCTGTGATGCTCTCGCGTGGGGACTCTCCCCTGAATCAGGCATAGTGCTGCCGTGCGTGACTCCTCCTGGGCGACGGCGGTCAGCGCGACGCTGCACTGCCTGACCGGATGTGCCATCGGGGAGGTCCTCGGCATGGTGCTGTCCACGTGGTGGGGCTGGGGCTACGCCGCCAGCATCGCGCTCTCGGTGGTGCTGGCCTTCTTCTTCGGCTACCTGCTCACCTTCACCTCGGTACGACGGCACGGTGCCTCCGCCCGCGAGGGTGTACGGCTCGCGCTCGCTTCCGACACGGTCTCGATCACCTCGATGGAGGTGGTGGACAACCTGTTCGTCCTCGTCGTCCCGGGTGCCATGGCGGCCGGTCTGGCCACTGGTCTGTTCTGGTGGAGCCTTGCGCTCTCCCTGGTGATCGCCTTCGTGGTCACCGTGCCCGTCAACCGCTGGCTGATCGCCCGCGGGCGCGGCCATGCGGTGGTGCACGCGATGCACGAGCACTGAGGGGATGCTCACCTGCGCGGGCGCCACTGGGATGATCAGGCCATGGCGTACGCACTCGGACAGGGCACCGGACCGCTGGCGGGGGTCAGGGTGGTGGAGATCGCGAGCATCGGCCCCGGCCCGCACGCGTGCATGATCCTGGCCGACCTCGGCGCCGACGTGATCCGGGTCGAACGACCCGGCGGGCAGACGCTGACCGGCGGCCCGACCGACCTGCTGACGCGGGGACGCCCCAACGTCGCCCTCGACCTCAAGCGGCCCGAGGCCATCGCCACCGTGCTCGACCTGGTCGAGCAGCGCGGACGTCCTCATCGAGGGCATGCGACCGGGGACGACGGAGCGGCTGGGGCTGGGCCCCGACGTCTGCCTGGAGCGAAACCCCCGGCTGGTCTACGGCCGGATGACCGGCTGGGGCCAGGACGGGCCGCTGGCGCCGACCGCCGGGCACGACATGAACTACATCGCCATCACCGGCGCGCTCTTCGGGATGGGGCAGGACAAGGACCGGCCGCACTTCCCGGCGAACCTGGTCGGCGACTTCGGCGGCGGCTCGACGTACCTCGTCATCGGCGTGCTCGCCGCGCTGCTCGAGGCCCGGGTCAGTGGCCGGGGCCAGGTCGTCGACGCGGCCATCGTCGACGGGACCGCCCACCTGAACACGATGAGCGCGGCGTTCCTGGCCGCCGGCAACCTGCGCGAGGAGCGGGCCGCGAACCTGCTCGACGGCGGCATGCCGTTCTACGACCTCTACGAGACCTCCGACGGCAGGCACATGTCCGTGGGTCCGCTCGAGCCGAAGTTCTACGAGGAGCTCGTCAGGCTGCTGGGCATCGAGGACGCACCCGACCGCTACGACTTCGACCGCACCGAGGAGCTGAGGAGCAGGATCGCCGAGACGTTCCGCACCCGCACCCAGGCGGAGTGGGTGGCGGTCTTCGAGGGCTCCGACGCCTGCGTGGCGGAGATCCTGCCGCTGTCCGAGGCGATGGAGCACCCGCACATCAGCGCCCGGGAGGTCTTCGTCGAGCACGAGGGCGTGCGGCAGCCGGCGCCTGCCCCGCGGTTCTCCCGCACGCGCAGCACCCTGGGCCTCCCGCCCGCCGCGAGGACGGGCAGCCACACGCGCGAGGCGCTGGCGGCCTGGGGCGTCGCGGACGTGGACGCGCTCATCGAGAAGGGCGTGGCGGTCCAGACGTGAGCATCTCGCGTGCCGACCTGCGCGCGGACTGCTCGCGCTGCGCCGGCCTGTGCTGCGTCGTACCCGCGTTCGTGCGGTCCGCCGACTTCGCCTTCGACAAGCCCAGCGGTGTGGCCTGCCCGAACCTGGCTGCGCCCGACGCTGGCGACTTCGGCTGCTCGATCCACGCCGAGCTGCCCGAGCGAGGTTTCCGCGGATGCACGGTCTACGACTGCTTCGGCGCCGGGCAACGCGTCGTCCAGGACCACTTCGGCGGCCGCGACTGGGTTGGCTCCGCGGAGGAGCGGGGCGAGATGTTCGCGACGTTCGAGGTGGTCGAGCGTCTGCACGAGCTGCTCTGGTACCTCGGGGACGTCCTCGAGCGCCCGGCCGCCGCTCCGCTGCGCAGCGAGCTCGAAGGCCTGCGCGACGCCGTCGAGCGGGCCGCGGCCGAGCCTGCGGACGTGGATGTCGAGCGGTACCAGGCACGCGCAGACGTCCTGCTCGGCGAGGCCAGCGCGTTGGTACGACGACCTGTGGGGGCCGACCTGCGCAGTCACGACCTCGCCGGTGCCGACCTGAGGGAGCGCGACCTGCTCGCCGCGAGCCTGCGTGGGGCCGTCCTGATCGGTGCGGACCTGCGGGACGTCGACCTCGGCGACGCCGACCTGCTCGGTGCGGACGTGCGTGCTGCGGATCTTCGTGGCGCGGACCTGTCGCAGGCGCTCTTCCTCACCCGGCTGCAGGTGGCGGCGATGCGGATAGACGAGACCACCCTGTTGCCGGGTTGGGCTGCTCGCTAGCGTCGACTGCATGACGGAATCGCTCGAAGCCTCCACCCTTCAAGAAACTGTTGCGCTGGTGACCGGCGCCTCCAGCGGCATCGGAGAGGCGACCGCAGCGAGCCTGGCGCGGCGAGGTGCGGCGGTGGCGGTGGTGGCCCGGCGTACCGACCGGCTCGAGGAGCTGGCCGGCAAGATCCGCGACGCAGGCGGGACCGCCCTCACGATCACCGCGGACGTCACCGACCAGGAGGAGGCGAAGCGGGCCGTCGCGCAGACCGTCGAAGAGCTCGGCCGCCTCGACACGGTGATCAACAACGCCGGCGTGATGCTGCTCGGTCCGATCGTCGACGCGCCCACCGAGGAGTGGGACCGGATGGTCGACCTCAACGTCAAGGGTCTGCTCTACGTCGCCCACGCCGCGCTGCCGCACCTGCTGGAGGCAGCCGACGACGGCCCGCGGCAGGTGGCCGACCTGGTGAACATCTCCTCGGTCGCCGGCCGGGTCGCGCGCAACGGCAGCGGCGTCTACAACGCCACCAAGCACGCCGTCGGCGCCTTCAGCGAGTCGCTGCGCCAGGAGGTCACCGGACGCCACGTCCGCGTCTCGCTGGTCGAGCCGGGCGCCGTCTCCACCGAGCTGGCCTCCCACAACCGCGAGGAGATCCTGCCGGCACTGCGACGAGCGCTTCGGAACATGGAGCGGCTGGAGGCCGAGGACATCGCGGAGGTGATCGAGTTCATCGTGACCCGGTCGCGTCGGGTGGCGGTCAACGAGGTGCTGGTGCGGCCGACCGAGCAGGAAGGGTGACCTCCCACACATCTCTGCCGACCTGACGATGACAGTAGTACTGTCACGGTTGACCGCGGCCCTGTCCCCGCGTGCCCACAGAGAGTCACCGAGAGTTGGGATTGCTCCATGGCCACTGAAGCTTTCGTCTACGACGCGATCCGCACGCCCCGCGGCAAGGGGAAGAAGGACGGATCGCTGCACGAGGTCAAGCCGGTCGACCTCGTCGTCGGCCTCCTCGACGAGATCAAGGAGCGCAACCCCTCGCTGGACGTCAACCGCGTCGACGACGTCGTGCTGGGCGTGGTCTCCCCGGTCGGTGACCAGGGCGGCGACATCGCCAAGACCGCGGCGCTGGCCGCGGGATACCCCGACACCGTCGCCGGTGTGCAGCTCAACCGGTTCTGCGCCTCGGGTCTCGAGGCCGTGAACCAGGCCGCCTCGCGGGTGCGCGGCGGGTTCGAGGACCTCCTGCTCGCCGGTGGCGTGGAGTCGATGAGCCGCGTGGCCATGGGCTCCGACGGCGGCGCCTGGGCCTCCGACCCGTCGACCGCGTTCGCCACGGCGTTCGTCCCGCAGGGCATCGGCGCCGACCTGATCGCCACGATCGAGGGCTTCTCGCGCGAGGACGTCGACACCTTCGCCGTCGAGTCCAACCACCGGGCCGCGAAGGCCTGGGCCGACGGCCGCTTCGCGCGCTCCGTCGTACCGGTCAAGGACCGCAACGGGGTGACCGTCCTGGACGTCGACGAGTTCATCAAGCCCGAGTCGAGCGTCGAGGGCCTCGCCCGGCTCAAGCCGTCCTTCGCCGGCATCGGCGACCAGGCGGGCTTCGACTCGGTGGCGCTGGAGAAGTACCACTGGATCGAGGAGATCGACCACGTCCACCACGCCGGCAACAGCTCGGGCATCGTCGACGGGGCCGCGCTCGTGGCGATCGGCAACGAGCAGGTCGGCAGCGACCTCGGGCTGACCCCGCGCGCTCGCATCGTCTCGGCCGCCGTGTCCGGCGCCGACCCCACGATCATGCTCACCGGCCCCGCACCCGCGAGCCGCAAGGCACTGGCCAAGGCCGGTCTGGAGGTCGAGGACATCGACCTGTTCGAGATCAACGAGGCCTTCGCCGCAGTGGCGATGCGCTTCATGCGCGACCTCGGCATCGACCAGGAGATCACCAACGTCAACGGTGGTGCGATCGCCATGGGCCACCCGCTGGGTGCCACCGGCGCGATGATCCTCGGCACCCTGATCGACGAGCTCGAGCGCCGCGACCTCAAGCGCGGTCTCGCCACCTTGTGCGTCGGCGGCGGCATGGGCATCGCCACGATCGTCGAGCTGGTCTGACATCACCGGGTCCCTGAGGAGGTTGCGCAGCAACCGTCTCGAAGGGCCCGTCGACTCCTCCCAAGGAAAGAAGCACATGACTGACTCCGCAGTGAAGTACGAGCGCGGCGACGACGGGATCGTCGTCCTCACCCTCGACGACCCCACCGCAAGCGCCAACACGATGAACGACCTCTACCGCGACTCGATGCACGCCGCGGTCGACCGGCTCTACGAGGAGCGGGAGGACATCACCGGCGTGGTGGTCACCTCGGCGAAGAAGACCTTCTTCGCCGGCGGCAACCTCAAGGGGATGCTGGCGGCCGGCCCGGAGGACGCGGAGGCCGTCTTCGAGATGGGCCAGGACGATCAAGTCCGACCTGCGCCGGCTGGAGAAGCTCGGCAAGCCGGTCGTGGCGGCGATCAACGGGGCAGCCCTCGGCGGCGGCCTCGAGATCACGCTCGCCTGCCATCACCGGATCGTGGTCGACGACCCCAAGGCCGAGCTCGGCCTGCCCGAGGCGACGCTCGGACTGCTGCCGGGCGGTGGCGGTGTCACCCGGACGGTGCGGATGTTCGGCATCCAGTCCGCGCTGATGGACGTGCTGCTGCAGGGACCGCGCTTCAAGCCGGCCCAGGCGCTGGAGAAGGGCCTGGTCGACGAGCTCGTCGCCAGCCGCGAGGACCTGATCCCCGCCGCCAAGGCGTGGATCCTGGAGGTCGGCGAGGACCCGGCCGCGGCCACGAACCCGTGGGACCGCGAGGGCTACAAGATCCCCGGCGGCAGCCCGTCGAGCCCGGCGCTCGCGGCCTTCCTGCCGGCCTTCCCGGCGATGCTGCGCAAGCAGACCAAGGGCGCGAACTACCCGGCCCAGCGCGCCATCATGGCGGCCGCGATCGAGGGAGCACAGGTCGACTTCGAGACCGCCAGCCGGATCGAGTCGCGCTACCTCGCCGAGCTGATCGTCGGTTCCAACAGCAAGAACATGATCCAGGCGTTCTTCTTCGACCTCCAGGCGATCAACTCCGGCCTGCTGCGCCCCGAGGGCGTGCCCCCGTTCCAGGCCACCAAGGTGGGTGTGCTCGGCGCCGGGATGATGGGCGCCGGCATCGCCTACTCGTGCGCGCGCGCCGGCATGGACGTCGTCCTGAAGGACGTCAGCCAGGAGTCCGCCGAGAAGGGCAAGGCCTACAGCGAGAAGCTGCTGACCAAGGCCGTCGAGCGCGGGAAGTCGACGGAGGAGAAGAAGGCAGAGGTCCTGGGCCGGATCACCGCGACCACCGAGCCCGGCGACCTGGCCGGCTGCGACCTCGTCATCGAGGCCGTCTTCGAGGACCCCTCGCTCAAGGAGCAGGTCTTCGGCGAGATCCAGGACGTCGTCAACGCGGACTCACTGCTGTGCTCGAACACCTCGACGCTCCCGATCACCGAGCTCGCGCACGGCGTGAACCGCCCCGCCGACTTCGTCGGCCTGCACTTCTTCTCGCCCGTCGACAAGATGCCGCTGGTGGAGATCATCCGCGGGGAGCAGACCTCCGACGAGTCGGTGGCACGCGCGCTCGACGTGGTGATGCAGATCCGCAAGACCCCGATCGTGGTCAACGACAGCCGCGGCTTCTACACCAGCCGCGTGATCGGCACGATGGTCAACGAGGGCCTGGCGATGCTCGGTGAGGGAGTGCACCCGATGTCGGTGGAGCGGGCTGCCACGCAGGCGGGCTACCCGGTCGGCACCCTGCAGCTCTCCGACGAGCTCAACCTCGAGCTGATGGCCAAGATCGCCAAGGCCGCCAGGGAGGCCGCCGGTGTCGGACTACGTGCCGCACCCGGCCGAGGAGGTCGTCTCCCGGATGATCGCCGAGGGACGTCCCGGCAAGCTGCGCGGCGCGGGCTTCTACGAGTACGGCGAGGACGGTCGTCGTACCCACATCTGGCCCGGCCTGAAGGAGCTGTTCCCGCCGAACGACGAGCCGGCCGACATCGACGACCTCAAGGACCGCTACCTGTTCATCGAGGCGCTCGAGACCGCGAAGTGCTTCGAGGAGGGCGTCATCGAGTCGGCCGCCGCGGCCAACATCGGCTCCATCATGGGGATCGGCTACCCGGCGCTGACCGGCGGCACCGTCCAGTTCATGCAGGGCTACGACGGCCCGACCGGTCGGGGCCTCCCCGGCTTCGTGGCCCGGGCCGAGCAGCTCGCCAAGCTCTTCGGCGACCGGTTCGAGCCCACCCAGCGCCTGCGCGAGATGGCGGAGAAGAACGAGTCCTTCCCCGCCTGAGTGGCGCGATCGGGCAAAGCGGAAGGGTTGGCAGGCAATTCCGAACCCTGGCGGGCATAGTTCTGCCTGCCAGGGTTCAGTTTCCCCGGGCGTCCGGGGAAACCGCGCAACGCGCAATACCGCAAACCGGACACACGGGCCGCGTCCAGCGGCGAGAATGTGACGGTGACCGACCTGACTGCGCCGGGTGCCGACATCGCCGAGTCCGACTCAGCCGACCCCGACGTCACCGCCCGCGTCCACATCCGCGGGCTCTGGGTCCGGTTCGGTTCGGTGGCGGCCGTCCAGGGGATCGACCTCAGCGCCCGCGCCGGCCGTGCGACCGCGCTGCTCGGCCGCAACGGCGCCGGCAAGTCGACCACCATGCGTGTGCTGGCCGGGGTGATCCCACCCACCGAGGGCCAGGTCGTCGTCGACGGCACCGACGTGCGCGAGGAGCCACTGCGGGTCAAGCGCCTGGTCGGCTACTGCCCCGACGTCGGTGGCCTGGTCCCGCGGGCGACGCCGTGGGAGCACCTCCAGCTCGCCGCCCGCCTGCGTCGGATGGAGGACTGGGAGCAACCCGCCCGCGACCTCCTCGAGCGCTTCGAGCTCGGCGACGCCGCGCACCGGGTCACCTCCGGGTTCAGCCACGGCATGGGCCGACGGCTGTCGGTGGTGCTGGCAGCGTTCCACCAGCCCTCGGTCCTCCTCCTCGACGAGCCCTTCGACGGCGTCGACCCGCTCGGGGTGGACGCCACCCTCGAGGTGATCGCCGACGCGCAGGCCCGGGGTGCCGCAGTGCTGGTCTCCACGCACCTGCGCGACCTGGCCATGCAGGCCTGCGACACCGCCCTGGTGCTGCGCGGCGGCAGCACCGTCGCCACGCTCTCGGCCGAGGAGCTCCGCGGCGAGGAGGGCGCACGTGTCTACCGCGCTCTCCTGGACTGAGCTGCGCAGCAGCCGGCAGGACCTGGCCGCGCTGCTGCACTTCCGGCGCAGTGGGCTGACTCTCGACCTCGCGGCGACGGCTGCGGGCCGGCAGCATCGTCATCGTCCTGGTCACCCTGGCCGCCGCCGTGGGACCCGCCTACCTCGGCGGACCGCAGCCGCGTGAGCAGAGCGGCTCGATCCTGGCGGTGTTCCCCTCCATGTGCCTGGGCTTCCTGGTGCTTGCCTCCATCTCGGCGATCGCCTCGGCGGGCGGGCGTGAGGTCATCCCGCGCGAGCAGGCGGTGGCCTTCCCCATCTCCTCGATGGTCGACCACCTCGGCGCGCTGCTGCTCGCGCCGCTCAACATCGCCTGGCTGGCGCAGACCTGGGCCCTGCTCGGCTCGGCCGCCTACATCTTCGGCCCGACCCGCCTTGCGGCGTACGAGCTGCCGATCCTGCTCTGGGTGGTCACGGCGACGGCGCTCGCCCAGGTCTTCGGGTGGTGTGCCGAGGGAGTACGCCGGGGGCGGCACGGCATCGCTCGCCTTCCGGGTCTTCGTCGTGCTGCTGGCCGGTGCCGCCGTCACTCTCGTCGTCACCGGCCAGATGGCGCCCCTGCTGGACCGCAGCCCCACGCGCTTCATCATCGACGTGCTGCTCGGGGGACGGCTCGGGCACTGGGACACCTGGTTGGTGGGCGTCCTCGGCCTCGCGGCGGCCGGCCTCGGCGCCGTCGTCCTCGGAGCGCTGCCCGCCGCCTGGGCGCTGGGCCGGCCGATGCGCGAGGAGCTCCGGTTGGAGTCCGGGCACCACCGGGTGCGCCCGATGCCGGGTTCGGACCTGGCGATGATGCTGCGCATCGACCGCACCGCCATCTGGCGCTCGGTCCCGCTGCGGCGTGGCCTGACCGTCCTGGCGCTGATGCCCGGTGCGGTGGCCCTGGCCGGTCACCTGGAGTGGCGGATGCTCACGGTGCTGCCCGGCCTGGTGGCCTCGGGCGCGGCCCTGCTCTTCGGCGTGAACACCTGGTGCCTCGACGGCCGGGGCGCCCTGTGGCGTGACAGCCTCCCGGTGCCCTCCTGGGTGGCGTTCGCCTCCCGCGTGATCGTCCTGCTCGAGGTGCTGCTCGCCTCGGCCGCGGTGACCCTGCTGCTGGCTGCCCTGCGGGCGGGCAGGCCCTCCGTCGCCGAGCTCGTTGCTCTTCTCTGCTCGACGTTGGTCGTCGCCACCCAGGTGGTCTCGGCGAGCATGCGCTGGAGCATCGCCCGGCCGTTCGCGGCAGACCTGCGCAGCGCCCGAGCGACGCCGGCCCCGCCGGTGGTGATGGCGGGCTACAGCGCGCGACTCGCGATGGTGACCACGTTCACCGGGTTGATCTACTCCGGCCTGGCCGGGATCGGTGACGTACGGATCACGCTGTCCACCACCGCCGTGCTGCTCTCGTTCTCGATCCTGCGCCTGGTCCGCTCGGCAGGCCGCTGGAACGACCCGGTCATCCGCGCCCGGGTGGTCGCCGTGGTCGCCGGCTGACGTCCGATCCAGCTGCGGTGGACAGCCGCATGTTTCGAGCCCGGTTGCGTCCGGGCACACTTGCTGCGTAGTGACGGGACGTAACTTCCGCAAATGCGGTCGTTGTGTGATCTAGACCGCTAACTCCGCTTGCTCCGCGAGAAATGGGCTCCCGTGTGAAACGCGAAACGAGGCTATGTGCACCATGACGTCGTCAACTCAGTTGAATCTCCAACATACGGGGGAAACCTGATGAAGAAGATTGCTCTGCTGGCTCCGCTGCTTCGCTGGTCGCGTCCTCGCCTCGGTGGGCACGATCGGGCGGCCACGTGCACGCCCGCCGGCGACAGCACCACGTGCGTGGACGCGCCCCAGACGCCGACCACCACGGTGGACAGCACGGACGTCAGCGACAACAACGTCAGCGACAACCAGGTCGCCGCCGCCTCGGAGTCGCTGCCGAACACCGGTGGCCCCAACGCCATGCTCCTCGGTGGCGCAGCTGCGCTCGCTCGCCGCTGGTGGCGCCACGGTCGTCGTGGCCCGCCGCCGTCAGACCATCTGACTCCACTGAGTGCCTGAACGCAGGCGACCGGGGTGTCGGCGATGCCGACCCCCGGTCCTCGGCTGTCTGCGAGACAGTCGCGCGTCCGTCGACGGGTCGTTCAGGTGCTGGTCGGCCTGGTCGTCCTGCTCGTCCTGGTCTTCGCCTACCAGGCGTCCCGGACCGCGCTGGCGCTGCACCGCGCCAAGACGCGACGTCCGCCGTGCTCTCGGGCCAGGTGGCTCGCGCCGACGTCACCGGGGCGCGCGCCACGCTGAAGGACCTGGCCCACCAGGCCGCGGTGGCCCACGGCCACTCCGACAACGTGCTGTGGTCGGCGGCCTCGCACGTGCCCTGGATCGGCGGTGACGTGCACGCCGTCCGGGTGGCCTCGAGCGCCCTGGACATCCACCTCACGGCGCGCACTGCCCGACGCGCTGGCGATCTTCGACGCCGTGCAGAGACAGCAGCTGCGCTCGCGCGACGGGAAGTTCAACACCGCGGCCATCGCGCGACTGCTGCCGCGGTTCGGGGCGCTGCAGGCCGGCGTCGCGCCCGCAGCCAGGGAGATCGACGAGGTCGACGTCGACTCGCTGAAGGTGCCGCTGGTCCGCGACGCCACCCGCACGTTCAAGACGCGCCTCGACTCCCTGGCCACGCTGGCTCGCGCGGGCGCCACGGCCACCCGGCTGCTGCCGGCGCATGCTCGGCGGCAACGGTCCGCGCACCTACCTGCTGGTCGAGCAGAGCAATGCCGAGATCCGGGCCACGGGCGGGCTGCCGGGCGTCGTTCTCGCTCGATCAGGCCCGGGACGGGCAAGATCAAGCTCGGTCGCCAGCTCACCGACATAGACTTCCCCGTGCTGTCCCGTCGGAGTCCGTCGTCCCGCTGACCAGCGACGAGCTGGCCCTGTACACCGACCCAGATGGTGCGCGACGTCCGGGACGCCAACGCCACGCCCGGACTTTCCGCGCGCGGCGCAGATCATCGACGCGATGTACGCCAAGCAGTTCGGCGCCCGGCTCGACGGGGTGGTCTTCCTCGACCCGTTCGTGCTCTCCGCCATGCTGCAGGGCCACCGGTCCGGTGACCGTGGGCGGCGAGACGTTCCACGCCGACGACGTCGTGCGCAAGCTGCTCAACACCGTCGTACCTGCGCTATCCCCGAGCCCGAGCGGCAGGACGCCTACTTCGCCTCGGCCGCCAAGGCGATCTTCGACAAGCTCTCCACCCGCCCGGTCAGCCCGACCGCGCGTCCTGCGCGCACTCGCCCCGATGGTCGAGCAGCGCCGGTTCCTGGTCTGGAGCCGGCACCCGCAGCGAGCAGGCGGCGCTGGCCGGCACCGCCATCGCCGGCGACCCTGCCGCACGGGAGAGGCCGGCGTGCCGACGCACGTGGGGATGTACCTCAACGGGGCGACGTCGGGAAAGATGGAGTACTACCTCGACTACGTCGGCGGCGTGCGGTCGGTCAGCTGCACCGACGTCGGGCAGTGCAGACGGTTCCAGGCGCGGCTGCGGCTGAGGTCCAACGCGCCCCGGGACGTCTCCGGCCTGCCCGACTACATCATCGGGCAACGGCAACCACGTCGCCAAGGGATCGATGCTCGACCGCTCTACATCTACGGCCCTGCCGGGGGCCGCATCGTCGGCATCGTGGCCAACGGCAAGCAACGTCACCTGATCCTCTTCCGCGCAACGGCGGACCGACCCGTGGCCTTCCAGAACCTCGTGCTCAAGACCCCAGGGCACAGATCGACATCACTGCGACGTTCGAGACCGCGGCCGGTGCGCACCGGGTGACCCGGTCTTCGACTGGACACCCGGGATGCACCAGGGACCGACCGAGCGTCACCGCGCCCTCCACCTGCGGGTGACTGCTCCGGGCGCCCCGGACGGCCCTGAGTAGGGTCGGCACGTATGGACTTCTCGCCCTCCCCGCGGGCCACGGAGCTGGTGGAGTCGGTGGCGGCGTTCGTACGCGACGAGATCGAGCCGGTCGCTGCGGAGTACCACCGGTCGGTGACCGAGTCGGCCGCGAGCGGCACCTGGACCGAGTCCCCGATCCTCGGCGACCTGCGCACCAAGGCACGGGCCCAGGGCCTGTGGAACCTCTTCCTGCCGGTCGAGCACTCCAAGCAGTACGCCGAGAAGTACGGCACCCGCGGCGGCGTCGGACTGACCAACGTCGACTACGCCCCGCTGGCCGAGCAGATGGGCCGGGTCGGCCACCTGGCGCCGTACGTCTTCAACTGCCACGCCCCCGACACCGGCAACATGGAGGTGCTCCTGCGCTACGGCAGCGACGCGCAGCGCGCCGAGTGGCTCGAGCCGCTGCTCGACGGGCGGATCCGGTCGGCCTTCACGATGACCGAGCCCGGCGTCGCCTCCTCCGACGCCACGAACATGGCCGCCACCGCCGTCGTCGACGGCGACGAGGTGGTGATCAACGGCCGCAAGTGGTGGTCGAGCGGAATCGGCCACCCCGACTGCCGGGTGCTGGTCTTCATGGGGCTCAGTGACCCGGACGGCGAACGGCACCGCCGGCACACGATGGTGCTGGTCCCGCGCGACACCCCAGGGGTGAAGGTCGAGCGGCTGCTCACCACGATGCAGACCTTCGACGAGCCGGTGGGCCACGGCGAGATCAGCTTCGACGAGGTCCGGGTTCCGAAGGAGAACATCCTGCTCGGTGAGGGGCGCGCCTTCGAGATCGCGCAGGGCCGGCTCGGGCCCGGTCGGGTGCACCACTGCATGAGGCTGATCGGGCAGGCCGAGGTGGCCCTCGAGCTGGCGATCAAGCGCGGCCTGTCCCGCGAGGCGTTCGGCAAGCCGATCATCAACCTCGGCGGCAACCGCGAGCGCATCGCCGACGCCCGGATGGCCATCGACCAGGCCCGGCTGCTCGTCCTGAACGCCGCCTGGAAGCTCGACACCGGCGGTCCGCTCAACGCGCTCAGCGAGGTCAGCCAGATCAAGGTGGTGGTGCCGAACATGGCGCAGCAGGTGATCGACATGGCGATGCAGCTGCACGGCGGCGCCGGGCTCTCCTCGGACTTCCCGCTGGCCGGCATGTGGACCAACGCCCGTGCCCTCCGGCTCGCCGACGGCCCCGACGAGGTCCACCGCGGTGTCGTCGCCCGCCTCGAGATCGGCAAGTACCAGAGTGACCCCGGCGCCCTGAGGAGGTCGCGCAGCGACCGTCTCGAAGGGTGCTGGTGACCGGCGGCTCCGGCGGGCTCGGCTCCTCCCTGGTCCGTGCGTTCGAGTCCCGCGGTGACCAGGTGCTGGCCGCTGACATCACCGACGGCGCCGCCCTGCGCCTCGACGTCCGCTCCGACGACGACTGGGCCGCCGCCCGGGACTGGGTGGAGCGCGAGTGGGGCGGCCTCGACGTCCTGGTCAACAACGCCGGCGTCGCTGGGGGCGGCCGCCTCGACGTCGCCGGTCTCGACGAGTGGCAGTGGATCACCGAGATCAACCTGTTCGGGGTGGTGCGCGGGATCCGCACGTTCACACCGATGTTCAAGCAGCAGCGCTCGGGTCACGTCGTCAACATCGCCTCGCTCGCCGGGCTCGTCCACCCGGCCGGGATGGCCTCCTACAACGCGGTCAAGGCCGGAGTGGTGGCGCTGAGCGAGACCACCGGCCACGAGCTGGCGGAGTACGGCGTCCGGTGCTCGTGCGTGTGCCCGTCGTACTTCCGCACCGGGCTGGTCGACGCGATGCGGGGCACCGACACCGCCGTCGGCAAGGTGATCGGCGGCCTGGTGGCAGCGGCACCGCTTGGCCCCGACGACATCGCCGCAGCGATCCTGGACGGGATGGACCGGGGCGAGGAGCTGATCCTGCCCGACGAGGCGGCGCGGGCGGCCTACGGGCTCAAGACGAGCGACCGGGCGTCGTACGACCTCCTGATGCGCAAGCAGGCAGCGAGGCTCAACGCCGTCGGAGAGGGCTCGTGAGCGAGGTGATCGAGGGGGCCGCGGAGGTCCGGGAGGAGGACAGCTTCGACCTCGGCGCCGTCCGGGCCTGGCTCGCGGAGCAGGGCACCGACCTGGCCGAGGACGTGGAGGTGCGCCAGTTCGGCGGCGGCGCCTCGAACCTGACCTACTCCCTGCGCGACCGCGAGCACGACCTGATCCTGCGGCGCCCGCCGAGCGGCCACAAGGCCAAGGGCGCCCACGACATGGCCCGCGAGTTCCGCATCCAGGACGGCCTCGCGGGCGTCTTCCCGCTGGTGCCGGAGATGGTCGCGCTGTGCGAGGACGAGTCGGTGATCGGCCTGCCGTTCTACGTGATGCAGCGCGTGGACGGGATCATCCCGCGTCGCGACTTCCCCGAGGGCGTCTCGCTCGACGAGGAGCAGGCGCGCACGCTGTGCACCCACGCGCTCGACGTCCTGGTCGACCTGCACCAGGTGGACGTCGACAGCATCTCGCTGGCATCGATGAACAAGGGCGACGGGTACGTCGCGCGGCAGGTCTCCGGCTGGTCGAGGCGCTACCGCGACGCCCGGACCGAGGACGCAGGCGACTACGAGCAGGTGATGGCCTGGCTCGACGAGCGCCAGCCGCAGGACGTCGGACACTGCCTGATCCACAACGACTTCCGCTTCGACAACATGGTGCTCTCGCGCGAGGACCCGACCACACCGGTCGGCCTGCTGGACTGGGAGATGGCCACCGTCGGCGACCCGCTGATGGACCTCGGCGGCACGATGGCCTACTGGGTCACCGACGCCGACGACGAGTTCTTCCGCAAGTTCCGGCGCCAGCCCTCGAACCTGCCCGGGATGTTCTCGCGCGAGGAGATGGTCGAGCGGTACTGCGACCGGATGGGTTTCTCCGTCGACACCGAGCAGTGGCGCTTCTACGAGGTGTTCGGGCTGTTCCGGCTCGGCGTGATCGCCCAGCAGATCTACTACCGCTACTTCCACAAGCAGACCACCAACGAGGCCTACGCGATCTTCGGCCCGGCTGCGCAGTTCCTCGAGCAGCGCTGCCTCTCGATCATCGACGCGGGCTGACGTGGGGCAGATCCTGCTGGTGCGCCACGGGCAGGCGTCCTGGGACGCCGAGGACTACGACGTGCTCTCCGCGACCGGGTGGGAGCAGTCGCGCGTGCTGGGCCGGTCGCTCGTGGCCCGGGGCATCGGCATCGACTCCGTCGTGCGTGGCGCCATGCGCCGGCACCGGGAGACCGCGGAGGCGTGCCTCGGGGAGCTGTCGCATGCCGCCGAGGTCGAGGTGGATCCCGGGTGGGACGAGTTCGACCACCTCTCCGTGCTGGCCACCCTGCCGCCACCGTTCGCGGGACGCGCGCCCACCAAGGAGGAGTTCCAGGCCTGGTTCGAGGAGGCCACCCACCGCTGGACCGGCGGCGAGCACGACGCCGACTACGGCGAGACGTTCGGCTCCTTCGCCGAGCGGGTGGGTGCGGCGTTGCGTCGTACGGCCGAGAGGACGGGGAACACGCTCGTGGTCACCAGCGGCGGCCCGATCGCCTGGGCCGTGGCATCCCTGCTCAGCGACGACCCGGCCGTGCGCGCCGGGCTGTGGCACCGCCTCAACCCGGTCTGCGTCAACTCCAGCGTCACCCGCCTCGTCTCCGGCCGTCGCGGCCTCACCCTGGTCACCCTGAACGAGCACAGCCACCTCGACCCCACCCCCGAGCTGCTCACCTACCGCTGACGCGCATATCCACACTCATTCGGACCCTTTCGTACGGCGGGTCGGGGTCCGAACGCATGTGGATATGCGGTTTGGCAGGATCACCGGCATGTCTGGACCGAAGCGGAAGACCATCCTGATCACCGGGGCGAGCAGTGGGCTGGGGGCGGAGATGGCGCGGCAGTTCGCGGCGCTGGGGCACGACCTGGCGCTGTGCGCGCGACGGATCGAGAAGCTCGACTCGCTCAAGGCCGAGATCGCCGCCGCACACCCCGAGCGGCGGGTGGAGGTGCGCACCCTCGACGTCAACGACGACGAGCAGGTCTTCGAGGTCTTCCGCGCCTTCAAGGAGGACTTCGGCACCATCGACCGCGTCGTCATCAACGCCGGCCTCGGCAAGGGCGCGCCCCTGGGCACCGGGAGGTACGACGCCAACAAGGAGACCGCGATGACCAACTTCGTCGCGGCGCTCGCGCAGTCGGAGGCGGCGATGGAGATCTTCCGCGCCCAGGACAACCAGGGTCACTTCGTGATGATCAGCTCGATGTCGGCGATGCGCGGGCTGCCCAAGACCTTGACGACGTACGCCGCGACGAAGGCGGGTGTGGCCCACCTCGCCGAGGGACTGCGCAACGAGTTCTACGGCAAGCCGCTGAAGGTGACCGTGCTCTACCCGGGCTACATCTCCTCGGAGATGAACGAGCGCGTCGACCCCGCGAAGGCCAAGGGCATGGTCTCCACCGAGAAGGGCGTGCGCGCGATGGTCGAGGCCATCGAGAAGGAGAAGGACTCCGCCTGCGTGCCGCCCCTGCCGTGGGGCCGATGAGCGTGGTGATGAAGCACGCGCCCCTGGGAGTGCTCAAGCGGGTGATGTGACGGCCGACTTCGCCGGTTACGTACGGCCTTTCGCCGCCTCCGTGGCACAAAGCAGGTGCTGGCGCGTAACGGCGTTGGGGAGGCGCAGGAAGTCGGGCGCGCACTCGTGCAGGGCTCGACTCACACCTCGCGGCGACTATGGGGGTGTCGCTGTCACGAGTCGCCGCCGGCTGGCCTAGCTCAGGTGAGTTTCTCGAAGACCATCGTGGCCTGGATCCTGTCACCGCCACCGAACCCGCTGCTCTTCGCGGACGCGGTCGTGATCGTGTGCAGGCGGTATCCCTTCGCCGCCTGCTTGTTGAGCTCACCCTCGAGTTCGGAGAGATTTCCCGAACCGGTCCCTAGGAACTTCTCCTTGAGAGTCACTTGAATCACCGCGTATTCCATTCATGGACCTTCCGCCTTCATGAGGCGCCGTTTGCCGGGCCACAAGGTGCCCTGGTATCCGGTCCGCGCTAGATATGTCGGCGTTCCACGAACCTTTGCCTGAGCCACGTGTCGCCGGGAGGCGCGTCTGTCCACTGCGAAAGATGGATCTCGGGCGTTGAGCGACGAGCAGTCTCACACTTACTCCGGGGGTCGGTTCACGTCCGCCGGTGGAAGCTGATCTTGCCGTTCGCCAGGCGCTTGACGCGGTAGTTCCGGTCGTGGATCCGTCGGTGGTGGTGTGGGCAGAGCAGACGGCCGGTCTTGATGTTGGTCTCGCCGCCCTCGCTCCAGGGGAGGTCGTGGTGGGCGACGGTCATCGATGGTGGCTTGTCGCAGTCCTCAGTGGTGCAGCCGCCGTCGCGCAGCGCCATCGCTACGCGCATGGGCGGAGTGTGGAAGCGCTTCTTGCGGCCGACGTCCAAGGGTTGTGAGGCGCCGCCCAGGACGACGGGGATGAGGCCGGCGTTGCAGGCGAGGCGCCGGGCCTCGGCGGCTGAGATGCGCCCGCCGGTGTCGAGGGTGCAGACGCCCGCGGCGTCGAGGTCGGCCAGCAGCTGCTCGAGTGTCATGGTGACCACGATGGTCGCCCCGCCCCCACCGGTCCTGGGGGCGTCGTTGTCGGTGATGGACTCGATCAGCTCGATGAGGGCGAACCCGTCGCGGGTGCAGCTGGGTAGATCGGGATCGATGGTCGCGTCGCCGGGACGGGCGAAGCTGGTGTAGCGCACCGAGCAGCTTCTTGATCATCTGGCCGTGCAGGTGTGGCATCCGGAACTTGCCGTGGCAGACGCCTTCGCGGTCCTCACCACATGTGGAAGTCGACCTTGCGGAGAGCCTTGGCCTCCTGTGCCTCGAGCTTGCGGCCCTCCCACTGCTCGGCCAGCTCGGGAGCGACGACCTCGAAGATCCTCCAGCCGATGACCTGGAGCTTGTCGGGGTCGAAGTGCGCAGCCTCGCCGACCAGATGCCTCTCGGCTCGGTCGAGCTGCTCGACGGAGAGGGCGAACTCGCCGGTGGTGGGGAGGCGGTCGAGCGCCGTGACGATGACGCGTGCCTGGGCGGTGTTGACCGCACCGGTGTCGAAGGCATCGGACAGCACGCCGTACTTCTCCAGGCGGCTGCCCAGGCGGAGGTCGGCGCGGGTCTGACGGCGGGTCTGGCGGGTCTCGCGGGAGAACCAGTCCGCCGCTGTCCCGTCACCCTTCGCGGTCGTGGTGCCGCAGGAGTCGGCGTGGGTCAGGACGTGCACGCGCTGCGCATCCGTCATCGACTGGCCACGCGCCATGAGCTCGAGCAGCTCGCGCTGCTCGGCCGGGTTGAGCGACCAGACCGGCGTCTCTGCCACGTCCTCCAGCCCCGCCACCCAGCTCCGAGCGAAGGCGAGCATCGGGTGCACCCGCTCGACGACGTCGCTGCTCATGCAAGGAATTCAAGCACCGACCACCGACAACGAAACTGGCCTCTGACCTGCGGTTTCGTTATGCGGAGTGCGGATTGCCAGGACCCTTCGGAGGCCGTGGAAAACACCGTACGAAGCTACGCGAGGAAGGGTGTGAGCAGTCCCGGGACGGCCTCGTCGGCGAGCGCAACAGCGCGGTCCACCGGTACGTCGATCGCCGCGTAGGCCTGGTGCCCGGCCGCCGTCGTGGCGACGAGGGTGGACAGACCGGCACGTCGCTGGAACCACGACTGGCGCAGGTTCCAGCCGATGATCCCGGTGCGCTGCAGCACGTCTCGACGACCGCGGAACGTGCCCGAGCGCACGACGAGGTAGTCGTCGGTCAGGACGTGACCGAGCTGCGCGGTAGCGGTCGGCGGCGATGGCGGCCGCCACGGGCAGCGACAGGAGGGCGGGCAGCACCGTCCACAGCGGCAGCGAGGTGCTCACCGCGACCAGCAGCACCAGGAGAGGGAGCAACGCGGCCACCGCCAGCGCACGGGTGTAGCGGCGCCGGCGCGCACGTGGGCCGTGGGCCTGCAGGGCGAGGTGCAGGGGTTCGGACGTGCCGATCGTGGACGAGCCTGTGGTGTCGATGATCCCGCGCGGCGCCGCCGGCACCAGCAGCGTGGTGCCCGACTCCTTCTTGGACACGCCCGTGACCACCGCGCCCAGTCGGGCGGCGCCGAGCAGCCGCAGACCGAGGGGCTCGCCGACCTCGAGGCCGCGGACCCGCGGCACCTCGAGCGAGGTCTCCCGAGTCGTCAGCAGCCCCCGGCGCACGTGGAAGGTGCGGCCGCGCACGTCGCGCGCGAGGGTGAAGCCCCAGTTCTGGACCAGGTAGCCCAGCACGGCGAAGACCGCGCCCAGCACCAGGAACGCGACCACGGCCGCGACGGCGGTGGTCACCGGGTTGTCCTCGACGTAGCGCACCACCCACGTGTCGTCGGAGAGCCGGTTGGCGATGCCGTTGGCGAACTGCCCGAGGGCGGCGAAGATCGCCGCCGCGATCACGGTGCCCGACGTGGTCAGCGGCGCGTAGCGCACCCACCTGGGGTCGAAGCGGAGCAGCACCTCGTCTTCGGTCGCCGCACCGCCCGGCGCCGTGCGCCTCACCTTCAGCTGGCCGGCTCGGCACGGTGCAGCAGGGCCACCCGCAGGTCGCGCGCCTCGGCCATGGGCAACCCGTCGAGGGCGAAGCTCTCGTCCTTGTCCTTGGCCGCGCTCGCGGTGCCGATCTCGACCTTGGCGAGGCCGAGGAGCTGGTGGATGGGCGAGGAGGTGAGCTCCACGGCGCGGACCCGGTCGAGTCGCGCGGTGAGCACGCTGCGGTTGAGCAGCCCGCGCTGCAGCTCGATCTGGGTGGCCGTGATCCGGAAGCGCGTGGTCAGGAAGCGCAGGACACCCACCCCGATGGGCAGCGCGACGCCGACGAGCTGCCACATCTCGCCGCCACCGGAGCTGCCCAGCACGAAGACGCCGACCACCACCGGCAGGAACTTGATCAGCTCGTTGACCGGGTGCACGAGCAACATCCGCGGATCGAGCCGCCGCCACTGCACGTCCTGGGGGACGGGCCCTTCGAGACGGGCCTGGCGGCCCTCCTCAGGGACCCGGTCGACGTCCTGGCGGCCCTCCTCAGGGACCCGGTCGACGTCCTGGCGGTCTTCCTCGGGGACCCGGTCGACGTCGCTCACGTGGCGTCGCCCGCCTCGGCCTCCGTACGACGGGTGAGGTCGGCGACCAGCCGGTCGGCCACGTCCTTGTCGATCGCGCTGATCGTCAGCGGGCCGGCGGCGGATGCCGTGGTCACCGTGACCGAGGCCAGGCCGAGCACCCGTCCGACCGCCGACTGCTCGTAGTCGACGGTCTGCACGCGCGACATCGGCGCGATCCGGCGCTCGCGCGAGAGCCAGCCGGTCTGGGTGTAGACGGCGTCCTCGGTGCTCTCCCACCGGTGCACCTGGTAGCGGACCCACGGCATCCCCACGATGTAGGCGACGGCCACGACGCCGTACAGCGGGAAGACCCACAGCGGCAGCGTGAACCAGTCGAAGATCCGCGCGGCGATCCCGACCAGAAGCAGCGAGACCACCGGGATGCACGCCCCCGCCGCCCAGAGCACCGGCGCCTTGGGCGAGACCCGGTTGGCCGGGTCGCGCAGAGCGGGGGAGGTATCAGCTGGCCACGGCACCACCCTGCCACCTGGCGTGTCAGGATCTCGCCATGAATGAAGCAGCGGACGCTGACGTCATCGTCGTGGGAGCCGGCCTTGCCGGGCTCGCCGCAACAGCCGAGCTCGCCGATGCCGGCAAGAAGGTGCTGCTGCTCGACCAGGAGCCCGAGCAGAGCCTGGGCGGTCAGGCGTTCTGGTCCCTGGGCGGGCTGTTCCTCGTCGACACGCCGGAGCAGCGGCGGATGGGCGTCAAGGACTCCTACGAGCTCGCGCTCCAGGACTGGATGGGCAGTGCGCAGTTCGACCGGGACAGTGACTACTGGCCGCGCCGATGGGCCGAGGCCTACGTCGCCTTCGCCGCCGGCGAGAAGCGGCAGTGGCTGCACGACCAGGGCCTGCGGATCTTCCCGGTCGTCGGCTGGGCCGAGCGTGGTGACGGCCGCGCAGGCGGGCACGGCAACTCGGTGCCTCGCTTCCACCTCACCTGGGGGACCGGGCCCGGCGTGGTCGCGCCGTTCGAGCGACGGGTGCGCGAGGCGGTGGCCAAGGGGCTGGTCACCTTCGGCTTCCGGCACCGCGTGGACGGCCTGGTCAAGGACGGCGACGCCGTCACCGGCGTGCGCGGCGCGAAGCTTGCGCCCGACGGCATGGTGCGCGGTGCCGCCTCGAACCGCGACGAGGTCGGCGACTTCGAGTACGCCGCACAGGCCGTGATCGTCACCTCCGGCGGCATCGGTGGCAACCTGGACCTCGTCCGCCGCAACTGGCCCGTCGACCGGTTGGGCGACCCTCCCGAGAACATGGTCATCGGCGTCCCGGCCCACGTCGACGGCCGGATGATCCAGATCACCCAGGACTCCGGCGCGGAGGTGATCAACCCCGACCGGATGTGGCACTACACCGAGGGCATCCGCAACTGGGACCCGATCTGGGAAAAGCACGGCATCCGCATCCTGCCGGGTCCGTCGTCGCTGTGGCTCTCGGCGACCGGGGAGCGGTTCCCCGCGCCGTACCTGCCCGGCTTCGACACGCTCGGGACGCTGGGGGCGATCACGCGCACCGGCTACGACTACTCGTGGTTCGTGCTGACCCAGAAGGTCATCGAGAAGGAGTTCGCGCTCTCCGGCTCCGAGCAGAACCCCGACCTCACCGGCAAGGACATCAAGCTGCTGCTCTCGCGGGTGCGTCCCGGCGCCCCCGGCCCGGTCGAGGCGTTCAAGCAGCACGGCGAGGACTTCGTGGTCGCCGACGACCTCGGCGAGCTGGTGCGCGGCATGAACAAGGTCGCCGGGAGCGACCTGATCACCGAGGAGTCGCTGCGCCGCACGATCGTCGAGCGCGACCGTCAGCTGGACAACCCCTACAGCAAGGACACCCAGGTCACCTTCATCCGCCAGCACCGCAGCTACCGCGGGGACAAGCTGATCCGGGTCGCCTCCCCGCACAAGTTCCTCGACCCCGCGAACGGCCCGCTGATCGCGGTCCGGCTCAACCTGCTGTCCCGCAAGACCCTCGGTGGCCTGCACACCGACCTCGACGCCCGGGTCCTGCAGCCGTCGGGCGAACCGCTGCCGGGCCTCTACGCCGCGGGCGAGGTGGCCGGTTTCGGTGGCGGCGGCGTGCACGGCTACAACGCGCTCGAGGGCACCTTCCTCGGCGGTTGCCTCTTCTCCGGGCGTACGGCGGGCCGCGCGGCCGCAGCGGCACTGGGATGACCGGCGTGGTCGCCCTCGGCTGGTTCGTGCTGGCCCTGGTCTTCCTCGACGAGCTGCTGGCGGTGTGGGCCTCGTGGATCTGGGGTTCGCATGCCGGCGGTGCACCGCTGGCGATCGCGGCGCCGATCGTGGTCGTGCTGCTGTGGTTCTTCTTCGCCTCGCCGAAGGCGCCGTACGGCGGGCCCGTCGTGCGTCCGGTCGTCAAGGTGCTCGTCTTCGGCCTGGCCGCGGCCGGGCTCTGGGCCGCCGACCATCACACCTGGGCCGCGTGGTTCCTGGTCTTCTCCGTCGTCGTCAACGCCTCGCCCTGCTGCCGCCGATCCAGCGCCTGGCGGCCGAGCAGGGTCAGCAGGGTCAGTAGGAGAGGTGGAAGTCGGCCACCTCGAGGCGGTCGACCGGGGTGTCACTCGGCACCACCGCGGAGCAGCTCATCTTGTTCGGTGACCCGGGTTCGAGGCTGTCCTCGCTGTGGCAGTGCGAGACGCCCACCACGCGCTCGCGGCGGTAGAGGCGTACGTCGAGGTAGCCGGTGGCTGCGCTCGACGAGTCGTCCTCGCCGGTGAAGTCGAGGCCCGCCGGCACCAGCTCGTCCCCCGAGTGCGCCAGCCGCCACCCCGGCTGGAACCGCAGGTCGTGGAAGGTGAAGGCGCTTCCCTCGGTGAGGCTGAGCCGGTCGGGGGCGCCGGGGTTGTCCGGACCGATGTCTCTGGCCGCGGTGCCGACCGCGTCGCCCACCCGGTGCAGCACGACCACCGCGGCCACGACCAGGACCACCAGGGCCAGCGCCACCAGGCCCGCCGCGAGCAGCAGACCGTTGCGCAGGCCGTGGCCGCCGGACGACGGAGGTTGCTGGCCGGGTGCGTGCGGCGGTGGTGAGGGTGGCTCCACGGCGGGACCGTACCGCCTGGGGGCACCGGGTGTGCGTTGTCGGTCCCGGACACTAGGGTCGGTTCCATGAGCGGCAAGGTTGTGCACTTCGAGATCCCGTTCGACGACGGGGACCGGGCCCGCAAGTTCTACTCCGAGGCCTTCGGCTGGGAGATCCAGGAGATCCCCGACCTGCACTACTCGATCGTGCGCACCGGCCCGGCGGGCGACGACGGCTTCCCGGCGGATCGCGGCTACATCGGGGGCGGCATGCTCAAGCGGGAGAGCCCGACCGACCGGCCCGTCGTGACCGTCGACGTCGACGACATCGACGAGGCGCTCGCCCGCATCGAGGAGCTCGGCGGGATGACGGTGCTCGGCCGCCAGGACGTCGGCGACATGGGCTGGGCGGCGTACTTCAAGGACGTCGAGGGCAACCTGATGGGGCTCTGGCAGGCCCGCCAGGGCTGAGCCTCCCGCGGTTCAGCCCAGCAAGGAGGACATCAGCTCGCGCATCCGGGGGATCTCCTCGGCCAGTCCCAGGGCACCCGCCTGGTCCTCGATCATCGCCCGGAACAACAGCGCCCTCTCCACCAGGCGCGGGTCGACGTGGCCGAAGACCTCCAGCGTGACCGTGCCGTACAGCCCGGCCCAGGCACGCTCGAGGAGCCAGATCAGCGGGCGGAGCTCGTCGGGCACGCCGGTGAGGTCGGCCGGCACCATGGGGTCGCGCAGGATCTCGACCAGTTCGGGGTCCAGGTCCTCGAGCCGTGGCACCGGGAACCGGTAGCGGTCCCACACCGAGAAGAGCAGCTCGGAGAACAGCAGCCCGGTCCGGGACTCGGCGTTGAGCTCCTCGATGCAGCTCACGTCGAGGTTGGTGAACACCAGCGAGAACTCGGCGCGGTTGGCCAGCGCCCACTGGCGGAATGCCACGGCAGCGGCGAGCATCCGGGCGGCCGGGTCGTCCTCGGGCTGGGTGTCGCGGGCCGCGGCGATCTCGGTGGCGGCGCTGGCGTCGACGTCCATCGCCACGATGCGCACCAGCTCCTCGTGGTTCGCCACGTAGCGGTACATCGCCGGCGGCGTCATCCCCACCTCGGCGGCCACCGACCGCAGCGACATCTCTCCGGTCCCGGTGACGAGCCGGCGAGAGGCCCCACGATCCGGCGCATCGTCTCGGCACGGTTCTGCTCGCGGGTGGTGGTCACACGACTCCGATCGCTCAATTCCCGATAGTCCGAGGTCAAATCGTCGCCCAGTCCGCCGATTGACGACCGTTTGGCCTCGGACTATCGGGCTCGGGGTTGACAGATCTGGAGTTTACACCGTTCACTAGTTAACACCGTTCACGCCATGCCGAGGAGAGCACCATGTTCGATCGTTGGTCAGGGATCCTGGTTCGCAGGACCCGCGCCGTGCTGGCGGTGGGCGTGCTCGCCACGATCCTGGCGGGGGTCTTCGGGATCGGTGTCTTCGACTCCCTCGGCCAGGGCGGGTTCGACGACCCGAGCTCCGAGGCGTCCAGGGAGCTCGCCCACGAGCAGGACTCGTTCGGCAACAAGTCGCCGGACGTGGTCGCGATCTACCGCAGCGATCGGATGACCGTCAGCGATCCGAGCTTCCGGACCGAGGTCGAGCAGACCCTGGCCGGCATCCCGAAGGGGACCACGACGTCGGTCGCGACCTATTGGGAGCACCCACGACTCCTCGATGGTGAGCAAGGACGGGCACGCCACCACCGTGATGATCTCGTTGGCGGGCTAGCGGCCAGTCCGAGCTCGCCGACAACAACGACCTCGTCACCCCGGCGCTGAAGTCCGACCAGCTGCAGACGCAGATCGCCGGGCACCTGGGCGGTCTACAAGGGGGTCAACGAGACCGTCAGCAAGGACCTCGCCCGCGCCGAGACCTTGTCGCTGCCGCTCGTGATGCATCTTTCGCTGCTGATCTTCGGCTCGGTCGTCGCGTCGCTGATGCCGGCAGTCGTCGGTGCGATCAGCGTGTTCGGCGCCCTGGCCGTCGTACGCCTGATCACCGGGTTCACCGACGGTCTCGGTGTTCGCGATCAACGTGATCACGCTGCTCGGCACCGGCCTGGCCATCGACTACGCACTGTTCGTGATCAGCCGCTTCCGCGAGGAGCTGGCGCGCCTGCCCGAGGACGACCCGACCGCGCCGAGCGCAGGCGATCAGGGTGACGATGTCGACAGCCGGTCGCACCGTGCTCTTCTCCGGACTGACCGTCGCGGCCGCGATGTCCTCGCTGCTGATCTTCCCGCAGAACTTCCTGCGCTCACTCGGGTACGGCGGCATCGCAGCCGTCCTCGTCGCGGTACTCGCCGCGACCACGGTGCTGCCGGCGATCCTGGTGCTGCTCGGACGACGTATCGACGCCGGTCGGCTGCCCTGGCGCCGGCACCGTCCCGTCGCGGTGGTCAACGACCACGGTGCCTGGGCACGTCTCGCCACCGCGGTGATGCGTCGGCCCGATCGTGGTGATGGTCGTGGTGGTCGGTGCGCTGCTCGCCGTCGCCTCGCCGTTCCTCGGCGTGAAGTGGGGCTCGGTCGACTACCGCGTCCTGCCGCCCGGACAGTCCTGCCCACGTGGCGGCCGCGGAGCTGAACACCGAGTTCGGGCCGGAGCGGTCGACGGCCGAACATCATGCTTGCCAGCGGCCGACCGGACCGAGGTCGCCAGCTACGTCGCCAAGGTGGAAGGCGTCGAGGGCGTGGTCGGCGTACGGCCGGTCGCGCAGGACGATGAGCCACACCCTGCTGCGCGCGGCCTGGACGGGCAACAGCCAGACCCGGTCCTCGCAGGATGTGCTCAGGGAGATCCGTGCCGTTCCCGGTCCGCGCGGGCAGGGCACGCTGGTCGGCGGCCTGACGGCGGACACCGTCGACCTGCTCTCCTCACTCAGGTCACACCTTCCCTGGATGGCACTGATCATCGCCACGGTGATGATGGTGCTGCTGTTCCTGGCGTTCGGCTCCCTGGTGCTGCCGGTGAAGGCGATCGTGATGAACCTGCTGTCGATCAGCGCCTCGTTCGGGGTGATCACCTGGATCTTCGCCGATGGTCACCTCCAGGGCCCACTCGGCTTCACCTCGGCCGGCTTCCTGGACGCGACACAGCCGATCTTCATGCTGGCGATCCTGGTCGGGCTGTCGATGGACTACGAGGTGTTCCTGCTCTCCCGCGTGCGCGAGCAGTGGGACCTCACCCACGACAACACGCTGGCGGTGGCGACCGGGGTGCAGCGGACCGGCCGCATCATCACCAGCGCCGCCCTGCTCCTCGCCGTGGTGATCGGCGCCTTCTCGACCAGCGGCATCGTGTTCATGAAGATGATCGGCATCGGCATGCTGGTCGCGCTGCTCGTCGACGCGACCATCGTCCGGTCGGTGCTGGTGCCGGCCACGATGAAGCTGCTCGGGACCTGGAACTGGTGGGCACCGGCAGGGATGCGTCGCTGGTGGGAGCGGTACGGCGTGCGCGAGAACGAGGCCGTGCCCGAGCCGTCCCACCCGGTGGGAGCCGGCGTCCCGTGAGCCCGGAGCTGTCGGTGGCCTGGGTTAGGTTGACCGGGTCCTGAAGGTGGTGCGGAAGGCGGTTCGGTGAGCCTGGTCCTGCATCGCGCAGCGCGCGCGGACCAGCTCGTCGAGGGGCTGGCGGAGCTGCTCGGCGATCCGCTCCCGGACCCGTTCGAGCAAGAGCTGGTCCTGGTTCCGGCCAAGGGCATCGAGCGCTGGCTCAGCCAGCAGCTGTCCCATCGACTGGGGCATGCCCCGGGCCGCGAGGACGGCGTCTGCGCCGGCGTCCGGTTCAGGTCTCCGCACTCCTTGGTCAGCGAGCTCACCGGCGCCCGCGAGCACGACCCGTGGGCGCCGGACGCACTCGTCTGGCCGCTGTTGAGCGCTGTCGATGCCAGTGCCGGTGAGTCTTGGTGTGCTGCCCTCAGCAACCACCTGGGACATGGGCAGGTCGGCGAGGACGGCGACTTGCGACGCGGACGGCGCTACTCCGTGGCCAGGCGCCTGGCCGGCTTGTTCGCGTCGTACGCCGTCCAGCGGCCGTCCCTCCTCGCGGACTGGGAGCAGGGGAGGTCGACCGACGGCGCCGGCGAGCAGCTCCCGGAAGACCTGGCATGGCAACCGGAGCTGTGGCGACGGATCGTCCAGGCAGTCGGTGAGCCGAGCCCGGTGCAACGCAACGCAGCTGCCGCCAGCCTGCTCAGGCAAGATCCCGGCTCGGTCGACCTGCCCCCACGTTTCTCCTTGTTCGGGCACACCCGCATCCCGGTCAGCGAGGTCGCGCTTCTCGACGCCTTGGGCGCGAGCCGCGATGTTCACCTCTGGCTGCCGCACCCCTCGGACGCGCTCTGGCACGCACTCTCCGACCTCACCGGCGCCGTGCCCCGGGCCGAGGACGAGTCGCACGAGCGGGTCGGCCACCCGCTGCTGTCCTCCCTGGGCAGAGACCTGCGCGAGCTGCAGCGGACGCTGGCTTCGGTCGAGCTGGTCGACTCGGTCGTGGGTGGCCTGCCCACCCTTGCTCCGCAGCGACCGGCGGAGGAGACCCTGTTGTCCTGGCTGCAGGACGACATCGCGGCCAACGCGACCACGGATCCGGCGCACCGGACGATCGCACCCGACGACACCAGCGTCCAGGTGCACTCCTGCCACGGACCGGCACGCCAGGTGGAGGTGCTTCGCGAGGTCCTGCTCGGTCTCCTCGCGGACGACCCCTCGCTCGAGCCGCGCGACATCCTGGTGATGTGCCCGGACATCGAGGCCTACGCCCCGCTGATCACCGCTGCCTTCGGGATGGCCTCGGTGGTGACCGAGTCGGACAAGCACCACCCGGGCCACCAGCTGCGAGTCATGCTCGCCGACCGATCGCTGACCCAGACGAACCCGTTGCTCGCCGTGGTCGGCCAGCTGCTCGCCATCGCAGGCGGCCGGGCCGAGGGCAGCCGCATCCTCGACCTGCTGGCCAGCGATCCCGTACGTCGGCGCTTCGCCCTGACGGAGAACGACCTCGAGACGATCACCGGCTGGGTCGAGAACGCCGGCATCCGCTGGTCCTTCGACCAGCTGCACCGCAAGGACTACGGCCTGGAGAACTACGTCCAGAACACCTGGCGATTCGGTCTCGACCGGATCCTGGCCGGTGCGGCGGTCTCCGATGACGCCGAGCGCTACTTCGAGACCACCCTGCCCCTCGATGACGTGGCGAGCACCAGCATCGATCTCGCTGGCCGGCTCGCAGAGGCGATCGACCGGCTGCAGCGGGTCACCGACGACCTCACCGGCGAGCATCCGGTCAACCACTGGCTGGCCACGATCAGTGCCGGTGTCGACGCGCTGACCTCCGTCTCGCGAGGTGACGAGTGGCAGCGTGGCCAGCTCCACCGCGAGCTCGCCGGGCTGGCGACGGACCCCACCGTCAAGGGTCTGATGCTCAGGCTGCCCGACGTCCGAGCCTTGATGGGCGAGCGGCTGGCCGGGCGGCCGACCCGGGCCAACTTCCGCACCGGCACGCTCACGGTCTGCACGATGACCCCGATGCGGTCGGTTCCCCACCGGGTGGTGTGCCTGCTCGGCGTCGACGACGGGGTGTTCCCCCGCGCGGGGGCGATCGACGGCGACGACGTACTCGCCCGTAGGCCGCTCACTGGCGAGCGCGACCTGCGAAGTGAGGATCGTCAGCTGATGCTCGACGCGATCATCGCGGCCCAGCAGACACTGGTGGTCACCTACACCGGGGCGACCGAGACCACCGGTCTCCCGAGACCCCCTGCCGTTCCCCTGCAGGAGCTGATCGACGCCCTCGCCGAGACCGCGAACGGTGCGATGGACCAGGTGCTGTCGGAGCATCCACTGCAGGCGTTCGATCCGCGCAACCTCGACCCCGCGAGGCCGTTCTCGTTCGACGGCCAGTCGCTCGCGGGAGCTCGCGCGGCTGCCGCCGAACGCAGCGCACCACCGCGGCTCACCGACGAGCTGCTGCCGGTGCGTCCGGGAGACGTGGAGCTCGAGGAGCTGGTCGCCTTCCTGAAGAACCCGGTCAAGGAGTTCATGCGCAAGCGCCTCGACGTGACCTTCGTCGACGAGGGCGAGGACGCGATGGACGGGATGCCCGTAGAGCTCAACGGGCTCGAGGCGTGGAACGTCGGCGACCGGATGCTGCGTGACCTGCTCGCCGGCCGCGCTCCCGCCAATGCGCTGGCCAAGGAGTGGCGTCGCGGTGTGCTGCCACCGGGTCGTCTCGGTTGGCGTCTGGCCAACGATCTGCTCGGGCAGGCGCAACCGGTCGCAGACCTCGCCGACACCCTGCGTGCCGGGCGCAGAGCGGAGGCGCTCGACGTCTCCGTCGACCTCGGTGGGGGCCGGCTGCTCACCGGCACCGTCACCGACGTCTACGGCGACCGACTGGTCCGCACGAGCTTCTCCCGGGTCGGCCCCAAGCACTGGATCGACGCGTGGGTGCCACTCCTCGCGCTGTGCGCGAGCCGTCCCACTCGCTCCTTCTCCGCGGGCTCCGTCGGACGAGGTGCCAAGGGCCGGCGCGGGGCACCGGACGAGCCGACCGGGCGCGTGGTGTGGGGAAGCGTGTCCGAGGCGCCGGCACTGCTGGCCGACCTGGTGTCCTTGTACGACGCCGGCATGCGCGAACCGCTGCCGCTGCCACTCAAGACCGGCCACGAGTGGGGGCTGAAGCACCGATCACCCGAGGTGGCCCGCATCAAGGCCGCGGAGTACAAGTGGAAGAGCGGCAACTACGACGGTGAGGACGCCGATCCGGAGCAGGTCGCCGTCTGGGGCCCCGCCGCGCCGCTCGAGACGCTGCTTGCGGCGCGACCGCGACCTGGCGAGGAGGTCGAGGGCGAGTCCACGCGTCTCGGCGCGCTGGCCCGGCGGCTCTGGGTGCCGATGGTCGAGCGGGTGCACCGATGAGTGGCGATCGGATCGAGCCGTTCGACCTGCTGGCCGACCTCCCGACGGGGACAGCCGTCCTCGAGGCCAGCGCCGGCACCGGCAAGACCTACACGATCGCCGCGCTGGTGGTTCGCTACGTCGCCGAAGGAGTCGCGACCCTCGACGAGATGCTCGTGATCACCTTCGGGCGGATGGCCAGCCAGGAGCTGCGCGAACGCGTGCGCAGCCAGCTGGTGCTCGCCGAACGCGCATTGACGGACCCCACGAGGGTGGACGACGACGACGCATTCCTGCAGTTCCTGGTGGCCGTCGAGGCCGCCGAGCTGAGACAGCGTCGCAAGCGGATCTCCGATGCGCTGGCCTCCTTCGACGGGGCCACGATCGCCACCACGCACCAGTTCTGCCAGCTGGTCCTGCGCTCGCTCGGCATCGCCGGTGACACCGACTCCCGGGCCACGCTCGTCGAGAACCTCGACGAGCTGGTCGTCGAGGTGGTCGACGACATCTATCTGCGCGAGTTCGGCAACAGCACCGATGCACCCCAGTTCGACCGCGCCACCGCGCTGCGCATCGCGCGCGCCGCCGTGGGGGACCCCCAGGCGACACTCGCGCCCCAGGGCGCCGACCCGACCAGTGCTGCGGCGGCTCGGGTGCGGTTCGCCGAGATGGTCAGGAACGAGATGGACCGTCGCAAGCGGCGGCTGGGCATCCTGAGCTACGACGACTTGCTGAGTCGGCTCGCGCACGCGCTCGAAGCGCCGGACTCACCGGCGCGCAAGCGGATGCGGGCTCGTTGGAAGATCGTGCTCGTCGACGAGTTCCAGGACACCGACCCGGTCCAGTGGCAGGTGCTCGACCGGGCCTTCCGAGGCCACTCGACACTGGTGCTGATCGGCGACCCGAAGCAGGCCATCTACGCCTTTCGTGGCGGGGACATCGTCACCTACCTCCAGGCCAGGCAGCACGCCGACACCATCGCGACCCTGACGACCAACTGGCGCAGCGATGCCCCGCTCGTCGAGGCGTTGCAGGTGCTCACCCGAGGCGCGGCGCTGGGCGATCCTGCGATCACGGTGCACGAGATCGACGCCCGCCACCAGGACAGTCGACTGGCCGGCGCACCGCGACCAGAGCCGCTGCGAGTCCGGGTGGTCAAGGCGGCCGACTTCCGCACCAACCAGTCGGGCACCGTGAAGATGGACGTGCTGCGCCCCTACCTCGCCGAGGACCTCGCGGACGACGTGGCCAAGCTGCTGTCCGCGCGGGCGACGTACGACGGGGGCCCGCTCGCAGCCGGTGACGTCGCGATCCTGATGTCCAGCCTCAAGCACGCGCACCTCTACCAGGCGGCACTGGCGAGACGTGGCGTCCCGTCAGTGCTCAGCGGCGGGACCAGTGTGCTGATCACCAAGGCCGGAGACGAGTGGCTCGCACTCCTCGAGGCCCTCGAGCAGCCGCAGCGAACCGGTCGCATCAGGGCGGTGGCGCTGACCTCGTTCCTGGGCTACTCGCCGAGCGGGCTCGACGCGGGTGGGGACGACCTCACCGATGACCTGGCCGAGCAGGTGCGCAGCTGGCTGGACCTGATGCGGGGTCGCGGGGTGGCCGCGGTGCATGAGTCCCTCATCTCCGAAGGGCTCGCTGCCCGGGTGCTCTCGCGACCTGACGGTGAACGGCTCCTGACCGACCTCAATCACCTGGGACAGGTGCTGCACGAGGTCGCCCATCGCGAGAACCTCGGCCTCGTGGCGCTGCTGAGCTGGCTGCGCGCGGAGCGCCGGGTGGCTGCGAAGAGCAACGAGCGGACGCGCCGCCTCGACACCGACGCGAAGGCCGTCCAGCTGATCACCATCCACGGCAGCAAGGGGCAGCAGTATCCGGTCGTGTACCTGCCGGAGCTGTTCAACTGCTGGCCGGGCAACGCGACCGAGTACCTCTTCCACGACGGCGACGTGCGCACGGTCGACATCGGAGGTGGGTCGATCCCGCCGGCCGCTGCCGCCGAGAGTGCCGGGGAGGAGCTCCGGCTGACCTACGTCGCCCTCACGCGCGCCCAGTCGCAGGTGGTCACCTGGTTCGCGCCGAGCTGGGACGCCGGTCATGCCGGACTCACGAGGCTGCTCCTCGGCCGCAACGTCGGCGAGTCAGCCGTGCCGGACACGATCAACCGCGGGCCGTCGGACTTCGAGGTGATGGCCCAGCTGCTGAGCTGGCAGGAGCAGGGGGCGGTGCACGTCGAGCCCTCGCAGGTTGCCGCCGAGTCCACGCGCGTGACGATGCCGGCGCCCGGACCGCTGGAGATCCGGTCCTTCGACCGATCGGTCGACACCGCGTGGCGGCGTACGTCGTACTCCGGGCTGATCCGGGCCGAGGAGCAGGTCGCCACCCCGGGCGTCGAGAGTGAACCCGAGGTGGAGGGGACGGTCGACGAGGCAGAACAGCAGGCCCCGACGGGCTCGGCGACCGACACCTCCGGCTCGACTGCAGACGACCTGGTCTCCCCGATGGAGGATCTCCCGGCGGGTGCGACCTTCGGTTCGTTGGTCCACGCCGTGCTCGAGCACGCAGACCCGCAGGCGGCGGACCTGACTGCCGAGCTCAAGGCCCGCGTTGCCGAGCAACAGCAGTGGTGGTCGGTCGACGCCAGCCCGGACGTGATCGCGGCGGCGCTGGTGCCGATGCACCTGACCTCGCTCGGGCCGCTGGCGGACGACACCCGGCTGGTCGACATCGGCCTCGCGGAACGCCTCTGTGAGCTCGACTTCGAGTTCCCCATGGCAGGCGGGGAGGGCGCGGGTCAGGTGCGGATCCCGCTCTCCGCGGTAGCGGGCGTCCTCCGTCGTCACCTGGATCCCGTCGACCCGATGCGGGCCTACGCCGAGCGGCTGGAGAACCCCTCGCTCGGGCAACAGCTCCTGCGGGGATACCTGAGTGGCTCGATCGACGTCGTGCTGCGCGTCGGCGAGGAGCCCCGCTACCTGGTCGTGGACTACAAGACCAACAGGCTGGGCACGCCCGACGAGCCGCTGACCGCGCTCGACTACACGCCGGAGGCGATGAGCGAGGCGATGCTGCACTCGCACTACCCGCTGCAGGCACTGCTCTACTCCGTCGTGCTCCACCGATACCTGCGGTGGCGCCAGCCCGGCTACGACCCGGAACGCCATCTCGGCGGGATCCTCTATCTCTACGTCCGAGGCATGTGCGGCCCGGAGACGCCGACGGTGGACGGCAACCCGTGCGGGGTCTTCTCCTGGCGTCCGCCGGCCGCGATGGTGGTGGAGCTCTCCGACTTGTTGGATGGCCGTCTTCCCGGCCACGCGGAGGTGGCGTCGTGATCGACACCCGGTCGGACAGGGACGCACGCGACAGGCGCCTCGCGCTGGGTGCGACGGGACTCTTGCGGACCTTCAACCAGGCCGACGTCCTGCACGCGGCCGACGTCCACGTCGCCGACCGGCTCGGTTCGATCCTGGGCGAGGAACGCGAGTCGGTGCTGCTGGCCACGGCTCTGGCCGTCCGCGCGGTGCGGCAGGGCTCGATCTGCGTCGACCTCGACACCATCGCCGACCTGGCGGTGGAGACGCCGCCGGTCACCGATGACGAGGCGGTTCCCGCCGAACCGTTGCCGTGGCCCGACGCCGGGGCCTGGCTCGCCGAGGTGGCCACGAGCGTCCTCGTCCAGGAGGAGGTCCTCCGCCTCGAGGGCACAACTCTCTACCTCGACCGCTACTGGCGCGAGGAGGGCCAGGTGTGCGAGGACCTGGTGACCAGGATGCGTCGTACGCCGCCGGAGGTCGACGAGGCGATGCTGGCGTCGGGCGTCGAGCGCGTCTTTCCGGCGGAGGGATACGACGAGCAGCGCGTCGCCGTGCTCTCCGGTGCCCGGCGATGGACCTCGATCCTCACCGGAGGACCGGGCACCGGCAAGACGACGGCCGTCGCTGGTCTGCTCACCCTGATCGCCGAGCAGCACGAGGCCAGCACCGGGCAGCCGCCCCGGATCGCGCTCTGCGCCCCGACCGGCAAGGCGTCCCAACGGCTTCAGGAGGCCGTGAGCGAGGCGGCCGCCAAGCTGGCCGATCCCGCTGACCGGACCAGGGTCACCGGGCTGACGGCGTCGACCCTGCACCGCCTGCTCGGCTGGCGCCCGGACAGCAGCGTCCGGTTCAAGCACAACCGCAGCAACCGGCTGCCGCACGACGTCATCGTGGTGGACGAGACCTCGATGGTCTCGTTGACGATGATGGCCCGGCTGCTGGAGGCGGTGCGTCCCGACGCTCGCCTGGTCCTGGTCGGTGATCCTGACCAGCTCTCCTCCGTCGAGGCGGGTGCCGTCCTGGCTGACCTCGTGGCCGGTCTGGAAGACGTCGAGGACTCCCCGGTCGTGTCTCTGAAGACCGCGCATCGCTATGGCAAGAACATCGGTGCGCTGGCGGTGGCACTCCGGGCGGAGAAGGCAGACGAGGTCCTGGCCGTGCTGCGCTCAGGAGTTGCGGACGTCGAGTTCATCGACCCCGAGGACGACGCCGCCATGACGCGGTTCCGATCGAGCGTGGTCGACGTCGCCTCCGAGATGCGTCGGGCAGCCGACGCCGGTGACGGTGTTCTCGCGCTCGCGGCACTGTCGCGACACCGCCTCCTCTGCGCCCACCGTGAGGGACCCTTCGGGGTCAGCGGCTGGAACCGGCTGGTGGAGCAGCTCGTCGGTGAGCGACTCGGCGTGACCACGTACGACGAGTGGTACTCCGGCCGTCCGGTCCTGATCACCGCCAACGACAAAGGACAGCGGCTGAGCAACGGCGACATGGGCGTGACGGTGCGGCGCGACGACGGGCGGCTCCGAGTGGTGCTGGCCGAGCTGGAGGGGCGCGAGCTCGCGCCCACCCGGCTTCCCGACGTACAGACGGTGCACGCGATGACCGTGCACAAGTCGCAGGGCTCGCAGGCCGAGATCGTGAGCGTGATCATGCCGCCGGAGGACTCACGGCTGCTCACCCGGGAGCTGTTCTACACCGCCGTGACTCGTGCGCAGAAGACACTGCGGGTCGTCGGCACCGAGGCGTCGGTGCGGGCTGCGATCAACAGGAAGGTCCAGCGCGCAAGCGGGCTGCGCGAGCGCCTCCGGGACGCTCTCGGAGGGTCGGCTGCGCGCAGTTGAGCACGCGGGTGCACACTTCGAACGTGAAGGCATCCTCAAGGGGCACCCGCCCCAACGTGCTGGTGGTGATGTTCGACCAGGTGGCGCCCACGGCCCTCGGCGCCTACGGCAACCCGGTCGTCCACGCGCCGACGCTCGACCAGCTGGCGCGCGAGGGCGTGGTCTTCGACGCGGCGTACTCCAACAGCCCGCTGTGCACCCCCGCGCGCTACTGCATGATGACCGGCCAGCTGCCCTCGGCCACCCGCGGCTACGACAACGCCGCCTACCTCGCCAGCACCGTCCCGACCTTCGCCCACTACGCCCGCTCGGCCGGCTACCGCACGGTCCTCGACGGCAAGATGCACTTCGTCGGCCCCGACCAGCTGCACGGCTTCGAGGAGCGGCGGACCACCGACATCTACCCGGCCGACTTCGGCTGGACGCCCAACTGGCTGCAGCCGGACGAGCGCATCGACTGGTGGTTCCACAACATGGACGCCGTCACCAACGCCGGCGTCGCCGAGGTGACCAACCAGCTGCTCTTCGACGACGAGGTCGGCCACCAGGGGGTGCGCGCGCTGCACGACCTCGCCCGCGACGTCGACGGCCGGCCGTGGATGCTGGTCGTCTCCTTCACCCACCCGCACGACCCCTACGTCACCCGCGGCCGCTACTGGGACCTCTACGACGAGGACGAGATCCCGCTGCCGAGGATCAAGGCCGGCGACGTCGAGCTGGACCCCCACACCCAGCGGCTGCGCGAGGTCAGCGCCATGGGGTCCGTCGAGGTCACCGAGTCCGACGTACGACGTGCGCGGCGCGCCTACTACGGCAACATCTCCTACCTCGACGACTGGACCGCGCGGCTGATGTCGACGCTGCACTCCGTGGGCGCGGCCGAGGACACCGTGGTGATCGTGCTGGCCGACCACGGCGACATGCTCGGCGAGCGCGGCCTCTGGTACAAGATGAACTTCTTCGAGGGCTCGGCCCGGGTGCCGCTGATCGTGCACAGCCCGACGCGGTTCGCGCCCAAGCGGGTCAGCGCACCGGTCTCGCTGGTCGACATCCTGCCGACCCTCAGCGACTTCTCCGGCGACGCCGCCCCCGCCCCGGTCGACGCACTGGCCGGGCGGTCCCTGCTGCCGCTGCTCGAGGGGCGCCACGACGGGAAGCGTGGCGAGAAGGTCGAGCGCGAGGTGATCGGCGAGTACATGGGTGAGGGCGCGATCGCGCCGATCGTGATGATCCGCCGCGGCGACCTGAAGTACGTGCACAGCCCGGTCGACCCCGACCAGCTCTACGACCTCGCCACCGACCCCGACGAGCGGGTCAACCTGGCCCAGGACCACGACTGGTCGGCGATGGTGAAGAGCTTCCAGAACGAGGTCGACGAGCGCTGGGACATGGACACGCTCACCCAGGACGTGATCGACGACCAGAAGCGGCGCCGGCTGGTCGACAAGGCCCTGCGCACCGGCAAGGTGACCCCGTGGGAGTACACCCCGCCCCAGGACGGCACCCAGCAGTACATGCGCAACCACATGGACCTCAACGTCCTGGAGTTCACCACCCGCTGGCCCCCTGCGGAGCCGCGCGGCCGTCGCCGCTGACGCGACGCCGCAGTATCCACCGGCGGGCCGGTGACCCCGCGGGGGCGGCGTGTCAGGGTCCGTTCGAATGTGCGAGTATGAGGCTGGCAGGTGAATCCGTCAGCGGTGCTCGACGACCTTGGCGAGGTCGTCGGGCATCACGTCGTAGGAGGCGAAGGTGCGGGTGAAGGTGCCGGCGCCGTGGGTCATCGCGCGCAGGTCGACGGCGTAGCGCACCAGCTCGGCGCAGGGTACGGCGGCGCGCACCGAGATGCGCTCCTCGCCGGCCTCGTCGTTGCCGAGCAGCCGTCCCCGTCGCGCGGAGAGGTCGCTCATCACGGCACCGACGTGCTCGACCGGCACCAGCACCGCGACCTCGTCGTACGGCTCGAGCAGCGCCAGCATCGTGGAGGCGGCGGCGTCGGTGAGGGCGAGCCCGCCTGCGCTCTGGAACGCGGCGTCGGAGGAGTCGACGCTGTGCGCCTTGCCGTCGGTCAGGGTCACCCGGATGTCCACGAGGGGGTAGCCCTTGGCCACGCCGCGCTCCATCTGCGCCCGGACGCCCTTCTCGACCGAGCCGACGAACTGGCGCGGCACGGCGCCCCCGACCACCCGGTCGACGAACTCGAAGCCGGCGCCGCGAGGCAGCGGCTCCACCTCGATGTCGCAGACGGCGTACTGGCCGTGACCGCCGGACTGCTTGACGTGCCGTCCGTGGCCCTTGCCGGGAGCGGCGAACGTCTCGCGCAGGGGTACGACGACCGGGCGGGCCTCGACCGCGACGCCGTACCGCCGCCGGAGCCGGTCGAGGGACTGCTCGGCGTGGGCCTCGCCCATCACCCAGACGACCACCTGGCCGGTCTCGGGGTTCTGCTCGATGCGCAGGCTGGGGTCCTCGGCGCGCAGCCGCCCCAGCGCCGTCGACAGCTTGTCCTCGTCGGATCGCGTGACCGCCTCGATGGCGACGGGGAGGAGTGCGGTCGGCATCGTCCACGGCCGCAGCACCCTCGGCTGGTCGGGGCTGGACAGGGTGTCACCGGTCTCGGCGCGGGAGAGCCGGCCGACCGCGGCGATGTCGCCGGCCACGACCCGAGATGCCGGCACCTGGTGCGCGCCGAACGGGTGGGCGAGTGCGCCGATGCGCTCGTCCTCGTCGTGGTCCACGTGCCCGGCGTCGTCGGTGAAGAAGGCCGAGAAGTGGCCGGACACGTGCACCGGGGTGTCCGGCAGCAGCGTCCCGGAGAACACCCGCACGACACTGAGCCGACCGACGTACTGGTCGCTGCTGGTGCGGACCACCTCGGCGACCAGGGGGCCGTCGGGAGCACACGACACCGGCGCCGCCGTGCCGCCGGACGGCGTGAACGACTCCTGCGGTGGGTGCTCGGATGGCGCCGGGAACCCGCGCACGCAAAGGTCGAGCAGCTCGGCGCAGCCGCGGCCGTCGTGCGCGCAGACGGCGAGCACGGGGTGCAGCCGCGCTGCCGCGACCGCCGTCTCGAGGTCCTTGACGAGCAGGTCCTCCTCGATCGTCTCGCCGCCGAGGTAGCGGTCCATCAGCGTCTCGTCCTCGGACTCCTCGATCACCGCCTCGATCAGGGTGCCTCGCCGGTCGTCCTCGTCGACCTGCCGCAGGAGCCCGGAGACACCGCTCTCCGCGGGTACGACGACCGGCACCACCCGGTCGCCGAACGCCTCCCGCACCGCCCCCAGCGTGGCGTCGAAGTCTGCCCGCGCGTGGTCGAGCTTGCTCACCACCACGGCTCGCGGCATGCCGACAGCTGCGCACTCGCGCCACAGCTGCCGGGTGTTCTCCTCCACCGGCTCGTTGGCCGCGACCACGAACAGGGCGCAGTCGGCGGCCCGGAGCCCTGCGCGGACCTCGCCCACGAAGTCGGCGTACCCGGGGGTGTCCAGCAGGTTGATCTTGGTGCCGCGGTGCACCACCGGCGCGACGGCCAGCGATCCGGATCCCTCCCGCGCGCGGTCCTCGAAGTCGCACACGGTGGAGTGCTCGGCGACCGAGCCGGCACGGTTGATCGCCCCCGAGCACAGCAGGAGCGCCTCGACCAGGCTGGTCTTGCCCGACTGGTGCGGCCCGACGAGCACGACGTTGCGGATCTGGGCGGACGAGCTCACCTCGAGCGAGTGGCTGGTGCCCCGGCCGGCGTTGCGCTCCGCCATGGGATCAACCAACTCCCTTCCGTGCGCCGGCACAACCCCTGAACTCTGTTTGGTCCCCCAGGCCAACGGGTAACCTCTTGCGGTCTTCCGGGGACGACGGCTGATCGGCCGGGGGGTCCGAGAGAGAGGAGCCGGCGGTGGGCGCTGGGGGCGACACGGGTCTGGTCGGCATGGACGTCGGGGTGGTGCACCACACCGGCGCCACGATCGCGTCGCGGTCCTCCGGTGCGGCCACCGCCGCCAAGAGCCTGCACGAGGGCCTGGACTCCGCGCACACGACGATCGGGCACCCGGTCGTCCGTCAGCAGATGGCCGCCTTCCTGGCCGAGCACATCAGTGAGCACGCCCGGCGGCTGGGTCCCGAGGTGACGGCCGCCGGGGACCATGTCGCCGGCGTGGCCGCGGCCGCTCGTTCCAGCGACGAGTCCGGAGCCAGTTCGCTGACCACCCCGCTGTCCGCAAGCGAGTCGACCTACGGCCGGATCAACCGAGAGGTCCTCGGCACCGGGGAGGCACGACCGTGACGGCGCGCACCGACGGTCCCTTCCAGTACTACGACGAGCTCTACCCGGCCGCCGCAGGCGTGACCGGCGACAGCATCCGGGCCACCGCCGACCAGCCCGGCAAGGACGCCGCGACGATCACGGCACTGGCCCACGAGCTCGGCCAGGACCAGAAGAGGACCGCGGAGGAGATCGAGGGCGAGATCCGCACGGCCACCGCCAAGGCGCCGGCGATCGTCCGGGACCGGGCTCAGCAGCTCGGCGCCAACGGCAACTACGCCGTCGGGCTGGTGCGCCGGTTCGCCGGGTTCGTCGACGACTTCGACACAGAGGTCAACTCGCTCAACACGCAGTACCAGCAGGAGCTCGACCAGCTGCGCAAGCTCGCCCTGGGACAGCCGGTGGACGCGAGCACCGCCCTCTTCCTGGGGCCGATGTTCGGAGTGCACGCTCCCTCGACCACGATCGTGGGTAGCGACCCGTTGGGTTCGCTGCTGGCTCCGCCCAAGGCGCCCTCGTTCGACGCCGCCGCCGTCGGCAGCCAGATCTACCACGCGCTGCTGCCGCAGTACCGCCAAGCGCAGGGCACCCTCGACGACGACGCGCAGAGCATCGCCACGATGTTCCAGCAGGGCCCGACGGCAGCGAACGTCCTGGAGCTGATCGACGGCGGCATGATCCCGCTCTCCGCGGCCACGCTGTACCCGGGTCTGCGGCTCACCCTCGACGACATGCGCAAGGCGCTCGCCCTGGACCCCGCGTTCGCCGTGATGCCGGCTGTCGGCAGCGCCGCCTTCGCGACCTGGTACGCCGGACTGACGCCCTGGCAGAAGCAGCTGGCGAACCTCAAGCTGATGCTGGGCTTCGACTCCTCCGACTTCAACCCGTACAAGACCATCCAGTCGGGCGCCATGCCACCGTGGGCCGCAGGGCAGATGTGCTATGCCGACACCCCCGACGGCGCTGCCCCGTTCGCGGTCACCCCGGACGGCACCTACGGCTACTTCGGCGGTGGCACCATCGCCGGCCCCGGCGGCGTGCAGTGGCCCATCGTGATGCCCTACTTCCAGCAGGGTGAGCACGTCTACATGGCCGACGACGGCCAGGTGCGCACCGACGGTGGCATCGAGCAGCTCGACGGTCATGACCCGGGATGGTCCACGGTCGCGGAGTACCGCGGACAGAACCAGTACGGCTCCATCAGCGGCGGGACCAAGCTGGCGACCGCGTTCCTGATCGCCACCGGGCAGGACCTGGAGACCACGCAGACCGACTCCGGTGCCGTGGTGATCGGGCCCGACGGCACGCCGTACGCCGGCAACGACGTGCACGAGGTCCCCGAGGCTCCGCCGGACAAGGCCTACTGGGACGTCACCAGCAAGACGATGTTCCCTGGCGAGGCGGACAAGTTCGTCGGCCCGACCGCGCTGGCGGTGCAGGCGGGCCAGGCCGTCCAGGCGGTGCACAACGAGGACTCGCACGCCTCGCGGCAGTGGTACGTCGCCTACCAGGTCAACGACGACGGCCGCACCCGCGCGATCGTGCACACCTACAGCGCCACGCCCACCGAGGACGACAAGACCTACGTCGGCAGCTTCGCCAACGCCTTCCCGACGGGCAACGGCGAGTCCAGCGAGATCCCCTACAACACTCGCTACACCGACTACGACCATGCGGTCCTCACCGCGGCCCCGGACGAGGACGTGGAGTACTCCGGGCACGGTGAGCCCTTGGACAACGCGCAGACGATCCACGAGAAGATGAACAAGTGAATGATCGGCGGCTCTCGGCCGGTGGGTTGAGCAGCCTCGCCATGGCGATCGTGCTGGTCTGCTGCGTCGTCGGGCTGGTGATCCACCGTGACGGGGCCTCCGTCGGCGGCGCGGTGCTGGCCGTCGCCCTGTGGCTGCTCTTCTGCCTCTTCCCGCTGAGCTTCGTCGACAGAACGATGCCCGCACCCGCCGCCCTCGCGGTGGTGGTGCTGGCGGAGGCGGTGCTGGTCGGTGTGGTGGCGCTCGTGGCGCCGCTCTCGACGGGGTCGCGACCCTCGCGGCGGCAGCGTCGGTGATCCTCGGGCTGGTGGTGCTGCTCGTCCTGATGCGCGTCCGGCGGGGTTCCGAGTGGCGAGCCGCGCCGCGGGGAGCCATCGGGTTCTTCGCCGAAGGGCGCAGGGACCAGGACGTCCGGTGAGGCGCACGGCAGCCGTGATGCTTGGTGTGCTGCTCGCTCTCTCCGGCTGCGGGTCCGACGCGGACTCGCCGAAGTCGGTAGCGCAGGCCTGGGCCAACTCGACGCTCCACGACAAGAGCAAGACGGACTCGATGCAGTGTCGCCCCGAGATCCACACCGAGCTCGACACGATCCCGATGACCGTCAGCCGCCTCGACGGGTTCAAGGCGGTCGGCTCGAAGAAGAGGGGCGACGGCACCTGGAGCGTCACGCTGCGCACGAAGCCCGCCAAGGGCTCAGCCACCTTCGGCGTCACCGTCGTACGTCGCCACGGCACCTATCTGGTGTGCGACTGATCCTCTCGCGTGGTCCGGGAGGAGCGCCGGAATAGCGCGGCGGCAGATGTCGTTGAACATGCAACAACAACTTGCGCGGGAGGCAGTCATGGAGTTCGGGATCTTCACCGTCGGGGACGTGACCACCGACCCGACGACCGGTCGCACGCCGACCGAGCACGAGCGGATCAAGGCACAGGTCGAGATCGCGAAGAAGGCCGAGGAGGTCGGGCTCGACGTCGTCGCGGTGGGCCAGCACCACAACCCGCCCTTCGTGGCGTCCTCGCCGACCACGACCATGGCCTACATCGGCGCGCAGACCGAGCGGATCAAGCTCTCCACCAGCACCACGCTGATCACCACGACCGACCCCGTGCGCATCGCCGAGGACTACGGCACGCTGCAGCACCTGCTCGACGGCCGGATGGACCTGATGCTCGGCCGCGGCAACACCGGCCCGGTCTACCCGTGGTTCGGCAAGGACATCCGCGAGGGCATCAACCTCGCCATCGAGAACTACGCGCTGCTGCACCGCCTCTGGCGCGAGGAGGAGGTCGACTGGGAGGGCAAGTTCCGGACGCCGCTGCAGGGCTTCACCTCGACGCCGCGTCCCCTCGACGGTCAGCCCCCGTTCGTCTGGCACGGCTCGATCCGCAGTCCGGAGATCGCCGAGCAGGCGGCGTACTACGGCGACGGCTTCTTCTCCAACCACATCTTCTGGCCGCCGTCGCACACCGCGCGGATGGTCGACTTCTACCGCCAGCGCTTCGAGCACTACGGCCACGGCCGGGCAGAGGACGCGATCGTCGGTCTGGGCGGGCAGGTCTACCTGGCGGCGACCAAGGAGCAGGCGGTCAGGGAGTTCCGCCCGTACTTCGACAACGCCCCGGTCTACGGCCACGGCCCGTCGCTGGAGGAGTTCAGCGCGCAGACGCCGCTGACCGTGGGCACTCCGGCCGAGGTCGTCGAGCGGACCCTCGGCTTCCGGGAGTACGCCGGGGACTACCAGCGCCAGCTGTTCCTCGTCGACCACGCCGGCCTGCCGCTGAAGACCGTGCTCGGCCAGCTCGACCTCCTGGGCGAGGTCGTGGCCGAGCTCCGCAAGGAGACCTCGGAGGAGAAGGCAGCGTGACGAACGTCCTGGTGGTGACCGCGGGACTCTCCGAGCCGTCCTCGACCCGGTTGCTCGCCGACCTGCTCGGCGGCGCGGTCGAGTCGGCGCTCCCCGAGGCGGAGGTCGAGGTCGTCGAGCTGCGCCCGCTGGCACACGCGATCACCGACGCCCTGCTCACCGGTTTCCCCTCCGGTGAGCTGGCGCGGGTGGTCGAGCGGGTGGTCAAGGCGGATGCCGTCGTGGCGGTGACGCCGGTGTTCAGCGCGTCGTACAGCGGACTGTTCAAGACCTTCTTCGACGTCCTCGAGCAGGGCGCCCTCGACGGCAAGCCGGTGCTGGTCGCCGCCACCGCCGGCACGGCCCGCCACAGCCTGGTGCTCGAGCACGCGCTGCGCCCGTTGTTCGCCTACCTGCACGCGGTCGTCGTACCCACGGGCGTGTTCGCCGCCAGCGAGGACTGGGGCGCCGGCGGCGCTGACGGCGCCCTCCGCGCCCGGGTCGACCGGGCCGTCGGCGAGCTCGTGGCCCTGGTCAGGCAACGCCCCCTCGCCCCCAAGCGCGACCAGTTCGACCGCGACGTCGCCGCTCTGGGCGACTTCGAGGACCTCCTCCGCGGTTGACGGATTCACCGGCCAACCAGTGAATCTGCGTGTACTGCGCGTTAATTCGCGCACTAGGCGAAGTTTCACCGGCCAACCAGTGAAACTGCGCGACGCTCAGGCCAGCAGGCAGGCCGCGTGGGGCGGGAGGGTCAGCCGGCCGTCGGCGAGGGTGACGCCGGCAGGGGTCTCGAACAGCACCTCGTCGTACGGCGCGTCGACCTCCTGCTGCTCGGCGCCGAAGTTCACCACCACGCGCAGGTCGCCGCGCGTCATCGTGAAGACCCGGGTCTCCTCGTCGGCAGTGCAGGAGACGTGCGCGAAGGACGGGTCGGTCAGGTCCGGGTGGCTGCGCCGCAGCGACGCGAGCTGCCGGTAGGCGGCCAGGACCTGCGCGTGCTGGTCCGAGCGGGCTTCTGACCAGTCCAGCTTGGAGCGCAGGAAGGTCTCGGGTTCCTGCGGGTCGGGCACCTCGTCGGGGTCCCAGCCCATCTGCGCGAACTCGGTGATCCGCCCCTTCGCGGTCGCCTCGGCCAGCTCGGGCTCGGGGTGGGAGGTGAAGAACTGGAAGGGCGTCGAGGCTCCCCACTCCTCGCCCATGAAGAGCATCGGCGTGAACGGGCTCGCCAGCACCATCAGCGCCGAGGCGCACAGCTGGTCGACGTCGAGCTTCTCGGTGGTGCGGTCACCGCGCGCGCGGTTGCCGACCTGGTCGTGGTTCTGCGCGCAGACCACGAGTCGCCACGTCGGCACCGCCCGGGTGTCGATCGGGACGCCGTGCTCGCGTCCGCGGAAGGACGACCAGGTGCCGTCGTGGAAGAAGCCCTGCTCGCACACCTTCTTCAGCGCGCCCAACGGCTCGAAGTCGGCGTAGTAGCCGGTCGTCTCCCCGGTGAGCGCGACGTGCAGCGCGTGGTGGAAGTCGTCGCTCCACTGCGCGTCGAGACCGTAGCCACCCGCCTCTCGCGGGGTGATCATCACCGGGTCGTTGAGGTCGGACTCCGCGACCAGGCTCAGCGGCCGCCCGACGTACGCCGACAGGGCAGCGACCTCGACGGCCAGCTCCTCGAGGAGGTGGACCGGTGACGCGTCGACCAGCGCGTGCACGGCGTCGAGCCGGAGGCCGTCGACGTGGAAGTCGCGCAGCCACATCAGTGCGTTGTCCAGGACGTAGCGACGGACCTCGTGCGAGCCGGCGCCGTCGAGGTTCACGTGGGCGCCCCAGGAGCTCTGGCCCTCGTCCTTGAGGTAGGGCCCGAACAGCGGCAGGTAGTTCCCGGACGGACCGAAGTGGTTGTAGACGACGTCCTGCAGCACGCCGAGTCCCTTGGCGTGGCAGGCGTCGACGAACCGCTGGTAGGCCTCGGGCCCGCCGTAGGTCTCGTCGACCGCGAACCACGCGACGCCGTCGTAGCCCCAGTTGTGCTCGCCGTTGAAGGAGTTCACCGGGAGCAGCTCGACGAGGTCGACCCCGATCTCGCGGAGGTGGTCGAGCCGGCCGACAGCCGCGTCGAGCGTGCCCTCGGGGGTGAACGTCCCGACGTGCAGCTCGTAGACGACCGCTCCGGCGAGCTGACGTCCCGTCCAGGCCTGGTCGGTCCACGCGAACGCGGACGTGTCGACGGTGCGCGAGCGCTCGTGGACGCCCCTGCGGCTGGCGGAGCGACCGCGGATCGGGGCGTGGGGTCTCCTCCTCGTCGAGGAGGTAGCCGTAGTCGACCTCACCGGTCAGCTCCAGCGAGCGAGCGAGGTCGAGATCGGGCGTCCACCAGCCGTCGTCGCCGCGGGTCATCTCGACGACGTCGTCGCCCACGGACAACCGGACCCGGGAGGGCAGCGGCGCCCAGACGTCGAAGCGGCCGCGCGCCATCACAGCACCACGAGCGCGGCCGGCCGATCCGCCAGGACGTCGGCCACGCGCGCGGTCCCGGTGGGCAGCCGGAGGATCGTCTCCCCCCAGCCCCCCTTGGCCTCGAGCCCGATCGGCAGCCGGGTGACGACAGCGACGACACCGCCTCGGTCGAAGGCGAGCACGTGGTCGGCCGCGGGGCCCTCGACGGTGACGGCGTCGTAGGAGGTGAACAGCTCCGGGCGGTCGCGCCGCAGGCGGAGCGCCTCGGCGGTCAGCGCCTGCTTCTCGTTCTTGCCTGCCTCGAGGGACGCGGCCGCGGCGTCGAAGTCGACCGGACGGCGGTTGTCGGGGTCGACGAGGCTGAAGTCGCCGAGCTCGGTGCCCTGGTAGACGTCCGGGACGCCGGGCATCGTGATCGCCAGCAGCTTGGCCGATACGGCGTTGCTGTGCCCGGCCGCCTCGATGCGCGCGACGATCCGCTCGACCACCTCGGCGACTGCGGGGTCGTCGTACGCCGCATCCAGCGAGCCGTGGACGGAAGCCTCGAACTCCTCGTCGGGGGAGAGCCAGTCGGTGTGCACGCCGGCCTCGCGCATGGCCTTCTCGGCGTAGGCGTGCATCCGCTCGCGCGAGATCGGCCAGGCACCGACCGCCGCCTGCCAGAGCAGGTTGGCCAGCCCGGCGTCCGGCATCGGCGCCAGCCGCTGGAGCTCCTCGATCGTCTCCGCCCACTCACCGGGTACCTCCGCGAGGGCGGTGATCCGGGCGCGGGTGTCCTCGCTGCGCTTGGTGTCGTGGGTGGTCAGCGCGGTCATCGCGTCCGGCCACTCGTGCTGGCGTCTGGCCGCCCAGCCGTGGAAGTGCGCTGGGTCGACCGCGAACTCCGCGGGGACGCCGCCGACCTCGTTCAGCGAGGTCAGTCGCGCCCAGCGGTAGAAGGCATTGTCCTCGACCCCCTTGGCCATCACCATCCCGCTGGTCTGCTGGAAGCGCAGGGCGGCGGGGTGGGTGGGGTCGTGCAGCACCGGCTCGAGCTCGTCGTACGCCGCGGCGAGGTCAGGTCGACGACGACGAGCCTGCGCGAAGGCCTCGTCGAGGTGCTCGACGCCGTAGCTGTGGCCTGGCGCGAGGTAGGAGCGGTAGACCGGGAAGCAGGCGAGCAGCTCGGCGACGGCCTGCTCGAGTGCATCGACCCTTCGAGACAGGCCCTGCTCGATTTGCGGGGCGTCCTTCCTCAGGGACCCGAGATCGCGCACGATCCGCTTCGTCTCGGGCAGCAGCGTGCCCTGCGCGACGTCGAGCTTGCGGTCGTGGACCAGCTCCGCGAAGTCCTCCGCGCTGCCGGGGATCGCGGCCAGCTGCTCCTCACCGTCGGGGTCGGTCAGCACGCGGTCGATGACGCCGAGAGCGTCGTACCCGGTCGTGCCCTCGCACGACCAGTCCGGGTCGAGCTGCTCGCCCGGTTCCAGGATCTTCTCGACCAGGCAGTAGGCGCCGCCGGTCAGCTCGGCGAGGTCGCGCAGGTAGCCCTCGGGGTCGCGGAGCCCGTCGGGGTGGTCGATCCGCAGGCCGTCGACGAGACCTTCCTCGAACCAGCGGCGGATCTCGGCATGGGTCTCCTCGAAGACCTTCTGCTCCTCGACGCGGACCCCCGCCAAGCGTGCTGATGGTGAAGAAGCGGCGGTAGTTCAGGTCGCCCTCGTTCTCCGCGGAGGGCAGCACCAGCCGGCCGTCGCCGTAGTCCCAGTCGACGTCGAAGTAGCCGGCGTACGGCGAGTCCTGGCCCTGCTCGAGCAGCGACTGCCACCACGGGTTCGCCACGACGGGTCCCTGAGGAGGGCCCCCCGGGCCCGTCTCGAAGGGGTCCACGCCGATGTGGTTGGGCACGACGTCGACGAGCACACCCATCCCCAGCCGACGTGCCTCGGCCGAGAGGGCGGCCAGCCCCTGCGCACCGCCGCGGGACTCGTCGACCCGGTCGTGTCGGACGACGTCGTACCCGTGCGTGCTGCCCGGCTGCGCCTGCAGGATCGGGGAGAGGTAGACCCAGTCGACCCCGAGGTCGTGCAGGTACGGCAACCGGCGGGCGGCCTCGAACAGGTCGAAGTCCGGCGGTGATCTGCAGCCGGTACGTCGAACGAGGTGCCTCAGCCACGAGGCCTGCCGGTCGTCGTCGTGTCGTTGCCGATCGTGCCCACCTCGGACCGCGCTGCGACCGACGCGGCCACGGAGTGGTCGGGCTCGACCTCGGGCGCGGCGTGCTCGCGGAGAACCACCACGGAGTGCATCGCCATCTTCAGCGACGACCCCGCCTCGACGACGGGGGACTCGTCCGCGTTGCCACCGGTGTCGACGACCACGTCCCAGCGCTCGGCGAACTCCTCCGGGGGGAGGGTCACCTCGATCTCGTCACCGCCGTTGAAGTACAGCAGGAAGTGGTCGTCGGTGATGGTGCCGCCGCGTGCGTCCTTGCCGGCGATCCCGTGGCCGTTGAGGTACATGCCGATCGCCTGGCCGCCGACGTCCCAGGCGCCGTCCTCCATGGCCGTGCCTTCGGGGTGGAGCCAGACGATGTCGTTGAGCCGCTCGCCGTCGCCGGTGCGCACCGTGTTGCCGGTGAAGAACCGCTTGCGCCGGAAGGTGGGGTGGTCCTTGCGCAACCGGGTGATCGCAGCGGTGAACTCCACCAGCGGCAGGTCGGCGTGGTCCCAGTCGACCCAGCTCAGCTCGGAGTCCTGGGCGTAGGTGTTGTTGTTGCCCTGCTGGGTGCGGCCCAGCTCGTCGCCGTGGGCGATCATCGGGACGCCCTGGCTGAGCAGCAGCGTGATCAGGAAGTTGCGCTGGTCCCGGGCACGCGCGGCGAGCACCTCCGGGTCGTCGGTCGGGCCCTCGACGCCGTGGTTCCACGAGCGGTTGTGGCTCTCGCCGTCGTTGTTGTCCTCGCCGTTGGCCTCGTTGTGCTTCTCGTTGTAGGAGACGAGGTCGTGCAGGGTGAACCCGTCGTGCGCGGTGACGAAGTTGATGCTGGCCACGGGTCGCCGCCCCGACTGCTCGTAGAGGTCGGAGGAGCCGGCGAGACGGCTGGCGAACTCGCCGAGGTTGGGCTCGCCACGCCAGAAGTCGCGCACGGTGTCGCGGTAGGCGCCGTTCCACTCCGTCCACTGCGGCGGGAAGTTGCCCACCTGGTAGCCGCCGGGGCCGACGTCCCACGGCTCGGCGATCAGCTTGACCTGGCTGACCACCGGGTCCTGCTGCACGAGCTCGAAGAAGGTGGCGAGGCGGTCGACCTCGTAGAACTCGCGCGCGAGCGTCGCGGCGAGGTCGAACCGGAAGCCGTCGACGTGCATCTCGGTGACCCAGTAGCGCAACGAGTCCATGATCAGCTGCAGCGAGTGGGGATGGCGCACGTTGAGGGTGTTGCCGGTGCCCGTGTAGTCCATGTAGTAGCGCTGGTCGTCCTCGACGAGCCGGTAGTACGCCGGGTTGTCGATGCCCTTGAAGCTCAGCGTCGGACCGAGGTGGTTGCCCTCGGCGGTGTGGTTGTAGACCACGTCGAGGATGACCTCGATGCCCGCGGTGTGCATCGCCTTGACCATCGACTTGAACTCCTGGACCTGCTGGCCCAGGCGCTGACCGTCGCTGCCGGCCGTCGAGTAGTCCTCGTGCGGCGCGAAGAACGCCAGGCTGTTGTAGCCCCAGTAGTTGCGCAGGCCCTTGTCCAGCAGCGTGCTGTCCTGGACGAACTGGTGGACCGGCATCAGCTCGAGGGCCGTCACCCCGAGCTTGGTCAGGTGGGCGGTGATCGCCGGGTGCGCCAGGCCGGCGTAGGTCCCACGCAGCTCCTCGGGCAGGTCGGGGTGCCGCCGGGTAAGCCCCTTGACGTGCGCCTCGTAGATGACCGACTCGTTGTAGGGGATGCCGAGGGGGTGGTCGCCCTCCCAGTCGAAGAACGGGTTGATCACGACGCCGAAGGTCATGTGGCCGGCGGAGTCGTCGTCGTTGCGCGAGTCGGGGTCGCCGAAGTCGTAGCCGAAGAGCGACTGGTCCCAGTCGATCTCACCCGCGGTCGCCTTGGCGTAGGGGTCCAGCAGCAGCTTGTTCGGGTTGCAGCGCAGCCCGTTCGCGGGGTCCCACGGGCCGTGCACGCGGTAGCCGTAGCGCTGGCCGGGCTGCACCTGCGGGAGGTAGCAGTGCCAGACGTAGCCGTCGACCTCGGTCAGCTCGACGCGGCGCTCGGTGACCGCCCCCCGTGCTCCGACGTCGAAGAGGCAGAGCTCGACACGGTCCGCGACCTCGCTGAACAGCGCGAAGTTGGTGCCGCTGCCGTCGAACGTGGCTCCGAGCGGGTAGGGCTTGCCGGGCCACGCCTGGGACGACACAGACTCCACGGGACCTCCAGTACGTAGTGGAACGTTAAAACTACTGGCCCCTGGTACCCGATCCGGAACCGGTCTCACTACTGGCCGTTGCGGGAGAAGTGCTGCAGGTCCTTCAGCGAGCGCCAGCTGCCGCCCCAGGTCCAGCCGATCGCGGCGAAGGCCCGCACCACCGGCCCGCCGGAGGTGATCATGCCGGGCCGTACCCAATTCCGGTCGAGGTACGACGACGCGAGCTCCGGGAGCACGACGCCCGTGGGGGGAGCGCCCTTGTGGTACGGGTTCTGGAACGGGTCGACGTCGACGGCGAGCCCGTAGGCGTGCTGGCTGAAGACGGTGGCGCCGCGGGTCGCCCGGCAGTTGAACGAGCCGGTGTCGTTGCCGTCACCGGTCGGTGGCGCGGTCTGCTCGGGCTTCGTGGTGATCCGCATCTCCTCGATGGGGAAGCGTGCTGAGTAGAGCCGGTGGAAGACGCCGACGACGTCGTCGGCCACTGCCCGGTTGACCAGCAGCTCACCGGTGTGCCGGCGGCTGTCGAAGCCCCAGAAGGTCAGCCGCAGCCAGGAGAGGTCCGTGGCCGCGACGGGGCAGCCAGGCGCCCACGTCGAACGCGCGATCACCTCGGCGGGCGCGGGCGTCGTCACCCGGGCGGCGAAGCGGTTGCCGGGGAGCTCGGGAAGCCTGTCGGGCAGGGTGAAACGGCGCTGCACGAGCTGCGGCGGGGTCGGCAGCATCTCGCCGTACCCGTCGGGGCGCCGGGGCAGCACCCGCGTGCCGAGCCAGGCCGGCGGGGCCGACCCGAGGATCGGCCGCCCGCTCGGGGATGCCGGTGCTCGGGGTGTCGGCGTCCTCGTCGGCGGCGCGGTTGCCGACGGGGTGGCTGTCGCTGTGGGTTCAGGCGTCTCGGCGGAGGGCTGCGGCGCGGACGTCGATGCGCAGGCCGAGGTGAGGAGCAGCGATCGCGAGCCAGTGGCGCGCACCCGCCATGCATGCGACCACCGTACGCACCCCTCAGCGCCCTGCGAGACAGGACCTCGTACCTTCCTCAGGGGTCCCAACGAGGGAGTCGCACCGGTTTCGCTCAGGCCCGAGGGCCTCGCACTTCGTCCTTCGTCAGGGGACCCGAGGCTCGGGTCCCTGAGGAGGTTGCGCAGCAACCGTCTCGAAGGGCCGCGCCACAATGACCTCGTGCGGATGTTCGTGGCGGTGGTGCCTCCGGAGGAGGTGCTGGAGGACCTGGAGGGGTTTCTCGCCCCGCGACGGGAGGCCGCGCAGCTGCGCTGGACGCTGCCCGAGCAGTGGCACGTGACCCTCGCCTTCCTCGCCGACGTGCCCGACCGGGCGGTCGACGAGCTCGTCGAGCGACTCGGCCGAGCCGCGCGGAAGCGTTCGCCGATGACCGCTCGCGTCACCGGCGGTGGGGCGTTTCCCCACGTGGGCAAGGCGAAGGTCCTCTACGCCGGGCTCGAGACCGACCGGGAGGAGCTCTCCCGGGCAGCGACCGGGGCCCGTGCCGCGGCCGCGCAGGGCCGGCATCGCCGTGGACGGGCAGCGGTTCCGGCCGCACGTCACCCTGGCCAGGATGAACCGGCCGGTGGAGGCCACCCGGTGGGTGCGCCTGCTCGACTCCTACGCCGGTCCGGCGTGGAACCTCGACGAGCTCGCGCTGGTCGCGTCGTACCTCGGCGAGGGGCCGCGTGGCCGGCCACGGTACGAGGTGCTGGAGACCTTCAGCCTCGGCCGCGCTGGTAGCGATCCAGCGCCCGCTGACGCTCCTCCGCGTGGTCGATGATCCGTCTCGGGTAGCCGTGGTCGTAGCCGTCCTCGGCCTCCCAGGGCAGGTGTGCGCTCTTGCCCGGGAGGTGGGCGAGCTCGGGGACCCAGCGCCGGACGTAGTCGCCGTGAGGGTCGAACTTCGTGCCCTGGCTGACCGGGTTGAAGATCCGGAAGTACGGCGCCGCGTCGGTGCCGGTGCCGGCGACCCACTGCCACCCGTGGTTGTTGGAGGCGAGGTCGCCGTCGACGAGGTGGTCGAGGAAGTGCCGGGCACCCACCGGCCACCACACGTGCAGGTCCTTGGTCAGGAAGCTGGCGGTGATCATCCGCACCCGGTTGTGCATCCAGCCCTCGGAGAGCAGCTGCCGCATCCCGGCGTCGACGACGGGGAAGCCGGTGTGCCCGGTCTTCCAGGCCTCGATGGCGTCCTGCGGCTCGTCGTAGGTCAGGCCGGCGACCTTGTTCAGGTCGCTCCAGGCGCTTGCGGGGTTGTTGAAGAGCACGTCGGCGTAGAACTCCCGCCAGGCGATCTCGTTGAGGTACGACGAGGCACCTGAGCTCCTGCTGCCCCTGAGGTCGGCGAGGAGCTGGCGTGGGTGCAGCACGCCGTACTTGAGGTACGGCGAGATCCGCGAGGTGCGGTCGGCGCCAGGCTCGTCCCGCATCTCGTCGTAGTCCTCGACGTCGTGCTCGAGGAAGCTGCGCCACCGTCGTTGCGCGGCGTCCTCACCCGCCGTGGGCATCGTCGGGGGACCTTCGCCGACCGCCTTGTCGAGCATTGCCGCGACGCGCTTGTCACTGTCGTGGGAGAGCCACTCCACGCGCGGCGCGGGCGCCGGCTCGTCCCAGCCGACCTTGGCCCAGGCCCTGCTGAACGGCGTGAACACCTTGTAGGGCGACCCGGAGCCGTTCATCACGGTCCCCGGAGCCACGGCGTACGGCGTGCCGGTGGCCACCCCCTCGACTCCGTCCGGCAGCGCCTCGACGACCGCACGGTCGCGGGCCCGGCCATAGGGGGTGAAGTCGTTGGTCACGTGCACCTGCTCGGCCGCAACCTCCTGCGCCAGCCTGGGCACCACCGAGGACGGCTTCCCCTGCCGGATGCAGAGCCGGCCGCTCATCGACTCGTCGAGCGCGCGCAGCGACGCCGCCAGCCACGCCCGCCTGGCCGGTCCTGCCGATCGCCACAGCACCGGGTCGAGGACGAACAGACCGAGCACCGGCCCGTTGCCCGCCGCCGCCCGCAGCGCAGGGTGGTCGCGCAGCCGCAGGTCCCGCCGGAACCACAAGAGGGACGTCATGTTCGCGACCCTACGGAGAGGGCGTGACAACGAGGCGGGGACCTACGATCGAGATCGTGTACGTACCCCGGTTCAACGCCCTCGAGGACCCCGACGAGGTGCGCGCACTCGTCGCGGCCGTCGGCTCGGCCCAGCTGGTGACGGTGGGCGAGGACGGCTATCCGCTGGCCACCCTGCTGCCGGTCATCTGGGACGACGCCCGGCTGGTCTTCCACTTCGCCAGGGCCAACCCCCACTGGCGCAGCATCGAGCCGGGGTCGCCCGGTCTCGCGGTGGTGACCGGTCCGGAGGCCTACGTCTCCCCGGCCTGGTACGCGTCGAAGGCCGAGCACGGCCGGGTCGTCCCGACCTGGAACTACTCCGCCGTCCAGCTCCGGGGTCGAGTCACCGTGCACGACGACGCCGAGTGGCTGCGTGGGGCGGTCACCAGCCTCACCGAGCTGCACGAGCAGGTCCGCTCCGAGCCGTGGTCGGTCAGCGACGCCCCGGCGCCGTACGTCGAGAAGCAGCTGCGCGCCATCGTCGGGGTGGAGCTGGTGATCGAGTCGGTGGAGGCGAAGGCGAAGCTCAGCCAGAACCGGTCGGCGGAGGACCGCGAGGGCGTGGTCGCCGGGCTGCTGCGCGAGGGTGCGGGGCGCGAGGAGGCTGTGGCGAACGCCATGAAGGGGTTGCCCTGACCCGCGGATAGTGTCGAGGTATGGGTCTGGTCAGCGAGCTGCGCGACAGCGTGCGCTCCTCCCTCTGGGACATGACGCCACGCGACCACCGCCAGTCCCAGCGCGAGTTCCGGCGGCGCCAGGTCGTGAGCGTCGTCGTGGTCGTCATCGGCGCGGTGGTCCTCGGCTACTCGCTGCGGATCCAGGACCACCCCACGCGGTTCAACCTGTTCGCCCTGCTGCTGGCCCTGGTGTGGGCCGTGGGCGCCTTCGCCTCCGGGCCGCTGCACCTGGGCCGCATCGGACAGCCGCTCCAGCCCGATCGCAGCGCTCCGCGGCCGGTGCTGGCGCCGATCCTGCTCGGCCTCGGGCTGGCGGTCGTCTTCGTGGCGGGGGCGTTCATCATCCGCGAGATCCCGTGGCTCGACGACCAGGTGAAGTCCGTGCTACGGCACGCCCAGGAAGGCAGCAAGGCGCTGCTCCTCCTGGTGACGGTCGCCAACGGCATCGCCGAGGAGCTGTTCTTCCGGGGGGCGATGTACGCCGCCCTGCCCCGTCACCAGGTGGCCTGGACGACCCTGGCGTACACGGTGGCCACCCTCGCGACCGGCAACGTGATGCTCGGCTTCGCCGCGATCGTGCTCGGCGCCATCGTCGGCCTCCAGCGCCGCGCCACCGGCGGCATCCTCGCCCCGATCCTGACCCACCTGGTCTGGTCGGTCTCGATGCTCTACCTGCTGCCGGCGATCCTGCTCTAGGAGGTCAGCCGCTCTCGCGTTCCTCGAGGGCTCGCCGCACCGACTCCTTGTAGGAGAGCGGGTCGCCCGGGACCAGGTCGCGGATGGAGTGCTCGCGGACCAGGACCTCGACGTCCATCGACTCGATCAGGTTGCGACCGGTGGTGACGTCGACGTCGGTCACCAGCGCCAGCCAGTAGGACGAGAGGCGCGGCGTGAGCAGGGCACCTCGATGATCGGCACTCGCTTGCCGGCGCGGACCTCGGAGGCGATCTCCAGCATCTCCCGGTAGGTCAGCTGGTCGGGGCCGCCCACCTCGAAGACCCGTCCGAGCGCCTCCTCACGGCCGGCCACGCCGACGAGATAGCGGATCACGTCGTCGATGGCGATGGGCTGGGCCTTCGTGGTGGCCCACTTCGGCACGATCATGGCGGGGAGGTTCTTGACCAGCTGGCGAGTGATCTCCCAGGAGATGCCGCCGTCGCCGATCACGATGCCGGCCCGGAGCACCGTGACAGGCACCCCGGTCTCCGCGAGCAGTCCTTCGACCTGACGGCGCGACTCGAGGTGTTCGGACAGCTCCTCGTCGTCGTCGCCGAGACCACCCATGTAGATGATCTGCTCGACACCTTGCTGCGCCGCGGCCTTCGCGAACGCCCGTGCGGCCTCGGCGTCCTTCTCCTCGAAGTCGTCGTCGTCGAGGGAGTGCACCAGGTAGTAGGCGATCTGGACCCCCTCCAGCGCCTTGACGAGGGAGTCGGGCTCGGCCACGTCAGCACCGACCGGGTCGCCCGGACCGTCGTACGTCTCGGGGTGACGTGTCATCGCGAGCACGTCGTACCCCTCCTCGAGCAGGGCGGGGACGAGCCGACGGCCGATGAAGCCAGTGGCGCCGGTGACGAGGATGCGGACCATGCCGCAAACCCTAGGCAGGCGACCTCAGCCAGAGGTCGCCTGGTCGACCTCGCCCCTCAGCGCACGGCGCACGGACTCCTCGTAGCCGATCGGCTCACCGGGCACCACCTGCTCGATGGATCGGTCGGTGACGACGACCTCGACGCCCATCGAGTCGATCAGGTTGCGGCCGGTGGTGACGTCGACGTCGGTGACCAGCGCCAGCCAGTAGGAAGAGAGGCGGGGGGTCAGCACCGGCACGATGACGATGGGCACCCTCCGGCCAGACTCGACCTCGGCAGCGATGCGGAGCATGTCGACGTAGCTGAGCTGGTCGGGTCCGCCGATCTCGAAGACGCGGTTGAGGGCCTCCTCGCGGCCGGCGACGCCGACCAGGTAGCGGATCACGTCGTCGATGGCGATGGGTTGGGTCTTGGTCGTGGCCCACTTGGGGACCACCATCGCCGGGAGGTTCTTGACCAGCTGGTGGGTGATCTCCCACGAGATGCCGCCGTTGCCGACCACGATCGCCGCCCGCAGCACGGTGACCGGGACGCCGGTCTCCCCGAGCAGTCCCTCGACCTGGCGGCGCGAGCGCAGGTGGGCGGAGAGCTCCTCGTCGTCGTCGCCGAGACCGCCCATGTAGATGATCTGCTCGACCCCCCGAGCAGCTGCCGCCTTGGCGAAGGCGCGCGCCGCGTCGGCGTCCTTCTGCTCGAAGCTCGCGTCGTCGAGCGAGTGCACCAGGTAGTAGGCGATCGAGACACCGTCGAGGGCGGCATAGAGCGACTCGCCGTCGCCCACGTCGCCACGGACCGCGTCACCAGGACCGTCGTAGGTCTCGGGGTGCCGGGTCATCGCCCGTACGTCGTGACCCGCCTCCATCAGCACCGGCACGAGGCGGCTGCCGATGAAGCCGGTCGCGCCGGTGACGAGTACTCGGACCATTCCGCCACAGTAGGGCCGCGTCCTACTGTCGGAGCATGAGGATCGCAGTGATCGGCAGCGGCATCGTCGGACGCACCCTGGCCGAGGCCTTCGCCGGAGCAGGGCCACGACGTCGCCGTGGGCACCCGGGACCCGGAGGAGACCGGCCGGCGCGATGAGTGGTCCGGGACGAGCCTTCCGCTCCAGCCGCTGGAGTCGGTGGCCGCCGACGCGGACCTGGTGGTCAACGCCACGAGCGGCTCAGCCAGCCTGGAGGCCCTGGGCCGGGTCGGCAGCGACCACCTCTCCGGCAAGGTGCTGCTCGACGTGTCGAACCCGCTCGACTTCAGCAACGGCTTCCCACCCACGCTGACGGTCAAGGACACCGACTCGGTCGCCGAGCAGCTCCAGCGCGCCTTCCCCGACGCCCGCGTCGTGAAGTCCCTGAACACCGTGACGGCCTCGGTGATGGTCGACCCGGCGTCGGTGGGCGAGGGCGACACCAGCATGTTCGTGGCCGGGGACGATGCGGCCGCGCGGGCCGAGACGCGGTCCCTGCTGGAGAGCCTCGGCTGGCGCGACGTGATCGAGCTCGACGGCCTGCAGAACGCCCGCGGCCTGGAGATGTGGGTCGCCTTGTGGGTGCGCCTGATGGGCACCCTCGGTACTCCAGTTTTCAACATCAAGGTGGTCCGCGCGTCGGCCGAGTGAGACGCAACTGTCCGGAAACCTCAGCCGACTATCGTCGCTGACATGTCCTACCTGCTGCGCGTCGAGCTGCCGGACGTCCCGGGTTCGCTCGGGCGCCTCGCCTCGGCCATCGGCTCGGCGGGCGGCAACATCGACGCCATCGAGATCGTGGAGCGCAGGGACGGCAAAGCCGTCGACGACGTGTTCCTCGCCGCCAACCAGGGCGTGATGCCCGACAGCATCGTCTCCGCGTGCACCCAGCTCGAGGGCGTCGAGGTGCTGTGGATCTCGCGGTACGGCGCCGGCACGAACCTCACCCGCGACCTCGAGGTGGTCGAGGCGATGACCTCGGAGCCCGACTTCGCCCGCAACACCCTCGTCGACCTGGTGCCGGCCACCTTCGTCGTGGACTGGGCGATCCGGGTCCAGCGCGACGGCAACGGCGGAAAGGTGCTGCACGGATCGCCGGCTGCGCCGCTGGAGGTGCCCGAGGGGATCACCTGGCCGACCGACCTGCTGCGCGGCCGCCGGATCGCCGTACCCGAGAAGCTCGCGGACTGGCTGGTCGCCGGGTGCGCGGTCGGTACCGACGAGATGATCGTGATCGCGCGCCGTGGCGGGCCGGAGATCCTCGACTCCGAGATCGCCCGGCTCAGCCACCTGGCGGCGCTGGCCGAGTCGATCGGCTCCTGAGCCCGGACCCTTACTCCGTCGGGGTCAGCTTGAAGACCGGGATCTCGCGGTCGGTCTTCTTCTGGTACTCCCCGTACGTCGCCCAGGTGTCGACAGCCAGCTTCCAGAGGTCGGCGCGTTCCTCGCCCTGCACGAGCTCGACCTTGTAGGTCTTCTTGACCGGGCCGTCCTGGAGCTCCACCTCGGGGTGCGCCACGAAGTTGTAGTACCACTCGGGCTGGTCGTCAGCGCCGCCCTTGGAGGCGATCGCCACGTAGATGCCGTCGCGCTCCACGCGCATCACCGGGTTCTTGCGCAGGTGGCCGGACTTGGCGCCGACCGAGGTGATCACCACGATCGGGTCGTCGGAGTCGCGCAGGGTGTTGGCTTCCTGCCCGTCGGTGGCCTCGAACTTCTCCACCTGGTCGCGGACCCACTGGGCCTTGCTGGGGACGTATTCGCCTTGAAGGGTCATACCCGCACCAACGCCCCTCCCGGCGCCAGGATTCCCGGCTCACTAGGGTGCCCCCATGAGTGCGCTTGGACGTCGTGAGCGAGATCTTCGACCCCGGCGACTGGGGCGAGGTGCCCGGCTTCGAGGACCTCACCGACCTCACCTACCACCGTGCCCGCGACAGCGGGACGGTCCGGATCGCCTTCGACCGCCCGGACGTGCTCAACGCCTTCCGGCCGCACACCGTCGACGAGCTGCTCCGCGTCCTCGAGCACGCCCGGACGACGAGCGACGTCGGCTGTGTCCTGCTCACCGGCAACGGGCCCAGCGAGAAGAACGGCAAGTGGGCCTTCTGCTCCGGCGGTGACCAGCGGATCCGTGGGAGGACGGGCTACGAGTACGAGGGAGAAGCAGCCCCCGACCAGGCGAGGATGGGCCGGCTGCACATCCTGGAGTGCCAACGGCTGATCCGGTTCATGCCGAAGATCGTGATCTGCGTCGTACCCGGGTGGACCGCGGGCGGCGGCCACAGCCTGCACGTGGTCTGCGACCTCACCCTGGCCAGCGCGGAGGAGGCCCGGTTCAAGCAGACCGACGCCGACGTCGGCAGCTTCGACGGCGGCTTCGGCTCGGCGTACCTCGCCCGACAGGTCGGGCAGAAGTTCGCCCGCGAGATCTTCTTCCTCGGCCAGGAGTACTCCGCCGAGGACGGAGTCCGGATGGGCACGGTCAACCGCGCCGTCCCGCACGCCGAGCTGGAGAAGGTGGCGCTGGAGTGGGGTCGGATCATCAACGGCAAGAGCCCCACGGCCCAGCGGATGCTGAAGTACTCCTTCAACCTGATCGACGACGGCCTGGTCGGGCAGCAGCTGTTCGCCGGTGAGGCGACGCGGCTGGCCTACATGACCGACGAGGCACAAGAAGGTCGCGACCAGTTCCTGGAGAAGCGTGAGCCGGACTGGTCCGCCTACCCCTGGTACTACTGAGAGCCTCGGCCTCGACCCCACAGGCCACTAGCCTGCCGCCCATGGCGAAGACGCGGTGGCTGTGGTGCCTGGGGTGCTCGGTCACCCTGTCCGTCCTCCTGACCCTCCTGGCGGGGTGCGGGGGCAGTGTCTCGGTAGGCGGCAAGCCCGCCAAGCTGACCGGTGCCGCGATCGCCAAGAAGGCGAACGCGCAGCTGGAGAAGCAGAATCCTCAGATGGTCCCGGGGAAGCTCACCTGCCACGACGTGAAGTACGAGAAGGGCGCTACCACCCGGTGCCTGCGCACGGTCGACCTCGCCCAGGGGCGTCGGGTGATGCTCGGCGCGACCGTGAAGATCACCGACACCACCAAGGGCGGCCACTACCGGATCGCGGTGGACAAGCAGGTGCAGGAGTTCGGCGAGGTCGGTGCCTCGATCGAGCAGGACCTGGCCACCCAGTACGCCAAGAGGTTCCGCACCGGCAAGCCCCAGACGAGCTGTCCGGCGTACCTGAAGGGCCAGGTGGGTGCCACCGTCACCTGCCAGCTGCAGGCGGACTCGGGAACGATCGAGGTCCTGGTCACCGTCTCCAGGGTCGACCCGAAGAACTTCCTGACCTTCTACCGGTTCACGCAGAAGTGAGTCCGCGCGGGCCGGAATGAGCGCAGGCTTCCCTTCGTTGCGGGGGCTGTGACGACGCTGGACGATGGCCGCATGCCGACTGCCCCCACCGAGGGTGTTCCCGCCATGGGTGCGCACCCCGACGAGCCGCACGCGGAGTCGGTGGGCAGCCTGCTCAACCGGCTGCGCGCGTCGGTCCTGGGCGCCAACGACGGCATCGTGTCCGTCGCGGGCATCGTGATGGGCTTCGCCGCAGCCACCTCCGACCGGCCGACCATCTTCCTCGGTGGCGCCGCAGGCCTCGTTGCCGGAGCGCTCAGCATGGCCGCCGGCGAGTACGTCTCGGTGAGCAGCCAGCGCGACACCGAGCGCGCGCTGATCGCCAAGGAGACGCGCGAGCTCGCCGAGGAGCCGGAGGAGGAGCTGGCCGAGCTGGCCGAGCTCTACCACCGCAAGGGGCTCTCCCCGGACCTCGCGCACCGCGTCGCCACCGAGCTGACCGGCCAGGACGCGCTGCGAGCGCACCTGGACATCGAGCTGGGCATCGACCCCGACGAGCTGATCAGCCCCTGGCAGGCGGCGATCGCCTCGATGGTCTCCTTCACGGTCGGGGCCATGCTCCCGCTGCTGACGATCTTGCTCTTCCCGCACGGCTTGCGCGCCGCCGTCACCGTGGTGGCGGTGACCCTCGCCCTCGCCCTGACCGGCTTCCTGAGCGCGCGGATCGGCGAGGCTCCGGCCAGGCCGGCGGTCGTGCGCAACGTGGTCGGTGGCCTGCTGGCGATGGGCGTCACCTACGCCATCGGCGCGCTGATCGGCGTCAGCATCGGCTGAACGCTGAACGCTGCGAAGCTGCTGGACCGCCGATCGAGGCGGCGCTACTTGATCGACTGGGTCAGGTCCTCGTACGGATGCAGCCGTTGGCCTGCCTGCTGCAAGCGCGCGTCGATGGTGGGCCCCCACCACGGCTCGGCGACCACGAGGTAGAGCTGCGAGGTGGACAGGTAGGGACGCGTACGGGTCAGCTTCCAGCGGCTGGCCGGCAGCTCGATCCCGTTGGTCGAGCTCGCCACCACCCGTACCCCGTCGGTGCGGAACAGGTCGGCGACCGCGCGGATCCCGTCCCCGGCGGCCGTGGGCGTGTGCTCCTCGTAGGTCATCAACGTTGCGCCCCCTGCGCGGCGGATGACGCGGCAGCTGACCTGCCAGGCCCGGCAGCGGTAGATCTCGGTGCTCTGGAAGGCGGGTTGCACGTTGATCCCGATCACCGAGACCCCGGTGCCGTCCGGAGGGTCCCACCGCATCTCGCCGTAGGTGTCGCTGGAGTCGGCCGAGCCCTGGCCCCGGAGTGCGCTGGGGGTGCCGGGCGCCACCGCCGAGACCGCGCTGATCAGCCCCGCGACTGTCGCTCGGCCCGTGATCGGCACCGTGCGGACGGGGGTCGGGGACGGCGGCGTGGACGCTGACTCGGAGGCCCGTGGAGCGCCGGCTGCTGGCGCCTCATGCTGCGCGCGCCCCCCGAGCTGGCCGGCGCCCATGACGATCACGACGACCGCAGTGGCCGCCCCCACGGCACTCAACGCCTGCCGGCGACGACGGATGGCCAGGCCACGTCTGCGGGCGGCCGTGCTGATCCGGCCCAGGTCCGGCGCGGTGTCCTCCACCGCGCGGTGCATCAGGTCGTGCAACGAGGTGCTCACAGGTCTGCCCCCATCTGGTCGGCGTGCTCGGGCATCAGGTGGCGCAGGCGCTCCAGCGCGCGCTCGCACCGCTTGCGGGTGGCGGCCTCGCCCAGGTTGAGCTCGTGAGCGGTCCGCGCGACGCTCAGGTCCAGGTAGAAACGCAGCACCAGGACGGCGCGGTCCTCGGGCCGCAGCTGTTGCAGCGCATTGACCAGGTCGACCCTGCCCGGCACGTCAGGCCCGGAGTGCCCGGATTCGGGTGTCTGTGCCACCGGCTGCTCGGAGGAGCGGCGCAACCGCTGGTGGGACAACCACGTCCGGGTGAGCACGGTGCGGGTGTAGGCGAGCGGGCTGTCCGCACGTCGTACCCGGCGCCAGGAGGCGAACACCTTGGCGTACGTCGCCTGCGTCAGGTCCTCAGCGAGGTGGTGGTTGCCGCACAGCAGCAGCGCTGCGCGGTAGATCCGGGTCCCGGTTGCCTGCACGAACGCCTCGAAGGACTCGGGATGGTGCGCATCGTGGGACGTCCCCGAATCCATCCCGAGATCCTCTCGTCCTCGCAGGTCGACTGTTGCAAAGGCCACACCCAGTAGACGCCTGAGCCACCCCTGGGCGTGACAGGAGCCGACGGGATGAGTGAGACGCCGCTCTCATTCACCGGACCCGACCGTGGGTTCCGTTAGGTTCTGACCCGTGAAGATCGCAGTTGTGAGGGAGACCCGCGACGGGGAGACCCGGGTCGCGATGGTCCCCGAGCTGGTCAGCAAGCTGACCGGACTCGGTTACGAGGTCCTCGTCGAGCCGGGTGCGGGCAGCAGGGCCGAGTACGACGACGCGCTCTACGTCGAGGCCGGAGCGGAGGTCACCGACGACCTGCTGCCGGAGGCCGACGTGGTCGTGTCGGTCAACGCTGTGCCCGGCTACCGTCTGCGGCTGCTCCGCGAGGGGGCGGCGACCGTCTCGTTCCTCCCGGTCAACTCCTCCCACGACCTGGTCACCGACCTGCGTGACCTCGGCGTCACCTCCTTCGCGATGGAGCTGGTGCCGCGCATCTCCCGCGCCCAGTCGATGGACGCGCTCTCCTCGCAGGCCCTGGTCTCCGGGTACCGCTGCGCGATCGTCGCCGCCGGGCTGCTGCGGCGCTTCCTGCCGCTGAACATGACCGCAGCAGGGACCGTGCAACCCGCGAACGTCGTGGTCCTGGGCGCCGGCGTCGGCGGGTCTCCAGGCGATCGCGACGACCAAGCGTCTCGGCGCGGTCGTGCGTGCCTACGACGTGCGCGCGGCGGCCGCGGAGGAGATCCGCTCCATGGGCGCCAAGGCGATCGACCTCGACCTCGAGACGCTCGAGGGGTCCGGCGGCTACGCCCGCGAGATGACCGAGGACCGCGCGGCGAGGCAGCGCGACCTGCTCGCGCCGTACATCGCCGACGCGGACGCGCTGATCACCACCGCCGCGGTCCCGGGCCGCACGGCCCCGATGCTGGTCACCCACGAGATGGTCGAGCAGATGAAGCCAGGCTCCGTCGTCGTCGACCTCGCCGCGGAGACGGGTGGCAACGTCGAGGGCTCGGTGCCCGGCAAGGTCGTGCGCATCGGGCACGCGCAGGTGTGGGGCGGGGAGAACGTGCCGCCGCAGATGCCCGGACCGGCCTCCAAGCTCTACGCGCAGAACGTGGTGAACCTGCTGGCCCTGATGACCCACGACGGCGTGTTCGCGCCCGACTTCGACGACGAGGTCGTGGTGGGCGCGTGCGTCACCCACGGCGGGCAGATCCTGCACGAGCCCACGCGTGACGCGATCGAGGGCTCCACCGAGGAGGCCGTCCCGCAGGAGGCTCCCGTGGCGCAGGAGGATCCTGACGCGAAGGACGAGCCGACTCCTGCAGGAGGAACCACCTGCCGCCCCCGACGCCGAGCTCCCCTTCGACCAGGAGGCCCCCGAATGAGCGAGGCAGTCGTCTGGCTGACCATCTTCGTGCTGAGCGTGTTCGTCGGCATCGAGGTGATCTCCAAGGTCTCCTCGACCCTGCACACCCCGCTGATGTCGGGCGCCAACGCGATCCACGGCATCATCCTGCTCGGCGCGATCCTGGTCACGGGTACGACGGACAGCACGGCTGCCCTCGTCGTCGGACTGGTCGCGATCGTGCTGGCAGCGGTCAACATGGTCGGTGGCTTCGTGGTGACCGACCGGATGCTGCAGATGTTCGTGCGCAAGAAGAAGAAGCCTGCGGCCACCCCGGCTGACGGAACGGGGGCGGCGAAGTGACCCCCACCTGGGTGCAGCTGGTCTACCTGGCGTGCGCGGTCAGCTTCATCCTCGCGCTCAAGGGCCTCTCCGGTCCGAAGACCGCCCGCACGGGCAACCTGATCGGCGCAGCGGGTGCAGTCGTCGCGTGCGCCGTTCCGTTCTTCTACCTGCCGAACGGCATCGACCACCTGCACCACGTCCCGCTGATCCTGCTGGCGATCGCGATCGGCGCCCTCGGTGGCGTCGTCGGTGCCCGCCGCGTGCAGATGACACAGATGCCGCAGATGGTCGCGCTGTTCAACGGGGTCGGCGGCGGCGCTGCCGCGCTCGTCGCCCTCCTCGAGCTGCAGCACGCCACGAGCGCCACTCCCTGGTTCGACCTGGCCGCGACGGGGTTCACCGTCTTCGTCGGCTCGGTGTCCTTCGCGGGCTCCATCGTCACCTTCGCCAAGCTCCAGGAGCTGATGACCTCCGCACCCGTCGTCTTCCCGGGCCTGCCGGTGGCCTTCGGCGTCGCGTTCGTGGCCGGCGTGGCGCTCGCGGTCCAGCTCGCGATCGACCCGGTCGAGTGGGTCGGCATCGTGCTGTGCCTGGTCGGCCTGGTCTTCGGCGTGCTCCTCGTGCTCCCCGTCGGCGGTGCCGACGTACCCATCGTGATCTCGCTGCTGAACGCGTTCACCGGCCTGACCGTGGCTGCGGGCGGCTACGTGCTCTCCAACGTCGTGCTCCTGGTGGCCGGGACGCTCGTCGGTGCCTCCGGCACCTTCCTGACGCTGCTGATGGCCCGCGCCATGGGCCGCTCGGTGGCCAACATCCTCTTCGGCGCCCTGAAGGGCGGCTCGACGCTGGGCGGTGGCACGGTCTCGGACCGCCCCGTGAAGTCGGCGAACCCCGAGGACGTCGCGATCATGCTCGGCCTACGCCGACCGGGTGATCATCGTGCCCGGTTACGGCCTGGCCGTGGCGCAGGCCCAGCACACCCTGCGCGAGCTGGTCGACGTCCTGGTCGAGCGGGGCACCGAGGTCGACTACGCGATCCACCCGGTGGCCGGCCGGATGCCCGGCCACATGAACGTGCTGCTGGCCGAGGCCCAGGTCCCCTACGAGCAGCTGAAGGAGATGGACGACATCAACGGCGAGTTCAAGGACGCCGACGTCGTCCTGGTCGTCGGTGCCAACGACGTCGTCAACCCGGCCGCCAAGACCACGCCCGGTGCGCCGATCTACGGCATGCCGATCCTGAACGCCGACGAGGCCAAGCAGGTCGTCTTCATGAAGCGTTCGATGCGTCCGGGCTTCGCCGGGATCGAGAACGAGCTGCTCTTCGAGGAGAACACCACGCTGCTCTTCGGCGACGCCAAGGACTCCATGGGCAAGCTGCTCAACGCCGTGAAGGCGCTTTGACCTGAATCTCTTCGCATCACGCGCGAATCGGACATACTGGCACTAATGTCCTAGCGCGCGTGAACGGTGGAGGAGGTCGGGTGACCAGCGTCAGCTACGGACCCGGGCGTCTCCGCGCCGCTTCCCAGCACGCGCGGCCCCGGGTCGCCGGAGGAGTGTTGCGCCCCGCGCTGCTGCTCCTCGGCGTGCTCCTCGAGCGCCTGGGCAGGCTTGGCACTGGTCTCCGGCTCCAGCCTGGTGCCGATGATCTGGGCTCCTGCGGGCATCGGTGCCGCACTGTTCCTGACCACGACCCGACGTCGTCGCCCGTTGGTGCTGACGCTGCTGTTCCTGGCCGTCCTGGCCGCTCACCTCGCACACCGCTACGACCCCGTGGTCTCCGTGGGCTTCAGCCTGAGCTCCGTGGCCGCCGTGTGGACCGTGCGCGCGCTCCTCGTGCGTGGCCTCGAGGGTCGGGTCGCCCTGCTGGACCAGGGCGACGTCTCCCGGATGATCGGGGCCATCGCCGTCGCCGCGGCCGTGGCCGCCGCAGGCTGCGCGCTCACCGACCGCCTGTCCGGCCACGGGAACCCGCTGCTGGCTGCGCTCGCCGGGTTCGGCGCCTACTCCTCCTCGATGATGGTCGTCCTGCCGCTGTGCCTGCGCACCATCGAGTTCGAGCCCCTGGCCGGCCGGGCCGAACGCATCGTGCAGCCGGTCGTCCTGGTGGGTACGACGATCCTCGTCTTCTGGCCCTCGTCCGCACCTCCGGTCGTCTTCGCCGTGATGCCGATGTTCGCCTGGTACGCGTACCGCGGAGGACTGCGCGAGGCGACCCTGCTCCTGACCGTGGTCACGGGCATCGGCAGCACCTTCACCGTGCTCGAGCTCGGTCCGATCTACGGACTCGGTCAGCGCTACGACGTACCGCCGGAGGTCGTGGGTGGCGTGCTGCAGCTCTTCGTGCTCGACTGCGCGCTGATCCTGCTGCCCCTCGCGGTGATGACGACGCAGCAGCGGATGTCGGCGGGCCGTGCCGACTCCGAGGGCGAGGCACTGCGCCAGCTGGTCGCGGCGGCGACCGGGACGGCGATCATGGCGACCGGTCGCGACGGCCGCGTGGAGGTGTTCAACCCCGCTGCGGAGCAGATGTTCGGCTGGAGCGCCGAGGAGGTGCTCGGTCAGCTGCCCGAGATCCTGCTGCCCGACCACGAGCTGGCCAGCCAGGCGGCGTACGTGCACGCCCACCCCACCTTCGCCGACATCTGCCGCGCGACGGTGCAGCGCGGCACCGGAGCACGCTCCTGGTCCTTCGAGCACAAGGACGGCCAGCTGCGCACCATGCGCATGTCGATCGCAGCGCTGACCGACGAGCTCGGGGAGCGACGCGGCTACCTGGCCACGGCCGAGGACGTCACCGAGCGGGAGGCCGCCAACCGCGCCCTGCTCACCTCGATGGAGCACCAGCGGGCGGCGATGGACCGGCTCCAGGAGCTCGAGCGGGTCAAGAGCGACTTCGTGGCCACGGTCAGCCACGAGCTGCGCACCCCGATCACCAGCATCGTCGGCTACACCGAGGTGCTCGAGGACGGCATGGTCGGGCAGCTGACGCCCCACCAGCACGACATCGTCGCGCGTGTCGAGCGCAACGGCCACCGGCTGCTGCGCCTCGTCGAGGACCTGCTGACGCTCTCGCAGATCGAGTCCTCGGGCATCAAGATGGAGCTGGTCGCCACCGACTTCGCCGGCGTCGTCCGCGCGGCCCGTGAGGACATGGCGCCGGCCCTCTCCGAGCGCGACCTGTCCATGAGCCTGGACCTCCCGGCGACCCCGGTCGTCCTCGACGGTGACGCCGAGCACCTGGAGCGCATGGTGGTGCACCTGCTCACCAACGCGGTGAAGTTCACCCCTGACGGTGGCGAGGTCCTGGTCTCGGTGGAGGCCAGCGACGACACCGCGGTCCTGGTCGTCAGCGACAGCGGCATCGGGATCTGCCCCGAGGAGCAGGGGCGGCTGTTCACCCGCTTCTTCCGCTCACGGACCGCCACCGACCGCGCGATCCAGGGCGTGGGCCTGGGCCTGACCATCGTGCAGTCGATCATCGCGCTGCACGGCGGCACGATCGAGGTCTCCTCCGCCCTGGGCGAGGGAACCACCGTGACGGTCAGGCTGCCGCGGGAAGCGGTCCGCGCCGAGGGCAACGCCGTCCCCGGCAGCCTGAGGACTCCCGCCGTCCGGGCTGCCGCGCCTACTGGGCCAGGCCGTAGAGGCGGTCGCCCGCGTCCCCGAGGCCCGGCACGATGTAGCCCTTCTCGTTGAGGCGCTCGTCGAGGGCGGCGGTCACCACGGTGACCGGGATGTCGAGTCCCTGCAGCTCCTGCTCGAGGTTGTCCACGCCCTCGGGCGCGACGAGCAGGCACACGCAGGTGATGTGGTCCGCGCCGCGGTCGGTGAGGAAGCGGATGGCCGCGGCGAGGGTGCCGCCCGTGGCCAGCATCGGGTCCAGCACGTAGCACTGCCGCCCGGACAGGTCGCCCGGCAGGCGTTCGGCGTACGTCGAGGCCTGCAGCGTGGCCTCGTCACGGACCATGCCGAGGAAGCCGACCTCCGCGGTCGGCATCAGCCGCATCATCCCCTCCAGCATGCCGAGGCCCGCGCGGAGGATCGGGACGACGAGCGGTCGCGGCCGGCTCAGGGTGGACCCCTCGGTGGCGGCGACCGGCGTGGAGATCGTCACCTGCTCGACGCGGACGTCCCGGGTGGCCTCGTAGGCCAGCAACGTCACCAGCTCCTCGGTCAGCCGCCGGAACTCCGGCGAGGCGGTGCGCACGTCGCGCAGCGTGGTCAGCTTGTGGGCGACGAGCGGATGGTCGACGGCGAGCAGGCGCATGGCGCTTACGTTAACGGCGCCGGTCGCTGTGGTTCCGGGCGACGAGTTCTGTCACCATCGGCGTGAGCAAGCCTCGAGAGACCGGGGCGGCAGCGTGGGGAGGTGTGCGATGTCCGAGATCACCGACGCCGAGGTCGGTGAGGTCGACCTCGCCCTCGTCGCCTACCGGGACGAGGGCGACTGGGCCCTCGCCGAGCTGCCCGACCGCTCGCTGGACTCGGTCGACGACATCGCCCGCGAGCTGCGCCGCTACCCCGGCGAGACCGGTGCGCTGGCGCTGATCTCCGTGGCCGAGGACTTCGTGCTCTTCGTGCGGGCCCAGGGCTCGGTGACGCGGGTGCTGCTCTCCGACGCCACCGCCGCCACCGACTGGACGCTGGCACGGTCGGCCGTCGACCACATCGGCGTGCACGTGGACGACGACGACGACCAGGCGCCGGCCGGCGACCTGGCGATCGTCGCCGACATGGGCATGTCGGCGCAGGACATGGGCGCGCTGCTCGACGACTACGACCTCTACCCGGAGGAGATCCTCAGCGACGTCGCCGACAACGTGGGCTTCGGCGAGAAGTTCGACGAGCTCGCCGGTCTCGAGGAGTGAGCGCCTGGACCCGCCCGATGCGCGACGCCCTCGTCCTGGCCCGCGCATCGATGGACTGGGGCGACGTACCCATCGGCGCAGTGGTGCTGTCCCCTGAGGGCGAGGTGATCGGCGAGGGCAGCAACGTCCGCGAGCGCGACGCCGACCCGACCGGCCACGCCGAGGTCGTCGCACTGCGCCAGGCGGCTGCGTCAGCCGGCGCGTGGCGCCTGTCCGGCTGCACCCTGGTCGTGACCCTGGAGCCGTGCACCATGTGTGCGGGTGCGCTGGTGCTCGCCCGCGTCGAGCGTCTCGTCTTCGGGGCGTACGACGAGAAGGCTGGTGCGGTCGGGTCCCTGTGGGACGTCGTACGCGACCGGCGGCTCAACCACCGCCCCGAGGTGATCGGCGGCGTGCTGGCCGAGGAGTCGACGGCGCTGATCGAGGAGTTCTTCGCCTCCCACCGGCACTGATCGGGTGTTGGACCTCGGCAGCGTCACGTTCTATGTTCGCGAGACGCTCACTGCCTCGGGAGGCACCTTGTCCACCTCATCCCGCACCCCGTCTCGTGGTCTGCTTGCCTGGGTTGTCGTCCTCACGCTGATGGCGGCGTCCCTCGGCCTGGCAGGCCCGGCCACTGCCGCGAGCAAGCCACCAGCGGTGTCCAAGGTGCACCTCGTGAAGCGGGGAGACCACACCCTGACCATCGCCTTCGCGGTGCCCGCCGCCTACTACCACCGGGGCGCGGGGGTCGTCGTGCGGCTCACCCGCGGCAGGACGGCCGCTGCCCGAGCCTCTGCCGGCTACGCCGTCGCCGTCTCCACGGACCACCAGGCCCGCACCGGCTTGGGCCTGACGGCCGACGCGCTGTACACGTTCGCGATCTGGATCCACGACGGAGGCAAGTACTCCAAGCGCGTGGTGTTCCGGACCCGCACCGCCAAGGACACCACGCCCCCGGATCCCGTCGAGAGTACGCAGGCCACGGCCGGTCTCAGCGGCAGCGGCGAGCGCGCGGGTCGTGCTGGAGTGGGACGAACCCCACGGGTGATCAGATCACGGGCATGCGAATCGTGCGCAACACCAGACCGACGACGACCGGCGGGAAGGTCGTCAACGGCGTCACCCATCGTCCAGGGTGTGGGTGGACCGTCGTTCCCGGGCTTGACGGGCCAGACGGGTTCTCGACCGCGCCGATCTACTACTACGTGAGCGCCGCGCGACCGAGCCGGCCACTACGCGCGCTTCTACAGCGGGGACGAGGTGGTGGTCGGCTCGCGCACGATCAGCGGGACGGTGTCGACGCGAGAACCGTCAGACGTCGCGATCTTCACCTGCTGCCAGGGGTCAGGGTTTCGAGGCCACAGACTTCCTGCGCAGGAGCCGAGTCTCCGCCAGCGTCAACGGTGGTGCCTTCACCTTCACGCTCCCCCCAGGGCGGTACGCCGTGTGCGACCACTCGGAGCAGGTCCCTACAACGACCCGACGGCGAGCTGCTGGGTGCCCGATGCCGGGCGGCGGGGGGCACACTGTGCGCTGGTACAACGAGTTCACGGAGGGCAACCCAGCCGGCAACATCGACCTGACGGCACCGACGCCCTACACCGGCATCGCGTTCTGAGCCGACCGTCCTGACGACGGGGAGTCCGGCTAGACGTAGATGTTGTCGTGCTCCTCCAGGAACGCCACCAGCTCCTCGTGCGTCGGCGTCCACCTTCCCGCGGCCATCTCGACGAGTCCCTGGAAGTAGGCCTCGCGTGGCGCGCCCGGGGCGAACAGGATGAGCAGCGAGGCCGTCTCGCCGGAGACGTTGCGGAAGCCGTGGACGCCTCCCTCGGGGACGTAGGCGAAGTCGCCGGGGCGAGCCGGCACCCACTCCTCGCCGGTGAACAGCTCGATGGACCCGGAGAGCACGAAGAACGACTCGCTGATCGTGCGGTGGAAGTGCGGCTGCGCGCCGGCAGTCCCGACGCCCATGTCCCAGCGGTAGAGGCCGAACCGGCCGGCCGTCATCGTCCCGGTGGCGATGAAGTGGGCCGCCCCGTCAGGGAGCGGCAGGTCCGGTGGCGTGTCGACGGACCGGAACCGAGCGAGGTCGACCTCGCCGCCGTCGCCGAGGTATGTCGGTGGTGGGTACGACATGGCTGGAGGCTACTCGCGGTCACTTCTTGCGCTGCGACGCTCGGACGGCGGCGTACACCAGTCCGGCCAGCACGATGGCCAGGGCGGTCCAGCCGACGATCAGCAACCGGTCGTGCGGCTCGGCCTCGACCAGTGGCGCGACGCCGGCGACGATCACCGAGACCGAGACCAGGAAGGCGAAGAAGAAGCCGCGGGTGTCGAGCAGGAGCTGCGACTTCTGGTGCTCGAGCTGCTGCTCCTCGATGGTGGCGATCCGGTCGAGCAGCTCCAGGATGGTGCTCGACTCCTCGATCTCCTCGGTGAGGCTCTCGGCGCTGACGTCCTCGGCGCCGTCTGGTCGGTCGTCGACGGGTGCGTTGACGGCGTCGTCGGTGGCTCGTCCAGCTGCGGCAGTGCCTCGCGCGCACGTCGGGCCTGTTCCTCCAGCCGCTGCTGGGTCCTGGTGTAGGACCTGCGCATGTCCGGGTCCAGTCCGCGCGGCCCTCCGCGCCGTAGCCCATCCGTCGGCGTCCCGCAGACGGCCCCTGACTCTCCCACCAGGCTGTCGAAGGCCGCGTCGAACTGCGCCTGCTCGGTGGGGCTGAGGATCTCGTTCGGGCGCCGAAGCTGGGCGAGCTGGCGCAGGCCGAGATGGCGCATGCGACTCGGGCGTGAACTCCTGGGGCAGGTCCGCTCGCGTCAGCCGACGTCGACCGGGGCGCTGGGGAGGAGGCACACCGCCATCCTGGCAGGGCCGGTTGTCAGGCCGTCGTCGCGGGGGTGTTCCTCACTGTTCGTCCGAGGCTTCCTCGACGGTCAGCTCCGCAGTAGGCGCGACCTCGAGGCGCTCGTCCGGGATCGGTTGCCCACTGCGCACGGACAGGCCGAAGGTGCCCTCGGCCAGTCGCTGCTCGGCGCGTTCGATGTCCTCGAGACGGGTCCGGAGGCTGGACTCCACGGCGTTGTCGACCCCCTCGGACTCGAGTGCGTCGGCGGTGTCGCCGGAGTCGCCGAGGTCCTGCTCGGCCTCGCGGTCCTGGTCCCCGGCCCCGGTGATCTCGCGGAGCATGGCCTCCACCTCGGCCCGCTCGCCCTCCAACAACTTGCGTGCGCGCTCTGCATCCATGCCTGCTCCTGCGTTCGTCGTGGGTCCGGGCCCTCTTCCTACGCCCTGCGGGTGGGGATGTCGATTCGGCGGTGGGCGTCCGGGGAACCTGCGGGGTACTCGGCCTAGGCTCGGCGGGCGAGCAGGACCAGTGGCGGAGGTGGGCGCATGCGGGTGGCGTTGCAGGTCACGTGCGTCAACGACGCGCTGTTCCCGAACGTCGGCAAGGCGACCGTGACGCTGCTGCGGCGGCTGGGTGTGGACGTCGACTTCCCGGCGGGGCAGACCTGCTGCGGGCAGCCGATGGTCAACACCGGCTACCTCGACGAGGCCGTTCCCGCCGTACGCCGCTTCACCGAGTCGTTCGCCGGCTATGACGCGGTGGTGACGCCGTCGGGTTCGTGCGCGGGGTCGGTGCGGCACCAGCACGCGATCGTCGCCCGCCGTTCCGGCGACGCCGCGCTGGCCGAGAGGGTCGCGGAGCTGGCGCCGAAGACCTATGAGCTGACCGAGTTCCTCGTCGACGTGCTCGGCGTCGAGGACGTGGGGGCGCACTTCCCGCACGTCGTGACCTACCACCCGACCTGCCACTCGCTGCGCCTGCTGGGGGTGGGCGAGCGGCCGCGGCGTCTGCTCTCGCACGTGCGCGGCCTGACGCTCGTCGAGCTGCCGGCCGCGGAGGAGTGCTGCGGCTTCGGTGGCACCTTCGCGGTCAAGAACGCCGACACCTCCGTGGCGATGGGCAGCGACAAGGCCCGGCACGTGCGCGACACCGGCGCCGAGGTGCTCGTGGCCGGCGACAGCTCGTGCCTGATGCACATCGGCGGCCTGCTCGGCCGGCAGCGTGCCGGCGTACGCACCATGCACCTGGCCGAGATCCTGGCCGCGACATGACCCATCTGACCCCCACGTTCATGGGGATGCCGCCGTTCCCCGAGGCAGCCCGCGAGGCGCTGGCCGACACCCAGCTGCGGCACAACCTGCGCACGCGACGCACACGATCCGCGACAAGCGCGCCAAGGTGGTCGCAGAGGTGGCGGACTGGGAGGACCTGCGCACGCGCGCTGCCGCGATCAAGGACGCCACCCTCGCCGAGCTCGACCGGCACCTGCTCGACCTCGAGAAGGCGCTGACCGCCAACGGTGCGGTCGTGCACTGGGCGAGCGACGGCCCCGAGGCCTGCGCGATCGTCGCGGAGGTCGCGAAGTCCCACGGCGTCGACGAGGTGCTGAAGGTCAAGTCGATGGCCACCCAGGAGATCGAGCTCAACGAGTACCTCGCCCAGCACGGCATCCAGGCCTGGGAGACCGACCTGGCCGAGCTGATCGTGCAGCTCGGCGACGACCTGCCCAGCCACATCCTGGTGCCGGCGATCCACCGCAACCGCTCGGAGATCCGGGCGATCTTCGAGGAGCAAGATGGCTGCGGCCGGACGTCCCGGCTCCGGACGACCTGACCGACGACCCGGCCGCGCTGGCCTCCGCGGCCCGGCTGCACCTGCGCGAGAAGTTCCTGCGCGCGAAGGTCGGCGTCTCCGGCGCCAACTTCGCGGTTGCCGAGACCGGCACCCTCGTGGTCGTGGAGTCCGAGGGCAACGGCCGGATGTGCCTGACCCTGCCAGAGGTGCTGGTCTCGGTCGTCGGCATCGAGAAGCTGGTGCCGACCTTCGCCGAGCTCGACGTCTTCATGCAGCTGCTGCCACGCTCGTCGACCGGCGAGCGGATGAACCCCTACACCTCGATGTGGTCCGGGGTGACGCCCGGTGACGGTCCGCAGGAGGTGCACGTCGTGCTCCTCGACAACGGCCGCACCCGCGCGCTCGCGCAGGAGGTCGGCCGACAGGCGCTGCGCTGCATCCGCTGCTCGGCCTGCCTCAACGTCTGCCCGGTCTACGAGCGGGTGGGCGGACACGCGTACGGCTCCACCTACCCGGGACCGATCGGCGCGATCCTCAACCCGCTGCTCAAGCGGCGTGGGCACCGACCCGCAGGTCGACTCGCTGCCGTACGCCTCCTCGCTGTGCGGTGCCTGCTACGAGGTCTGTCCGGTGAAGATCGACATCCCCGCCATCCTGGTCGACCTGCGCGCACAGGTGGTCGACGCACATCGCGTGGGCGGCATCCCCTCAACCACTGATGTGGCGATGAAGGGAGCCGGCGCTACGTTCGCCTCCGCCCGTCGCCTCGGCCTGGCCGAGCGGATGACTCGTCTCGGTACGGCGGTCGCGCGCCGTCTCCCGGTCGCCTCGGCCTGGACCGGCGCCCGCGACCTCCCCCCAGCTCCGAGCGAGTCCTTCCGCGCCTGGTGGAAGCGGACCCAAGGGTCGGACCAGCCATGAGCGCCCGCGACGACATCCTCGCCCGCGTCCGCGCGGCGACCTCGCTTATCCGGGCGCGACGTCTCGCGAGGTTGCGCAGCAACCGTCTCCCGGGTCCCTGAGGAGGTTGCGCAGCAACCGTCTCGAAGGGCCGAGCGCGCGGGAGACGTCGACCTCTTCGTCGAGCGCGTCGAGGACTACCGCGCGGTCGTGGAGCGCTGCACCCCGGACGAGCTGGCCGACCGTGTCGCGGCTGCGGTCGAGGGTTGCTCGGTCGTCGTACCCGAAGGCCTGGACCTCGACGTGCCCGGCGCCGTCGTGGACAGCGGCTTCTCGGCGGCCGAGCTCGACGGGATCGACGCAGTCGTCACCCGCGCCGTCCTCGGCATCGCCGAGACCGGCACCATCGTGCTCGACCACGGACCGGGCCAGGGCCGTCGCGCGATCACGCTGGTGCCCGACCGGCACGTGTGCATCGTCGCTGCCGCCCAGGTGGTCGCCGACGTCCCGGACGCGGTCACCCGGCTCGACCCCACCCGACCGCTCACCTGGATCAGCGGCCCCTCGGCCACCAGCGACATCGAGCTCTCCCGCGTCGAGGGCGTGCACGGCCCGCGCCAGCTGCACGTGCTGGTGGTCGGCTGACCCAAAACCCCGACGAGCGGGGGATGCGAGCACGCCCCAGAGCGCCGAGCGGGGGATTCCAGCTCGGTCCCTGTGCAGCCACCCCCCGGTCGGCGTCGTACGGCGTGCAGAAATCCCCCGCTCGGCGGTGGATTGGGGGGACCCGAACGCGCTCCGGTAGCCTCTCCGGCGGTGGCGTGTCCGAGCGGCCTAAGGAGAACGCCTCGAAAGCGTTTGTCGGCGCAAGTCGACCGAGGGTTCAAATCCCTCCGCCACCGCCATTCTTCCCCGGCCCTTCGAGACAGGACTTCGTCCTTCCTCAGGGACCCGGGGGCGGCGGGTCCGACGCCAGCCGGGCGTGCAGGTGCTCGTCGTGCACCTGGCCGTCGCCGTACCGGTAGGACTCGCGCAGGGTGCCCTCGAGGCGGAAGCCGGCGCGTTCGGCCACCACGCAGGAACCCGGGTTCGCGACCGCGTGGAAGAGCTGGAGGCGACGTAGTCCCTTCTCCACGAAGGCCCGCACGGCAGCGGCGCCGAGGGCGGCGGTGGCCACGCCGCGCCCACGCTCGGACGGCAGGACGCGGTACCCCAGCTCCGCCATCCGCTGGTCCACGTCGATGTGGAAGACCGAGATGGTGCCCAGCAACCGGTCGTCGTCATCGGCTGCCACGGCCCAGGTCGCGAAGTCGTCACCACCGGCGTTGTGCCGGGCGCGCCAGTCTGCGAGGTCGGTCGCCGGGTCGGGGTTCCACTGCAGGGTCAGCGGGTCGTCGAACAGCAATCGAAGCGCGGGGTCGTCCCCGGGACCGAACGCGCGCAGGTGCACGGATGTGGGCATGCGCAGGATTCTGCTGCACCGTGCCCGAGACGCCCGCGCCCACCTCTCCTGCACGATGGGGCGGTGAGGCGGGATGTGCGGCGCGAGGTTGCTGGGCCGGGGCAGGAGTCGGTGTGGGACTACCCGCGCCCACCGGCGCTGGTCCTCTCCGACCGTCTCGTGGTGGTACGACGCGGCGAGGAGGTCGTCGCGGAGACGCGGGCCGCGTTCCGGGTGCTGGAGACCAGCCACCCGCCGACCTGGTACCTGCCGCCGGCGGACGTCGCCGACGGCGTGCTCACCCGCTCGGAGGTGAGGTCGACCTGGTGTGAGTGGAAGGGTGCCGCGACGTACTGGGACGTGCTCGGTCTCGAGGCGGCCGCCTGGTCCTACGAGGACCCCACCCCGGACTTCGCCGGGCTGCGCGGTCATCTCGCGTTCTCGCCCTCCCGACTGAGCTGTTCGGTGGACGGAGAACGGGTGCGGCCGCAGGAGGGCGGCTTCTACGCCGGGTGGATCACCGACGACGTCGTCGGGCCCTTCAAGGGCGCCCCCGGCACGCTGGGTTGGTAGGGATGGGCTGGTAGCCCGACGCGCCGTGAGCTGGGACAAGCAACCGCCTTCTCCATTAATACGATAAAGTCACTACACTTACTGACCAAGAGAGGAGGCTGAGTCAGATGTCCACACCCCACGAGGCGACCGCGGTCGACGTGCACCAGCACCTGTGGCCCGAGGAGCTCGTAGACCGGTTGCGTGCTCGTTCGCGTCCGCCGTACCTGCGCGGCTGGACCCTGCACACCGAGGGCGAACCGCCGTACGACGTGGATCCGCAAGGACACGACGTCGCGGCGCGCATCGCCGCGGACCGCGAGGCGGGGGTGGGCTCGGCCTGCGTCAGCCTCTCCGCACCACTCGGCATCGAAGCCCTCCCGCGCCCCGAGGCCCGGTTGCTGCTCGACGCCTGGCACCGCGGCGTCCGTGAGCTGCCGGACCACTTCCGGGCCTGGGCGTCGGTGCCCTCCGACGAGGTCGACGTCGCGTCCTTGCGCGCGCTGCTCGGCGAGGAGCGCTTCGTCGGCGTGCAGCTGCCGGCGACCGACCTGCTCACCCCCTACGCCTGGGAGCGCGTCGCGCGGGTGCTGCTGGCCGCCGAGCTCGCGGGCAAGCCGGTCTTCGTCCATCCCGGCCCGGAGCCGCAGCGCGTCCTCGCCGGCCGGCTGCCGGAGTGGTGGGCGCCGGTCGTGGGGTACGTCGCCCAGATGCAGGCCGCGTGGTGGGGCTGGCACGCCCTCGGTGGCCGGACGCTGTTCCCGAAGCTGAGGGTGCTCTTCGGTGCGGCCGCGGGGCTGGCGCCGCTGCACATCGAGCGGCACGCACTGCGTGGGGGCGGACGCGTGGTCCTCGAGCCCAACGTCTTCGTCGACACCTCCTGCACGGGGGCCAGGTCCCTCGAGGCCCTGGTCCGCGTGCTCGGGATCGACGCACTGGTGCTGGGCAGCGACCGGCCGTACGCCGACCCGTTGGTCGAGTTCCTGGGGGACGCGGCCACGCACGCCGTACGTGTCGTCAACCCGACGCGGCTCCTGGAGCCCGTCGCGATCGATGGAGGTGAACAGGCATGGGCAGTGGCGAGCTGACGTCGTACCCCGACACGCTCGGGGACACGCTGGGGGTCGCACTGGGGGTCTCCGACCTCCCCGACCGCGACCTGACCGGCGCCGAGCTCGAGGAGCTGGTCACGCGCATCGCCCGGGAACCGGGGGCCTGGGCGCACCACGTGGCCTTCGACGGCGAGCAGCGTGTCTACGCCTCGCTCCACCGCGACGCGCACGTGGACGTGTGGCTGCTGTGCTGGACGCCGGAGAACGACACCGGGTGGCACGACCACGACGTGTCGTCAGGAGCCGTTGCGGTTGTCTCCGGCGAGCTGGTCGAGAACAACCTCACCCTGATGCACGGTGCCCGGGAGACCCGGGTCCGCGCGGGCGAGGTCTACTCCTTCGGCCCCGAGCACATCCACCGCCTCAACGGCGCCGTGCACGGCTCGATCAGCGTGCACGCCTACAGTCCTCCGCTCTGGCGGATGGGTCAGTACGCCGTCGACGAGGCGGGCGTCCTGAGCCGGGTGTCGCTCTCTTACGCAGACGAGCTGCGCCCGATCGATTGAGTGGGACGTCGGTCGCCCCGGTGTCCCGGGGCGACCGGCACCGCTAGCGTGACCAAGGTGTACGACGAGCCGTTCGGTGCCTGTGACGCAGGACCGGTGCGCCGACTGGCGATCGGGACCGCGCCGGGTGTCGTCCTCGAGGTGCTCGACCTCGGTGCGACCGTGCACCGGCTCGAGGTCACCGACCGCAACGGCCGCCGCCGCAACGTCGTGGTCGACCACCCGGACGCGCAGGCCTACTTCGACGGCAGCGACTACCGCGGCGCCACCATCGGGCGGGTGGCCAACCGGATCGCCGCCGGTGGCTTCGAGGTCGACGGACGCCACGTCGAGCCGACCCCGAACGAGGGGACCACGACGCTGCACGGAGGACCCGAGGGGTTCGACCGGCGCATCTGGGAGGTCGTCGAGCACACCCCGGACCTCCTGCGGCTCCGGCTGGTCAGCCCGGACGGCGACCAGGGCTTCCCGGGGGAGCTGACCTCCACGATCACCTACACCGCGTCGGCCGACTCGGTGGACGTGGCGATGGAGTCCACCACCACGGCCCCGACCGTGGCGAACCTGACCAGCCACGTGTACTGGAACCTCGACGGCGCCAGGACGATCGACGACCACGTCCTCGTGGTCGAGGCCGACGAGTACCTGCTCGTCGACGACGCCGGCATCTCCACCGGTGCCATCGCCCCGGTCGCCGGGACGCCGTACGACCTGCGACCACCGGAGCGGATCGGGGAGCGGGAGATCGACCTCTGCTTCGTGCTGCAGGGCTCCGCGGTCCTGCGCACGGACGCCCTCGACCTGGAGCTGAGCACCGACAGCCCGGGCCTGCAGGTCTACACGGGCGAGCTCCTGGCTGGTGCCCCACGGTCCGGCGTCGCACTCGAGCCACAGCTGTTCCCCGACGCCCCGCACCACCCGGACTTCCCGAGCGTCGTGCTCCGACCCGGGGAGACCGCGCGCACGACCCTGCGCTGGCGGTTCAGCTAGTCCCGACGGGCACAATGGCGCGGTGACCCAGAAGTCAGCGTGGTTCGAGTCCCCGGCGGAGGCCGGCAAGCAGCTCGCTGCCGTCGGGTACCTCGCCGACACCGCCACGGCCACCACCGCGTTCCTGGCCGGGGCGCTGGAGAAGCCACTGCTCGTCGAGGGACCGGCCGGGGTGGGCAAGACCGAGCTGGCCAAGGCAGTGGCGCGCGCGACCGGGGCCGAGCTGGTCCGGCTGCAGTGCTACGAGGGGCTCGACGAGGCGCGCGCGCTGTACGAGTGGAACTACAAGAAGCAGCTGCTGCGGATACAGAGCGGCCGGGCGACCAGGACTGGGACGCCGACGCACGACGACATATTCACCGACGAGTTCCTGCTCACCCGCCCGCTGCTGACCGCGATCCGGCGGGACGAGCCGACGGTGCTGCTGGTCGACGAGGTCGACAAGACCGACGTCGAGGTCGAGGGCCTGCTGCTGGAGATCCTCGGCGACTTCCAGGTCACCATCCCCGAGATGGGCACGATCGTGGCCACGCACCGGCCGTTCGTCGTACTGACCTCCAACGCGACCCGCGAGCTCTCCGAGGCGATCAAGCGACGCTGCCTGTTCCTGCACATCGACTACCCCGATGCCGAGCGGGAGCGCGACATCGTCGTCTCGCAGGTGCCCGAGATCGAGGCGGAGCTGGCCGGCCAGGTCGTCGAGGCAGTGGGCCGACTGCGCGGTCTCGACCTGCGCAAGGCGCCGTCGATCGCCGAGACCATCGACTGGGCGCGCACCCTCGTGGCCCTGGGTACCGGCACCCTCGACCCCGCCACCATCGACCAGACGCTCGGCGTCGTGCTCAAGCACGCGAGTGACCACGAGCGGGCCGTCAACGAGCTGCGGCTCCGCGCCCGGTGACTCCCCTCCGATGACCCTGCTCGACCGGCACATCGCATTCGTCGAGGCGTTGCGGGAGGCCGGCCTCCCGGTGTCCCTGGCCGAGGGCCTCGACGCGGTCGAGGCGATCGGCGCCCTCGGCCTCGGCGAGCGCGAGACCCTCAGGGCGGCGTACGCCGCGACCCTGCTCAAGCGCCAGAACCACCGTCCCGGCTTCGACCAGGTCTTCGACCTCTACTGGCCCGCGCTGGTGGGGGAGGGGGCTCGGCGACCGAACGCTGGTTGAGCCGGTCGAACCCCTCCGGCTGACGAGGACGAGGTTTCGACAAGCTCAACCGACGTGGGTTCCGACGGTCCCCAGGCGCTCGCCGACTTCCGGGAGGCGCTGACCACGGCACTGGCGATGGGGGACCCGGATGCGCTGGCGATGCTGGCGCGCGAGGCGGTGCAGCGGTTCGGGTTGATCCGGGGGCGAGGGCCAGGGGAGCAGCGGTGGTCGACGTACAACGTGCTGAACCGGGTGTCCCCCGAGGAGCTCGTCGGGCAGGCCCTTGCCGCCCTCGGGGTCTCGCCGAGCTCGACCGACGGCGCGGACGATCCAGCGACCCAGCGGCTGGTCGAGGCGCAGGCGCGGGCCTTCGAGGCCCTGGTGGAGGGGGAGGTACGACGCCGCGCGGCCGAGGTGCGCGGCCCCGACCACGTCGCCCGGCACACGGTCAGGCCGACGATCGAGCAGGTCGAGTTCACCTCCGCCCGCAAGGCGGACCTGGACCTGATGCGCCGCGAGATCCAGCCGCTCGCGCGGCGGCTGGCCACCAGGGTCAGCCGGGAGCAGCACGCCCGACGCGGTCGGCCGCTCGACTTCCGCCGCACGGTCCGGGCCTCGATGTCCAGCGGTGGCGTGCCCCTGGAGACGCGGCACCGGCCCCGGCGGCCCGGTCGCACGGACCTCGTCGTCCTCTGCGACGTCAGCGGCTCGGTCGCCAACTTCGCCGGGTTCACGCTGATGCTCGTCTACGCGTTGCGCGAGCAGTTCAACCGCGTGCGGGCGTTCACCTTCGTCGACGAGATCCACGAGGTCACCGACCGGTTCGCCCCGGGCGCGGATCCTGCCCGGACGATGTCGGACCTCGCGGCAAGCGCGCGCTACGCCAGCCTCTGGGGGCGGACCAACTACGGGCGTGCGTTCACCCGCTTCTCCCAGGAGTACGGCGACGCACTCACCCCGAAGACCAACCTCCTCGTGCTCGGCGACGCGCGCTCCAACCACACAGACCTCGCGCTTCCGGTGGTGCGCGAGCTGGTGCACGCAGCCCGGCACAGCTGGTGGCTCAATCCGGAGCACCACCGCAACTGGAACACCGGCGACTCGGCGGCCCGCGAGTACGGCCGGCTGGTGCCGATGGTCGAGTGCCGCAACCTGACCCAGCTCGGCGAGTTCGTGCACGACCTGGCCTGAGCCCGGATCCGCCGAGCCGAACGTCTCTCGATGTGGCCTTGGGGGGAGTTCCTGCACCCCGCGCCGTACGCATCAGTAGAATCGTTCTTTCGCTTCTTGTTCCCCGTCGGAGGGCGCCTGCGTGAGCACTGACGTGGCTGCGCGCGAGATCGCGCGTGAGCAGGCGTACGTCGACACCGTCTACGCGCAGCTCGACAAGGCCGCTCTCTCGGCCCAGGAGCTGGCGAAGGAGGGTCTCGAGCGGGGACGCATCGGCAACGAGGGCGGGCTCGTCGAGCGCGACGCCATGGTCTTCCAGGCCGCCCGCCGGATGGCCACGCTCGACGCCGCGCACGAGGGCCTGGTCTTCGGCCGCCTCGACATGCGCACCGAGGTCAGCAGCGGTGCCGCGGTACATCGGCCGGATCGGCCTGCGCGACGACAACTACGACGTGCTGCTGATCGACTGGCGGGCTCCTGCCGCCGCGGTGTTCTACCAGGCCACCCAGGCCGATCCGCTGGGCGTCGTACGACGCCGGATCCTGCGCTCCCGAGGCGTCTCCGTGCTCGGTGTCGAGGACGACCTGATCGACCCCGAGGCCCCGAACGCCGAGGAGCTGCCGATCGTCGGGGAGGGCGCGCTGCTCGCCCAGCTGTCGCGGGCCCGCGACCGGTCGATGCACTCGATCGTGGCCACCATCCAGGCCGAGCAGGACCGCGCGATCCGGGCGCCCAACAAGGGCGTCGTGTCGATCTCGGGCGGTCCCGGGACCGGGAAGACCGTCGTCGCGCTGCACCGTGCCGCCTACCTGCTCTACGGCGACCGCCGGCGCTACGAGACCGGCGGCGTGCTCGTGGTCGGTCCCTCAGGCGTGTTCATGCGCTACATCGAGCGGGTGCTGCCCTCGCTGGGTGAGACCGCGGTCGCGCTGCGGTCGCTCGGAGAGGTCGTCGACGGCGTCCGGGCGACCCGACGCGACGAGCCCTCGGTCGCCGAGGTGAAGGGTTCGGCCGCGATGGCCGAGCTGCTGCGTCGTACGGCGCGGCAGGCGGTGCCCGACGGCCCGAGCTCGTTCCGGGTGTTCTACCGCGACGACGTGATCACCCTGGGCCCGCGCGAGCTCGGTCAGGTGCGCCGCCAGCTGCTCTCGATGGGCCGCCGCAACCGGTCGACGACGCGGGTGGCCTCGACGCTGATCGACGTGATGTGGCGCCAGGTCACCGGTGATCGCGCGCGTGAGCGCACCAAGGAGGACTTCGCCGCGGAGATGCGGACCTACGACGACTTCCTCGAGTTCGCCACGGCCTGGTGGCCGGTGCTCGACGCCGCGACGGTGCTCGGCTGGCTGCGCGACCCAGAGCTGCTCGCCCGGGTGAGCGAGGGAGTCCTCGACGAGGAGTCGGTGCGGCTGCTGTCGAAGTCGTGGGCGCCCGCGGCGCCGCTGTCGATCGACGACGTGCCGCTGCTCGACGAGCTGCGCTACCTGCTGGGTGACCCGCCGATCGTGAACACCGGCACGGAGGACGACGAGATCCTCGGCCTCGACGACCAGGCAGTGGTCGGCGCGATGCAGGAGGTCACCACCGCCTCGGACCGCGAGTACGCCGGCCAGGCGGGCTGGACCCCGCCGACCAACCGGGTCGAGGACGACGGGTACGCCCACGTGCTGGTCGACGAGGCCCAGGACCTCACCCCCATGCAGTGGCGGATGGTCGGTCGCCGCGGCCGGCACGCCACCTGGACCGTCGTCGGTGACCCAGCACAGTCATCGTGGCCGGATCCGGCGGAGGCGCAGGCGGCGCGGGAGCAGGCGCTGAGCTCGCCGCGAGGCGACCGCCCGCGTCACGACTTCCACCTGTCCACGAACTACCGCAACAGCGCGGAGATCTACGACTTCGCCGCCTCCTACGCCAAGGAGGTCGGTCTCGACGCCGACCTGCCCAACGCGGTGCGCACGACGGGCGTGGAGCCGGCCGAGCTCGAGGTCGACGACCTCGAGTCCTCGCTGCGGTCCCAGCTCGGCGAGCTGGCCGGCTCGCTCGAGGGAACGGTCGGGGTGGTGGTCCCCGTCGCCCGCCACGGCGAGGTCAGCCGCTGGGTCTCGTCGTGGCCCGAGCTCGCCGGGGAGACCGGTCGCCCGGAGAGCCGGGTCGTCGTACTCGCGGGGCTGGACACCAAGGGCCTGGAGTTCGACGGCATCCTGGTCGTGCAGCCGCAGGAGATCGAACGAGAGTCGCCCACCGGTCGCGCCACCCTCTACGTCGTCTACACCCGCGCCACCCAGCGCATGGTCACCCTGACCCAGAGGTGACCCGCCCGACTCAGAAGGGCGGCGGTCCCACGATCCGCATCGTGCCGGTGGCCGTGGCGGCCTCCCGGATGCTGTCGAGGTCGACGGGCGGGGCAGCCTCGCCAGGTGTCGCGGGCTGGCTGGCCGTGCGGTAGAACTCCTCGCCCCCGCCCGGGGTGTGCAGGCAGAGCATCCGCGCACCGTCGTGCTGCGCCATGAAGGCGTGCGGCACGTCCCGCGGGATGACGGCGACGCCGCCGGCCCGCAGCTCGTGCTCCCGGCCGTCGACGTGCAGGAGGATCGATCCGGCCAGGAGGTAGAAGGTCTCCTCCGCTCCCGGGTGGGTGTGCAGCGGGGTGCGCTTGCCGGGTTCGACGACGTCCTCGAAGAGCAGCAGCCCGCCGTCGACCTCACCCTCGTGGACCAGCCAGGAGTGCAGGCCGCCACCGTGGAACCAGCGACGTTCGGCGTCCTCGACGTTGCGCACGAGCGGTTCGAACCGGGTGGTGGTCATGGGTATCCTTCCCGACCGTCATGGGACGCAAGTCCCACGATGAAACTACGGTACCGTGAAGGTGATGTCAACGTCGTACGAGGAGACCGGCCGCACCGGCAGAAGGCCCGCACCCGCGACGCCCTCGTGGCCGCAGCCCGCGAGCTCGTCGCGACCGGGGGCCGCGCTCCGACCGTCGCCGAGGCCGCCGCGGCAGCCGTCGGTCTCGCGCACGACCGCCTACCGCTACTTCCCGACCCAGCGTGCGCTCCTGCTGGCCGCCCATCCGGAGGTCGCGGCGACGTCGATGCTTCCGGCCGAGGCCGGGGAGCGACCCGGAGGAGCGGCTGGAGGCGGCGGTGCGCGCCTTCATGGCCATGGTGAGTGGGACCGAGGCCCAGCAGCGCACCATGCTGCGGCTCTCGCTCGAGGCCGACGCCTCCGGCCGTGAGCTCCCCCTCCGCCAGGGTCGCGCGGTCGCCTGGTTCGTCGAGGCCCTCGAGCCTCTCGCGGAGGAGCTGGGCGACGACGCCGTACGCCGGCTCGCGGTCGCCGTACGTGCCGTCTGCGGCATCGAGGCCCTCGTCTGGCTCACCGACGTCGCCGGCCTGTCCAAGGACGACGCGATCGACCAGATGACCTGGTCCGCCGTAGCCCTCCTGCGCCGCGCTGTCGATGAGGGCTGAGTCGCCGGCCGGTTTCCCATGGGACGAACCTTTTCTGCCCCTCCCCACAGGAAACTTCCTGTGTACGGCGGCAATTCGGGTTCCTACCATGGGAAACCGGCCCAGCCCCGACTAGTAGCGTTCCCGGCATGCCCGAGCAGCCCACCTCCCCTCGCTCGGCTGCCGACGCACTCGAGGAGCTGCTGGGGCACGAGGCGTGGGCGGTGATCCGGCTGCGGGAGAGCCCGACGGTGACCCTGGTCGGGGGCCCGGTGAGCCACCTCGAGCGGCTCGCCGACATCCCGTTGGAGGTCGGCGTCCCGGAGGAGGGCCGACGGTTCGACAGGCTCGTCGCGGTGCCGTTCCGCCAGGTCGCCGAGCGCGGCTTCCTCGCGCACGACGACGGCACGCCGCTTGTCGTGGTCGACATCGCGACCGAGCGCGAGGTGCCGCTCGAGGAGCTGGTCGCGGCATTGCCGGACGAGGCGATCGAGTTCGAGGACACCGGCGGCTTCGAGACCTCCGACGCCGACTACGCCGACGTCGTACGACGCATCATCGACGAGGAGATCGGCAACGGTGAGGGCGCCAACCTCGTCGTGGGGCGGCACTACCGGTCGCGGCTGCGCGAGTGGGACCGCGACAAGGCACTCACCGTCCTGCGCCGGCTGCTCACCGCCGAGCGAGGCGCCTACTGGACCTACTGCTTCTGGACCGGCGACCGCTTCCTGATCGGGGCCTCGCCCGAGCGCCACGTCAGCGTGCACGGCGGCGACGTGCGGATGAACCCGATCTCCGGGACCTTCCGGCTGCGCGGGGCCTCGACAGGCTCGACCACCGGGAGGGAGGAGCTCAAGCAGCGGCTGCTGGAGTTCCTCGCCGACGAGAAGGAGATCTTCGAGCTCTTCATGGTGGTCGACGAGGAGCTGAAGATGATGTGCGACATCTGCCACGAGGGCGGCCAGGTGCTCGGCCCGTTCCTCAAGCCGATGACCCACCTGGTGCACACCGAGTACCTCCTGGCCGGTCGCACCCGTGCCGACGTCCGCGACGTGCTGCGCGACACGATGTTCGCGGCCACCGTGACGGGAGCGCCGGTGGAGAACGCCTGCCGGCTGATCCACCAGTACGAGACCGAGGGCCGCGGCTACTACGCCGGAGCCCTGGCGCTGATCGGTCGTGACGCTGAAGGTGCACCCACCGCGGACTCCCCGATCGTGATCCGCACGGCCGACGTCAGCCCCGAAGGGGCGATGAAGGTGACCGCCGGCGCCACGCTGGTGCGCGACTCCCAGCCCGAGCACGAGGTCGCCGAGACCCTCGCGAAGGCGGGCGGCATCCTCTCGGCGTTCGGTCTGGTGCCGGGCGCGACGGGTACGCCGGCCGCGATCACCGACCTCACCCAGGACGAGGACGTGCTGATCGCGCTGAGCTCGCGCAACCAGCGACTGGCCAAGTTCTGGCTGACCGACCAGTCCGGCGCCGCCCCGGCACCCTCGCTGACCGGCAAGAAGGTCACGATCCTCCACGGGGAGGACGACTTCGTGAACATGCTCGCGCACGTGTTCTCCGTCCTCGGCATGAGCTCGCACGTCGTACGCCACGAGGAGTACCAGCCCGGCGCCTTCGACGACGCCGACCTCGTCGTGGTCGGGCCGGGACCGGGCGACCCCCGCGAGCACGACCACCCGAAGATCGCGGCGTACCGCCGAGCCGTCGACGACCTGCTCGGCAGCGGAACTCCGTTCCTGGCGGTGTGCCTGGGGCACCAGGTGCTCTGCGACGTGCTGGGGATTCCCCTTGCCTACAAGGACATCGTCTTCCAGGGCACCCAGTCGTCGGTGGGCATCGAGGGTCGCGAGGAGAAGGTGGGCTTCTACAACACCTTCGTCGCCCGAGTCGGTGGTCGAGCGGAGTCGAGACGCTTCCCGACGGCGTCAACGTCGAGACCGACCCCGCGACGGGCGACATCCACCTCGTCTCCGGGCCGACCTACCGCGGGGTCCAGTTCCACGCCGAGTCGATCCTCACCGAGAACGGCTTCGCGCTGCTGCGCGGTCTGCTGCTGGAGCTGCTCGGCGTGAGACCCCGCGTGCTGGTGGTGGACCACTACGACTCCTACACGTGGAACCTGGTGCACCTCGTCGCCGCCGTCACCGGCGAGCTGCCCGACGTCGTCGAGCACGACGCGGCCGGGCTGCTCGACCGGCTGCCGTCGTACACCCACGTCGTGCTCTCCCCGGGTCCGGGGCATCCCGGCGACCCCGCCGACTTCGCCCTCGGGCCGCGCGGTCTTCGGCGCTCGGCCTGCCGGTGCTCGGCGTCTGCCTGGGCATGCAGGCACTCGTCACGGCGTACGGCGGGCGGGTCGAGCGGGTCGCTCCGGCGCACGGCGAGGTGGCGTCGGTCGCGCACGACGGTCTCGGTGTGCTGCGCGGGATCGACTCACCGTTCGACGCCGTGCGCTACCACTCCCTGGCCGCGGTCGAGGTGCCCGACGTGCTCGAGGTGACCGCATCGGCGGCCGGCGTGGTGATGGCCGTGCGGCACCGGTCGCGTCCCCTGGAAGGGGTGCAGTTCCACCCCGAGTCGATCCTCTCGCGGCACGGTCGCGAGATCGTCGCCAACTTCCTGGAGCCGGCGCGTGCCTGAGTCGTCGCCCGATGTCGTCGACGTCGTGCGAGACGGTTTCGCCCGCAGCGACCGGGTGTTCTGGCTCGACGGCGGGGGTGCGCGCAACTGGTCCGGGCGCCGCTCGCTGGTCGGCGTGCTCGCCGACGACGACGTCTCGCTCACCTTCGACGCGGGCCGCCGCGAGGTGACCCGCCACCAGGCCGGCGCGACCGAGGTCGTCGGGGACGACGTCTTCGCAGTGCTCGAGGACGAGGTGGCTCGCGACGCTGCCGACCCGGGGGTGCACTGGGTCGGCTACCTCGGCTACGCATCGCGACCCGACTTGCCCGCACGACCCTGGAGCGCCGGCCCGGACGCGGTGTGGATGCGATCGACGGACGTGCAGTTCTTCGACCACGCCGGAAGCTCGTGCCGACGCTGGTCGAGCAGCGAGCGGAGCGAGCGGTCAGTCGAGACCACCTCGACCGCCCGGCTGGTACGCCGACGCCTTCACCCGCGTCCAGGAGCACCTGCACGCGGGCAACTCCTACGAGACGAACCTGACCTACCGCGACCTCCTCGACGTGGACGCCGATCCGCTGGAGACCTACCTCCGGCTGCGTGCGGCCAACCCGGCGCCGTACGCCGGGCTGCTGCGTCACCGCGGGACGCACCTGCTGAGCAGCTCACCGGAGCGCTACGCCACCATCGACCAGGATCGCGTGATCGAGACGCGCCCGATCAAGGGCACCACACCGCGGGGCGCGACCGCGGAGGACGACGAGGGACTGCGCACGAAGCTCGCCACGGACCCGAAGTTCCGCGCCGAGAACCTGATGATCGTCGACCTGCTGCGCAACGACCTGTCGATGGTCTGTGACGTCGGCTCGGTCGAGGTACCCAGCCTGATGACCGTGGAGTCCTACGCCAGCGTGCACCAGCTGGTCTCGACCGTGCGCGGCCGGTTGCGCGAGGACGTGTCGACGATCGCTGCCCTGCGAGCCCTGTTCCCGGCCGGCTCGATGACCGGGGCGCCGAAGCTGCGCACCATGCAGATCATCGACTCAGTGGAGTCGAGTCCGCGAGGTCCCTACGCCGGCGCCTTCGGCTGGATCTGCGCCGACGGCCGGGCGGACCTCGGCGTCGTCATCCGCTCGCTGTACGCCGGCCCAGACGCCGTCTGGACCCTGGGCACGGGCGGCGGGATCACCGTGCGGTCCGAGGTCGGCGAGGAGTGGGCGGAGACGCTCTGGAAGGCCGAGCGCCTGCGGAGCCGCCGTCGAGCCCGTGAAGACCATCGGTGCGGTCGAGTGTCGACCGTGCGCGGTGGGGCGATGTCCTCCGAAGTTCGTGCGGTTTGTTGATCGGCTCCCTTCGGGAGCCGGCGAACCACGTAGGTCGCGCTGTGTCATCGTCGAATGGTGAGCCGGAAGGTCTGCAGCGTAGTCCAAGGCACTCCCGGATCTGCGGGACGTGCTCGTGCCCCACGAGCAGGTACTCGTCTAGGCACGCAGCAGCCGGGAGGACGAAGGGCTGTGCCGAGCAGGTCCTTCCCGAACAGGAGCTGTCCTGGCAGGTGAAGGTGAAGCTGGTGCCGTGCAGTCGACGACCTGCCGGGTTCCCGTGCCAAGAGCCTGGACCGACTGCGTGCATCGACCCGGTCAGGGTAGAAGGTGTGTCCGGCGACCGCGCCGCCCTTGGCGCTGCCGGAGGTCGTGGAGGGGGAGTCCTTCGGAGGCCGTGGGTCCGCGCGATTCCCGCCGACGCGGCTGCCGGGCGCCGACGAGCCGCGGTCAGAGCGACAGCGACCGCACCCCCGCCGAGGAGCAGCACCGCGACGCCGATCGCCACCGGGACCACCCACCTGGCCCGGGGTCGCAGGTGGCTGGTCTCGTCCGGGCGGTGCTTGGCGTCGTCGGAGTGGGCGGCCTGACGGGCGATGGTGGCCACACCGCGGACGGTCCGCCTGTCGTCCCAGCTCATCTGGTGGTCCTCGATCGAAGAAGGTCTCGCCGGACGAGGCGACGAGAGACTCGGGGGACCGAGCGGTCGGGGCCACGCTCGGCCGGCACCAGTGCCCCGGGCCGTACGTCGTGCCACAGCCCCGGCTCGCCGAGCTGTGCTTTGACGAGCAGCCGACGCCGTAGCGCCGGACGTCGCGATAGGAGTTGCAGGCTCCCAGTCGGTCCCCGTGGCATCGATGACGCCGGGGTTCTCACGAACGGGTCCAGGTGCCGGTCAGGGTGGTTGTGATCGCTGGAAGCGATTCGGAGCTGCCGTTCTCCTGGCCGCCGAACACCGAAGGTGAGCTCACGGTGAGCACGCCAGCCTGCGTGGTGATGACGAGGTGGAAAGTCAGTGTGAGGTGCAGGAACGCGTCGCCTTCAGAGCGCTTTCCGATGTAGTCACCCGGGGAGGTACGAGCCAGGCGGACTCCGGCACGGTCGACGGCGAAGTAGGACGCTCTGGTCTCCACGCAGTCGCTCGCCGAGCAGTCGAACGTGGCGGTGACCCCGCCCTGAGTCGTGTCAGTCGCCTTTGACTTTCGGAACGCCACGGTCACCCGGTGTGCGGTTCCGGTCAGCACGTATGTCCCCGGAGTCGGGACGGGGTCAGCGCTTCGACCGGAGCCCGAGGCGCCGGAGCTGTGTTTCTCGCGGGAGGCTGCCCCCGAAGTCGGGGCGTGTTGGGGCGTGGCATGCCCGCGTGTGGCCACCACCGCGACCGCACCCCCGCCGAGGAGCAGCACCGCGACGCCGATCGGCCACTGGGACCACCCACCTGGCCCGGGGTCGCAGGTGGCTGGTCTCGTCCGCGCGGTGCTTGGCGTCGTCGGAGTGGGCGGCCTGACGGGCGATGGTGGCCACCCCGCGGACGGTCCGCCTGTCGTCCCAGCTCATCTGGTGACCCTCGATCGAAGAAGGTCTCGGCGGGCGAGGCGACGAGAGACCCGGGGGACCGAGCCGTCGGGACCACGCTCGGCCGGTACCAGCGCGCCGGGACGTACGTCGTGCCACAGTCCGGGCCGGCCGATCTGGGCGTTGACCACCAGCCGGCGCCGGATGGCCCGGGGCCGCAACATCCGCTCCACCGAGGTGTCCAGCGCACCGGAGTCCAGAGCGCGGAGGAATTCAGCCTCCTGCTCCACCGGCACGACTGCGCGACAGGTCGATCCGTGCGGGCCCCGGAACGCCCACACCACGTGGTGCCAGGTGAGCCACTCGGTCTCGGCGCTCACACCCCCCGGCCGCACTCGTCGGTGAGTCCCGAGGGGCTCGACCTCGATGCCGTCTCCTCCGAAGGTGCACTCGGCTCCGGGGTGGGGTGCACCGGCGACGCGGTCGACCGGGCCGGGGTCCAGGCCCAGCTCGAGGCACCAGTCCCTCGCCCAGTCCCACAGCCCGGTGAGGACCGACGGGTCGAGCTCCTCCGGTGGGACGAACCAGCCGAACTTCTCCCGGGAGGCGACCGCGCGAGGAGCGGGTGTCTGCGGCGGCGAACCGGACTGCAGGCCGCGGACGCATGCAGCGAGCAGGACGATGGCGGCGACCAGACGCTCTCCCTCGACGTACTCAACACCGACCTCCAGTCGCCCCCGACGAGGACGGACGAAGACGCCGGAGGAGCCGGCCGGCTCGGTGACGCCGGCGATGCCGAGGGCACACGTCTGCAGGAAGGAACGACCGACCGTGGTGGCTCGGTGGTCGGGCACGGTGATGTTCAGGTGGGTGGAGAACCCGCTGATGCGGGTGATGCCATGGGCCCGGGCGCGTCGGTTCAGCTCCGTCCGCTCGCTGCGGAGCAGCCGGTCGACGGCGTCTGGCGGCGTCAGGCCCGAGGGAGAGCGGCGGGCTGGCCAGCTCGGCCTCCCAGCCGTCGGCGGTCAGGGCCACTCCCGAGGGAAGCCGTCGCGCCCTCGGGTCACCCGGGTCCAGCGGCGCGATGTGTCCGGCAAGCTGGGGGAGCAGGCTGCGGAAGTCGACCCGCTCGCCGCCTCGCCACAAGCACAGCTCGTGCTCGACGCCGATCCGGACGAGCTGCCCGTCGGCGGCCTGCTCCGGCGGCGTGGTCACCAGCAGCGAGCGTGGGCGCATGCCGCTGAGCGTGTTGCCCCCGGTGCGGCGGCACAAGGTCCTGCCCCGGCGCGGGCATCTCGGTCTAGTCCGTCTTCGAGCGCGCGCGTTGACGGCGGCGCCTGTGCGACTCAGACTCCAGGGCAGCGACCGTCGGGTCGCGCTGTCAGAGAGGGGGCCCCATGGGCGAGAAGGGCAACATCACTTCGAGCGAGCTGGCGGAGCGGCGCAGGGGCGGTTATGGCCGGGGCCGGCACGCAGGTCACCGCCGTGTTCCAGGACGCCGCAGAGACCCTGAAGGACAAGGTCGTGGACAAGGGGATCGACGCCGGCATCGTCGGGGCGCAGGAGAAGCTGCGGTCCCGCGGCCAGGACGACGAGCCCGAGAACCCGCCGGCGACCTGAGCCTCTGGCCTAACCCACCCGGGCGCTGCTGAACCAGGGGTGGTGCAGGTCGAGGAAGTGCAGGTCCTGCACCTGGGCCATCTCCTCCTGGAACTCCCGCTGCCGGTCCTCGGGCATCTCCTGCTTCTCCCCCATCCGGGCCTCGCTCTCGCTGTGGAAGGCGATCGTCTCGGTGAAGTAGCCGTCCGCGTCGATGGCGATCGTGCCACCCATGATCTCGGGGCGTGCCTCCGCGAGGGCGTCCATCGGCTGCGACATGAACTTGCGGAAGCGCTCGGGGTCGGTGAGCCGACCCTGGATGACCTGGACGAAGCCGGCCTCGTCCGAACCGCCCCCGAGGAGCAGCATCGCGTCGTCGCAGTCGTGGAAGCTGATCTCGCCGTCGAAGCAGGCAGCCATCCGCTGCCACCACTCGCCCTGCTCGGGACGCATCGAGTTGGCCTCGGCTGCCGCGCGCGACTCGAACCGTACGACGGCCACGAACTCGCCCTCGTCGGTGAGCCCGTACGTGCCGCCGAGCCACCCGGCTGCACCCGGGCCGAGCTTCTCGGCCCACTCGTCGGCCAGGGCGCGCATCTGCTCCTCGTCTCGGCAGTGGCCCTGGATCACCTGGATGAACATGGCGTACTCCTCTCCCCGAGAGGCCGCCCCACCGCGGAGCGGTGCACCTCCGGACGTTACGCCGCAGGCTTCCCGCTGTCACCGCCCGGCGAGGGTCACGGGTTGACGGTGAACTTCCCGGTCAGCGTCGTCGACTGCGGGTTCACCGCGGCGTAGTGGTTGGCGTCCGTGCCCTGGTAGGCGCCGGTGTTCGACACGGAGTAGGTCGCCTGCCCGCCGGAGACCACCAGCGAGCAGGTGGTCGTGTCGACCAGGGGCCCGTACGACGAGCCCTTCCGGGTCACTGTCCGGGCGCGGTAACCCGCGCCACCCCGGGCAAGGGTGGACGAGGGGCAGGCCGGGTCCTGGACGGTGCACGTCGCGCCGGCACACCTGAACGCCATGGTCGCCGCGCTGGAGACCGGAGGCGTCCCGGGGTTGTCGTGGAAAGGGAGCTGGCGGAACGTGCTCGTACCGGTCAGCACGAGGGTCCCGCGCACGGACCCGTCGGCCGCGACGCCGGTCGCGGTGCCGTCCTGCGACGACGGAGACTTGCCGCCCGGCGCTGGTGAGCGGGTGCCGGCGGCCCTCGACCCGGGATCGTCCCCGTGGCGCGCGACGGCGACCGCGACACCGCCGGCCACGACCACCACCACGACTGCGACGACGATCGCGACGCCCCGGGCCGGCGACAGCCGCCGCGCTCGCTGCGGCGAACGGGTGGTCTCGTCGGTGCGGTGCTTGGCGTCGTCGGAGTGCGCGCTGCGCCGGGCGATGGTGCCGGCGGTTCCCGACGTACGTCGGTCCTCCCAGCTCATGGCGCCCCCGCTCGGCTCGTCGCTCCCTGACTGGGCCTCAGTCTCGGGAGGGCACCCGGCCCCAACAAGGGCGCGAGCCTCGCCGTGCTCCTCGGACTAGACCGTGAGCGGGGCAGCGAGCCGCTGCTCGAGCGTCGACCGGGGCCCTCGCGGGTCCGGTCAGGAGTTCCGCGTCCCTGCGTCGGAACCGAGGTCGGCGCTCGTCGTGTGCGTCTTTCCGTCGCGCAGGTAGGTGATCGTCACCTTCTCGCCCGGGCGGTGGCCGCGGATCGTGGCCACGAGAGACTCCGAGCCGTCGACCACCTGGTCGTCGACCTTGGTGATCACGTCGCCCTTCTTCAGCCCGGCCTTGTCGCCGGCGCCGCCGGACTCGACCGACTGGAGCGCGCCTCCCTGGGTCAGCGTGCTCCCGTTGACGTCGGAGACCGTGACCCCCAGGCGGGCGTGGGTCGGCGTCTGCTTGTCGGTCAGCTGGTTGACGATCGGCAGCACCTCGTCGATGGGGATGGCGAAGCCGAGGCCGATCGAGCCGCCCGAGTCGGTGGTGTCACCCGAGCTCGCGGTGCGGATGGAGGAGTTGATGCCGACCACCCGGCCGGACAGGTCCACCAACGGACCGCCGGAGTTGCCCGGGTTGATCGCGGCATCGGTCTGGATCGCCGGGTACGTCGTGCTCAGGTTCTGCCCCTGCTGCGGCTGCTGCGGCTCGCCGAAGCCGAACGGGTCCTGCTGGCCCTGGCCCTGGCTCTCGTCGGTGGAGACCGAGACGGGCCGGTTCAGGGCGCTGACGATGCCGGAGGTCACGGTGGCGTTGAGACCGAACGGTGAGCCGACCGCGACGACGGTCTGTCCCACGCGCAGGTCGCCGGACTTGCCCAGCGCCGCCGGGGTGAGGTCGGAGACGCCCTCGGCCTTGATCACCGCGATGTCGGTCAACGGGTCGGTGCCCACGACGGTGGCCTTCTTGGTGGTGCCGTCGTTGAAGTTGACCGAGATCGTGCCGTCCTTGCCCGCCACAGCGGCGACGTGGTTGTTGGTCAGGATCTCGCCGTCCTTGCTCAGCACGATGCCCGAGCCGGACCCGGACTCCTGCGATCCCGAGACGTTGACCTTGACGACCGCCGGGAGCACGGCGTTGGCGACCTTCTCGACGGTGCCGTCCTTCACGACGGAGGTCTTGGTGGCCTGGAAGCCCCCGGAAGTCGTCGAGGAGGTGTTGGCGGTGGAGTCGCCGTGGAGGGCGTCGTAGGCGGCCGCACCGCCCACGCCGGCCGCACCGCCGAGCACGAGCGCGCCGACGAGGACGCCCGCGGTCAGCGTCGTGCGCCGCGCCTGCGGGTTCGCCTGGGTCGTCTGGGTGGTCTGGGGAGCCGGGTCGTACGGCGGCAACGGCCGCGTGTACTCCTCACCGGCAGGGTCGTGCTGTGACTCGTGCTGGGGCCCCGACGGCCCGAAGACAGGGTGGTTGTCGTCCATACCCGAGAGTCTGTGTGGTCATCCTGAGAGCCGGCTTTGAGACGCCTACGACCGTGCCAAAACCTCCGGCGGTGCCGGGGTCCCCGGGAGCTCGAACCAGAACCCGGCTCCTCCGTCAGGGCCGGCACCGGCGCGGACGCTGCCGCCGTGCCGGTCCGCGACCGCCCTGACGATCGAGAGGCCGAGGCCGGAACCCGGCATCGTGCGTGACTCCGGCGAGCGGTAGAAGCGGTCGAAGACGTGCGGCAGGTCCTCCTCGGAGATGCCGCTGCCCTGGTCGCTGACCATGATCGTCCCGCCGCGCAGCTCGACCCGGACCTTCCCTTCGGGCGGGCTCCACTTGGCCGCGTTGTCGAGCAGGTTGGTCACCGCACGCTCGAGCTCTGCTGCGTCACCGTGCACCCACCAGGGCTCGGTGTGCACGTCGAACTCCACGGTCGAGGTACGGCGTCGTACCCGCGTGACGGCCTGGGAGACCACCGCCGCGAGCTCGACCGGCTCGACCGAGGGTGAGGCCGGAGCATCGCGGGCGAGCTCGACCAGGTCGCCGATCAACGTCGTCATCTCCCCGATCTGGGCGCGTACGTCGTCCAGGAGCTCCCTGCGCGAGGCCGGCGAGAGCGAGGCCGAGCTGTCGGCCTGCGCGAGCAGGTCGAGGTTGGTGCGCAGGGAGGTGAGCGGGGTGCGCAGCTCGTGGCCGGCGTCGGCGACGAGCTGGCGCTGGCGGGCCTGCGACGCGGACAGGGCCGTCAGCATCGCGTTGAACGCGACGGCCAGCCGGGCCACCTCGTCGGTCCCCTCGACCGGGATCGGCTCCAGGCGCTCGGTCCGGGCGATCTCCTCGACGGCCGTGGTCAGCCGCCGCACCGGCCGCAACCCGTTGCGGGCCACCGCCCAGCCGGCGAGCCCGGCGGAGATCATCCCGGCGAGGCCGAACAGCAGCATCACCAGGCCGAGCCGGTCCAGCATCTGCTCGGTGGGCTCCAGCGACTGGGCCAGGATCAGCGCCTCACCGCGCTGCGCACGGACCGCGACCACGCGATAGCGCTCGCCGTCGATGAGCACGGTCCGCGCCGACCAGTGGTCGTGACCGAGCGCCACCCGGAACTCCGGTGTGGAGATCGTGGCGGCCGCGCTCTGGCTCCCGCCACGGATGGTCTGGTCGAAGGCGTTGAGGAACATGATCTTGACGTCCGCGGCACCCAGCGCCCAGGACGGGATCTCCTCGTTCGACAAGGCGTCCATCGTGTCGGCGTGGGCGACCTGGGCAGCGCGGCTGTGCAACGAGGAGTCGAGGGTGTGCATCGACTGCATCCGCACCGTGGCGTACGCCGCGAACGCCACCGCGGTCACCGCCACGCCCACCGCCATCGTGGTCAGCAGGGCGACCCGGCTCGCCAGGGACCGGCGGTACTTCGGCGGGATCCAGCCGAAGCCCCGGCGCTCCGCGTCGTCGGGGCTGGTGCTCACGACCCCTCGCGCAGCACGTATCCCACACCGCGCACGGTGTGGATCAGGCGGGGCTCGTCCTCGGCCTCGGTCTTGCGGCGCAGGTACCCGACGTAGACCTCGAGGCTGTTGGCCGTGGTGGGGAAGTCGAAGCCCCACACCTCCTCGAGGATGAAGGCGCGCTCGAGCACGCGGCGCGGCCGGCGCAGGAAGAGCTCGAGGAGGGTGAACTCGGTGCGGGTCAGCTCCATCAACCGGTTGCCGCGGCGTACCTCTCTCGAGGCGAGGTCCATCGAGAGGTCGGCGAAGGCCAGGTGCTCGTCGGGGTCGCCTGGCCCCGGGGTGACGCGGCGCAGCAGCGCTCGCAACCGGGCCAGCAGCTCCTCGAGCGCGAACGGCTTGGTGAGGTAGTCGTCGGCACCCGCATCCAGCCCCTCGACCCGGTCACCGACTGCGTCCCTGGCGGTGAGCACCAGGATCGGCACGCTGTTGCCCACCTTGCGCAGCGCCCGGGTCGTCTCCAGCCCGTCGAGACGCGGCATCATCACGTCCATCACCACGGCGTCGGGGTTGATGCCGCTGATCCCGGCCAGTGCCTCCGCCCCGTCGGCGGCGGTGGAGACCCGGTAGCCGTTGAACTCCAGCGACCGCCGCAGCGACTCGCGCACCGCGCGGTCGTCCTCGACGACCAGCACGTGCTGGGTCGCCGCACTCGGGTCGCTGACAGTCACGAGTGCAAGGGTGCCACCACCGACTGAGCAACGGCTGAGACTCTGCCGCCTGCCTGCCGCAGATCCGCAGGCGGGATCACCCGGCCTGCAGCGCTCGCTGCGCCGCCTCGCTGGCCTTGAGGCCGTAGTGACCGCCGAACAGGGCGGCGTGCACGAGCAGCGGGAAGAGCTGGTGCAGGGGTTGGCGCTCCTCCCACCCGTCGGCGAGGGGAGTCTCGTCCTGGTAGGCGTCCAGGAGCCGCTGGAGGTGCGGCACGCCGAAGAGCGAGAGCATCCCCAGGTCGGTCTCGCGGTGTCCCCCGTGGGCGGCAGGATCGATCAGGGTGCCGTGCTCGACTCCCCACACGATGTTGCCCGCCCAGAGGTCGCCGTGGAGTCGCGCCGGTGGTTCCTCCGGCCCGGCCAGCTCGGTGAGCCGCCCGACGACCGCCTCGACCGTCTCGACGTCGGCGGGATCGATGTGGTCACGGTCGGCGGCCAGCTTGAGGTAGGGCAGCACCCGCTTGGTCGCGTAGAACTCCGGCCACGTGGGCGCGCTGCCGTTCGGGAGGGGCAGCGTCGCGATGAAGCCGTCCTGCTCGGCACCGAACATCGCTGCTCCGCTGGCGTGCAGGCGGGCCAGCTCGCGACCCAGCGCCGTGGAGCTCTCGGCGTTGGGCCGCGACGGCTCCACCCACCGCAGCACCAGGCAGTCCTGCTCGACGGCGAGGACCTCCGCGACGTGCGCGGCACCTGGTTCGGCCAGCCAGCGCAACCCCCGCGCCTCGGACTCGAAGAAGCCCTCGACGGCCCCGGGCCGGGTCTTCACCAGCGCCGAACCGCCGTCGCTGAGCCGCACGCGAGTGGCCGTGCAGATGTCGCCGCCGGCCACCGGGGTGGTTGCCACGACGGCCTGACCGAGCACCTGCTCCACCCGGTCGGCGATCCCGCGCATGCGCGCCACCCCGTCAGACTGCCCTGCCCAGGCGGGTCGCGCCAGAGTGGACCCGACGTCGACTGGTGCGTCGAGCGACACTCGTCTGGTGGTCGAGCGAAGTCGAGACCACTCACCTCCTGCCGAGGTGCGCGAGCAGACGAGTGCCGTAGGAGGCGGTCGGCGGCACCTCGACGGGCGGCGCGAACCGTCGGCCGCGCTCGGCCGGGGTGACCACGGCGAGCGCGACGTCGTACAGGCGCACGGCGAGGTCCTCCGGGAAGGGGCGCGGGCGGCCGGTGGCCTCGGCGACGTCCCAGCCGTGCACGGCGATCTCCAGGGCACCCACCAGCACCAGGGTGTCGCGGCCCAGCACGAGGTCACCGACCCCGACGGGGGCGGAGGTCAGTCGCTCGAGCCAGGCGGTGCGCGTGGTGCAGGCCCGTTGCACGATGCGGTCGACGATCCGGTCGCTGCCCTCCCGCCCCGGGTGGTCGCGCACCTCGACGTGGCCGATCTCCGCCGCCTCGCCGATGGCCTCCAGGGAGTCCTCCATGTGCAGCAGCAGTCGGCCGAGGTCCCAGTCCGCGCACGGCGTCGGCACGGAGAGAGGGCTCAGCCGCGCCTGCTGCAGGGCGGCGTGCGTGTAGGTGACGGCACTGTCGAGCGCCGCCACCGATCTCGGTGGCGAGGTCCCCAGCACGAGGTCACTCCGAGGAGGAGGACATGGCGTACGACGCCGGCAGCGAGGCGGGGAGACCGAAGGTCTCGAACAGCCGCGTGTCGAAGAACGCACCCACGTGGACGACCTTGCCGTCGACGATCTGCAGCACCTGCAGGTGGAACGGCTCGAAGTGTCCCTCCGGCTGGCGCATGTACAGGCCGAAGGCGGGCTGGCCGTTGGCCTGCGTGCGGATCATCGGCATGTCGTGGACGCCGCCCGGGCACTGGGTGTCGATCAGCGTGGCGATGTTCTCCACGCCGGTGTACCACCCGGTGAAGGGCGGCATCTCCCAGACCGCGTCGTGGGCCAGCATCGTGACCAGCGAGTTGATGTCCTTGGCCCAGAAGGCCTGCACGTAGCGGTCGAGCATCGCCTCGAGATCGGGGGTGAGGTCGTCCTCGACGGTGCCCTCAGTCAGCTGCTTCTCGGCGAGCTGGGCGTGGGCACGCTGCAGTGCGCTGTTGACAGCGGCGACCGTGGTGTCCAGGGCGGTGGCGGTCTCCTTGGCCGACCAGCGCAGCACGTCGCGCAGCACGAGCACCGCCCGCTGCTTGGGCGGCAGGTGCTGCAGGGCGGCGACGAAGGCGAGGCGGATGGAGTCGCGGTTGCCGACCACCTGGGCGGGGTCGACGTTGGCGACGTCGACCATCACGTCCGGCACCGGCTCGAGCCAGGGGACCTCGGAGGCCTCGACCAGCTCGTCGCGCGCCTGGGCGCCAGGCATGCCGAGCCCGGTGGGCATCGGGCGACGGCCCTTGTTCTCCAGGTTGGTCAGGCAGACGTTGGTGGCGATCCGGTAGAGCCAGGTGCGCACCGAGGAACGGCCCTCGAAGTCGTCGTAGGCCCGCCAGGCGCGCAGGTAGGTCTCCTGCACCATGTCCTCGGCGTCGTACACCGATCCGGTCATCCGGTAGCAGTGCGCGGTGAGCTCGCGTCGGTACTGGTCTGCGACCTGCGGGAACTGCTCGGCCGCGGGCGGCGGCTCAGTCGATTTCTGGGTCGTTTCCTGGGTCGTTTCCTGGGTCGATCCCGGCGTTCTGTTCTCGAGCTGCGTCATAGGTGCTCCTCGGGTCCCAACTGTAGGCACTGGTACTGACCGGGCGCGAGAGGAGAACTCATCGGTCGGGGTGAGCCTGCGCTGCATGTAACGCGGTGTTACGGACGGTTCGCACCCGGAGTACCGCTTGTTCAGCGTCGATAACTCCGCGTTACATGGAGCTTTTTTCCTACAGCTCCAGGGCCTCGAGCTCCTGGAGGAGGCGGCGGCAGGTGCGCTCGACCATCGCGACCACGTCGGCGAAGCCCTCCTCGCCGCCGTAGTAGGGGTCGGGTACGTCGCGGTCGACCTGCTGCGTCGCATCGGCCGGGTCGGGGAGCACCGGGTCGAAGGAGCGGAACAGCCGCACGTGCTCGGACTCGCCGCGGCCCTCGGTGACGTCGTGCAGGTTCTGCGCGTCCATGGCCAGCAGCAGGTCCCGCTCGAGCCAGCTCTGGTCGAACTGCTTGGCGCGGTGCAGCGAGGGGTCGTAGCCCTCGGCCAGGAGCGCGGTGGCCGCCCGTGGGTCGATCGGGTGACCGATGTGCCAGTCGCCGGTGCCGCAGCTGGCGACCTCCACCTTGGCGGCCAGCCCGGCGAGGTCGACGAGCTCGGTGAGGATCACCTCGGCCATCGGTGAGCGACAGATGTTGCCCAGGCAGACGAACCCGATGCGGTACGGCGTCGCGCGAGGTGCGGGCAGGCCTGCTGACGCAGGTGCGGTCACCGGCGGGTCCTCGCCCGCTCGGGGAAGACCGCCTCGAGGACCATCAGGGCGATCGAGATCACGATCGATCCCCACAACGCCGTCCAGAAGCCGTCGACGTGGAAGCCGATGTCGAGGCCATCGGCGATGGCGCTGGTCAGCATCAGCATCAACGCGTTGATCACCAGCAGCATCAACCCCAGCGTCAGCACGATCAGCGGCAGCGACAGCAGCCGGACCACCGGCCGCACGAAGGAGGTGACCACGCCGAAGATGACCCCCACGACCAGGAGCTCCAGGAGCTTCTGCCCACCGCTGTCGCCGGTCAGCGTGATCCCGTCGAAGAGCCACACCGCCACGGCGAGCGCCAGGGCGTTCACCACCACCCAGGACAAGAACCTCATGGTCAGAGGGTAGTCAGGCCTCGCGCTGATCGCCGGATCCCGCTCAGGTGCGCAAGGTGACTTCCTCGGCCATCGACTCCTCGGCCTCGTTCAGGTGGGCCGTCAGCTCGGCCGCGGCGGCGTCCAGGTCCCCGGCCTCCATCAGGTCGACGAGGAAGGCGTGGGAGTGCACCTGCTCGGCGGCGTTGCCCCGGGCCCGATCCACCTCCGCGAGCGCGAGCCGCACCTCGGCGTGCAGCGACTCCGCGAACGCGACCAGCCGCGCCGAGCCGCTCAGGGCCGTGAGCGCGCGGTGGATCTCGAGGTGGGCGGCGGTGAACTCGGTGGTCGTGCATTCCTCGGCACGCAGCTGGGAGTAGCTCCGCAAGGCCTGGCGCACGTCCTCGCGCTGGGTCTCGGTCGCCTCCTGCCAGCGCCGTACGCCGGCGGTCTCGATCACCGTCCGGGCCCGGCAGACGTCGCGGACCTGCGCCGGGTCGAGGCGGCGCACCTGGGTGCCCTTGTTGGGGATCCGGTCGGCGAGACCTTCCGCCACCAGGATCGCGAGTGCCTCGCGGACCGTGGATCGGGAGACCCCCAGCGCCTCGGCGAGGGCGATCTCACGCAGGGGCGTGCCCGGTGCCAGCTCTCCCTCGAACAACGAGCGGCGCAGCTCCTCGGCCGCGCGGTCGACGGTGGAGAGGAGGTCCAGGCTCAGCCCCGAGTACGGCGAGGCAGGGGGCTCCGGAGGGGGTGTGGCACTCATGACACATCGATTGTCCGACAATCGTTTGCTTCCCGACAGTGGTTGCCGCACACTGGGATTGCCTGATTGTCAGACAATCGTTGGGAGGGACCATGACCGGGACAGCTACGGGCGAGCTCGCCTGGGGCAGGCACTACCTGCTCACCGAGCCGAACCACTTCCGCGTCGACTACGCGATCAACCCCTTCATGCACCTCGACGACCAGCCCGACGCGCTGCGCACCCGCGCGCAGTGGCTGGCCGTCGTATCGGCGATCGAGGCCGCGGGAGGCACCGTCGAGGTGATCCCGCAGCTGCCCGAGGCTCCCGACATGGTCTACGCGATGAACCTCGGTCTCGCGCTCGTCCGTCCCGAGGGTGAGCGTCACGTGGTGCTCTCCCACATGCGCTACCCGCAGCGCCGGATGGAGACGCCCGCGGCCGAGGAGTGGTTCGCCGCGCGCGGGTGGACCCGCCAGCGGATCGGCCGCGACGCCGTGGGTGCCCACTTCGAGGCCGGTGACGCCTTCGCCTTCCGCGGCGAGCTCGTCGTCGGCTACGGCCCGCGCACCGAGGAGCTCGCCCTCAAGCACCTCGCCACCGAGCTCGGCGTCCGCGTGCGCGGTGTCCGGATCACCCATCCGGGGATGTACCACATGGACCTCGGCTTCTGCCCGCTCGACGACACCCACGCGATGGTCTGCCCGGCGGCCTACGACGACGCCAGCGCCACCGCCCTGCTCGACCTCGTGCCCGAGCCGCTGGTGCTCACCGAGCAGGAGGCGATGACGTTCTGCGCCAACTCGATCGTGATCGGCCGCACCGTGGTGATGCCCGCGTGCCCCGACCGCGTCCGTGCGCAGCTCGAGGCGTGGGGCTTCGAGGTCGTGGTGGTCGAGGTCGGCGAGTTCCTCAAGGGTGGCGGCGCCATCCGGTGCCTGACCAACCCCCTCGACGTACAGCTCGGCCGCGACCTGGAGCTGGTCCCGGGAGGCCGGGTCACTCTCGCGTGACGTCGGTCCTTCGAGCCGGTTGCTGCGCAACCTCCTCAGGACGCCGGTCGAGCAGGTCAACCGTCTCGAAGGGCGCCACCTAACCTGCTGCCATGAGCTCACCACGACCACGCGCGAGCGTCGCGAACATCCCGGCGTACGTCGCAGGGAGGCCGCCGCAGCCCCGGCCCGGGCTCGCGGTCTACAAGCTGTCCTCGAACGAGAACCCCTACCCGCCGCTCCCGGGCGTGGTCGAGGCCGCGCAGCGTGCGGTCGCGGTGATGAACCGCTACCCCGACATGGGCAACACGGCGTTGTACGACGCCCTGGCCGCCCGGCTCGACGTACCGCGTGAGCGGCTGGCGGCCGGCACCGGATCGGTCGCGGTGCTCTACCACCTGCTGCAGGCCTTCTGCGAGCCCGGGGACGAGGTCGTCTACGCCTGGCGCTCCTTCGAGGCCTACCCGATCGCGGTCGCCGCGGCCGGCGCGGAGGCGGTGCCGGTCCCGGTGACCCCGGACGGCCGGCACGACCTCGCCGCCATGGCAGCAGCGATCACCGACCGGACCCGCGTAGTGGTGGTGTGCACGCCGAACAACCCGACCGGGCCGTCGGTCGCTGGCAGCGAGCTCAGGGCGTTCCTCGACGAGGTCCCCGAGCACGTCCTGGTGGTGGTCGACGAGGCCTACCGCGAGTTCGTGCGGATGAGCGACCCGGTCGAGGGACTCGACCTCGTGGCCGAGCGCGCGAACGTGGCGGTGATGCGCACCTTCGCGAAGGCCTACGGCCTCGCCGGCTTCCGGGTGGGGTACCTGGTCGCCCACGAGGAGGTCGCGGCCGCCGTGCGCGCCGTCGCCCTGCCGTTCGGGGTCTCCGCGGTCGCGCAGGCGGCCGCCGTGGCGAGCCTGCAGGCCGAGGAGGACCTGATGGAGCGTGTCGAGGCGATCGTCGGCGAGCGTGAGCGGGTCGTCGAGGGGTTGGCCGGGCAGGGCTGGCAGGTCCCCGAGGCGCAGGGCAACTTCGTGTGGCTGCCCCTGGGCGACGCCGCGGCCGAGTTCGCGGCCGCCGCGGAGACGGCCGGGATCACGGTGCGGCCCTTCGCCGGTGACGGGGTGCGGGTCAGCGTCGGGGAGCCGGAGGCGAACGACGTCCTCCTCCAGGTGGCCGCCGACTGGATCACCTCGCGCTGAGCTCACTCGCCCCGAGGGTGGTTGAAGATTGTCCTAGGTGGGAACAGTGAGGGCATGACTGGAACCACCTTCGTGGAGAAGGGCACGTCCTTCGAGCGGGACATGGACTACATCCCGGACCGGATCGCGCGCGACTCCGAGCAGTGGCCGGTGAGCCGGGGCGCTACCGGCTGGTGGCGGCCCGGGCCTGCCCCTGGGCCAACCGCGCCATCATCGTGCGTCGTCTCCTCGGGCTCGAGGACGTCATCTCGATGGGTCTCTGCGCTCCGGTGCACGACGAGCGCAGCTGGACCTTCGACCTCGACCCCGGCGGGGTCGACCCGGTGCTCGGCATCCACCGGCTGCAGGAGGCCTACTTCGCCCGGTTCCCGGAGTACCCGAAGGGCATCACCGTGCCGGCGATGGTCGACGTGCCGAGCGGCGCGGTCGTCACCAACGACTTCCCGCAGATCACCCACGACCTCTTCTTCGAGTGGCGCGACCACCACCGGCCCGACGCACCCGACCTGTGGCCGGAGGACCAGCGCGAGGAGATGCAGGAGGTGATGGACCGGATCTTCACCGAGGTCAACAACGGCGTCTACCGGTGCGGTTTCGCCGGCTCGCAGGAGTCCTACGACGAGGCCTACGACCGGCTCTGGACCGCGATGGACTGGCTGGAGGATCGTCTCTCCGAGCGGCGCTACCTGATGGGCGCGAGCATCACCGAGGCCGACGTACGCCTGTTCACGACGCTGGCTCGCTTCGACGCGGTCTACCACAGCCACTTCAAGTGCAACCGCAACAAGCTCAGCGAGATGAACCACCTGTGGGGCTACGCGCGGGACCTGTTCCAGACCCCCGGGTTCGGCGAGACGATCGACTTCGAGCAGATCAAGCAGCACTACTACGTCGTGCAGCGCGACGTGAACCCCTCCGGCATCGTCCCGAAGGGGCCTGACGTCGCGGGGTGGTACGCCCCCCACGGGCGCGAGGACCTCTGACCCGACGACGGGTCGAGGACCCCAGGTCCGTCAGGCGCGGTGCGACCCGGCGGCGTGCGCGCCACCCACGGGCAGGTCGCTCTCGTCGCCGACCGGCGCGCCGACGTGCTCCCCGGCCGGCTGGTCCCCTGCGGCGTCGGTGGGCGCCTGCGAGGGCGGGCCGCCGCGGACCACGAAGTCCTTCTGCCGGACCAGCACGAGGCACAGGGCCCCAGCCACGAAGGCGATCACGGCGGCGATCAGCGTGATGTGGTTCAGCGCGTCGACGACGGCCGAGGTGCCGACGCGGTTGACCAGGTCGTAGGCGTGCTGGCCCGCGCCCTGGCCGCCTGCCGCGGTCGCCGCCTTCTGCGCGCCGGTGGCGGCGGCGTGGACCTGCCCCCGGACAGCGCGCCGGTGAGGGGCTCGAGCGCGGCCGAGGGCACCTTCCCGGACAGGTGCGGCCGTGCCGCGTCGGCCACCTGCTGGCTGAAGATCGAGCCCAGGGCCGCGATGCCCGTGGCGATCCCGACCTGGCGGAACGTCGAGTTCACCCCGCTCGCCATGCCTGAGCGCTCGACGGCTACGACGCCGACGGCCGTCGAGGCGAGCGGCGGGTTGATCATCCCGATCCCGACACCCGCGACGGTGAGGCCCGGGATCAGGTGCGTCCACGAGGAATCGGTCCGGATGCCCAGCAGCAGCACCAACCCGACACCGAGGACGAGGAAGCCCGGTCCGATCAGCCACTTGACCGGGATTCGCTCGGTCAGCCGGCCGGCCAGTGCAGCGGCGAAGAAGGAGGCGCCGGAGAGGAACAGGAAGCGCACGCCGGTCGCGACCGCGGAGTAGTCGAGGACGTTCTGCACGTAGATCACCAGGAAGGTGAGCAACGAGAAGACCGAGGCCGAGACCCCGAAGGCGGCGATCAGGCCGCCGGTGAAGGTCGGCTTGCGGAGCAGCGACAGGTCGAACATCGGCTCCCGTTGCCGCACCTGGCTGACCACGAAGACCACCATCAGCACCGCGGAGGCGATCAGGGACGCGACGACCTTCTGCTCGCCCCAGCTCTCCTGGCCGGCCTCGATCAGGCCGTAGACGAGGGCCCCGAGGGCCAGCGAGAAGGTCACGAAGCCGAACCAGTCGGGGCGTCCGGCCCGCGGGTCGTGGGATTCCTGCACCTTCAGCAGCGAGACGGCGATGGCCACGAAGCAGATCGGGATGTTGACGAAGAAGATCCAGCGCCAGGACAGCCCGCTGGTGAGCACGCCACCGAGCACCGGGCCGATCGCGACGGCGACCCCGGTGGTCGCGCCGAAGACGCCGAACGCCGTGCCGCGGTCCTTGCCGTGGAAGGCGCTGGCGAGCAGAGCCAGGGCGGTCGCGAACATGGCCGCGCCGCCGATCCCCTGGAAGGCACGGGAGATGGTCAGGAACAAGATGTCCTGCGCCGAGCCACAGGCGATCGAGCCCAGCGTGAACAGCACGGTGCCGATCACGAAGACCCGACGCCGACCGTAGAGGTCGGCGAGCGAGCCGGCCGTCAGCAGCAGCGCGGCCAGGCTCAGGGCATAGGCGTCGATCACCCACTGCAGGTCGGAGAGCGACGCATCGAGCTCGGTCTGGATGTCGGGCAGCGCGACGTTCACGATCGTGATGTCGAGCAGCAGCATGAAGACGCCGGTGCAGACGGCGGCGAGCGTCCACCACTTCGGGTCGCGGGTGGCCGGCTCGCTGGGAGCAACGGTCGCGGTGTCCTGGGCCATCGGGAGCATCCTCTGTTCGGCGTCGGCAATCGTCAACAGGTTAACGATTATGTTCGGTACGATACTCAGGTCCTCGGAAAACCGTCAAGTGGCTAACGATTCGTGGAGGGATGAACGGTTGGGTGACGTGGTCGGCGGGCGCGACCTGCTCCCTGAGCTCGCGGCCCTGCCCGGGCACCTGTTCTGGCGGGCGCAGGCCCGGGTCGCTACCGCCCTCGGCGAGGTGCTCCCGCCCGGCGTCGACATCCACGCGTACGCCGCCCTGCTGGCCCTCTCCGGCGGTGTCACCCGGTCGCAGCAATCGCTCGCCGAGACGATCAGCGTCAGCCGGACGACCATGGTCCGGGTGGCCGCCGACCTGTCCTCGCAGGGCCTGGTCCGGCGGGTGCGCAACCCGGCCGACCGTCGTTCCTACGCCCTCACCCGCACGCCCGAGGGAGCCGCCGCCGCACGGCGGTGGCGGCGCCACGCCGAGGACCTCGAGGACACGGTCACGGCCGGTTTCACGCTGGCCGAGCGCGAGGAGCTGCGGGGGCTCCTGCTCGAGGTGGCCCAGGTCGACCTCGCTCCCGACGTCCCGGAGCCGTTGCGGGAGAGCATCGCGTTCCTGGTCACCCGCATCCACAGCCGGATGCATCGCGAGTTCATGGGAGTGCTGGGGCCGTTGCGCATCGAGCCCCGCGACTTCGGCACCCTCGTCGCGCTGTGCGCCACGGGTCCGGTCTCCCAGGCCGAGCTCGCCCGTCACATGGGCGTCAGCGGCGCCAGCATGGTGCAGATCGTCGACGACCTCGAGCGCCGCGGGCTGCTCGAGCGTCGTCGGCTCGCGAGCGACCGCCGGACCCAGGTCCTGCACGTGCTCCCCGAGGTTCCCGAGGTGCTCGCCGAGGCCGCTCGGCTGGCCGACGACGCCACCGGGGCGATGTTCGAGGCGCTGTCGAAGGCGCGGACGAAGCGCCTGCTCGTGCTCATGCGACGGCTGGCCATGGCGCCCTGAGGGCAGCGTCCGAAGAAACGTGTCGGTGGTCGGGTCCATGCTCGCGACATGCCCGGCTTCACCATCCGCCCACAGGGCGCCTACTCGCTCAAGGAGTCCGTCGAGTTCGGCTTCGGGCAGCGCCACTTCGAACGCTTCGACGGGCTGATGCGGCTCGCCTTCTGCCTCGACGGGTACGCCGAGCAGGTCGGAGTGGTCCTCCGCCAGGACCACCCCGACGGCGACGTGCCCGGAGATGTGCCCGGAGACGTGCCCGGAGCGTGCATGGCGAGGTGCACGGTGAGGCCGATCCGCAGCTGGTCGAGCGGCAGGTCGCCCGGATCCTGTCGCTCGACCACGACGCGGCCCCCTACGAGGCCATCGCCGACCGCGACCCGGTGATCGGGCGGCTCCAGGCGATCCGGCCGGGCCTGCGGCCGCCGCTCTTCCACTCGCCCTACGAGGCGGCGGCCTGGGCCATCGTCTCGACCCGACGCCCGGCAGCTGTCGCGACGAAGGTCAGGGACGCCCTGTCCCGGGCGCACGGTCGGGTCTTCGAGCTCGAGGGCCGCGAGCTCGCCGCGTTCCCGACCCCCGACCAGCTGCTCGCCGTGGAGACGGTCGAAGGGCTCGCCCACGACCGCCTGGATCGGTTGCACGGAGTGGCGGAATTCGCACGCGAGGGTGGGCTCGATGCCGACCGACTCCTCCAGCTCGGCCCCGCCCGGGCCGTCGAGGCCGTGCAGCAGATCACCGGGATCGGACCGTTCTACGCCTCCCTGATCGTGATCCGGGGCACCGGCTTCGCCGACGTGCTGGTCGACAAGGAGCCGCGCCTGCAGGCTCTCGTGCAACGTGTCTACGGGCTCGCGGAGCCGCCCGGACCGGTCGAGCTCGCGACAATCGCGGAGGCGTGGCGGCCGATGCGCACCTGGGCTGCGGTGCTGGTCCGGGCTGCCGGCGAGCAGCTGGTCTCCTGACTCCGAGGGCCCCACCACTCAGTCTCGCTGACCCCTGCCCAGACCACTGGTCTGGCCCGCCGCCAGATTGCCCTCTTCCCCTCTGGGCCGCGCGCACCTACTGTTTCCTCCTACAAGTGCCGGATCCGCTGCGTATTCGAGAGGGTTCATGCCATGACGGCAACGGAATCAGTCGAACAAGAGACCAAGGGCCTCAAGGCCGGTGCCCTCGGGCTGGCCGGCAGCGTGGTCGTCGGGATCGCCTCCACCGCACCGGCGTACAGCCTCGCGGCCAGCCTGGGCTACGTCGTCATCGTCAAGAACGGCGACGGCATCGTGGGCGTGAAGGCGCCGCTGATCATGGTGCTGGCGTTCATCCCGATGTACTTCATCGCGGTGGCCTACGCCGAGCTGAACAAGGCGGAGCCCGACTGCGGCACCACCTTCACCTGGGCCGCCCGCGCCTTCGGCACCAAGACCGGGTGGCTGGGCGGCTGGGGCATCATCGCCGCCGACGTGATCGTGATGGCCAACCTCTCCCAGATCGCCGGCTCCTACTCCTTCGCCCTGTTCGGTGCCGACACCCTGGCCGCCAGCGTCTTCTGGAGCACGGTGGCCGGGATCGTCTGGATCATCGTGATGACCTACATCTGCTACCGCGGGATCGAGGTCTCCGCCCGGATGCAGTACGGCCTGCTCGGGATCGAGATCGTCACCCTGGTGGCGTTCGCCCTCTTCGCGCTGGTCAAGGTCTACGACGGGAGCGCGCCGGCCGGCATCAAGCCGTCCCTCTCCTGGCTCTCGCCCTCCGGGATGAGCCTGACCGCCATCGTCTCGGCCACCCTGATCGCCGTCTTCATCTACTGGGGCTGGGACACCGCGGTGGCGGTGAACGAGGAGTCCGACGACCCCGGCCGCACGCCGGGCCGGGCCGCGGTCATCTCCACGGTGCTGCTGCTGCTCATCTACGCGCTCGTCTCCGTCTCGACGATCGCCTTCGCCGGCGTCGGGGGCAAGGGCATCGGCCTTGGCAACGTCGACAACGCTGACGACGTCTTCGCCGCCATGGGCCACGAGGTCTTCGGGGGTGGTGCCACCGGCTGGATCATGGTGCACCTGCTCGCGATCTGCGTGCTGACCTCGGCCTCCGCCTCGACGCAGACCACGATCCTCCCGACCGCACGCACCAGCCTGTCGATGGCGGCCTTCAAGGCGGTCCCCAGCCGCTTCGCCCGGATCCACCCCAAGTACCTGACGCCGACCGACTCCACCATCTGGATGGGCGGCGTCTCGATCGTCTTCTACGTCGGCCTGACGCTGGTCAGCGACGACATCCTCGCCGACACGATCGCCGCCGTCGGTCTGATGATCGCCTTCTACTACGGCCTGACCGGGTTCGCCTGCGTCTGGTTCTACCGCAAGACCATGTGGGACAAGCCGCGTGACGTGCTGATGCAGGGGATCCTGCCGATGGCCGGTGGCCTGATCCTGCTGGCCTTCTTCTTCATCGCCTGCAAGACCTACGCGGACCCCGACTACGGGTACACCAGGATCGGCGACGTCGGTGGCGTGTTCATCATCGGGATCGGGTCGCTGCTGCTCGGCGTGGTGCTGATGTTCGTCTACCAGGCAATCGCCCCGGCGTACTTCCGCGGCGAGACACTGCCCAAGCGCGACTCGGGCGACCTCGTGCTCGTCGGCGGCGGCGGGATGCCCACCGGCGTGCGCCTCCCCGACTCGAATGAGCGCACCGTGATCGCGCCGGACCTCTCGAACCTGCCGCCGGGACAGACTGCGGTCGACCCGGCGACCGGCGAGCGGATCCAGCGCAAGGACCCGGGGGACCAGGGGGAACCGGGGGAGCGGGGGGAGCGGGGGAGCGGGGGGAGTAGGTCGAGCGCTGGAGCGGTCGCCAGAGCGACGGCTCCAGCACTCGATCTCAACCCTCGCGCAGCTCGCTGCGCAGCTTCAGCACGACGGTGCCGTCGTCCTGCTCGATGACGTAGGCGGGGTTGTCGTCACTGCCGTGCCGGGTGACCTGCTCACCCTTGGTACGGCGGCTCACCGTTTCTCGGTGGATCTCGCTGACCTTGCCGGAGGCGGTGGAGGAACCCCACTTCCAGGTCACCGTGCTGCCCGTGCGGATGCTCATCTGCTCACTCCCTGCTCTCCTCGAGGGCGTACCCGGATCGGAGGATCTGAGCACGGCGTTCGATTCGCTGAGCGGGCGGTGGCGCGCTACCTTGGGGCCTGCCATTGTGGTCCGGCTCACACGAGGCGCCACCCCTGCGTCGTGTCGGCCAAGTAGCAGCTGCGGAGACCCTGCAGCGAGCGCGCACCGAACAGGAGTGACCCCCATGAGCCACCCCGTTGACTCCACGCCGGGCGATTTCGGCCCCGACCTCGTCGAGGTGTTCGGGCCGTCGCAGCAGGACGGCGGACCCCAGCTGGTCCAGCTCCTGACCCCCGAGGGCGAACGCGTCCACGACTCGGACTTCGACCTCGACTTCAGCGCCGAGCAGCTGCGCGGCTTCTACCGCGACATGGTGCTGACCCGGCGCATCGACACCGAGTCCACCGCCCTGCAGCGCCACGGCGAGCTCGGCATCTGGGCCCAGCTGCTCGGCCAGGAGGCGGCGCAGATCGGCTCCGGCCGCGCGCTGCGGCGTCAGGACTACGTCTTCCCCACCTACCGCGAGCACGGCGTCGCCTGGTGCCGCGGTGTCGACCCGTTGAAGCTGCTCGGCCTGTTCCGCGGGGTGGACCAGGGCAACTGGGACCCGTTCGAGAACAACTTCGGCAACTACACGATCGTGATCGGTGCCCAGACGCTGCACGCAACCGGCTACGCGATGGGCGTCCAGCGCGACGGCGCGGTGGGCACCGGCGATCCCGACCGCGACGCCGCGGTGGTGGCGTACTTCGGCGACGGGGCGAGCAGCCAGGGCGACGTGAACGAGGCGTTCATCTTCGCGGCGTCGTACAACGCACCGGTGGTGTTCTTCTGCCAGAACAACCAGTGGGCGATCTCCGAGCCGATCGAGCGGCAGAGCCGGATCCCGCTCTACCAGCGGGCGCTCGGCTTCGGCTTCCCCGGCGTCCGCGTCGACGGCAACGACGTGCTCGCGACGTACGCCGTGACGCAGGCCGCGCTGCAACGTGCCCGCGAGGGCAGCGGCCCGACGCTGGTCGAGGCCTACACCTACCGGATGGGCGCGCACACCACCACCGACGACCCGACCCGCTACCGGCTCAACGAGGACGTCGAGCACTGGAAGCTCAAGGACCCGATCGCGCGGCTGGAGGTCTACCTGCGCCGCAACGGCCTGGTCGACGACACCTTCATCGCCGACCTGCAGCAGGAGGCCGCCGACCTCGGTGCGCGCCTGCGCGAGGGCTGCAAGAACCTCGCCGACCCCGATCCACGCCTGGTCTTCGACCACGTCTTCGCCGAGCAGACCGAGGAGCTGGCCGGGCAGAAGGCCGGCTTCGAGGAGTACCTCGACTCGTTTGAAGGGGCTCGGTGCATGACCAAGGTGACGCTGGCCAAGGCGCTCAACGCGGGGCTGCGCAAGTCGATGGAGGACGACGCCAAGGTCCTGATCATGGGCGAGGACGTCGGCAAGCTCGGCGGCGTCTTCCGGATCACCGACGGGCTGCAGAAGGACTTCGGCGAGGACCGGGTGATCGACTCGCCGCTCGCGGAGTCCGGCATCCTCGGCACCGCCGTCGGCCTGGCCATCCGCGGCTACCGGCCGGTCTGCGAGATCCAGTTCGACGGGTTCGTCTACCCGGCGTACGACCAGATCGTCAGCCAGGTCGCCAAGATGCACTTCCGCACCCAGGGCAGGGTGAAGATGCCCATGGTCGTGCGGATCCCGTTCGGCGGTGGCATCGGTGCCGTCGAGCACCACTCGGAGAGCCCGGAGGCCCAGTTCGCGCACACCCCCGGGCTGAAGGTCGTGGCCTGCTCCAACCCGGTCGACGGCTACTGGATGATCCAGCAGGCGATCGCCTGCGACGACCCGGTGATCTTCCTGGAGCCCAAGCGCCAGTACCACGCTGACAAGGCCGACCTCGACGAGAGCGCCACCCCGCTGCCGCTGTTCTCCTCCCACGTCGTGCGGCGCGGCAGTGACGTCACCGTGGTCGCCTACGGCCCGACGGTCAAGACGGCCCTCAAGGCGGCCGAGGCTGCGTCGGGCGAGAACCGATCCATCGAGGTGATCGACCTCCGCACACTGTCACCGCTCGACATGGGCCCAGTCCTGGAGTCCGTACGGCGCACCGGCCGAGCCGTCGTCGTCCACGAGGCGCACGTCAACCTCGGCATGGGTGCCGAGCTGGCCGCCCGGATCACCGAGGAGTGCTTCTACTCGCTCGAGGCTCCGGTGCTGCGCGTCGGCGGGTTCGACACTCCCTACCCGCCCTCCCGCATCGAGGAGGAGTGGCTGCCCGACCTCGACCGGCTGCTCGACGCGGTCGACCGGACCTTCACCTTCTAGGAGCGAGATGAGCTTCGAGTACAAGCTGCCCGACGTCGGTGAGGGCCTCACCGAGGCCGACATCGTCTCCTGGCGGGTCAAGGAGGGCGACGTCGTCGAGATCAACGACATCGTCGTCGAGATCGAGACCGCCAAGTCGCTGGTCGAGCTGCCCTCGCCGTACGCCGGCACCGTCGCGGCCCTGCTCGTCGCCGAGGGCGAGACCGTGGCCGTCGGCACCCCGATCATCCGCATCGGCGAGGATGCCGGCGCAGCACGGGTCCCTGAGGAAGGACGAAGTCCTGTCTCGAAGGGCCCCGACGAGGCCCCGGCGGAGATCGACCTCTCCAACCCCGCCGCCAGCGGCGGTGGCGAGGGGGAGAGCCTGGTCGGGCGCAACAAGGCCGACCGAGGCCCGACCCGACGTCCGCGTCGCGGGGCCGCGAGCCCGTCCAGCGAGGCCGGTGCGGCCACCCAGATGCAGCTGCAGGGTGCCTTCACCCCCGGCGGTGCCCAGTCCGAGGCGGTCGTGGAGTCCGACGAGCCGGCGGTGCCGCCTGCCGTCACTTCCCGGGTCCCTGAGGAAGGCCCCGTGCTCGAAGGGCGCCGGTCACCGCCCTCGCCAAGCCGCCCGTGCGCAAGCTGGCCAAGGACCTCGGGGTCGACCTGACCACCCTGACGGGCTCTGGCCCGTCCGGCTCGATCACCCGCGGTGACGTGGAGTCCGCCGCCTCCGGCGCAACGTCATACGAAGTGGCCGCTATAGGCACCAGTTCGTATGACGCTACGGGCGAGGAGCGGGAACGGCGCGAGCCGATCAAGGGCGTCCGGAAGATGATGGGGCAGGCGATGGTCGACTCGGCCTTCAGCGCCCCCCATGTCACCGAGTGGGTCACCGTCGACGTGACCCGCACGATGCAGCTCGTCGAGCGGCTGCGCAGCCACCGCGACTTCCGCGACGTCAAGGTCAGCCCGCTGCTGGTGCTGGCGCGGGCGTGCATGCTGGCGATGCGCCGTACGCCGGAGATCAACTCGTGGTGGGACGAGCAGTCGCAGGAGGTCGTCTTCAAGTCCTACGTCAACCTCGGCATCGCGGCTGCGACCCCGCGCGGACTCGTCGTGCCGAACGTCAAGGACGCCGAGCGGCTTCCGCTGCGCGCCCTCGCCCAGGCTCTGGGCGAGCTGACCGCGACCGCCCGCGAGGGCCGCACCCAGCCGGCCGAGATGAGCGGCGGGACGTTCACGATCACCAACGTCGGACCGTTCGGCGTCGACGGCGGCACCCCGATCATCAATCCCGGCGAGTCCGCGATCCTGTGCTTCGGTGCGGTCAAGCGCCAACCCTGGGTGGTTTCGACAAGCTCAACCCAAGCGTCGGGGGGCACGGACGAGCGACTGGAGATCCGTGACGTGTGCACGCTGGCGCTCAGCTTCGACCACCGTCACATCGACGGGGAGAAGGGCTCGCGCTTCCTCTCCGACGTCGCCGCGATCATGGAGGAGCCCGGCTCGGCGCTGCTGTTCTAGAGGTCCTCGAACTGAGGCCGGACAGCGCGTCGGTCTACCGCTTGCGCAGCGCCTTGATCCGGGTCACGGCGGACCCGACGACGTCCATCGCGCCGAGCACGATCTTGGGGACGTCCATGCCCTCGGGCTTCATCGGGTGGAGGAGGGCGTCGGTGCCGCCGTCGACGAAGACGACCGAGCCGACGAGCAGGCCCGCTTCCGGTGAGAGCAGGAAGGTGACCAGCGCGGCCACCTCCTCGGGACGGCCGGGCCGGCCGAGGGCGCTGGGGTAGGCGTCGGCGAAGGCGCCGAGCTTGGGGTCCTCGCGCAGCCGATCGGTCATCGGGGTGGCGATCAGGCCTGGCGCCACGGCGTTGAGGCGGATGCCGTCGGCGGCCCACGGCACGCACTCACGGCGGGTCCAGTAGGCGATGGCGGCCTTGGTCGCGGGGTAGATGTGCACCGCGTCGAGCTCGGCGGCCAGGCGGCGTGCCCGCTCCTCGTCGTCGGCCAGGCACGCGCCGGCGACTTCGGCGCTCCAGCCGGGCTGGGCGGTGATCGAGTTCGAGCTGAGCAGCACCACGCTGCTGCCCTCGCCCATCAGCGGCCGGAGGCCCCGGACGAGGGCGACGGCCCCGAAGAAGTTCAGCGAGACCACGAGCCGGGAGTCGGTGTCGGTGAGACCTGCCACACCGGCGCAGGGAACCACCCCGTCGACGTGGTCGGTGAGGTCGGCGACCGCCTGGACCGCCGCATCCCGCCCGGACTGGGTGGCCAGATCCGCGATCACGTCGGCCCCGCGCAGGTCGACACCGATCACCCGGTGCCCGCGCTCCGACAGCTGCTCGGAGATCGCGGCGCCGATCCCGGAGGCCGAGCCGCTGACGACGTAGGTGCTCATCTGGCGATGAGCTTGGCGCCCATCCCGGCGATGAACCGCAGCACGTCGTCGGGCTCCTTGTCCGGCAGGCCGACCATCACCTCGTCGACCCCGGCCGCCTCCCAGCGCTCGAGCTGGCCGGGCTCGAGCCGGCTGGCGAGCAGGACGACGATGCGCGGGTCACCCTCGCGGCCGGCGTCCTTCCAGGTCTGGGTCAGCGTGGCGACCCGGTCCTCGATGTCGGTCTCGATCGGGGTGGTGATCCAGCCGTCGGCGTTGGCGGTGATCCAGTCGAAGTTCTTCGGGGTGCCGCCGCCGCCCACCAGGATCGGGATGCGCGGCTGCTGCACCGGCTTGGGCCAGGCCCAGCTCGGCTTGAGCGAGGCGAACTGGCCGTCGTACGACGCCACCTCGTTGCCCCAGAGCTGCTGCATCAGCTCGAGGTACTCGCGCAGCACGGTGCGGCGCTTGTTGCCGGGCACGCCGTGGTCCTCGAGCTCCTCGACGTTCCAGCCGAAGCCGACGCCGAGCGTGACCCGGCCCCCGGAGAGGTGATCGAGCGTGGCCAGGGTCTTGGCGAGCGTGATCGGGTCGTGCTCCATCGGCAGCGCCACCGCCGTGCCGAGGCGGATCGTGCTGGTCACCGTCGCCGCCGTGGCCAGGGCCACCCAGGGGTCGAGGATCCGCAGGTAGCGGTCGTCGGGGATCTCCCCACCCGTCCCGGGGTGCGCGGAGTCGCGGCTCGTCGGGATGTGTGAGTGCTCGGGCACGTAGAACCCGGAGAAGCCCGCCTCCTCCGCAGCCCGCGCCGCGTCCGCCGGCGTGATGCCCCGGTCGCTGGTGAACAGCACCACGGAGAGATCCATGGGGGTCATCCAAACTGAAACACGTTCTAAAGTCGAGCAGAGCGCGGAATAGTTCCGTGAACCAGAAGCGCGAAGTCGAACAGAGCCTATTGTCGGGCCGCGAACCGGTCCGCGCGGGTACGGCGGAGCACCTCCGGGTCGAGCCGGGAGAGCTGGGACAGCTCGTGGCGGAGGACCTCGCCGACCCGGAGGCAGAACTCCTCGGGCTCGTCGGCGGCGTCGGGGTGCTCGGCGACGATCCGGTCGACGATCCCGAGTGCGCGCAGGTCGAGGGACCGCACGTGCTGCTGGCGGGCCAGGTCCGGGGCGTGGTCGGTGTCGCGGTGCATGATCGCGCTGGCGCCCTCGGGCGGGAGCGGGGAGAGCCAGGCGTGCTGCGCCGCCACGACGCGGTCCGCCGGCAGGAAGGCCAGGGCCCCGCCGCCGTTGCCCTCGCCCAGCATCAGGCACAGCGTCGGCGCCGGCAGCGTTGCCAGGTCGGAGACGCAGCGTGCGATCTCTCCGGCCATCCCACCCTCCTCGGCCTCGGCGGACAGGGCGGCCCCAGGAGTGTCGATCACGGTGACCAGGGGGAGCCTCAGCTCGACGGCCAGCCGCATCCCACGACGGGCCTCACGCAGGGCGCCGGGCCCGAGCGGGTTGGTGGCCGTCTGCCCACGCCGGTCCTGCCCGAGGAACACGCAGCCGGTCTCCCCGAACCGCGCCAGCGCGATCAGCAGCCCGGGATCGGCCTCGCCCTCGCCGGTGCCGTTGAGCGGGATCACGTCTGTCGCGGCGTAGCGCAGCAGGCGTCGTACGCCGGGCCGCTCGGTGCGCCGCGACCTGGTGATCGCCTCCCACGCGTCGACGTCGGGGATCTCCTCCTCCACCGGAGAGGCGACCGGCTCGGTCCCGGACGGGATCAGGATGCGCAGCGCCCTGGCGAGGACGTCGCCGATCTCCTCAGGTGGTACGACGGCGTCGACGATGCCGTGGGCGAACAGGTTCTCGGCGGTCTGCACGCCCTCGGGGAAGGGCTCGCCGTACAGCGCCTCGTACACGCGCGGGCCCAGGAAGCCGACGAGAGCGCCCGGCTCGGCCACGGTGATGTGCCCGAGCGATCCCCACGAGGCCATCACCCCGCCGGTGGTGGGGTGGCGCACGTAGACCAGGTAGGGGAGCCCGGAGGTCTTGTGCGCAGCGAGCGCGGCCGCGATCCGGATCATCTGCACGAACGCGGGCGTGCCCTCCTGCATCCGGGTGCCGCCGCTGCGCGGTGCCGCCAGCAGCGGGATCCGCTCCGCGGTGGCGCGCTCGACGGCCGCGACCAGCCGGTCGCCGGCGGCCCGGCCGATGCTGCCGGCCAGGAAGGCGAACTCGCTGGCCACGACGGCCACCCGTCGGCCCTGCAGGGTGCCTTCCCCGGTGAGGACGGACTCGTCGGTGCCGGCCTTCTCCGCAGCCCGCGCCAGAGTCTCGGCGTACTCCGGCCCGATGCCGGCGAGGTCGGGCGGGGTGTCCCAGCTGGACCAGGATCCCTCGTCGAGGACGAGGTCGATCAGCTCGCGCGCCGAGAGGGTCACGCGCGGATGGTATGCCAGTCGTCGAGCAGCTCCTGCTCCTCGGCCCGGGTCATCCCGGTCACCGTCGCCCGGCCTCCCTCGGAGCGGAGCCAGGCCAGCGTGTCGGCGGCCGTCTCGGACAACGGCCGCGTGCGGAGGCCGGCGTCGAAGGCCGGGCTGACGTCGTGGGAGACCATCCCGGCGACCTCCTCGGGCAGCCACAGCGGCAGCGAGCGCGGCCCCGACCACGGCTCCACGTGGTGGCGGCTCAGGAACGCCGGGTGGGCCCAGAACAGGCGCGGGTCACCGCCCACGCCGATCGTGACCGCCTCGAGCACCTCGCCGAGCGAGGTGACCCGGCCGGTGGCGTCGTACACCCCGGTCAGCTGCTGCTCGGCTCCGTCGACGATCCAGGCGGCGAGGTCGCGTACGTCGATCAGCTGGGTGTCGTTCTCCGGAGAGCCGGGGGCCAGGATGTCGCCGCCCTCCGCGATCCGCTCGGGCCAGTAGCTGAACCGGCCGCTCGGGTCTCCGGGCCCCACGATCAGTCCAGGTCGCACGATCAGTGCCTGTTGCGCGGTGGCCTGCACCGCCTGCTCGCAGGCGACCTTGCTGGCGCCGTACGCCTCGGGGGTGTCCTGCTGCGACGTCGTCGGTGAGCGGCTCGAGCAGCGGGAGGGTCTCGGGGGTGCCGTGCAGGATCGTGTGGTCGGCGTAGACGCTGATCGTGGAGACGAAGGTCCAGTGCGGCACCCGCTCGGCGAGGGCGGTGAGGGCGTCGCGGACCCACGACGGAGTGCGGGCCACGTCGACGACCGCGTCCCACTCGCCCTCGAGCGTGGTCCAGTCCGGTGCCGTCCGGTCCAGGTAGGCGTGGTGGGCCCCGTCGGGCACCGTCCCGGACTCGCCCCGGGCGGCGCAGATGACCGTGTGACCACGGGAAACAGCCTCGGCGGCGACGGCGCGGGAGAGGAACCGGGTACCGCCGAGCACGAGAAGTCGCATGGCCCCCAACCTGCCGTGCCTGGCCTACTCCAGACAAGTTGCGTTCGGCACCTTATGGTTGCTCCCCGTGAAGAGACTCGCGACGGTGGTCGCTGCGCTCGCGCTTGCCGTCGGCTCGCTGGCGCTCGCCGCCCCGGCCCAGTCCCAGGCGTTCCCCTGGAAGGCGACGATCACCTTCGACAAGAACTGGAAGAACCAGTTCGACTCGCGAGTCATCTGGCGGCTCTTCCAGCGCCAGGGTGCCGCGTGGAAGCTGGTCGAGACCCACGCCTGGCGCGCCGGTTCGGGCCTGCCCGGCAAGGTGGGCCGCAACTCGTGCGCGACCTCGCGCGGCTGGCTGCCCAACGGGACCTACCACCTGCGCCAGTACAACAACTACCCCGGGAACGTGATCCACGGGCGCGCCTTCCGGCTCGACGACCACGCCTGCAGCAGCGGACACGTGCGGCACAACCTGTTCATCCACACCGAGCAGACCTCGGGCAGCCACCAGTGCCGGGACCGCCGCGGTGACCAGTCGTGCCGCTGGGAGTGGCCCCGGATCAACGACTACAAGTCACTGGGGTGCATCAAGATGGCCCCGGGGGACCTCACCAAGCTGACCTACTACTACCAACGTCACTTCGCAGCCGGGGTGCGCTACCCGACCGACCGCGTCGCGCTGATCGTCACCAACTAGCTGGCGCCCGCAGTCGCTTGGTCATCATCGTGACCACGTGGTCGCCCGAGGGATGGGACATGGTGCGGCGGCCGACCTCGGTGTACCCACGGGCTCGGTGGAAGGCCAGGGACGGCTCGTTGGGCGGCTCGATGTTGACCTCCAGCGCGAACAGGGGGCGCCCGCAGCTGCCCTCGAGCTCGTCGTAGACCTGCGTGGCCAGACCGCGTCGCCGGAAGTCCTCGTGGATCACGACGCGGTCGAGGTAGGCGAAGTCGGGGTAGCGCTCGGCGAACCAGGCGAAGTTCTCCCCGTCGTACGACGACCCGGAGGCGAAGGTCAGCACGAAGCCGGCGAACTCGCCGTCGACGTCGATCACCGAGCCCGAGTCGGCCCAGGTGAGCAGCCGTCGCAGGCGGGGCTCGTCGAGCGGTGCCAGCAGCTCGACGTTCTGGTGGTTCAACGCGAGCACGTCGGCGTGGTCGGCCTCGGTGACCGGGCGCAGCCGAGGGCTCATCCGTCGAGGAACTTCACGCCGGTGGCCTCCTCGCTGAGCTCCCAGAGCTTCCGCCGCGCGTCGCGGTCCTGGGCCAGAGCCCGGGTCCCGACGATCCGGGGATGACCGCGGAACTGCAGCAGTCCGCTGGGGCCGACGTACGTCGACCCGGGGAGGTCCGAGGTCGCTGCCATCAAGGTGGGCAGTGCGCCGAGGTCGGCCGGTTGCCCGACCGCCGAGAAGACCGCCTGCAGGATCGTCGCGGTCCAGCGCATCTTCCCCTCGGTGTTCCCGTGGTTGCGGCCGGCACCCATCAGGCCGGTGGCCGAGTACCCCGGGTGTGCGGCCAGCCCCGCCACCGGCACACCCTGCTCGCGCGCCCGCTCGTCGAGCTCGAGGACGAACATCAGGTCGGCCAGCTTCGAGCGGGCATAGCTGGTCCACCGCCCGTACCGCGTCGCCTCCGACCGCGGGTCCTCCAGCGGCGCCTGTCGCGGAAGCCGGTGCGCCTGGGAGCTGACCGCGACGACACGACCACCACCGGACTCGACGAGGCGGGGCAGCAGGAGGCCGGTCAGCGCGAACGGGCCGAGGTAGTTCGTAGCCATCTGCAGCTCGAAGCCGTCGGTCGTGCGCTCGTAGGCGGTCCCCATCACCCCGGCGTTGTTGATCAGCAGGTGCAGCGGCTCGGTGATCTCGTCCGCCGCCCGGCGAACCGAGGACAGGTCGGAGAGGTCCACGATCAGCGACTGCAGGTCGGCCTCGGGGACCGCCTCCCGGACCCGTCGTACCGACTCCTCGAGCTTGCCCTTGTTCCGTGCGCCCATGATCACCGCGGCGCCCTTGCGGGCGAGCTCGATGACGGTGTGCTCGCCGATGCCGCTGGTCACGCCGGTCACCAGTGCGCGGCGCCCGGTCTGGTCGGGGATGTCGGCCGGAGTCCAGACGCGCTCGGTGCCGTCCGTCCGGCTCGTCCTCCTGGGTCACGGGGTCACCGCCAGGACCTCGAGCAGCCGCCGGCCGAGCTCCTCGTCGCCGCTGATCTCGGGAGTGGTCGCCTCGACAGCGCGGCGGCCGCCGCTGAGCACGACGTAGTCCTCCGCGCTCAGCCTCACGGTCACGTCTGCGTCCTCGCCGCCCTCGACGGGTCGGGCACGCCCGTCGTCCCCGACCGCGACCGTCCAGGCCCGTCCGGCATCGGGTACGACGAGCCGGATCGTCGTACCCGGTGGGGGAGCGAGGCGCTTGCCGACGACCATCGGCAGCGCGGTGCCGAACGCGCCGATGACGTGCTCGGCGACCGGGCTGTCGAAGCCGCCGGGACGCCCGGTGGCGCGGCGGATGTCCTGCTCGTGCATCCACACGTCGAGCGGGCGGTTGCTCAGCAGGGTGAGCGTGCTCCAGCCGATGCCACCGGGGGTCCGGGACGGAGTGGCCTCAGGATCGGTCGGGGGGTCGTTCAGGAGCTCGGCGTACCTGGCGGCGACGGCCTGCTCGATCTCCTCCGCCAGGGCCGGCAGGTCGCGATCACGGCGGGCCAGCACGCCCTGCTCGGTGTAGTAGTTCGCCAGCCCCCGGAGGTGCGGCGCCTCCGCCACCTCGAGGGTCTCCTCGGGCCCCCCTGCCAGCACCGCTTCGAGGTGGGCCGTGTGCGCCACGTTGGCCTGCACGTCCCAGCCCTCGAGGTCGGTCGGCAGCCCGGCCTCCTCCGGAGTGAGCTGACGCACCAGGGCGACGAAGTCCGCGCAGGCACGCTGCCAGGTCTCCACCAGCTCGGCGAGCCGTGGATCGGCGGCAGGCGGGGCGTCCGTCATGGCGGACACCCTAGAGGGCGGTGCGGCGGGTCAGAGCCGCCCGTCGTCGATGCGGCGCTCCTCCACCACGGTGCTGCGTCGAGTGCGTTGGCTGTTCATCACCAGTGCCAGCACGATCGCCAGCGCCCCGACGATGATCAGGATCCAGCCGAGGGTGTTGCCGTCGACGTGGTTGTCCCAGCTCGCAGGCAGGTCGATCACGCCGAACGCGAGGATCAGTCCGACCAGCAACAGCACGATTCCGAGTCCGATACCCATGAGTGCTCTCCCATCCGTTGTGTACAAGTGTGCCCCGAATTCGCGCCGAACATGCGAATGTCGCGCGGGTGGCCGAGGAGAACCTCAGGCGGCACGCGCGCGACATTCGCATGTTCGCGGGGAGAGGGAGCCCTAGAAGGAACCCTCGTCGAGGTCCATCAGGGAGAGGTCGGTGGCCTCGGCGATGGCCAGCTCGGCGCTGAGCCTGGGCAGGTTGTGCTGGGCGAAGAACTGCGCCGCGGCCACCTTGCCCTCGTAGAACAGCCGGTCGGCCTGGGAGACCTCGCCGCCCAGCTTCTCCAGGGCCACCTCGGCGCCGCGCAGCATCAGCCAGGCGCAGACCACGTCGCCGAGCATCATCAGCAGGCGGGTGGTGTTCAGGCCGACCTTGTAGATGTTCCTCAGGTCACCGCCCTCGGCCGACTCGTCGGCGCTCATCAGCGTGTTGATCATGTAGCCGACCAGCGCCTGGCCGTCCGCGAGGGCCTGGGCGAGCAGCTCGCGCTCCACCTTGAGGCGACCGTTGCCGGCCCCGCTCTTGACGAAGCCGTCGATCTCCGCGGCGAGGTGGCCGAGCGCCTTGGCCTGGTCCTTGACGATCTTGCGGAAGAAGAAGTCCTGGCCCTGGATGGCGGTGGTGCCCTCGTAGAGGGTGTCGATCTTGGCGTCGCGGACGTACTGCTCGACCGGGTACTCCTGCAGGAAGCCGGAGCCACCGAAGGTCTGCAGCGACTCGGTGCCGAGCAGCACCCACGAGCGCTCCGAGCCGTAGCCCTTCACGATCGGCAGCAGCAGGTCGTTGACCCGCATCGCCAGCTCGTCGGTCTCGCCGTTGTGCTCGGCGATCTGCACCCGGTCCTGCCAGCTGGCGGTGTAGAGCACCAGCGCGCGCATCGCCTCGGAGAAGGACTTCTGCACCATCAGGGAGCGGCGTACGTCGGGGTGGTGGGTGATCGTGACCCGAGGGGCCGTCTTGTCCGCGGCCTTGGACAGGTCCGAACCCTGCACGCGGGACTTGGCGTACTCCAGTGCGTTCAGGTAGCCGGTGGAGAGCGTCGCGATGGCCTTGGACCCGACCATCATCCGGGCGTTCTCGATGACCTGGAACATCTGGGCGATGCCGTCGTGGACCTCGCCGAGCAGCCAGCCCTTCGCGGGTGCGCCGTCGCCGAGGGTCAGCTCGCAGGTGTTGGAGACCTTGATCCCCATCTTGTGCTCGACGTTGGTGACGTAGACGCCGTTGCGCTCGCCGAGCTCACCGGTCTCGACGTCGAAGTTGTACTTCGGCACGATGAACAGCGAGAGGCCCTTGGTGCCGGGGCCGCCGGCGCCCTCCACGCCCACGGGACGCGCGAGCACCATGTGGATGATGTTGTCGCACAGGTCGCTCTCGGCCGAGGTGATGAAGCGCTTGACGCCCTCGATGTTCCAGGTGCCGTCCTCGTTCGCGGTCGCCTTGGTGCGTCCGGCGCCCACGTCGGAACCCGCGTCGGGCTCGGTGAGCACCATCGTGGTGTTCCAGTCGTTGTCGACGATGTGCTGGGCGATCTTCTTGTCCCGCTCGTTGCCGTTGCGGTAGAGCACACCGGCGAACATCGGGCCAGCGCCGTACATCCACAGCGCAGGGTTCGAACCGAGCACGAGCTCACCCAGGGCCCAGTTGACGCTGGAGGGGGCGGGCGTGCCGCCCAGCTCGGCCATCGTGCCCAGGCGCCAGTACTCGGCGTCGCGCCACGTGCGGTAGCTCTTCTTGAAGGCCTCCGGCAGGGGGGCGGTGTGGGTCTCGGGGTCGAAGACAGGGGGGTTGCGGTCGGAGTCGACGAAGGACTCGGCGAGGTCCTCACGGGCCATCCGGTCGACCTCGGCGATGATCTCGCGGGCGGTCTCGCCGTCGATCTCCTCGAACGGGCCGGTGCCGAGGACCTCGTCACGACCCAGGACCTCGAACAGGTTGAACTCGATGTCCCGCAGGTTGCTCTTGTAGTGGCTCACTGACCCACCCTTTACGTCTCGGACCGACCGCGTCGTCGGTACTACTCGTCGGTAACCTCAAGTATCTACCGACGAGTAGCCTCGTGCAAGCGAATGCCGGTGTGGCGTGGCCGACGTTGGCGAGGGGCAGGTGCGCCCCGCGCGGATGAACTCCTACCTTGCCGAGTGATCTGACAGACTTGGTGGGTGCGCGTCTCCGCCAAAGCCGACTACGCCCTCCGGGCGTTGATCGAGATCGCCCAGCGCACCGACGGTCTCCCGGTCAGCGCCGAGGAGCTCGGCAGGCTCCAGGAGATCCCGCACGGGTTCCTCCAGGCGATCCTCGCCGACATGCGCCGGGCCGGCATCGTGGTCAGCCAGCGTGGCCAGTCCGGCGGCTGGCGGCTGGCGCGCAGCGCGGCCGAGGTCTCCGTGGCGGACGTGATCCGGGCCGTCGACGGGCCGCTGGTCAGCGTCTACGGCCTGCGCCCGGAGGCGGTCAGCTACAACGCCTCGGCCGAGGTCCTCCAGCGCGTCTGGATCGCCGCCCGCAGCAGCCTGCGGGAGGTCTTCGAGAACGTCACCCTCGACGGCCTCGCCGCCCGCTCCCTGCCCCCCGAGATCGAGCGCCTCACCCTCGACGACGACGCCTGGCAGCCCCACTGAGCGACCCGGAATTCCGGGTAGTCCGAGGTCAGAAGCGTCGTGCCGGACCCAGCCGGAGTGGCGATTTGGCCTCGGACTACCCGACTTCGGCGGTCCATGTCGTGTTCACCCGGGGCTAGATTCCGGGCGGAGCATGGGGGCATGGGACGACGCACGCTGATCTGGCACCTCGGGCTGGCCGACCCTGCTCGCGACGTGGTCGGGGCGAACCTGGCGGCGCACGGACCCGCCCTGGAGGCGGCCGGTCGCCGCGTGGTCGGGGATCGCCGTACGACGGAGCTGGCCACCCATGAGCTCCTCCGCACGCACCGCGGGGCCGGGCTCTCCCGCAAGGACGTCGAGGGCCAGTGGGCGCGCATGTGCGATCAGGTGTGGGAGCACAAGGGCGTCTCGATGCTGTCCACGCCGGGCCTCTGTGCCGCCGACAAGGACCATCTCCGGCTGGCACTCGACCCGCTGATCGGCGTCGAGGTGCACCTCGTGGTCACCGCCGACACGTGGAGCCAGCAGCTCTACGGCGGCTGGCTGGCCGAGCTGCGGGCCGGCAGGAGCACGGCGTGGGACACCTACGCCGAGCGGGTCCTGGCGCGCGTCACCGACAGCGGCGCGCAGCCCCACCGCCAGGCCGAGGACTTCTGGGCCGGCCACGAGCTGGCCTCGATCCTCGCCCGCTGGGGATGGACCCTGCATGCCGACCGCCTGCACGTGGTCGCGGCGCCGACGCCCGCCGCCCAGTGGACGAGCCTGCTCGAGATCGCCGGCGTCGCGGCCTCCGACGAGCTCGCGCCCGTCGTACCTCCGTACGCCGACCCGGCCGGTGTCGCCGTGCTGCGACGGGTCAACCGGCAGCTCGACGAGCACCTGCCCGACGCCTCCACCGACCTGCTGACCCGCGCCGACGAGGAGCAGGCGGCCATGCCGGTCGCCGACACCTCCGCCCTCGCTCCGCTGCTCGAGCGCTGGCGCGGAGCGTTCGCGACCGCCGGCTACGACGTACGCGGCGACCTGGCGGCGCTGGTGGACGTCGGGCGAGCCCACAGTCGCTGCCCGGCCCTCGGGACCAGCTCGGGGTGGCTGTTGCCGCCCTGGCCGACGCGCTGTCGGAGAACGCACAGCTGTCCGCGCGGGTGGCGACCCTCGAGGCCGACAACGAACGGCTCGACCAGAAGCGGCGCAAGCACAAGCGCCGGCTGCGCCGCCTCGAGGCTGTCGCCGAAAACTGAAACAAGTTACAGTTTTCGGATGATCGACTCCGAGTTCGTCACCTGGGAAGCTCCTGACGGTGAGCACCCGGTGCGCCGTCTCTCGCAGCGCTCCTACGACCTCGTCTCGCGCAAGCAGAAGGACGAGTGGCTCGCCCTGTGGGCCGAGGACGCCGTGATCGAGGACCCCGTCGGGCCGTCGTTCTTCGACCCCGAGGGCAACGGCCACCACGGGCTCGAGGGCGTCAGTGCCTTCTGGGACATGGCGATCGCGCCGGTCAGGGAGTTCCGCTTCACCATCCGCGACTCCTTCGCCAACGGCAACGCGTGCGCCAACATCGGCACCTTCAGCACGGTGCTCGAGGACGGCACCCTGGCCGACACCGACCTGATCGCGGTCTACCGCGTGAACGACGACGGCAAGCTGGTCTCGATGGCCGCCCACTGGGAGATCGAGCGGACCATGGCCACGGTGCGCAAGCCCGAGTAGCCCCAGTAGCCCGGGACGCCGTCGCTCAGCCGAGCACCTCGACCCGCTCGCGCACCCACTCGACGAGCGGACGCAGGACGCGCCAGTCGTCGCGGACACGGTCGAGCAACGCGGGGCCGTGGATGATCTTCTCGAATCCGTAGGAGCGACCGAGCGCCATCGACTTGTAGCGCAGCAGGTCGATCCTGGGGTGGTCGGCGGGGTAGCCGCGCGGGGTCGTCTTCAGCTGCTCGCCCCGGATCTCGAAGCCGTCGCGCTGCAGCGCGGTGACCAGGCGCTCGAGCTCCTCCCCGGAGTGCTCGGTGTCGATGGCCGCCCGGATCCGGGCGAGGTCCGGCCCGCCCGCGTGGTAGTACCCGCCGCCCACGCGCACGCCCGGCGCACCGATCTCGACGTACCAACCGGTCGCCGGACCGACGCTGACGAAGGCGCCCTGGGCCGTCTTGTACGGCGTCTTGTCCTTGGCGAAGCGCACGTCGCGGTAGGGGCGGAACACCTTGGCCTGGCCGAACTCCTCGGCGAGCGCGCCGGTCAGGGCCAGCATCGGGGCACGGACCGCCTCGTCGTAGACGTGCTTGTGCGCCTGCCAGAAGGACTTCGTGTTGTCCATCTCGAGGTCGTCGTAGAAGTCGAGCGCCGCCTCTGGGAAACCCTGGAAAGAACCGTGGAGAGACATGGAGCGGATGACGAGATTCGAACTCGCGACATCGACCTTGGGAAGGTCGCGCTCTACCAACTGAGCTACATCCGCATGCGGGCCGGTGGTGCTGGCCTGCGCCCACGGATGCTACCCGAACCCGTGGACGGTCTCGGGGGGTCACCCCAAGGGTAGGTTGGCTGCGTGCTCCTCTCCGACCGCGACATCCTGGCCGAGATCGAGGCGAAGCGGATCGTCCTCGAGCCGTACGACGAGGCGCTGCTGCAGCCCTCGAGCATCGACTTCCGGCTGGACCGCTACTTCCGGGTCTTCGAGAACCACCGCTACCCGCACATCGACCCCGCGGCGGACCAGTCCGACCTCACCCGCGAGGTCGAGCCGAACGGTGACGAGCCGTTCATCCTGCACCCCGGCGAGTTCGTGCTCGGCTCGACCCTCGAGGTCGTCAGCCTGCCCGACGACCTCGCCGCGCGGGTGGAGGGCAAGTCCTCGCTCGGCCGGCTCGGGCTGCTCACCCACGCCACGGCCGGCTTCGTCGACCCCGGCTTCAGCGGTCATGTGACCCTCGAGCTGGCCAACGTGGCGACCCTGCCGATCAAGCTCTACCCGGGCATGAAGATCGGCCAGCTCTGCTTCTTCCGGCTCAGCTCGCCGGCGCAGCACCCGTACGGCTCGGCGAAGTACGGCTCGCGCTACCAGGGGCAGCGCGGCCCCACCCCCTCACGCTCGTACGCGAACTTCCAGCGCACGCGGGTCTGAGGCCGGGGCCGGTTTCCCATGGGGGGAACCTTTTCTGTCCCCGAACACAGGAAGTTTCCTGTGCGATGAGGCAGTTTCCCTTCTCCGCATGGGAAACCGGCCCGCTCGCTCAGCGACAGCGGTCAGCGCAGAGCCGGGATGGTCAGGCTCGAGGGGTACGTCGCGGAGTTGTGGATGGTGATCGCGGTGAGGGAGCCGGCCAGCTGGGGCAGGGTCGGGGTGAGGTGCGGCGTGTCGAAGGCCTGTACGGCGATCCGCAGCTTGTGACCCGGCTGGATGGAGGCGCCGGTCGGGAAGACCTCGACGTCGACCGGCTCGACGGCTCCGGAGGCGAGCGGCTTCTCCGTCGCCTTGGTGAACGGGTGGAACGGCTGGATCAGCTTGCCGTCGAGGTAGCGCGACTTCTTCGTGTCCAGGGCGCGGTCGGAGATGACCTGCCAGCCGCCGGTGAGCCGGGTGACGGTGCCGTCCGGGCGCGACGTCCTCGACGGCCACGGAGAGCATCCCCCCGGGTGAGACGGTTGAGGCGCCGACGCTGGAGACGTAGAGGTGGGCGTTGATCGGGCCCTGGAAGTGCACCGCCTTCGTCGCCGGCGCCGAGTCGAAGGTGACCCCCGCCAGGTCGTTGGGTGCGTTGTTGGTCAGGCAGGGGTTCGGCAGCGGTGACGGAGTTGATGATCCCGGCGGTCCACTGGTTGGTGGAGCGGGTGCACAGCCCGGCAACCGGGATCGGCAGCACGGTGGCGGTGCCGTCCTTCGCCGCACCCGTCGTCAGGGCGCCGGCGGTTCCGTTCTGCGCGCTGCCGGAGAGCTTCCAGGTCTGCGCGACCCGGTCGCTGCCGACCCAGTCGGCGCCCTTGCGCCAGGCGCCGGTGCCCTGCTCGTACCAGGTCAGCGGTGCGATGTCCTTGTCGAGCGTGGGGTCGGCGATGCCCTTGACGTAGTGGTCGAACCACCGCAGCTGCAGCTCGCTCAGCGCGCCGTACCCGGCGTCGCCGATGTCGGCGCCCGACGAGCCCAGCAGGTGGTCCCACGGGCCGATGACCAGCTTCGTGGGGATGCCGCGCTTGCGGAGGTTCTCGTAGAGCAGCGGGGTGCCCCGCTGGAAGAGGTCGAACTCACCGCTGACCAGGAAGGTCGGCACGGTGACCTTGGAGATCACGTTGATCGGGCTGCGCTCGGCGTAGAACGGCCCGTCGTACGCCGTCTCGTCGCCGGCCATCGCCTTGACCAGCGTCGGGCCGGTGAAGGCGGCGGCCCCGCCGATGTGCGAGGCGAGCGCGCCGATGCCCGACTGGGGGTCGGTCCCGGCGACCGCCGGTGGGACCAGACCGGTGGCGGTGACCAGGCCGAGCCACAGCGGCATGAAGCCCGAGTCGATCTGGCCACCGGAGGCGGTGACGTCCCGGTAGACGTCCGCCGCCGGCACCTGCGGGAAGATCGCCTTCAGCCCGGCGGGCTTGCCGGCCGCGGCGAAGATCTGGCTGATCCCCATGTACGACGGTCCGGTCATGGCGGTGTTGCCGTTGCTCCACTGCTGCTTGTGCGCCCACGTCATCACCTCGGAGGCGTCTAGGTCCTCCCGCTTGTCGAAGGCGTTCCACTGGCCCTCGCTCGAGCCGGTGCCACGGGCGTCGACGGTCAGCTGGGCGTAGCCGCGCTTGACCAGGTAGTCACCGCTCGACCCCGCGATGGGGCTGCCGCCGCTCGCCGACTTGTTGTAGGCGGTGATGGTCACCACGACCGGGAGCTTGGCCGCGATCGCATTCCCGTCGGCATCGGCGGGACGAGTCAGGTCGCCGCGCAGCTTCACGCCGTCGGACATCGGGATCGCGATGTCCTTGGTGGTGACGGTGCTCGAGTACTGCGCCGGGCGCGGTGTCCACTTCGCCTGGCTCGTGGCGGCGTGCGCCGGCTCGAGGCACGGTGAGAGGGGCGACGACGAGGGCCGCGGTCGCGGCGAACACGGCAAGCAGGCGTGACGACATGGTGATCCTCCCGGTGACTTGCCTGACCAACGAGGACGCAGCAGCCGGGTTATCAGGCGTGACCGGCGTCACGCGGGGCACGCTCGTTCAGGGCTGGGAGGTGGGAGCTGACCGTAGCGACCCCGTCCCCGGCGATTCAGGGCAGGATGGGCGTGCCGGTCGACGGACCGGACCGATGACGAGGGAGACGGCAGTGGCCAACGACGAGACCGGTACGACAGCGAGCGCGAAGAAGACCGCGGCGAAGAAGTCCTCGAGCGGGACGAGCGCATGCGAAGAAGACGTCAGCAAGGAAGACCTCCAGCAAGAAGACCGCCGCCAAGAAGTCGCCGGCTAAGAAGTCGGCCGCGAAGAAGTCGCCGGCGAAGAAGTCGGCCGCGAAGAAGTCGCCGGCGAAGAAGTCGGCCGCGAAGAGGACGACCGCCAAGAAGTCGCCGGCCAAGAAGTCGCCGGCCAAGAAGTCGCCGGCAGAAGTCGCCGGCCAAGAAGGCAGTGGCCAAGAAGGCAGTGGCCACGAAGGCCCCTTCGACGGCGACCCCAGCGCAACCGGCGGCGACGAGCGGATCGCGGTCGAGCGCCAAGTCCCCGGCCCAGGGCGTCGAGCAGCTCGTTCGCGACACCGCCGACAGGGTCGCCCGAGAGGTGACCGCGCAGGTCGGTGGTCAGATCCAGCGTCTCGAGAAGGAGGTCAAGCGCGCGAGGAGAGCTGCGCGCAAGGCCGGCGATCGCGCAGTCGCTGCGGCTGCGGCTCTCCCCACTGGCAAGAAGGGCAAGAAGTCGAAGGGCAAGAAGTCCTGACGTACCGGTAGGACCGCGTCAGAGGTCGAACAGCGACCCGGCCTCGCCGATGTCCTTGTCGGTCTTCGGCTCGTGCGTCTCCCCGGAGCTCGACGGCTTCGGGGCTTCCTCCGCCGGCTCGTCGTCGTCACCCTCGTTGTCGTCGGTGGGCTCGGCCTCCGGCTCGTCCTCGTCCGCTGAGTGCTCGTCCGACTCCGCGGCGGCGTCGTCGTCGGCGGGAGCATCCCCGGCGTACTTGGCCTTGATGTCCTTCAGCGAGGTGACCCCGGAGTCCTCGGTCGGTTCGGCCGACTCGGTCGCCTCGGCGGTCTGTCGGCTCGGCGGCGGTCTCGTCGGTCGCTTCGTCGCCGGACACGGTGTCGTCGGGTACGTCGAACATCGACTGACCCTCGGGGTACTTGCCGCCCAGGCCGCCCTCGACGGACTCCTCGTCCTCGGACTCCCCGGACTCCTGGGACTTCGCGGCTCGTCGTCGTCGTCCTGGGCGCGCTCCTCGGCGGCCTTGTCCTCGGCCTCGGACTCCTCGGGATCGGGCTCGACGTCGGTGTCGGCGGCGTCCTCGGAGCGGTCGACGTTCTCGTCGGTGGTGGAGTCGCCTGCGGGGTCCTCGGTCTTCTCGTCGGTCTCCTCCGCCTCGGCGGCGGGCTCTGAGTCCGGAGTCTCGGTCTCCGTCTCGCCAGGCTCGGCGATGTCGAAGAGCGAGCCGCCCTCGGGGATCTCGGTGCCCGGGGTGGTGCTGCTGCCCGAGGAGCTGCGCTCCTCGGCGGCCTTGTCCTCGGCCTCGGACTCCTCGGGATCGGGCTCGACGTCGGTGTCGGCGGCGTCCTCGGAGCGGTCGACGTTCTCGTCGGTGGTGGAGTCGCCTGCGGGGTCCTCGGTCTTCTCGTCGGTCTCCTCCGCCTCGGCGGCGGGCTCTGAGTCCTTGCGGTCTCGGTCTCCGTCTCGGCAGGCTCGGCGATGTCGAAGAGCGAGCCGCCCTCGGGGATCTCGGTGCCGGGGTGGCGCTGCTGCCCGAGGAGCGGCGGCTCCTCTGCGGCCTCGGTCCTCGGCCTCGGACTCCTCGGTCGGGTCGACGTCGGTGTCGGCGGCGTCCTCGGAGCGGTCGACGTTCTCGTCGGTGGTGGAGTCGCCTGCGGGGTCCTCGGTCTTCTCCTCCGCGTCTGTGTCCTTGGCCTCGCTCGCGGTGTCGGGCTCCTCGTCACCGCCGAGGTCGAAGAGCGAACCGCCCTCGGGGATCTCGCTGCTGGACGACGCGGTGGCCTGCTCGCTCGCAGGTTCCTTCTCCGGCTCGTCCGCCGACGCTGTCTCGGGCTCTGTCTCCTTCGTCGCCTGGGACCCCGAGGAGTCGTCCTCGTCGTCGCCGAGGTCGAACAACGAGCCCCCACCCGACGTCGTGGACTCCGGCTTGAGCGACTGGGCCGCCTCGGCCTTGGTCGCGGACTCCTTCTCGTCGGCCTCTTCCTGCGCGGCATCCGAGGACTCCGAGGACTCGGGGTCGTCGAAGAGCGAGCCGCCGCCGGTGTGGGCCTTGGCCCCGGCGCCGACGTCCTCGGTCTCGGTGACGGTCTCCGCGGACTGGGTGGTGTCCTCGGAGTCGGGCTCGGCCTTGGTCTCCTCGCGCTCGATCGTCGCGGTCGACGTACCGCCGCCGGAGCTCGCCGCGGAGGCGGCCTGCTTGGCGGCGGGCCGCGACTCGCCCTTGACCGAGGCCAGCAGCAGCTGCGCGACGTCGAGGACCTCGACCTCCTCGCGCGCCTCGCCCTTGCTCTGGGCCGAGGTGAGCCCGTCGGAGAGCATCACCCGGCAGAACGGGCAGCCGGTCGCGATCTGGTCGGCACCGGTGCCGACGGCCTCGGCCGTACGCGTCTCGTTGATCCGCGTGCCGATGGTCTCCTCCATCCACATCCGGGCGCCGCCGGCGCCGCAGCAGAAGGAGCGCTCGGAGTTGCGGGGCATCTCGGTGAACTTCGCGTCCGGGATCACCTCGAGCAGCTCGCGCGGAGGGGCGTAGACCTGGTTGTGCCGGCCGATGTAGCACGGGTCGTGGTAGGTGATCGAGCGCTTGCTGCCGTTGCCGTTGGACGCGACCGGGGTGAGCTTCTTCTCCCGGACGAGGCGGTTGAGCAGCTGGGTGTGGTGCACGACCTCGAGCTCGATGCCGAGCTGCGTGTACTCGTTCTTCAGGGTGTTGAAGCAGTGGGCGCAGGTGGTCACCGCCTTCTTGACCTTGTACTCCTTGAAGGTCTCGATGTTCTGCGCGGCGAGACCCTGGAAGACGAACTCGTTGCCCGAGCGACGCGCGGAGTCACCCGTGCAGGTCTCGCCGTTGCCGAGCACGCCGAAGGAGACCCCGGCCATGTCGAGCAGCTCGGCCACCGCACGTGTCGTCTTCTTCGCGCGGTCCTCGTAGGCGCCGGCGCAGCCGACCCAGAAGAGCCAGTCCACCTCGTCGAGCGACTCGATGTCCTCGCCGACGACCTTGACCTCGAAGGGCAGGTCCTTGGCCCAGTCCAGCCTCGCGGTGGAGGACATGTTCCACGGGTTGCCCTTGTTCTCCAGGCCCTTGAACAGGCCGTTGAGCTCCGCAGGGAAGTTCGACTCGACCAGCACCTGGTAGCGACGCATGTCGACGATGTGGTCGACGTGCTCGATGTCGACCGGGCACTGCTGCACGCACGCGCCGCAGGTGACGCAGGACCACAGCACGTCGGGGTCGATCACGCCGGAGCCGTCCTCGGGCATGTAGAACCACTCGTCGCCGGTGTCCCCGACCAGCGGGCGCTCGACCTCGAGGGCCAGCTTCTCGTTGCCCTCCAGCAGCGACTCGCGCTTGTCCTCGTCGGCCAGGAGGTACGGCGCCTTGGCCAGCGTGTGGTCGCGCAGCGCCATGATCATCAGCTTCGGCGAGAGCGGCTTCTCGGTGTTCCACGCCGGGCACTGGTCCTGGCACCGACCGCACTCGGTGCAGGTCGTCATGTCGAGGACGCCCTTCCAGGTGAAGTCCTCCGCCGCGCCCACGCCGAGCTTGGCGTCCTCGTCGAGGTCCTCGAGGTCGTCGAGGGTGAGCGCCTTGCCGCCACTGGTCATCGGTTTCGCCGCGCCCAGGGCGACAGGCGCGCGCCCGAACATCACGTTCAGGGGGGCCACGAAGATGTGCAGGTGCTTGGAGTTGAGCACGAAGATCAGGAAGGCCAGCATCACCCCGATGTGCAGGAGCAGGCCGATGCCGATCAGCGCGGTGCTGTCGGGGAGCACCTTGCCCAGCCCGTAGGAGACGAAGGCGGCCTTTCCGTAGCCGTTGTCGGTGCCCATGTCGCGGGCCTCGACGGCGCCGCGGAACAGGAACAGCGACCAGAGGACGTTGAAGATCATGAACAGCGTGAAGTACGCCGGCCCGAGGTGGGAACCGAAGAAGCGGGACCCCCGGCCCTGGTTCTTGGGGTTGTTGACGATCCGGATCCACCAGAAGGTGCCGATGCCGACCAGGCACATCACCGCGATGAAGTCCTGCAGGAAGCCCAGCACCGCCCAGTTGCCGAAGACGAACCAGCTCCACTCGGGGTCACGCGCGATCAGCACGGCGTAGGCCTCGAGGTAGACCGTGCCGAGGATGACGAAGGCCCAGAACACGAAGAAGTGCGCAGCGCCCGGCACCGACCACTTCAGCAGCTTCTTCTGGCCGAACACCTCGACCAGCTGTCGCTTGAGCGCGGCGCCGACACGTCCGGTGACGCCCTCGATCCGGTCGGGGGCCGGCTGGCCGTTGCTGATCACCCGGTACAGGAAGTTCACCCGCCGGGCCGCGAGCGGCAGGGCTATCGCGTTCATCAACAGGCCGACGATCAGCACCAGAAGCACGTGTCACTCCACATCTCTCGGACCTGGCGGGCGCCGTACGTCGTCGGCACGCGCTCGCAGACTACGACCATCGGCCGGGGTGGGGCAGGCCAGACGGGTGTGACAAAGGCTACCCGTCGGTAACCGAAGATCGTCGAGCGGTCAGGAGGCCTTGACGCCGGTGACCGTCCCGCCCGATGAGAAGGACACGGTGGCCCGGCCCGTCGAGGTGCAGTAGGTGAAGGTGTTGCCGAGGCGGCGGTCGGGCTGTCCGGCGGCGGCAAGCGTCTGCCACGAGTTGTACCCGTTCTTCACCCGCGACCGGAGGGTCACCGCAGACAGCTTCGACGTCGGGTTGGTGCACGCGTTCGGCTTCACGCCGTACGCCCGCTCCCACATCTGCAGGTAGGCCTCGGGACCCCGCGCCATGTCGTCGACGATGCGCTGGCCGGCAAGCATCTTCAGGTCCTGGATCCAGTCCGGGTAGAGGCCGTACTGCGCGACCCCGTCCTTGTTGATGTCATAGCGTCGCTGGCCACTGACCTGCTGGTCCACCGTCACGCCGCCGAGGGTGGTGAAGGGGTAGGTCACCGGGTGGTTGGTCGCCGCGTCCGGCCGCGGGTCGCCCTGGGCGCCGAGTCCGTTGATGTCGGCACCGAAGCCGAAGCCCCAGTAGGTCTTGG
>CAWIWO010000021.1:0-14167 GCA_963839835.1 uncultured Actinomycetota bacterium
GACGGGATCAGCATGACTGGTCAGCCGGGTGAGGACCTCGCCGAGGAGCCGCAGGAGGAGCGAGGCCCGGTCGGCTCGCGCGACACCGGATCCGATGAGCCCTCCGGCGGTCCGGCGGATCGTCCGGCAGGGACGGCCGACGAGGAGTCGGACACGTCGGTGAAGCCGCAGGAGGCTACAGGACCCGGAGCACCGGACCTGCAGTCCGGCGGCGGCTGAGCCCAGCCATCGACGCAGCATCACGAGAAGGGGCAGACCAATGACGAGCGGACCCGAACGCCAACGAGGATCCGGACACCGAGGGCAAGGCGGTGCTGCCGTCCGACGGGGGCGGCGGGGAGCTGGCCGACATCGGCGAGAAGGCCGAGTCGACCAAGGACGGTGCCAAGGTCGGCGGCGCAACCAGACCGGTCGAGGACGACGAGCAGCAAGGCGCCCGATCCGGAGGCGAATACCGAGCGGGGTGCCACCGGCTCGCCCGCGGCCGAGCAGCCGGCGGCGCAGATGCCGGAGACCGAGCCGCGACGACGGGGGGGACGCGGTGGGTCCGGCCCTCTAGCAGGCACCGGCCGCGGGCGAGGACAAGTCCTGAGGTGTCCGACCGAACGGGCTCATCGCCGGGATCGGGAACATCTTCCTGGGCGACGACGGCTTCGGCTGCGAGGTCGTCCGGCGTCTCCAAGCACCTCGAGGCGCTACCGGGGGGCGTTCGGGTACAGTCGACTACGGGATCCGTGGGACGTACCTGACCTACGACCTCCTCGACGGCTGGGATCTCGTGGTGCTCGTCGACGGGGCTCCCCCGATCGCGGCGACCCGGGGGCGGTCGAGGTGCTCCGGGTGCAGGCTGGTGAGACCGATGGCGGGGAGTTGGCAGCGGACGCGCACGGCATGGATCCAATGGCGGTCCTGGCGGGACGGCGGCCGCGATGGGTGCGGGTTGCTGCCGCGAGACCTGTGTCGTGGGGTGGCGCAGGTCGCCGATGTGGACGAACGGATGGGCCTCTCCGACCCGGTGGCGGCTGCGGTCGAGCCCGGGGGAGCCGGCGGCCGTGCGGAGGCCTGGTGCGGGGGAGGAGGTGGGTCTGACGTGTGCCTCGGCATTCCCGGTCAGGTGATCGGGGCTGGAGGGGAACGGAGGTCAGGCTTGCGCTCGTCGACGTCGAGGGGGGCGGAGCGCAAGATCAACATCGGGCTGCTCGACGGCGGGGAACCGCTCGAGGCCCGGCGACTGGATCCTCATCCACATGGGCATGGCGATGGAGAAGGTCGGGGGGACAGGCAGGAGGCGAAGGACGCCCGCGCCGGGGGCTACTGACTGCTCGGGAACGGGGGGGACGGGGGAGGACATGGTCTTGATCCCCGCGTTCGGCCCCGTTCCCTTGCCCGGGCCGACATGTTCGTCCGCTACGCCTTCCCGCCGAATACCACGGCTGCTGCGGGCCGGCCGACCACCGGGGCTGTTCCAGTACGGCGCCTCCGGCGTCGACGACCGGGCTGCGACTGCCCGGCAGTTCGCCGGCGCATGGCCCTACCTGGAACTGATCGCCCGGCGCACCGGGGTCGGCGATCCGCTCGATCGGCGCGTGGTCGAGGCGTACTGGGTCGGCAACCCGCTGCTCGACCGGGTCGGGCCGCGCTCGGCGACTCGATGGAGGACCGGTTCCGGCCCGGACCGGGCACAGTTCGGCAACCTCGCCGAAGCGTGGTCGCCGGCGGGGTGCCGCACCACAGCTACCACGTGTTCTGCATCTACCCCTGGGTCGGCCTGCTCGGCGACGACCGCAAGGCGCCGAGCAAGCGCTCGACCGTCCTCGACCAGTGCCGGATCCGGTGGGGCAAGGTCGCGCGAGGTGCGGCGACCAGGTCGTCGTCGAGTCGCGGCCGTTACCTGGGACGGACGGTCGCTCTCCCTCGGCGAGCCGGCACCGAGACGGCCGAGCGCCGCTCGACGGGGACGGGCTGGTGGGCGGGCTCGACCGTGGGTGACTGGGTGTCGCTGCACTGGGAGTGGGTGTGCGACCGGCTGAGCGAGCAACAGGTGAGCCGCCTCCGGTCCTACACGATGCGCCACCTGCGGATCGTGAACGAGGGCAACCTTCACTCCGGTCCGGCGAGGTTGCTCGACGGCTGAGTCGGCTCAGCCGTCCCGTCGAGGGGCCGGACTCGATGAGAGTCCACCCCACCTGCTCTCCCCGCGCGTGCCTCGGCGTCCCTGGCTCGCGGACCAGCAGCCTGCCCTCGTCGGTCTCCAGCAGGTAGTCCGAGTGCGGTCCCCGGAAGTGCACGTCCACCACCCGGCCCGTACGCCGCCCCTCCAGTCGGGCCCACCCGGGGCGCAGCAGGAGCTGGCCGCTCGGACCGGCGAGCACCGAGGCCGGGCCGGTCAGCCGGGCGGCCCACAGGTCCACGGGCCGGTGGTAGGCGTCCTCGGGGGTCCCGACCCCGACGAGCCTGCCGTCCGCGAGGAGCACCACCCGGTCGGCGACGCCGAGCGCCTCCTCGGCATCGTGCATGGAGTACACCGCGGCGGCTCCCGTGTCGCGCAGACGGGTCAGCAGCTCCTCGACGAACACCGCGCGCACATGCATGACCAGGTGTGCCGTCGGCTCGTCGAAGAGATATAGCGCAGCGTCCTCGGCCAGGGCACGACCGAGGCCGACCCGCTGCTGCTCGCCGCCCGAGAGTTCAGCCGGTCGACGGTCGGCGAGATGGCCGACCCGAAACCGTCCAGAGATCACCATCGCCTCCTCCCGGGCGTGCGCCCGGCCCAGCCCCCGGCGGCGCAACGGGTAGGCGACGGTGTCGAGGCGCACTCAGGTGCGGCCAGAGCGCGTAGTTCTGGAAAACCGTCGCGATCCCGCGATCCTCGGGCGGGGTGACCGGTACGGGGGGTGGCGACTCGCTCTCCACCGAGCCAGACCTCGCCCGCATTCGGTGCGATGAAGCCGGCGACTGTGTGCAAGATCGTGGACTTCCCAGACCCCGACGGTCCCAGCACAGCGAGCATCTCCCCCGGCGCGACAGCGAGGTCCACGTCGACGAGAGCCGGCGTCGCGCCGTACGAGACCGACAGCCCGCGCACCTCCAGAGGCGTCACCCGACATCGATGACCTCGTATGACGGACTGGGGGCCCGCCTCACCTCGAGGCGCCGGATCCCCCACCAGCACCGGCCGGCCGGCACCAGCAGCATGAGGGTCAGCAGCACCGAAAGAGAGCCGCTGCCCCACCTGGCCGAGCTCCGCACTGTTCAGTACGACGACCGCGAGCGTCTCGTTGCCGGGGCCGTAGAGCAGGCTCGACATCGTCACCTCGTGCAACGCCGTCAGGAAGCAGACCAACCACGCGGCCAGCAGCGCCGGCGCCAGCGGACGGAGTACGACGGTCCGGATCGCGCCGAGCACGGACGCGCCGCTCGCCCGGGCGGCCGCGAACTCGTCGGGTGGCAGCCGGTCCAGCGCCCCCGATACCGGTCGGTGTGCGAACGCCCAGAGCTTGGCGACGTAGGCCAGCAGGATGATCAGGAGAGTGTCGCCCAGCCAACGGCCGTAGGTGATCAACAGGCCGACGGCAAGAGTGCTGCCGGCAACACGAAGGTGAGCGTCACCAGCGTCGCCGGTGGCGGCTGCCGAAACGAGAACGCTCCGGGCGGCCGCGCGCCCACCAGCACGACCAGCAGGGAGGCCGCCGCAAGGGCGAGCACCAGGCTGCGGCTGAGCGCCTCGCTGTTGCGCACCGTCAGCACCGCGTCGAAGTGACGCAACGTCCAGTTCCCCGGGGCCGGCGGCAGTCCGACCGCCGCGGTCAGGGCGGTCGACACCAGGGCCACCAGCGGGACCACGACGGCCAGCAACAAGTACGCACCCACCGCGGCCGTGACCCACCGGCCGGAGCGGTTGCCGACGGACTGCGTCGGGCCGGGATCAGTCGTCGATGTCCGGGTCACCCGCAGCCGGGAGCCGAGCAGCCAGTCCGCCGGCGCCACGACTGCAACCGCCACGACGACCAGCAACAGCGCGAGCAGGATCGCGTCGACGAATGCGGCCGGATCGCTGCTGCGGGCAAGGTTGGCGTAGATGCGGGTGGTGACGGTGGCGAACCCGGCGGGCGAACCGAGGACCAGCGGGATGGCGAACGTGCCGAGGGTGAGCACGAAGACGAGCATGGCCGCGGTCGCCAGTGCGGGACGCATCAGCGGGAGGGTGATCGTTCGCAGCACCGTCACGGCCCCCGCCCCGGCGGCACGGGCCGCCCGCTCCAGCGCCGGCTCGGCACGCGCCGCCAGGCCGACCGCCGCCACGATGTACGCCACCGGCACGGCGTTCACGGCGACGACCGCGGTGACTCCAACCGGACCCGAGATGCCGTCCCAGCCGAGGCCGAACAGGTCGTCGGTGAACCCGGCCCGGCCGTAGGCCCGCAGCCAGCTGTAGGCGAGCACGAAGTCCGGCACCAGGACCGGCAGCAGCACGCCCACGCGCAGGAGAGTCCGGCCGGGCAGGTGCGGACGTCGCAGGGTGAGCGCCAGCGCAGCTCCGATCGGTACTGCGATCACGGTGACGGCGAGCGAGAGCAGGAGCGAGTTCGCGACCGCCTCGCCCAGGCCCGGGCTGCCGAGGATGTCGCGGAAGTCGTGGGACCCCTCGGTGTACGCCGTCCGAACCATCTTGGCCAGGGGCAGCAGCACGACCGTGACGGCGGTCACGCCCACCAGGAGAGTGGCGGGCAGCGACGGGTCGCGGAGCCGCGGGGTGCCAGTGGCGCTGCTACCCACCGAAGATCTTCTGGTACTTCGCCAGGAGTGCGTCCTTGTCGGCGGAGAGCTCGGGCCAGTCCGGGAAGACGACCGGGGCATCGGCCGGCTTCGTCGGGCCCGCCACCCCGTCCAGGGTCGGGTAGGAGCCGGACCTCCCGATCTGCTCCTGGCCCTCCTTGCTGGCGACGTAGGAGATGAAGCTCTTCGCAGCCTTCTCGTTCTCGGTGTCCTTCGCGAGGGCCGCGGGTCCATAGATCGCGACCGCCCCGGGCTCCGGCCAGGTCACCTCGATCGGCGAGCCGTTCTCCTTCGCGGCGTACGCCGAGTTGGCGATCGTGATCCCCGCGTCGTACGTGTCCTCGGCGACGCCGGTGACGACGTCGTCAGGTGTCGCGACCTGTTCCGCGCCGTTCTTCCGCAGCGCCGCGTAGAAGCCCGTGCCGTAGTCGTCGTCGTTCGCGAAGTAACCGAGGGCCCCGAGTGCCGATGCGGCGACCCCGGGGTCTGGAACGGCGACTCCCCCGTCGTACGACGACCCGGCGAGGTCCGAGCAGGACTTCGGCGGCGGGACCCCCTCGCCGGACACCGCGACCATGTAGAGCAGCGCCACGCCGACGTAGTCATCGGTGCGGTACTCAGAGCCGATCGACGTCTCCGGAGTCCAGCCGCCCACCGTCCCTGTTTCACGTAGTCCTGCATGGTCAGTGGGTCACAGGCCCAGATGACATCGGCACGCAGTCCACCAGAGCGCTCGTCACCAGCGATGCGTGCGTTCAGGTCGCCCGTCGGGGCGCGGAAGAGCTTGACCTTCGTGCCGGGGTTGCCCTTCTCGAACGTCTTGATCACCGGAGCGATGGTGGTGTCGTTGACGCAGGTGTACAACGTGATCGAGCTGGCGTCGCCAGACGCGTCGTCCGCGTCGCCGCACGCGGTCAACACCAGTGCCAGGATCGCCCCGATCCCGACGAGGTGCCTCCCGATTTTCATCCCGCAAACGTACTAGCGGGCGCGGTGGGTGTCACCGCCGCTAGCCCGTGTATGGAACCTCGGTCCGCCAGCCTTCCTCGTCCTGTCCAGCAGCGTTGAAGATCGCCTCGGCCACGCGGTCCGGCGTGAACGGACCTTCCCTGCCGAGCGTGCCGCGAACCGTCACCGAGACAGCCCGGATCCCGTCGGGCTTCAGGGTCGTGTCGATGCTCTGGATCAGGTTGCGCAGGCCGGCCTTCTGCACCCCCAGGCTTGCCGCTTCGTTCCAGGGCTTGTCCGCCGCCATGCTGCCGGTCGCCGTGATCCGTCCGCCCGCACTCATGAACGGCCTCGCGGACTGTACGGCGGTCAGGAGGGCGCCGAGACCCACGTGCACGTCGGCAGCGAGCTCCTCCGGGGTCAGCTCCAACGGGGTCTTCTGCCGGAACGCGCTCGGGTTGAAGTGCAGGACGTCGACCCGGCCGGCGGCCTCGCCGAGGTCGGCCGCTGCAGCGCCGAACGCCTCGGCGTCGGTGATGTCGACCGCCCGCCACGCAGCCTGCATCCCCTCGCCGCGGAGGGACCCGGCGAGCTCCTCCAGCACCTTCTCCTCGAGCCCGACGAGCGCCGCGTCGTACCCCTCGCGAGCGAATCTCCGGGCGACGGACCCACTGACACCCGGCCCTGCGGCGACCACGAACAACACTGGCTTGTCCATGACCGCCAGCCTAGGCGTCGTCCCGTTCGGGCGGGACCCGGAGCCAACGGAGTTCGACCGTTGACACCCCGCCTAGACTGCTCGTGAGCCCGTCGTTTTTGGCCTCTTGGCTGTTGGGGCAGCCGAGTCCTGGGGAGTGATGGCGTAAGCCTGTCGGGGGTTGGACTACCACTGATGTGGGAGAGGGAACTTTGTGTCATGAGGGACGTTGACGCTGAGCTGATCCACGACATGCAGAACACCGCGATGGTGCTGCACGAGGCGGCCGCCCAGCTGCATGAGAACCGCACTTCTCTGCCACCCGGCGTGGTGGCCCACCTCGCCGAGATGATGGTCCGTCGCAGCGACATGCTGGTCCACCTGCTCACTGACCTGTCCACCACACACCTCGCTGAGCGCGAGCAGCTGGACGTCTCCCTCGAGCGGGTGTCGCTGGCCGACATCTGCCGGGAGCTCCTGGCCGAGCGACGGCCAGGCGCAACGATCACCGTGGACGTCCCCGATGACGCGGTCGTGGTAGCTGACCCGATCCGGATCACGCAGGTGCTGGACAACCTCGTGACCAACGCCCTCCGTTACGGCGGGCCCAACGTGCACCTGAGCGCCGTGCGAGCCGGGAGCTCGGTCCGGCTCACCGTCAGTGACGACGGCAACGGGGTCCCCGAGGAGCTGGTCGACACACTCTTCGATGCCTACGTCCACGGCACCACCTCACACGGCCTCGGCGGCAGCGGGCTCGGCCTGCTGATCGTGCGTCAGCTCTGTGACGCCATGAACGGCACCATCGAGTACGACGCCAGCCAGGGCACCCGGTTCACCGCGACGTTCCCCGCCCTGCCCGTTCCCACGGCAGAGATCGGCGCCGACGTCGCCGACGCGGGCCACTCCGTCGCGTTCTGGCACACCGAGGAGCGCCTCGGGGAGAGTCTCGTCGCATATGTCGCCAACGGACTCGCGGAGGGCGAAGCAGTGCTGGTGGCCGCGACTCCTGCGCACCTTCGGCTGCTGGAAGAAGGGCTGGGCGCGATCGGCATCGACCACGCCGCGGCGACCGCTAGCGGACAGTTCATGAGACTTGATGCGCATGCGCTCCACGAGGAGCTCCCGGGGTTCCACCACATCGACCGTGAGCAGTTCGACGCACTCATCGGCAAGACCATCGAGCAGGTCAGCGGCCGGTGGCGCTCGTTCCGGGTGTTCGGCGAGATCGTGGACCTGTACTGGCGCCGGAGCGCGGTCAACCTGGCCCTCGAGCTCGAGTCCTGCTGGAACGAGCTGCGAGCCGAGCGTCCGTTCCCGCTGCTGTGCGGCTACGAGCTCGCCCCCGGTGAGAGCGCGGCCCCCATCTGTGCCTGCCACGACACAGTTCTGGCCGCCTGACACAGTTGGGCCATGGCCCAGACACAGGCACAGCACCCAAGCATCCCGACGTACACGCTGAACGACGGCAGCACGCTGCCCGCCATCGGCTTCGGCACCTGGCCCCTGAAGGGTGAGGAGGGCGTCACAGCAATCGTGCAGGCGATCGAAGCCGGCTACCGGCTGCTCGACACCGCGGTGAACTACGAGAACGAGACCGATGTCGGAGAAGCGCTCCGGCGGTCCGGCGTACCCCGCGATGAGGTGCAGGTGACCAGCAAGCTGCCGGGTCGCCACCACGGCTACGACGATGCCGTGGCTTCGGTGCACGGCTCGCTGGACCGTCTCGGGCTCGACTACCTCGACCTGCACCTCATCCACTGGCCCAACCCGAGCGTCGGCCAGTACGTCGAGGCCTGGCGGGCGCTCGTCGAGCTCCGTGAGCAGGGGCTGGTGCGTTCAATCGGTGTCTCCAACTTCACCCGAGATCACCTCGCGCGCATCATCGACGAGACCGGCGTGACCCCGTCGGTCAACCAGATCGAGCTGCACCCGCGGTTCCCACAGGAGGAGATGCGCGCGGTGCACGAGCGGCTGGGCATCCGCACCGAGGCGTGGAGCCCGATGGGCAAGCGGCAGGCTCCCCTGGACGAGCCGGCCGTCACGCAGGCTGCCGATCGCGCCGGGGTATCCCCTGGCCAGGTGATCCTGCGTTGGCACGTGCAGCTGGGTTCGCTGCCGATCCCGAAGTCGAGCAGCCCCGAACGGCAGCGGCAGAACCTCGACATCTTCGGGTTCGAGCTCAGCGACGCGGAGATCGAGGGCATCTCCGCACTGGCCGAGCCCGCCGGCCGGCTGTTCGGCGGCGACCCCGAGCACCACGAAGAGATGTGACCCAGTAACCTTCCTGAGGCGCCAAGCATCGGACGACCGCTTTGTGGTGCTTCGCAACTAATGCGGCTAGTGCGCTAGTGAAATTAGACCAGAATGTCGGTTGAACAGTGGTCCACCGCGACCCCGCTTTCGACGTCATGGTCCATCTGGGCTACCTTGCCATGGCCCATACGGCTTATCGGAGACCTCTGGTCACCGGACCGTACGGCGGGGGTGGGCCGTCCTTGTCGTCGTCCGTAAAGCGAGCCAATGCGTTCACATCTCTTGAAATCACTATCCGTTGCCGCCCTCATCCCCCTCGTCCTGGCCCTCGCCGGCCCTGCGGCCCCCTCAACGTCCGCCCCCAGCAAGATGACCAACGGCTGCGACGTCAGCGCCCGCGGCATCCCGAGCTGCGGCACCTTCATGGGAGGCGTCTACGGCGCCAACGCCAACCTGGGCCCGTGGGAGCAGTCCCTCGGCAAGACCCTTGGCGTGCACCGCACCTACTGGGGATCGGCCATCTCATCCGCTGTCAAGACGGCCAAGGCCGATGCCGCCAAGAAGCGGGTCCCCTGGATGAGCTTCAAGGCGCCGTACTCCTGGTCCGCGATGGCGAGCGGCAAGGGCGACGCGTGGGCGAGGAACCTGGCCAAGCAGATGAAGACCGTCGACGGTCCCGTCTGGGTGGCTGTCCACCACGAGCCCGAGGGCGAGGGGGACATCCAGGCGTGGAAGCGGATGCAGGCGCGAATCGCGCCGATCATTCGCGCGAGGCGCTCCGAACGTCGGCTACAGCATCATCCTGATGGGCTACCACCAGTTCTACGGCGCCGCGAAGTACCGCCTCAGCGCCACCTGGCCGAACACCAAGATCGACGTGGTCGGCTTCGACCTATACGAGAAGTACGGCACCCACGGCAGGTACGAGTGGAAGAAGTTCACTGACGACTACTTCAAGCCGATCAGCGCCTGGGCCAAGAAGAACAACGTGGCCTGGGGCATGGCTGAGACGGGGTACAACGACGTTGCCGCCAACAAGGACTCCGGCTGGATGTCGCGGGTCTACCGGTCGATGAACGACTACGGCGGCATCGCGTTCTCGTACTTCAACACCCACCTGCACAGCCAGCAGAACTGGAGGCTGAGCACAGCGACGAAGAAGAACGCGTTCAAGCGCGTCAACGACATCGCTCCAAAGATGCGGTAGCGCTCGATTCGAAGACACCGAACCGCCCCGGCGTGTCCAGTGCCCGGGGCGGTTCGGTCTCTCTGTGTCCAGGTTCTGTCTCTGGGTTCAGATCCCGAGCGGGCCGTCGAAGGCGGGATCATGGCTGCCCACCTTGCGCGTCGACGCGAGGTGGCCACCCAGGTAGGCGCCGAAGCCCGCTACCGCCGCTCCGACGAGGGCGAGCCGGACCCCGCGGCCGTGGTCGCCCCGGCGGCGGGCCAGCCAGGAGGCCGTGTAGGCACTGAGCGCGGTGCCGTTGGTCACTGCGTGCACCACGCCCACTCGCTTCTCACGAGTCCCGGCCGTCGTCCATTCGGCCCAGCCGGTCCAGAAGGTCGGGCCGGCTGCGAGCAGTCCGAGGCCGACGAGTCTCTGGGCGGCGCCGGACGAGTCGCGTCCTCCCAGCAGGTCGAGCACGGTGGCCGAGGTCCAGCTGCCGACCACGAGGTCGGTGAGCACCGGGTGCACCGCGTGCCCGAGCCATTCGCCTCGCAGCACCGCCGCCCGGTTCCCCGTGCCGAACACGTTCTGGACCGTCGGCTCCACCGCTCGCACGGCCACGTCGAGCGCCGTGGCGTCCTCGAGCTTCTGGGTCCAGCGCACGATCCCCGGGGGCTGTCGGACCAGGTTCATCTTGCTCCTCCTCGACGACGTTGCACCTCGAGACACGTACCCGAGGCGCCGGGACAAACCTTGCCTCATCGGAACTGCTCCCGGAAGAGGGCATGAAGCGCCTCTTTGCGCTCGATCCCGACTCCCGGCACATCCGAGAGGGCGACCCGACCCTCGGTGACGGGAGTGTCGTCCGCGAAGCCGCCGTACGGCTCGAAGACCTTCGGGTAGGACTCGCAGCCGCCGAGGCTGAACGCAGCCGCGAGGGCGAGGTTGTACTGGTGCCCGCCGTGCGGGCAGCACCGCTGCGACGCCCAGCCGTGAAAGGCCAGCCGGTCCAACATGGCGACGTACTCCGAGACCCCGTAGCTCAGGCACGGATCCATCTGGAGAATGTCGCGGTCAGGGCGCAGCCCGCCGTATCGCACAAGATTGCCGACGTCCTGGACCGAGAAGAGGTTCTCCCCAGTCGCCAGCACTCCCGGGTACTGCTCGGCCAGGACCGCGTGGCCCCTGTAGTCAAGCGGGTCGCACGGCTCCTCGTACCAGAGCAGGTGGTAGGCCTCGAGGGCTGCGGCGTACTCCATCGCCGTGCGTACGTCGAACCGCCCGTTGGCGTCGACGGCCAGCCGGCTCCCGTCGGGTAGCAGGTCGATCACCGCCTCGATGCGTTCGAGATCAACCTTCAGCGGCGCGCCACCGATCTTGATCTTGACGTCCTTGTAGCCCAGGTCGAGATAGCCCTGGATCTCGTCCCGGAGCCCGGCGACGTCGTCACCCGGCCGGTAATAGCCACCCGCCGCGTAGACCCATACAGACTCCGCCGATGGTTGGCCCGGCCGGAACCTCTCGTTCAGGACTCGGTGGAGAGGGAGTCCCAGTCCCTTGGCAGCGGCGTCCCACATCGCCATGTCGAGCGTGCCCACGGCAACTGCCCGGTCACCGTGTCCGCCTGGCTTCTCGTTGCTCGTCACGACCCGGCGCACCGCCACCGGGTCGAGGACTCCGGTCGACCGGGTCGAGCAGCGCAGCAGCGTCCGCCGATTGCAGCCGCGGCAACAGCCGTTCGGTGAGTATCCCGGTCTGTGCGTAGCGGCCGTTGGAGTTGAAGCCGTAGCCGACGACTGGCTCGCCATCCACGACTGCGTCGGTGACCACGGCCACCATGGAGACCGTCATCGTGGAGAAGTCGATGACGGCGTTCGCGATCTCGGAGTCGAGGGGGGCTTCGGCGACCCGCACGTCCGTGACTCGCATGTCAGCCCCTCCCACGTGAGTCCCGCTCGAGCATCCTGCGTGCCCGGTCCACCACTGGCTTGTCCACCATCTTGCCGTCGACGAGAACCACAGCGGAGTCGGCAGCGGCCGCGGTGACTGCCCGGGCCCAGCGCAGCTCTTCCTCGGTGGGACGCAGCAATCCTCGACGACGCCGACCTGCCGTGGATGGATGCACAGCTTCCCGGTGAAACCCATCCGAGCCGCATGTTGCACCTCGGAGCGCAACCGCTCCTCGTCCTCGACGTCCCCGGTGATGCCGTCCACGGGCGGAGCAATGCCGGCTGCTGCCGACGCGAGCACCAACGCGCCACGCGACCAGGCCATCGCATCCCGGTCATCGGGAGACACCCCGAGCTCCGCAGCCAGGTCATAGGCGCCCACCGCCAGCCGCTGGACACCGGGTGCGGCGGCGATCCCCTGGGCTCCGAGCACTCCGGCCGCGCTCTCGACCAGTGCCAGCACGCCGGTGCCCACCTGCCGCGCGACCTCGCTGAGCACGTCGGGTGACTCGGCCTTCGGGACCACGACCACGCAGTCGTGGTCGGCCACTGCCGCGAGGTCGCCCTCGTGCCAGTCTGTCCCGTGGGCGTTGACCCTGACGGCGCCCGGATGACCGTCGGCCAGCCATCGCTCTACGTGCTGCCGCGCCAACGGCTTCTCCGCAGGAGCGACGGCGTCCTCCAGGTCCACGACGACCAACGCGGCGCCGGACGCCGACGCCTTGGCGAAGCGTTCCGGACGGTCACCGGGGACGAACAGGAGCGTTCTGGCCGCCTCCAGGATCTCGATGGCTGACAACGTCATCTCCGTTCCTCCTCGACCTGGCGAGGTTCTTGGGACAGCTGGCCGGAGCCGCGCGGGCTCCGGGTGCGAAGGAGCAGCAGGGCGAGCACCATCCCGACGGCGAGGAGCCCTCCGGCCAGGAGGACGACCGCGAGCCACTCCCCCGCGCTCCATGCGTCACCCGCGAGGCTGCCGAACACCGAGGACCCGAGGTAGTACGCGAAGAGGTACAAGGAGGCCGCCTGCCCGGTCCCGCCGTCGCCGGCGTGGGCACGGGTCGCGACCCATCCGCTGGCCACGGAGTGCGCCGCGAAGAAGCCGGCAGTCATCACGGCAAGGCCCACCACGACGAGCGCCAGAGGCTCCGCGAGGGTCACCAGCAGGCCGGCCACAGTGATCAGCCCCGCCGCCGGAAGCACCCACCGGCGATCAAGACGGGACGCCAGGGCTCCGGCGTACGTCGAGGAGAGCGCCCCCACCGGGTAGACGAGGAACACCAGTCCCGCGGCAGCGAGGCTGAGTTCGTACGGCGGAGCCACCAGACGGAACGACATCGCGTTGTAGACGGCGACGAACGCGCCCATGAAGGTGGCCGCGATCCCGTAGAGGGCCAGCTGTCCAGGGTCCCTGAGGAGGCGCCCGGTCATCTTGAGCAGCTGAGCAGGGTGTGGCGGCATCGGTGAGAAATTCCGCGACGGCGGGAGCAACAGCTTCACACACACCGCGGAGACCAGGGCGATCACGGCGACGCCTCCCACACCGAGTCGCCAGCCGCCGATGTCACCGAGCGCGCCCGCGATCAGCCGTCCGGACATCCCGCCCATGGCAGCCCCGGCGACGTAGAGACCAGCCGCACGGGCGTGCACGCTGTCGGGCACCTCCTCGCGGAGGTAGGCCATGCCGACGGCGGGAAGGCCCGCAATGGCCAGGCCCTCGACGGCCCGCAGAACCAACAGGGCCGGCCACGTCGGAGCGATCGCCGACAGGAGCCCCACGACGGCCGAGGCGAACAGGGAGAGATGGATGAGCCGGGTCCTCCCGACAACCTCGGATATCGGACCGAAGACCAGCAGCGCAATACCGAGGGTCGCGGTGCTCACCGACAACGAGAGCGTGCTCGCCGTCGCGGTGAGCTCGAAGTAGTCGGCAAGCTCGGGAAGCAGCGGTTGCACGCTGTACAGCTGTGCGAAGGTCGCCATCCCGGCCAGGAACAGCGCCACGGTGATCCGGCGGTACGCCCTCATCGGCGGGTGGAGAGCCGCAGGGTCAGGTAGCCGAGGACGGCAGCCAGCACGCTGCCAACCAGGATGCCGAGCTTGGCCATCTCGACCAGGGCCGGGTCGTTGAACGCGAGGTTGGCCACGAACAGGGCGACCGTGAACCCGACCCCCGCAGCGATAGCGAGCCCGAGCAGGTGCACGTGGGTCATCGAGTCGGGCATCTTCGCCCACCCGATCCGCACCGCCAGCCAGGCAGAGCCGAAGACGCCGACAGTCTTGCCGACGAGGAGCCCCAGGCCGACACCCAGGACGACCGGGTCGCTCAGCCACTCCTCGACCGGTACGTCGGGCACCGCCACACCGCCATTC